>NZ_CP187186.1:2500-50000 GCF_049665575.1 Aeromonas oralensis
GCGAACGGGGATTAGCCCTTAAGCATCTTGGAAGTTAGTGGAACGGTCCTGGAAAGGCCGGCGATACAGGGTGATAGCCCCGTACACGAAAACAACCTTGATGTGAAATCGAGTAGGGCGGGACACGTGACATCCTGTCTGAATATGGGGGGACCATCCTCCAAGGCTAAATACTCCTGACTGACCGATAGTGAACCAGTACCGTGAGGGAAAGGCGAAAAGAACCCCTGTGAGGGGAGTGAAATAGAACCTGAAACCGTGTACGTACAAGCAGTGGGAGCCCTTCGGGGTGACTGCGTACCTTTTGTATAATGGGTCAGCGACTTACATTTTGTAGCGAGGTTAACCGTATAGGGGAGCCGTAGGGAAACCGAGTCTTAACTGGGCGTCTAGTTGCAAGGTGTAGACCCGAAACCGGGTGATCTAGCCATGGGCAGGTTGAAGGTTGAGTAACATCAACTGGAGGACCGAACCCACTAACGTTGCAAAGTTAGGGGATGACCTGTGGCTGGGGGTGAAAGGCCAATCAAACTCGGAGATAGCTGGTTCTCCCCGAAAGCTATTTAGGTAGCGCCTCGGACGAATACTACTGGGGGTAGAGCACTGTTTGGGCTAGGGGGTCATCCCGACTTACCAACCCCATGCAAACTCCGAATACCAGTAAGTAATATCCGGGAGACACACGGCGGGTGCTAACGTCCGTCGTGAAGAGGGAAACAACCCAGACCGCCGGCTAAGGTCCCAAAGTTCTGGTTAAGTGGGAAACGATGTGGGAAGGCTCAGACAGCTAGGATGTTGGCTTAGAAGCAGCCATCATTTAAAGAAAGCGTAATAGCTCACTAGTCGAGTCGGCCTGCGCGGAAGATGTAACGGGGCTCAAACCAGGCACCGAAGCCGCGGATTCACGCTAAGCGTGAGTGGTAGGGGAGCGTTCTGTAAGTCTGCGAAGGTGTGTCGAGAGGCATGCTGGAGATATCAGAAGTGCGAATGCTGACGTAAGTAACGATAAAGGGGGTGAAAAGCCTCCTCGCCGGAAGACCAAGGGTTCCTGTCCAACGTTAATCGGGGCAGGGTGAGTCGACCCCTAAGGCGAGGCCGAAAGGCGTAGTCGATGGGAAGCAGGTTAATATTCCTGCACGACTTGTAATTGCGATGGGGGGACGGAGAAGGCTAGGTGGGCCAGGCGACGGTTGTCCTGGTGAAAGTGCGTAGGTGGTGTTTCTAGGCAAATCCGGAGACACAACACTGAGACACGAGACGAACGCACTACGGTGCGGAAGCCATTGATGCCCTGCTTCCAGGAAAAGCCTCTAAGCTTCAGATTACAAGTCATCGTACCCCAAACCGACACAGGTGGTCGGGTAGAGAATACCAAGGCGCTTGAGAGAACTCGGGTGAAGGAACTAGGCAAAATAGAACCGTAACTTCGGGAGAAGGTTCGCTCTTGACAGTGAAGTCCCTTGCGGATGGAGCAGTTGGGAGTCGCAGTGACCAGATGGCTGGGACTGTTTATCAAAAACACAGCACTCTGCAAACACGAAAGTGGACGTATAGGGTGTGACACCTGCCCGGTGCCGGAAGGTTAATTGATGGGGTTAGCGCAAGCGAAGCTCTTGATCGAAGCCCCGGTAAACGGCGGCCGTAACTATAACGGTCCTAAGGTAGCGAAATTCCTTGTCGGGTAAGTTCCGACCTGCACGAATGGTGTAACCATGGCCATGCTGTCTCCACCCGAGACTCAGTGAAATCGAATTCGCCGTGAAGATGCGGTGTACCCGCGGCTAGACGGAAAGACCCCGTGAACCTTTACTACAGCTTGGCACTGAACATTGAACCTACATGTGTAGGATAGGTGGGAGGCTTTGAAGGCGTGACGCCAGTTGCGCTGGAGCCGTCCTTGAAATACCACCCTTGTATGTTTGATGTTCTAACGCAGGCCCGTGAATCCGGGTCGCGGACAGTGCCTGGTGGGTAGTTTGACTGGGGCGGTCTCCTCCCAAAGAGTAACGGAGGAGCACGAAGGTTGGCTAATCCTGGTCGGACATCAGGAGGTTAGTGCAATGGCATAAGCCAGCTTAACTGCGAGACGGACAGGTCGAGCAGGTACGAAAGTAGGTCATAGTGATCCGGTGGTTCTGAATGGAAGGGCCATCGCTCAACGGATAAAAGGTACTCCGGGGATAACAGGCTGATACCGCCCAAGAGTTCATATCGACGGCGGTGTTTGGCACCTCGATGTCGGCTCATCACATCCTGGGGCTGAAGTCGGTCCCAAGGGTATGGCTGTTCGCCATTTAAAGTGGTACGCGAGCTGGGTTCAGAACGTCGTGAGACAGTTCGGTCCCTATCTGCCGTGGGCGTTGGATGATTGAAGGGAGTTGCTCCTAGTACGAGAGGACCGGAGTGAACGAACCTCTGGTGTTCGGGTTGTCACGCCAGTGGCACTGCCCGGTAGCTAAGTTCGGAATCGATAACCGCTGAAAGCATCTAAGCGGGAAGCGAGCCCTGAGATGAGTCATCCCTGACCCCTTGAGGGTCCTAAAGGGCCGTTGGAGACCACAACGTTGATAGGTGGGGTGTGTAAGCGCGGCGACGTGTTGAGCTAACCCATACTAATTACCCGTGAGGCTTAACCATACAACACCCAAGAAGTGTTCTAAGGCTTGTAGCAAATACCAAGCGAACTACTAATTCAGTGATAATGACTAAGTCGTTATTCACATCAGCTTTCTAGATTAAGAATTTGCCTGGCGGCCATAGCGCCGTGGAACCACCTGAACCCATGCCGAACTCAGAAGTGAAACGCGGTAGCGCCGATGGTAGTGTGGCATTCGCCATGCGAGAGTAGGACACTGCCAGGCACCCAACACGAGAAACCCCGCTCATCTGAGCGGGGTTTTTTATTATCTAAAATCCGCGACTTATGGTCATAAACTGCGGATTTCTCTGCTTTATGCCTGTCCTTGACTGGCGCAGGGCAGCTCCATGTTGACTACCCCATCTTCCAGCTGGATATCAATCTTGAAACCAAGCCGTTTGGCTAGGTTGATCATGCCGCGGTTGCTAGGCATGGTCATGCCAGACAGCTGGCCAATGCCGCGCTCTCTGGCATAGCGCACTATCTTCTCCATCATCAGCTTGCCAAGCCCCAGCCCTTTCAGGTCGGAGCGCACCAGGATGGCAAACTCTGCATCAGACAGGTCCGGGTTGGAAATGGCTCGTACTACCCCCAGGATCTGCTGGTCGAACGGACCATCCTGCCCCACGGCGACAAACGCCATCTCCCGGTCGTAATCGATCTGGGTCATGCGGGCCAGCTCTTCATGTCCCAGCTCCCCCACGTCGGCGAAGAAGCGCTTGTACCTGTCTTCGTCCGATACCTTGAGTACAAACTGCTTGTGAGCCGGTTCATCCTCTGGCCGAATCGGGCGCAACAGCACATGGTTCTGATCCTTGAGCCAGGCCCCCTCTTCCAGTTCGGTGGGATAGGGGCGGATAGCCAGTCTGCAACGGCCTTCTTCAGCAGGTTGCAGAGTCAGGCTGGCATCCAGTACCACCATTTCGGCGCCGCAGGCCTGCAGTGGGTGCAGATCCAGCTGCTGGATCTCGGGGAAAGCGAGCAGGAGCTCCGACAATTGGCACAGCACCTGGCCGAGGGCATCGATATCGAGTCGCTCCGGACTGGCCTGCTCGCGGATCTTGCGGCTCTTGAGCGCCCCAATGATCTGGTAGCGTGCCAGCGCCTGGTTCAGCGGCGGCAAGGCTGCCATCATCTCCTGCGGCTCAGCCCCTGACTCGCCGAGCAGGATGACAGGGCCGAATACGGGATCTTGTTGCAGCCGGATCCGCAGCTCCAATCCGCCGCTGCGCCGCGCCATGCGCTGCACCAGCAGGCCTTCGATGCGGGCACCGGGATCGTGCTGCCTGACTCGATCCAGAATGGCATCCGCAGCCTGGGCGACTTCGGCCGAGGTACGCAGGTTGAGCATGACACCGTGTACCGCCGACTTGTGGAGGATGTCCGGCGAGCGCAGCTTGACTGCCACCGGATAGCCGATCTGCTCTGCGGTGAGGGTGGCTTCGATGGCATCGGAGACGATCCAGGTCGGCAGGGTGGAGAGCCCAGCGGCCTGCAGAATGGGGTGTGCCAGATGGGTGTCGAGGGTGAGTTGTTTGCGTTCCAGCGCTTGTCTGATCAACTGCTGGCACAGCTCGAGGTTGAGCTTGTCACCCTGCAGGGAGGCGGGGGTCTCCATCAGCTGCTTCTGGTTGCGCCGGTATTCCACCATGTGCATGAAGGCGGCGACCGCGCTCTCAGGGGTGCGGTAGGTGGGGAAGCCTGCCTCGCTGAACAGACGACGCCCCTCCTGGGCCGAATATTCCCCCGCCCAGTTGGTCAGGATATTGAAGCGTCTGGCCCTGGGGTGCTGCTTGACGTAGTCGATCAGATTGCGCGCCAGGGCGGCGCCACGGGCGGTGAGTGAAGGGGCATGGATGAGCAGGATGGCGTCAGCCTCATCCCCTTGCAGCAGGTTGTCGAGAGCCTGTTGATAGTCATTGATGTCGGCATCGCTGCCGATATCGCGGGGCGGCATCGCCAGCTTGCCGCCCCGCTCCAGCAACTTGTCGATCGCCATGTTGGCCAAGCCACGGCCATTGGAGATGATGGCTAGCCGCTCCCCCTTGAGGGTCAAGGAGTGGCTCAGGGTCTCGACGGCGGCAAACAGTTCGTGGGTATCCCGCACCCGCAGCATACCGGCGCGGCGGATGGCG
The DNA here is from genome assembly GCF_049665575.1 of Aeromonas oralensis. Classification (NCBI taxonomy): domain Bacteria; kingdom Pseudomonadati; phylum Pseudomonadota; class Gammaproteobacteria; order Aeromonadales; family Aeromonadaceae; genus Aeromonas; species Aeromonas oralensis. Next base: position 7,274 of record NZ_CP187186.1, read on the forward strand.
GCGTCATAGACGTTGTCGAGCCCGCTGTCCGGTTCATGGCGCCCACTCTTTAGCACCAGAATGGGTTTGTTGCGGGCAGCTGCGCGGGCGGCCGAGAGAAAATGGCGGGCGTCCTGCAGCTTGTCCATGTAGAGCAGAATGGCGCGGGTCACGCTGTCGCGGGAGAGCTGATCCAGCAACTGGCCGAAGTTGATGTCGCAGTGATCGCCAAGGGAGATGAAGGCCGAGAAGCCGAGTTCATGCTGTTTGGCCCAATCCAGGATGGTGGTGCTGACGGCGGCAGACTGGGAGAGAAAGGCAACCTGACCGGGTTTGGCGGCTATCGGTGAGAAGCTGGCATTGATGCCTTGACCCGGCAGCAGCATCCCCATGCTGTTGGGGCCGAGCAGGCGGATGCCGTATTGCTGGCTGAGCTGTTGCAGCTGTTCCCGCTCCGGCGCAGTGAAGTCTGCCGCCAGTATGATGGCAGCGCCCGTTCCCCGTTTGCCAAGCGCTTCGATGAGGGTCAATACCCGTTCCCGCCGGGTACAGACGATGGCGAGATCGGGGGCCAGTGGCAGGCTGTCGATATCGGCATAGGCCAGCACACCGGCGATGGCTTTGTTGTGCGGGCTGACCGGCAGGATGGGGCCTTTGAACTGGCCGGCGAGCAGGTGTCTTATCACCACGTGACCCGCTTTCTGCGGGTCGGTCGAGGCACCGATGACGGCGATTGACTGGGGTTTGAAGAGCCGATCCAGGCCGCTTGGTTTCATGGGCACTCCCGTGGGTGGCGGATGGTGCCAGTGTAATACGCTTTCAGCGCCGGTTCTGTGACCGGTTGCGGATCACTGCCTGGTCAGGGCGCTGGCTCGCAGGTAAAACTTCAGCTCACCCTGAATCTGGCGTACCGCTGCCAGGTGGCGCTCCTGCAGATAGATATCCTGCTCCTGATCAAGCTGTGTTTGTGCTACTCCCAGGCTCTGCAGATACTCATCGAACAGCAGCGAGCTGGTGATTTCGATCAGATGAGGCATCATGGCGCGGCTCCTTGTTCCATTCAGATTGAGCATCCAGTCTAGTCTGTGCGCTGCTTTTCAGGCTGACCATTGTCAGATTTGACACGAAGTGGCTCACACATCTGTGGCGCAATGAGTCAAGAGGGCCCGGCCTGAGGTTATAGTGAATGGATGGTGGGGGAGGTGCGCGATGAGCAGGATCTGGTTGTGTTGCGTCATGCTGTTTGCCGGCAGCGTGCCGGCGGCAGAGGTATCCATCAGGGCCTGGAACCTGCTGCTGGACCATCCCAATCCTGCTGTGGCCGGTCTGCTGCGACTCTCGCTCGATCTGACCGTGCCCGAATACGGCCCCTATCGGCTGATTACCAGCCCGCCGATGGAGCAGGGACGGGCGGTCAAGGAGCTGCAAAGCGGCGAGTTGGTGCAGGTCGGGGTGTTTGCTCCCGATGAGGAGCGCGAGCGTACCCTGCTGGCCATCCACGTTCCGCTGGCAAAAGGGTTGCTGGGCTGGCGGGTGTGCCTCATTCGGCAGGGGGACGAGGGGCGGTTCGCCAACATACGATCGCTGGCTGACTGGCAGCAGGCCGGGTTTCGCATCGGGCAGCACAGATCCTGGCCTGATACCCGTCTGCTCAAGGAGAACGGTCTCAACGTGGTGGTGGGCAGCCTCTACGATGCCCTCTTCAACATGTTGCGCAAGCAGCGCTTCGACTGCTTCCTGCGCTCGGTCATCGAGATTGAGGAGGAGCTCAAGCAGCACCCGGATCTGGCCATCGAGCCGCATCTGGTGTTTCGCTATCCGCTGGCGCTGCTGTTCTTCGTCTCCCCCAAATACCCGGACCTGGCCAAGCGCATCGAGCTCGGCCTGCAGCGAGCCCGTCAGTCCGGTGACTATGAACGGGTATTCGAGGCGGGCTTTGGCAGCACCATCCGGCGGCTGCAACTCGATCGGCGGGTGATGCTGGAGCTGAGCAATCCCGATCTGCCGGCCGGCAGCCGGGCCATGATGCAGGATCCTTCGCTCATTTATGCTCCGGCGCAGCCCGCCGTGTCAGCGCAGTGAACCCTGGCCCCGAGCCGTATCCCAGAAGGCGCGGATCAGCGGCTCTTCCAACCGCTTCTTGAGCACGGCGATGCCGACATCGAACGGCTTGAGCGCCGGTTTGGGCTCGACAATACGTACCTTTTCGCCCATGGGGCTGTGGTCGATCACCGCCGCCGGCACCAGCCCCACTCCGAAGCCGAGCGCCACCATGGCGACAATCCCCTCGTTGCCGGCCACCTCCGCATAGATGTTGGGGGCGATCCCCTTGTTGCGCAGCCACTGATCGCAGCGTTTGCGGGCCAGCCCCTGCTCGGAGAGGATCAGTGGCAGCCGCTCCCAGTCTGGCTCTCCCTGAGAAAACCACTGGCTCTGTTGCGGTGCGGTGCGGGGGGCGATGAACACCAGCGGCACCTGCTGCAGGCTGGCAAACTCCAGCTTGGAGGAGAGGGCATCCGGGCGGGCGGCGATGGCCAGATCGGCCTCGTCGGCCAGGATTTTGTCCACCGCCAGCGCCGGGTCGCCGGTCTCCAGCTTGATCTCCAGCTGGGGATAACGGCGGCGAAAGCGCTCCAGTACCTCGGGCAGCAGAAAGTAGCTGGCTGTGACCGAACAGAAGACCCGCAGCCGTCCCTGCAGCGGCTCGTCGCTGCGTTTGAGCTCCTGCTTGAGCTGGCGCCACTCCTGCAGCAGGGCGCCGCCGAATTCGCGCAGCTTCTCGCCCGCCGGGGTGAGCCGCACCGAGCGGTTGTCCCGCTCGAACAGCACACAGCCGGTCTCCTGCTCCAGCCGCTGGATGGCGCGGCTGAGGGTGGAGGGGCTGACCGCCATGGCATCGGCGCTCTTGCCGAAGTGGAGGGAGTCGGCGAGGTGGAGAAACAGCTCGAGATTGCGAAGGTCCATCTTTCAACTCCTGGTGCGGCATCTCTACTCGAGAGCCTGGGCATCTGCCATCTGGCGCTAGATCCTGCCAGCGATGATGAAGGGTTAACGTTTCAATTATTGCAACGTACTGTTTCGAATATATCAGTTCAGGCAATAAGTGTCCCGCGCTATAGTGGTTTCGACAACGCCGCCATCCGGCATGGAATCAATCGAACGGAGCAATCACCATGGCTAACTATTTCAACACCTTGAACCTGCGTCAGCAGTTGGCCCAGCTGGGCAAGTGTCGTTTCATGCAGCGCGAAGAGTTCGCGGACGGCTGCAACGTGCTGAAGGGCAAGAAGGTGGTGATTGTGGGCTGTGGTGCCCAGGGTCTGAACCAGGGCCTGAACATGCGCGACTCCGGGCTGGATATTTCCTACGCCCTGCGCAAGGCCGCCATCACCGAGAAGCGCGCCTCCTGGCAGAAGGCCACCGACAACCGCTTCGCGGTCGGCACCTATGAAGAGCTGATCCCGACCGCCGATCTGGTGCTGAACCTGACCCCGGACAAGCAGCACTCCGACGTCGTCAAAACCGTGATGCCGCTGATGAAGCAGGGCGCCGCGCTGGGCTACTCCCACGGCTTCAACGTGGTGGAAGAGGGTCAGCAGATCCGTTCCGACATCACCGTCGTGATGGTGGCGCCCAAGTGCCCGGGTACCGAAGTGCGTGAAGAGTACAAGCGTGGCTTTGGTGTGCCGACCCTGATTGCCGTTCACCCGGAGAACGATCCCAAGGGTGAAGGCATGGCCATCGCCAAGGCGTGGGCCTCTGCCACCGGCGGCGACCGTGCCGGGGTGCTGGAGTCCTCCTTCGTGGCGGAAGTGAAATCCGACCTGATGGGCGAGCAGACCATCCTCTGCGGCATGCTGCAGGCCGGTTCCCTGCTCTGCTACGACAAGCTGGTTGCCGAAGGGACCGACAAGGCCTATGCCGGCAAGCTGATCCAGTTCGGTTGGGAGACCATCACCGAAGCCCTGAAGCAGGGTGGCATCAGCCTGATGATGGATCGCCTCTCCAACCCGGCCAAGCTGCGCGCCTTCGAGCTCTCCGAGCAGCTCAAGACCCTGATGCGCCCGCTGTTCGAGAAGCACATGGACGACATCATCGCCGGTGAGTTCTCCCGCGGCATGATGGCCGACTGGGCCGAAGACGATGCCAAGCTGTTCGGCTGGCGCGAAGAGACTGGCAAGTCCGCCTTCGAAAACGCCCCGGCGTTCGCTGGCAAGATTGCCGAGCAGGAGTACTTCGACAATGGCGTGGTGATGGTGGCCATGGTCAAGGCGGGTGTCGAGCTGGCGTTCGAAACCATGGTGGCCTCCGGTATCTATGAAGAGTCTGCCTACTACGAATCCCTGCACGAGCTGCCGCTGATCGCCAACACCGTTGCCCGTAAGCGTCTGTACGAGATGAACGTGGTCATCTCCGATACCGCCGAGTACGGCAACTACCTGTTCGCCAACGCCGCCGTGCCCTTGCTGCGTGAGCATTTCATGCCGACCCTGAAAGCGGGCGATCTGGGTGCCAGCAAGGCGGAAGGGCAGAGCGTCGATAACCTGGCGCTGCTGGCAGCCAATGAGGCGACCCGCAACCACCCCATCGAAGCGATCGGTCAGGTACTGCGCGGTTACATGAAAGACATGAAACGCATCGCCGTTGGCGGTTAAGCCAGCATCGGGCTGGATGATGAAGGGGCGGGGGTGACGATCCCCGTCGCCGGTCGGGCTGGACACCCGACCGGCCCACCAGAAAACCCGGCCATAAAAAAGCCCCGCTCATCGAGCGGGGCTTTTGCATTCAGAAAGGCTGGATAAATCAGGCTTTCCACGCTTTCCAGGTGTTGATCAGACCGTTGGTGGAGCAGTCGTGGCTGGTGACAGCTTCGTTGTTGCCCAGCTCCGGCAGGATCTTGTTGGCCAGCTGTTTGCCCAGCTCCACGCCCCACTGGTCGAAGGAGAAGATGTTCCAGATTGCGCCCTGTACGAAGATCTTGTGCTCGTACATGGTGATCAGGGCACCCAGGGTTTTCGGGGTCAGGCTCTTGAACAGGATGGAGTTGGTTGGGCGGTTGCCTTCGAACACCTTGAACGGCACCAGATCCTTGACCTGCTCCAGGGTTTTGCCAGCAGCCAGGAACTCGGCTTCGACCTCTTCCTTGCTCTTGCCGAAGGCCAGTGCCTCGGTCTGGGCGAAGAAGTTGGCCAGCAGTTTCGGGTGGTGGTCACCGATCGGGTTGTGGCTGATGGCTGGCGCCAGGAAGTCACAGGGGATCAGCTTGGTGCCCTGGTGGATCAGCTGGTAGAAGGCGTGCTGGCCGTTGGTGCCCGGCTCACCCCAGATGATGGGGCCAGTCTGGTAGTCAACCGGCTTGCCGTTGCGATCCACGTACTTGCCGTTGGACTCCATGTTGCCTTGCTGGAAGTAGGCAGGGAAGCGGTGCATGTACTGATCGTACGGCAGGATGGCTTCGGACTCGGCACCGTAGAAGTTGTTGTACCACAGGCCGATCAGCGCCAGCAGCACAGGTACGTTCTGCTCATAGGAGGCAGTGGCGAAGTGCATGTCCATCTCGAAGGCGCCTTGCAGCAGGGCTTCGAAGTTTTCGAAACCGACTGACAGGGCGATGGGCATGCCGATGGCAGACCAGGAGGAGTAGCGACCGCCAACCCAGTCCCAGAACTCGAACATGTTGTTGGTGTCGATACCGAACTCGGCCACGGCCTTGCCATTGGTGGAGAGCGCAGCGAAGTGCTTGGCAACGTGGGCCTTGTCACCGGCGATCTTGATGAACCAGTCGCGGGCGGTCAGGGCGTTGGTCATGGTCTCCTGAGTGGTGAAGGTCTTGGAGGCTACCAGGAACAGGGTGGTTTCCGGATCGATCTTCTTCAGGGTCTCGGCGATGTGGGTGCCATCGACGTTGGAGACGAAGTGCATCTGCAGGTGGTTTTTGTAGGGACGCAGTGCCTCGGTGATCATCACCGGGCCGAGATCGGAGCCACCGATACCGATGTTGACCACGTGCTGGATCGCCTTGCCGGTGTAGCCTTTCCACTCGCCTGAGATGATCTTCTCGCAGAAGCCTTTCATCTTGGCCAGCACGGCGTTCACTTCCGGCATCACATCCTTGCCGTCGCTCTCGATGGGGCGGTCGGAGCGGTTGCGCAGGGCCACGTGCAGCACCGAGCGGCCTTCGGTCATGTTGATCTTGTCGCCGTTGAACATAGCGTCGATCGCACTGCGAAGATCGGTCTCTTTGGCCAGATCAACCAGCAACTTGAGGGTTTCTTCGGTGATCAGGTTCTTCGAGTAATCGACCAGAATGTCGCCGCCGAAGGTGAGTGAGAATTTGTCGAAACGCTGGGGATCCTGGGCAAACAGATCCTTGAGCCGGGTCTCTTTGTTCGCTGCAAAGTGGGCTTCCAGTGCCTGCCAGGCCTGGGTCTGGGTTGGATTGATGTTTTTCATAGGATTATCAGTCTTCCAAGTTGTGTATGAACCTTGCAGGCAAGGCTCCCGCCAAACCTTATTATTCGAGCATTATACCGGGCCAGTTGCGCCGCCCGTGTAACAGAGCTTTACCAATTGTCTGCCATCGACCGAGTTTACAACCAAAACGCTGCGATTATGAGTCACTGATGGCAGCCGGATCTTGCGTTTGCGCATACTTGGTCGGGCTTGCCGCCGCTGAAAGGGCTTTCAGGGCGAGGGCAGGCTGCGAGTGGGGTGGCAGTTTGGCCTGGCAGCCAAAAGAGTATTCGACAGACGCCTTTTTGCTCATTTCATGCGCAGGCGCAAGTTGTTGGTCCCGGAGGCTGGCTAGCATATGAGCGAATGGACGAGATCTCCCAGGGATGGCCACTGTCTGGAATGAGGAGATCGCTATGAAAGCTGTGTTGTCCCTGTTTGCTCTGAGCCTGATCGCCACCGGCCTCATCGGCCTGCTGACCATGGTACTGACCAGTGCGGCGCCTACCTTGCCGTTACGCGTGCTGGCAGTGATCGGTGCCGTGCTGGGAGGCTATGTGCTGGTGCAACCGCTGCTCAACCGGGTGGCTCGTCGGCTGGTGTGAGTCGACGCCCCCGGCATGCTGAAAACAAAGTCCGGCCCCGGGTGGCCGGATTTTTTATGCCCGTCAGGGGGCCGGAAACGACAATGCCAGCCCGGAAGCTGGCATTGTGACATTCAGGAGGGGACTCAGGCCTGCGGCTTTTGCATGTGCATGACCATCTGCGGGAAGGGGATCTCGATGCCTTCGGCATCAAAGGTGAGCTTCACCTTCTCGTGGAAGTCGAACCAGACACCCCAGTAGTCGCCGGTCTTGACCCAGGGGCGTACCACGATATTGACCGAGGAGTCGGCCAGCGCGGCGACGGCGATAGTGGCTGCCGGCTCCTTGAGGATGCGTGGCTCTTCATTCACCAGACGCTCGAGGATCTGCTTGGCCTTGCGCAGATCCGAGCCGTAGCCGATGCCGAAGGTCATGTCAACGCGGCGGGTATCCATGCGCGAGTAGTTGACGATGGTGCCGTTGAGGATGGCGGAGTTGGGCACTACCACCATCTTGTTGTCACCGGAGGTGAGGGTGGTGGTAAAGAGCTGAACGGATTGCACCACGCCATTGGTGCCTGCCACCTCGATGAATTCCCCTGCCTTGATGGGGCGGAAGATGATGAGCAGAAAGCCGGCGGCAAAGTTGGAGAGCGAACCTTGCAGCGCCAGACCGATGGCCAGACCGGCGGCACCGATAATGGCGACGAAGGAAGCGGTCTGCACCCCGACCCGGCCCAGCGCGGCGATCACCACGAACACCAGGATGGCGTACTTGAGGATACTGCCGACGAAGTGGGTGACAGTGGTGTCCAGCTTGCGGGACTGCATCACCTTGACCACGGCGCTGCTGATGAGGTTGGCGGCGATATAGCCGACCAGCAGGGTGATCAGGGCGGCCGCGATGTTGACGGCATACTCGATCAGCAGGCCCTGGTTGTTGACCAGCCAGGTCTGCGCTTCGGTGATGATTTCGGGTTCCATAGGGTGTCCTGTCAGGCGATAAAAGGTTTATGACGCATGAATCTAACACTGGAATGCGACAATCCGGGTCGCATCTGGTGCTCATCGCCTCTTTTGTGCCACAAAAAACAAGGGAGGCCAAGGCCTCCCTCTTTACTGCAACCCGTCTGGAGCGGCGTTGCCGCTACTGATTGCAAATTGAGCTTGTCAGCTCTGCAGCAGCTGGCTGCGGATAAACTGCCACTGATCTTCAAAGCCGGCAGTGGGCTTGATTTTGAACTCGGAGCGGACGAACTGACTGATGCGTCCCTCGGTATAGGCCAGCAGCAGGTTGGCCAGCATGGTCTCATCGAGCTGGAAGCCCTGGCCTTCACGCAGCCGCTTTTCCCGCAGCACCTGCTTGATCTGGGTCTCCAGCTTGTCGAACAGGACGCTGATACGATCTCGCAGCCGGTCGTGCTCGCCCAAGAGGGCATCGCCATTGAGGATGCGGGTGATGCCGGGATTGCGCTCGGCGAACACCAGCAGCAGCTGCAGTATGTGGTGGCAGCGGGCCATGGTGTCCTTCTCTTCGGCCATGATCAGGTTGACCCGTGACAGCAGGGAATCCTCGATAAAGTCGATCAGCCCCTCGAACATCCTCGCCTTGCTGGGAAAATGCCGGTAGAGAGCCGCCTCGGATACCCCCACCTCGGCCGCCAGACGGGCCGTAGTGATGCGCTGGCCAGGGCTGGTCTCCAGCATGTGGGCGAGCGCCTGCAGGATCTGATCGCGCCGACTCTGTTTCTGATTACTGCTTGCCATGGATTCCCCTAAAAAAACAATGGCCTGATTCTGTTATTAGGCACCGCCGCACGGGCTGGTGTGGTCTGTTATTGGCGACCAGAAGAACCAAAACCGCCTTCACCCCGTTCGCTCTGATTGAACTCATCGACCAGTTGGAAGCTGGCCTGAACTACCGGCATGATCACCAGCTGGGCGATGCGCTCGCCGGGCTGCATGGTGAAGCTGTCATTGCCACGGTTCCACACCGAGACCATCAGCTGGCCCTGGTAGTCGGAATCGATGAGGCCAACCAGGTTGCCCAGCACGATGCCGTGCTTATGGCCGAGACCGGAGCGGGGCAGGATGGTGGCGCACAGGCCCGGATCCTGAATGTGGATGGCCAGCCCGGTCGGCACTAGCGTGGTATCACCCGGGGCCAGGGTCAGCGGGGCATCCAGCAGGGCGCGCAGATCCATGCCGGCGGAACCCGGTGTGGCATAGGCGGGCAGCGGGTACTCGGTGCCGATGCGGGCATCCAGAATCTTCAGTTCAATTTGTGTTGTCATAAATCGTTTTTAATGGAGTGGAGGTGGTCGATTGACTGGCTCAGTGCCGGTAGTGGTCTGCAATCAGGGCGACGAGATGACGAGCCAGCGTCAGCTTATCGGCCAGGGGCAGGGGTGCTTGACCCCCTTGCCAGAACACGGTCAGGGCGTTGTCATCGGCGTTGAAGCCCTGGCCCGCACGAGATACGTCGTTGGCGGCGATCATGTCCAGCCGCTTACGCTGCAGTTTGTCGAGGGCGTATTGTTCCACATCCACGGTTTCTGCGGCAAATCCGACGGTGAAGGGCTTGTCTGACAAAGCCCCCACGGCGGCGATGATGTCGGGGTTCTTGACCAGGGTCAGCTGCATCTGGTCGTTGTCACCGGTCTTCTTGATCTTCTGGTTGGCCACCTGCGCGGGGCGGTAGTCGGCGACGGCGGCGCAGCCGATGAAGAGGTCGCACTCGCCGACCCGGCTCATCACCGCCTGATGCATCTGCTCGGCGCTCTCCACGTCGACACGGGTGACGCCCGCCGGGGTGACCAGTGCCACCGGGCCGCTCACCAGCGTCACCTCGGCGCCCGCTTCACGAGCTGCGCGGGCGATGGCGTAGCCCATCTTGCCGGAGCTGTGGTTGCTGATGTAGCGCACCGGATCCAGCGCCTCGCGGGTCGGCCCGGCGGTGAGCAGCAGCCTGACCCCGGCCAGCAGTGGCTCGGCGGCGAGTTGCTGGCAGCAGCGCTCAACCAGCTCGAGGGGATCCAGCATCCGGCCTGGGCCCACGTCACCGCACGCCTGGCTGCCGGAGTCCGGCCCCCACAGCAGGATGCCGCGGCTGGCCAAAGTCTTGAGGTTGGCCTGGGTGGCGGCGTTGAGGTACATCTGCTGGTTCATGGCGGGTGCCAGCGCCACCGGTGCCGGAGTGGCCAGGCAGAGGGTGGTCAGCAGCTCGTCGGCCATGCCGGCGGCCATGCGGGCCATCAGGTTGGCGCTGGCCGGGGCGATCAGTACCAGATCGGCCCATTTGGCCAGCTCGATGTGACCCATGCCCGCCTCGGCGGCCGGATCCAGCAGACTGTCGGCCACCGGGTGGCCGGAGACGGCCTGCAGCGTCAGCGGGGTGATGAACTCCTTGGCGGAACGGGTCATCACCACCCGTACCTCGGCCCCCTGATCTTTCAGGCGGCGTACCAGTTCGGCACTCTTGTAGGCGGCGATCCCGCCACTGACACCCAACAGGATGCGTTTATCGGCCAATCTCATCTGCTGCTTCTCTTCCGGCTCACTCTGACTGGTCGGCTAAGATACCACAGGCAGCGGACGACGACAGAGGCTGACATGGGGGACTTGTGGTCGGGCTCCCGCGATTTTTTGCTATGTTTTCTCTCAATAGGCATGAGGGAGAGACAAATGAGCATCAAGGAGTGGCCGGAAGATGAACGCCCGCGCGAGAAGCTGCTGCGTCACGGGCCTGGCGGCCTGTCCGACGCCGAGCTGCTGGCGATCTTCCTGCGTACTGGAGTCAGCGGCCTGAGTGCGGTCGATCTCTCCCGCCATCTGTTGCAGCAATTTGGTTCGTTGCGGGCGCTGCTTGCCGCCGAACAGCAGGCCTTTTGTGCGGCGCACGGCCTTGGGCCGGCCAAATATGCCCAGCTGAAGGCCGTGCTGGAGATGGGCAAACGCCATCTGGCCGAACAGTTGCAAAGAGGCGATCCGCTCACTTCGCCCCAGTTGACCCGGGACTATCTGCAGGCCCAGCTACGGGATCGACCCCGGGAGGTGTTTGCCCTGCTGCTGCTCGACAACCAGCATCGAGTGATTCAATTCGTTGAACTTTTTTACGGCACCCTCGACTCGGCGAGCGTCTGGCCCAGAGAAATCGTGCAGATCGCACTCAAACATAATGCAGCCGCCGTGATTCTGGCGCATAATCACCCGTCCGGCGTCGCCGAGCCCAGTCGGGCCGACCGCCAGATCACGGATCGGATCACGGCCGCCTTGGCCCTGATCGATATCAGAGTGCTGGATCACTTGGTGATCGGTGACGGCATCACGGTTTCTTTCGCCGAGCGCGGTTGGTTATGACTGTGCTCTGGCGCCGTATTAGTTGATCTTTGATCACGGATGCTGTATAAAATGCCGCCTTCTGTTTGCCCCGCAATCGAAGGCCAGCGGGGCAGATATTTGCTCGAGCAATGAAGTAAGATTTGGAGAGACTGACATGTCTAGAGTATGCCAAGTAACCGGCAAGCGCCCGGCAGTTGGTAACAACCGTTCGCACGCTAACAACGCTACCAAGCGTCGTTTCCTGCCGAACCTGCACACTCACCGTTTTTGGGTTGAGAGTGAAAAACGCTTCGTAAGCCTGCGCGTATCCGCAAAAGGCATGCGTATCATCGACAAGCGTGGCGTTGAAGTGGTTCTGGCTGAACTGCGCGCCAGCGGTGTTAAGGTATAAGGAATTAGATCATGGCTAAAGGTATTCGCGAGAAAATTCGCCTGAACTCCAGCGCCGGTACTGGTCACTTCTATACCACTACCAAGAACAAGCGCACCATGCCCGAAAAAATGGAGATCAAAAAGTTTGATCCCGTTGTTCGTCAGCATGTGATCTACAAGGAAGGCAAAATCAAGTAATTACTTGATGCTGCATTCCCAAAAACCCGGCCTAGTGCCGGGTTTTTTTATGGCCGAAATTCAGTACACTGCCGGTTCTAAGGGAGGCTTGCCATGTTCAAACTGAGCCGCAAAGGCTGGAACAACGTGATCATCGTGGTGGTGCTGATCGTGATCACCCTGTTGCACCGGCTGGAGCTGGCCCAGCAGGAGAACAGCGCCAAGCGGGCGCGTCCGCTGCTGCCGGAGAGTGCCGTGGTGCTCACCTGGCAGGGGCCGAGCTGGCAGATCGAACGGATCGGGCAGGGCTGGCGCAGCGGGCCGGATCTGGGGCTCAGCAGTACCCAGCTGGCGGCGCACATCGAAGCCTGGCAGGGCTGGTTGCTGCCGCCCGGCGAATCCGTGCGCGGCAACCCGGTTACCCTCAAGATCTGGGTCGCCGGCCAGAGCGATCCCATCGAGGTGGGCCTTTATCAGGACAGCGGCAAGTTTGCCGCCCTGCTGCCGCCCTCGACTTGGCTCAGCCTGAGCCAGGAGCAGTACCGCAGCCTGCTGCGTCCCGCTCCCTAACCCCTTTTCAGCGTCAGCACGAGGATCCCATGCCTGAATTACCGGAAGTCGAAGTCAGCCGCCAGGGCATTTCACCCTGGCTTACCGGCATCAAGGTCACCCGAGTGGTGGTGCGGGACGGCCGTCTGCGCTGGCCGGTGCCGGGGGAAATCCAGGAGCTGGTGGATCTCACCATCCACCGCGTCAGCCGCCGCGCCAAGTACCTGCTGCTGGAGACCGACTTCGGCACCGCCATCCTCCATCTGGGCATGTCGGGCAGCCTGCGGGTGCTGGACATCGGCACCCCGGCCGAGAAGCACGATCACGTGGATATCGAGCTGGCCAACGGCAAGCTGCTGCGGCTCAACGATCCGCGCCGCTTCGGCGCCCTGCTGTGGACCCGCGAGCCGGCCGAGGCGCACGCGTTGCTGGCCAAGCTGGGGCCGGAGCCGCTCACCGATGCGTTCAACGCCGATTATCTGCGTGAGCGTGCCAAGGGGCGCAGCACCGCCATCAAGACCTTCCTGATGGACAACCATGTGGTGGTCGGGGTGGGCAACATCTACGCCAACGAGGCGCTCTACGCGGCCGGCATTCACCCCAAGCGGGCGGCGGGCAACATTAGTGCCGAGCGACTGGGCACCCTGGTGGCCGAGATCAAGCGGGTGCTGGCCGAAGCGATCAGGCAGGGCGGCACCACCCTCAAGGATTTCACCAGTGCAGACGGCAAACCGGGCTATTTCGTGCAGCAGCTGCAGGTCTACGGGCGGGGCGGCCAGCCCTGTTTTCACTGCCATACCCTGCTCAGTGAAATCCGGCTGGGGCAGCGTACCACCGTGTTCTGCTCACACTGCCAGCGCTGAATCGCGGTTTTTTTGGCCTGAAATGGCCAAGTTGTAAGAGAGTATTTCCAGTCTGTTGAAGATTTGCTCGCCTGTCACTACTATCTCGACCGTTCAGGCGGTTTGAGAAAATAAAATGACAGCTAAATCAATAGACTGGGACCATTTGTCCCGGCAGGGGCACTATTGTGCCCAAAAAATGGCGCGCTTCCTCTATCCCGATGACAGCGCCCGCAAAACTTTCAATCGCGCCAAGTTCGTGCTGCGCAGCCTGCTCTATCGGCAGCAGCTGAGCCGGGTGTTCGAGCTGTTTCAGGCCGAACCGCTCAAGGCCCTGCCTGCCCACTATCCCGAGCTGCTCGACAAGCCGATGCGGCCCTATCGCTTTGCCGGCTCCACCGCGACCGAGCGGGCCGAGATGCTGGAAAATCACTACCGGCTGATGCTGGCCCGCTACCTGGATCTGATCGACCCGCTCTATCTGGGGGATGGCATCGAACTCGGCCATTATCCCGAGAGCGGTTGCCGCATCGTGCTGCGCCATGACGGTACCTTCCGCCGCGAGGCGGAGCTCGCCCTCTCCATCGTCGACCCGCAGGGTAAGCGGCTCTATAGCTGCGCCTTCTCGCTGGCCGGCACCCCCAACCGGCTGGCAGTGGTGATCGGTTCGGTACAGGGCCCGGAGCCCTGCATCGAGCAGGCGCAGGAGAAGGTGCGTGCGCTGACCAAGGAGGGCCACGGTCTGCGGCCCAAGTCGCTGGTGGTGATGCTGGTGATGCAGCTGGCCGAGGCGATGCAGGCCGAGCACATCTCGGCGGTGCGGATGAAGGCCCACATCTATCAGGCCCGGCGTTACAGCAAGAAGAAGAAAGCCTGTCTGCAGGCGGACTATGACGAGCTGTGGCAGGAGTTTGGCGCCATCGATCTGGATGACAATTTTGTACGGCTGCAGCCCGCTCAGCGCAAGCCGCTGGAGGAGATCGCCTCCAAGAAGCGGGCCATGTACCGGCGCCGTTACGAGTGGCTCGATCAGCTGACCCTGGCGAGTCAGCAACTGCTGGGCCCGCGTCTGGCGGGCTGAGCCGCACAGACCCCCAGCAGCAAACAGGCTACCCTCGGGTAGCCTGTTTCGTTGTTACTTGGTCTGTTTGGCCTTGATGGCGGCGGCCACGGCGGGGTCGACGAACTGGCGGATGTCACCGCCGTGCAGGGCGACCTCCTTCACCAGGGTGGAAGAGATGAAAGAGTTCTCCTCGGCCGGGGTAAGGAATACGCTCTCCAGCTCCGGCATCAGGCGGCGGTTCATGTTGGCCAGCTGGAATTCGTACTCGAAGTCGGAGACGGCGCGCAGACCGCGGATCAGCACGTTGGCCTGCTGCTCCCTGGCGAAATCCACCAAGAGGCCTGAGAAGCCGACCACCTTGACGTTGGGCAGGTGGGCGGTCACCTGGCGGGCCAGTTGCACCCGTTCGTCCAGATCGAACAGCGGCCGCTTGCTCGGGCTGTTGGCCACCCCGACCACCACTTCATCAAACAGTTTGGCGGCCCGGCCGATGAGGTCGGTGTGGCCATTGGTGACGGGATCGAAGGTGCCGGGATAGATTACCTTGTTGGTCATGCTGCTGATTCCTGCAACCGGGAAATTTGGTCGCATTATAGGGTCTGTTGGGGGATTGGTGCGACCGCCTTGGGGCGAGTTTTGGCGCCCCGATGCCGGCTTTGCCGATCCAAATCGGGGTCACCGGGTCTCTTCGCTTGAGAATAGCGATACATCAGGCAAGAATACCCGCACCGCGCATCAAGCCTCCTTGCATTGGTGACAGGGAGCAAAGGGATTTTTTATGAAACGTATTCTGGTAGTCCGCAATGACAAGATTGGTGACTTCATGCTGGCCTGGCCGAGCTTTGCCATGCTCAAGCGCTCCATGGAGTGTCATGTGACTGCCCTGGTTCCTGCCTACACGGCGCCGTTGGCCCGCCTCTGCCCCTGGATTGACGAAATCATCCTGGATCCGGGCTCCCGGGCCGACAAGGAACAGCAACGAGCCTTGCAGGCACGCATCAAGGCTGCCGCCTTCGATGCCTCCATCTGCCTCTTCTCCAACTCCCGCAATGCCATGCTGGTGTGGAAGGCGCACATTCCCTACCGGTTGGCGCCGGCCACCAAGCTGGCCCAGGTGCTCTACAACCAGCGCCTGATCCAGCGCCGCTCCCGCTCTCAGAAACCGGAGTACGAATACAACCTGGATCTGGTGCGCCGTTTCCTCGCCGACCAGCAGGTGAGCGCAGTGGAGCCGCAGGGCCCCTACCTCAGCTTCGATACCGAGAGCCTGCAACAGGTGCGCGAGCAGGTTGCCGCCCGCCTGCGGCTCGATGCCGGCCGCCCCTGGCTGATGGTGCATGCCGGCAGCGGCGGCTCGGCCAACAACCTCTCCATCGAGCAGTACGCCCGCCTCATCATCAAGCTCAACCAGGCCTGTCCCGAGTTGCAGTGCATCCTGACTGCAGGGCCGGGGGAGGAGAAGATCGCCGAACAGCTGGCGGCCGAGCTGCTGGCCCACGGCGGCAACGGCTGGATCTACCGCTCCGACGAAGGGCTGCCCAAGTTCTGCCAGGTGATGGCCAACGCCGCCCTGTTCGTGGCGGGCAGCACCGGGCCGCTGCACATCGCTGCGGCGCTGGATGTGCCCACCATCGGTTTCTTCCCGGCGCACCGCTCGGCGACGCCGCTGCGCTGGCGTCCGCTCAACAGCGAGGGACGCCACCTGGCGTTCAGCCCGCCGGAAGACAGCGATCACCCGGAAGACATGAGCCAGCTCGATCCCAAGACCATGGCGGCGGCGATCGCCCGCTGGGCGCCGCCGTTCTGGCGCGCTGAACACTGATACCAGATGATGTAAATGCAGACAGGGCCCTTGAAGGGCCCTGTCTCGTATGGGGGGAAGTGCTGGCGGCTTACTTGTCCGCCTGATCCGGTGCCTGCTGCTGCTGGCGGATCCAGAGGTCGGCGTACTTCACGAAAGTGGAGTGGGCCGACAGGATGGCCAGCAAGAGCCCCTGCTTGCCATCGAGGAAGCCAGCTTTGAGCAGGTACATCTTGAGGAAGCAGCCCAGCGCGTGCACCAGTCCCTGGCTGAGGGAGCCCTTCTTGCCGCGGGCGGTGCGCTGATCGGCCCAGGCGCGGGCATAGCCGGCGGATTTGACCAGGTAGTGCTCCAGATCCCGATAGGTGAAGTGGAGCAGGTCGCCGTGCAGGTTGACGATCTTCATGTTGGCGCGCACCTCCACCTTCTCGTGCACCAGCACCTCGTTGTAGCTGGTGAGCGCCTTGGGATAGAGGCGCAGCACCCGGTCCGGATACCAGCCGCTGTGGCGGATGAAGCGGCCGAATACCCAGGAGAGGCGCGGGATCGAGTAGATGGTGTCGCTGGCCGGGTTGGCCATGACGGCGGCGATGGCGGCTTTCAGCTCGGGGGTGAGCCGCTCGTCCGCATCCAGCCACAGTACCCAGTCGGATTGCACGTGGGACTGGGCGAGGCGGCGCTGGCGGCCGAAGCCCGGCCACACCGGATTGACGAAGAAGCGGGCGCCGAATTCGGCGGCGATGGCCGGGGTCTCGTCCTGGCTGCCGGAGTCCATGATGACGATCTCGTCGACCAGCCCGTCGAGGGAGGCGAGGCAGGGGCGCAGGTTTTCGGCTTCATTCTTGACGATAAGGACAGCCGCCAGAGTCGGTTTGTTCACGGATTAAAGGCTCTTGTTGGCGCCCGGCTGGCGGGCCATGCTCAAATTGGCGCCCATTCTAGCCTAAAACGGCAGGCGGAGCATGGTTCCGGCTGTCGGGGCTGCGTCAGTTTCAAACGGATGCTTTTTTGGTATGAGAGCGGGTGGTACGGGGATCTTCTGTTATTTCTCGGGCCATTCTTGGGGCATAATCTCGGCCAGCAACGATTAACCGCAGGGCTTGGCCCAAGAGACGCGCGAGATGAAGATATTGGTGATCGGCCCCTCCTGGGTCGGCGACATGGTGATGTCCCAGAGCCTCTACAAGGCGATCAAGGCCAATCACCCTGACAGCGAGCTGCACGTGATGGCGCCCGCCTGGTGTGGTGCCCTGCTGGAGCGGATGCCGGAGGTGGACAAAGCCATCCCGATGCCGCTCGGTCACGGCGACTTCAAGCTGGGGGCCCGCCGCCGGCTCGGCAAGCAGTTGGCGGCCGAGAAGTACGATCAGGCCATCATCCAGCCCAACTCCATGAAGTCGGCGTTGATCCCCTGGTTTGCCCGCATCCCGGTGCGCACCGGCTGGAAGGGGGAGCACCGCTTCGGTCTGCTCAACGACATGCGCAGCAACAAGTCCGCCTTTCCGCTGATGGTGGAGGCCTACCTGGCGCTGGCCTATCCCAAGGCGCAGATGAAGAGCCGGGCCGACATCCCGACCATTCCCCAGCCGGCCCTCAACGTCGACCTCATCAACCAGGAGAAGGCGCTGGAGCGGCTCGGACTGGATCGCGCCCGCCCGGTGCTGGTGCTCTGTCCGGGGGCCGAGTTCGGCCCGGCAAAGCGCTGGCCGGAGGGCCACTACGCCGTGGTGGCGCAAAAGCACCTCGACGAGGGCTGGCAGGTGTGGATCTTCGGCTCCGCCAAGGACGCGGCGGTGGCCAACACCATCCGCGACCGGATCAACCCGCTGTCGCGCCCCAACTGCCACGTGCTGGCGGGCAAGACCAATCTGTACGAGGCGATCGACCTGATGGCGCTGGCCGGGCGGGTGATCGCCAACGACTCCGGCCTGATGCACGTCGCGGCCGCCCTCAACCGGCCGCTGATCGGGGTCTATGGCTCCACTTCGCCGCTCTATACCCCGCCGCTGGCGGACCGGGTCGAGATCGTCCACACCGACATCGAGTGCCGACCCTGTTTCAAGCGCACCTGCAAGTTCGGTCACCTCAAGTGCCTGATCGAACTGATGCCGGAGCAGGTCATCGAGGCTGGCCGCCGGCTGGAGTGCAGTGAAACGCCGGCACCGCCGCTGGCGCTGCCGCCCGGCGAACCGCCCCGTTTCGTCGCCGAGCCTGGCAAGCGCGGGGAGCCGCACTAGCATGGGTTATCGGCTGCTCTACAACCTGCTGATCCACCTGGGGTTGCCGCTGGCGCTGCTGGCGCTCTACAAGCCGAAGAAGGGCAAGCCCGGCTTTGGCAAGCGCTGGGCCGAGCACCTGGGGCTGACGCCCGCCACCGGGCAGGAGGCGCCGCTCTGGATCCATGCGGTGAGTGTGGGGGAGACGCTGGCCATCAGCCCTTTCATCCGCGCCCTCAAGGCCGAGCGGCCCGATCTGCCGATCCTGCTCACCACCACCACCCGCACCGGTGCCGAGCAGGCCGCCAGGCTGGGGGATCTGGTGGCGCACCGCTACGCACCGCTCGACTACCCCTGGGCGGTGGCGGCGTTTCTCAATGCCGTCAAACCGCGCGCGCTCTGGGTAATGGAAACCGAGTTGTGGCCGAACTGGCTGGCCGCGTGCGAGGCGCGTCACCTGCCGGTAACCATCATCAATGCCCGCCTCTCGGAGCGATCCTGCCGACGCTATGGCCGTTTTCAGGGGGCGTTTGATGCCCTCAGCCGGCCGCTGACCCACCTGCTCTGCCAGCATCAGGACGATGCGGATCGCTTCCATCGGCTGGGGCTGGGGCGCGAGCGGCTGGCGGTGACCGGCTCCATCAAGTTCGACATCCAGCTTGATGAGCAGGTGCAGGCCAGGGGCCGTGCCCTGCGCCAGTTGCTGGGGACGGATCGGGCCGGTCTGGATCGCCGCCAGCACCCATCAGGGGGAAGACGAGCAGGTGCTGGCCGCCTTCGACCGGGTGCTCGCGGCGCAGCCGTCGGCCCTGTTGATCCTGGTGCCTCGCCACCCCGAGCGGTTCGAGCGGGTGGCGGCGCTGTGTGCCCCCTACGGCTGCGTGCGGCGTACGGCGGGCGGTGCGGTCGGCGAGCGCGACAAGATCTACCTGGGCGATACCATGGGCGAGCTGCCGCTGATGCTGGCAGCGGCCGACGTGGCCTTCGTCGGCGGCAGCCTGGTCAAGGTGGGCGGCCACAACCTGCTGGAGCCGGCTGCGCTGGGCAAACCCTGCCTGAGCGGCCCCGCCTACTTCAACTTCAGCGACATCACCCGCCAGCTGGTGGCCCAGGGTGGTGCCGCCGTGGTGGCCGATGCCGCCGAGCTGGGGGAACAGGTGAGCGCACTGCTGGCCGACGAGAGCCGGTGCCGGGAGATGGGCGAGCAGGCCCGCGCCGTGGTGCTGCGCAATCAGGGGGCGCTGGCGCGCACCTTGTCTCACTGCCTCGCCAGCCTGGAGAACGACTGAAGCCGGGCAGACGGACATAAAAAACGGAGCGCATGGCGCTCCGTTTCTGTTTTGGCGGCGGGCTGGCTCAGCGCACGATAAGACCGAGCAGGATCCCCACCACGCCGAAGTCGGCATCGCTGAAGGTGGTGTTGGCAAAGCCGAGATCCCCCAGCACCGGCAGCAGGAACACCGGCAGGAAGGTGATCAGCAGGCCGTTGGCGAAGGCCCCCAGCAGGGCGCCGCGACGACCGCCGGTGGCATTGCCGAACACCCCGGCCGCCGCGCCGACGAAGAAGTGCGGTACGACGCCCGGAATGATGACGGTGAGTCCCAGCAGGTAGAGCAGCACCATGCCCACCAGACCAGCGGCAAAGCTCGACAGGAAGCCGATCAGCACCGCATTGGGGGCGTAGGGGAAGACGATGGGGCAGTCCAGCGCCGGCTTGGCGTTGGGTACCAGCTTGTCGGAGATCCCCTTGAAGGCCGGCACGATTTCGGCGATGACCATCCGCACCCCCTGCAGGATCACGTAGACCCCGGCGGCGAAGGTGATGGACTGCATCAGGGAGAACATGAACCAGTGCTTGCCCTTGGCGACGCTGGCGACGAACTCGGGGCCGGCGAAGGCGGAGGTGATGAGGAAGATGATGCCCATGGTGAAGGAGATGGCCACCGGGGTATCGCGCAGGAACAGCAGACTCTTGGGCACCTGCACCTCTTCGCTGCTGTGGGCCTTGTTGCCGAACTTGGCGCCGATCCAGCCGGCCAGCACGTAGGAGCAGGTGGAGAAGTGGCCGAGTGCCACGTCATCGGAGCCGGTGATCTGCTTCATGTAGGGGTGGGCGAGGGCCGGGAACAGCACCATAGTCACGCCGACCACCAGGCTGCCCACCGCGATGAGCGGAATGCCGCTCATGCCGCCGGCGGAGAGGATGGCCGCTACCATCATCGACATGAACAGGGTGTGGTGACCGGTCAGGAAGATGAATTTCCACGGGGTGAGGCGGGCGATCAGGATGTTCACCAGCATGGCGAAGAACATGATCATCGCCATCTCCTTGCCGAACGACTGCTGGGCGATGGAGACGATGGCCTCGTTGTTGGGCACCACCCCCTTGATGCCGAAGGCGTGCTGGAAGATGGTGGCGAAGTCGCCCAGCGAGTTCACCACCAGGGTGGCGCCAGCCCCCAGGATGACGAAGCCCATGATGGTCTTGACCGTGCCCTTGATGCACTCGGTCACCGGTTTCTTCTGGGCGATCAGGCCGATGAGGGCGATCAGGCCGACCAGTACGGCCGGCTCCGACAGCACGTCAAACATCAGAAAATTGAAAAATTCCATGGTCAGCTCCAAGCAGATGGAAGCGGCGGCTCACCGGCCGCCCAGACAGTCGCAAAGGGGTTAGAGTGCGCCCAGCTCGCGCAGGGCGATGGCGAGTTTTTCTTTCATGGCGGCCTTGTCGACCATGTTGTCCAGCGATACCAGCCGGCCGTTGACGCCCATGCTGACCAGCTGTTCGGCGATGTCGCGGGTGGCGACAAAGATCTCGGCGCGCTCGCTGCCGGCGGAGGCGAGATCCCGGTGATCCACCTCGGCCGTCACGGCCAGCTCCTTGAGAATGCTCTTGATGCTCATCTCCATCATCAGGCTGGTGCCCAGGCCGTGTCCGCATACAACCAGAATCTTCATGTTCTCTTCCTCTGTCGGGCGCAGGGCGCCACTCAATAACGCGCCAGGATGCGCAAGATGTCGTCTTTGCTGGTGGCCGCCATGATGGCCGCCACGTCTTCTTCATTCATGAACAGCTCGGCCAGCTGGGCGATGGTCTCCACGTGGGAGTTGCTGTCGCTGGCGGCCAGGGTGACCAGCAGCCGGACCGGGTCGTTACCCTCTGAGCCGAAGTTGACTCCCTCCTCCAGCACGGTCAGCGCCAGTCCCAGCCGGTTGACGCCGTCTTCCGGGCGGGCGTGGGGCATGGCCAGGCCCGGGCCCAGCACGTAGTAGGGGCCGAGCTCTTCGTGGGAGCGATAGAGCGCCGCCACATAGGAGGGCTCTATGGTGCCGTTGGCCAGCAGGGGGGCGGTGGCCAGCTCGATGGCGTGACGCCAGTCGCGGGCGCCCGCTTCGATGGAAATGACCTCCTCGGTCAGCAATTGGGTCAGCATGGCAATGTCCGGGCTGGATAAGATGGCGCCAATCTAGCGATCTTGCCGGCTGATAACTGTGAGCCCGATCGCGAAAGTTAGCGCTACCAGATAGCGCTAACATCGATCTGTGATAGCGCTATCATTTCTCTCATGGAAGGGATTCATCTTGCCCCTTATCTGGCTCAAAGGAGGTAAAATCCGGTTTGAGCAAATAGTCAGTGCCCCGCTTTTGCCTTAAAGTGAGCACCCGTATGCCGAGGAAGGGAAAGGATGTCAGAAGCGAAGAAACGCCGTAGCACGGGTCGGGTGACCCTCAACGATGTGGCCCAGCTGGCCGGCGTGGGGGCCATGACGGTGTCGCGCGCCCTGCGCACCCCCGAGCTGGTGTCCGACAAGATGCGCGAGCGCATCGAGGCGGCGGTGGACGAACTCGGCTATATCCCCAATCGGGCGGCGGGGGCGCTGGCGTCCGCTACTTCCCAGACCATAGTGGTGATCGTGCCCAGCCTGACCGAGTGCGGCTGCGGCGAGGTGATCGCCGGGCTGCAGCAGACGCTGCGGGGCGAGGGCTACCAGATCATGCTGGGGGATGCCCAGCACCTCAAACAGCAGGAAGAGAGCCTGCTGACCAGCTTTCTGCAGCACAATCCGGCGGCCGTGGTGCTGTTTGGCAGCGATCCCGGCGAGACCATCCGCCAGCGGCTGCAGGCGGCCCGCTTGCCGGTGGTGGAGGTGGGGGCCATGGCCCGCAGCCCTATCGACATGAACGTCGGGGTCTCCAACTTCGATGCCGGCTACCAGCTGACCCGCCACCTGATCGAGCGCGGCTACCGCAATATCGGTTTTCTCTGCGCCCGCCAGGAGCAGTGGATGCTGCAGCAACGCATGCAGGGCTGGCAGAAGGCGCTGCTGGACAACTACCTCTCCCCCGACGCCATCATCAACACCTCGGAGCGGCCCAGCTTCAGCACGGGGGCGGCCATGCTGGGGGAGTTCCTCGCTGCGCTGGCCCGAACTGGATGCGTTGGTCTGCGTCAACGACGAGCTGGCAGCCGGGGTGCTGTTCGAATGCCAGCGCCGCCACCTGAACGTGCCGGGCAAGCTCGCCATCGCCGGTTTCGACGATCTGGACGTGGCGCGTGCCTGCTATCCTGCCCTCACCTCGGTCCGCATCCCCTATCAGCGGATGGGGCAGGAGGCGGCCGATCTCATCTTGCGTCAGCTGGCCGGTGAACCCGTCATGGGCTCGGCGCTGACCCTCGACTTCCAGCTGCAGAAGCGGCAAAGCAGCTGACCCCTTTCACACTCATCAAAGAGGCAACCATGTTCAAGGCTCTGTTACTGGAAAACCAAGACGGCAAGACGGTGCCGACCCTGACCCGGCTGGACGAGAGCCAGCTGCCGGCCGGCGAGGTGCGGGTGGCGGTGAGCTACAGCTCCCTCAACTACAAGGACGGGCTGGCCATCACCGGCAAGGGCAAGATAGTACGCCAGTGGCCGCTGGTGCCCGGCATCGACTTCGCCGGTATCGTGCTCGAGTCTGCCGACGAGCGTTATCAGCCGGGCGACAAGGTAGTGTTGACCGGCTGGGGCGTGGGGGAAGGACACTGGGGTGGCATGGCCGAACAGGCGCGGGTCAAGGCCGACTGGCTGGTACCGCTGCCGGCCGGGCTGGATGAGCGGCAGGCCATGTGCATCGGTACTGCCGGTCTGACCGCCATGCTCTGCGTGCTGGCGCTGGAAGAGGCGGGGGTAACCCCGCAGAGCGGCGAGATTCTGGTGACCGGCGCCGCCGGCGGGGTGGGTTCCACCGCCGTCGCCTTGCTGGCTGCACTGGGTTATCAGGTGGCAGCCCTGACCGGCCGTCCCGCGGAGCAGGGCGAGCTGCTGACCGCGCTCGGCGCCAGCCGCATCGTGCCGCGCAGCGAGTTGCTGGAGCCCGCCAAGCCGCTGGAGAAGCAGCTGTGGGCCGGGGCGGTCGATACCGTCGGCAGTCAGGTGCTGGCCAAGTTGCTGGCCCAGATGAACTACGGCGGCGCCGTGGCGGCCTGTGGGCTGGCGGGTGGCTTCGATCTGCCCACCAGCGTGATGCCCTTCATCCTGCGCAACGTGCGGTTGCAGGGGGTCGATTCGGTGATGTGCCCGCTGGCGCGCCGCCAACTGGCGTGGCAGCGACTGGCGCGGGATCTGCCCGCCAGCTTCTTCGCGCAGGCGGTCACCGAGATCGGGCTGGAGCAGGTGGCGGAGGCCGCCGAAGCCATCACCCAAGGGCAAATCGCGGGGCGCACCCTGGTCAAACTTTGATCCAGCCCTGACTGGCGAGCCCCATTTTTCTGGATAGACTTTGAGTGCGGGTGCACTATCCAAGGAGAATGAGCATGGGTGGACACAAGCCGGATTACGATCTCGATGACGATTGGGAGCCGGAATCCTGGGAAGAAGAGCTGGATGAATGGGAAGACGAGAGCTGGCAGGATGATGACCCTCTCGACGACCAGTAATCCGCGCATTGAATACACAGGCGGGCTTCGGGCCCGCCTGTTTTTTTGGGCGGCTCACAGGAATGGGGAGAGGTGCTTGGAGGGGGCTGCGGCTCTGGCTAGAATGAACTGCCCAAACGACACTCAAGGATGATTATGCGACTCTCGGTGATAGTGTTTGCCGTTCTGCTCGGGGGCTGCGCCTCCCATTCGGACGATCCGTGCGAGAAGGTGTGGAGCGAGGTGGGGGAGGCCGATGGCAAGCTGGGCTTTACCGCAGAGCGGGTCGAGTTTCATCAGGCCCAGTGCGGCGAGAAGGTAGATGCCGAACTGTGGAAACAGGGGCATCAGAAGGGACTGGCCTGGTATTGCCGGCCGGAGCACCTCTATCTGGCGGGCCGTTCCGGTGGCGAGTATCGCGGGGTCTGCCCCAATGACGTCCAGGCGCGCCGGCTGTTCGAGCAGGGCCGCCAGGGCTGGACCGATCAGTAGCCGGGCTGGCGGCTCAGGCTTCTTTCTCTTTCAACCGCAGCGGCTGACATAGATAGCTCTTGTCGTTGGCGCTGCGGGCACACTTGCCGCAGACGAACTTGGGTTTGCGCACGATTTTGCGCAGGGTCTTGAGATCGGGCCGGGATCTCGCTGCGACGCCATTCACACAGGGTCTTGTTGCCCATCTCGACTACCTCGACAACTCGGTGGGCCCTAGTGTAATCAATTTTCATTTCTAAAACAGCGAGCGGGCCAGGATGCTCTCGCGGCCCGCTCGTGGTGACGGGAGATTACTGATAGAGGAACTTGGTAAAGATCAGCTCGCGCACCGCCTTCTTGCCGGTCTCCTTCACCAGCAGCTCGTTGGCCCGGGTCTGGCACTCCTTGCGCAGGTCTTCGCGACTGACCAGCGACTTGATCTGGTCGGCACTCTTGCTGCCCATCAGCCGGATGATGGCGTCACGGATGAGGGGGTCATGCTGCTCCAGCAGCTTGAGGTCGGCCTCGTTCTCGGCCATCAGCTCCACCGTGACCCGGACGTAGCCGAGGGTTTTGCCATCGCTCAGGTAGTTGGTGATGATGTCGGGATCCAGCAGGTGATAGAAGAAACCCGGCTTGGCGGCGGCAGCAGCAGCAGCTTCCCCTTCTGCGGGGGCTTCCCCTCCTTCGGAGGCATAGGCCTGAAGTGCACCGCAGCTTAGCAACAACACCAGCAGAAATTTGAATAGCTTCATAGGGATGGCTCATCAGCAAGAGATACCCCATTTTTGATGTTGCCATCGGGGCCGTCAAGCACGGATGTTCTTACAATTCTCGATTGATTTACGGATAATAAACCGGATTTTAACCTGATAACGGAAATCTCCGGATGGTGAAGCTGTGAAGTCCGAGTTGACTGTTCCCCTTGCCCGGCTCGTACCCTGGCTGGCGCCCGCGCAGTGCGAGCCACCCGAGGCCTTGCTGCCCTGGTTGCTGGAGGCCGATTCCATGACCCGACGCCTGCGCCGCCACAATCGCCACTTCTCGGTACAACTGTTTGGCAATCGCAGCGTCGCCCTCGACGCCGACGAGCAGCAGCTGGTGGTCGCCGAGCAGCCCATGGGGCTGTGTCGCGAGGTGATCCTGCACGGCGATCATGGACCGGCCGTGCTGGGCTGGACCCTGTTTGCCGAAGCCGCCCTGCAAGAGAGCGGTCTGCGCGGGCTGGGTGAGCAACCCCTGGGCGAACGTATCTTCGGTGACGAGCCTGCCCGGCGCGATCACCTGCAACTGGCCTGTTTCGAGATTGCGAGCAATCCCTGGTGTCCGGCCGGCACCGTCTGGGGACGTCGTTCCCGTCTGTTTCTGGGGCAATGGCCACTGCTGGTCCATGAACTCTTCTTGCCCTCTCTGTCATGCAACAAGGAGCTGGAGTGAATCTGTTAACCAAGGAGCGGGGACTGGCCTACGTACAGTTGGCCCGCATCGACAAGCCCATCGGTACCCTGCTGCTGCTGTGGCCGACCCTGTGGGCGCTGTGGCTGGCGGCCGACGGGCTGCCGGATCTTTGGACCCTGCTGGTGTTCGTGGTGGGAGTGTTTCTGATGCGCTCCGCCGGTTGCGTCATCAACGACTATGCGGATCGCAACTTCGACGGTCACGTGAAGCGCACCGCTGGCCGGCCGCTGCCCATGGGCAAGGTCAAGCCGCGGGAGGTGCTGGCGCTGTTTGCAGTGCTGGCGCTCATCTCGTTCGCCTTGGTGCTGACCATGAACCCGCTCACCATCGGCCTGTCGTTCGCGGCCCTGCTGCTGGCGGTCTGCTACCCCTTCATGAAGCGCTACATCCCGATCCCCCAGCTGGTGCTCGGCATGGCCTTCTCCTGGTCGATTCCCATGGCCTATGCGGCCCAGGCCAACGCCTTGCCGGCGGTGGCCTGGCTGGTGTTTCTCGCCAACCTGCTGTGGACCATCGCCTATGACACCCAGTACGCCATGGTGGACCGGGACGACGACCTCAAGCTCGGCCTCAAGTCGAGCGCCATCCTGTTCGGCCGCCACGACAAGCGGATCATCGGCGCGCTGCAGCTGCTGACCCTGCTGATCCTGCTGCTGGTGGGGCAGCTGAGCGAGTTAGGCTCCAGCTACTACTGGTCGCTCTTGGCGGCGGCGGCGCTGTTCGTCTATCAGCAGCGGCTGATCCGTGAGCGGCAGCGGGAGGCCTGCTTCCAGGCGTTTCTCAACAACAACTACGTGGGGGCGCTGATCTTTGCCGGGGTAGTGATCAACTACCTGTAAGCCCGCTCCTGTCATGAAAAAAGGCCGCATGTTGCGGCCTTTTTTATGGTGTCGTGCGAGCGGGGTCAGAGCCGGTTGCCAGCCTGGATGGTGCGGCGGATCTTGGTGCTCAGCAGCGGCACTATGTTGTCAGCGAGCGCCTGGAAGCGCCCCAGATCCGGCTTGCAGCCTGGGTCGAGGTAGCCTTCGCTGCGCAGGGTGTGGATCAGGGTGCTGAACAGCTTCTGGTCGAAGAACTCGGGGGCGTTGATGCCGTGCAGGGTGCCGAGGCGTTCTGCCATCATCAGGCCGTCCGCCTCCAGCTGCTCGGCCTCGATGCGGGGCTGGGCCAGCACCCGGGTCAGCACGATGGCGTAGCGCTGCAGAGTCTCCTGAATGCTCTCGGCCAAGAGCAGCAGGCGGGTCTGGTTGACCGGATTGACCCAGAAGCCACCGTCGCGGGCCTCGATCAGCTGCTGGCGCTGCAGTTCGGCCAGCAGGGCATCGACCAGCTCCGGCAGCTCGTCCTCTTCATAGCGCAGGAACAGCTCGGTCTTGAGCAGCGGGTAGATGTCGATGCAACGGGCAACGATCTCGCTGCGGGAGATCCCCTCGCAGCGCTCGATCAAGGCCGCTACCAGAGAGGGCATGGCGAACAGATGGAGGATGTTGTTGCGGTAGTAGGTCAGCAGGATCGCCTGATAGCGGTCCAGGCTGACGATCTGGCCTAGCTTGTCCTCGCTCACCTCGAACTTGTTGAGCTCCATCGCCTGATCCAGCAGGGTCTTGGCATCCTCGTCCGGGATGGTGCTGTGCGTGCTGTAGGGCACCTGTTTGAGCAGGTCCAGATAGGTGTTGAGCTGGGCTTGCAGTTCGTCGCGGGTCAGGGCATGGCGCTCGGCGGCCAGCAGCGCCAGCGCGCTCAGGGTCAGGCCGTTGACGGCGGCAGCCCCGTTGATGCGGGTCATCAGCAGCTCGGCCAGCTGGTTGACGGTGGGCGCCATCCACTCGGGACGCTCCTCCTCGCCGATGTGCTCCTTCCAGCTGGGCACGTGCTCGTTGAGGTAATTGTTGAGGGTCAGCGGCTCACCGAAGTTGACGAAGCCGCGGCCGTAGTTGCGCAGCTTGCGCAGGATGCCGAGCACCTGCAGGAAGCTCTCCTTCTCCTTGCGGCTGCCCTTGAGCTCGTTGTGGTAGGTGTTCACCTCCATCACGTGCTCATAGCCCAGATAGACGGGCACCAGGGTCACCGGTCTGTCCAGCCCGCGCATCATGGCCTGCAGGGTCATCGCCAGCATGCCGGTCTTGGGCGGCAGCAGGCGGCCGGTACGCGAACGCCCACCCTCGGTGAAGAACTCCACCGAATAACCCTTGGCAAACAGCAGGTTGAGGTATTCCCGGAATACCGTGCTGTAGAGGGGATTGCCCTTGAAGGTGCGGCGGATGAAGAAGGCGCCACCGTGGCGGAAGATCGGGCCCGCCGGCCAGAAGTTGAGGTTGATGCCCGCCGCGATGTGGGGCGGCACCATGCCCTGGTGGTAGATGACGTAGGAGAGCAGCAGGTAGTCCATGTGGCTGCGATGGCAGGGCACATAGACGATCTCGTGCCCTTCCTGGGCCAGCTGGCGCACCTTCTCGGCCCCGTTGACCGAGAGGCCGCGGTAGAGCTTGTTCCACAGCCAGCCGAGGAAGCTCTCGCCGAGCCGGATCAGCCGGTAGGAGAAGTCGGAGGCGATCTCGTCCATGTAGCCGTGGGCCCGTTTCTGGGCTTTCTCCAGGCTGATCCCCTCGCGCTGGGCCTCTTCCTCGATGGCCTGCTGAATGACGTTCGAATCGAGCAGCTGTTTGAACAGCAGGTTGCGGTTGGGCAGCTTGGGGCCGGTGGCCGCCAGCTGCTGGCGGCTGAAGTGGGTGCGGGCGACCCGCGCCAGTTTGTGGGCGATGGCCTCGTCGGTGCCGTGCTTGTCCGCCATGTGACGCAGGGAGAGCGGCGGGGAGAAGCGCACCAGGTTCTCGCGCCCCTTGAGGATCACAATCAACGCCTTCTTGAGGCGGTTTGGCGCCAGGCTGCTGATGATGTTCCAGCCGGAGGCCTCCTCGCCTTCCCGGCCGGGGGCACGGCCCCAGAACAGGGTGACGGGGACCACCTGGATATCCAGCGCCGGATCCTGCTTGTGCAGATCCAGCAGCTGGTGGAACTCCTGCAGGAAGGGCAGCGGCTTGCTGCGCTTGCCAAACAGGGGCGGCGGACGGTCCAGACAGACATAACGGGGCAGCAACTGGCCGTTCAGTTCCAGCGGGGTGAAGGGGCCGGGCAGGCCGAGATCCTCGCAGCATTGTTGCAGGGTCATCAGGTCGGTGATCGAGCTGGTCTTCAGGGCGTAGACGATGGGTCTGGCCGGATCCAGCTTGAGCTCGGTGATGGGATTTTCCGGCAGGCTCTTGTGATTGACCAAGCCGCTGACCGGCCATTGCAAGATTGCTCTGGAAATGTTCTGTCCAAGGGACATGTGCGTCTGCTCTCCAAAAAAATGCGGCGTGAGCATAGCAAATCACCGACTGCTTGTCGCCGAGAGGTACGATGAGTCGGCTGCGCGGGATCAAATCTGCAGCAAATGAGCGCCGGGCCGCGACAAATGTCAGCTGCGCCTTGCCTTGGCCACTGCACTGTATATACTGCCAGTGTGCTGTATAAAAAGACAGGTGCCCATGCTATGAAACCCCTTACTCCCCGCCAGGCCGAAGTGCTGGAGTTGATCAAGGCGAACATGAACGAAACCGGCATGCCGCCGACTCGCGCCGAGATAGCCCAGAAGCTTGGTTTCAAGTCGGCCAATGCGGCCGAGGAACATCTGAAGGCCCTGGCCAAAAAGGGGGTCATCGAGATCATGCCGGGCACGTCCCGCGGCATCCGCCTGTTGCTTGAAGAGGAAGAGCCGCTGGAAGAGAGCGGGCTGCCGCTGATTGGCAAGGTGGCCGCCGGCGAGCCCATCCTGGCGCAGGAACATATCGAGAGCCACTACCAGGTGGATCCGGCCCTGTTCCACCCGCGAGCTGACTTCCTGCTGCGGGTACAGGGCATGAGCATGAAGAATATCGGCATTCTGGATGGCGACCTGCTGGCGGTGCACAAGACCCAGGAGGTACGCAACGGCCAGGTAGTGGTGGCACGGCTCGACGAGGATGTCACCGTCAAGCGCTTCCAGCGCAAGGGCAGCCAGGTGTGGTTGCTGCCGGAGAACGAAGAGCTCTCCCCCATCGAGGTGGATCTCTCCTGCCAGCAGCTCACCATCGAGGGGCTGGCGGTCGGTGTCATTCGCAACGCCGACTGGATGTAATCCCCGCCACGAAACGGCCTCCTGCGGGAGGCCGTTTCGTTTCTGTACTCCTTTCCCCATGATTTCAATCAGATCCTGATACCCGCCATTTTTGTCTGCGGGCGGTGACCGCAGGCGATTCATTTCAGATATATCATTTGGTAAGGCGGACTCGTTGGCTTGAGCCGCCCCGCTGCTCGCCATGACGCGCGTTATCCAGATCGCTGGTAGCAGGAACCCGGAGGGCAGCAGGAAAAAACAACAGCTTCGTGCGGTGTGCAGGTCACACCTAGCAAAGAGGCGCTTGCGGGATAGAAGGGAGAGTGGCCAGGACGCCGGCAGTCGGCACCGCAGCGGCACACTCGCGCAGTCGACACGCGGCAGTCATCGACTCATTCACCCTAGTGGTGATGGGCGGTGCCGGTTGGCGTGACCTGTTGATCGAGGAGGACAGGTATGGCTTCAAGCTCGCCATGGGATCCGGGTCTGGCATCGCCCGTTTCTTCCATCACCCGTTTCATCAAGGGTAACCGGATGACCCGTTTCTATGCCCTCTGGGTACACCACAAGGGCGCCTGCTGGACCATCTGGCTGGGGTGCCCCAAGGACAAGATTGTCCGGCTGGTGCGCCTGTTTCACAGCCATCATGACGGCGGGCTGGCCGACGCCCCCTGGACCGCCCCCGTCATCCCGCTGCGGGCCCAATCCAGACGCCCGCATGAGCGGCGCCGACAACAGCCCTGAGCATCACTGCTTCTTGTGCAGCCCCACCTTATGGTGGGGCTGCTGTTTTGGGCGGGTTCGGGCCGGCATCACCGGCCCTTGCGTCATCTTCTGACGGAAGTTGGCCAGCGAACGGGCATCCGCTACAAGGGGGTGACCGGTCTGGCGCCGGCTGGGTTACAATGGCTCTTCCATTCGGGCCCGGTTGGCGGGTATGTCGAAGTGAAAGGGTCTGCTCTCTTATGGTTAAACCGCGTTACCCCTTGCTGTTTCTGCTGCTGGTTGGGGGCATGATGGCCGGATTTTACTGGAACCAGCCCTCCCTGCCCGAGCATGCCGACTACTACCCGGCGGGGCGGGACATCAATCCGTTCGCCTTCACCGATCAGGATGGCCAACCCTTCGTCCCCGCCAGCCTGACCGGCCACTGGACCTTTCTGTTCGTCGGCTACACCTTCTGCCCAGACATCTGTCCGACCACCCTGGCGGATCTGCGTTCCGTCTATCCCGAGCTGAAAAAGATCGCCCCGAGCAGCCAGGTGGTGTTCATCTCGGCGGATCCGCAGCGGGACGACGTGGCCCGTCTCAAGACCTATACCGCCTTCTTCAACCCGGAGTTCAAGGCGGCGACCGGCCCTCACGACAAGCTGTTCCCGTTCGTGCGCAATCTGGGACTCATCTACTCCATCGCCGACCAGGGTGAGAAGGACTACCTGATCGACCACTCCGCCTCCATCGTGCTGATCAATCCGGCCGGCAAGCTGGAGGCCGTGTTTCGCCCCCGTCTGAGCGAGGGCAGTGTACCCAGGGTCGTCATGGCGAGCATGGTGTCGGATTTTGCCAAGATAGTGCGGCTGGACGACGCATGATGAGCAACGGACTCCCTCCGACATGCTGACCCCCGTCTGGTGGCGGGACGGGCGGCGCCACCGCGCCGTGTTTGCCCTGGCCCTGCCCATGGTGTTTTCCAATGTCACCACTCCGCTGCTGGGGCTGGTGGATACCTGGGTGATCGGTCATCTCGGCCAGGCTTGGTTCCTCGGCGGCGTGTCGGTCGGCGCCACCCTCATCAACCTGCTGTTCTGGCTGCTCGGCTTTTTGCGGATGTCCACCACGGGGCTGACCGCCCAGGCTCACGGCGCCAGCAGCCCGGCTGGCCAGCTCGATACTCTGGCCCGTGCGCTGGGGCTCGCCGTCGGGCTGGGGGTGACGTTGCTGCTGCTGTTGCTGCCGCTGATCCCCACTCTCATCGCCCTCAGCGGTGGCTCCGCCGAGGTGCAGCACTATGCCGCCGAGTATGTTTCGGTGCGGGTCTGGAGCGCCCCGGCGGCGCTCTGCAACCTGGTGATCATGGGTTGGCTGCTGGGCATGCAGGATGCGCGCAGCCCCATGCTGCTGCTGATCTTCACCAATCTGGTCAACATGGGGCTCGATGCCTGGTTCGTGCTGGGGCTGGGCTGGCAGGTGAAAGGGGTCGCCGCTGCCTCGCTGCTGGCGGACTACAGCGCGTTCGGGTTGGGGCTCTGGCTGGTGAGCCGTCACCTGCGCCGGCTGGCCGCGTCGGCGTGGCAAGGGGCCTGGCAGCGCTGGCGGCAGTGGCCCGCGCTGCTGCGACTGCTGGCCCTGAACCGGGATATCTTCATCCGCTCCCTCTGCCTGCAACTCTGTTTCGCCTTCATGACCCTGCAGGGGGCCAGGCTGGGGGATGTGGCGGTGGCGGCCAATGCGGTGCTGCTCAACTTCCTGATGCTGATCTCCTACGGACTGGATGGCTTCGCCTACGCGGTGGAGGCCATGGTGGGCCGCGCCATCGGGCGGCGGGATCGGCAGGGGCTGCGGGAGGCCATCGTCCTCAATCTCGGCTGGGCGCTGCTGATCGCCCTGACGTTCAGCCTGCTGTTCGCGGTGGGCGGCAGCCGGCTGATCGCGCACATCACCGATCTGCCGGCGGTGATCGCCGCCGCCAATGCTCAGCTACCCTGGCTCATCGCCATGCCGCTGCTGGCGGTCTGGTGCTTCCTGCTGGACGGGGTCTTCATCGGGGCGACCCGAGCCCGAGAGATGCGTAACAGCATGCTGGTGGCGGCACTGTGCGGCTTCTTCCCGGTCTGGTGGCTCTGTCAGGGCTGGGGTGTGGCGGCCTTGTGGGCCGCGATGGCGGCCCTGATGGCGGGGCGGGGGCTGACGCTGGGCTGGCTCTGCTGGCAGCTGGAGCGAGATGGCCGGCTGCTGCACTCAGCCCACGGGGTGGGAGCGGCGCAGCAGGCCTCCTCCTGACCTCAGCGCCTGCCTGGAGCTGTCGGGTTCACTCCTGCAGCGAGCCGGCGTAGCCCAGCTGGCGCCAGCTTTCGTAGACAAACACCGCCACCGCATTGGCGAGGTTCATGCTGCGGCTCTGGGGCAGCATGGGGATGCGCAGCCGCTGCTCGAACGGCAAGCTCTCGATGATCTCGATGGGCAGGCCGCGGCTCTCGGGCCCGAACAGCAGGGCATCGCCTGCGGCAAACTGCACCGCCGAATGGGCGGTGCGCCCCTTGGTGGTGCAGGCGAATACCCGCGTCGGTGCCACCGCTTCCAGAAAGGCCTCGAAGCTTGGCCAGCGCTTCACCTCGGCAAACTCGTGGTAGTCGAGCCCTGCCCGCTTCACCCGCTTGTCATCCCACTCAAACCCCAGCGGCTCTATCAGGTGCAGTCGATAGCCGGTGTTGGCGCAGAGGCGGATGATGTTGCCGGTGTTGGGCGGAATTTCCGGTTGGTAGAGCACGATGTCGAGCATGACGGCGTCCTGATGGGGCGAAAAGGGCGCCAGCATACCCAGCGCCCGTGCGGATGAAAAGAGTCTGCTCAGCTGATGGGCAGACGGATGGTGATGGTCAGCCCGGCCGGTTGGTTGCTGCTGGCACGGATGGTGCCGCCGTGGCGCGCAATGGCCTCCGCGGCGATGGCCAGCCCCAGCCCGGTGCCGCCGGTCTTGGCGTTGCGGGCATCGTCCACCCGAAAGAAGGGCAGGAACAGCTGGGCCTGCTGCGCCACCGGCACGCCGGGACCGTCGTCGCGGATGGTCATGACCCACTCTAATCCCTCCCGATACCAGTCCACCTTGATGAACTCGCGGGCGTATTTGAGCGCGTTGCGCAGTGGATTCTCCAGCGCCCGGGCCAGCAGATCGGGCCACATCCGCAGCGATTCAGCCGGCAGCGGTGGCAGCCTGAGCTGCTTGCCGCTCTGGTTGGCCTCGAACATGGCATCGTCCAGGATGGGCTCCAGCAGCTCGGCCAACGGCATCACCACCGGCGCTTCCACATGCTGCTGTACCCGCGACAGGTCGAGCAGGTCACCGATCAGCTTGTCGAGCCGGCCGATCTCCGATTCGATCCGCACCAGCTCGTTGCTGTCCCCCTGTTTGCGGCGGATCAGCGCCTGCGCCAGCTGGATGCGGGTGAGCGGGCTGCGCAGCTCGTGGGAGATGTCGGAGAGCAGCTGTTTCTGCTTCTGGATCATGTTCTTGAGGGTATCGACCATGTGGCTGACGTGATCCGCCAGCTGGCCGATCTCGTCCCGCCGCCCCAGGTTGGGGATCTGCGCCTCCAGATTGCCCTCCGCCAGCTGGGAGACCGACTGCTGCAACTGCAGGATGGGACGGGTCAGCCGCCAGGCCAGCAACAGGCAGAGCGGGGTGCTGACCAGCATGGCGATGCCGAGGATCTGGATCGGGTGATCCAGGATCTGGATGAACAGGAACAGATAGGAGTTCTCGACGTTGAGGCCGAAGTAGATGTGATAGATCTGGCCGTGATGCGTCATCTGGAAGGGGCCGGCGATGGCCCGCTTGTGCTCGCTGCCCAGCATGGGCTTGGCCGGGTTGTCCGAGTCGAGCATGAAACGGATGACGAACTTGCTCAGGCGGGTGCTGGACTGCATCTGCCCCTTGGCATCGCGCAGATAGATGTTGTCGACCGGCAGCAGGCCGGCGGCATCGATGGCCTGGGCCAGATCGAAATCCTGATTGGGGTCGGCCCCCTTTTGCAGTGCCTTCAGGTTGTTGTTGAGGCGGGTGATCTCGTGGGCCGGCAGCGGAATGATGTTGCGGGGATCCAGGGTTGGCAGGATCACCACGGCGGCCACCACCAGCAACAGCATGAACCAGAACCAGAGGAAGATCTGGGTGGAGAGACCGTTGAAGGTGCGGGCGGTTCTCATGCCTGTTCCAGCCACAGATAGCCCCTGCCGCGCACCGTCTTGAAGCGGGGCTGGCCATCGGTACGTTCAGGCAGCTTCTTGCGCAGGTTGCTCAGGTGCATGTCGATGGCGCGATCGAAGGGCTCGAGCTTCTTGCCGAGCACCAGCTCGGAGAGCTGGCTCTTGCTGACGATCTGGCCCGGGTTGCGCAGCAGGCACTCCAGCAGGCCGAATTCGGTGGCGGTCAGCTCCAGCAGTTCGCCGTGGCAGCTGGCCTGCTGCAGGCCGGGTTGCAGCACCAGATCCATGAAGCGCACCTCTTCCGAGCTGCCGCCGCGCTGGGGCGGGGTGCTCTGGGTACGGCGCAGGATGGCGCGCACCCGGGCCAGCAGCTCCCGATCGTCGAACGGCTTGGCGAGGTAGTCGTCAGCCCCGGCCTCGAGCCCGTTGACCCGGTCCTGGCTGTCGCCACGGGCGGTCAGCATCAGCACCGGGGTGTCGTGGGTCTTGCGCAGCCGGGCCAGCATGGCGAAGCCGTTGAGCTTGGGCATCATCACGTCCAGCAGCACCAGGTTGAAGTGCTGTTCGGCCAGCCGTTGCAAGCCCTCTTCGCCATCCTCGGCGACGGTCACCTGGAAGCCTTCCAGGGTCAGAATTTCGGTGAGCAACTGGGTCAGCTCGAGATCGTCGTCGACCAGGAGTATTTTGTGCATCTGAAGTCATTCCGCTGATTTTTCGCGCCAATCCGGCGTCGGGGTCAGGGTATAATAAATTTTTAACCGCAAGAGGAAAGCCGGTTTTGAGCCATCAACAATATTCCCGCTGGGTGACGCTGGCCAGCATGGCCGCCGTCACGACCGCCACCCTGCTGATCACCGGCAAGCTGATCGCCTGGCTGATGACCGACTCCTCGAGCCTGCTGGCCTCCCTCACCGACTCCTTCATGGACGTGAGCGCCTCCATCATCAACCTGCTGGCGATCCGCTATGCCCTGTCACCGGCCGACGACGAACACCGCTTCGGCCACGGCAAGGCGGAGTCGCTGGCCGGGCTGATCCAGGCGGCCTTTATCTCCGGTTCCGCCCTGCTGCTGGTGATGCACGGCATCTCCTCCCTGCTCAAGCAGGCGCCGCTGGAGCGGCTCGAGGCGGGTCTGTGGGTCAGCGGTGGCTCCATCGTGCTGACCCTGCTGCTGGTCAGCTTCCAGAGCCTGGTGATCCGTAAGACCAACAGCGTGGCCATCAAGGCCGACATGCTGCACTACCGCTCCGACCTGCTGCTCAACGGCGGCGTGCTGCTTGCACTGGTGCTGGCGGGGCAGGGCTGGTACTGGGCCGACGGCCTGTTTGCCATCCTGATCGGGCTGTTCCTGCTGTGGGGAGCGCTGCACATCGGCTATGAATCGGTGCAGGCGCTGCTCGATCGTCAGTTGCCAGCCGAGGAACAAGCGAGAATAATGGCCCTCTGCTGTGACGTCGAAGGTGTACACGGGGTGCATGATCTGCGCACCCGCCAATCCGGTCCGACCCGTTTCGTGCAGTTGCATCTGGAACTGGACGATCAGCTCCCTCTGGTCAAGGCCCATCAGATTGCCGATGAAGCCGAACTGGCGGTTCGTCAGGCGTTCGAGCGCATGGATGTCATCATTCATATGGACCCCATCTCCGTGGTGCACAAGGAACAGCAAGGCACTCCCTCAGAACAACAGTAGGCTGCAACATGGATGATCTGGTTGCCAGAACCTGGCAAAAAATTCAGCAAGAAGCGGCGAGCATGGCGACCGAAGAGCCCATGCTGGCCAGCTTCTTCCACTCCACCATTCTCAATCACAAGAACCTGCGTTCGGCCCTCAGCTTCCAGCTGGCCAACAAGCTCGACAGCGCCACCATGCCCGCCATCGCCCTGCGCGAGGTGATCGAGCTGGCCCTGCGCAGCGAGCCCGAGCTGCTGGCAGTCGTGGCGGCCGACATCTGTGCGGTGCAGGAGCGCGACCCGGCGGTCGATCTCTTCTCCACCCCGCTGCTCTACCTCAAAGGCTTCCATGCCCTGCAGGGCTACCGGGTCGCCAACTGGCTGTGGCGCCAGGGGCGTCGCTCGCTGGCGCTCTACCTGCAGAACCAGATCTCGGTAGTGTTCGGAGTGGACGTGCACCCGGCCGCCCGCATCGGCAAGGGCATCATGTTTGACCACGCCACCGGCATAGTGGTCGGCGAGACGGCGGTGATCGAGGACGATGTCTCCATCCTGCAGAGCGTTACCCTGGGCGGTACCGGCAAGGAGAGCGGCGATCGCCACCCCAAGATCCGGGAAGGGGTGATGATAGGGGCGGGCGCCAAGGTGCTCGGCAACATCGAGGTGGGCATGGGAGCCAAGATCGGCGCCGGCAGCGTGGTGATCAACCCGGTGCCACCACACACCACGGTGGCGGGCGTACCCGCCAAGATCGTGGGTCGTCCGGAGTGCGACAAGCCTTCGCTGGACATGGATCAGTGTCTCTGATCCCCTGACCGAGGTGCATCGATGGCCAAGCGCTGGTCGGGTTATCTGATCCTGGGGATGTGGCTGCTCAATCTGCTGCACCTCTATCTGGGATTCTCCCCCTGGCCGGCGGCCATCGCGGCCTGGGGGGCCTCGCTGCTCACCTGGCCCTGGCTGGTGGGCGCGGCGCGGCGCCAGGCGCTGGCCCTGTACGGGGCGGCGCTGGCACTGCTGATCTTCTCCTGCTGGCGGGGGGCAAGCCTCACCGCCGGTGACTGGCTGCTGCCCAACATCAACATGCTCACCATGTTTGCGGCGGTGAGCACCCTCAATCTCGCCACCTCGGGCCTCTTGACCGGCACCACCTCATGGCAAGGACGCAAGGGGCTGTGGAGCACCATGGCCAGCCTCAACCTGCTGGGGGCCGTCATCAACCTCTCGGTGCTGTTCATCATCGGCGATCGGCTGGAACGGGGCGGCACGCTGGAGCGGCGTCAGGTGCTGGTGCTGAGCCGGATCTTCTGCGCGGCGGCCTTTTGGTCCCCCTTCTTCGTGGCCATGGCGGTGGCGCTCACGTATGCGCCCGGCCTGCAGCTGTCGCGCATCCTGCCGTTCGGGTTGGTGGCGACCCTGCTGTCGATGGGGCTGACCGCCTGGCAGGTGGAACGGCTGGGGGTGGCGGACTTTGCCGGCTATCCACTGCGGCTGCAGACTCTGGGATTGCCGGTGGCACTGGCCCTGCTGGTGCTGCTGATCAAGCAGATCTGGCCGGATCTCGGCATCCTGGCGGTGATCGCCCTGGTGGCACCGCTGCTGGCCTTTGCCTTCATGCCGAGCGCGGGGCGAGGCCCGGCCCTCAAGCGGCAGGTGGTGGAACGCTTCCCCGCCATCGGTGGCCAACTGGTGCTGTTTCTGGGGGCGGGCCTGCTGGCCGCTGGCATCAACAGTGCGCTGTCGGTGCTCGAGCTGGGTGGCGGCCACGGCTTGCCCTTCTTTCATCATTTCGGCTGGCTGGAGTCTTCGCTCACTTTGTTGCTGATCCTGCTGGTGGCCATCGTCGGGGTGCACCCGCTCATCAGCATCTCAGGATTGGCGCCGCTGTTGTGGCCGCTTTCGCCGGACCCCAGCCTGCTCGGTATGTGCTTCCTGCTGGGTTGGGGGCTGGCTACCGGTACCAGTCCGCTCTCCGGCTCCAACCTGGCGCTGGCCTCCCGCTACAACCTGAGTGCCGGGGCGATTTTGCGCGGCAACCTGCTCTACGGCTTGCTGATGTACGGGGTTGCCTGTCTGCTGCTGGGGGCCTATATCGCCCTGCACGCCTGATGATGCGGGCTTGCGGCAAGGGCGTGCAGGGCGGTTGCGCAGGGGCGGGGTGGCGATTTGTGCGGGGCCGGCCGTGGCCCGGGCGCAGGATGCGAGAAAAATAGACGCATATTTAGGCAATACATCCATGGAAGGCGCATTTTACAGCGCACCGGCTTGTTTGTGCCGATAGGCTCGGGGTATGCTGGCTTCACGCGCTTGAATCGCCCTCTGTGGGGCATCGCAATTGAACATACAGGTATGCATATGTCACTAGAAGTCCTTGAGCAACTCGAATCCAAAGTACAATCCGCCGTCGACAACATCTCCCTGCTGAAGATGGAGCTGGACGAGCTGAAAGAGCAGAACAACAAGCTGCAAGACGAGAACCATCAGCTGCGCAACGAGCACGTCGCCTGGCAAGAGCGTCTGCGTGCCCTGCTGGGCAAGATGGACCAGATGGGCGAAAGCATCTGAGTCGTCGCCATCCGCGAGAATTGAAAACGGGCCGCTCCATGAGCGGCCCGTTTGTTTGGGTCAGTCTGGCAATCAGAGTGCCAGCAGCTGTTTGACGGTCTTCTCGATGCCGTCCGCCGCTTCCACTATGTTGTTGGCCAGCATGTAGGCGGGAGTGGAGATCACCTTGCGCTCCTGATCCACCACGAACTCGTTGACCGGGCAGTTGAGATGGCTGCCTCCCATCGCCTCGATGGCGTTGGCGGTGCCCTCGTCATGGCCTATGGTGGCCAGGGTGCCGGCGCCATAGATGAGCGGGATCATGGCCGGTGCGATGCAGATGTAGGCGGCCGGCTTGCCGGCCCTGGCGAAGCTCTGGCACGCCTTCAATACATCCGGCTGGATTTGGCACTCGGCCCCCTTGATGGCGAAGTCGCACAGGTTCTTGGCGGCGCCAAAGCCACCCGGCACCAGCAGGGCATCGTAGTCGGCCGCATCCAGTTCGGCCACGTCCCTTATCTGGCCGCGGCAGAGGCGGGCTGCTTCAACCAGCACGTTGCGGCGCTCGCCTTCACTCACGTCCCCGGTCAGGTGGTTGATCACATGGAGCTGTGGAACATTGGGAGCGAAGCACTGGACTGCTGCGCCCTGCCTGGCCAGCGCCAGCAGACTGATGACGGCCTCGTGGATTTCGGCCCCGTCAAAGACGCCACAGCCACTCAAGATCACGGCCACTTTTTTCATGACAGACTCCTCGTTGTTGAAAATGTGAGCCAGAATGGATTGTTGTACTTTTGTATGGTTATCGTTCGTCCTCAGCTGGTCAAGTCATCTTGCTGTGCTAGGATTGTTTCGTTTTGGATCCTGCCGTACTTACTCCCTTAAATTTTTTTCCACATTGATCGAGATCATTCAAGTCGTCTCGCGATCGGTTTTTACATACACAACCAATTGTTATTTATTGGTTTTTATATTTTTGTGCACAGTTTTATCACTGTGGTTGATACTGCCCCCCATTTTTGAGCACAGAGTTATCCACAGATTGATGGCCTGTAAGGATCCGCCGACAGGGTCTTGGCCCCTCTTGGTGTGAGGGGTGCCCTGTGGCATCCTAGCGGCTGTTTATCTCTGGCAGGACGATTTCATGGCCCCTAGCAATCCCCTTATTCTGGTCGACGGCTCTTCATATCTTTACCGCGCCTTCTTTGCCTCCCAGCAGGCCGATCTGCGCACCTCGACCGGTTTGCCGAGCGGCGCCGTCCGTGTCATGGCCAACATGATGCGTAGTCTGCGCAAGCAGTACCCCGACTGCCACGTGGCCGTGGTGTTCGATGCCAAGGGCAAGACCTTCCGCGACGACATCTATCCCGAATACAAGGCCAACCGGGCCAGCATGCCGGACGATCTGCGCAGCCAGGTTGCCCCCATCCACCAGATGATCAAGGCGATGGG
Source organism: Aeromonas oralensis (assembly GCF_049665575.1). Classification (NCBI taxonomy): domain Bacteria; kingdom Pseudomonadati; phylum Pseudomonadota; class Gammaproteobacteria; order Aeromonadales; family Aeromonadaceae; genus Aeromonas; species Aeromonas oralensis. The sequence continues at coordinate 48,203 of NZ_CP187186.1, forward strand.
TTTCCCCTTCCTGATGGTGGAGGGAGTGGAGGCCGACGACGTGATCGGTACTCTGGCCCGTCAGGCGACCGAGAAGCAGCTGCCGGTGCTGATCAGCACCGGCGACAAGGACATGGCGCAGCTGGTCTCCGACCATGTCACCCTGATCGACACCATGAAAGACGTGAAGACCGATCGGGAAGGGGTGATCGAGAAGTTCGGCGTACCGCCCGAGCTCATCATCGACTACCTGGCCCTGATGGGGGACAAGGTGGACAACATCCCCGGCATGACCGGCGTTGGCGAGAAGACCGCACTGGCCCTGCTGCAGGGGATTGGCAGTATCGACGAGATCGCCGCCAACCTCGACAAGGTGGCTGCGCTCGGTTTCCGTGGCTCCAAGGCGTTCGCCGACAAGTTCCGCGAGCAGGAAGAGCAGGTGCGCCTCTCCTACGTGCTGGCCACCATCAAGACCGATGTCGCGCTGGAACAGAGTCTGGAAGAACTGCAGCTCGGCCCCATCGACAAGGAGGCTCTGCTGGCGGTCTATCGTGAGTACGAGCTGCGCAACCTGATCAAAGAGTTGGAGTCCGGCGGCGCGGAGGAGAGTGGCGCCGAGGGGGATGATGAAGGCGCCGCCCCGGTCGCCGCAATCGAGACCGACTATCGCTGCATCCTGGACGAGGCCGAATTCGACGAGTGGCTGGCCCGTTTGCAGGCGGCGCCGCTATTTGCCTTCGATACCGAGACCACCAGTCTTGACTATATGGAGGCGCGCGTCGTTGGCGTCTCCTTTGCCATCGAGCCGGGCAAGGCGGCCTACGTGCCCTTCGGCCACGACTATCTGGGGGCGCCGGTACAGCTGACCGAGTCCGTGGTGCTCGGCAAGCTCAAACCGCTGCTGGAAGATCCGACCCGTCTCAAGGTGGGGCAGAACCTCAAGTACGATCGCAACGTGCTGCTCAATCACGGTATCGAGCTGCAGGGCATCGCCTATGACACCATGCTCGAGTCCTATGTACTCAACTCCACCGCCAGCCGCCACGACATGGATTCGCTGGCCCGCAGATATCTGAATGCCGAAACCATCTCGTTCGAAGAGATCGCCGGCAAGGGTGTCAAGCAGCTTACCTTCAACCAGATTGAACTGGAGCAGGCGGCTCCTTATGCGGCGGAAGATGCCGACATCACCCTGCGTCTGCATCAGACGCTGTGGGGCAAGCTCTCTGCCGAGCCGGGTCTCGCCAAGGTGTTCAGCGAGATCGAACTGCCCTTGCTGCCGGTGCTGGCGCGGATGGAGCGGCTCGGTACTACCATCGAGCCCAAGCTGCTGCATCAGCAGAATCAGGAGATCGAAGTGCGTCTGGCAGAGTTGGAGAAACAGGCTCACGAGCTGGCCGGGCAGGAGTTCAACCTCTCCTCGCCCAAGCAGCTGGGGGAGATCCTCTTCACCAAGCTGGGGCTGCCGATCATCAAAAAGACTCCCAAGGGAGCGCCATCCACTGCGGAAGAGGTACTGGCCGAGCTGGCGGAGACCTATGAGCTGCCGCAACTGCTGATGGAGCATCGTGGGCTGGCCAAGCTCAAGTCCACCTACACCGACAAGCTGCCGCTGATGATCAAGCCGCAGACCGGGCGGGTGCACACCTCCTATCATCAGGCGGTGGCGGCGACCGGTCGGCTCTCGTCCACCGATCCCAACCTGCAGAACATCCCAGTACGCAACGAACAGGGGCGCCGCATCCGGCAGGCCTTCATCCCGTGCGCCGGTTACAAGCTGGTGGCGGCGGACTACTCCCAGATCGAGCTGCGCATCATG
>NZ_CP187186.1:55000-185000 GCF_049665575.1 Aeromonas oralensis
CGATAAAGGGGGTGAAAAGCCTCCTCGCCGGAAGACCAAGGGTTCCTGTCCAACGTTAATCGGGGCAGGGTGAGTCGACCCCTAAGGCGAGGCCGAAAGGCGTAGTCGATGGGAAGCAGGTTAATATTCCTGCACGACTTGTAATTGCGATGGGGGGACGGAGAAGGCTAGGTGGGCCAGGCGACGGTTGTCCTGGTGAAAGTGCGTAGGTGGTGTTTCTAGGCAAATCCGGAGACACAACACTGAGACACGAGACGAACGCACTACGGTGCGGAAGCCATTGATGCCCTGCTTCCAGGAAAAGCCTCTAAGCTTCAGATTACAAGTCATCGTACCCCAAACCGACACAGGTGGTCGGGTAGAGAATACCAAGGCGCTTGAGAGAACTCGGGTGAAGGAACTAGGCAAAATAGAACCGTAACTTCGGGAGAAGGTTCGCTCTTGATGGTGAAGTCCCTTGCGGATGGAGCTGTCGGGAGTCGCAGTGACCAGATGGCTGGGACTGTTTATCAAAAACACAGCACTCTGCAAACACGAAAGTGGACGTATAGGGTGTGACACCTGCCCGGTGCCGGAAGGTTAATTGATGGGGTTAGCGCAAGCGAAGCTCTTGATCGAAGCCCCGGTAAACGGCGGCCGTAACTATAACGGTCCTAAGGTAGCGAAATTCCTTGTCGGGTAAGTTCCGACCTGCACGAATGGTGTAACCATGGCCATGCTGTCTCCACCCGAGACTCAGTGAAATCGAATTCGCCGTGAAGATGCGGTGTACCCGCGGCTAGACGGAAAGACCCCGTGAACCTTTACTACAGCTTGGCACTGAACATTGAACCTACATGTGTAGGATAGGTGGGAGGCTTTGAAGGCGTGACGCCAGTTGCGCTGGAGCCGTCCTTGAAATACCACCCTTGTATGTTTGATGTTCTAACGCAGGCCCGTGAATCCGGGTCGCGGACAGTGCCTGGTGGGTAGTTTGACTGGGGCGGTCTCCTCCCAAAGAGTAACGGAGGAGCACGAAGGTTGGCTAATCCTGGTCGGACATCAGGAGGTTAGTGCAATGGCATAAGCCAGCTTAACTGCGAGACGGACAGGTCGAGCAGGTACGAAAGTAGGTCATAGTGATCCGGTGGTTCTGAATGGAAGGGCCATCGCTCAACGGATAAAAGGTACTCCGGGGATAACAGGCTGATACCGCCCAAGAGTTCATATCGACGGCGGTGTTTGGCACCTCGATGTCGGCTCATCACATCCTGGGGCTGAAGTCGGTCCCAAGGGTATGGCTGTTCGCCATTTAAAGTGGTACGCGAGCTGGGTTCAGAACGTCGTGAGACAGTTCGGTCCCTATCTGCCGTGGGCGTTGGATGATTGAAGGGAGTTGCTCCTAGTACGAGAGGACCGGAGTGAACGAACCTCTGGTGTTCGGGTTGTCACGCCAGTGGCACTGCCCGGTAGCTAAGTTCGGAATCGATAACCGCTGAAAGCATCTAAGCGGGAAGCGAGCCCTGAGATGAGTCATCCCTGACCCCTTGAGGGTCCTAAAGGGCCGTTGGAGACCACAACGTTGATAGGTGGGGTGTGTAAGCGCGGTGACGTGTTGAGCTAACCCATACTAATTACCCGTGAGGCTTAACCATACAACACCCAAGAAGTGTTTCGAGCCTTGTGACAAATACGAAACTACTTATGTCAGCTTTCTCAGATTGAAGAATTTGCCTGGCGGCCATAGCGCCGTGGAACCACCTGATCCCATGCCGAACTCAGAAGTGAAACGCGGTAGCGCCGATGGTAGTGTGGCATTCGCCATGCGAGAGTAGGACACTGCCAGGCATCAATTAAGCAATCACAGCGATGTGGTTGGTCGCGACACAACGTCAGGTTGTGTTGGACAGAAGATTTAGATAGCGCACACAGTGCGGTCTTTACCGGTTAGTGTGCTGATATGGCTCAGTTGGTAGAGCGCATCCTTGGTAAGGATGAGGTCCCCAGTTCGACTCTGGGTATCAGCACCATTATTGAAGTAGTAAAGCTTTTGCCTGACGGCAATAGCGCCGTGGAACCACCTGATCCCATGCCGAACTCAGAAGTGAAACGCGGTAGCGCCGATGGTAGTGTGGCATTCGCCATGCGAGAGTAGGACACTGTCAGGCACCTATTTAGAAGAGGCCTCCCATTCGGGAGGCCTTTTTGCATTGGAATTTTGCCGTCCTGATGGGTTTCTTTTAGTAAAAATGCTGGGATGTCAGCACGTTGCCCGTTACTCTTGGTCTGGTATTGTCGGGAGTCATCGCCAGAGGAGTATGCATGGCCACGTTGAAGGAAATTGCACTGGAGGCGGGGGTTTCCCAGGCTACCGTGTCACGGGTGCTCAATGAAGATCCGACGCTGAGCGTCAAGGAAGAGACCAAGCAGAAGATCTTCGAGATCGCCGAGCGGCTGGAGTACAAGACCAGCGGTGCCCGCAAGGGGGTTCACAAGAGCAAACTGCACTTCCTGGCGGTCTATGCCTACCCGCAGAGCACCGAGGTCAACGACCCTTATTATCTGGCCATCCGCTATGGCATCGAGACCCAGTGTGCCCGTCTCAACATCGAGCTGACCCACTTCTACAACGGTGCCGAGGGGCGCGATCTCTCCGCGGTCGACGGTATCCTGGTCATCGGCCATCTGCCTGCAGAGCGTCTCGCCGCGCTCCACTCCCTCTCTGCCCAGCTGGTGTTCGTGGATTGCCGTTCTCAGGGGGACTTTGACTCGATTGACGTGGATCTGGCGCTGATCAGCCAGCAGGTAGTGGACTTCTTCATCGCCCAGGGACATCAGCGCATCGGCTATATCGGAGGCCAGGATGATGGCCCGGATCTGCGCGAGCTGGCCTTCCTCGACTATGGTCAGCGTCTTGGCGTGGTGCAGGAGAGCGACCTCTATCGCGGGGATTTCTCCAGCGCCTCCGGTTACAAGTTGGCCAAAGAGATGCTGGCGGGAGATTGGCCCAAGGCGCTGTTCGTCGCCTCCGACTCCATCGCCATCGGTGTGCTGCGTGCCATCCACGAGAAGGGACTGGCAATTCCCCAGCAGATCGAGCTTATCAGCGTCAACGATATTCCGACCGCCAAGTTCACCTTCCCGCCGCTCTCCACGGTGCGGATCCACTCCGAGTTGATGGGCTCCCAGGGAGTCAATCTGTTGGTTGAACGGCTGCGTGACGAGCGGGATATTCCACTCCGAGTGTTGGTGCCGAGCAAGTTGACCCTGCGTGGCACTACCCGCCAATTTTAGTAAAATATTATGCTTTTTAGTCGCGCCATCTTGTGGTGGTGCGACACCTCTGCCAAGCAAACCTCTTTCCCATATCATCTCTAACGTCATATCATATTGTTTTATAGTTGATTTTATTGCAGTTCAGCCAACTGTTATCAACATCCATGCCACTCCTCCATATCTTGCCCTCCTGTATCTCCCGCTTCTGATCTCGCTCACAAAACCATCCACTCACTGTGATCAGGTTAAAACTTTACCAATTCAAAGCTGATATTTAGTAAATATTTATCTAGAGTTTACCCAGTTAACGTTGCCTTGTTCCGGGAGGACATGTGAATAACTGGGAAAGCGTCCAATTCGTTGGTGAAAACAGGCTGGCTCCGCGAGCCTACTTCTTCTCTTATGCCGACCACGCGCTGGCGGCCACCATGCAGCGCGAGCTGAGCCGCCGTTTTCTGGGGCTGAGCGGCCAATGGCAGTTCCACTACTTCGACCACCCCCTGCAGGTGCCGGAGGCCTTCTATCACAGCCCCATGAGCGAGTGGGGCCAGATCACCGTGCCCAACATGTGGCAGATGGAAGGGCATGGTCAGCTGCAGTACACCGACGAAGGTTTTCCCTTCCCCATCGACGTGCCCTTCGTGCCGACCAACAACCCCACCGGCGCCTATCAGCGCAGCTTCATGCTGAGCCCGGCCTGGGATGGCGAGCAGGTGATCATCAAGTTTGACGGGGTGGAGACCTACTTCGAGGTCTATGTGAACGGCCAGTATGTCGGCTTCAGCAAGGGGAGCCGTCTCACAGCCGAGTTCGATATCAGCGCCTACGCCAACATTGGCGAGAACCTGCTGTCGGTGCGGGTGATGCAGTGGGCGGACTCGACCTATATCGAAGATCAGGATATGTGGTGGATGGCGGGGATCTTCCGTGACGTCTATCTGGTGGGCAAACCGGCCGCCCATGTGCAGGACTTCTTCATCCGCACCGCGCTGGCGGATGGCAATCAGATTGCCGGCCAGAGCGCCACCCTGAGCTGCGATATACAGCTGGAGAATCTGGGGGCGGCTGCCTGTGATCACCGTCTGGTCTGGTCGCTGCTGGATCAGGGCAGCGAGATCGCCAGCGGCTCGCTCGACCATCTCGCCATCGATGGCAAGTGTGATTGCCGCTTCACGCTGGATCTGGCCAACCCCCATCTGTGGAGCGCCGAAGACCCTTACCTCTATCAGCTACAACTCTCCCTCTACAACGGTCAGGGCGAGCTGCTGGAAGTGATCCCGCAGCGGGTCGGGGTGCGTGAAATCAAGGTCAAAGATGGCCTCTTCTACGTCAACGGCCACTACCTCAAGCTGCACGGGGTGAACCGTCACGACAACGACCACCTCAAGAGCCGTGCGGTCGGCATGGACCGTGTTGAACGCGATATCGTGTTGATGAAGCAGCACAACCTCAACTCGGTGCGCACCGCCCACTACCCGAACGACCCGCGTTTCTACGAGCTGTGCGACCAGTACGGTCTGTTCGTGATGGCGGAGACCGACGTGGAGACCCACGGTTTTGCCAACGTCGGCGATCTCAGCCGCATCACCGACGACCCCTTCTGGGAGCCGGTGTTCGTGGATCGCATCGAGCGCCACGTGCACGCCCAGAAGAACCACCCCTCCATCATCATCTGGTCGCTCGGCAACGAGTCCGGTTACGGCTGCAACATCAGGGCCATGTACCGTCGCTGCAAGGCGATCGACCCGACCCGGCTGGTGCACTACGAAGAGGATCGCGATGCCGAGGTGGTGGATGTGGTGAGTACCATGTATTCGCGCGTCTCCCAGATGAACTGCTTCGGCGAGTTCCCGATGGAGAAGCCGCGCATTATCTGCGAATACGCCCACGCCATGGGCAACGGCCCGGGCGGTCTTAGCGAATACCAGCAGGTGTTCGACCGCCATCCCCACATTCAGGGCCACTACATCTGGGAGTGGTGCGATCACGGCATTCTGGATCAGGACGAGCAGGGGCGCCCCGTCTACAAGTACGGCGGCGACTACGGCGACTACCCCAACAACTACAACTTCTGCATGGATGGCCTCATCTATCCGGATCAGACCCCGGGGCCAGGGCTGCGCGAATACAAGCAGGTGATCTGCCCGGTCAAGGTGCGCGAGCTGGATCTGGCGAGCGGCAAGCTGGCGGTGGAAAACCGCTACTGGTTCTCCACTCTCGACGATATCCGCCTGCTGGTCGAGGTGAAGGCCGAGGGCGAGCTGCTGGCCAGCCAGCAAATCCGGTTGGAAGGGGTTGCTCCTGGTGCCATCGCCGAGCTGCAACTCGAATTGCCCACGCTTGATGGGCGGGAAACCTTCGTCCAGCTGCGGGTCATCAAGGCGACCGCCACCCATTACAGCGCGGCGGAGCACGAGCTGGGCCAGTACCAGTTCCAGCTGAAGGCATCGACTCGCCAGCTGCAGCCCTTTGCCAATCCCAACGCCACTGCGTTGCAGATTGCCGATGAGCGCCTCGCGCTGACCTTGAGCGGCAGCGGCTTTGCCCTGCGCTTCTCGCGCCTCGACGGCAAGCTGGTGAGCTGGCAGCAGGACGGTATCGAGCTCATCGAGCGCTCGCCGCGCCTCACCTTCTTCAAGCCGATGATCGACAACCACAAGCAGGAGTACGAGAGCCTGTGGCACCCCAACCACCTGCAGATCATGCAGGAGCACTTCCGCACTCTGAGCTGGCGTCAGCTGGGTGAGGCGGTCGAGGTGACGGTGGAGAGCCTGATCGCGCCGCCGGTGTTCGACTTCGGCATGCGCTGCCGCTACGTCTACACCCTGAGCCCGAACGGCCAACTGCACGTGGCACTCTCCGGTCAGCCCTACGGCGGTTATGACGACATCATCCCCAAGATCGGCTTCGAGCTGGGCATTCGTCAGGATCTCGATCGGGTGCACTACTACGGCATGGGGCCGGGCGAGAACTATCAGGACAGCCGCCAGAGCAACTGGATCGATAGCTTCAACAGCACAGTCGGCGAGATGTGGGAGCACTACCCCTTCCCGCAGGATAACGGCAACCGCCAGCAGGTGCGCTGGGCGACCCTGACCAACCGCCACGGTGCCGGTCTCTACGTGCGGCCCGATGCCCCCATCAACCTGAGCGTCTGGCCCTACAGCTGGGAGCATATCCACGCGGCGCAGCACATCAACGAGCTGGAGCCCTGCGGTTATCTCACCCTCAATCTGGATCACAAGGTACTGGGGCTTGGCTCCAACTCCTGGGGATCCGAGGTACTGGACTCCTGGCGAGTGCGTTTCGAGCCATTCAGCTTCGGCCTGACCCTGCTGCCCATCGCCCGTGGCAACCTCAATCCGGCTGCGCTGGCCGGGCTCGATCTCACCATCAACGGCGGGAGGAACCTCGCATGATCACCCTGGACAACCTGACCCTGTTCAAAAACATCTACCGGGAGGGCAAGAAGTGGGGCCGCTGCGTGGAGGCCATCAACAACCTGCCGAACCTCAAGCCTGGTATCTGCCACTCCATCGGTGACTCCCTCACCTATCGCTTGCAGGAGGGGGCCAGCCCGGCCACCTCACTGTTCGAGGGGCAGCGCCGCTACTTCGACGTCCACTACTACCTGGAAGGGGCAGAGACGGTGGAGTGGGCAGCCAAGAGCGAGCTGGGGGTCGAGCAGGCCTATGACGACACCACCGACCGCGAGTGGCTGGCAGGCGAGGTGCGTGAGCGCCAGCAGGTCGGCAACGGTCAGGTGGTGATCTTCGAGAACGACGAGGCCTACCGCTTCGTCGGCGACGGGCCGGTGCGCAAGCTGATCATCAAGGTCACCGTCGAAGGCGGCTACTTCAAAAACAAATAACAAGCCGCTGGTTCTGCACTGACAAAGGCCGGAAGGGCGGGGCTCACCCTACAACTCATGCCCTGCCCTTTCGCGAGATAACTACAGGTCTGGAGATGCACCATGTCTGATTCCAAACGCAATACGATAGGCAAGTTTGGTCTGCTGTCGCTCACCTTCGCGGCGGTATTCAGCTTCAACAACGTCATCAACAACAACATCGAGATCGGTCTGGCCTCGGCCCCGATGTTCTTTCTGGCCACCCTTTTTTACTTCATTCCGTTTTGCCTGATCATTGCGGAATTTGTGTCACTGAATAAGAACTCCGAAGCGGGGGTGTATGCCTGGGTGAAGAGCTCCCTCGGCGGTCGCTGGGCCTTTATCTCCGCCTACACCTACTGGTTCGTGAACCTGTTCTTCTTTACCTCGCTGCTGCCGCGGGTCATCGCCTACGCCTCCTATGCCTTCCTCGGCTACGAGTACATTCTCACTCCGGTGGCGACCACGGCATTGAGCATGGTGCTGTTCGCCTTTGCCACCTACGTCTCCACCAACGGCGCCAAGATGCTGGGCCCCATCACCTCGGTGACCTCGTCCCTGATGCTGCTGCTGACTCTCTCCTACATTCTGCTGGCGGGTGCGGCACTGGTGGGCGGCGTGCAGCCGGCCGACCCCATCACGGTAGAGGCCATGGTCCCCGATTTCAGCTGGGCCTTCCTCGGCATCACCACCTGGATCTTTATGGCAGCCGGTGGCGCCGAGTCGGTGGCGGTCTACGTCAATGACGTGAAAGGGGGCTCCAAATCCTTCGTGAAGGTGATCATCGTCGCCGGGATCTTTATCGGCGTGCTCTACTCCATCGCATCGCTGTTGATCAACGTGTTCGTCCACAGCGACACCCTGAAATTCACCGGTGGCTCGGTGCAGGTGTTCGAGGGGCTGGCGGCCTACTTCGGCTTGCCGAAGATCCTGATGAACCGCTTCGTCGGGCTGGTCTCCTTCACCGCCATGTTCGGCTCCCTGCTGATGTGGACGGCGACCCCGGTGAAGATCTTCTTCTCCGAGATCCCGGCCGGCATCTTCGGCAAGAAGACGGTCGAGCTGAACGAGAACGGCGTGCCCGCCCGTGCAGCCTGGATCCAGTACCTCATCGTGCTGCCGCTGATGGTGATCCCGACTCTGGGCTCCAACACCGCGCAGGATCTGATGAACACCGTCATCAACATGACCGCCGCCGCTTCCATGCTGCCGCCGCTGTTCATCATGCTGGCCTACCTCAATCTGCGGCTGAAGCTCGACCACCTGCCGCGGGAGTTCAGGATGGGTTCGCGCACCACCGGTATCGCCGTGGTCTCGGTGCTGATCGCCATTTTCTCGGTGGGCTTCCTCGCCTCCACCTTCCCGACCGGTGCCGACATCATGACCATCATCTTCTACAACGTCGGCGGGATCGTGATTTTCCTCGGCTTTGCCTGGTGGAAATACAACAGATACGAGGCCTCCCTCAGTGCCGAAGCGCGTGCCAAAGAGGCCCAGCCGACAGCGCAGGTTGCCATGCAGACGCCATAGGCACGGCATTGAATCCCAATCAAACCGGGTGGCCGTTGGCCACCCGCAAACCGTTGAACCAGAAAAGGAAAAGAGCATGAGCGAGACGATCGAGTTTGCCGAATTCAAACGGGTCGAGATGAAGGTGGGCAAGGTGTTGGAGGTGGTGCGTCACCCCGGTGCCGACAAACTCTACATCGTCCAGATCGACGTGGGTGGCGAGCGGCCGCTGCAGACCGTCACCAGTCTGGTGCCTTACTACAGCGAAGAGGAGCTGATGGGCAGCGAGGTGGTGGTACTGACCAACCTCAAGCCCACCAGGATGCGCGGTGAGCGTTCCGAGTGCATGTTGCTCTGCGCCGAGGCCCCGGACGAGAGCCAGAGCGTGCTGCTGCAGCCGCGGGTGCCGATGGCGCCGGGCACCCCGATCGTCTGACTGGTATTGCGAGTCGGTGCGGGAGACGGCACCGGTTCACCAACGAGGTCGTACACGCGGCCCGATCATAACAAGAGAGTAAAGCGCGGGGCCGACAGACCCTTGCCGAACACATCACAGAGTCACAGCGCTCCCCGCAGGGAGCGCGAGTCCACTGGAGGACACCATGTCTGAATCCGTACGCGGCACCATAGGCAAGTTTGCCTTGTTGTCGATGACCTTTGCCGCCGTGTTCAACGTGCGCAACATCGTCAACAACAACATTGAGCTGGGGCTCAGCTCCGCCCCTATCTTCCTGCTGGCGACCATCGTCTACTTCATCCCGTTCGTTTTCATCATTGCCGAGTTCGTCTCGGCCAACAAAAACTCCGAGTCGGGGATGTATGACTGGCTGAAAAAGCCGCTCGGCACCCGGATGGCCTATCTGGGCTCGTTTCTCTACTGGTTCGTGAACCTGTTCTGGTTCGTCTCCCTGTTGCCCAACGTCATTGCCTACGCCTCCTACGCCATGCTGGGCTATGAGTACAGCTTCTCGCCCATGGTCACCTCGGTCATCTCCATCGTGCTGTTTGCGGCGGCGACCCACATCTCCACCAAGGGGGCGAGCTGGCTGGGAAAGATTGCCGAGATCGTGGCCTACGGGGTGTTTGCCCTGTTCGCCATCTATGTGCTGGGCGCGTTGATGGCCCTGAGTGGCGATCATGTACCGGCCCAGCCCATCACCCTGGAAGCCATGACTCCCACCGTCAACTGGGCGACGCTCGGCATCATGTGCTGGATCTTCCAGGCGGCGGGCGGTGCCGAGACCGCAGCGGCCTACCTCAATGACGTGAAGGGGGGCCAGAAGTCCTTCATCAAGGTGATCATCAGCGCCGGTATCGTCATCGGTGCCATGTATGCGGTCGGTTCCCTTTTGGTGAACGTGTTCGTGCCGCGCGAGAGCCTCACCTATGCCGGTGGCATGGTGGAGATCTTCACCGGCATGGCCCAGTACTTCCAGCTGTCCGAGGCGCTGGTGGGCCGTTTCGTCGGCGTGGTGCTGTTCATCGCCATGTTCGGCTCCATGATGATGTGGACCTCGGCGCCGGTGAAGATCCACTTCTCCGAGATCCCGCAGGGGGTTTACGGCGAGAAGACCACCCAGCTCAACGAGCACGGCGTGCCGGTGCGCGCCGCCTGGTGGCAGTTTGCCTTCGTGTTCGTGATGCTGGTGGTCAACGGCTTCGGCTCGGAATCCGTGCAGCAGATGATGAACACCGCCATCAACCTCACCGCCGGCACCGCCATGCTGCCGCCGATCTTCATCATGGTGGCCTACTTCGTGTTCCGCTGGAAACATGACGACACCCCGCGCGACTTCCGCATGGGATCGCGCAAGTTCGGTATGGGGGTGGTGTCTGTGCTAATCGCCATTTTCGTGGTGAGCATGAGTGCCTCCGCCTTCCCGAGCGGGGTGGATCTGGTGCGCGCCTTCTTCATCAATGTCTTCATGACCGCGGTCTTCTCGGCGCTGGCCTACTGGTGGATCTCCCGTTTCGAAAAGCGCCAAGCCCGCAAGCAGGCCACCGGCCCAGCCGGCGGCAAGCTGGCCAAGCAGAGTTGAAGCACAAGGCTGGCTGGATCCGGTGGCCAGCCGGGCTTGCTTAATTTCCGGCAGATAAAGAGGGGTCGCTCAACTTTGCGCCTCCCGCTTATCGGGGTAAGCTGGGGATTCGTTTCAACAGGAGCTGTGCCACAGCTCCTGTTGTGTTTCCTGTCGTCCCCGATCACCGGCCCTGCGAGGGGACGGGATCTGCTTTCACCGGAGACCGCTCGTGCGTCTGGATCCCTTTACCTCTGTACTGATTGTGGTGGTCGCGCTGGCCTCCTTCTTCCCCTGCGAGGGGCAGGTGGCCGTCTGGTTCGGTCTGCTGACCAAGCTGGCGGTGGCGCTCTTGTTCTTCATGCATGGCGCCAAGCTGTCGCGCCAGAACCTGCTGGCGGGCCTCGGCCACTGGCGGCTGCACCTGGTGGTGATGGCCAGCACCTTCCTGCTCTTCCCGCTGCTGGGGCTGCTGCTCACGCCGCTGGTGCCTCACTGGCTGAGCCCGGCCATCTACCTCGGTTTCCTTTACCTGTGCGCCCTGCCGGCCACCGTGCAGTCGGCCATCGCCTTCACCTCCATGGCCGGCGGCAATGTGTCGGCGGCGGTGTGCAGCGCCTCGGCCTCCAGCATCCTCGGCATCTTCCTCTCGCCGGTGCTGGTGGGGCTGATGATCAATGTGCAGGGGGAGGGGGTCGATACCTGGCACTCCATTCAGGCCATCATGGTGCAGCTGATGCTGCCGTTCGTGGTGGGCCATCTGTCGCGCCCGCTCATCGGCCGCTGGGTTGACAGCCACCGGCCACTCATTGGCAAGCTGGATCAGAGCTCCATTCTGCTGGTGGTCTATGTGGCCTTCAGCGAGGCGGTGGTGCAGGGGATCTGGCACCAGGTCGGCTGGTACGATCTCGCCTGCATCGTGCTGTTGAGCTGCGTGCTGCTGGCGCTGGTGCTGGGCTGGAACGTCTGGATCAGTCGCCGCCTCGGCTTCAACAGGGCGGACGAGATCACAATCGTCTTCTGCGGCTCCAAAAAGAGCCTGGCCAACGGGGTGCCCATGGCCAACGTCATGTTCCCGGCCGCCAGCGTCGGGGTCATGGTGCTGCCGCTGATGATCTTCCACCAGATCCAGCTGATGGTGTGCGCCGTGCTGGCCCGCCGCTACCACGAGCAGGAGGCCCTGCCCCAGGTTCAGCAGGGGTAAGTCGTCTGGATAAAAAAGAGGGAGGCCATGGGCCTCCCTCTTTCGTTTGCCGCGTCGTCAGCGTTTGCGCCAGACGGTGAGCTGGGCCACCGTATGCTGGTACTTGCGGGCGGTCTCGCGGATGACGAAGGGCACGTCCCTCGGGGGCATGTGCTCCTCGAACTCATCCGCCAGCAGCCGTTGCAGCGCCTGATAGGTGCCGAGGGCCTCGCCGTTTTCCCGGATGCCGCCGAGCCAGTTGGCCTTGGGGGTGTAGTCGGTCAGCCAGGTGTAGGGGCTGGTGAGCACCAGCAGGCCGCCGCTGCGCAGGCGCGGGGCAATGTCCCGCAGGAAGCGGGCAGGTTCCCGCAGCCGGTCGATCAGGTTGGAGGCGAGCACCAGGTCGTAGTCGCCGTACTTGGGCTTGAGGTTGCAGGCATCCCCCTGGCTGAAGTGGACCCGCTCGCTCTGCTCGCGACCGAGCTCGTGGCGGGAGAGGCGCGCCTCGCAATATTCCACCAGATCCCCTTCCACCGGCACCGCATAGCGGAAGTTGTCCTGTCTTGCCAGGGTCAGGGCCACGTCGATGAAGCGGGCCGAGTAGTCCACCCCATCCACGTGGGCGAAGCGGCGAGCCAGTTCGAAGCTGGCGCGACCGGTGGCGCAACCGATGTCGAGCGCCCGCTCATGGCGGCCGCAGAGCTCGCTGGCAAGACCGGCCAGAGCCTCGGCGTAGTTGGCTACCCCGAAGTGGCTCGGCCCGTACTGGAAGTCGAGATACTGAGCGACCAGGGTGTCGGTTTCATAGGGGTTCACGATGACGGGTTCCTGATGGCGGGAGACCAGGTAGCGGAAGCCCGCGTGCTGGAAGAAGTGGCGACGGAAGGCGTAGCGGGAGGATTTGAGCGCCTCGTTGCCGGTACTGATCCAGCTCCCGCCCTTGATGAGGGTGTGCTTGCCGTCGAAGGTGGGGGTGGAGAAGTCGTCGTAGAGGGGATGCACCTTGAACCCCTCGAAGCCGTCGATGGCGGTGCTGGTCCACTGCCAGACGTTGCCTACCAGATCGAAAAAGCTGCCCTGCGGGCAGGCATCCACCGGACAGGACGACGCGAAGCGGGCCAGGTTGATGTTGCCGGGCGCCTCGATCCAGTCCGGCTGATCGCCGGTCAGCTGTTCGCGCAGCAGCATCCACTCCGCCTCGCTCGGTAGCTGGACGGGCAGGCCGGTCTGGGCCGCCTGCCAGCGACAGAAGGCGGCCGCCTCCAGCTGATTCACCTCGGCCGGCCAGTCCCAGGGCATAGGGACCTGCTCGGTCATCAGCCGCAGATGCAATTGTTCGGGTTCGAGGGGGTCGCCGACCCAGAAGGTGGGCATGCGGGCCTTGGCATACTGGCGCCAGCCCCAGCCTTCGTCATCCCACCAGTCACGGGTCTCGTAGCCGCCTGCCTGCACGAAATCGAAAAATTCTGCGTTGCTCACCAGCATGCGGCTGGCCTGGAAGGGGGCCAGTTCGATGTGGCGCTCGCCATATTCGTTGTCCCAGCCGTAGGTGGCGTCCTGTTTGCCGAGCCGCACCCGGCCGCCGGCCACCGGCAGCAGGGTGTTGGCGGGCACCTCGTCACGGCGATGGCGCGCCTCGGGGCAGACTGGCCACTGGGGCTGGCTGCGCACCCAGGCCAGCGGCAGCTGGCGGATCAGCACGCTGGAGGTCTCGAGATGGATGCGCTCGTGCTCTATCCCCATCAGGATGACCCAGGCCGGGCTCTGCCAGTCGATGGGTAGGGTCAGCGGCATCCGCTCGATGAAATCACACACCAGGGCGCGCACCTGTGCGCGGTAGTCGCGCAGCTCGCTGACGGCGGGCCAGTCGTAGTGGGTCTCGTCCAGATCGTCCCAGCTCATCTCGTCCACCCCGATGGCGACCATGGCCTCGATGCGGGCGTCGAGGCGGCCCTCGATAAGGCGGGCCGCCAGCAGCTTGTTGATGAAGAAGGCGGCGGTGTGGCCGTAGTAGAAGATGAGTGGGTGGCGCAGGGGGATCGCCTTGTCAAACCAGGCGCGATCGTCGGCCAGGCAGTCGAACAGCGAGTCGTAGAGATCGAAGGTCTGGCAGAAGTAGGCGAGCAGCTCGCGGCGCTTGTGTTCGGGATCGCTGCCGGTCAGCAGCGGGGTACGGGTCGGTTCCGGCAGGCCGGTGGCGGTGGAATAGAGAAGAGTGGCTTGGGTCACGCTCTGACTCCTTGTTGGCAGTGAAGACTGACAAGACAGTGGTAATGGCATTACCGCGATGGAGAGCTTTGTACGCACAAGGTACCACTATTGGCTCAACAGACCGGCTCGGCAACCAAAAACTTCCACGGCTTGTCAGCATAGCGACCCCGCAAACGGCTCGCCAATCGGCCGTTCGCCTGCCCGTTCGGGGATGGTCAGATTCGCCAGATTATGGTCTGAATGACTCTCAACTTGCTGTGGTTATGTAGCGTAAAAATGAATATTTTCTTGCAAATCATACAGTTGACTAACTGGCACAGGCTTTGCGATGGATGCTGACCAAGGGGCCACGACTGGCCAATACACAATGAGGAGAGTGGCGATGAAATGGATGATGGGCGTGGTGCTGGCGGTCGGGCTCAGCGGGTGCAGCTGGCTGGATGATACCCGGGTGAGCGGGGCAGGGGCCGTGATCGAGCAGCAGCACGGGGTGGGCCGGCAGGTGACCCGGGTGCTGGCCGGGGTGCCTGCCAGCGTCCATCTAGTGGCCGGTGAGCCGCGCGGATTGCGCATCCGCGGGCAGGAGAACCTGCTGCCCTACCTGGTGCTGAACGAGCGGGGCGACAAGCTGGAGATCGAGGTGAAGGACGGTTACCGGCTCGATCCGACCGAGCCGCTGGAGATCACCATCACCCTGCCCGCGCTCCATGAGCTGGCGCTGGCAGGGGTCGCCAACGGCGAGCTGCGCGGCTTCAAGGGGGAGGCGCTGGTGTTGTCGGTGGCCGGGGTCGGTGACATCGTCGCCGACGGGCTCGAACTGGATCGGCTGGAGGGCAACATCGCGGGCGCAGGCAGCCTGGATCTGGGGAACAGCACGGCCAGGGCCGTCGAGCTCAACATCGCTGGCTCGGGGGATGTGCTGGGGGCCGAGCTGAAGGGGCGCGAGGTGGAAGTCAATATCGCCGGCAGCGGCGACGTGGAGGTCCGGGCCCAGGAGCAGCTCAAGGTGAGCATCGCCGGCTCGGGCTCGGTCAGCTACTGGGGTGACCCTGTGCTGCAGAGCGAGATCGCCGGCTCCGGCGAGGTGAGCCGGCAGGGCAGCTGAATGGTTTTGTCCACCGACCAGAAAAAAACAGGCCCGTCACGGGCCTGTTTCGATCAGAGGTGGCGAGCGTGAAAGCGCAGGTGCGCCTCGATGAAGCTCGCCACGAAGTAGTAGCTGTGATCGTACCCGGGGTGGCGGTTGAGCTCCAGCGGCCACTCCTTGCCGGCGGCCGCATCGGCCAGGGCGTCGATGTGCAGCTGTTCGGCCAGGAAGGGATCGTCCAGCCCCACGTCCACCAGAGTTGGCAGCGGCGTCACCGGGTGGTGGCGCAGCAGCTGGCAGGCATCCCACTCCTGCCACAGCAAGGGATTGTTGCCGAGGTAGGCGCCGAGTGCCTTCTGGCCCCAGGGGCAGCGGCTCGGGTGGCTGATGGGGCTGAACACCGACACCGAGCGGTAGCGACCGGGTTCGCGCAGGGCGGCGATGAGCGCCCCGTGGCCACCCATGGAGTGGCCGCTGATGGCGCGCTTCGTCGAGACCGGGAAGTGGGTCTCGATGAGCTCGGGCAGCTCGCGGGTGACGTAGTCGTACATCTGGTAGTGATCGCGCCAGGGATGCTGGGTAGCGTTGACGTAGAAGCCGGCGCCCATGCCGAGATCGTAACCGGGGTCGTCCGCGACGTCTTCACCGCGCGGGCTGGTGTCCGGTGCCACCAGGGCGATGCCGAGCTCGGCGGCGATGCGCTGGGCGCCCGCCTTCTGCATGAAGTTTTCATCGGTGCAGGTGAGGCCGGAGAGCCAGTAGAGCACGGGCACCTTCTGGCCGGTGAGGGCCTGGGGCGGTAGATAGATGGCGAAGCGCATCTCGCAACCCAGCACCTCGGAGGCGTGGCTGTAGCGCTTGTGCCAGCCGCCGAAGCTCTTGTTGCTGCTGATTATGTCCAGATTCATCGGGGGAACTCCTGCACTCCGCCCACGGTGGCGGGCGGGGTGATCATGCTCAGTAGTGGATGACGCTGCGAATGCTCTTGCCTTCGTGCATCAGATCGAACGCCTCGTTGATCTGCTCAAGCCCCATGGTGTGGGTGATGAAGTCGTCCAGCTTGAACTCGCCCTGCATGTAGCGCTGCACGTAGCTCGGCAGCTCGCTACGACCGCGCACGCCGCCGAAGGCGCTGCCGCGCCAGACCCGGCCGGTGACCAGCTGGAACGGACGGGTGCTGATCTCCTGGCCGGCACCGGCCACACCGATGATGACCGACTCGCCCCAACCCTTGTGGCAGCACTCCAGCGCCGCGCGCATCACCTTGACGTTGCCGATGCACTCGAACGAGAAGTCGACGCCGCCGTCGGTCAGCTCGACGATCACCTCCTGGATGGGTTTGTCGTAGTCGTTCGGGTTGATGCAGTCGGTGGCGCCCAGCTTGCGGGCCAGTTCGAACTTGCTCTCGTTGATGTCGATGGCGATGATGCGGCCGGCCTTGGCCAGGCGAGCCCCGATCACCGCGGAGAGGCCGATGCCGCCCAACCCGAAGATGGCGACGCTCTCACCCTCTTTCACTTTGGCGGTGTTCATCACGGCACCGATGCCGGTGGTGACGCCGCAACCGAGCAGGCAGACCTCTTCCAGCGGGGCGGCCGGGTCCACCTTGGCGATGGAGATCTCGGGCAGTACCGTGTATTCGCTGAAGGTGGAGGTGCCCATGTAGTGATAAATGGGCTGGCCATCCTTGGAGAAGCGGGTGGTGCCGTCCGGCATCAGCCCCTTGCCCTGGGTGGCGCGGATCTTCTGGCACAGGTTGGTCTTGCCGGATTTGCAGAACTTGCACTCGCCGCACTCGGGGGTGTAGAGCGGGATCACGTGATCGCCCACCTTGACGCTGGTGACGCCCTCGCCGACGGATTCGACGATGCCGCCCCCCTCGTGGCCGAGGATGCAGGGGAAGACCCCTTCCGGATCTTCACCGGAGAGGGTGAAGGCATCGGTGTGGCAGACGCCGGTCGCGACGATGCGTACCCGTACTTCGCCCGCCTGAGGCGGCATGACGTCGATTTCTTCGATGGAAAGGGGCTGGCCTGGGCCCCAGGCGATGGCGGCCTTACACTTGATGCTTTGAACCTGTGCCATGACGGATGTCCTTATTGTTGAGCAGGGTGAGGAGAATGGGTTCGGACATCCAGTGTAGTTTCCCGCTTATTTGGTGATAATAAGGCGAAATCTGAAATCACTTTTACAGACAGGTAATAATGTTCGGCTGGGAAGGGATCTGTGAGTTTGTCAGCGTGGCGGAGCAGGGGGGCTTTACCCCGGCGGCGCGCAAGCTGGGGGTGTCGGTGGCGCAAGTCAGCCGGCAGGTGGCACAGCTGGAGGATCGGCTGCAGGCCAAGCTGCTGCTGCGCACCACCCGCCAGGTGCGGCTCACCGAGCTCGGCGAGATCTACTATCGCCACTGTCGCCAGCTGCTGGACAACCTCTACGAGGCTGAGCTGGCGGTGGGGCGTCATCAGGCGGTGCCGCAGGGTACCCTGCGCATCACGGCCCCGGTCTCCTACGGTGAGAGCCGCATCGCCCCGCTGGTGAACGACTTCATGGTGCGCTTTCCCCAGCTGGAGGTGACCCTCAACCTCACCAACCAGCTGCTGGATCTGGTGCATGAGGGCTACGATCTGGCGCTGCGGCTCGGCCACCTCAAGGATTCCAGCCTGGTGGCGCGCAAGCTGGCGCAGAGGGTGCCCTATGTGTGTGCCTCACCGGCATACACCGCCCGCCACGGCATGCCCAACAGCCTCTCCGAGCTGACTCGCCACACCTGTCTGGTGGGCAACAGCGACGAGTGGCACTTCACCCTGGATGGTCGCCCCCACAGCGTGCGGGTACACGGCCTGCTGCACTGCAACAGCGGTCACGCCCTGCTGGATGCGGCGCTCAAGGGGATCGGCATCATACAGCTGCCGGACTACTACGTGAGCGACCATCTGGCCCAAGGCGAGCTTATCGAGCTGCTGCCCGAGCTGCGGGCGCCGGCGGAGGGGATCTGGGCCCTCTATCCCCACAACCGCCACCTATCCCCCAAGGTGCGGCTGCTGGTGGACTATCTGGCGGAGCGGCTGAGCGATCCCCATCAGCCCGCGCTGGTGCGTCCCGTCGGCTGACTTCGCTCAATAAAAAAGGCCCGCACGTGCGGGCCTTTTGCATGGCATGAAGGGCGGGGCTATTCCCGCTCCTTGACGTAGGGGGTGCCGAGCGCCTTGGGTGCCACCGCCTTGCCGATGAAGCCGGCCAGCAGGAACACGGTCAGGATGTAGGGCAGTGCCTCGATGGCCTGCACCGGGATCGGGAAACCGCCGATGCTGACCCCTTGCAGCCGGATGGCGACCGCATCGAGGAAGCCGAACAACAGGCAGGCCGCCATGGCGTTCCAGGGGCGCCACTTGCCGAACACCAGCGCCGCCAGCGCCATGAAGCCCTTGCCCGCGCTCATGTTGGGGATGAACTGGGCGGTCTGGGCCACTGCCAGGTAGGTGCCGCCGATCCCGGCCAGCAGGCCGCCGATGATGAGCGCGGTGTAGCGCATGCGCACCACAGAGATACCGGCGGTATCGACCGCTGCCGGCGCCTCGCCCACCGCCCGCAGGCGCAGGCCGAAGCGGGTACGGAACAGCACCCACCAGGCCAGCGGCACGGCGGCGAACGCCACGTACTCCAGCAGGGAGTGGCCGCTCAGCAGCTCGCTGTAGAGCTGGCCGATGACCGGCACGTCATACAGCTCCTTGGCATAGGGCAGGTCGATGGGGGCGAAGCGGGCCGCGCCGGACAGTGCCGGGGTCTGACCGCCCTGATCGAACCAGTAACGGCCCAGGGTGACGGTCAGGCCGGCCGCCAGAATGTTGATGGCCATGCCGCTCACCACCTGATCACCGCGGTGGGTGATGGTGGCAAAGCCGTGCATCAGGGCGAACAGGATGGAGACGCCCACCCCGGCACCCAGCCCAATCCAGGCAGAGCCGGAAACGGCTGCCGCCGCCGCGCTGGCGAATGCGGCCGCCAGCAGCTTGCCCTCCAGCGCAATGTTGACCACCCCGGAGCGCTCGCAGAACATGCCGGCCATGGCCGCCAGAATGAGGGGGGCGCGGTGCGGATGGTGGCATCCAGCATCAGGATCAGAATTTCAAACATGGTGATACCCCTTCACTGTCAGGCTCGGCGACATCAGGATCTTGATTTCACTCATGATCAGGCCCCCTTGACTTGCGCAGAGCGGTTGGCAAACGCCAGATAGAGCTGCTCGATGCGCGGACGCATCATGTGCTCAAGGGCGCCACAGAACAGGATCACCAGCCCCTGCAACACCACCACGATATTGCGGTCCACCCCGAACTCGAAGCTGAGCTCGGCGCCGCCCTGATAGAGGAAGCCGAACAGCAGGCTGGCGATGATGACGCCGACCGGGTGGTTGCGCCCCATCAGCGCCACCGCGATGCCGGTGAAGCCGAAGCCTTCCACGAAGTTGAGCTTGATCTGGTGCAGTTCACCCTGCAGCACGTTGAGGGCGAAGAAGCCCGACAGCATGCCGGAGATCACCATGGCCAGGATCACCACCTTGGGATAGGAGATACCGGCATAGGCGGACGCACTCTGGCTGGCGCCGACCGAGCGGATCTCGTAGCCCCAGCGGGTATGCCAGATGAAGACCCACACCAGGGCCGCGCAGAGCAGTGCCCAGAAGAAGCTGATGTTGAGCGGGCTGTTCGACATATCCATGCCGAATGCCCCCGCCAGTTCGCTCATCTTCGGCAGCCAGCTCGCCTCGGCGAACACCTTGCTCTCGGTGGCCATGGAGCCCGCCGGCTTGAACACCTCGACCAGCAGGTAGGCCATCAGGGAGGCGGCGATGAAGTTGAACATGATGGTGGTGATGACGATGTGGCTGCCGCGCTTGGCTTGCAGCCAGGCCGGGATGAAGGCCCAGGCCGCACCGAACAGGCCGCCGGCGATGATGGCCAGCGGCAGCAGCAAAGCGAACGGCAGGGAATCACCCAGCAGCAGACAGACCAGACCGACGCCGAGGCCGCCGATATAGGCCTGCCCCTCGCCACCGATGTTGAACAGGCCGGCGTGGAAAGCCACCGCTACCGACAGACCGGTAAAGATGAAGCCGGTCGCGTAGTAGAGGGTGAAACCGACCCCTTCACCGGTGCCGAAGGCGCCGTACCACATGATCTCGGCGGCATCGACCGGGTTGATGTCGAGGTAGTAGAACAGGATGGCCGACACCAGGAAGGCCAGCAGGATGTTGACCGCGGGCAGTACGCCCACGGAGATCCAGGCAGGGATACGTGCTTGGCTCATGGGCGAGCCTCCTTGGCAATCTGGTCGGTGACGGGGGGGTTGACCATCAGCAGGCCGAATCCGTTACAAGTGGCTGTGACCTTCATGATGTGGCTCCTTGTGATTGGCTGGCCGCCACGTCGTCGGGAACTATGTTCGCCATCATCAGACCGATGGTGCGTTCATCCGCCTTGGCGGCATCCAGCTCACCGACGATGCGACCGTCGGCGATGACCAGGATGCGGTCAGAGAGGCTCATGATCTCGTCCAGCTCCACCGAGACCAGCAGCACTGCCTTGCCCTTGTCGCGCATGGCAATGATCTGCTGGTGGATGTACTCGATGGCGCCGATGTCGACCCCGCGGGTCGGCTGGCCGATCAGCAGTACGTCCGGGTCCTGCTCCACTTCCCGGGCGATCACCAGTTTCTGCTGGTTGCCGCCGGAGAAGTTGGCGGTCTTGTGCTCGGGATGGGGCGGGCGCACGTCCCACTTGTCCATCTTGGCCTGGCAATCCTGCAGGATCGCCTCTTTGTTCTGCAGCCAACCCTTGTTGTACTGGGGACGGCGGTGATAGCCGAGGATGAAGGCCTCTTTCGCCTCGAAGCGGTTGATGAGACCCATCTTGTGTCTGTCTTCCGGCACGTGGCCGAGACCGAAGTTGCGTACCCGCTCCGGGTCGGCTGGGTGGCTCACGCTCACTTCGTGGGCCTGACCGCCGCCGGTGATGGTGAAGCTGCCCTTGCTGGGCTTGAGGATGCCGCCGAGCAGGCTGAGCAGCTCGGACTGGCCGTTGCCGGAGACGCCGGCGATGCCGACCACTTCACCGGCCCGCACCTCGAAGCTGACGGATTTGACCCGCTCCACCCTGGCGTCGTCCACATAGCTGAGGCCATCGACCTTGAGCTTGGCGTCGCCCGGCTGGGTCGGCCCCTTGTCGACCTTGAGGCGTACCTTGCGGCCCACCATCAGTTCGGCCAGCTGCTCCTTGTCGGTATCCTTGGTGGCGACGTGGGCCACCATTTCACCCCGGCGCATGATGGAGACCTGATCCGTGATGGCCAGGATCTCGCGCAGCTTGTGGGTGATGAGGATGATGGTGGCGCCCTGATCGCGCAGCTTCTTGAGCACCTCGAACAGGTGATCCGCCTCTTGCGGGGTCAGTACCCCGGTGGGCTCGTCCAGGATCAGGATGCGGGCGCCGCGATAGAGCGCCTTCAGGATCTCGACCCGCTGTTGCAGGCCCACCGGCAGATCCTCGACCTTCTCGTGCAGCGGCACTTCGAGACCATAGTCCCGTGCCAGCTCGCCCAGCAGTTTTTCGGCCGCCGCCAGGCTCTTGCCCAGGTGCCAGCCGTTTTCCGCGCCGAGAATGACGTTTTCCAAAACCGTGAAGTTGTTCACCAGCATGAAGTGCTGGTGCACCATGCCCACGCCTGCGGCAATCGCATCTTGTGAGCCATGGGGTTTGAACGGGTTGCCGTCGATGAACATCTCGCCTTTGTCGGCGTGGTAGAAACCGTAGATGATGCTCATCAGCGTCGACTTGCCGGCGCCATTTTCGCCGACGATACCGTGAATGCTGCCTTTACGAACCTTAAGGTCGATCTGCTTGTTGGCGTACACTTCGCCAAACCGCTTATCGATACCCCTTAATTCGATGGCATAGCGATCTGTCTGGTCCATGATGCAGTCCTTGCGGGTCATGAAAAGAGACTAAAAACCGGCCCGTGCGGGCCGGTCGTTGGGTTGAGAGTAGTAGCGGTTACTCAGTATTTGCAGGTGCTGTCGCTCATGTAGTCGTGCACCTTGACCTTGCCGGAGATGATTTCGGCCTTGATGGCGTCAACCTTGGCTTTCATCTCGGGGGTGATCAGCTTCTCGTTGTCTTTGTCGAGCGCCCAATCCACACCACCCTCGGCCAGGCCCAGGTTCTTGATACCCGGTTTCCAGGTGCCCTTGGCGGCGTCATCCCAGGTCTGGTAGGCGGCCAGGCCAACCGACTTGACCATGGAGGTCAGCATGGTGCCCGGTTGCAGGTGGTTCTGGTTGGAATCCACGCCGATGGCCAGCTTGCCTTCGTCCTTGGCGGCCTGGTAAACACCGATGCCGGTACCGCCTGCGGCGGCATAGACTACGTCGGCGCCCTTGGCGAACTGGGACTTGGCGAGCTCCGCACCCTTGGCCGGGTCAGCAAACGCCGCCGGGGTGGAGCCGGTCATGTTCTGGAACACTTCGATCTTCGGATTGACGTACTTGGCACCCTGCTCGTAGCCGCACTCGAACTTGCGGATCAGCGGGATGTCCATGCCGCCCACGAAGCCGACCTTGCCGGTCTTGGAGGCGATGGCAGCCAGCGCGCCCACCAGGAAGGAACCTTCATGCTCCTTGAAGATGACGGACTGGACGTTCGGCTTGTCGACCACCATGTCGATGATGGTGAACTGGGTTTTCGGGAACTCGGTCGCTACTTTCTCTACCGCGGAACCCATGTTGAAGCCGACAGCAACGATCGGGCCGTTGCCACGGCTGGCCAGACGACGCAGACCCTGCTCACGCTGGGCTTCGTTCTGGGGTTCGAACTCCTTGACCTTGACGCCTTTGTCTTTGTTGTAGACTTCGACGCCATTGCGGAACACGGCTTCGTTGAACGATTTGTCGAATTTGCCTGCGGTGTCGTAGATGACGGCGGGCTGGGAGGCTGCCTGGGCAGACAGGGCAGCGAGAGTGAGGGCGGCAACGGTGGCCAGCTTGAGCACTTTAGTCACGATCGTATCCTTGATTGTTATGTGAGGGTCCACAACCTGCCGGGGCAGGCCATAAAGCACGCTGGCTAACTGTAAGTGAGCCATGGTGTGGGTCAAGGAGATCATAAAGGAAAAACGTTTGCGTTAACGGTTTGAAATATAAGCAAATCACTTTATAAGTGGTTGTTTTGATGCCTGTTTTCAGATTTAAATTCTGTGAATAATTGGCTCCAAATGACATTTATGTTTGTATTCATAAGGTTATAAGCAAGCGTTTTCTTCAAATTGTACAAAAAGTGGCTTCCAATGGTGCCAACTGATGGATTTTTCCCAGTTGGAACACTTCATCCTCGGTGGCAAGCAACCGGCTTGCAGCGCTCACCGACAAGCCGATTTGGTCTGCGGCGCCGCAGGTCGTATAATCCCCGCCTGTATAAATAAACAGGAGTGGTGATGGACGTTTCAACCCTGCTCGACGGGCTCAATGACAAGCAAAGAGACGCGGTGGCGGCCCCCCGTTGCAACCTGCTGGTGCTGGCCGGTGCCGGTTCGGGCAAGACCCGGGTGCTGGTGCACCGTATCGCCTGGCTGATGCAGGTGGAACGCTGTTCACCCTTCTCCATCATCGCGGTCACCTTTACCAACAAGGCGGCGGCAGAGATGCGCGGCCGGGTCGAAAAAGTGATCGGTGACGGCGTGCGCGGCATGTGGATCGGCACCTTCCACGGCATCGCCCACCGCCTGCTGCGGGCCCACCATCTGGATGCGGGCCTGCCGCAGGATTTCCAGATCCTCGACTCCGACGACCAGTACCGCCTCATCCGGCGGGTGCTCAAGGCGCTCAACCTCGACGAGAAGCACTGGGCCCCCCGCGCCGTGATGGGCTACATCAACGGCAAGAAGGACGAGGGGCTGCGCCCCGGCGACATCGACCTCTACGGTGACCCCGTCACCCGCACCTATCAGCAGATCTACAAGACCTATCAGGAGACCTGCGATCGCTCCGGGCTGGTGGACTTCGCAGAACTCCTGCTGCGCGCCCACGAGCTGTGGCTCAACAAGCCGCACATCCTCGAGCACTACCGCGACCGCTTCCAGAACATCCTGGTGGATGAGTTCCAGGATACCAACGGCATCCAGTACGCCTGGCTGCGGATGCTGGCCGGCGACACCGGCAAAGTGATGATCGTCGGCGACGATGACCAGTCCATCTACGGCTGGCGCGGTGCCAAGATCGAGAACATCCAACGCTTCCTGACCGACTATCAGGGCGCCGAGACCATCCGCCTCGAGCAGAACTACCGCTCCACCGCCAATATCCTCAAGGCCGCCAACTGCGTCATCGCCAACAATGCCGAGCGCCTTGGCAAGGAGCTGTGGACCGAAGGGGCCGAGGGGGAGCCGATTTCGCTGTACGCCGCCTTCAACGAGGTGGACGAGGCCCGCTTCGTGGTCGGCCGCCTCAAGGATTGGAAAGAGAAAGGTGGCCTCTTGGCCGATTGCGCCATCCTCTATCGCTCCAACGCCCAGTCCCGGGTGCTGGAAGAGGCGCTGATGCAGGACGCCATGCCCTACCGCATCTACGGCGGTCTGCGCTTCTTCGAGCGCCAGGAAATCAAAGACGCCATGGCCTACCTGCGGCTTATCAACAACCGTGGCGACGACGCCAGCTTCGAGCGGGTGGTCAACACCCCGACCCGCGGCATCGGCGATCGCACCCTCGAGATACTGCGCAACAACGCCCGCGATCAGGGCCAGAACCTGTGGCAGTCGGCCAAGGCGCTGCTCAATGACAAGGTGCTGACCGGCCGCGCCGGCAACGCGGTGCGCGGCTTTGTGGATCTGATCGACGCGCTGGAGGAACAGGTCTCCCTGCTGCCCCTGCACCAGCAGGCGGATATCGCCATCCAGCACTCCGGCCTCAAGGCGATGTATCTGGCGGAAAAAGGCGAGAAATCCCAGGCGCGGGTAGAGAACCTGGACGAACTGGTCACCGCCTGCCGCCAGTACCAGCGCCCGGACGAGCTGGAAGACATGAGCGATCTCTCCGCCTTCCTCGCCCACGCAGCGCTGGAATCTGGCGAGAATCAGGCGGACGAATATGCCGACGCGGTGCAGCTGATGACATTGCACAGTGCCAAGGGCTTGGAGTTCCCGCTGGTGCTGCTGGTCGGCGTCGAAGAGGGGATGTTCCCCAGCCAGCAATCCACCGAGGAGTCGGGCCGGCTGGAAGAAGAGCGCCGCCTCTGTTACGTCGGCATGACCCGCGCCATGGAGAAGCTCTACATCTGTTATGCCGAGAG
The DNA here is from genome assembly GCF_049665575.1 of Aeromonas oralensis. Taxonomy (NCBI): domain Bacteria; kingdom Pseudomonadati; phylum Pseudomonadota; class Gammaproteobacteria; order Aeromonadales; family Aeromonadaceae; genus Aeromonas; species Aeromonas oralensis. The sequence goes on from NZ_CP187186.1 coordinate 80,487, forward strand.
CCGCCGCATCTATGGCCGCGAGATGTTCCACAAGCCGAGCCGCTTTATCCGCGAGATGCCCGCCGAGTGTCTGGAAGAGATCCGGCTGCGCACTCAAGTCAGCCGCCCCACCCAGTACGGCCGCTTCAGCCAGAACGAGGTGCAGCAGAGCTTTGACGCCAGCGGCATCAAGCTCGGCCAGCGGGTGCTCCATCCGAAATTTGGGGAAGGAATCGTGCTCAACTTCGAAGGGGTCGGCCAGCAGAGCCGGGTGCAGATCCAGTTCGACGACGTCGGCGCCAAGTGGCTGGTGACGGCGTATGCCAGATTGGAAGCGCTGTAATATTGCTCAAGCCTGACGAAAGAGCTCGTCAGGTTATACATTTAAATCACTCTTCAGTAGTAGAGACTTTGGCCATGACAGAGTTAAATAGAAAAGTTCTTGAGGGTGATATAAAATCACAGCTTATCAATTATTTAAAAGGTAAAGGCTGGTTTGAGAAAAAGCATGCCCTTGTAAATGAATTCACTATTGATGGCTCATCTCGTAGAGTCGATTTATGTGTATTCACAGAAAAGCATGCTTATGCCTTTGAAATAAAAAGCGAGGCTGACTCTCTAGTTAGACTCGAGGGGCAAGTGTCTAAGTATTTAGATTATTTTGATAAGGTTATCGTTGTAGCGTCTAAAAAACATATTGAAAATGTTTTATCAAAAACGCCTGAAGATGTTGCTGTATGGGAAGCATCAGACATCATTAAAGTAATTAGACGTGGAAAACTATCTAAGAAGCTAGACATAGCAAAAAATATAGAGATGATGAAGGTTTCAGATTTAAAAAAACTGATCGCTTTCAACGGTGGAAAAGGAGGAAATAAAACCCGAAAGGAGCTAGAAAAAGAAGCTATTCACGCCTCTCCGACTCAAGTACGCTCTTTTACTTTAAGTGGGATTATGGATAGATACCTTCTAACCACTAATAACTTTTGGGATAAAGTTAAAGATAATTATATCCTTCCCGAAAATTTATCACTATTGAGCATGCAAAAATTTTATTTATCTTTTGAACAGAAGAATTTAAGAAAAGTACTGGACCTAACCGTATTTTACGATGACCCTCACCTAATAACCTTATCCAAAAATGGAAAGGTTTTCGGTGAGGTACCTGATGACATATTAAAATTACTTTAATCCACCCAGTCGTCATCAGAATCAATTTCTTCAATAGCAACTGGTGAATTGTAATGTAATTGAACATACAAGTGAATATTAATTCTAACGGCCGCAGCTTTTCTCTGATCATAAATGCCATACTCACTACCCAAACTAGTGAGCTCTATCTGCTGCGTTCCCCACACTAAGAAATTTTTATTCCAGTAAGCACTACTTATTACTTCGTTCGCGATTTTTTTATAAACAACATATTTTTCGTTCTTTGAGTTATTAAGGTCATCAAAGTCTACCCTTATATATTTCCACTCATCTTTTAATGGGTAGTCTATTCTCGGAGGTGGCACTCTTGCTCCGCCGCTAGCTTTATTTGCTCTAGCGCTACCATGGTCTGAGTATATTAACTGACCATCTTGAAAATATCTATAAAGTCTTCTGAAAGCCTGGCGCTCATATATCGATGCCTCTCCATGATATACGCCAGAGAAGCTATCCGGGAACGATGTACTACAAAGAGCTATTTTTGCGTAACTAAACCCTTGAATACATTTTTTTATCAGTTGAGAAACTTGGGGAATGTCGTCTAAAAAACTACGTTTGATATCACCAAAGTCGAATATAAACAATATGGGGCCATTATAAAGTGTGCTCACTTGGTTGCTCAGGGAGATAACCTCAGCATCCCCCATATACAACATATTGAATTTTAAGCACAAACCCCTTTCTAAAGCAGCAAGCTTACTCACTTGCAATGATATATGATTGGTATCAAATAACTGGATTACAGGTATTATGTTCGAATGTTCAGTGACGAAGTCTATCCAATTTTTATAACCATCGGATGGATCCACCAATTTTTTTAACTCAAGAACAACATCTCTTGGGGGCTCCCCTTTTAGCTTACTTTCTTTTTCCTTCTCCAAAATAAAAGACATATCAATATCAGCAACAAAGTTACGTTCGCCGATACTTTTTTTGATACGCTCCATTGTCTTCGCTAATGTTTTAGCTGAAGACCATCCCTTTAGTGGAAATATGGGGATAATTTTTTCTTTATCTTTCTCAGGTAACTGTTCTATTGCCTGCATTTCTGACTGACTAATTGCCAACAACGGAGCATAATCATAAAAATCAAAAATTATTTTATGTGATGACATTTAGAGCTTCCCCAATCTAATCTTCATCGCCGTTGTTGAAACTTCAAAGTCTTTTGCTAACTGTTCATACAACTCTTCATTTTTTAAATCACTGAGCTCTTGTATTCTTTTATGCAATGAAGGCCACGGCATTATCAAGTCTGCAGCAAGTCTATTAGCTTGCGCCTCAAGATGATCAGACAAACCTGAACGATACAAGATATCATCGACAATTCCATCACCAATCAACTCTCTATGGAGAATATAATGAGCTATTTCATGAGCAATTGTGAACCGCTGCCTTTCTTTTACATCATGCCTGTTTACTCTGACAACATAACCACTATCTGATTTTTTTATCTCCCCCGAAACACCAGCATCCAATGTTGCAAGCTTCACACTTAAACCCAACTCTTTAGCTAGTTTTCCTATCGCTACAGGCATCTCTTGGTGATGTTCATCAATTACATCCAAGATGCCTGAGGATATATTTTTCCATTCAACAGAAGTTTTCATATATATTTACTCTTGCATGTCATCTTCAGGTGAATCCGCGACACCCCTGAACGTAACCTTGATTACCGCATCATATATAGCATTATCAAAACGTCCTTGGTCAACCAATTTTATCAATTCATCTTGAACTGATGCTGGTACTTTTTCCTGTGCGATTTCAGTCACTTTTTTCGTAGATATATCTGTCGCAATAGTTGTGGCCAAGTCTGTTGTACTAGACACAATCTTTTTGTATCCAAAGAATGAGAAAATAGCGATAAACACACCAAGCACAGTTACAATAGCCGATACTGCAGCTAACAGGATACCTATCCACTCGACAAATTTAACTTCGCTTTTGCTGTCTTCAATTTTTGATAATTTGCTTTTAAGCTCCTCAACCTGCATAAATAACTTCTTATTTTCTTTATTCAAGTCACTTAGCGTTGAAATCATTACTGAATAATCATTAGAACTAATGTGATTGGCATCAACCTTCTCTACAAGTTCATTATTTCTGGTTTGAGCATACCCAATTTCCGAACTCAAAATGCAGAAAAAAAATAGGAGAAACAGACTCAAATTAATAATTTTCATTCTAAAGCCCTATTAATTGCATCCATCAAAGCATGCTCATGATTATTTTATCCATTTTACTCATCTACATTGTATCTATGAAGCAATAATGTTGTTTTAAGTCAATAAAATGCGATGTTAGGGCCGTAGGTTCGATTAGCGAAGCGTAATCGGACGATCGCGTAAGACGTTCGCGTAATCGAACGCTTACAACGGAACAACCCATTTAGGTGTTTACTCCAATCCCCCTAGCTCCCCATCCACCGACCCGCACCAATCCGGCGGATAGACGCTACTCGCCACGTAACGATGGAAGGTGGAATACGGCCAATCGGCCACCCGGGTGACATGACCATGCTTGAGCGGGTTAATATGGACGTAATCCATATGGCGGCGGTAATCCTGCTCATCCCGGATCAGGTGTTCCCAATAATGACGTTGCCAGATTCCCCGCTCCCCGTGGCGCAAGCGGGTCTGACTGCGGCGCTCGGTCACCGGCAAGGCGCGGGAAAAGTGGCTTTTGATCAACCGCCACCGCAGGGGGAAATCGGTATCCCCTTCCGGCAAAGAGAGGATGCAGTGGAGATGGTCGGGCAACACCACCCATGCGTGAATGGCGAAGGGGTGAGCCTGTTGCACCTTGGCAACGCTGTGGCGCAGCAGGTCAATCTGCTCCACCAGCAACCGGTTGTTGCGCCGCTCCAGCAGGTTGACGGTAAAGAACCAGGTTCCGCCGGGCCACCATGCCCGCCGCCAGTTGGCCATACCTTCCTCTCGCCTCGGCCGAAAAGCCAAACATAGCCTTGTTGTCTATATAGCCAATCACGCGAACGTCTGATGACACGAACGTCCGATTACGCGATTGTCCGATTACGCTTCGCTAATCGAACCTACACGCTGCATACAGGTATCGTGGCCGAGAGGTAAAACCCCAGGCTCCCGCCTGTCTGGCTCACCTCGGCTGAAACGCCTTGACGAGAAATTCGATAAAGAGCCGCACGTTGCGGGACTGCTCCTTGTGGAAGGGGTAGACGGCGAACAGGGCGTGGGGGTCGGGTTGCCAGTCGGGGAGCAGTCTGACCAGGGTGCCGTCCGACAGGTCGTCCGACACGAATTCATCCGGCACCAGGATCACCCCGAGCCCCTGCACCGCCGCCTGTTTCAGGGCGATGCCGTTGTTGGCACAGAAGCTGGCGGGGGGCAGTTCCACCGCCACACTTTCCGCGTCCCGGGTGAAGAACCACTTGTTGGGGGAGGAGGAGAGGCTGTAGCGCAGGCAGTTGTGGCCCTTGAGATCCGCCGGGTGGGCGGGCTGGCCCGCCTCCTTCAGGTAGTCGGGGGCGGCGCAGAGCACCCGCTGCACCTCGCACAGGGGTTTGGCGCGCAGGGTGGAGTCCTCCAGGGTGCCTGCCCCCCGGATCACCACATCCAGCCCCTGATCCACCAGATCCATGTAGGCGTCGCTCAGGATCACCTCGATGCCGATTTCCGGGTAGTGGCGCTGGAATTCGCAGACGAGGGGGTTGAGGCGGATCAGCCCGTAGGACATGGGCATGCCGATCCTCAGCCTGCCCCTGGGCGTGAAGGAGGCGGCCATGATGGACTGGTCGGCGGCCTCCAGGCTGTCCAGCACGGCGCATATCTGGCCGTAATAGGCCATGCCGGATTCGGTGACGCTCAGCCGCCTTGTGGTACGGTTGATGAGGGCGATGCCGAGATAGGCTTCCAGCTCGTTGATGTTCTTGCTGACCGCCGCCTGGGAGAGGCGCAGGTCGTCCGCCGCCGCCCTGAAGGTGCCCATTTCCACCACCCGGCGAAAGACGTTCAGCGCCGTGATCTTGTTCATCCTGCCCCCGTTAATTCACTACTGGTAAATGATGGCGCCATCATTGCGCACTTTTATCACAATAGTGCGGTTCCCCGGGGTGTCCACCCCCCATCCCCCGCCAGACAGAGAGTTGCCGGTGGCAGACCGGCCCGGATCATGGCCCTCCGGGGTGTGGCGGGTCCGGCAGAGACGCAGACGAAAGAGAGGCGATGAGCCCCGGGCACCCCGGCCCGTGACGGCAGGCATAAAAGCAGGCGGCAGGGCCCGGGCCCCGCCGCCAGATGGAACGCACCGGCTTACTGCACCTTGCCGGGGGCGGGGGGCAGGGTGATGCCGACATCGGCCCAGGGGTTGGTGCCGAGCAACTGGGCGTGGGGCACGTCCGCCTGGTAGCGCATGGTGAACGCTCTGGGCCCGTGGGCGAAGGCCACCAGCAGCCCCTGTTTTGCATCCATCAACCCGGCGTGCATGCCGAGCCCGTGATAGCTGATCCGCACGGCCTTGTCCGCAAGGCCCACTTTGTCGATCTGGAAGCGGGCGATGCTGCCGTCTTTGAGGGTAAAGCCCCAGCGGAACGGGCCGCCGCTGACCACCGTCATCACCTCGTCGATGTCGGTGCCGTCCTCGGCGGAGTTGACGTGCATGCGGCCATATTTGCCGAGCACGGCGCTGCGGGTGCGCTCGTCCAGCGTCATCAGGTCATAGACCTTGGGATAGGGGCCGACGCCGGTCTCCTCGGTGGCGACGCCGCCCCCTTGCACCGCGGGCTCGCGCCCTGCGAGCCTGGCCTGCTCCAGCAGCTCCCCCTGACTCAGGTTGAAGGCCGCAATCAGGGCGCCGTGCTCCGCTTTGGTCAACGCGCGGCGGTGGGAGGCGGCGAGCAGCGGCCTGGCGGCCTCGGGGATGTCGACAGTGACCACGTTGACGCCGATGGGGTTGAGCGCTTTGTTGACCGCTTCGACGCCGGTCACGGCGGGGCGGCCATCGCTGAACTGCACCGAGACAAGGTCACCGGCGAAGGTGTTGAAAGAGAAGGCCGAGGCGAGGGTGCCGGCCAGCAACGGGATATGGGTGAGTTTCATACAAGACTCCTCGTTAAGGTTCGAGAAGCAGTCTAGGGCGGTGATGTGTTCACTGAAATGACACTCTGATGATATGAAAATTCACTGATAGTAATGAATCGTGGGGATCAGAGCCGTCGGCCCGCCCCGGGGGAGAACGCCCTCTGCCAGAGGGTGTGAGCCCGGTTGACGCAACGGGGCCAGGCTTGTGGTATGACTCGGGGAGTAACCAAACAGAACCTGTCGGAGGACGAGACAATGCTGGCGTTGATCACCACGGCGCACCACACCTGTTATCCCAATCCCATCGCCTTTCGGGCCGGTGAGCGGGTGCGCATCGGCCATGAGGACGACGAGTTCCCGGGCTGGGTGCGCACCTTTACCGCAGACGGCAACGAGGGGTGGGCGCCCCTGTCCCTGCTGACCCCGATCAGCGCCGGGGAGGCGCAGGCGCGCCAGGACTATACCGCCCGCGAGCTGGACGTGGCGGTGGGGGAGCGGGTACGGGTGGAGCGGGAGCTGGCAGGCTGGCTCTGGGTTCACAACGAAGCGGGGCAATCAGGCTGGATCCCGGCCAGCTGCATCGCCTCGCCCTAATAAGGTGCAGCGGCTCGGAGAAGGAGTAGAGAGCAGAAACCCGGCCCCAACGGGGCGCGGCGGCCGGGTGAATTGTAAAGAGTAGGGTGACGGAAAACGGGATCAGCCTAGTCTAATCAACTCGATGGGGGCGTACTGCTCCCGGGAGTTGGCCAGCAGCACGCACTTTTCATGCTCGGCCTGATAGGGGGTCAGGTTGTCGGTGTGAGCCTCTTTCAGAAAGTCGACGGCGCCGGTGGCGGCGATCATCACGCGCTGACCGGGTGTGAGCGCATTGCGGTTTCGGTCATAGATTTTCATGGCACTCTCCTTTTATGGGGCCCGGTGGTATGCCCGGGCTGCGCGAATCAGCCTACGCCCCTGCCAATGCGTGATGCATGTCACAGATCAAAAAAGAGCCGAAGAGGGACTCGGTGCGTCGGCAAGGGCAAACGGACCTGCCGCGCGGGGTCGTCCAATCCTGTCGCTGGGAAGGCAGGTCGGTACTGCTTTTTGCGGGGGTGGGCTCGAACAAACGGGGGGATACGCTATAGTGGATGCCGCTCGTTTAACTGCCTTCAACCAACCGAGAGCGCATTATGAATCGTGATATCGTCGCCCAGTTTATCAAGATGCTGACCAACCTCGACCACTGTCTGGCCAAGGCCGAGGCCCACGCCGCCGCCAAGAAATTCAACGTGGAGAACTTCTTCGGCGATCGGCTGATCGTCGACATGCTGCCATTCAGCAAGCAGGTGTTGATCTGCTGCGACAGCGCCCGCGCCGGGGTGGCCACCGCCAGCCTGAGCGAGCCGCCGGTGCTGGGGGATGACCCCAAGACCATGGCGGATCTGCGCGCCCATGTGGCCAAGACCCTCACCTATCTGCAGAGCAAGCTGGATGCCGATTTCAGCCAGTATGCGAGCGGCCACTACTACCCCTACTGGGCCGGTGGCAAGGGGATGGACGGCTACACCTGCGTGCATGAATACGGCATCCCCAACTTCTACTTCCACCTCACCATGACCTATGCCCTGCTGCGCAAGGCCGGGGTCGAGCTCGGCAAGGGGGATTACCTGGGCGCCATCAAGCTGCAATAAGCCGGACTCTGGTACGAAAAAGCCTGCCCGCTGGCAGGCTTTTTTTATCCGCGAACGGAGGCGAGCTGGATCTAGCGGCATGGTCGCTGGCGACGGCTCTGGGCATAAAGGCGTGGTCTTCGGCCCTCTCGCGGTTACAATCCGGCGTCAAAGTAGAAAGGGTAAGAGAAACATGAAGATCCGAGTAATGATGCTGGCGGCCTTGCTGTGCCATGGCGCCGCGCAGGCGCAGGAAAGCGTCGCCGCAAGCTGGCCCGACACCCCCGTCACCCGTCTCAAGGCGCAGGCGCTGCTGCAGACCCTCAATGCCACCCTGCTCAGCAACCCGAGCGCCACCGTCACCCTGCAGAACTGGTGCGCCGACCACCGGATGGCCGGGGAGCCGCGCATCCGCGCCCTGCGTGATCAGGATACCCGCAAACCGGCCGATGCCGCCGTCCGCGAGCAGCTCAAGATCGCGGCCGACGAGCCCGTTGGCTATCGCCGGGTACAGCTCGCCTGCGGCGATCATGTCTTCTCCGAAGCGGACAACTGGTACGTGCAAAGCCGCCTCACTCCCGAGATGAACCGGCTCCTCGACACCAGCGATACCCCGTTTGGCCTGGCCGTCAAGGCGCTCAACTTCAGCCGCCGGACCCTCTCTTCCACCCTGCTGTGGGCGCCCCTGCCGGCCGGTTGGGAGATGCAGATGCCCACCCTTACCAGCAGTGACCAGCCGCTGGCGATCCCCGAGCGGGTGCTGCAGCATCGGGCCATCCTCTCACGGGGGGATGGCGTGCCGTTCAGCCTGGTGGTCGAGACCTATCGCCGCGATCTCTTCGTCTTCCCGCTGGACAAGGCCCCCGGCCGCTGAGCCCGGATGGTGGTTTGGCGCGCACAGGCCGCCAGCAATAAAAAAGCCTGCCAGTTGGCAGGCTTTTTCGTGGGCGTCACTCAGCCCGGCGGGATCTCCGGCTCCACCAGGGCGGCCAGCTGGGCCAGCGACTCCTGCCAGCCGAGATAGCACATCTCTACCGGAATGGCCTCGGGGATCCCCTCCTGCACGATGGCGAGCTCGGTGCCGCACACCACCCCGGTCAGGATCACGGTCACGTGCATCACTCCCGGCAGGTTGGGATCGTCGAACCGGTCGGTGTAGCGGATGCGCTTGCCCGGTTCGAGCTCCAGGTATTCGCCGCCAAAGGCGTGGCTGTTGCCATGGCCGAAATGGGTAAACGCCATCCGGAAGTGGCCGCCGACCTGGGCCTCCAGCTGCTCCACCCGGCAGGTGAAGCCATAGGGCGGCAGCCACTTGGCCAGCGCATCGGCCTCGATAAAGGCCCGGTAGATCCGCATCGGCGGTGCCTTGAGCACCCGGTGCAGCCGCACTGTTCCTGTCCTCATCTCTCTGTTCCTCGTTGCCTTGGGTCCATCAAGGATAGCCGGTTGCGTCCGTTTGCCGACGACTGGCCGGCATTGGTGCCCTAGAAGGGGCCGTTGCGCTCGCGCAGCTGGTCGGGCAGGCCGTCGTGATCCCCCAGCTCGCGCTCGGGCACCGCATCCCAGTGCCGCGCGCCGATGAAGCGGTTGCGCTCGGGGTGCACGGCGTAGTGGATGTGGTTGTCCGCCCGATCGGTGTCGCCCACGCAGAGCAGTCGCACCGGCTGATCGGTATTGTTGATGAAGGTGTGGGCCAGCCCGTCGCCGGCCTTGAAGCCGACCGAGTCACCGGGCTGCAGCCGATGCAGCACGCCATCGAGCCAGACGTCCGGGGTGCCTTCCAGCACGTGGACGAACTCGTCCTCGGTCTCCTCGGCGTGGGGCCAGCTGGTGCGCCGGCCGGGCGGCAGCAACTCGTGGTGAATGCCGAGGCGGGCAAAGCCGTAGTGCCTGCCGAGGGCGCTGCCCAGAGAGAGCGGCTCCTCGCTGCCGGAGTAGCGGCCGGGCTCGGGCTCCTGCAGCTCGCGCCAGTGCTTGATGCTGGGGTGACGGTTCATGACGGCTCCTTGTCGAAGTCAGGGGGTAAACAAGCGGCCCCGGACTGGGGGCACGAGGCCGGTGGTGGGCGCCTTGCGCCCGGGGGGCGGCGAGCCGGACTAGCGGCCCAGGTTGTCGGCCAGTTGCTTGGCGCGGCCGGCGGCCCACTGGTCGATCATCTTCTCCATCTCGCTGGCGGTGATGGGGCTGTCTTTGTGGGTGGTATCCGGGCTCTCGCGCGCATCCATCACCCGCACCAGCAGCTTGCCGTTCTGGGAGTCGAGCAGCTGGGCCATGCTGCCCACCTTGAGCAGATAGGGCTCCTTGCCGATCACCTCGCGGGTGACGTTGATGGCGATCTTGGCGGGCAGCAGATCCCGTAGCTTGGGGTCGGGCCGGGTCAGGTCGAAGTTGGTGATGGCGGCCTGCACCCGCATCACGCCGGGGCCGGGGGCGGTGGCAATCTTGACGCCGTGGCTCATCAGTTCGCGCTGGAAGGTGGCGTGGTAGTAGCGGCCGATCTCGTTCTGCTCGTTGGCGGTCAGCAGGTACCACTGGCCGTTCTCCTGGCGGATGAACTGCAAGGGGTCGAGCAGCACCTGATGGTACTGGCGCAGATCCACGCCGGGCTCCTTGTAGATGCGCTGGTTGGGGTTGCTTTCACTCTGCTGGAAGGCGGTCAGCGGAATCGCCTGCAGGCTGTGGGATACCTGGTTCTTCACCGCGCAGCCACCCAGCAGAATGGCCACCATGCCCGCGATTACGGCTATTTTCATCTTTTGCTCCTGATTGCGGCGCTTGCCCGACCCTGGCATCCGGTGCGCAGGGCATTGCAAGAGAAATAACCGATTCAAAGAGCGCCCACAAGCGAAGAGTGCAGCGGCGTTCAGGTGGGATCCAGCCCACAGGCGGCGGCCACCCAATTGCCGGGACATGACGCTAATACAATGATTTTGCTTCGGATCGGCAATCATTTGATCAAGGTTGCGGATATTGGCGCCGTTCGCTCATATAATCGCCGCCATGAAACTGATTCGGAAGGATTCGATGACCAGCCTGATGGCGGCCCTGTGCGGGTTGCTGCTCTCCTGCCTGGCCTGGGCGGCACCCACCCCCTTCGTCACCACGCCCCCTGACAGCACCACCACGGCACCCTCCGCCAGCATGGAGCCGCTGCTCTCCTGGTTTACCGGCGAGTTCTCCAGTCGCGAGCAGGCCAGCTACGACAACCGCTTCACCAGCGCCGAGCTGCGGCTGGTGGAGATCTGGCCCGGCTACAAGGGTTTTCGCTGGGTCTATGCCGAGCAGTTCCTGACCGAGCGGTCGGTACGCCCGTTTCGCCAGCGCATCTACCGCTTCTCGCTGGTACCCGACGGCCGCATCCTGATGGCCGAGCTGACCATGCCGCGGGCCATCGACTTCGCCGGTGCCTGGCGCCAGCCAGAGCTGCTCGACTCCCTCACGCCACAGCAGCTCTCTTTGCGTCAAGGCTGCGAGATCTGGCTGACCCGCCAGCCGTCGGGGGAGTACGCCGGCCACAGTAAGGTGGGCAGCTGCTCCACCAATTTTGGTGGCGCCAGCACCCTGGTGCAGTACCTCTGGATCGGCCCCCACAGCGTGAGATTGCTGGACCGGGCCTACGACACCGAGGCCCATCAGCGCTGGGGTAGCCCGGGGGAGGGCTATGTCTATCTGCGCCGGGTGAAACAGCGCGGCGAGTAGGGCTGCGTCCTACAGCTGGTGGCGCTGCTCGCGCAGGTAGTCGATGAGCAGGCGCAGTGGCAGGGGCTCCCTGGCCGGGTAGAGCAGGTTGACCGGGCGCGGGGCGGGCAGGGCATCCGCCAGGATCTCCTGCAGGGTGCCGCTCTCGAGCTCCTCGCTCAGCAGGGCGCGCGGCTGCAGTAGGATGCCGGCGTGGTTGAGGGCGGCCACCTTGAGGGCGCTGCCGTGGTTGCTGATGAAGGGGGCGCTCATCAGCCTGCTCAGCTCCAAGGCGATCATCTTCTTCACCAGCCTGTTTCCCCAGTTCATCGACTTTCGTCATGGGGCGCTGGGTCAGTGCATGCTGCTGGCGGTCACCTTCAGCGCCGTGGTGCTGGTGGTGCATGGCGGCTACTGCCTGGTGTTTCACTGGGTGGGGGCGCAAGGCTATGGCGAACGCTTCGCCTAGGGGATCAACCAGCTGTCGGCGGTGATGTTCACCGGCTTCGCCCTGTTGCTGCTGTTCAAGGGGTTGAGGTAGAGAAGAACCGGCAGCGAGCATCCCGAATGGGGTGAGCAGGAAAAATAAGATTCCATTGGCGCTCTTTTTGCCGCATGCTCCCGGGTTCAGGGAGTGGGGCACGGATAATCAGGACCCCAACTGACATGGTCGAGGCGATGCCCATGGCATGGCTTTTCAACAAGGTTGGCAACATGTCCTATTACGAACACGAGGTGGTCGGTCATCCCGACGTGGAATTGGGGTTGTGTGGCGAGCGTCAGGTTCGCTACCGGATCCATGGTGCCGAACAGGCCGGCAGCGGCCTGGTGGTCTATATCCCGGGATTTGGCGGTGATCTGGGTGCCTACAGCCAGGTCTTTTGCGAGAAGGTGGCCGCGCAGCACGGCATGGCTGCACTTTGTGTCGACTATTTCTGCATGCGTTCGCGCCCGGCGGTGGGGGCCGCCATCTCCTTGCTGCCAGAGGAGCGTGAGCGTGCACTCGCCCTGCTGGGCTTGCCGGCCAAGACGTCCGATACCGCGCTGCTGCGTGCGCTGGATGATGTGCAGCCAGCTGCACCGTTGCGCTTTCAGGGGGTGTTGGTGCCACCCGATGGGGCCTACCAGAACTTCGGGGTGATGGCTGCCCTCGATATCCTCAATGCCATCGAAGATGCGATGCGCCGTTACGGCGGCAATCGCGACAACCTGATACTGGTTGGCTCCTCCTACGGCGGCTACCTGGCGCAGTTGGTCAACAAGTTTCGCCCCGGCTATGTCCGCGCCCTGTTTGACAACTCCTCCTGGGCCGAGCCCAATCTGGCCTATGTGGTGGGACGGGACATCGGCGCGGTGGAGTACCAGTGCAGCCTGCAAGGCGGAGTGGAGCTGGCGCTGTGCGTGGATTCCCCCTGGCGGATGGTGGCCGGGCACCCGCACGAATTTGATGTGGATGCCTTCATCATCCGGGCGTTCAGTGCCTCCCAGCTCGATCAGATGGCCGCGCAGGGGGGACGCAGACCTTATGTTTGATGGTGCACGCTATCCATGACGCCATCGCCCCTGCCGATGCCAAACTGGCCATGGCACGCGCCATGCTGGCACGGGGCTTTAATGCCGAGATGATCTTGTTCGACGAGTCGAGTATCGATGGTGAGTTCATTCGCAACATGGAGCACGGCATGGGGCTTTCCATGCTGCAGTTCTTCGCGCAGGGGTTGGCGCTGCTGGCCGAACGCTCGCCTGCCTTTACGGCCACTCGCGCCGCTGAGGTGACTCTGCATGCCGGTCACTCGGTCTATCAGCTGAACTTTGCCAACCCTGAGGTGCGGCTGCAACGCCAGCGGATCGAGGTCTCGGCTTGACGCCCTCAGCCGAGAGCCTGGAGCAGGGTACTTACCAATAAACAACGGGGGCTTGGCCCCCGTTGTTGTTATCGATGGCTCGCAGCTCAGAGCTTGAACAGCGGGCGCAGGCGGATGCCGATCAGGCTTCCGGCAAGGGCCATCAGCATCCAGACCCAGCCGTGCAGGCTGCCGGAGGCGGTACCGTCGAAGAAGCCGCCGAGGTTGCAGGCGCTGTACATGGCGCCCATCCCCATCAGCAGGCCACCGATGATGGAGGCCAGGCTGTTGCCGAGCCGCATCGGGGCGAAGGTGCCGCCACCGCTGATGCAGCGCGCCAGCATGGCCCCCAGAATGCCGAGCCAGAACATGCCGACCATGGGGTTGATGAACAGCGGTTGGGCCAGCTTGGGGTTCCCCTCGAACAGGCCGAACAGGGAGGCACCGCGCAGCGCCATGTCATAGACGGCGCCGGTGATGGTCCAGGCCGAGCCGTGCAGGGCGACGACAGTGGAGTTGAGTATGGCGATGATGATGCCGCCGGTCAGCACGGTGAAGCGACCATCGCGCCAGAACAGGTTGCCGCCGCTGAAGAGGGGCTTGAGCTCACCGGTACGTTTGAGCTCGCTCTTGCGAAATAGAAGGAACAGCGCGGCGACCAGCGCCAGGTTGAGCAGCATGCCGCTCCAGATATTGCCGGTCAAATCCTTGGCCAGCACCACATGGCTGGAGAAGGTGGCCTCCAGTTCGGGGCGGAACTGGTTGCTGATCAGGGTGCCGATGCCGTAGCAGAGCAGCACCAGCCAGAAGCGGGGTTGCCCCTCGCCGCAGCAGTAAAGGGTGCCGGTGGCGCAGACGCCCGCCAGCTGCATGCCGATGCCGAACAGGAAGGCGCCGACGATGAAGGGAATGCCGATGGCCATCACGTTGCCCACCATGGCATCGCCAAACAGGGCGTGGCTAAAGGAGAGGAAGCAGGTGAACAGCAGAATTTCGATGGCGATGGTGAGCAGGTGAACCCGCACATAGTAGCTGTTGCGCTTGGTCAGCATCTCGCGCCAACCGAACACGATACCGAAGCGGCTGAAGGAGAGGGTGAAGCCGAAGCCGAATCCGATCAGGGCCATCAAAGCCCATTTCATACCAAAGGTGTTGCCGAGCCAGAGTAACGCTCCCCCCGCGATTGCCACGATGGGGAGCGACCATTTTCGATTCATGCTGTTGTTTCCTGTGCGTCATGGATGGAAGCCGAGCATCCTATTCCCACATTGAGTCCGATTCCAGCCCGGATCGGGTGGATGGCCGGAAAATCCGGGCAAAACCCCATCCAGATCAATTCACGATGGCGGGGGAAGCGAAATGCGGATGAATCCGTTTTCGTGCGGGAAATAATGTAGCGGCCGCTCCTTGCTGGAATTAAATGGCAAAAGATGAATTTATATTTTGCGCCACCAAATATTTCTGGGTAGAATCTTGGCGTGTTATCAACAGATGGAAGGATATTATGGAAAGCGACAGTTGTAGCCGATTGCACAGCGCGATGTGGGCTAATCAGAACTGAGGTTGATATCCCTTCTTCTCCCTCACTCTGATCGCTCAGAGTGTGGCATCTAGCGAGTCATCCCGACTCTTGCAACCCAGCTCCGTCAGAGCCTGCGTTGCTCCCCGGATTGTTCCACTCCCTCTGCGAGCCATGCCGCCTCGCGCCCCAGCAGTTGCACGCCTTGCCACGTACGCCCTTTGTCATGGGCCCGGGGCTGCCCGTTGCGCCCGTTCACCGGATCTTTGGCGAGCAGGGACAAACAGGCCGGCGTGAAATAACAGGATGGACAGCTCGTATTGAAAACAATGTGGTTTTCGATAGGCTGCGCTGCGAATTTAAATAATGAAGGTCTCTTCTTTATATATTTTGAAATATGCGCTGGCTATTTCTCAATATATTCGTAGGGTGCGGTTGATTGCTCATGTGACCGGACCATGAACCCTCCTCATTATTATTCGGCCATCATGCCGTTATTGTTGCCTGTGGTTATCCTGATCTCCTTTGTCGGTCCTGGTCGCCCCGTTGCGGCCCTTGCCTCCTGCCGATAACGCCGCCGCGCGGATCTGCCCGCCGGCGATGACCTGCCGTGCCCTCGATATGCCGGGGCCGGCTTGCTGCCGCCCAACTCGGAGGAACCGTCATGACCGAAGAGCCCAAACCTAGACCCTCGGGGTCCACGCCTACCCACTCCTGATCCCCTGCGGGGAACGGGATACGGTGTCCTGACCCCTGATCCGACCCGAGCGCGCCGGTGTGGCCGCGCAGACTGCTGTCTGCGGGCCGCCCAGTGTGCGGCTGCTGCCTGTTCGCTGCCGGGTCCATTGCCTTTTCACATCAGTACTGACGCCAGGCCCGGCCCGCGACAGGGCCCGCTTGCGCGTAGAAATCAGGATAACGAGTCATGAAACAACAACATACCGCCAGCCGGCACAAGCAGCAGGGGTTCGTTGCCCCGACCAGTGCCAGGGAGAAGCTCTCCTCCCGGGTGCTCGACGAGGCCGACAAGTCCCTCGAGTACACCCTCACTGCCGTGCGCGGCAACATCGACGGCCTCACCGCGACCGAGGCCGCCAACCGTTTGATCCAGTTTGGTCCCAACGAGGTGACCCACGACAAGCCGCCCCATGCGCTGATCCAGCTGCTGCAGGCGTTCAAGAACCCCTTCGTGCTGGTGCTGATCGTGCTCGGGCTGGTCAGTTACGTGATGGACGTGTTGATGGCCGAGCCGGGCGACGAGGACTGGGTCAAGGTGATCATCCTCGGTGTCATGGTGGGCCTGAGCGGTCTACTGCGCTTCTGGCAGGAGTACCGCTCCGCCAAGGCGGCCGAAGCGCTCAAGTCGCTGGTGCGCAACACCGCCACCGTGCAGCGCCGACCCTCGCCCGGGGTCGCCCCCCAGCGCAAGGAGGTGGCGATGACCGAGCTGGTGGCCGGTGACATAGTGCACCTGCAGGCGGGGGACATGATCCCGGCCGACATCAAGCTGATCGAATCCCGCGATCTCTTCATCAGCCAGGCGGTGCTGACCGGCGAAGCGCTGCCGGTGGAGAAGTACGACACCCTGGGCGCCGTGGCCGGCAAGTCGGCGGAAGGCACCGGTGCTAGCGATGGCGGGATGCTCGATCTGCCCAACATCTGCTTTATGGGTACCAACGTGGTGAGCGGTACCGCCCGCGCCGTGGTGGTGGCCACCGGCAGTGATACCTACTTCGGTTCGCTGGCCCGCAATGTGGTGAGTCACAAGCGTATCGAGACCAGCTTCGATCGCGGCGTAAACAGCGTCACCAGGCTGCTGATCCGCTTCATGCTGGTGATGGTGCCCATTGTCTTTATGCTCAACGGCATCAGCAGTGGCGACTGGATGTCGGCACTTACCTTCGCGCTGGCGGTGGCGGTGGGCCTCACCCCCGAGATGCTGCCGATGATCGTCTCCGCCAACCTGGCTCGGGGCGCGGTGGCCATGGCCAAACGCAAGGTGGTGGTGAAGCGGCTCAACTCGGTGCAGAACTTCGGTGCCATGGATGTGCTCTGCACCGACAAGACCGGCACCCTGACCCAGGACAAGATCATCCTCGAGCACCACTACGATGTGCGTGGCAACCGGGACGACCGGATCCTGCAGCTGGCCTGGCTCAACAGCTTTCACCAGAGCGGCATGAAGAACCTGATGGACATCGCGGTGGTCGAGCACGCCGATGCGCTGGGAGAGAGCTGCAAGCCGGCCAACTACCGCAAGGTGGACGAGCTGCCGTTCGACTTCGTGCGTCGCCGCTTGTCAGTGATTGTGCAGGACGATCTGGGCCAGCAGCTGATGGTCTCCAAGGGGGCGGTGGAAGAGATGCTGGCCGTCTCCAGCCACATTGCGGATGGCCAGGAGGTGCGGGAGCTGACCGACGCGGATCGCCGTGCCCTGCTGCGCCAGAGTGAGGAGTTCAATGCCGAGGGCTATCGGGTGCTGATCGTGGCGACCCGCGAGATCCCGGCAGGCGAGTGCAAGCAGAGCTATCGCACCAGCGACGAGGTCAAGCTGGTGGTGCGCGGTTTCCTCACCTTCTTCGATCCGCCCAAGGACTCGGCCGCACCGGCCATCCGCGCGCTGAACGACTATGGCGTGGCGGTCAAGGTGCTGACCGGCGACAACCCCATCATCACCAGCAAGGTGTGTCGCGATGTGGGGCTGGAGCCCGGCGTACCGCTGCTCGGCAAGGATATCGAAGGGATGGACGACGTGGCGCTGTGCGAGGCGGTCAAACAGACCACCATCTTCGCCAAGCTCACCCCGTTGCAGAAGTCGCGGGTGGTGAAGGCGCTGCAGGCCAACGGCAATACCGTCGGTTTCCTCGGTGACGGCATCAATGACGCGCCGGCGCTGCGGGATGCGGACGTGGGGATCTCGGTGGACAGCGGTGCCGACATCGCCAAGGAGACTGCCGACATCATCCTGCTGGAGAAGAGCCTGATGGTGCTGGAGGAGGGGGTGATCAAGGGGCGCGAGACCTTTGGCAACATCTTGAAGTACCTCAACATGACCGCCAGCTCCAACTTCGGCAACGTCTTTTCGGTGCTGGTGGCCTCCGCCTGGTTGCCCTGGGCACCCATGCTGGCGATGCAGATGCTGATCCAGAATCTGGTGTATGACGTCTCCCAGATGCTGCTGCCGTGGGACAAGATGGACCCTGAGTTCCTCAAGCGGCCGCGCAAGTGGGAGGCGAGCAATATCAAGCGCTTCATGCTGTGGCTCGGCCCGACCTCGTCGGTGTTCGATATCAGCACCTACTGTCTGATGTGGTTCGTGTTCGGGGCTGGCGCCCTCTATGCCACCGCCAACGGCAGCATGGATCCGCTGGTCAACGGTCAGGCCATCATGAACTCTGGCTGGTTTATCGAGGGGCTGGTGTCGCAGACCTTGGTGGTGCATATGCTGCGTACCCGCAAGATCCCGTTCCTGCAGAGTACCGCCACCCTGCCGGTGCTGCTCTCCACCTCGATCGCCATCGCCATCGGCTGCTACCTGCCGTTCTCGCCTGTGGCTGAGCACTTCGGCTTCATCACGCTGGATGGGCCCAAGTACTTCATGTGGCTGGTGATCACCATGCTGGCCTACATGGGGCTGACTCAAACCGTCAAGAGCATCTACATCAAACGCCACGGTCAGTGGTTCTGATGAAGGGCTAGTGAGAGGGCCGGTTACCCGGCCAGGAACAATGAACGCAAAGAGGGATGGCCTGGGCCATCCCTCTTTTTCATAGGGGGCAAGACAGGGGTCAGTGCAGGACCAGGGCGTAGGCCTCGCCGGCCATGCCGGTCAGGATGGAGAGGCTGACCGCGCCAAACAGCAGGCCGGTGACCAGATTGAGCGGACGCTGCACGCGGCCGAGCAGGCGCTGGGCCCGTACGGTGGAGAGGCTCCAGGCCAGCACCCCGAACCAGACCAGGGAGAGCAGGAACAGCTCCAGCACCAGCAGGCCGCGGGTCAGGCCGTCTACCTGGGGTGTCACCATGGCGGCCAGCAGCCCCATGAAGAACAGCAGAGCCTTGGGGTTGAGCAGGTTGGTGGCAATGCCGCGCTGCACTCCCTTGCGCCAGCCCTGCGCCTCGCCGCCTGCGTGCAGGGCGAGCTCGGCCGAGCTGCGCCAGGCCGCCTTGAGAGCCCCCCAGCCGAGCCAGCCCAGATAGAGAGCGCCGACCACCTTCACCGTCATGAACAGCCAGGGGTGTTCGGCAATCAGCAGGCTGATGCCGGTGAGACTGAGGGTGGCGTGCACCACAATCGCCAGGGCGATGCCGAGTGCCGCCCCGAGAGCGGTGGGCCTGTGCAGGCTGGTGCGCAGGATCAGCGCGAAGTCCGGGCCCGGGCTCGCCAGAGCGATGAGATGGATGAGACCTATGGTCAGAAACAGGCTGGTGAACATGGAAACCTCTGGGACAGTATCGAGTTCACAGCATGGCGGATCGCAGGGGGGCGGGATTGTAAAAGATTGCAGTGCGGAGTTAGTCAGTGCGCCCAATGGCGGCCAGCATCTGCTGGCGAAAATCGGCGGGGGTGAGGCCGAACGCCTGGCGAAAACCGTGATGGAAGTGGCTCTGATCGAAGAAACCTACCGCCAGCGCCACCTCGCTCACCGGCAGGCCGCTGCCGAGCAGGCGCTTGCTCTGCTCGAGTCGCAACCGCTTGAGCCAGGCATAGGGGGTCATGCCGGTCTTTTTCTTGAACTGGCGCAGAAAGGCGAAGCGATCCAGCCCGAACAGGGCGGCCAGATCCTCCAGACTGTGGCGCTCATCCAGCCGGGCCATCAGGTAGTCGCGCAGGAACCTGAGCTGAGGGTCGGCCAGGGCGTGGCGCTCGGGTGCGATATGCAGCAGCTCGCCGAGCAGGGCCAGCAGCTGGCTCTCCGCCAGCAGGCCGTCGGGGCTGGGGTTGTCCAGATACATGTGCAGCCGGGCAAATCCCTGATAGAGGTCGGGGCGGCTCTGCAATCCCTTGTCGAAGAAGGGCTCCGGGCTGTCTGGCAGCCAGCGGGCCAGCTGTTCGGGGGCGATGGCGAACACCCGCACCTCGTACCCTTCCGGCCGCAGGCTGAGGCCATCATGCATCTCGTCCGGGTTGACGGTGGAGAGCTCGCCGCGCACCAGGTGGTGGCTGTTGCCCTTGTGGATGAATTTCTGGCCGCCCTGCTGCACCAGACCTATGTGGTAGTCCAGGTGAACATGGCGGCCATAGCTGAACTCCCTGTGGTGGGAGTGGGAGAGTTCAACCCCCGGCAGCAGCCGGGATTGCCAGTAGTGGATGCGGGAGTGGGATGTGCTCATCGGCTATTGATAACCTGAAACCCATGGGTGGGCTTGTAGATTATTGCAGCGTCAGGCGAGCGTCCCGTCAAGCCTGCTCCGCAGCCTGCCGGCGCTTGCCGCTGCGCAGCCCGTCCAGACTGAACAGTACCAGCGCGCTCCAGATGAAGGCGAAGGTGATCATCTTGTCCAGTGCCAGTGCCTCGCCATAGAGGGTGACCGCCAGGATGAACATCAGGCTCGGCCCTATGTACTGGAAGAAGCCCAGGGTGGAGAGCTTGAGCCGGGTGGCGGCGGCGGTGAAGCAGAGCAGGGGAGCCGTGGTGACTGCACCGGCGGCGATCAGCAGCAGGTTGAGGTGCCAGTCATTCTGGGTGAGGTGGCTGGTGGGGCTGTCGGCAAACCCCCACAGATAGATGGCGGCGGGTGGCAGCATGATCAGGGTCTCGATCAAGAGGCCGGTCAGCGCATCGAGGGCCAGCTTCTTGCGGATCAGGCCGTAGATGGCGAAGCTCGAGGCCAGCACCAGCGCGATCCAGGGCAGGGAGCCGAAGGCGATGATCTGGATGGCGACACCGATCGCCGCCAGCCCGACCGCCCACCACTGCAGCCGGCGCAGCTTCTCGCTCAGGAACAGCATGCCGAGCAGCACGTTGAACAGCGGGTTGATGTAGTAGCCGAGGCTGGCATCCAGCATATGGCCATTGTTGATGGCCCAGATGAACAGCAGCCAGTTGCCGCCGACCGTGATGGAGGTAAAGGCCAGGGTGAGCAGTACTTTCGGCTGGCGCAGCACCGCCTGTACCTTGTGCCACTGGCGGCCGAGCAGGGTCAGCACCATCAGCAGGGCGCACGACCAGATCATCCGGTGGGTCAGGATTTCGGCGGCCGGCACGGCGGCAATGGTCTTGAAGTAGATGGGGGCCAACCCCCAAAGGGTATAGGCGCACAAGGCGTAGATGACGCCCTGGCGCTGAACGTGTTGCTGCATGCGGATAACCTTCACTGGAGAGTTGGATGCGGGAAAACATCGCAAAAAATCAGTGTAGCGATCCTTTTGCGGGGAAAGAAGTTAATAAATGATGATCAGCGGATTTTAACGGCGTACTGCCCGGCTCAGCGGCCACCACCACGGCGGATCTTGTCCACGTCTAGCAGCAGCCACAGCATGAGAGCGATGGCGGAGATCCAGGGGCCCCAGGTCACGTAGGCCTCACCGTGTCCCAGCATGTAGAACAGCAGCGGCAGTCCTATCACCAGAAACAGTACACTTCCCAGAAAAAATAACATTTTTATCTTTATATTTAAGGGCTTGTCTATTTGATGATTATATCGATTGAGGCTGGCGATGAAAGGGCAAAAATGAAAAAGGGGGATTTCTCCCCCCAATTTGCAGATAAGCGTCATTTCTGATGTTATTCGAGCTGGATCCAGGTGCTTTTCAGCTCGGTGTACTTCTCCAGCGCATGCAGTGACTTGTCGCGGCCGTTGCCGGACTGCTTGAAGCCGCCGAACGGCATGGTCATGTCGCCGCCATCCCAGTTGTTGACGAACACGGTGCCGGCACGCAGGGCGCGGGAGCCTTTCACCGCCTTGTTGAGATCCGCCGTCCAGATCGCGGCCGCCAGGCCGTAGTCGGTGTCGTTGCCGAGCGCAATGGCCTCTTCCAGCGTGTCGAAGCCGGTTACCGCCAGCACGGGGCCGAAGATCTCCTCGCGGAAGATGCGCATCTCGGGGGTCACTTCGTCGAAGATGGTGGGTTCGATGTAGAAGCCGCCGCTCTCGGTATTGGTGCGCTTGCCCCCCAGCAGCAGCTTGGCGCCCTCCTGCTGGCCGATGGCGATGTAGTTGAGCACCTGCTCCATCTGGATATGATCCACCATGGCGCCGATACGGGTGGCAGGGTCGAGCGGGTTGGCCGAGATCCATTCGCGGGCATGGGCCAGCAGCCGGTCCATGAACTGCGGCTTGATGCTGTTTTGCACCAGCAGGCGAGAGGCGGCGGTACACACCTCGCCCTGGTTGTAGAAGATGGCGCCGGCCGCGCTGCGGGCGGCTGCGTCCAGGTCAGGTGCATCCGCCAGTATGATGTTGGGGCTCTTGCCGCCGCACTCCATAAAGGCGCGCTTGAGGTTGGACTTGCCGGAGCACTGCACCAGATGCTTGCCGATCTTGGTGGAGCCGGTGAAGGTGATGCAGTCCACGTCCATGTGCATGGCCAGCGCCTCGCCCACGGTATGGCCGAAGCCCGGCAGCACGTTGAACACGCCGTCGGGGATGCCGGCCTCCTTGGCCAGACCGGCGATGCGCAGGGCGGTGAGCGGGGATTTCTCGGAGGGTTTGAGGATCACCGAGTTGCCGGTGGCTAGCGCCGGCCCCAGCTTCCAGCAGGCCATCACCAGCGGGAAGTTCCACGGCACGATGGCGGCGACCACTCCGAGTGGCTCGCGGGTCACCAGTGCCAGGGCGGACTCTTCGACCGGCGCGACCTGATCGTAAATCTTGTCGATGGCTTCGGCGTTCCAGGCGATGCAGTTGGCGGCGGCGGGGGCGTCATAGCCCATGGCGTCGCCGATGGGCTTGCCCATGTCGAGCGACTCCAGCAGTGCCAGCTCCACCTTGTTGAGCCGCATCAGTTCGGCGAAGCGCTGCAGGATCTGTTTGCGCTGCTTGGGCGGCAGACCACTCCAGCGCTTGTCGTCAAAGGCGGTGCGGGCAGCCTGCACCGCCAGTTCGGCATCGGCGGCGTCACAGGCGGCGACCTTGGTCAGCAGCTTGCCGTTGGCCGGGTTGATGCAGTCGAAGGTGGCGCCGTTGATGGCGTCCCGGTAGCTGCCGTCGATGAAGGCTTGCGAGGGCAGGGTCAGGTGGGAGGCCTTGTGTTGCCACTGGGCCAGGGTCAGGTCACTCATGTTCACTCCTTGAACCGGCAAAAAGTCAGTTTCCGCGTATCAATATGCTAAACATCCTGCCGCTTGTAAATCCATCTTGTAACAATTCATTAAACACTTTGCCAATTTGGCCTCATCCGGCATCCGTCCCGGCGAGGGTTTCCGGTGGGGCAAACCACACCGCAAGGGCGGGCCGTCGGCGCCTGCCAAACCGGAGGTCAGCGCGAAGGGACTGGTCGCTGTGCTGGGTCCGCCAAGGGGCGGGATCTCCCCTCTCATGGCTTAGAAACTGGCGGGGGTGTTGGCCGAGATCAGCACGCATTCGTGCTCATCCACATTGCGGAAACGGTGCGGGGTGCGGCTGTCGAAGTAGTAGCCGTCTCCCGGTGTCAGCAGGTAGACCTGCTCGCCGACGGTGACCTCCACCTGGCCCTGGATGACGATGCCGCACTCTTCGCCTTCGTGGCTCAGCATGTCGTCACCCGTGTCGGCGCCCGGTGGCAGTATCTCCTGCATCATGCCGATGGCACGGTTGGCGCGGCTGTGGCCCACCAGGCGGTAGCTGATGGGGTGGGTACCGAGATCCGGCATGTCGGCGGCGCGGAAGATCACCTCGGAGTCCATCTCCGTCTCATCGGTGAAGAAGGTGGCCAGCGACATGGGAATGCCTTCCAGCACCTTGCGCAGAGAAGCGACCGAGGGGCTCACCTGATTTTTCTCGATCTGGGAGATAAAGCCGTTGGTCACACCGGAGCGTTTCGCCAGCTCGCGCTGGGAGAGGGCCGCCTTGGTGCGAACCGCCTTGAGGCGGTGACCGATATCCATCGATAGACACTCCTTGACTGTTTACTATTATTAAATTTGTGTTAAATATCTTATACCACCCCGCTCAGAGCAGCTAGTCGGGTGATACCATATGGGGCAAGTTTGAGCCCCTTTTTAAGATTTCAGGTGTTTAATTTAATAGGCATTGGCCGATAGTTACTAAACACCTTAAGGATGAGGTGACCATGAAACCGATCAGCGACATCAATACCCCCTCCGACATGTCCGCTTTCTGGATGCCGTTCACCGCCAACCAGCAGTTCAAGGCGGCGCCGCGCATCCTGAAGTCGGCAGAGGGGATGTATTATCACTCAGAGGATGGCCGCAAGATACTGGATGGCACTGCCGGGCTCTGGTGTTGCAACGCGGGTCATGGTCGGCGCGAGATTGCCGAGGCGGTTTCCCAGCAGATTTCCCACCTCGATTTTGCCCCCACATTCCAGATGGGGCACCCCCTGCCGTTCGAGCTGGCCAACCGGCTGGTGGAGATCGCTCCCAAGGGGCTCGGCCACGTCTTCTATACCAACTCCGGTTCGGAATCGGTGGATACCGCGCTCAAGATCGCGCTGGCCTGGCAGCGGGCACGCGGCCAGGGCACCCGTACCCGGCTGATCGGCCGTGAGCGCGGTTACCACGGGGTCGGCTTCGGCGGCATCTCGGTAGGCGGCATTCCCGGCAACCGCAAGTGGTTCGGCTCCCTGCTGGGCGGTGTGGATCACCTGCCCCACACCCTCAACATCGCCAAGAATGCCTTCACCAAGGGGCTGCCCGAGGAGGATGTGGCGTTGGCCGACGAGCTGGAGAAGATCGTCTTCCTGCACGATGCCAGCAACATAGCGGCGGTGATCGTCGAACCCATCGCCGGCAGTACCGGCGTGCTGATGCCCCCCAAAGGCTACCTCAAGCGGCTGCGGGAGATCTGTACCAAACACGGCATCCTGCTGATCTTCGACGAAGTGATCACCGGTTTCGGCCGCCTCGGCTCTCCCTTCGCAGCACAAGAGTTCGACGTCATCCCCGACATGATCACCTGTGCCAAGGGGCTGACCAACGGCGCCATCCCCATGGGGGCCGTGCTGGTGAGCAACGCCATCTATGACGACATGATGGCGGCCGGCAAGGGGGCCATCGAGCTGTTCCACGGCTACACCTACTCCGGCCATCCGGTGGCCGCCGCCGCGGGCCTGGCGACCCTCGAGATCTATCGCAACGAGAACCTGCTGAGTCGCGCCGCCGATCTGGCGGGCTACTGGGAGGAGGCGGCCCATTCGCTGAAGGGCTGCAAGCATGTGAAGGATGTGCGCAACTACGGGCTGGTGGCGGGCATCGAGCTCGAGTCCATGCCGGATGCGCCAGGCAAGCGCGCCTATGAGGTGTTCGTGCGTTGCTTCGAGAAGGGGGCGCTGATCCGCGTCACCGGCGACATCATCGCCCTGTCGCCACCCCTCATCATCGAGCGCAGCCAGATCGACGATCTCTTCACCCTGCTGCAGGACGCCCTGCAGGCCCAGGACTGACTTTTAACTGATTGATGGCGCCCGTCGCGGCGCCACTTGCCCGTGCCTGCTCCCCGGGGCGGCGCGGGCAGGCACGCATAACCCATCACGGAGGATTTATGACATACAGGGTCAGCAACTTCATCGACGGCGAGACGACCGAGAGCCGCAGCGAGCGCTTCGGAGCCATCTTCAACCCGGCCACCGGCCAGCAGCAGGGCCAGGTGGTGCTCAGCACCGCCGCCGAGTGCCAGGATGCCATCGCCAGCGCCGAGCGCGCCCTGGCTGACTGGGCGCAGACTCCGCCGCTGGTGCGGGCCCGGGTGCTGTTTCGCTTCAAGGAGTTGATGGAGCAGCACAGGGACGATCTGGCCCGGCTGATCAGTCGCGAGCACGGCAAGGTGTTTTCCGACGCTCAGGGCGAGCTGACCCGCGGTCTCGAGGTGGTGGAGTTTGCCTGCGGCATTCCCCATCTGCTCAAGGGGGAGCACTCCCTCAACGTGGGCCGCGGGGTCGACAGCCACTCCATGATGCAGCCGGTGGGCGTCTGCGCCGGCATCACCCCGTTCAACTTCCCGGCCATGGTGCCGCTGTGGATGTTCCCGGTGGCCATCGCCTGCGGCAACACCTTCATTCTCAAGCCGTCCGAGAAGGATCCGTCCCTCTCCCTGCGCATGGCCGAACTGCTCAAGCAGGCCGGCTTGCCGGACGGGGTGCTCAACGTGGTCAACGGCGACAAGGAGGTGGTGGACGTGCTGCTGACCGACTCGCGGGTCGGTGCCGTGTCGTTTGTCGGCTCCACTCCCATCGCCCAGTACATCTATGCCACCGCCTCGGCCCACGGCAAGCGGGTGCAGGCGCTGGGGGGTGCCAAGAACCATATGCTGGTGATGCCGGATGCGGATCTCGAGCTGGCGGTCTCCGCCCTGATGGGGGCGGCCTACGGTGCGGCCGGCGAGCGCTGCATGGCCATTTCGGTGGCCGTGGTGGTGGGGGATGAGACGGCCGATGCGCTGGTGGCCAGGCTGTCGCCGCTGGTGGCGGTGCTGCGGGTGGGCCCGGGACTGGGCCAGACCCAGGAGAACGAGATGGGGCCCCTCATCAGCCGCGAGCACCTGGCCAAGGTGCGCGGTTATGTGGATCAGGGGGTGGCCGAGGGGGCCGAGCTGGTGGTGGACGGCCGGGGCCTGAGCCACGGCGAGGGTTACTTCATCGGCGGCAGCCTGTTCGACCGGGTCGGCCCCGAGATGCGCATCTACCGGGAGGAGATCTTCGGCCCGGTGCTGGCCATCGTGCGGGCGCCGGACTACGAGACGGCGCTCAGGCTCATCAACGAACACGAGTACGGCAACGGCACCGCCATCTTCACCTGTGACGGCGACACCGCGCGGGACTTCACCGCCCGCGTGCAGGTCGGTATGGTAGGGGTGAACGTTCCCATCCCGGTGCCCATGGCGTTTCACAGCTTTGGCGGCTGGAAGCGGTCCATCTTCGGGCCGCTCAACATGCACGGGCCGGATGGGGTGCGCTTCTATACCCGGATGAAGACGGTGACTGCCCGCTGGCCCCAGAGCCTGCGGGCGGGTGCGGAGTTCTCCATGCCGACCATGAAGTAATCAACCATGCAGCAGCTAGCCCGGACATGGCCCGGTGGCAGGAATCCACCTTCGTTCGCCGCTATCACTGTGAAGGAGTAACAGATGCGACTGGGAATTCTCGATTGTGACCGGCTGGACCCCGACTTGGCGGGGGATTTCGGTCCCGTTTACTCCGAGATGTTTATCAAGGGCTTCCGGGCACTGGCCCCCGGGCTGGAGTTTCGGGTCTGGTCGGCGCTCGATGGCGAGCTGCCGGCCGATCTGCACGAGTGCGATGCCTGGCTCATCACCGGCTCGCGCCACGATGCCTACAGCGATATCCCCTGGATCCGGGCGCTGCGCGACTGGATCCGACGCGCTCACGATGCCGACGTCAAGCTGGCCGGGGTCTGCTTCGGCCACCAGGTGATCGCCCAGGCGCTGGGGGGCGAGGTGATGAAGTCCACCAAGGGCTGGGGGCTGGGGGTGTCGGTTCATCCCATGCTGGCGCGGCAACCCTGGATGGAGCCAGGGCTCGAGACCATCCGGATCCTGGCCAGCCACCAGGATCAGGTGGAGCAGCTGCCGCCGGGGGCCACCCGGCTGGCGGGCAATGATTTTTGTCCCAATTTCATGTTTTTGCAGGGTGACCACATAGTGGCCATCCAGGGACATCCGGAATTCTCGGTGGAGTACAACCGGGCGCTGATCGAGCGGCGGCGGGATCTGCTGCCGGACGATCGTTACCAGCGCAGCCTCTCCTCTCTGGAGGGAGAGGTGGATTCGGCCACCATGATGCAGTGGTTGTTGCAATTTTTGGGCATCCTGCCCGGCGCCGACACGGCCGCCGGCGGGATCACAGCAGGAGAGCGAGCATGATTATTGGCGTACCCAAGGAAATCAAAAACCATGAATACCGGGTCGGCATGACTCCCGCCGGAGTGCAGGAGCTGACGGCCCGGGGACACAAGGTGCTGGTGCAGCAGCAGGGAGGCGAGGCGATCGGGCTGTCCGACGCCGAGTACCAGGCAGCCGGTGCCGAACTGGTGGCCAGCGCGGCGGAGATCTTCGCCCGGGCCGAAATGATAGTGAAGGTGAAGGAGCCCCAGCCGGAGGAGTGCGAACTGCTCAGGCCGGGTCAGCTGCTGTTCACCTATCTGCACCTGGCGCCGGATCCGGTGCAGACCCAACTGCTGGTGCACTCGGGGGCGGTGGCCATCGCCTACGAGACGGTGACCGACGATCGCGGCGGCCTGCCGCTGCTGGCGCCCATGTCCGAGGTTGCGGGGCGGATGGCGATCCAGGCCGGCGCCCACAGCCTGGAGAAGGCGCAGGGGGGCAACGGCACCCTGCTGGGCGGAGTGCCCGCGGTGGCGCCCGCCAAGGTGGTGGTGCTGGGCGGCGGGGTGGTCG
Source organism: Aeromonas oralensis (assembly GCF_049665575.1). NCBI lineage: Bacteria > Pseudomonadati > Pseudomonadota > Gammaproteobacteria > Aeromonadales > Aeromonadaceae > Aeromonas > Aeromonas oralensis. Next base: position 108,943 of record NZ_CP187186.1, read on the forward strand.
GCGTCAACTCGGCGCGCATGGCGCTGGGACTGGGGGCCGACGTCACCATCCTGGATCGCTCCCTGCCGCGACTGCGGGAGCTGGACAGCCTGTACGGCCCGGCCCTCAAGACCCTCTACTCCACCCGTACCAATATAGAGGCATGCATCGCCCAGGCCGATCTGGTGATCGGCGCCGTGCTGATCCCGGGGGCGGCGGCGCCCAAGCTGCTGACCCGCGACATGCTCAAGTTGATGCGCAAGGGCTCGGTGCTGGTGGACGTGGCCATCGATCAGGGCGGCTGTTTCGAGACCTCCCACCCGACCACCCACGAGGAGCCCACCTACGTGGTGGACGGCATCATCCACTACTGCGTGGCCAACATGCCGGGTGGGGTGGCGCGCACCTCCACCTTCGCGCTGACCAACGCCACCCTGCCGTTCGTGCTGGCGCTGGCGGACAAGGGCTATGCCCGGGCGCTGCAGGACGATCGCCACCTGCGAGCCGGTCTGAACGTGTTCAAGGGCAAGATCACCCAGGCGGCGGTGGCGCAGGCGCTCGGCTACGAGTACGTCAGCGCCGAGTCAGTACTGGGCTGACGCAGCCGTCGCGCGATCGGCAAACGTCGAGCGGGCTCACAAACCCCGCGATTTCAGGGAGGGCCGCCACGGCCCTTTCTCATATACTGGGCTCCCTTGTCAGTGAGGTCTCTTCATGTCCCGCATTCTGCTGCTCGCCAATCTCAACTGTGATCACGTGCTCTCCCTCTCCGAACCCCTGGTGGCCGGCGCCCGCCTGCAATACCTGGATCAGGGCCGCCGGCTTGGCGGTGGTGCCGCCAACACCGGCATCGGACTGGTGTGGGCCGGCCATGAGGTGACCATCGCCTCGCGCATCGGGCTGGATGAAACCGGCGACTGGCTGCTGGAGCAGGCGGCGGGCTACGGTCTGGACTGCAGCCATGTGGAGCGCTTCGGCGGCGAGACCGGCGAGCTGCTGATCCTGGTGGACTCCACCGGCGAGCGTACCATCCTCCGGCGGCCACGGCGCCCGGATCTGCCGGGGGATCTGCCGAGCGAGGGGGTGGACTGCCTCTATGTGAACTACCCGGGTACCGCCATCATCGGCTACATGCGCCAGATGCTCGGCAGGAGCTTCGTGGTGGCTCAGTATCCCAAGGGTGGCCAGGCACGTCGCCCCTGCCACGTGCTGGTGGCTTCCCGCTCCGATCTCGGCGAGGTGGACGACCTCTGGCAGCATGCCCGCCAGATCGCCGGCGAGCAGCTGGCCTGGCTGGTGCTGACCGAAGGCAAGGCGGGGGCGGTGGCTATTCACGGCGAGGAGCAGATCCGGGTGGCGGCGCGGCCGGTGTCGGTGGTTGACACCACGGGGGCGGGGGATGCCTTCGCTGGCGGCCTGATCCACGGGCTGGCGCGAGGCATGGCGATCCGGGATGCGCTGCAGTGCGCGGTGGACTGGGGCGCCTTCGCGGTCGCTTCCGAGAGTTCCATCCCCTCCAGCGCCCTGAAAAACTGGCTCAGGCAGCCGCACTGAGCCGCCATGAATCGTTGTCGATAAGGTCGCCTTGTACGGGCCGAGGCGGAGGGGAAAACCGGCGAATTTAACCGCCATAACCCCCCAAAACCTTGGACTAACCCGGCAAGTTTGCGATCAATCAAAGAAAGTGTCGATTTATGTGCATCTTCATCGACACCCGCCTGAGCTGCTCTTAACCTTGTCATTCCACGACTCAGATTAAGATGCGGACCTTGCGCGGGCGCAAGCGCTTCCCCGCCTCTTAGCTTTAGGTTGTCGTCCTGATTTCTGACTTGTAGTAAGAGGCAAGTGCGACCATGCAACTGACACGATTTACCGACTATGCCCTGCGTACCCTGACTTTTCTGGCGGTCCAGCCGGGAGATCGCCTGTCGACCATCACCGAGGTGGCCGATACCTTTGCCATCTCCCGCAACCACGTGGTCAAGATAGTGCATCAGCTCGGCATCAAGGGGTACATAGAGACGGTGCGTGGCAAGCACGGCGGTATCCGCCTTGGCCGCTCCGCCGTTTCCATCAACCTGCGCGATGTGGTGATGGACATGGAGCACGTGCTCTGCCCGGTGGACTGCAAGCGCGAGAACTGCCGCCTCTCCGGTGGCTGCCGTATTCAGGGTATTTTGCGCCGCGCCATGAACGCCTTCCTTGAGGTACTGGGGGAGTATACCCTGGCCGATGCGGTGCGCGATCCGACCCGGCTCTGCCACCTGCTCGGCATCGAACAGGACTCCATTCTGGCCATGGCATAAGCCAGGCAAGCATGACAAAGGGGCCCACGGGCCCCTTTGTCATGTCCGGGATTTGGGGTCAGAGCTGGGGGATTAGGGTGATGGCACCGTGCAGGCAGGCGAGACCGCAGGCGCCGCAGCCGTCGCAGGCCGCCATGTTGATGCTGACGCCGTCGGCGGTGGCCTTGATCGCCTGCTGGGGGCAGGCATCTTCACACAGCAGGCAATAGAAGCCCTGTCGGGCCTGGCAGCTGGCCTCGATCCGCACCCGGGTCTGTACCTGACGACCCAGCTGCAGGTCGAGGGCGCCGGTCGGACAGGCTCTGGCGCAGCTGCCGCAATAGCTGCACTGGCCGCAGGCGAGATCCAGCACGGGCGTGCCGGCGATGGGGGTGTCGTCATATTCGGGCTGGTTGGCCGGTTTGAGCAGGCCGTTGGGACAGGCCTTGAAGCATTCACCGCAGCGGGAGCAGAGGGAGAGAAACTGGGACTCTTCGATGGCCCAGGGTGGACGCGCTTCGTGGCAAACCACCTCCGGTTTGCGAGAGCCCCCCAATGCTTGCGTCAGCCAGCGACAGAAAAAATGAGTCATGCTCACCCCTTATACCCATTAGGGGTTAATTTTATCCAAGTTTCCCTTCGCAAGCCAGAGAATAGCGCCGGCCAGGATCGCAAGCCGGGTTGCCCTTGTGTAAGCTAGGCGGGTCTTTTTGCAGGATTGAATGAACTCATGTGGTTATTTCTGTGGCGTGCTTCTCTGCTCTATGTCTTCCCCTTGCTGATGTGGGGCTACTGCCGCATCAAGGGGATCGAATTCGTCGAGCTCGACACCGGAGTTAACAGTCACAAGTGGGTGGTGCTGGCCGCCTATCTGCTCTACGTGCTGCTCTGGCTGCTGCTCAACCGCTATCTCGAACTCTTTCTGCGTCAGCGGAGCCGCAAATGATCGAGCCCGGGCTCTGGACCCTGCTGCTGGCTGCCGCCGTGCTGGCGGTCGGCATTGGCTGGCTGGCGGGCCGGCGTGGTGCGGCCCAGCTGGCCCAGCAGGTGCTGCTGAGCGAGGAGCGCCAGCAGGCGCTGCAGGATCGCTGTGACGAGCTGCAGGATGAACGGTCGCAGGGTCAGCAGAAGCTGGAGCAGCAACAGACTCTGCTTATCAAGCTCACCGCCCGTCTCAAGGATGCCGAGGCCACCCTGCGCAGCGAGCGGCTGGCCGCCGCCGAGAAGCTGCAACTGCAGCAGGAGGCGGAACAGCGCCTCAGCCAGCAGTTCGAGAACCTCGCCAACCGCATCTTCGAGCAAAACTCGGGCAACTTCCGCGAATTGAACCAGAACAGCCTGGATCTGCTGCTGACGCCGCTGAAAGAGCAGCTCGAGGGCTTTCGTCGCCAGGTGGGGGAGACCCACGCTCAGGAGACGGCCCAGCGCCACAGCCTCAAGTTCGAGCTGGAGCGCCTGGCCGAGCTCAACGCCCGCATGACCGAAGAGGCTGCAGCCCTGACCCGCGCCCTCAAGGGCGACAGCAAGCAGCAGGGCAACTGGGGCGAAGTGGTGCTGGCGCGGATCCTCAGCGAATGCGGCCTGCGCGAAGGCCACGAGTACCACACCCAGGTCAACATCGAGGTGGACAAGGGCAAGCGCTACCAGCCCGACATCATCGTCCACCTGCCGCAGGACAAAGACATCATCATCGACGCCAAGGTGTCGCTGACCGCCTACGAACGCTGGTACAACAGCGATGACGAGCTGGAGAAGGCGGTGGCGCTGAAAGAGCACGTCGCCTCGGTGCGCAACCATATCCGTGAGCTGGGCCGCAAGGATTACCAGCAGCTGCCCGGGGTGCGCACCCTCGATTACGTGCTGATGTTCGTGGCGGTGGAGCCCGCCTTCCTCACCGCGGTGGAGGCCGATCCCTCGCTGGTGCGATTCGGGCTCGACAACAACATTCTGCTGGTGAGCCCCACCAACCTGATGGTGGCGCTGCGCACCATAGAAAACCTGTGGCGCTACGAGCGGCAGAACCAGAATGCCCGCCAGATCGCCGAGCGGGCCGGCCGTCTCTACGAGAAGCTGCGGCTGTTCGTGGAGGAGATGCAGCAGCTGGGTGGCAGCCTGCACCGGGCGCAGGAGAGCTACGACAAGGCGATGGGGCGGCTGGTCAACGGGCGCGGCAACCTGATCGCCCAGGTGGAGCGCTTTCGCGAGCTGGGGGTGGAGGTGACCAAGACTCTGCCCGAACCGCTGGTCAACCGGGCGCTGGAGCGGGAAGACCCGGCCGAGTGAGGCGGGGCCTCATGTTTCATGCAACAAGAAGGGCAGCCAGTGGCTGCCCTTCTGCATTTGCGTGTCCGAATACACATCGTTACCAACCCCGTTGCCGCGTCCGAATACGCTTCGCTATTCGAACCTACGGATCCACAGGCTTGTCGATTGCAGCCAAGGCCGTAGGTTTGATTAGCCGCGCAGCGGCGTAATCAGACGTTCGCGGTCATGCCATCTTCCCGTCATTGCTTCCAGAAGGAGGGGAAGAAGAGCACCGCCACGGTCAGGATCTCGAGCCGTCCCAGCAGCATGCCGAATGACAGGATCCACTTGGCCGAGTCCGGCAGGGTGGCGAAGTTGGTGCTGGGGCCGATGACCGGTCCCATGCCCGGACCCACGTTGGCCACGGCGGTGATGGAGCCCGAGATGGCGGTCAGGGGATCCAGCCCGATGGCGGCGAGCAGGGCGGCGATCAGCAGGATGACGGCGAAGTAGGCCAGCACGAACGAAATCATCGAGCGGATGATGGCGTCGTTGACCGGGCGGCCGTTGTACTTCTGCGGGAAGACGCCGGAGGGGTGCATCAGCTGGCGCATCTGCTTCTTGAACAGGGCGAACGCCACCTGTACCCGGAAGATCTTGAGGCCGCCGGCGGTGGAGCCGGAGCAGGCACCGAGCGCCAGCAGGATGATGAAGATGATGCTGGTGAGCGGGCCCCAGGTGCCGAAATCGCCGAGCCCGAAGCCGGTGGTGGTGAGCACAGAGACGATGTTGAAGCAGCTGATGCGCAGGGCATCCATGAAGCCGTAGATGTCCCTTAGCCACAGGTAGAAGGTGACCACCACGGTGACCCAGACCACCAGCCAGAAGAAACCCTGAACCTGGGCGTCCTTGAGCAAGCTGTTGTCACGCCGGCTCAGACTCTGCACGTAGAGCAGGAAGGGCAGGCCGCCGAGGAACATGAAGACGGTACCGATCCAGTGCGCCGAGTTGGAGAAGTGGGACATGGATTGATCGGAGGTGGAGTAGCCACCGGTGCTGAGGGTGGTCATCGAGTGGTTGACCGCTTCGAACAGGGTCATGCCGCTCACCCAGTAGGCCAGGAAGCAGAGCATGGAGAGCACCAGATAGACCAGCACTATGTTGTTGGCCACCGTCTTGGCACGCGGCGCACTCTTGTCGGACCAATCCGAGCTCTCGGTCTGGAACAGCTTCATGCCGCCCACGTTGAGGTAGGGCAGCACCGCCACCGCCATCACGATGAAGCCTACCCCGCCCAGCCACTGCAGGATGGAGCGCCACAGCAATATGCTGTGGGCCATGCCGTCGAGCCCCGACAGCACCGTGGAGCCAGTGGTGGTGACCCCCGACATGGTCTCGAAGTAGGCGTCGGTAAAGTCGATGTGGTTGATGAAGAAGAAGGGCAGGGCGCCGAAGATGCAGGCCACCACCCAGACCGAGGTGGTGAGCAGGAACATCTCCCGCACGCCGAGGTGGAACACCGCCTTGCGGCCGTAATGGAGACAGAGCAGGGCCGCACCGTGGGTGATCAGCACCGACTTGAGAAACTCGACGAACCCCTCGGAGCCGGTCAGCAGGGCCAGCAGGGTGGGCAGCCACATGAACAGGGCCAGCTTGGAGAGCACCAGCCCGAGGGTGAAGATGATGGGACGCAGCTTGATCATGCAAGATAACCTGGTCGTTGATTGACAAAAGACCCGGACAATCCCTGGTAGAGGCTGTGCCGGGTCTGGGTTGTGCTGCCTGGGTGCATGGGCAGATTACAGGAAGAAGGGACTTGGCTGGAACAGGCGTTCCACTTCCGGAATGTACTTCTTGTCCACCAGGAACATCACCACGTGGTCATCCTGCTGGATCTGGGTCCGGTCGTGGGCGATCAGCACCTCGTCACCGCGCACGATGGCGCCGATGGTGGTGCCGGGCGGCAGCTTGAGCTCGCCGACCGTCTTGCCGACCACCTTGGAGGTGTTCTCGTCACCGTGGGCGATGGCCTCAATGGCCTCGGCCGCCCCGCGGCGCAGGCTGTAGACGTTGGCGATGTCGGCCCGGCGCACGTGGGTCAGCAGGGCCGAGATGGTGGCCTGCTGCGGCGAGATGGCGATGTCGATGGAACCGCCCTGCACCAGATCCACGTAAGCGCTGCGCTGGATCAGCACCATGGTCTTCTTGGCGCCCATCTTCTTGGCGAGCAGGGCCGACATGATGTTGGCCTCGTCCTCGTTGGTGACCGCGATGAAGACGTCGATCTGGTCGATGTGCTCCTCCGCCAGCAGCTCCTGATCCGCTGCGTCACCGCAGAAGACGATGGTGTTTTCCAGCACCTCGGAGAGCTGCTCCGCCCGCTTCTGGTTGCGCTCGATAAGCTTCACGCTGTAGCGCTTCTCCAGCTGGCGGGCGAGGCCGGCACCGATGTTGCCGCCGCCGACGATCATGATGCGCCGGTAGGGGCTCTCGAGCCGCTGCAGCTCCGACATCACGGCGCGGATATGGCCCGCCGCCGCCACGAAGAACACCTCGTCATCGGCCTCGATGATGGTGGTGCCCTGCGGACGGATGGAGCGGCCCTGACGAAAGATCGCCGCCACCCGAGTCTCGATGTTGGGCATGTGATCGCGCAGGGTGGAGAGGGCGTTGCCCACCAGCGGGCCGCCGTAGTAGGCCTTGACCGCCACCAGACCCACCTTGCCGCCGGCGAAGTCCACCACCTGCAGGGCGCCTGGGTACTCGATCAGCCGGCGCACGTAGTCGGTCACCAGCTGCTCGGGGGCGATCAGGTGATCCACCGGCACGGATTCGGGCAGGAACAGCCGATCCCGCTCCACCAGATAGGCCGGCGAGCGGATCCGCGCCACCTTGTTGGGGGTGTTGAACAGGGAGTAAGCCACCTGGCAGGCGACCATGTTGGTCTCGTCGCTGTTGGTAACCGCGACCAGCATGTCGGCATCCTGGGCGCCCGCTTCGCGCAGCACTTTCGGATGGGCGCCGTGGCCGTTGACCACCCGCAGGTCGAACTTGTCCTGCAGCTCGCGCAGGCGGTCACTGTCGGTGTCGACGATGGTGATGTCGTTGTTCTCACCGGCCAGGTTCTCGGCCAGGGTGCCGCCAACCTGACCGGCGCCCAGAATGATGATCTTCATAGAACGGTCTCATGAGCGTCGCCGTTGCAACGGCGGCCAGGGGGCGTGGGGGCTGTCATCAACAGGATGAATCTCATAGGAAAAGCGCGCTCGATATTGGGCAGTAATGGGTGCCGCAAGCGGCACCCGTCGTGATTATGACCCTGCTTACCGCTTGATCAGCTTGGCATAGTAGAAGCCGTCCATCTCGGCCTCGCCCGGCAGGAACTGGCGACCCGGGTACTCCGGGGTGTCCTGCGCATGCAGCGGCACCAGAGTGGCATCCGGGGTGGCTGCGAGGAAGGCGCGGATCTGGTCGCGGTTCTCTTCCGGCAGCACGGAGCAGGTGGCATACAGCAGAGTACCGCCGCTTTTCAGTTTCGGCCAGAGGGCGCCGAGGATGCGGTGTTGCAGCTCGGCCAGCTCGCGGATGTCCTGATCCCGGCGCAGCCACTTGATGTCGGGATGACGGCGGATGACGCCGGTGGCGGAGCAGGGGGCATCCAGCAGGATGCGGTCGAACTGACCCTCCGGCCACCACAGATCCGGGGTGCTGGCATCGCCGTGGATCACCTTGGCAGTGAGGCCGATGCGATCCAGGTTCTCCTGCACCCGTTTGAGGCGGTTGTCGTCGGCATCGACCGCCACTACGCCAGCCAGCGCGGGCTGGCGCTCCAGCAGATGGGCGGTCTTGCCACCGGGGGCGGCGCAGGCATCCAGCACCCACTCGCCCGGCTGCGGGTCGAGCAGCGCGGCGGCCTGTTGTGCTGCGCCATCCTGTACCGAACAGTCGCCGACCTCGAAGCCGGGCAGCTTGGTCACGTCGCAGGGACGTTCCAGCAGGATGCAATCCTCACCCTCTTCACCGGCCATCGCATTGATGCCGGCCTCGGCCATGCGGGCCAGCATCTGCTCGCGGCTCTGGCGCTGGCTGTTGTTGCGAATCCACATCGGCGGGCGCTGGTTGTTGGCCTCCATGATGAATTCCCACTCATCCGGATAGGCCTGGCGCAGCCGCTTGGTGAGCCACTCCGGGTGGCCGAGACGAATGCTGGGGACACGGTCGATGCGCAGCAGAATGACTTCGGCGCTGCGCTGGAAGTTGCGCAGTACACCGTTGATGAGGCCGCGCAATGAGGTGCCCTTGAGCAGCTTGACGGCATTGACGGTCTCGGCCACCGCGGCGTGAGCCGGAATGCGGGTGTAGATGAGCTGGTAGAGGCCGACCAGGATCAGGTAGTGGAAGATGCGGCTCTTGTTCTTGAGCGGCTTGTCCATCATCTCGCCGACCGCCGCATCGAGGCGGGGTAGCCAGCGCAGGGTGCCGTAGCAGAGTTCTTGCAGGAGGGCGCGATCGCGGGGCGCAACCTTCTCCTGGGCAGCAGGCAGAACGGCGGAGAGGGACTGGCCCTGATCCAGCACCTGTTGGATGACGAGAGCAGCCTGTGCGCGTGTTTTCATAGTGTTACCTTAGATGCGCAAGTCGGGGCCTGGGCACCGCCTTGTGTCAATTCAGTTCAATTCAATTGCGTGCCGGGTTCAAACCAGTCGCGGCGAGAGTTGAGCAGGTCCGTCACGGACATGGCCTTCTTGCCGGGCGGCTGCAGGGTCAGCAGGCGCAGCACGCCCTTGCCGGTGGCGATGTCGATCCCCTGTTTGTCAGCCTTGAGCAGGGTACCGGCCGCCTGGCCGTGATCCTGTGCGACGACTTCGGCTTGCCATACCTTGACGGTCTGGCCGGCGACTTCAAACCAGCTGATGGGCCAGGGGTTGAAGGCGCGGATGCAGCGCTCGATGGCGACGGCTTCCATCGACCAGTCGATACGGGCCTCCTCCTTGGAGAGCTTCTCGGCGTAGTTGGCCTGTGCATCGTCCTGCGCTTCGGCGGCGGTGTTGCCGGCAGCCATGGCATTGACGGTGTCGACCAGCGCCTGCGGGCCCAGTCCGGCCAGCTTGTCATAGAGGCTGGCAGAGGTTTCGTTGGCGGCGATGGGGCAGCTCACCTTGCGGATCATGGCGCCGGTATCCAGCCCCACATCCATCTGCATGATGGTGACGCCGGTTTCGGCATCGCCCGCCCAGATGGAACGCTGGATCGGGGCGGCACCGCGCCAGCGCGGCAGCAGGGAGCCGTGCACGTTGATGCAACCCAGCCGCGGAGTGTCGAGCACGGCCTTGGGCAGGATCAGGCCGTAGGCCACCACCACCATCAGGTCGGCGCCAAGGGTGGCCAGCTCGGCCTGGGCCTCTTCCTTGCGCAGGGAGGCGGGTTGATAGACCGGCAGATCGTGGGCCAGCGCCAGCTCCTTGACCGGGCTGGCGGTGAGCTTCTGGCCGCGGCCGGCAGGCTTGTCGGGCTGGGTATAAACGGCGACGACCTCGTGGTCGGAAGACAACAACGCCGCCAAGTGACGGGCGGCGAAGTCGGGGGTACCGGCAAAAATCAGTTTCAGCTTATTCAATGGGGCAGATCCTCAGAGGACTTTGCGATCTTCACGGGCCATCTTTTCCAGCTTCTGGCGAATGCGCTGGCGCTTGAGCGGGGACAAGTAATCCACAAACAGCTTGCCGACCAGATGGTCCATCTCATGCTGGATGCAGATGGCGAGCAGATCGTCTGCTTCCAGCTCGAATGTCTTGCCGTGGCGATCCAGGGCGCGCACCTTGACCCACTCGGCGCGGGGCACCAGGGCACGGCTGCCGGGCACGGAGAGGCACCCTTCCTCGATGCCGGTGTTGCCGGCCTGTTCGATGATCTCGGGGTTGATCAATACCAGAGGATCTTCACGGTTTTCAGAGACATCGATCACTATGATGCGCTGATGAATGTCGACCTGAGTGGCGGCGAGGCCGATGCCTTCCTCCGCGTACATGGTTTCGAACATATCATCTACAATGTGTTGTAACTCGGGTGTAAAGGTCTCGACAGGGGCTGCGACGGTACGCAGACGCTCATCGGGGAAACGCAATACATCTAGAATGGCCATAGTTTTTTCTTTAGTTTCGTATAAATGCAGTCAATATTGGCGTAATTCTAGTCATTTACGCCGACAAAAAACAGCAACACTTTGCGCGCAGAAGTAACAGGGAGTGTTATGTATCTGAAGCAAACCATCCTCGCCTGTATGTTGGCCACCCTGAGCCAGGGCGTGCTGGCCGACCAGCTGAAACTGAAAGCGGGTTATCCCGAGACCTATGTGGTGCAAAAAGGCGATACCCTCTGGGATATTTCCGGCCAGTATCTGGCAGAGCCCTGGCTATGGCCAAGGCTCTGGAACATCAACCCGCAGATCGCCAATCCGCACTGGATCTACCCGGGCGACGTGCTGCACCTGAGCTGGGTCAACGGCGAACCGCGGCTTGGCAAGGCGATGCAGGGCGGCAAGCAGGTTGTTCATCTCTTTCCCAAGAGCCGCTACGAGAACAAGGCCAACCCCATTCCTACCCTGCCGCTCAGCGAGATCGGCCCTTTCTTGCAAACCGACCATATTCTGGCTGACAGCCAGCAGGCAAAGCAGCTGCCTTATGTGCTGGGCAATGATGAGGCACACATCGGCATGCTGGAGGGGGATACCCTCTACGTACAGGGCTCGCTGATCCCGGGTCAGGACTATGGCATCTATCATCCGGGGACCATCTACAAAGACAAGAAGAGTGGCGAACAGCTGGGGCAAGAGGCGATCTTCGTCGGCACGGCCAGGGCGGAGGCCCTGCTGCCGGACGGCCGCACCCGGGTTACCCTCAGCCACAACCAGCGCGAGGTGTATCAGGGCGACAAGCTGATGCCGTTCCCGCCGCAGGAGAGTCTCTCCGCCGTGTTCACTCCCAAGGCTGCCCCCGTCATCTCGCCCGGCTATATCGTCGACTTGCCGAGCAAGGCTCGCGGCGGCGGCAAGTTCGACGTCGTGCTCATCAACAAGGGCATACGTGATCAGGTTGCCCCCGGCGATGTGCTGGAGATATTGCGGCCCGGTGCCCGGCTGGTGAGCAAGAATGGCAAGGTCGCCTATCGGGAGTACTCCTCCGTCTATGACAAGACCTTCTATTCGTCCGGCAAGCCACCCCTGCCGTCGGAGGCCGTGGCCCGGGTCATGTTGTTCAAGGTGTACGACAAGCTGAGTTATGGCCTGATCCTGCAGAGTCAGGACATGGTCAGCACCGGTTATCAGGTCAGCAACTTCTGACGTGCCTCTTCCATCTGGGCGACTCGCGCTGTGGTTGACGCTGGATGCCGTCACCGGTATCGGTCCGGTCACCGCCGCTCGCCTGCTGGCCCATTTTGGCGGTGACATTGTCACCCTGTTCGACGCCGACGACGGCACCTTGCGAGCTCTTGGTCTGCAGAGCGCTCAAATCCAGCAGTTGAGGTGGCCCCAGCCGGTTGTCGAGCAGGCGCTGAGCTGGGCCGCCGAGCCCGGCAATCACCTCCTGTGTCCGGATGACCCCGTCTATCCCGCTTTGCTCAAAGAGATCCCCGCCACCCCGCTGCTGCTCTACTGCCGTGGCAACCTGGCAGATCTGTCTGTTCCACAGCTGGCGATGGTCGGCACGCGCCATCCCACCTATGCCGGCAAGGACAATGCCGCCCGCCTCTGTGGTGAGCTGATCGCCTGCGGGCTGGCCATTACCTCCGGACTGGCGCTTGGCATCGACGGGGTGTGTCATCAGCAGGCGCTGGCGGCGGGGGGGACTACCCTGGCGGTGCTGGGCTCAGGGCTCGACTGCCTCTATCCGAAGCGCCATCAGGGGTTGGCTATGGAGATCCTGGCGCAAGGCGGCTTGCTTATCTCCGAGCTGGCGCCCGATAAGGGGCCGCTGGCCGAGCACTTTCCACGGCGCAATCGCATCATCAGTGGCTTGTCGCTGGGTACCCTGGTGGTAGAGGCGGCCGAGCAGAGTGGTTCGCTCATCACGGCCCGTTATGCATTGGAGCAGGGGCGAGAGGTCTTTGCTGTACCTGGTGCCCCGCAAAACGTGCAGGCACTGGGTTGCAACAAATTAATCCAGCAGGGCGCCAAACTTGTATTGAGCGCGGCCGATATAGTGGAAGAGCTGCCCGGATTTGTCGGTCTGCTGCAGCAAGTGGCTGACTTGTCTGAGCATTCGAATAATAGCGAATTGCCTTATGCCGATTTGTTGGATAACGTAGATTATGAGACCACGAGCGTGGATACCGTTGCCGAACGGTCCCAGCTTCCTGTCGAAGTGGTATTGGGCAGGCTGGTAGAGCTGGAGCTGGCCGGTGCAGTGATGGCGGTAGCCGGTGGATACGTCAGAGCGAGGAGGGCGAATCATGTTTGATGTATTGATGTACCTTTTCGAGACCTACATCCACAGCGATGCAGATGTGATGGTCGAGCAGAATGAACTCACCGACGAACTGAGCCGGGCAGGTTTCGACAAAGACGAGATCGAGAAGGCGCTCAACTGGCTGGAGCGACTGGCCAACCTGCATGACAGCGAGCGGGAGGTCTACGTGGCCGCCAGCGCGCAAGGCTCCATGCGTATCTATGCTCCACAAGAACTGACACGCCTCAGTACCGAGTGCCGCGGTTTCCTGCTGTTTCTGGAACAAGCCCAGGTACTCAATGCCGAAACCCGCGAAATCTGCATCGAGCGCCTGCTCGAGCTTGATAAACCGGATATCGAGCTGGACGATCTGAAGTGGGTAGTCATGATGGTGCTGTTCAACGTACCGGGCAGTGAAAATGCCTACCAGCAGATGGAAGAGCTGGTGTTTGACGAGTCAGACGGTGTCATCCACTGACAGCCCGGTGCCGCGCTGGTAGAATTCAGGTCATCTGGATTTCAAGGCGCGGCCCATGTCAAAAATCGATCATCACCTCTTTTCAGCCCACGAACATGCCTTCGAGCGCGAACCGTGCCCGCAGTGTGGGGCCGAGCTGGTGATCCGCCAGGGCAAGCATGGTCCCTTCCTCGGTTGCTCCGCCTATCCTGTCTGCGATTACATCCGCTCCCTGACTCCATCCGGTCGTGATATCGAGAAGGTGCTTGAAGGCTCGGCCTGCCCGGATTGCGGCCAGCCACTGGCGATCAAGAAGGGGCGTTATGGTCTGTTTGTTGGTTGCACCCAGTATCCGGCTTGCCAGCACATCGAATCCCTGCAGGAGAGCGACGATACCCAGATCCTCTGCCCGGAGTGTGGCAAGGGGCACCTCATCAGCCGAACCTCCCGCTATGGCAAGCAGTTTTACTCTTGCGACGGCTACCCCCATTGCAAATATGTGGTGAATGACAAGCCGGTCCCCATGCCTTGCCCGCAATGTGGCTGGGGTATCATGGTGGAGAAAAAGGTGAGGGGAGCCCTGCGCTGGGTCTGCCCGCAAAAGAAATGCGGCCACCAGAGCGAGCAGGTATAATCCGGCCGCCACAAGCGAATTGAAACGTTTTCGGCGAACTTCAATCCCCCACTTGGAGTAAGGAAATTCCCACCATGAATAAACCCTTTGTTGCCGTATTGATGGGCTCTGATTCTGATTTTCCGGTGATGCAGACCACTCTAGAGGTGCTCAAGTCATTCGATATCGCGGTAGAAGTGAAAGTGACCTCCGCACACCGTACCCCGGCTGCGACGCATCAGTACGTGACCGACGCCGAAGCCCGTGGCTGCAAGGTCTTTATCTGTGCCGCCGGCCTCGCCGCTCACCTGGCGGGCGCCGTGGCAGGCATCACGACTCGTCCCGTGATCGGTGTGCCCATCGATGGCGGCCCGCTCAAGGGGCTGGATGCACTGCTTTCCACCGTGCAGATGCCAGGTGGGGTGCCGGTGGCGACCGTGGCGATCGGCAAGGCCGGCGCCAAGAATGCAGGCTATCTGGCAGCTCAGATGCTGGCAGTGGCGGATGATGAACTGGCGGCCAAGGTGCAGGCAGAACGCCAGAAAAATGCCGACGAGGTACTGGCCAAAGACGCTGCCTTACAGGCCCTGCTCAAGTAAGCTCCGGGACGGCAACCACCAGCCCGTTCGTCATCAACTTCTCGCTGGTCAATGAAGGGGACCGTCAGGGTCGCCGTTTCGTAGGCTCAATGTTAATCAATGATGAGGCGACAGCCCGGCTGTCGCATTTTTTATGCCCAATGAATTTGAACTTGCAGTTGCCGCCCTCCAGCGCGATGGGGTGATTGCCTATGCAACCGAGGCGGTATTTGGCCTGGGTTGTGATCCTGACTCCGAGTCAGCGGTACACCGTCTGCTGGCGATCAAGCAACGCCCGGTGGAGAAGGGGCTGATCCTGATCGCTGCCGATCTGGCTCAGTTGCAGGATTATATCGATCTGGACCAGCTTACCGACGAGCAGATGGCCCGAGTGAAAGCGAGCTGGCCTGGTCCCTTCACCTGGATCATGCCGGCGCGCAGCAATACCCCGGCCTGGCTGACCGGTCAGTTCACTACCCTGGCGGTGCGTGTGACGGCTCATCCGCAGGTGCAGGCCTTGTGCCGCGCGTTTGGCAAGCCGCTGGTCTCTACCAGTGCCAACCTGACGGGTGAAGAGCCTGCCCGCCGGGTGGCGGATATCGGCGAATTGCTGGCGAGTCAGCTGGCCTATATCCTGCCCGGTGAAGTGGGGGGACAGGCCAATCCGTCCGAGATCAAGGATGCCAGAACCGGCGCCATCATCCGCCCCTCTTGAACCGTTCGAAGAGCAGTAATGCGGATCGGCTTAGCCCATCCGGCGACAACACAATAATAGGGTCAGGCGACGATCCTGGCTGACTGGAGACAAGATGAGCAAACCGGATGTGGCCCAGGTCAAGGCCTTCCTGCTGCAGTTGCAGGACGAGATCTGCCGTGGTCTGGAACTGACCGATGGCGCCGGACACTTTGTGGAAGATGCCTGGTGCCGCGAAGGGGGTGGCGGTGGCCGCACTCGCGTGCTGCGTCACGGTGCCGTGATCGAGCAGGGAGGGGTCAACTTCTCCCACGTTCATGGCGACGCCATGCCGGCCTCGGCGACGGCCCATCGGCCGGAACTGGCGGGCCGCCGGTTTGAGGCCATGGGAGTGTCGCTGGTGATCCACCCACACAATCCGTATGTGCCGACCAGCCACGCCAATGTGCGCTTCTTCATCGCCGAGAAAGAGGGGGAGGAGCCGATCTGGTGGTTTGGTGGCGGCTTCGATCTCACCCCGTTTTATCCGTTCGAAGAGGACGTACGGCATTGGCATCAGGTCTCCTTCGATCTTTGTCAGCCGTTCGGCACCGATATTTATCCCGAGCTCAAATCCTGGTGTGATCGCTACTTCTTCCTCAAGCACCGGGACGAGACGCGCGGCGTCGGCGGCCTCTTCTTCGATGACCTGAATCGCTGGCCGTTTGCCGACTGTTTCGCCTTTATGCAGGCGGTTGGCAAGGGCTATCTCGATGCCTACCTGCCGATTGTCGAGCGTCGCAAGGCGCTGGCTTATGGCGAACGGGAGCGGGAATTCCAGCTCTATCGTCGTGGCCGCTATGTGGAGTTCAATCTGGTGTATGACCGTGGAACCCTGTTTGGCTTGCAGACTGGCGGGCGTACCGAGTCGATCCTGATGTCGATGCCGCCGCTGGCGCGCTGGGAATATGACTGGCATCCGTCCGCGGGCAGCCCGGAAGCATTGCTCTACAGTGACTACCTCAAACCGCGCGAGTGGTTGTGACCAGAGGGGCCATGATGGCCCCTTCTTATTGGCCGATATTCGGCTTGTTCCTGAGTGCGAAAACCCGTTAAATCGGGAGATTGCCCTCTGAAGGAACTCTTTGATGGATCGTTATCTGGTTTTTGGCCACCCGGTGCGCCACAGCAAATCTCCCTTTATTCATACCCTGTTTGCCAGGCAAACCCAGCAGGAGCTGGAATATGGTCTGGCCGAGCCGGCCGTCGAAGAGTTCGCCACCAGTCTGAGAGACTTCTTTGCCCAAGGTGGCAAGGGGTGCAATGTCACCGTCCCCTTCAAGGAGCAGGCATTTGCCCTGGTCGATCGACTGAGCCCTCGGGCCCGGCGGGCGGGGGCCGTCAACACCATCAAGCTGACCGATGATGGCGTACTGCTGGGTGACAACACAGATGGTGCCGGGTTGGTGGCCGATCTCAAGGCGCATGGTGTGGCACTTGCCGGCAGCAGGATCCTGCTACTAGGGGCGGGTGGCGCTGCGCGCGGTGCGCTGGCTCCGCTGCTGGCCGAGCAACCCGAGGCATTGGTTATCGCCAACCGTACTCACGCCAGGGCGGAGCAGCTGGCTGCCGAGTTTCGTGATCTGGGGGCGGTTAGTGCCCAGACCTATGAACAGCTGGGCGGCCATTTCGATCTGATCATCAACTCCACCTCCGCCAGTCTGCAGGGGGAGTTGCCTCCGCTGGTGCCTGCCCTGATCCACGCCGATATCGCCATCTACGACATGATGTACGGTGCGACCGATACTCCCTTTATCGCATGGGCCAAGGGGCAGGGGGCTCGCCAGACCGTAGATGGCCTCGGCATGTTGGTGGAACAGGCGGCAGAAGCCTTTACCGTGTGGCGCGGAATCCGGCCAGGGACTAAACAGGTATTGAGAGAACTGAAACGAAATCTGGGGACCCTATGAACCAAGGCATCTTGTTTCCCGAGCTGGTCAACTGGCAAGCGCACGAACAGCGGATCCACTTTCCTGCCCAGCAGATGGGGGCGCTGGTGGATTGCTACATCAGTCGCCGGCGTCTGGAGAAAATGACCGGGCTCTCCCTCGCCAGAGAGGAAGACATCCTGCGAGCCTTCGAAAGCGTGCGTTTTGACATCGAGGAGATTGCTGAAAAACTCATTGAGGAACAGGAGTTTGCAGAAGATGGCGCCATCTACCTCTGATTTTTTCAAGTTTTTTCTCAAAGCAGCGGAACTTGTGCCAAGTTGTGCTGACTAACTAGATAGTTGAGGAAGTGCTAGCTAGTCACCTTTATAACTCCCCGGTATTCGTACTGGGGATTTTTTTATCTATATGAAAAATAACATGATTTATGTAATTCATTTTTCGTGAAACTTAATTACATAAATTACTTTCACTTTCTGCTGCTTTGCTATACAGTTAGCAACGTAGGGTACAGAGGTAAGATGTTCTATCTTTCAGACCTTTTATTTCACGTAATTGAATGTGGCTGAATAGCGACCCCGGTGAGTCATCATCGGGGTGTTTTTTTATGGGTTGCGTTTAGAGTAAATGCTTTAATGTTGGCGAATGTTTGTTAGAATGAAGGGGCTTCTTGAGGAAAACCAGTCGTCTTTGTTCTCAAGATTTAGCTTCTTCCCAATTTTTGAACTGATTGTTTAAGGCCGGTACTGCGTTTGCAGAACCGGCCTCATTTTTATCCTTTCCATTGACTGCTTTGTAATAAAATTTCACTTTGGTACTTATTTGGTGATGGAGCGCCTCCACCGGCATCTATTTTTGAAAACGTTGCCAATGGGATTAAAAGTTAATTGTTATATAGAATTAACTGTTTATCCCATTGATAAAAATAGTGTTTCAAGAACTCATCGTAGGGAGTGGGTGATGTCACTGGCGAGAGGGGTTATGGCAAGCAGACTGAAAGCCTTTCAATCAGCGGAGGAGCTGCTCCGCCAATTGCAGGGTTTGGTGGTCGTGTATACAGGACGTAGCTTACTCCTCGAGCGGCGCTTGCTCATCGTCAGCCATTTCATCGGCGCCTGCCAGATACCAGCCAGTCAGCGTCTGTGCCAGTTTTTCGACCCCGATCTGGGTCAGGGAAGAGAAGGCTTCCACCTGGATCTGCGGACCCAGCTCGGCTACGGCCTGACGTACCTTGATGACCTGATTGTTGCGCGGACCTGGGCTCAGTTTGTCGGCCTTGGTCAGCAGCAGCATGACCGGCAGTTTGCGGTGAGAGCTCCACTCCAGCATGTTCATATCGGTATCTTTGAGCGGGTGACGGATGTCCATCAGGATCACCAGACCTTTCAGTGACTCACGACGCTGCAGATATTCCGCCAGCGACTTTTGCCACTTGAGCTTCATTTCCAGCGGAACCTGCGCATAACCGTAGCCCGGCAGGTCGACCAGACGCTTGCCCGGTTCCAGCTCAAACAGGTTGATCAGCTGGGTGCGTCCCGGCGTCTTACTGGTGCGAGCCAGGTTCTTGTGCTTGGTCAAGGTATTCAATGCAGATGACTTACCGGCGTTGGAACGGCCGGCAAACGCAATCTCGACACCCCCATCATTTGGCAGGTGACGGATGTCGGGTGCGCTGGTCACAAAATGCACCTTATTGAAATTCAGAGTTTGTGTATCCAACGTAAATTCCCCATAGAGATAGAGGGTTATAGAGTTACTTTTTTGTGAAATCGTGTAAAATGGCGTCGCTTAAACGCGTTTATTTTAACATGCCTTCAGCGGCATGGGATCTGGAAGCCTAATAACGAGAAGTTGGAACGCCATGAAGAACCTAGTCATTACTCTTGCTCTGATGGTTGGCGTAACGGGGATGGCACAAGCCAAGGGCGATGCCGCTGCGGGACAAACCAAGGCTGCCGTTTGCGCGGCTTGTCATGGACCGGACGGCAACAGCCTAGTCGATATGTACCCCAAGATTGCTGGTCAGCACGCATCATATATCAAAAAGCAGTTAGTTGAACTGAAGGCTGCAGCTTCTGGTCAAACTGGCCGGGTTGCTCCCATCATGGGGCCGATGGCGCTTCCTCTGTCTGAACAGGACATGGAAGACCTGGCAGCCTACTTCTCCAGTCAGAAGGTGACGCCGCTCGCGGTACCCGATGACGCCGTCGCTGCAGGCAAGGCGCTTTACATGGGAGGGGACATGAGCCGTGGTCTGGCTGCCTGTACTGCCTGCCATGGTCCGCGCGGCTCTGGCGTCGAGCAGGCCAAGTATCCGAGCCTGTCCGGCCAGCATCCTGCCTACATCAAGGCCCAGCTTACAGCTTTCCGAGCCGCAGCCCGTGACAACGACCCGAACAGCATGATGCGGGACGTTGCCAAGAAGCTGACCGATCAGGATATCGAAGTACTGTCCAAATATGTGGCAGGTCTGCACTGATCAAGCAGGATGATATTATCTCATTGATATTGACGAGGAGCCGCCGGCTCCTCGTTTCTTTTCGGCCTTTAACACCATTTGGCCAATTTTTTCTCGCATTGTTGTAAGAGATCTCCCATTCCTCAGCCTGGCCAGGGCTTAAACATTTTTAGAAAAATGCTTAGTAATTCATTAATTTCAATATGTTAAATGACAATAAGTCGTTTATCTCCGTTTGAAAACGTTCCCGATGGATTGAGTCACTTTATTAAATTGATACAGTGGATGCATGGAATGACCCACGCGGTGGTTCACGACCGGGATGTCGTGAAGACAGGATGTCGATGAGGCGGGATGCCAAGGGCCACGTGAGTGGCCGGCAATGGATTGAAAGACTAGGATGGTGACCGTTCAGGAAGAGCGGGGCTGCGGGAAGCAACCACCCCAGAAGATGACCGGACGTCGTCTGCATGGGTCAGGCAAGCACACGCACATTCAGGATCGACCAATTAAGGTCAGGATGACCATACACAAAGATATGATGCGCAGAGGTATCACCACGGACAGGGTGATTTGCAGCCAGGGATGGGACTCGCATAAACATATCAAGGCAGCTTCGGCTGCCTTTTTTCTTTTGGGTCATTAACCCGCTTGGTCATTCTGTGTCAAAATACCAGCAACATGCCCAGAGGATGCCGATCCTGCGGTATTCGAAGGCCATTTATGGCCGGATTGGTGCAGAATCCCGCTCTGTTTCTAATCCATCGTTCCCCGTGTCAGCATCCTCTTCCGGACCTTTTCGAACCGGAAACGGGTTTCAATCCAGTTATTTGTCGGAGTCATTCATTCATGTCGGCTAAACAACCCAATCGCAAACCTGCCGGTAAGCGCAAAGAATCAGATGCCAGTGCCCAGGAAGGCCGTGAGCGCAAACGCGCCGCCAAGCGCAAGGGCTTGAAGGCAGGATCCCGCCAGCAGGTCGAGCAGGCCGGCAAGAAGAGTGGAACCAAGCAGGCCAAGGATCCGCGCATCGGTTCCCGCAAGCCAGTTGTTCTTATCGTGGAAGAGAAGAGCAGCAAGCCGGTCGCGCCCAAGCAGGTCAAAGAGAAGAAGCTGGTGATGACGCCGGAGCAGGAGCTGGCCTCCATCGAGAATGATGATCGCCTGAATGACCTGCTGGATCGGCTCGATGCCGGTGAGACCCTGGAAGCAACCGAGCAGGCCTGGGTCGATCAGCGGGTTGACCGCTATCAGGAACTGATGGACGAGCTTGGCATCATCGACACTGATGATGACGAAGATGAAGCTGACTTTGATGAGGTCGATTTTGACGAGCCGGGCCAGCCAGCCTCCGAAGAGGAGCTGTGGGATCGTTTCACCCAGGTCGACTATCAGCCAGAGCCTAAGCCTGAGCCGAAGAAAAAGTGATGAGTGGATGGATGCTGGCCGCCTTGCTGGGCGGCCTGATTTTGTTGGGGCTGGCCTGGTATGCAGGTACCCTGCTGGCACGTCTCAAGCGCCAGCACGACAGCCAGCAGCAGGCTATCGCGGCCCGCAATGAACGGATCCTCGAGAGTGTCAGGGTGATAGCCCATGCGGTACGGGATGGTCAGTGCGACTACTCCGAGGGTGCCATCCGGTTGACCAATCTGCTGGATGCGTTGCAGATCAAGGGCGGTCGCGCCTTTGCCGGCGAATTTCCGGGTTTGTACGGTCTCTACGAGAAGGTGAAGGAGATGCCGACTCATGAGGCGAGACGGGCCCTCAAGCGCAATGAAGTTATGAAGATGGATCTCGAACGCAGTGGCTATGAGGCCGAGCTGGAGGCGCAGATCCTCGAGGATGTGGCCAGACTGAAGGATTTTCAGTTAAGCCGGTGAGCCGATAACAAAAAAGAGGAAGCAAGCGTGCAAGCAGAACAGATTGTGTGGGATCAGGCCCTGATCGAGAAATATAACTACAGCGGTCCGCGTTACACCTCCTATCCCACTGCGCTGGAGTTCAACGAGGGTTTCGGTTATCCGGACTTCGTCCAGGCCGCGAGCCAGTATCCGGCGCGCAACCTGTCGCTCTACGTGCATATCCCCTTCTGTCACAAGCTCTGCTACTACTGCGGCTGCAACAAGGTGATCACCCGTCACCGTCACAAGGCCGATCAGTACCTCGATTTCCTCGAGCAGGAGATCAAGGCGCAGGCTCCGCTGTTCAAGCAGCGGCTGGTGACCCAGCTGCACTGGGGCGGCGGCACGCCCACCTATCTGGATGAACCCCAGACACGCCGACTGATGGCCATGTTGCGGGAGCATTTCCACTTCGCCGAAGAGGGCGAAATCAGCATCGAGGTGGATCCGCGCGAGATCGAGCTCTCCATGCTGGACGTACTGCGGGAAATCGGCTTCAACCGCATCAGCCTCGGCGTGCAGGACTTCAACAAGGAGGTCCAGGCCGCGGTCAACCGCGAGCAGGACAACGACTTCATCCGCGCCATGCTGGAGCAGGCTCGCGAACTGGGCTTTCGTTCCACCAACCTGGATCTCATCTACGGTCTGCCGCACCAGAACCGGGAGAGCTTCCATCACACTCTGGAAGAGGTGCTCAAGACCGATCCGGCCCGCCTCTCCATCTTCAACTATGCCCACCTGCCCAGTCGTTTTGCCGCCCAGCACAAGCTGAAAGAGGCCGACATGCCGGCGCCGCAGGAAAAACTGGCCATGCTGCAGGACACCATCGCTTTTCTGACCGGCCGTGGTTATCAGTTCATCGGCATGGATCACTTCGCCAAGCCGGACGACGAGCTGGCGGTGGCCCAGCGTGAGGGCAAGCTGCACCGCAACTTCCAGGGCTATACCACCCAGGGGGATTGCGATCTGCTGGGGCTGGGGGTCTCCTCCATCAGCATGATCGGTGATGCCTATTCCCAGAACCAGAAAGAGCTCAAGGCCTACTATGGCCAGGTGGAAACGCTGGGGCATGCCCAGTGGAAGGGGTGCTCTCTCAATCAGGACGACCTGATCCGCCGCGAGGTGATCAAGCGCCTCATCTGTGATTTTCGCCTGAACTTTGCCGCCGTCGAGCAGGCCCATGGCCTGGCGTTCAGGGAGTACTTCGCGGAGGATCTCAAACTGCTGCAGACCTTCATCGATGACGGCCTGGTGCGCATGACCGAAGAGGGGCTGGAAGTGGTCTCCACCGGTCAGCTGCTGATCCGCAACATCTGCATGTGTTTCGATGTCTACCTGCGGAGCAAGGCGCGCCAGCAGCAGTTCTCCCGGGTGATCTGATGCCCTTAGTCGTGCAGACAATAAAAAACCGCCTCTCGGCGGTTTTTTATTGGGCGCGGAGCCAAGTGCTTAACGCCGGGCTGCGCGGGCACTCAGTTCGGCCTTCTCGCTCTCGCTCAGGAAGGCCAGGGTCAGGCCGTTCTGCTGGGCGGTGCGGATCTCGCTCACCGTCATGCCGGCAGCCGGGGCCGCCACCTCGTATTCGTGGGGCAGGTCGATACCTTCTACCGCAGGGTCGTCGGTGTTGAGGCAAGCCAGCACGCCGGCGGCCAGGAACTGGCGGATCGGGTGTTCGGTCAGGCTCGCCACCGTGGTGGTCTGAACGTTGGAGGTGAGGCAGGACTCGATGCCGATGCGGTGCTCGGCCAGATAGGCCATCAGGGCCGGATCCTGAATGGCTTTGACGCCGTGACCGATACGTTCGGCACCCAGCTCGCGAATGGCCTGCCACATGCTCTCGGGGCCAGCGGCTTCACCGGCGTGCACGGTGACGCGCATGCCCGCATCACGCACCCGGCGGAAGTGGTCGGTGAACAGCTCGCCCGGGAAGCCCAGCTCGTCGCCGGCCAGATCGATGGCGACGAGCCGATCGCGATGGGCCAGACAGGCATCCAGCTCTTGCTTGCACTGCTCGGTGCCGAAGGTGCGGCTCATGATGCCGATCAGGTTGGTCTTGATGCCGAAGTCGCGGCTGCCGGCCGCCACGCCGTCGATGATGGCCTCGACCACGCCCTGCGGGTGGAGCTTGTGGGCCATCGCCATGTAGGCCGGACTGAAACGCAGCTCGGCATAGTCAATGCCGGCGCGCAGCAGATCTTCCACGTTTTCGTAGGCGACCCGGCGGCAGGCGTCGTAGTCGGCCAGTACGGCCACGCCCCAGTCCAGCTTCTTGAGGAAAGCGACCAGGCTCGGCTCATTCTCGACGATCTGCACATGGGGGCGCAGTGCCTCCAGCTCGAAGGCGGGCAGTTGAATGTTGTGCTGACGGCCCAGCTCGAGGATGGTCTGCGGGCGGATGTTGCCGTCCAGATGGCGGTGCAGGTCGGTCAGGGGAAGAGATCTGTCAATCATGATGGCGCCTTCTTCGAGTCGGGAGTGAAAGCCTGCCATTCTAGGCAGGGATCTCAAAAAAGATACCCCGTTTGAAATCAAACGGGGTCTTATTGGTCGGTGATTTGCCAAGGCGTGATGGGAATCGTTTTTCCCAAGGACTCAGGAGAGGTCGAGTTCTTTCAGCTTGCGGGTGAGGGTGTTGCGTCCCCAACCGAGCAGCCGCGCCGCCTCCTGCTTGTGACCATGGGTATGGTCAAGCGCCGTTTCCAGCATGATCCGCTCGAACTGGGGCAGGGCATCGGCCAGGATGTCGGTCTCCCCCAGCGCCAGTTTGGCGGCGACCCAGTCCTGCAACTGCTGCTGCCAGCCGCCGGACAGGGCCGGCTGGCCCGGTTCGGCGGTGCTGGTGATGGGGGTCAGCAGCTCGGTAGGCAGATCGCTCACCAGCACCTCCTGGCCCGAGGCCATCACGGTGAGCCAGCGGCAGACGTTCTCCAGCTGGCGCACGTTGCCCGGCCAGGGCAGGCGGCTGATGTAGGCCTGGGTATCCGGATGCAGGCTCTTGGCCTCCACGTTCAGCTCCTTGGCCGCCCGCAGCAGGAAGTGCTGGGCCAGCTGGGGAATGTCCTCACGCCGCTCCTTGAGGGCGGGTATGTGGATCCGGATGACATTGAGGCGGTGGAACAGGTCTTCCCGAAATTCGCCGTCTGCCACCCGTTTCTCCAGATTCTGGTGGGTGGCGGCGATGATCCGCACATCCACCTGCACCGGCTGATGGCCGCCGACCCGGTAGAACTGGCCGTCGGCCAGTACCCGCAGCAGTCGGGTCTGCACATCCAGCGGCATGTCGCCGATCTCGTCGAGAAACAGGGTGCCGCCGTCGGCCTGTTCGAAGCGGCCGTGGCGAATGCTGTTGGCGCCGGTGAAGGCCCCTTTCTCATGGCCGAACAGTTCCGATTCGATGAGATCTTTCGGGATGGCGGCCATGTTGAGGGCGATGAAGTTCTTGTGGGCGCGCGGGCTGTGCTTGTGCAGGGCGTGGGCGACCAGCTCCTTGCCGGTACCGCTCTGGCCGTTGATCAGCACCGAGATGCTGGAGCGCGACAGCCGGCCGATGGCGCGGAACACCTCCTGCATGGCCGGCGCCTCGCCGATGATCTCCGGGCTGCTGGCCGGATCCTGCTGGCGTGCCTTGCGTTTGGTGCGCTGCTCCTTGAGGTGATTCTCGGCGCGGCGCACCAGAGTTACCGCCTCGTCGATGTCGAACGGTTTGGGCAGGTATTCGAAGGCACCGCGCTGGTAGGCATTGACCGCGCTGTCGAGATCCGAGTGGGCGGTCATGATGATGATGGGCAGATCGGCCTGGCGGCGATGGATCTGCTCAAGCAGGCTGAGGCCGTCGATGCCGGGCATGCGGATATCGGAGAGGATCACGTCCGGTGAGCGCATTTCCAGCGAGCTCAGCAGTGCCTCGCCATCGGCGAAACTCTCGCACTCGAAACCTTCACTGCCGAGGGTGCGCTCCAGCACCCAGCGGATAGAACTGTCGTCATCGACGATCCACACTTTTGCTGTCATGACGTTCCCTTATTTGCGAAGCGGTAAAAAGATGGTGAATTCGGTGTGGCCTGGCCAGCTGATGCAGTCGATCCGCCCCTTGTGCTGGTCGATCAGGTTCTGGGCGATGGAGAGGCCGAGCCCGGTGCCCCCCTCCTTGCCAGTGATCATGGGATAGAACAGGGTGTCGCGGATGGCATCCGGGATGCCGGGGCCGTTGTCGATGATCTTGATCTCGGCCGCCAGCCGGTAGCGCTGGCCGTGGATGGTGATCTGGAAGGCCGTGCGGGTCTTGATGCGGATTAGGCCGGTCTGCTCGCCGATGGCCTCGGCGGCGTTGCGCACCATGTTGAGGAAGGCCTGTTGCAGCTGGTCCGGCTCCATCTCGAACTCCGGGATGCTGGGATCGTAATCCCGCTCGATACGCACCGTCGGCGGCAGCTCCAGTTCCACCAGCCGGCGAACCTGCTCCAGTACCGAGTGGACGTTGTGCATCTGGTGACGACCTGGGCGCTGAGGGCCGAGCAGGCGATCGACCAGCACTCGCAGCCGGTCGGCCTGTTCGATGATGATGCCGGTATATTCGCGCAGGGCGGGGTCGGGCAGCTCCTTTTGCAGCAGCTGGGCCGCGCCGCGCAGACCGCCGAGGGGATTCTTGATCTCGTGGGCCAGGCCGCGTACCAGCTCCTTGGCCGCCTGCTGCTGGGCATGCTGCTGCAGCTCCTGGCTGATCTTCTTCTGCTGGTCGATCTTGCGCAGCTCCACCACCATCAGCCGCTGCTCATGATCGGCCAGCGGGCTGACGCTCATCTCCACCAGTCTGGGCTCTCCTTCCACCACCAGGGTGACTTCACTGTCGGTGAAGCCTTGCCCCGAGCTGAGGCACTGCTTCAGCCGCTGAAGATCGAGGGAGATGTGTTCCAGCAGGTGGGGCAGTTCGATACCGATCAGCCGGCGCTGACTGAGGGAGAGCAACTGCTCGGCGGCCGGGTTGACGAATTGTATGCAGAGCCGCTCATCCATCAGGATGACGGCGGTCAGCAAGTTATCGAGCAGTATCTTGGCTTGATCCGGGCGGGTTGGCACAGGTTTCTCCCTAAAACGGTGCTATACACCAGCAATGCACCAATGTGGTGCATTTAGTCTACCCGTATCGAGGCACAGGATCACCCCTTGTTGTTGAGGGGGGTCACTTTGGGTGCAGGATTGATGCTGGCCCGGTGCAGGTAGAAGGTGACTGGTTTGGATTTAGCAAGGATCGTACCGTCTTTGGCGAGCAGCTCGAGCTGGGCCTCATGGGCACCGCGATCGAGGTTTTCGACCCGGATGGCGAGCGAGTTTTTAACGATGGGGGCTGCCTTGCCGTCCAGGGTCAGGCGCACATCGTACTGGGTTGGCGGTTGCGGGCTGATCTGACCCTGAAACACCACGTTGCCGGTGTTGTCACGCAGGGTGCTGCCCTGTTCTGGGGAGAGCAGCTCGATCACCAGCTTGGCCGCTTCCTTCTCTTTCTTGGCATCGACGCCGGTGAGGCTGTTGAAGTTGTCAACTTGCACCGAGCGGGGTGAGCTGCCGATGAAGGGGGCGACGCGCAGATCGACCTCCTTGGCTTTCTGGCCGGGAGGAGGGGCATCCGTGTAGTGAACGACTCCCTGGCTGTCGGTCCAGGAGTATACCTTTGCAGCCTGGGCGCCGGTGGCGGCCAGCAGCAACAGGCTCAGCATCCATACTGGGTCGGCGTTTTTCATCCATCTCTCCTTGACGGGATTTCGCTTAATCCTATCAGAGAAAAAACCCGCCTGTCGGCGGGTTTGGTCAAGTTCTGAGCTGGCTTCCGGATTAAACGGAGTAGTACAGTTCGAACTCCAGCGGGTGTGGGGTCATGCGCACGCGGTCAACGTCCTGCTGCTTCAGCTCCAGGTAGGAGTTGATGAAGTCGTCGCTGAACACGCCACCGCGGGTCAGGAACTCGCGATCTGCATCCAGCGCGGCCAGGGCTTCGTCCAGAGAACCGGCCACGGTCGGCACTTCGGCAGCCTCTTCCGGCGGCAGGTCATACAGGTTCTTGTCCATGGCATCGCCCGGGTGGATCTTGTTGATGATGCCGTCCAGACCGGCCATCAGCTGGGCTGCGAAGGCCAGGTACGGGTTGGCAGCCGGATCCGGGAAGCGGACTTCGATGCGGCGAGCTTTCGGGCTCGGCACCACCGGGATACGGATGGAGGCAGAGCGGTTGCGGGCAGAGTAGGCCAGCATGACCGGTGCTTCATAACCCGGTACCAGACGCTTGTAGGAGTTGGTGGTCGGGTTGGCGAAGGCGTTGATGGCCTTGGCATGCTTGATGATGCCGCCGATGTAGTGCAGCGCCATCTCGGACAGACCGCCGTACAGGTCGCCGGCGAACAGGTTGACGCCGTTCTTGGCCAGGGACTGGTGGCAGTGCATGCCGGAGCCGTTGTCACCGAACATGGGTTTCGGCATGAAGGTGACGGTCTTGTTGTAGGCGTGGGCCACGTTGTGGATCACGTACTTCAGCACCTGCACTTCATCCGCTTTCAGGGTGAGGGTGTTGAAACGGGTCGCGATCTCGTTCTGACCGGCAGTCGCCACTTCGTGGTGGTGAGCTTCAACGACCTGGCCCATCTCTTCCAGCACCAGACACATGGCGGCACGGATATCCTGAGAGGAGTCAACCGGTGCAACCGGGAAGTAGCCACCCTTGACGAAAGGACGGTGACCCTTGTTGCCGTGCTCGTAATCGGTACCGGAGTTCCAGGCGGCTTCTTCGGATTCGAT
The DNA here is from genome assembly GCF_049665575.1 of Aeromonas oralensis. NCBI lineage: Bacteria > Pseudomonadati > Pseudomonadota > Gammaproteobacteria > Aeromonadales > Aeromonadaceae > Aeromonas > Aeromonas oralensis. The sequence continues at coordinate 137,310 of NZ_CP187186.1, forward strand.
CTTCACGAAGCTGTGGCCCATGGTGTTCGAGAAGGTGATGTTGTCGAACATGAAGAATTCCGGCTCCGGCCCGAACAGCACGGTGTCGGCGATGCCGCTGGACTTCAGGAAGTCTTCGGCACGCTTGGCGATGGAGCGCGGATCGCGGTCGTAGCCCTGCATGGTGGCCGGTTCCAGCACGTCACAGACGATGTTCAGGGTGGTCTCTTCGGTGAACGGATCCAGTTTGGCGGAGGCCGCATCCGGCATCAGCACCATGTCTGATTCGTTGATGCCCTTCCAGCCGCCGATGGAGGAACCATCGAACATCTTGCCATCTTCGAAGAAATCTTCGTCAACCTGATGGGAAGGGATGGATACGTGCTGCTCTTTACCCTTGGTGTCGGTAAAGCGCAGGTCGACAAACTTGACTTCGTGTTCCTGGATCAGGGCCAAAACGTTCTGGGCTGACATGCTAAGTAACCTCCGGTGTTAAAACTCTTAGGGTGAATGCGTCATCGCATTCACATAAGCCAGTATCGTGCCAAGTTTGTGACAGCTTGATTTCAGGGCATTTGGGGCTATAAGCCAGCCCTGATACCCGCTATCTCAGCGCGTTACGCCTCAAAGTAGTGCATCCATGGATCGTTTTGGTGCACTAAAATGGTGCGCGTTATACGGTCAGCCCCCATCTAAGCAGGCTTTGATCGGAAGGTCTATGATCCTGATCCCCTGTTGTGCGCGAATGTACTGCAATTCTGCTAGGCAGATCACAAAGGCGAGAGTACAATTAGCGCCCAATTTTACCCGGTGATTGAGGCGAGAATGTTAGAGAATTTACGCAATATTGCGATTATTGCGCACGTTGACCACGGCAAAACGACTCTGGTTGATAAGCTGCTGCAGCAGTCCGGCACCCTGGACCGCTCCACGGAAGGCCAGGAACGGATCATGGACTCCAATGATCTGGAACGGGAACGTGGCATCACCATTCTCGCCAAGAACACTGCGATCCGCTGGAACGACTACCGCATCAACATCGTTGATACCCCGGGTCACGCCGACTTCGGTGGTGAGGTAGAGCGCGTACTGTCCATGGTTGACTCCGTGCTGCTGCTGGTTGACGCCGTTGACGGCCCGATGCCGCAAACCCGTTTCGTGACCCAGAAGGCATTCGCCCAGGGTCTGAAGCCGATCGTGGTCATCAACAAGATCGACCGTCCGGGTGCTCGTCCTGACTGGGTAATGGATCAAGTATTCGATCTGTTCGACAACCTGGGCGCGACTGACGAACAGCTGGACTTCAAAGTGGTTTACGCCTCTGCACTGAACGGTTGGGCCACCATGGATCAGGACGTCGAGTCCGAGAACATGGAGCCGCTGTTCCAGGCCATCGTTGACAACGTGGAAGCGCCCAAGGCTGATGCCGACGGTGGTTTCCAGATGCAGATCTCCCAGCTGGACTACAACTCCTATGTTGGCGTCATCGGTATCGGCCGCATCACCCGTGGTCGCGTCAAGACCAACCAGCAGGTCACCATCGTCGGTGCCGACGGCAAGTCCCGTACCGGCAAGGTCGGTCAGGTGCTGGGTTATCTGGGTCTGTCCCGTACCGAAGTGGCCGATGCGCAAGCTGGCGACATCATCGCCATCACCGGTCTGGGCGAGCTGAAGATTTCCGACACCATCTGTGACAACGGCGCCGTTGAAGCGCTGCCGCCGCTCTCCGTTGACGAGCCGACCGTGAACATGACCTTCCAGGTCAACACCTCACCGTTCGCCGGCAAAGAGGGCAAGTTCGTGACCTCCCGCAACATCCTGGAGCGTCTGAACCAGGAGCTGGTCCACAACGTGGCCCTGCGCGTGGAAGAGACCGATGATCCGGACAAGTTCCGTGTCTCCGGCCGTGGTGAACTGCACCTGTCCATCCTGATCGAAAACATGCGTCGCGAAGGTTACGAGCTGGCGGTATCCCGTCCGGAAGTTATCCTGCGCACCGTAGACGGCGTTCTGCAAGAACCGTTCGAAACCGTTACCGTGGACGTGGAAGAAGCGCACCAGGGTTCCGTGATGGAGCAACTCGGCCTGCGCAAGGGTGAGATGACCAACATGACCCCGGATGGCAAAGGCCGTGTTCGCCTTGACTTCATGATCCCGAGCCGTGGCCTGATCGGCTTCCAGACCGAGTTCATGACCCTGACTTCCGGTACCGGTCTGCTGTACCACACCTTCGACCACTACGGTCCGCACAAGGGTGGCAGCATCGGCGAGCGTCAGAACGGCGTGCTGATCTCCAACGCTACCGGCAAGGCGCTGACCTATGCCCTGTTCGGTCTGCAAGACCGCGGTCGTCTGTTCATCGGTCACGCGACCGAAGTGTACGAAGGCCAGGTGATCGGTATTCACTCCCGTTCCAACGACCTGACCGTGAACTGCCTGAAGGGCAAGCAGCTGACCAACATGCGTGCCTCCGGTACCGACGAAGCCCAGGTGCTGACTCCGCCGATCCGCATGTCGCTGGAACAGGCTCTGGAGTTCATCGACAACGACGAACTGGTTGAAGTCACTCCGAAGAGCATCCGTATCCGTAAGAAACTGCTGACCGAGATGGATCGCAAGCGCGCCGGTCGTGCTTGATATCTGTTCATCGACAGACAGAGAGAGGCCTTCGGGCCTCTTTTTTTATGCCTGCTCGCCGCGGGCAGGCGGCTGCAGGTGCCGGTGCGAGTGGCCCATGGGTGGTCAAATGACCATGCTATCTGACACAATGTCTGCACTATGAAGACGTTGGGAGTGACAATGCAGCAGAAATTCGGCGGCCGTCTCGGCCATGCCCTCTCTTTTTTACGCCACGATGGCGGCCACTTTGCCCAGTTTGTCTGGGGCCGTTTTCAGCAGGACAGGCTGACGGTCACTGCCGGCTATCTGGCCTATGTGACCCTGCTCTCCCTGGTGCCGATGATCGCCGTGGTATTCGGCATGATGTCGGCCTTTCCAGTGTTTCAGAGCCTGAAGCAGGCGATGGAGCAGTTCGTCTATCACAACTTCGTGCCCACCGCCGGCGAGATGCTCAAGGAGTACATCGACGGCTTCGTGGCCAACGCCACCAACACCACGGCAGTCGGTATCGGCGCTCTGATCGTGGTGGCACTGATGCTGATCTCGGCCATCGACAAAAACCTCAACTACATCTGGCGCTCCACCCAGAGCAGGCCGCTGGCGCAGGCATTCGCCATGTACTGGATGATCCTGACACTGGGGCCGGTGCTCATCGGGGCCAGCATCGCCATCTCCTCCTACATTTTCTCGCTGCGGCTGTTCGGGGCCGAGAGCCTGTTCGGCATCGGCTATCTGTTGCTGCGTGGCCTGCCGTTCCTGTTCTCGGTGCTCACCTTTCTGCTGGTCTATACCGTGGTGCCCAACTGCAAGGTGCGGCTGATGCACGCCTTCATCGGTGCCCTGGTGGCGGCCACCCTGTTCGAGCTGGCCAAGCGCGGCTTTGCCATCTACATCACCAACTTCCCCTCCTATCAGGCCATCTATGGCGCGCTGGCGACCATCCCCATCCTGTTTGTCTGGGTCTACCTGAGCTGGCTGGTGGTCTTGCTTGGCGCGGAAACCACCGCCTGCCTTGGTGAATATGAGCGGCCTGCCTCAGAAGAGCTGGCTTGAACGTTGTTGTTGGCATTGGCGACCATGCTGTTTGTCTGGGCCCATGTGGACTGCCTGAGCTGGCTGGTGGTCTTGCTTGGCGCGGAAACCACCGCCTGCCTCGGCGAATATGAGCGACCGGGCGCCTATGAGTTGGCCTGACCCGGCCCCTTGCTGTTAGCATCGACGACCGCCCCCGTCAGCAGATGGGGGCGGTCGTTTCGTTTTGAGAGGAGAGGGATGTGATTGCACTGATTCAGCGGGTCAGCGAGGCCAGCGTAACGGTAGAGGGCGAGGTGACCGGGGCCATCGGTCAGGGTCTACTGGTGCTGCTCGGGGTGGAGCAAGGGGATGACGAGGCCAAGGCCGACAAGCTGCTGCACAAGGTGAGCGGTTACCGCATCTTCTCCGATGAGAATGGCAAGATGAACCTCAATGTAAGCCAGGCCGGCGGCAGCCTGCTGGTAGTCTCTCAGTTCACCCTGGCTGCGGATACCAACAAGGGGATGAGGCCCAGCTTCTCCGGCGGCGCCCATCCGGTCGAGGCCGAGCGGCTATACGACTACTTCGTGGCGCAGGCCGCTGCCAGCAGCATACCGACCGCCACCGGCCGCTTCGCCGCCGACATGAAGGTGGCGCTGGTCAATGACGGGCCGGTTACCTTCTGGCTACAGGTCTGACGCCAGCTCGTAGCGGGGGGCCGTGTGCAGCAGGACGTTGCGCAGCCCCGGCACCGGGTAGGGGGTGGTGGGGCCGACCCACTGTTCCAGCAGCATCAGCACCCGGGTCAGCTCGAGGCGGGTGCGCGGCAGCAGGTTGATGATGAGCTCACCGTTCAGGCGGGGGGCCAGCGCCTGATAGATCCGCTCCTGGAACAGCAGCGGCGGATTGCCGTCCTGGCTGAACAGGTCGAGCAGGATAAGGTCGTACTGCGCCTCGCTCTGTTCCAGAAAGACAAGGGCATCGGCCTGGTGCAGGATCGGCGCACGCTGCGGGTGTTGGTCAGGCTGAAAGAACAGCTGATAGAGGGTGATCACCTCTTCATCGAGGTCGACGCACTCGTGACGGGCATCTGGCCAGCGCTGGTGCAGATGGCGGGTGAGATCGCCGCCCCCCAGCCCCAGCTCGAGGATGTTGCCGGCCTGCTCGGGCAGCAGACAGGCGATCACCTGCTGGTGTGGCAGGCAGAGGGTGGCGGGTTCGGCCAGGGACATGGCCGACTGCACCACGCCGTCGATCTCCAGCCAGCGGTGATGGGCATTTTCCTGCACGGTGAGCCGGCGCTGGGGCTTGGCGCTGAGGTGCAATAAGTGGTCGGCTTGGTACGCTTGCAGATTGAAGTCCATGAATTTGCACGGCAAGATGGTTTTCGACCAGTGTAACTCAAGGATGGAACTATGTACCGGGTGGTCACCCCCCAGACGGCAGCCGAACCGGATGCCCATTATCAGTTGAGCTGGGAGGCATGGGTGCGCAAGCCCTTCAATGTGCCCGTCGGCGCTAACTCAAGGATCGCTTTATGTACCGGGTAGTCACTCCTCGAACCGCAGCCGAGTTGGACTCTTACTACCAGCTGAGTTGGGAGGCATGGGTGCGCAAGCCCTTCAATGTGCCCGTCGGCGCTAACTCAAGGATCGTTTTATGTACCGGGTAGTCACTCCTCAAACGGCCGCCGAGCTGGACGCTTACTACCAGTTGCGCTGGGAACTACTGCGTAAACCCTTCAATCTGCCCGTCGGTTCCGAGCGGGATGAATACGATACCGTCGCCATTCACCGGCTGATGCTGGCCCCCGACGGGACGCCCATCGCGGTGGGGCGGCTGTTTGTCGGCGGTGACGAGGCCCAGATCCGCTTCATGGCGCTGCGCCCCGAATTTCGTGGTCAGGGGCTGGGTGCCCGCATGGTGGAAGATCTCGAACAGCTGGCCCGCAGCGAGAAGGTGAAGCGGCTGGTGATGAATGCCCGCCAGGAGGCGGTGGAGTTCTACCGCAAGTGCGGTTTTCTGGAGGTGGGGGAAGGCCCCGTCTCCTTCGGCCGCATTCCGCACCGCCAGATGATCAAGTCCCTGAGCCCGCTGCAGACCATCCAGTACCGGTCGGAGTGGTGCCAGGATCTCACCACCCGCTGGTCACGCGGCATTCCCATCAGCGAGAAGATGGGGGTGCACATCACCCACTACGACGGCCAGACCTTCCACCTCAAGGCCAATCTGGCGGCCAATCTCAACGTGCATGACACCATGTTCGCCGGCAGCATCTACAGCCAGTGCGTGCTGGCGGGCTGGGGCCTGATCTGGCTGCAGCTCAAGGAGGCGGGGCTGGTGGGGGATACCGTTCTGGCGGAGGGCAACATCAAGTACTACCGGCCGGTCAAGGAGGAGCCGGAGGCGCGGGTGGCGCGCGAAGGCATGCCTGCCGTGCTCGAGCCGCTCAAGGCCGGCGAATCCGCCAAGTTCAGCCTCAAGATCAAACTGTTCAGCGGTGACAAGCTGGCGGCCGATTTCCTCGGTCACTACGTGGTGCAGCCGGTGAAGCGGCCGGGCCAGTAGCCCCGCACGGGATCCCATCAAGCAACAAGGCCTCATCACGAGGCCTTGTTGTTTTCTGTCGGCTAGCCGTTGGCCGCCTGTGCGGCCGGGGCCTTCGGCGCCGGTCGCCAGAGCGGGCTGCTGTTGCCCTGGGGTGGGTAGCGTACGCCGGTTTCCCAGCCGCAGCCGTCCGGTTTTTGCTGGAAGCCCCAGCTGAGGGTCGGCTCGGCGAGCGGCCCGCGCCACTGGCCGAGCAGCTCGGCACAGTGCTGACCGTTGAGGACGCCCAGATCCAGCTGCCACTGCTCATTGACCAGATCGACGCTGCCCTGCACTCCCAGCAGGTGGGTAATGGTGGAAGCGCCGGCCTGTTCGATCTTCAGCTGGCCTTGCGCCACCTTGCCCTGCAGCTTGATGCGATAGAAGGGGGTGTCGCCCTCCTGCATCGCCTGCCAGAGCTCGGCCGGGCTGAGGGTTGGCGCCGCTGCCTGCTTGAACCACTGATCCAGCAGCGGATCTATCTTCACCTTGTCCCAGAAGGGTTCGGTGGCATCGAGGGCAAAATTCCCCTGCAGGGAGCTGCGCCAGGCTCCCGGGGTGCCGCCGTGCAGCGCCTGCAGATCGGCGCTCAGGTCCATCTTGCCAGCGAAGGAGACGGGGGAGCGGAGGATCTTGCCCCACTGCACCAGATCCAGTTTCTCGCCCTTGAGCTGCAACCGGCTGGTCTGGCCCGGCTCGCGTCCCCACTGGCCGCTCAGGCTGAGGCTGCCCTCATCCGGCAGCGAGCTGGTGAGCTTGTTGAGCTGCCAGGAGCCAGTCGTGAGCTCGCCATCCAGCTCGCCGTTGCGGGCGCTGAGACCGTCCCAAACCAGTTCGAACCAGGCGCTCTCGAGCCGGGCCCGGCCCAGCAGCGGCCCCGGCTGGTTGCCGCGCAGGCTGAGATCGGTCAGATAGAACTGCCAGCCGGTCAGCGACAGGGGCAGGGTATCGTCGAAGGAGAGCACCTTGAGCTTGTCGAAGGCCAGCTTGCGGATGTCGATCTGCTGCGGGCGCCAGCGCTGCCAATCCTGCCACCACCCTTCCGGCAGGCTGATGTCCATGCCGCTCAGCGCCATGTCCTTGAGGGTCAGCTTCTGCTGCAGGGGATCGAGAGAGAGTTCCAGGTTGAACTCCCCTTCATAGGCCTTGCCCTGCAACTCGGCATCCAGCTGCTGGGGCGAGAAGGCGACCTTGCCCTGGATGGATTCCAGCTGGAACAGGCCGCGGCCGAGATCGCCGAGGGTCCCCGAGAAGTAGCCGCTGGGCGTGCTGCCGGCTTGCCAGTTGAAGGCGGTCAGCTGGCCGTTGAGGTTGTTGAGGGCCAGCTCCTGCTCGATGTCGTTGAAGCTGAGATCCCGGATTTGGCCGAGATCCAGGCTGACCTGGCGCAGGGGGGATTCGGCTTTGGCAAGGGTGCCCCACTCGATGCGCATGCCCTGGGTCTTGAGGTTGTTCAGCCGCAGGCTGCGGGCGGGCCAGTCGAGCACCATGCCGGTTTCGAGCAGACCGTCGAACAGGTTGGCGGTCAGCTTGTCGGTACTCAGCACCTGCCCCTCCAGCCGGGCCGGCCAGGTTGAGACGGGAGAGGGCCCAGGCCGGGGTTGCCAGCTCAGTGATGTTGAGGGTCAGGTTGGCCTGGGGCGGGCGCACCGGATTGAGCAGCTGCCAGTCGCTCAGGGTGGCGTTGAGGCCGCGCAGGGTCAGCCCGTCGCTCTCAAGGCTGAGCCGATCTATGGTGCTGTCGGCGATGGTGAGGGAGTGCACCGGCAGGCTTGGCAGCTGGTTGGGCAGTGGCAGCTTGATGGCCGGGCGAATGAGATCGAGATGGGCGATGCGCACATCGCGGCTCAGCCAGTCGATGCTCTCTATTTCGAGATAGATCTTGTCGAGGGTCACGGCGTTGCCGTAACTCACCTGCTCTGCCAGCAGGGTGTAGGGGTGAAGCGGGTTGAACACCAGCCGGCCTATGGTGACCGGCACGCCGGTCTGCTGGCTGAGCCAGCCGGCGATGGGCCCCTTGGCCCGCTCGGCGTCGAACAGGCCGAGCCCGACCCAGACAAAGAGCAACAGGAAGGCAAAGGTGTAGAGCAGGCCGCGTAGCCAGGAATTCATCAGTGCTTTCCTCCTGTTTCTGTTGCTTGGTCAGGCATTGGAGTAGTGGTCCCGCAGGCCGAGCCAGCGTCGTATCAAGGGTTCGACATGGCTCGGATGGCGGTCCATCAGGAAGCGCGCCATCTTCTGCACCTGCGGGATGAGCGGCTGATCCCGTACCAGATCGGCGATCTTGAGGTCAGCCAGCCCGGTCTGGCGGGTGCCGAGCAGCTCGCCCGGGCCGCGCAGTTCCAGATCCCGCTGGGCGATGAGGAAGCCGTCGTTGGTCTCCCGCAGCACCCCGAGCCGGCTCTGGGCCGTCTTGGACAAGGGGGCATGATAGAGCAGCACGCAGTGGGAGGCCACCGAGCCACGCCCGACCCGGCCACGCAGCTGGTGCAGCTGCGCCAGCCCCAGTCGCTCCGGGTTTTCGATGATCATCAGGCTGGCATTGGGCACGTCCACCCCCACCTCGATGACGGTAGTGGCGACCAGCAGTTGCAGTATGCCCGCCTTGAACTCCTCCATCACCCGCTGTTTCTCGACCGGCCGCATCCGGCCGTGCACCAGCCCGATGTGCAGGCCGGGCAGCAGGTTCTGCAGCTCGGCGGCGGTGTCCTCGGCGGCCTGGCACTCCAGCACCTCCGACTCCTCGATCAGGGTGCAGACCCAGTAGGCCTGCTTGCCCTCCTCGCAGGCCAGTCTGACCCGTTCGATCACGTCCTGGCGGCGGCTGTCCGGCAGCGCCACTGTGGTGATAGGGGTGCGGCCCGGTGGCAGCTCGTCGATGATGGAAGTATCGAGGTCGGCATAGGCGGTCATCGCCAGAGTACGGGGGATGGGGGTGGCGGTCATGATGAGCTGATGGGGATGCACCCCTTCCCGCTCCCCTTTTTTCCGCAGGGCGAGCCGCTGATGCACGCCGAATCTGTGTTGTTCGTCGATGATGACCAGGGCGAGGCGCTGGAACACCACCTGCTCCTGGAAGATGGCGTGGGTACCCACCACCATCTTGACGCTGCCATCGGCGATGGCGGCCAGCGCTTCTTCTCGTGCCTTGCCCTTCTGCTTGCCCGCCAGCCAGCCGACTCCGATGCCGAGCGGTGCCAGCCACTTGGCGAAGTTGATGGCGTGCTGTTCGGCCAGCAGTTCGGTCGGCGCCATCAGCCCCACCTGACAGCCGTTGCCGATGGCCTGCAGGGCGGCCAGCGCCGCGACCAGCGTCTTGCCTGAGCCCACGTCCCCTTGCACCAACCGCATCATGGGATGGCTCTGTTGCAGATCCCGGCCGATCTCCGCCACCACCCGGTTCTGGGCGCCGGTGGGGGTGAACGGCAGGGCGCCGAGCAGCTGTTCTACCAGCGCCGGCGCCGGTTTGAGGGCGCGAGCCAGCTGGGTTTGTGCTTGGGCCCGCACCTTCAAGACCGAGAGGTTGTGGGCCAGCAGCTCTTCCAGCACCAGCCTCTGCTGGGCCGGGTGCTGGCCGCTCTCGAGCAGGGCCAGCGCCACCGAGGGGGGCGGACGGTGCAGCAGTTTCAGGGCCGCGGCCAGATCGATCTGCTGGGGATAGAGGCCGGCGGGCAGCAGCTCCTCTACCCCGTAGAGGTCGAGCTGGGCCAGCGCCTGATCGGTGAGGCTGCGCAGGGTGAGCTGGCGCAGCCCCTCGGTGGTCGGGTAGACGGGGGTGAGCGCCTCTTCGGTCTGGCCGGCCTGCTCCTCGCCGAGCAGCTTGTACTCGGGGTGGGCCATCTCCAGCCCGTACTTGCCGGGGCGCACTTCGCCGAAGCAGCGCATCAGCCGGCCCGAGCTCAGGCTGTTCTTCTGGGCGGCGGTGAAGTTGAAGAAGCGCAGGGTGAGGGTGCCGGTGCCGTCGCTGATGCGGCAGACCAGCATGCGGCGACGCCCCATCACCAGCTGAGTGTCCTGGATCTCCCCTTCGACGGCGCCGTGCAGGCCGGGCGGCAGATCGCCGATGGGCCACACCTGGGTGCGGTCCTCGTAGCGCAGGGGGAGGTGGAACAGCAGATCCTGCACCGTGGCCAGCCCCAGCCGCTCGAGCTTTTCCTGCATCTTGCTGCCGACGCCCTTGAGGCTGTCGAGGGAGATTTTATCCAATTTCATCAATTAGATGCCCGAAAACACTGTAAATATGTCCAGATGATAGGGTTTATTGCTGTCTCGACGCAAGCCGCGTCGTGCGGTTGGGGCTCGGTTGGTGGGCAGCGGCGCCCCCAATGACAAGGGCCTGCCGATGTGCGGCAGGCCCTTGTGAGGATCCCCGAGGGCGCGATGCGCGCCGGTCAGATGATGCGCTTGAGCAGGATATGGGCCTTGACCCTGTGGATCCGGGCCAGCAGCTTGCGTACCTGATCCGGGTAGTCCTGGATCTGCTCGATCTGATCAAAGTGGCTGATGCGCTTGGTGTTGGCCAGGATGTTCTCGCGCTCGGCGTTGAACTGGGGCCGCAGCAGGTGACGGCGATCGTAGACCAGCAGGCCGTTCTCCAGATCCAGCGCCCAGGCGCGGGGATTGAGGTTGTTGCCGGTGAGCAGGGCCCACTCGTCATCCACGAAAATCCCCTTGAGGTGGTAGGAGTTGCGCTCGCAGCACCAGAGCATCAGGTTGAGACGGCCGGCATCGATGTGATGCTGGTTGCGCTCGGCGAACTTGCGCAGGTTGGTCTCGTACAGATAGGGCAGACCGCCGATGGTGGAAAACTTCTCTTCCGGCGGAATGAAGAAGTCGTTGGCGGTCTTGTCGCCCACCACGATGGTCACCTTGCAGCCGCGCTTGAGCAGGGCCTCGATATCCTTGTTCAACTCCTTGGGCGGGTTGAAGTAGGGGGTGCAGATGAAGATCTCCCGCTCGGTGGCCCGCACCAGGGTACGGATCATCTTGTTGAGCTGGTTGCCACGCTTGCCCAGGCCGCTCATCGGGGTGATGGCCACCTCCTGGCTGTTGACCGGCATGGTGTCGAAGCGGTACTGACCGAGGCGCAGGTTGTGCTTGAAGCGGCGGATCGGCCCCTTCAGCTGCTTGGCGCTGGGGATGTCGGTGCGATCCAGCCGCTGCACCGCCTCGCTGCGCAGGAACAGGTCATCCACATAGTTGACCATGCTGCGGGTCAGCTCCGGGCTGGTGATCTGGTGATAGCGGTCGAAACGGTAGCGATCCTGCTGGTGCAGGTAGATGTCGTTGAGACTGGCGCCGGAGTAGAGCAGGGTGTCATCGAAGATGAAGCCCTTGAGGTGCAGCACGCCGAGCAGTTCACGTCCTTTCACCGGCACGCCGTAGATGGCGATCTGGTGCTCGTGGCGGGCAGCCATCTCCTGATACATCAGGTGGTTGCCGCCTTGCTTGCCCTTGCCGATCAGGCCGCGCTGGGCACGGTGGAAGTCGACGAACACCTTGACGTCGAGGGCCGGGTTGCGCTGCTTGGCGGCGTAGAGGGCGGAGAGGATCTCCCGTCCCGCCTCGTCATCCTGCAGATAGAGCGCCACCAGATAGATGCGCTGACGCGCGCTGGCGATGAGCGAAAGGATCCGGCTCTTGAAGTCCTTGGCGCTGTTGAGCACTTCAAACTGGTCTGCGGCGACGGCGATCTGGGGCAGGCGCGCCAGCAGCTGTCGATAATGTGCCGATGAATGCATAGAGAAACCTGAAATCACTGCGTTAAGCGTTCCACTCGGAGCGATGGATAGGCGATTCTAGCAATCTCGCCCTGTTAGCCAAAGAAAGAATCGTCATAAAGATGAAAAAGGCCTCACATTGGAGGCCTTTTTCCGCACGGTTGCGATCAGAGGAAGCTGTAGATGATCATCGCCATCACGCCGCCGGTGGTGCCTATGATGGTCTCCATCACGGTCCAGGTCTGCAGGGTCTGCTTCTCGGTGAGGCCGAGGTAGCGGTTGGCCAGCCAGAAGCCGGAGTCATTGACGTGGGAGAGCACGATGGCCCCGCCGCCGATGGCGATGGTGACCGCCGCCAGCTGGGCGCCGCTGAGGCCGAGCGGCTCCAGCATCGGCAGCACCAGACCGCAGGCGGTCAGCATGGCGACGGTGGCGGAGCCCTGAATGACCCGCACCGCGGCCGCCAGGATGAAGGCCAGCGCGACGATGGGCAGGCCGGAGTCTGCCAGCATGTTGCCAAGGGCGGCACCGACACCGGAATCCACCAGGATCTGCTTGAACACGCCACCGGCACCGGTCACCAGGATGATGACGCCGGCCGGCTGGATGGCGCTGTTGCAGACGTTCATCACCTCGTCACGGGACATGCCGCGACGGATCCCCAGCAGGTAGAAGGCGGCCAGGCAGGCGACCATGATGGCGGTGAAGGGGTGGCCGATGAACTCCAGCCAGCCGTGCAGGGGTGTGCCGGCCTCGACGAAGCGGCCAACGATGGTCTTGAGACCGATCAGCAGTAGCGGCAGGCCGATGAGGCCCATGGCCAGCCCGAAGGAGGGCAGGTTCTGGCCGTCGTCGTGGGCGCTGCTCTGGGCATCGGCCGGCAGCGGCACGTCCACTACCTTGCTGATCAGCTCACCAAACAGCGGGCCGGCCAGGATCAGGGCCGGAACGGCGGCGATCAGGCCGAACAGGATCATGTAGCCGAAGTCGGCACCCAGCTGGGATGCCACCAGGATGGGGCCCGGCGCCGGGATCAGGAAGGCCTGGCAGGTGGCGATGCCCGCCAGCAGGGCGATGCCGATCTTCACCACGCTGCCGCCACCACGGCGGACGATGGCGAAGGCGACGCCGATCAGCAGCACCACGGCCACGTCGAAGAACAGCGGCAGTGCGCAGACGAAGCCGGTCAGCGCCATGGCCCAGTTGGCGCGCTTGACGCCGAACTTGCCGAGCAGGGTGTGGGCCACCCGGTCGAGGGCGCCGGTGACTTCCATCACCTTGCCGAACATGGCGCCCAGTGCCACCACCACGGCGACGAAGCCGAGGGTGCCGCCCATCCCTTTCTGGATGGTGGCGGCGATGTCGGCCGGGTTCATGCCGGCGGCGAGCCCCGCCACCATGGAGACCAGGATGAGGGAGACGACCGCGTGCAGGCGGGCCTTCATCACCAGAAAGAGCAGCAGCACGATGGAGCCGGCGGCCGTCATGATCAGGGAGAGGTCAGACATTGTTGTGCATTCCTTGTTCCAAGTTCAGTGTCGACACCCTGCCGATCCGTCGGCAGACCATATCTTTATGATTTATTTAGATTTATGGCCAGGGCTCAAACTCGATTGCCCAGGTGACTATGAGTGCGCTCAGTCTGTGGCAGACTTCACAATTCTTGTTGTTACCGGTAACATGTTACCGGTAACGTGCTAAGTTAGAACCCATCGGCAGCACGTTTTTTGAAAAATGAGATAGAGGTCAAACAATGGCGGGTAAGAGCATTATCGTGATGGGTGTATGTGGTAGCGGCAAGTCCAGCGTGGGCCTCAAGGTGGCTAGCGTGCTGGGCGCCAAGTTCATCGACGGTGATGATCTGCACCCCAGGGCCAACATTCAGAAGATGGCTGGCGGCAACCCGCTCAACGATGAGGATCGCGCCCCCTGGCTGGAGCGGATCCGCGACGCGGCCTACAGCCTGGAGCAGAAGAACGAGGTGGGCGTCATCGTCTGCTCGGCCCTCAAGAAGCAGTATCGCGACCAGATCCGTGAAGGCAACGAGTCGGTCAGCTTCCTCTTCCTCGACGGCAGCCAGCCGCTGATCCTCGAGCGGATGCGGGCCCGCAAGGGCCACTTCATGCGCGAAAGCATGGTACAAAGTCAGTTCGATACCCTGGAGCGCCCGGACGGCGAAGCCGGTGTATTCCACATCGATATCGACGGCACCTTCGAACAGGTGGTTGATCGCGCCGTCACAGCATTGGAGCAAGCCCAATGATCCATCAGGTCATTTCCAGCGTCACCGCCCGCATTCGCGAGCGCAGTGCCGCCCGTCGCCAGGCCTTCCTGGCCCGCATCCAGCGTCAGGCCGATCAGGGCAAGACCCGCGCCGCGCTGGCCTGTGGCAACCTGGCCCACGCCGTGGCCGCCTCCAGCTGTGACGAGAAGGGGCGCATCCTCGACATGACCCGCGCCAACGTCGGTATCGTCACCGCCTACAACGACATGCTGAGCGCCCATCAGCCCTATCAGGGCTATCCGGACATCATCAAGGCCGCGCTGGCCGGGCTGGGCCACAGCGCCCAGGTGGCCGGCGGCGTGCCCGCCATGTGCGACGGCGTGACCCAGGGGCAGCCGGGGATGGACATGTCCTTGTTTTCCCGCGATCTGATCGCCCAGGCGACCGCGCTGTCGCTATCCCACAACACCTTTGACGCCACCCTGCTGCTCGGCATCTGCGACAAGATAGCGCCGGGCCAGATCATGGGGGCGCTCTCCCACGCCCATCTGCCCACCGCCTTCGTGCCGGCCGGCCCGATGGCGAGCGGCATCAGCAACGACGAGAAGGTGAAGGTGCGCCAGCAATACGCCGCCGGCGAAGTAGGCCGCGACGCCCTGCTGCAGATGGAGTGCGGCGCCTACCACGCGGCGGGCACCTGCACCTTCTACGGCACCGCCAACACCAACCAGCTGGTGTTCGAGGCCATGGGCCTGATGCTGCCGGGCTCCGCCTTCGTCCACCCGCACAGCGAGCTGCGCCGCGCCCTGACCGAGGAGGCGGCCCGCCGCATCAGCGCCATGATCCCGGGTTCCCCGGCCTATCGCCCCCTGAGTGCGGTGATCGACGAGCGCTCGCTGGTCAACGGGCTGGTGGCCCTGCTCGCCTCAGGCGGCAGCACCAACCACAGCATCCACATGGTGGCGCTGGCCCGCGCCGCCGGCCTGCACCTGACCTGGGATGACATCAGCGATCTCTCCGACGTGGTGCCGCTGTTGGTGCGCATGTACCCGAACGGCCCGGCCGACGTCAACGCCTTCGAGCAGGCGGGTGGCGTTCCCGGCCTGATGCGCCGGCTGGTGCAAGAGGGGCTGATCCACATGGATGCCACCCCGGTGTTTGGCGAGATGCAGGATTACCTCAGCCGTCCAGCACTGGTGGATGGCCAGCTGGTATGGCAGCCGGTGGGCGAGAGCGGCGATGCGAGCGTGCTGTCGCCTTCCGGTAGCCGGTTCCAGGCCACCGGCGGCACCAAGCTGCTGGCGGGCAATCTGGGCCGCGCCGTGGTCAAGGTCTCCGCCGTGGCTCCCGAGTATCGGGTGATTGAAGCCCCGGCGCGGGTCTTCTCCTCCCAGCACGCGGTGGAGGCGGCCTACAAGGCGGGCGATCTCAATCAGGATGCCGTCATCGTGGTGCGCCACAATGGCCCGGCCGCCAATGGCATGCCGGAGCTGCACAAGCTGATGCCGGTGCTCGGCAACCTGCAGAAGGCCGGTTACAAGGTGGCGCTGGTCACCGACGGCCGTCTCTCCGGTGCCTCCGGCAAGATCCCGGCTGCCATCCACGTCACCCCGGAAGCGCTGCATGGCGGGGCCATCGGTCTGCTTGCCGATGGCGACCTGCTGCGGGTGGACGCGGTAAACGGCAGCCTCGACTGCCTGACCGATTTGAGTGGCCGTACCCAGGCCGAGATCGACCTCACCCTGGAACAAGAGGGGTGGGGCCGTGAACTGTTCAGCGTGATGCGTCGCGCGGTATCGAGCGCCGAGTGCGGCGCCACCATCTTTGATTAAGAGCTGACTAAGGAAGAGCTATGCAGAACTGGAAAGTGACCCCGGCCGAGGTGTTTGCCGCCTCCCCGCTGGTACCCGTGATGGTTATCAACGAGCTGGATCAGGCCCTGCCGATGGCCAAGGCGCTGCTGGACGGCGGCATCTCGGTGTTCGAGATCACCTTGCGCACCCCGGTGGCACTAGAGGCCATCGCCCTCATCGCCAAGGCGATGCCGGATGCCATGGTCGGTGCCGGTACCGTGCTCAACTGCGCGCAGTTTGATGCCGCCGTGGCTGCCGGTGCTCGCTTCGTCATCTCCCCGGGGATGACCCCGGCCCTGCTGGCCCACGCGACCAACAGCACGGCGCCGCTGATCCCGGGCGTGGCCACCCCGTCCGAGGTGATGCAGGCGCTGGAAGCAGGCTATGACCACCTCAAATTCTTTCCGGCCGAAGCGAACGGCGGCACCAAGGCGCTGGCCGCCATCGCCGCGCCGCTGCCCCAGGTGAAGTTCTGCCCCACCGGCGGCATCGGCCCGAAAAACGTGGCCGACTACCTGGCGCTGAAATGTGTGGCCACCGTCGGCGGCTCCTGGATGCTACCGGCCGAGGCCGTCAAGAACGGTAACTGGGAAGAGGTGACCCGCCTCTCCCGCGAAGCCGTCGCTCTGGTCGTATCCTGATTTGACGCCGGCGTGAGCCGGACCTTCCGTTTGCCAAGCAAGCAGGCCACCCTCGGGTGGCCTGCTCTGTTTTAGCTGCATGGTGGGGAGCTGGGCCTCAGCCCAGGCTGTCCCCCTCGTACAGGGAGAAGCCCATGTCGAGCTGGGTGTCGGCCAGCGGCTGGCCGTTGAGGCGGGCCAGCAGCATGGTGGCGGCCGCACGGCCGATCTCCTTGCGCGGCGTGACGATACTGGCCAGCTTGGGGGTCATGGCGTGGCCGATGTCGAGGGCGTTGCTGCCGGCGATGGCGATCTGCTGGGGCACGGGTATCCACTTGGCCTGACACTGCAGCAGGGCGCCCACCGCCAAGTCATCGTTGGTGCAGAACAGGCCGTCCAGATCGGGATAACGCACCAGCGCCTGCTCCAGCAGCTGGCCGCCGAGGGTGAAGCTGGAGGATTGCTCGGTCAGCAGGTGCTGGCCGCTCAGGCCGAAATCCTGCATCGCCTGGTAGTAGCCTTCCATGCGCAGCTGGGTGCGCACGTCGAGCCGCGCGCCGAGGTAGACCAGCTTGCGTCGGCCCCGGCGCAGCATCTCTGTTACCATGGCCCGGGCGGCTGCCCGGTGATCCATGCCGACCACCATGTCGATGGGGCTCTGCGGCAGATCCATGGTCTCCACCACTGGGATGCCGGCGGTGGCGATCATCTTGCGAGTGCGCTCGGTGTGCTGGCTGTCGGAGAGGATCAGCCCATCCACGTGATAGGAGAGCAGGGAAGCGACCTGCTCCTCTTCCCGATCCGGGCTGTAGCCGTAGTGGGCCAGCAGGGTCTGGTAGCCGGCTGGCCGGGTCACCGATTCGATGCCGTGCACCACGGCGGAGAAGACCTGGTTGGAGAGGGAGGGGATCAGGATACCGATCGCTTTGCTGGTGGCGTTGGAGAGAATGTCCGGCGCCCGGTTGGGAATGTAGCCGAGCTCCTCCACCGCGGCGGCGATCCGCTCGCGGGTGCCCTCGGCCACGGCCTGCGGGTCGCGCAGGTAGCGACTGACAGTCATCTTGGTGACCCCGGTCAGGTCGGCTATGTCCTGCAGGGTGGGGCGGCGCTTGCGGGTGTCGTTCATCTCGGGATCCGGCAAAAATGTTACACGTAACATTACCGTTTTTGTTTAACAAAGTCAGCATATGACGCCATCAACAGGGGGAGTCGCGGGATGATCAAGGACAAGTGCTTCGAGGGCGTGCGCTTCGAGCAGCAAGACCTGGAGGGGGAGCAGTTCCAGGGTTGCCGTTTCATCGGCTGCAACTTCTCCTGGCTCGATCTGGCCGAATGCCGCTTCGTCGACTGCAGCTTCTATGACAGGGAGAGCGAGCAGAGCTGTTTGCTGCAGGGTTGCGACCTGCGCGAGGCCAGCTTTCTGCGCTGCGATCTCACCATGGCCGACTGCAGCCAAAGCCAATGTCTGGGGCTGGAGCTGCGCGACTGTCAGGCGCTGGGGATCAACTTCTCCCGTGCCAGCTTTGCCAACCAGATCACCGCCAAGAGCTACTTCTGCGAGGCGCACCTGACCGGCAACAACTTCAGTTACGCCAATTTCGAAGGGTGCCTGCTGGAGCAATGCGAATTGAGCGGCAATCGCTGGCAGGGGGCCAACCTGTTCGGTGCCTCGCTGGCGGGCTCCGATCTCAGCGGTTCCGAGTTTGGCCAAATAGACTGGGCCAGCGTCAACCTGCAGGGTTGTGACCTGCGCCAGTGCGATCTGCCGGGGCTGGATCTGCGGCGGGTCAATCTGGACGGGGTGCAGATCAACGAAGATCAGCAGCAGGCCTTGCTGGAGCAGATCGGGCTGATCGTCTTCCCCTGAGCCGGCAGGAAAAGAAGTAAGTTTTCGTCATCTGCCATCCAGAAAAGCCTGCATGATGCAGGCTTTTCTGGATGGCAGGGTGGCGGTGATCAGCGCTTGGCCAGCCACTTGGTGGGGTTGATCGCCTCGCCCTGATAGCGGATCTCGAAGTAGAGGCCGGGCCTGTCCTGGCCGCCGCTGTCGCCGACCAGCGCCACCGGTTCACCCTGTTCCACGTTCTGGCCCACCTGGCGCAGCAGCGACTGGTTGTGACCGTAGAGGCTCATGTAGCCGCGGCCGTGATCGATCACCAGCAGCATGCCGAAGCCGTCGAGCCAGTCGGCATAGACCACCTGGCCCGGCGCCACCGCCTTGACCTGGGTACCTTCACTGGCGCCGATCAGGGTGCCTTTCCACTTCAGTTCGGCGGTGCGCGGCGAGCCGTAGGCGATGAGAATGGGGCCCTGCACCGGCCAGCGCAGGCTGCCGTTGGTCTTGAGCCCGCTGTAATAGCCGGCGCTGCTGATTCCCGAACCTCGCTCGGGTTTGCTGCTGGCCACTTCCTCGGTCGGCTGCTGTTGCTGGGCTGCCTTGTTCTGTTGGGCAGCGAGCCTCTGTTGTTCGGCACGGCGCTGCTCTGCCAGCTTGCGCTGCCGCTCCTGCTCTGCTTTCAGTTTAGCGAGGCGTTCCCGCTCGGCCCGTTCGCGTCGCTCCTGTTCTTCCCGCTGGCGGCGCAGCTCTTCCAGCCGGGCCTTCAAGGTTTTTTCCGCCTTGACCAGCTTGCTCAGCTTCTGCTCGTCATCCTGAACCGATTGCTGCAGCTGGTTGCGCACTTTGGCGCGGCTCTGCTGGCTGGCCAGCAGGCTCTGGTGATGCTGTTGCTGTTCGCTCAGCAGGCTTTGCAGCCGGCTTTCGGTCTCTTTGGTTGCCTGCTGGTTTTTGGCCAGCTTGGTGCGGGTGGCACGCAGCGCCTCGATGGCTTCGATGCGAGCCTTGTTGAGGTAGTCGTAGTAGTCGAGCGAGCGGCTCAGTTTGGCCGGATCCTGCTGATTGAGCAGCAGTTTGAGGTAATCGTGGTTGCCGGCGGTGAAGGCGCTCTCGGCCTGCTTGGCCAGCAATTGCTTCTGATGGCTGGCCTGCTGTTCCAGATCCAGCTTGTCCTGCTGCAGCCCCACCAGTTTCTGCTGGTTTTCTCTGAGCTGCTGTTTGGTCTGCTCGAGCTTGGCGGCGGCGGCCGAGATGGCCTGCTCATCAGCCTTGAGCTGGGTGTTGAGCTTGGCAAGCTCCTGCTTGCTGAGCTTGATGGTCTGCTGTTTTTCCTTGATCTGGGACTGCATGGCACCGAGCTGCTGGTTGGCAGCCCGGGCCGTGGTCGGCCCGAACGACAGACAAAAAAACAGCGCGCCGGCCAACAGGCCGACGCGACTGGTTTTGGTTGAAATAACTTCGCATCCCCGCATGGGGAAGGATTATTTCAGAATCATCAGGGGCTTGCCAGTCATTTCCGGCGGTACCGGCAGACCCATCAGGGTCAGCATGGTGGGGGCCAGATCGGACAATTTGCCGCCTTCAGCCACCTCGGCCTTGCGACCGAAATAGATGAGCGGAACCGGCAGGTTGGTGTGGGCGGTGTGGGCCTGACCGGTCTCTTCGTCCAGCATCTTCTCGGCGTTGCCGTGGTCGGCGGTGATCAGGCACTCGCCACCCACTTCGGCCAGGGCGTCGGTGACGCGACCGATGCAGTGGTCGACCGCTTCACAGGCCTTGACCGCGGCGTCGAACACGCCGGTGTGGCCGACCATGTCGCCGTTCGGGTAGTTGCAGATGATGACGTCGTACTTGCCGCTCTTGATGGCGCCGACCAGCTTGTCGGTCAGCTCTTCGGAGCTCATCTCCGGCTGCAGGTCGTAGGTGGCTACTTTCGGGCTGGCGACGATCTCGCGATCTTCGCCAGTGAAGCAGGCCTCTTCGCCGCCGTTGAAGAAGAAGGTGACGTGGGCGTACTTCTCGGTTTCGGAGATGCGCAGCTGGGTCTTGCCCTGCTTGGCCAGCCATTCACCCAGGGTGTTGACCAGCGCGGTCGGCGGGTAGGCACAGGCGGTTTTGATGTCGGCCGCGTATTCGGTCAGCATCACGAAATTCAGCGCCGGGGTGGCGGTGCGGGCGAAGCCGGTGAAGTCGCTGTCAACGAAGGCGCGGGTGATCTCGCGGGCACGGTCGGCACGGAAGTTCATGAAGATCAGCGCATCGCCATCCTGCATGGGGACGGTGGCACCGATGCGGGTGGCTTTGACGAATTCGTCGTTCTCGTCACGGGCGTAGGCGGCGGCCAGGGCTTCGCTGGCGCTGTCGGCGGTGAACTCGCCCTTGCCCTGAGTCATCAGGTCATAGGCTTGCTGCACGCGATCCCAGCGATTGTCGCGGTCCATGGCGTAGTAACGGCCGATCATGGAGGCGAAACGACCCTTGCCCAGGCGGGCGAACAGGGCATCGAACTGCTCGATGGAGGACTGAGCGGAGCGCGGCGGCACGTCACGGCCATCCAGGAAGGCGTGGAAGTAGATCTGCTCGGCGCCACGTTTAGCGGCCATTTCGATCATGCCCATGATGTGTTCTTCGTGGCTGTGGACGCCACCCGGGGACATCAGGCCCATGATGTGTACGGCCTTGCCCTTGGTCACGGCAGCGTCGACAGCCTTGGCCAGCTCGACGTTCTGGAAGAAGTCGCCGTCCTGAATGTCTTTGGAGATGCGGGTCAGTTCCTGATAGACGATGCGACCGGCGCCGATGTTGACGTGGCCCACTTCGGAGTTCCCCATCTGACCATCCGGCAGACCCACGTCCAGGCCGGAGCCGGAGATCAGGGTGCTGGTGTAGTCACGGGCGAGACGGTCGAGGTTGGGAGTCTTGGCGGCAGCGACGGCGTTGTGCTCTTGCTTGGTGCTGTAGCCCCAACCGTCCATGATGACCAGAACCAAAGGTTTCTTAGCTGTTGACATAAGGCTATGTCCTCTCGGATAGGAATGAATTGCGGGAAGTGAAACTAGCGTAATATTACTACATCTGCCGAAATAGTCACCTGATAGCCAAGCCCAGTCCGGCGGGGGCCGCACGCTGTTGCCGAGCTGTTTCTTCTTTGTCGCCGGCTTGTCGCACCACTCGACGAATCCTCGCCGCAGCGGGCTGAATGCCACTTTTTATGCCGCCGCTTTCCCCCGTCCCCGTCTGGTGGGAGCCCGCTCCCGCTTTGCCGCCAAGATGGCTGATCTTGGCTGGGTCCCCATGTATACTCGGGCACTTGTCTTGGTCCCTGGATAGTAGAAGATGCAAGAGTATTTGGATTTTGCGGCCCGCAACCCGCTGCTGACCGCAGCCTGGTTCGGCCTGGCAGGCACCCTGGTTTACACCACGGTGCGTGCTCGTTTTTCTCCGGTGAAGGCGGTGAACAACCACACCGCAACCCTGCTGATCAACCGTGAAAACGCCACCGTGGTGGATATTCGCAGTCAGGAAGAGTTTGCCAAGGGCCATCTGGCCGGTGCCCAGCATCTGCCGCTCAGCCAGATCCAGAGCAATAATCTGGGCCCGGTTGAAAAGCATAAAGATGCCCCCATCATAGTGGTGTGCGAGTCGGGGATGACCGCTGGTGGCGCGGGTCGCCAATTGAGCAAAGCCGGCTTCAAGCAGGTGTATGTGCTCAACGGTGGCATGGCCCAGTGGCGTGCAGAGAATCTGCCGGTGACCAAAAAACGCTGATTTAAGGGCCTGCGCCCACCTATTTTCATAAAAAGGAATCAAACAAAATGGCTGAAGAGATCAACAACCAGGAAGTACAACCGGAATTCCACATCCAGCGCGTCTATACCAAGGACGTCTCTTTCGAAGCGCCGAATACCCCGCACATCTTCCAGAAAGAGTGGCAGCCGGACGTCAAGCTGGACATGGACACCAAGACCAACATCCTGGCCGACAGCGTCTATGAAGTGGTACTGACCCTGACAGTGACCTGCAAGCTGGAAACCGAAACTGCCTTCCTGTGTGAAGTTCAGCAAGCCGGTATCTTCACCATCGGCAACCTGCCGGAGCCGCAACTGGCTCACTGCCTGGCTGCTTTCTGCCCGAACATCCTGTTCCCGTATGCCCGTGAAGCGGTGTCCAACCTGGTGAGCAAGGGTTCCTTCCCGCAGCTGAACCTGGCACCGGTCAACTTCGATGCCCTGTTTGCCCAGCACATGGCGCAGGCACAGGCCCAGCAGGCGACTGCGGAAGCCTGATAATGGCCGACCAGATCGCTATCTCGGTCTTGGGGGCGGGGTCTTATGGCTCCGCCCTTGCCATTTCTCTGGCGCGCAACGGTCATCCGACCCTGCTGTGGGGTCACGACCCTGCCCATGTCGCCGAGCTGGAACAAGACCGCTGCAACAAGGCTTTTCTGCCGGATGTCCCTTTTCCTGCCGATCTGCAGCTGACCGCCGATCTGCAACAGGCGGTACAAGCGGCCCCGGTGCTGCTGCTGGTAGTGCCGAGCCATGTGTTCGGCCAGGTACTGGCCCAGGTCAAACCCTTCCTGCGCCCCGATACCCGTATCGCCTGGGCCACCAAGGGGCTGGAGCCGGACAGCGGCCGTCTGCTGCAAGACGTGGCGCGCGAGGTGCTGGGTGACGAGATGCCGCTGGCGGTCATCTCCGGTCCTACCTTCGCCAAAGAGCTGGCCGCCGGCCTGCCGACCGCCATCTCGGTGGCGTCGACCCACGACGACTTCGCCGACGATCTCTCCCTGCTGCTGCACTGTGGCCGTTCGTTCCGGGTCTATACCAATCCGGACTTCATCGGTCTGCAACTGGGCGGGGCGGTCAAGAACGTCATCGCCATCGGTGCCGGTCTCTCCGACGGGCTGGGTTTTGGCGCCAATGCCAGGACCGCGCTCATCACCCGGGGCCTGGTAGAGATGCAGCGCCTCGGCGCCGCACTCGGGGCCGACGCCAAGACCTTCATGGGGATGGCGGGGCTCGGGGATCTGGTGCTCACCTGTACCGACAACCAGTCGCGCAACCGTCGCTTCGGGCTGGCCCTCGGGGCCGGCAAGGATGTGAACACCGCCATGGCCGAGATCGGTCAGGTAGTGGAAGGCTATCGCAACACCAAGGAGGTGCATCTGCTGGCGGCCCGTTGTGGCGTCGAGATGCCCATCTGCGAGCAGATCTTCAAGGTGCTGTACGAAGGCAAGAATCCGAAAGAGGCGGCTATCGCCCTGCTGTCGCGAGACAAGAAGGACGAGTGATCCGCCCGCTGCAGAATGCAAAAGGCCCCGCCAGCTGGCGGGGCCTTTTCTTTGCCGCATGTCTTTGCGACAACGGCAGCAAATCAGTAGTAGGAGTGATCGCCGCGCTGGTGCTCGGTGGCATCCTTGACGCCGTTGAGCTCGCCCGGGAATTTCTCCAGCAGCTGCTTCTCGATCCCCTCTTTCAGGGTGTAGTCGACCATGGAGCAACCGTTGCAACCGCCGCCGAACTGCAGGATGGCCAGCTTGTCCTCGGTCAGCTCGACCAGGGTGACCTTGCCGCCGTGACCGGCCAGCATGGGGTTCACCTCGGACATCAACACGTACTCGATACGGTCGATCAGCGGAGCGTCGTCGGCCACTTTGCGCATCTTGGCATTCGGGGCTTTCAGGGTGAGCTGGGAGCCCATCTGATCGGTGACGAAATCGATGGTGGCATCCACCAGGAAGGGGGCGCTCAGGGGATCGACCAGGCAGTCGAAGCCGCTGAAGGGCAGGTGTTGATCTTCCGGATCGACCGCGTCGGGTGGGCAATATGATACGCCGCACTCGGCATTCTGGGTTCCCGGATTGACCACAAACACCCGGATATTGGTGCCATCAGGCTGTTTTTCCAGCAGTTTACGGAAATGGGCCTGGGCGGTGTCGGAAATGCTGATCATCACTATCCTCATAAACCTGAGTGTACGACTAGGGTATTCATGATAACTCTCTTGGCAAGGCTTGGGTAGCATGCCGATGGTTACTTGATATGCTTGAGGGTGCGACAGACGGCCCACACTTCCACCTTTGTGACTCCGCTCTCATGGAGCAAGCGGGTGAGATGGCCGGCGGTCGCGCCCGTGGTGACCACATCATCGAGCAGCGCCACGTGCTGGTAGGCGTGGGGCCTGATCTGGAAGGCACCGCGCAGATTGCGCCGCCGCTGGCCGGCACTGAGCTTGGTTTGCTGCGGGGTTGCCCTGACCCGGCGCAGCAGGCTGTTGTTGCAAGGAATGCCGGTCAGCTCACTGAGGGTGAGGGCTATCTCTTCCGCTTGATTGAAGCCGCGCCACCATTGGCGCCACCAGTGCAGAGGCACCGGAATGATGGCCTCTGGCGGCTCGCTGAGATCCAGATGGTCTGCCAGCAGCCGGGCGAGCAGCGGGGCCAGCAGGATCTGGCCGGAATACTTCAGCCGGGGGATCAGCATGGGGTAGGGTGGCCGGTAGTCACCGATGACCTGCAGCCGCTCCCAGGACGGAGGCCTGCGCTGGCAACGACCGCAGATCGGCAGGCGTTCTTCATGCATTGCCGGCAAGGGAGCTGCACACAAGCGGCAGGTGTGGTCAGCCTGCTGCAGTGCCTGTCGGCACCAGCTGCACAGCAAGGGGTCAACATCGCAAGGCTGCTGGCAGAGCAGACAGTTGCCCTGCCAGTCGGCATGGCGGCCGAGGATCGGACTTGCTTTGGCGAGCAGCCGCTTTAACATGCTGACCCCAACAGAGTGAACAGGATCTGAGTCTAGATGAGCGTGTCGGTTGAGCGGTTTGGTCAGGGGCCCGATCTGGTGCTGTTGCACGGATGGGGAATGAATGGCGCGGTCTGGCACGGCATTGTGCCGGCTCTGGCGTCTCGCTATCGCGTCCATCTGGTGGATCTGCCCGGCTTTGGCAACAGTCCGCTGGCCGAGGGGGTCGGCTATAACCTGCCATGGCTGGCTGAACAGGTTGCTGCCATCCTGCCGGAGCAGTGCCATTTGCTGGGCTGGTCCCTCGGTGGCCTGGTGGCAAGCCAGTTGGCCTTGAACCATCCCGAGCGACTGCACTCCCTCATCACGGTGGCCAGCTCCCCCTGTTTCATGGCCCGTGACGAATGGCCGGGGATCGCCCCCAAGGTGCTGACCGGTTTCAACCAGATGCTGGCGGGGGACTTCAAGCAGACCATCGAGCGCTTCCTCGCGATCCAGGCCATGGGCAGCGAACATGCCAGGGACGACATCCGTCAGTTGCGCCACTGGCTGGCGGAACGGCCTGCTCCTCAGCTTGCCGCGCTGGAGGCCGGGCTCGGTTTGCTGGCTGAGGTCGATCTGCGCGATGAGCTGACACCATTGAGCCTGCCTTGGCTGCGGATCTACGGTCGGCTGGATTCACTGGTGCCGAAGGCATCCATCCCTCTGCTGGACGAGCGTTACCCGGCCAGCCGCAGTGTGGTGCTGGAAAAGGCCTCACACGCGCCCTTTATTTCCCATCCACAACAGTTCATTGAAATCATTGAACATTTTGTAGGTTGAAAAATAGCCAATTTGCTTCATTAATCCTCTGGCGTGACGGATAATTAATCCAGTGTCAGAGGAGAGTTGTCATGCGTATAGATTCAGCATTGAACAGCGGAGTGCAAGGTTTTCAGCGTGCGGAGCAGATCGCCGACAAGGCGTCCAGCCAGATCGCCAGGCTCAACACCCCGAGCGGTGACAAGGTTCAGCTGCCCGACGAGCTGGTCAATCTCAAGGTGGCCGAGGTGCAGGCCGGTGCCTCTGCCAAGGTGATCCAGACCGCCAGCGACATGATGGGAACCCTGATCGACATCCGGGTGTGACATGAACATCAATGTCAGTCTGCCGACCATCATTCCCAACCAGCTGCAACCGCAGACGGAATCGGCACGTACTGACAATCGTCGCGCGGCACTCATCCCCCAGAGCCGCCAGAGCGAGGCTTTCAACGCCGAGTCCGAAGTCGGCTCTCAGAAAGAGAAGTCCAGAGCCAGCCAGGCCAATCCCAATCAGACTTCCCAGCAGGCGCGAGACGGTGCCCAGACTGGCAACCCGCAGGCGACGATCGACAACCGCTTCGTCGAGGCCGCCGGTGAGGACGGTCAGCGCAACAAGCAGCAGGATCCCAAGCAGCAGGAGCAACAGCAGAAGCAGGAGTTGCAGGTCAAGGAGCTGGCCGACAGGGATCAGGAAGTGCGCACTCACGAGCAGGCGCACCAGAGCACCGGTGGTCAGTATGCGGGCAGCCCTACCTATGAGTTTGCCATGGGGCCGGATGGCAAGCGTTACGCGACCGGCGGTGGCGTCTCCATCGACATCGGGACCATCCCCGGCGATCCCAGAGCCACCATCGCCAAGATGCAACAGGTGCGGGCCGCCGCACTGGCGCCTGCCGAACCCTCCTCTCAGGATCTGAGCGTAGCCAGAAGTGCTGCGGCCAAGGAGGCACAGGCCCGCAAGGCGCTGCTCTCATCCGACCCTGATACCGCCCTGGCTGCCGATGGCAGCGCCAAGACGGGCGTGCTGAACGGCTACATGGAGCAGCGCAACCAGGTCATCGCCCAGCGTTATCAGCAGGCAGTCAAGCCCGCTGCCCAGCAGAACCTGAGCTTGAGTGTCTGAGGTTTCCACCGTATTTCCGCCCGGTTTTTTCCCTCGCGAGCAGGCATTTGCAACTAATCTGAGGGGTAATCCCATCCACGCTCACAGGAGTCGTCATGCACTTTGATGAAGTCAAACCGGAAGATTTTGCCACTTTCTCTCGTGTACCACCTCCGCACCTCCAGATGGAGCAGTTCTTGATGCAGCTTGGCGGGGGCGGCACCGAAGGCACCCATTTCAAGAAGAAGGTGATGCTGGCAGCAGGTTGGAGCCATACTGGCGTGGTCTCCTATGGCAAGTATCCGCAAGAGGCCTGCAAGGCATTCAACCGGCTGCGGGAGGTACTGGCAGCCCATCAGGAGGCTGACGCCATTCTGGCTGCGCTGGCCCAATAAGGCTGAACAACGGTGACAAAAAAGCCCCTCGCGGGGCTTTTTGCATTCTGGGGGCTTATTTCTTCAGCTTCGAGAGGGCGGCCGCGAAGGCGTTGCCCATGGCGCCATCGGTCGGGGGGCTCTGACGCGGTGCCTGCTTCGGCTTGGCATTGCCGGTGTGGCGTGGCTCGGCCGGTTTGCGGGCTGGCTGGCCGGCTTTTTCATCCAGACGCATGGTCAGACTGATGCGTTTGCGCGGTACGTCGACTTCCAGCACCTTGACCCGGACGATGTCACCGGCTTTGACCACCTCGCGGGGATCCTTGACGAAGCGATCGGTGAGGGAAGAAATGTGCACCAGCCCGTCCTGATGGACGCCGATGTCGACGAAGGCGCCGAAGTTGGTGACGTTGGTGACCACACCCTCCAGCACCATCTCGGGCACCAGATCGCTGATTTTCTCCACCCCTTCCTTGAAGGTGGCGGTCTTGAACTCGGGGCGCGGGTCGCGGCCCGGCTTGTCCAGCTCACCGATGATGTCGGTAACGGTAGGCACCCCGAACTGCTCATCGGTGTAGTCGGTGGGCTTGAGGGTGCGCAGCAGGCTGCTGTTGCCGAGCAGGTTGTCCACGGTCTGCTCCAGCTTGGCGAGGATCCGCTCCACCACAGGGTAGGATTCCGGGTGCACCGCCGAGCCGTCCAGCGGGTTGCTGCCGCCGCGAATGCGCAGGAAGCCGGCGCACTGCTCGAATGCCTTGGGCCCGAGTCGGCTTACTTTCAGCAACTGCTGACGATGCTGGAAGGCGCCGTTCTCATCCCGGTAGGCGACGATGTTCTGGGCCAGGGTCTGGGAGAGGCCGGAAACCCGGTTGAGCAGGGCGACTGAGGCGGTATTCACATCCACCCCGACCGCGTTCACGCAATCCTCGACCACCGCATCGAGCCGGCGGGCCAGCTGGCTCTGGCCGACGTCGTGCTGGTACTGGCCGACACCTATGCTCTTGGGAT
The DNA here is from genome assembly GCF_049665575.1 of Aeromonas oralensis. Taxonomy (NCBI): domain Bacteria; kingdom Pseudomonadati; phylum Pseudomonadota; class Gammaproteobacteria; order Aeromonadales; family Aeromonadaceae; genus Aeromonas; species Aeromonas oralensis. The sequence goes on from NZ_CP187186.1 coordinate 165,789, forward strand.
CGATCTTGACCAGCTCGGCCAGCGGATCCTGCAGCCGGCGGGCGATGGAGACTGCGCCGCGAATGGAGACGTCGAGATCCGGGAACTCCTGGGAGGCGAGCTCGGAGGCGGAGTAGACCGATGCCCCCGCTTCACTGACCACGATTTTCTGCGCCTTGGCGGCCGGGTAGCGCTCGAACAGATCGCTCACCAGGCGGTCCGTTTCCCGCGAGGCAGTGCCGTTGCCGATGCTGATGAGTTCAACCTTGTGCTTCTGGCACAGCTCGCTCAGGGTCTTGAGACTCTGGTCAACCTGGCGCTTGGGTTCGAACGGATAGATAGTCGCGTGATCGACCAGCTTGCCGGTGGCATCAACCACCGCCACCTTGACCCCGGTGCGGATGCCGGGATCCAGCCCCATGGTGCAACGCATGCCGGCCGGCGCCGCCATCAGCAGATCCTTGAGGTTCATGGCGAATACCTTGATCGCCTCGTCTTCTGCCGATTCGCGGATGCGACCGATCAGCTCGGTCTCCATCTGCAAGGAGAGCTTGATCTTCCAGGTCCAGCTCACCACCCCCTGCAGCCACTTGTCGGCCGGGCGGTGTTGCAGGTTGAGTCTCAGGTGATGGGCAATGATCCCTTCGCAGGGGCTGGTACCCTCATCCTCGCCGGTGACCAGCGCCAGGTTGAGGATCCCCTCGTTGCGACCGCGCAACATGGCCAGCACCCGGTGGGAGGGGGCCTTGTGCAGCGGTTCGTCGTGTTCAAAGTAGTCCTTGAATTTGGCCCCTTCCTGCTCCTTGCCGGCCACCACGCGGGCACGCAGGGTGGCGTTGTGCCACAGGTAGTCCCGCAACTTCTCAAGGAGATCGGCCTGCTCGGCGAAGCGCTCCATCAGGATGTAACGGGCACCGTCGAGGGCGGCCTTGCCGTCGGTGATCCCCTGCTCGGCATTGAGGAAGCGAACCGCCTCTTGCTCGGGATCCTTCATGGGGTCACCCAGCAGCAAATCCGCCAGTGGCTCCAGCCCCGCCTCGATGGCCATCTGCCCCTTGGTGCGCCGCTTGGGCTTGTAGGGGAGGTAGAGGTCTTCCAGCCGGGTCTTGCTGTCGGCATCGTTCAGCTCGCGGGCCAGCTCGGGGGTCAGTTTGCCCTGCTCTTCAATGGAGCGCAGGATCACCTGGCGGCGATCCGCCAGTTCGCGCAGGTAGCCGAGGCGGCTCTCCAGGGTACGCAGCTGGCTGTCGTCCAGACCGCCGGTCACCTCTTTGCGGTAACGGGCGATGAAGGGAACGGTCGCGCCTTCGTCCAGCAGGCGAACGGCTGCCTGCACCTGTTCCGGGCGGGCATTCAGCTCACCGGCGATCTGATGTTCTATTACGTGGCTTTGCATCGAGGGTCTCTTGGTCGGGTCCTGTCTAACTGGCCAGCGTGGGGCTATGTCGCCGAACAGGGGGTCTGTCCTGGCGATACTTTAGATACCTGCCAGGCCACTGCCGCGCGGGCCGGTTGGCGCCGCAAGGCGCCGGGTGTGAGCACTATATGGGGTCGGGCAGCGGGATGCCACCCCGGCAAAAACGATGCTTGTCATACCCGGTGGGTGGGCATGCTCCGTCTCTCCTGGCCTCGTCAGCCGATTTGGCAGCCTGAGCCGGCGCTGGCTTATTTGGGATAGCTGATCTCATTGATGTACCAGCAGGCGTCACCGACTGGCGTACGCACTATGGCCTCGTCGCCCACCTCTTTCTTGAGCAGGGCGCGGGCCATGGGGGAGTCGATGGAGATGTAATCCTTGCGCTCGAAGATTTCGTCATAGCCGACGATGCGAAAGCGCTTGGTCTCTCCCTCTTCGTTTTCCACCTCGACCCAGGCACCGAAAAAGACCTTGCCCTCCTGGGCGGGGGAGTAGTCGACGATCCCCAGCTCCTCGAGGCACTTGCGCAGGTAACGGACCCGCCGGTCGATCTCCCGCAGCCGTTTCTTGTTGTATTGGTAGTCGGCATTCTCGCTGCGATCACCGAGGCTGGCCGCCCAGGCCACTTTACGGGTGGTCTCGGGGCGCTCCTCGCGCCAGAGGAAATCGAGCTCCTGTTTGAGCTTGTTGTAGCCTTCACGGGTGATCAGCTTGGTCTTCATCGGTCGTTACCTGTGTCAGTGGGGCTGATGAGCCTCTTATGGCTCGGCAGATCTTATCCGTTGTCGCCTTGCTGTCGAGCAAAAACTGGAGCGTCTGAGGGGAGGCCTGAGTGATGAGACTCGGGGTGAAGGGGCGCAAAATCGGCTGAATGGGCAATAACCGGTAACATATTTAGGCTTGGCCGTTACGAGCCCGAGCTCTAGTATTGGCAGCATATATAGAGGAGAGGCAAGCAATGAGTCAGCAATACAAGGTTCTGGTCGTCGACGATGATTTGAAATTACGTTCCCTGCTGGAGCGCTACCTGACCGAACAGGGGTTCGTGGTTCGGGGCGTCGCCAATGGTGAACAGGCCGACCGCCTGCTGACCCGTGAGAACTTCAGCCTGATGGTGCTGGATTTGATGCTGCCGGGGGAAGACGGCCTCTCCATCTGCCGCCGCCTGCGCGAGGCTGGCAACCAGATCCCGGTGCTGATGCTGACCGCCAAGGGGGATGAGGTAGATCGTATCGTCGGGCTCGAGATGGGTGCCGATGATTACCTGCCCAAACCGTTCAATCCCCGTGAGCTGCTGGCCCGGATCCGCGCCGTGCTGCGCCGGCACACCGTCGAGTTGCCGGGTGCCCCCTCTACCGCCGAGAAGGTGGTGAGCTTTGGCTGCTATCAGCTCAACCTGGCGACCCGCGAGCTGAGCCGCGATGGTGATCCGGTTGCGCTGACCAGCGGTGAATTCGCCGTGCTCAAGGTGCTGGTGAGTCATCCGCGCGAGCCTCTCTCCCGTGACAAGCTGATGAACCTGGCCCGCGGTCGTGAATACACCGCCACCGAGCGCAGCATCGACGTGCAGGTCTCCCGCCTGCGTCGCCTGCTGGAGCAGGATCCGGCGCAGCCCCGCTATCTGCAGACCGTCTGGGGTCTGGGCTATGTGTTCGTGCCGGACGGTGACGGCGAATGAAGAAAGTGAGCAGCATGTTCTCCCGCATGCTCTGGTTTTTGGCCGCCGTGCTGGTGGTCTATCAGTTTGTCTCTTATGCCACCTTCTACAACTATCTGCTGGCGCCGACCGTCAAGCAGATCAGTCACCTGCTGGCCAACCAGGTCAAGCTCATCTTTCCGGTCGAGAGCAATCAGCTGGCGCTGAGTGAAGACGCCGAGGCGCTGGTCTATGTGGCGACCGGCAGCGACATCTATACCCAGACCGAGGCGGAGCAGCACGGGCTTAACGAGTCCAAGCCCTACACCTATCTGGAAGAGAGCATCAGCCGCGAGCTGGGGGGCAAGACCAAGGTCAGGGTCGAGATCCAGGATCACTATATCATCTGGATCCAGCCGCCCCAGGCCAACAAGGTGTGGGTGCGCATCCCGCTGACCGAGATCGAGGATGATGACATCGAGCCGCTGATCCTCTACATGAGCGTGCTGCTGGTGGTGACCCTGTTCGCCGCCTGGCGCTTTGCCCGTCAGCTGGTGCGGCCGCTGGAGGATCTGGAGGCGGGGGCCGTGGCGGTGGCGCGCGGCAATTTCCCCGATGCATTGGGGGAGCAGGGATCGCGGGAGGTGCGTCGGTTGACCCGTACCTTCAATCACATGTCGAGCTCCATCAAGGGCCTGATCGAGGAGCGAAACCTGATGATGGCGGGCGTCTCCCACGATCTGCGTACCCCGCTGACTCGTATCCGGCTGGCGACCGAGATGATGTCCTCTGGCGATGAGTATCTCAAGGAGAGCATCAACGCGGACATTGACGAGTCCAATGGCATCATCGATCAGTTCATCGACTACATTCGGCCGGATGAGGGGCTGGATACCCAGCAGATCGATCTGACCCAGCTGATCCACGACAGCTTGCTGGTGCAGACCGATCAGGGATTGGAGGTGGAGCTCGAGTTGCCGGCCGAGGCAGTACGGGTGGCCTGTAACCCCATCAGCATCCGCCGCATCCTCAACAACCTGTCGGGCAATTCACTGCGCTACGGTGCGAGCCGGCTGCAGGCTGAGCTCAAGGACGATGGTCACTGGGTGCGGCTGCGGCTGTCGGATGACGGCCCCGGCATTCCGGAACAGGATTACTACCGGGTGCTCAAGCCCTTCACTCAGGGCAACGAGGCCCGTACCGGCAGCGGCAGCGGCCTGGGGTTGGCCATCGTCGCCAAGATCGTGTCCCAGCATCATGGCACCATCAGGCTGGGGCGCTCCGAGCTGGGGGGCTTGCTGGTGGAGATCCGGCTGCCCAAGAACCAGCCGCTGGAGTGGATTGATTGAACGAAGGGCGTATCCGTGGATACGCACTTTGCATGTCAGGCTTGCGGCTCGCTGGTCTTGCTGTAGCGCCTGCCGTATTTCAGCTGTTGGATCAGCAGGGCGGCGACGATGAGCCCCAGCCCGATGGGGGTGGCCGGGTGGATGGTCTCGCCGATCAGCAGGTTGAGCAGCACCAGCGAAGCAAACGGCGAGATGAAGATGAGGTTGCTGATGGGGGCTGTGTTGGTGGCGTGGCGCAGCGCCATCAACCAGAGCACGAAGCCGAAGCCCATCTCGAACAGTCCCACGTAGATGGCGCCGGCCCACCCCTGCCAGGCGGTCATGGAAAAGTCCGAGAGCAGCCAGGTTGCCGCGATGATGAAGGGCAAACTGATGATGAAGCCCAGCAGCAGGCTGACGATGGGGTCGCCCTGGTTGCGGGTGTTGAGGATCCAGTAACCGGCCCAGATCAGGGTCGACACCAGCGCCAGTGTGACGCCGAGAGGGCTGTCGAACTGCAGACCGAATACATCCCCCTTGGTGGCGATCACCAGAGCGCCGAAGTAGCCGAGCACGATGGCGACCCCGTCGCGGCGGCGCAGCTTCTGACCGAGGAAGGGCACCGCTAGCAGACTGAGGGTGATGGCCCAGGTGTAGTTGAGGGTCTGTGCCTGCTGGGCGGGCAGCAGGTCATACGCCTTGAACAGCAGCAGGTAATAGAGGAAGGGGTTGAGCACTCCCAGTGCCAGATAGTAAAAGGGGCGACTCTTGATGTAGCCGAGCAGCAGCGGCAGTTTGCCCTGACAGGCCACGATCACCCCCAGCGTCAGGGTCGAGGTGCAGGCCGCGACCAGCAGCAGCTGTACCGGTTCAAAGTAGGCGAGGGAGATCTTGAAGGCGCTGGCAACCGTCGACCAGAGGGCGACGGCGCAGAGTCCATATTGATAGGCTTTTTTCTGATCTTTGAGCATGAGGTGTCGTTCCGATGACGAAGGCCGGCGCACAGTCTACCAGCCTGTTTGCAACATTGTCGTTACCCCTGCCAGGCAAGGGCTTGCCCAGCTGTTGGCGAGATCCATCTGTCACATAAAATTGCGCACAATCTGTTCGCCTTCTCTTGCGCAAATTGAAAAAATCCGTATAATCCCCTCCGCTTACCCATGAGGTAAGCCAGACGATATGTCTGCTTGCTGAGTTTCCCGCTTGCGGGGGCCAGCCATACAGTCCTCCCGATATGGGAGGAAACGTGAAAAATCACACCTCTGGCGGGAGTAATCTCGGTCGGGCGGTGTTGATTTATGTTCTTTTATCTATTGGAGCTCTGTCAATGCAGAACCAAAGAATCCGTATCCGCCTGAAGGCTTTTGATCATCGCCTGATCGATCAATCCACTGCGGAAATCGTTGAAACTGCAAAGCGCACCGGCGCGCAGGTTCGCGGTCCTATTCCGCTGCCGACTCGCAAAGAGCGCTTCACCGTCCTGATCTCCCCGCACGTCAACAAAGATGCGCGTGATCAGTACGAGATCCGCACTCACAAGCGTCTGGTAGACATCGTTGAGCCGACTGACAAGACCGTTGACGCCCTGATGCGTCTGGATCTGGCAGCTGGTGTAGACGTCCAGATCAGCCTGGGTTAATTACGGAAAGAGGTTGATAACAATGACAATCGGTCTTGTAGGTCGCAAAGTGGGTATGACTCGCATCTTCACTGAAGATGGCGTTTCTATCCCGGTGACTGTTATCGAAGTTGAAGCTAACCGTGTAACTCAGGTCAAATCTGTAGAAACCGACGGCTACAACGCTATTCAGGTTACCACTGGCGCCAAGAAAGCCAGCCGTGTAACCAAGCCGGAAGCTGGCCACTTCGCCAAAGCTGGTGTAGAAGCCGGTCGCGGTCTGTGGGAATTCCGCCTGAACAACGGTGAAACTTTCACTGTTGGTAGCGAGCTGAAAGTAGATCTTCTCGCTGACGTTAAGCTGGTAGACGTTACCGGCACATCCAAGGGTAAAGGTTTTGCCGGTACTGTTAAGCGCTGGAACTTCCGCACCCAGGATATGACCCACGGTAACTCTCTGTCCCACCGTGTACCTGGCTCCATCGGTCAAAACCAGACCCCGGGCCGTGTATTCAAGGGCAAAAAGATGGCTGGTCACATGGGTGCTGAGCGTGTAACGACTCAGAACCTGGAACTGGTTCGTGTTGACGCTGAACGCAACCTGCTGCTCATCAAAGGCGCAGTACCGGGTGCAACCAACGGCAACGTGATCGTTAAACCTGCCGTCAAAGCGTAACGTCTGAGGAGATAGTAATGGAATTGGTAATGAAAGACGCCAAGAGCGCTCTTGAAGTTTCCGAGACTACCTTCGGGCGCGAATTCAACGAAGCTCTGGTTCACCAGGTTGTCGTTGCTTATGCCGCTGGTGCCCGTCAGGGTACTCGTGCGCAGCTGACTCGCTCTGAAGTGTCTGGTGGCGGCAAAAAGCCGTGGCGTCAGAAGGGTACTGGTCGTGCCCGTGCTGGCTCCATCCGTTCGCCCATTTGGCGTTCCGGTGGTGTGACTTTTGCAGCTAAGCCGCAAGATCACAGCCAGAAAGTAAACAAGAAGATGTACCGCGGCGCTATCCGTAGCATCCTGTCCGAGCTGGTACGTCAAGAGCGCCTGATCGTTGTTGAGAAGTTCGGCATCGAAGCTCCGAAGACCAAAGAACTGATCGCCAAGCTGAAAGAAATGGAACTGACTGACGTTCTGATCGTGACTGCTGAAGTCGATGAGAACCTGTTCCTGGCTGCTCGTAACCTGTACAAAGTTGACGTGCGTGACGTTGCCGGTATCGACCCGGTCAGCCTGATCGCTTTCGACAAGGTTCTGATGACTGCTGACGCAGTTAAGCAAATCGAGGAGATGCTGGCATGATCCGTGAAGAGCGTCTGCTGAAAGTTCTGAAGGCTCCGCACATCTCTGAAAAGAGCACCATGGTCGCAGAAAAGCAGAACACTATCGTGTTCAAAGTTGCTGTTGATGCCACCAAGGCGGAAGTCAAAGCTGCAGTTGCGAAACTGTTCGAGGTCGAAGTTGAGACCGTCCGTACCCTGAACATGAAGGGTAAGACCAAGCGCGCAGGTGCACGCGTAGGCCGTCGTTCCGATTGGAAAAAGGCTTATGTGACCCTGAAAGCTGGTCAGGACATCGACTTCATGGGCGCAGCCGAGTAAGAGGAGTTCTGAAAAATGGCAATCGTTAAGTGCAAGCCTACTTCTCCGGGCCGCCGCCACGTCGTCAAGATCGTCAACCAAGACCTGTACAAGGGCAAGCCCTTTGCAGCTCTGCTGGACAAGAAAGACAAGTCCGGTGGTCGTAACAACAACGGCCGCATCACCACCCGTCACATCGGCGGTGGTCACAAGCAACACTACCGTATCGTCGACTTCAAGCGCGACAAAGACGGTATCCCGGCTAAAGTAGAGCGCCTGGAATACGATCCTAACCGTACCGCAAACATCGCCCTGGTGCTGTATGCAGACGGTGAGCGTCGTTACATCCTGGCTCCGAAAGGCCTGAAAGCTGGTGATGCAATCGCTTCTGGTGCTGATGCCGCAATCAAGGTAGGTAACACCCTGCCGATGCGCAACATCCCGGTCGGTTCTACCGTTCACGCTGTTGAGATGAAGCCTGGTAAAGGTGCCCAGCTGGCTCGTTCCGCTGGTACTTTCATCCAGATCCTGGCTCGTGAAGGTAACTATGTAACTCTGCGTCTGCGTTCCGGCGAAGTACGTAAAGTTCTGGCCGAGTGCCGCGCCACCATCGGTGAAGTTGGTAACTCCGAGCACATGCTGCGTCAACTGGGTAAAGCCGGTGCAAACCGCTGGCGTGGTATTCGTCCGACCGTTCGCGGTATGGCGATGAACCCGGTCGACCACCCGCACGGTGGTGGTGAGGGTCGCAACAAGGGCATGCAGCCTGTGTCCCCATGGGGCCAGAAGGCTAAAGGCTTCAAGACCCGTAAGAACAAGCGTACCGACAAGTACATCGTACGTCGTCGTAACAAGTAATTGTTAACATAGAGGAATCACCATGCCACGTTCTCTCAAGAAGGGTCCATTTATTGACCTGCACTTGCTGAAGAAGGTAGAGAAAGCGGTGGAAAGCGGGGATAAAAAGCCGGTTAAGACCTGGTCCCGTCGTTCAATGATCATCCCGAACATGATCGGTTTGACCATCGCTGTCCATAATGGTCGTCAGCACGTTCCGGTTTTCGTTACCGAAGAAATGATCGGTCACAAACTGGGTGAATTCGCACCGACTCGTACTTATCGCGGCCATGCTGCTGATAAGAAGGCTAAGAAGCGCTAAGGGATAAATGATGGAAGCTATCGCTAAACACCGTTATGCCCGTACTTCTGCCCAGAAAGCTCGTCTGGTAGCCGATCAAGTACGTGGTCTGTCCGTAGACAAGGCTCTGAACATCCTGACCTTCAGCCCGAAAAAGGCTGCAGCTCTGGTGAAGAAAGTGCTGGAATCTGCCATTGCAAACGCTGAGCACAACGAAGGCGCCGATATCGACGCGCTGCGTGTTGCTACTATCATGGTCGACGAAGGTCCCTCCATGAAGCGCATCCGTCCGCGTGCCAAAGGTCGTGCGGATCGTATCCTCAAGCGTACCGCTCACATCACCGTAGTGGTATCCGACGCTAAGGCTGGGAGATAAGCAATGGGTCAGAAAGTACATCCTAATGGCATTCGCCTGGGTATTACCAAGCCTTGGAATTCTACCTGGTTCGCGAACACCAAAGACTTCGCTGACAACCTGTACAGCGATTTTCAAGTACGCCAGTTCCTGACCAAGGAACTGAAAAACGCGTCCTTGTCCAAGATCACCATCGAGCGTCCGGCCAAGAGCATCCGTGTGACCATTCACACCGCTCGTCCGGGTGTTGTGATCGGTAAGAAAGGCGAAGACGTTGAGAAACTGCGCAAAGCTGTAGCCGCAATTGCTGGCGTGCCTGCTCAGATCAACATTTCCGAAGTCCGCAAGCCGGAGCTGGATGGCAAACTGGTTGCCGACAGCATCACTTCCCAGCTGGAGCGTCGTGTAATGTTCCGTCGTGCTATGAAGCGCGCCGTACAGAACGCAATGCGCCTGGGTGCCAAGGGCATCAAAGTGGAAGTTTCCGGTCGTCTGGGCGGCGCTGAAATCGCGCGTACCGAATGGTACCGTGAAGGTCGTGTGCCGTTGCACACCCTGCGTGCCGACATCGACTACGCAACTTCTGAAGCCCACACCACTTACGGTGTGATCGGCGTTAAAGTTTGGATCTTCAAGGGCGAAGTTCTGGGCGGTCTGGCTGCTGTTAATGCCGCTGCTGCTCAAGAGCAAGCTCCTGCAAAGCCCAAGCGTGACAACAAGCGCCGCGCTGCTAAGTAAGGAGATTCGGTAAATGTTGCAACCAAAGCGTACTAAATTCCGCAAGACCCACAAGGGTCGTAACCGCGGTCTGGCCAACTCTGGTAACGAAGTATCCTTCGGTACCTTTGGCCTGAAGGCGACATCCCGTGGTCAACTGACTGCTCGTCAAATCGAAGCAGCCCGTCGTGCCATGACCCGTCACGTTAAGCGTCAAGGCAAGATCTGGATCCGTGTGTTCCCGGACAAGCCCATCACCGAAAAGCCCCTCGAAGTTCGTATGGGTAAAGGTAAGGGTAACGTGGAATACTGGGTTTGCCCGATCCAGCCTGGCAAGGTTCTGTACGAGATGGATGGTGTACCTGAGGCTCTGGCGCGTGAAGCGTTTGCCCTGGCCGCAGCTAAGCTGTCCGTTCAGACCACTTTCGTAATTAAGACGGTGATGTGATGAAAGCCCAAGATCTGCGTCAAAAGAGCGTCGAAGAACTGAACCAGGAGCTGCTGGGTCTGCTGCGTGAGCAATTCAACATGCGCATGCAAGCTTCCACCGGCCAGCTGGCTCAGACTCACACTCTGAAACAAGTGCGTCGTGACGTCGCACGTATCAAGACTGTACTGACTGAGAAGGCAGGTGCGTAATGACTGACAAGATCCGTACTCTGCAAGGTCGTGTAATCAGCGACAAGATGGACAAGTCCATCACTGTTGCTATCGAGCGCAAGGTAAAGCACCCGATCTACGGTAAGATCATCAAGCGCACTACCAAGTTGCACGTACATGATGAAAACAACGAATGCAAAGCTGGCGACCTCGTGGAAATCCGCGAATGCCGCCCGCTGTCCAAGACCAAGTCCTGGACCCTGGTTGCCGTTGTAGAAAAGGCCTAATCGGTACTTTGTAGTCCAAACGGCCCCTTAGCGGGGCCGTTTGTTTTTTAGGCTACCTTTTCTAAAAATCCTGTGTTATAGTTTCGCGCCTTTTGAAGGCAGCCAGATCCCGAGAGGGATAAGAAGTAAACAAAGCGGAGCACTAAGATGATCCAGATGCAAAGTATGCTGGGTGTTGCCGACAACTCCGGCGCTCGCAGTGTAATGTGTATTAAGGTTCTGGGTGGTTCGCACCGCCGTTACGCCGGCATCGGCGACATCATCAAGGTTTCCATCAAGGAAGCCATTCCTCGCGGTAAAGTGAAGAAAGGTGATGTGTATAACGCGGTGGTCGTACGCACCCGTAAAGGCGTTCGTCGTCCGGACGGCTCTGTCATCCGTTTCGACAACAATGCGGCTGTGTTGCTTAACAACAACCAACAGCCAATCGGTACTCGTATTTTTGGCCCGGTGACTCGTGAACTGCGTAATGAGAAGTTCATGAAGATTGTGTCCCTGGCACCCGAAGTACTGTAAGGAGTCGAACGATGGCAGCTAAAATCCGTCGCGAAGACGAAGTGATTGTTCTTACCGGCAAAGACAAGGGCAAGCGTGGCAAAGTCACTCAAGTCCTGATTGCAAAAGGTAAGGTAATCGTGGAAGGCATCAACCAGGTGAAGAAACACCAGAAGCCGGTACCCGCACTGGGTCAGGCTGGCGGTATCGTCACCAAAGAAGCCCCCATCGATGTATCTAACGTAGCGCTGTTCAACTCTGCCACTGGCAAGGCTGACCGCGTTGGTTTCCGGATTGAAGACGGCAAAAAAGTTCGTTTCTTCAAATCCACCGGCGAACTTGTGAAGTAATTGGAGTTTAACGATGGCGAAACTGCATGATTACTACAAATCCGATGTAGTAAATGAACTGTCCAAACAGTTCGGTTACAAGACTATCATGCAAGTCCCTCGGATCGAGAAAATCACCCTGAACATGGGTGTTGGTGAAGCGATCTCTGACAAGAAATTGCTGGAAAATGCTGCTGCCGATATGGCTGCCATTTCCGGTCAGAAGCCGCTGATCACCAAAGCTCGCAAATCTGTTGCGGGCTTCAAGATTCGTGAAGGCTACCCGATAGGTTGTAAAGTAACCCTGCGTGGCGAGCGTATGTGGGAGTTCCTGGAACGGCTGATTTGCATCTCCGTACCGCGTATCCGTGACTTCCGTGGCCTGAACGCTAAAGCGTTCGACGGTCGTGGTAACTACTCCATGGGCGTGCGTGAGCAAATCATCTTCCCGGAAATCGACTATGACAAGGTCGATCGCGTCCGTGGTCTGGATATCACCATCACCACTTCCGCGAATACCGATGAAGAAGGCCGTGCTCTGCTGGCTGCCTTTAACTTCCCATTCCGCAAGTAAGGTTAGGGTTATGGCTAAAACTTCCATGAAAGCACGTGAAGCAAAGCGTGCGAAGCTGGTAGCCAAGTTCGCCTCCAAGCGAACCGAGCTGAAAGCTATCATTGTTGATATGAACGCTTCTGAAGAAGCGCGTTGGGATGCTGTCCTGCAACTGCAACAGCTGCCCCGTGATTCCAGTCCGTCCCGCCAGCGTAACCGTTGCAATATTACTGGTCGTCCGCACGGTTTCCTGCGCAAGTTTGGCCTGTCTCGCATCAAGGTGCGTGAGCATGCCATGAAGGGCGAAATTCCGGGCCTGAAGAAGGCTTCTTGGTAACGAATCTCGGGAGTTAGACTTATGAGCATGCAAGATCCGATCGCGGATATGCTGACCCGCATCCGTAACGGTCAGGCGGCGAGCAAAGTTGCGGTTTCCATGCCTTCTTCCAAGCTGAAAGTGGCTATCGCCAAAGTGCTGAAAGAAGAAGGTTACATCGCTGGCTACTCCGTAGCTGGTGATGTGAAGCCGGAACTGGAAATTGAACTGAAATATTTCCAGGGCAAGCCAGTTGTAGAACTGATCCAACGCGTGAGCCGTCCCGGCCTGCGTATTTACAAGCGCACTACTGATCTGCCGAAAGTTATGGGCGGTCTCGGTGTTGCTATCGTGTCCACGTCTAAAGGTGTGATGACTGACCGTGCTGCCCGCAAAGCAAGCATGGGCGGTGAGATCATCTGCTACGTCGCTTAATAGGAGGTAGGAAATGTCTCGTGTTGCTAAGGCACCCGTCACTATTCCTGCTGGCGTAGAGGTGACTCTGAACGGCCAGGAACTGTCCATCAAAGGTGGTAAAGGTTCCCTGGTTCGCTCAATTCACGCCGGTGTAGAAGTGACCAAAGAAGACAATGTACTGAAGTTCGCCCCGCGCGACGGCATCGCTGGTGCTGACGCTCAGGCCGGTACTGCCCGTGCATTGGTCAACAACATGGTAATCGGTGTTACCCAAGGCTTCGAGCGCAAGCTGCAGCTGGTTGGTGTAGGTTATAAAGCCTCCATCAAGGGCAATGCTGTTGCGCTGGCTCTGGGCTTCTCTCACCCGGTAGAGCATGCGCTGCCGGCTGGTGTGACCGCTGAGTGCCCGACTGCCACAGAAATCGTTCTGCGTGGTGTCGACAAGCAGCTGGTTGGCCAAGTCGCCGCCGATATCCGTGCTTACCGCGCTCCGGAGCCCTACAAGGGCAAGGGTGTACGCTATGCCAACGAGCAAGTGCGTACTAAAGAAGCTAAGAAGAAGTAAGGTAACACTATGGACAAGAAAGCAGCTCGTCTCCGTCGTGCTACTCGTGCTCGGAAAAAGATGCAGGAACTGGGAGCTACCCGTCTGGTTGTTCACCGTACCCCGCGTCATATCTATGCGCAGGTTATTGCAGCCAACGGTTCCGAAGTTCTGGCCTCTGCTTCCACAGTAGAGAAAGCCATCAGTGAAGCTATTAAATACACCGGTAACGCTGATGCAGCGACCGCGGTAGGTAAAGCAATCGCTGAGCGTGCTATTGCCAAAGGCGTTCAGAACGTATCTTTCGATCGTTCCGGTTTCAAGTATCACGGTCGCATCGCTGCTCTGGCAGCTGCTGCACGTGACGCTGGTCTTCAGTTCTAAGCTAGGAGTCGAAGATGGCTAAAGTCGAATCTCAAGCCGGCGAACTGCAAGAAAAGCTGATTGCAGTAAACCGTGTTTCGAAAACTGTTAAAGGTGGTCGTATCATGTCCTTCACCGCGTTGACCGTGGTGGGTGATGGTAACGGCCGTGTAGGTTACGGTTACGGTAAAGCCCGTGAAGTTCCGGCCGCTATTCAAAAAGCGATGGAACAGGCTAAGCGTAACCTGAACAAGGTTGAGCTGAACAACGGCACTCTGCACCACCCGGTGCGTGGTGTTCACTCCGGTTCCACCGTGTTCATGAAGCCGGCCTCTCAAGGTACTGGTATCATTGCAGGCGGCGCCATGCGTGCTGTTCTGGAAGTTGCTGGTATCCACAACGTGCTGGCCAAGACCTACGGTTCCACCAACCCAATCAACGTTGTTCGCGCAACTGTCGACGCTCTGGTACAGGGTCAATCCCCGGCCCAGATCGCTGCCAAGCGTGGTCTGCGCGTTGAAGAAATTCTGGGGTAATGCGACATGGCTAACACTGTAAAAGTAACTCAAACTCGCAGCTCTATCGGCCGTCTGCCAAAGCACAAGGCGACTCTGCGTGGTCTGGGTCTGCGTCGCATTGGTCACACCGTTGAGCTGGAAGATACTCCCTGCGTACGCGGCATGATCAACCAGGTTTATTACATGGTTAAGGTGGAGGGCTAAGCATGCGTCTGAATACTCTGTCTCCGGCCGCTGGCTCCAAGCGCGTTAAGCACCGTCCGGGCCGTGGTATCGGTTCTGGTCTGGGCAAGACCGGTGGTCGTGGTGTTAAAGGTCAAACCTCTCGTTCCGGTGGCGGCAAAGTCCGCAACGGTTTCGAAGGCGGCCAGATGCCTTTGAAAATCCGTCTGCCGAAGTTCGGTTTCTTCTCCCGCAAATCTTTGGTTTCTGCCGAAGTGCGCCTGAACGAAATCGCCCTGGTAGAAGGTGATGTGGTCGACGTGAGCACTCTGAAGCAAGCCGGTGTTATTACTAAAAACATCGTGTTCGCTAAAGTTGTTCTGTCTGGCAACATTGACCGTGCTGTGACCGTTCGTGGTCTGTCCGTCACCAAAGGTGCACGTGCAGCCATCGAGGCCGCTGGCGGTAAAATCGAGGAATAATCAGTACAATGGCTAAGAAACCAGGATTGGATGTTAAAGCACAGGGTGGTCTGAGTGAACTGAAGAGCCGTCTGCTCTTCGTTCTCGGGGCGATTATCGTTTTCCGTGCAGGCTCTTATGTGCCGATTCCTGGTATTGACGCCGCCGTACTGGCCGAGTTGTTCCAACAACAGAAGGGCACCATCATTGAGATGTTCAACATGTTCAGTGGTGGTGCACTCTCGCGTGCTTCTATTCTTGCGCTGGGGATCATGCCGTACATTTCGGCGTCGATCATTATCCAGCTGCTGACTGTGGTTCACCCCGCTCTTGCTGAACTCAAGAAGGAAGGTGAATCCGGCCGTCGCAAGATTAGCCAATATACCCGTTGGGGCACGCTGGTTTTGGGAACGTTCCAGGCCATTGGTATTGCAACCGGTCTGCCGAATATGATGCAAGGACTCGTGACTCATCCGGGTTTGGGCTTCTATTTCACGGCCGTTGTGAGTCTGGTCACCGGTACCATGTTCTTGATGTGGTTGGGTGAGCAGATTACCGAGCGTGGGATTGGTAATGGTATCTCGTTGATTATCTTCACAGGTATCGTTGCTGGTCTGCCTCATGCCATTGGCGCTACGGCCGAACAGGCACGTCAAGGGGAATTGCACATCCTGCTGTTGTTGTTGCTGGGCTTGATTGTTTTCGCAGTAACTTACTTTGTGGTGTTCGTGGAGCGTGGTCAGCGTCGTATCGTCGTTAACTATGCCAAGCGTCAACAAGGCCGCCAGGTATTTGCCGCGCAAAGCACACACCTGCCGTTGAAAGTGAATATGGCCGGTGTGATTCCTGCGATTTTCGCATCCAGCATCATCCTCTTCCCAGGGACCATTACCTCTTGGTTTGGTCAGGGCGAGGGCAAGATCGCTGACATCCTGCAACAGGTCTCTATGGTCCTGCAGCCGGGTCAGCCCTTGTATGAGATGCTCTATGCAGCAGCCATTATCTTCTTCTGCTTCTTCTATACCGCGCTGGTGTTCAACCCCCGCGAGACAGCAGACAACCTGAAGAAGAGTGGAGCCTTTATCCCGGGGATCCGCCCGGGCGAGCAGACAGCACGTTATATCGATAAGGTTATGACTCGCCTGACATTGGCAGGTGCGCTCTATATAACCTTTATCTGTCTGGTACCCCAGTTCTTGATGACTGCCTGGAACGTACAGTTCTACTTCGGTGGCACCTCGCTGCTGATTATTGTGGTAGTTATCATGGACTTCATGGCTCAGGTTCAGACCCATATGATGTCTCATCAATATGGTGATGTCCTGAGGAAGGCCAACCTGAAGGGCTACGGCCGCTAAAGGTCGGCGTAGTTACGGAGTTAAGCAATGAAAGTTCGTGCTTCCGTTAAGGCAATCTGCCGTAACTGCAAAATCATCAAGCGTCACGGTGTGGTGCGTGTGATTTGCAGCGAGCCAAAGCATAAACAGCGCCAAGGCTAATTTTTTACGGTTAGTACTTGCAACAAATAGTTGTGCTGGCTAATATAGCCAGCCAACTTTTGTTGTGTATTGGTTGACCGCCACGTATCCGCTCACGGGCTTTGTGGTGGTCGTAATCTACTATATGTAGGAGTGAATAGTGGCCCGTATCGCTGGCATTAACATTCCTGACCATAAGCATGCAGTCATTGCTTTGACTGCTATTTATGGCGTCGGTCGTACCCGCTCCAAGGCCATCTGTGCCGCAGCCGGTATCGCTGAGAATGTGAAAATTAAAGACCTGGACGAAGCTCAGATCGAGAGTCTGCGTGAACAAGTAGGTAAATTCACCGTTGAAGGTGACCTGCGTCGTCAGATTTCCATGAACATCAAGCGATTGATGGATCTGGGTTGCTACCGTGGTTTGCGTCACCGTCGTAGCCTGCCTGTTCGTGGTCAACGTACCAAGACCAACGCTCGTACCCGTAAGGGTCCGCGCAAGGCTATCAAGAAGTAACGGGAAGGTAGAAAATGGCTAAAACTCCGACTCGTGCTCGCAAGCGCGTTAAAAAGCAAGTGAGCGACGGTATTGCGCACGTTCATGCATCTTTCAACAACACAATCGTGACCATTACTGACCGTCAGGGCAATGCTCTGTCATGGGCTACCTCTGGTGGTTCAGGTTTCCGTGGTTCCCGTAAGTCCACTCCGTTTGCTGCCCAGGTAGCTGCTGAGCGTGCTGGTGAGATCGCCAAAGAATACGGCGTGAAGAACCTGGAAGTCATGGTTAAAGGTCCGGGTCCCGGTCGTGAGTCTTCCATCCGCGCTCTGAACGCGGCTGGTTTCCGCATCACTAACATTACTGATGTGACTCCGATCCCGCACAACGGTTGTCGTCCTCCCAAGAAGCGCCGCGTGTAACGCTGTAGCTACTTGGTCTAGGATTGTTGGAGAAAGAAGATGGCAAGATATATCGGTCCTAAGCTTAAGCTTAGCCGTCGTGAGGGCACCGACCTCTTCCTGAAGTCTGGTGTTCGTGCGATTGATTCTAAGTGCAAGATTGACACCGTTCCTGGTCAACACGGTGCGCGTAAAGCGCGTCTGTCTGACTACGGTGTTCAGCTGCGCGAGAAACAAAAAGTTCGTCGTATCTACGGCGTATTGGAAAAACAGTTCCGCAACTACTACCGCGACGCTGCCCGTCAAAAGGGTAACACCGGTGAAAACCTGTTGCAGCTGCTGGAAGGTCGTTTGGACAACGTTGTTTACCGTATGGGCTTCGGCGCTACCCGTGCTGAATCTCGTCAGCTGGTGAGCCACAAGGCCATCATGGTCAACGGCCGCGTTGTGAACATTCCTTCTTTCCAGGTTTCCCCTGAGGACGTGATCTGCGTTCGTGAGAAGGCTAAGAAGCAAGCGCGTATCAAAGCATCCCTCGAGGTTGCTGGTCAGCGCGAGAAGCCGACTTGGGTAGAGGTTGATGCCGCTAAAATGGAAGGTGCTTTCAAGCGCCTGCCAGAGCGTTCCGACCTGTCTGCCGACATTAACGAACAGCTGATCGTCGAGCTTTACTCCAAGTAAAGCTAGCTTCTAAAGAGAGGACACAATGCTGGGTTCTGTAACAGATTTTCTTAAACCGCGGCTAGTTGACATCGAGCAAGTTAGCCCGACTCATGCGAAAGTGACTCTCGAGCCACTTGAGCGTGGCTTTGGTCACACGCTGGGTAATGCCCTGCGTCGTATTTTGCTGTCTTCTATGCCCGGTTGTGCAGTTACTGAAGTCGAAATTGACGGGGTACTGCATGAGTACAGCAGCAAAGAAGGTGTACAGGAAGACATTCTTGAAATCCTGCTCAACCTGAAAGGTATCGCTGTGAAGCTGGAAGGCAAGGACGAGGTAACTCTGTCCCTGACCAAGTCTGGAACAGGCCCCGTTACCGCTGGTGATATCACTCACGGTGATGAAGTCGAGATCGTAAACCCGGAGCACGTAATCTGCCACCTGACTGGTGCCAATGCTGAAATCAGCATGCGCCTGAAAGTTCAGCGCGGTCGTGGTTATGTGCCTGCTTCTGCTCGTGTTCACAACGATGATGAAGAGCGTCCTATCGGTCGCCTGCTGTTGGACTCCGCGTTCAGCCCCATCGTTCGTATTGCCTACAACGTTGAGGCAGCACGTGTAGAGCAGCGTACCGACTTGGACAAGCTGGTCATCGACATGGAGACCAATGGTACTCTAGATCCTGAAGAAGCCATCCGTCGTTCTGCCACTATTCTGGCCGAGCAACTGGAAGCCTTCGTGGATCTGCGCGATGTCAGCGTGCCCGAGAAGAAAGAAGAGAAACCCGAGTTTGATCCGATTCTGCTGCGTCCTGTCGATGATTTGGAGCTGACAGTTCGTTCTGCGAACTGTCTGAAGGCAGAAGCTATCCACTATATTGGTGATCTGGTACAGCGTACCGAAGTTGAGTTGCTTAAGACTCCTAACCTCGGTAAGAAGTCCCTGACTGAGATCAAGGACGTGTTGGCCTCCCGTGGTCTGTCTCTTGGCATGCGCCTCGAGAATTGGCCGCCCGCCAGCATCGCTGACGAGTAATCCAGATTACGGGTTTCACAGATTTAGTTAGAAGGATAAGGTCATGCGCCATCGTTTGAGTGGTCGTCAACTGAACCGGAACAGCAGCCATCGTCAGGCTATGTTCCGCAACATGGCCAGCTCCCTGGTTCGTCATGAGATCATCAAGACGACTCTGCCTAAGGCAAAAGAGCTGCGTCGTGTAGTTGAACCGCTGATCACCCTTGCCAAGACTGATAGCGTTGCTAATCGTCGCCTGGCATTTGCCCGTACTCGCGATAATGCGATCGTGGCTAAGCTGTTCAATGAACTGGGCCCGCGCTACCTGGAGCGCGCCGGCGGTTATACT
>NZ_CP187186.1:190000-672500 GCF_049665575.1 Aeromonas oralensis
TCGAATTCGCCGTGAAGATGCGGTGTACCCGCGGCTAGACGGAAAGACCCCGTGAACCTTTACTACAGCTTGGCACTGAACATTGAACCTACATGTGTAGGATAGGTGGGAGGCTTTGAAGGCGTGACGCCAGTTGCGCTGGAGCCGTCCTTGAAATACCACCCTTGTATGTTTGATGTTCTAACGCAGGCCCGTGAATCCGGGTCGCGGACAGTGCCTGGTGGGTAGTTTGACTGGGGCGGTCTCCTCCCAAAGAGTAACGGAGGAGCACGAAGGTTGGCTAATCCTGGTCGGACATCAGGAGGTTAGTGCAATGGCATAAGCCAGCTTAACTGCGAGACGGACAGGTCGAGCAGGTACGAAAGTAGGTCATAGTGATCCGGTGGTTCTGAATGGAAGGGCCATCGCTCAACGGATAAAAGGTACTCCGGGGATAACAGGCTGATACCGCCCAAGAGTTCATATCGACGGCGGTGTTTGGCACCTCGATGTCGGCTCATCACATCCTGGGGCTGAAGTCGGTCCCAAGGGTATGGCTGTTCGCCATTTAAAGTGGTACGCGAGCTGGGTTCAGAACGTCGTGAGACAGTTCGGTCCCTATCTGCCGTGGGCGTTGGATGATTGAAGGGAGTTGCTCCTAGTACGAGAGGACCGGAGTGAACGAACCTCTGGTGTTCGGGTTGTCACGCCAGTGGCACTGCCCGGTAGCTAAGTTCGGAATCGATAACCGCTGAAAGCATCTAAGCGGGAAGCGAGCCCTGAGATGAGTCATCCCTGACCCCTTGAGGGTCCTAAAGGGCCGTTGGAGACCACAACGTTGATAGGTGGGGTGTGTAAGCGCGGCGACGTGTTGAGCTAACCCATACTAATTACCCGTGAGGCTTAACCATACAACACCCAAGAAGTGTTCTAAGGCTTGTAGCAGATACCGAGAACGAACAACAAAATCAGCTTTCTTAGATTGAAGAATTTGCCTGGCGGCCATAGCGCCGTGGAACCACCTGATCCCATGCCGAACTCAGAAGTGAAACGCGGTAGCGCCGATGGTAGTGTGGCATTCGCCATGCGAGAGTAGGACACTGCCAGGCACCCAATTAAACAGCGACGTGCACATCACGACGTTGGCCGAGAGGATGACACCTCGTTGAAACGGCAGACAATTTAGCAAAAAGCTAACCAGACAGCGGAGCGGTAGTTCAGTCGGTTAGAATACCGGCCTGTCACGCCGGGGGTCGCGGGTTCGAGTCCCGTCCGCTCCGCCACTACTTAAGAAGCCCAGTCGAAAGACTGGGCTTTTTTTCGTTTGCGACACCGCACTCATGTTCCCGAATAGCCTCTTTTTTTCCTCACGCGACTCAGTAAAACACGCAAAGCCAGACGGTGGTCATGTTGGGATGGGTCCATTCCACCCGGTGTTTTTGGCGGGCGGGAATGTTGCTGTGGTCGCCACGGGCCAGCTGTACACATGACTTGCACTGGGAGCCTTCCTTGGTTGAAGCCCCTTTAAAGAGGTCTGAGCGAATGCCGGGGAGCTTTGTGGGTGGCTGCAGCCCAGAGCAACAGCGTTCACGAAGTGTATAGGATGTGAGAGAGGCGGATATTTTGGCTGACAATGGGCACCCAGATTGAGGGGGGGGGGGGGCTCTAGAGCAGACAGGATGTTCTGTGGCAGCGAATAGAGTCCCATGACATTGACCCGTTCTGGTACAAAATGCACATAAAGAAAAGGGGACGGCAGCTGCCGTCCCCTCAAGTCATCTAGTCCAGTCCATGAACTGCAACGCTCCCTGCAATCCCTGACTTTATCCTGATCCTTCGGAATATCCCCTTCCCAATCCGTTGAGGTGTCCTGTGGCCATCCTAGCCTGGCAATCGCTCCTGATTGCTGCACTCTCTCCATCCTGGAGGTGTCCGTTACCACATCCCGTGGTGTTCCTTGCGTCATCCTGACGGACAACCGTCCGGGTTGTCTCGCTTCATCCTGAAGCTGTCCTGCTCGCTTCCGGCGAGGTCCATATTCTTCCTGAAGAGCAATCATCCTGTTTGCTCTGCCTCATCCCGAGGTGTCCACAACCACGTCCAGTGGTGTCCTGCATTCCGTTTGATAACCATCCTGGTTACCGGCCTCATCCTGAGGTGTTCCCTGTCCACGCCCTGTGGTTTATTCCCTGCTTATGCGCTGTTTCCGCATCCTGCCGAACCAGCTCCGTCCTTGTGAGACCCATATTAAGGGAACCAGGGGGCGGAACAAGGGAGGATCCGGCGTTGTTGGCGTGCGGATAGCGGTTCAATGACCACTATCAGTGAAGATAAAGTCATATAAATCATTATATTAGTTTGTTTCATGGGAAAGTATGTGGATTCAAAGATGGCTTCGCGTACGGCTCGACACAGTGGCCTCTTACAGCTGCCATGGCGGATCTCTTACACGCAAAAACAGGGCGAAAACGATGGTACAAACAGGCTCAATTCGGTGGGTAAGACTTAAAAATTAGTTGAATAAATATGCTCAAAAAGAATACAAAAAGCCGGGCTTTGCCCGGCTTTTTTCTGAGGTGGTCAGCTGACGCGGCTACCCGGTGTCGGATATGCCTTGCGCAAGGATTCAGGCGCCAGCACTTCCAGGTTCCCGCTCATGTTGTTGAGCCAGGTACGGAACTCGGGGGTGTCTTGCACCTCGGTTTCCACCACCACGCTGCGCTTGTCGTAGCGAGTCATGCGCGGGTTGTGGCCGGGGATTTGCCCGTCGACCAGGGTCGGACAGTTGGCATCGATGCGGCCGACGAAGCGGATCGGTCCGCTGACATCCTGATACCCCTGATCGCGGATCAGTTTCTGGATATTGAAATCCTTCGGCTGGGTCGCGCTGAAGTTGGTCAGCTCCACGTTCTTGATGTGATCGAACGGGATGCCGTAGACCTTGGGATCCAGCTCGGACAGGGTGCAGAGCAGGGTCGGCCCTTCCGCCTGGTTCAGGATGCCGAGCGGATTGATGCGGTCGTAGCAGAGCCATACAGTGCGCTCCTTGATGACCCGTTGGATCTCGGCACTGAACTTGCGACCGCGCCACAACGCATCGCGGATCAAGGTGCTGCGGCGGATCTCCGGGTTGCCGGCAAACGGACGCGGTGACTGGTGCACGCTCTCGAGCCAGCGTTCAGCCAATTCGCTCTGGCTGTCGCGGATCACCTGGCTGGCCTTGTCGACCAAGGGATTCAGTTCGGTCAGTACGCTGGCCGGCAACAGCTGGCTGGCTTGATCGCTCCAGGTTTTCAGCGCCACTGCCAAGGAGAGCGGCATGATGTTGGCAAAATCGTTGAGGCCATGGCGCTCGAAGCACCAGCCGTGTGGTTTGCTGCGTTCATCCGAGGTGAGATCGAACAACCCCATGCCGGACATCTCTTCCAGGTCCCGTTGCACGGTACGCAGACTGACGTGGATGCCTTCTTCTTCCAGTTTTACCTGGAGTTGGCTGGCGGTCAGCTTGTAAGGGCGGTGCGGGATGCAACGCGCCAAGGTCAGTTGTCGTAACAGCTTCTTACTCATGGTGCATGCCTTCACTGGTTTAGCGTTGAGTGTATCCTAGCCATGCCTTGCGACAGTCTATGTCGCAAGTTTTGCTGCGACAACTGTCGCCATTTTCATACAAACCAAGCTAACCACATGATCCTAAAGATAATTGCCATCATTTAGGGCAGCAATCGAGGCTAAAAAATGATGAAAATTCACCAAATGAAAGTGCTGCCTTACGGATTTGGGGTAGAGGAAAAAACAGAAATGATGGGGAAACGCAGAATATGATGTGGAGGGGATGGCTCCCCTCCATCAGGCAGGTATTTTTTGGCTGGATCAGGCCAGCCAGGACAGGGCGGATTTGGTGATGGCGGCGCCCACCATGTAGCCAAATACCGCCAGGGCAGCGAGGCCGGCCACCAGCTTCTGGCTGCGCGCAGGGCGCTTGAGCGCCATGACGCCGAGGCCGATGTAAACCACCAGTGCGATCAGCTTGGCCATCAGCCAGGGTTGTTGGCCCGGGCTCATCTGCAGGGTTACCGCCAGCAGCACTCCGAACAGCAGCAGGAAGGTGTCGTTGACATGGGGCAGGATCTTCAGCCATTTCTGCTGCAGGCGGGCACTGCCATCCAGGGCCAGCAGCCAGCGATAGAGGAACAGCAGCACGCTGACCAGCGCCAGCGTCATGTGCAGGTGTTTGAGCATGGGGTAATAGGCAATCATATTGCTTCCTTGTCGTTGTCGGGCAGACCGCTGTTCCAGTTGTGAGCGTGAATGCGCTCCTGTCCTTCCTGATCGTCTTGCAGCAGATCGGAGAGGATGTCCCGGTATTGCAGGCTCTTGTTGATATAGGTGTGTTCGTCGTCCAGGTAGTTGACCTGTTCCCGCAGCAGCCAGTTGTCGTGCTGCTTGAAGGTCTGGCCGGCCCGCCAGGCCTGGTTGGCCCGAAAGCCGAGCTGGGTCAGGGCTTCCACCCCCAGATCCACGGCAGAACCCAGGGTTTCCCGGTACACGCTGCCCACGCCCTGGCGCAGGATCTCGTGAGCGTGGGGACGATCCTGGGCTCGCGCCAGTATCTTAAGGTGCGGGAAGTGTTTCTTCACCATTTCAATCACTTCGAGTGACGTGGCCGGATCGTTGATGGAAAGCACCAGCAGCTTGGCCTTGTGGGCGCCGGCGGCGTGCAGCAGGTCAAGCCGGCTGGCATCGCCATAGAACACCTGATAACCATACTTGCGCAGCATCTCGATCTGGCTGGCATCCTGCTCGAGGATGGTGGTGCCGATGCCGTGGCCGTGCAGCAGACGCCCCACGATCTGACCGAAACGGCCGAAGCCGGCGATGATGACCGGGTGCTCCACCAGCTCCGGCTGCTCGTGCTGCGGCAATTCACTCTGGTTGCGATAGTCGAACCAGGGCTGGATCACCCGATCGTTGAGGATCAGCAGCAGCGGCGTCAGCGCCATGGAGAGCGCCACCACCAGGGTCAGCAGGGCGATGGTATCCCCTGGCAGCACCTTGTTCTGGGCGGCGAACGAGAACAGCACGAAGGCGAACTCCCCGCCCTGGGCCAGTGCCAGCCCGAAGGTCCAGCGCTGGCTCGGCGAGATGCGAATGGCAAAGCCGAGCGCCATCAACACCAGCCACTTGAGCACCATCAGGCCGACCACTAGGGCCGGGATCAGCAGCGGGTGCTCGGCAAACAGCCCGAAGTTGATGCCGGCGCCGACCGACATGAAGAAGAGGCCGAGCAGCAGCCCCTTGAACGGCTCTATGTCAGCCTCCAGCTCGTGGCGATATTCGCTGTCCGCCAGCACCACGCCGGCGAGGAAGGAGCCAAGGGCGGGGGAGAGGCCGACCGATTCCATCAACACGGCGATGGCGATCACCAGCAGCAGGGCTGCTGCGACGAAGATCTCCCGCATGTGGGACTGGGCGATGGCGCGAAACACCGGTCGCATCAGGTAATGACCACCCAGCACTATGCCGGAGATGGCGGCCACCACCAGCAGGCCGTGTTGCCAGCCGGCCAGCTCCGAGCTGCCGCTGCTGGCCACCGGCGCGATGGCCAGCAGCGGCAGGATCGCCAGGATGGGGATGACGGCAATGTCCTGGAACAGCAGCACGGCGAAGGCGGAGCGGCCGCTCTCGCTCTGCATCAGTTTGCGCTCCTGCAGGCTCTGCAGCACGATGGCGGTGGAGGAGAGCGCCAGGATGAGGCCGATGGCCAGCCCCTGCTGCCACGGCAGGCCGATGAGGTGGGCCACACCGGTCAGGGCCGCCGTGGTCAGCAGCACCTGCAGCCCGCCAGTGCCGAGAATGGGCCCCTTCAGCTGCCACAGCAGCGCCGGCCTGAGCTCCAGCCCGACCAGGAACAGCATCAGCACCACCCCGAACTCGGCGAAGTGCATCACATCCTTCTGTTCACCCACCAGCCCCAGCAGGAAGGGACCTATGATGATGCCTGCCAGCAGGTAACCGAGCACGGAGCCCAGCCCCCAGCGCTTGGCCAGCGGCACCGCGATCACCGCGGCGGAGAGGTAGATGAAGGCATCGAACAGCAAACCATGTCCCATCAGCGGATCCTCCGCACTGTGGTGGAAGCCGATGTCGGCAGGCCGGGCCGTCGCCCGGATCGAGAGCGGGTCATGAGAGTACCTCCAGCAGATCGCGCAGATAGGGGCTGCCGGTAAGCTGGGCCGGGGTCAGTTGTTCGTCGCGCAGGGCACACAGCAGCTGGCGATAGTCCTGGCCACAGCGACGCAGCGCCTCCTGATCCCGGATCTTGTGAAAGGAGTGCAGCACGAATGGCGGTAACCAGCTCATGCCGCACAACTGGGCCGTCTGCCGGAACGGCAGCAGAAAGTCGAGCAGTGGGCGCTGGTTGTAACCCTCGCTGCAATAAGACTCGGGGGCGCCGCCGGTGGTGATGGCCGACAGCCACTGCTTGCCGTTGAGGGCGTGGGCTTCCGGGCCGTAGGCGTAGCCATACTCCAGCACCAGATCCATCCACTCCTTCATGATGGCGGGGCAGGAGTACCAGTAGAAGGGGTGCTGGAACACGATGATGTCGTGTTCAGACAGCAGGGCCTGCTCCCGCTTCACGTTGATGAACATGTTGGGGTAGTGCTGGTAGAGGTCGTGCAGGGTGACGCCCTCTAGGCCGTCGATGGCCTGCAGCAGCTGTTTGTTGGCCCGTGAGCTCTGCAGCGCCGGGTGTGAAAAGATAACCAGAATGCGTTTCATGGGTTCCTGATCTGAAGAGGGGGCCAAATACCGGTGCAAGCGACCGGCGAAAAAAAGATGCATTGAGCAGCGACGTTATCAAGAAGCGCCATGGCTCGCCAGTTCCGGGATCAGCTCGCGCAGCGCCGGATTGAGGGTCTGGTGGGCGGGATAGCAGAGGCCGATGCGCCGGAACATCCGTGGCCCGCGCACCGGCACGGTACACAGACCCGCTTCGTCCTCCACCAACCCGTCCGGCAGAAAGCTGATGCCGACTCCGGCCAGCACCAGCGCCATCACCAGCCCCTTGCTCTCGGCCTTGGCCACCAGATTGAGGGTCAGTCGGTCACAGGCCAGCAGACCTATGGTCTGCTGATGGGCTTCGCAGGGAGGGCACTCAATAAAATCATAATGTTGCAGCTCGGCCAACTCGAGTTGCTGGCGGCTGGCGAGGGGATGGTCGCTTCGCACGCACAAGACATAATCCTCCTCCCACAGCGGCAGGAAGATCTCGTCTTCGCGGCGCAGGGCATCCAGAGTCAGCCGACAGTCGGCAGGCGTCCCGTAATCGGAGAGGGTGAGATCCAGCTCGGGCAGTACAGCCTGCACCTGCTGCAGCAATCCCGCCACCCGCCGCCGGCTCAGGTCCGGCATGATGGCCATGTTGAGCCGCGCACGCGTCGCCTTCTGGCGAAACAGCGCCGGCAGCCGGCGCGCCTCTTCCACCAGCTTGACCGCGTGGGGATAGAGGTAATGGGCCTGATCCCTGGCCGCCACCCCCTTCTTGCCCCGAATGAACAGGCTGTCACCCAGGGTCTCTTCCAGCTGGCGAAGCCCCGCCGAGAGGGAGGGCTGGCTGACATGGCAGCGTTCGGCCGCCGCCGTGATGTTCTTCTCTTCATAGATGGCGATGAAGAAGCGCAGCAGTCTCAAGTCCAGCATAAGCCCAACCATAGTTTTTTCAGATGATAACCAGCGGAAAACAATATTTATCACTGATGGATGGAGTGACTATAGTGATCCCGTTCCGTGCTGGCCAGCCGCTTGTTTGCTCAAACCGACTCTTGAATCAGAAGGAAAACATCATGCCCAAGCCTCTCGTCGTGATCACCGGTGCCTCCGCCGGGATCGGTGCCGCCATCGCCCGCGCCTTCTCCGCCGCCGGCCATCCGCTGCTGCTGCTGGCCCGCCGGGTCGAGCCCATGCAGGCGCTGGCGCTGCCCGATACCCTCTGCATCGGGGTTGATGTGACCGACACCGCCGCCATGAAGGTCGCCATCCAGCAGGCCGAGGCACAATTCGGCCCGGTCGGCTGCATGGTCAACAACGCTGGCGTCATGCTGCTGGGACAGGCCGACGTGCAGGACTCGGCCGAGTGGCAGCAGATGCTCAACATCAACGTGATGGGGGTGTTGAACGGTGTTCACGCCGTGCTGGCCGGCATGAAGGCGCGCCGCAGCGGCACCATCATCAACATCAGCTCCATCGCCGGTCGTAAGACCTTCCCGAACCATGCTGCCTACTGCGCCACCAAGTTCGCGGTGCACGCCCTGACCGAGAACATCCGGGAAGAGGTAGCCGATGTCGGCGTGCGGATGGTGACCATAGCCCCGGGCGCGGTGGAAACCGAGCTGCTCAGCCACACCACGGACGAGAGCATCAAGGCCGGTTATCACGACTGGAAGGATCAGATGGGGGGCGTCATTGCACCTGAGGTGATCGCCGACGCCGTGCTCTATGCATGGAGCCAGCCGGCCAATGTCTGCGTGCGCGAGATCGTGCTGGCGGCCACCCGTCAGCAACCTTGATGGCGGCTGACTGGAAGAGGGGGAGGGCTTGACCCTCCCCCTGGGCCAAGGGTTACCATAGGCCACCTTTCGTCAATGAGTCGTCTCATGGTTCTGACCCGTCGCCAACTCGCTCGCGCCCGCCGCTGGCTCCCCCTGTGGAGTCTGCTGATGGTGCTGATGTCGTTTGGCAGCCGGGCGGCGACCGATCTCTGTACCCTGACGCCTCATTGCAGCCAGAGCGAACGCACCCTGGAGAAGGCCATGCCCTGCGGCAGCTTCACCTCGGCGCTCGCCATGACGGTGCTCACCGGCGACAGCCTGACGGTTGCCATGCTGGAACCCGATACCCCGGATTTCATCTCCCCTTCCCAGTTCATGCCGGATGTTCCATCCGACCGGCTGGAGCGTCCGCCTCGTCATCTCGGTTGAGTCGAATCCCCCTGTTTTTTTGGGCATATCTTCTTATCCGAGGTGAGTGATGTACAAGTCCCTGTTATTGGCCGTGCTGGCCGGTACCGTCAGTTTTTCTGCTCTGGCAACCGAGCAGATGACCGTCTACAAGTCCCAGTATTGCGGCTGCTGCAAGACCTGGATCAAGCACATGGAAGAGAACGGCTTTGAGGTCAAGGTCGTCGAAACCGAGCAGCTTGAACCGGTCAAGCAGCAGTACGGTATCACTCCGCAGCTGGCTTCCTGCCACACCGGAGTGGTGAACGGCTATGTGGTGGAGGGGCATGTACCCGCCGCCGACGTGCAGAAGTTGCTCAAGGAAAAACCGGCGATCCGCGGCCTGACCATTCCGGGCATGCCCCAGAGTGCGCCGGGCATGGATATTCCGGGTCAGCCCTATCAGGTGCTGAGCATCAGCAACGAGGGCGCGACCAAGGTCTGGTCGAGCTACCCCGGCTGATGACAACTGGCCGTGAGCAGACACACTTCCATCATGTGAGGCACACCTGAGCGAGCCCGTGTCGCTCACGGTCAGGTATGGGGGCCGCCATCGCGAGATGGCGGCCCTTTTACATCAGGGCGCGGGAGAACTTGCAACTGAAGGCGACAAGGGGCAGATTGATCCCCTGTCCAAGGAGCCAAGGCTCAGGTCCGCCAACCCTTTTACAGCGCAAAGGATGCGACATGTTCACCTTTTCCCGAGGGCTTCTGCTGCTGGCTTGTCTGGCCGCCGTTCCCTGTTCATATGCCAATGATGAGTCCGCCATGCCCACAAGCGACACCCTGATCCAGCCTCCCGTGGCCGCCAAACACCCTCACGCCATCAAGAAACACGGGGATACCCGGGTCGACAACTACTACTGGCTGCGCGATGACGAGCGTCAGAAACCCGAGGTGCTGGCCTACCTCGAGGCCGAAAACGCCTACACCGATGCCATGCTCAAACCGATCAAGCCACTGCGCGACCAGCTCTATCAGGAGATGGTGGCCCGCATTCCACAGCAGGACGAGTCGGTGCCCTACGTGAAGAACGGCTATCGCTACCAGACCCGCTACGAGCCGGGCAAGGAGTACGCCATCTATTCGCGCAGCAAGCTGGGTGAGTCGGAAAGCAGCCTGCTGCTGGACGGCAACCAGCGTGCCGAAGGCCACGAGTTCTATGCCCTGGGGGCGCTCGAGGTGAGCCGCAACAATCGCTGGTTGGCGGTGGCGGAAGATTTCCTCTCTCGCCGTCAGTACCAGATCCAGTTCCTCGATCTGGAGAGCGGCAAATGGGCCACTGACATGCTGGAGAACACCTCCGGCAATCTGGTCTGGGCCAACGACAGCAAGACGGTGTTCTACGTGCGCAAGCACCCCAAGACGCTGCTGCCCTACCAGGTCTATCGCCACGAGCTGGGCACGGATCCGGCCAAGGATCAGCTGGTCTATGAGGAGAAGGACGACTCCTTCTATGTGAGCCTCTACGCCACCACCTCGGAAGATTTCATCGTCATCGCCCTCTCCAGCACCACCTCGGGCGAGGCACGCCTCATCGATGCCAATGTGCCGACCCAGGCGCCGCGGCTGTTCCTGCCGCGTCAGGTGGATCACGAATACAGCCTGGAGCACTACCGCGGCCGCTTCTATGTGCGCTCCAACAAGGACGGCAAGAACTTCGGCCTCTACGAGACCAAGGAGAGCCCGGTAGATCGCTGGAAGGCGGTGATCGCCCCCAATCCGGACGTGCTGCTGGAGAGTTATGCCCTGTTCAAGGAGTGGCTGGTGCTGGAGGAGCGCAGCCAGGGGCTGACCCGGCTGCGCCAGGTCAACTGGCAGAGCGGTGAGCAGAAGGAGATCGCCTTCGACGATCCGGCCTATGTCACCTGGCTTGCCTACAACCCGGAGCCGGATACCAGCGCCCTGCGTTATGGCTACTCCTCCATGACCACCCCCTCGTCCACCTACGAGCTCGATCTGAACAGCGGCAAGCGCACCCTGCTCAAGCAACAGCCGGTGGCGGGCTTCAAGGCCGACCAATATGCCAGCGAGCGCCTCTGGATCACGGCCCGTGACGGCGTGGCCGTCCCGGTGTCGCTGGTCTATCGCAAGGACAAGTTCAAGCAAGAGGGTGCGCATACCAATCCGCTGCTGGTCTACGGCTACGGCTCCTACGGTGCCAGCATGGACCCGGATTTCAGCAGCGCCCGGCTGAGCCTGCTGGACCGCGGCTTCGTCTACGCCATCGCCCATATCCGCGGCGGCGAGGAGCTGGGGCGCCACTGGTATGAAGATGGCAAGCTGCTGAAAAAGCAGAATACCTTCAACGACTTCATCGACGTGACCGAGGCGCTGGTGGCGCAGGGCTACGGCGCCAAGGATCAGGTTTACGCCATGGGCGGCAGCGCCGGTGGCCTGCTGATGGGGGCCATCATCAATCAGGCGCCCCAGCTCTATCGCGGCGTGGTGGCCCAGGTGCCGTTCGTCGACGTGGTCACCACCATGCTGGACGAGTCCATTCCTCTCACCACCGGGGAGTACGACGAGTGGGGCAACCCGAACCAGAAGCGCTACTACGACTACATGAAGGCCTATAGCCCCTACGACCAGGTCAAGGCGCAGGCCTATCCCAACCTGCTGGTGACCACCGGTCTGCACGACTCCCAGGTGCAGTACTGGGAGCCGGCCAAGTGGGTGGCCAAGCTGCGCGAGCTGAAGACGGATGATAACAAGTTGTTGCTGAGCACCGACATGGACGCCGGCCACGGCGGCAAGTCGGGTCGCTTCAAGGCCTACGAGGATATCGCGCTGGAGTTCGCGTTTATTCTGGATCTGGCCAAGCCACAAGCATAAGTCACCACAGTTGCAGCCCTTGCCAGTCAAGGGCTGCAAAAGAATCTCCCTCCTCCCACTCTGTCTGCCGACCGGTAGCACATCCAATTAATCTCTGATCAGCAAATTAATGATCGGCTTCAAATTTCTCGTCATCCATATCCATCGTTTTGTATTTTTGTTTGATTTATGTTGGCGCCGTGTGCTTAATCGAAGCCGTTATGACTCTTTAATTGGCCCCCTCGGGGCCAATTATCTTCGGTTGGCATGAAGCCGACTGTCTCACCACAGGATGCTGGTGGCTTTTTGGGGAACGTTCGCCGTTCACCCGATTCCTCATATCGAGGTCATGGACAAACCGTCGACGCAGAACGGTGGTTTGTCCGGCATTCGCCCGTGGAACGGGCGAGCTGAATCAATCAAAAAGGATGAACAACATGAAAGGATTATCCCTGGCGTGTGCCCTGTCGGCTGCTCTGGCCGGCGTCTCGTTCGGTGGCCCGGTGCAGGCGCAGGAGCGCTTCGTGACCATAGGCACCGGCGGTCAGACCGGTGTCTACTACGTGGCGGGCCAGTCCATCTGCCGCTTCCTCAATCGCGGCGCCGCCGATCACCAGATCAAGTGCAACGCCCCGGCCAGCGGTGGCGGGGTGGCCAACGTCAACGGCATCCGCAGCGGTGAATTCAACTTCGGCATCATGCAGTCCGACCATCAGTACAAGGCGATGAAGGGGCTGCCGCCATTCCAGGCCGAGGGGGCCATGGACGACATGCGCGCCGTTTTCTCCCTGCAGAGCGAAGTGTTCACCATCCTGGCCCGCAAGGACGCCAAGATCGCCGGCTTTGACGATCTCAAGGGCAAGCGGGTCAACATCGGCAACCCGGGCTCCGGTCAGCGCGATACTTTCGAAGAGATCATGGCGGTGAAGGGCTGGAAGAAGGGCGACTTCGGCCTGGTCTCCGAGCTCAAGCCGGCCGAGCAAGCCT
This sequence comes from Aeromonas oralensis, assembly GCF_049665575.1. Lineage (NCBI taxonomy): Bacteria > Pseudomonadati > Pseudomonadota > Gammaproteobacteria > Aeromonadales > Aeromonadaceae > Aeromonas > Aeromonas oralensis. The sequence continues at coordinate 202,777 of NZ_CP187186.1, forward strand.
CAGCACTCGGCGACAACAACATCGACGCCATGAGCTACTTCGTCGGTCATCCGAACGGCGCCATCCAGGAAGCCTCCACCACCACCGACGCCGTGCTGGTCCCGGTGACCGGCGCGGACATCGACAAGTTGCTGGCCGAGAAGAGCTACTACAGCAAGGCCGAGATCCCGGGCGGCATCTACAAGGGCAGCGACCAGCCGACCCCGTCCATCGGCGGCAAGGCAGTGCTCTCCACCAGTGCCAAGGCCGATCCGGAAGTGGTCTATCAGCTGGTGAAGTCGGTGTTCGACAACCTGGATCGTTTCAAGCGCCTGCATCCGGCCTTCGCCGACCTCAAAGAGGCCGACATGATCAAGGTGGGTCTCTCCGCCCCGCTGCATGAAGGGGCTGCCCGCTACTACAAAGAGCGCGGCTGGCTCTGATAGCGGGCCCAAGGGCCGCTGTCACTCTCTTCGACACCCGTCTGCCGCAGCCCGTGGCAGCGGGTGTCGTGTCGTTGTACTCGTTGGCACAAGTTAACCCCTATGCAAGATAAACAACTCTCTACCGAGGAACTGATCGCCCAGGATGTGGGGGCGCGTCTGCCGCTCGGCATCATGGGTGGGTGCATCACCACCCTGGCGCTCGCCTGGTCGCTGTTCCAGCTCTGGATCGCCTCGCCCCTGCCCTTCATGCTGGGCTTCGGCGTACTCAATGACACCGAGACCCGTGCCATTCACCTCACCTTCGCCCTGCTGCTGGCCTACTTGGTGTTCCCGGCCTTTCGCCGCTCGCCGCGCGACCGGGTGCCGCTCGGCGATCTGGCGCTCGGGCTGGTGGCCGCCGGCGCCGCTTCCTATCTGTTCGTGATGTACGAGGCGCTGGCCCAGCGGCCGGGCAACCTCACCACCGCCGATCTGGTGACCGCCTGCATCGGCATCCCGCTGTTGCTGGAAGCCGCCCGCCGTGCGCTGGGGCCGGCCCTGGCGGTGATCGCCCTGGTATTTCTCGCCTACAGCCTGGCGGGGCCCTGGATGCCGGGCCTGCTGGCTCACCGTGGGGTGAGCTTCACCGCGCTGGCCAACCACCAGTGGATCACTACCGAGGGGGTGTTCGGCATCGCCCTCGGCGTCTCCACCAGCTTCGTGTTCCTGTTCGTGCTGTTCGGTGCCCTGCTGGAGCGGGCCGGTGCCGGCCACTACTTCATCCAGCTCGCCTTCAGCCTGCTCGGCCACCTGCGCGGTGGCCCGGCCAAGGCGGCGGTGGTGGCCTCCGGCCTGACCGGCCTCATCTCCGGCTCCTCCATCGCCAACGTGGTGACTACTGGCACCTTTACCATTCCCATGATGAAGAAGGTGGGGTTCAGCGCGGAGAAGGCGGGGGCGGTGGAAGTGGCCTCCTCGGTCAACGGCCAGATCATGCCGCCGGTGATGGGGGCTGCGGCCTTTCTGATGGTGGAGTACGTGGGCATCCCCTACGTCGAGATCATCAAGCACGCCTTCCTGCCGGCGACCATCTCCTACATAGCGCTGCTCTACATCGTCCATCTGGAGGCGCTCAAGCTCGGCATGCAGCCCATCGGCGACCATCAGCCCAAGCCCTGGCTGCGCCGGTTGACCGGCTTTGCCTTCGGCGCCGCCCTGATCAGTGGGCTGTCGATGGCGGTCTACTACGGCCTGGGCTGGCTCAAGCCGGCGCTGGGTGACTATGCGCTGCCTGGCATCGCCCTGCTGCTGGCTGCCACCTATCTGGGGCTGCTGAAGATTGCCGCCAGCAATGAGCCGCTGGCGGCGGAAGATCCGGACAAGCCGCTGACCGAGCTGCCCAACACCCGTACCGTGCTGCTCTCCGGCCTGCACTTCCTGTTGCCGGTGGTGGTACTGGTGTGGTGCCTGATGGTGGAGCGGCTCTCGCCCGGGCTGTCGGCCTTCTGGGGCACCGTCATGCTGGTGATCATACTGCTGACCCAGCGCCCGCTGCTCAACTGGCTGCGCAGCGATGGCCGGCACGATTACGGCTCCCTGCAGGACGGCTTGATCGATCTGCGAGAGGGGCTGGTGGCCGGTGCCCGCAACATGATCGGCATCGGCATCGCCACCGCCACGGCGGGGATCATCGTCGGTGCCGTCTCCCAGACCGGGGTTGGTCTGGTGCTGGCGGATCTGGTGGAGATGCTCTCCATGGGCAACCTGCTGCTGATGCTACTGTTGACCGCCCTGCTGAGCCTCATCCTCGGCATGGGGCTGCCCACCACCGCCAACTACATCGTGGTCTCCAGCCTGCTGGCGCCGGTGGTGGTGACGCTCGGGCAGCAGAACGGGCTGATCGTGCCGCTCATCGCGGTGCACCTATTCGTGTTCTACTTCGGCATCATGGCCGACGTGACACCGCCGGTGGGACTTGCCTCCTTCGCGGCGGCGGCCGTCTCCAAGGGCGATCCCATCAAGACCGGCATCACCGCCTTCTATTACAGCCTGCGTACTGCTGCACTGCCGTTCCTGTTCATCTTCAACACCGACCTGCTACTGATCGACGTGGACTTTGCCCACGGGGTGCTGATCTTCATGGTGGCCACCGTTGCCATGCTGATCTTCGCCGCCGCCACCCAGGGTCATTTCCTGGTGAAGAGTCGCTGGTACGAAAGCGTGCTGCTGTTGCTGGTGGCCTTCACCCTGTTCCGCCCCGGTTTCTGGATGGACATGGTGCATGATCCCTATCGCGAGACACCGCCGGCCCAGCTGGCCCAGACTCTGGGCGAGGTGGAGGCGGAAAGCACTCTGCGGCTGAGGATCCAGGGTGAGGATGCGGTGGGCAAGCTGCGTCAGTCGACCGTGCTGCTGGCGGTGCCGGCAGGGGAGGATGGGGAAGCCCGCCTCGCCAGCCTGGGGCTCGCGCTCTATGAGCAGGATGGCAAGACCCTGATCGACAGCGTCACCTTCGGCAGTCCAGCGGCGGCAGCCGGCATGGAGTTTGACCAAGAGATCCTGGTGGTCAAGGCCCCCACCGAGCGCTGGCACAAGGAGCTGATGTGGCTGCCCGGCTTCCTGCTGTTTGCGTTGATCGTCTGGTTGCAACGGCGCCGGGTGGTGAGAACATAAACAGAGTCAATAAAAACGGCGCCATCATGGCGCCGTTTTCATGCTCCCCGCTGGGGGGCTTATTCTTGCGGATCCTGCTCCTGCAGCAGGCTCAGGGTCTGTTGTTCCACCTGACTCAGGCCAAGCTGCTCGCAGGCTTGCTCGAAGCTGATGCCAAGGCGGCACATCATGATATCCATCACCGGGAGGGATTATTCCTGCGGATCCTGCTCCTGCAGGAGGCTCAGGGTCTGTTGTTCCACCTGGCTCAGGCCCAGCTGTTCACAGGCTTGCTCGAAGCTGATGCCAAGATGGCACATCATGATATCGATAGCGGGCAGATAGTTTTTCATAGCGTCTTCCATGGTGATCCTCCGGACCCGTCCCTTATGCCCGAACAGGGTGGGCGGGACAATTAGACTTTAGGCGTAGACTGTTCGTTTGCTGAGCGCCTCTGCCACTGGGCGGGGGAATTTGTTACTCTGCTTGTCAGCAAGAAGATGTTGCCGTGACTGCGAGCAACACGTGAGGAGCAGGGCATGTTATTGAGTTTCTTGATCATCGCATCGGGCTGGTGGCACATTCGTGCGGCCTATGGCTCAGACTCCCGTCAGTTCTACATCAGCAAGCCGTTGACCATGCTGCTCATCATAGCGCTGGCCTTTGGCTATCAGAGCTATGACCACGACGGTTCCCACGCCTGGATCCTGCTCGGTCTCTGCCTGTCGCTGGCCGGTGACGTGCTGCTGATGTTGCCAAGCGACCGCTTCATCCAGGGGCTGGCGGCGTTTTTTGTCGCGCACCTCTGCTACATCGTCGGCTTCGCCCAGGGGCCGCTGGTGTTGAATCTGGTGGATGGTCTGCTGTTGCTGCTGGTGGCCGGCATGGTGTTCGGCCTGCTGTGGGGCAAGCTCGGGGAGATGAAAGTGCCCGTGTTCTGCTACATGCTGGTAATCATCGGCATGGCCTGGGTCGCCGCCGGCGCCTGGCACGCCTCCCTCACCGCTGGCAGTGCCGCCGCCCTGGTGGGGGCGTTGATGTTCCTCTTCTCCGACAGCATGTTGGCGCTGGACAGATTCCGCCGTCCCTTCCCCCATGCCACCGCTTGGGTGATGACCAGCTACTTCGCCGCCCAGTTTCTGATTGCCGCCTCGCTGGCGGGGTGACTGTGGCTGAATTGTCTCCTCGCCAAGGGGAGTGTGCAGACAAAAAAACGGGCCATCAGGCCCGTTTTGCTATTTCATGCCCATCGTTTTTCACGCCTCGAGCGGTTCGGCATCCGCTGCCCTGGGTGTGGGCTGCTTGAGCAGCAGCATCAGGCCGCTGGCGAGCAGCAGGAAGATGCCCATCACGAAGAACACCTGGTTGTAGGCCATGATGGCCGCCTCCCGGCTGATGGTGTTCGACAGCATGGCCTGGGCTTGCTGGTGGGCCAGCTCGGGGCCGGAGCCCTGCGCCATCATGGTCTGGGCCAGCTGCAGCAGGTAGCTCTGTCCCTCTATGCTGCTGGCGGCCAGGGTGCTGCTGATCTGGCTGACGTGGATGCGGGTGTCGTTGTCGATCAGGGTGGCGATGATGGCGATGCCGAAGGCGCCGCCCAGGTTGCGCAGTACGTTGAGCAAGGTCGAGGAGGAGGGGATCTCGTCGTGGGTCAGGCTGGCGGTCGCCACCAGAGAGAGCGGCACCATGATGAAGGGCTGGCCCAGTGCCCGCACGATGAGCGACTGGATCAGCTGGGGCCCTGCGTAATCCGCACTCATGTTCATGTTCATGAAGCAGCTGACGGCGAACACCAGAAAACCAAAGCTCACCAGATAGCGCGGATCTATCTTGTGGGTCAGTCTGGGCACCAGCGGCAGTACCAGCAACTGCGGCAGCCCCATCCACATCAGCACCTCACCGATTTCCAGCGCGTTGTAGTTGTGAATCTGGGTCATGTAGAGCGGCAGCACATAGATGGAACCCATCAGCGCCATGCCGAGCACCAGATAGGCGAAGCAGGCCAGCGCGAAGCGCGGGTTGTGCAGCAGCCGCAGGTTGACCAGCGGGTGGCGCCGCAGCAGCTGGCTGATGACGAAAAACACCAGCGCCACCACCGAGATGACGGTGAGCCGCACGATGAAGCTGGAACCGAACCAGTCCTCCCGGTTGCCCTCTTCCAGCACCACTTCCAACAGGCCCAGTCCCACCGCCATGGTGACGATGCCGATGAGGTCCACCCGCTTGATCACCTCCCAGTCCACCGGCTTCTTGTCGAGCCCATGGGCCAGCATGGCCATCACCAGCAGTCCCGGCGGTACGTTCATGTAGAAGATGTAGTGCCAGGACATCTGCTCGGTCAGCCAGCCGCCCAGGGTCGGCCCGATGGCGGGGGCGAAGGTGGCGCACAGGCCGAACAACGCCATGCCGGTGGCCCGCTTGTGCAGCGGCAGCAGGCTGACGATGAGGGAGAAGGCCATCGGGATCAGCGCCCCGCCGGTGAAGCCCTGCAGCGCCCGAAAGACGATCATGCTGGTGAGGTTCCAGCTGAATGAGCAGAGCACGGAGGCGATGATGAAGGCGCCGGTGGTCCACAGCAGGTAGCGCCGCACGCTCAGCCCCCGGCTCAGCCAGCCGCTCAGCGGGATGGCGATCATCTCCGCCACCAGATAGGAGGTGGAGATCCAGGAGCTTTCGCTCAAGGTGGCCGACAGGGCTCCCTGAATGTCCTTCAGGGAGGCGTTGGTGATCTGGATGTCGAGGATGGCCATGAAGGCGCCGATGAGGCCCCCCATGACCGCGATCCAGTTGCGACGCGGGATGGGTTCCATCAGTGGGCCGCAACAACGGGATCAGGGCTGCGGGTGTCGACGATCACCTCGGTGGAGAGGCCCGGCAACAGCTTGCCCGCCAGCGGCCCCGGCTCCGGGATGCGGATCTTGACCGGCACCCGTTGCACGATCTTGGTGAAGTTGCCGGTGGCGTTCTCCGGCGGCAGCAGGGCGAACTTGGCGCCGGTGGCGGGGGCCAGGCTGTCGATGATCCCCTCGACCGGCTGATCCGGATAGGCATCCAGGATCACCTCCACCTTCTGGCCGGGCTGCATGTGGAGCAGCTGGGTCTCCTTGAAGTTGGCCTCGACCCACACCTGCTGCAGCGGCACCAGGCTGGCCACCTGCATGCCGGACTGGACGTAGAGCCCCGCCCGCAGACTGCGCTTGCCGATGATGCCGTCGGCCGGTGCGCGCAGCTCGGTATAGGCCAGCTCCAGCTTGGCCTGCTCCAGCTGGGCGGCGCTCAATGCCAGCTTGGCCTGGTTCTGCTTGGCCTCGGCATCCAGCACCAGCAGCCGCTCGCGGGCGGCCTGCAGAGCCGCTTTGGCCTCCTGCTCCTGGGCCTGATTGACCTGCAGACCGGCCCGTACTTCGTCCAGGCTGTCCTGGGAGCTGTAGTGCCGCTGGTTGAGCTGGCTGACGCGGCGTACCTGTTGCTGGGCCCGCACCTGTTCGGCATTGGCCGAGCTGACCTTGGCTTCGGCCTGGCGAATGAGGCTCAGCTGCTGGGTGCGGGTAGCGGCGAGATTTTCCGCCGTCGCCTGATTGAGGCGCAGGTCGGCTTCGGCCTCGGCCACCTTGGTCTTGTACTCCCGGTCGTCGAGGCGGGCGATAAGCTGGCCGGCCTTCACCGGCTGGTTGTCGGTTACCAGCACTTCGCTGATGTAGCCGGACAGCTTGGAACCGATGCTGGTCACCTCGCTCTGCAGGTAGGCGTTGTCGGTGCTCTCGAAGTAGCGGCCGTGCAGATACCAGTAACCGGCAAACAGCAGGCCGAGCAGGGCCAGGATCATGGCTGCCAGCAGGGGGATCTTCTTGTGTTGACTCATGTGGGGGATTCCTGAACTTAAGAAAGGCAGGCTAACACTGGCCAACTGTTTCGATTAGTATCCATTTATGAGATATACAGTTTCACTGGTGCAACAATGGATCTGAACGCTGCATTGATTCTAGTGCGGATCGTCGACAAGGGTTCCTTCACGGCGGCCGCCCAGGAGCTGGGCATGACCAAGGCGACGGTGAGCCGGCGAATCGCCGAGCTGGAGCAGCGCCTCGGGGTGCGGCTGCTCTACCGTTCGACCCGTCAGCTCACCCTCACCGAGGCCGGCGAGCAGTACTATCTGCGCTGCAGCAAGGCGGTGGACGAGCTGGCTCAGGCCGAGCTGATGGTGAGCGCCAGCCAGCAGGAGGTGACCGGCACCCTCAAGTTGGCGGTGCCAATCGAGGCTGGACAGCTGGTGGTGGGCAGGCTGGTGGCGGAGTTTCTGCAGGCCTATCCCGGCCTGCAGGTGGAGCTGGAGCTGACCAATCGCATCGTGGATCCCATCAACGAGGGGCTGGATGCGATCGTGCGGATCGGCGACATGAGCGATTCGAACCTGGCGGCGCGGCGGCTGTGGAGCAACGCCCGCCTGATCTGTGCCAGCCCGGCGTACCTGGCGCGCAGCCCCGCCATCACCCATCCCGAGGATCTGGTGCATCATGAGCGGGTGGCGGTGACCAGCGGCTTTCTGGCGTCGCACTGGTGCTTCGAGCGGGATGACAGAGAGGTGCTGGTTGACCCTCCCTCCCGCTTTCGGGTTAATAATATAACCTGTGCCAGAGAGGCGGCGAAGACTGGGCTGGGGCTCGCTTCCCTGCCCGCCATGCTCTGCCACGAGGAGCTGGCGAGTGGGACTCTGGTGTCCGTGTTGCCCGAGTGGCAGCAGCCCAGGGTGCCGATTTACCTGCTGTTTCCGGAGCGGCGGCTGATGCCGCGAAAATTGCGGGTGTTCATCGACTTCATCGTGGCCAAGGGGGCCGACTACGGCATCGATACCCTGCTGTAGCCGGTCAGAGGCGGTGCCGTGGTCACGGCATCGTTGTTGGATCTTAAGGGGGAAGACATGGATCACTGGATCAATCTGTATCGGGCTTCCCATTCGCTGGAGGCCCATGCCCTGAAAGGGGCGCTGGAAGTGGAGGGAGTGCCGGTGCGGCTCAATGGCGAGGCGCTGTCAGGCGCCCTGGGCGAACTGCCGGTGGACCTGCTGCAGGTGACCCTGATGGTGCGTGAACAGGATCGCAGCAAGGCAGGGCGGGTCATCGAGCGCTATCAGCAGCGCCAGGGTAACGGCTGGCTGTGTGGTCAATGCGGGGAGGAGAACGGCGCCAACTTCGATGTCTGCTGGCGCTGCCACCACGATCCCCACGAAAATTAATCGCTCGCCCTGCCTCAGCGCAGGGTGAAGTCGATGTCCTCGCCCGCGCTGGCGTCGTGATAGGTCGCTAGATCCAGCTCCCGCTCGCTGCGGGCAATCAACACGGATACCAGAATATCGCCGGAGACGTTGACCGTGGTGCGCGCCATGTCGAGGATCCGGTCGATCCCGGCGATCAGTGCCACCCCTTCCAGCGGCAGTCCCACAGCAGTCAGCGTCAGCGTCAACAGCATCAGGCCGGTGCCTGGCGTGCCCGCCGTGCCGATGCTGGCCAGGGTCGCGATGCTGATGATGGTCAGGTAATCCACCATGTGCAGATCCACCCCGAAGGCCTGGGCCACGAACAGGGCGGTAACCCCTTGATAGAGCGCGGTGCCATCCATGTTGATGGTAGCGCCGATGGGCAGCACCTTGGCGGTGATGGCGGGAGAGACCCCGAGCCGGCGCTCGGCGCAGGCCAGGCTGATGGGCAGGGTGCTGTTGCTGGAACTGCTGGTGAAGGCCACCGCCTGGGCATCGACGATGCTCTTGAAGTAGTGCAGCGGATTGAGGCGGGCCAGCAGGATCAGCAGGCTGCTGTAGACGCCGAGCACGTGCAGCAGGCAGCCGAGGTAGACGGCGCCGATCACCTTGAGCAGCGGCAGCAGCAGGCTCATGCCGTACTTGCCGGTCATCCAGGCCATCAGGGCGCAGACGCCGTAAGGGGCCAGTGCCATCACCATCTGGGTCAGCTTGAACATCCCCTCCGCCAGCGAGGTGAAGAACAGGATGGCGGGGCGACCGCGCCGACCGGTGGCGTTGAGGGCGAGGGCGAGGGCCACTGCGAACACGATCACCTGCAGGATCTTGCCATCCACCATGGCCTGCACCGGGTTGCGCGGCACCAAGTGGCTTAGCACGCTGGCCAGGGTGGGGGATTCCGCCATGCCGACCCGCTCATAGGGCCCCATGTTGGCGCCCATGCCGGGCTCCAGCAGCCAGCCCATCATCAGGCCGATGCAGATGGCGACGGCGGTGGAGCAGAGGTAGAGGCCGATGGCCTTGCCGGCGATCCGATCGAGGGTCTTGCCCTTGAGCAGCGAGGTGAGGCCGGCGATGACCGAGCAGAAGATGAGGGGCACCATCAGCATCTGGATGGTGTTGACGAACAGCACGCCGATGGGCTTGAGCAGCAACGCCTGCTCGCTGAAACCGGCGCCGAGCCCGATCCCCGTCAGCATGCCGAGCAGGGTCTTCAACCAGAGCGGGCGGCGGGTCCAGATCCGCCAGGGCTTGAAAGCCAGTCCATGGAACAGCATGACGCCAATGTCCTTATATTCGGTCTGCGGTGGCAAAAAGGGGCGTTAGTGTAGCCATCCCCTGCTCAGGTTGCCACATTATCGACAAAGCTGCGGCCATCACCAGTACGGACGCAGGGAAATCGGCAATTTGTTGGCCTATATCAAGGTCGTCGGCGGTGGGTCAGGATTTAATAGGCATCAGACATGTCTATTCAAGAGGTTTGCAATGACTCAATCGGTACACGGTCACGAAGTGATGGAGATGATGCTGGCGCAAGGCGGCCAGTTTACCCGGGCCAGCCTCAAGCAGGCCATTGACGAGCGCTTCGGTGCCGATGCCCGTTTCCATACCTGCAGCGCCAGCGAGATGGATGCCGAAGCCCTGATCGACTTCCTGGCCAAGCGCGGCAAGTTCATCGAATCGGAGCAGGGTTTCCAGACTCATGCCGACAAGATCTGCAACCACGGATGATCCCCGCCGGCGAGCGCCCGCCGCGCTCGCCGAATCCCGCCGCCTTTGTTATATTTCGCCCTCTTTCCCCCTCCTTTTGTTGAAGGCTTAGCCTGGGCGTTGTATGGACACTTTCTCCGCTGCCGTCATGTTGTTTCTGATCATGGATCCGCTGGGCAACCTGCCGGTCTTCCTGTCGATCCTGCGTCATATCGATCCCAAGCGACGCCGCAAGGTGATGATGCGGGAGCTGCTGTTTTCACTGGTGATCATGATGGCCTTCCTGTTCGTCGGCCAGCAGATCCTCAATTTCCTCAACCTGCGGCAGGAGGCGGTCAGCATCGCCGGCGGCATCATCCTGTTCCTTATCGCCATCAAGATGATCTTCCCGAGTGAAGGCGGGGTAACCGGGCTGGCAGCGGGTGAAGAGCCCTTCCTGGTGCCCATGGCCATCCCCATGATTGCCGGTCCCTCGATCCTGGCGTCCTTGCTGCTGCTGGCCAACCAGGAGCCGACCCGGATGGCGGACTGGTCGCTGGCGCTGCTGATGGCCTGGGGTGCCAGCGCGGTGATCCTGATGTTCTATGAGGTATTCAACAAGCTGCTGGGTGAGCGAGGACTCACCGCGGTGGAGCGGCTGATGGGCATGCTGCTGGTGATGATCTCGGTGCAGATGCTGCTCGACGGGGTGCATCACTACCTGGCGGTGACCGGCCAGAACTGACCGGCCGGCATGGCAACAGAAAAGACACGGGCTCGACGAGCCCCGTTTTTTTGCCTGTGATCCTGCGTGGTGACCGGCAGGGTCTTGCGGCCCTGTGCCGACAATCAGGCTGGTCCGGCCGCTGTTGGCTCCAGCTTGCCCATGATGAGGGTCAGCAGGGTTTCCCGCAGCCAGCGGTGGCCCGGATCCTCCTCGTGACGCTGATGCCAGATCAGCAGGTGGGAGATGCTGTCGAGGGCGATGGGCAGCGGCAGCGGCACCAGCGGATAGACCTGGGTGGCGTGGCGGGCGTAGAGCCGGGAGAGGGTCACTATCATGTCCGAATGCATGCCCATCCGCAGCGCCGCCTCGAAGGAGGGCACGGTCGCCTCGATGCGGCGATAGAGATCCTGCTCCGCCAGCTTGTGATCCAGCATCCAGCGATCGCGCCCCTCGCAATAGGTCTGCACGTGGGGATAGGCCAGGTAGCGGGTGAGATCCCACTCGGGTTCGTGCAGGGCAGGGTGGTCGTGCTGCACCAGACAGGTCAGATCGTCGATGGCGAGCAGCCGCTGGCAGATGGCGTTGGGCAGGGTGTCGAGCCGAAAGTCCGAGTTGATGCAGTTCTCCCGCACCGTGAAGGCGATGTCCACCTGGCCCTGGCTCATCTCGGTCAGGCTGTTCTCGGTCCACTCCTCGTAGCGCAGCCGGATGCCGGTGGCCTGCCGTTTCAGCTCGCTCAGGTAGAGCGGGGCAAACAGGGTGAAGGCGCTGTCCATGCTGGCTATGACGAACTCCCGCTCGGTGGTGGTCGGGTCAAAATCCGGCGGCTGGATCAGGTTGTCGAGCGACAGCAGGATGGGCTGCAGTTGCTGCTGCAGGCTGAGAGCGCGGGCGGTGGGTTCCAGCCCGTAGGCCGAGCGCACGAACAGGGGGTCGTCAAAGGTTTCCCGCAGCCGGCCGAGCGCCTTGCTGACAGCAGACTGGCTCAGGTGCAGCCGACGGGCCGCCCGGCTGCCGTTCCGCTCTTCCAGCAATACTTGCAGGATAATCAATAGATTGAGGTCGATGCGCCCCAGCTGTTCCAGCAACATGATATGAATCCTCTTCAATTCTTAGATGAATTTATACCATTTGTTTTCATATCTAGGCGAACTTATGCTCGAAACGTCTCTCGCCTTCAATGGCGGCTGGTACAGGATGTAGTGGTTGAGGGGACAAGTAGCATCAAGCAATACGGCGACCCAGGGTCGCCGTATTTTTTGGTGATTTATTTGCAAACTTGCGCCTGTCTTGATTTTGCCCAACAATCTTTGCGCCTTCTTTTGATACAAACAATCGGTATCTATCAGTCAGGAGTATCCCTATGGGACTCGGTGGAATTCATATCTGGCATTTGTTGATCCTGCTCGTCGTCGTGGTCGTGGTGTTTGGCAGCAAACGCCTGGCTGGCGCCGGGGAAGATCTGGGCACCGCCATCAGGGATTTTCGTAAAGCCTTGCGTGACGATGAATCACAGCCGAAATAAGTGGGAGTTGAATGATGTCCGTAGAAGAGAAAGTGGAATTGAACGAGACCTGTGACAGCTGCGGCTGTTTCGCCGAAATTGGTACCATCATCGGCGAGGGTGATGATGTGATGGAGCTGGTGATCGAGGCCGCTGCAGAAGCCGACGCTCGTGCCAAGCTGGCCGCCTACGAGGCGCTGGCCAAGCAGGTCACTGCCGAAGCCAAAAGCAGCAGCGAACTGAGTCAGGGCGCCAACGGCGTGATCCTGAAAGCCCGCCTGCAATTCACCTGCACCGCCGAAAAACTCATCTTCGAGATGCGTGCCCGCTCTATCTGAGCCTGCTGATGACACGGCAGGCTTGCCTGCCGTGTTGACCCTTCTGCTGTGGGTCCGCGTTCTATAGTTAGTTATCCCACAGACGGTTTTGCCCGACGCGAGTCGGCCAACAGAAGGCGATCTCATCATGGTTCAGCGCTGGCTCTTCGCCATTTTCCCCACCCTTGTTCGCCACCCGTTTGACGGGATCCCGCTCGCAGCGAAGCAACCGCAGGCGCTTGCATCATGAGGATGCGCTGGTTGTGGGGCCTGCTCGCTCTGTGTGCACTGCCGCTGCTGGCGGCGGATCTCAAGCCGCAACGGCTGCCCCAGCCCGGGGATCTCGCCAGCATATTGCAAAAGAAAGAGCTCAGGGCCCTGGTGGTCTATGAGCGGGGTTTCTTCTTCTTCGACAAGGGAGCCCAGCACGGTATCCTGGTCAACCAGCTGCAGGGGTTTGAGCGCTGGCTGAATCAGACCTATCTGGCCAAGGAGAAGATCAAGCTCAAGATCATCTACATCCCGGTGCGCCAGGACAAGCTGCTGGACTATCTCACCGAAGGGCGGGGGGATCTGGTGGCCGCCAACATGACGGTGACGCCGACCCGGCGCGAACAGGTGACCTTCTCCAACCCGGTGATCGCCCCCATCGAAGAGTGGGTGGTGAGCCAGCACAGCCTGCCGACCTTCAACCGCATTACCCAGCTCTCCGGCCGGCGAGTCTGGGTGCGGGCCAGTTCCAGCTATTACGAGAGCCTACGTCAGCTCAACTGGCTGTTTCGCGAGCTGGGGCTGCCGCCCATCTATATCGAGACGGTGCCTGAATATCTGCAGGACGGGGATCTGCTGGAGATGGTGGCGGCCGGCATCATACCGCTCACCGTGACCGACAGCTTCAAGGGGCGGATCTGGCTCGGCATGATCAGCGGGCTGCGGGCCCACAAGTTGATCCCGCTGCGGGACAATGGCCGCAGTGCCTGGGCCCTGCGCAACAACAGTCCCGAACTGCTCAAGGCGGTCAACGACTATCTGGCCGATGCCGGCAAGCGTACCCTTTACAGCGACATGGCTCTACGGCGTCTGCTGGCGCGCAACGACCAGATGAGCAACATACTGGCGCCGGATCCGCTGGGCAGGCTGTCGACCATCCGCAAGGTGCTGGAGCAGCAGGCCGACAAGCACCGACTGGACTGGCTGATGCTGGCGGCGCTGGCCTACAAGGAGTCGGGGCTCAATGCCAATATCCGTTCCGAACGGGGGGCTGTGGGGATTATGCAGCTGTTGCCGAGCACCGGTGGCGAGGTGGGCATTCGCGGCGCCCGGCTTGCCAGCCTAGAGGGCAATGTGGAGGCGGCATGCCGTTATATGCGGCTGATCCTCGACACCTATTTCAATGATCCCAAGCTGGATGTGCTCAACCGCCACCTGTTTGCGCTGGCGGCCTACAATGCCGGCCCGAACCGGGTGCAGGCGCTCAGGGCCAAGGCCGAGGCCGCCGGCCTGGATCCCAATGTCTGGTTCGGCAACGTGGAGCAGCTGGTGGCCAACGAGGTGGGCCAGGGGCCCATCAACTATGTCAGCACCATCTACAAGTACTATGTGGCCTACCGCTTCAGCCTGCCCCAGCTGGAGGGCAAGGCGGCCGCCATCGAGGCGGTGGCCCAGCCCTGACGTCCTGCTAGTGTGGTTGGGCGGACGGGGCGAAGGGCTGCCAGGCCTGATCCCGATGCTGCAGATACCAAGGGGCCAGCTGGCCGCTCGGCGAGGGATCCGGCTCACTGGCCTGCGGTCTGTGACTGGTGGCGGGGCGATCCGTGAGTTCCATGGTAAATTCCTTCATCCTGTTGCTACGAGGCCCTTAGCCAGCGTTATGCCATTTCCTCATGACAGGCGGATGACGCCATGATCCCCGCTGAATTCGCCCTGATAGACCAGCCCGAGCTGGCACTCAAACTGCGCTGCCAGCTGATCCGCGGTGCCAGAAGCCGGATCCAGGCCCAGTACTACAGCTGGGAGGAGGACAGCAGCGGCAAGCTGTTGCTGGCGGAGCTGCTGCATGCCGCCCGGCGCGGAGTGCGGGTGCAGCTGCTCATCGATGACCTCTATGCCGGCGACAACCGTTTCCTGGAGATGGTGGCCCACCAGCCGGGCATCGAGGTGCGCCTGTTCAATCCCTTCTGGTTGCGTGGCTGGCGGCCACTGACCCTGCTGCTGGAAGGGCTGCTCAGCTTTCGCCGCATCAATCACCGCATGCACAACAAGCTGCTGCTGGTGGATGGCAGCCAGGCGGTGATCGGCGGTCGCAACATCGGGGACCGTTACTTCGGGCTTGGTGGGGCGCCCCAGTTCGTCGATCTGGATCTCGCCTGCCGCGGCTCGCTCTGCCAGCAGGCCGAGCAGGGTTTCGATCAATTCTGGCGCAGCCGCTGGAGCCACCCGATCCGCCGTCTGCTGCGGCGCCCGTTGCAACGGGCCGAGGTGCAGGTGGTGAACGACTTTCTGCTGACGATGAACGAGCCGCAGGTGGCGGCCGTCTATGACCTGCCCGCCAGCCTGTTCGACCCCGAACCCATCCCCCTGCGCTGGCATGGCGGACAGGCAGAAGTGTGGTTTGATCGACCGGGCAAGGGGCTGGTGTCTCGACCCACCACCGCACGCCTGCTCTGGCGCAAGCTGGCCGACAACCAAGGCACCCTGAGTCTGGTCACCCCTTATCTCATCCTGACCCGGGGGCTGCGCCGCCGGCTCAGGCAGCAGCGGCAGGCGGGGGTGAACATTGACATCCTGACCAACTCCCTGGCCAGCACGGATGTGCCGCTGGTGTACGGCGCCTATCGCCGTCACCGTCCCTGGCTGATAAGGCAGGATATCGCGCTGTCGGAACTGGAGGGGGAGTCGCTCAGTCTGCACGCCAAGCTGATCCTGGTGGGGGAGGAGGAGGCGCTGCTCGGCAGCTTCAATCTGGATCCGCGCTCTCTGCTGCTCAACACCGAGCTGGTGCTGCATCTGGCTTGTCCCGCATTGTGTGCCGAGTTGCAGCAGTGGCTGGCGACCTGGCAGCAACGCTCTTCCCACTCGGTGGCGGCCCCGCCCTCCACCCTGCGCCGTCTGCTGGCCAGGGTCAGTGACTGGTTGCCGCTGCAGCGCTGGTTGTGAGCGGGCCGAGCGTGTGCGAGATCTCGCAAAGCCTTGTGCGCCTTCGAGGATAACGTTTGCCATCCTATGGCGATGAGCTGGTTTATCGTATTGTTTTTAATCGAATTGTTTTCTGACTGAAGTTCCATGAAGGGTTGCAGCTTGCATACATGAGCGCATAAAACGGTTTTTTATTTTATTTATCTGCGTAATATTTCAACTGCAAGGACAACACGGTGGCTTGCCGCCGTGCGGAAGAGGGTCGTGAAGGGAACTGGCCGACTGGATTGCTCCAGCAGGCACCTGCTTCAGATGGGTAGCGGAAACTCAGGAAACAGGAGCAGCACCCGACAGGACCGGATTCCAATATGGAACATGCTATTTGCGAGGGGGTGACATGCGAGTGTCACCCCATTTTTTATGGCTCGCTGGTTGAGTCGTGCCCAGAAAAAGACCGCCGACTGGCGGTCTTTTTCTTTGTTCAGCCCGATGGTCCTGGGTCAGGCGATGCCTGCCAGCAGTCGGCTCCAGTTGCGTTTGGCGGCGATGAAGGCATCGTGCAGGTTGCGATACTCCAGCTGTAGCTTCAGTTGGTCGTAGCGGGCCAGCGCCTTGCGCTTGCGCTGCTCCAGCAGGCGTTTGCGGCTGGCGTAGTAGTGTTGCAACTGCTGGTTCAGCTTGTCGTATTCCTCCTGCAGCAGGGCCTGCCAGAGCTCCCTGTCATCCTGCTTGCGCAGCTTGGCCTGGGCCCGTTTCAGCTGCATCTCCAGCCTGGCCTGTTCGATCCGCTCTTCCGGACAGGCGCGCAGATCCCGGGTCAGCCCGCACCAGGAGGCACTGCGGATCAGCCACTTGGTGGGATCGAACTGCCACCAGTGGATGCCGTTGCGATAGTCGTTCTCGAACAGGTGATGAAAGTTGTGGTAACCCTCGCCGAAGGTGAAGAAGGCCAGGATGCCGTTGTCCCGTGCGCTGTTGCGGTCGGTGAAGGGCTGGCTGCCCCAGATGTGGGCCAGCGAGTTGATGAAGAAGGTGGTGTGATGAGTCATCACCATGCGCAGCACCCCGGCCAGCAGCAACATACCGAGCAGATCGCCGTGGATGAGCCCCAGCAGCAGCGGGATGCCGATGTTGGTGGCCAGGGTCAGCGCCAGATAGTGCTTGTGCTGAAAAACGACGATGGGGTTGTTCTGCAGATCCCGCACATTGCTGTAGTCGTGATAGGTGTCGCCCTGGTATTCACGCAGCATCCAGCCGATGTGGGAGTACCAGAAACCGCGTCCCGCACTGTAGGGATCCTGCTGGTTGTCATCCACGTGGCGATGGTGGCGGCGATGGTCGGAAGACCAGTGCAGAGCCGAGTTTTGCAGGGCGAGGGCGCCGCCGATGGCGAAGATCCACTGCAGGATCGGGTGTGCCTTGTAGGCCTTGTGGGACCAGAGCCGGTGGTAGCCGGCGGTGATGGAGATGCCGCAATAGCAGAACAGCAGCAGGAAGCTGCCCCACTGCCAGAGGTCATAGCCATGGGTCATGCCGTACCAGGGCACGGCGATCAGTGCGGTCAGCCCGGAGAGGGCAAACAGCAAGGTGTTGGTCATGATGATCGGGGGGCGTTCCATCTCACTCGGTTCCTTTCAGCGAACAGCTGTGCGCCATTCTCCATGCAGCCAGAATTCGGGTCAATGGTAAAAAAGTAGGAGACAAACCTGATCCTGGCGCAGCCTTCGGGTTATCATTTGGCCTCGATAACCTGAAGGTGACTGTTTTCGTGGGTATTCGCGCGCAACAAAAAGAAAAAACCCGGCGTACTCTGATCGAGGCGGCGTTCAGCCAACTGTGCGCCAACCGCAGTTTTTCCAACCTCAGCCTGCGGGAAGTGGCGCGGGAGGCCGGCATCGCGCCCACCTCCTTCTATCGTCACTTTCGCGACATGGAGGAGCTGGGATTGACCCTGGTGGATGAAGGCGGTCTGACCCTGCGTCAGCTGATGCGCCAGGCGCGCCAGCGCATCGCCGGGGGTGGCAGCGTCATCAGTACCTCGGTGCAGACCTTCATGGAGTTCGTCGAGAACAACCCGAACATCTTCCGGCTGCTGCTGCGCGAGCGCTCCGGCACCTCGGCGGCATTCCGGCAGGCGGTGGCGCGGGAGATCCAGCACTTCATCGCCGAACTGACCGATTACCTCGAGGCCACCACGGGGGCACCGCGGGAAGAGGCCTACATCCAGGCCGAAGCCATGGTGACCATCGTCTTCAGCGCCGGTGCCGATGCCCTCGATATGACCAGCGAGGAGTGCCGGGCCCTGTCCGATCGCACCATCCGTCAGCTGCGCATGATCGCCATGGGCGCCGAGGTCCAGAACCAGAAGCGCCGTGAACCTCTCTCTTAAGTCAAAGGATGGACAGCTCCATGCATGATCAGAACCCGATCCCGAAGAAACCCCTGCTGCTGGCCCTGCTCATCGGCATCTGTGGTGATGCCTCCCTGACGGTCTTGTCGGAGTCGGTGGTGCCCTTCTCCTTCTTCCCGATGATCGCCCTGGTGCTGGCTGCCTATCAGCTCTACCAGCACTATCGTCATGTCTCGCTGGAGGGCAACACACCCGTTTGCATGCTGCTCTGCTTCTTCATCGGCGTGTTCGGCCACTCGGCGCTGGTCAAGGTGCAGTACCCCGAGCTTGGCAGCAACTTCTTCTCGCTCATCATGATGTTGCTGCTGCTGGCCGTGCTCTCCATCAAGCTCGGCATCAGCGTGGGGAAAAAAGAGAAGGAGTGACCAACACTCCTTCCAGAACCACCATGACAGAGCCGGGATCACCCGGCTTTGTTGTCTGTGCCGCGCTGTTTGGCATCGACGATGGCCTGCAGCCTGGCGCGGATCTCCACCATGCCGAACACCCCGAACACCAACACCTGGGTGAACTCGAGTCGGCTCACCGCGAAGTAGGGCTTGCAGGCTGCCTTGACCATGCTGGCCTGCACCCAGTGCATCAGGGCCACGATCACGCCGCACACCGGCAGAAAGCCGTTGAGCTTGCCCGGCAGCGGGGCGATCAGGCTGACCAGCACGCCGAACCAGAAGAACAGGATGAGGCCCATCGCCAACAGATTAAACACCCGCTTCATCGTTTACCTCCCGCAGATAGAGTTGATAGCAGACTTGGCCTGCCTGTTTGTCTTTGAGTAGTTGCCAGCTGGCCGGCAGCGGCAGATCGGCCATCTCCTTCTCCCGCTCCAGATAGATGAGGGCATCCGGTGCCAGCCAGCCGCGTTGCTCCAGCAGCTCGCACACCTGAGGCAGCAGCTCGCGGCGAAAGGGGGGATCGAGAAACACCAGATCGAACGGCGTGGCCGGCCCCTGCAGCCAGCTGACGGCATCGGACTGGATCACCTGGCCTTGGCTGCTGCCGAGGGTGGTCAGGTTCTTCTTGATCTGGTCGGCGGCACCCTTGTCCATCTCGATCAGGGTGACCTGCTCGGCATAGCGCGACAGCGCCTCCAGCCCCAGGCCACCGCTGCCGGCAAACAGATCCAGACAGCGCGTACCACGGACATGCGGAGCCAGCCAGTTGAAGATGGTCTCCTTGACGCGATCCGTGGTGGGTCTGAGTCCTTCCACATCCCTGACCGGCAGTTTGCGGCCTCGCCACTGGCCGCTGATGATTCTTACAAAGCCCGATTTCCCCTGCGGGGCAGGGCTCTTGCTCGGGCCGTTACGGCTGGATTTCACTCTGGGCATCGCGTTTCGTCGTCAGAAAATAAAGTGGTAGTATAAGGCGGTTCATTTTTATGCCGACCCGCCGAGGGACGGCTATCTTAGCAGTCAGCCTTTGATGTGAGTATTTTTAGATGGCAAAAGGTTTGTTTTCCTGGCTGGGTTTCGGCCGCAAGAAAGAAGAGGCTGAGGCTGTCCAACCACAGACACCGCAAGCCACCCCGATTACCGCTGAGCCCGAGGTGGCTGCTGCCCCTGCTCCCGTTTCCGATCCTACGCCTGCCGTGGCGGCTGAAGTGCCCGCCAGCGCACAGAATTCCGTTTTGCACGATGATTGCTGCCCACCTGCTGAGCTGGACGACCATGGTCCGCTGGTGGTGGAGGAGTGTGCCTCCGATCTGGAGCCGGTGATCGTCAATGAATCCCTGCTGGCCGAAGAGGAGCGTGCCGCTGCCGAAGCGCAGGCTCAAGAGGCTGCCCGTGTTGCTGCCGAGCTCAAGGCAGCCGAAGAAGCTCGTCTTGCTGCTGAGGCCCGCACCGTAGAAGAAGCGCGTATTGCCGCCGAGGCCCGCGCCGTAGAAGAAGCACGTATTGCCGCCGAGGCCCGTGCCGCAGAAGAGGCTCGCATTGCCGCCGAGGCCCGTGCCGCAGAAGAGGCTCGCATTGCCGCCGAGGCCCGTGCCGCAGAAGAGGCTCGCATTGCTGCTGAAGCCCTTGCCGCAGAAGAGGCCCGTATTGCTGCCGAGGCTCGCGCTGCAGAAGAGACCCGTATTACCGCCGAAGCTCGCGCCGCAGAAGAAGCTCGTGTTGCTGCCGAGGCCCGTGCCGCAAAAGAGGCTCGTCTTGCTGCTGAAGCCCGTGCCGCGGAAGAGGCTCGTATTGCCGCTGAAGCCCGCGCTGCGGAAGAGGCTCGTCTTGCTGCCGAGGTCCGTGCCGCAGAAGAAACTCGTCTTGCTGCCGAAGCCCGCGCTGTAGAAGAGGCGCGAATTGCTGCCGAAGCGCAGGCTGCCGAGGAGGCCCGTCTCGCCAAAGAGGCCCAGCGAGCGGAAGATCTGCGCCTGGTCGCCGAGATGGAGGCTGAGGCCGCTGCCCTGGCCGCCCTGCCGCTGGCCGCCAAGGTGGACGACGACACCCAGGAGAAGCCGCAGCGGGAGGGCTTCTTTGCCCGCCTCAAGCGCAGTTTGGTGCGCACCAAGGAGAATATCGGTTCCGGTTTCTTCGGCCTGTTCCGTGGCAAGAAGATCGACGACGAGCTGTTCGAGGAGCTGGAGACTCAGCTGCTGACAGCCGATCTCGGCGTCGATACTACCAGCCGCATTATCGAAGGGTTGGTGCAGCACGCGGATCGCAAGCAGCTCAAGGATGCCGAGGCGCTCTACGGCCTGCTCAAGCAGGACATGGGCGAGATGTTGGCCAAGGTCGAGCAGCCGCTGGTGATCGACACCAGCAAGAAGCCCTACGTCATCCTGATGGTGGGCGTGAACGGCGTCGGCAAGACCACCACCATCGGCAAGCTGGCCAAGCAGTTCCAGGCTGAGGGCAAGAGCGTGATGCTGGCCGCCGGCGATACCTTCCGTGCCGCCGCCGTCGAGCAACTGCAGGTGTGGGGCCAGCGCAACAACATTCCGGTGATCGCCCAGCACACCGGCGCCGACTCCGCCTCCGTCATCTATGACGCCATCGAGGCTGCCCGCTCCCGCGGCGCCGACGTATTGATCGCCGACACTGCCGGCCGCCTGCAGAACAAGAGCAACCTGATGGAAGAGCTCAAGAAGGTGGTGCGGGTTATGAAGAAGCTGGACGATGCGGCGCCCCACGAGATCATGTTGACTCTGGACGCCGGCACCGGTCAGAACGCCCTGAGCCAGGCCAAGCTGTTCAGCGAGGCGGTGGGCCTGACCGGCATCACCCTCACCAAGCTGGACGGCACCGCCAAGGGCGGCGTCATCTTCGCGGTAGCTGACAAGTTCCAGATCCCGATCCGCTACATCGGGGTGGGCGAGGGGATCGACGATCTGCGTCCGTTCGTCGCCAACGACTTCATCGAGGCGCTTTTCAGTCGCGAGGAGTGATCTCCTTCGCGATGATCAAGCTCGGGCGCCGCGAGTCGTGCGCCCCCAACCCCGACCCTGGTCGGGGTTGGTCACTGTCAGGGAACCGTTATGATCCGTTTTGACAAGGTCAGCAAGGTCTACAGCGGCGGCCATCAGGCGCTGCAGAAGGTCAGTTTCCACCTGCGCAAGGGGGAGATGGCCTTCCTGACCGGGCACTCGGGTGCAGGCAAGAGTACTCTCCTCAAACTCATCAGCGTGATGGAACGGCCCACCGACGGCCGTGTTTTCTTTCATGGCGACGACGTCAGCCATATCAAGCGGGGTGAGATCCCCTATGTGCGCCGCCAGATCGGCATGATCTTCCAGGATCACCGGCTGCTGATGGACCGCACCGTGTTCGACAACGTGGCGTTGCCGCTGGTGATCGACGGCTACAGCCATGCAGACATCAACAAACGGGTGGCGGCGGCGCTCGACAAGGTGGGGCTGCTCGGCAAGGAACGCTACCAGCCGCGCATGCTCTCCGGCGGTGAACAGCAGCGGGTCGGCATCGCCCGCGCCATCGTCAACAAGCCGCCGCTGCTGCTGGCGGATGAGCCGACCGGCAACCTGGATCCCCAGCTCTCCATGGACATCATGCGGCTGTTCGAGGAGTTCAACCGCTTCGGCGTCTCCGTGCTGATTGCCACCCACGATCTGGGGCTGATCGCCCGCATGCGCTATCGCACCCTGACCCTCAAGGCGGGTCGCATGTATTCGGCAGGGGAGGAGCTCTGATGGCTATCGTTCGTCATAAACAGCCACCGCTACGGCGCTTTATGATGTACTGGGTCGACCATGCCCGGCAGGCTTTTTCCAGCTTGGGGGAGCTGTGGCGCAACCCGCTTGCATCGCTGATGACGCTGGCGGTGCTGGGGGTCAGTCTGGCGCTGCCCTCCTGCTTCCACGTGCTGCTGAAAAACGCCGAGGTGGTAGAGGGCAGTTGGCAGACCAGCTCTCAGATCTCCCTCTATCTGCGCAAGGATCTGCCCGAGCAGAACATCCTCGACATGAAACAGCGGATCCTGCTCTACCCGGAGGTGGAGTCGGTCACCTACATGAGCCGGGATGAGGCGCTCAAGGAGTTTCGCGAGATCTCCGGGTTTGGCGATGCGCTCGACTACCTCGACAGCAATCCGCTGCCGCCGGTACTGAGCGTGATCCCGGATCCGCGTTGGCAGAACCCGGAAGGGGCGGCAGAGCTGCTCAACAAGCTCAACAACGAAGACGGGGTCGAGCAGGGCAAGCTGGATCTGCAGTGGCTGACCCGGCTGCAGGGGATCATGAACCTGCTGCGCCACACCATCACCGGCATCGCGGTGCTGCTGCTCTCCGCCGTGCTGCTGATCGTCGGCAACACGCTCAGGCTGAATATTCTCAACCAGCGCTCCGAGATCGAAGTGCTCAAGCTGGTGGGGGCGACCGATGCCTTCATCCATCGTCCTTTCCTTTATACCGGCATCTGGTTCGGGGTCATCGGTGGCATGCTGGCCTGGTGGTTGACCGAAGTGATGGTGATCTGGAGCGAAGGGGTGGTGAAGGAGCTGGCCGGCCTCTACAACAGCAACTTCCGGCTGGTGGGGATGGGGGCGGTGGACGGGATCAACCTGATCCTGCTGGGCGCCTTGCTGGGGCTGATCGCCTCCTGGTTTTCGGTCCATCGTCACATTCGCGACATCGAACCGTCCTGATTAATTTATCAGCGTTTTAAAGCGCTGGATTTTGCGACCTGGATCAAGTAAAAGAGTGGCCGTTTCTGGCACGGCCGCCGTTCTGGGAGTAATCTGAACATTGCCGATCTTCGGGATCTTCTCTGGATCCTGTGAACCTTCTGATTTATAAGCAGTCTACAAATGCTGAAGAATTTATACGGGTGTGGCCCCTATGCCTTGCTCGTCTGACTTGGCAAGCATGTGAAGGTTGCGAGCTCCGCAACAATGGACTTAGCATGCTACTTTTCGGGGGTCCTTTATTGTGACCCCCTTTTTTTGACTGTTCATTCATGATTCATCCTGCCGGCCTAAGATAACCCCGGTTCAAACATGCTCAGCATGTTTGATGCAGGCCGCAGAATGGCGTCCGGTCAGTAGACAGGCCCTCTCAGGGTGTTAGACTGATTCGATTGAAAAGTAAGAGGTAGAACATGGGAACTTCATTGCAGCGCACTATGGCTCTGATTCCGCAAGGTAGTCTGGAAGGCTATATCCAGGCAGTAAACTCGATTCCGGTGCTGAGCGCAGAGGAAGAGCGTGAACTGGCTGAGCGTTTGCAGCAGGGTGGCGATCTCGAGGCTGCCCGTCAGCTCGTTATGTCGCACCTGCGCTTTGTCGTTCATGTCGCCAAGAGTTATGCCGGCTACGGTCTGCCCCAGGCCGACCTGGTGCAGGAAGGCAATATCGGCCTGATGAAGGCGGTCAAGCGCTTCGACCCGAGTGTCGGCGTGCGCCTGGTCTCCTTTGCAGTGCACTGGATCAAGGCCGAAATTCACGAATACGTTCTGCGCAACTGGCGCATGGTCAAGGTGGCGACCACCAAGGCCCAGCGCAAGCTGTTCTTCAATCTGCGCAAATCCAAGAAACGTCTGGGCTGGCTGAACCACGAAGAGGTGCAGGCCGTGGCTGCCGACCTCGGGGTTTCCGCCGCCGACGTCACCGAGATGGAAGCGCGCATGAGCAACTACGATCAGGCCTTCGATCTGGTCGGTGATGACGAAGAAGAGGGCGGTTTCGCGCCAGTTCACTATCTGGAGGACAAATCCTCCGATCTGGCCGCCACCATCGAGAACGACAACTGGGACGATCATGCGGCCCGTCGCCTGAGCTCGGCCCTGGCTACCCTGGACGAGCGCAGCCAGCACATCATCCGTGCCCGCTGGCTCGACGATGAGAGCAAGACCACCCTGCAGGAGCTGGCCGATACCTACGGCGTCTCCGCCGAGCGGGTGCGTCAGCTTGAGAAAAACGCCCTCAAGAAGCTGAAGGATGCGATGGAAGCATAAGCCTGTGCGCCGAGCGGGTCCGTCAACTTGAGAAAAATGCTCTCAAGAAGCTGAAAGATGCCACGGAAGCCTGATGCTTCCTCTCATAAAAACAGGGCCTGATGGCCCTGTTTTTGTTTGACGGGGATCTGGTCGGCCTTGCCTTGGTTACCCTTGTGTATGGTATGTTGCCGCCACTGCCACAGTAGGGAGAGCAGATAGTGAAACTCTTGAACGACTTGTTTACCAACAACCGCGAGTGGGCGGAACGGATCAAGGCCGAGGATCCCGAATTCTTTGCTACCCTCTCCGCCCAGCAGGCCCCCGAATACCTCTGGATCGGCTGCTCCGACAGCCGGGTACCCGCCAACCAGCTGATGGGGCTGCTGCCGGGGGATGTGTTCGTCCACCGCAACGTCGCCAACCTGGTAGTACACACCGACTTCAACTGCCTCTCGGTGCTGCAATACGCGGTCGAGGTGCTCAAGGTGAAGCACATCATCGTCTGCGGCCACTACGGCTGCGGCGGCGTCAAGGCGGCGATGCAGAACCAGGAGCTGGGGCTCATCGACAACTGGCTGCGCAACATCAAGGATGTCTACTTCAAGTATCGTGAGCAGCTGGATGCCATCGAGGATGAGCACGAGCGCTTCGACTACCTGTGCGAGCTGAACGTGGCCGAGCAGGTGGCCAACGTCTGTCACACCACCATCATCCAAAACGCCTGGCGCAAGGGGCAGGAGCTGGCGGTACACGGCTGGATCTACGGCATCAAGGACGGTCTGCTGCACGATCTCGATCTCTGCATCAGCGGGCCGGAGCAGATCCCGGACGTCTATCGCGCCTGGCCGGACATGCGTCCGCCCCACCGCCGTCGCTGAGGAGCATCCTGTTGGCACCGGCCCTCTATCTGCAGATCAAGCAGCACATTCTGGACGGGATCCGCGAACGCCACTATCAGGCTGGCGACCGGATCCCGACCGAGGCCGCCCTGTGCGAGCAGTTCGCCGTGAGCCGGATGACGGTCAACAAGGCGCTGCGCGAACTGGTGGCCGAGGGGTGGCTGGTGCGTACCGCCGGCTCCGGCAGCTTCGTGGCGGACAGGCGCACCGAGTCGCCGTTGCTGGCCATTCGCAACATTGCCGACGAGATCGCCGAGCGGGGCAGCGAATACAGCGGCCGGGTGATCCGGTTGCAGCGCCAGGCCGCCGATGAGAAGGTGGCGGTGCAGCTGGGCCTGCGGGTCGGCGCCCCCATCTTCCACAGTCTCATCGTCCATCAGGCTGATGGCGAGCCGCTGCAGCTGGAAGAGCGCTTCGTCGATGCCGAGCGGTTGCCACAGTACGGTGAGCAGGACTTTGCCAGCCAGACCCCCAACCGTTATCTGATGGAGGTCTGCCCCCTCTCCGAGATGGAGCACGTGGTGGAGGCGGTGCTGCCAAGTGCCGGCGAGGCCGGCTTGTTGCAGGTGCGGGTCGACACCCCCTGCCTGCTGCTGCATCGGCGTACCTGGTCCGACGGTTATCTGGTCTCCTATGCCCGTTTGCTGTCGCCTGGCTCCCGCTACAAGTTGAGCTCCAAGACCAGCCTCAGCTAATTGTATATACATATTGTTTTTGACAAAGCCCGCCTCTGGCGGGCTTTTTTGTGTTTAAGCTCTAATGAATACACTGTTATCAAGATGTGAACTTGATCCTTTCTTTCCCGTCAGAGATCGGATATAAGTTAATGTATATACATTTAGAGGTCGGTATGAACAAGGAACTGTTGAACTGCGAGCGGGTCTGGCTCAACGTGACACCCGCCACCCTGCGCTCCGATCTGGCCGACTACGGTCTGCTGGAACCCCATGCCCTCGGCGTTCACGAGGGGCGGATCCACGCCCTGGTGCCGATGCAGGATCTCAAGGGCCCCTATCCCGCCCATTGGCAGGACATGAAGGGCAAGCTGGTCACCCCCGGCCTCATCGATTGCCACACCCACCTCATCTTCGCCGGCAGCCGCGCCGAAGAGTTCGAACTGCGCCAGAAAGGGGTGCCCTATGCGGAGATCGCCCGCAAGGGCGGCGGCATCATCAGCACGGTGCGCGCCACCCGTGCCGCCAGCGAGGATCAGCTGTTTGAGCTGGCGCTGCCGAGGGTGAAATCCCTGATCCGGGAAGGGGTCACCACGGTGGAGATCAAGTCCGGCTACGGCCTCACCCTGGAAGACGAGCTCAAGATGCTGCGGGTCGCCCGCCGACTGGGGAGGCGCTGCCGATCCGGGTCAAGACTACCCTGCTGGCGGCCCATGCAGTGCCGCCGGAGTATCGCGACGATCCCGACTCCTGGGTCGAGACCATCTGTCAGGAGATCATCCCGGCCGCCGCCGAGGCGGGCCTGGCCGATGCGGTGGACGTCTTCTGTGAACACATCGGCTTCTCGCTGGCCCAGACCGAACAGGTCTATCTGGCGGCAGATCAATACGGTCTGGCGGTGAAAGGGCACATGGATCAGCTCTCCAACCTCGGTGGCAGCACGCTGGCCGCCAACTTCGGCGCCCTCTCGGTGGATCACCTGGAGTACCTGGATCCGGAGGGGATCCAGGCGCTGGCCCATCGCGGCGTGGTGGCCACCCTGCTGCCCACCGCCTTCTACTTCCTCAAGGAGACCAAGCTGCCGCCGGTCGCCGCGCTGCGCAAGGCGGGGGTGCCGATGGCCGTCTCCTCCGACATCAACCCGGGCACGGCCCCCATCGTCTCGCTGCGGATGGCCATGAACATGGCTTGCACCCTGTTCGGCCTGACCCCGGTGGAGGCCATGGCCGGAGTGACCCGCCACGCCGCCCGCGCCCTCGGCGAGCAGGAGCTGCTGGGGCAGCTCAGGGTCGGCATGCTGGCGGACTTCCTGATCTGGAACTGCGGCCATCCGGCCGAGCTCAGCTACCTCATCGGCGTCGATCAGCTGGTGAGCCGGGTAGTCAACGGCGAGGAGACGCTCCATGGATAAGTTCCACCCGGTTGACATGTCGGTCTGGCAGGGGCGCCAGGATCCGGAAGATGGCGAGCTGGCCCTGCGCTGGCACGACAAGGTACAACCCTGGCCACAAGCCGGCAGCGCCGCTGCGGGCGTTGCCCTGGTGGGCTTTGCCTGTGACGAGGGGGTGCGCCGCAACAAGGGGCGGGTAGGGGCCGCCGGTGCCCCGCTGGCGGTGCGCAAGCTGCTCGCCAACAGCGCCTGGCATCTGAGCCGACCCATCTATGACAGCGGTGACGTGCACTGCGAGGATGGGGATCTTGATGCCGCCCACGGCCTCCTGGCCGAACGGGTGGCCCGCTTGCTGGACGAAGGGCACTTCCCGCTGGTGTTGGGCGGTGGCCACGAGGTGGCCTTCGGTAGCTGGAGCGGCCTCAACCTGCATCTGGCTGGCCGTGGCCGGGTCGGCATCATCAACTTCGATGCCCACTTCGACCTGCGCATGAAGCTGGAGCAGGCGAGCTCCGGCACTCCCTTCTT
Source organism: Aeromonas oralensis (assembly GCF_049665575.1). Taxonomy (NCBI): domain Bacteria; kingdom Pseudomonadati; phylum Pseudomonadota; class Gammaproteobacteria; order Aeromonadales; family Aeromonadaceae; genus Aeromonas; species Aeromonas oralensis. The sequence goes on from NZ_CP187186.1 coordinate 230,737, forward strand.
CCAGATTGCCGAGCAGTGTGCCGCCCAGGGTACGCCGTTTACCTACGCCTGCCTCGGGGTGGCCGAGACTGCCAATACCCAGGCGCTGTTCGCGCGCGCCGAGGCGCTGGGGGTGTGGCACGTGCTGGACGAGGCGATGACGCCGGCCGAGCTGCCGGCCTTGCTCAGCGGGCTGGATGCCTTTATCGCCCGCTGCGATCACCTCTATCTGACCATCGATCTCGACGTGCTGCCGGCGGCCGTGATGCCGGGAGTGAGTGCTCCCGCCGCCCGCGGCGTGGAGCTGGCAGTCATCGAGCCTTTGATCGCCCATATCCGGGCCAGCGGCAAGCTCAGACTCGCCGATCTGGCCGAATACAACCCGAGTCTGGATCAGGACAACCGCAGTGCCCGCGTGGCTGCGCGGCTGGTCCATCAGTTAACCAAGTAGCGGCCTGCCACCGGCCGCCACCCTGCTGCATCGATAAACAAGGAGTGTATATGTCTGAGCAACACCAGGATCCCCGCCACGATCCCAATCGCGTGATCCGTGCCCCGCGCGGCACCGAGTTGACCGCCAAGAGCTGGCTCACCGAGGCGCCGCTGCGGATGCTGATGAACAACCTGGATCCTGAGGTGGCCGAGCATCCCCAGTCGCTGGTGGTGTATGGCGGCATCGGCCGCGCCGCCCGCAACTGGGCCTGCTTCGACAAGATCGTCGAGGTGCTGACTAGGCTCGAGGAAAACGAGACTCTGCTGGTGCAGTCCGGCAAGCCGGTCGGGGTGTTCCAGACCCACAAGGACGCGCCCCGGGTGCTGATCGCCAACTCCAACTTGGTGCCGCACTGGGCCAATTGGGAGCACTTCAACGAGCTCGATAAGAAGGGCCTGATGATGTACGGCCAGATGACCGCAGGCTCCTGGATCTACATAGGCACTCAGGGGATCGTGCAGGGCACCTACGAGACTTTCTTCGCGGTGGCCAACCAGCACTTCAACGGCGAACCCAAGGGGCGTTGGATCCTGACCGGCGGGCTCGGTGGCATGGGCGGCGCCCAGCCGCTGGCGGCCACCATGGCCGGCTTCTCGATGATCGCGGTGGAGTGCGACGAGACCCGCATCGATTTTCGTCTGCGTACTCGCTATGTGGACAAGAAGGCCCACAGCCTGGATGAGGCGTTGGCCATGATCGAAGAGGCCAGGCAGAGCGGCAGCGCCGTCTCCGTCGGTCTGCTCGGCAACGCCGCCGACGTGTTCGCCGAGCTGGTGGCCCGTGGCATTACCCCGGACGTGGTGACCGACCAGACCTCTGCCCACGACCCGGTGCATGGCTACCTGCCGCAGGGCTGGAGCGTGGCCCAGTGGCGCGCGCTGCAAAAATCCGCTCCCCAGGAGGTGAACGTCGCCGCCCGCCACTCCATGGCTCGGCAGGTCGAAGCCATGCTGACCCTGCAATCTCGCGGCGCAGCGACCCTGGATTACGGCAACAACATCCGCCAGATGGCGCTGGAGGAGGGGGTGAAAAACGCCTTCGACTTCCCCGGCTTCGTCCCGGCCTACATTCGCCCGCTGTTCTGCGAGGGGATTGGCCCGTTCCGCTGGGTAGCGCTCTCTGGCGACCCGGAAGATATCTACAAGACCGACCAGAAGGTGAAGGAGCTGATCCCCGATGATCCTCACCTGCACAACTGGCTCGACATGGCTCGCGAGCGCATCGCCTTCCAGGGCCTGCCGGCGCGGATCTGCTGGGTCGGGGTCAAGGATCGGGTGCGCCTCGGCCTGGCCTTCAACGAGATGGTCAAGAATGGCGAGCTGAAAGCCCCCATCGTCATCGGCCGCGATCACCTGGATTCCGGCTCGGTGGCGAGCCCGAACCGCGAGACCGAGTCGATGATGGATGGCTCCGATGCCGTCTCCGACTGGCCGCTGCTCAACGCCCTGCTCAACACGGCCGGCGGCGCGACCTGGGTCTCCCTGCACCACGGTGGCGGTGTTGGCATGGGCTTCTCCCAGCACTCCGGCGTGGTGATCGTCTGTGATGGCTCCGATGACGCCGCCAAGCGGGTCGGTCGGGTGCTGCGCAACGACCCGGCCACCGGGGTGATGCGTCACGCCGATGCCGGCTACGAGATTGCCATCAACTGCGCCCACGAGGCGAAACTGGATCTGCCGATGATTGACGGCGCCAACGGTGTCAAAGGAAAGGTGTAACACCATGTTTGAATTGACTATTACCCCGGGCGAGCTGGATCTTGCCACCCTGCGCCGCGTCAGCCGCGAGCCGGTACACGTTTCACTGGATCCCGCCGCTCTGGCGGGGATCCACGCCTCCGCCGCCGTGGTCACCAAGGTGATCGAGCAAAACCGGGTGGTGTATGGCATCAACACCGGCTTTGGCCTGTTGGCCAACACCCGCATTCCGGTGGAGCAACTGGACGAGCTGCAGCGCTCCATCGTGCTCTCTCATGCGGCGGGGATTGGCGAGTACATGGATGATGCCACCGTGCGGCTGATGATGGTGCTCAAGCTCAACTCGCTGGCGCGCGGCTTCTCCGGCATCCGGCTGGTGGTGCTGGAGGCCCTGATACGGCTGATCAACGCCGAAGTCTACCCGGTGGTGCCGAAGAAGGGCTCCGTCGGCGCCTCCGGCGATCTGGCGCCGCTGGCCCACATGAGTTGCCTGCTGATCGGGGAGGGCAAGGCCCGCCACGCTGGCGAGCTGATCGACGCCGCCACTGCCCTGAAGATTGCCGGGCTCGAGCCCATCGCGCTGGCACCGAAAGAGGGGCTGGCCCTGCTCAACGGCACCCAGGCGAGCACCGCCTTCGCGCTGGAAGGCTTGTTCCACGCCGAGGATCTCTACGCCGGCGCCATCACCATCGGCGCCATGAGCGTGGAGGCCGCCCTTGGCAGCCGCCGGCCGTTTGATGCCCGCATCCACGCGGTGCGCGGTCAGCGTGGCCAGATCGACGCGGCCGCCTGCTACCGCCACCTGCTGGTGGATGGCAGCGAGATCGGCATGTCTCATCACAACTGCGAGAAGGTGCAGGATCCCTACTCCCTGCGCTGCCAGCCGCAGGTGATGGGTGCCTGCCTGACCCAGATCCGCCAGGCGGCCGAGGTGCTGGTGTGCGAGGCCAACGCGGTCTCCGACAATCCGCTGGTGTTTGCCGAGGATGAAGACATCCTCTCCGGCGGCAACTTCCATGCAGAACCCGTGGCCTTTGCGGCCGACAACCTGGCGCTGGCCATCGCCGAGATCGGGTCGCTGTCCGAGCGGCGCATGGCGCTGCTGATCGACTCGCGCATGTCCGGTCTGCCGGCCTTCCTGGTCAACAACGGCGGCGTCAACTCCGGTTTCATGATCGCCCAGGTCACCTCGGCGGCGCTCGCCTCCGAGAACAAGACGCTGGCCCATCCGGCCTCGGTGGACAGCCTGCCGACGTCTGCCAACCAGGAGGATCACGTCTCCATGGCCACCTTCGCCGGCCGTCGACTGGCGGACATGGCCGAGAACACCCGTGGCATTCTGGCGGTGGAACTGCTGGCGGCGGCGCAAGGGCTGGATTTTCGTGCTCCCCTGCGCAGCACCGAGCTTATCGAGCTGGCCAAGGGCCGGCTGCGGGAAGAGGTCAGCTTCTACGACAAGGACAGGTACTTCGCGCCGGACATCGAGGCGGCCGCCGCGCTGCTGGGCCGCGCCAGCTACAACGACCTGCTCCCGGCCGGCGTGTTGCCGAGCCTCTAAGCAGCCATCCCGCCCATAACAAAAGACCGCCCAATCGGGCGGTCTTTTCGTTGCTGCGGTTGGTGCGCGGTTATTCGTGCTCGAACATCAGGAACAGGTACACCACGAACAGCACCAGGTGAGTGGCCCCGTGCAGCACATTGGTACGGCCGCTGCTGAAGGTCACCTTGCACACCATCAGGGTAGTGAACAGCAGCACCATGTCGGCGGCGGAGAGGCCCAGGCGCACCTCTTGCCCCAGCATGGCGCCGATGAACAGCACCGCAGGCACGGTGAGGGCGATGGTGGCCAGCACAGAGCCGAAGTAGAGGTTCATGGCCCGCTGCAGCTGATTGTTGAAGGCGGCCTTGATGGCGCCGACCGCCTCGGGGGCCAGCACGATACAGGCGACGATGAAGCCGCCCAGCGCCGGCGGCGCCGCCAGTACCTTGACCCCGTGGTTGATGGGAATGGCCAGGGTCTTGGCCAGCAGGATCACCACCACCAGATAGGCGAGCAGCAACAGGGTGTGGTAGACGTTGCTCTGCAGCGGGCCGTGGTGCTCTTCGTAATCTTCGTGATCGCTGTCGATGAAGAAGTGGCTGTGGCTGCGGGTCTGGATCAGCAGGAAGACACCGTAGAGCAGCACCGAGATGATGATGAGCATCCAGGACATGGCGCTCGACATGCTGCCGATGTTGCCCCCTTCGGTGAAGTTGGGCAGCACCAGGCAGAGCAGAGCCAGCGGAATGATGGCCACCAGATAGGATTTGACCCCGTCCAGATTGAAGCTCTGGGTGTGGTAGCGCCAGCCGCCGAACAGCAGGGTAAAGCCTACCAGGCCGTTGGTCACCAGCATCACCACGGCAAACATGGTGTCGCGGGCCATCACCGGATTGGGTTCGCCGGTCAGCATGACCGAGGAGATCATCACCACTTCCAGCGAGATGACCGACAGGGTGAGGATCAGGGTGCCAAAAGGCTCGCCAAGCTTGATGGCAAGGGCATCCGAGTGGCGCACCACCGAGAAGATGGCCCAGGTGACGATGGCAAGCAGCACCGCCGAGACAGGAAGATAAATCCCGAGCGGAGTGGCCTCTGTCAGCAGGTCGCTGCCGAGCGTCTTGAAAAAGAGCAGGGTGAGCAGGCCAACGGGCAGGGCAATCTCTTGCCGGATAAATGACTTCATAGGCAATGGTTCTCATCATCAGGGCGGCGTGAGCCGACGGGTAAGGAACAGGGTGGCGGCGCCACACGAGGTGGCGTGCCTGTTCATGATAAGGGGAGTTGTCCGCTCAAGGGAAAATCATTTTGTTGCTCATTTTGTTGCAAAATATGAGCGGTCGCCTCGGCAGTGTGGATCAGTGCTCACCCGTGTGGTTCTGATACCAGGCCAGCAGCCAGATCTTCAGCTTGGTCAGCGCCATGGGCGGGGCATAGACATAGCCCTGGATCAGGTGCACGCCGTGCTGCTGCAGATAGTCGACCTGCTCCTGGCGCTCGACCCCTTCGGCGATCATCTCCATGCCCGACTCGCGGCCGAAGGCGATGGTGGCATCCAGCACGCTGCGCTTGAGGTCGTCGGTGCCTATGGTGTCGACGAACATCTTGTCGATCTTGATCTGGCGGATGCCGAGCCGTTGCAGGTAGGCGAAGCCGCCGTAACCGGTGCCGAAGTCATCCAGCTTGAAGTGGTAGCCCTGCTGTTGCAGGGCGGTGATCTCGATGACGGCCGTCTTGATGTCGGTGATGGGCTTGCGTTCGGTCAGCTCGAAGGTGAGCTGGGCGGGAGAGGGCCAGCCGTGCTGCAACAGCAGGTTGCGCAAATGCGGATGCTCGAGGTGGGCGGCCACTATGTTGACGCTGACCCATTGGCCGGGGGCGAGCCTGGGCAGATCCGCGATGACCCTTTCCAGCAGCTGGCTGGTCATCGGCAGGATCAGCTGCTGCTCCTCTGCATAGTCGATGAAGGCGCCGGGCGGGATCAGGCCGCCGCCCCGCTGCCAGCGCAGCAGCGCCTCGAAGCCGACCACCTGCTGGCTGCGGCTGTCGACCACGGGTTGATAGAAGGGCACGAACTCGCGCCGTGCCAGCCCGGCCTGCAGCAACCCCTTGAGCGAGCGCCGATAGTTGCGCAGCCCCCAATAGGCGGCGACCAGCAGGGTGCCCACTGCGGCGCCGAGCCAGAGCCCGTCGTGGCGGGCCTGCTGCTGGGCGTAGTGTTCGAGCGCCCGGCCTGCCCACAGGGTTTGCCTGATCTCCTGATTGGGGTCGAAAAAGCTCAGGCTCTGGCTGCCCTCCTCCTGCTTGATGCTGCTGTCACCGCGGGGAAAGATCGGGCTTGATGCCCCTGGCTGTTGCTGGCCGAACTCCAGATAGAAGCAGTTGGAGCAAGGGGTCTGCAACAAGGCATGGCTCCAGCTGTTGTTCAGTACCCAGTAGACGATGTTGCCACCGGTGCGGTAGTAGGCGACCAGCTCCTGCTCGGTGTGGAAGCGGGCCTGGGTGGCGGCGATCCCGAACTGCTCCTGATTGGTGTAGGGCGGCAGTTCGGCCGGGGTGAAGGGCAGATCCAGTCCCAGACTGGAACAGCCACCACCGTTGGCGAGCAGGATCCCCTGGATGCGGATGTGGCTGTTGTAGTACCGGGGGTCCCGCAGCAGGGTCATGTCTTGACGTCCGCAATCAAACTGGAAGCGGGTCAGCTGATGGCGGATGTTGTTGTCCAGCAGACGGTGGCGTTCCGCCAACGCGGTCTCGACCTCCATCTTCTTCTCTTGCAGCAGCTGATGGGCCAGCGGGCCGCCGAGCAGCTGACTGATGGGCAGGCTGGCCAGCAGGGGCAGGCAGAACAGCAGCAGGCTGAGCCAGAGAGGAGAAATGGATCGCAAGGTGCACCTGCCTGATGTGGGGATGGGATGCATATGGGTGGCATCATCATAGTGCATTAGCTGAATCGATTTGAGCAGAACCGATCACACTTGTGGCGCGAATTTATAATGTGCTGATAAATAATGGTTTTATAAAATGAGTTGCTGAAGATTCAATCGCTGACCTGTCATAAATGACAATTGTCCAGCTTATCTGAAGTGGCTAGAGTAGCCGTGCGGTTTGACTCACCGTGTGTTCAATACTCCTGTATCTGTTTTTTTGTCAGTAGCACAGAGTGTTAGTTTTGATATGAGTGTTTCTTTTGGTCCCCTTTGTGGGACCATTTTTCTGCCCGTCGTTCAGCCAGTGCACTGAGTTTCCTCCTGTTTCTTTCCGTCATCCGTCATTTTTTGGCCGTCACCCCGCCCGGGGCTTGGTGTTCTCGTACCGGTTTGGGTATGCTCGCCCGCTTAATTCCAGAAGCGGGATCTTCGTCCATAGGCGCGCTTCGAGGTTGGCTGATACGATGAAGCCACATGGATGTTGTCGGGCATACGGAAAGGTACATGAAACTGACCACTCAGCTTGTCTCGTTTATCACCCTGTGCGTCATTGCGGCCATGGCCATGGTGCTGCTTGGCGGGGTGTTCAGCTTTCGCGAGCTGGGCATGGAGATGCAACAGAAGAAGGTCAACTCGCTGGTCGAGATCATCGACAAGCAGCTGGAGGTGGCCGACGATCATCAGGATCTCACCCGCTGGCTGCCGACCCTGCTGCGCTCTGCCCACGTGGTGGAGCTGGAGATCCGCCAGGACAAGCAGCGGATCTACTGGTTTCGCGACGTACAGCAGCCGACCGACGAGAACCTGCTGATCCCCTATCACCAGCCCATGCCCCATCAGCCTGGCATGCAGGCCGACTTCAAGCTGGAGCGGCCGTTCAAGGAGTTCGAGTACTCCATGAAGGCGATGTCCGGCATCTCCCTTGGCGTTTTCATCGTGGTGTTCGGCCTCTGGTACTCCATCCGCTGGCTGCGGTTGCAGTTGCGGGGAGCCGAGTTGCTGGCGGAACGGGCCCAGCTGATCCTCGACAACAAGCTCACCAAGCTGTCCCACGATACAGCCGACGAGTGGCCGCAGCCGGCCAGTCAGGCTCTCGACTATCTGCTGGCCGAGCTGGCGGATGCCCGCAAGGAGCGCAGCCGCTTCGACAATTTCATTCGCAGCAACGCCTTCGTGGACAAGATGACCGGCATCGGCAACCGGCTGTTCTTCGACAACCGGCTGGAGAGCGCCATCATGGAGGCGAGCGTGATGAGCGGCGGCGTGCTGCTGATCGAGCTGGCCGGGCTGGAAGAGCTGGATCCCGAGCTGAACGGCCGCCAGAGCCAGGATCTGCTGATGGAGGCAAGCGCCTCCATCGCCGCTTTCGTGCGCAAGCACAACGGTGCCCTGCAGGCCCGCTATGCCGGCCAGGTGTTTGCCGTGCTGCTGCCCAACATGTCGGAAAGCGAGATGGTGGATGCCGCCGGCCAGCTGCACAAGAGCCTGCAGCGGCTGCACTGGCCCGAGGCGGTCAATCCGGATACCGCCGTCTATCTCGGCGCAGTTTGCTATCAGGCACAAGACTCCCTGCTCAAGGTACAGGAGGAGGCGGAGCTGGCGCTCAAGAGTGCGCGGCTGCAGGGCCACACCGGCTGGTTCCTCTTCGAGAAGCAACTGGACGAGGAGCAGAGCAGCAAGGGCACGGTACGCTGGCGCACCCTGATCGGCCGGCGCATCGAAGAGAACGGCATCGACTTCTACGTGCAGCCGGTGCAGCAGGAGCGGGATCAGGTGGTATTGCAGCAGGATCTGCTGATCCGGATCCACGACGAGCAGGGGCGGGAGCTGCAGGCCGGTGTCTTCATGCCGATGGCGGAGAAGGCGGGGTTGCTGCTGCCGCTGGATCGGCTGGTGGCGGAACAGACCCTCGGCCTGCTGCGCCAGCGCTCCGAACAGAGCTGCCCCATCAGCCTGACCCTCTGCGCCCAGAGCCTGCTGCACCGGGAGTTTCAGCGCTGGCTGTTCTTCGATCTGTTCCAGCTGCCGCGCAGCACCAACGAGCGCTTGATCCTGCAACTCTCCGAGGCTCAGGTCACCCGCCACTACGAGGCGCTCAAACGGCCACTGCGGGCAGTGCGCATGCTGGGCTGCCAGCTGGCCATCGATCACGCCGGCCAGGATGTGGTGAGCACCCAGTACATCAAGGAGTTCGAGATCAACTTCCTCAAGTTGCACCCCAGCCTGGTGCGCGAGATCCATACCCGCCAGGTCAACCAGATGGCCGTGCGCAGCCTGGTGGGGGGCTGTGCCAACACCCGCACCCGGGTCATTGCCGTGGGGGTGGAGAGCGGCGACGAGTGGAAGATGCTGCGCCACCTCGGGGTGCACGCCGGGCAGGGCCCCTGGTTCGCCGAGCCACAACCATTGGTGCTGGAGCCAGCCGGCGCCTGATGAATGCAAAAGAGGGTCGCCTGGGCGACCCTCTCTTTTGTGGTTCAGCGCCGGAATTGCGCCCTGCATGCCGTCACAGGCGCCCCTGCTCCCTCAGCCCCGCCAGCCCCTGCATGCCACCGGTGTGGATGAAGATGATCTTGCTGCCGCGCGGGATGTGGCCAGCAGCCAGCTCGCGAAACAGCCCCCACATCGCCTTGCCGCTGTAGATGGGCTCCAGCGGCAGGCCCGTCTCGATGCTGAAGGTCTGCACCCACTGCCAGAGCGCCGGACTGAATTTGGCATAGCCGCCGTCGTGGTGATCCAGTGCGATCCGCCAGCCGGGCGTGTCGGCGGCGGCAGGATGGAGCCGATGCACCTCGTCGGTGATGAAGCTCCCCCCTTGAGTACCGCAATGGCGAGGATCTGTTCTCCTTCCCGCTTGCCGGCGATGAGCCCGGCCAGGGTGCCACCGCTGGCGCAGGGCAGCACCCAGAGATCCGGCGAGAAGGGGACTTCATCGACCAGCTCGGCCACCCCGGGAATGGCCAGCGGGCTGCTGCCCCCTTCCGGCACTATCAGGGTCTCTTCATCCTCGAATTGGGCCAGCCAGGCGGGATCCTGCCGCCGCCGGTAGCTTTGGCGATCGACAAAAACGAGATCCATGCCCCAGCCTTTTGCTGCGCTCAGAGTGCAGTTGCTGACGGCTTCCGGCTCCCCGCGTATGATGCCGGTAGTACGCAGGCCAGATTGGCACCCCGCTGCCGCCAGGGCATGGATGTGATTGGAGTAGGCGCCGCCAAACGAGAGCAGATGGCGTTTGCCCTGCTCTCTGGCATGCAGCAGGTGGTACTTGAGCTTGCGCCACTTGTTGCCCGAGAGGACGGGGTGGATCAGATCGTCCCGTTTGCACCAGAGCTGGACTCCATGGGCGCTCAGTAGCGGATGTGAGACAGCTTGCGGCGGCGAGGGCAACAGGGCGGGCGGCAGGGGCGGCAGCGCCATCGGGGGCGATTGGGGTGACAATGAGTAATCGGTCATTTATCTGGAGGCTAATGCTCTGTTTATGCTAAGGTTTAATCCGTTTTGGGCAGCCAGGTGCGGGTTTCAATGAAACAACTTTTCAGACGTTCGACCCCCAGCCGTCAGGTAGGACTCCTGCTGGCCAGCGATCGGATCATGCTGGCTTCGCTCGGCAACCCACCTATCTTCGCCACCCGCGCCATCAACGGTCCGCAAGAGTGGTCCCAGGCCATGGCCGAGCTGTTCAGCCGCCATGGCCTCGCCAAGTCTAAGGTGCGAGTCGCCCTCGCGGCCAGCCTTTATCAACAGGTCCAGATCGACAAACCCGCCGTTCCCGATGCCGAAATGGCCGGTGCCCTGCCCTGGGCAATCAAGGATTACGTCAGCGAATCCGTGCTGCAGCTCGCCATGGATTATGTGGATCTGCCCACCCCGCCGGCGGGTCGGGCCGCGCATCAACGTGATCTGCGTGCCCAAGGCGCGGGTACAGCAGCTGGCGGATGCGGTCAACGGCATCGCCAGCCTGGACGCCATCGTCAGCGACGAGCTGGCGATGACCGCGCTGTACGAGCCGGATCAGACGGTGCGCATGCTGCTGTGGCAGCCGAAGGGGCTGGATCTGCAACTGCTGGTGTTCCATCAGGGGGGCTCTGCTTCTCCCGCCAGCTGCGCGGTTTTGGCGCCCTCACTGGCGAGCACGAGCCTGACGCCATGCTGCTCGATTCGTTGGCGCTGGAGATCCAGCGCTCCCTCGACTATCTGGTGGGCCAGCTCAAACTACCGGAACTCGGCCAGATGCAGCTGGCCATCGCCTCGCCCTTCATCGGTACCCTGGTGCGCCACATGGAGCAGACCTTCGGCTTTGCTGTCTCTGCCATGGCCAACAAGGCGATCCTCTCCGGCGTGGAATATCTCTCGGCCTATGCCGCCGCCCTGGGAGGTGAGCAATGAGCGCGCTTGCCATGTCGACTGCCAAGGTCAACAAGTCCGAATTACTGTCTGGCATCGAATATCTCTCGGCCTATGAAACTGCTTTGGGGGAGGATGCCTGATGAAACGCCAGATCAACCTCTACGGCGCCGAGTTTCGGCCCAGACGGCAGTGGGCCAGCCTCAACCAGATGGCGCTGGTATGGGGCGGCAGCGTGCTGTTGCTGCTGTGCGTCGCCGGTGTCATCGCCTGGCAGCAACACGCTGTCGAGCGCGAGCTGGTGCAGGTACGGGCGGCGCTGGAGATCAAGCGCGGCGAGGCGCAGCGGCTCGATGCCGAACTGGCCCGCCATCAGGCCGATGGCCTGCTGCAACAACAGCTTGTCACCAAGCAGGAGGAGCTGACCGCCAAGCAGGGCTTGATGCGGCAGCTGGGCAGCCTGGCATTGCAAAAATCCCAGGGCTATGCCGGGCTGATGGCAGATCTGTCCCGTATCCGCGATCCGCAGCTCTCCTTGCAGCGGATCGAGATCGCCGACGGCTACGTCAACCTGTCCGGCTTCGCCGGGCGCAGCCAGGATGTGCCGGCCTGGGTCAACCGTTTCAAGCAGACCCCGTCGCTGGCGGGCAAGCAGTTTGGTGAGCTGACGTTAAGCCGTGACAAGGAGGGCCGGCTGGCCTTCCAGCTCAGCGGCATCGAGCGGGAGAAGCCCTGATGAGCCTGAAAGAGCAGTGGCAGGCATGGGCCGACAAGATCGCCGCCCTCAGCCAGCGCGAGCGGGTACTGATCCTGCTGACCGGGGTGGTACTGGTCGGCGCCGTTGCCATTTATGGCTGGCTGGATGGTGCCGCGGTGCGGCTGGAGCAGGAGCGGCTGGCGCTGAGTACTGCCCAGCGGGATCTGGAGATCATGGATCTCGAGAATCAGGGCAAGCAGGCCAAACTGGCGCGGGATCCTGATCTGCACGTGCGTACCCAGCTGGCTCAGCTGGATGGCGAGCTGGGCAGGCTGGACGCCGAACTCAAGGCCCAGACGGTGGATCTGATCCAGGCCCACGAGATGCCGGCCGTGCTGGAGGCCCTGCTGTCGCGCTCCGCCAATCTGCACATGGTGGCACTCACGTCGCTGACGCCGGAGCCGCTGATGGCGGGCGAGCAGCGCATCAACCTGTTCAAGCACGGCATCCGGCTCAAGCTGGAGGGCGGCTATTTCGATGTGTATCAGTATCTCAAGGCGCTGGAGGGGCTGCCGCGCCATTTCTACTGGAAGCAGTTTGACTACCAGGTGCAGGAGTATCCCAAGGCGGTGGTGGAGATGGAGATCTACACCCTCAGCACCAGCAAGGAGTTTATCCGTGGCTAGATGGTTCCCCCTGTGGGCGTGTCTGTTCAGTCTGCTGGCCCAGGCGCAGCCCGAGCTGTTGCAGGACCCCACCGCGCCTTTGAGCGGCGCGACCAGCGGCGCCAGTGCAACCGGCCAGCGCGAGGCCGGTCTGCCCAGGCTGCAGAGCATCATGCTGGGCAATGGCCCGGCACTGGCGGTGCTCAACGGCAGCAGTTATCGGGTCGGCCAGCAGGTCGACGGTTATCGCGTGGTGGCCATAGGTGCAGATGCCGTGGTGCTGGAGAAGGGGGGCAAGCGCCAGTCGCTGACCCTGTTTGCCAGCAAGGTCCGGATCTGAACGCGCTCCACCCGGGATGGGCGGAGCCAGGTTTGTCGAGTTCAATTGCAAGTCAGGGTGCACTTATTACATGAAAAAACATCATCTCTGCCTGATCTCCGCCGCCGTGCTGACGGCAGGCTGTACCAGCTACCGGCACCCCGAACCCGTGCAGGCCAAGGACGCACTCAGGCATGCCATGACCGAGCAGAACAAGGGCGGGGCCCTGACCAGCGTACCCAAGTCGGTACAGAGCGAACTGCTGCAGCTCAATCGTCCACCCCAGGCCATCAGCATGCCGGAACCGCGGCTGCGTATTGCCGCCCATGACGTGGATGCGGTGGAGTTTTTCGGCTCCCTGTTCAAGGGGGCCCGCTACAGCGTGGCGGTGCACCCCGGGGTGGCGGGTCAGATCTCGGTCGAGCTCAAGGATGTGACCCTGACCGAAGTGCTGGCCGTGGTGGGCGACATGTACGGCTTCGACGTGCAGCGCAAGGGCAACGTGTTCCACGTCTATCCGGCCGGGCTGCGCACCGAGACCATTCCGGTCAACTACCTGATGATGTCCCGGCGCGGCCTCTCCCGCACCTCGGTCAGCACCGGCGGGGTGACGGCCAACGACAACAATGGCAACAGCAACAGCTTTGACAATGCCAACGGCAGTAACAACAGCACCAGTAACAGCAACCGCTCCTCCAACGGCAGCTCGAACAGCGACAGCAACGGCACCCGCATCGAGACCGACACCAACAGCGACTACTGGACCGATCTGCGCGACACCCTGCAGACCCTGATCGGCAGCGGCGACGGCCGCGCCGTCATCACCAGTCCGCAGGCGGGCCTGGTGACCATTCGGGCCTATCCGAAGGAGCTCAAGGCGGTGCGCGAGTTCCTCAATCAGTCAGAGAGCCACTTGAAGCGCCAAGTGGTGCTGGAGGCGCGGATCCTGGAGGTGGCCCTCAACGAGGGTTACGAGCAGGGGGTAGACTGGAGTGGTCTCTCCGCCAGCTGGGATGGCAACAAGGGCATTACCGGCGGTGGTTCGGCAGCTCCTTCCCAACTGCCCACCACCCCCAACCAGATCTTCAGCGCCCTGGGCGGCGGGGCCGGCTTCAAGATTTCTGACGGCAACTTCAACGTGGCGGTCAACCTGCTCAAGACCCAGGGGGACGTGAACACCCTCTCCAGCCCGCGGGTGACGGCGACCAACAACCAGAAGGCGGTGATCAAGGTGGGGACCGACGAGTATTTCGTCACCAACGCCTCCACCACCATCACCACGACTTCCACGGGTACGGACAAAACTCCCAACGTGGAGCTAACCCCCTTCTTCTCCGGGATAGCGCTGGACGTGACGCCGCAGATCGACGAGGAGGGCAAGGTGCTGCTGCATATCCACCCCTCCGTCATCGACACCGAAGAGCAACAGAAGACCATCGACATGGGCACCTCGGGAGGGACCCTTCAACTGCCGTTGGCCAAGAGCTCGATCCGCGAGTCCGATACCGTGGTGCAGGCCAACAATGGCGACATCATCGTCATCGGCGGCCTGATGAAGACCGACAAGCAGGAGATCGTCAGCAAGGTGCCGTTGCTGGGGGACATTCCCTGGGTCGGCGAGGCTTTCACCAACCGCCGCGAAAGCACCAAGAAGGTGGAGCTGGTGATCCTGCTCAAGCCGACAGTGGTGGAGAAGGACACCTGGCAGAACGAACTGCAGCGTTCCTCCGAGCTGCTCGACAAATGGTATCCGCCCAAGGGCTGAGTCATGATCCTGGACCGGTTTGACCAAGTGCCGGGGGCCATCACGGGCTCCCGGGCAGAGATGGCAGGTGATTGCCCATGTACCTGAACCACTTCGGTTTGCAGGAGGCTCCCTTCGGCCTCACCCCCAACACCGGTTTCTATTACGGGCTGCCCCCGCACGAGGAGGCGCTGCAGGTGCTCAACTGGGCGCTGGCGCAGGGGGAGGGCTTCATCAAGGTGACCGGCGAGGTCGGTACCGGCAAGACCCTGCTCTGTCGCAAGCTGCTGAGCGAACTGGGCTCCGAGGAGCGGCCGGTGCGGCTGGCCTGGTTGCCCAATCCCCATCTCAACCCGGCCGAGCTGCGCATCGCCCTGGCGCTGGAGCTGGGACTGGCGGTGCGGGATCAGAGCGAGCTGGATCTGACCGATCGCATCCATCGCCACCTCATCGCCTTGCACCAGCAGGGGAACCGGGTGGTGGTGCTGATCGACGAGGCGCAGGCGCTGCCGGACGAGACGCTGGAGGCAATCCGGCTGTTCGGCAACCTGGAGACCGAATCGAGCAAGCTGCTGCAGATCGTGCTCTTTGGCCAGCCCGAGCTGGACGTCAGGCTGGCCAAGCCCCATCTGCGCCAGCTGCGCCAGCGGATCGGTTTCTCCTACTGCCTGCGGCCGTTGCGTTTCGATGAAACCCGGGCCTACCTGGAGCACAGATTGCAGATTTCCGGTTATCGCGGGGCCCCGCTGTTTGGCGGACGGGCGCTGCGCCAGCTGTGGCGCGCTTCGCGCGGCATTCCGCGACTCATCAACATACTGGCGCAGAAGTGCCTGATGCTGGCCTATGGCCAGGGGGCGCGCCAGATCGACTGTCGGCTGGTGCGGCTGGCCGTGCGCGACACCGACGATGCCCGCCGCTTCGTGCCGCGGCGCTGGTGGCCACTCGTGCTGCTGCTGGGTTGTGCCCTCGCCTATGGAGTCTGGCAATGAGCGTGATCAATCAGATGCTCAAGGATCTGGAACAGCGCCAGCAGGGGGGCGAGGGTGCCGTCTATGTGCCGCCCGTGCGCCAGCAGGGCTGGTGGATGCTGCTGCTGACCCTGATCTGCGGGCTGGCCCTTGGCATTCTGGGCTGGCGTACCTGGATCTACTGGCAGCAGAGCCAGCAGGTCGCCGAGGCCCGCCAGCTGCAGGCGGCCGGCGAGCCCAAACCGGACGCCATCGCCCGTGCGGTTCCCGTAGCTGTGCCGGCCAGTGCAGAACAGGAGCCGGTGGGTCAGGTGGTGGCGCTGCCAACCCCGCGCCACCTTGCTGCCCCGCCTACCACCGAGCCGCAGGAGGTGCAGGAGAGCGTAGCCGATGACGCCGAGGTGGCTGCCATCGATGAGGAGGGGCCGAGCGACGAGGAGCTGCAACCCGACCTCTATGCCGAGCTCGCGGCGGAGCAGGAGGCCCCCGCGGCCGCGCCGCGCAAGCCCGGTGTGCTCAAGATAGAGACGGTCAACCTCTCCGAGGCCGAACTGGCCACCCTGGCCGAGCGCAAGGCCACCACCGCCATGGCCAAGGGGCAACTGCGCGATGCCCAGGACAACTACTATCAGGTGCTGGCCCACGATCCCCGCAATCAGGGGGCGCGCGAGCAGCTGGCGGGTCTGCTCTACGGCGAGGGTCGGCTGAGCGAGGCGAGCCAGTTGCTGGAAGAGGGGCTCAGATTCGATCCCGAACAGGCCGATTTCCGGCTGCTGCTGGCGCGGCTCGCCATCAGTAGTGGCGATCAGCTCAAGGCGCTCGGCTGGCTGACCGGCCATCGACCGGATCTGGCCAGCAATCTGGATTATTACGCAACTTGGGCCGGGCTGAGCCAAGAGCTGGGTCAGCATGCCGAGGCGGCGGATCTTTACGTGAAATTGTTGCGCCAGCAGCCGGATCAGGGCCGCTGGTGGCTCGGGCTCGGCGTGGCCGAAGATGGTCAGGGCCACAGCCAGCGTGCGCTGGATGCCTATCGTAATGCCCAGTTGCACGGCAATCTGGGCGAGGCGTCGACCAGCTGGCTCGAACAGCGGATTGCCCAGCTCGCCCCCTGACGGGCGGCCGGGATCACTTTTTTGGAGTTTGCATGGCACAACCCAGACTGAAAATGCGCCTCGGCGACCTGCTGGTACAAGAGCAAATCATCTCGGATGATCAGCTGCAGCTCGCCCTGCAACAGCAGCGTCAGACCGGCCGCAAGCTGGGCACCACCCTGATCGATCTCGGCTTCATCAGCGAGGTGCAACTGCTGCAGTTCCTCGCCCGCCAGCTGGATGTACCCTTCTTCGATCTCAACAACCTCACCATCGATGCGTCGGCGGTGCCGCTGCTGCCGGAAGTGCAGGCGCGCCGCTACCGCGCGCTGGCGGTCAACCTCACCGACAACAAGGTGACGGTAGCCATGTCGGATCCGGCCGATTTGAGCGCCCTCGACGCCATCGCGGCGCTGCTGCGCCCGCGGGAGATGGGGCTGGCGGTGGCGCGGGAAGGCCAGCTGCTGGAGTATTTCGACCGCCTCTATCGCCGCACCCGCGAAATAGAGAGCTTCGCCGAACAGCTGCACGAGGAGTATCAGGACGCCGGCTTCGAGCTGGGTTCCAGCAACCTCGGGGCCGGTGACGAGGGGGAGGCGACGGTGGCCAAGCTGCTGCGCTCCCTGTTCGAGGATGCGGTGCAGGTGGGAGCCTCCGATATTCACATCGAGCCGGACGAGAAGGTGCTGCGCATTCGCCAGCGTATCGACGGCATCCTGCACGAGAACATCCTGAGCGAGGTGCGTATCGCCCAGGCGCTGGTACTGCGCCTCAAGCTGGTGGCCGGCCTCGATATCTCCGAGAAGCGGCTGCCGCAGGATGGCCGCTTCAACATGAAGGTGCGCGGCCGCGACGTGGATGTGCGGATGTCGACCATGCCGGTGCAGTACGGCGAATCCGTGGTGATGCGGCTGCTGGACCAATCTTCCGGCATCCTGTCGCTGACCGAGACCGGCATGCCGCCGGAGATCCTGACCCGCTTCCGGCGTCAGCTCAAGCGACCCCACGGCATGATCCTGGTGACAGGGCCGACCGGCAGCGGCAAGACTACCACCCTCTATGGCGCCCTCTCCGAGCTCAACCAGGCCAGCCAGAAGATCATCACGGTGGAAGATCCGGTGGAATACCGGCTGCCCAGGGTCAATCAGGTACAGGTCAATCCCAAGATCGGACTTACCTTCTCCCACGTGCTGCGCTCCACTTTGCGTCAGGACCCGGACATCCTGCTGGTGGGCGAGATGCGGGATAACGAAACGGTGGAGATCGGCCTGCGCGGCGCCATCACCGGTCACCTGGTGCTGACCACGCTGCACACCAACGATGCGGTCACCAGCGCCCTGCGTCTCATCGACATGGGGGCCCCCGGCTATCTGGTGGCGAGCGCGCTGCGGGCCGTGGTGGCCCAGCGGCTGGTGCGGCGGGTATGCGAGCACTGCGTCGAGGAGAAGGCGCCGGATGAAGGCCAGGCCACCTGGCTGACAGTGCTCTCCGGCGAAGCGCCGGGCCAGCACGTCTATCACAAGGGGCGCGGCTGCCAGAGCTGCAACTTTACCGGCTATGCCGGCCGGATCGGGGTGTACGAGCTGCTGGAGCTGGATCAGTCCATGATGGACTCCCTGCGTCGCAACGACGCCGAAGGGTTTGCCAAGGCGGCCCGCCAGCACCCGCACTACCGGCCGCTGGCACTGACCGCACTCGATTACGCCCGCCAGGGGATCACCTCGGTGGACGAGGTGCTACGGCTGGCGGAGGACCTGGGGTAAGTGATGACCAACTTCATCGGCCATGAACGCGGCCGGCTGGCGCGAGGCGCACCATGAGCAGCTTTGCCTACAAGGGGCGCGACAGCCAGGGCAATGCCGTCAGCGGGGTGGTGGACGCGGCCAACGAGATGGCCGTGGCCGAGCAGCTGATGCGTCGCGGCGTGATGCCGACCGAGCTGAAACCCGGCAAGGCGAAGGCGGCCGCCCTCGACTGGTCCCTCTTGCTGGAGCGGGGCGTGCGGCTGGACGAGCTGGTAGTGTTCAGCCGCCAGATGTATGCCCTGACCCGGGCCGGCATCCCCATCCTGCGCGCCATCGCCGGGCTGGAGGAGAGCGCCCACAGCAAGCCGCTCAAGCGGGCGCTGCACGCGCTGGGAGAGGATCTGGGCAACGGCCGGCCGCTGTCGAGCTCGATGCAGGCCCACCCAAGGGTGTTCAGCAGCCTGTTCGTGGCCATCATCCACGTGGGGGAGAACACGGGTCAGCTGGAAGAGGCGTTCTTGCAGCTTGCCAACTATTTCGAGCTGGAGCTGGAAACCCGCAAGCGGATCAAGACCGCCATGCGCTACCCCAGCTTCGTGCTGATTGCCATCGGCATCGCCATGGTGATCCTCAACATCATGGTGATCCCGGTCTTTGCCGGCATGTTTGCCAAATTTGGCGTCGAGCTGCCGCTGGCGACCCGGATCCTGCTCGCCACCTCTCACTTCTTCGTGCACTACTGGTGGGTGATACTCGGTGTGTTGCTGGCCATGGTGTTCGGCTGGCGGCGCTGGGTGAGTACGGTCAAGGGCAAGCTGACCTGGCACAGATGGCAGCTCAAGTTGCCGATCGTCGGCACCATCATAGAGCGCTCCCTGCTGGCCCGCTTCGCCCGCAGCTTCTCCATGATGCTCAAGGCCGGGGTGCCGCTCAACACGGCGCTGAGCCTGGTGGCCGATGCGGTAGACAACGCCTGGATGGCGGGCCGGATCCGCGACATGCGGGCCGGCATCGAGCGGGGCGAGAGCCTGCTGCGCACCGCTGGCAGCAGCGGCCTGTTCACCCCGCTGGTGATGCAGATGATCGCGGTGGGGGAAGAGACCGGCCAGGTGGATGATCTGCTGCACGAGGCGGCCGAGTATTACGAGCGGGAGGTGGATTATGACCTCAAGAGCCTTACCGCCCGGATCGAGCCGATCCTGATCGGGATCGTGGCGGTCATGGTATTGATCCTGGCGCTGGGCATCTTTACGCCGATGTGGGACATGATGCGTGCGGTACGCGGCAAGTAAGCCGGTATCTTTACCGTCACTGAGGTGGGGCATGATGCGTGCGGTGCGTGGCAAGTAAGCCGGTATCTTTACCGTCACTGAGGCGGGGCATGATGTGGGCCGTGCGCAGCAAGTAACCGGGCAATGAGGTGGGCGGTATGGGTAAGCGGCAGAGCGTGGAGCGAGATGGGTGAGTCGACAGTCACAACAGGATGATCACTGGCTGGGGAGCTATCGGCGGCTGGCCGTGGGGATCCTGTTGCTGATCATGGTGGCGCCCCTGGCCCGAAGCTATCTTGTCCACCGGGAGGACGCGCTGGCCATTAGCCTGACCCTGCTGGGGGAGCAATTTGCCGAGCGTGCACAAAGGTTGCACGGGCTCTGGCTCGATCAGCGGCGTCCCGCCGTGCTGCATGCCGATGGGATGGCCTGGCAGTTTGATGAGCGTGGCTGGCCATTGGGTGCCGGTACAGCGATGACGCCGTCGGAAAACTGCCGCTGGTTGTGGGAGCAACTCATCGGTACCACGGCGTCGACCCAGCCGCCGGTGCAGGTCCTGGCGAGCCTGGATGGCGAAGGGTGCCAGTTCGGCTGGGAGAATAATTGGCTGATTTATCAATTTTCTGACGGCAGAGTGCAGCAAAAGCCCTGAATGAGGCTCATTTTGCGATTCAGTTAAATGATTTTTCTATATCTGCATGAAATAATGCGGGTTATTACGGAGGGTCCATGACAACAACGCGACTGGTACCAAGATATTCCGGTGTGGCGAGTCCCCATCGGGCAGCGGGTTTCTCGTTGATCGAGCTGGTGATCGTCATCGTCATCCTGGGGATCCTGGCGGTCACCGCCTTGCCCCGCTTTCTCGATGTCACGGACGAAGCCAAGAAAGCCAGCGTGGAGGGAGTCTCCGGCGGGTTTGCTACCGGCGTGTCGCTGGTGCGGGCTCAATGGGAGGCCGAAGGGCGCGCCAAGCAGGACAGCCTCAACACCGTGCTCTATGACGGTTCACGCTTCTATCTGACCACGCCGACCGACACCCAGGTCAGCAACGGCGAGCTCTCCCCCGGCTATCCCATGGATACCTCGGCCGGTGGCGGCATCGACGTGGATCCGGCCAACCTGACGGCCCCGCGCTGTCTCAAGATTTGGGAGGGTCTGCTGCAGAACCCGCCCAAGGCTACCGCCAGCTTCAGCGAGGTGCGTGGTAGCGGCAATGACCTGAAATACTATGTCAGTGTGACCAATAACGGCCTGGACTCGGTCTGCCGCTACTATCTGGTCAATAGTTTGAGTAAGGGTAGTGATGGCAAGTATCAGGATCCGCAAGGCAGTACTGATGCATTCATGAGTTTTAGTTACCGTCCGGCTTCCGGTCAGGTGACCACCAATATCAATTGACAGAGGAAAGCAATATGAAAAAACAGGCGGGTTTTACCCTGATCGAACTGGTCATCGTGATCATCATTCTGGGTATCCTGGCAGTGACCGCTGCTCCCAAGTTCCTGAATCTGCAGGATGATGCCAAGAAGTCTGCTGCTCAGGGCGTACAGGCCGCAGTCAGCAGCTCAGCTCAGCTGGTTTACAGCAAGTCAGCACTGGAAGGTAAAGAGCGTGCGAGCAGCGCAGTGGTTACTGGTTCTGACGGTACAGATATTAAAACTGCCTATGGTTATCCGGAAGCAACTGATGATGGGATCAAGAATGCAGTCACAATTGACGGCTCTTGGAGTGGTAAAGTGTCTGGGAACTCCTATGTCTTTTCGACCAGTAGTTCCAAATGTACTGTGAATTACACTGCTGCATCCGAAACTTCCGCAGCAGCGACAACTTTGAACGGTTGTGATTGATAGATAAAAGGCGAGGCCAAGTGCCTCGCCTTTTATAAGAGATTTCAATGCGCAGAGGTTTCACTCTGATTGAACTGGTTATCGTGATCCTGTTGCTGGGGATTCTGGCCGCCTTTGCCGTGCCCAAATTGCTGGGCAAAGGCGGCTTTGAAACCCAAACCCTTCGTGATGAACTGCTGACCAGGCTACGGCTGGTGCAGACCATCAACATGCATGAACCCGCCGATCGCTGTACCCAACTGGTGGTGGAGGCTTCCCGTTTTGCCCATATCACGCTGGCGGCGACCGGCACTGGTTGTCCGGCCCCCGACCCCATGGCCGGCTGGAGCGACAATCAGCGCACCCGTGGCCGCCTTGTGACCCCTTCCGCCGGTCTGGCGGTTTCCCTCAATAACGCCAGCAGTTTCGTGATCCGTTTTGACCAGATGGGAAGACCGCTCGGCAGTTGTGCCACGGGTTGTACCCTGCTGGTGAGCGATGGCCGCGAAACCGGCCGCATCAAGATAGAGTCCGAGGGCTATATCCATGAGAGCCCCTGAGCGCGGTTTTACCCTGATTGAGCTGATCGTCGGCATAGTGCTGCTGGCGGTAGCACTGACCGGCATCCTGGGGCTGTTGATCAACCAGGCTCCCCAGGCGGTGGACCCGGTGCAGCAGGTGCGTGGTGCCCAGCTGGCCCAGCGCCTGGCTGGCGAGATCCAGCAAACATCGTTCGATGAGCGGTCGGATCACAATGGCGGCCGCTATCGCTGCGGTGAGACGGTGGCTGGCGTCACCATCCCCGCCTGCTCGACCAACTATGGTCCAGACGGTGAAGCCACCCCCTACATGTTCAACGACGTGGACGATTTCGATACTGCCGGCAGCTGGAAAGCTGCCAGCTTCTACACCCAGAGCGGCGGCATCATCGCCAGCGACGAGTATCGCAACTATCAAGTCAGGATTGCGGTGAGCCCGGTGGATTTCAGCGATGGCAACTTCAAGAACTGTGCGTCGCCCTGTTCGGTGGGCAAGCGTATCGATCTGCAGGTGCGCCTGCCGGACGAGAGCGTGCTCGACTTCTCCTTCTATCGGGGCAACTACTGATGCGGACGCCGGGCGGTTTTACCCTGATCGAACTGGTGATGGTGATCCTGCTGCTGGGGATCATGGCCACCTTCGCCAGCCAGTTCATCGGCATAGGTACCCAGATCTACGGTGATGCCAGTAGCCGCGAACAGCTGATGAGCGATGCCCGCTTCGCCATGGAGCGGCTCAACCGCGAGGTGCGCGATGCGCTGCCGGGTTCCGAGCGGATTGAAACCCTGGATGGCAGCTGGGATTACAGCGGTCCCTGCCTGCGTTTCTGGCCCATCAGCACCTCCAGCCGCTATCTTGCTCTCAACCGGGCCCAGTCCGGCAGTACATCTACCCTGGAACTGGTGATGGCGACTCCTGCCTCGGCCGTCGATCCCATGAGTCAGGATGCCAATGCGGTCAAGGTAGGGGACCTGATGGTGGTCTTCCCGCTGCCGACGTCAGCAGCCGGCTCGCTGGTCAATGGCTGTGAATATGGCCGCTGTGTCGCCTGGGTCACCGAGGTGCTGGCGCCGGTATCGGGGGCGCAGACCGTTCGCTATACCAGTGGTGAGACCCTGGCCGGGATCTCGCCCGGCAGCCGGGTTTATTTTGCCAATCAGCAGGTACGCTACTGCGTGGAAGGCAGTACGATGACGCGAGCCAGTGCCGCGATCGGAGCCCCTGTTGCAACGGGTGTGCTGATGGCCGAGTCGCTTCGTGCCGGCAACTTCTATCGAGAGGTCTCGGCCTTCAATGCTGAAGGGGCCTTCGGCGTGCGGCTGGTGTTCGAACGAAAGGGCGAAGCGGTCACCTTCAACCACAAGCTAGGGGTCTTCAATGTTCCCTGAGCGGCGCCAGAGCAAGAAGATGGGGGGCACTGCCCTGATGATCGCCCTGTTCGTGATCGTGGTGATGGCCATGTTGGCGGCAGCCATGGGGCGCTTTTTGCTCGACAGCAGCGAGAAGAATACGGTGGAGGTGCGTAGCGTGCGTGCCTTGTTGGCGGCCCAGAGCGGGCTGGAAGTGGCGCTCTATCGACTGTTCCCAAATCGACAGGCAGCCCAGCCACCTGCGATGTGCGAGCTCAGCAAGACGATCAGCTTCACCGGCAATCCGGGGCTGGTCGACTGCCAGGCGGTGGTGCAGTGCCGCACCGTGACCACGACCTACAACGGCGTGACGAGCACCGGCTACCGGCTCGAGAGCGTCGGTAGCTGTGGCGACGACAATCTAGATGGCGCCAGTCCAGACTTCAGGGTGAGCCGTACCCTGATGGTCGAAGCGTATGACGGAGGCTGATGATGAAATGGTTGTGGGCGCTGGCCCTCTTCACTAGCCAGGTCTGGGCGTTCGATCCCATCGATACCGGCTCGCTCTTCCCGGCCGTGGTGCAGGGCCACCATGGTGACAGCAGTACTGCCTGCTACCAAATAAACGGCTACCAACTGGGCCAGCTCAACAACGCCAAGATCAATGGCAGCGGCGGGCTGCCACTCAACTTCTGCTCCATCCAGCCGGATCAGAACAATACGCGGCGCTGCGACGACGGCGTGGGTGGCTACAAGGTCTGTACCGTCACCGGCAGCGACATTCGGGGGCTGGCGCTGAGTGGCAACAACGTGTTCCCCTCCAACAGTGCCAATACGGTCCAGACCTGTTCGTCCGGCTCGCAGAGTGCTTCCAGCGCAGCCTATGACACCATGACGGTGGAAAACTGCACCATGACTTTCCCCAGTCGCAGCACCTATCAGTTCAAAACGCTGACGGTGCGCAACAACGCGACCCTGGTGCTGGGCGAGGGGGATTACTTCATCGACCGCCTCAACCTGGACAACGGCTCCATCCGTCTTTCAGGCAGTGGGACCACCCGGATCTTCGTCAATCAGGACGTGAAGCTGGTCAATACGGTCAACATCAACGCCAACAACCAGGGCAGCCTCATCTGGGTTAACTACAACAACATGGTGATCGACAACAGCACCACGTTTTATGGTTACCTCTATACCGACGGGCTGCTCAGCATGAACAACAATGCCACCGTCTATGGCAAGGTGACGGCCGGCTATCTGAAGATGGATGCCCAGTCCAGCATCAATACGGCGGTGCTGCCACCCATGCTGACCTGCTTCGCCGATGGCTTCGACAGCGCCCAGATCAACCCGGACAGCTGGGTGGTGGCCCAGCGCAACAACAGCACCCTGCCATCGGTACAAAACGGCCGCCTGCGCCTCACCCAGAACGTCACCAATCAGGCTACTTCGGCTACCTTCCAGCGCCTCTTCCCGGGGG
Organism: Aeromonas oralensis; assembly: GCF_049665575.1. Taxonomy (NCBI): domain Bacteria; kingdom Pseudomonadati; phylum Pseudomonadota; class Gammaproteobacteria; order Aeromonadales; family Aeromonadaceae; genus Aeromonas; species Aeromonas oralensis. Next base: position 255,421 of record NZ_CP187186.1, read on the forward strand.
CCGGCAACCTGGTGACGGTCGAATTCGATCAATATGCCTACAAGACTTCCGGTACGAGCGGGGCGGACGGCATGGCGGTGGTGCTCTCGGATGCCACCCTGACGCCGCAGCCAGGTGCTTTTGGCGGCCCGCTGGGTTATGGCTACAAGACCGGGATCAGCGGTTTTGCCGGCGGCTGGCTCGGGGTGGGGCTCGACGAGTACGGCAACTATGCCAACGAGGGGGGAAGTACCAACCTGGGGTCGCGGCCGCAGGCGGTCTCCATCCGTGGTTCGGGGTCGGGCACCTCGGGTTATCGTTATCTGACGGGGACGGCCAGCAACCTGAATCCGCCCGTCGACAGCGGTACCAACAGCAATCGCCCCCATCGCTATCGCATCACGGTCGACTCCCGCTCCGCAGGCAACTCGCTGGCCACCGTCGAGCGGGATACCGGCGCGGGCTACAGCACCCTGGTCGGCCCCATCAACATGACGAGCCAGACTGGTCAAGCGGCGGTGCCGACCAACTTCCTGCTCTCCCTGACCGGCTCCACCGGTTCGGTGACCAACTTCCACGAGATCGACAACGTGCGGATCTGCGCCCTGCGCTCCAGCCCGGTGGGTACCCAGATCGATCACTTCGAATTTGACCACAGTGGCAATGCGCTGACCTGCAACCCGGAAACCCTTACCATCCGGGCCTGCGCCAATCCGGATTGCAGCCAGTTGATCACCGATCAGGTCAGCGCCAGTCTGCTTCCTGCCAGCAGTACCAGTGGCGGCTGGATCGGGGGCAATGTGGTCAGTTTCAGCGGCGGCACCACCACGTTGCAGCTCAGAAACAACACTGCCGGGTCGGTTACCGTGGGCGTCAGCGGCTCGACGCCCTCGACCAAACCGCTCAGCACCACCCTCTGCCGGTCGGGCGGCGGGGCGCTCAGCAGCGCCGCCTGCACCCTCAACTTTGCCGACAGCGGCTTCGTCTTTGACGTGCCAGACACCTACTCGAACCAGCCGCAGACGGTGGCCATCAAGGCGGTCAAGAAGAGCGACGTGACCAAGCAGTGCGTGCCGGGTTTTGCCAATCAGAGCAAGAGTGTCAAGTTCTGGAGCAGCTATGTTTCGCCGGCCAGCAATAGCTTCAACAGCGGAATGAGCGTCAACAACACCCTGATCGGCTCCAGCCAGGGTAATGCCACCGCGTTTTCCCTCAACTTCGATGCCCAGGGACAGTCGAGCATCACGGTCAAGTATCCGGATGCCGGCAAGGTCCAGCTGGATGCTCGCTACGACGGCACGGGCAATGAAGCGGGGCTGGTGATGCTCGGTTCGGATCAGTTTGTAGCGCGTCCGGTCGGCTTGTGCATTACACCCCCGCAAGGCGTCTGTGCGGCAGGGGACAGCAGTTGCCCGGTGTTCAAGAAGGCGGGAGACACCTTCCAGGTAGATATCAAGGCGATGGCTTGGGAATCTGCCAACGATGGGGATATCTGTGCCGGAAATCAGACCACTCCCAACTTTGTCCTGCCCAAGATTGCCCTGGGCAGCACCCTGGTCGCGCCAAACCCCGGCACCAATGCCACGGTGGGAACGGCTACCTATAACCATGTTCCCGCGAGCAACAGCCTCAACAGTGTCACCCAGACGGTGAGCGAGGTGGGGGTGTTCAGGATGACGGCGACGCCACCGGTGGCAACGCCGCCAGAGGGAAGCACTGTATCTACGGGTTATTTCGGCTACACCATCCCTCCCGCCAGCAGCGCGCCAGTGGGACGCTTCGTACCCTGGGACTTTAATCTGTTCAGCGGGACCGTGACCCCCGCCTGTGGTGGTTTCAGCTACATGAGTCAGCCGTTTGGCGTGAAGATGCGCCTGCAGGCTCGCAACAAGCAGGGTGGGGTGACTCTTAATTACCGCGACGCCTTTGCCAGAGGGCTGGTCTATCTGGTCGCTGCCGACAACAAGGACGGCGTCGATCGAACCGATAGGATCGGCAGCCTGGTGACCAACTGGCAGGCTGGCGAAGTCATTTTCGATGGCAGCAGCCGGTTTGCCCGCTTGGCAGAGCGGACGCCGTCGCTTACCACGCCGGAAGAGCCCTTTTTCAAGCTGCGATTCGGGTTGCGTGTCATCGATGGTGAAAACCCGTCGATCACGACCCTGACCGGAATGAACATGAACACAGGCGTGTCGGGTGACTGCCAGGTCGGTGTGACCTGCAATGCGAAGCTGCTGAGCATCCCGGCAGTGGTTGATGACACCATGGTTGCCTACTACGGCAGAGTGCTGGCCGGCACGGATCGTGGAGCCGCCAGCGAGCCGCTGTCGCTCTCCTTGCTGATGCAGTACTACCAGAACGGCGCCTGGAGCCGCAATGAGGCAGATGTGTGCAGCACGCTCTCGCTGGCCAATGACGGTGTGCTCTTTACCAATGATACCCAGCACTATGATGCGGCCAGTGGCGATCTGGTGTTGGGAGCGGCGGCCAGGATCAGAGTGGGACTGGGAGCCCCTTCGCCAGGGGCCGTCGTAGGGAAGGCCGACAAGGGTGAGTTGCTATTCCACTTTGCTGCTCCTCAGTTCGCGGTACGCGTGCCATATCGCATCGTGCTGGAAAAACAACCGCAACAGCCGCGTTGGCTGGCCGATCCGGGTGACTCGAACAGCCTGCTGGGTGAGGCCATCTTCGGCTCCAGCCGGGGTAATGACAGAATTATTTATCGGCGCGAAGTGATGCACTGAGCGGGGAGTTGGGGCGGATCAGTCAACTTCGCCCCCTATCCCCTTGTTTATTAGCGTTTGTCGGCTTGTGCGGGTGAGTGATGACTCGCATTTTTGTCGCGCCCGATGGGTTGGCGACAGTTTGAGCGCTTGCCGATTGGGGTGGGCATTGGTAAAGTTAGCCGGTTTTCTGCACCTCCAAATTCTTAGGATTTCCCGTAGCCATGTTCAAAAAGCTCAGAGGCGTCTTTTCCAACGATCTGTCGATCGACTTGGGAACTGCCAACACCCTGATCTATGTAAAAGATCAAGGGATCGTCCTTAACGAACCCTCAGTTGTCGCCATTCGCCAAGAGCGCGGGAACGCCAAATCGGTCGCTGCCGTCGGCCATGCCGCCAAGCAGATGCTGGGTCGTACCCCTGGTAACATCTCCGCCATTCGCCCGATGAAAGACGGCGTGATCGCCGATTTCTACGTGACCGAGAAGATGCTGCAGCACTTCATCAAGCAGGTTCACGACAACAACTATTTCCGCCCCAGCCCGCGTGTGCTGGTGTGTGTACCGTGTGGCTCCACTCAGGTTGAGCGTCGCGCCATCAAGGAATCCGCTCTGGGGGCCGGTGCCCGCGAGGTCTACCTGATCGACGAGCCTATGGCTGCCGCCATCGGTGCCGGCCTGCCGGTCTCCGAAGCGACCGGTTCCATGGTGGTTGATATCGGTGGTGGTACTACCGAAGTGGCCATCATCTCCCTGAACGGTGTGGTTTACTCCCAGTCCGTCCGTATCGGCGGCGACAAGTTCGATGAAGCCATCATCAGCTACGTGCGTCGCAACTACGGCAGCCTGATCGGTGAAGCTACTGCCGAGCGCATCAAGCACGAGATCGGCTCCGCCTATCCGGGCGAAGAGGTGCGCGAGATCGAAGTACGTGGTCGCAACCTGGCTGAAGGTGTGCCGCGCAGCTTCACCCTGAACTCCAACGAGATCCTGGAAGCGCTGCAAGAGCCGCTGTCCGGCATCGTCTCCGCCGTGATGGTGGCGCTGGAGCAGTCTCCGCCCGAGCTGGCCTCCGACATCTCCGAGCGCGGCATGGTGCTGACCGGTGGTGGTGCCCTGCTGAAGGATATCGACCGTCTGCTGATGGAAGAGACCGGCATCCCGGTGGTGGTTGCCGAAGATCCGCTGACTTGCGTGGCCCGTGGTGGCGGCAAGGCACTGGAGCTGATCGATATGCACGGTGGCGATCTGTTCCACTACGAATAAGACCCAAAGCCGGCCAGCGTGCCGGCTCTTTTTTGACGACCCATGAAACCCATTTTTGGTAGAGGCCCTTCGCTTCAGTTACGGTTGTTTCTCGCCGTCATCATCTCCATTGCTGCCATCGTAGCGGACTCCCGCTTCGGTGTGTTCAGCCACGTCCGCGTCTACCTCAGTTCGCTCGTCAGCCCGCTGCAATACATGGCCAATGCGCCGGGTATCATGCTCGATACCATGTCGACCCAGGTGCAGACCCGGGCCGGCCTCATCGAGCAGACCAAGCAGCAGGAACAACAGCTGTTCACCCTGCGCTCGCGCCTGCTCAAGATGGATCATCTGGAGCACGAGAACCAGCGTCTGCGCGAGCTGCTGGGTTCGCCGGTGCACAAGGAGTCCCGCAAGATGGTGGCCGAGCTGCTGTCGGTGGACTCCGACCCCTTCAGCCATCAGGTGCTGATCAACAAGGGGGCGCTGGACGGTGTCTACAACGGCCAGCCGGTGATCAACGATCAGGGGGTGATCGGTCAGGTGCTGCACGTGGGTTCCACCACCAGCCGCGTCCTGCTGATCACCGACTCCAGCCATGGCATCCCGGTGCGGGTGCTGCGCAACGACTTGCGCGCCATTGCCTCCGGCAGCGGCGAGCTCGACAAGCTGGAGCTGCGCAACCTGCCGCGCAATACCGACGTGCAGGTCGGCGATCTGCTGGTCACCTCGGGCCTGGGCGGCCGCTTCCCGGAAGGTTATCCGGTGGCGACCGTGACCCGCTCCGACTACGTGGAGGGCAAGCCCTTCGCCCAGGTCGAGGCCAAGCCGCTGGTGGCGCTGGACCGCTTGCGCTATCTGCTGCTGCTGTGGACCGACAAGAAACCGGAAGTGCATGACGATGAAGAGGCGCCGACCCCTGCGGCAGCCCCGGCTGCGGCACCTTCGGCTGCGGGAGCGACGCGCTGATGTTACAACCCGCCAGCGGCAGGATCTGGATCTGGATCTCGATCCTGCTGGCCCTTAGCCTGTCGATCCTGCCGCTTCCTTTCCAACTCGAACCCTTCCGGCCGGACTGGCTCGCCATGGTGCTCATCTACTGGGCGCTGGCGCTGCCACACCGGACCAACGTCGGCACCGCCTGGGTGGCGGGCCTGCTGCTGGATGTGCTGCTCGGCAGCACCCTCGGCGTGCGGGCCATGGCGATGGCCATCACCACCTATCTGGCGGCGTTCCAGTTCCAGAAGATCCGCAACTTCTCCCTCTGGCAACAGGCGCTGATCATCGGCTGCCTCTCGCTGGTGGGCAAGGTGACCATCTTCTGGGCTGAGCACCTGTTTAGCCGCGCCAGCCTCAATTTCGCCTACTTTTGGTCGACCCTGAGTACGATGCTAATATGGCCCTGGGTTTTCCTGGTCTTGCGCAAGGTGCGCCGGCGCTTCAATATCAAGTGAATATGAGTAAAAACAACGTATTGTAACCGTACCCTGGCTCGCGAAATGATTATGAACAAGCACAACGAACTGCAACTCTATCTTGCCTCGGGCTCACCCCGCCGTCATGAACTGCTGACCCAGCTGGGCTATCGCTTCGAGGTGCTCAAGCTGGATGTGCCGGAACAACGGGAAGAGGGCGAGAAGCCCCAGGACTATGTCTGCCGGCTGGCCCGTGACAAGGCCATGGCAGGTGTGGCCGCTGCCCCCACGGTACTGCCGGTGCTGGGCGCCGACACCATAGTGGTGCTAGGGGAGCGGGTGCTGGAGAAACCGTCCGACCTGCTCGACGCCAAGGACATGCTGGAGGCGCTCTCCGGCAAGGTGCATCAGGTGATGACGGCGGTGGCGCTGGCCACCCCGGAGCGCTGCGACGTGCGACTGGTCACTACCAACGTGGCGTTTCGCAAGCTGGACGAGGCCGAAATCGAGGCTTACTGGCGCACGGGTGAGCCCTGTGACAAGGCCGGTGCCTATGCAATTCAAGGCATTGCCGGCAAGTTCGTCAGCCGCATCGAGGGGAGCTACAGCGCCGTGGTCGGCCTGCCCCTGCTGGAAACCGACCTGCTGATCAAGCATCATCTGGAACAGTCCCGGTAATCCAACCGCTGCCTTGTTGCGCAGGGCCGGTTCCGCGAACCGCTCGCAGCAAGGCGATCAGAATTTGAAGCCATCACAGGCAAGGCATAGGTCGGTGACATGCACCGGCTGTTTCTTACTGCGTTACTCACCGGGCACGTGCCGGTTTGGCTGCCAGAATTTAAAACTAGAAAGGCAAGGTAACTTATGTCGGTAGAACTGCTGGTAAACGTCACCCCCTCCGAAACCCGGGTTGCCCTGGTCGAGAACGGTCTGCTGCAGGAAGTGCACGTGGAGCGTCAGGCCAAGCGCGGCATCGTGGGCAACATCTACAAAGGCAAGATCAGCCGGGTGCTGCCCGGCATGCAGGCGGCTTTCGTCGATATCGGCATGGACAAGGCGGCCTTCCTGCACGCCTCCGACATAGTGCCGCACACCGAGTGCGTGGCGGTGAAGGAGAAGGAGCAGTTCCAGGCCGGCAACATCGCCGAGCTGGTGCGCCAGGGGCAGGACATCATGGTGCAGGTGGTGAAAGACCCGCTGGGCACCAAGGGCGCCCGCCTCACCACCGACATCACCCTGCCGTCCCGCTATCTGGTGTTCATGCCTGGCAGTGCCCACGTCGGCGTCTCCCAGCGCATCGAGTCCGAGGCGGAGCGCGAGCGCCTCAAGCGCACCGTGGCCGGCTATGTGGACGAGCTGGGTGGCTACATCATCCGCACCGCCGCCGAAGGGGTGGGTGAGCAGGAGCTGGAGCAGGATGCCGCTTTCTTGAAGCGCCTGTGGCGCAAGATCCTGGAGCGCAAGCAAAAGTACCCGCCCTGCAAGATCCTCTACGAGGATCCCAGCCTGGCCTTTCGGGTTGTGCGCGACTTCGTCGGGGCCGAGCTCGACAAGATCCGGGTCGACTCGCGCCAGAGCTTCGATCAGCTCAAGCGCTTCACCGAGGAGTACGTGCCTGAGCTGGCCAACAAGCTGGAGTACTACTCCGGCGAGTCGCCGATCTTCGATCTCTACGACGTGGAGAACGAGATCCAGCGGGCGCTGGAGCGCAAGGTGGAGCTCAAATCCGGCGGCTACCTCATCATCGACCAGACCGAAGCCATGACCACGGTGGACATCAACACCGGGGCCTTCGTCGGCCATCGCAACCTGGAAGAGACCATCTTCAACACCAACGTCGAGGCGACGGCGGCCATCGCCCGTCACCTGCGCCTGCGCAACCTCGGCGGCATCATCATCATCGACTTCATCGACATGCAGTCCGAGGATCACCGCCGGCGGGTGCTGCACAGTCTGGAGCAGGCGCTGTCGAAGGACCGCGCCAAGACCAACGTCAACGGCTTCTCCCAGCTCGGCCTGGTGGAGATGACCCGCAAGCGCACCCGCGAGAGCCTGGAGCACGTGCTCTGCTCCGAGTGTCCCGAGTGCAAGGGGCGCGGTCGGGTCAAGACGGTGGAGTCGGTCTGCTTCGAGATCCTGCGGGAGATCATCCGGGTCAACCGGGCCTACGACGCGGATCAGTTCACCGTCTACGCCGCCCCGGCGGTGGCCGACTACCTGCGGGGCGAGGAGTCCCACAGCCTGGCCGAACTGGAAGTGTTCATCGGCAAGCAGGTCAGGGTGGTCAGCGAGCCCCTCTGCGGGCAGGAGCAATTCGACGTGGTGATGATGTAATTGGTCTATCGCTGGCTGAGTCGGGGCTGGTTGGCCCTCGGGGTCTTCTTCGTGCTGCTGGCCATCCTGGTCAGCCTGGTGCGCTTTGGCGGTCCCTTGCTCAATCAGCACCGTCAGGCGCTGCTCAATACCCTGCTGGCCGACAGCAAGCTGGAGGCCAGCGTCGATCGCATCGGGCTGGACTGGACCCAGCGCGGCCCGGCCCTCGAGCTGCAGCAACTGGTGATCGCGCCGAACTCGGGCCGCTTCGCCCTGCGTCTTGGCAAGGTGTGGGCCCACCTCGACTTCTGGCGCTCCCTCAACGAACTCAAGCCGGTATTTGGCCAGCTGATCCTGAGCGATGGCGACATAGCGCTGGATCTGGGCCAGCCCGCGGAGCCGGAAACCGGCAACGGCAGCGACCAGCAGCAGGCCCTGCTGCGCTTTCTGCTGACCCAGCTCTCCACCTTCGATATTCACGACACCCGCCTCAGCCTCACCACGGCGCTGGGGGAGGTGCGTGCCCTCGACATCGCCCAGCTGCGCTGGCAGAACCGTGGCAAGCGCCATCAGGGGGTCGGCAAGGCCTATCTCATCAACGGGGTGGGCGAGAGCACCCTCGATCTCATCGTCGACGTAGATGCCCCCCAAGTGCGGCTCGATCGGCTCAAGGGTCAGCTCTACTTGGGGGCCCGCCAGCTCGACATCAGCCCCATGCTGGCCCGTACCCACTCAGGGAAGCCCAAGGTGAGCGGCCAGCTCGACTTTCAGCTCTGGAGCGAGTTCAAGGCCGGTCAGCTGGGGGATTCGTTGCTGGCGTTCGGCGACAACTATCTGATCTGGCAGGATGAAAAACAGGGTGACCTGCACCGGCTCGGGCTGCAGGGGGGCAAGATCCAGCTGCGCCGGGACGGCAAGGAGTGGCAGTTTGCCAGCCACGACGTCACCTTCAAACTCGACGGCAAGCCCTGGCTGCACAGCCGGTTGCAGCTCGAGCGGGTCGGCGATCGCATTCAGGGTTATGTACCGGCCATCGATTTGGACCAGATCGCCAACCTGAGTCAGCTGGTGTCGGGGATCTATCCCGAGCTGACCGAGACCCTCAAGCGCACCCGCCCGACCGGCAAGATCCAGGATCTGATCCTGCTGGCGGATGCCGGCTGGCAGGGGCTCTCCGTCAGCGGCCAGCTGTCCCACATCCGGGTCAACGCCTGGCACGACGTGCCCGGCGTGCGCGACCTCAACGGTGAGTTCTGGCTCACCCCGACCGGCGGCAGCGCCCGGCTGCAACTGGCAAACGATGCCATAGACCCGGCCCGCCACTTCAAGGAGCCGATCCCCATCGACAGCTTCTCGGCGCGGCTCGACTGGTGGCAGGTGGCGCAGGGCTGGGTGCTCTATGGCCAGGATCTGGTGCTGGACAACCCGGACTTGAGCCTCGCCAGCCGCTTTCGGCTCGATCTGTTCGAGCACCCCTTCCTCGCCCTGACCGGTCGCATCGACGTCAAGAATGCGGGCAATGCGGATCGTTACTATCCGCTGCAGGTGATGGACAAGAGCCTGGTGGATTACCTGAGCGGGGCCATCAAGGGGGGCAAGGCCAAGGGGGCTGACCTGCTCTGGTACGGCGAGTTCCGCGACTTCCCCTACCGCAAGGGCGAGGGCATCTTCCAGGTGGCGGTGCCGTTGGAGCAGGCCTCTTACGAATTCTTCCCCGGTTGGCAACCGCTTACCGACCTGCAGATCGATCTGTTGTTCCAGAATGCCAGCCTCGACATGAACAGCCGCGCCACCCAGCTCGGCAAGGCCAGCTCCGACTCGGTGCACGCCTGGATTCCGGACCTCTATCCGGGGGCTCACCTCTACGTGGACGCCAAGGTTGAGGGCGAGGGCAAGGCCATCAGCGACTACCTGCAGGACTCGCCGCTCGGCGGCTCGGTCGGTCAGGCGCTGCGGGAGGTGGAGATCCGCGGCCCCATGAAGGGCTCGGTGAAGCTGGATATTCCGCTGGATGGCGAGAGCGAGGTCAAGGCCAGCGGCGACGCCCTGTTCAGCAACAACAAGGTACGGGTCACCAGCCTAGATCTGCCGCTGGAGCAGGTGCAGGGGCGGCTCGAGTATGACAACGAGCAGACCCGCTTCAGCAACCTCAAGGCGAGCCTGTGGAACCAGCCGCTCACCCTCGACTATCAGGGCCGCCAGCAGCCCAATCGCTATCAGGTCGATCTCAAGTTCAAGGGGCTGTGGGACAGCCGCCGCCAGCGTCAGGACATCCCGGCGCTGGACATCCTCAAGGGACGCGGCAACTGGGCCGGCAGCCTGGGGCTGACCCTGCCGAGCGATCAGCCGTTCAGCTTCCAGCTGGCGCTCGACTCCAACCTGCAGGGCATGGGGCTGGATCTGCCAGCGCCGCTCGCCAAGGCGGCCGGCAGCCGGCTGCCGCTCAAGGTGACCGCCCGTGGCCGCGACGGCAGTGCCGACATCCGCGCCGTGCTGGGGGCCGACGTGGATATGCAGAGCCGGCTGGTGTACGGCGACGGCGTGCCCTACCTCAGCCGGGTGCGGGTGGACGTGGGGCAGCCCGGCGCCCGGGTGATGCGCGACCGGCCCATGCTGCTTGCCATCAACCAGCAGCAGGCCGACGTGGCCGGCTGGCTGGCCCGTCTCAAGCAGTGGCTGCCGGCCAGCACGGCGCCGAGCGGCAATGCGGTGGTGGGCCCCTCTTTCTTGCCGCAAGAGTGGTGGGTGGACGGCCGCCTGGCCCGCGCCGACATCGGCAGCGCCAACCTCAAGGCGGTGCACTTCACCGTAGGGCCGGTCAATCAGGCCACCGAGGTGATGATCGACAGCCCGGACGTGATGGGGGTGGTGCGCCTGCCGGTGTCCGAGCGTCAGCCCATCGACGCCAAATTTGCCCGCATCCACTGGTCCGGCAAAAGTTCGGATCTGAGCCCGGATCCCGATGCCAGACAGGACAGAGCCATCATGGATGCCATCCCCTGGCTCACCTTCAGCTGCGTGGATTGCCGTTTCGGCGAACTACCGCTGGGCGAGGTGAAGGGGGAGCTGATCCCGGGAGCCGACAAGCTGAGCCTCAAGGGGCTGGAGATGCGGCTGGCGGGCAGCCAGCTGAACGGCAGCGCCGAGTGGCTGGCCGGAGTGGACGGCATGCAGACCCGCGCCCGCGCCCACATCAGCAGCAACAACAGCGAGCTGCTGCTCAAGCGGCTCGGCTACACCTCGCCCATCGGCGATGCGCCCGGCAAGATGGCGCTGGATCTGAACTGGCGCGATGTGCCCTACCGGCCCAACGTGCCGACCCTGACCGGCACCGCTGACTATCAGCTGGAAGGCGGCACCCTGCGCGAAGTCAACGACAAGGGGGCGCGACTGCTCTCCCTGCTCAGCCTGGATTCATTGCTGCGCAAGCTGCGCCTCGATTTTCGTGACGTGTTCGACAAGGGCTTCTACTTCGAGTCCATGTCGGCCTCCGCCAAGATCAAGCAGGGGGTGGTGGACAACCGCGACTTCTACATGAAGGGGGCGGCCGGCAACCTGCGCGGCGAGGGTATCGCCGATCTGGTGCGCTGGCGGCTCGACTACGAGCTGAGCTTCTCCCCCAACCTGGGCGGCACCCTGCCGGTGGTGGCGGCCTTCTCGCTGACCCCGATCACCGGGCTCTACGTGCTGGCGCTCTCCAAACTGCTGGAGCCGGTGGTGGACGTGGTCACCCGCATCGATTTTCGGGTCTCCGGCCCGCTCGACGATCCCAAGCTGATCGAGGCGGGACGGGATCGGGCCCGCATCAAGCTCAACCAGCAGCAGAAGGAGGCGGTCGACGCGGTGGCCCCCAACCTGCCGACGCAGGAGGTGACCCCCTTCCTGCTGACCCCCAAACACGCGGGGCCCGCCCAGCGCTGAACGAGCGGCCCGGCACCATCACAAGGAGTGAGCCATGATCCGACATATCCTGCTGATCGCCTTCAAGCCGGGCACTCAGCCCGCACAGATAGACGCGGTGCGCGTCGCCTTTCTCGCCATCCCCCATCAGGTCAGCGGCGTGCTGGCGGTGGAGTGGGGCCGGGATGACAGCCCGGAGGGGCGGGCCGAGGGCTTCACCCACAGTGTGTTGATGACTTTTGCCGACGAGGCCGCCCGCCAGCACTATCTGCCCCACCCGGATCACGATGCCCTCAAGGCCATCTTCCGCCCAGTGCTGGAACGTATCATAGTGCTGGATTACACCCTGCAGGCCGGCGATGCGGTCAGCATCTGACGGTGGCAACAACGACAAGGAGCGTCTCATGTGGTTAGCCGCAATACAGCTGGTATCGGGCCGCAACTGGCAGGATAACCGGGAGCAGATCGCCGCCGAGCTGGCCCTGCTGCCGAGTGAGCGGCCATTGCTGGTGCTGCTGCCGGAGAATTTCGCCCTGTTTGGCGAGCGGCAGGGTTATCTGGACGGTGCCGAGACCATCGGTGAGGGCCCGATCCAGCAGCAACTGGCCGAATGGGCCCGTGACTACGGCATCTGGCTGGTGGCGGGGGCCATGCCGACCACCATCGCCGGTTCCGACCATATCCACACCAGTACCCTGGTGTTCGACCCCAGCGGCGAGCGCAAGGGCCACTACCACAAGATCCACCTGTTCGATGTGGACGTGGCGGACAATCACGGCCGCTACCGGGAGTCGGAAACCTTCAGCCCCGGCGAGGAGCCTGTGCTGGTGGACTCCCCGTTTGGTCCCCTCGGCCTCTCGATCTGTTATGATCTGCGCTTTCCCGAGCTGTACCGCCGGCTGGCCCGCGCCGGCGCCCGCGTGCTGCTGGTGCCTGCCGCCTTCACCGCCGTGACAGGCGAGGCGCACTGGGAGCCGCTGCTGCGGGCCCGCGCCATCGAGAACCAGTGTTACCTGGTGGCCGCCAATCAGGGCGGCACCCACGAGACGGGGCGCCAGACCTGGGGTCACAGCATGGTGATCGACCCCTGGGGTCGGGTGCTGGCCAGCCTGGACAGCGGGCGCGGCACCGTGCTGGCGCCGCTGGACCCCGGTCTTGTCGACGAACTGCAACGTACCATGCCGGTGCTGGGCCATGCCCGTCTGCTATGAACATGTGCAGGTTCGATTCGCCCTGTGGCGGGGGAGTCGGACGCTTGCAAACCCGATGGTGGGTTGGACGTCCGTTGACGTTTCGCCAAGCGAACCCACGGTCTGGGATTTAACCGTTACGACATCTCGCATCGAGAGTGGAGAGAAAGATTGAGTCTATTGAGCCAGGTTAGTGCTTCCCTGTTGGCCCCCCACGACCTCGACGAAGGGCGACTGCAGCAGTTGCTCGGCAACCTGATGAGCCATCAGGTGGAGTTCGGCGACCTCTATTTCCAGCGCAGCTGGCACGAGTCCTGGATGCTGGAGGACGGCATCGTCAAGGATGGCAGCTACAACATCGATCAGGGTGTCGGGGTGCGCGCCGTCAGCGGCGAGAAGACCGGCTTCGCCTACTCTGACGAGCTGAGCCTGCTGGCGCTGCAGCAGTCGGTGACCGCCGCCCGTGGCATCGCGGCCGCCGGTGCGCAGGGCAAGGTGAAGGCGTGGGCTCGCACCGAAGCAAACCTGCTCTACCCGGCGCTGGATCCGCTGCAGACCCTCGACAAGCAGCAGAAGATCGCCCTGCTGGAGCAGATGGACAAGTTTGCCAGAGGTCTGGATCCCGCCATCAATCAGGTGATGGCCTCCATCAGCGGCGTCTATGAAGAGGTGCTGGTGGCCGCCACCGACGGCACCCTGGCCGCCGACGTGCGTCCGTTGGTGCGCCTCTCGGTGACCGTCATCGCCGAGAAGGGCGATCGTCGCGAACGCGGCAGTGCCGGTGGTGGTGGCCGCTTCGGCTACGACTACTTCCTCGAGCTGGACGGACTGGAGAACCGGGCGTTTGGCTATGTGCGCGAAGCTGTGCGCCAGGCGCTGGTGAACCTCGACGCCATCGACGCCCCGGCCGGCACCATGCCGGTGGTACTCGGTGCCGGCTGGCCCGGCGTGCTGCTGCATGAGGCGGTGGGCCACGGTCTGGAGGGGGACTTCAACCGCAAGGGCTCCTCTGCCTTTGCCGGTCGCATCGGCGAGCAGGTGGCCTCCAAGCACTGCACCATCGTCGATGATGGCACTCTGCCAGGTCGGCGTGGCTCCGTCTCCATCGACGACGAGGGAACACCGGGCGGTTACAACGTGCTGATCGAGAACGGCATCCTCAAGGGTTACCTGCAGGACAAGCAGAATGCCCGTCTGATGGGCGTGCCGCTCACCGGCAATGGCCGCCGCGAATCCTACGCCGCCCTGCCGATGCCGCGCATGACCAACACCTATATGCTGGCGGGTCAGTATGATCCGGCCGAGATCATCGCCTCGGTGAAGAAGGGGATCTACGCCCCCAACTTCGGCGGCGGCCAGGTGGACATCACCTCCGGCAAGTTCGTCTTCTCCGCCTCCGAGGCCTACCTCATCGAGGATGGCAGGATCACCGCGCCCATCAAGGGGGCGACCCTGATCGGCAACGGCCCCGAGGCGATGAGCCAGGTTTCCATGGTGGGCCGTGATCTCGCGCTGGATCGCGGGGTCGGGGTCTGCGGCAAGGAGGGGCAGAGCGTGCCGGTCGGCGTCGGCCAGCCCACCCTCAAGCTGGATCAGCTCACCGTGGGCGGCACCCAGTAAGGGCGCCGCAGAACAAGCAGCAGAGAGAACCCATGCTTACCCTGTCGAAAATTTCCAATATCCGCAGTCAGCTCTCCCCCAGCGAGCTCAAGATCGCCGATTACATCCTGGCGTGCCCGGAGCAGGTGACCCACTTCTCCTCCCAGGAGTTGGCGCAGCAGGCTGACGTCAGCCAGTCGAGCATAGTGAAGTTCACCCAGAAGATCGGGTTCAAGGGCTTCACTGCCTTCAAGCTGGCGGTCAGCGAGGATCTGGGGCGCAAGCATGCCATCAAGACCGACAACGTAGGGGATCTCTACAACGGCATCGGCCGCGACGACGATCTGGAGACCATGGCCAAGAAGCTGGCCCAGGAGAAGATCAACTCCATCGTGGAGACCACCCAGGCCCTCGACAATGCCACTTTGGCGCGGGTGCTGGACGTCATCAACCAGGCTGGTCGGGTCCAGCTGGTGGGGATCGGTGGCTCGGCGCTGACCGCCAAGGATCTCTGGTACAAGCTGCTCAAGATCGGGGTCACTACCCTGTTCGCCCAGGACAGCCACGTGCAGATCTCCATCGCCCAGACCTTGGGCCCGGGGGACGTGCAGCTGGTGGTCTCCTATTCCGGCGCCAGCCGGGACGTGCTGGCGGCGGCCGAGCTGGCCAAGCGCAACGGCGCCACCCTGATCGCGGTCACCTCGTTTCGCAACACCCCTCTGCGGCAGATGGCCGACATGGTGCTGGACACGGTGGCCGACGAGAACGAGCTGCGCATCTCCTCCATCTCGTCGCGTACCGCCCAGAACACCATCACCGACATCCTGTTCCTCGGCCTGGTGCAGCGCCGCGACGAGGCCTGGGCGCTGATCGACGGCACTCGCGGTGCCATCGACCGGCTCAACAAGGAGTGAAGCAGGGCTGGCTGCAACAGACGCCGAGACCTGCCGAGAGAAAAAAACCACCCGCCTGCGGGTGGTTTTTTTATGGGCCAGTGCCGGCTCAGAGGGCGAGGGCCCAGCGCAGGAAGGCCTTGCGTTGGGCCTCGTCGGCGGCGAGGTAGCGCCGTTGCAGTTCGGGGTCGACGGGCACGGCGCCCGGGGTGGCTTCGTGCAGCACGGGTGTGACGGTTGGCAGGGAGGTGGCTGCGCTGGCTGCCCCGTCGTAACTGGCCAGCAGCGCCTGATAGTCGGTCAGCAGACTGTCCTGGCTGCGCGGGAGCGCAGTGGTCAGCAAGGGGCGGGTGCCGTCAGCGGTCGCCAGTTGCAGAGCCGGGCTGGTTGCAAAGCGGCGAATGGCCTGCGGGGTGGGCAGTGGCGGGGTGACCAGCCGCAGGGTGCCGCTGGCCGGCAGGGTCAGGGTCAGCAGCAGCGGGGCGGAGCGGGCGCGCCCCTGGCTCTCGTTGGTGGAGTCGGGATCGAGCGGGCTGTCGAAGCGTACCAGCAGCCGGGTCTCGCCGGCGGGCAGCGTGAGGGCGCGCTCGAAGGGGGAGGCCTTGCCCCGGGATGAGGCCAGCAGGGTGAGGTTGTCTGCCAGCTCCAGCCGGGCGGCCTGGGTCGGCAGGGCCAGCAACAGCAGCAGGGGGGTGAGCAGTGGGAGGCGGATCATGGGGGGCTCCAGCAGAAAGCAAAAAGCCGGCCGACTGGCCGGCAGGGGATCAGAACTCGTAGCGCAGGCCTAGGTGGTAGAAATCCTCGCTGTTGCTGCTGCCGCCAAAACTGGTGACCGTGCTGCCGGCCAGCCCGTCTTCACCGCCTCGGAACACGTAGGCGCTGTAGAGGGAAGAACGCGGAGTGAGCTTGTACTGCAGCTCCAGGGTGGTGTCGCGCAGGCTCATGCCGTCCCCCCGTCGTTGTCGAGGTGGCGGTAGCCGGCGCGAGCGGCCCACTTCTGGTTGATGTCGTAGACGGCGGTCAGCTCCCACACCTTGTCTTCGCTGTCCGCCTGGCCGTTGCGATAGCTCACCTGATCCTTGGCATAGAGAGCGCCCAGCATCAGCGGGCCCAGGGTGTAGCGGGTGCCGATGCCGCTGAAGCGGTACTCGTCGGCGTTGGGGTCGACCTTGCTGGCACCGGTCTGGGCCGCCTTGCTCTGCTGGTAGGCGATGACCGGCGCCAGCTTGCCCGCCGCACCGAGATCGAAGGTGTAGCGCAGGGCGCCGTTGTAGCCGTAGTCGAGATCCGAGGTGCCGTTGCCGAGGATGTAGGCCAGCGACAAGTCCAGATTGCCGAGGGTGTTCTGGTATTGCAGGGTGCCGTCCTGACGGAACACCTGTACCGCGGTGGAGTCCACCTTGCTGGCCTGGCGCGCCATGGAGACATCGGAGGCGGCAAACACGTCGCCGATGTCGGTGAACATGATGAGTCCGGAGGAGACCCGGCCACCGGTCAGCTTGCCCCACTGGCCGCCATCGAGCCCGGCCCAGACGTAACGGGCGGTGAGATCGCTGCTGTTCTTCTGCACGTTGTTGGCGTATTCGGCGGCGTTGACCTGGTACTGGGCCATGCCGATCACGGCTACCTGCTCGTTGACAGTCTGGCGGGCGGTGAAGCCGATGCGGCCGTCGAAGTCGCCCTGATCGTTGCCGCTTTTCTTGTCCGAGATGTTGAAGCCGAGGCGACCGTAGAGATCGACGTTGGAGCCGTCATCGGCCTGATAGATGACGGCGGCCTGCGCCGTACCGGCGGCAAGCAGGGCAGGAATGGCCAGGGCAAGCATGGACTGTTTCATTGTTGTCTTTCCTGTGTGGGCTCTGTGCCAGAGCCGGGGTGAGTTTGGCCGTGACCCCGATTGCTCGGGGCCAGACCTTGGCGATGAATCCGGAGGGGGATTAACTCAGATCGACGTTCTTGCAGCCGAACATCAGGGTGATGAGGTAGCCGCCGAGGTAGGCGACGGCGAGGCCGGCGGCGTAGACCAGCATGCCGGGGAAGATCCCCTGGGCCGAGGTCATCAGCGGCAGCGCGACGATGCCGGAGGGGCCGAACACGGTATTGAGACCGACCGGCAGGCCCAGCCAGGAGATGAGGCCGACCAGGAAGCCGCCGAGGGCGCCGCCGCAGCAGGCGGTGATGAAGGGTTTGACCCGCGGCAGGGTGACGCCGTAGATGAGCGGCTCGCCGACTCCCAGGATGCCGGGAATGATGGTGCCCTTGACCTGGGTGCGCAGCAGGGAGTCTTTGCCGGCGCGGCTGTAGAGCGCCAGGGCGGCGCCGACCTGGCCGGCGCCCGCCAGCGCCAGGATGGGGAACAGGGAGTTGAAGCCCTGGGCATCCATCAGCGCGAAGTAGACGGGCACGAACCCCTGGTGGATGCCGAACATCACCGAGATGAGGAACAGGCCGGCCAGGATGGCGGTGCCGAACGGATTGCCGTTGAGGTGGATGAAGAGCCAGGACATGCCGTTGTAGAGCTGCACGCCGAGGGGCATGATCAGGACGAAGGTGACGGCCCCCATGATCAGCAAGGTGATGCCGGAGGTGAGGATCATGTCGAGGCTGTCGGGTATGAAGCGGCGTACCTGACGCTCCACCGAGGCGCCGATGATGCAGGCGATCAGCACCCCGATGATGTTGCCGCGCGGATCTATCTGGTGGCCGAAGAAGTCGCTGACCCCGGCATAGATGCCGCTGGTGGCCTGTGGGTCATAGCCCATCACGAACAGCGAGGCGAGGATGGCGCCATTGACCCCGGAGCCGCCGAACGCCTTCTGGGCGTTGTAGCCGATGAGGATGCTGAGGAAGCTGAACAAGCCCTTGCTGAACAGCTTCATGTAGCCGACGAACTCGGCCAGCATGCCGCCCGCCTGCTGGCCTTCCAGCAGCAGGGTCTGCTCGATCAGGGTGGCGAAGCCGAGCAGCAGGCCGGCGGCGATGAAGCCGGGGATCAGCGGAGTGAAGATGGTGGCAAACTTGGCCAGGAAGCGGTGGGCCGCACTGGTCTGTTTCTGCTTCAGCGCCTGTTTCTTGGCCGCGGCGATCTCGCCCAGATCGGCGGATTGGGCGGCTGGCGCCTCCAGTGCGCCGAGCCCTGCGCTCAACATGCCGTTCATCAGCTCGCAGGCGGTCTGGGCCTTGCCCGGCCCCAGCACGATCTGGAACTGGTCGTCGCTCTCGATGACCCCCATCACCCCGGCGATGCGTTTGATGGTATCCCGGTCGGCATGCAGGCTGTCGGCCAGGCTTAGCCGCAGCCGGGTCATGCAGTGGCCGCAGTGGGTGATGTTGTCGCGGCCACCGATGGCCTGGATGAGCTGGCCAACCATGGTGTCAGTTATTTTTGCCATAAAGAACCTAGTCAGTCTGTTGTGTCATGAGGGTGCCTGGGCACCCCGTTCTTGTTTTGGTATTGCCGTCCCTGGCCCGGCCAATGTGCGGTTGGCCGCTCAGTGGGTGCACTGGCTGATGAAGCCGTTGCTGCTTTGCAGGCGGGTGCGGGCTTCGTCGGCCGTGAGTCCGGCCAGGATCATCACGATGGCGGTCTTGCAGTGGTTGTCCGCCTGTGCCAGCGCCCGCTCCGCCACGGCGCGCTCGCAGTCGGTGGCCTCCATCACGATGCGCTTTTGCCGCTCCACCAGCTTGGCGTTGGTGGCTTCCACGTCCACCATCAGGTTGCCGTAGACCTTGCCGGTGCGGATCATGGCGCCGGTGGAGAGCATATTGAGGATCAGCTTCTGCGCGGTGCCCGCCTTCATGCGGGAGGAGCCGGTGACGATCTCGGGGCCGACCACCGCCACCATGCTGATGTCGGCCGCCTGGGCCAGCGGACTGCCGGGGTTGCAGCTGATGCTGCAGACCGTGGCGCCTACCGCTCTGGCGTGGGCCATGGCGCCCAGTACGTAGGGAGTTCTGCCGCTGGCGGCGATGCCCACCAGCACGTCGTTGGCACAGAACTGGATGTTTTTCAGATCCTGGGCGCCGAGTTCGGCGTCATCTTCGGCGTTCTCGACCGCCTGCAAGATGGCCTTGTGGCCGCCGGCAATCAGGCCGACCACCTGCTCGGCAGAGACGCCGTAGGTCGGCGGGCACTCGCTGGCATCCAGGATGCCGAGCCGGCCCGAGGTGCCGGCGCCGATGTAGACCAGCCGGCCTCCCTTGCCGAACGCTGCTGCGATGGCATCGACCGCCCGGGTGATCTCGGGCAGCAACTGGCTGACCGCCAGCGCGACCTGCTGATCCTCCTGATTGATGACGCGCAGCATCTCCAGAGTCGGCAACTGGTCGATCTCGACGCTGGCCGGGTTGCGGGTCTCGGTAATCATGCTTGATAGGTCAATGGTCATCGTTTCCTCTGCTTAAGGTCATCGCCACTCCCGGCGTAAAACATCCCTCTTGATGACAGGCATGATTATCGATTTTTGATTTCTATGATGAGATCAATGTCGCATAATTAATTATTCCATTTATTTTTGTTTTTAAGTTATGAAAATTCCTACACGGTGACATCCAGGCGGGGGAGCTGGGTGGTGCTGATTGCGCCGAGGAGGGAGTGAACGCCAGCCAATAAAAAGCCCCGGTGTTGGCCGGGGCTGTATGCGGAGCTGACTGGATCAGTTGACCGAGATGGTGCGGGCGTCGATGTAGTAGCGAGCCTTGCCCTGAGGATCGATCAGGATCCTGGCGACCAGCTGCTCTTGCCGCCGGTGCTCCCACCGTTGCTCTATCCTGGCCAGTACCGGGCCGGGAATGCCGATCATGTTCAGGTACTCTTGAAACAGGCTGTGGCTGCCAATTTCGGTCAGCATTTTGGTCATCTGCATGCTCTTCATGAAGTGGGGGGATTCGCCGACAAGATAGCCGTCGGCGACTGAATGTTAGCTGTATGAAAAATGAACAGTTTGGTGGGGCTGGATGGCGGTGCGGGATGACCGGCAACAAAAAAGCCCCGGCAAGGGCCGGGGCTGCAGATACGGGGCTCGGTCAGTTGACCGAAATGGCGCGGGCGTCGATGAAGAAGCGCGCGTTGCCTTGTTGATCGACCCTGATCTGGGCAACCAGACGATCGCTCTGCTTGTACTCCCACCGGCTCTTGATCCGGGTCAGAGCGGGGCTGGCGGCACCGACCACGTTCAGATATTCATGAAACAGGCTGTAGCTTCCAATCTCGGTCAGCATCTTTTCCATTTGCACATCTCCTGAAGTGAGTGGGTGTCCATCCATAAACCTACCAAGCACTCTCTGAATCGAATCTGTATGAAAAACACACTAACTCATTTATGTGTCAACAACATGATCAGGCGCAAGATCAGCGACGATTCCTGCGCTTTTATGACACCGTTTTCAGTCAGGGCTGGCGCGGGTCCGGCAATTGATCAAGGGCGCCGGATACGTGTGGCAATGCGGGAGCCGTTTGTGCCGCCGGCGCACCGTGGAACACCGGATCCTGCGCCACTTCCTTGATGCCGTTGATGCAGAACTGCATACCCATGCAGACCAGCAAGAAGCCCATGATCCGGGTCATGGCATCGATGCCAGTGGCGCCGAGGATCTTGCAGACCGGATCCGCCAGTTTGAGCACCCCCCAGCTGAGCAGGCTCATCAGTGCGAAGGCGGTGACCATGGCGGCATAGATGGTGAAGCGGCTGTATTCGTCCGGCAGCTCGGCGATCTGGGCGGCGCCGCTGATCACCAGTGCCATGGTGCCCGGTCCGCACATGCTGGGCATGGTGAGCGGCACGAAGGCGATGCTCTGGTTGATGTCGACCCCGGCCGCCTGGCTCGGTGCCGGGAACAGCATGCGAAAGCCGATGAAGGCGATGATGAGGCCGCCGGCCAGGCGCAGGCCGGGAATGGAGATCCCGAACAGATCAAGGATGGAGGAGCCGATGAAGAAGCTGACGCAGAGGGTGCAGAACAGATAGATGGCGGCCAGGTTGATCTGGCGGCGCACGTGCTCGCGCGACATGCCCTTGCTCAGCCCCAGCAACAGGGTGGCCGTGGTGGGCGGGTTGACCATGGGCAGCAGCGCCAGCAAGGCGAGAAATACGACCTGAAAGAACATCATGAACCTCGAATGACTAGGGTGGAGGAGTGTCCCGGGCCGTCGATGGGCCCGAGAGGGAGGCTATCTTATGTCGACCTGGCTGAACACCAGCCATATGAAAAAAGCCCCGCACTGGGCGGGGCTCGGAATGGTTCAGGCCGCCTGCGGCGCGCTCTGGCGCTGGCTGCGTTGTTGTAGCCAGAGCAGCAGGCCGAGCACGAAGCCGAGCGCAGCCAGACTGACCACGTAGTGGGAGGGGGCCAGCACGTCCTCCTTCATCCAGAGCGTGACCAGCATGGGCGTCAGGCCGCCGAAGATGGCGTAGGCCACGTTGTAGGAGAACGACAGCCCGGAGAAGCGCACCACCGCCGGGAAGGCGTTGACCATGACGTAGGGCACGGCACCGACGATTCCTACCGAGAAACCGGCCAGCGCATAGAGCGGCACCAGCTGGCTGGTGTCGGTCGCCAGCCCGTGATAGAAGGCGTAGCTGGCGCCGGCCAGCAGCAATGAGCCCAGCATGAAGGTGGGGCCGCTGCCGAGGGCGTCGATCAGCCGGCCATAGACGATGCAGCCGAAGGTCAGTGCCAGAATGGCCAGCGAGTTGGCGGTCAGCGCATCGGCCGGGCTGATGCCGTGCACTTTCTGCAGATAGGTCGGGGTCATCAGGATCACCACCACTATGCCGGCGGAGAGCAGCCAGGTGAGCAGCATGGAGACCACGACGCTGCCCTTGTGGCTGCGCAGTACCGTCTTGAGCGGCAGCTCTTCCGCCAGCGCCTTGTTGGCCTGCATCTCGGCAAAGACCGGGGTCTCGTGCAGCCAGCGGCGCAGGTACATGGCGACGATGCCGAACGCCCCGCCGAGCACGAAGGCCAGCCGCCAGCCCCAGTCGCTCACCTCGCCCGGGCTCATGCCGCGGTTGATGGCGGTGGCCACCAGGGAGCCGAGCAGGATGCCGGCCGTCAACCCGGCGGTGAGGGTGCCGCAGGCGACACCGACCCTCCGGGCGGGCACGTGTTCTGCCACGAATACCCAGGCTCCGGGCACTTCCCCGCCGATGGCGGCCCCTTGCAGGATCCGCAGCAGCAGCAACAGCAGGGGCGCGGCGATGCCGAGGGTGGCGTAGGTGGGCAGCAGGCCGATCAGCAGGGTCGGCAGTGCCATCAGCAGTATGCTGAGGGTGAACATCCGCTTGCGACCGATGAGATCGCCGAAGTGGGCCATGATGATGCCGCCCAGCGGGCGGGCCAGATAGCCGGCGGCGAAGATGCCGAAGGTCTGGAACTGGCGCAGCCACTCGGGAATGTCGGCCGGGAAGAACAGCTCGCCGATCACCACGGCGAAGAAGACGAAGATGATAAAGTCGTAAAACTCGAGGGCTCCGCCGAGGGCGGCCAGGCTCAGGGTCTTGTAATCCTGTCGGTTGAGGGGACGGCTGTGGTCGTAAGCTGGTGTGACTGTCGTCATATCCTTATGTTTCCCATCGTTTTTTTAGTTATTGTTCCCCCATCCTCGCAGGGGACGCGCTCATTACCGAGGTTATGCTTTTGCATCCCGTGATGTAAATCGCACAATTCGCAACACTGTCTTGCAGCTTTTTGGTGCAGCGAGACGGAGCGGCACGATCAAGCGCCGGGCTCCTCGCCCGGGTGAACAATCAGGATGATGGCCGGCGCCTTGCCGGCTCCAACCTCAAGATAGCGGGAGAAATCATGATGAAGACCAAGGTGCTGCTCTCCTGGAGCAGCGGCAAGGACAGTGCCTGGGCGCTGCACGCATTGCGGCAGGATCCGGCCATCGAGGTGGTGGGGCTGTTCACCACCCTCAACCAGGCGTTCGAACGGGTGGCCATGCACGGAGTGCGCAAGCAGTTGTTGTTGGCGCAGGCTGAGTGCGTGGGCTTGCCGCTGACCACCATCGACCTGCCCTGGCCCTGCAGCAATGAAGATTACGCCCGCATCATGACCGACTTCATCGCGGACGTGGTGGCGCAGGGAATCCGCCACATGGCGTTTGGCGATCTCTTTCTCGAGGACGTGCGCGCCTATCGGGAGCAGCAGCTGGCGGGGACGGGGATCACGCCCTTGTTTCCGCTGTGGGGCAGCAAGACCGACGAGCTGGCTGGCGAGATGATGGCGGCAGGGCTCAGGGCCAGGATCAGCACCCTGGATCCGCGCAAGCTGCCTGCCACCCTCGGCGGGCATGAGTTTGACGCAGCCCTGCTGGCGGCCCTGCCTGACGGAGTGGACCCCTGCGGCGAAAACGGCGAGTTTCATACCCTGGCCTGGGACGGTCCCATGTTCCAGCGGCCGCTGGCCATCCGGGTGGGGGAGACGGTGGAGCGGGACGGCTTCGTCTTTACCGACCTGCTGCCCGCCACCATCTAGTCGCGGTTGGACTCTCGCTCGCCCTTGTCGTCGTTGTAGCGCAGGGCGATCTCGTGGAATTGCTGGTGGATGCGGGCAAAGGCATCCGTGATGTCGGGGTCGAAGTGATTGCCCCGCCCCGCCAGTATGATCGGCACCACCTCCTGGTGGGACATGGCGGCCTTGTAGCAGCGCTTGCTGATGAGGGCATCGTACACGTCGGCCAGCGCCATCAAGCGAGCCGAGAGAGGGATCTCGTCACCGATCAGGCCATAGGGATAGCCGGTGCCGTCCCACTTCTCGTGGTGGTAGCAGGCGATCTCCTTGGCCAGTCGCAGAAACTCCACCTCTACCCCCAGCGCCTCCTCGGCATGGACGATGGCCTCCTTGCCGAGAATGGAGTGATGCTTCATCTGGGCAAACTCGTCCGCATCCAGCTTGCCGGGTTTGAGCAGGATCCGGTCTGGCACGCCGACCTTGCCGATGTCGTGCAGCGGGGCCGATTTGAACAGCAGATCGATGGTCTTGGGGGTCAGCTCGGCACGAAAGCGGGGATGCTCGCAGAGGGTCTCCGCCAGCAGCCGCACATAGTGCTGGGTGCGCAGGATATGGTTGCCGGTCTCGTTGTCGCGGGTTTCGGCAAGGGAGGCGAGGGAGTGGATGGTGATGTTCTGGATCAGTTCGTTCTCCCGGGTTCGCCGCTCCACCTCCTGCTCCAGAAAGGCGTTCTGGTCGTGCAGCAGATCTCGCGCCGCTTTCAGCTCCAGGTGGTTTCTGACCCGGGCCAGCACGATGGCGGGGGTGATGGGCTTGTGGATGTAGTCGACGGCCCCCAGCGCCAGGCCGTGCGCCTCCGCACTCTCCTCCACCTTGGCGGTCAGGAAGATCACCGGGATCTCCCGCGCCTGCGGCATCTCCTGCAGCGCCTGCATTACCTGATAGCCGTCCATCTGGGGCATCACCACGTCGAGCAGGATCAGATCCACCCGGGTGCCGGCCGAGAGGATCTCCAGCGCCCGCTGGCCGCTGATGGCGACCTTGACCCGGTAATGGGGGCTGAGCAGGGCGCTGAGCAGGGAGAGGTTCTCCGGTGTGTCATCGACCACCAGCAGGGTGGGTTTGGTATCGGGATCCAGCAAGTTGAGCATGATGGCGCCTCACTCTTGGTTGAACAGATCGGGTCTGAGGGCCCGGACTTGTTGCAGATATGCCAGGGCATCGGCGAAGTGAAAACGCGTCATGGCATCGTGCATGGCCGGTGCTGCCTCGCCCAGCAGGGGAGCGAGCCTGGCCTGATTGCGCTGGAACAGGATGAAGGCTTCCGCATCGTCTTCCAGCAGCAGCCCGGTCAGCTGGTGCAGCAAGGGGGCCAGCTCGGCGGGGGTAGCCTCCGGCAAGCCGGAGGCGGCAGGGGCCGGCAGCAGTGTCAGCAGGCTGGCGGCCAGTTTCTGCTGTTGTTGCAGCCCCAGTTCGGCCAGCGGCAGCAGGCTGACGGCGTCGTCTCCCCGGGCGAGGGCGCTTTCCAGCCGGGCCGAGACATCCTGCAGCGACCCGGCCCCCAGCGTTGCGGCTATGCCCTTGAGGGTATGGGCCTGTCGATGCGCTTCTTCCCGGTCATTCGCCTGCAGGGCGGCAAGCAGGATTTCCATCGGCTGACTCCCCTGGCGGGCGAAGCGTTGCAGCAGATCCCGATACCACTCCCAGTTGTGCATCAAGCGTTGCAGGGCTGGCTCTGCGTTGAGCCCGATCGCCTGCAGCTGTGGCAACAAGGAGGTGGCGGGGGATGCGCGCGAGGCAGTGAGCGTGCCGTTGACCTCGCGGCTGAAGGAGGTTGCCCAGCGCTGCAGGGCCGCATACAGCCTGTCGGGGTCGATGGGCTTGGCGATGTGATCGTCCATCCCGGCAGCGAGGCAGCGTTCGCGGTCACCGGCCATGACGTTGGCCGTCATCGCCAGGATCGGGGTGTGTTGTCCGACGTCTTCCCGCTCGCGCAATAGCCGAGTGGCGGCCAGGCCATCCATTACCGGCATCTGCATGTCCATCAGGATCAGGTCGTAGTGGGTCTGGGCCACCATCTCCAGCGCGATGGCACCATTGCCGGCGATGCTGACATCGGCGCCGACCGCCCGCAGCAGCTCCAGCGCGACCTGCTGATTGAGCTCGTTGTCTTCCGCCAGCAGGATCCTGAGTCCGTCGAAGCGGTAGCGATGGGTCACCTGCGGTGGTTTGAAGGTGAGTGAACTTGTTTGCTGGCCAAACAGGCCGATGACGGTATCGAACAGCACGGAGGCGCATACCGGCTTGATCAGCACCCGATCAAAGCCGGCGGAATCGGCCTGGCGAAAGACCTCTTCCCGTCCGTAGCCGGTCACCATGACCCGATAGGGTCGCGGGCCCATGCCGCGGGCGATGAGGCGGCGACCGGTCTCGATGCCATCCAGCCCCGGCATGTGCCAGTCCAGCAATACCACTTCGTAAGGCTGCCCCTCCTGCTCGGCGCCGGCGATCATCTGCAGTGCCTGCAGGCCCGATTCGGCGGTGTCCACCACAAAGCTCATGCTGCGCAGCAGGGCGGCCATGATGGTGCGGGCGCTGGCACTGTCGTCGGCCACCAGCATGCGGCGCCCGCGCAGATCCAGGCTCGGCAGATAGCGGGATCTGCGCCTGCCCCTACCGAGTCGGGCGGTAAACCAGAAGGTGCTGCCCTGGCCTGGTTCGCTCTGTACCCCCACCTCGCCGCCCATCAGCTCCGCCAGTTTACGGGAGATGGCGAGGCCGAGGCCGGTGCCGCCGTACTTGCGGGTGGTGGAGCTGTCCGCCTGTTGGAATGACTGGAACAGCCGCTGCTGCTGCTCCTGGCTCATGCCGATCCCGGTGTCCTGTACCGAGCAGTGCAGCAACACCTCCTGGGGTTGTTTCTCCAGACAGCTGACCTTGACCAGGATCTCCCCCTGCTCGGTGAACTTGACCGCATTGTTGGCGTAATTGATCAGGATCTGGCCGAGGCGAAGGGGATCGCCATAGAGCAGGGTGTCGAGCTGGTGGTCGACCTCGAACAGCAACTCTATGCCCTTGGCTTCCGCCTTTTCGCCCACCAGGGTGGCCAGATTCTCCAGCACATGGTCGAGATCGAATTCGATCCGCTCCAGATCCAGCTTGCCGGCCTCGATCTTGGAGAAGTCGAGGATGTCGTTGATGATGCCGAGCAGATGCTGGGCCGAACGCTGGATCTTGCTGACATAGTCGAACTGCTGCGGATCGAGCCGGGTCTGCAGGGCGAGATGGGACATGCCGAGGATGGCGTTCATGGGGGTGCGGATCTCGTGGCTCATGTTGGCGAGAAAATCGCTCTTGGCCCGGGTTGCGCCCTCCGCCAACTCATAGGCTGCTTCCAGCTCCTGGTTCTTGGCCTGCATCACCGCAAACAGCTCATCCCGGGTCGGTTCTGCGAACTGCTGCTGCATCTGTTGCAGCAGCAGTCCATCGGGCCAGCGGGGCAGGCGGTAGACCAGGGCGATGGCGTTGTCCGCGTGCGCGACCAATCGGATGCCACATGAATGGCGGCCGTCCGGCTCGGGGGGGATGGGGGCGTCAGCCGAGAGCGAGAGCCACAACTCCTGTGTGCGAGGCTCCAGCCACAACTGCAGTTGCAGCGGCTCAGCGTTCACCACCAGCTGGCGCACCAGCTCGGAAGTGGCGCCCGCCAGCGGTGCCACGAAGGTGGGACTTCTGTCGAGGCAGGTGAGTACCTGGATCACCTTGCGCCGGGCGGTGAGTGCCGCCGCCGGGCCTGACAGCAGGGTTTCGCCGATCAGTTGCCGCATCTAGTCCTCCTCCCCTGCCAGCACGCGCAGCACGATGCAGCTGGCATCGTCGGTGCTGCGGCCACTGTGGGCGATCACTTGGCGTGCCAGCTGGGCGGGGTCGGCGGCCAGATCCAGTGCCCCGTCGCGCAGGTTGAGGGATTCGCTGATACCGTCCGAATAGAGCATCACCACGTCCCCCGCGACGAGTGGCTGGCGCTGCAGCAGAGGGGTGGGGAAACGCTCCCCAAGTACCCCATCGCGGGAGATGCCGCGCCAGGGATCATGACCGCGCAGGCAGATGCGGGTATTGCCGATGCCGGCATAGCTCAGCTCACCCCGTTCGCCGTTGACCAGGGCCACGCCGGCGGCGGCGCCCCGGGTACCGATGCAGTGCTGGTGCAGCAGTTGCAACAGGCGGGCCGGTTCCTGCTCGCGGGTTTGCTGCAGTGCCGCCTCCAGCACCTGTACCAGCTTGTTGGCCGAGGCGCCGTGGCCGCTCACGTCGATCAGGATCAGCGATACCCCCTCCGGCCCCGGCCGGATGAAGGCCAGATCACCGGAGACCCGTTCCGGATAGCAGGGGCGGTTCTCGCTGGCCCATGCCAGTTGCAGGCCGGCGTGCAGCTGGCCGGCACAGGCGAGGGGGGGGATTGGCCTGGATACCAGAGGGGCCGCGCCCAGCCACTTGCGGGCCTGCACCAGAGTCCCCCCTTCCGGCGGGGTACTGATGGTGAGCTCCGACATCATGCGGCGCACGCCGGGCAGGCCTAGCCCCAGGGTGCCCGAGGTGCTGTAGTGGTCCTGCATGGCTTGATGCACATCCCCAATGCCGGGACCTTGATCGCGGGCGATGATGTCGATGCAGGGACGCCCGCTGGGATGGTGGAGGGTGAGGGTGATCTCCCCCCGCTCGGCGTATTTCAGAATGTTGCTGCCAAGCTCGGAGACCACGGTGGAGAGCATGGCACGGTCCACCTCGGGCAGGTTGGCGATAAAGGGGAGGCGGCGTACCGCCATCACCGTCAGGTGCAGGTCGATGTCGTGGCGCAGCGGATAGCTAGCCTCTTGAACGCTCTGTTCCTGCTGCATCATGCGCTACTCCTCATCCTTGAGCGTCGTGCGAACATGGGCGAAGGCATCATCCATGTCGAGAAAGCAGCGCAGCGGCCCGGGCTCGGCATCGGCCAGCGCCAGGAAGGCGGCGATCCCCGCATTCAGCCCCACCAGCAGGCAGACGGCACCGAGCAGGCGGCACACCTCGGCCAGTTTGCGTACCTGCCTGAATTCGTGGTGATCGAGCAGCATGACCCCGGAGAAGTCGAGCAGTACCGCGTGCTGGCGGCCCAGCATCAGCCGCTGGGAAAGGGCCTGCATCAGTTGCTGCATGCTCTCGTCACCGAGGTCGGGACGCATGCTGACTACGATGCAGTCGGCCACGTCGGCGATGCCCAGATCATTGTTGAGCAGCATGCATCTCTCCTAGAGGGTGGAACCAACCCGCTTGAGGGCGATCTCGAAGGCATCCCGCAGGGTCGCCGTGGTACGGATGTCGCCGACAGAGACCCCCAGCTCCACCATGGTGCGGGCGATGGCTGGCGAGACGCCGGAGATGATGGCCTCGCACCCCATGAACTGGGTTGCCTTGGTGATCTTGATCAGCTGGTTGGCGACGCCGGTATCCACGGTGGCGACCCCGGCGATGTCCAGCACGAAGACCCGGGCCCGGGTCTCGGCAATCTTGGTGAGCGACTTGTTCATCACGTCGGCGGTGCGCATGGAATCGATGATCCCCACCAGCGGCAGCAGCAGGATCCCGTCCCAGATGGGGGTGACAGGGGTCGACATCTCCTGCAGCGACTTGTGCAGCTCCTCGCGCATCCTGGCGGCCTCTTCCGCCTCCTCCATGGCGCGCTTGAGCTGGTGATGCTGCTCTACTTGGGCTGTGATGTCGGTGGCAAACTTGACGATCTTGCTGGGTTTGCCGGTGAGATCCAGCACCGGGTTGTAGGAGCCTTGGATCCAGATCTCTTCCCCCTGTTTGCCGATTCGGCAGAACTCTCCCGCCAGGTATTCACCGCGGCGCAGGGTTTCCCAGAAGGTGCGATAGTCGGCCGACTGGGCGTAGTCAGGATCGACCAGCAGCCGGTGGTGCTGGCCCTTCAGATCTTCCAGCTGATAGCCCACTGTCCCCAGAAAGCGGGCATTGGCATCGAGGATGATGCCATCCAGTGAAAACTCCACCTTGCCCATGACCCGGCTCAGGGCATTGAGCTGCCCCTCAAAGTTGGCGTTCAGCTGCTTCTGTTCGGTCAGGTCCATGCTGTATTCGATGACCTGAACCAGCGTGCCCTGTTCGTCCAGCTGGGGGCTGCAACTGCCTTGCAGCCATATGTCCCGCCCCTGCCGATCCCGGCGGTGAAACTCTCCCTCCTGTGCCTGCCCCGTTCGCAGCGCCTGCCAACGGGCGACCTCGTCGGCGGATTCTTCTGCCTCCGCGGGGAGCAGCATGCTGTAGTGCTGACCCTTGAGCTCGGCCAGCTGATATCCCATGATGGCGAGAAAACGGGGGTTGGCATCCAGGATCAATCCATCTGGCGCGAGCTCGAGCCGTGCCATCAGCTGGTCGATGGCCTCCAGTCTGGCCTGGGGTGAAGCGGGAGTGACTGTGTTCGAATGGGCAGCTGCGGTGTGCACGTCCATGGCATCTCCAATAAATGGTGCAATTGATTTAAATGTCATTAGAAGGCGTACAGCAGTTATAGCCCACCGGGGCGAGAGCGGGGGGCAAGAAGTGCCGAAAGAGCCTGCTGGTGGGGGGCCTTGGACCTGGGGAGTTCGTCATGAATCTCTTGTATCGTGACTACCCGCAAGGCGCGCTCACCGCCCTCCACTGTCACGGTGGCTCACAGTTTTGCTATCTGCATCGGGGTGGCGGCGTGATCAGCAGTGAGGCTGCAGGCGTGCTGCTGGTGGCGGGTCAGCTCTGCCTGATCCCGGCCGGGCTTGCCCATGAGTTCAGGGTGCTGCGTCACTCCCGGCTCACTCTGATCTATCTGGATGACCTGGATGGGGGAAACGAGCTGACGACCCATCAGGTGAGCCCGCTGCTGGCTGGCCTGTTCGAGCGGCTGGCGGACATGGTGGAGCCGGGGCTCAGGGATGCCTATCTGACGGTATTGACGGCCGAGCTGCGACAGGCGCCGGTGACGGCCGGATTCATGCTGAGCGCGGCGCTGGACGTGCGGCTGCTGCGGGTGCTGGAGCGGGTCTGCCATCGCCCTTCCATCGAATACGGGTTGGCGGAGCTGGCTGCCGATTCAGGTGCCTCGGTGCGCACCCTCAACCGGCTATTCAGCCAGCAGCTGGGCTGCAGCTTTCGGCAATGGCGGCAACAGGTGGTGATGGGCCGGGCCCGCCAGTTGCAGCAACAGGGCCAGCCGCTGTCGCGGATAGCCCTCGAACTGGGTTATGGGGATTTCAGCGCTTTTTCTCACGCCTTCAATCGCTTCTTGCGGGAACCGGCGGGGTCGTGAGGCGGGAGCCGAGATCCCGGTCGGTTGGCTCCCCCGCCAGCAGGCAGGTCAGCTCATCGGTGTGGCTCAGGCGTTCGCCCTGAAAGGTGAACAGGGCGCTTACCTTGCACTCGATCCGTGCGCCGTCGTGACGCCAGGCCCGCACCCGATGCAGGGAGTGCACCCGGTTTCCCTCGGCCAGCAGCGAGACAAAGGAGATCTCGCAGCGGGCCAGGCTCTGGCGCAGTGCCAGCAGGTGTTGCTCGAAGGCGGCGCGATCCAGCCGCTGGTCATCCACCAGCTGGACATAGTCCGGGCAGAACCAGTGATCGAGTTCGGCCGGGGTAAAATCAGGGTCGCAGATGACCCGGTTGAGGCAGGCTTGCAGCCGTTGCTTGTAATCCATGATGGGCTCCTGAGTGGATGGGAGTAGCCAGTATGGGGCGCATCGTCGGCGCCGGCCTTGGTGCCCACGCCATCCTGTTTGGCGATTGCGCCAAGATGGGGGCTTGCCGTGGCGATGCGTGCCACTTGGCCCTGTTTTGTGGCGGGATTCACGGTTTCCGGTGCCTGCATGGGGCAGGATCGGCCCCCTGTTTCATTCATGTCACGAGCCGTATCATGTCCTTATCTCCCCGTTTTGCCCTGCTTGCCTCCCTGATTGCCGCCAGCCTGACCCTGCCCGCCGTGGCGGTCGAAGTCCCGGTCAGCCCCGCCGGTGTCACTGCGGTGACCCTGGCCCAGCAGGCCCCCATTCATTGGGTGTCGGTGACGCAGATTGCCAGGAGCCTGGATGGGTTGCCGCCGATGGCGGTAGGTTTTGACATCGACGATACCCTGCTCTTCTCCAGCCCGGGGTTCTATCGCGGCAAGCAGGAGTTCTCCCCCAACGACGAGAGCTATCTGAAGAACCCGGCCTTCTGGGAGAAGATGAACAACGGCTGGGACGCGTTCAGCGTGCCGAAAGAGGTGGGCAAGGCGCTCATCGCCATGCACCTTGAGCGCGGCGATCACATCTATTTCGTCACCGGCCGTTCGGCCACCAAGACCGAAACCGTGAGCAAGACCCTGCAGCAGACCATGAAGATTCCGGCCGACCAGCTCAACCCGGTGATCTTTGCCGGCGATCAGCCGGGCCAGAACACCAAGGTGCAGTGGCTCAAGGAGAAGCAGATGAAGATCTTCTACGGCGATGCCGATGGCGACATCAAGGCGGCGCAGGAGCTCGGCATTCGCGGCATCCGGCTGCTGCGCTCGGCCAACTCCACCTACCGGCCGCTGCCGTTGGCTGGCGCGTTGGGGGAGGAGGTGATCGTCAACTCCCAGTACTGACGTTCCCCATGAATGGAAAAGGGCCGGATCCTGTCAGGATCCGGCCCTTATTTTGGGCGTCTAGCGGGCGGCGAAGGTATTGCAGCTGGCGGGCTTGCCGCTGTCGAAGCCGCGCTTGAGCCAGGCGTAGCGCTGGGCCGAACTACCGTGGGTGAAGCTGTCCGGGATCACCCGGCCCTGGCTCTGCTGCTGCAGTCGATCGTCGCCGATGGCCTGGGCGGCGTTGAGCGCCTCTTCCAGATCGCCATGCTCCAACACCTGTTCCCGCTGCATGTAGTGGCCCCAGACGCCGGCAAAGCAGTCAGCCTGCAACTCGAGTTTGACCGACAGCTTGTTCTGCTCGGCCCGGCTCAACCCCTGCTGTTGCTCACGCATCTTGCGCTCGATGCCGAGCAGGTTCTGCACGTGGTGGCCCACCTCGTGTGCCACCACGTAGCCCTGGGCGAAGTCGCCGTCAGCTCCCAGCTTGTCGCGCATCTCCTGATAGAAGGAGAGATCGATGTAGACGGTGCGATCCGCCGGGCAGTAGAAGGGGCCCATCACCGACTGGCCCTGGCCGCAGCCGGTCCGGGTTGCGCCGCGATAAAGCACCAGTTTGGGGGCCTGATAGCGGCTGCCGCTCTGCTGGAAGATTTCGCCCCAGGCATCCTCGGTGGAGGCAAGCATTACCGAGGTGAATCTGGCGAGGGGATCCTTGGCCGGCTGAGACATCTCCTGACGCTGGGGCTGGTTCTGGGTGGTCGGTTCGCTGAGCAGGGGGGAGAGGTCCACCCCGTAGTAGCCGGCCACCATGACCACTACCAGCAGGATCAGACGCCCCTTGCCGCCGATGGGGATGCCGCCCCCGCCGCCCTGCTGGCGCCTGTCTTCCACATTGTTGCTCTCACGGCGATCTTGCCAGCGCATATGCTTGCTCCCCTGCTGTCCGGTGGTAGTAATGATAATGGCTGGCGGGGTGGCTTGCCTAACGGGAGCAGGCCGGCGACCGGATCGCCGGCGGCGGGCGTTTATTCGGCCCAGGGCATCTCGGGCAGGGAGTCCAGAAACTGGCCGTAGCGATCGAGGTTGAAGGGGCCCTGATCCGCTTCCATCGCCATCAGTTCGGCCCCCAGGGCACAGGCGATATATTGCAGCGCCTCTTCACGGGGAGTGCCCTTCATCACCAGCCGCATCAGGGTCGCCTTGACCTGCAGCGGGTGGCCGTCGCTCAGCTGGTTGTCGACCATCTCCAGCAGGGTTTGTTCGTCGAAGAACTCGGTGGGTTCGCTCATGTGCTGCGCCTCGTCATGTCATAAAGGATGCCAGTATAGCGAGATAGCTATTAACGCATTGAAATATTTCGATAAAAACATTCGGTAGGGGCGGTTTTTGTTACCCATAATTAATGTGGGTTTGCTGTCGGCAAACGACAACCATCATAAAATCGCATGGACGGATATCAATATGCCCACCATAGACTCACTGTTATCCAAGCCCCAGAACCTGCCCAACGTGCCTGAAGTCATGCGCGAACTGGTGCAGACCTTCAACGAGAAAGAGCCGGATATCCTGCTGATTGCCAAGAAGATCAACAAGGATCCGGTGATCTCCGCCAAGCTGCTGCGGCTGGCCAACTCCGCCAAGTTTGGCGGCAGTCGCCAGGTCGCCACCGTCAACGAGGCCGTGGTGCGGCTCGGGGTCGACGTGGTGCGCAACATGGTGCTCGCCTGCGGCCTGACCGGTTCCATCAATGCGGTGCCCGGCATCGATCTCAAACATTTCTGGGGCAAGGTATTCGACGTGGCCGAACTGGCCAGACGGCTGGCCAAGCTCAAGGGCATGAAGGGGGAAGAGGTATTCACCTGCGCCCTGCTCTACGACATGGGGCGGCTCATCATGCACGTGGGGCTGCCGGAGAACATGGTGAACCACATCAAGGATCTGGAGCCCAGCAAGGGGCGCGCCAAGGCCGAGGAGCTGGTGGTCGGCTTCAACTATGCCCAGACCGGGGCCGAGATGGCCAGGCGTTGGCAATTCCCCTTGAGCATCTGCCATGCGGTGGAGTATCACTACAACCCTCTGCTGGCCAAGGAGTTATCTGTCGAGGCCGCCCTCATCCATCTGGCCATCGCCCTGGCAGCGCAGTCCGACGTGGGGGAGGAGGCGCCGCCCGAGTGGCCTACTCAGGTGGCCGAACGGCTCGGTCTCTCCTGGTCCGACTGCGCGGCGGTGTTCGTGGCGCTGCGTGAGCAGGGCAATGGCTACGCCGGGCTGCTGGCGGCCTGACGCGGCTGATATCATTGACCGGGGCCGCGTTGCGGCCCTTTTTCATGGTGACGGCCTTGCCATTGGCTGGTGGCGGGGGCAGTCTTGGGGCCTGTCTCTTCTATGCGAGCCCTTGTCATGATCCTCTCCGAGCGCCTGGAACTGCGCGAACTGACCGTTGCCGATGCCCCCTTCATTGTCGAACTGCTCAACGACCCCGACTTTCACCGCTACATCGGCGATCGGGGCATCCGCACTCTGCAGGATGCCGAAAACTACATCCAGCAGGGGCCGGCGGTCAGCTATGCCCGCCACGGCCATGGTCTCTATCTGGTGGCCCGGCGCAGCGACGGCGCCAAGCTCGGCATCTGCGGGCTCATCAAGCGCGATACCCTGCCTTGTGAAGACATCGGCTACGCCTTCCTGCCCGCCTATCGCGGTCAGGGTTATGGCATCGAAGCGGCGCAGGCAGCGCTGCAGGATGGTCGGGAGCGGCTCGGCATCAAGCGGGTGGTCGCCATCGTCACCCCGGGCAACGAGCGCTCGGTGGCGCTGCTGGCCAAGCTGGGGCTGGTGCAGAGCAGGCTGGTCAAACTGGCGGAGGATGCGGATGAGTGTCTACTGCTGGAGGCGCAAGGTGTGCAGGTCTGCCGGGTCTGAGAGTATGGGGCTTGCCGGCCAAGAGTGCTGGCTAGGCGATGCCTAAAACATTTGCGGGAGTGAGACAAAGAGGCCGCCGTGAGTTGCGGCCTGTCTGCATCGGGCGCTGCCGTTGGGCAGGCAGGATCAGTTGAGGTCTTCGATGGAGAACTCGCCAGCGATACCATCACAGGAGATGGCGAAACCGCCGCTGAAGCGGGTGCTGAACTGGATCAGAAACGCATCATTGTCGTGCTCTTGCACAGGCAGGTTGATGGGTTTGCTGCGACGCAGGGGCTTGTGTGTTTGTACTGCTTTCATCATGGTATTTCTCTATATAAATTAGGTTTTTGCTCCTTGTATTGGCAAATGTCAGGTCAATGGGCGCGGTCGATTGGGTGAACGACAAGCGCGCAGGAATACCCAGCCCGGTTAAGGGGCGTCTGCACTTTCAAGGAATATGCTGATGCATAAATCAAATTGGGTGGGCAGATCGGGTCTGCACCGTGAGAGCCGGGCAACGCAGGCAGACAGCCTGACGGTTCTCAAGGCGAGTAAATCAGAAGAAGGTTATGCGGGTACTGGCAGGATTCATCGTGAGGTGAAGCATTGCAGGGCAAACATAAACAGGGCTGATTAACTAGCCGACGCGCATTCTCGCCTCGACATGAGTAAAAAGCAAACAATAATTTGCAGTTTTTCTTTTATGGCCGTTTGGTGGCCACAAAAAGGGCTCCCAAGGGAGCCCTTTTTCATCACCAGATGACGTCAGCCGGCGACTCAGTAGTCGCCGCTGGCCTTCTTGGCGGCGGTGATCATCGGGGTGATGGTCATGCCTTGTACCACGATGGAGAACATCACCACCGAGTAGGTCATCACCAGGATCACTTCCCGCAGATCGACGCCATACTCCGGCAGCATCATGACGCCGGAGGGGAGCGCCAGCGCCATGGCCATGGCCAGGCCGCCGCGCAGACCGCCCCAGGTGAGGATCCGCACCGAGAACTTGTTGTAGCTGCGATAGCGGCGGAAGGCCATGTAGGGCAACGACACGCTGATGAAGCGGGCGGCGAGGCAGAGCGGCACCGCGATGACCAGCAGGATCCAGTCACGCCAGGCCAGATCCAGCAGCACCAGCGCCAGACCGATCAGCAGGAACAGCAGGGCGTTGAGGAACTGGTCCATCAACTCCCAGAAGTGATCCAGGTGATGGCTGCTCTGCTCGGAGAAGCCGGAATGACGGGTCCAGTTGCCGATCATGATGCCGGTCACCACCATGGCCAGAGCGCCGGAGACACCGATCATGTTGGCGAAGGCGAAGCCGGCGGTGGGGATGCAGAGGGTCAGCAGCAGCTCCAGCGAACCGTCGTCGGTGGCGCTGATCATCACGTGGGCGATGAGACCCAGCACGGCGCCGAACAGGATGCCGCCGAGGGCCTCATGCAGGAACAGGCCGGCCACGCTGCCGAAGGTGGGCTCGACGCCGCCGAACGCCACGGCGAACACGGTGGCGAAGATCACCAGGCCGACACCGTCGTTGAACAGCGACTCCCCTTCGATCTGGATGGCGATCTGGGGCGGCGCCTTCATTTTCTTGACGATGGCCAGTACGGCGATGGGGTCGGTGGGTGAGATCAGGGCACCGAACAGCATGCAATAGACCAGCGGCAGTTCCCAGCCCAGCAGCTTGGCGATGAACCAGAAGCCGTAGCCGACCATGAAGGTGGAGAGCAGGGTCGCCACGATGGAGAGAATGGTGATCTCCCACTTCTGGCTGCGCAGGGCTTTCAGATTGATCCCGAGACCAC
This sequence comes from Aeromonas oralensis, assembly GCF_049665575.1. Classification (NCBI taxonomy): domain Bacteria; kingdom Pseudomonadati; phylum Pseudomonadota; class Gammaproteobacteria; order Aeromonadales; family Aeromonadaceae; genus Aeromonas; species Aeromonas oralensis. Next base: position 292,475 of record NZ_CP187186.1, read on the forward strand.
CGGCGAACAGCAGAAAGCCCAGGATCCCCTTCAGCAGGAAATTCTGGAAGTCGATGCTCTCCATGGTCTTGACGGCCAGGGGTTCCAGATTGAACCAGCCCAGCTTACCGAACAGCACCAGCAGCGCGGAGATCAGCATGGAGCCCGCGGTGATGGCGATGGTGGTCTGGATCTTCACAACATACTGATTGGCAAAGGCGATAAAGATCGCCAACGCTGCCAGGAAGCAGAGTGTGTAGTAGACGCTCATAGTTATTTTTCTCTTTAGTAAACAGCAAGCACGTATCCCTATTGAGGACGGGCATAGGGTACTCTTGGGTCACATGTTACTCATTACCTATTTATGAGTATATAGGTCGCTGATATAGACAGATAGACGGCTAGATTTCCATTTGATTTGTTTGCTGCTAGGATGCTGTTTACGCAGTTGCATGGATGTAAGAGGAACGAGCGGTGTCGAACAAAAAGTCGGATGTGACAAACAAACTGGAAGCCTGTCTCAAGGAGCGGATCCTGATCATCGATGGCGCCATGGGCACCATGATCCAGGGCTACAAGCTCGGTGAGGCCGATTATCGCGGCGCGCGCTTCGCCGACTGGCACACCGACATCAAGGGCAACAATGACCTGCTGGTGCTGACCCGTCCCGCCGTGATTCGCGAGATCCACGAGCAGTACTGCGCCGCCGGCGCCGACATCCTCGAGACCAACACCTTCAACGCGACCCGCATCGCCATGGCCGACTACGAGATGGAAGAGTTCTCGGCCGAGATCAACCGGGAGGCTGCCCGGCTGGCGCGCGCGGTGGCCGACGAGTGGACGGCAAAAGATCCAGCAAAGCCGCGCTTTGTGGCCGGGGTGCTGGGTCCCACCAACCGTACCGCCTCCATCTCGCCGGACGTGAACGATCCGGGCAAGCGCAACGTCACCTATGACCAGCTGGTGGCCGCCTACACCGAATCGACCCACGCCCTGATCGAGGGCGGTGCCGACATCATCCTGATCGAGACCATCTTCGACACCCTCAACGCCAAGGCGGCCGCCTTCGCGGTGGACCTGGTGTTCGAGGAGCTGGGCTACAGCCTGCCGGTGATGATCTCGGGCACCATCACGGATGCCTCCGGCCGTACCCTCTCCGGCCAGACCACCGAAGCCTTCTACCATTCGCTGCGCCACGTCAAACCGGTCTCCTTCGGTCTCAACTGCGCGCTGGGGCCGGATGAGCTGCGCCAGTACGTGGAGGAGCTGTCGCGCATCAGCGAGACCCATGTCAGCGCCCACCCCAACGCGGGCCTGCCCAACGCGTTTGGCGAGTACGACCTCGATGCCATCGAGATGGCCGAGCATATCCGCGAGTGGGCCCAAAGCGGCTTTCTCAATCTGGTCGGCGGCTGCTGCGGCACCACCCCGACCCATATTCGCGCCATGGCGGACGCCGTGGCGGGCATCAAGCCGCGCGTCCTGCCGGATCTGCCGGTAGCCTGCCGCCTGTCGGGCCTCGAGCCCCTCATCATCACCCCCGAATCCATGTTCAGTGAACGTGGGGGAGCGCACCAATGTCACCGGTTCGGCCAAGTTCAAGCGGCTGATCAAGGAGGGGCTCTACGACGAGGCCCTCGACGTCGCCAAGCAGCAGGTAGAGAGCGGCGCCCAGATCATCGACATCAACATGGATGAGGGGATGCTGGATGCCGAGGCGGCCATGGTGCGCTTCCTGAACCTCATCGCCGGGGAACCGGACATCGCCCGGGTGCCGGTGATGATCGACTCCTCCAAGTGGGAGGTGCTGGAAGCCGGCCTCAAGTGTGTGCAGGGCAAGCCGGTGGTCAACTCCATTTCCATGAAGGAGGGGGAGGAGAAATTCATCCAGCAGGCCAGATTGCTGCGCCGCTACGGCGCCGCCGTCATCGTGATGGCGTTCGACGAGGTGGGCCAGGCCGATACCCGTGCCCGCAAGTTCGAGATCTGCAAGCGCGCCTACCGCATTCTGGTGGAGCGGGTGGGCTTCCCGCCGGAAGACATCATCTTCGACCCCAACATCTTCGCGGTGGCGACCGGCATCGACGAGCACAACAACTATGCGGTGGACTTCATCGACGCGGTGAAGGACATCAAGCAGAACCTGCCCCACGCCATGATCTCCGGCGGCGTCTCCAACGTCTCGTTTTCGTTTCGTGGCAACGAGCCGGTGCGCGAGGCGATCCACGCGGTGTTCCTCTATCACGCCATCCAGAACGGTATGGACATGGGCATCGTCAACGCCGGTCAGCTCGCCATCTACGAAGACATCCCGAGCGATCTGAAAGAGAAGGTCGAGGCGGTGGTGCTGAACCTCAATCCGGACGCCACCGAGGCGCTGCTGGCCATCGCCGAGCGCTATCGCGGTGGTGGTGCCCAGGCCGAGGAGCCACGGGATCAGGCGTGGCGCAGCTGGCCGGTGGGCAAGCGGCTGGAGCACGCGCTGGTCAAGGGGATCACCGATTTCATCGAGGAGGATACCGAGGAGGCGCGCAGCCAGGCCGAGAAGCCGCTGCACGTGATCGAAGGGCCGCTGATGGACGGCATGAACGTGGTAGGCGATCTGTTCGGCGCCGGCAAGATGTTCCTGCCCCAGGTGGTGAAGTCGGCGCGGGTGATGAAGCGGGCAGTCGCCTACCTGCAGCCCTATATCGAGGCCGAGAAGTCCGGCGGTTCCAGCAACGGCAAAATCGTGATGGCCACCGTGAAGGGGGACGTGCACGACATCGGCAAGAACATCGTCGGGGTGGTGCTGCAGTGCAACAACTATGAGATCGTCGACCTCGGGGTGATGGTCTCTTGCGAGACGATCCTCAAGACGGCGCGGGAGGTCAATGCCGACATCATCGGCCTGTCGGGCCTGATCACCCCGTCCCTGGACGAGATGGTGCACGTGGCCAAAGAGATGGAGCGCCAAGGCTTCAAACTGCCGCTGCTCATCGGCGGCGCCACCACCTCCAAGGCCCACACCGCGGTGAAGATCGAGCAGAACTACTCCGAACCCGTGGTCTATGTCTCCAACGCGTCGCGCGCGGTGGGGGTGGCCCAGAGTCTGCTGAGCCCGGAGCTCAAGCCCGCCTTTGTGGCCCGCATCGACAAGGAGTATGAGATTGCCCGCGAGCAGCACGCCCGCAAGCAGCCACGCTCCAAGCCGGTCAGTCTGGCCCACGCCCGTGCCAACCGCCATCAGCTGGACTGGGTCGGCTATCAGCCACCCAAGCCCCGGGAACCCGGCGTGCAGACCTTCGATGATGTGCCGGTCTCGGTGCTGCGCCCCTACATCGACTGGACGCCGTTTTTCCTGAGCTGGGAGCTGGCGGGCAAGTTCCCCCGCATCCTGGAAGATGAGGTGGTGGGGGAGGAGGCAACACGCCTCTACGCCGATGCCAACGCCATGCTGGATCAGCTGGAGCAAGATCGGAGCGTGCGCTGCGCCGGTATCATAGGCCTGTTCCCCGCCAACGCAGTGGGCGACAGCATCGAGGTCTACACCGACGAGTCGCGCAGCGAGGTGCGCAAGGTGCTGCACCATCTGCGTCAGCAGAGCGAGAAGCAGGGCTTCCCCAACTACTGTCTGGCAGACTATGTGGCGCCGAAGGAGAGCGGCAAGCCCGACTGGATCGGCGCCTTCGCGGTGACCGGCGGCATCGGCGAGGAGGCTATCGCCAAGGCCTACAAGGCGGATCACGACGACTACAACGCCATCCTCATTCAGGCGGTGTGCGATCGCCTCGCCGAGGCCTTCGCCGAGTACCTGCACGAGCAGGTGCGCAAAGTGCACTGGGGCTATGCCCCGGACGAGGCGCTCAGCAACGAAGAGCTTATTCGTGAAAATTACCAGGGGATACGTCCGGCGCCGGGTTACCCGGCCTGCCCGGAGCACACCGAGAAGGGCAGCATCTGGGAGCTGCTGGACGTGGAGCAGGCCATCGGCATGAAGCTCACCGAGTCCTACGCCATGTGGCCGGGGGCGGCGGTGTCGGGCTGGTACTTCTCTCATCCCGACAGCAAGTACTTCGCGGTGGCGCAGATCCAGCAGGATCAGGTGGAAGACTACGCCATGCGCAAGGGGATGACGCTGGCCGAAGCCGAGCGCTGGCTGGGGCCGAACCTGCATTAAAGGGGTGGCAACCGGGTCAGTCCCGATTGATTCTGGATGAACGACGGCGGCATCCTGTACTGGGGGACAGACCAGTCTGGTGCCGCCGTTTGACAATCTGGTGACAGCGGGATGGCAGCGCAGGTTTCTGTGTGGTTTGTCTTGTTGTCAGGAGAAACAATTGGCGTTGTCTTGGCGCTGTGGCACCTTATACTCTCCCGCCCCATCCTGCCCAGGCACTGCCTTCTAGCGGAATTGTCATGAAGATCGCCATTTTATCCCGTGAGCCGAAAAACTACTCCACCCGCCGTCTGGTCGAGGTGGCGCAGGCGCGCGGTCATCAGGTCGAGGTGCTCGACACCCTGCGCTGTTACATGAACATCGCCTCCCACAACCCCTCCATCCACTACGAAGGACGGGAACTGGAGAGCTATGATGCGGTGATCCCGCGCATCGGGGCCAGCATCACCTTCTACGGCACCGCCGTGCTGCGCCAATTCGAGATGATGAACACTATGGCGCTCAACAGCTCGGTGGCCATCTCCCGCTCCCGCGACAAGTTGCGGGCCATGCAGCTGCTCTCCCGCCACGGCATTGGCCTGCCGGTGACCGGCTATGCCCACAGTACCCACGATGTGCCCGACCTCATCACCATGGTGGGCGGCGCGCCGCTGGTGGTGAAGCTGCTGGAGGGAACCCAGGGGATCGGCGTGGTGTTGTGCGAGACCCAGAAGGCCGCCGAGAGCGTGATCGAGGCCTTCATCCAGACCAACAACAACATCCTAGTGCAGGAGTACATCCGCGAGGCCAACGGCGCCGACATCCGCTGTCTGGTGGTCAACGGCAAAGTGGTGGCCGCCATGCGCCGCCAGGCCCAGCCGGGGGAGTTCCGCTCCAACCTGCATCGGGGCGGCACCGCCGAGGCGATCAAGATAAGCCCGGAAGAGCGGGCCACCGCGGTGCAGGCCGCCAAGATCATGGGGCTGGACGTGGCCGGGGTGGATATCCTGCGCAGTGCCCGCGGTCCGCTGGTGCTGGAGGTCAACTCCTCCCCCGGTCTGCAAGGGGTGGAAGCGGCCTCCGGCAAGGACGTGGCCGGCAAGATCATCGAGTTTCTCGAGCTCAAGGCGAGTCGCAAGCACAAGCCGGCGGAGTGACGCCGGGCTTGCCGCCATTCCATCACACAGGGCGCCTTCGGGCGCCCTGTTGTTTTTGGGCTCATCGCTCGGGTGGGCGGTCAGCAGGGGGCTTGAAGCAACAGGTATGGCGAACGGCAAGGAAGGCAACAAATGACGCCGATCGTGGCATTATCATCTGTTGCAAAATTGCACCGCACCAATATCAAACACCATGGCTTAATTTTTTTCCGGATGAAATGACTGGATTGCCATGCCGCACTTGCCTCCAGGTGGCACAAACGCTCTACTTGTCGCCCTTCGCAGGCCGCGAAACATAAAAATTTAATAAAACTATCTGCGGATTTTTTGCACGAATAAACCATTCGTGCCGACTTCCGCCATGATTTGACATTGTCATAGGCAGATTACGCAGCATGAATAACCAAAAATTAACATCCAGAGACATAGTCGCGTTGGGCTTCATGACCTTCGCGCTCTTCGTCGGTGCCGGCAACATCATCTTCCCGCCCATGGTGGGGTTGCAGGCCGGCGAGCAGGTGTGGGGCGCCGCCGCTGGCTTCCTGCTGACGGCAGTCGGCCTGCCGGTGCTCACCGTGGTGGCGCTGGCCAAGGTCGGGGGCGGTGTGGATGCCCTGAGTGCGCCCATCGGCCGCAAGGCCGGGCTGCTGCTCGCCACCGTCTGCTATCTGGCCGTGGGGCCGCTGTTTGCCACCCCGCGTACGGCGACCGTCTCCTACGAGGTGGGGCTGGCGCCGCTGTTTGGCAACGACGGTTCGGCCCTGCTGATCTACAGCCTGGTCTACTTCAGCCTGGTGATCGGCATCTCCCTCTATCCAGGCCGGCTGCTCGACACCGTGGGTCACGTGCTGGCGCCGATCAAGATCCTGGCGCTGGCGGTGCTGGGCCTCGCCGTTCTGCTGTGGCCCGCCGGTTCTGCCATCCCTGCCGTCGAAAGCTACCAGCATCAGCCTTTCTCCAACGGTTTCGTCAATGGCTACCTCACCATGGATACGCTGGGTGCCATGGTGTTTGGTATCGTCATCGTCAATGCGGCCCGCTCGCGCGGGGTGAGGAGCGCCAAGTTGCTGACCCGTTATACCGTACTGGCCGGCCTTATCGCCGGGATGGGCTTGACGCTGGTCTACCTCAGCCTGTTCCGCTTGGGCTCGGTGAGCGGTGAGCTGGTGCCCCACGCCCAGAATGGCGCCGAGATCCTGCACGCCTACGTCCAGCACACCTTCGGCAGCATGGGCAGCGGCTTCCTGGCGCTGCTCATCTTCATCGCCTGTCTGGTGACGGCCGTCGGCCTGACCTGCGCCTGCGCCGAGTTCTTCGCCCAGTACCTGCCGCTCTCCTACCGCACCCTGGTGTTGCTGCTGGGCGGCTTCTCCATGCTGGTTTCGAACCTGGGGCTGAGCCACCTGATCCAGCTCTCGGTGCCGGTGCTGACCGCCATCTATCCCCCCTGCATCGTGCTGGTAGTGCTGAGCTTCACCCTGCGCTGGTGGTGCAACGGCACCCGGGTAGTGGGGCCTGTCATGCTGATCAGCCTGCTGTTCGGCCTGATCGACGGGCTCAAGGCCTCGGCTCTGGCCGGCCTGCTGCCTGGCTGGAGCCTCGCCCTGCCTCTGAACGAGCAGGGACTGGCCTGGCTGCCGCCCTCGCTGTGTGCCCTGCTGCTGGCGGCCCTCTGGGATCGCCTGCAGGGTCGTCCACAGGTGGTGTCTGTCAGCAAGAGCGCGGCCTGAATGCAAAACCGGCCTCCTGGCCGGTTTTGGTGGCGGAAACAATGAACAAGGCGCCCTCGGGCGCCTTGTTCATTGTTACTCCCGCATCGCCAGTCTGGCGCTGAAGATGCCGTCCTCCAGCCGGGTGTCTATCTGCCAGCCCAGCTTCTCGCAGATGCGCTGGATGATGGTGAGGCCGCAGCCGTAACCGAGGATCTGATCCGGCGCGGCGGCGGTGGGGTTGCTGATGGTGAGCACGGGGCCGGCCAGCTCGATGTCGATGTGCCCCTCGGCGTAGCTGAGGGCGTTCTTCAGCAGGTTGCCGAGCGCAATGGCGAGCAGGGAGAGGGGGGCCAGCGCCTCGCTCTCATCGTCCAGCTGCAACCGGATATCCAGCTCCTCTCGCTGCAGCAGCGGGGCGAGGCGGGCCAGCTCCTGGCGAATGAGCGGCGCTACTTGCTGAGGTGGGCGCTCCACCGGCTCCTTGCGGCCCAGCAGCAGAAAGGTCTCGGTGAGCAGCGCCATCTCGTCGGCGGCGGCGCGAATGCGGGTGGTGGCACGGGCGGCGGGTGCGGGCAGATCGCTCACCTTGCCGAGCAGGGCGGCCGAGCCCTGGATCACCATGTTGGGGGTGCGCAGCTCGTGGCTGGCGAAGCGGCTGAACTCCTGCTCGCGGGCAAACACGGCGGCCACCTCCTGCTTGCCGACCAGCAGCGCCCGCTCGATGTCCCTGAGCTCCTGCCAGGGGGCGTCGGGCACGAAGTCGGCCTGATCCGGGGTGAGGTGGGCGACCCGCTGCTGCAGCCGCTGCAGCGGCCGGGTGATGTGGCGCACCAGCCAGATGCCAAAGCCGATGCAGCCGAGCAGCAGGGCCAGCCCGATCAACCGGGTCGCCAGGTGCAGCTGATCCTCGTAGGGATCCAGGTAGTCATCGGCGTCGTCGTTGAACACCAGGTAGAGCAGCCCCTCACCGGACGGATGGGGCCGCACCAGGAAGTGCTTGTCCTCGTCCCCCAGCACGTGTTCGTAGAAGCCCGGGCTCTGGTAGGGCCTGAGCCAGACCGGCAGGCGGCCGGCCTCGGTCCAGTAGCTGGAAAACTGGCGCGGGCTGGGGGCGGGGGCCGCCATGCCGAGCCGCAGCCAGTCGTCGCTGTAGCGGGTCACCTCGGCCTCCAGCCAGTGGCGCAGGCTGAGCTCCTCCATCTTGTCCTCGGCCACCACCATCAGCAGGCTGATGATAACCAGCAGCAGCAGGCCGGCGCCGCTCAGGGTGAGGATCAGGCGACGGCGCAGGCTGGGCAGGCTCATGACGGCCTCCCTGCGGGCAAAGTCAGGCAGCGCTGGCGGCTCATCATGGGGTCACCAGCCGATAACCCTGGCCGTGCAGGGTTTCCAGCATGGGGGCGTGGAAGGGCTTGTCGAGGGCATTGCGCAGGGCATAGATGTGGCTGCGCAGGGCATCGGAGTCCGGCTCCTCGTCGCCCCAGACGGTGTCGAGCACCTCCTGGCGGGTAACCAGGGCGGGGGCCCGGCGGGCCAGCAGGGTGAGGATCTGGAACGGGATCTTGCCGAGCTTGAGCTCGACCCCGGCCCGGGTAGCGCGGCCGCTGGCGGGATCCAGGGTCAGCTCGCCCACGCACAGCGCTCCCATGTCGCTGCGGGGACCGCGCAGGGCCAGCGCCTGCAGCCGCACTTCCAGCTCCTCCATGGCGAACGGTTTGACCAGATAGTCGTCACCGCCGGCCTTGAAGCCCGCCAGCTTGTCGTCCAGGCTGTCGCGGGCGGTGAGAAACAGCACGGGGGTCGGGATCCCCTGCTCCCGCAGGCGAGCCACCGTGCTGAGGCCGTCGAGGCGCGGCATCATGACATCCATGATGATGACATCGAAGCGCTGCTCGGCCAGCAGCTGCAGGGCGGCCTGGCCGTGATAGGCGCAGTCCAGCCGGTGACCCGCCAGCTCCAGATAATCCATGATGGTTTCCGCGACCTGGGGATTGTCTTCCACCACCAGTATTTTCATGCTTTGATCTCCTGGTCTTGACCGGCATTTCACGGTCATCTCACACCGGATAAGGCATCCTGTGTGGCAGTGTAACCCCGAGGATCCCCGATGAAGAAGTCTCTCTGCACTCTCCTGCTGCTGATCTTGCTGCCACTCGGCGCTGCGCAGTCGGCGGAGTTCAAATTGACCGGCCGCACCACCTGGCAGCTGGGCCAGCTGATGGTCAACGGCATTCCCTTTGTGCTCGACGAGCAGACCCGTTTCAAGGACGGGCTGAGCGAGGATGATCTTGGCGGTACCTGGGTCGACCTGGAAGGGGTGGTCGAGGGCGAGCTGCGGCTTATTCGGGAGGTCGAGAAGCTGGAGGAGGATGACGAGATGGATCTGGAAGGGCCGGTGGAGCAGGGGCGGATCTGGGGTTATGTCACCTCGGACGACAGCCTGGCCCCGTTTGAAGGACGCTGGCTGGAGCTGGAGTGCAAGTTTGACGGCATGCGCCTGAGCCGCTGCCGCGAGGATGACTGAGCCAGGCCAGCGTGGCGCTGACGGAAAAATGGTACCGCTGGGTCCATAGTTAAACCTCGCACGGTTTGACCATGGGCCCTTTGCTATGACACGCACTTCCTTCCTGCTGCTGACACTGCCGCTCTGCGCTCTGGCCGCCGATGGCGAGCTCTGGCTGGTGGAGCTGGAACACAACGATGGCCTGCGTTTGCAGTTTCAGGGCGCCGAACTCGAGCTCGGCAACGCCGCGCTGAGCGGGGTGGCAGGCAACGATGAGCTCAGACCCGGCATGCGTCTGGCCATCCTCAGTCGTGACGGAGTCGCCGAGCGCATTGGCATGGCCGACGCCATCGCCGGATTCTTGCCGACCAGCCAGTGGCGCCGGGCCGAAGCCTCCCTGCTGGCGGTCACGGGCCGCGCCCTGCGGCTGCAGGGGCTCGGCGTGCTGGCCTTCGATGACGACACCCGCTGGTTGAACGGCAGCCCGGCCGACCTGCAACCGGGCCGCAAGCTGGTGCTCAGTCGTAACGAACAGGGCCGCCTGACCGAGATCCTGATCGCCAATCCGGAAGATGAGCCAGAATAAGAGCCGTGTCATCCCATGACTTAATATATATATTTGCTAAATTAGAAATATCTTTTTATCTATATTCAAAAAATGATTAAGTGATGAATAAAATAATAAAGTGAACGCTCTGATATTATTTCTGTTAATATTCGGGATCTTCAATTTATTATTTTGTTAATATTGTGCATGCATTGAAATGTGGTCTGGATCGCATATTGGAGCCAATGTGACTGATATTGTCGTACTCACATGTCGCCTGCTGATATATAAGCGCTGGTGAATGTATGTCAATGTTCAATATATTGGGGTTGCTATGCAAAAACTAAAAATAACTGGCTTGTCATTGATCATATCCGGCCTGCTGATGGCACAGGCTCACGCGGCAGAGCCTGTCTATCCAGACCAGTTACGCCTGTTCTCGCTGGGTCAGGAGGTCTGTGGCGACAAGTATCGCCCTATTACTCGAGAAGAAGCCCAGAGCGTTAAAAGCAATATCGTCAATATGATGGGGCAGTGGCAAATAAGTGGTCTGGCCAATGGTTGGGTAATAATGGGACCGGGTTATAATGGTGAAATTAAACCTGGCTCGGCGTCCAATACCTGGTGTTACCCGGTCAATCCTGTTACCGGAGAAATACCAACCTTGTCAGCCTTGGATATTCCAGACGGTGACGAGGTGGACGTGCAGTGGCGACTGGTACACGACAGCGCGAATTTCATCAAGCCAACCAGCTATCTGGCGCATTATCTTGGTTATGCCTGGGTGGGCGGCAATCACAGCCAATATGTCGGTGAAGACATGGATGTGACCCGTGATGGCGACGGCTGGGTGATCCGTGGCAACAATGACGGCGGTTGCGAGGGTTATCGTTGTGGCGAGAAGACGGCCATCAAGGTCAGCAATTTTGCGTACAACCTGGACCCCGACAGCTTCAAACATGGTGATGTGACCCAGTCTGATCGTCAGCTGGTCAAGACGGTGGTGGGCTGGGCGATCAACGACAGCGACACCCCGCAATCCGGCTATGATGTCACCCTGCGTTACGATACCGCCACCAACTGGTCCAAGACCAATACCTATGGCTTGAGCGAGAAGGTGACCACCAAGAACAAGTTCAAGTGGCCACTGGTAGGGGAAACCGAACTCTCCATCGAGATTGCGGCCAACCAGTCCTGGGCATCCCAGAACGGGGGCTCTACCACCACCTCCCTGTCGCAATCCGTGCGGCCGACGGTGCCAGCCCGCTCCAAGATCCCGGTGAAGATCGAGCTCTACAAGGCTGACATCTCCTATCCCTATGAATTCAAGGCCGATGTCAGCTATGACCTGACCCTGAGCGGCTTCCTGCGCTGGGGCGGCAATGCCTGGTATACCCATCCTGACAACCGCCCGAACTGGAACCACACCTTCGTCATCGGGCCGTACAAGGACAAGGCGAGCAGCATTCGTTATCAGTGGGACAAGCGTTACATCCCGGGTGAAGTGAAGTGGTGGGACTGGAACTGGACCATCCAGCAGAACGGCCTGTCTACCATGCAGAACAACCTGGCCAGAGTGCTGCGCCCGGTGCGGGCGGGGATCACCGGTGATTTCAGCGCCGAGAGCCAGTTTGCCGGCAACATCGAAATCGGTGCGCCCGTGCCCCTCGCGGCGGATGGCAAGGCTCCTCGAGCTCTCAGTGCGAGAGGTGGAGAACAGGGCTTGCGACTGGAGATCCCGCTTGATGCGCAAGAGCTCTCCGGGCTTGGCTTCAGCAATGTCAGCCTGAGCGTGACGCCAGCAGCCAATCAATAACGGCAGTGCGTTGTAGTGATGGAACCGGGCCTCTGGCCCGGTTTTCGTTTGCACTGGTCGGGCTTGTTAAAGGCTTGTGCTTTCCATTTCCCCACTTATACTGGCGCCATCTTGTCGGAGTGCTGACCGTCGAACGACGCTAAGCTGAGACCGTTAATTCGGGATCCGTGGAACCTGATCAGGTTAAGACCTGCGAAGGGAAACAAGGGTAACTTGCGGGTTACCGCGCCGGGGCAAACCCTCGCTCAGCAGGAGCAGAGCCCCACCCATCAAGGGCACCGCCCGCGATGGTTTAGGCGCACAGAGGGGGAGGCTGTCCCGTCCGGTTGTCCATAGGGCGCCGGGTTTCCAGAGTAAGGGAAACACCGGGATGGCAGAGCAGGGAAGATCCATGCCCGACTCACTCCCCCGAGCACACCCCGCCGCAAGTTCATCTTCTCCTCGAACTCCAGACAAGCAAATACCCATAACTTCAACCAGTTAATGTGAGTTTTGCTATGTCTACTTCTGTATCTGATACCGCCAAATCCAGCCGCCGCGAGCAGCGCTCCAGCGCTCAGGCCTTTATCGACAGCCTCAAGGGGATGGCTCACCCCAACTCCCGCCGCATCTTTATCGAAGGCTCCCGCGCCGATATTCGTGTTCCCCTGCGGGAGATCCAGCTGGCCGACACCTTCGTCGGCGGCACCAAGGAAGATCCCCGGTTCGAGCCCAACGAGCCGGTGCCGGTCTACGACACCTCTGGCCGTTACGGGGAGGAGGGGGTCGCTATCGACGTGCGCCGCGGCCTGCCGCGCCTGCGGGAGAACTGGGTGCTGGAGCGCGATGACACCGACGCCCTGCCGGGGCTCAGCTCCACCTTCACTCAGGAGCGGCTGGCCGACGAGGGGCTGGATCACCTGCGTTTCGAGCATCTGCCCAAGCCGCGCCGTGCCAAGCCGGGCCGCCGGGTCACCCAGCTCCACTACGCCCGCGCTGGTATCGTCACTCCCGAGATGGAATTTATCGCCATTCGCGAGAACATGGGGCGCGAGCGGGTGCGCTCCGAACTGCTGCGCACCCAGCATCCGGGCCACGATTTTGGTGCCCGTTTGCCCCAGAACATCACCCCCGAATTCGTGCGCGATGAAGTGGCCGCCGGTCGCGCCATCATCCCCAGCAACATCAACCACCCGGAAGCGGAGCCGATGATCATCGGCCGCAATTTTCTGGTGAAGATCAACGCCAACATCGGCAACTCGGCGGTCACCTCCAGCATCGAAGAGGAAGTCGAAAAGCTGGTCTGGTCGACCCGCTGGGGCGCCGACACCGTGATGGATCTCTCCACCGGCCGCTACATCCACGAGACCCGCGAGTGGATCCTGCGCAACAGCCCGGTGCCCATCGGTACCGTGCCCATCTATCAGGCGCTGGAGAAGACCAACGGCATCGCCGAAGACCTCACCTGGGAGCTGTTCCGCGATACCCTGCTGGAGCAGGCCGAGCAGGGGGTGGACTACTTCACCATCCACGCTGGCGTCCTGTTGCGCTTCGTGCCGATGACAGCCAAGCGCCTCACCGGCATCGTGTCGCGCGGCGGCAGCATTATGGCCAAGTGGTGCCTGTCGCACCACAAGGAGAACTTCCTCTACCAGCACTTCCGCGAAATCTGCGAGATCTGCGCCGCCTATGATGTGGCCCTGTCGCTGGGCGATGGTCTGCGTCCGGGCTCCGTTTATGACGCCAACGACGAAGCCCAGTTCGCCGAGCTGCGCACTCTTGGCGAGCTGACCAAAATTGCGTGGGAGTACGACGTGCAGGTGATGATCGAGGGGCCGGGTCACGTGCCGATGCACATGATCGAGCGCAACATGACCGAGCAGCTGGAGCACTGCCACGAGGCGCCGTTCTATACGCTGGGCCCGCTCACCACCGACATCGCGCCGGGTTACGATCACTTTACCTCCGGCATCGGCGCCGCGCTCATCGGCTGGTACGGCTGCGCCATGCTCTGCTACGTCACCCCCAAGGAGCATCTGGGGCTGCCCAACAAGGAGGACGTGAAGCAGGGGCTGATTACTTACAAGATCGCCGCTCACGCTGCCGATCTGGCCAAGGGGCATCCGGGTGCCCAGATCCGCGACAACGCCATGTCCAAGGCGCGCTTCGAGTTCCGCTGGGAGGATCAGTTCAATCTGGCCCTCGACCCCGACACCGCTCGCGCCTACCACGACGAGACCCTGCCGCAGGAGTCCGGCAAGGTGGCTCACTTCTGCTCCATGTGCGGGCCCAAGTTCTGCTCCATGAAGATCACTCAGGACGTGCGCGACTACGCAGCAAAGCTGGAGGCCGTTGAGATCAAGCTGGTCGGCATGGATGGCCAGCAGGAGCAGGTGGTGGCTCAGGTGGAGAGCGGCATGGCCCGCATGGCGGAGACCTTCAAGGAGACCGGCGGCGAGATCTATCATCAGGCGGCGGCGCTGAAACAGGCCGCAGGGGAGGAGGCGTGAGCAGCGAGCGCGGGGCTGTCAGCCCCGCCGACCTGTCCGCCGTGACGCAGGCCCGCCCCGTGGTCTGGACCATCGCCGGGTCCGACTCCGGCGGCGGGGCCGGCATTCAGGCCGACTTGCACACGATGCATGACCTCGGCGTGCACGGCTGCTCGGTCATCTCCGCCATTACCGCCCAGAACTCGGTGGCGGTGAAGATGGTCGACCCCGTGCTGATGCAGACCTTCACCGCCCAGATCGACGCCCTTGGCGTCGATCTGCCGCCTGCCGCCATCAAGATCGGCCTGCTGCCGACCCGGCTTCATGTCGAAGTGCTGGCCCGTCGACTGGCTGCCACCCCGGCCCCCTTCGTGGTCTACGACCCGGTGGCCATCGCCAGCACCGGCACCCCGATGGCGGAGCCCAATATGCTGGCGGCGGTGCGCGAGCAGCTGTTGCCGCGCCTCTCCTTGATCACCCCCAACGGCCCCGAGCTGGAAGCCCTGACCGGCTTGCCGGTCAGCAGCCCCGAGCTGGTGCGCCTTGCCGCCCGCCGCCTGCGTGAACTGGGCGCCCGCGCCGTGCTGGTCAAGGGCGGCCATCTGGGCTGGAGCGGTGAGCTGTGTCTGGACTACTACCAGGACGAGACCCGTGAATTCTGGCTGGCGGCGCCGCGCCTCGATACCCGCCACGGCCACGGCACCGGTTGCTGCTACGCCAGCGCCATCGCCGCGGTGGTGGCGCTGGATTATCCGGTAGAGGACGCCATCACCCTCGCTCGCGCCTACCTGCAACAGGGCTTGGCGGCGGCGCAAGGAGTGGGGGCAGGCCCGGGCCCCATCGCCCATCTCGGCTGGCCCGCCGATCTTGCCCACTTCCCTCGCGCCGTGCTGGCGGGTTCAACACTCGATCGCCGCTTCGGATTGTATGAGACAAGCAGTGCCCGCCTGCCGCAGGGCCCCTTCGCGCCGACCGAACACAACCTCGGCCTCTATCCGGTGGTGGATTCGGTCAAGTGGCTGCGCCGCCTGCTGGGGCAGGGGGTCAAGACCATCCAGCTGCGGATCAAGAATCTGCCAGCCGCTCAGGTGGCACCGGCCATTCGCGATGCGGTTGAGCTTGGTCGCCGTCATGGGGCGCGGCTTTTTATCAACGACTACTGGCAGCAGGCCATCGAGGCGGGCGCCTGGGGCGTGCATCTGGGGCAGGAGGACATGGAGACAGCCGATCTCGCCGCCATTCAGGCGGCCGGGCTGCGCCTTGGCATCTCCACCCACGGCTACTTCGAGCTGATGCGGGCGCGCGAGCTGGCCCCCTCCTATATGGCGCTGGGTCATATCTTCCCGACCAACACCAAGGCGATGCCGTCTCGCCCGCAGGGGCTGGAGCGGCTGCATCGCTACCGCGCCCTGATGGCGGAGTGGCCGACGGTGGCCATCGGCGGCATCAGCGAGGAGCGGGTGGCGGCAGTCAAGGCAAGCGGGGTCGGCAGTATCGCGCTGGTCTCGGCCATCACCGCCAGTGACGACTGGCAGGGGGCGACCGAGCGGCTGCTCGCCGCCGTGGGGGCAGGGGATGAGCCGCGCTCGGCCACCGTTATACGGGAGGCAGAACATGCTCTCTGATGTTGAGTATTTGCGATACGGTCGTCAGCTGATGCTGGCGGAAGTGGGCGAGGCGGGGCAGGCGCGGCTCAAGGATAAATCGGTGCTGATCGTGGGCCTCGGCGGGCTCGGCTCGCCGCTGGCCCTCTATCTGGCCGGGGCCGGGGTGGGCACCTTGTGGCTGGCCGATGGCGATACGGTCGATTCCAGCAATCTGCCGCGCCAGATCCTGTTCGATAGCGAGGCAGTCAACCACTCCAAGGCGGAGCTGGCCCGCGAGCGCTTGGCCGCCCACAACCCGCTGGTGGAGCTGATTGCCATCAACCAGCGCCTCGATGCCGCCAGCCTGCCGGAGTTTGTGGCCGAGGTGGATCTGGTGATCGACTGCTGCGACAACCTCGCCACTCGCCAGGCCATCAACGCCGCCTGCGTGGCTCAGGGCAAGCCCTGGATCTCCGCCGCCGCAGTGGGTTGGCAGGGGCAGCTGATGGCGAGAACCAGCAGTGAGCACGCCTGTTACGCCTGCCTCTATCCGCTGGATACCAAGGTGAGCCAGAGCTGCGAAACCAGCGGCGTCACCGGCCCGCTGGTCGGGGTGATGGGCTCTTTGCAGGCGCTGGAGGCATTGAAACTGCTGCTCGGGATGGCAAGCCCGGTCGCCGGCACACTGCGCCGCTTCGATGCTTTGACCCATCAGTGGCAGACCCTCACTCTGGCCCCCGACCCCGATTGCCCGGTTTGCGGGCAGCGTAAGGAGATCACCCCATGACCTTGACCATTCGACTCAACGATAAAGCCCAGCCGCTGACGGCAGGGCAGAGCGTGGCCGACCTGCTGGCGGCGCAAGACGTTAATCCACAGGGGGTGGCGGTAGCCCTTAACGGCGCCGTGTTGCCCCGTGGCCGCTGGGCCGAGACCCGTCTCAATGACGGGGATGAACTCCACCTCTTCACCGCCATCGCGGGAGGCTGATCCATGATGCTCGCAGTCCCATCTTCGAGCGCCCTGCCTTGCGGCGGGGCCTCATCTCTTCTTATCGCAGTGGCCGGAGGCTGACATGCTCAAGATTGCCGATCACACCTTCTCTTCGCGCCTCTTCACCGGCACTGGCAAGTTTGCCCGCCCGGAACTGATGGCCGCCGCCATCGAGGCAAGTGGCTCCCAACTGGTCACCATGGCCATCAAGCGGCTCGAACCGGGCAAGGCCCACGACGATATCCTGAGCCCGCTCCTGAAACTCGGGGTCAAGCTGCTGCCCAACACCTCGGGGGCCAAGACCGCCGCCGAGGCGGTATTTGCCGCCCACCTGGCCCGCGAGGCGCTGGGGACGAACTGGCTCAAGCTCGAGATCCACCCCGATCCTCGTTACCTCTTGCCCGATCCCATCGAGACGCTGAAAGCCGCCGAGCAGCTGGTGAAAGAGGGCTTTGTGGTGCTGCCCTACTGCGGTGCCGACCCCGTGCTCTGCAAACGGCTCGAAGAGGTGGGGTGCGCCGCCGTGATGCCGCTGGGCGCCCCCATCGGTTCCAATCAGGGGCTGGTGACCCGGGAGTTTCTCTCCATCATCGTCGAGCAGGCCAATGTGCCTGTGGTGGTGGATGCGGGCATAGGTGCGCCGAGCCACGCCGCCGCCGCCTTTGAGCTGGGCGCCGATGCCGTGCTGGTCAACACCGCCATTGCCGTGAGCGGTGACCCGGTCGCCATGGGCCGCGCCTTCGCTTTGGCCTGTGAGGCAGGACGTAGCGCCTATGAGGCGGGCCTGGGGGCGCGCGGCGTGCAGGCCCAGGCTTCCAGCCCGCTCACCGATTTTCTGGGGGCGCTATGAGTCATGATGCGGGCTCAGGGCGAGAGCCAATGGCAATGGCCTCTTCCTCGGTTTCTCCCGAGGCTGATGTGTTTAGCCCCCCTCTCCCTCTGGGAGAGGGGCTGGGGGTGAGGGCAGAGGCTGATTCGGTGCTTGAAGGAGGCGAGTTCTGCGCTCCTCCCCCTCCCAAGGGGGAGGCCGGGAGGGGGTTGGATTTTGCCAATCGTTGGCAGGAGCTTGATTGGGACGATATCGGCATGCAGATCCGCGCCACGACCACCGCCGATGTAGAGCGGGCGCTGACTACCTCCCGCCGCACCCTGGCCGACTTTATGGCGCTGATCTCCCCGGCCCGCCGAGGCGTATTTGCCGCAGATGGCAGCCGAGGCCGAGCGCCTGACCCGCCAGCGCTTTGGCAACACCATCGGCTTCTATGTGCCCCTCTATCTGTCGAACCTCTGTGCCAACGACTGCACCTACTGCGGCTTCTCCATGAGCAACCGCTTGAAGCGCAAGACCTTGAATAGCGAGGAGATAGAGCGCGAGTGTCTGGCCATCAAGGCGCGCGGCTTTGACAGCGTGCTGCTGGTGACCGGCGAGCACGAGCACAAGGTGGGGCTCGCCTATTTTCGGCAGGTGTTGCCCATCATCCGCCGTCACTTCAGCACGGTGGGGATGGAGGTGCAGCCCCTCTCGCAGGATGAATATGCCGAACTGAAGAGCCTCGGCCTCGATTCGGTCATGGTCTATCAGGAGACCTACCACGCCCCCACCTACGCCCGCCATCACCTGCGCGGCAACAAGCGGGACATCGCATGGCGCCTCGCCACGCCGGATCGGCTCGGCCGTGCCGGTATCGACAAGATCGGGCTGGGGGCGCTCATCGGTCTCTCTGCGGACTGGCGTGCCGACAGCTACTTCGTCGCCGAGCACCTCGCCTGGCTTGAACGCCACCACTGGCAGAGCCGCTATTCCCTCTCCTTCCCGCGCCTGCGCCCCTGCACCGGTGGGCTGGAGCCTGCCGTCATCATGTCGGATCGCCAGCTGGCCCAGCTTATCTGCGCCTGGCGTCTCTTCTCGCCCACGCTGGATTTGTCCCTCTCCACCCGCGAGTCCGCCACCTTTCGCAACGGCGCGGTGCGCCTTGGCATCACCCAGATGTCGGCCGAGTCGCGCACCCAGCCGGGGGGCTATGCCGAGGGGGATGCGGAGGAGCTGGCGCAGTTTGCCATCCATGACGATCGCCCGGTGGGCGAAGTGGCCGCCGCCGTGCGGCAGGCAGGGTTGCAGCCAGTGTTTAAAGATTGGGAACCGTTTTTGGGTCGTTAACGACGTTTACACCAGTGTTAACAGATAGCGGCAAGCAGATCGGAGGGGCAGATCCCCGCCACTGCTTGCCGCTTTGCTTTGTTTGCTCCAACAAGATTGTTTCGTTGGTGCGACGATGATTCTTGATATCGTTTCGCCAATGCAAAAATCGTGAGTGCGGGTCAGCTTATTGAATGGGCCATTGCGACCATTAGCAATGGCCGATTTGGAGTATTGAAATTCTTCATATATGGCAGACGACGGGCTTCGTAAGCGGAGCCCGGCATACTATGTTGGACAACCAAGTGGAGTATTATTTTCCAATGCTGTCAATTGGTTGCAAGTATTTTATCCCTGTTTTCAATTGCTTTTTTGAAAGCTATAAGGACTTCTCGCGCCTCAATGTCAAGGATGGTTTCATTAATAGATTGTAATTTTTCTTGAATGGCGGTGATCTCTACAAACTTTTCAATCTCATCTAGATTTATTGTCTTCTTATGTATTGGTGCAGTGTTTTGATTAGCTATTGTTGTCTTAGCTACGAATCTCTTCAATAAATTTATACAGCCGTTGACATCCTGAATCTGATTATTTAGCCAGCTCTTGATCTTTCTCTCATTTCCCCAACGTACCCATCTATATAAAAATGAATGTAAGTGTTCATTGGCAAGTAATTGTTCGGGATGCTGTATTGATAAGTCATCTAGTTTTTGTACAAACAAATCCTTTAATTGTTGAAACTCAGAGTCAGCTAGAAGTTGGTCAACATCAGATCTTTCTCTACGGTTTTCATCATCTTGTAAGACATGCTCAACAATAGACATACCATTAGATGACGAAAAGCACCCAAGTAGAATTTTTCCTCTTTCTTCCAAAGTGTTTATTCGTTTTAGAAACCAAATGACAAGCCTTGCTGCATGAATATTAGAACTAAATAATGTAAATCCAGTTGTTTTGTGGTCTATTAAATCACCAACATCTAAAATGCCTTTAATGTAGGTGCGTGCATTCCCTAAAGGTATTTCATCTGTAAAAGCTTCAAATTGAGCAAGTGCATTTTTTAAAATTCCACGGTCTTGTAGACTTAATATAAATGCAGAAAATTTATCAGCATCGTTCGTTAGTTCAATCATTTCTTGCAACTCTGAATTTGAAAGCTCCTTACTAGGAAGGGTAAACTGAAAATATTTATCAAAATTAGATGGATGACACACACGCATATCTTTTAACCATATATTATTGTAATCACTAGAATAATATGATTTCCCTACGGCCCATTGAATGTTTGGGAACAGTTCAACTATAAGTTTTTCTATATAACTACGCTTATCTGGTGTTGTTAGGCCTAAGATTTGTTTTATGAAAGCATCTGTGGGATTATCTTTTTTCTCATATTGTCCAGCAGCGTTTTTTGTCAATACATCCTTAGCTCTAGATATTTCATTATAAATTTCAGGTTCAAATACTCTCAAGCATTCAATAGCCATAAGGTCTACAGGATTAACCTCAAAAGCCTTTTTACCTTTGAGCAAGGTAAAATGGAAAGATAGGGTTGATGTGTATCTATAAATTGCTCTCAAATTTTCAAAGTATTTATTGATTGAGCCGTAAAATATATTTCCCCACCTGTATTTATCAAACATTTTTGTTGCTGAATCATCTTTGCTTATTATTTCATCTAACTTGGAAAATAATAAGTCATGAAGTGTTGTTGATTCTATTTTTGGTATGTCAAACGGTACCTGTATGATCTTCTCTAGGTAGTCACGACCTATTTGTTTATCTTCGCTTATTTTGTTTTCCACAATGTCTCTCTGAAAGAGTAAAAGAAAGACTACATTCGGAAACTCCAAATTTGCTTTTATAAGTTGAAAAACCATTCTTAGTTGTGAGGAGGTAAGTCTATCTAAGTCGTCCATCACAATAATAAGTGGCGTTTTCTTTTCAAGTAGCAGAGATGTTAGTTCCTCTCTTATTTCAAATAGACTTTGCTCTTTATTTTTAGCACTTTCCTCTGTATTGCCAGTTAATTTATAAATAAACTCTTTTCCCCATTTCAATACTGCGGCCCAAGCGCCTAAAATACAGAGCATAATCGTGCTTATATCGCTAGCTCCATTCTTGTCTAATAAGTTGCCACCAATGCCAATAGCTGTTGAAAGTATAAATAATGTAGGGAGAGCTGCAGAAATACCAGAAACTAAAGTCTCGCCAGTATCTAAATATCGACCATATTTACTGAGAGTTTCTGATAGCTTTTTTCCTAGTTGGCTCTTATCTTTTCTATTTATGGACTTGGATATTTCCTGAAAGAATGAAGCAGTTATTTTTTCTTGGGCTGCCCATTCCCATGGTGAAAATTCAATGATGCTTGGTTTATCTTTACTAATTCTCTCTAGCTGGCTTAATGCCATATTTTTAATCGATGATTTACCTGAGCCCCAGTCTCCATGCAGAGCTACAACTAGACTGTCATTTCCATGCCAGCTCGCGATCGCATTAGCTAAGCTGGAAGAGAATTTTGAACGATCTAGCAGGTCATCTTCTATCTTTGTTATTGGTCTGTCAGAAGCGAAACCGTATAGATCATTAGACTTCATATAAATATCTCCATGTAAAAATAAGAAGCGGATAATATAGGGGGCTTATCCCCACCTCAAAATTATCCTAGTCTATCCTGTTTCAAGAATAGATTGAAGCTGTCAATAACATACGAGAGAGATATATTGTTTTAATTATGATTTAACGAAGGGGGATATTGCGGTGTTATTAAGTTGTGACTATCAAACATAGGTTGACTATCCCCGTGTTAAATATGCATCTTAGTTCTGCTAAGCGTCTATGTGGGGTTTGAAAATATAACGCGGTTATGTTGTTTTGCTTACAGGTGCAAGTCCCTGTGGATATGGTCTGATAAGCTTATTTCTGTCGCCTAGTTTCTGATTGGAGGGGAAGGTTATCTTTGTATCCGCTCTGTTTTTTCAGAAAGTAACTGATATGCCCCGGCGGCATATCGGGCAGCTGGCCAAAGACCTCGTAACCCTGCTTCTGGTAGAAGGGGAGGGCCTGAAAACTGGTGGTTTCCAAGTGGTAGTTGGTGATGCCCTTGCTTTGGGCGTACTGCTCCATGGCGCCCAGCAGGCGGCCGCCCCAGCCATCGCGGCGGATGCTTTCATCGATCCAGAGCCAGTCGACGTGCAGCCAGCCCCACTTGATGTCGGCGATGATGCCGCCGTGTACCTTGCCCTCTTCATCCTTGATAAAGCTGGCGATCCGCTCGTGCAGATGGGTGCCGGCGTGATCCTTGTTGTAGCCCGAGAGACCAATTCGCAGCGCTTCTATCTCATCGTCCTGAGGCGGTTGGGGTGGGGTGAGTTGCATAGTGCTTCCTGCATTAGGGGGATGATGTCCGTCGGATTGCGCAGTCGGTCTTTCGGCTGCGTTACTGTTAATGCTTTACCGGTAGAACCCTAACGGAATCGGGTGGAGCCGTGCCAGCTTTTTATGGGCCCAGGTTCGCCAGTCTCTGTCGCCCGGTGGTGGTGGGCGCATCGACCCCGCCGGGGTTTGTCTCTAGCATAAGGAAGATGCGGGGCAGGGGCTCCGCCATGCGGGCGGTGGTTGATGCCCGTTTACGGACTTCTGGCGGAGAGAAAAGATGAAGCTGCGTTCCTTGTTGATGGTGGGGGCCCTGCTGCTGGGCGGTTGTGCGGTCAATCCCTACGGTGGCACTCAGGCTCCTGTCAGTGAACCGGACCAGCCAGTGAGCCAGCCGGACAAGCCGGTGACCAAGCCGGATGTCGGGGCGCCGCTGCCCAAACCGGTGGCACCGACCGGGCTGGCGCTGGCCATGGCCGATGCCTTTGTGCAGGCCCCCGAGGTGCGCGAGCTGGCGCAAACCGGTCAGCCGGTGCTGCTGCTCACTCCGCCCCAGAACGGCACCGGCGAGCCGGTGGACACCCGCGCCATGGCGGCGGCCATGAGTAAGCGCATCCAGAGCAAGAGCGGTTTTCGCTTTGTCGACCCGGGTCAGGTGGCGGCCATCACCGGCCAGCTTGAGTATCAGCAGGGCAGGATGAACCCGGCCTCTCTGGTGCGGCTCGGTCGCCAGACCGGCGCCGGCTACATGCTGTACGGGGATCTGGTGGCCGAGGGCAGTCGCTATCGGCTGTCGATGACCCTGATGGAGCTGCGCAGCGGCGAGCTGCTCTGGAGCGGCAGTCGCTCCGCCAGCCACTGAGGATGCCGAAGGGCTGACAGGTTTGTCAGCCCTTCACGCTTTGGGCGGGGCCAGCAGGTTGAGATAATCGAGCAGCGAGAAAGGGTGTGCAAAGCCCGTCAGCTTGGCCAGCCTGTCCAGCTCTGTCTGTCCAACTTGCTGTAACTGTGCCTGCTGAGCCGACGTGAGCGTCGTGGATCTTGCCTTGATAAGGGCATCGAGCAAGGCGCGGTCTCCGGCGACGGCCTGATGAAACGCCTTTATCGCCAGTGCCTCTACCTCTGCGGCGGTGCAGCGTTCCATGCTCTTCTCATGCAGGTAGACAAGCACCGTCACCTGCTGCTCTCTTTCCAGCGACCAGAAGCGATCCTCTTTGGGAGGCAACGCGGGTTTGTGGCGGGCCTTGCTTGCCTCACAACGCGCAAACGCCGGATCCAGATCGTGCAACGACAAGGCCATGGCGTTCTGGCTTGTGGTCAGCAACAGACACAGTCCACCCAAGGCCGGGCTGAGGAGCGTGGGTTTGGCCTTGCCCTTGGTGGTGAGTGGCGACAGCGGTCTCATACCTGCTTTTTCAGAAAATAGGTGGTATGCCCGGGCGGCATGTCCGGCAGTTCGCCAAAGACCTGATAACCCTGCTTCTGGTAGAAGGGCAGTGCCTGGAAGCTGGTGGTTTCCAGATGAAAGTTGCTGATGCCCTTGCTTCGGGCGTACTGCTCCATGGTGGCGAGCAGGCGGCCGCCCCAGCCATCCTGGCGGATGCGCTCATCAATCCAGAGCCAGTCCACGTGCAGCCAACCCCACTTGAGGTCGGCGGTGATGCCGCCGTGCACCTTGCCCGCTGCATCCTTGATAAAACTGGCGATGTGCTCGCGCAGGTGGGTGCCGGCCTGGCTGATGTTGTAGCCCGACAGGCCGATGCGCAGCGCGTCGACATCCTGCTCGGCAGGGGGTTGAGGTGGGGTCAGGTGCATGGTCTCTCCAGAGCCGGGTAAAGGGCCTCTATCCATAACCGTTCAGACTCAATGTGGTCAAGTGATTGCCCGACCTCAATGGTTATCAGCCTGCTGGGCGGGCAACCTGCGTCACAGCTGCGGGAAGTAGCAGGCGGCCATGTCGACCGGGTGATCGGGGCTGCCGGGCAGGTAGAAGTGCCAGCCCGCATCGGTGAAGGCGCGCAGCTCGCTCTCCACGAACTTGAGGGCGAGGCTGAGGGCCTGCAGGGCATCGACGCCATAGATGAAGGTCTTGTTGCCAAGGCCGTCCAGCTTCACCTTGCAACGCCAGTCACCGCCGGCGGACTTGGGATCCGGCTCGGGGGCGCGGATGGCAATCTTCACGGTCAGCTGTTCTCCCTCGATGCTGATGGCATCGAAGCGGGCTTTCACTATGGCTCTCTTCATCTGGACGATCCTTTTCCGGGGGCCGGCGCCTGTCTGGCCGGTGGCTGATGGTCGGTGAGTCGGCGGTCAGTGGCAGACTCAGGAAGGTCAGCCTAATGGATGCGGGCGTCGCAGACAACGGGCGCAGCGACGGTCTGTGAGGTAGGGTGAATATCCGAGCGCCGCTGCTCTTTTGAGCTAAGAGGGGCGGGGCAAGCGCTATTTTCCCGCATTGCTTGATGCGCATCCATGAATGGCGGGATCCCTCGCTGGCTCGGCGCCATTCCCGGCACGATAATTGGGGCAGGCGCCAGCCCGGTGTGCGCCTCTCGTCCCCCGGATCCAAGGAAACCGCATGACTCTTTCGGTCAAGCAACTATATGAAGTGATGGCCCAGCTGCCCGACCCCGTCTTCATCCTGAGCGAGGATGGCTACTACATCGAATACATCGGCGGGGTGGAGCAGCAGTCCTACCAAGATGGCAACCCACTGGCGGGCAAGCGGCTGGCCGATGTGTTGCCCGCCGTCATGACCCGCTGGGTGATGGAGCAGGTGACCCTGGCGCTGGATTCGGGCCAGGTGCAGGTGGTGGAGTACGAACTGGCGGCGGTGGAGGTGGAGGGGATCGACGCCTCGGTCGGGCCGCAGGGGATGCAGCACTTCGAGGGCAAGATTGCGCCGCTGCCCTCCCGCTACGACGGCAAGCGGGCGGTGGCCTGGGTGACCCGCAACATCACCCGCCAGTACGAGTTGCAGCAGCGGCTCAAGCTGCAGAGCGAGACCGACCAGCTGACCGGGCTCTACAACCGCCGCTATTTCTTCGAGCACTGCCGGCAGCGGCGGGCGGGGGAGGCTCCCTGCGCGCTGGTGATGCTGGACATCGATCACTTCAAGCAGATCAATGATCGTTTCGGCCATCAGCAGGGCGACCGGGCGTTGCAGCGTTTCTGCGCTTGCGTGGCTGCCCAGCTGCGGGCGGACGATATGTTCGTGCGCAGCGGCGGCGAGGAGTTCCTGATCCTGCTGCCCGGCATGAGCGAGCCGGATCTGCTGGCGCTGGCGGAGCGGATCCGGGCGGCGTGGCGGCGCTGCCGGCAGATCCGGCGGCCTTTACCGTCAGTCTGGGCACCACCCTGGTACAGCCGGGGGAGGAGATCAATCAGGCGCTGGCCCGCGCCGACGAGTGGCTCTATCGGGCCAAGCGGGCCGGGCGCAACCGGGTCGCCCACTGCCCGGTGGCAACCGGCGCTCAGGGGTAAAACCGGGGCCGGCGACCCTCTTATATATGGCGGCTAGCCCGGCATTGATATATCAGGCGCTGCGGGCACAGTTCGCTGCATAATTAACTGATATTTATAGGCTGATGCTGTTAATATTAACGGGCCACTCTCTGGCCTTATTCAAGTTGTTGAACAACTCATCGAGGTTTTGTCGTTATGTTACCAGACGGAGCTGAATTGATTATCTTGAGGCCGAAATGACACATCTTATTTCCTTTTGAAACAATCCGATTCAAACAGTCATGAATTATTAACCTTGACCTTTATGGCGATTTCAACGATGGTAGCGTGGCATCCCCGTTTCCTCTTGGTGATCATGTTGATCGCAGGCGGGCTTGTTTTTTCTACGATCCGGTCGATATGCCGCGGCATATCACCAGCCTAATTACACGGGCCAATAAAATAAAAGATGACAGATTAATAAGGTGTATATCGCAATGAGTGTTGCTATTGCTGAAAAGAGTAATCCCGCATCAAAGTTGAAATGGGAGAAAAGTGATTCGGTATGGACTATGGGCTTATATGCCACTGCGGTCGGTGCCGGTACACTGTTTCTCCCAATTACCGTTGGCAGTAATTCGCCGGTTATTTTGCTGTTTATATTATTGATGGCATTTCCGCTTTCTTATTATTCCCATCGGGCATTGAGTCGTTTTGTATTATCCAGCTCCCACCGGGAAGGGGATATTACCCACGTGGTGGAGGAGCACTTCGGTGCGCGGGCGGGCAAACTGCTGATGCTGGTCTACCTGATGGCCTTCTACCCCATCATTCTGGTCTACAGCATCTCCATCACCAACGCGATCCAGAGCTTTGTGGTGCACCAGCTGGGCAATGCCGAGTTCCCGCGCGGCCTGCTGGTGCTGGGGGTGATGCTGGGTCTGCATCTGGTGCTGCTGGCAGGCAAGCAGATCGTGGTGTCTGCCATCAGCGTGCTGGCCCTGCCGATGGTTGCCTTCCTCATCGGCCTCTCCATCTACCTGCTGCCCCAGTGGAGCCTCTCCTATTTCAGCGAGAGTCAGGGGATGGACTGGCGTGACCCGGCGTTCTGGAAATCCCTCTGGCTGATCGTGCCGGTGATGGTGTTCTCGTTCAGCCACGCGCCCATCATCTCCTCCTTCAGTGCGGCGCAGAAGAAGCGCTGTCAGGCGAGCGCCGACCAGCGCGCCAAACGGATCATCAAGTGCAGCAGCCTGCTGATTTGCGGCAGCGTGCTGTTCTTCGTGGTGAGCTGCGTGATGAGCCTGAGTCAGGCCGAGATGGCGCAGGCCCGCATCGACAATATCTCCGTGCTGTCGGCACTGGCGAACAAGTTCTCCAATCCACTGATCGCCTACGTGGGGCCGCTCATCGCCATTCTGGCCATGTCCAAATCCTTCCTCGGCACCTCCATGGGGGTGAGCGAGGGGACGGTGAGCATGGTGAACGGAGCCTGTCGGGGGTTGGGGCTGTCGCTGCGTGAAGCGACCATCGCACGGGTCTCGTCGGTCATTCTGTTCGTGGTGACCGGGATCATCACCTACCTCAACCCGAACGTGCTGGAGATCATCGAGAAGGTGAGCGGGCCGCTCATCGCAGTGATCCTGTTCCTGCTGCCGGCCTGCTCCATCTATCGTCTGCCGGCCCTCAAACGTTATCGCGGGGCGAGTACCCTCTTCGTGCTGGTGATCGGGCTGTTGGCCATCTCGGCCCTTATCTACGATCTGCTGTGACGGCGGATCCCGCACAAGTCAAAAAGGGCGACCCATGGGTCGCCCTTTTTCTTGGTGTTGCCGTTAGCCGAGCAGGGTGGAGACGCTCTGGCCGGCCATCAACAGGCCGATGGCCAGGGCGCTGAACCAGACCAGGGTGGCGCTCACCAGCAGGTAGCCGCTGGCGACGAACAGGCCGTCGCGCTGCAGCATGCCGATGGCCAGCAGCAGGATGGCCCAGGCCGGCATGGCGTTGGTGAAGGGGATGGCCCCGAGCGGCAGCATCAGCAGCAGGGCCGCCAGCATGATCAGCAGGCCGTTGCAGCGGTTGATGGTACTGCTGCCGGTCAACAGCAGCAGGCGCGGGCGGATGAAGCGATCGATGCGGGCCAGCAGATCCGCCCCCTTGTGCAGGGTCGGCTTGAACTGGTCGGCGGCGAAGCGGCGCTCCATCAGGATGGCGGGCAGCCAGGGCACCCGGTTGAGGGTGATGCCGATGCCGATGAACAGGATCAGCAGGCCAAACGGGGTGCTGACGCCGGGGATGGAGACCGGCAGCAGGAAGGGCACGGTGAGCAGCACGCAAAACAGCAGCATGCCCTGCTCGCCGACCAGGGCCAGCATCTGGCGCAGGCTGATATGGCTCTCCTCGATGGCGTAGGCGGTGGCCCGCAGGGTATCGGAGAGCTTGTTCTGGGGGTCGTTGAGTTGCGCGGCAACCATTCCCTGATGTCCTTCTGGTGAGTTGAACCGGCTCACCATGAGCCGATTGCGCGCCAGCATACGTGGCAGAGGTTAATCGGGGATGAATGACGGCAGGGGCGGCGAAGTGTGATCCCCCCGATGAAAACCACTTGATACAGGCCGGGTTTAGGATGGGGGCCAGGGGGCTCTGATATGCTTGACGGGCACTGATGCAGAGCACGGAGGAGCCGTGATGAAACGAGCAGGGATCATGATGATGGGGCTGTTGTTGCCGTTGGGCCAGGCCTGGAGCGCCGAGGAGCAGGCCGCCCTCGGCTGGCAGGTGACGCCGTTCTTCGGCTACAGCTCGGCCATCGACTTCGAGGCCAATGACGAGCCCAAACCGACGCCCGTATCCACCCGGCTGGAGTCCTTGCAGGGGGAGCGCTCCGGCAGCTGGGGGCTGTTCATCAGCAAGGAGGTGGATGATCCCGGCATGATAGAGCTGCTCTACAGCCACCAGTCCACCCACCTCTCCCCCGATCAGCCGGATCGCTTGACGGTGGACACCCTCCACTTCGCCGGGGCGCTCACCCTGTCGGACAACCTGATGGCTCCCTACATCGGCGCCGGGATCGGCGCGACCCGCTTTGCCGCCTACGACAGCGAGGTGGCCCCCTCCATGTCGCTGGCGCTCGGGGTGCAGCCGCGCCTGACCGAGCATCTGGCGCTGCGGGCCGAGGTGCGTGGTTATGGCTCGCTGGTCAACGACAACAGCCAGTTTCTCTGCAACCCGGACCAGTGCGTGTTCAAGGTGCGCGGTGAGCTGGTGACCCAGTGGCAGGCCAATATCGGCCTGACCTTGCGGTTTTGAGCCTGGTGCACCGCAGCGCCGTGTTCCCCCTGCCTCATGCACAGCCCTCGCTGTCGACCCCGCGGCTGCTGCTGCGGGCATTGGATGCCGGAGACAGTGCCGATCTGTTCGCCATTTACGGGGATCCTCTGGTCATGCGTTTCGTCGGCGAGCCGCCGTTTCACTCCCTCGCCACCGTGGCGCAGATGCTGGCGAGCGTCGCGCGGTTGCTGGCTGCCGGCGAGTCGCTGGAGTGGGGACTGGTGGCGCGCGACAGCGAGCGCCTGATCGGCACCTGCGGCCTGCACAGCTTTGCGGTGGAGGCCGGTCTGCGCCAGGCAGAGGTGGGCTGCATGCTGGCTCGCAGCCACTGGGGAGAGGGATGGATGGCAGAGGCGCTGACGGCCCTGATCGCCTATGCCCGCCAGCTCGGCCTTGCCACGCTAGTGGCGGATATCGAGCCGGACAATCTGCCCAGCCAGCGGCTGTTTCGGCGGCTGGGCTTTGTCTGGCAGCAGGCTAGCTGCTACCGCTTGTCGCTTGAGGGGATCACACCAGACCGCGGGTAAGGCGGCTGAGCGGCTCGTTGACGTCGAACAGCTTGAACTGCACCGCGCTGGCGCCCATGGCGAGCACCCGCTGCTCGTGCATGGTGGCGTAGGCGAGGGCGCTCGCCTCATCCTCGAACAGATAGATGCCGCCCGCCTCGCCGGTGCGCGGGTTTTCGGTCCAGATCTTGGATATGAAGCCCGGCTCCTTGGTGATGGACTCGGCCAGCGGCATGGCCGCGGCGGTGAGGGCCGGCCCCATCAGCTCGGCGGGGAAGTTGAAATGGATCTGCAGCAGGCTGGGCATGGTGAACCTCTCGTGGGTGTTGAATGACTAAGCCCGCATCATAGGAAGCCGACATCTTGGCTGCAAGAAGGCACATTTTCGTGGCATAGTTACCGCAAAGTAACCACTCGCGAGCCATCCCTTGTCCTCACTTCCCTGTCCCGCCTATCGGGTGCTGCGCCTGCTGGCCGGCAAATGGAAACCGGCCATCCTGTTTCATCTGCGCGCGCAGACCCTGCGCTTTGGCGACCTGCGCCGCAGCCTGCCCGAGGTGAGCCAGAAGGTGCTCACCGCCCAGCTCAAGGAGTTGGAGAGCGACGGCGTCGTCATCCGCACCCTCTACCCCGACGTGCCGCCCCGGGTGGAGTACAGCCTGAGCCCGCTCGGCATCGCCCTGCTCCCCCTGCTCCAGCAGATGCACGACTTTGCGCTGAGCCACGGCGATCTGCTGGCGCAGAGCGAAGCGGGGGCAGCCCGCAAGGAGCCCCATCTCGGCGAGCCCGGTTAATCCCGCACCGGCCAGACCATCACCCACTCGGCGCAGCCGGTGTGGGGATCCACGCCCTCTGTCGCCACCTGAAATCCTTGCGCGCGATAGAAGTCGCACGCGGTCCGGTTCTGCTGATAGACCTGCAGCCGCAGGGTCGGCAACTGCCCCTTGGCGTGCTCGAGCAGGGCCTTGCCCAGCCCTTGCCCCTGCCGCGCGGGGGCCACGAAGAGGGCGGCTAGGGAGCCCTCATGCAGGGAGTAGAAGCCCAGCAACTGGTCACCCAGGCAGAGTACCTGGCTGTCGGCGGCGGGCAGATAGATCTCCCGCATCGGCGCCAGGTTGGCGTGCCAGTAAGCGGGCTCGATGAAGTGGTGGGCCTGCAGGGAGGCTTCCAGCCAGATGGCGAGGACGGCCTCGGTGTCGGCCGGGGTGAAGGGGCGGATCTGCATGAGTGTCTCGTCTGGATTCGTCAAAAGAGGGGCATGGTAGCAACACAGGCCCTGTCGTCACCCGGCGAGTGGCCAAACTGCTACTCCCATAACAAAACAGGCGACCCGCAGGTCGCCTGTTGCTGTTAGCCGGCGTAGGGGAGGGAGGAGTGGTGCAGCACGATACGCACCTTGCCGTCGTCCCCCTTCTTGAAGCCCCAGGTCTTGTCGACCGTGGTCTGCTTGTTGTCTCGGTCGGTCAGGTGCACCTTGCCCATGGTGAGGGCCATGTCGCCGTTGATGTAGACGGCGGCGTTGTCGTAGTTGTAACTCTGCCAGTTCTTGAGGGCGAAGCCGGTGTCGGCGGGATAGGCCTTGTTGTTGCCGACGAAGTAGGCCAGCGCCCCTTCCTGATTGATGCGGAAGGTCTGTTCGCCGCCGGCCAGGGTCGGCTTGAACAGCACGGGGCCATGGTGGTAGCCGTAGGCGCCGTCGAGCACGGCGGTGGCGGTGGCTCTGGCCTTGTCGATGCCGCCGCTGCGGTAGTCATCGCTGATCTGGATCAGGGCCTTGCCCCAGGCATCCTGCGCGGCCTTGATCTCGGCTTCGGTGATGTTGTTGTTGGCGATCTGGGCGGCGCTGAGGGAGCCGCTGGCGGCGAGCAGAACGAGGACAAGGCCGGATTGCTTGGTGAACAGCATCTTGGTGAGCAACTTCATACGGTCGTGACTCCTGGGTGTCGCGTTTAAGGAGTCCCGGAGTTTATCTATCCGCGATGAATAAAAATTGAACCCCCCATTCAGCCTTGAGTGGGGAGGGATCGGCCTCCCTCCCATCCTCTGTGCCCCTCAGCGGGCCCGCAGCAGCCAGCGACTGGCTGCACCCAGCGTCAGCAGCCGGTAGCCGAGCAGGGAGAGCGCCAGCAGCGCCGGTACCTTCAGCAGCTCCCACCACACCTGTTTGCCCTGCGGGCCGAAGATCATCAGCCACACCACCAGCATCATGTGCAGACAGTAGAGGCCCAGCACCTTGGGGGCCTGGCGCTCGAGCCAGCTGCCCTTGCCCCAGCCCGGATTGGCCAGCAGCAGGCCGAACAGCCCCAGCGCCCAAGGGATCGAACCCAGCAGGAAGTCGTGGCGGTTGAGGGGCACGGCGGCAAAGTGCAGCAGCCCTGCGGCCTCCAGGGCGTAAAGCCCCATCCCCGCCATCATCAGCAGGGCGCAGTGCCTGGCATCCGGCTGCCAGGCGCGCAGGCGCAGCTCGGCGCCAAGGGCCACGAACAGCAGCGAGAAGAAGGGGCCGTTGCGGGTCAGCAGGGCCCACTCGCCCCCCAGCAGCGGCGGGCCATAGGAGCCGCCGAGCAGGGCCAGCCCGTAGAGCAGGGTGCCCAGCAGCAAGGCTAGCCGGGGCAGGCGGACCTGCTGGCAGAGCGCCAGGATCAGCACCGCCAGCATCAGGGCGGGCAGGAACCAGAGGTGGATCATGCCGCCCACCCACCAGGCGTTGAGCGGATCCCCCAGCTGCATCTGCCACTGGCTCGCCATGGCCGGCAGGTAGCCCTCGCTCACCGCCGCGAGCGGGTTGAAGGGGATCAGCATGTAGAGCAGGCTCCACGCCAGCCAGAGCCCCAGCAGCGGACGGCAGTAGCGCAGCGCCACCGTCAGGGGGTGGCCTGCGGCGAGGGCGGGTTGCAGAAAGTAGCCGGCGCAGAGGAAGAACAGCGGCACCGCGAAGCGGCAGAGCTGGTTGATGACGCCTCCGAGCCAGAAGTAGAGGGTGCCGTCCCACAGGGTGGGATCGAAGGGGTTGCTGAAGGGGGAGAGGTGAATGGCCATCACCGCCATGATGGCCACCACCCGTCCGCATTCGATGCTGGAGATGCGCATGCTGCCTCTTGCCGCTTGGGTTGAGGGCGCACCCTAGCAGCCGCAGGCGATCCTCATCCAGCCGCCAGGCCGGCAACTGTGACCCCCATCGGCGGCCGGTTACCCTTTGTTACCCGAGGTGCGGGCAAGGTTACCGCCGCCGAGAGACAGATCCCGTTTTGCCGTCGGTAAATGCGCTAGAGCAGGGCCACCAGCACGGTGACCAGGGCGCCCAGCAGCAGCAGGGCGATACCGCGCGCGGCCGGGCCGTGCAGCTTGTTCCACATCAGCAGGCTGGTGAGGGCCAGCAGCAGCATGGCCAGCGCCGCCAGATCCCCCACCAGCTGCCACGGCAGGCCGGTGCCCATGCCGCGGTGCAACCGGTTGAGGCTGGCGGCGAAGTTGGCCTGCTGCAATTCGGTGCGCACCAGCAGGGTGCCCGCCACATAGCTGGCGGCCACGCTCTGGCTGAGGGTGACGCCGCGCATCTCCCAGCGGGCCGGCAGGGTGAGCGGGCCGTCGGGGGTGGGCAGGGTCTGGGGCGGGGTGAGCTGGACGCGCCCCTCCTCGAACCCTGCTGGATAGCGTTGCTGCAGCAGGCTTTTCAGCTCATCCGGGCTGCTCAGCGGTGCGCTCAGCACTATCTCTTCGCTGGATTTCTCGGTATGGGGGCCGGGCAGCGGCAGCACGGCCCTGTGTTGCAGCCAGAGGCCGGTGAGGCCGTAGAGCAGCATCAGGGTGAGGGTGGCAAAGCCGGCCCAGGCGTGGATGCGGCGCACCCACTTGTTGTTGTGCAGGGGGAGTTTTCTGCGTCTCATCGCTCGGTGCTTCATAAAAATCTGGCCAGCGAACGCTGGCCAGAGGGATCGGGAAAAGGCGGGGATCAGAAGCGGTAGGCGGCGCTCAGATGCAGTTGACGGGGTGTGCCCGGCATGATCTGGGAGGCGCTGGTGGCGCTGACGAAGTAGTCGTGATCGGTCAGGTTCTCCACGCTCAGCTGGGCTTCCCACTGCTGCCAGCGGTAGCCGGCACGGGCGTCGAAGCGGGCGTAACCAGGCAGGGTGGTGGTGTTGGCGTTGTCGGCGAAGCGATCGCCCACCGCAGTCACCCCGGTCTCACCGAACCAGCCCTGTTTGCCGCTCTGATAGCCGGCGAACAGCTCGCCGTTCTGGCGAGAGACGTTCATCGGCCGCTTGCCTTGCAGATCGGCGTCCGCCTTGACCTGCTCGGCATCCTGGATGGCGATGCCGCCGCGCAGGTAGATCTCGTCGGTCAGCTGGGCGCGGGCGCTCAGCTCGATGCCCTCGGTGCGCTGCAGACCGGTGAGGATCACCTTGGTGGGATCCAGCGGATCCTTGCTGCGCTTGTTGTACATCTCCAGCCGGTAGAGGGAGAGGGTGGTCGCCAGGCGGCCATCCAGCCAGTCGCTCTTCACGCCGCCCTCGTACAGCCGGGTGTGCTGAGGATCCAGGTTGTTGTTCTTGTCGCCCGGGGTGATGCCGATCAGCTCCCCGCCCACCGGGGTGAAGGTCTTGCTGTAGGAGGCGTAGAAGGCGTGCTCCTCGATCGGGTTCCACACCAGGCCCAGGCGCGGGCTCAGGCTGGTGACCGAGACGGTCTCCTCCTTGTTGAGGTCGTTGCGGCGGCTGGTGACGGTGAAATCGTCGCGGCGCAGACCTGCCAGCAGATGCCAGTCACCCAGGCTGAGCTGATCCTGCACATAGAGGCCGTAGCCACGC
The DNA here is from genome assembly GCF_049665575.1 of Aeromonas oralensis. Taxonomy (NCBI): domain Bacteria; kingdom Pseudomonadati; phylum Pseudomonadota; class Gammaproteobacteria; order Aeromonadales; family Aeromonadaceae; genus Aeromonas; species Aeromonas oralensis. Next base: position 326,977 of record NZ_CP187186.1, read on the forward strand.
ACCTTGTGGTTGGCGTCGCTGGAGAGCTTCATGGCGCCATCGTAGGTGGGCAGAGAGCCCGGATCATAGAGGTTGCCGGGCCGGGATCGCGGTGGCGTTCTGGTAGAGCTTGGGGGTGCGCTCCTGCCAGTTCTGCTCGAAGCCCACCAGCAGACGGTGCTCGACGGGGCCGGTCTGCAGCTGGCCTTCGGCTTCGGTGTTGCTGATCAGGCTGTTGGCCTTGAGATCCTGCTGCCAGCGGGCGCGGGTCACCTGATCCCCCTTCACGCTGGTGACATAGGTGTTGTCGAACTGGCTGTCGAGGCTGGTGTAGCCCACCTGCTGGCGCAGTTGCCACTGATCGTTGATGTCCCAGGTAAGGCGCGAGCGGGTGGACTGGGCCACGTCGTCGATGAAGTCGCGGCGGGTGTCGCTGTAGACATACTCCTTCGGCACGTCGGCCGGCCGTTGACGCCGGGGATGCCGCGATCCGGGGTGCGGTCGTGCTCGTTGCGCTCGTACTGCACGAGCCAGTTCAGCTTGTCGTTGATCTCCCAGTTGACGGAGGGGGCCAGCAGGGTGCGTTTGCTGGTCACGCCGTTGCGAAAGCTGTCTTTGTCTTCCTGAGCCAGGTTGAGGCGCACCTGCACCTGCTCACCCGCTTCGCCGTTGAGGTCGGCGGCCAGCCGGTGGCTGTCGAAGCTGCCGACCTGTGCGCTGACGCTGGACTCCAGCCCCTTCTGCGGCTTCTTGCTGACCCGGTTGACGATGCCGCCGGTGCTGCCACGGCCGTAGAGCACCGCTGCCGGCCCCTTGAGCACCTCGACCCGCTCGGTGTTGCCAAGGTCGCGGGTGTACTGCATGTCGTCGCGAAAACCGTCCAGATAGAAGTCGTTGCTGGCGCTGAAGCCGCGGATGTTGACCCCGTCGAAGCGGGTATCACCGCTGGCGTTGACGCCGGGGATGCCGGTCAACGCCTCGCTCAGGGTGGGCTGGCCGAAGGCGGTCAGCTCGCTCGCCTTGACGCTGTCGATGGCCTGCGGCACCAGTTTGGCCGGGGTGTTGGTGCGGGTCGCGGTGGCAACCTCTTCATGTTGGCTGCGTTTGCCGACCACTGTCATGGTCTCGTCTTCGGCGTGTGCGCCGGCGCTCAGGGCCAGCAGGGCGACACTCAGCAGAGTGCGCGGGTGGTGAGGTGTGTGCATGTTGCGTGTTGACTCTTGAAGAAGCGACCTGATGGTCTGAACTTGTTGATTTATTTGTAATTATTTTGTTTTCTCCCATTTGGGAGGATGCTAATGATATTGATTTTCATTAGCTGTGCAATAGAAACATGTTTTGGCGATGGGACTGGGTATCGGATGGCTCGCCACCGCCGACAGGGCGCCCTGTTGGCAAGGTGACGGGAGGAGGGAGAAAGGGGGATGAGGGGCTCAGTGGTCGGTGGCAGAGGGGGCGATCTCGGCCAGCTGCTTGCCCAGGACCAGCCGCGGCGCCGGGTCGGTCTGCAGCGGGATATCCTGCAGCGGGGTGCCCTGCAGGTTGCGGTGGATGATGTTGGCCGCCATCTGGCCGAGGGCCCGATAGCTGCTGATGGTGCCGACTGTGCAGCCGTGCTCGACATAGAGCTCGGCGCTGCAGATGGTGGGGATGCCCGCCTCGTTGAGGGCGGCCAGCAGTTCGGGGGCGATGGAGAGCAGGTAGCTGTCGGCGGCGAGAAACACGATGCTCTCTTTGGCGTCGTGCTGCAGCCGCTTGAGTTCGCTGGCCAGCCGCCGCTTGTCCGGCGCGATGCGCCAAGTAGTGAGATCCCACTGGTAGCGATGGGCTTCGCGCAGCAGCAGCTCGCCGGTCAGCAGGGTGTTCTGTTCGCGCGGGTTGAACGGCAGCAGCAACCCTTTGCCAGCGGGCAGATAGCGGCGGGCGTTGGCGAGCTGCAGCGCCATCGGCACCATGTTGCTGGTGCCTGCCACCATCTGGTTCTCCGTCTTGTCGTCGGACAGGAATCCGGCCCCGACGGGGTCGGACACTATGCTGAAAATCAACGGTTTGCGGTTGCCCACCAGGCTCTTGACCATGGCCGTGGCGGTGGTGCCGAAGCAGTAGATGTAGTCGTAGTCGTTGAGAGAGGGCAGCAGTTGCTGGCGCAGCAGGGTGGCCAGCACGGTTCTGTCCTGATTGGCGTTGAAGGTGACGAAGGTGGGGTGATGACCTAGCCGGTTCAGCTCGTCGCGAAAGCCGCGCTCGGCATCGGTCTCGCCGCGCCACAGCACCATGGCGATGGTCAGCGCCTGGGCGGGCAGGGCGCAGAGCAGACAGCAGCAGATGAGCAGGCGTAGCGGCATGATGATCTCCTCGTCGTGGTTCTGTTGAGCCTAGATCATGGGGAGCAGAGCACGCCGACGCGGATGCAAAAGAGCGCGCCGGCATCAGCCGGCGCGCGCAGTGCAGAGGGGCCCGACTTAGAAGTCGTAGCGGGCCGCCAGCTGGAAGTCATCCTTGACGTTGAGCTTGCCGCTCTCTTTGCTGTCGAGGTTGTTGATGCGGTACTCGCCGATGACGCGCAGGTTCTTGTTGAACTTGTACTGGGCGCCCAGGGTGTAGTAGTCGATGGAGTCATAGTCGGCCTTGCCGTCCTGCTCTACCTTCTGCTTGTTCCACAGCGCCATCAGGCCGAAGCCGTTCTCGAAGTTGTAGCCCAGCGCCCCTTCCCAGCCGGTGTGATCCTTGCCGGTGGCCAGGAAGTCGGTGCCGTCCGCATAGCTCAGGGCGGCGTAGACGGCCTTGTTGTCGTACTTGGCGGAGAGCAGCCACAGCTTGGCATCCTCTTCTCCGTTCTTGTCGCGGATCCCCACGTTGTAGGCGGTGCCCAGCGCCAGGTTGAACGGGAAGGTGTAGGCCACGGCGGCGCCGTAGGCGGCATCGCTGTCCTTGCTGGTGGTCTCTTCGGTGTCACCGCCGTCGAACTTGTAGCTGGTGTCTACCTGGAAGCCGTTGAACAGACCGGAGTACTTCAGCACGGAACCGGCACGGTTGGTGGCGAAGGTGTCGGTCTTGGCGCCCAGCGCGTCGTTGCCGTAACCGTCGGAGAGAGAAACGTCGGTCCAGTCAGCCAGGAAGCCAGGGGCTCCTTTCTGGCGACCGAAGGTGATGTTGCCCCAGTCGGCGCCAACACCGGCGAACGCCAGACGGGTGCGCAGGTTGTCGGAGTTCTCGCTGATGGTCTTCTCGCTGTCGTTGATGTACATCTGCACTTCGTACTGGGCCAGCGCCTTCAGTTGGCTGTTGATCTGGCTGTCGACCTTGGCGCCGAAGCGGACGAACTGATTGGCGCCCTGCTTGTCGCTGTACTCCTGAGTGCCGTTCGGATGGGTGCTGTCGACCCCTTCCTTCTTGTCACCGAAGAACTGGCCGGCGTAGATGCGGCCGTACAGATCCAGGGTGGTGGTGTCATTCTTGTAAACTTCAACGGCGTGAGCCTGGAAGGCCGCGGTGAGAGCCAGTGCCACTACAGTCAGCTTTTTCATCTTAATCCCTTGTGTTGCAAGCTTTGTTGTAAAAGACGGGGCCATGCTAGGCAGGGGGGATGACAGCGGGGTGACACTCTCGTGAAGTGTCGGTGGCGGTTTGATGTCAAATTGGTGAAAGGGCCGTGTTTTGTGTGACGAACCGCCACTTTTGCGCGCAAAGGTTTGCCCTTGTGGTAGAATGCCGCCCGTTTTCGAGCTCCAAAGGTTGGATATGCGATGAGACGTGAACTGGCAATCGAGTTTTCCCGAGTGACGGAAGCGGCTGCACTGGCTGGCTACAAGTGGCTCGGACGTGGTGACAAGAATATCGCCGATGGGGCGGCCGTTGCGGCCATGCGCCATATCCTCAATCAGATCCAGATCGATGGTGAGATTGTGATCGGCGAGGGTGAAATTGACGAAGCCCCCATGCTCTACATCGGCGAGAAGGTGGGCACGGGTCTGGGCGACGCGGTGGACATCGCAGTCGACCCCATCGAGGGTACCCGCATGACCGCCATGGGTCAGGCCAATGCCCTGGCCGTGCTGGCCGTCGGCGACAAGGGCTCCTTCCTCAAGGCTCCCGACATGTACATGGAGAAGCTGATCGTGGGTCCCAAGGCCAAGGGTGCCATCGACCTCGATCAGGCGCTCGAGCTGAACCTCAAGGCCGTGGCCAAGGCGCTCGGCAAGCCGCTCTCCCGCCTGACCGTGATCACCCTGGCCAAGCCGCGTCACGACAAGGCGATCAAGGAGATGCAGGGGCTGGGTGTGCGGGTGTTCGCCATTCCCGACGGCGACGTGGCTGCCTCCATCCTCACCTGTCTGCCGGACAGCGAAGTGGACATGCTGTATGGCATCGGCGGCGCGCCGGAAGGGGTGATCTCGGCGGCGGTGATCCGTGCGCTGGACGGTGACATGCAGGCCCGCCTGGTGCCCCGTCATCAGGTCAAGGGCGACAGCCCGGAAGTGCGTGCGCTGGGCGAGCAGGAAATTGCCCGCTGCGAGGCACTTGGCATCGACGTGAGCAAGGTGCTCAAGCTGGAAGACCTGGCCAAGAATGACAACGTCATCTTCTCGGCCACCGGCATCACCAAGGGTGATCTGCTGGACGGCATCACCAGTGACGGCGTCATGGCGACCACCGAGACCCTGCTGATCCGTGGCAAATCGCGGACCATCCGCCGCATCAAGTCGATTCACTTCCTGGATCGCAAAGACAGCGTGGTGCGCGACATCATCCTCTAATCAGGATGCGCGGGGGGCAACCCCCATGGTACCGCCTGAAAAGCCCGACACTGTCGGGCTTTTTTGTTGTCTGTTGGCAAGGACACTATTTCATGGCGGGGCCGGTATAACAGTGAGGAAAATCCCCGCCCTTTGCTACACTGGTTCGCCCTGCCGAGGAAAGCATTACATGGAATGTCGTCAAGGTTGCGGTGCCTGCTGCATCGCCCCCAGTATCAGCAGTGCCATTCCCGGCATGCCCGACGGCAAACCGGCCGGCGTGCCCTGCGTGCAGCTCGATGCGCGGCTGGGCTGCAAGATCTTTGGCCAGCCCGAACGGCCAGCGGTGTGCGGCGGCTTTCGTCCCATGCAGGACGTGTGCGGCTATCACCGGGAAGAGGCCATCTGGCTCATCGGTGAACTGGAGCGAATGACGGCCTGAGGCTGACCCTCTCCCTCGGGGAGAGGGTGGTAGCTGGTTCTCCCTTCTCCCACGAGGGTAGAAGGGAGAACAGTCATTCGGAACAATCCCAATAAAAAGAGGCCGCAACTGCGGCCTCTTTTTTATTTCGCGACGAACGGGCGTCAGACGTCGGCCAGCTGCAAGGCCTGGCGGTAGTACTCGTTGGCTTTGTTGGTGAGGCGGCGCTTGTCCATCACCTGACCGAGGGCGTGGTAGACGGCGGCGTTCGGCGCTTTCGCGACCTCCTGCTCCAGCAGGCGCTGGGCGTCGTCCAGCTGACCGGCCAGCAGGTAGATCTGGGCCAGCGCCGCGTCGACGCCCGGCTGGTCCTGGATCTTCTGCAGCAGGGTCAGCATCGGCTGGTAGTTGTCGAGCTTGAGCTTGGGCAGACGGGTCAGCAGCTGGGGTGAGACCTGCTTGCGCAGCGCATCCAGCCACAGCTCGGCGGCTTCATTGTCGGCCCCCAGCTGGCGCAGGCGATCGCCATAGGCGGCCAGCAGATCCGGATCCTGGCGCAGCTTGCGCGGCAGCTCCTGCCAGATCGGGCGCAGGGTCTCGAGGGCGCCGCTGGCGGCGTCGAGGCGACCACGCCAGGCCTGCTGCAGCAGATCCTCTTCCTGTTTGGGGGTCAGCTTGCCCACTTTGTGCAGCACCGGAAGGAGGTCGATGAGGGCAGCCCAGTCCTCGCGAGCCAGGTGCACCTGGCGTAGCTGGTCCAGCACCATGGGGTGGCGCGGGTTGAGGGCATAGACGGATTCCAGCATGGCCAGCGCGGTATCGTACTGGCCCTGCTCGATCTGCAGCTGGGTCTGGGTCAGGGTCAGCGCCAGCTCGGCCTTGGGGTTCTCCTCCTGCGCCTTTTGCAGGTATTGGTCCCGGCGCACGTCATCGCCACGGGCCTGGGCCGCCTTGGCGGCGCTCAGGTAGTTGAGCAGCGGGGTGTCGCTGTTGCTGGCGCCCTTGAGCATCAGCTTCTCGGCCTGGCTGTAGTGCCCCTCGGCCATGGCCAGGGTGGCGGCCACGGTCTGCTGGTTGGCCTTGCGGCGCCGGCGCGAGCCGTACCAGCCCAGCGTCTTGCGGCGCAGGCCGAATACCCGGCCCAGCAGCCATTCGACAAGGAGCAGGGCACCGTAGAACAGCACCGCCAGGATCACCGCGCTGGTGACCGAAGATTCAACCGTGTAGTTGCCCAGCGAGATCAGCACATAGCCCTTGTTGCCGGAGGCCTGCGGGCCGAAGATGAGGCCGGCCACCATGGCGGCCACCAGTACAATCAGACGAATCATGGTGCCCTCCTCAGTTGCTGGCCAGAATGCGCTGCAGGCGCTCGGTCAGCACCTCTTCCAGCATGGCCTGGGTCTTGAAGCGATCCGGATAGTTGAACTGGATCTGCTCCCCCTTGAGCTTGTCCAGCTCGGACTGCATGTAGTGGGTGGCGCTGTTGTCGGTATCGAAATACTGGGTCAGCCAGCGCTGGGCCTTGTCCAGGCTGTCGTCATAGAGGGCCTGCTGTTCGCGGTAGACGGCGAGCTGGGCTTGCAGCAGCTTGGTCTTGAGGTTCTCGCGCAGGAAGATCTCCTGCTGCGGGGAGAGCAGGGCCTCCACCGCGCCGTCGCGACGGCGGATGGTGATGAAGTTCTCGGTGAACTTGACCCAGTTCTTCTTCAGGTTGCTCTCCCACTCGTCCGGGTTGGTGCTGACGGCCTGATCGGGCTCGCTCTTGGCTTCCGGCATGCTGACGGTGGAGAGTGGCAGCAGCTCGATCTGATCGGAGAGGGCGGCCAGCTTCAGGGTCAGCCCTTCGCGGTCGATGCGCGGCATCCCCTTGAGCTGGGCGATGTCTTCGGCCAGCGCCTTGCGGATGGGCATCAGGCTGGGATCGTTGAGCGCCTTGATGCGCTCGTCGGCATTGCCGAGCAGTGTGATGGCGGAGACGAGGTCGTGTTCCAGCCACAGCTTGCGACCGGCCATCCGTACCAGGTATTCGGATTCGGCCAGCATCCAGTCGTTGGGGCGCTTGTCGTTGAGATCCAGCACCCGGGTCTGCAACCCCTTGAGCTCGTCCTGCAGCAGTTGCTGCTGCTTGCCGAGGGCGGCCAGCTGTTCGCCATCCTTGCTGTTGCTCTGGTCAAGCTTGTTCATGGCCTCGGCCAGTTGCAGCTTGAGCTGGTTCAGCTCGCCCTGCTGGGTCACGGCACTCTTGTGGCCGTGCAGATAGAGGCCGCCGGTCAGGCCGAGGGCCAGCAGGATGGCGATGCCGCCGACCACAGCGCCCGAGCTGCCCTTCTTGTTGTTGACCTTCTGGCCGGGTTGCTTGTTGTCGGCCACGGAGGCCGCGGCACTCGGCTGGACTTCTTGCTGTTCAGTCATTCCATCTTCCTCAGTTCCAGAGCGGCCGTCAGGGCCTGGTTGGATGCACCCTGGGCAATCGTGATATGGGTAAAGCCCGCCGCTGCGGCCATCTCGGCCACCCGCGGGCTGGGCACCACCAGCAGGCGGTCGCGCAGCCAGGGCAGCTGTTGGTCCGGGACCAGTTCCAGCAGCCGTTGCAGCAGTTCACCGCTGGTGACGAGCAGGCTGTCGAGCCCGGCCGCCTGCCAGTGGCGAGTCAATGTGTCCCCGTCCAGTGCGGGGTAGTGGCGCTCATAGGCCGCACAATAGTGCACCAGTGCGCCGCGTGAGGCCAGCGTCCGGGCGATGAGATCCCGGCCGCCATTGCCGCGCAGGATCAGCACCCGCTTGCCGTTCACCTGTTGCAGGCCGGGCAGGGCCAGCAGCCCTTCGCTGCGCGGATCGTCCGGGCTGAAGGCCTGGATGCCCACCTCGGCGAAGGCATCCGCGCTGGCCTGACCGACCGCAAAGTAGTCAATATTTGGCCAGGTCTGACCAGTTTGCAACAGAAAATGATGAGTGAAATGAACCGCATGCATGCTGACGGCGATGACGATGTCAGCCTGGGGCAGCAGTTCGGGCAGGCGGTGCAGTTCGCTGCCCGCCACGGTTTCCAGCAGCGGGCAGCAGAGCGGTGCGTGGCCGTGCTGGCGCAGCAGTGTGGCCAACTCGGCGGCCTGGGCGGCCGGGCGCACCACCAGCGGGATCATGCCCGGTAGACCTCGGCCAGGATGACATCGGCACCATCGGCCAGCAGGCGCTGGGCCAGGGTGTGGCCGAGGGCTTCACCGTCGGCCAGCGGGCCGCGGATCTCGTCGCGGATGACGCGGCTGCCATCCGGGCTGCCCACCAGTCCACGCAGCCATACTTCTTCCCCCTGAACCAGGGCGTAGGCCCCGATGGGAACCTGGCAACCCCCCTGCAGGGCACGGTTCATGGCGCGCTCGGTCAGCACCCGGATCCGGGTCTCGGGGTGTTCGAGCGGTGCCAGCAGGGCGTGCAGCTCATGATCGTCGAGGCGGCACTCGATGCCGACCGCACCCTGACCGTTGGCGGGCAGGCTCTGTTCCGGCTCGATGAAGGCGGTGATGCGGTGCGCCATCTCCAGCCGTTTCAGGCCGGCGGCGGCGAGGATGATGGCGTCGTATTCACCTGCGTCCAGCTTGGCGAGACGGGTGTTGACGTTGCCGCGCAGGTCGCGGATCACCAGATCCGGGCGTGCCGCGCGCAGCTGGCACTGACGACGCAGGCTGGAGGTGCCGACCACGGCTCCCTGCGGCAGCTCATCAATCTGGCCGAAGCGGTTGGAAACAAAGGCATCGCGCGGATCTTCGCGCTCGCAGATGGTGTGCAGGCCGAGCCCCTCGGGGAACTCCACCGGCACGTCTTTCATGGAGTGAACGGCGATGTCGGCCCGTCCCTCCAGCATGGCGGTTTCCAGCTCCTTGACGAACAACCCCTTGCCGCCCACCTTGGCGAGAGGGGTATCCAGGATCTTGTCACCCTGAGTGCTCATGGGCACCAGCTCGACCTGCAACTCGGGGTACAGGGCTTCCAGCCGGTCTTTGACGAAGTTGGCCTGCCACAGGGCCAAGGGGCTCTTGCGAGTGGCAATTTTCAGGGTTCGGGCTGCCATATCAATCAGTTGTTTCATCTTTAGAAGGAAAACGATCTTACCACCCTTTGCAGGGGCTTTCATGGCACAGCCCGCAAAAGCGGGCTCAAGCTCAAAAACGGCCGCTGAAAATGATTTTTATTAAGTCTGGCTTGCCAGTTAATTTATTGAAATTACAGATTTTTATTGCTTTCCAATGATACTGTTTAGTGACTTGTCATAAATAATCCGGTGATTGTGTGCGGGCTTGTTTACCACCGCTGTTTGCATTGTTAACATGATCACACTTTTTTGACGTCTCCCCGTTTTGGTGCGTCATTTCTTACCTCGGTATAGGCAGGGCATTGCTGGTAAAACTCGACACGCTGGTGGCGCGCTACGACGAACTCAATCGTCTCAAGACGCAACGGGCGCTAGGTCTCATGAGTCGCTACGGGCAGCAGGTTTTTCAGCTGCTACCCGTCATGCTGCACTTCAATCACCCCCTGTTGCCCGGTTATGTGGCGGGGGATGTGCCGCACGGCATCTGGAGTTTTACCGCCAATGACGCCCAGCAGGCCTTCATCGAGGACCTGTGCCAGAACGCCAACTGCCTGAACGGCCTCACCACCCATGACAAGTCGATCCAGGGGCTCTACTCCATGGGCAGCACCTCGTCCATCGGTCAGTGCTGTCACTCGGATCTCGATATCTGGGTCTGCCACGTGGCCGGTTTGTCGCAGGAGCGGCTCGAGCTGCTGGAGCTCAAGTGCCAGCAACTCTCCAAGTGGGCCGAGCAGCGGGGGGTCGATCTCAACTTCTTCCTGATCCCCGAGGACAAGTTCCGCCAGCGCAACGATGCCCAGATGCAGGGTGAGAGCTGCGGCAGCGCCCAGCACCTGCTGCTGCTCGACGAGTTCTACCGCAGCGCCATGCTGATCGCCGGCAAGCGGCTGCTCTGGTATCTGGTGCCCAGCGAGTATGACGATCACTACGATGACTACGTCAACGGCCTGTTTGCCCATGGCAAGCTGAGTCAGGATGACTGGCTCGATCTCGGTGGCTTCAACCGCATTCCGGCCGAGGAGTACTTCGGCTCCGCCCTCTGGCAGCTCTACAAGGGCATCGACTCCCCCTACAAGGCGGTGCTCAAGTCGGTATTGATGGAGGCCTACTCCCACGAGTATCCCAACACCCGTCTGCTGTCGGTGACCAGCCGCGACTGGTTCCAGCACAACGAGGGGATGCACTACCGGCTCGACAACTACTGCCTGATGTTGGACAAGGTGACCAACTACCTCAAGTCCATCGGCGACATGCAGCGGCTCGACCTGGTGCGCCGCTGCTTCTATCTGAAGGTGTGTGACGGTCTCAGCCACCCGAAAGAGGAGCACTCCCCGGCCTGGCGCCGCGAGCAGATGACTCAGCTGGTCTCCTACTGGGGCTGGAGTCAGGAGCGGTTGCACCATCTGGATCACCGCCAGGAGTGGAAGGTTGAGGACGTCAAGGTGGCTCATGCCGAGCTGCTGGAAGCCCTGATGCAGAGCTACCGCAACCTGATCCAGTTCGCCCGGCGCAACAACATCAGCGAGTCCATCAACCCGGAAGACATCGGCATCCTGTCGCGCAAGCTCTATGCCGCGTTCGAGAGCCTGCCGGGCAAGGTGCAGCGCATCAACCTCAAGATTGCGCCGGACTTGAGCGAGCCGGATCTCAGCTTCGTGCAGGTGCCGCACGGCCGCTTGAACCGCGCCGGCTGGTATCTCTACAAACATTCGCTGGAGCCGGCTGACATCATCGGCCGGGCACCGCTCGAATATAACGGCTACATCAGCAAGCTGGTCTCCTGGGCCTATTTCAATGGCCTGCTGACGCCCCAGTCCCGAGTGCACCTGTTCAACCAGGGCTCGGATCTGCACATCGACAACCTGCACCAGTTCTGTCGCGATCTGTCCGGCACCTTCCCGGTCAAGTATCCCCGTGCCACCAACCTGGCCCTCAGCCGGCCGTGCGAAATTCGCCAGCTCTCCATCTTCCTCAACCTGGAGACGGACCCGACCAGTCACTGGGTGGGTCAGGTGATCGAATTCGATGCCAACGCCGCCGATGTCTTCTCGTTCGGCCGCAACCAGGAGTGTCTGGTGGGCTCGGTGGACCTGGTCTATCGCAACTCCTGGAGCGAGATCCGTACCCTGCACTTCCAAGGGGACGAGGCTGTGGTGGATGCCCTCACCACCATCCTCGGCAAGATGCACCAGGATGCCGCCGCCCCCGAGATGATCGAGGTGTTCTGCTACAGCCAGCACTTCCGCTCTCTGGTGCGTACCCGCTTCCAGCAGCTGGTGGCCGAGTGCATCGAGCTGCGTCTGGCCCGCGACAAGCAGCAGCTGGTCAAGACGTTGGCGCTCGGCAAGGAGAAGTACGGCATCTTCTTCGAGCGGCGCGGGGTGTCGGTCAAGAAGCTGGAGAACGCGGTCGACTTCTATCGCCATATCTCCCACAACAAGCTGGATCACCTGCCGCTGCGGCTCGACAAGACCCACAGCCAGCATCTGCCCGGCATCGTCGACGCCTACGCCAGCGAGGGGCTGGTGCAGTTCTTCTTCGATACCCGGGATGCGGGTACCAACATCTATATCCTGGACGAGGCGAACCGGGTGGAGATCTACCAGCACTTCGCTGGCAACAAGGATGAGCTGGTGCAGGGGGTGAACCGCTTCTATACCTCCAGCCACGAGCGCTTCAGCGACGCGGGCCAGTTCAGCAACTTCAACCTGCCCCAGTACTACGAGATAGTGCAGATCAATGGCGAGCTGGAAGTGATCCCCTACCGCAGCCAGGGTCAGCTGCGCGACGGTGGTCAGGGGCGCGAGCTTGGCTCCGCCGCAGGCGCGGGGTAGTGCAGGGGCCGGTCCGGCGTGCGCGCAAACGCCCCGGTCTCGGCCCCCTGCTGCACAGGATCATCGCTCATATCCAATGAAAACGGCCTGCATCTGCAGGCCGTTTGGCTATCCGCGGTTGGCTCAGCCCGCGAGGCGAGCCAGCAGCCACTGACGGATGTCGTCGAGCTGCGGGCGGCAGATCTCGTGGCGCATCGGGTACTCGTGCCACTCGGGGGAGAGCCCCGCCGCCTCCAGCCTGTTCTTGGCGTCCCAGCCCATGGAGAGGCTCACCACGTCGTCATAGATGCCGTGCATGTAGCAGATGGGCAGGCTGCGGGCAGCCTCGCTCATCTCGCCGAGCAGGGCGTCGGGCGCCGCCAGGTAGGTGGACATACAGAGCAGGCCCGCCAGTTGCTGCGGCAGGCGCAGGGCGGTGAAGGAGGCAATCACGCCCCCCTGGGAGAAGCCGGCCAGCACGATGCGCTCGGGGGCGAAGCCCTCGGCCACCAGCTGCTCGATCAGCGCGGCGATGCGGGCCGCGGACTCCCTGACGTGGGACTCCACGGCGCGATCCGCCGGGTTGTCGAAGCTCTTGATGTCGTACCAGCCGCGCATCTTGTAGCCCATGTTGATGGTGATGGCGCGCTCCGGCGCATCGGGCAGCAGATGACGCACCGGCAGGTCGGCGGGCAGCGCCAGCGCATCCACCAGCGGGGCGAGGCCGGCGCCGGAATCCCCCAGCCCGTGCAGCCAGATCACTGCGTGACGGGCGCCTTCAGGATGCAGATCGATCATGGCGGGCTGCGTCATCATGGGAACTGGACGGGTTCGCCCGCCTGGGTCGTGCAGGCCTTGCTCAGCAGCGTCTTGAGCTCGTGACCGAAGCGGTTGTCGATCCAGGTTTCCCCTTGCAGCTCGAAGTGGAAGCCGTTCTCACGGGTGGCGACCCAGATCTGGTGCAGGGGTTCCTGCTTGTTGATGATGACCTTGGTCTTGTTCTCGAACGACAGGGTCAAGACCCCGCCGGCACGCTCACAGTCAATATCCGGATATCCTGCGTCGACGGTGTCCTCCACATATTGGAAAAAGGCGTCGGTCAGGGCGTGATACTCGTGATCCTTCATCGGTTTATCCTGTTGCTTTTAACAATGTGAGTGCGATTATAGAGGGCCAAAAATTTTTTCGCAGCGAACCATTATGATTACCCAGCTTACCAAGTGTCTGCTTGCCACTCTTCTGTCTCTTGGTTTGGCCGCGTGTGGCCTGACGGGACCGCTCTACATGCCGCCCCCCGAGCAGCCCCAGACCCAGAGTACACCGCAAGCACAGACGCCTGCGACCGCCGAGGCTGCCCCAGAGGCCGCGCCGCAATAATTTAGGAAGGAACCGCCCCCTTGGATCACTTTAACTACGACGCCGACGGCCAGCTTCAGGCCGAACACACCTCGCTGCAACAACTTGCCGAGCAGTACGGCACCCCGCTGTACGTCTACTCCCGCGCCACCCTTGAACGCCACTGGCACGCCTTCGACAAGGCGGCGGGCGACATCCCCCATCTCATCTGTTATGCGGTCAAGGCCAACTCCAACCTGGCGCTGCTCAACCTGCTGGCGCGCCTTGGCTCAGGCTTTGACATCGTCTCTGGCGGCGAGCTGTCGCGGGTGCTGGCGGCGGGCGGCGATCCGGCCAAGGTGGTCTTCTCCGGGGTGGCCAAGAGCGAGGCCGAGATGCGCCTCGCGCTGGATAAAGAGATCCTCTGTTTCAACCTGGAATCGGAAGCCGAGCTGGAGCGTCTGAACCGGGTGGCGGGCGGCATGGGCAAGAAGGCCCGGGTGTCGGTTCGAGTCAACCCGGACATCGACGCCGGTACCCATCCCTATATCTCCACCGGCCTCAAACAGAACAAGTTCGGTATTCCCATCGAGCAGGCGCCCGCCATCTACCGCAAGGCGGCGGCCATGGCCAACATCGAGATCGTCGGAGTGGATTGCCATATCGGCTCGCAGCTCACTGAATTGAATCCCTTCATGGAGGCGGCCGACAAACTGCTGCGGCTGATCGACGGCCTGGCGGCGGAAGGCATCCACATTCACCACCTGGACGTGGGAGGTGGCCTGGGGGTCAATTACGGCGCCGAGCAGCCACCCCACCCGAGCGAATATGCCGAGGCGCTCAAGCAGAAGCTGGCGGGCCGGGATCTGACCCTGTTGTTCGAACCGGGCCGCGCCATCGTCGCCAACGCCGGCGTGCTGCTGACCCGGGTGGAGTACCTCAAGCCGGGCGAGACCCGCAACTTCGCGCTGATCGACGCCGGCATGAACGATCTGCTGCGTCCCTCGCTCTACGGCGCCTGGATGAACATCATCGAGGTGGACAGCCGCACCGCCCACGAGCCGGCGTTGTACGACGTGGTCGGCCCGGTCTGCGAGACCGGTGACTTCCTCGGCAAGGAGCGCACCCTGGCGATCGCCGAGGGCTCTTTGCTGGCGGTGCGTTCCGCCGGTGCTTATGGCTTTACCATGTCCTCCAACTACAACACCCGTCCCCGCGCCGCCGAAGTGCTGGTGGATGGCGCGCAGTCGTTCCTCATCAGAGAGCGCGAGCAGTTGGCCGATCTCTGGCGCGGTGAGCATTTACTGCCCTGATTGTTAATGGATTTCTCTAAGCGTTCCTCCAAGTGAGAGCGTGAACAAGGGTACAGGAACGCACGATGTTGATAGATTTTTCCAAGATGCACGGGCTGGGGAACGACTTCATGGTGGTGGATGGCGTCACCCAGAAGGTGTTTTTCAGCAATGAGGTCATCAAGAAGCTGGCGGATCGCCACTTCGGCATCGGCTTCGACCAGCTGCTGCTGGTGGAGCCGCCCTATGATCCCGAGCTCGACTTCCACTACCGCATCTTCAATGCCGATGGCAGCGAGGTGGAGCAGTGCGGCAACGGTGCCCGCTGTTTCGCCCGCTTCGTGCGCCTCAAGGGGCTGATCAACCGGGATCGCATCGCGGTGAGCACGGCCCGCGGCCGCATCGTGCTGCAGCTGGAAGGGGAGAACCAGGTCACGGTCAACATGGGGGTGCCCCAGTTCGAGCCGGGCAAGATCCCGTTCCGGGCCCAGAAGGCGGAAAAAACCTACCTGCTGCGGGCCCAGGAGCATACTGTGATGTGCGGGGCTGTCTCCATGGGCAATCCTCACTGCGTCATCGAGGTGCCCTCGGTGGCCGATGCACCGGTGGCGACCCTGGGTCCCATCATGGAGCGACACGAGCGCTTTCCCGAGCGGGTCAACGTCGGCTTCATGGAGATGGTGAACGCCAGCGAGATCAAGCTGCGGGTGTTCGAACGCGGGGTGGGCGAGACCATGGCCTGCGGCACCGGCGCCTGCGCGGCCGTGGTGGTGGGCATCAGCCAGGGCAAGCTCAAGGAGCGGGTCACCGTCACCCTGCCGGGCGGCAAACTGACCATCGCCTGGAAGGGACCGGGTCAGCCGGTCTACATGACCGGGCCGGCCGAGCACGTATTTGACGGTCAGATAGAGTTATAGGCACGGGCGGGGAGGCCCCCGCTCAGCCAAGCACTAATGTCGGGGCCTTGTGCCCCTTTTTCGGATGGACCAACCAAGTTATGAGCGAACTCAAACGGCAGGAACCACTGGTGGATGAAGCCACAGTGCTGGAGTACCTGGCCCGTTATCCCGAGTTTTTCCAGCGCCACGCGGCCATGCTGGACCGGATCCGCATTCCCCACGAACGCAAGGGCACCGTCTCCCTGGTGGAGCGCCAGCTGGACAGACAGCGCGAGCGTATCGAGCAGCTGGAGCAGGAGATCACCGAGCTGATGGGGATCGCCAGCGAGAACGAGCGGATCTTCCGGGTCTATGCCGATCTCTACGGCGAGCTGTACGGCTGTCAGAGCCTGTTCGAAGTGAGCGCCGTGATGGGCAAGGCGTTTGTGCAGCGGCTGCGGCTGACCGGCCTGCGGCTCTGGCTCAGCCCGAAAAAATTCCAGTTGAGCGGCCCCGAGCAGAAGTTCATGGCGGAGGGCAGACAGCTCGAGCAGCTGCTGGGCCAGCGCCTGCCGGGTCAGGATTACTACTTCGGTCGGCTCAACCAGAGCGAGAAGCAGGCACTGTTCGGCCACGACGTGCTGGTCAACTCGGTGGCGCTGATGCGGCTCGGCGATCTCGGCGTGCTGGCCTTCGCCAGCTCGGATCCGAGCCACTTCACCCCCCACAACGACACCCTGCTGCTGGGCCAGCTTGGCCGCCTGCTGCAACTGCGTCTGCCCGAGCTGGCACGTGGCTAAGACGCCGGCCAGATCCCCCGCCAAGGCGCCACCAGCCGCCGAACCATTGCCGGCTGCGCTGGCCGACGAGTTGGCGGCCTTCATCGAATACCTGCGGGTCGAGCGCCAGCTCAGCCCGCATACCCGCAGCAACTACCAGGCCCATCTGGAAGCCATGACCGCCGAGCTGGTGAAGCTCGGGGTCGACGACTGGGCCCGGCTCGAGGCGAGTCAGGTACGCAGTCTGGTGACCCGGATGCACAAGGCGGGGCTGGCGCCCCGTTCGCTGGCCACCAAGGTCTCCGCCCTGCGCAGTTTCTGCGACTGGCAGGTGCGTCAGGGCCGACTGGTGGCCAATCCGGCGCGCGGCATTGTCACCCCCAAGCAGGGGCGGCCGCTGCCCAAGAACCTGGATGTGGACGAGATGTACCAGCTGCTCAACATCACCGACGAGCAGGATCCACTGGCGGTGCGGGATCGCGCCATCATGGAGCTGATGTACTCTTCCGGCCTGCGCCTCGCCGAGCTGGTGGGGCTCAATCTGGCGGACGTGAAGCTCGACGAGCGCCAGCTCAGGGTGACCGGCAAGGGCTCGCGGGAGCGGGTGCTGCCGGTGGGGCGGATGGCGGTGGAGTGGCTGCACAAATGGCTCAAGCTGCGCCCCCTGCTGGCCGGCGACGAGCTGGAGGCGCTGTTCGTCTCCAAGCGCAAGCAGCGGTTGTCAGCCCGCTCGGTGCAGGAGCGGCTCGACGGCTGGGGCAACAAGCAGGCGCTCAACGCCCACGTCCATCCCCACAAACTGCGCCACAGTTTCGCCACCCACATGTTGGAGTCCTCCGGCGATCTGCGGGCGGTGCAAGAGCTGCTGGGTCACGCCGATCTCTCCACCACCCAGATCTACACCCACCTCGACTTCCAGCATCTGGCCAAGGTGTATGACAGTGCCCACCCGCGGGCGAAGCGGGATCCCGCTACTCCGGACGACGAATGAAGAGGGCCGGGCACGCCCGGACTCGACAAGAGGAGATACCATGCAGTTCTATCGCCGCTGGCAGCCGGTGGCCGCCATCTCGTTTGACCTCGACGATACCCTCTATGACAACGGCCCGGCCATCGAACGGGCCGAGCAGTGGATGCTGAGCCACCTGCGCAGCGAATACCTGGCTACCGCCATGCTGGACAAGCCGCGCTGGCAGGCGCTCAAGCACAACTTGCTGCTGGAACAACCGGCACTGCGCCACGACGTCAGTCTGGCGCGCCGGCACGGCATTCAGGCCGCGCTGACGGCGGGAGGCATGATGCAAGGGTTGGCGGAGCGTGAGGCGGCGTCGGTGTTCGCCGGTTTTCTGGCCGAGCGCTCGAAGATCGAGGTGAGTGACCAGACCCACTCCCTGCTGGCCCGGCTGGCCGAGCGCTACCCGCTGGTGGTCATCACCAACGGCAATCTGGACCTGACCCGGGCTGGTCTCGCGGATTACTTCACCCTGGTCTGCAAGGCTGGCCTCGGTAGCAGGATGAAGCCGGCACCGGATATGTTCATAGAAGCGCAGAGGGCCCTCAAGCTGGCACCCGGCCAGATCCTGCATGTGGGGGATCATCCACAGACCGACGTGCTGGGAGCCAGGCTGCACGGCTTCAAGGCCGCCTGGCTCAACGAGCGCGGCCAGCCCTGGCGAGAGTTGCAACTGCTGCCGGACGTGGAGCTGACGGCGCTGGGCGAGCTGGCCGAACTGCTGCTCTGATCAGACCTTCATACCCGCCGGTTCGCAGCCGACATGCACCCCTGTCGGCCGATCATGCACCGCAGGCAGCAGCTATCGTAAGGCTCATGCCGGAGTGGTCACTCGGTGCGGCAGATCAGCCCGCGCAAGTCGTAAGGCTCTGGCTGGTTGACCCGGCAGTAGCTGATGCCGGTGGGCAGCGCCTGCTGCAGGGTGATGGCCGTTTCCCGATAGTGGCAGACCAGGTAGAAGGGGCGGGGGTTGTGGCGATCCAGACTCCAGTAGTGCAGCGCGTCGCTGTCGCCGTTGTCCGGCTTGAGCTGGGCTCGCTCATCGGGGTCGCCGTCGAACAGGGCCAGGTTGTCCAGCCGGTGACTGAGGGGCTGATGTTGTTCCCCTTGCTCGTTGCGGGTGGCGACCTGCCACCCCGGGCTGGCCCCCAGCTGCTGCTGGCGGGTTTCAATGGTCGCGGGGCAGTCAAATTGCAGGGTGGCGCTCAGGGCCAGTGCGGTCAACAGCATGAAATGCATCTCTGGTAGAAAGCCTGAGCCGCCATGCTACGTCATCGACCGCCAAACAGCGCCATCAGTTTGTCCAGCAGATCCCGTGGCGGGGCGATCTGCTTCATGGCTTCCGCCTCCCGCGCCAGCAGCTCCTGCTGCTCCTGCTGACGGGCGCTCAGCACCTTGTAGAGCGGCTCGAGCAGGGAGCCGCGCTGGGCCACCAGCTCCTGGAACATGGCCTGATTGATGCGATAGGTTTCGACGGTCCCCAGGGCCCGCACCGTGAACGGGCTGGGCTCGCCGGTGAGCAGGCTCAGCTCGCCGAAGAAGTCGCCGGCATTGAGGGTGCCGAGCGCCAGCTCGCGCCCTTCCACCTCCACCAGCATCTGGGCATCCCCTTTCACCAGCACGAACAGCCAGCCGGAGACCTCTCCCTGGCTCAGCATCCGATCGCCGTTGACGAAGGGGGCGAACTTGACCTGATCCGCCAGCCGCAGCAGCTCCTCCTCCTGCAGCATGGCGAACAGCGGCAGGCGGCGCAGGGTATCGGTGCGCTCGGCGGTATGCCGCTTGTGGCGCTGATCCTTGTGATCCTGATCCGTGGTCATGAAGACGTTGAAGATGGGGGGCGTCAGGCGTCGGTCGTTGCGGCGCAGGGCGGCATCGATCAGGGTGCGTACCGCCGAGTCGGTGGGATCATCCACCGCCAGATCGGTGAGCCAGTAGCGCACCGCGTAGCGGGCGATGCCGTTTTCCACGTTCATCAGCAGGCAGTCCGGCTGCGGGCTGGCGGAGACGTGGCGGATGCGGGTCTCCCGCAGAGATTGTTCCACCA
The DNA here is from genome assembly GCF_049665575.1 of Aeromonas oralensis. Taxonomy (NCBI): domain Bacteria; kingdom Pseudomonadati; phylum Pseudomonadota; class Gammaproteobacteria; order Aeromonadales; family Aeromonadaceae; genus Aeromonas; species Aeromonas oralensis. The sequence continues at coordinate 346,362 of NZ_CP187186.1, forward strand.
GGGCGATGATCTGGGTCGGCAAGGTATCCAGAGTGATGTCGAACCAGACCCAGCGGCGCCACTGCAGGGGGGCGTTCTGCCGCCGTCCGAGCACGGTGAAGCGCTGCTTGAGCAGGTGGCTGTTGGGGATCACTACCGTCTCCCAGTTACGGGTCTCGATGGTGGTGGCACGCCAGTTGATCTCCACCACCCGGCCCTGGGTGGTCTCTACCTGCAGCCAGTCGCCGATGGCGATGGAGTTGTCGAGCTGGATCGAGACACCGGCCAGCAGGTTGCCCAGGGTGTCCTGCATGGAGAAGGCGATGACGGCGGTGATGACGGCGGAGGTGGTGACGATCTCGCCGAGGGCCATGCCGGAGGCGTAGAGGCGGAACAGGCACCAGCCGATGTAGCCGACCGTGATGACGATGTCGGCGATGATGCGCGGGATGCGGATCTGGCACAGGGGCAGCAGAAACTGGAACAGCAGGATCCCCCAGATCTTCACCAGCACCAGCCCGGCCAGCAGGCTGGAGATCTCCACCAGCCAGTGGTGGGGCAGCGGCAGACGAAACCAGCCCCCTTCGAACTGGATCAGCAGGATCACCACCAGGCTTATCATCACGAAGCCGAGCTCGCTCACCAGCTCCCGCCGACGAGCAGGGCTGCGCAGGAAATGGGTGAAGAGCAAGAGCAGGGTCAACAGGGTCCAGAACGGGTGTTCGCCAATCCACAGCAGGGTAGGTAGCGCAACGAGGTTATCGCTAAACATAGCAGCCCCTTATCATTGGTTATTTCCAGCATAGTTGGTTTCAACCCGCTAAATGGGTGCGGGGCGGGGGCAATTTATTTATGCTGGGCACCGGTCTGACGAGGGAGTGGTACGAGTGCACACGCTAAACAAGATGGTCTGGATTGCCGGGGCCTGGTTGCTGATGGGCTGTGATCAGCTGGCCGACAAGTATCGGGTCGAGTTTCGTGATGGCTCCTGGCGCGAGATCGCCATCACCCCCTTCGCCGACGAGGCGCGCTGGCGCGAGGGCTGCGCCACCGGCGAGGTGCTGAGCGACATGATGTTGCCTCTCAAGCGCGGCAAGACGGTCAACGGCCGCGAACAGCTTTTGATCGGCGGTGAGCTGTTCGAGTTGGACGACAGCGCCCTCTATCGCAGCAACGGCATGGTGTTTGGCCACACGCCGGATCACATCCAGCGCGGGCTGAAGGGGCTGGAGGTATGCCGAACCCTGCGCCCGGATCGCGGTGCGCTGCCCAAGCTCAAGGCGCGCGGGTTCGGTGACTAGCCGGCGGCGTCAGACGCCGGCCAGGCGGGCCCGGCAGGCGTTGCCAAAGGCCTCGAAGATCTTGATGGAGTGAGGGTTCTCGCTTGCCTTCCACTCCGGATGCCACTGCACCGCCAGCAGGAAGGGGGAGAGGGCGGGGGCGTGGATCGCCTCGATCAGCCCGTCTTCGGCATGGGCCAGCGGCTCCAGCCCCTTGGCCAGCGTCTTGATCCCCTGGCCGTGCAGCGAGTTAACCGGGATCGACGGCTGTCCCATCAGCTCCGCCAGCCAGCTGCCCGGCACCAGCTCGACCTGATGGCTCTCGCCATACTGTTCGTCCACCGGATCGTCAGCATCCTCCCGATGATCGTCATAACCTGGCTCGCTGTAGACCTTCTGGTGGATGTCTCCCCCCAGCGCCACGTTGATCTCCTGCATGCCGCGGCAGATCCCGAGGATCGGCAGGCCGCGGTCGAGGGCGGCGCGCACCAGCGGGATGTCGAACAGATCCCTGTCTCTGTCTTGCTGCTTCTCCGGGGTGAGGTTCTCCTGACCGTAGAGGGCGGGATCGATGTTGGAGCCGGCGCCGCTCAGATAGACGCCATCCGCCAGATCCAGATATTGCGCCAGATCCTCGGTGCCACAGCAGGTGGGCACCAGCAGCGGCACGCAGCCGCTGATCTCCACCAGCGGCTTGATGTATTTGTGGGTCATCACCTGATAGGCGTGGCCATTGCGGGGCTGGGCACCCGTGGTCATCAGTACGACGGGTTTACGCGGGGTGTGGGGGCTGCGAGTCATGATTCACCTTGGCTGTCCTTAGCGGTCCTGCGCCTTGGGCAGGCCCTTGCCGTCGTCAGCGGGGCAAGGGCATGCCTCAAGGCATGGTCGTGGGATCGGAGGTGCGTTGCACAGCCAGAATCGTCGGTCAGCCTGGGCAACGACAGCCTGGATCCTGATCCCAGTCTGCCAAGGCCGTTCAATATGTCAAACGAAATGATGCCGGTATGTTAAATATGTTCTGAGCTCGACTGGCTTGAGTCCCATTAAAAGGGGCCTGTAGCGAAGGGAAGGAGAGGAAAGGGCGTTATCGTGGTGGATATATTAAACATGCCGCACTGGCGGCCGGATAGCAAAAGGGGCCCGTGGGGCCCCTGGTCGCGTCAGGCATTCAGAATGAAACGCTCGATCACCTGGGCGACCCCGTCTTCATCATTGCGCCCCGTGGTGTGCTGGGCCAGCGCCTTGATGTCGTCGGTGGCGTTGCCCATGGCCACCCCCAGCCCGGCGTACTCGATCATGTGGTGATCGTTGCCCGCATCCCCCACCGCAATGACCTGGGAGGCATCCAGCCCCAGGTGCTCGGCCAGGGCGGCAACGCCGGTCCCCTTGTTGCTCTGCTTGTTCATGAACTCGAGGAAGTAGGGAGCGCTGCGCACCACGGTATAGCGCTGGTAGAGCTCGGCCGGCAGCTTGGCGATGGCGGAGGAGAGCAGGGGCTCGGGATCGATCATCATCACCTTGAGGATCTGCTCGTCGGCGGGCAGAGTGGCGAAGTCCAGCAGCTTGATGGGCATGTCGATGAGGCGGGATTCGTGCTCGGTGTAGGTGCTGACTCTGGGGCTGATGAGCCCCCGGCTGACCGAGAAGCCGTGCACGTTGACGCCCAGCTCGTCGGCCAGGGCGGCGATGGCGCTGGCATCGCTGCCGGTGAGCAGCTGGCTGCGGATGATGCGCTGATCGGCCACCTGCTGCACCAGGGCACCGTTATAGCAGATGACGTAGTCATCCTGACCGGTGAGGCCGAGTTCCACCAGATAGCGGCTCATCCCCTCCAGCGGCCGGCCCGAGGCCAGCACGACGGTGACGCCCTTGGCGCGGGCGGCGGCGATGGCCGCGTGGGTGCGGGGGGAAATCTGGCCCTGGGAGTTCAACAGGGTGCCATCCATATCCAATGCGATCAGCTTGTACATCTCTCACTATCCTGCGGTCTGGCTGGCCCGCCCGATGGGGCCAATGGGAGGCCGAGTGTAGCGAAAATCACCGCCCGGATCACGACTGATGGTGCCGGACAGGCTCACTCTTGCGTCACTTGTGGGGTTCGTAGGGGGTCAGCTGCAGCTGATCTTCACGGATGGCGAAGTGGATGGGGCCGTGCTCGATGTCGACCCGGTAGTGGTGGTGAGCCATCTCCACTTCGACCCCGGGGAAGGCGTGCTGGGTGGCGATGATGTCCATCTCCGCCATCAGCTTCTGCAGTTCCTCCTGGGCCGCTTCCAGCTGTTCATCCAGCAGCTTGCTCTCCTCGAGATGCTGGATCCGGATCAGTTTGATCTTCTGCAGGGTCTGGGGATTGCGCTTGTCGCTCGGCAGTTGCAGCAACTTGAGCAGCAGGTCCTGCAGCTTGTCCAGCTGCTCCCGGCACTCCTGCTTGCGTTGGCGCAGCGCCTGCTCCTGCTCCTTGTGGGTGAAGTAGCCGCCGAGGATCTGCAGCCGGGTCTGGTTGTGGGCCGAGGCCCCCAGGATCGGCGCCATGATGAGGCGGTTGGCAATACTGATGCCCCCCAGCAGGTGGCCCTTGCGCATGCCGCTGTCACCCACCTTGAGATCCTGGCCGCTGCGGCTGTAGCAGTGGCTGAGCTGGGTCAGGATGTGGATGTCACCACCGGCCTCCAGCTTGGCATACTGGGCGTAGCTGGCGTGGATCTCGCCCTGGGCGTTGAGGTGGCAGAGGAACTCGTCACTCTGTTCGCTCTTGCGCCCAATGATGCCGTTGCGCACCGTGATGGTGCCGCTCGATTCGATGTAGCCCCCCTCGACGAAGCCACCGATCACCACGTCGCCGCTGGTCTTTATCTTCATGCCCGGGGTGACGTCGCCCGCCACGATCAGCGCCCCTTCGAAGATGACGTGGCCGTGGCGGATATCCACCTGCTTGACGCTCAGCACGTCGTCCACCTTCATGCCGTTCTTCTCCTGGCGCGGCAGGCCGGGGCGGCTGGCCAGCAGCAGATCGGAGTCATCCGGTGAGAGGAAGGTGCCCTCGCCGGCCACCATGGGGCTGTCCTTGCCATGTTTGGCGGGCAGCTCCTGGCCAGTGACGGTGAAACCCGGCACCCCCTGAGTGGCGGGGTGGCGGCGCATCAGCTGGGCACCGGCCTTGACGGTGAGAATGGTGCCGAGGTCGCGCATGTCGACCCGGCCGTGATCCAGCTCCTGAGGCTTGAGGATCCGCTCGGCCGGGGTCTCCACCAGTCGCTCGAAGCGGGTGTCCTGACCATTGACGGCGGCCTTGCCCTGCGCCACCGGCAGTCTGAGCAGGGTGCCCGGCGTCGCCTCCTTGGCGGCCAGTACGGCGGCGGCGATGAGCGGCGCCTGCACCCCCTGACTGATCTCGCTGCTCTGGATCGCCTGCTCCAGCTGTTCGCTGGTGAGGTATTTGCCACCCCAGTCGGCGGTGATCTGTGCGGTGGCGCTCATCCGGTCCTTCTCCACCACCAGCAGGACGCTGGCATCGTGGCGCTGGGCGATGGGCACCGGGTTGCCGGGCACAGGGGCGGTCGGGTTGCTCAGCAGGGTGTTGAGCAAGCTGATGGCCTGCTTGATCCCCTCCGTCAACGGTTGATAGCGGCGGCAGTTGGAGGCCAGCAGCAGCGTCTGGATATCGCTCTCCGAGATGGGGTTGGTCAGCCCGGGCACGATGCGCAGGCAGGCGTATTCCATATCGGCTGACAACAGTAACCACTCTTTGCTTAACACCCGGATCCCTTCCTTCGTGCGCGTCCCTATTGGAACAGCTGCTTGTTTTCAGTTAATCGGCATTTTGTTAAAAATGCGAATCATCAACATGGTGCTGGTCTGCAGTATCCAGACATTTCTCCTTTTTGGTCAATGAGCTAAGCACAAATGGGTGAGCTGGGACGAGGAAATGAAAAGTAACAGGGAGTATGCTGACGACACCATGAGCCTGTCTGCGAGCCGCTCTCGGCTACCGTCCGACGGGGAAAGGGGGTGTCCCCGGGCGGATCTGCCACCGTGAGAGGAGTGTCGACCTTGCGTCATTGTCTGCTGCCCCTGGCCGCTCATCGTTTCAAGAAAAGTCTGGATTGATGTCCCGCGAGGGGTGAGAACCTGGTTGCTGGTTGCTGGTTGCTGGTTGCTGGTTGCTGGTTGCTGGTTGCTGGTTGCTGGCTCTCAGCGGCTGGCGGTGCGGGCCAGGGTGCGGTAGTCGCCGAGCACCGCCAGCCCCTGCAACTGGCGGCGCAGCATGTCGAGGGCGGCGAAGGCGAGGATCCGGCGGCCGCTGTCAGGATCCGGGTGGCTGACCTTGAGGGTCTGGCCGTGCTGTTGCCCGTCGACACAGAGCAGCAGCGGCACGCCGTCCGGACCAGAGCTGCCTATGGTCAGGCTGAGGGGGGCCGCAGGCGCCGCCAGTTGCACCAGTTCGCTGGCCAGGGCGTGGCTGAAGCTGGCCGTCAGGGCCGGATGCGGGTGGCACATGGCCAGCAGGGCGCCCCGGCTCTCCCCTTCCAGCAGCGTCAGCGGCCTATCCCCCAGCAGATCCAGGATCTGCTGCGCCGGCTCCTCATCGCCCCGTCCTACCAGCCAGGGCTCGATGGCCGCAAGCAGCCGCGCCTCGGCGGCGTCCATGTCCGCCGTGCTGGCGCCGTGGCCGATCAGCTTCAGCTCGATGAGCGGCATGGAGGAGCGGTAGCCGAGCTCGATGCCGGTGGGCCAGGGAGCCGCATCCAGCATGTCGCTGAGGGCCGACTCCGAGACGCCGAAGGTATAAAAGCGGCGCAGTTCGGTGTCGGTCTGCTCGCCGGCCAGCGCCTTGAGGCGCGGCATGATCTGCTCGCGCACTATCTGCTTGAATTCGAATGGCACGCCCGGGGTGAAGAAGAGCCGGCTTGGGCCCTGATGGCCTGCGTGGGTGACCACAAAGCCGCAGGCGGTACCGACCGGGTTGTCGAGGATCTCGCACCCCTGTGGCAGCCAGGCCTGCTTGGCGTTGCTGGCGGGCATGGGCCTGCCACGGCTGGCATAGCGCGCTTCGATGGTGGCGAGCCAGTTGGGAAACAGGGTGAGTGGCTGAGCGAAGGCCTCGGCTGCTGCCTGGGCGGTGAGATCGTCGGCGGTGGGGCCGAGCCCGCCGCACACCAGCACCACCTCGGCGCGGCTGGCGCTCTCTGCCAGCACGGCCTTCAAGTCCTTGAGGTTGTCCCCCACGGTGACGCGGCGGCGCACCTGCCAGCCCTGCTCCAGCAGCAGGGCGCTGAGCCAGGCGGCATTGGTGTCCACCACCAGGCCCGTCACTATTTCGTCTCCGGTGCTGATGATTTCGATGCGCATGGCGGGCTCCTTGGGGCTGACGGCTGGGCTGGGGTGGCCACCTGGGTAGCCGGGTCGATCAGGGCTTGGTGTGTTCGAAGTAGTAGCTGATGCGGGTGCGCGGGTTGAGGTACTCAAACACCGCCGGCGGCAGTCGCTTGGGATGGATCACCTTGGCGATGGAGAGCTCGGCCTGCTGCAGGTCGATGATGGCCGCCTCCTGGCGCGGGATGCGCGGATCGTACACCAGCACCGAGGGATAGAGCAGGCGGGAGGCGTTGACCGACATCACCAGCCCCACCTGACCATTGGAGAGCTGTACCACGCTACCGGGCGGGTAGATCCCCATCAGCCGGATCAGCATGCTGAGGAACTCAGGATTGAACTGGGCCTTGCGCTGCTTGTAGAGGCCGCTCAGGGCCGAGTAGGGCACCTTGGCCTGCATGTGGCAGAGGTTATCGTACTCGTTGATGAGCGAGACGATCTGGGTGAGCGGGTCGAGCTGCCCCTTCTTGAGCCCCTCCGGCCCGCTGCCGTCCAGGTATTCGTGGTGGTGCAGCACTATGCCCTTCGCCTCGGCCGGGAAGTCCTTGGCCAGATTGAGCAGATCCAGCCCGTAGCGCGGGTGCTGGGCCATCAGGTTCTGCTCCGGCTTGGTGAGCGGCTCGGTCTTGCGCAGGATCTGGCTCGGAATTTTCAGCTTGCCGATGTCGTGGAACAGGGCTCCCATGCCGACCTGGCGGATCTCGTCAGCCGACATGTTGCACTCCTTGGCCAGCAGCATGCTGAGCACGCTGACGTTGAGGGAGTGGAAGTAGAGGTTGTTGCCATCTTCGCTGTCGGAGACCAGGTGCAGCACCATCTCGTCCAGTGACAGCATCTGCTCGGTCATGGCGTTGACCAGCTCCTGCGCCTCGCCGATGGCGTTGAGGGGGCGGGACTGGATCTTGCTCATCACGCTGCGCACCTGGGCCAGCGATTGCTGGAACTGCTTCTCGCACTGCTGCAGATCGCGGCGATACTGTTGCAACTGCTCGATGCGGCGCTCTTTCTCCAGCTGCATTTCAGCCTGACGCTGGGAGGTATCCGGTGCCTCTACCGGCTGGGTCTGGATCTGGCTCAGCGGTTTGGGCGGGGCATCGCTCTTGTCGGGGATGATGGTGACGAGCTTGAGACCGAGCCGGCGAATGAGCTCGATCTCCTCTTCATTCTTGAGTTTGAAGCTGGAAAACAGGAAGGGGTGTTCGCGCCAGCCAAGTGGCAGAGAAACGTAATTGCCGACTTGCAGCCGGTCTACTGAAATCTTGATACCTGTCATTGTCTTGGATGCGAGAGACACACTGAGCCGTATGCTAGTCAAAGGTGGGGGTGAATACAAAAGGTATCTGATGACAGGTCGGGTGGCTTTGTTATAGGCTTCTGGATGTCCAGACATATTTACCGATGCAGTACAGGGAGTAAGCATGCCGATCAAGATCCCGGATCAGTTACCCGCCGCCGAAGTGCTGGGGCAGGAGAACATCTTCGTGATGACGGAATCCAGGGCCGTCACCCAGAACATCCGCCCGCTGCGGGTGTTGATCCTCAACCTGATGCCCAAGAAGATTGAAACCGAGATCCAGCTGATGCGGATGCTCTCCAACTCGCCGTTGCAGGTGGACGTGGATCTGCTGCGCATCGACGATCGGGAGTCGAAGAACACGCCCCAGGCGCACCTGGAGAACTTCTATCACGACTTCGAACAGGTGCGCGGCAACAACTACGACGGCATGATCATCACCGGGGCGCCGCTCGGGCTGGTGGAGTTCGAGGAGGTGGTCTACTGGCCGCGCATCGTCGAGATCATCGAGTGGTCCCATCAGCACGTGACCTCCACCCTGTTCCTCTGCTGGGCGGTACAGGCGGCGCTGAAAGCCCTGTACGGCATGGAGAAGCAGACTCACGGCGAGAAGCTGTCCGGGGTCTATCGCCATCACCGGCTCGACGAGCACGAACCGCTGCTGCGTGGCTTCGACGACGAGTTTGTGGCGCCTCACTCCCGCTATGCGGCGTTCGACGGGGATCTCATCCGCGCCCATACCGATCTGCAAATCTTTGCCGAATCGGCAGAGGCCGGGGTCTATCTGGCGGCCACCAAGGATTGTCGTCAGGTGTTTGTCACTGGTCATCCGGAATACGATGCGCTGACCCTGGATGGCGAATACCAGCGGGATCTGGCGGCCGGGCTTGAGCCCGTCATTCCGGTCAACTACTACCCGGACAACGACCCGACCCGGACCCCGCGCGCCAGCTGGCGCAGCCACGGTCACCTGCTGTTTTCCAACTGGCTCAACTACTACGTCTATCAGCTCACCAGCTATCGCGTCGAGGATATCGGCAAGGTGTTTACCTATCAGCAGAACTCGCCGTCGAGGTAGGGACTGGCTCAGTCGCCCTCGGCCAGCCGCGCCGCCAGCCTGTCAAGCCACTGGCGGTGGCAGGCCAGGGTGAAGGCTTTGGGCCGGTGGGCCCGGATGGCGGCCATCGCCTCCTGCTGGGGCTGGCCCAGGCTCATCAGCAGAGCCGCCGCCACCAGCCCGGTGCGGCCGCTGCCGCCCTTGCAGTGGATGACCAGGTGTTTGCCGTCCCGCAGCAGTCCAACCAGGGCTGGCAGAGCCCGCCGCCAGGTGGCCTCGAAGGCGGCATCGGGAGCCTGATCGTCTTCGATGGGCAGCTGGAACCAGCGCATGCCGGCGGCCTCGATCTGCTGGCCAAGCGTGCCGAGTTCGAGCCGGGCCAGTTCGGCGTCGGTCATCAGGGTCAGCACGCCGTGCGCCCCGGCCAGCTTGAGCTGGCCCAGCGCCAGCGGCAGCGCCACCTGCTGGGTGCCGGGGCAGGGGGTCAGCAGCAGTTGGCCATCGACGCGGGGGACTTCCTGGCTCCAGAAGGGGTGAGACGGGTGCATAAAGATCCTTATGACGCCAGAAACGGCGAGGCAAGCCGGGCCTGACCCGGTTTTTGAGTGCGCCAAAGCATAGGGGGCGCGGCCCCGATGTCAATCTGCGTTGTGTTCGGCCCGGTTTACGGGCAGAGTCTAAAAAATTGAGCGGTTCAAGGAGTAAAGATGAGAAACCTGGATCAACTGGATCTGGATATCCTGGCCCATCTGTTTCGCGATGCGGGCATGACCAACAAGGATCTGGCCGCGCTGGTCGGGGTGGCGCCGTCCACCTGTCTGGAACGGGTACGCAAGCTGCAGCAGGACGGGGTGCTCAAGGGCGCCCACTGCGAGGTGGATTACCAGGCCCTCGGCGGCCATATCCAAGCCATGGTGTCGCTGCAGCTGGCCCGCCACAGCCGCCAGATCATCGATGCGTTTCGCGACGCCATCCTGGCCCTGCCCGAGGTGATCAGCCTGTTCCACATGGGCGGCAAGGATGACTTCCTGGTGCATCTGTGCGTCGCCGACACCGAGCACCTGCGCAACTTCGTGTTCGATCACTTCACCTCCCGCGAAGAGGTGGTGCACCTCGAGACCTCGCTGGTGTTCGAGCACAAGTTCAGCCGCTCGCTGCCCTGCTTCCTCAACACCTGACGCCCCGTCTGCCTCCTACAAAAAACCCGCCAATCGGCGGGTTTTGTTTTATTGCGCTCAGTTCAGCACGGTGCGGGTATCCGGCGCCGTCCGGTAGAGCCCCTGCTGGTAGGCGAGGCTGCCCCACAGCGCCAGGCCGAGGGCCGCATCCTTCATGGTGGCCGGCTGCGGCGCCGGGGTGAGCGTCTCTGTCGCATCCTCATAAATGAAGCCTTCCGGCGCTCGCTCAGGCTGCAGGATCACCACGTCCTTGCCGCGCATCAGGGCGAAGTTCTTGTCGTACTGCATGATGGCGCGCCCCGGCCAGTCGGCGGGCATGCGGGTCAGATCCTTGCCGAGCATGGGGTAGTCGGCGCTGATCCCCATCAGGGAGAGCAGGGTCGGCGCCATGTCGATCTGGCTGACGATACGCGGATCCTGTCTCGGCGCTATGCCGTCACCCACTATGACCCCCGGAATGTGGAAGCGGGGGATGGGCACCAGGCTGGCACCGCTGACCCGGCTGTCGTGATCGGCGATGACCAGGAACAGGGTGTCCTTCCAGTAGTCCGACTGCTTCGCCTTCTTGAAAAACTCGCCGATGGCGTAGTCCGCGTACTTGGCGGCGTTGTTGCGAGTCTGCTTGGGCTGCTCATAGAGGGCGATGCGATCGTCGGGAAACTCGAACGGATCGTGGTTGCTCGAGCTGAACACCAGGCTGAAGAAGGGCTTGCCCTGCTTGCTGAGCGCCCGGAAGGTCTCGTCGGCCTTGGCCATCAGATCTTCGTCAGAGGCGCCCCAGGAGCCCTCGAACACCGGATTCTTGAAGTCCTTCTGCTCGACGATAGTGGTGAAGCCGTTGCCGAGGAAGAAGCTGCGCATGTTGTCGAAGTGGCTCTCGCCGCCGTAGATGAAGCTGGTGTCGTAGCCCCGCTGCTTGAGCAGATCGGCGATGGTGAAGAAGTTGGTCTGGCTGCGGCCGAGCTTGACCACGGCCTGGGCCGGGGTCGGCGTGAAGCCGGTCAGCACCGCCTCGATGCCGCGCACCGAGCGGGTGCCAGTGGCGTAGAGCTGCTCGAACGCCCAACCCTCTTTCGACAAGGCATCTATGTTGGGGGTGAGCGGCAGGCCGCCGAGGGAGCCGACGAACTGGGCGCCCAGGCTCTCCTGCAGCAGGATCACCAGGTTCTTCGGCTTGCCGCCGTAGCTGGCCTCGTTGAAGGTTTGGCTGGGCAGGATGTCGGAGCTGAATTCATGGGATTCGCGCCCGCTCTCCTGGCGAACCAGATCCAGAATGCGCTGGCGGGGCAGCTCGCCGTAGAACTGGCTGGCATCCTCCTCGGCCCGCATCTGCTTGATGGCGAAGAACAGGGAGTAGGAGGAGTTGACGGTGAGCGCATTGACCAGCGGATCGCTGGCAAACGCCACCATGGCCGGGTTGAGGGCGCGGTGACCCAGGCTGGAGCGGGCACCGAGAAAACCGATGGCCAGGATCAGCAGGGCGAAGGCGGGCCGCCAGTACCAGCGCGGGAAGCTGATGCCGCGCAGCAAGCGGCCGCTCAGCCACCAGCCGCCCGCCAGCACGGCGCCGCTGAACAGCAGTGCCAGCATCAGCTCGCCCTTGCGGCCGGCCCACAGCATGGCGAACACTTCTTTGGGATAGATGAGGTATTCAATGTAGAGGCGATTGGGCCGCACCCCGTACTCGGTCACGAAGGAGGGGGTTGAGATCTCCAGGAAGAGCAGCAGCCAGAGCCCCAGGGTCAGCCAGACCCGGATGAACTGCAGCCAGGCACGGCCCACGGCATGGGGGCCGGCCAGCAGCAGGGTGAACACGGCGGGCACGCCCCACAGCCAGCAGAGGGTGGCGAAGTCGACCCGCAGCCCCTGCAGCAGCATCTCCTGCCAGCCGGCGACGGCGTCTACCCGTTCCAGCTGCCAGAGGCCGAGCGCAAGCCGGCTGGTGGAGAGAGATACGAGCGCGATCAATGAAAAAATGGCGATGGGCCAAAACGGTCCCAGCCATCGTCTGATAGTGGTCATTGTTGTTCCTACAAGCCTGTTTGCACCCGTCCACGAGCGCATTGTTTTTATATTGCAGGGTTATGACAGCGGGCCCGGGGAAAGGTTGCGTGTAGGTGCTGTTTAAAAGGATGTTTTGGCACGATTTATGATTTTTATGTGAGGGCGCGCAGGGATTGAAGACAGCATAAACGGCTGGAAAAACTGTGATCCTGCTGGCAAAGCGGTGCGGGGGGCTTATCTATAATGGCGCCGAATTTTCTCAATCGGAGCCGAAGGGATGCCGGTCTTTATCGATGTGGAATATTTGCAGGGGTGGAGCCTGTTCGTGGTGCTCTCGGACGGTACCACGGGGGCGCTGGACCTGACTCCCTGGCGCACCCAGCCGCTGTTTGCGGCGCTGGATTTGGAGCGGCGCTGCGCCCGGGTCTTCATCAATCGCCACCACCAGCTGGAGTGGCCCGCCGGCTGCATCCTGTCGGCCCACGAGGTCTATCACCTGATCAAGCCCATCGACGAGCGGGAAGCGTTCAGCTAACCCCCTGTTTTTGTGAGCCATCCCAAGATTCCTGTAACGGGAATGTTTGAGCGTTTGCCTTCCTTACCCAATTTGGGTAAAACCTGCGCAACATTTTGCCAACCCTAGCTTGGCTTCGCCTTAGAGGGCTTGCCGCCACTGCGCCGCAGGCCTTTACTGCAGCCTGACTGCAAACCTTCCAGCAGCTGAATGGTTTTGGCGGTTGGAATTAAAACAACAATATAAACAGAGAGATAAGGAAAGAGTATGGCTTGTCATATGCGCACCCCGCTGGCCCTGCTGGTGGGCGGTTTTGCCTGTCACGGCGCCGCCGGCCAGGAGCCGGTCCAGCAACTGGAGCCCATGGTGGTGGTCGCCAGTCGTCCCGCCAGCACCCTGGAGGTGACCCTGGATCCCAAGAAACCGGGCTCCCCCATGCCAGCGGCCGACGGTGCCGGTTACCTCAAGAACGTCACCGGCATGAGCATGGTGCGCAAGGGGGGCTTGGGTGGCGATCCCGTACTGCGGGGAATGGGCATGTCCCGCCTCAACGTGCAGATGGATGGCGGCATGCTGGCCGGTGGCTGCGGTGGCCGGATGGACCCGCCCACCGCCTACGTCTTTCCTCAATCCTTCGACCGGATCCGGGTGCTGAAGGGGCCACAATCCCTCGAGCAGGGGGCGACCCTGGCGGGCACCGTGCTGTTCGAGCGGGACAGGCCCGAGTTCACCGCCCCCGGCGTCAAGGCCGAGGCATCGGCGCTCTATGGCAGCTTCGGGCGTGACGACCAGATGCTGGATGCCACCGTGGGGGCGCCGCAGGGCTATCTGCGCGGCCAGTTCACCCACTCCGACAGCGATGACTATCGCGACGGCCACGGCGACAAGGTGCGCTCTTTCTACCGGCGCGAGAACGGCACCGCCCAGCTTGGCTGGACGCCCAGTGAGCACACCTGGCTCGAACTCACCGCCGAGCGCAGCAACGCCCGCGCCGCCTATGCGGATCGCACCATGGACGGCCCCATGTTCGATCGGGAATCCTTCGGCCTCAAGCTCAGGCAGGAGCAGATCAGCCGCCACTGGCAGCGCAGCGAGCTGACCCTGTGGGACAACGACATCGACCACATCATGGACAACTTCAGCCTGCGTCCGAACAGCGGCATGAAGATGCTCTCCAACCCGGACCGGCGCAACACCGGCGGGCGCTGGGCCAACGACATCGCCCTGCCGGCCGACTGGCTGCTGACCGCCGGGCTCGACAGCAACCGGGATCAGCACCGCAGCCGGGGCGGTGTCGACTATGCCACCAAGGATCGCCAGCGCACCCTGCGTTTCGAGCAGCAGGGCGGCTTTGCCGAGCTGGGCCGCCAGCAGGGGGCTCACAGTTACAAAGGGGGTTACCGGCAGGACAGGGTTGAGACTACCCGTTATGGCGCGGGGGATCAGACCCTCTACAGCGATACCCTGACCCTGGACAGCGGCTTTGGCCGCTACGAATACCAGTGGTCGCCGGCCTGGTCGAGCTACCTGGCCTGGGGCCAGGCGAAACGGGCTCCGGACTACTGGGAGCGCAGCAAGGACAGCGTGCCCTTCATCCTCAACCCCGAGCGCAGCCGCCAGTGGGACGCTGGGCTGGCCCTGCGCAGCCGCGAATTGGATCTGACCCTCTCCCTCTTTAGCGCCGACATTCAGGACTATCTGCTCTATAACAACAAGTCGAACAAGGTGCGCAACATCGACGCCCAGACCCGTGGTGGCGAGCTGGAAGGACGCTGGCAGTTTGCCGAGCAGTGGCGCCTCGACGGCGGTCTGGCGGTGGTCTATGGCGAAAACCAGAGCGATCACCTGCCGCTGGCCCAGATGCCGCCGCTCGATGGCAAGCTGGCGCTGGGCTGGCAACCAGCCGAGGCGTGGAACCTGACCCTGCTGGGCCGCGCCGTGGCCGCGCAGGATCGGGTTGATGTGGGCTCCGGCACCGTAGCCGGTCAGGATCAGGGGGAGACCCCAGGCTTCTTCACCATGAACCTGAGCGCCGCCTGGCAGTTCCAGCCGGGCTGGCAGCTGTCGGCCGGGGTCGACAACCTGTTTGACACCTTCTACTACGAGCACCTCTCCAAGGCGGTACACGCCAGTCAGGCCGGGCTGGGCTACGAGCAGGTAGGGCGGATTCCGGAGCCGGGCCGCGCCTACTGGCTCTCGGTCAGTTACCGTTTCGCCTCGGCCGGCGTGCTCTAGGTCGGCGCGCCAACCGACTGAGCCAGGTAACGTTTTCAGTCACAGACCCGTGCGGACGGGGCCGCTATCATGGCCCCAGTGCGGCGCTTTGGGCGCCGATACCACCACAGCGGGAACATAACAATGAAACAAGGAACGTTGCGCCATGGCGGCCTCATCGGGGCCGCCCTGTTATTGACGGCTTGCGGCAGCGGAGGCGGGAGCGGCTCCAGCGAGCCCCAGCAGCCCCCGGTCACCAACCCGCCGCCGGCCACCGCCAGCCGCGCCTGCTACGGCAATGATCAGCCTGCCTGCAATCTGCGCACCTATCAGGTGATGGTGGAGTCGTTCGTCGACGGCGACGGCAGCGCCAACTACGGCGTCGGTTACGGCCCCTCCCAGCACAACGGCGATCTGCAGGGGGTCATCGACAGCCTGGACCATATCAAGAGCCTCAACGTCAACGCCATCTGGCTGACCCCGGTGTTTGACTCCTGCGCGGGACAAGGCGGTGACGACAAGCTGGATGCCACCGGCTACTTCGCCTGCGACTTCTTCAACGTGGACCCCAACTTCGGCAGCAACGTCCAGCTCAAGAAACTGGTGGACGGAGCGCATCAGCGCGGCCTCTACATCTTCCTTGACGGGGTGTTCGGCCACGTCAACAAGGTGGGGGTGAGCAAGCCTTCGCCCGAGGGACGGCTGCCCGCCCTCAAGAGCGGCGGAGCCGGTTATCCCGGTCAGCTGGTGGATTACAGCCAGCCTCAGAGCCTGGCCTACTTCAAGGAGGTGGCCCGCTATTGGGTCGAGCAGTACGGCATCGACGGCTGGCGCCTCGATCAGGCCTATCAGCTCGGCCTCGACGACTGGCGCGCCATTCGCAGCGAAGTGGAACGGGCCAGCGCGGCGCGCAAGGCCGCCGGTCAGCAGTGGGGCACCCTCGGCTACATGGTGGGCGAGGTGTGGAAGGGCGCCGACGACATTCGCGCCGAGGCTTACGGCAGCAGCGACAACCCGGCGCTCTCGTCGGCGTTCGACTTCCCGCTGCGCTACGGCCTGGTGCAGGCGCTGGCGGTGGAGGAGTCCGGCAAGGGCGGGCAGGGGGCCAGCGTACTCGACGCCAGCTGGAACAAGGTGGAGAACTACCCGAATCACGCCATGCCCAACCTGATGCTGGGCAATCACGATCTGGTGCGCTTCGGCGATCTGCTGGAGCGCGGCAACTTCAATCCGGCGGATTACTGGCAGCGCCACAAGGCGGCCTTCAGCTTCCTGGCGGCCCGCTCCGGCCCCATCACCCTCTACTACGGCGAGGAGTTTGGCGACGAGGTGCCGGGTTTTGCCAAGCAGGTGGGAGGCGACTGTGCCGTGCAGGGGCTCTGTGACGATCACGTGGCCCGCAGCGATGGCAAGGTGCCCGGTGTCACCGGCTTCGTGCCGAGCAGCGAGCAGAGCGAGCTGAAACAGTGGCTCAGCCAGCTGCTGGCCCTGCGCGCCGCCCACCCCGCCCTCTATCAGGGGGAGCGGGTCAAGCTGGTGGCCGAGGGGAGCGTCTATGGCGACATCAAGCAGACGGCGGCAGAGCAAGTAGTCTACCTGCTCAACGTCTCCGGCACGCCTCAGAGTTACGCGGTGCCGGTCGGCAAGCTGCGCAGTGCCAGTGCCCTGGTGGATCTGCAGAGCGGCGAGAGCCTGGCCATCGGCGGCAGCAGCGTGACGGTGGATTTGCCGCCGCTGAGCGGTCGCTTCCTGCTGGTGCGCTGAGCGAGGTTGGCAACAAAAAGGGCTCCGTGATGGAGCCCTTTTTCATGGGGGAAGTTACTTCTCGATACCGCTGCCGAGTTCGTCCTGATGGGGGGCGGCCTGTGCGTGGCCATTGCCGTGCCGCCAGCTCTCCAGCCGGTTGTGCACCCCGCGGCGCAGGCTCTTGAAGCTGGTCTCCAGGTAGTCCACCCCCACCAGAATGGAGAGGGTGACGCCGGTGAGCAGCAGCGCCTGGTGCAGCATCTGCATGCCGATGAGGGCGCCGAGGGCGGCCAGCATCCAGACGGTGGCCGCGGAGGTGACCCCCAGTACCTGCCCATCCCGGGTCATCATCACCCCGGCGCCGAGAAAGCCGATGCCAGTGATTAGCTGGCCCAGCACCCGCGCTTGATCGGCGCTCTGGGGGCTGAGGGCGGCACCGATGGCAAGAAAGCAGTAGGTGCCGAGGATGATGAGCGAGGAGGTGCGGATGCCGACCGGCTTGCCGCGCAGCTGGCGCTCCAGCCCCACCAGAGTGCCGCACACCAGACAGACCAGGATGTTCTCCCAGCCAAGGGGCGCAATGTCCCACCAATCAGTCGTCATCATATCCACCTCTGCTATCGATGCTTGTTATCCGGCCGCGCTCTGCCCCCGGTTTTCCAGCCGCTGGCGGAAGGCGCGGGCGAGGCGCTCGTAGAGGTCCTTTGCCTCTCTGTCCTCAATATCGCCACGTATCCAGGGATTGTCGATGATTTCCAGCAGCACGCAGTCGCGCCCCTGCTGGCGCAGGTCGACTCCGAACAGGCCGTTGCCGAGCTGATGCACCGCACGGCGGGCAGTTTGCAGCACCCGCTCCGGCACTTCGTTGAGCGGCAGGGCTTCGATCCGGCTCATGTCGAGGGGGTGCTTGCGGCGGCGGATGCGGTTGCCGGGCTCGGGGCGGAAACGGCGGCAGGCAAACAGCGGCGAGCCATCGAGAAAGCCGATGCGCCAGTCGAACTCGGCGGGGATCCGGCTCTGCACCAGCAGCAGGGCGGAGCGGGCCAGCCCCTCGTCCAGCAGGCGAGCCAGCTGCTGCTCGTCGCTGGCCATGGCGAGGTCGCGCCCCTGTGCGCCGTCGGGCACCTTCACCATCAGCGGCAGGCCGAGCCGCTGCACCAGCTCGTCAACGTGGTGGCGGCCGCGGCGGGTCACCACCATGGTGGGCGGCATGGGCACGCCGCTACGCACCATCAGCTCGTAGAGATAGAGCTTGTTGCTGCAGGCGAGGATGGCGCGGGAGCTGTCGATCACCGGCATCTTGAGCTGCTCGGCGCGGCGGGCAAATTCGAAGGTGTAGTGGCCGACCGCCGTCTCGGAGCGCAGCCAGAGGGTATCGAACTCCGGCAGCCGCTCGATGGCAGACGGCGCCAGGATCTCGGCCCGGATCCCCTGCGCTGCGGCTGCTTTGATAAAGCGCTCCAGCGCCACTGCATCGCTGCTGGCGCGGCCGTCGTTGGGGTCGACCAGAATGGCGAGCTGATAGAGCGGCGCCGCCTGCTCCTCGTCGCCGGTGCCCACCAGTGCCTGGGCGTGGTGCAGCATCAACTCTTTCTCGCTTGGGCTCAGCGCCAGCGGCGACAGGCTCTGCTGCTGGCGCACCGACCAGCCGTGGCGGCCGCGCTTGAGGGTCAGCTCCTGCAGCGGCAGCTGGCTCAGGCCGTAGTAGTAGCGGGCCAGCCCCGCCAGCTCGCTCTGTTCGCACTGGCCGAAGATGGCGCGCACCCGGATTCGGTCCTCGCTCTGCTGGGCCAGCCAGCCCTGCAATTTTCGCCACAGCTTGGCCGGTGGCTGCTGGGGTTGCAGCTGGCTGATGGCCTGCAAACCCGGCAGGCAGTGGTGGCCGCGGGCCTGGGCCAGCAGCGAGCAGTAGTAGCCGGCACTGAGGTGCTCCAGATTGCGGCAGAGGTTGATGATGCGGGGGCGGCCGCCGGTGGTGGGCACCCCGTGTTGCAGGTAGGTGCGGGCGGTCAGCAGATAATCGGCATGGCAGGGCCAGTCGCCCAGCTCTTCGACGATGACGTAGGTACTCATATTTTTCGGCTCCACAGATGAAACTGCCTTAAGCGGCAGGATCCCCAGTGGGCTTCGATGCACCGACAAGCACGACAATGGCGCGAGGGGAAACAAGAGGTTACAGTGCCTAATATTCTGCCTTGGTAACTTGTGATACAAGTCGCATTTTTGGTGCTGAGGATAAATAACCGAACAAGGACTCCCCGTGTTGACCGTCCGCGCCGCCCGACCCAGCGATCTGGGCGCCATCGTTAAACTGGAACGCTACTGTTTTCCTCCCGAGGTCGCCTTTGGCCGCAGTCGCTGGCACTATCTGCTCGCCCAGGCCAGAGGCCGCACCCTGCTGGTGCTGGATGAGAAGGAGCTGCTGATGGGCTATCTCTGTCTGCTGGAGCACAAGGGGTGGGATCGCCTCATCGTGCAGACCCTCGCCATCCGCTGGACCATCCGTCGTCAGGGCTGGGCGCGGCGCCTGCTGGAGCAGGTGATCCGCGAAGGGCAGGAGGCTGGCTGGGGGGCGATCCGGCTGGAGGTGGCAGATGCCAACGCCGAGGCGCTGGCGCTCTATCGGGGGCTGGGGTTCAAAGCCACCCAGCGGCTGCCCGACTACTATGGCCCGGGTCAGCATGCCCATCGGCTGGTGTTGAAGCTGGCCGGAGAGAGGAGAGAAGAGGAGAGGGGATGAGCTGCGACAACTGCCTCGCCACTGCCATCAAGGCCAAGCTGGGGCGCTGCCCGGTTTGCGCCTGCCAGACCTTCGTCATCGGCCTGATCGGCTGGCTGGTCTGGTGGTGGTGTGGCGCCGACACCTCGGTCAACGCCCTCACCGGCCTGCTGTTCGCGCTGGGGGGATCGGGCCTCTTTCTGCTCCACCTGCTGGTGTTTGTCTGGCGCAAGGTGACCGGACGTGAATTGAGCGATGAATGAATCAGATTGATTTCAAACAGGTAAATAACAATAGCGCTGTAGATATGGAGGTTCAGATGATAGCAATGGTAACGGGCGCCTCGTCCGGATTTGGTGAGTCCATCAGCCGTCAGCTGGTGCAGGCGGGCTACCGGGTGATCGGTACCGGCCGCCGCGCCGAACGGCTGGCGGCGCTGGCCGACGAGCTGGGTGCGCAGTTCCTGCCGCTAGCGTTCGACGTGCAGGACAAGGCGGCCACCCGCGCCGCCATCGACGGGCTGCCTGCCGAGTGGCGCGAGGTGGACCTGCTGGTCAACAACGCCGGGCTGGCGCTGGGGCTGGAGCCGGCCCACAAGGCGGATCTGGAAGACTGGGAGCAGATGATCGCCACCAACATCAGCGGTCTGACCCTGCTCACCCGATTGCTGCTGCCGGGCATGGTGGCGCGCAATCGCGGCCACATCATCAACATCGGCTCCATCGCCGGCACCTACCCCTATCCGGGCGGCAACGTCTACGGCGCCACCAAGGCGTTCGTGAAGCAGTTCAGCCTCAACCTGCGCGCCGATCTGGCGGGCACCGCCATCCGCGTCACCAACGTGGAGCCGGGCCTGTGCGGTGGCACCGAGTTCTCCAACGTGCGCTTCCACGGTGACGATGCCAAGGCGGCCACCGTCTATCAGGGGGTGCAGGCCATTCAGCCGGAAGATATCGCCAATACCGTGCTCTGGATCAGCCAGCAGCCGGCCCACGTCAACATCAACAGCATCGAGATCATGCCGGTGGCGCAGACCTTCGGCCCGCTCAATATCAGCCGTCGCTGATGGCAGCAGCTGACGAAATAAAAGAGGCTCCCCTGGGAGCCTCTTTGCGTTGGCGAGCCGATTACAAGCTCATGATCTTCTTGAACTCCTCCGGCGAGTACTTCTGTTCGGTGCGCTTGGTGAGATCCGTCATCAGCTTGTAGCGCAGCTCTTTGGCCATCTGATAGGTCTGCTCCAGCTGGCCATAGGAGTAGTCGGCGGCCAGCCCGATGGCGGTGGCCTTGTCGCCGGCATAGGCCTGCTTCAGGCTCTGGTCGAGCAGGGCCACCTCCTGGTAGAGCTTGCTGCTCTCCTTGCCCCAGACGCCGCGCAGCAGCGGCAGGTACTTGTCCGGATCGGCGCTGGCCAGTGCGGTCAGGCTGCGGAACTGCCAGTAGGCGGAATCATCGGAGTAGCTGTCGCTGCCGCTGCGATAGGGCAGGGGGTAGGACTCCAGGGTGTTGTAGAGCGGCACCATCACGGATTCGGCCAGCACGCCGTAGCTCTGCCAGATCAATCCCTGCAACTCTTTGGGCATCTCCTTGCGCAGCTGGATGACGTGGGATTCGAGCTGGCGATCGATACGGATCGGCCGCTCCGCCTTGCCCGCCAGCGGCGTGCCGTCATAGGTGGCGCTCAGCAGCCTGGCCACGTCCGGCACGGCGATGGGGGCATCCGGCTTCATAAAGAGCGGATATTGCGCCTGCCGGGTCGGCTGCGGGTGGCTGGCGGTCAGCATCTTCTGGCCGAGCCACTCCCGATCCACGTTGTAGGGGTCGGCGATGACCCCGAACGCCTTGGCGAAGTTGAACTCTTTCGGGTCGGCATTATCCAGCAGTTTGTGTTCGCGTACGAACTCCAGCAGCTTGGGCGAGTGCAGCACATCGGCGCTGTCGAGATTGACGCCGTGGATGCGCAGGCCGTTGGCCACCATGGCGTAGCTGTCGTCCGGCACCCGCACCGCAATCCAGTGGTGGCCGGAGCCGATCTCCATCAGCCAGGCCTCGTTCACATCCGCCAGATAGAGGCTGTTGCCTTCCCCGGCGCCATATTGCTCCACATAACGGCCGAGCAGTGCGACCCCCTCTTTGGCCGTTTTGGCCTGCGGCAGGATCAGGGTGGGAATGATGGCTTCAATCACTCCCTTCTCGATCAGCGGATCGGCCTTCTGGGCCTTGTCGTTGACCTCGGCGCTGGTGGTGGCCGAGATGGCGACGTTGAACTCGTTGATGCCGCGCTCCTCGTAATACTTGCCTGCCGGGTCGCTGGTTGTGGCATCCCAGTCACGAATGGCTGAGTAGGCGAAAAACGCCTTTGGCATCGGTACTTCCAGCCCGTTGCCCAGTTTCCAGACCTTGCCCTCGTTCTGCTGGGCGGGCCGGAAGGCGAGGTACTTGTTCCAGTTGTTGACGCCAAAATCCTCGTTTCTGGCGATCATCACGCTGCCATCGGCAGTGGCGCCCTTGCCGACGATGAGGCCGGTACAGGCGTCGGCACTGGTGCCAAGCAGGGTGAGCAGGGTGGCGGAGAGAAGACTCAAGGTGTGTTTTTTCATGGGATTGCCCGAAGCGTAACTGTGAGTGAAAGCCAGGCGGTGGGATGCAGGTCTGCCGCAGTGCGATCAGCCGCCGATACGCTGCCGGGGGATCGTGCTGCTCATGGTCGATGACGCAAACATTTCATCCATAACACTGCTTGCTGGTCGTTTTGTGCGCCGAAATTGTATGCCTCGCTGGTTGTTTGTTTTGTGATCTATGAGTCGTTCCTTTGCTTTGTCTGGTAAAGCGTGAAAAAGCAGCGATATGCACCAGAAGCTGCCGATTGGGCAGCGCAGCGTCATGATTCTGACGTCGAGATGGTCATGGATCAGCTCGCGAGCCCGTGCGAGCCTGGATCTGCACCAATCTGGCAAGTTGGCCTGCAACTTGCTGGTTTTATTGCCAATGATGGGGCCTGGCGCCTCATGCCATCGAATCAGCGACCTCGTCATGCCGGATCGGCATGCAGACTGGAGCCCCCATGGATATCAAACCCTACAGCCAGCAGCTTGCCCAGAGCGCCTCCAACAACCGTGCTCTCGCCACCCTCAGCAGTGCCGACAGCGGCCAGGGTGGCGGCTGGGAAGATCTGGTCAACCTCTCCTCCCAGCGGATCACTGGTCAGGCCCAGCAGGCGCTGACCTATGAACACCTGGCCAAGAACAGCAAGCTGCCGCCGGCGCTCGACATCGGCTCCGACAAGGGGGGCGTGATGCAGCAGCTGGTGGACAAGGCGCTCGGCTTTGATCGCAAGAAGTTCAACGAGATAGAAGAGAAGCTCAAGACGATTGCCGACAACAAGCAGCTGACTGCCGAAGAGCGGGCGGCGCAGAGCAAGCCGCTCAACGAGCAGCGGGACGCCATGTTGCAGGATGCGATGGACCGCCTCACCGGCAAGAAGAGCAGCGCCAAGGAAGAGACCAAGAGCGCCTGAGCGGCGGGATGACTCGAACGGCAATCCATGGTCGGTGGGGGCAATCACTTGCCCCTGTCTGGGCACCATGAGCGGGTTGCCGATGCGGCGCAGCACGGGACGCTCTGCGCCGCTACAACGGCAACAAAAAAGGGAGGGCGGCTGCCACTCTCTTGATGACCGGACGGCGTCCGGCCGCTGCATCGGCTCAGGCCATCGCTACTTCTTCTCGGGCAGAATGCCGATCCCCACCGCCTGGGTCTGCACGGCCTTGATCTGGTCGCCCTTGGCGATCAGCGCAAACTGGGCCGGGTTGTGTACCTTGAGCACCAGGGTGTGATCCACCCCCTTCACCGTGATGGTCTGCTGCCCCTTATCGACCGCGATGACGTCGCCATAGAGAGTGACCTTTTTGCCGATCCCGGCGCCCGGCTTTTCGCCCGCCTCGGCCTTGTCGGCCGCCACTTCCACGATGCGTTTTCTCACCCCGGCGGTGCCCTTGAGCAGCTCCAGATCCAGCATCTGCAGGTAGCGGAGCGCCACCACGTCGCCCACCTTGAGGTTGGCCAGGTTGGTGACCTGCTCACCGGCGACGATGTCGAACGACTCGCCGGCGGCATTTTTCAGGCTGACCTTGCGGCTGGCCATATCGATGGCGGTGACCGTGGCCTGGGCCGAGACGGCCTCCACCAGGTTGGCCTTGCCAGGGGCCGTGGTGACTTCGGTTGCCACCTCGGCGGCCTGTGCCAAGCAGGTTGAAAGGGAGAGTAAACCGGCAATCCATGCATGTTTGAGTTTCATGTGTCAGACCTTATGAACAAAAGAGTGAGGAGGGCGGGAGTGGGGCGATGAGAGTGGAACACCCGGTTCCCAGAGAGACCATAGCAGAGCGGCACAGAAACAGGGGCGGCGCCGCACGACTTCCTTACGGCGGCCCGCCCCCCGCTGTGCAATTTGATAGCCGGCTCCCGTTTTTTGACCTGCCGGAGCCACAGGCGCACAATTCCCCTGCATGCATTCAACCGAGGGCTCTGCCGTGTACAACTTCCAATATGCCAATCCTACCCGCGTCTGTTTCGGTGAAGGCCAGATCGCCAGGCTGCCCGAACTGATCCCGGCCGGCAGCCGCCTGCTGGTGCTCTACGGCGGCGGCAGCATCAAACAGAACGGGGTCTATGAGCAGTTGACCCAGGCGCTGGCGGGACGGGAGTGGCTGGAGTTTCCCGGCATCGGCGCCAACCCCCAGTACGATCAGCTGATGGAGGCGGTGGCCCTGGTCAAGCGCGAGCGCATCGACTTCCTGCTGGCGGTCGGCGGTGGTTCCGTGGTGGATGGCAGCAAGTTCGTGGCCGCCGCGGCCTGCTTCGAGGGGGCGGATCCCTGGGAGATCCTGCTGCACAAGGCCCCCATCAAGGCAGCGCTGCCGCTGGGCTGCGTGCTGACCCTGCCGGCCACCGGTTCGGAGAGCAACCCGGCCGCCGTGGTGAGCCGCGGGGAGGCCAAGCTCTCCTTCATGAACCCGCTGGTGCAGCCGGTGTTTGCGGTGCTGGATCCCACCACCACCTACAGCCTGCCGCCGCGCCAGGTGGGCAACGGGGTGGTGGATGCCTTCGTCCACATCATCGAGCAGTACCTCACCTTCCCGGTGGGGGGCGAGGTGCAGGACCGGTTGGCGGAAGGGCTGCTGCAGGTGCTGGTGGACAACGGCCCGCGTGCGCTGGCGGAGCCCACCAACTACCAGGTGCGTGCCAACCTGATGTGGGCGGCCAGCCTGGCGCTCAACGGCCTCATCGGTCGCGGTGTGCCGCAGGACTGGTCCACTCACGCCATCGGTCACCAGCTCACCGCCCTGCACGGGCTGGATCATGCCCAGAGCCTGGCGGTGGTGCTGCCCTCCCTGCTGCGGGAGCAATCGGCCCAGAAGCAGGAGAAGCTGGCCCAGTTCGCCGAGCGGGTATGGCACTCCAGCCGCGAGGACAAGGCGCTGCGCATCGAGGAGGCGATCATCCGCACCGAGCAGTTCTTTCAGCAGATGGGGGTGGGCACCCGCCTCGCCGACTACGGCCTGAGCGAGAGCTGCATCCCCGGCATCTGCTCCAACCTCAAGCGCTTCGGCCTGACCGCCCTCGGGGAGCAGCAGGACATAGATCCCGACAAGGTAGCCAGGATCCTTTCCCACGCGCTTTAAGTCAGGGGACTCGCGCCTTGCAATCTGAGTGGCGCGGATCCTTTCCCGCGCACTCTGATCATCTGGCTGACGGCCGTAAAAGAGAACGCCCCGATCATCGGGGCGTTTTGCATGGTGTCGCCGGGCGCACAGCCGTTTATCCGGCGCTGCGGTCCAGCTCGCGCTCCAGCGCCGCCGCCTTCTGGCGGGCCGGATGGGTATTGAGGCGCTGCCAGTAGGCTTGCAGATGCGGGAACTGGGCCAGCTGACCGCTTTGCGCCAGCAGATCCACCAGGAAGGAGTTCAGGATGTCGGCGCCGGTGAGGCGATCGGCCACCAGATAGCGGCGGCTTGCCAGCACCTCATCGAGGTAGCCCAGCACCTTGGCGCACTCGGCTTTGGCGTAGTCCGGCAGGAAGCGCATCGGGCTGCCGTCCTTGCGCACGAACATGTCGAGCAGCAGCGGCAGAATGCCTGAGCTCTCGGCAAAGTGGAGCCACTGCAGATATTCGGCATAGTCGGGGCTATCTTGAGCCGGTGCCAGCCGTTGTGGGGCATGGCGGGCGATCAGGTACTCGGTGATGGCACCGGATTCCGCCAGCACCCGGCCGTCGAACTCGATGACCGGCGACTTGCCGAGGGGGTGGATGGCTTTTAGCTCGGGCGGCGCCAGAAAGGTGGTGGCATCGCGCTGATACGCCTTGATCTCATAGGGCAGGCCCAGCTCTTCGAGCAGCCAGATGATGCGTTGGGAGCGGGATTTGTTCAGGTGGTGCAGGACTATCATGGAAACCTCGACGCAGTGACGGAAGGCGGTGATACGCAGCGATGCGGTGGCAGGTTCACTGCTGGCCAAAAAAGAGCGGGCTGGATGCCCGCTCCTGCGTTGATTGACTCAGGCCTCCAGCGCCTGATCCAGATCCGCCAGTATGTCCTCGATGGCTTCGATCCCCACCGACAGCCGGATCATCTCGGGTTTGACCCCGGCCTTGGCCTGCTCCGCCTCGCTCAACTGGCGATGGGTGGTGGAGGCGGGGTGGCAGGCCAGCGACTTGGCATCGCCGATGTTGACCAGCCGCTTGAAGATCTTGAGCGCATCGTAGAAGCGCACGCCCGCCTCATAACCATCCTTCAGACCAAACGAGAGGATGGCCGAGGGGCGACCGGCCATGTATTTCTCCGCCAGCAGGTAGTGGGGGTGACCCGGCAGACCGGCGTAGCTGACCCAGGCCACCTTGGGGTGGTGCTTGAGGTGATGGGCCACCCGCAGGGCGTTGTCCACGTGGCGCTCCATGCGCAGGCTCAGGGTCTCCAGCCCTTGCAGCAGCAGGAAGGCGTTCATCGGCGCCAGCGCCGCGCCGGTATTGCGCAGCGGCACGGTGCGCACCCGCCCGATGAAGGCGGCCGGGCCAAAGGCCTCGGTGTAGACCACCCCGTGATAAGAAGGCTCGGGTTTGGTGAGTTGGGGGAAGCGCTCGGCGTGATCCGCCCAGGGGAACTTGCCCGAGTCGACGATGACGCCCCCCAGCGAGTTGCCGTGGCCGCCGACATATTTGGTCAGGCTGTGCACCACGATATCGGCGCCGTGTTCGATGGGTTTGCACAGCACTGGGGTGGCGACCGTGTTGTCGACGATGAGCGGCACGCCACGGGCGTGGGCCACCTTGGCGAAGGCCGCTAGGTCGACGATGTTGCCGGCCGGGTTGCCGATGCTCTCGCAGTAGACCGCCTTGGTTTTGTCGTCGATGAGGGCGGCGATGGCCTCGGCACTGTCATCCTTGGCGAAGCGCACCTCGACCCCGAAGCTCGGCAGCATGTGGGCGAACAGGGTGTAGGTGCCGCCATAGAGCTGGGGGGTGGAGACGATGTTGTCACCGGCGGCGGTCAGCGCCTGAATGGCATAGGTGATGGCGGCGGAACCCGCCGAGACCACCAAGCCGGCGATGCCCCCTTCCAGCGCGGCCATCCGCTGCTCCAGCACATCGTTGGTGGGGTTCATGATGCGGGTGTAGATGTTGCCTGGCACCGCCAGATTGAACAGATCCGCCCCGTGCTGGGCGCTCTCGAACTCGTAGGCCACCGTCTGGTAGATGGGCACGGCAACGGCCTTGGTTGTGGGGTCGCTGGTAAAGCCGTGGTGCAGGGCCAGGGTCGCATCTTTCATCACACACTCCTTGTTGGATGTTGCTGGGTAGCAGTTATAGATGGATAGACGTCCAATCTATCAGGCTCAGCGCCGATGTAAACCACCCAATCCGGCAAAGCAATTGCGCCCGCTGGCGAACTGCGACCTCCGTTGCGTGACCCGGGCGAGCGGGGCTCAGAGGCGGCGGCGATACTCCCGATCGTCGATCTGCTGCATGTCCCACTGCATCAGGCGGTTGAGCTGGCTCATGGGATCCTCGATCAGGGTCAGCGGCCTGGGCTGGATCCGCTTGAAGTAACGGCGCAGGATCTGCTGGATCCGGTTCGGTTTGATGGGGTTGGCGTGGCTCATGATGGTGCTCCTGTGTTGTGGTTCTCACGTTCGCCAGCAGTATTGAGCTAAAATGCGGAAGTAAAAACTGATGACTTTAAGCAACTGGATTTCCTCTTTTATGCCCACCAGCCGCCTTTACCAGCAATTCCAACGGCTCGCCCAGCAGCTTGGCTGTGACGAGCGGGAGATCAGCCTCGCCGAGGTGGCGGATCTGCTCTGCTGCACCCCGCGCAACGCCCGCCTGCTGCTGCGCCGCATGCAGGATCAGGGCTGGCTCAGCTGGGCGGCGGAGGCCGGGCGGGGGCGGCGCTCCCGGCTCACCCTGCTCGACAACCAGGAGAGCCTGACCCGGCGTCGGCTGCGGGATCTGCTTAGCCAGGGCCACCTGGCGCAGGCGGTACGGCTGGCCGAAGATCGCCTCGATCTGCTCACCCCGCTGCTGATCGAGCAGCTCGGCCAGGCCACTCGGGAAGGGCGCCAGATCCTGCGGGTGCCCTACTACCGGCCGCTGCCGCGCCTGCTGCCCACCGGCCCGCTGCGCCGCTCCGAAATCCACCTGAGCCGCCAGATCTTCAACGGCCTGACCCGGCGAAATGAGGAAAATGGGGAAATCGAGGGGGATCTGGCCCACCACTGGGAGTGTCTGGGCCCCTGCCACTGGCGTTTCTATCTGAGGCCGGCGGTGCGCTTTCACCACGGCCGCGAGTTGGTGGTGGAGGACGTGGTGGAGAGCTTGCTGGCCTTGCGGGATCGCCCGCTGTTCGCCCATCTGGCGCGGCTGGAGAGCCCCTGGCCGCGCACCCTGGATCTTCATCTCGACAGCCCGGATCCGCTGCTGCCCCAGCTGCTGGCCGAGCCGGTGGCGGCCATCCTGCCGCGCGAGCTCAAGGGGGAGGCGGGCTTTGCCCTGCAACCGGTGGGCACAGGCCCCTACCGGGTGACCGCCAACGACCCGTTGCAGCTGTGCCTCGAGGCATTCGACGACTACTTCGGCCTGCGCGCCCTGCTCGACGAGATCGACATCTGGATGCTGCCGGAGCTGGCGGAGCGGCTGGAGAGCCACCTGCAGCTGGGGCGCGACAGCCCCGAGCTCGGCACCATGCGCGGCGAGTCCGAGCTGGAATCCGGCTGTTACTTCCTGCTGCAGGACGACAGATCCGCATCCTTGCAGGATCCCGCCCTGCGCCAGTGGCTGGCTGGCCTGCTCAACCCCATCGCCCTGATGGCGCGGGTCGCCCCCGAGCTGCAGCGGGGGTGGACCAGCGCGCTCGGGCTCTTGCCCCACTGGCGCGAGGCGCAGCCGGCCCCGCTGCCGATGCCGAAACAGCTGCCGCGTCAGCTGGTGCTGGCCTGCTTCAACCAGCACCTGGAGTTCAACGAGTGTGCCAACGCCATGAGCAGCCTGCTGGCAGAGCAAGGGATCCGGCTCGAGGTGCGCACCCTGGATTACGGCCGCTGGGTGAGCGGGGCGGACGAGGATGTGGATCTCTGGCTCGGCACCCTCAACCTGGAGCACGAGCACGCTTTCGCCCCCTACGCCTGGTTGCAGGGCACCCCGCTGCTGCGCAAGGTGTGGGGCAGCCAGCAGCGCCTGTGGCAGGGGCTGACGCAGTGGCGCGCCAGCGGCGAGGAGCAGGGGCCGCGCGCCCTGCTGGCAAGCGTGCAGCAGCAGGGCTGGTTCGTGCCGCTGTTTCACCACTGGCTGGAGCTGGAGAGCCGGGTCGGCGTGCACGGGGTGCGGATGACGGCGCTCGGCTGGTTCGATTTTCGCAGCGCCTGGCTGCGCCCGGAGCTGGCCGTCGGCGCCGGCGATACGACGGGGGAGCTTGAGTCCAAAGGCGGGCCGCGTTAGCCTGAGCGCGGTCCCACGACAAGGAGTCGATATCCATGCTGGAAATGCAGATCCAACCCCGTTTTCAAGAGACAGATGCCCTCGGCCACATCAACAACACGGTGCCGGCGGTCTGGTTTGAATCGGCCCGCGACCCGCTGTTTCGCATCTTCTCCCCCGAGCTGGATGTGCACAACTGGCATCTGATCATCGCGGGCTACACGGTGCAGTTCAAACGGGAGCTGTTCTACGGCCAGCAGGTATTGATCAAAACCGGGGTCCGCCGCATCGGCTCCAGCTCCTTCACGCTCTGGCAGGAAGCCTGGCAGGGGGACGAGCTGGCGGTGACCGCCGAAACCACCCTGATCCATTTTGACTACCAGTCCCGCCAGTCCATCCCCCTGAGCGATCGCCACCGGGAGGGGCTGCGGGCCTGGCTGATAGAAAGCTAACCTTGGCCCACCGGCCAATCACAGGACACTTATGCGCAATACCGTGATCGCCCTGAGCCTCGGCTTGGGACTGGGGCTCTGCTCCCTGCCTTCCGTGGCAGCCTCCCTCGCCGAGCAGTTCTCCCTGATGGAAAAGGGGGCCGAGAGCGCCCTCGATACCCGTCTGTTCAGCCACGATGGCGTCGACATCAAGGCCTGGGTGGATGGCGCTCCCGTCATCATCGCCGTGCCCATCATGAACGAGCAGGGTAAGCTGGAAGGGGAGAGCCGCTACTACTTCAAGGGCGGCAAGCTGTTCGGGGTGAAGGAGCCCGCCGCCCAGTTCGCCTTTGACGATGGCGGCAAGCTGACCCAGTGGCTGGACGAGAAGGGCCAGCCCGCCGAGTTCGTCAGCAAGATGAGCATGCAGCAGCGGGAAGTCTGGCTCACCAAACGGGCGGCCGAGCTGGGTCAGCTGTTTGCGCCGAGCGTCGCCGAACAGAAGGCGGCCAAGGGGGGCGTCAAGCTCAAGGGGGCGGAGCTGGCCCACTGGCTCTGCAACGGCAAGCTGATGGCGCTGGCCGGGGGTGACAAGGTGACCTTCGAGCAGGCCAAGCTCAAGACCCGCGCCGAGGGCATAGAGGGGGAAGTCTCCCTGCGCCAGGAGA
The DNA here is from genome assembly GCF_049665575.1 of Aeromonas oralensis. NCBI lineage: Bacteria > Pseudomonadati > Pseudomonadota > Gammaproteobacteria > Aeromonadales > Aeromonadaceae > Aeromonas > Aeromonas oralensis. The sequence continues at coordinate 376,795 of NZ_CP187186.1, forward strand.
AGGGGTGGCAGGATCTGAGCCTCAAGTGCGAGGTGCAGGGACCCCAGGTGACCCGCCTCACCTGGCAGCCGCTGCCGGGGGCCAACAAGCCGCTGTAAGTACGGTAGTAGCAAAACGAGGGGGCCCAGATTCGGGCCCCCTTTTTATTGCGGTGACGGCTCGCCCAGTCTGAGCCGGGTGAGGGCTTCCACCCGTCGCCACTGGCCGGGCTCGAACCAGCGCGCCAGGAGCTCCGGCTGCTGTTCGGCCCGCCGCTCGGCGGGCAGGGGCTTGAGTTCGGCCAGATAGCCGGCCAGCTGCTGCTCGAACCCCTGCTGGCTTTGCGTCAGCTGGTGCAGCCGGTCTGCCGCCTCCGGCCCCAGCTGCTCGCGCAGCACGGCGTCACGCTCGGCCGCTGGCAGCCGCTCCAGACTCTGCAGGTCGCCGAGCAGGCGGCTGTTGGCCTCCGCCTCCCGAAACCACTGGGGCTGCTCCGCCAGCCAGAGCTCGAGCTCGCTCGCCAGCAGCGGCTTGTCGGCATCGCCAGCCTCCGCCAGCGCCTTGCGGCGCAGGGTCCACTGCTCCATCAGCCGATCTTCGGCAAACAGCTGCTCCTGCTCGGCCGGGGTGAAGCTCTGCTGGCGCAACTGCTCGCGCTCGTCGAACAGCACCTGCAGGCTGGCCAGGCCCGGATCGGTCGGCACCGTCAGGCTGCCTTCGGCGGCGAGAAAGGCTTCATAGCGGGCCTGCAGTGAGGTCTCATCGGGCGAGGAGGTTACCTGCCTAGCCAGGGGGGCGCTCGACCCGGCCTCGTCCACCGGGGGAGCGGCTGGGGTGGAGTTCGGGGCGGGCCACAGCTGCCAGCCGCCCAGCAGCAGGGCCGCACCCAGCGGAGCGGCCATCAGCCATGCCTTGTTCATAACCCCAGTCTCTGCAGGCGGTTGGCGTGCTGGCGATAGAGGCTGATCGGGTCGGTCTCGAACAGGTGGCGAATGCCGAACGATTGGTTCACCTCGTCCAGGTGGTTCATCCGGTAGTCGGTGCCGATCACCTTGCCGAGGTGGCTGCTGCATACTCCGACCAGGCCGTCGTTGGGCTCCTTGAAGAAGCTGCCGGTCAGCGCCAGCGCCGGATCCACCGGATCCAGGATGTTTGTCATGGTGCCGCGCCCGCTCCAGGAGAAGTAGTAGACCCCGTTGGCGGCCTGCATGGGCCCTTCACCGCAGTACTGGTTGGGCAGCCCCTCCGGGTAGCGCTGGTTGAAGCGCTGGGCGCCGGCGCTGGTGAGGGCGTCGAGGGCGGCGAGGGGATCCTGCGGCAGCTGGCTACCGCCGGAGAGCAGCGAGATGACCCCGGACAGGGCGGAGGCGGCGGCCACCGCCAGCTTCTCGGCCACCGAGCCTGGTGCCACGTTGGCGCGCACCAGATCGGCGATCTCCGAGCCGTAGTTGACCCCGCCCACACTGGTGGCGGAGGCGACCAGCTCAGGGGCGACCGAGGCGACATAGCGAATGGTGGGGCCGCCGTGGGAGTGGCCGATGAGGTTCACCTTCTCCGCCCCCGTGATGGCGAGCACCTGCTGCACCTGCTTGAGCAACTGCTCGCCGCGCAGTTCCGAGCTCTGGGTGGCGGAGACTTGGGCCACATAGACCCTGGCGCCATCCCGGGTCAGCGCCTGGGGGATGCCGTAGAAGTAGTCGACCCCGAGCAGCTTGTCGAAGCCGAACAGACCGTGCACCAGCACTATGGGGTAGCGGGTCTGGGTATAACCTGCCGCCTGGCCCAGCATGGGCAGGGCGCACAGCAGCATCAATAGCCATTTTTTCATCTTGTCCATCCTTGTGAATAAGGTTGCCACAGCGGCAACCACCGGCCTCATGCCAGTACCGACCAGCATGACGGAGCGGGACGTTTGCATCTGTGCAAATGATCACCAAACAGACAGATTCAAAAAAGCCCTACCCATATGGGCAGGGCTGTTGGCGGTGCTGGCACAACTATCCCTTGTGTTCGCCGCCCACATAAGTTAAATAATAATTATTATCATTTGCGGTGTTGAGGATCATGGCGGCGAGCTGGGTAAGAGGATGGGTGGGGACGGAGGAGAGCGACAGCAGCATGGTGCACTGGAAGGTGCAGACCATGAGCGGCAATCGCCACTTCGATGCCGGTGAGTACGGCAAGGCGCTCTCCTGCTATCAGCAGGCGTTGTGGCTGGCGCGCCAGCAGTTTGCCGGCTGGCCCGACGTGGACGAGGCGGTCGCCGCGCTGGTGGTGGCCCACCACAATCTGGCGGATCTGCTGATCGCCATGGCGCGGCCGGAGCGGGCTGCCGACCTGTTGTGCCACATCCACGACTGCCTGCTCGCCACCAGCCAGTCGCCGGCCAGTCCCGATCCTTTGCGGGATGCGGCCTTGCGCCATACCCGCAGCACCCATGCCGAGCTGCTCGCCTTCCTGCGCAAACACGGCAACCACGACGGCATCCGCCGCTGCCTCGGTCAGTGCCTGTGCCAGACCGAGTCCGCCCGCCAACTGCATTAATCACAATAAACAGAGGTGACCATGAGCCATACCCTGCCAGCCCTTGCCTATGCCTATGACGCGCTGGAACCCCACATCGATGCGCTGACCATGGAGATCCATCACAGCCGTCACCATCAGGCCTACATCAACAACCTCAATGCCGCCCTGGCCGATCTCCCCGAGCTGGCGGTGCTGCCGGTGGAGGAGCTGCTTGCCCGCTTCGACAGCCTGCCTGGCAAAGTGCAGGGGGCGGTGCGCAATCACGGCGGCGGTCACGCCAACCACAGCCTGTTTTGGCAGGTGATGAGTCCGCAGGGCGGTGGTGAGCCAGCCGGTGAATTGGCTGCGGCGATCGAGCGGGATCTGGGCGGACTGGAGGCCTTCAAGCAGGCCTTTACCCAGGCGGCGCTGACCCGTTTTGGCAGCGGCTGGGCCTGGCTGGTGGTCGATCGGAGCGGCAAGTTGCAGGTCGTGAGCAGCGCCAACCAGGACAGCCCCCTGCAGGATGGGCTGGTGCCCATTTTGGGGCTGGATGTGTGGGAGCACGCCTACTACCTCAAGTACCAGAACAAGCGTCCCGACTACATAGCCGCGTTTTACAACGTGATCGACTGGAACGAGGTGGCGCGGCGTTACGTGGCGGCGCTGGCCTGATCGCCGGAAATACCGAGCACAATGAAAGAGACCCGCCTGTTGGCGGGTCTCTGCTATTGAGGGGTCGGCGCGCTGCTGGCAGCCGGATTATCCACGGGTGTTGCTTCGCTCGGCACGGCTGCGCTGGTGGCCGGGGCAATGCTGGTTGGCATTGCTGCACTGGCGGCAGCTGGGCTATCCATGAGCGTTGCCTCGCTCGGCACGGCGGCGCTGGTGGCCAAGGCTCCGCTGGTTGCAGCCGCCGCACTGGTGGCGGTTGCCGCGCTCACTGCCGCTGCCGGTTTGGCCTTCGGCTTACGAGGGGGCGGTGCAATGGGCAGGCAGGGCTGGCTCGCGCCTATGGTGCTCAACGCCTGGCAGGGGACCGGGCCGCCGATGACGATGGGCTCGCCGAGGAACTTGGGACCCTTGTCCAGCACGTAGAGGTCGAGCAGCCCCATCAGGCGGGCGAACACCTCGCGCACCCGGGTCTTGATGCCCTGATAGGCGCTCGGATCCACGGCGTTGAAGCCGACCGCCTCGATGCCGAAATGGCGGGCGATGAAGATGGCGCGCTCGTTGTGAAAGGCCTGCGAGACCACGGTGAAGTGGGCCTGACCGAACACCTCCTTGGCTCGCACGATGGAGTCCAGGGTCCGAAAGCCGGCGTAGTCGCTGTAGATGGCGTTGGCCGGGATGCCGGCCTGGATCAGGGCTCGCCGCATCTGGCGCGGCTCGTTGTACTGCACGGTGGCGTTGTCGCCGGAGACCAGGATGTAGTCCACCTTGCCGTTGTTGTAGAGCTCGGCGGCGGCCTTGATCCGGTACTTGAAGTAGTGGTTCGGGCTGCCGCCAATCAGGTACTTGGAGGTGCCGAGCACCAGGGCGACCCGGTTGTAGGGCACCGCATTGACGTCGTCGTAGGTGTAGTGACGGGCGTCCGAGACGGTCCACTCGCTGTAGCCCAGCAGTGTGGCGACGGAGGCCAGCAACAGGCAGAGGCAGGCGAGCAGGATCTTGGCAAACTTCTTCATGCGCGGTGCGGTTCGGGTCTGAAGTAAGAGGTGACAGAGGGTCATTCTATTACAAGTTGCCGTCGTACGTCAGGCTTGATGACCGCCGAAGACGTCACTCGGGCAGAGGTTGTCGCAGGGAGAGGTCGGCTAACTGCTTGATCCTGAGCCGATTAAAATCGTTCATAAGAAGGGGCGGCCATGGCCGCCCCTTGTCATAGCCGTCTCGTCCTCAGTGGGATGAGTCGTTGGCCTTGCACTCGTCGGAGTCCTTGTTGGCTTCCCACCAGGGCAGCAGCTCGCGGCCGAGCCACTGCTGGTAGGCCTCGCTGTCATTGGCAATCAGCTGGTCCAGCTCGGCTTCGAAGGCACTCATGGCCTGCTGCTGATCCGGGTTGCGCAGGGCCTGGGCCATGGCCAGCCAGCTGGCGCCGCGACCGGTCTCGTTCAGGAAGCGGTGCACGGTGTAGGACCAGGAGTAGACCATCTCGCCGCCCTTGTCGTAATCCAGGTGCAGGATGTCGGCCAGGGCCGGACGATCGCTGGCCGGGCGGCCGGCGACGTTGTCCAGACCGCGGGCGAAGCACTGGCCGTGGGCGATGAACTCCGCCAGCCCTTCCGACCACCAGGTGGTGCGGTTGAGCGGGTAGTGGCCGAAGCTGCCGTACTGGTTGAAGCGGCCGTCCAGGTAGTGCACGTACTCGTGGCGCAGGTTCCACACCTGGAACGCTGGGCGCTTCCACTCCGCCTCGTAGGCGAAGAAGCGGGCCTGGTTGCCGGGGCGAGCCGGATCCCCTTCGAGGTAGATGCCGCCGTTGTCGGTGGAGACGCCACCGAACAGGGCACTGCCATAGCGTTTCCAGTCGGCGGAGGAGTTGAAGACCACCAGTTCCAGCGCCTCGTTGTGATCGTCCGCCACCGGCTGCCAGCCGGTCTCCATCTGCTGGTGGAACTGCTGCTCTTCGGCACCCAGTTCACGGCAGATCCCCTCGGCCTGAGCCATGGTCAGATCCTGGGCCCGCAGGCGCAGGGTCGGCGAGCAGGTGTGCTCGAAGGGCAGCACGTCCTCCACCCGGACAGGGGTGCAGAGCCCGGCGAAGTCACCGCTGATGCAGGCTTCGCTGGTGCGGTCCGTGTAGGTCAGGTAGTAAGTGGAGAGGGTCAGTGACATGTCTTTCAGCAGGTCCTGACTCTGCTGGCCACCGGGGATCAGGTCGTGGTGGCGAACCAGTGCGATGACGGAGTCATCCAGCAGCTTGCGGTAGCCGTCGAGCTCGTCCGGGCGGGTATAGCGGGCGACCCGGTAGAGGCGGGTGTAGGCATCCAGCACGTTGTTGAGCAGGAACAGATCGGCGCCATCCCTTCCTTGCCACAACGCGAGTTCGCTCATGCCGAGGGCGTGCAGCTGCTTGCGCAGCTCGCCATCCTGCTGGCGGAAGTCGTTGGCGAAGGGGTCGCTGTAGTCGCTGGCGAAGTCGAGGAAGTTGAGCAGATCGAACAGACCGGTCGCCCAGGCGTGCTGACCGTTGATCTCGCTGGCATGGCGGGTACTGTAGGCCAGCATCTGGTTGAATTCGCCGAGCAGGGTGCCAAAGCGGCTCTGCACTGCCGGGCTCTTGAACTGACCGTGCAGGGCGATGCTCCAGGCACCCATGACGGCACCTACCTCGTCGCTGGCCTGTTCCGGGAAGAGCAGCGGATGGGCGCCCAGCGCGGTCAATGCCTCGGCCAGCGCCTCGGCGGCAGCTGGGCCGTCTTCCTTGTGCTTGCCGTAGTTGTGGTAGTTGTGGGCACGCACGTATTCCAGCAGCAGCTTCATGGCCGGATGGGCCGGTTGATTGGCCGCCAGCAGGCTCTGGATGCCGCGCGACACGGCCAGCAGCTTGGTGTCATCGTGACCATAGTTCTCCTGCCAGACCGGTGCGGGCTGGCCACTGGCATCCTGCACTATCTTGGCCGCTTCGGCGTCCAGCAGTTCGGTGCCCGGCAGATCCGGCTCGGAACAGGCGCGACCGTCGGCACGGCGACAGTCGAGCTGCTCTTCCTTGCTGGCCAGCACGATAGGGCGGTTAAGCACCCGGCTCTCCTGCCACTCGGTTGTTTCCGGCAGGGTCTGCCATTCGCTGCCCCCCACCGGGTATTGATAGCCGGTGTCCTTCAAGACCACCTGCACTTCGCTGCCGGCGGGCAGGGTCTGACGGCACACCCGATAGCTGATGGTCTTGTCCCCTTCCTGACGGGTCTGGGGTTCATCGCACTCCTGTTGGGCCTTGATCTCGTCCAGCAACCAGGTGTACTGGCGCCAGACGTGCAACTCGCTCACCTGCTTGGCGGCCTGGCTGCCCGCGATGGGCTGCAGGCGGAAGAAGATCTGCTCGAGGCGGCCATCCCGTTCATTGGGGGTCTCTTCCAGCACCTTCAATTGCTGCCAGTTTTGCGGCTGGTACTGCCATGCCTGCTCGGCGCAGCGGCCTTCGGCGTTGAGCTCGCAGCGATCCAGCTCCTGCTCGCTGTGACCCAGGATGACCCGCTCAGCCAGCGGCAGACGATCCTGACGCGGCGCGGTCGGGGTACCCGCCAGCGGCTCCCAGCGGCCCTGCTTCATGCCGTAGCCATAGTCATAGCTGCTGGCCGGGACGGCCTTGCCGGCCGGCACCACCTCTTCACAGCTGAGGTAGCGGATCTGCCAGCCCTGCTCGATCTTGAGTTGCGGCTCGCCGCACTGCTGCTCTGCCAGCGCAGCCAGGTTGGCATCGCGCCAGTCGAAGCGGCGATATACCCTCAACTGCTGATAAGGGGCGTCGCCGCTGCGGGCGCTCAGCTCGTAGGTCACTTCGGTGAGACGATCCCCCAGCTGACGGCTGGATTCGCCTTTGAGTTGATACTGTTGCCAGTCGGAGGGGGAGTAGTTGGCCAGCGCCGAAGTGGCAAACAGGCTCGGTGCTGCCAGCAGCAGCAACCTGGTACCCAGATTGTTCATTTTTATCCCTTTGATTGATTGTCTGCGTGATTGACGCGTGCAATCTAATCAGCCCCAAAAGGATATCAACCCACCAGTCAGGCCATATAAATCATTTATTTAGATTAAATCAAAACGAAATAAGCCCCATTAGGGGCTCTACTGATAGCAAGGACTCATCTGCCATCTGGGGGGGCTCTCAGCCTAAGCCTGGCAACTGTGATCAAAGTCTCGTTTGAGGTTCTTTTACCAGATGGGAATACGACAGTCGCAAGCTGGTTAGCAGCAATAGAAAGTACTGAGCTGCCTGAGCAGAAAGCAGGATAAAGCAGGATGTTGTAGTGAGAAGCCACCGGGCGGCAGTCGGTATGGGAATCGAGAAAACGGGTGGGGGATTGGTGGATGGTGAGCGGGTGTTAACAATGACAGCCTAGGGGAGGCTGTCGGGTTCATCTTTCCAAAGGCGAACAGATCCGCCCGAGGTAATGAACAACCCCGGGCGGACGGCTGGCATGACGCAGTTAGAGGTAGCTGACGGTCACGATGGCCATGTTGCTGCTGCCAGCAGACAGCTTGTACTGCATGGTGCTGCTGATGGTATTGAGGCTGCCGGCTTGCTGCAGGCTGGCCAGATCCATGGTCTGGCGCTGGGTGCCGGAATAGCAGGTCACACTGTTGTCGGCGAAGTCGCAGGGGGCTTCATAGATGGTACCGGTGAAGGTGACGGTGCCGTCGGCGGCTGAGGCAGTGGCTGGAAGCAAGGCGGCACCAAGCAGCATGGCTGCGGCGGCAGAAGAGGCGAAACGGATGGCGCTGTTGCGTACGGAAGCGGTAGAAGTGTTCATTTTAATGTCCTTTTCGTCACGTGTCGTTGTACGAAAAGGGCAACGCAATCAAAGAGAATGACACAGATACAACTGATGACATCGCTCTTCTCAGATGGCAGCTCCGCTGTCTTAGGTTATGAACCCTTAGACCGGTGGCTTTGCGTCCCGACCTTTCGACCGGTTTGCCCTTCACTCTATGTTTAGATGATAACATCCCACTTTGAGAAATCAATCGCCATCAAAAAGTGTGGGATATCAGTCACAAATAATATTTTATATATGGTTGTGACAGGAGATATATGGATTGGCCAATATTTGGTGCGCATATCAGATCTTGTCCATCATTATTTTAAACTGGCTTTCGATGAAGTCTTGTTCTGTAGTGAACATGCACGACCGCCATCCGGTTAATTAAAATCAAGGTCACACCGGAAGGTGGTAAGAGCAGATATATCAACTTCCTTCCAGGCCCGATAGGTTAAAATGATTACCTGATTACCTGATTACCTGATTACCTGATTACCTGATTACCTGATTACCTGATTACCTGATTACCTGATTACCTGATTACCTGATTACCTGATTACCTGATTACCTGATTACCTGATTACCTGATTACCTGATTACCTGATTACCTGATTACCTGATTACCTGATTACCTGATTACCTGATGACCTGATTACCTCTTTTGAGGCGGTTTACGAAGTGGGTGATAACTATTATCAAATACTCTCAGGTTATTTTGGTTGTGTTTTTGTTAATTTGCTGTGAGTGATTTTAAATTCACTGTCTGACAATATTGAGATAGATGTTCTTTATATGAATGTTATTTATTTCATGATATCTGAACATGTTTTGGTGCTAGCTTAAGCTATTGTTTTTTAAGTGTTTATAAAATAATTTATATAAATCAAAATGTATTTGATGCGCATCAAATGAGTCGTTAATTTGTTCATCAAGCAAAAGCGGAACACGGCTTTCTGCACAGACGACAGGGATGTATGTAGTTGTGCAGATGAGGTGTAGCGGGAACTGCCCCTGAGCGGTGTGCTGCTTTTGCTTATTTAAATAAACCTTAAAAGGCACAGCTGATTATTGGCATGACCTCTCACCGGCTTAATGAGAGGTTGAGCACCAGCAGTTGCTGTGCTGTATATCGAGGCATCACTGAAGATCGTGACTCCAGCATGATTGGAGTGATGCAGTACAACACACGTTAATGTAGGTATAAACGAATGAAAGCTAACAAGATTTTGGTTGCTATGGGTGTTGGTTCCATCCTGCTGTGCGGCTCCGCTGTTGCTGCCGGTGGCGCTGGTTCAGGCAAAGTCACCTTCAATGGTGAAATCATCAACGCTCCTTGCTCCGTTGCTCCTGAGTCTGTTGATCAAGTAGTTGAAATGGGTCAGATCAGCACCAAAGAGCTGGCCAGCGGTGGCGAGTCCAACTCCAAGCCGTTCAGCATCAAGCTGCTGAACTGTGAAATCTCCGACAAGGAAGATGCCGTCAAGGTGACCTTCAGCGGCGCCAAAGACCCGGTAGATTCCAGCCTGCTGGTTATCGGTGGTGGTGACGCCGCTGGTGCCGGTATCAAGATGACCGCTCCGGGTGGTGCCGCGATCGTACTGGGTACCCCGACTGCCGCTTTCAGCCTGGTCAACGGTGACAACGAGCTGCCCTTCAGCGCCGTACTGAAAGGTTATGCCGATCAGACCACCAACCCGCTGAAAGCCGGCGCTTTCACTGCAGTAACCAACTTTACTCTCTCCTACGAGTAATAGAGTGCCTTAACGTGTGATCAGGGTTGTGGTGGTGCGAGCCACCACAACCTCACACATTCTGTTTCCTCACATCGAACCTTGATCATGAAAACTTCAATGATGGCAGCCATGGTGCTGCAGCTGGTGATGATGGCGGGATCAGTCCACGCCAACGAACGCACGGATGGACTGGCCGAATCGGGTTGTACGCTGGAGGTGCTGCGCAGCATTCCGCTGCAGGCTCAGCAACCAGGCACGCTGAAAATCAGCGGCTGTCAGGTCGAGGGGGCGACGGAGGCATCACTGCCTTTTATTTCCATGTCCGTACGCGGTGCCATGAGCGATGAGCTCGGCATTCTCAACAACGGCCAATATCACAAGGTATCCGGCGAGCATTTTATTGTTTCGGATATCGTTAACAGTGATTTGGAATTCAATTTGGGGCTTACCAGTAGTCAGCTGTTTTTTCCGGACAGTACGACACTGTTTGAACTCAATTATATGTAAGCAAGCCAATTGCTTAGTGTAGATACCTCATTACGTGAGACCGTTATGCAATTCCTAGAGTGAAAATATGAGCGTTTCAACATCAGACTCTGTGAGAAAAAAACATTATTCAAAAATGGCTTTTATGCTATGCGTGCCCGGCCTGATGGCGGTGGCAAATCACGCATGGGCAGAAACGGAGTTTAATATTGATGCGCTCGATCTGGACGAACGGACCAAGATCGACCTCTCCCAGTTTGCCGACGAAGGTTACATCCTGCCCGGCGACTACTACCTCGAAATCGAGGTCAACAAGAACAAGCTGCCCCTGCAGAAGATCCCTTTCTACGAGACTGACACCGGCAAGGGAAAGGGTGGGGTGGCCTGCCTGCCGCAAGAAGTTATCCCCAAGCTGGCGCTGACCGACGAGGCCATCGCCAAGATCGATACCTGGCACGATGGCCAGTGTGCCAACCTGCTGGCGCTGGACGGTGTGGTGATCTCCAATGACATAGGTAATGGCTTGCTGCGCATCGCCGTGCCTCAGGCGTGGATGAAATACAGCGATCCGAACTGGATTCCGCCCGAACAGTGGGATGAGGGGATCCCAGGGATGATGCTGGATTACAACATCAACGCCCAGGTCAACGAAGGGGATGGTTACTCCAATAGCAACATCAGCAGTTACGGTACGCTGGGGTTCAACTACGGCGCCTGGCGTCTGCGGGGCGACTATCAGGCCAGCTCTTACTGGGGCGACAATGAACGGACATCGACCGAGCTGAACCGTATCTATGCCTATCGCCCCTTGACCGACATGGCTGCCAAGCTGACGGTGGGCGAGCAGCAGCTCAACTCCCAGCTGATCGACGGCTTCCGTTATACCGGCGTCAACCTGGCCAATGATGAGCGCATGTTGCCGCCGAGCCTGCAGGGCTATGCGCCGGAAGTGAGCGGCATCGCCAAGACCAACGCCAAGGTCACCATCTCCCAGTCCGGCCGGATCATCTATGAGACCAACGTGCCGGCCGGTCCGTTTCGCATCCAGGGGCTGGACAGTTCGGTGCGCGGTCGTCTCGACGTACGGGTGGAGGAGCAGGATGGCAGTGTCAGCTCGTTCCAGGTAGACACCGCGACCGTCCCCTATCTGACCCGTCCCGGTTACGTCCGATACAACCTGGCGGTGGGTGCGCCTTCCGAGCAGACGGATTCGGTGCACGATGTGCACGGCCCTGCCTTCGTGACCGGTGATTTCTCCTGGGGGGTGGCCAACTCCTGGTCGCTGTACGGTGGCAGCCTGGTTGCGGGTGAATACAACTCCATGGGGCTCGGTATCGGTCGCGATCTCTATGCATTCGGTGCCATCTCGGCCGACCTGACCCAGTCCATCGCCAAGTTGCCGGGCCTTTCCACCAAGATTGGCCAGTCGGTGCGGGTGAACTACGCCAAGCAGTTTGATGAATACAACAGCTCGATCACCTTCGCCGGTTATCGCTTCTCCCAGCACAACTTCATGACCATGTCGCAGTTCCTGAGCAACAAGGATCGGCTGGAGAACAACACCACGACCTCGAGCGATGACTACAACACCTGGGGTGACAAGGAGCTCTACACCATCACCGCCAACAAGACCTTCTGGGCGGAAGATGCGGCCAAGGCGCTGACCGTCTATCTGGACTACACCCACAGAACCTATTGGGATCACGAGGCAGAGGATCGCTACGGCCTCTCCATCAACAAGAACGTGAACATCGGCAGCTTCAAGGATGTCTCCGTCTATGTGTCGGCCTACAAGACCAAGACCGAGAACTACGAGGATGACAAGAGTGTCATGCTGACCCTGAGCATGCCGATCGGGGACAGAAAGAGCGCGGGATATAGCGTGCAGTCCTCCAATGGCAAGGTCACCCATCTGGCCACCTATCAGGATTACAGCCGGCCCGATGATACCTATCAGCTGGGGGCGGGCGTGCAGAGCAACGGCCACGCCGTGGCGCGGGGTTACTACAACCATAACAGCGACATCGGAGCGGTCAGCCTCAATGCCTACAGCGTGCAGAGCGAATACACCTCGGTCGGGGCCAGCCTGCGTGGCGGCTTGACAGCCACTCAGCACGGTGCGGCCTTGCACCAGGCGACCCGTCGTGGCGGTACCCGCATGATGGTGGATACCGACAAGACCTCCGGCGTCTCCTTCAACAATGGCCGCGCCGTGACCAACCGCTTTGGCGTCGCGGTGATCAGCGACATGACCGACTATCGCAAGAGCGATACCCGGGTGGACGTGGATCAGCTGAGCGATGACATTGATGCGATGAACGCCATCAAGCAGGGGACCCTGACCGAGGGCGCAATTGGGTATAATGCCTTCGAAATCGCCGAAGGGTTCAAGCTGCTGGCCAACGTCAAACTGCCTGATGGCTCAGTGCCGCCGTTTGGCGCCACCGTCGTCAAGGATTCCGGACGGGTGCTCTCGGTGGTGGATGAAGATGGCCTGGTCTATCTGACCGGGGTGAAACCGAATGAAGCGTTTGAACTCTCATGGGGCGGGGCCCGCCAGTGCAAGATAGTGGCACCGCAACAAGTAACCGATCTGTCGATGAAGACTCTCACTTGCAAGTAATGGGATACCGATGAAAAAGCTGCTCTCTTATACCTGTCTGGCCGTGCTGGGCATGACCTCGCTCAACGTCAGCGCTGCCATCGTGCTGGACCGTACTCGTGCCGTCTATCCGGGCGGTGCCAAGTCCATCAGCCTCAACATCAAAAACGAGAACCAGAAGCTGCCCTACCTGGCGCAGGCCTGGATTGAAGATGCCCAGGGCCAGAAGATCGCGTCTCCCTTCGTGGTGCTGCCGCCGGTGCAGCGGGTGGATGCCAACCAGAAGTCCATCGTGCGCATCGCCAGCGTGCCGGCCATCGACAGCCTGCCCAAGGATCGCGAGTCCATTTACTACTTCAACTTGCGCGAGATCCCGCCCAAGAGCGAGAAGAGCAACGTGATGCAGATTGCCGTGCAGTCCAAGATCAAGCTGTTCTACCGCCCAGAGGCCATCCTGCCCGCACGTGGTGCCATCTGGCAGGATCAGGTGCTTGTCACCAAGCAGGGCAAGGCCCTCAAGGTCAACAACCCGACGCCTTACTACATCACCTACGTGGGCCTCGGCCATCCGCAGGGCAAGGAGCGGACCACCATCAAGGGTTTCTCCGCCTTTATGGTGGCCCCCAAGTCAGAGCAGACGGTCACCATCCCGGAAACCCTGGGCAATGAATTTGTGATCAGCTACGTCAATGACTACGGCGGATATATGGATATCAAATACCAGTGCACAGGCAATGCCTGTAAAGCCATGAAGAGCGAGTAAGGCCTATGCTACGCTCCATCTTCTGTTCAAGTCTTATGCTGTTTGCAGGAACGGCATTGGCAAATGGCTATGTGACGCCCAACCCAACTCATGATTACTATATATCGTTGGACAAGGCTGATATTCAAAACAAACCTGGTTTTACTACCAAGGCATTTGAGTGGAACTTAGGCGGGCAATATTCAGGTATTGTTACCTGTCCGGATAGAAGCATTCCACAATCTCCAGTGTACTATAAGGCGACCATGACGGATGGCTTGCCTCAAGCTGGTGATGGTTTTGTAAAGCTAAATGACTTTCTGGATATGAAGGTTGAAATTTGGATAGCCGGTTGGAAGAAAAAATTCGTTACAGCACCATTTCCGAATGAAAGTAACGATTACCCAAATTACTCTTGTACTAAAGGGAAAGAGACAAGAATAAGTAATTTCGAAAGTGGTAGCCGCGGGCGAGTAACCTTCCGTATAAGAAAGCAAATAATTAACGGTGTACAAATATCAGACCGTCAAGTGGTAGAAATGTATGGCCGCTTAGGGTCTACGACTACAGATTTCAATAATTTGCCAATGTCTCGAATTACGATTACATCTGCAATCTTATATGTTCCAGAAGAGTGCGTGATTAATGGTGGGCAGACTATTGAAGTAGAGTTTGGTGATTTGCCTGGCTCTGGATTGGATGGGAATAATTTTGAAAAGACGGTTCCTCTGACATTTCAATGTCGTGGTGGTGTCTTCGAAGGGGATGCCTTGAAGATCAATCTTGGTATTTCTGGAAAGCCAACCTCTTTCAGTCAAGACTATCTACGGACAACCCGGGATGGCTATCAAGGTGGAAATGTCATTTCCGATTTGGGGATCAAGTTCAAGCAGCTGGATGGTTCTCAGTTGCATTTGAATACGTTTTATCCGGTTTCCATGCAGGGAAATATTGGTGACTGGGGCTTTATCGCCGCACCGGTAACACCAGTAGGTGCGGATATCCCGGCCGGTGACTTTTATGCCACTGCTACTATCGTTGCCGAGTTCCAATGAGGGGTTGTTTTATGCTACGGACATTGTGGATAGGCTTGGCGCTGTGCCCGTTGTTGGCGGTAACGGCAGCTCCCCGTGCCAGCAATGACCTGGAGTTGCTTGGCAATACGGTCCATCTCCATGGCCGGATAATCGACCAGCCCTGTGTGGTTGCCCCCGAATCCCTTGAGCAGGAGGTCGAGATGGGGGTGGTCGATGTCAGGGAACTCTATGCCAACGGGGCTGGGGCTCAGGTGCCCTTTGTCATCCGCCTGACCAACTGCAAGCCGGGTATCTTCCGTATGGCCAAGGTGACCTTTACCGGTGCGCAGGACGCTCAGCTCAGCGGCGGGCTGGCCTTTACCGCGGGCATTGCCAAGGGCGCCGGCATCCGTTTGTATGACGTGACCCAGTCACCCTTGACGCTGGGAACGCCCTCCCGTGGCTATCTGCTGGGCGGCACGACGGAGAATGAACTGCAATTCTCTGCCCGGGTGGAAGGGCACCCGGACGCGCTGGCGGCCAAGAATATTCAGCCCGGTGACTATACCGCTGTGGCCAATTTCATCGTGGCTTATGAATAAACTCAGAGGTCGTTGCGTTGGACGACCTTTGAGTTACCGAGGCTGGGCCAGGTGATGACGCCACCCAGATAATTGGAGAGATAAATGCCGCCAGGCAGCTGAATAAATTGTGCCGTTTGTTTGGGGGGCGTCAGTGCCGCCACCAGAGTTGCCACCATGCCATTGCTGGTCAGCGCCTGCTGATCAATGAAATTGACGATGGTATTTTTTACCTCGACCGAAATATCGCCATCATCCCTTTCCAGATCCCCGACAGAATCGAGATTGAACAGAGTCTTTCCCTGGTTATCTGTGGCGATCACGGTTGCCACCACTATTTCCCTGTTCATGGTAACAATAAATCTGCTCTTTCTGGTCATCTCCACCCAGTTGTCCGGCGCCTGACAATTTCTGTGATATCGGACCGTGGTGTCAGGGTTGTGGTAATAGTTGTGGGAAACATTGTCTCCCTGCTGGGTCATGGTGGTGATCACACATTGCACTTCTTCAGCCACAGGGTGACCGCTGCGCAGCAGAAAGACGTTCTCTGATAATTTCCTGCTGTTATTGTCGATGGAAAAATAGCTGATGGCTTCTTTGCCAACCAGAATGGAAACCTGTTCATCCGCCTTGCGTGAAATACGCTGTATCAAGGGGGACAGCGAATCGATTTTCACATTCAGCGCCTTTTCCGTCTCGCTGGTCATATAGAGGGAAATCTGGCTGAGATTGATGGTCCGCAGCGTATTTGCCGTCGCATAGTTATAGATGACGATGGCCAGTGAAGTCAGT
Organism: Aeromonas oralensis; assembly: GCF_049665575.1. NCBI lineage: Bacteria > Pseudomonadati > Pseudomonadota > Gammaproteobacteria > Aeromonadales > Aeromonadaceae > Aeromonas > Aeromonas oralensis. Next base: position 392,711 of record NZ_CP187186.1, read on the forward strand.
GAGACCAGCAGTAGCGCAAACAGTAGAATACGCTTTGGGCTGAAATAGCGGTCATATTTGCGGCGAGTATATTGCCGTCTGGCCTGAGGCACATGAGAAGGGAGCGCCGCTTGCTTTTCTTCATTTGGAGCTGCTTCTTCGCTCTCTCCTGCAGCCTCAATAGGGGCACAAAAGATATATCCCACTCGTGGAATAGTATCGATCGCGTCCATCAAACCGAATGATTCCAGCTTTCTTCTCAATGAGAGGATCTGCCGGTTCAGGTTGGTATCTGTATTGTCCTGGTTTGGCCACAAGGCATCTTGCAGTTTGCTTCTAGGAATGACACTGCCTGCCTCATCACACAGCATTTCGAGCAGCTCGGCTTCTTTGTTGCTGAGCTTGATGTCCTTTTCTCCCTTAGAGAGTCGGAATATTGCCGCGGAGAAAAATATCTCCTCTGCAATTTTATAATTTTTGTTACTCATGTGTGACTCGCCTTACTGCCAAGGAGAGCATTTTACCACCATGCAGTCTTTGTTCAAATAATGCTAAATTGACAATATCTTTAACTATCAAGCGGTTACCTTTCCATTGAAATGCATGATGGCGGATATGGTACTACAGGCAATTCATTCAGTTCAAAAAACGTGCAAAAAAATAGCCATTTATGTAATCGTTCTCACTTACTCCTGCCCGCGAGGGAGATTTTGACACCGCCAGCATTTTCTTTCGAATAATGTGCGTATTTGGATGACTCCTGCATGCCAAATTCTGTCGCAGGAGTGATTATTGCGTCTTAAGAATATTCTGATATTGCCTGCGCTGCGGCTTGAGGTGGCCGCCCAGATCGGGCCAGGGGTGCCACTGGTCCGGCACCATGAAACCGGGCAGGGCGTGCCGGATCCAGGCCGCCAGCTCGGTAGGGGGCACAGGTGCGCCATGCCAGTCGATGAAGGCGGCCGGCCTCTGCCCCCACTCATCGCTCGGCACCGGCACCACCAGCGCCTGCGCCACGGCGGGGTGATCCACCAGTCGCTGCTCTATGGCCTCGGGCTGGATGTTTTCGCCCCCGGAGATGAAGAGGTTGTCGAGCCGCCCCTCCACCACCAGTTCGCCATCTGCGGTGAAATGCCCCTTGTCACGGGTATGGAACCAGCCTGCCTCATCGAGCGGCCGCTCCAGCCCGCCAGCGTTGAAATAGCCGGCAAACAGGGTGTCACCGCGTACGCAGATCTCCCCCTGCTGGATGCAGACCTCCCGTCCCGGCAGCGCCTTGCCCACCACACTGGCGGTAGATGGCCGACCGGTGCAGACCTGGCTGCCCATCTCGGAGAGGCCGTAGCTCACCTTGGGCACCAGCCCCATGGCGCTCAGCCGGTTCACCAGGGGCTGGGGAATGGCGGCGCCGCCGAGCAGCAGCTCGCGCAGCCGGGTACGGGCGGGATCAAAGCCCTCCGCCAGCAGCCGCCAGAGCTGGGTCGGCACCAGGGAGAGATGGGTGATGGGTTGCTGCTCGAGGCGCTCCCTGAGCGGGCGGCTGCGATCGTCCAGCACCAGGGCAGCGCCCGCCAGAAAGACCCTAAACAGGATGGCGTAACCGCCGACATGAAACAGCGGCAAGGAGAGCAGCCAGCCGCACTCGGCGTCGAGCGGGATCACGGCGGCTGAGCCCCGCGCCGAGGCCAGATGATTGGCCAGCCGGTGTACCACGGCCTTGGGCGTGCCGCTGGACCCCGAGGTGAGGATCATGTTGTTGAGGCGGGCAGGATCCAGCATGCAGTCGCCCTCGTCCGCCGCCAACTCATGGGTGAAGTCGAGCCGCAGTGGTTGCCAGTTGCCGGTCGGGATTTCGCCTGCCGACCAGCAGGCCCTGACGACGAGCAGGGTGGCCAGCTCCGCTTGCCGCGCCAATGGAAAGGCTGGATTGAGCGGGCAGAAGACGATGCCGCTGCGCACGCAGGCCCAAGCCAGCAACAGGTCGGGCAGGGCGCCGCGCACCACGGCGGCGAGGCGATCACCGGCCTGCAGGCCCGCCTGCCCCAGCTGCCGGCACAGGCCGTTGAGTCTGGCATCCAGCTGTTGGTAGCTGAGCGGGTCGGCGGCGTGAATGGCGATGCGGTCCGGGGCGGACCTCGCCCAGTGACGTACCGGGCAGGGTTGCAGAGGGTGGTGATGGTCAGATAGCGGTGGCATGCAGGCCCCTTCAATCACGGTGAAACAGGGGCTCCAGCAGGCTCAGGTCGGGTTTGCCGGTCGCATCCAGCAGATCGGTGGCCAGCCAGCGCCGGGTATCCAGGCCGGGGGCCTGATCCGGCGCCCATTCGCCCGCCAGATGAAACAGCTGGTTCAGGCCGAGGCCGGATTCGAAGCAGGAGGAGACGATCACCTTGAGGCGCAGCTCGCGAGCGCGGGCAACCAGCGCCTCGCAGTGGGCCAGGGAGCCGAGCAGAGTGGGCTTGAGCACCAGGGCGCGCAGCTGGGGAATGGGCTCCCACGGCTTGCCCTGGGCCAGCAGCTCGTCGATGGCTACCGGCATGCCGGTGCGATTGGCCACAAAGGCGATGTCGGCAAAGTCGGCGCAAGGGTCTTCCAGGTACTCGATCCGGTTTGGATCCAGATGGCCGCAGAAGGCCCAGGCCTCCTCGCGGGTCCAGCCCTGGTTGGCGTCCAGCACCAGCTTGAGGGTAGGGATGCGGTCGCACAGCAGGCGGATCAGCGCCAGCTCGTCGCGCATGGGGTAACGGGCCACTTTCAGCTTGGCCTTGCTGGGGGTCTTGTGCAACCAGTTCTTCCAGTGCTTGAGCAGCTCCTGGGGGGAACCCTGGATAAGTGGATAAGGCTCCGGCAGCGGGGTGGTCTGGGCAGGCCAGCAGCGGCGGGCGCAGTCCAGCCCGAATTGCACCGAAGGGAGCTGCGGGGCGATTTCCTGCCCCACAGCCAGCTGCTCCAGACAGGCGATGGCTTCGGCTTGCGCCTCGGCCAGGCTCTCGCGGGAGAAGCCGGGCAGGGGGGCGATTTCCCCCCAGCCGTCGTCAACGCGGACCAACAGGCCCTCTCGCGCCACCTCCACCTTGCCGTGAAAGGTCAGTGGCTGGGTAAAAGGCAGTTGGTAGCGATAGAGAGCGAGTGTCATCAGGGATTCCGCTTGTATTTGGAGAAGTCGGGACGGCGTTTCTCGTTGAACGCGTTGCGCCCTTCCTGACCCTCTTCGGTCATGTAGAACAGCATGGTGGCATTCCCCGCCAGCTCCTGCAAGCCGGCCTGGCCGTCGCAGTCGGCGTTGAGGGCGGCCTTCAGGCAGCGCAGCGCCATCGGGCTGTTCTGCAGCATCTCGCGGCACCAGCGCACGGTTTCACGCTCCAGCTCAGCCAGCGGCACGACGGTGTTGACCAGGCCCATGTCGAGGGCTTGCTTGGCATCGTACATGCGGCAGAGGAACCAGATCTCTCGGGCCTTCTTCTGGCCGACGATGCGCGCCATGTAGGAGGCACCCCAGCCGCCGTCGAAGGAGCCCACTTTCGGACCGGTCTGGCCAAACTGGGCGTTGTCGGCGGCGATGGTCAGGTCGCACATCATGTGCAGCACGTGGCCGCCACCGACCGCGTAGCCGGCCACCATGGCAACGACCGGTTTCGGACAGGTGCGGATGTCGCGCTGGAAGTCGAGCACGTTGAGGTGATGAGTCCCCTCGTCATCGCGATAGCCACCGTAGTCGCCACGGATCTTCTGGTCACCGCCGGCACAGAAGGCCTTCTCGCCAAAGCCGGTCAGGATGATGGTGCCGACCTGATCGTCGTAGCGGGCATCGGCCAGCGCCTGCAGCATCTCTTTGACTGTGCGGGGGCGGAAGGCGTTGCGTACCTGGGGGCGGTTGATGGTGATCTTGGCAATGCCATCGTCGGACTTGTGATAGAGGATATCCTCGTAACCGGCGGAGCAATCACGCCACTCGACGGGGGCATAGAGTTCCGCTTCAGTCATTGCTTCAATCATGACGCTTCTCTTCTTGTTGTTGGTTGGCCCACTCCGCGAGGAGTCGGGCAAAAGTCTCAGGCTGATGGGCATGCAGATTGTGGCCGCCATCCAGCTCCAAGTGGTTGATTTTGCGATGCTGACTTACCATGAGGCAAGCCAGCTGATGGAATTTGTGATCCCGCTTGCCGCTCACGTAGGTGACCGGCAGCGCACCTTGTGCCAGCCAGTCGCCGAGATCCGGCTGCCGCCCCAGAGAGGTGGCGCGCAGCATGGCGGCCACGGCCTTGCCGTCGTTGCCAAGGCGGCGAGCTATCTGGTGGGCGCGGGCATCCTCGCCCAGATCGGCGAACACCCCCTGCCGATACCAGTCGGCCAGCACGGCCGCCAGGGGCTCCTGCTCGAAGCGCTGGGCCCAGCCCTCATCGTGGGCGAGGCGGGCGGGCCGCTCTGCCGGTGGCAGGCCGGAGTGGCAGTTCTCCAGCAGCAGGGCCTGCAGCCCCACCGGCGCCTGGCTGGCGTGATAGAGGGCGAGCCGACCGCCCAGCGAATAGCCAGCCAGTTGGTAGCGGCCGATGCCGCGTGCGGCCAGCTCTTCGCACAGCCAGCGATGGGCCTGCTCGAAACCCGCTACCCGCACTGCCTGGTTGCTGCCGTGGCCCGGCAGATCCAGCGCCAGGCTGGGGAGGCCGGCCAGGGCCGCCTGCACGGGTTGCCAGTCGTTGGCATCGCCGAGCAGGCCGTGCAGCAGCACCAGCATCGGCTGGTCGGCACTAGCTGCCACGGATCGCGCTTCCCAGTGCCTTCAGATCCTCGGCGACTTCGCTGCTGGGGACCTTGATTTCAATCAGCGTTACCCCCTTTTCCAGCGCGGCGGCGTAATCCCGTTCAAATTCGGCGAGGGTGGCCGGCGCCCGGTAGTGGAGGCCGAACATGGCGGCGGCGTGTTCGAAGTGCAGGCCGTGGGGCAGGCAGTAGTAGGTCTCCAGCAGCGCGTCCTGGGTCGGCACCGGCAGCATGCGAAAGATGCTGCCGCCATCGTTGTTGAGCAGGATCACCACCAGCGGCCGGCTCGATTTGCCAAGCAGCGCCAGGCTGTTGAGATCGTGCAGGGCGCTGAGATCGCCGAGCAGCAGTGTGGTGGGCTCATTGCTGCCTGGCTGGACCGATTGCGCGAAGCCGTAGGCGGTGGCGATGAGACCGTCGATGCCGGAGGCGCCGCGGTTGGTCATCACCCGGCTGGGGCCCTTGCCCGCCTCGCCGAGCATGTCCATCAGCCGGGCCGGCATGCTGTTGCCGACAAACAGCTGGCCCCTGATCAGCTGATTCAGACGATGGCACACCCCAAGCTCGGAGAAGCGCTCGCAGGCGCTGCGCACCTGCTGGCTCACGGCCTGCTGGCGCTCCGCCAGCCGGTGCCAGGGCAGGTGCGGGTGCGCCACCGGATGGGCGGCGGCAAAGGCGGCGGGTTCGCACAGCAGGCGGCGGCGCAGCCGGTAGTCCGGGTCGAGCCGGGCTGGCTGCGGGTCGATGAGCCAGTATGCCTGCCAGGGTTGCTGCTTGATAAACTGGCCGAGCCGCTTGGAGATGAGGCGGGCGCCGAATTGCAGCAGCACCTCGGCCCGGGCCAGCTCGGCCACGAAGCCGCAGTGTTGCAGGGCGAGATCGGCGTGCACCAGGTTGCGGCCATCGAAGCGCAGCTGGCTCTGCAGGTCTGCCAGTAGAGGCCAGCCGAGCCGCTCGGCCAGGGCGGCGACCGCCTTGGCCTGAACCGGATCCTGAATGCGGCCGGCGACGATGAGGCCGCGCTTGCCCTGCAGCTCGTCCCAGTCGGGCTGACGCGGGCAGGGGGCCTGCGCCAGTTGCCAGGGGCTCCAGGGCTCGGATGAGCGGAGCCAGTCGCCGAGGGGGGCCAGATAGGCTGAGAAGTCCAGGTAGGCGTCGCCCGGATAGAGCGGCTCGGGGTACATGCAGTTGAAGTGCACCGGCCCTGGTGTGCGCGCCTGCTGGGCCAGCGCCTGATCCACCGAGCTCAGCACGAAGGCTGCCGGGATGGTGGCGGTGGGGCTCGGCAGGTTCTGCTGATAGACGGGGTAGCGGCCGAAGATCCCCTGCTGGTCGATGGCCTGGTTGGCCCCGTTGTCGATGAGCTCGGGCGGCCGATCGGCCGAGAGAATGATGAGCGGCACGCCGGTGAGCTGGGCTTCGGCCACCGCCGGCCAGAGGTTGGCCACCGCCGTGCCCGAGGTCATGATCACCGCCACCGGGCGGCCGCTGCCCTTGGCCAGCCCCAGCGCCATGAAGCCGAGGCCGCGCTCGTCAAAGTGCAGATGGCGGCGAAAGCCGGGGTGGGCGGCGGCTGCCATGGTGAGCGGCGCCGAGCGCGAGCCGGAGGCCAGCGCGATGTCGCGCACGCCGAGGCGAAAGAGCTCCTCCAGCAAGAGGGAAGACCAGACGTGGTTGAAGGTGGCATGGTGGCTGGCAAACTCTTGGCGCGCGGACATGAGGCTCTCGCAGTGAGGAAACGGTGAGAAAACGCTATCCCAGCAGGGAGAGCACGTTGGCGATCTTGTTGTCGAGTTCGGCCCACTCGGCGGCAGGCTCGGAACCCGCGACGATACCGGCGCCGGCAAACAGGGTTATGGCCTGCGCCGTGATGCGGGCGCTGCGGATGGCGACCGAGAACTCCGAGGTCTCCCGGCTCAGCATGCCGCAGGCGCCGGCATACCAGCCGCGATCATAGGGCTCGCGCTCGCGGATGAAAGCCAGCGCCGCCTCGCGCGGGGCACCGCCCACCGCGGGGGTGGGGTGCAGCGCCTCCAGCAGTTGCCAGTCGCAGACGCCGGGCTTGAGCTCGGCCTCGATGTCGCACTTGAGGTGCTGCAGTAGCCGCAGTTTGAGAATGCGCGGCTCGGTCAGGGTGGCATCTGTGGTGAGCGGCGCCAGCCGGCTGAGGATGTCGGCGTGCACCAGCCGGTTTTCCAGCCGGTTCTTGCTGTCGGCCAGCAGCTCGGCGGCCAGTGCCGCATCGGTCGCCTCGTCGCCGGAGCGGCGAATGGTGCCCGCCAGCGCCTCGGTGAAGAGGTGCTGCTGTTCGCGGCGATAGAGCCGCTCGGGTGAACAGGCGATGAAGCTCTGCTCGGGTGAAAACTGGAAGCCGAAGTGAAAGCAGTCCTGGCCGTGCTGTGCCCAGCTGGCCAGCAGCGACCAGGGGGCGACGGCCTGCGGGTCGGCCGTGCGCGTCGCACCGTCATGGGTGAGCCGGCTCTGGCGCGACAGCACCACCTTGGGGGTGTGAGCCTGGAAGTCGGGGGCGGTGACCTGCTCGACCAGGGTCTGCCACTGCGGCTGGCTCGGGCAATCTTCCCGCTGCCATGAATGACGGGTCAGTGGCGCCAGAGGCGCCTCCGGCCGAAGGGCGTCGAGGGCGGCGGCGGCGGCCTGCAGTTCGGCCTCGAAGGCGTCGCTGTCGGTCTGCTCCGGCAACCAGAGGTTGAGGCAGAGGGTGACGCACTCGCCACGGCGCACCAGCTCGATGCGGGGCAGCACGAAGCGGCAGGGGCCGAACCCCTGCCAGCCGTGCTGGGTGGGGTCGAACGCCAGTCCGCCATAGTAGCGGGGGCTGTCGTCATGGGGCTGGCTGGTCTGTTCGCAGACCTGGCGGATCGCCTGGGGCTCGCTCAGCTCGCGCAGACAACCCAGCGCCACGTATTCGGGACGCTCTTGTCCTCTGGCATGCCAATAGATACGGGGATAGAGGGTCTGCGCCGCGAGCCAGCCCAGAAAGGAGCCGACCTCGATTGCCACGCGCAGCCGCACGAAGCCGCAGGCATTGCCGTGACGCAGGGCGTCCAGTTGTTGCTTGATATGGGTCTGAGCCAACATGGATTTCGTCTATGAGCCGATAGTGACGGTCCATCCTGCAGAAGGATGCCGTTGGTTTATGCCAAAGGAGCGATTATTCCTATATATTATCTGCCCATTCGTCCATGTAAATCGCCCGGGGAGCTGCCTCCCGAGGGGCCAAGTATACCGAAATCCGGTTCGATAACCCTTAACACGATCAATATCTGATTGTTTGGCCATCACAATATGACAAATACCTTATCTATTTGGTTGCTGGCGGCGCGTTTGCGAACGTTGCCGCTGGCGTGCTCCTCCATTTTGCTGGGTTCCGGGCTTGCGGCCAGCCGCGGTGCCTTCGACGGCACCATCATGGCGCTCTCCCTGCTGACCGCCATTCTGCTGCAGATCCTCTCCAATCTGGCCAACGATTATGGGGATGCGGTATCCGGGGCGGACAATGGCGAACGGATCGGCCCCCAGCGTGCCGTGGTTTCCGGCCTCATCACCCGCCGGCAGATGTGCGTGGCCATGGCGCTGACCGCGCTGGCCGCGGTGGTCAGCGGCCTCGCCCTGCTGGGCTGCGCTTTTGGCGATCAGTGGCTGCAGATCCTCACCTTCGTGCTGCTCGGCGGCGCCGCCATCGTGGCCGCCATCACCTACACGGTGGGCAAGACTCCTTACGGCTATCGCGGCTTCGGCGACATCTCGGTGTTCCTGTTCTTCGGCCTGCTGGGAGTGCTCGGCTCCTACTACCTGTTCACCAAGACCCTGCAGTGGGATCTGCTGCTGCCGGCCACCGCCTGCGGCCTGCTGGCCACCGCGGTGCTCAACATCAACAACGTGCGCGACATCGAGACCGACGCGGTCAGCGGCAAGATCACCCTGGCGGTGCGGCTCGGTCGCAACCGGGCCATTGCCTACCACTGGGTACTGCTGGGGGCTGCGTTGCTGACTACCATCGCCTTCCTGCTGACCCAGCCCGCCAGTTTCTGGCCCTGGATCTTCCTGCCTGCCATGAAACCGCTCAGCGATGCCGCCAAGACCCTGCGCCAGAGTTTCGATGGCGAGGTGCTGACCGGAGCGCTCAAGAAGACCGCCATCAGCGCCTTCCTCTACAGCCTGCTGCTCTCCATCGGGCTGGCGCTCTCCTGACTGAGTGCCATGTGATCGGCAAGGCAAAAGGGCTCCCGGACGGGAGCCCTTTTTGTTGGTTGGGGTATGCTGGTCGGCCAATCACTCATCAGGCCGGAACGCCGCCATGCGCGACTCGCTCAAACAGAAAATCATTCAGGTGTGCCATCAGAAAATCGCGCAGAAGGGGGAGGCGGTCGGCGTCTCCTTCTATGCGTTTTTTGCCAACCGCAACGATGACCCCGAGTTGCTGATGGAGGCTGCGACCTGGTGGATCCAGACCCAGCGCCTCGATCACTTCGAGAAGGCGACGAAGATCCTCCAGCTGGTGGAGCAAGCGTAAAGGCGCGCTGAAAGCAGGAGGGCTCCCGTGTGGGAGCCCTCCTTGAGTAGCAATGTGGTGCGGCACGGGCCGTCGACTAGCTGACCCGTGCCAGCCGGGGTGCTCGACGGCGGGCGAAGAGCAGGCTGTCCAGCAGCCAGATCACCAGCATGGAGCCGCCCACCAGCGGGAAGCAGATACCGAGCAGGATCAGCAGGGCAATGGCGCCGCGCATGGGCGGCAGGCTGGCCGGCAATGGCGGGGCGGCGAGGCGACCACTGGGACGACGGCTCCACCAGATCCAGAGCCCGCTCACCGAGCTCAGCAACACCAGCAGGCAGATGAGCAGCATGGCCAGCTGGTGCGGCCAGCCGTAGAGCTTGCCCATGTGCAGCATGACGCCGGTTTCCACCGTCTTGGCGACCGGGCCGTAGTCTTGCCAGCGCACGTCGGCCAGCACCTTGCCACTGTATTGATCGATGTGCAGGGTGGCATCGTTGCGCGGATCATCGGCAAAGATGGCGATGGTATAGACGCCGGTTTCACCAGCAGGCGGTGTGATGCTGTAGCCCGGTGTAACTTGGCGCGCGGTTGCGATGTCGACCACCTGCTGCAGCGGGATGCGGTGCTCCGCCATCACCATGCCGTCATGCTCGCCGCCGTGACCCATGGCGCTGTGGTCGTGGGCCTTGGGCTCGGCCGAGCTGGGGATGGGGGTGTTCTCGACCGCCCAGGGGACTGTCTGTTGATGGGCATGGTTGAGACTGCGCGCCAGGGGCGCCGACTTGGGTACCTCGTTCCACATGGCGGCCGGGAAGCGGTTCCAGACGGCGGCAAACTGATCGCCCCAGAAACCGGTCCAGGTCATGCCGCTCAAGAGCAGCAGCAGCAGGAAACCGGCGCCCCAGAAACCGACCACGGCGTGCAGGTCACGCCACCAGAGCCGCCCGCGCTGGCTCCAGCGCGGCCACAGGATGCCGCCGACCCCTGGCCCCTTGCGTGGCCACCAGAGATAGAGCCCGCTGATGAGCAGCACTATGCCCCAGCCGGCGGCCAGCTCGATCAGCCGATCCCCGCTGGTGCCGAGCAGCAGATCGGCGTGCAGGGCGCGCGCCACCGCCTGCAGATTCCACTTGTTGTCCATGGTGCCAAGCAGGGCGCCACTGGCGGGATCGAGGAACAGGGTCAGCTCGCTACCGCCCTGGCGGACGATGAACTGGGCGCTAGCCTCCGGGCTGACCGGTGGCAAGTACTTGCTCAGGCTGGCATCCGGCATGACGGCCATCGCCTTGACCAGCAGCTGATCGGCGCTGAGCGGCTGGCTGACGGGGGCGACCTTCATCAGCTCGGGATACATCAGGTTGTCGAGCTGGGGCTTGAACAGATAGACGATCCCGGTCAGCGAGAGCAGGATCAGGAAGGGGGCGACGAAGAGACCCGCATAGAAGTGCCAGCGCCAGATGCGCTGATAGTGGTTCGCGTCCCGATTTTTCATCTCTGTTCCTTGCGTCGTGAGTTAACGTTTCAGTTGGTGGAATGTTGGTGGCGCGCGGATGATAGCAGCAACGTTTTGTTAACTGCAACAGAACATGAGGGCTGGTCGATGCGACGGACAAAGGCGTGCTGAGCAGGCCGCCAGTGGGTCAACCGGTGACGCACTCCATCCAGGTTCGCGCCTGGCGGAATGGACTTTTTGCAGATAAATCCTTACCTTGTGGCAACATTAAAGGGTGCTTGCACTACGAAGAATCCAGGGAAGGAGGCAGAGGTGAAGTTGCAACCACACGGCCATTTCGAGATGCAGCGACGAGGTCAGGTGCTGATCTGCCGACCGAGCGGCCCTTTCAATCTGGCGGGGGCCATGGCCTATGAGTCCCAGTTCAGCCAGCAGATCGCCAGCCTGCGCGACGCGCCCTGGGGGATCGTCGAAGTGGCGACCGAGTTCGAGGCGGCGGGCCCCGAGGTGCTGGCCCGCTTTCGCCGCCAGTTCGGCTGGTGCGCCAGCAACGGTTGCGCCTTTCTGGCGGTGGTGCTGGCGGGCAGCTTCAAGCAGTATCTGGCGGATCAGGTGTTCAGCGGTTTGCCGTTTCAGGGCGTCCGCTACTTCGAGCAGACCGACGAGGCACTGCAGTGGCTGGAACGGCAACTGGCGGGGCTGGTCTGACTGCACTGCAGGCTGATCATTACCCGCAGCTCAATTGAGCTTGATAAACCACTTGTCCCGCTCGTCGATACAGTCCGGCTCACCCATTTCAAATTCACGGCATATCAAGGGACGTACTTCATGGATGGGCACATCATCCCGGGAGTGCGATCGAGTGCTCGCCCATCGGTCAGTTGAGCTTGATAAACCACTTGTCCCGCTCGTCAACGCAGTCGGGCTCGCCCATTTCAAATTCACGGCATATCAGGGGACGAACTTCGTAGATGCGGCACATCATGGTGTTGCGGTCGAGCGCCGCGCACCAGCCATCTTCCAGCCGGTGCATCACCGGCACTTCACCTTCCCGCTCTTCCACATAGCGATCCGGTACGCCGGTATCGGTAAACAGCATCACCTCGAGGCGGCAGCAGCAGGCTTCGCAGTTCTGGCAGCTCACTTCGGGTCGGGTTGTCTGGGTCATGGCATCTGCCTTGTTCTCATGGGCACGGATAAATATGAAACAGGCGCCGAACCGGCGCCTGTGTCGTGAACCTTAGCCCAGCTTGCGAGCGCGGTAGCTGCGCCCCTTGATCTTGCCTTCCTGCAGCCGTTTGAGGGCGGCGCTCGCCACCTGGCGCTTCACCGCCACGTAGGAGTACTGCTCGGAAATCTGGATCTTGCCCACATCGGCCCCGGCAATGCCGCCTTCGCCAGTCAGAGCGCCGAGGATGTCACCGGCGCGCACCTTGCTCTTGCGGCCCGCATCGATGGAGAGGGTCACCATCTGCGGTGCGATCGGCTTGATGTCGCGGCCGATCCCGGCCAGGTCGCCCTGGGGAATGGGGGCCTGCTGGTACTCCTCGATGAAGTTGACGCGCTGGGCCTCGTTCGGCTGGTAGAGGCTCAGGGCCAGGCCCTGCTGGCCGGCGCGGCCGGTACGGCCGATCCGGTGCACGTGCACTTCGGGGTCGTAGGTCAGCTCGTAGTTGATGACGGCGCCCAGCTCCTTGATGTCGAGACCGCGGGCGGCCACGTCGGTGGCCACCAGGATGGTGGCGCTGCCGTTGGCGAAGCGTACCAGCACCTGATCCCGCTCACGCTGCTCCAGGTCGCCGTTCAGCGCCAGCGCCGAAAAGCCCTTGGCGGCCAGGTGGTCGGCCACGTCGTTGCAGGCGCGCTTGGTGTTGCAGAACACCACGCAGGAGCTCGGCTGATAGTGGCTGAGCAACCAGCCGAGGGCGTCGAGGCGCTGGCCGGCCGGCACTTCATACAGCTTCTGCTCGATGGCGCTGTCTTCGTGCAGGGACTCCACGCTCACCTCGACCGGGTTGCGCTGCACGCCGCGGCTCATCTGGGCGATCCCCTCCGGATAGGTGGCGGAGAACAGCAGGGTCTGGCGGTCGCGCGGGGCGTGGCTGATGACCCGGTTGATGTCTTCGCCAAAGCCCATGTCCAGCATGCGATCCGCTTCGTCCAGCACCAGCGTCTTGAGGCCGTCCAGCTCGAGGGTGCCCTGCTCCAGGTGCTTGAGGATCCGGCCCGGGGTGCCGACGGCGATGTGGGCGCCAAAGCTCAAGGTGGCGGATTGCGGTGCGGTCGGGGTGCCGCCGCACAGGGTGACCAGCTTGACGTTGGGCAGGGTACGGGCAAGACGGCGGATCTCGGTGGCAACCTGATCGGCCAGCTCGCGAGTCGGACAGAGCACCAGCGCCTGCACCTCGAGCCGGTTGACATCGAGGTTGGCAAGCAGGCCGAGGCCGAAGGCCGCGGTCTTGCCGCTGCCGGTTTTTGCCTTGGCGATCAGGTCTTTACCATCGAGTACCAGGGGCAGACTCTGGGCCTGGATCGGGGTCATCTGCAGATAACCCAGGCTGGCGAGGTTGTCCTGCAGGGCGGGGGAGAGGTTCAGGCTGCTAAATTCGTTGTTCACAAAAAGACTCTATATCGGAGAAAACGGGCTGCGCCGTGCGCAAGGGCGCGCATTGTACCAGAAAGCGCTGCCGGGTGTGGCGGATTTTTGAACGACTGGACGGCGACGGTGGCGAGGCTGCGGCCGGGGGAAAACGGTGGAGGTATGTTATCCGGCTTGCCTGAAAATACCCCACTGCCTTTCGGGAATTAGCTGAAAGAAGCCGGGCTATTCATCGCAAATAAGATAAACGTTTGTCATTTTGATTTGATTAAATAAATTCGCCGTAAATTTAACCTCACCGCTATGACGCCATTCGCCAGGTTTTAAATAAATGTGAGAAAGCTGTGAAAATAGCCCTTTCAGATGGAGTGGTTTATTTTTAACTTGCTGTTTATTAATGGTTTTTATGTTTATTGAACAACGATTAGATGCTTGTGTGAGCGTTTAATTAATTTAAAAACGTTTGTATTATCCAACATGCATATTTTTACCGCAGATTGTGATGGCTATCTGATTTTTAAATATGCAAATGTCTATGATGGCGCCGGTCAAAAAATTACAAATTACTCAGGTGCTACTGGTATGGAATACGTTCACTTTGTGCTCGGACTCGTGATGGTCCTCGCTCTTGCTTTGCTGGCCAACCGCCACAACTGGAAACAGATCAAACTGCGTTATATCGGCCAACTGCTGGTGGTCGAACTGGCGCTGGCCTGGTTCATGCTGAACTCCGAAGTGGGTCTGGCGGTGGTGGGTGGCTTCGCGGCCGGCTTCACCAAGTTGATGGAGTTTGCCAAACAGGGTACCGACTTCGTGTTCGGTGGCCTGGTCAATGAAGGGGCCTTCTCCTTCTTCCTGATGGTACTGATGCCCATCGTCTTCATCTCCGTGCTGATCGGTATCCTGCAGTACATCCGTCTGCTGCCGCTGGTGATCCGCGGCATCGGTACCGTGCTGGCCAAGATCAACGGCATGGGCAAGCTGGAGTCCTTCAACGCCATCAGCTCCATGATCGTCGGCCAGTCCGAGAACTTCATCGCGCTCAAGAACATCCTGCCGCACCTGAACGAGAAGCAGATGTACACCCTGGCTGCTACTGCCATGTCCACCGTCTCCATGTCCATCGTCGGTGCCTACATGCAGCTGATCGAGCCGCGCTACGTGGTGGCCGCGCTGGTGCTCAACATGTTCAGCACCTTCATAGTGCTGTCGCTGATCAACCCCTACGAGCCGGACAACACCGTGACCGACGCCAAGGCGCTGGCCGAAGGTGACGAGCACCACAGCCCGAAGAAAGAGAACTTCTTCGAGATGCTGGGCGAGTACATCATGGCCGGTTTCACCGTGGCGGTCATCGTGGGTGCCATGCTGGTCGGCTTCATCGCCCTGATTGCCCTCATCAACTACCTGTTCGAGATGGCATTCGGCGTCAACTTCCAGTTCGTCATGGGCTACCTCTTCTACCCGATCGCCTGGATCCTGGGTATCCCGAGTGGTGAGGCGCTGCAAGCCGGCTCCATCATGGCGACCAAGCTGGTGACCAACGAATTCGTGGCCATGATGGATCTGGGCAAGATCGCAGCCCAGCTCTCTCCGCGCACCATCGGCATCCTCTCCATCTTCATGGTGTCGTTCGCCAACTTCAGCTCCATCGGCATCATCGCCGGTGCGGTGAAGGCGCTGAACGAAGAGAAGGGCAACATGGTCTCCCGCTTCGGTCTGAAGCTGGTGTACGGCTCCACCCTGGTGAGCCTGCTTTCCGCCGTGATTGCCGGTGTGATGCTGTAATACAGCCACCCGCTCTCACCATGACAAACCCCTGCCTCGGCAGGGGTTTGTTTTTTGGGGCAACAGCAGGCGCTAGCTGGCCTGACGGACCGCTAGCCTGGCCAGTGAGCCCAGTAACCGGCGGCCAGCAGGGTGAGAGTGCAAAAGCCGGTCTCGACGGCGCCGCCGCTTTTGAGCGGCCAGCCCGGCAGCCGGTAGCGGCGCTTGCTGGGCCACAGCAGCGGAATGCCGGCCGGGGTGAGCCAGTCTCCCAGCAGGTGGCTGAGGTAGCCGATGATAAGGGCATCCTTGACGCCGGTGGGCAGCAGGGCGGGAGCCAGGCTCTGATCCAGTCCCCAGATGGCGGCGGCCACCGCCAGCAGGCTGTGGGTGAAGCCGCGATGGCCGAACAGCCGCGACAAGGGTTTGGAAATCCAGGGCAGGCGTTGCCCCAGCACCGACTTGGGGTGGTCGAGGTCCGGCAGCAGGGCGCTGGCCAGTGCAGCAGGAATGGTGTGCCACAGGCTGGCGTCGGCCAGGGCCGGCGTCAGCTGGAGTTTGTGGGCGAGCAGGGTGCAGGTAACGGAGAAGAGCAGGTGCCCTTGGGCGGTCATGATGGCTACGACATGGGGAAAATGGCGGCGCATCTTACCAGTGTCGCGGGCCATTGCAGCAAAAAACCGGGGCCCGAGGGGCAGCCCGGTCATTAACTGCGCGGATCTTCCACCTTGGCGTCGGCGGGCACCCGTTTTTTGCCCAGCACCATGGCGCGCACCAGGTCGCTGCGGGTGAGGCGATCGGTCAGGATCACCACGGCCGCATGGACACCGACGGCGGCCATCAGGGTGTTGGCAATGATGCCGTGCAACTCCTCCAGCCAGTCTTCGCCCCAGAAGGCATCCCAGGTGGTGAGCCAGCCGGTGACCACGGTGCCGACCAGCGACAGCAGCAGCAGCCAGATCATCAGGGCGCCGACCGGGTTGTGGCCGAGGTAGTAGGGGTGACGGCCCTGGGCCAGCTGACGCAGGTAGTAGCGAACCCGGGCCGGGGTCGGCCACCACTGGCCGAAGCGGGCGTAATGGGGTCCGACCAAACCCCACAGCAGGCGGATGATCAGCAGGATGCCCACTGCGTAGCCGGCATATTTGTGGGGCTTGCTGCCCTCTTCCAGCACGAAGAAGTTGAGCAGGCAGAGGGTGACGGTGGCCCAGTGAAACACCCGGATAAGGGGATCCCAGACTTTCACTTCAGAGGTTGTCATGGCGTGGCTCCATAGAAAGGGCCGGCAGGAGACCGGCCCATGGCCGGATTATTCGTCGATCTCTTCTTTCACTTTCTTCAGGTCGGTCGGGTCGAAGTAGATCTCGACCTTGCGCTTCTCTTTGTCCCAACCGTAAATCTCGTAGCAGTTGGTCTTGGTGACCTTGAACTTCTTGATGTCGTAGCCCATCGCCTTGATCTGCTGCTGGGCGTCGGCTTCGCTCATCCACTTGCTCTTGTCGGCCTGGGTACATTGGGGATCGGCCAGGGCTGCGCCGCTCAACAGGGGGATCAGTAACAACAGGGGGGTCAGTTTCATTGCTTGCTCCTTGCGGGTGGTTGGGTCAACAGCCACAAGGTTAGTTCACCAGCCTTAAGAAAGAATTAAGCGAAAAGGGAAATGAATGGGTCTCCCCGGCAGCCGGCCGGGGAGGGGGCAATCAACTCAGCTTGCCCCGGATGAGCCACTTGTCGAGGGCGTTGGCGAAGCGCTGCTTGTCGGCCGCGTTGAGGGGGGCCGGGCCGCCGGTCTGCACCCCGGCCGAGCGCAGCTCCTCCATGAAGTTGCGCATGCCGAGCCGCGCCTTGATGGTCTCGCGGGTGTAGATCTCGCCGCGGGGATTGAGCGCCTCGCCGCCGGCATCGATCACCCAGGAGGCGAGCGGAATGTCGCCGGTGATCACCAGATCGCCGGGTTTGACCTGCTGGGCGATGACATGATCTGCCACATCGAAGCCCTTCTCCACCTGCTGGGTCTTGATGAAGGGGGAAGGGGGCACCCGCAGCCCCTGATTGGCCACTAGCGTGGTCACCACCTGGGCACGGTGGGCGGCGCGGTAAAGGATCTCTTTGACCGGAATTGGGCAGGCATCGGCATCGACCCAGATGGGCATGGCAGGGCTTCCTGTGTCTGAAACGAGTGGCGCATCTTAACACGGTCGGCGCGGGGCGGCTGCCCCGGGGCTGAGTCGGGCCCGGCTTTGGTGTAAGCTGGGCCGATGAACATGAGCGAAAAGGACGAGCAGATGGATCGGGTGCCCAGTGACGTAATTTATGGCCTGACCCTGGATGGCAGGGGTGGCATGCAGCCACTGGTGGTGGGCAGCGAGATACCGGCCAAGCAGCCGGGCTGGCTGCATCTGGACTACGGCAATCCGGAGGCGGCGCGCTGGCTGCTGCAGACCCCGCTGCTCAATGATGCGGCGCGCGAGTCGCTGCTCGGCCAGAGCAATCGCCCCAAGCTGGTCCGAATGGGGGAGACGGTGCTGCTGATCCTGCGCGGCATCAACCACAACAAGGACCACAGACCGGAAGAGATGGTGGCGCTGCGCATCTACATCACCCCGGATCTCATCATCAGCAGCCGGCGCCGGCCGCTGCTGTCGGAACAGGACGTGTTCAACCAGCTCAAGCTGGGGGGCGGAGCCGATACCCCGGCCGACTGGCTGGTGGAGATTTGCGACGCCCTGACCGACCGGGCTGGGGAGTTCGTCGAAGAGCTGCACGATCAGATCCTGGATCTGGAGGAGATGGTGCTGATGCGCGACCTGCCTGCCAACGGCCGGCTGGCGCTGATCCGCAAGCAGCTCATCATGATCCGCCGCTACCTCTCGCCGCAGCGGGATCTGGTGGCGCGCCTCGCCAACGAGAAGATCAGCTGGCTGGATGAAGATGACCGCCGGCGTCTGCTGGACATCGCCGACCGACTGCGGCGCTGGCTGGACGATCTGGATGCCGGGGTAGCGCGTACCGCCGTGCTGGCGGACGAGATCAACAACCTGATGGCGGAGGCGACCAACCGCCGCGCCTACCAGATGTCGGTGATGGCGCTGCTGTTCCTGCCCGCCAGCTTCCTGACCGGCCTGTTCGGCATCAACCTGGGGGGCATTCCCGGGGCCGAGAGTCCGACCGCCTTCTGGATCTTCTGTGGCTCCCTGGTGGCGCTGGCGACCGGGCTGGCGGTCTGGCTGAAACATCGGCGCTGGTGGTAAGGAGCAGACATGACGACATGGGAATCTTTTGGCGTGACCCTGCTGTTGCTGCTGGGCCACACCCTTATTCGCGGGCTCATTCACAAGAGCCTGCTGGCGCTGGCCCAGACCCGGCAGGTGAGCGAGAACCGGGTGCTCTACGTGGAGCACGTGTTCCACTTCCTGCTCGGCTGCGCCACCCTGCTGATCCTGGCCGGGGTCTGGGGGCTCGACTTCTCGCGGCTGGTGGTGCTGGCCTCCTCCTTCTTCGCGGTGCTGGGCGTCGCCATGGTGGCGCAGTGGTCGATCCTCTCCAACATCACCGCCAGCATCACCATCTTCTTCGCCTTTCCCTACAAGATTGGCGACCGGATCCGGATCCTCGACAAGGATGATTCGGTCACCGGGGTCATCACCGAGATCGGCCTCTTCTACGTGCGGGTGCGCGATGACAACGGCGATCTGGTCACCTATCCGGCCAACCTGATCCTGCAAAAGCCGGTCAGGCGGCTGGAGGGCAAGGGGGCGGACCCCCTGCAACCGGAATGAGAAAAGGCTCCCACGGGAGCCTTTTTTGAGCCTGCCGATCCCTCAGCGTTCGAAGAAGCGGTATAGGTGCTCGACCTGGATCGGGCAATCCGCCACCAGGTGCACGTGCTGGCGGGCCTCCTCGACCGAGCCGAAGTAGCGGGGGCAGCCCAGGGTGTCGGTCATCTCGTACAGCCTGCCGTCCTGACCCCTGAACTCCACGATCCAGCCGGGCAGGATGGCGTCCTGCAGGATCTCGGCTTCCTTGAAGGCTTGCTGCTGATAGAGCTGGCGAAGTTCGCTGACTGTCATGACATCCTCCCGTGACGCTTGATGCCACTTCAAGTCTAGTGGCTGCGGTCGGGGTCGGCCGGCTCATTTGGCCGATTTGAGGTGCTCCCAGGCCCAGCGCAGGCGGATGAAGGTGTCGGCATCGCCCCCGCGATCCGGGTGGTGTTGCAGCGCCAGCTCCCGCCAGCGGCGGCGGATGGCATCGGGCTGTGCCCCGGCCGGCAGGGCGAACAGGGTCAGCGCCTCGGCCCTGTGTTCATCCCGTTCACAGGCCCGCCAGAAGCTGCCGAGCAGCGCCTCCACCTCCTCCCGGTCGGTCTGCCAGAACACCTGCCAGTCGAGGTAGTAACTGCGCAGTGCCTCGCCCCGGGCGAGGGCGCTTGCTGCCTCGCGGGTAGTGAGCGGTTCGAGCCGGATATCCAGGGTGCTGATCACCAGCCACCACCCTTCACCATGAAGCTCGGCCTGCAACTGGTAGAGGGCGTTCATGATGAGGAAGTTGAGGCGAAACAGCTGCAACTGCTCATCCCCCGGCAGAGGCGGGATGGCCTCCTGGCGGCGCAGCTCGGCCAGCAGCTCGTGCACCTTGTAGCTGCCGCTTGCCTGCCGCAGCAATGTCAGCAATGGAGCCAGCAGCGGGTTGGGGCGGGTCTCGCTCATGGGGCGGCCGTCTCCTTCGGTGGCTGCAGGGCGATCAGCAGCTCCCCGGCCAGCGGTTCGACGGGGCCGGTGACGATGCGGGTCCGCCCCTTGCCGTCCAGCACGAACAGCGGGATGGCGCCCGGGTTGGCCTCCTGGTACTGGGCCCAGTCGAACGCCTCGCTCAGGCGGGTCGCCTTGATCTGGCCGCCCCGGCTCAGCAGGCCGCTCAGCCGGGCGTAGTTGATGTCGGGACCGAACAGGTTCTGGCGGGCGCGAAAGGTGGCACTCTCCCGATTGGCCTTGCCGTGCTGATCGCTGGAGCGCAGGGAGTAGACCTTCTCCTCGCCGTAGAGGTGGGCGAAGTGCAGCACGCCGAGGGCGTTGTTGTGGCGGTTGGGGGAGAGCGCCAGCACTGTGCTGATGCTGGTGAGCGGCAGGTGCAGCTCGGCGTGTTCGGATTGCGGGTTGCCGAAGTAGCAGGGCAGGTTGCTCATCCGTGCCTGACGGCAGAACTCCCAGGCTGGATCGCAGAGCTGGACCGGCAGCCCCTGATCCGCCAGGGCCCGGCCGATGGCCCGCGCCACCGAGTTGGCCCCGATGATGAGCCAGGTGTTGGGGGCGCTCTGGCGCATCTTGAGCAGACCGGCCAGCGGTGCCGAGGTGAGGCTCTGCAGCACCACGGTGGAGATGATCACCGCAAACACCAGCGGCACCAGCTTGTCGGCATCGGGAATGCCGGCCTGGTGCAGGCTGATGGCGAAGGAGGCGCTGACCGCCGCCGCGACGATGCCGCGCGGTGCAATCCAGCCGAGCAGGGCGCGGGCTCGCCAGGATAGATCGGATCCCCAGGTGGAGACCAGGATGCAGAGCGGGCGCGCCACGAACTGCACCACGCACAGCAGTGCCAGCACCATGGGGCCGAGCTGCCAGAGCTGGGCCAGATCGAGGCGGGCCGCCAGCAGGATGAACAGGGAGGAGATGAGTATGACGGCGAGATCCTCCTTGAAGGCCAGCACCTCCTCCAGATCCAGCCCCTCCTGATTGGCGAGCCAGATGCCGAACACGGTGACCGCCAGCAGGCCGGATTCGTGGCTGAGCCAGTTGGAGAGGCTGAAGGTGACCAGCACCAGCGCCAGCACCCCGAACTTGTGCAGGCTGACCGGCAGCCAGTCCTTGCGGATCAGCAGGGTGGTGAGCCAGCCGGCGCCGACCCCGATGAGCGAGCCCACCCCCACCGTCTTGGCCAGCGCCAGCAGGGTGTGACCGATGAGATCTCCCTGACTGCCGAGGCGCACCGCCTCGAACACCAGCACCGCAAACAGGGCGCCGATGGGATCGATGACGATCCCCTCCCAGCGCAGGATGCGGTCTACCTCCCGGGTCGGGCGGATCACGTTGAGCATGGGGGCGACCACGGTGGGGCCGGTCACCACCAGTACGGCGCCGAGCACCATGGCGACCCGCCAGTCCAGTCCCAGCAGGAAGTAACCGGCGCTGCCGATGACGGCGAAGCTGGCCAGCATGCCCACCGAGCAGAGGTTGCGCACCACCTTGCCGATCCCTTTTAGCTCGGCCAGGTGCAGGGTGAGCGCCCCCTCGAACAGGATGATGGCGACCGACAGGGAGACCAGCGGAAACAGCAGGTCGCCGAGCAGGGCATCGGGGTCGAGCAGGCCGCTGACCGGGCCAAGCAGCAGGCCGGTGAGCAGCAGAAACAGGATGGCGGGCACCCGCAGCGACCAGGCCAGCCACTGGGCCAGCACGGAGACCAGGGCGATCCCGGCCAGGGAGAGAGCAATCATGCAGACCTCGATTAAGGCGATGAACCTGGAGGAAGTGTAGTGGGGAAGATGGTCAGATTGACACCAGCCGGCGGCGGGAACAAGGGGGTAAGCGGATCACGCGACAGCGGGCGTCACGGGGGCATGGCCGCGGGAGAGGGGCGGGGTGTGGCCGCTGGCTGCGGCCACCAGCTGGATTAGATGGGGCTCTCTTTGTGGAGTTCGGTGACGCAGTCGGCCACCGCCAGCACCAGCGCCGAGCGCACCACCTGATCGAGCCGGTTCAGCTGCATCTGGTAGAAGGGCCAGTCCTCCTCATTGGCGGGGGCCTCCTGCGGCATCATGCCGCCCTGGCTGACGCCGTGCAGGCGTGCCAGCAGATCGCGGATCGGCTTGTCGCTGAAGCGGTAATCCTTGGGGTCGCGCACCAGAAAATCGCGGATCTTCAGGTAAGCCTCGAGATCCTGATAGCGTTCGAGGGAGATGAGGCCGAGGGCGAAGATGAGCTTGAGGCGCACCTCCAGCTGGCCGAGAGGACCGCTCTGGTTGAGCAGGGGTTCGATGGCGTATTTGACGGCATACTCCTCCTGACGGAACGCGCGTCGCATCAGAGAGTCGACCGCCTCTTCCAGGATGGTCACGACCTCGAGAAAGAAGCCGCGAGGGCCATCTTGCTCGTTCAGTCGCTCCAGTACTTCATCTTCCTGGTGTGTGGTCATAAGTGCATTGGGTCCAGCTGACAGGGAGAGAGTGGGCCTCTCTCCCGGTTTTTATCGTATGAGGCGCTTAGGTTGCCGGCCTTAGTGGGCCGGCGGCGACGGCGCCTCATCAGGTCACTTCAAATTGCCATAACGGGTGACGATGGCGCTGACGATGTCGCTGTCGGCAGCCAGGCCGGTGATGCGAGCCAGAGCCTGGGCCGGACCCAGCTCCGCCAGCAGCTGTTGCAGCTCCACCGCCTGCGGGTCGTCGGCGTTGCGATAGTGCAGCGCCGCGGCGATCCCCTCCTGCAGGTGATCGCTGGGCAGGCCGTACTCCAGGGTGCCGAGCAACGGCTTCACCAGCCGATCCCCCGCCGCCAGCTTGCGCAGCGGCTGACGGCCGACCCGGTCAATCTCGTCCACCAGATAGGGGTTGGCGAAGCGGGCCAGGATCTTCTCGATATAGGCGGCGTGCAGACGCGGGTCGAAACCGTAGCGTTGTACCAGCACGGCGCCGCTCTCCTCCATGGCGCGGCGCACCTTGCTGCGGATCAGCGGATCCTCGATCGCCTCGCGGATGGTGCGATAGCCCCTCAGCTTGCCGAGGTAGGCGGTGACGATGTGGCCGGTGTTGAGGGTGAACAGCTTGCGCTCGACGAAGGCCATCAGGTTGTCGGTGGGCTCCATGCCCGCCACCTGCGGCAGCTCGCCCTTGAACTGGGTCTGGTCGACGATCCACTCGCTGAAGCTCTCCACCGTCACTTCCAGCGGATCATCGTTGGCAGCCGCCGGCGGAACGATGCGGTCCACCGCCGAGTCGACGAAGCCGATGCAGGCGTCGAGGGTGGCATGATACGCGACCGGCAGGTACTTGAGTACCTCCTGCTTGAGATGGCTGGTGCCGCGCACCATGTTCTCGCAGGCGATGACGTTGAGCGGTGTCAGGTTGCCGGCATCGAAGCGGGCCTGCAGCCCCTTGGCCAGGGTGCTGGCAATCTTGTCCAGAATGTTGGGGCCGACTGCGGTGGTGACCAGATCGGCGGTGATGATGCGGGCGATCACTTCGTGGCCGGCAGAGCTCACCGCCGCCACGTTGCGCACCACGTCCAGCTTCTGATCCGCTCCCACCACGTGCACCTTGTACTCCTGGCGGTGGTTGAGCTGGTCGATCAGGGTCTCGTTGACGTCGGCGAAAGTGACCTGGTGGCTGGCGTCAGCCAGCAGTTTTCCGATGAAGCCGCGACCGATGTTGCCGGCACCAAAATGCAATGTTTTCATGATATTAACCTCTTGAACCAAAGACGATGAAGGACGATCAGGCAGCCTGTTCGGCACCCAGCAGATCCAGGAATTCCTGGGGATCCTGAGTGCTGGCCAGTCGGTCGATGAGGCCGGGTTCGTCCAGTGCATTGGTCAGGCGGGTTATCACCTGCATGTGTTCGTCGTTGCGGGCGGCGATGCCGATCACCAGTCGCGCCACTTCATCGGCCGCCTCGCCGAAGGCTACCCCGGCCGGGTATTGGCAGATGACGATGCCGGTGCGCTTCACAAACTCCTTGGCGGCGATGGTGCCGTGCGGCACGGCGATGGATTCGCCGAGGTAGGTGGAGACCAGCTGTTCGCGCTCCAGCATGGCGTTGACGTAGTCGGGCGCCACGTAGCCCCGCTCCGCCAGCAGCTTGCCGGCAGCCCGGATGGCGGCCTCCTTGTTGTCGGCCTTGAGCCCCAGGTGCACATCATGACGGCTCAGGGTGAACACTTCGGCGGCCTGCGGCTCGTAGCTGTCGTCGTTGGCAGCTACCAGCAGCTGCGGGTTGGCGACATCATCGTTGGCGGCTTGAGTCAGACTCTGTACCAGCTCCTGATAGAGACCGTTGTCGAGGAAGTTGGTGAGCGAGATGTGGTGGGCGTGTGGCGCGTGGCGACGGGCCCGCTCGGTCAGATCCTTGTGGGTGATGACCCAGTCCACCTGATCGTCGAGCTGATCGATGGCGCGGTTGGTGACGCTGATGTCGAGGCCGGCGGCCTGCACCCGCTTGCGCAGCAGGCCGGCGCCCATGGCGCTGGAGCCCATGCCCGCATCGCAGGCGACCACGATGTTGCGCACTGCCATCAGTTCACCGCCCGGCTTCTTGGCCGCTGCGGTCTCGGGCTTGGCACCCTTCATGGCTTTCATCTTGCGAGTGGCTTCACCCAGAGCATCGGCCTCGTCGGCTTCCGGCTGCTGGGCACGCACGAACACGGCGGCGACCAGGAAGGAGACGGTGGTGGAGGCGACGATGGAGAGCAGCACCCCGATGAGGGAGGCTTTCGGCGTCATCAACAGCACGGCGAAGATGGAACCCGGTGAGGCGGGGGAGACCAGACCTGCGTTGAACAGGGTCAGGGTGAACACCCCGGTCATGCCGCCGGCGATCACCGCCAGGATGAGGCGCGGATTCATCAGCACGTACGGGAAGTAGATCTCGTGGATGCCGCCGAAGAAGTGAATGATGGAGGCACCGGCAGCGGACTGCTTGGCGGCGCCGCGACCGAACACCATGTAGGCCAGCAGCACGCCCATGCCCGGGCCCGGGTTCGCTTCGATCAGGAAGAAGATGGAGCGGCCGTGCTCGGTCGCCTGCTGGATCCCCAGCGGCGAGAAGATGCCGTGGTTGATGGCGTTGTTGAGGAACAGGATCTTGGCCGGCTCGACGAAGATGGAGGTGAGCGGCAGCAGGTTGTTGTCCACCAGGAAGCCGACGCCACCGGCCAGCACGCCGGAGAGCACCTTGACGAAGGGGCCGATCACGAAGAAGGCGAGGATTGCCAGCAGCATGCCTATAAGACCGGCAGAGAAGTTGTTGACCAGCATCTCGAAGCCGCTCTTGACGCGACCTTCCATCGCCTTGTCGAAACGCTTGATGGCCCAGCCACCGAGCGGGCCGACCATCATGGCGCCCATGAACATGGGAATGTCGGTCCCCACGATGACGCCCATGGTGGTGATGGCACCGACCACGCCGCCGCGCTCACCGCCCATCAGCTTGCCGCCGGTATAGCCAATCAGCAGCGGGAGCAGGTAGGTGATCATGGGGCCGACCAGCTTGGCCAAGGTTTCGCTCGGCAGCCAGCCGGTGGGGATGAAGAGGGCGGTAATAAAGCCCCAGGCGATGAAGGCGCCTATGTTGGGCATGACCATATTGGACAGGAAGCGTCCAAAATTCTGTATCTTGACTTTGGTATCCGGTGATAACATGTCGGGACCCCGTTTTAAGCCTGTTTGATTAAAAGTGGTAGTCGGGCTGGCCGGTTTTGCCGAACCGCCATCCCTGTCGTCTAAGCAACTTCAATCTACCAGCTTGCGATCAAATTAGGCTGAAAACGGGGTGTCTTGTGACGCAGCTCTCAAATACCCCGACCTCCCCCTCCTTTCATAGTGATGTCGATCACATTCACCCTCTGTATTTCGGCTACATTTCGATCTTTGCTGCCGCCAGCATCGTTTTTATGTGACACGAATCACCCTTTGCTGTTTGCGCAAACCTGATGTCAATGTGATCTGTCTCTCATTTCTATTATTTGTATTCAATTGGAGCAATTCACCTGACCTTAAAAGCGAGGGTGTTGACGATGAATTACTTTAATTCACATTCAAATAACCAATGAATCAATTATTTTGTAACCCACTTTCAGTTTTTCATGATGCCCTTCAGCCGCAGAGCCGACGCATCAGCCACTCCAGCGGGCCTCGCTCGAAGCGCTGACTCCAGAGATTGGCAAACAGTAACGCCGCCAGGGCGAAGAGGCTGGCGGCCAGCACCACCTCGGGCAGATCCTGCCCCTGCAGCCAGCCGATGGCCTCCAGTCCCCCCATGCCGAGCATGATGTGAGCCAGATAGAGGGTCAGGGTCTGCCGGCCGACCGGCAGCCACACTCGCCACCAGCGGGCCTCGGGCAGGGCGCGTCCCAGCCAGAGGCAGAGGGCGATCAGGGTGCTGGCCGCACCCATGCCGAACAGCAGGTAGAGCGGCGCCGGGGGAATGGGCTGGGTCGCCAGCAGTGGCGCCAGCTCGGGGTTCGGCAAGAGGGTCGGCAACCAGAGCGACAGCCCCTTGGCCAGCGCCATGGCACTCACCCCGCCGGCCAGCAGCCAGCGCTGGGTGACCGGATTGGCCAGAGACTGACGGCTCAGCCAGAGGCCGTAGAGCAGAAAGCCCAGCCAGGGCACCACCGGGTGCCAGCCGTTGAACAGCAGATTGCGGATGAAGCCGGTCAGGGTCCAGAACTCGGGATAGCTGAAGCTGTGCCACTGCCAGCCCCGATCGTAATCGAGCAGGAACAGCAGGCCGACGAAGCTTGCCGCCAGCAGCGGGATCAGGGCCAGTAGCCAGGGGGAGGGAAGCCGGAGACAGCAGGCTCCCAGCAGGAAGTAGACTGCGTAGTAGTGGATGATGTCGGCCGGAAACACCAGGTAGTTGAGCAGCCCCACGATCAGCAGGAACAGGGCCCGCCTGGCGGTGTGGCTCATGGCCGCCGACCACGCCAGCTTGCGGGTCGACAGCCCCAGCCCGATGCCGGCCAGCACCACGAAGCTGGCGGCGGAGCGCCCCTCCAGTGCATCCAGCAGGGGCTTGAGCCAGGTCGGCCCCCCCGCCAACACCCCCATGGCGATGCGAAAATTCACCAGCACCATGCCGATAAGCGCCATGGCGCGGGCCAGATCCAGTCCTTCCAGTCGATTGTGCGGGGTCGTCATGGTGGTGACTCCTTGGGGTGATCAGCCGGCCGGACCGAGCAGCTGGTCCAGCAAGGACGGCAACCTTTGTTCCACCGGTGCCTGCTCTGGATGCAGGGCCAGGGCGTGGCGCACCGCCTGCCCCTCCAGTGCGTCCAGCAGCAGCTGGGCCGTGAGATCCGGTTGCAGGTGTGCAGCCAGCTCCCCCGCCTGCTGGCCACGGCGCACCGCCGCCGCCAGGGCATCGCACAGCTGGCGCTGGTTGCTGGCGAAGGTAGCAGCCATCTCGGGGTGGCGGGTCAGCTCGGCCAGGATCTCGGTGCCGAGCAGCAGGTTCTCCGGGGTCAGCGACCAGGCGAGGTAGCCGGCGGCGAAGCGGGCCAGCGCCACCCTGGCCGGCCCCTGGGCCAGCTCATCCAGCAAAGGTTGCAGCTCGGCCGCCTCCAGCGAGGCGATCAGGGCGATCAGTTCCTCCTTGCGGGCGAAGTGGTTGTAGAGGTTGCCGAGGCTCACCCCGGCGGCGGCGGCGATGTCGCGCATGCCGGTCTGGTGGAAGCCCCGTTCGATAAAGCAGCCGAGCGCCGCCAGGATGATCTGCTCGCGCCGCTGCTCCAGCCGCAGGTTGTTGGTGGTCATGGGGATGCCTCTTGCCTGAAAATCCATTATGAGCGAACGTTCGTTCATTTGTGGATTCACTCTATGCTCGTAACGAGCAACTGGCAAGCTCGGGGCGTACAAAAAGTGATCGGCGGACTCGGCGGGCGGCATGGTCCAATAAAAAAGCCCGCAGGATGCGGGCTTTTGCAAGGTGGGGAAGCCTGGCTTATTCGGCTTTGGGGGCCTCGTCGGCAGGCGTGGCATCGGCCTCACTGACCGGGGCGACCGGCGCCGGGCCCGGCACCAGCTCCACCGCCGGCTTGGCGATGAGGGAGCGGGTCTCTTCCACCGCTTCGGTCAGCTTGACCTCGATGATCTGGCCGAGCTCGTAGACCACCTCGGTCTTGTCCAGATAGACGCGACCGTTGTCCCAGTTGCACTCCAGCCGATCCTTGTTGTCGAGGATATGGCGGGCGGGCATGAACACCACGGCACCGTTCTCGCGCAGACGCAGCTTGAGGCCGGCACGCATCACGTCGATGATCTCGGCGTTGAACACCTTGTCGGTGCCGGCATCGGCCTTGAGGTAGCGGACATAGAGCCAGTCGCCGATGTCACGCTCCACCATGCGGTGCAGGCGGCGGCAGGCGGTCAGGTGCTCGGTGAGCTCCAGGCTCGGGCGCTCACCCGGGGTCTTGCCGGCGATGACGGCTTTCAGCAGGCGATGGTTGACCATGTCGCCGTACTTGCGGATCGGTGAGGTCCAGGTGGCGTAGGCATCCAGCCCCAGGCCGTAGTGGGCGCCCGGCTCGGCGGACATCAGCGCATAGCTCTGGAAGCGGCGGATCTTGCCGTCCAGCCAGCGGGTGTCGAGGTTGTCGATCCAGCGGCGCAGGGCACAGAAGCCGGACAGGCTGGCGATCTCTTCTTTCTCGAACGGGGCCTCGGCGCTTTTCAGCAGATCGATGGCGCCGTCGAGGGACTCTTCGTCAAAGCCGGTATGGACGTTGAAGATGCCGTAGCCGACCTGCTTGCCGAGCACGCGGCCGGCACAGATGTTGGCGGCGATCATCGACTCTTCCACCATGCGGTTGGCGATACGGCGCGGCTCGACGTGAATGGCCAGCACTTCGCCGTTCTCGCCCAGCTCGAAGTCGTAGTCGGGACGATCCGGGAACACCAGGGCATGCTCGGTACGCCACTTGATGCGCGCCTCGGTCATCGCCTTCATCAGCGGCAGCTGTGCCAGCACGCCGGCGTCGATATCCAGCTGTTTGCCGTGTTCGGCCCAGTCGGAGACGTCGTCATAGGTGAGGCGGGCGTGGGAGCTGATGCGGGCGGCGAAGAACTCGGTCTCCTCCAGCAGCAGGCCGTCCTCGGCGATGAGCAGACGGGCACACAGGGTGTTGCGCTCCTCGCCCTCTTTCAGGGAGCAGAGCTCGTCGGAGAGGGTGCGCGGGATCATCGGCACGTTGCGGCCTGGCATGTAGACGGTGAAGGCGCGCTGGGCGGCTTCCTTGTCCAGCTCGCTGCCCTCGGCCACATAGGCGGTCGGGTCGGCGATGGCCACCAGCAGCTCCCAGCCGTTGTCCAGCTTGCGGATGGCCAGGGCATCGTCCATGTCCTTGGTCTTGGCGCCGTCGATGGTGAAGAAGGGGGTCGCGGTCAGATCGGTGCGCGGCAGCTCTTCCTCTTCGATCACCTTCCACTCCGGCAGATCCGCCGGCTCGACCTGGGCCAGATTGTGGCGCGCCAGCACCACCCACCAGGGCACGTTGTGATCTTCCTGCGAGGCGATCTTCTGGGTGATCTCGGCAGAGAAGTTGCCGTCCACCAGGGCGTGACGCTTGAGGGTGGCAACCACCCAGTCCCCTTCCTTGAACTCTTTCTCGTCCAGCCCCTTCTTGACGCGGGCCTTGATGGCATCCTTGATCAACGGGTGATCGGCGACCACGTTGAGGCGGTCGCGGAACATCTTGACGCGGGCCACGAAACGGGTGACGGACTGCTCCAGCAGGGCATCCGGCTCGGCCACTTCCTTCTCTTTCTCGGTACGGATCAGGGCGCTCACCCGGTCACCGTGCATCACCTTCTTCATGTAGGGAGGCGGCACGAAATAGCTGGTCTTCTCATCGACCTCCAGGAAGCCGAAGCCCCGATCGGAGGCGCGGATCACACCCTCTTTCTTGGGGATGTTTTCGCGGATTTGTTGCTTGAGCTGGGCCAGCAGCGGATTGTCTTGGAACATAAGTGAGGAACCTGAAGTGGAAAACCTGGGTGGAGACCTGATGACGGATCGCCCAGCACTATACGTTTTTACCCCTCCAAAGCCAAGGTGAATGGCCGGTTCAGCCGGGTTGCAGTGCCCGGCGACCCTGCTCGATCAGGCGCTGGGATATCTGTTTGTGCAGCCCCCGTTCCAGCACCCAGCGGTGCCAGTAGAGCCGCTCGACCAGATGCTGGTCCGGGCTGAGATCGAGCAGGCTGCCCTCCGCCAGCTGGCGGCGGATCTGCAATTCCGGGATCAGGCAGCAGGCCAGCCCCTGTTCGGCCATGGCAACGAAGGCCTCGGACGAGCGCACCGTGTGACAGGGGTAACCGCCGGGCTCCAGCCCGAAGTGGCGGGCCATGTAGCTGACGTGCATGTCGTCGCGCTGATCGAAGGCCACCGCCGGCGCCTTGGCCAGCGCAGCCAGGGTCAGCCCCTGCGGGAAGTGGCGGGCGACGAAGGCGGGGCTGGCGGTGAGCTGGTAGCGCATCTCGCCGAGCTCGTCGACGCAGCAGCCGGCCAGCGGCTGGCCGTGCAGGCTGACGGCGCCGAACGCCTGCCCCTCGCGTACCCGATCCAGGGTGCGGCTCTCGTCATCCACCAGCAAGTTCAGCTCGATGGGGTGCTGCTCCAGCAGCGGGGCCAGGGCCGGCAGAAACCAGGTAGCCAGGCTGTCGGCGTTGACGGCGATGCTGACCCGGATCGGCGCCTGCGGCTCGGCGGGGGAGAGCTCGCCAGCCAGTTCCAGCTCCAGCTGGCGCACCTGACGGTAGTGGGCCAGCAGCTTCTGACCGAGCGCGGTGGCCTGCAGCGGCTGGCCGCGGATCAGCAACGGTTCGGCAAACTGCTGCTCCAGCTGCTTGATACGCTGGGAGATGGCGGACTGGGTGATGTGCAGGCGCTGGGCGGCCCGCTCGAAGTTCTGCTCTTGCATGACCGCATCCAGCGCCAGCAGCAGCTTGTAATCCAACGCCTTCATCAGCATGCCTTATCAACAGAGGGGATTAAGAAGAGATGCTACTCAAGTGGTGGCGGCAGAACAACCGGGGATCGCTGAAAATGTCGGCAGGCCAGGCGTGACAAGGGCTGCGGGGTCAAAGCGGATTTGTCACTGTGAGATGTGACAGTGGTGGTCAAAAGGTATTCAAGAGATACTCTTTTGCGTCCGTTTTTGCATGGGGTGGAAACGGGCCATAGCGAGAACTTTTAATCCCGGGTCTTACCCCGGGATTTTTTTGCGTCGCCTTTATTCGGTGACCAGTTCGCGCGCCTCGTCATAGGCACCCTGCAGGGGTTGGCCGACGGCGCGGGCGAAGCGCTCATCCAGATGGAAGCGGATCCCGACTCCGCGCACGGCGCCCAGATCCACCGCCTGGCGGTGACCGAGCCGTTCGATGGGCAGGCCGAGACGGCGGAAGATGCGCTCCACTGGCAGGCTGACCACGGCAACCAGCTCGCGGATCCCCTTCGCCTTGGCGAAGGCATAGACCTCGCGGAAGATGATGCAGGTCAGTTCGCTGATGCCGTTGCCAAGCCGGGGAGCCCGTTCGGCATCGATGGCGAGGCGGGTCAGCTCCCACACGTCGTTGCTGCGCGGCGGGGCTTCGCCGGCGAGGGCGGTGGGGAAGATGCTGGGCAGCATGTAATCCTGGGCACAGCTGAGCAGACGGATGCAGCCGCACAGGCCTTCTTCGTCTTCGATCAGCACCCAGTGGGTGTCAGGGGTATCGAAACTGTCCTGCTCCAGACCACGGTGGGATTCCACATCCCAGCCGAGGCGGTCGGAGAAGACGCGATTGCGAAAGCGATAAAGCTCGTTTTCTACCTCCCATCTGGGGTGTTCTTTTAATTTTCCTTTGAAAACAAGCATTCAGATGTCTCCATTTCAGTGTTCGGCGCTATAATCGAGGCCCTGGCCAGGGGGGCTAGCATATGAAACAAGACCAACTGCTTGAGTACCTCGAACATTTCACTTCGGTAACGGACGGGGATCGTTTGGCCGAGTTGATCGGTCGGTTCACGCTCGGTATGGGTTACGACTACTACCGGTTTGCGCTGATCATTCCCATGTCGATGCAAAGACCCAAGGTGGTGCTGTTCAACCAGTGCCCAGATTCCTGGGTGCAGGCCTACACGGCCAACCATATGCTGGCCTGTGATCCCATCATTCAATTGGCCCGCAAGCAGACCTTGCCCATTTACTGGAACCGGCTGGATGAGCGGGCGCGTTTTCTGCAAGAGGGCAGTCTTGACGTGATGGGGTTGGCGGCGGAGTTCGGGCTGCGCAACGGAATTTCGTTCCCGTTGCACGGTGCGGCGGGGGAGAACGGCATACTGTCGTTCATCACCGCCGAGCGGGCATCGAGCGATCTGCTGCTGGAGTCCTCGCCCATCCTCTCCTGGATGTCCAACTACATCTTCGAGGCGGCGATCCGGATTGTGCGGGTCAGTCTGCGGGAAGATGACCCTCAGGAGGCCCTGACTGACCGGGAGACCGAATGCCTGTTCTGGGCCAGTGAAGGGAAAACGTCGGGTGAAATCGCCTGCATCCTGGGGATCACGGAGCGAACCGTGAACTACCACCTCAATCAGGTCACCCGTAAAACGGGGTCGATGAATCGCTACCAGGCCATCGCCAAGGGGGTGAGCAGTGGCATTTTGCTGCCCAATCTCGAGCAGGTCATGGTCACCAACTTCCCCAAGCTGATGCAATAAAACCCGATGATTCTCGGGGCAGAGTGACTGGCTAACAATTGTCAGATCCTGCAATTGACAGTCATGGCCGAATGACGGCCCTTCTGCCCCGAAGGGGTTATGCCTGCCGCGCAGTCATTAGCAAAACCAATGGCTCAGCAGATCAATGAATTTCTCTAAATAGAACTGCCCCCTTTATAGTGCCGTCCAATCACTCTGCTGGACGGTTCATCCATGTTTGCTACCACCCTGCAAGGCTTCACCCTCGGCCTTGCCATGATCATTCCCATCGGTGCCCAGAATGCCTTCGTGCTGAGTCGGGGCATCCACCGCAACCACCATCTGCTGACGGCGACCCTCTGCTGCCTGTGCGATCTCGTGCTGATCGGCATCGGAGTATTCGGCGGGGCCAACCTGCTGGCGGCCAGCCCGATCGGCCTGGCCCTGCTGACCTGGGGCGGCGTGCTGTTTCTCGGCTGGTTCGGTATCCGTTCCCTGCGCAGTGCCTGGCGCGGGCAGGGAGCCAAGCTTGCGGACTCGCCACAGTTGATGGGGGTCAAGAGCGTGCTGGCCATGACCCTCGGGGTGACCCTGCTCAACCCCCATGTCTACCTGGATACCCTGATGTTGCTCGGCTCCTTCGGCAGCCAGTTTGCCGAAGAGTTGCGGCCGGCCTTTGCGGCCGGGGCCATGCTGGCCTCGCTGGTCTGGTTCTACAGCCTGGCGTTCGGGGCGGCCGCCCTCTCGCCCTGGCTAGCTCGCGGCAGGGTTCAGCAAGCTATTGATACTATTGTTGGTTTCATCATGCTGGGGCTGGCGTTGCAGCTGGCGAGCGGGGCTCTGCTGGCGTCATAAGGCTATTTTTGTGCCGCACCTCATAAAAATTAATCCCGGCTTCATGCGCTGACATATTCGTCTGTTAAATTCCCGTCGCTGGTAAAGCGACACTCATAATAAAAGGGACAAGACAGTGAATAAAACCATGAAGCTGGGTGCTATTGCAGCCATCGTGCTGTTATCTGCCTGTAGCAATGAAAACGACAGCAAGGCGCAACCGGGTGAGGTTGCCCTGCGTCTGATCCAGACCTCCGATATCCACTCCAACGTACTGGGCTACGACTACTACCAGAACAAGGAAGATCGCAAGTTTGGCCTCTCCCGCACCGCGCTGCTGATCCGCGCGGCCCGCGCCGAAAACCCCAACAACCTGCTGCTCGACAACGGCGACCTGATCCAGGGCACGCCGCTGGCGGACTACATCTTCGAGCAGTCCGGTGCCGGTTACCTCGACAAGCAGGCCCACCCGGTGTTCAAGGCGATGAACGAGCTCGGCTACGATGCCGGCAACCTGGGCAACCACGAATTCAACTACGGGCTGGATTACCTCACCAAGACCCTGCAGGGAGCCAAGTTCCCCTATGTGAACGCCAACGTGTTCGAGGCGGGCGCCTTCAAGCGCGATGCCAAGGGGCAAATAGACTGGAGCGGCAACAAGTTCACCCCCTACCTGCTGCTGGAGCGCAAGGTGAAGGATGACAAGGGCCAGCTGCAGACCGTCAAGGTCGGCATCCTGGGGCTGACCCCGCCGCAGGTGCTGCAGTGGGACAAGCGTCACCTGGAAGGCAAGGTGGTGGTGGCCGACATGGTCGAGACCGCCAACCACTATGTGCCCGAGCTGCGCGCCAAGGGCGCCGATATCGTGGTGGTGGTGGCCCACACCGGCATCAACGCCAGCAGCTACGAGGCCATGATGGAGAACTCCGCCTGGCACCTGGCCAAGGTGAAGGGGGTGGATGCCCTGATGCTGGGCCACGCCCACAAGAACTTCCCGGGTGACTTCCCGGATCTGCCGGAGGTGGACAACAAGGCCGGCACCCTGAGCGGTATTCCGACCGTGATGCCGGGTTACTGGGGCAACCACCTTGGCATCATCGACCTCAAGCTGGAACAGGTGGACGGCAAGTGGCAGGTGAAACAGAGCCAGGCCAGCCTGCGCAAGATCGACTCCAGCGAGGGCAGCGCGGTGGATCAACGGGTGGTGGACCTGGTACAGGCCGACCACGACGCCACCAACCAGTGGCTGGACGAGCCGCTTGGCAAGATCACCTCCTCCATCCACAGTTTCTTCGCTCTGGTGCAGGATGATCCTTCGGTGCAGCTGGTGAGCGATGCCCAGCGCAAACATGCCGAACAGCTGCAAAAAGACGGCCTGCTCAAGGAGTCCTACCCCATCCTGTCGGTGGCAGCGCCGTTCCGTGGCGGCCGCAACGGCATCAATGACTTCACCTACGTGGCTCAGGGCGACATCTCCCTGCGCAACGTCTCCGACCTCTACATCTATCCGAACACCCTGCAGGTGGTCGAGGTGAATGGGGCCACCGTCAAGGAGTGGCTGGAGATGAGTGCCGGCCAGTTCAACCAGATCGACACCGGCAAGACCGAGGTGCAGTGGCTGGTGAACGAGAAGTTCCCCACCTACAACTTCGACGTGATCGACGGGGTCAACTACGAGGTGGATATCACCCAGCCGGCCCGTTACAACAAGGAAGGGGCCAAGGTCAGCGACGGCCAGCGCATCAGCAGCCTCACCTTCAACGGCCAGCCCATCGATCCGGCCCAGAAGTTCTACGTGGTGACCAACAACTACCGCGCCAGCGGCGGCGGCCACTTCCCGGGCATCGACGGCAGCAACATAGTGCATGAAGATCCCTTCGAGACGCGCGAAATCATCGCCCAGTACCTGAAGGCCCAGTCTGCCGACAACCCGGCCGGCTTCAGCCCGGCGGCCAACAACAACTGGCACATGAAGGCCCTGCCGGCCAACGTGGACGTGCGGCTCTACTCCTCGCCTCGCGAGGAGGCCAAACAGCTGGCCGGTGCGGATCTGGAGTACAAGTCCACCCTGCCGATGGATGACGCCCAGCACCCTGGTTACGCCATCTTCCGGCTGATCCGTCAGTAATTCCCGGCCGACATGGCAATAAAAAAAGCCCTCGCACTGCGAGGGCTTTTTCATGGCTATGTCCCAATTACGTGTTGCATGGGGCGCCCCAGCGCCTCATGCAAGCAACATGAGATATTCACTTCCCGCCCATAGCGCTCCAACATCCTTCGCCAACCCAGATAATTCCTCAGATAGTGGGTCGCGACCCCATGGAACCGTTCCATCCACTCCTTCAATCGCCTGTGGTACCCGTTCACATGTTGGATGTGATATGCACCTACCACTCGCTCTCCCGCACGGTTGTGCACCACTTGGTGGGTCATGCCCTGCGACTTGCTGAAACTGGCATACACCCCAGCGCCATCGCTGCACAGGACGGCATCCGGGGCGATAAGCGGCTCAAGCACCGCCTTAACTGCCCTGGCATTCAGCTGCTTCAACTGGAAGTCAGCCAGGTGACCTGCTCTGTCTTGCACCACCATCACCGGGATGTAATCCGGCCCTGTGCCTCGGGTACAGCCTTTGCCTCCACGATGGCGGGCCGGGCGGGGCAATCCGCGCTGTCCTTTGAACGACGCTAAGAAGAAGGTCTCATCGACCTCGACGATACCCTCTTCCCGTACTGCCTGGTGGCTAGCCATGGCCTTCAGGAAGCGGTGGCGCCATAAAAAGGCGGTGTTTTTACCGACCCCACAGCGGAGCGCCGCCTGCCGGACGGTCAGACCTTCGATGAGGGCCTGAGCATAGTCTTCCCAGCATTGTGGCTTGCGAAGTCGGGCGAGAGGCGTGTTGGTGAGAACGGAACTGGTGCGCAAACACTGCTTGCAGCGATAACGGCGCAGCCCGCGAGACCAGCCCCAGGGAGCCAACTGTGTGGCCTCGGCCTGACAGTGAGGGCAGCATTGGCATGCGGGCAGTTGAGTGGCCAACGAGGTGATGGGGTGAGGGGTGGTGAGTTCATGTTGCGCGAGACGACGCTGACGCAAAGTGAGTAATGGGAAGAGGGACAGTAGGTGTTGAAAGGCTTAGGTATCCATGGTGGAGGCCCTCAAGGTGATGACCTACTTCAAGATTAGCCTTTCAACACATAACTGGGACAGAGCCTTTTTCATGGGCGGAGGGTTCCGAGGGCTTAGTTGACCACGGCCACGTTGATGGTGCCGTTGCCCTGGGTCATGCGTACCCGGGCGCCCGGTACGAAGGTGGGGCTGGCCTTTTGCACCACCACGATGGATTCGCCGTTCTCTTTCTTGATCTCGAGTTCGACACCGTCCACCTGGTTGAGCTTGTCACCGGCTGCTTTGCCCGCTGCCGCACCCGCGATGGCGCCACCGGCTGCGGCGATGTCGCTGCCGCGCCCGCCGCCAATGGTGCTGCCGAGCAGGCCGCCGACCACGGCACCGCCGATGGTGCCGATCAGCGAGTTCTCATCGGCCTGGATCTTGACCGGGCGAGTGGAGAGGATGGTGCCGTAGCTGACGGTCTGCACCTGCTTGGCGCGATCCTTGGTGTAGACGTCACCGGAGTAGACGTCGCTGTTGGCACAGCCGCTGAGGGTGGTGGCGGTGGTGGTGGCCAACAGGGCGATGAGGGTAATGCGTTTCAACATGATGGGCCTCCTGGGCTGGCATCTAATCTGGTTTGTTCGGTCAGTGATTCAACTCTACGCCAACCGGATTGAGCATGAAACCAGCAAAGTGTAACCAATTATAAGGCCTGGGCCCCGCAAACCCCGTCACTGCCAGTTCAGCCGAGCCGTTTTTCCAGCAGCAGGCGGTCCTCGCCCGGGCCGAAATAGTCGCGTTCCTCAGCCAGCTGTTGATAACCGAGTCGAAAGTAGAGGCGCTGAGCCGGATTGGCCGGATCCACAGTCAGTCTGACCCGCTCGATCCCCAGTGTCAGCAGTGACTGCTCCACCTGCAGCATCATGCGTTCGGCCAGGCCGAAGCCGCGCGCCTCCGGCAGCACCGCCAGTGACAGCAGCCAGCTTTGCGACCGATCCTGTCCCAGTCCGCCCAGGGCATAACCCAGCAGCTTGCCGTCCAGCTCGGCCACCAGCAGCAGCTCGGGCCACAGATCCATGGCCTGGCGGAAGAAGAAGCCGGGATAGACATCCTCCCCGAATACATTGACGTCGATCTGCCAGATGGCGTGCATGTCGGTGTGGCGCGCCACTCTCAAAACGGGGGGCTGGTGCATCCGGGCTCCTGTGGTGTCGTACGTGCTGCCGGGCGGCAGTCAAAAAGGAGCCACAGGGTAGTGGGCCCGCCGGACTGATGCAAGCGGGTCTGAGGCGCTGAGCGGCAGGGCAGCCCCGACTCAGGGCGGCAGGGGACGGCTGCCCGGTCGTTTGGGGGCCTTGCGACGGCTGTCCAGCAGGTGGCGCAGGGCCAGCCAGGGGTGATGCCACAGCATGCGCGGGCCGCTCCACTTCATCACCAGCTGGATCTGCTTGCGCATGGCCGGGGCATAGCAGTGGATGTGGCAGTTGGCACAGGTGGGCTTGTGGCCGTGACCATAGCGGCAGCGGCGCAGCCGCTGGTGGGCAAACTCCTGCAACTGCTGGCAGTGGCGGCAGGCGGGATCCTGATGATGGTGGTCGCAGTAGAGGCGGATCATGGCGCTGACCGTCTGCTGCTCCCGCTTGAGCCTGGGATGCACGGGCGCCTTGTCGGCACGGGCCGGGCGCGCGGGGTGGGAGTGATGGGTTGTCATGCAGGGCATTGTCCGGACCTGGGGCGACGGGGTCTTGATACAGGTCAAACCGGCAGGCAAAAAAACAGGGCCCGCGGGCCCTGTTTCATCAGACAAGCAGCGTTGTCTGCGCTTAGATGAGGCTGGTTGCCTGCTCCAGCCAGGCGAGATCCTCTCCCTCCAGCAGCGGGCTCAGGCGGCGGTAGACCTCGGCGTGATACTCGTTGATCCAGCGGAACTCGGCCGGGCTCAACAGGCTGCGATCGATGAGGCGGGTATCGAACGGTACATAGGTCAGCCGCTCGAAGCCCAGCATCGGCAGCTCGCCGATCTGCTCCTGCTCGGTGACCACCACCAGGTTCTCGCAACGGATGCCGAAGGCATCTTCCCGGTAGTAACCGGGTTCGTTGGAGAGCACCATGCCCGGCTGCAGGGCCACTAGGCTGCCCTTGGGGGCGATGCGCTGCGGACCTTCGTGCACGCTAAGGAAGTGACCGACGCCGTGGCCGGTACCGTGGTCGTAGTTGTAACCGGCCTGCCACAGCGGCTGGCGGGCCAGCACGTCGAGCTGGATGCCGGCGGTGCCGCGCGGGAAGCGGGCCTGATCCAGCGCGATGTGACCCTGCAGTACCCGGGTGAACATCGCCTTGTGCTCGTCGGTCAGCTCACCCACCTTGATGGTGCGGGTGATGTCGGTGGTGCCGTCCAGATACTGGGCACCGGAGTCCACCAGATAGATGCTGTCCTGGCCAAAGGTGCGCGGGGTGCCGTTGGTGTGGCGGTAGTGGCACATGGCGGCGTTGGGGCCGAGCGCCGAGATGGTGTCGAAGCTTGGCTCGACATAGTGCTCCTGCTCGCGGCGGAAGGCTTCCAGCTGGTCGGCCAGAGTGCCTTCATCCACCCCGTCGAACTCGCCGCTGGCGATCAGCCGATCCAGCCAGGCCAGGAAGCGGGTAACGGCTACGCCGTCGCGCAGATGGGCGGCACGCATGCCGGCCAGCTCAACCTGGTTCTTGCACGCTTTTGGCAGCATGGTCGGGTCCTGACCGGCTACCAGGATGGCGCCCGCCTCTTCCATGACCAGCTGGGTCCAGGCGTTGGCAGTGTTGGGATCGGCCAGTACCTTCTGCTGATCCTCGCCGATGCGCTGCAGCACGTCACCCAGCTTGTCGATGGGGTAGACGGAGACATCCTGCCCCACGTGCTGGCTGAAGGCGAAGCAGTCGATCTTGTCGGTGTCGACGAAGAAATCCATGGTGGCGTTGGCGTAGAGCACAGCAAAGCCCAGCACCACCGGCAGCCGCTCCACGTCGCGACCACGCAGGTTGAGCAGCCAGTTGATGGGCTCGGCCTGGGTCAGCAGCACTGCATCCAGCCCGCGCTTGCGCAGATCGCTGGCCAGCATCTCGCGCTTGGCCTGGCTGGACTGGCCCGCCAGCGCTTCGCTGTAGAGGATGGCCGGATTCTTGGTGGGGGTGGGGCGATCGCTCCAGTGCAGATCGATGGGGTTCTGCTCCACGCGCACCAGCTCGATGCCGCGCTCGGTCAGCACCGCCTTGGCATTGTGATACCAGGCCAGGCTGTGCAGGCGGGCATCAAAGCCGACCCGGGAGCCGGACGGCAGCTGATCCGCCAGCCACTGCACATGGGGATCTTCCACCAGATGGAGAAACTCGAAGAGCTCGGCCGGTGCCTGCATGCGAGCCTGCACCGTGTAACGACCGTCGATGAACAGGGCCGCCCGCTGCGCCAGGATGATGGCGAGGCCGGCGGAGCCGTTGAAACCCGTGATCCAGTCCAGTCGCTCGGCGTAGGCGGGAATGTACTCCCCCAGGTGCTCGTCGTCGTGGGGGACGATGAAGGCGTCCAGCTCCATCATGGCCAGTTCGGCCCTGACCTGGGCGACGCGGGTTTCAATAATCTCGAAATGATTCATGTCGTTAATGCCAGATTGTAGTGATGTGAGTGTTCAGTGGTTGTGGCCGCTGTCCAGGATCCGCTTGACTGACTGGCCAGCCGCCTCGATATGTTGCTTGAGCAGTACCACCGCCTCGTGCTTGCGGCGAGCGCGGCACAGCTCCAGCAGCTGGGCGTGCTCGCGCTCGGCCTTGTCGACGCCATCGCTGGCAAAGAGCAGCTCGAAGCGCACATAGCGGTCACAGCTCAGATTGATCTGGGCGATCAGCTCCAGTGCCTGGGGGCGGCCAGCGGCCTGATAGAGGGTGGCGTGAAAACTGTGGTTCAGTTCGGCCCAGCGTTCGATCTGGGTGCCCGACTCGAGGGCCTGGTCGAACTGGGCGAGGATCGCCTGCGCCCTGGCGAAGGTCTCCTCCGTCATCAGGTCGACGGCGTGGAACAGGGTATCGGCTTCCAGCAGGGCTCGCAAATAAAAGAGCTCCTCGATGGCCGCGGCGTCCAGCATGGTGACCACGGCGCCACGGTGGGCCTCGAACTTCACCAGCCCCTGCGCTTCCAGCTGCATCAGGGCTTCGCGCACCGGAATGCGGCTCACCGCCAGCTCCTTGGCGATGGCGTCCTGGCGCAGGGGGGCGCCGGCGGGAAACTCACCGCGCAGGATCCGGCCACGGAGGTTTTCCATCACCATTTGGGTACGGGTCTTGTAGGGTGGAGTCATGATCGGGTCACAGGGGAATCGTTACAAAATTGTATATTGTATAAAGTTGGGCTGAATCTAACGCGCAAGGGCCCACAAGGCAAGGTTTGGCAGGAGTCAAACGCCGCGCTCTGCTCAAAAAAATACCGGCCAGCTGGGCTGACCGGTATGAGATTGGCAGTAAACGGGCTGGCTGTTACAGCTGCGGGCCTGCCGCTACCAGACGCTTGCCCTCTTCATTGTCGGTGAAGCGCTCGAAGTTCTTGATAAAGCGTCCTGCCAGGTCAACCGCCTTGGCATCCCACTCGGCCTTGTTGGCGTAAGTGTCGCGCGGGTCGAGGATCGCCGGGTTCACGTCGTGCAGGGCGGTCGGCACTTCCAGATTGAAGATCGGCAGCACCTTGGTCTCTGCCTTCTCGATGGAGCCATCCAGGATGGCGTCGATGATGGCGCGGGTGTCCTTGATGGAGATGCGCTTGCCGGTGCCGTTCCAGCCGGTGTTGACCAGGTAGGCTTCCGCGCCGGCGGCTTCCATCCGTTTCACCAGCTCCTGACCGTACTTGGTCGGGTGCAGGGAGAGGAAGGCTGCGCCGAAGCAGGAGGAGAAGGTCGGGGTCGGCTCTGTGATGCCGCGCTCGGTACCGGCCAGTTTGGCGGTGAAGCCAGACAGGAAGTGGTACTTGGTCTGCTCCTTGGTCAGCTTGGAAACCGGGGGCAGCACGCCGAAGGCGTCGGCGGTCAGGAAGATCACCTTGTTGGCGTGACCCGCCTTGGAGACCGGCTTGACGATGTTCTCGATGTGATAGATGGGGTAGGAGACCCGGGTGTTTTCGGTCTTGGAGCCATCGTCGAAGTCGATGGTGCCGTCGGCCGCCACGGTCACGTTCTCCAGCAGCGCATCGCGACGGATGGCGTTGTAGATGTCCGGCTCGGCTTCCTTGGAGAGCTTGATGGTCTTGGCGTAGCAGCCACCTTCGAAGTTGAACACGCCGTCGTCGTCCCAGCCGTGCTCGTCATCGCCGATCAGCTGACGCTTGGGATCTGTGGAGAGGGTGGTCTTGCCGGTACCGGACAGGCCGAAGAAGATGGCCACGTCCCCGTCCTGACCCACGTTGGCGGAGCAGTGCATGGAGGCGATGCCGCGCAGGGGCAGGAAGTAGTTCATCATGGAGAACATCCCCTTCTTCATCTCGCCACCGTACCAGGTGCCGCCGATGAGCTGGATCTTCTCGGTCAGGTTGAAGGCGACGAAGTTCTCGGAGTTGAGACCCTGCTCCTTCCAGTTCGGGTTGGTGCACTTGGCACCGTTCATCACCACGAAGTCCGGTTTGAAGGTTTTCAGCTCTTCATCGCTCGGGCGGATGAACATGTTTTTCACGAAGTGAGCCTGCCAGGCCACCTCGGTGATGATGCGCACGGCCAGGCGGGTGTCCGGGTTGGCACCGCAGAAGCCGTCGACCACGAACAGGCGCTTGCCGGAAAGCTGTTTGGTCACCAGGGATTTCAGATGTGACCACACTTCCGGGCTGATGGCTTTGTTATCGTTTTTACCCTGGTCAGACCACCACACAGTATTCTGGGTAGTGGCGTCTTTAACGATATATTTATCTTTGGGGGAGCGGCCGGTGAAGATGCCGGTATTGACATTGACGGCGCCCAGTTCGGTCACCACGCCGCGCTCGAACCCTTCCAGGTCGGCACGTGTCTCTTCCGCGAACAGCTGGTCGTAGGAAGGGTTGCGCAGGATTTCAGTGGAGTTCTTGATACCGTACTGGTCCAGTCCTAATTGCTTGGCCAGGGTGGGTTCTGCCACGATTGTCATTGTATTCTCCTGGGTTCAGAGGTTGGTAGGGTTCTATCTGGCGTTCATCCTATCACTTAGGTGGTAGAGTTTAGCGATCGCCATCAAACTTTATAAAATAGGGTATTTTTTTGTTATTTAAGTTAAAGGCGGGTTTTGCCCGCCTTCAATTAGTGTAACTTGTTTGCATCATTACCGGGAGCCCTGCTGAACAGGGTTTCGACGTCGATCCCATCAAATTGGTACTGGGCGCCGCAATAATCACAGTGCATGTCGATCTTGCCGAGCTCCTGCACCATCTCCATCACTTCCTCTTTCTCTATCTGCAGCAGAGCCCCTTCGCAACGAGCGCGGGAGCAGGTGCAGCGGAACTCGACCGCCTGCGGATCGAACACCCGCACCTTGTCCTGGTGGTAGAGGCGGTAGAGGATCTCTTCCGCTTCCAGCCCGAACAGCTCTTCATCCTTGATGGTGCTGGTGAGCTGGGTCAGGTGTTCGAAATCGTCGCTGTGATCCTCGCTCTGGGCGGGCAGCTCTTGCAGCAGGATGCCGGCGGCGCGCGGCTCACCCTGGTGGTAGCCGGTGCGGATCCACAGCTTGGTCGCCAGTTGTTCGGATTGGGCGAAGTAGTGCTCCAGGCAGCCGGCCAGGGTGTCGGCGTCCAGCGCTATGATGCCCTGATAGCGTTCACCCTGTTCCGGGGTGATGGTGATGACCAGCTGGCCTTCTCCGATCAGGCTCTGCAGCTTGTCGTCGCTCGGCAGTTCCCCTTCATAGCGGGCCACACCACGCAGCTGCTGGTTGTTGTCGCCGTTGATGACGGCCAGCCGTACCGGGCCGTTGCCCTGCAGCTGCACCGTGATGGAGCCTTCGAACTTGAGGGTGGCGGTCAGCAGGCTGGTGGCGACCAGCAGTTCACCCAGCAGTTTTTGCACCTGTACCGGGGAGTTCTGGGCCTCAACCACGTGGCGGTAGGTGTGGTCCAGCTGGACCAGCTCGCCCCGGACTTCGTACTCTTCGAACAGATAGCGATACAGGAGATCTTGGTTACTCATCATGCATTCCTGGGTTCTTCGGTGGGGTAAATAGATAAAAACATTAATAAACAGCTGGTTAGGAACTTATTCCGGCAACTGTCGTCATAAAAGGGCCATCTTGGCGGGTCAATATTGCTTGACCTTGATCAGCTGGCGCCGCTCCTGCTTGTCGGGGCGACGCTCGGGGCTTGGCGCAAACTGGCTGTTGAAGCGGCGTGCCTCGCTGTTTTCGGCCCGCTTTTTCAGGCTGGCCTCGGTCTCTTCATAGAGCTGCTGGGCCAGCGGGGCGGATTTGCGCTGCTCGCTCACCTCGAGCACCCGCACTTCCCGTTCGTCCTGGCCCTGCCAGCAGCGAATGAGGGCGCCGACCTCGACATGCTTGCCCGGTTTGCTGCGCTGGCCGTTGTAATGCACCTTGCCCCCTTCAATCTGGTCGCGGGCCAGGCTGCGGGTCTTGTAAAAACGTGCCGCCCACAACCACTTGTCGAGACGGACCAGGGCTGGGGTTTCTGCGGGGTTCGGCATGAATCGACTCCGGAATCGCTGAAAGGGGTGCCTGATTATACCAGAGGCGGGCCCCGGGATAGAAACAGGGGGGCTGATGGTGTGACGGAATGTCAATTTTCGCAGCTTCATCCCATCCGGTCGGTTGTCTCTGGGTCCATTGCCGTACACAATAGCCAACCGATTTGGATGCCAGAAAATATTGATAAACATGACGCTACCGTTCAGGGATGACTTGTTGAGCTCCCTTCTGGCCCGTTGTAAAACCGTGCCACTCTCCCGATTCAGCCAGCCTCTGTTCTGGCTTCTGCTGCTGTTGCTGGCCCACCAGTGTGCCGGTCTCACCTGGCGTCTGCTGGATCTCGGCAGCCGGCCCGTCAGCCAGTCCTGGCAACCGTCGGTGGTCGCCAATCAGAGCCAGGGTGCAAACCGGCTTGACCTGAGCGGCGTCAGCCGGCTGGCACTGTTCGGCAAGGCCAAACAGCAGGCCCAGGCGGCCGATGTTGTCGCAGCCGATGCTCCCAAGACCCAGCTCAACGCCCAGCTCAACGGCGTGCTGGCGAGCTCGGACCCGGCCAAATCCATCGCCATCATCGCCCACAACGGGCTGCAGAACTCCTACGGCATCGGTGATCTCATCGATGGTACCCAGGCCAAGATCCGCCAGGTATTCCCGGATCGGGTCATCATCGAGCGGGACGGCCGTGA
Source organism: Aeromonas oralensis (assembly GCF_049665575.1). Taxonomy (NCBI): domain Bacteria; kingdom Pseudomonadati; phylum Pseudomonadota; class Gammaproteobacteria; order Aeromonadales; family Aeromonadaceae; genus Aeromonas; species Aeromonas oralensis. Next base: position 437,538 of record NZ_CP187186.1, read on the forward strand.
CGAGACCCTGATGCTGGACGGGGAGGAGTACGGCAAGCCGCTGCCCAAGCCGGGCAACCAGGACAGCAAGCTCTCCTCGGTACGCAACGAGCTGATGGGCAACCCCGGCAAGATCACCGATTACCTCAATATTTCCCCGGTCCGGGTCGATGGCCGCATGGTCGGCTATCGCCTCAATCCGGGCAGCAATCCGGAACTGTTCAATCAACTGGGGCTGGTCGCCAACGATATGGCGGTCAGCATCAATGGGCTGGATCTGCGGGATAACGCTCAGGCCATGCAGGCGATGCAGCAGGTGGCTGGCGCAACGGAAATGACCGTCACCGTCGAGCGGCAAGGACAGCTCTACGACGTTTATGTCGGCTTGTCAGAATAATGATTTGGAGTAGCACCAAGAATGAGAAATAAAGGGAAGGGCTGGCGTCTGGCCACCGTGGCTGCGGCGCTGATGATGGCAGGTTCTGCCTGGGCCACCGAATATTCCGCCAGCTTCAAGAATGCCGACATCGAAGAGTTCATCAACACGGTCGGCAAGAACCTGAACAAGACCATCATCATCGAGCCTTCGGTGCGCGGCAAGATCAACGTCCGCAGCTATGACCTGCTCAACGAAGACCAGTACTACCAGTTCTTCCTGAGCGTGCTCGACGTCTATGGCTTCGCCGTGGTCCCGATGGACAACGGCGTGCTCAAGGTGGTGCGCTCCAAGGATGCCAAGACCTCCGCCATCCCGGTGGTGGACGAGAGCAACCCCGGCAGCGGTGACGAGATGGTGACCCGGGTCGTGCCGGTGCGCAACGTCTCGGTGCGCGAACTGGCGCCGCTGCTGCGCCAGCTCAACGACAACGCCGGCGGCGGCAACGTGGTCCATTACGACCCCTCCAACGTGTTGCTGATCACCGGCCGCGCCGCCGTGGTCAACCGGCTGGTGGAAGTGGTACGCCGGGTCGACAAGGCGGGCGACCAGGAAGTGGACATCGTCAAGCTCAAGTACGCCTCCGCCGGCGAGATGGTGCGGCTGGTGACCAACCTCAACAAGGACGGCAACAATCAGGGTGGCAACACCTCCCTGCTGCTGGCCCCCAAGGTGGTGGCCGACGAGCGCACCAACTCGGTGGTGGTGAGCGGCGAGCCCAAGGCGCGCGCCCGCATCATCCAGATGGTGCACCAGCTCGACCGTGACCTGCAGAGCCAGGGCAACACCCGGGTCTTCTATCTGAAGTACGGCAAGGCCAAGGATCTGGTGGAGGTGCTCAAAGGCGTCAGCTCCAGCATCGAGGCGGACAAGAAGGGCGGCGCGGCCACCACCACAGGCGGTGGCGGTGCCAGCATCGGCGGTGGCAAGCTGGCCATCTCCGCCGACGAGACCACCAATGCGCTGGTGATCACCGCCCAGCCGGACGTGATGGCCGAGCTGGAGCAGGTGGTCGCCAAGCTCGACATTCGCCGTGCCCAGGTGCTGGTGGAGGCGATCATCGTCGAGATCGCCGATGGCGACGGCCTCAACCTCGGGGTGCAGTGGGCCAACACCAATGGAGGTGGCACCCAGTTTACCGACACAGGTCTGCCCATCGGTTCGGTGGCCATCGCCGCCAAGGATTACCAGAAGAACGGCACCACCACCGGCCTGGCCTCGCTGGCCAAGGATTTCAACGGTATGGCGGCCGGCTTCTACAAGGGTAACTGGGCCGCGCTGGTGACGGCCCTGTCGACCGATACCAAGAACGATATTCTCTCCACCCCGAGTATCGTCACCATGGACAACAAGGAAGCCTCCTTCAACGTCGGCCAGGAAGTGCCGGTGCAGAGCGGCTCCCAGAGCTCCACCACCAGCGATCAGGTGTTCAACACCATCGAGCGCAAGACGGTGGGTACCAAGCTGGTGGTAACGCCGCAGATCAACGAGGGGGATTCCGTGCTGCTCAACATCGAGCAGGAAGTTTCCAGTGTGGCGCAGACCCAGGCTCCCGGTACCAGCACGCTGGGCCCGACCTTCGATACCCGTACCATCAAGAACGCGGTGCTGGTGAAGAGCGGCGAGACAGTAGTACTGGGTGGCTTGATGGACGAGAAGACCCAGGAGAAGGTTTCCAAGGTGCCGCTGCTCGGCGACATCCCGGTGCTGGGCTATCTGTTCCGTTCTACCTCCAACTCGACCTCCAAGCGCAATCTGATGGTCTTTATCCGACCGACCATTTTGCGTGATGCCGATGTCTACAGCGGTATCTCCAGCAACAAGTATTCCCAGTTCCGCTCCGAGCAGCAGGAGGCGGCGGCGCAGGAGGGGTACCTCACCTCGCCCAAGCGCCAGGTGCTGCCCGAGTACGGCCAGGGCGTGACCATGTCGCCCGAGGTGCAGAAGCAGCTCCAGCAGACACAGTCGGCCCCGCAGACGAGCGGCGGGTCCCAGCCATTCGTGGGTAACAAGTAATGGCGGCATACCAGCTGGATGGCGTCGACATGCCAGCAGCCCTGCCCGAGCTGCCGTTTGCCTTCGCCCGCAACTTCGGGGTGATCCTGACCGAGCGGCAGGGGGCCCCGGTGCTGCTCTGCCGCCAGGGCGTGACGCCGCAAACCCTGCTGGAAGTGCGGCGGGTGGCGGGCTGCGCCTTCACGGTGGAGCAGATGGACGGCGAGGCCTTCGAAGAGCTGCTGATGGCCCACTACCAGCGCGACTCTTCCGAGGCGCGCCAGCTGATGGAGGATCTCGGCAACGAGATGGACTTCTTCGCGCTGGCCGAAGAGCTGCCCCAGAGTGAAGACCTGCTGGATGCCGACGACGACGCCCCCATCATCCGCCTCATCAACGCCATGTTGAGCGAGGCGATAAAAGAAGAGGCGTCCGACATCCACATCGAGACCTTCGAGCGGGCCCTGGTGATCCGGTTTCGCATCGATGGGGTGCTGCGGGAGATCCTGCGCCCCCATCGCAAGCTCGCCTCCTTGCTGGTGTCGCGCATCAAGGTCATGTCGCGGATGGACATCGCCGAGAAGCGGGTACCGCAGGATGGCCGCATCTCGTTGCGCATCGGCGGTCGGGCGGTGGACGTGCGGGTCTCCACCATGCCGTCCAGCTACGGCGAGCGGGTGGTGCTGCGTCTCTTGGACAAGAACAACGTGCGGCTCGAGCTCAAGCAACTCGGCATGACGCTGGCCAACCGCAACATCATCAGCGAACTCATTCGCAAGCCCCACGGCATCATTCTGGTGACGGGCCCGACCGGTTCGGGCAAGTCGACCACCCTTTACGCGGCCCTCTCCGAGATCAACTCGCGGGATCGCAACATCCTGACCGTCGAAGACCCCATCGAATATGACCTCGAAGGGGTGGGCCAGACCCAGGTCAACAGCAAGGTGGACATGACCTTCGCCCGCGGCCTGCGCGCCATTCTGCGCCAAGACCCGGATGTGGTGATGGTGGGGGAAATTCGTGACCTCGAGACCGCCCAGATCGCGGTGCAGGCGTCATTGACCGGTCACCTGGTGATGTCGACCCTGCACACCAACACCGCTATCGGCGCCATCACCCGGATGCGGGACATGGGCATCGAGCCCTTCCTGCTCTCCTCGTCGCTGCTGGCGGTGCTGGCCCAGCGGCTGGTGCGCACCCTCTGCCCCGATTGCCGCGCGCCGCGCCCCATCACCGAGCAGGAGCGCATTGCCATGGGCATCGAGCTGGCGCCGGATCAGCAGGTGTGGCGGCCAGTGGGCTGCGAGCAGTGCAACCACACCGGCTATCGCGGCCGGACCGGTATCCACGAGCTGGTGGTGATCGACGAAGCGGTGCGCGAGGCGATCCACAGCGCCAGCGGCGAGCTGGCCATCGAGCGGCTGATCCGGGGTCACACCCCCAGCATCCGCCGCGACGGCATCGACAAGGTACTCAAGGGGCAGACCAGCCTCGAAGAGGTGCTGCGCGTGACCCGGGAAGACTGAGATGGCAGCATTCGAATACAAGGCCCTCGACGGCAAGGGACGCAACAAGAGCGGCGTGCTGGAGGGGGATTCCGCCCGCCAGGTACGCCAGCTGTTGCGCGAGCAGGGGCTGACCCCGCTCGAGGTGAACGAGACCACCGAGAAGGCCAAGCGCGAGGCGAACCGCTTCGTGTTGTTCCGTCGTGGTGCCAGCACCGCCGAGCTGGCGATGATCACTCGCCAGCTGGCGACTTTGGTGGGGGCTGGCCTCACCATCGAAGAGGCGCTCAAGGCCGTCGCCGAGCAGTGCGAGAAGGCTCACCTGCGCAGCATGGTGGCCACGGTGCGCAGCAAGGTGGTGGAGGGCTATTCGCTGGCCGATTCGCTGGCGGCCTTTCCCCATGTGTTCGATCAGCTGTTCCGCTCCATGGTAGCGGCCGGCGAGAAGTCCGGTCACCTGGAGAAGGTGCTCAACCGCCTCGCCGACTACACCGAGCAGCGTCAGCACATGCGCACCAAGCTGCTGCAGGCGATGATCTACCCCATCGTATTGACCTGCGTCGCCATCGGCGTCATCTCCATCCTGCTCACCGCCGTGGTGCCCAAGGTGGTGGCCCAGTTCGAACACATGGGTCAGCAACTGCCGGCCACCACCCGCTTCCTTATCGGTACCAGCGAGCTGATGCAGCACTACGGCCTCTGGTTCCTGTTGCTGCTGCTGCTGGGTGGCTTTGTCTGGCGCTGGTGGCTGACCGACGACAAGCGTCGCCGTCACTGGCACCAGCTGATCCTGCGCCTGCCGGTGATCGGCCGGGTCAGCCGCGGTCTCAACACTGCCCGTTTCGCCCGCACCCTGAGCATCCTCAACGCCAGCGCCGTGCCGCTGCTGGAGGGGATGAAGATCTCCGGGGAAGTGCTCTCCAACGACTTTGCCCGCATGCGCATCGGTGAAGCCACCGAGCGGGTGCGGGAGGGGACCAGCCTGCGCAAGTCGCTGGATGAAACCAAAATTTTTCCGCCCATGATGCTGCACATGATCGCCTCCGGCGAGCAGAGCGGCGAGCTCGACAACATGCTGGAGCGGGCGGCGGACAACCAGGATCGGGAGTTCGAAACCCAGGTGAACATCGCCCTCGGGGTGTTCGAACCCATGCTGGTGGTCTCCATGGCCGGGGTGGTGCTGTTTATCGTGATGTCGATCCTGCAGCCGATCCTCGAGCTCAACAATATGGTGAATTTGTAAGGTTCGGACGTTCGAATACGCTTCGCTATTCGAACCTACCAATCCAATCAACTCAGTAGGTTCGATTAGCCGACAGGCGTCATCGAACGATCGAGGTTTAACAATTTATCGTTGATGGTTCATGCCATCTCATTTCGTGAGGGAGTAAGTCATGCAAAAGCGTCGTCAATCGGGTTTTACCCTGCTGGAAGTGATGGTGGTCATCGTGATCCTGGGGATCCTGGCCAGCCTGGTGGTGCCCAACCTGATGGGCAACAAGGAGAAGGCCGACCAGCAGAAAGCGGTCTCCGACATAGTGGCGCTGGAAAACGCCCTCGACATGTACAAGCTGGACAACAACCGCTACCCGACCACCGAGCAGGGGCTGGACGCGCTGGTCAACAAACCGACCGCCGCACCTGAGCCGCGCAGCTACCGCGAAGGGGGCTATATCAAGCGCCTGCCGCAGGATCCCTGGGGCAACCCGTACCAGATGCTGAGCCCGGGCCAGTTTGGCAAGATCGACATCTTCTCCATGGGGCTGGATGGCGAAGCCGGTACCGATGACGACATCGGCAACTGGAACCTGAAGGATTTCCAATAAGTGATCTCGCCGCGTCGCGCTCACCGAGTCATCCCGAGGCTGCCTGAATGAAGGTGGCCTCTTCTACCCGTCGCCAGGCCGGTTTTACCCTGCTGGAAGTGTTGCTGGTGGCCATGTTGATGGGTCGGCTCGAGGCCACTGCCATGCAGTTGAGGTTGGTGCCATGAAACATAGTCGTCAGGCCGGTTTTACTCTGCTGGAAGTGTTGCTGGTCGCCATGTTGATGGGGCTGGTTGCCACTGCCGTCACCCTCAGCATGGGCGGCGCCAGGGGGGATAGAGAGCTCGACAAGCAGGCGCGCCGCTTCATGGCCGTGCTGCAGCAGGCGCAGGAGTACTCGGTGATGGATGGCCGGCTGGTGGGCCTGCGTGTCGAGGACAACAGCTGGCAGTTCATGCAGCGCGCGGCCAAGGATCGCAAGTGGCAGGTAATGAGTGGTGACAAGCTGCTGGATCGGGTCGAGTTGCCCGACAACATGCGGCTGGCCATCGAGCTCGAGGGCTTCAGCTGGCGGACCGACTCCGACGAGAAGTACGAGAAGGGGCGCGACGAGAAGGAGCGCACCCCGCAGGTGTTCATCTTTCCTGGTGGCGAGCTGACCCCCTTCGTGCTGACCCTGACCCAGCAGGACGACGATCTGCGCTATGTGCGCACGGTCAAGGCGGACGAGTTCGGCCGCCTGCGCCTGCTGCAGGACGAGGAGGAAGAGGAATGAACGCCCGCGGCATGACCCTGCTGGAAGTCATGGTGGCGCTGGCGGTGTTTGCCATCGCCGGGCTGGCGGTGATGAAGACCGCCAGCGAGCACCTCTCCGGCCTCAACTATCTGGAGCAGAAGACCCTGGCGACCTGGGTGGTGGAGAACCAGCTGGTGCAGCAGAAGCTCGAAGCCAAGTGGCCCGGTGACAGCTGGGTGGAAGGGGACGAGCAGATGGCGGGCCAGACCTGGTACTGGCGCTATCGCGGCGTCGCCACTGCAGACAGCAACTTCAAGGCGCTGGACATGGAAGTGCGTACCGCGCCCAAGGCTGACAGCCCGGTGGCCATGATCCGGACCTATATCAGCCGATGAACCTGCATCAAGGTGTCTCCATAAGCCGGAGCCGGCATCAGCCGATGAACCTGAATCCGCTTTTCCCCACGCACCGGCACCAACGTCAGGCGGGGTTTACCCTGCTGGAGATGCTGGTGGCCATCGCCATCTTCGCCGGCCTGAGCCTGGGCGCCTATCAGGTGCTGCAAGGGGTGCTCACCAGCGACGAGGTGGCCAAGCGCAAGGAAGCTCGTCTCTCCGAGCTGCAACTGGCCTTCTCCGTGCTGGAACGGGACATCACCCAGATGGTGCCGCGCAGCGGCCGCATCGACGGTGAGAACAACAAGGTGCTGCTGGCGGCCTCCCGTTTCGGCCAGCAGAGTGACGACTGGGGCATGGCCTTCATGCGCGGCGGCTGGCTCAACCCGGACGGCATGCTGCCGCGCTCCGGCCTGCAGCGGGTCGGTTGGCGCCTCAAGGATCACAAGCTGGAGCGGCTGAGCTACCTCTACCCGGATCCGGTGATCGGCACCGAGCCGCGCATCCAGCCGATGCTGGAGCGGGTGACGGCGCTGCGGCTCTACTTCTACGACAAGGGTGCCTGGAAAGAGGAGTGGACCCAGCGCAACGTGCTGCCCTACGGGCTGGCGGTGGAGCTGGATCTGGAAGACTACGGCACCATCCGCCGCCAGTTCCTGATCGGGGCCGGTGGTCAGAGGGCAGAGAATGGTAACTGAGCGTCATTTTCCCCTGTCCGTCACCGAGGATGACGGCACTATTCGACGTCGCCAGTTCCTGATCGGCGCCGGCGGCCAGCGAGCGGACAATGGCAATTAAGCGCGGCCGGGGCCGATCCCGCACCACTCCGGGTCGCCAGGGGGGCATGGCCCTGCTGGTGGTGCTGCTCATCCTGTCGGTGATGGTGATCATCGCCAGCAACATGAGCGGCCGGTTGCAGCTGGAGCTGCGCCGCACCGCCAACCTCACCGCCGGCAAGCAGGCCTGGTGGTATGCCATGTCGGCGGAGGCGCTGGTGAGCAAGGTGCTGGCCCAGGATTTCAAGGACGACCCCAACGTGGTCAGCCTGGGGCAGAACTGGGCGCGCCAGGATGCGGTCTTCCCGGTGGATGACGGCAAGCTCACCGGCCGGGTGCGTGATCTGCAATCCTGCTTCAACCTCAACAGCCTGAGCGTGCCGTTGAAGGACGGGATCAGCGGCGACGATCTGGAGAAGCAGCCCTATCCGGTCAAGGTGTTCAAGGCGCTGCTCAAGCAGCTCGAGGTGGAAGATTACGAGGCGGTGCAGCTGACCGATGCCATCCGCGACTGGACCGACAAGGATACCGTGCTGGTGTCGAGCTACGGCGCCGAGGATGCCTATTACGAAGGGCTCACTCCCCCTTACCTGACTGCCAACCAGTGGATGCTCGGCACCGACGAGCTGCGGGCGGTGCGCGGGGTGAGCGCCAAACTGTACGCCCGGCTGGCGCCCTATGTGTGCGCCCTGCCCAACGACAAGCTGGTGGTGAACGTCAATACCATCCGGCCGGAGCAGTCGGCCCTGCTGGTGGCGCTCTATCTGGACAAGGTGGGGCTGGACGATGCCAAGCGGGTGCTGACCAGCCGCCCCCAGAAGGGGTGGAAGAACAAGAAGGAGATGACGGACCAGATGCCGCTGCAGGTGAGCTCCATTCCGGGGCTGGATGCGGCGCTGGACGTCAAGAGCAGCTATTTCGAGGCCAGGCTGATTGCCGAGGTGGGTGACACCCGGGCCCGGCTGGAGAGCGTCTTCGTGCGCGGCAAGGACAACAAGCTGGTGATGCTGCGCCGTCTGAACGGCGGCGCCGAATAACAAGGGAGGCGGGCAACGGCCGTTGGCCGGCCCGCGCCATCCCCCGATTGGACTGCAGCCCATGGCTGCGCGCCCGCCCATCCCGAGGGATGCGAGCGAGCATGGCAGGAGAGACATTAGTGAGCGAGAGTCTGGTCATCCGTCTGGGGACCAATGCGCAGCAGCCGGTCGAGTGGCTGGTGTGGTCGGGTGGGGAAGAGGAGGTGATCGCCTCCGGTACCCTGGCCTCGGCCCATGCCCTTGGCGAGCTGCAGGAGCGGGCCGGTGGCCGCCCGGCGGTGGTGCTGGTGCCCGGCAGCGATCTTATCTTCCGGCGGGTGAGCCTGCCGGGCAAATACAGCCGCCAGTCTGCGGCCGCCTTGCCCTATCTGCTGGAGGAGCAAATCGCCTCCGACGTGGATGAGCTGCACCTGGTGGTGCTGGGTCATCAGGGTCACGAGGTGGACCTGATGGCGGTCGACAAGGAGAAGATGCAGACCTGGCTCGGCTGGCTGGAGCAGGCCGGTCTCAAGAGTCGGCAACTGCTGCCGGACGTGCTGGCGCTGCCGCTGGCGAGCGAGGGCTGGTCGGCGCTGCAGCTGGGCAAGGAGTGGCTGGTCCGCCAGGGCCCCTGTCAGGGCATCGTCGCCGACGAGCCGCTGCTGGCTATGTTGCTGGCGGCGGAGCCGGCATCGGTGACCATTCACAGCCATACCCCGCCGCCGGCCATTGCGGCGGCCAGCTGGCATGCGGCCGATCCCGAGCTGCCCATGCTGTTGCTGGCCCGTGGCGCGCTCGCCAGTCAGGCCAACCTGCTGCAGGGCCCCTACCGGCCGCAGACCGAATACTCCCGCTACTGGCAGCAGTGGCGCAAGGTGGCGGTGGTGGCCGGAGCGCTGCTGGTGGTGGCGTTCGCCCAGCGCGGCGTGCAGCTCTATCAGCTGACGGAGCAGGACAAGGCGCTCAAGGCGGAGATCCGGCAGGTCTACACCCGGATCTTCCCGGGGGAGAGCCGCATCGTCAACGTGCGCAGCCAGATGACCCAGCACCTCCAGCAGCTTGGGCAGACGCCGCAGGATGGGGTGTTGATGGTGCTGACCGAGCTGGCGCCCACCTTCGCCGAAGTGCCCGGCCTCAAGCCCGAGGTGCTGCGTTTCGACGCGGCTCGCGGCGAGCTCAGGCTGCAGGTGACGGCCCCCGGTTTTGCCGAGATCGAACGTTTTCGCGAGCTGGCCGGCAAGCGCTTCGACGTGCAGCAGGGGGAGGTGCGCAGCACCGAAGGCAAGGTTGAAGGGGCACTGGTGCTGAAGGGTAAATCATCATGATGGACAAACTACAAGGCTGGTGGCGCGGCATCAGCGCCCGCGAGCAGCGGCTGGTGGCGGTGGGCGGCAGCGTGCTGTTGATCGGCTTCTGCTACTGGGTCATCTGGCAGCCCATCGGCAATCGCATCGACGAGCGGGAGCGGCAGGTATTGAGCCAGCAGCAGACCCTCGCCTGGCTGAAAGAGAAGGGTGAAGAGGTGCTGGCGCTGCAGGGTGGTCAGGGCCGCCAGCTCGATACCAGCGGCACCCTGGAAGGGGTGGTCAACCGCACCGCCTTCAACCAGAAGATCAAGATTGCCCGGTTGCAGCCCCAGGGCCAGGAGCTGCAGGTGTGGATCGACACGGTGGCGTTCGATGATCTGCTGATCTGGCTGGCGACCCTGGCGGATCGCCATGGCGTGCAGGTGCAGGTGATCGAGGTGGCCCGCGAGAATCTGGCGCCCGGTCTGGTCAAGGTACGCCGCTTGCAGCTGAGCCGTCCCCAATGAAACAACGCGTCCCGAGCAGGGCCATGCGCCTGCTCGGGCGTTTGCAGTCGAGTCGTTTTCTATGAAGCAAAGAGTGCTGATTGCCGTGCTGTTTCTGGCGGCCTATCTGGTTTTCCTGCTGGCCAAGCTGCCGGCGTCACTGGTGGTGCGCTACTTGCCGCTACCGCCCCTGATACAGCTGGAAGGGGTTAGCGGCACCCTCTGGAGCGGCCAGGTTGCCCGCCTGCAATACGCCAGCGAGTCGCTGACCCAGCTGCGCTGGGAGCTCAACGGCTGGTCGCTGCTGCGTTTTGCCCCTGAGGTGTCCCTGCGCTTTGGCGAGCGCAGCGGCCTCAACGGGCAGGGGGTGGTTGGCTGGAGCGGCGCCGCCTTTGGTCGCGACATCACCCTCAACGTGCCGGCCCCCTGGCTGCTGGCGCGGGTGCCGATGCAGCTGCCCGTGCCGGTGACGGTGGCCGGCCAGCTGCAGCTCAAGCTCGATCAGGTTGCCCAGGGCAACCCCTGGTGCGACAACCTCTACGGCAACCTCTACTGGTACGGGGCCGATGCCGATACCCCGGCCGGCAAGCTGGTGCTGGGGGATCCCGAGATCAAGCTGACCTGCATCGACTCCCGGCTGGTGGCCGAGCTCAAGCAGGGCTCGGAGGCCGTACAGGTGCAGGGCAAGCTGGAGCTGCAGGCCAATCGCCAGTACCTGTTCCAGGGCACCCTGAAACCCGGGCCCGAGCTGCCGGAGCAGATGAAGCAGGGGCTGCCCTTCCTCGGCCAGCCCGACGGTCAGGGGCGCTTCCCGCTGCGCTATCAGGGCCGCATCTGACGACCTTGCTGTCTGAGCTAGCAAACATCAACACCACCCCGCCCCGGCGGGGTGGTGTCGTTATGGGGCCGCGGCGGCCGGCGCCGTGATGAGGTGATTGAGGAAGAAGCGGAACAGCTCGGCCCGCGAGCGCAGGTGCAGCTTGGCGTAGAGGTGCTTGCGATGATTCTTCACCGTACCGCTGCCTATGCCGAGCTCCGCGGCAATCGCCTCGGTGTCGAGCCCCTGCAACAGCAATCCCGCCACCTGACGCTCGCGGCGGGTGAGGCTTGCGCCCCCCACGCTGGCGATGGCCTGCTCCACGGTCGCCTTGAGATCGGTGCCACCCGGCAGTGCCGGACTCTGTGCCAGCAGGGCGGCCCCCTCCCGCCAGTGTTGGCGGCACAACGAATGGACCAGCGGAAACAGCGCCTCCAGCCGGGCCAGCTCGTCACGGCTGAGGCTGCTGCGCTTGTCGAGGCGGCCCAGAAACAGCATCAGGGTGAAGCCGCCGCGCACCGGCAGGATCAGCCCCACCTCCTCCTGCCAGCCGGTGGCCTGATAGAAGTGGTGGCGATACTCGGGGTCGAGCCGCCCGCGCGACACTTGCGCCAGCGTCCAGACCCCGGCAGGTAAGCCCTGCTCCAGCGCCTGCATAAAGGGATCCTGACTGAAGTGGCGGGTGAGGTAGCGATCAAACAGCAGCGCCCGCTGGTGGTGCAGGTTGTCATAGAGGTAGACGGGCCGTTGCCCCACCCCGAGCAGCAGGGCACAGTCGAACGCCACCTGTTGCTGGATCAGGCGCACCAGGGCCGCCGCAAAGGTACTGCCGTGCAGGGCATCGACGACGGCGGTGAGGTTCGTGGTCAGGGAATCTGCGGTGAGGGGTTGGGTCATGGCGATGGCTTCCGGGTGGCGGGCAGGCTCCCCGCGATGGTCATGCGATGGTCATGCGATGGTCACACGATAGCCGGATGCTAGCACGAGAGTGGCAAAACTGTCCCCTAGGGGACATATTCGGCGCAGACCAAAGCGGCGAGGATGTGGGCTTTCCTCTTGCTGTTGGAGCACCCATGATCAACCCCCACCTGCTCGATGAGCTGACCCGACGCGGCCTGGTGGCCCAGAACTCCGACCCGGCGGCGCTGGCCGACCATCTTGCCACCCCGCGCACCGTCTACTGCGGGTTCGATCCCACCGCTGGCAGCCTGCACATCGGCCATCTGGTGCCACTGTTGATGCTGCGCCGCTTCCAGCTGGCGGGCCACACCCCGGTGGCACTGGTGGGTGGGGCCACCGGCCTTATCGGCGATCCCAGCTTCAAGGCGACCGAGCGCAACCTCAACAGTGCCGAGACGGTGCAGGGCTGGGTGGCCAGCCTGTCGGCCCAGATAAAAGCGCTGCTGCCGGCCAGCGAAGGGCTGGCGGCGCCGTTGCTGGTCAACAACGCCGACTGGATGGGGCAGATCTCTGCCCTCGATTTTCTGCGCGACATCGGCAAGCACTTCTCGGTCAACGCCATGTTGGCCCGCGAATCGGTGCGCCAGCGGCTGGCCCGCCCGGATCAGGGCATCTCCTTCACCGAGTTCTCCTACGCTCTGCTGCAATCCCAGGACTTCGCGGTGCTCAACCAGCGCCTCGGCTGCACCCTGCAGATCGGCGGCAACGATCAATGGGGCAACATTACCAGCGGCATGGACCTCACCCGCCGCCTCCATCAGGCCCAGGTCTATGGCATGACGCTGCCGCTCATCACCAAGGCGGACGGCACCAAGTTTGGCAAGACCGAGGGCGGCGCTATCTGGCTCGATCCGGCGCTCACATCTCCCTACGCCTTCTACCAGTTCTGGCTCGGCACCGCGGACGAGGATGTCTACCGCTTCCTGCGCTACTACAGCTTTATGCCGCTGAGCGAGATTGAGGCGCTGGAGGCGGAGGATGCGAAGCGACAGGGACGCAAGCTGGCGCAGCAGGTGCTGGCCGACGAGCTGACCGAGCTGGTGCACGGCAAGGGGGCGCTGGCTGCAGCGCAGCGCATCAGCGAATTGCTGTTCAGTGGCGACGTAGCGCGCCTTGGGGAAAGCGATCTGGCCCAGTTGGCGCAGGATGGCATGCCGGGCTGGTGTATCGAGGGGGAAACCAGCCTGGTGACCCTGCTGGTGGAGAGCGGTCTGGCCAACTCCAGGCGGATCGCCCGCGAGCTGCTGGCGGCAGGCGCCATCAGCCTCAACGGCGAGATCCGCCGGGATGAGCCACTGACGGCGACCGACCGGCTGTTCGGCCGCTACCTGCTGCTGCGCCGGGGCAAGAAGCAGTACCGGCTGGTGACGTGGCTGGGGTGAGCGACCCGGGATCGACAAGGGCTGCCTGGGCAGCCCTTTTGTTTATCCGTCAGTTCGGTGAGTGCTGCTCCCCTGCCTCTCGGCTTACACGGCCAGCGGCAATAACTCGGCATAATCGCGGAAGGGGTGGGGGAGGCGGTGTCTGGTTACCCAGATGCTCCCCTGCATTTCGGCTTACCCGGCCAGCGGCAATAACTCGGCGTAATCGCGGATCGCCGGGAAGGCGGTGATGTGCTGCTCGGGCTGGCAGCTGTCCGGGTTCTGGATGGCGAGCTGATAGCCGATGCCGTAGTCGGCGGCGGCGCGCAAGATCCGCTCGCTGTCATCCACGAACAGGGTGCGGGCCGGGTCGAACGCCAGCCGCTCGGCCAGTGCCTGCCAGCAGTGCTGGCTTTCCTTCGACCAGCCCAGTTCGTGGGTGCTCACCATCAGATCGAGGTGGCCGGCCAGCCCCAGTTGGGCGTCCTTCACCGACAGGCTGGCGGGGTGGGCATTGGTGAAGAGCACCAGCTGCTTGCCCGCCGCCCGCAGCGCGGCCAGGAAGGGGATGACGTGGGGCCGCCACTGGATCTTGGCCAGGATCTCCTGCTTGAGGGCCCGGATGTCGAGCCCCAGCGTCTCGCTCCAGTAATCCACGCAGTACCAGTTGAGGGTGCCGCTGACGGCCTGGTAGTGCGCCTCGATCTGCACTCTGGCTTCGGCCAGCGGCAGGCCGAGTCGCTCGGCATAGCGCTCGGGTACCAGTTGCTGCCAGAGGTGGTTGTCAAAATGGAGATCGATCAGGGTGCCATCCATATCGAGCAGGACAGTGTCTATCTGGTGCCAGGGCAGTGGGGTCGGCATGGGGCCTCGGTGGTCGGGTCGGAACGGGCGGGCATTATAACGGATTTTTCCCGCCGCTTTCCCACCCTTGCCCCGTGGTGTTCGAGAGGGGAGTCGTTTACTCTTGAAACACGATTTTTTAACGAGCAGCCAGCCCCGATGAGTGACCTCCACCAACGCAAACCCGTCCACCTCAGCGTCGACACCATGGCGCATGACAAGAGCAAGCCGGAGATCCTCAAGGCCGAGATCGTGGCCGAGAGCCGGCTGTTCAAGGTGGAGTCGCTCCACCTCAAGTTTTCCAACGGCGAGGAGCGGGTCTACGAGCGGATGCGCGGCGGCAACCGGGGCGCCGTCATGGTGGTGCCCCTGTTCGATGCCCACACCCTGCTGCTGGTGCGCGAGTACGCGGCGGGCACCCACTCCTACGAGCTGGGCTTTCCCAAGGGGCTGATCGACCCGGGTGAAGATGCCTTCGAGGCGGGCAACCGGGAGTTGATGGAGGAGGCGGGCTTCGGGGCCAACAGCCTGACCCTGCTCAAGCAGGTGTCGCTGGCGCCGGGCTACTTCTCCAGCCGGATGGACATCTTGCTGGCACGGGATCTATTCCCCGAGCAGCGGGTGGGCGACGAGCCCGAGCCCCTCGAGGTGATCCCCTGGCCGCTGACCCGGATCGACGAATTGCTGGCGCGACCCGACTTCACCGAGTCGCGCAGCATCAGTGCGCTGCTGCTGGCCCAACGCTGGCTGGCGGAGCAGGCAGAGTAGCCCGCAGACGGGCAGTTTGAATACAGAGGATAACAAGATGCAGGAGTTGTTGGCCTGGGTGCCGGGGGTCAAGGAGATCGCGCGCGAAGCGGGCAGGATCCTTCACGAAATCTATCACGGCGGTCAGTTCGAGCGTCAGCTGAAGGAGGATGCGACCCCGGTCACCAGTGCCGATCTTGCTGCCGATGCCTACCTCAAACAGGCGCTGTCGGCGCTCACTCCCCATGTTCCCGTGCTGACCGAAGAGGCGGCCGATATCCCCTTCAGCCAGCGCGCCAACTGGCGCCAGTACTGGCTGGTGGATCCCCTCGACGGCACCGGCGAGTTCATCGCCGGCAGCGGTGACTTCGCCACCCTGATCGCCCTGGTGCAGGACAACGTGCCGGTGCTCGGCGTCATCTACGCTCCCGAATCGAACGTGCTCTACTGGGCGGTGCGCGGTCATGGCGCCTTCAAGGAGGCGAACGGCGAGGTGCACCCCATCAGTGCCATGCACCACGAGCACGATCAGCCCGATTCGCTGGTGGTGGCCATCAGCCGCCGCCAGAAGCTGGAGAATCTGACCCGCCGCCTCAACCCGGCCATCAACTACGAGCTGATCCCGCTCGGCTCCAGCTCGCTCAAGTCCTGTCTGGTGGCGGAAGGGGCGGCCGACTGCTACGTGCGGCTCGGTCCCACCGGCGAGTGGGACACCGCCGCCGCCCAGTGCATCGTCGAGGCGGCCGGTGGCCGCATCCTCAGCCTGGCGCTGCAGCCGCTGCGCTACAACGAGACGGAGTCGCTGGAGAACCCGGACTTCATCGTGATGGGGGATCCGGATCTCGCCTGGGGCAGTATTCTGGCGCACTGAGCGGGTGAACAGGTCATCATTGACGGCAATCAGGCGGCCCCATGGCCGCCTGATTGCTTGGTGTGATCCGCTGGTTTCATCGGGAATGAACAGAAATATCCGCTGGCAAAGCGCGGGAATGACAGTGAATCATCACAAGAGAGGGCAGCGGAATGGCACGATTTTTCAGGTAATTCTGCAAACGATCATTTGACCAAAATAAAAAATTGACCAAGAGTGAAAATTTGGTTTTAAATTTCATATTTTTAATAAAATTCAGTTTTACTTATTTATGTGATCCCGATTCCATTCCCAATCTCACTGGCTGAAGCCCGTAATGGTAGTGATATGTTTCAGGGTGGATTTTTGAGGATTAAATCCCGATAAACCACAATGATCTCAGATTAAAACACTGACAAAAAGTGAATTAGTAATGAGTTTATCTGTAGACGTCACCAAGGAGCTGTCCGGTTCCTGCTCCACCACCGTCAGCGCTACCCCCTGGCGCCGCCACGACACCCACTGGGTCATCAGCCTGTTTGGCACCGCCGTCGGTGCCGGCATCCTGTTCCTGCCCATCAATCTGGGTCTGGGCGGGATCTGGCCCCTCATCATCGTCTCCGTGCTGGCCGGCCCCATGACCTTCCTGGCCCACCGCGGGCTGGCGCGCTTCGTGCTTTCCTCGTCGCGCCCCCACGCCGACTTCACCGAGGTGGCTCAGGAGCACTTCGGCAAGATGGCCGGCCGCCTCATCTCGGCGCTCTACTTCCTCTCCATCTTCCCGATCCTGCTCATCTACGGGGTCGGGCTGACCAACACGGTGGAGAGTTTCATGATCAATCAGCTCGGCATGGATGCCCCGAACCGGGTGATGCTCTCCGGTCTGCTGGTGTTCGCCATGATCGCCGTGATGCTGGCCGGCGAGAAGGCGATGCTGCGCGCCTTTGCCGTCATGGTCTATCCGCTGGCGGCCATCCTGGCGGCGCTCTCCTGCTACCTGATCCCCCAGTGGCAGTGGCCTCAGCTGGGCAGCCTGGAGGGCGGCAGCTTCCTCAACACCGTCTGGCTGGCGCTGCCGGTCACCGTGTTCGCCTTCAGCCACGCCGCCGCCATCTCCGGCTTTGCCAACGTGCAGCGCCGGGAGTACGGCGAGCAGGCGGAAGCCAAGAGCAGCCTGATCCTGCGCAACACCACCGTCATGCTGGTGGGCTTCGTGCTGTTCTTCGTCTTCTCCTGCGTGCTGAGCCTCTCGCCGGCCCAGCTGGCCGAGGCCAAGGCCCAGAACGTCTCGGTGCTCTCCTACCTCGCCAACATCACCGACAATCCGGTGATCGTGACCCTGGGGCCGCTCATCGCCTTCATCGCCATCAGCTCCTCTTTCCTCGGTCACTTCCTCGGTGCCCGCGAGAGCCTGAAAAGCCTGATCGCCAAGCCCACCGGCCTGTCGCTGGCCAAGGCCGACCGGCTCGGCATCGCCCTGATGTTCTTCTCCATCTGGGGCGCCGCCATCATCAACCCAGGTATCCTGGGGCTGATGGAGACCCTCTCCGGCCCGGTGATCGCCATGATCCTGTTCATCATGCCAGTGGTGGCCATCTACAAGGTGGAGGCGCTGGCCCGCTTCCGCCACCGCTGGGCCAACGGCTTCATCCTGCTGACCGGTTCATTGGCGGTGTCGGCGCTGATCTTCAGCCTGCTGAAGTAACGGCGAGCAACCAGCCGCAAAGAGAGAGGCGACCCCAGGGTCGCCTCTTTTGTATCGGTCCGGTGGTGGCTTCAGCCGAGCTTGGCGCCGTTTTGCACCGTCTGCTCGGGGATGGCGATCACCACGGCGCCGTCCGGCCGGTAGAAACCGGTCAGCAGAAACTCCGACTGGATCGGCCCTATCTGCTTAGGGGGAAAGTTCACCACGGCGACGATCTGGCGGCCCACCAGCGTCTCCGGTTGATAGAGGTCGGTGATCTGGGCGCTGCTCTTGCGCACCCCGAGCTCGGGGCCGAAATCCGCCCACACCTTGTAGGCCGGGCGGCGCGCCTCGGGGAAGGGCTCGACCCGCACCAGGGTGCCCACCCTGAGCTCCACCATCTCGAAATCCTGCCAGCTTATGGTCTGCATCTTGGCTCCTCGTTGCCCATACCTTGCATGAGCCTCAGCATGCCTCGAAACCACCTGCGCCGTCTTCGGCAAACGGCCGCCCGGTTACGGCAAGCGGCCGTTTTGTTGGCGCCAGAGGGAAGGGGTCAGTCCGGTTTCGGTCAGGAAGCGCTCGCCGAAGGCCCCCTGATTCTGGTAACCGCAGCGGTTGGCCACGTCGCCGACGGGCAGGACGGTGTGAGCGAGCAGGGTACGCGCCAGCGCCATGCGCCGCGCCCGGATGTAGTGGGAGACGCTCATCCCCACCTGCTGTTGGAAGGCGTGCTTGAACTGGCTCTGGCCGAGGCAGGCGATGGCGGCCAGCCGCTCGTTGTTGAGGGGCTCGGCGAGATGCGCCTCGATATGGCGCTGCACCTTGCCGATGCGCGGAGCGAGGCGGGCACGGCCGCGCGAGCCTGCCTGCTGCGCCTCTGCCAGCAGACCCAGCCACACCTGCTCCATGCCGGCCACGTGGCGCCCCTCGGCCACCATGCGGTGCAGGAAGGCGAGGTAGTGGCGCTGGGCCTCGTCCAGCTCGATGAAGGGGCGCTCGCCCAGCTCGCCGGGCAGCCAGTGACTCTCCTGCACCAGAAACGAGAGCGCCGGATCGGCGGCATAGTCGTGCCGCTCACCGGGGGCAATGATGCAGGTAAAGCCGGGGGTGATCCGCCGCCCTTGGCCCTGCACCTCGATCTCGATGGGACCGTCGAGGGGGATCACCAACTGGGCATGGTCGTGGCTGTGGCTGCAGACGTCGCTCTGGTAGCGACGCAGGCTGAAAGGGGCGGATAGCGATGACGCGGCCTGGGGCCGCGTCATCGAAGGGGGTTTGCTGTTTGGCATCTGCTGCAGGATTACTCGGCGTCGAAATCTTCGATCTCTTTGCCCAGCGCTTCCATGATGGCACGCGCCTCGGCAGGGACGCTGTCCGGATGATCCTTGCGCAGATCTTCGTCGCAGGGCAGCGGCTGACCGGTGAAGGCGTGCAGGAAGGCTTCGCAGAGCAGCTCGCTGTTGGTCGCATGACGCAGGTTGTTCACCTGGCGACGGGTGCGTTCATCGGTCAACACCTTCAGCACCTTGAGCGGGATCGAGACGGTAATCTTCTTGACCTGTTCGCTCTTCTTACCGTGTTCCGCGTAGGGGCTGACGTAGTCGCCGTTCCACTCTGTACCCATGATCCACCTGTTCTCATTTAGCCGTGAGCGCGGATTTTAACCCTTAAGGAATTTAATGGCAATCCAACAGCAAAGCCATTTAGACGTCTAGAAGTGTTGACGGCCTTTTTAAGCTGGCGTAGTGTGGTTCACCATGAGCCTGCAATGGCGGGATGGCGCGTGGCAGAAACAGCATGCCAGCGTGTGAAGAGACATCAAGGAGAGTGACATGACCCACAAGGCCACCCAGGCGGTACGCACCGGGATTGAGACAGACACACAGCACGGTGCCGTGGTGCCGCCCATCTACCTCTCCAGCAACTACACCTTTGCCGACTTTGGCGAGCCTCGTCAATACGATTATGCCCGCTCCGGCAACCCGACCCGCACCAATCTGGCGGACGCGCTGGCGGCACTGGAAGGGGGCGCCGGCGCCGTGGTGACCGGCACCGGCATGGGGGCCGTCCATCTGGTGACCACCGCTCTGCTCAAGGCGGGGGATCTGCTGATCGCTCCCCACGACTGCTACGGCGGAACCTGGCGCCTATTCGAGTACCTGGCGGCCAAGGGCCACTACCGGGTGCAGTTCGTCGATCAGGGGGATGCGGCGGCACTGGCCGAAGCGCTGGCCCAGCAGCCGGCGCTGGTTTGGGTGGAAACCCCCTCCAACCCGCTGCTGCGGGTGGTGGACATCGCCGCCATCGCCGAGGCGTCTCACGCGGCGGGCGCCAAGGTGGCGGTGGACAACACCTTCCTCTCGCCACTGCTGCAACAGCCGCTGGCGCTGGGGGCGGACCTGGTGGTGCACTCCACCACCAAGTACATAAACGGCCACTCCGACGTGGTGGGCGGGGTGGCGATCGCGAAGGATCACGAGCTGGCCGACTCCCTGGTGTGGTGGGCCAACTGTCTGGGGCTCACCTCCGGGGCGTTTGACTCCTACCTCACCCTGCGCGGCCTGCGCACCCTGGCCCCCAGATTGCGCGCCCATCAGGAGAACACCGACCGCATCCTCGCCTTCCTGCAGCAGCAGCCACTGGTCAAGCGCATCTATCACCCCAGCCTGCCGAGCCATCCGGGCCATGATATTGCGCGCCGTCAACAGTCCGGTTTCGGCGCCATGCTAAGTTTTGAGCTCGATTGCAATGAGGCGGGCATTCGCGCCTTCCTGGCGGCCCTCACCCTCTTCTCGGTGGCCGAATCCCTCGGCGGGGTGGAGAGTCTGGTGGCCCATCCGGCCAGCATGACCCACAGGGCCATGACCCCGGCCGCCCAGCAGGCGGCAGGCATCAGCAGCCAGCTGCTGCGCCTGTCGGTCGGTATCGAGCACGGTGAGGATCTGGTGGCCGATCTGGCCGCGGCGTTTGCACAGGCACAGCAGGTGGCGAAGTAATGGAAAAGCAGCAACAAGGAGAGATCGCGTTGGCAACAGAAGCAGGCTTGACGCGACGTCACGTCCACAAATTCGGTGGCAGCAGTCTGGCGGATCCGGTCTGTTATCGCCGGGTCGCCAGCATTCTCGAACAGCAAGCCGAGCAGCAGGGGGGCGGGCGAGAGCTGGTGGTGGTCTCCGCCGCCGGCAAGACCACCAACCGGCTGATCCAGCTGGTGGAGCTGGCCGAAGCAGGCGATGAAGCTGCCGGCGAGGCCATCTCGGCCCTGCAGGCCTATCAGCAGAGCCTGATCGACGGCCTGCTGGAAGGTGAACTGCAGCTTGATCTGAGCAAGCAGCTAGCCGACGACATGCAGCTCATCGCCAAGACGCTTGAGGGGCAGTTTGACCGCTTCGAGCGCAACGGCCTGCTCGCCTTTGGCGAGGTGTGGTCGGCGCGCCTGCTGGCGGCCCTGCTCACCAGCCGCGGCGACAAGGCCATCTGGCTCGATGCCCGCAGCTTCCTGCGCGCCGAGGATGGCGCCCTGGTCAAGGTGGATACCGCGCTGTCCAGCGAACTGCTCAAGGCGCGGCTGGCGGAACACGCCGGGCGCATCGTGGTGACCGGCTTTATCGCCGCCGACATGGAGGGACGCTCCCTGCTGCTTGGCCGCAACGGCTCCGACTACAGCGCCAGCCTGTTGGCCCTGCTGGCGGACGGCGAATCCACCACCATCTGGAGCGACGTGGCCGGGGTCTACAGCGCCGACCCGCGCCGGGTCAAGGAGGCGCGCCTGCTGGAGCGTCTGAGCCTGGCTGAAGCGAACGAGCTGGCCCGCCTCGGCTCCTCGGTATTGCACTCGCGCACCCTGCAGCCAGTGGCCGACAGCCGCCAGCGCCTCACTTTGCGCTGCAGCTACAACCCGGATGAGGGCTGCACCCACATCCTGCGCCGTGCCCCGCGCTCCGGCGGCGCCCGCATCGTCTCCTCGGTGGATCAGATCGCCCTCATCGAGCTCAAGGTGCTGCCGCAGACCCATTATGAGCAGACGGTGGCAGCCATCGAGGCCCATCTGGCCCGCCATCGCCTCAACCCGCTCACCCTGCAGCGCCAGCCGGATCGCCGGATCCTGCGCCTCGCCTACACCCTCGAGGTGGCGCAGGGGGCGTTCGAGCTGCTGCGCGACTTCCAGCTGCAGGGCAGTTTCACCGGTCTTATCCAGCGTGAAGGCTACAGCCTGGTGGCGCTGGTGGGGGCTGGCGTCACCGACAACGCCGAGCAGTGCCACCGCTTCTACCAACTGCTGGCGGATCAGCCGCTGGAGTTCGTGCAGGTGGCCAAAGACGGCCTGAGCCTGGTGGCTGTGCTGCGCCAGGTGGTGCTGGAGCCACTGCTCATCGCCCTGCACAGCGCCCTGTTCAGCCGCCCGAACCGGGTCGGGCTGGTGGTGTTCGGCAAGGGCAACATCGGCGGTCACTGGTTGAATCTCTACGCTCGCGAGAAGGAGCGGCTCGAACATGAACTTAACCTGGCGCTCACCCTCTACGGGGTGTTCAGCTCGGAAGGGGGACTGCTCGATGAAGAGGGACTGGATCCGCTCAAGGTACAGGACAACTTCAACCCCAAACCGCTGATCTGGCCCGAGCTGCTGGCCCAGCTGGAGCAGCACGGCTTCGATACCCTGATTACGCTGGACATGACCGCCAGCGAGACGGTGAGCCGCTATTACCCGGACTTTGCCCAGCTCGGCATTCACATCATCGCTGCCAACAAGTTTGCTGGCGCCGCCGACAGCGAGTTCTACCAGCGCATCAAGCAGACCTGCCGCGACCATCAGGTGCAGTGGCGCTACAACGCAACCGTCGGTGCCGGGCTGCCGATCCAGTCCAGCATCCAGATGCTGCGCCAGAGCGGCGACCGCATTCAGGGGGTCTCCGGCATCTTCTCCGGCACCCTCTCCTGGCTGTTCCAGCAGTATGACGGTACTCGCCCCTTCTCCGAGCTGGTGGACGAGGCGTGGCAACATGGCCTGACCGAGCCGGATCCCCGCGAGGATCTCTCCGGCCAGGATGTGCGCCGCAAGCTGCTCATTCTGGCGCGGGAGGCGGGCTTCGAGCTCGACTCTGCCGACATCGAGCTGGAGAACCTGGTGCCCGTCCCGCTGCGCAAGGTGAGCACGGATCAGTTCATGGACAGGCTCAAGGATCTGGATGACTCGATCCAGACCGCCTTCGAGGGGGCGCGCCGGGTCGGCAAGGTGCTGCGTTACGTCGCCCGCTTCGAGCACGACGGCAAGGCGCGAGTGGGGCTGGAGGCGCTGGAGCCCCACCACCCGTTCGCCAACCTGCTGCCGTGCGACAATATCTTCGCCATCGAGAGCGACAGCTATCGCACCAACCCGCTGGTAATTCAGGGGCCGGGCGCAGGCCGGGAAGTGACGGCCGCCGCCATCCAGTACGACCTCTGGCAGATCTGTGCCTCTCTCTAAGGCACATGGTGGGGACTGGGACCCACCTATCTAACCGAATTAAAAGGCGCCATAGTGGCGCCTTTTTCTTACATATATCATTAATAATGAGTTATCCGAATATTAATGGCTGACATAAGGAAGGATATTTTCCATGGACGATAATGCAAATACAGATGTAAACAAGGAGAAGAAAGAGCAAGTGATATTGCTCTATGGGAGATGTCTGCTCAATCTTCAGCAGTTTGAACTTTTGCTTAAGCGGGTGCTCCCGGTGCTGAAGATGGAGGGCAATATAGATACGCTGGAAGATAATCGAAAGCTGGATGCACAGGCGCTTAGCCTAAGAATGCTGGGACAGCTGATTGGCGAATTTGTAAATCGCATGGGTGAAAGCAAAAATGAACCTGAGCTGGATGCTGGAATTGGTCTGCCTTATATCCGCTTTAAGTTTGAATTAGGTAATATCGAAGAGCATTGTGTGCGTTTACGGAATCTGCTTGGGATGCGTAATGAATTGGTGCACCATTTCCTTGAAACGTTTCCACTTAATTCAGACGAGAATTGTGAGAGTGCATTAATCCACTTGGCTCATATATCTGTGAAGATTGAAGAAAACCGCCTAGCGTTTAGAGCCATGTTGAAAGCATTTGAGGAGGGGCGTAATTATCTATGTCAGCTTTTGAGCTCCGATGCTGGCATGTCCCTATTGCTTGGTGAAGAGCTATCGGAATCATCTGATAGGTAGCCGAAGATAAGATTGAAGGAATGTACAAACGGGCTGTTATCTCAATCTTCTCGTCATTGACGGCTCTTTGGCATTTGTTCCAAATAGAAAAAGGGCGCCAATCTGGCGCCCTTTTTCTATTTGCGTTGCAGCCTGTCAGCCATCAACCCGTGTTGCGCATACCGGCTGCGATGCCGGCGATGGTGACCATCAGCGCCTGATCCAGCTCGGGATGCAGGGTCTCGGCATGGTTGCGCGAGCGGCCCAGTAGCTCGACCTGCAGCACGTTGAGCGGGTCTGTGTAGGGGTTGCGCAGCTTGATGGACTCCTTGATCCAGGGCTGGTCGTCGAGCAAGTCGCCCTGCGGGCGCAGCTCCAGCACCACCTGGATGGAATCGGCAAGCTCCTGACGCAGCTGTTTGCCGAGGCCCCACAGCTCTTTGGGCACCAGTCGGGTGTCGTAGTACTCGGCGAGCCAGACGTCAGCCTTGAGGAACACCATCTCCAGCATCTCGAGGCGGGTGCGGAAGAAGGGCCACTGACGGCTCATCTCTTCCAGCACGCCCTTCTGACCGTCGGCGATGGCTTGCTGCAGCCCCTTGTGGGCACCGAGCCAGGCCGGCAGCATCAGCCGGTTCTGGGTCCAGGCAAAGATCCAGGGGATGGCGCGCAGGCTCTCGACCCCGCCGTTGGGCTTGCGCTTGGAGGGGCGCGAACCGAGCGGCAGCTTGCCGAGCTCCATCTCGGGGGTGGCGGCGCGGAAGTAGGGCACGAAGTCCGGATGACCACGCACGATACTGCGGTAGTGATCGCAGGAGACTGACGCCAGCTGCTCCATTACGGCGCGCCAGCACTCCTTGGGTTTGGGCGGCGGCAGCAGGTTCCCCTCCAGCACGGCGCTGGTGTAGAGGTTGAGGCTCTGGATGGCTACTTTCGGCAGGCCGAACTTGAAGCGGATCATCTCGCCCTGTTCGGTCACCCGCAGGCCACCGCGCAGGGATCCCGGCGGTTGCGACAGGATCGCCTGATGGGCAGGCGCGCCGCCACGGCCGACGGTACCGCCACGGCCATGGAACAGAGTGAGGCGCAGGTTGTTGGCCTCGGCCAGCGCCACCAAGGATTCCATGGCGGCGTACTGGGCCCAGCCGGCGGCCATCATGCCCGCGTCCTTGGCGGAGTCGGAGTAGCCGATCATCACGTACTGACGGCCCTGGATGTAGCCGCGATACCAGTCCACCGACAGCAGGCGTTCCATCACGGCGGTGCCCGCCATCAGGTCTTCCTGGGTCTCGAACAGCGGGGCGACCGGCATGCGGAACTTGCAGCCGGCCTCTTTGAGCAACAGCTGCACCGCCAGCACGTCGGACGGTGCGCCAGCCATGGAGATGATGTAGATGCCGAACGCGTCGGGGTCGTGCTGGGCGATGACCTTGCAGGTATCCAGGGTCTCGCGGGTCTCGTCGCTCGGCTCCCAGTCGGTCGGGATGAGCGGGCGGCGGGAGTTGAGTTCGCTCAGCAAGAAGGCTTGCTTGTCATCTTCGCTCCACTCGGCGTAGTCACCCATGCCGAGGTAGCGGGTCAGCTCGGAGAAGACTTGGCCGTGGCGCTCGCCATCCTGGCGGATGTCCAGCTTGACCAGGTGGATGCCGAAGCAGGCCAGCTTGCGCAGCACGTCCAGCAGCATGCCGTCGGCGATGTTGCCCATGCCGCAGGCGTGCAGGGAGTGGTAGCAGAGCTCCAGCGGCTCGCGCAGCTGGGCGGTGGTCTTGACCAGATCCCGGCTCTCGCTCGCCTGGCCCTGTACCTTGGCGGTGAGGAACTCCTGGGTCTCGCGCAGCTGTTCGCGCAGCTCGCGTACCAGGGCGCGGTAAGGTTCGGGGTGATCGCCGACCCGCTCGCGCACGGCGTCGGTGCAGTCGGACATGGAGAGCTCGGAGGTGAGTTCCTTGATGTCCTTGTAGAACAGGCTCACCGCCATCCAGCGGCCCAGCTCCAGCACTTCGGCGGTCACCTTGGCGGTGACGAAGGGGTTGCCGTCGCGGTCGCCGCCCATCCAGGAGGTGAACTTGACCGGCGCGGCATCCAGCGGCAGCCGCACACCCAGGTGGTGTTGCAGCCGCTCGTCCAGATTGCGCATGAATTCGGGGATGGCCGGCCACAGGCTGTTTTCCACCACGGCAAAGCCCCACTTGGCCTCGTCTACTGGGGTCGGGCGCTGTTCGCGGATCTCGTTGGTGTGCCAGGCCTGGTTGACCAGCTGTTCGATGCGATTGAGGATCTTGTCCCGCTCGCGGGGCAGCAGATCGGAGAGTTCCAGCGCCTCGAGGCAGTCGTTGAGCTGTACGTGCTTGTGGATCAGGGTGCGACGGGTCACCTCGGTGGGGTGAGCGGTCAGCACCAGATCGATGTCCAGCTCGCGCACGGCCTGGATGATGGCTTCCTGCGACAGATTGGAGGCTTTCAGCTTGTCGAACATCTGCTCGAGCGGATCCGGGGTACAGACCTGCTCTTCGCAGCGACGGGAGATGGTGTGGAACTGTTCGGCCACGTTGGCCAGGTTGAGAAACTGGCTGAAGGCGCGGGCCACCGGCAGCAGCTCGTCATCGCTCAGATTGCGCAGGGTATCGAGCAGACGTTCCCGGTCCGTCTCATTGCCTTTGCGGGAGGATTTGGCCAGCTGGCGAATGGTTTCGATCTTGTCGAGGAAGGCCTGTCCCTGATGATCCTTGATGGACTTGCCCAGTAGTTGACCCAGCATGCCTACGTTGGCGCGTAGTGCGGCGTACTTTTCGTTCATTCCACATCCTTATCTTGTTGGTGCCTGACACCCATCCGGGGTGAGAGACGACCTCACTTATTGTTGTGCGATTACAACATATGCTCCGTCATCTTAGGGTGACAATCTACCCAGATTGTCTGCGCAAGGTCAAATAACAGGCCGATTCAGAACATGTATTTCCATCACCTGTCCCGAGGTGCGATGTCATGTAACTTACTTACATTCCCGTCAATTCAGAGACAGAAACGGCGGATCAGGTGCTGCAATACGCTGGTGGTCGGTTTGACGAACGACAGATCCAGATATTCGTCCGGCTGGTGGGCCTGGGCGATGTGGCCGGGCCCCAGCACTATTGTCTGGCATCCCAACTGCTGGATAAAGGGAGCCTCGGTGCAATAGTTCACGGATTCGGCGGCCCGGCCGCTCGCCCGCTCGGCCTCGCGCACCAGCTCGGAGTCATCGGCGCAGGCGTAGGCGGGGATCGGCTCGTGCAGGTGCTGCAGGTGCAGGCAGCCCGGCTGGTGAATTTCGATGGGGGAGAGCGCCTCTTTCAGCATGCCCATCAGCTCGTCGGGGCCCACCTGCGGGGTGGGGCGCATGTCGATGTGCAGTTCGCAGCAACCGCAGATGCGGTTCGGGCTGTCGCCCCCCTGGATGTAGCCGAGGTTCAGGGTCGGTTGCGGCACGGCGAATCTGTGGTCGGCATACTTCTCCTTCAGGCTGTGCTGCAGCTTGAGCACTTGGCCCATGGCCTGGTGCATGATCTCCAGCGCGTTGACGCCGTTGGCGGGATCCGAGCTGTGACCGCTCTTGCCGGTAATGCGGATGGCTTCCGACATGTGCCCCTTGTGGGCCACCACCGGCACCAGCCCCGTCGGCTCGCCAATCACCGCGTAGTCGGGTTTCAGCTCGGCTGCGGCGGCGATGGCACGGGCCCCTGCCATGGTAGTTTCTTCATCGGCGGTAGCCAGAATGCGTAGCGGTTTGCTGAGCGTCTTGAGATCGATCTCCTTGAGCGCCTCGACGATAAAAGCGAAGAAGCCCTTCATGTCGATGGTACCGAGGCCATAGAGGCGGTTGCCCTCTTCGGTCACCTTGAAGGGATCCTTGCGCCAGGCCCCCTCATCAAACGGCACCGTATCGGTGTGGCCCGCCAGCAGCAGCCCCCCTTCACCCTGGCCTATCGTCGCCACCAGATTGAACTTGCCCGGCAGATCGGGCAGGGCGGTCACCTCGCACTGGAAACCGAGCTGACCGAACCAGTCGGCCAGCAGCCGGATCACCGCCTCATTGCTCTGATCCCAGCGGGGATCCGTGCTGCTGATGGACGGAATCGCAATAATATTCTTGTAGAGTGAAAAAAAATCCAGATTGGCCACCTGCTCCTCCTTGCTTCCCCGGAATGTTTCTGTTAGAAAATACAAATGCAAAGTGAGTGCATGAATATTCTGTAAGTTTGCCTGAATACGTGGCTCATCGACAAGGCTTCTAGTTGTAAGGGAAAGTTAATGTTCTGTCACCTGATCTATAACCGACGACACACACCCGCCTGAATTGCCCCTCCGCACTCGTGCATGGGGCATCGAACCTCCTTGTGCACCGCAGCACCATGCTGTGAATCTCGAACTCTGACTTGGAATACTCAACATGCTTAACACCGTTATCGTCGGTGCCAGTGGCTACGCGGGAGCCGAACTGGCCGCCCTGGTCCAGAACCATCCACAACTCAAGCTGTTCGGCCTCTATGTTTCCGCCGGCAGCCAGGACGCCCACAAGCGTTTCTCTTCTCTGCATCCCCAGTGGGTCGGCGCGCTGGACCAGCCGCTGCTGCCGCTGGACGAGGATGGGATGACCCGGATCCTGACCCAGGCCGATCTGGTGCTGCTGGCCACCGCCCACGAGGTGAGTGCCGAGCTTGCACCGAAGTTCCTCGCCAAGGGTCTGCCGGTGTTCGATCTCTCCGGTGCCTTCCGGGTCAGAGATCAGCAGTTCTACGCCTCCTATTACGGCTTCACCCACGAGAGCGAGCAGTGGCTGGATCAGGCCGCCTACGGCCTGGCCGAGTGGAATGCCGAAGCGGTCAAGGCGGCCCAGCTGATTGCCGTGCCCGGTTGCTACCCGACCGCCTCCCTGTGCGCCCTCAAGCCGCTGCTGCAGGCCGGCCTCATCGCCAAGGGGTGGCAGCCCATCATCAACGCCGTCTCCGGGGTCTCCGGTGCCGGTCGCAAAGCGGCCATCAACACCAGCTTCTGCGAGGTGAGCCTCAACCCCTACGGCACCTTCAACCACAGGCACCAGCCGGAGATCAGCCACCACCTCGGCAAGGAGGTGCTGTTCCAGCCCCACCTTGGCAACTATGTGCGCGGCATTCTGGCCACCATCTATGTGCAACTGGCGGATGGCGTGACGCCGACCCAGGTGGATCAGGCCTACCTCAAGGCCTACGAGGGCAAGCAGCTGGTGCGTCTCACCGGTCAGATGCCCTCCATCCGTGGCGTGGCGGGCACCCCGTACTGCGACCTTGCCTGGCAACAGCAGGGCAACATGCTGGTGGTGGTATCCGCCATCGACAACCTGCTCAAGGGCGCCGCCTCCCAGGCCATGCAGTGCATAAATATCAAATTCGGATTTGAACCGGCCACCGGCCTGATTTAAGGACTCAAGGAAGGATCGCAACGATGAACAAGCAGACTCTGGTAATCAAGTTGGGCGGTGCACTGATCGAAAACGACGAGGCGCTGACCGCCCTGTTTGCCACCCTCAAGACCTTTCTGGACGAGCAGCACAGACCCCTGGTGCTGGTGCACGGC
The DNA here is from genome assembly GCF_049665575.1 of Aeromonas oralensis. Taxonomy (NCBI): domain Bacteria; kingdom Pseudomonadati; phylum Pseudomonadota; class Gammaproteobacteria; order Aeromonadales; family Aeromonadaceae; genus Aeromonas; species Aeromonas oralensis. The sequence goes on from NZ_CP187186.1 coordinate 466,958, forward strand.
GGCGGCTGCCTGGTGGATGACTTGCTCAAGGGGCTGGGGCTCACCTCCACCAAGAAGAACGGTCTGCGGGTGACCCCGTTCGAGCAGATCCCCTTCATCGCTGGCGCGCTGGCCGGTACCGCCAACAAGATGATGATGGCCAAGGCCATCGCCACCGACATCCCGGCGGTGGGACTCTGTCTGGCGGACGGCGGTCTGTGCCAGGTGACCCAGCTCGACCCGGATCTCGGTGCCGTCGGCGAGTGCAAGCCGGGCAACCCGGCACTGGTGGCAGGGGTCCTCGGTCAGGGCTTCCTGCCGGTGGTGAGCTCCATCGGCATCACCGCCGAGGGGCAGCTGATGAACGTCAACGCGGATCAGGCGGCCACCGCCATTGCCGAGGCACTGGGCGCCGACCTGGTGATGCTGTCGGATGTGAGCGGCATCCTGGATGGCAAGGGCAAGCTGGTGCCCCAGCTCGACAAAGTGACCGCGCTGGATCTGATGGAGAAGGGGGTGATCAGCGACGGCATGGCGGTCAAGGTGAAAGCCGCCCTGCACGCTGCCGAGACCCTGGGAAAACCGGTCTGCGTCGCCAGCTGGCGCTACCCGGATCAGCTGCTCAAGCTGCTGGCTGGCGGCGCGGTCGGCACCCAGGTAGCCATTTGATCTCCACCGGAACAAGGAATATCCGATGCAACATCTTCTGAAAGACAGTGATCTGAACAAAGCCCAGATTGAAGCGCTGATTGCCCTGGGCAAAGCGGTCAAGGCCGATCCGAAAAAGTACGGCCAGGCACTGGCCGGCAAGAGCGTGGTCACCCTGTTCGAGAAACCCTCCCTGCGTACCCGGGTCACCTTCGACATCGGCATCGCCAAGCTGGGTGGCCACAGCGTCTATCTGGATCAGCAGAACGGCGCGCTGGGCAAGCGGGAGTCGGTGAAGGATTTCGCCGCCAACCTGTCGCGCTGGTGTGATGCCATCGTCGCCCGGGTGTTCGATCACCAGACTCTGGTCGAGCTGGCCGAGCACGGCACAGTGCCGGTGGTGAACAGTCTGTGCAACCTCTACCACCCCTGTCAGGGGCTGGCCGACTTTATGACCATTAGCGAGCACTACGGCGATCTGTCCAAGGTGAAGCTGGCCTATCTCGGCGATGGCAACAATGTCAGCCACTCCCTGCTGCTGCTGGGGGCGACCCTGGGTACCGACGTGACCCTGGTCTGCCCGAAAGGCCACGGCCCGGATACCCAGATCTTCCTGCAGGCCCAGGCGCTGGCGGCCCAGTCTGGTGCGACCATCCACATCAGCGACGACGTGGCGGCCATCGAAGGGTTTGACGTGGCCTACACGGATACCTGGGTCTCCATGGGTGACAACACGCCAATGGAGCAGGTAAAAGATATCTTTATGCCTTATCAGATCAACCAGGCCCTGCTCGACCGCACCGGCATCCAGCACGTGCTGCACTGCCAGCCGGCGCACCGGGAGCTGGAGATCACCTCTCAGGTCATGGACGGGCCTGGCTCCCTCATCATGGACGAGGCAGAAAACCGGATGCATATCCAGAACGCCGTACTGCTGACCCTGCTTGGGCACAAATAACGGCAACCGACCCCAAATAACACCCTTTTATCGAATCATCATGGAGAGAAGTAAATGAGCGGAATCAACAAGATCGTACTGGCTTACTCGGGCGGACTGGATACCTCGGCCATCATTCCCTGGCTGAAGGAAAACTATGATGCGGAGATCATCGCCTTCGTCGCCGACGTCGGTCAGGAGCGTGACGATCTGGAAGGGATCGAGCAAAAAGCCATCGCCTCCGGCGCCACCAAGTGCATCGTCAAGGATCTGCGGGAAGAGTTCGTCAAAGAGTACGTCTACCCGACCCTGAAGACCGGCGCCGTCTATGAGGGCACCTACCTGCTGGGTACCTCCATGGCCCGTCCGGTGATCGCCAAGGCGATGGTCGAGGCCGCGCTGGCGGAAGGGGCCGATGCCATCTCCCACGGTTGCACCGGCAAGGGCAACGATCAGGTGCGTTTCGAAGGTGCGGTCGCCGCGCTGGCGCCCCAGCTGAAAGTGATTGCCCCCTGGCGTCTGTGGGACATGCGCTCCCGGGAAGATCTGCTGGCCTACCTGGAGACCCGCAACATCCCCTGCAAGGCGACCCTGAAGAAGATCTACAGCCGTGATGCCAACGCCTGGCATATCTCCACCGAGGGTGGCGAGCTGGAGAGCACCTGGAACGAGCCGTCCGAAGCGGTCTGGCAGTGGACCGTGCCCGCCGAGCAGGCACCGGATCAGCCGGAGTACGTCAAGCTGACCGTGGCCCAGGGTGAAGTGGTGGCCGTTGACGACCAGCCGCTCAGCCCGCACCAGATCCTGATGACCCTGAACGAGCGTGCCGGCAAGCACGGCGTGGGCCGCATCGACATCACCGAAAACCGGATGGTGGGCATGAAGTCCCGTGGCTGCTACGAGACCCCGGGTGGTACCGTGATGGTCGCCGCACTGCGCGCCGTGGAAGAGCTGGTCTTGGATCGCCCGACCCGCGCCTGGCGGGAAAAGCTGGGTGCCGAGTTCTCCCACTTGGTCTATGACGGTCGCTGGTTCACCCCGCTGTGCAAGGCCATCGTCGCCTCTGCCAACGCCATCGCCGAAGATCTCGACGGTGAAGTGGTGCTGAAGATGTACAAGGGTCAGGTCACCGCGGTGCAGAAGAAGTCGCCGAACAGCCTCTACTCCGAAGACTTCGCCACCTTCGGCGCCGACGAAGTGTACGACCAGAGCCATGCCGAAGGCTTCATCCGTCTCTACACCCTGGCCAGCCGGATCCGCGCCATGAAGGAGCAGCATCAGGCCATCGGTGGCGATCACACCCACGGCTAAGCAAGCGCGATAACCCGTTGATTCCGTTGAGGGGGCATGGCCCCCTCTTCTATAGGCAGAGGGCATGGCCCCTGAGCCATCATCGGCAGGTGTGACAAGAGCGGCAGCGCCCCGGCCGCTTCTGTGAGATAACAGGGGAGGTTTTCGAATTATTTGGTGTGCTTTGCCCCCTTCTCCCCTTGCGGGAGAAGGGTTGGGGATGAGGGGGAGGTCATTGGCCATTCCCCTCACCCTAGCCCTCTCCCAGAGGGAGAGGGGACCGGTTCGCAGTTGCTGGATGTGACATGTTTAACGGCAACAGCGTCGCTCACTACCGCACTGTTATGCAGAAAAATACAGGGCAAGATTTTTGCGCGCAGGCCAAGGGGCTGCGCCAGTACGGCAGGCACAAAGCGCCGCCGACAACGCATTCAAGGAGAGCAGTATGGCACTTTGGGGTGGACGCTTCAGTCAGGGAGCCGATAGCCGGTTCAAGCAGTTCAACGATTCGCTGCGGTTCGATTACCGGCTGGCGGAGCAGGATATTCAGGGCTCCATGGCCTGGGCCAAAGCGCTGGTCAAGGTGGGCGTGTTGACCGCCGATGAGCAGGGCAAGCTGCAACAGGCGATGGAAGTGCTGCTCGCCTCGGTGCAGCAGGATCTCCAGCAGATCCTGAGCTCGGACGCCGAAGATATCCACTCCTGGGTCGAGAGCCAGCTCATCGCCGCCGTCGGCGATTTAGGCAAGAAACTGCACACTGGCCGCTCGCGCAACGATCAGGTCGCCACCGACCTGAAACTCTGGTGCAAGGCGCAGGGCGAGCTGCTGCTCGGTTCCATCACCGCCCTGCAACAGGGGCTGGTGGCCTCCGCCCGTGCCAATCAGGCCGCCGTGCTGCCCGGCTACACCCACCTGCAGCGGGCCCAGCCGGTCACCTACGCCCACTGGGCACTGGCCTATGTGGAGATGCTGGAGCGGGATTACTCCCGGCTGCAGGATGCGCTGAAGCGGCTCGACACCAGCCCGCTCGGCTGCGGCGCGCTGGCGGGCACCGCCTACGCCATCGACCGCGAAGCCCTGGCGCTCGACATGGGCTTTGCCGGCGCCACCCGCAACAGTCTGGATTCGGTCTCCGATCGGGATCACGTGGTGGAGCTGATGCACGTGGCGTCGCTGTCCATGACCCACCTGTCGCGCTTTGCCGAAGATCTCATCTTCTACAACACCGGCGAGGCTGGCTTTGTCGAGCTCTCCGATGCGGTCACTTCCGGCTCGTCGCTGATGCCGCAGAAGAAGAACCCGGATGCGCTGGAGCTCATTCGCGGCAAGACCGGCCGGGTGGTCGGCGCCCAGATGGGCATGCTGATGAGCCTCAAGGCGCTGCCGCTGGCCTACAACAAGGACATGCAGGAAGACAAAGAGGGGCTGTTCGATGCCCTCGACACCTGGCACGACTGCCTCGACATGGCGGCGCTGGTGCTGATCGATCTGAAGGTCAATGGCGAGCGCACCATGGCAGCGGCCCAGGGCGGCTACGCCAACGCTACCGAGCTGGCGGACTATCTGGTGGCCAAGGGGATTCCGTTCCGTGAGGCGCACCATATCGTCGGCGAGACCGTGGTCTACGCGATCCAGGTGAAGAAGCCGCTGGAAGAGCTGACCATCGGCGAGTTCCAGCGCTTTAGCCCGGTGATCGAGTTCGACGTCTACCCCAATCTGGAGCTGGAAGCGACCCTGGCCAAGCGGGTCGCCAAAGGCGGTGTCGCCCGCGAGCAGATAGAAGCGGCCCTTACCGCCGCCGAAGCTTGGCTGAGCAAGCGGGCGGGTTAAGCCAACCGGCTTGCCATGGGAATTAGAAGGCAGAACGGCAACCTCAGGGTTGCCGTTTTTTTTATGGGTACACCTCGGTGCCGTGGGGCGCGTTGACCAAGCGCTGTTCAGCCCCTGTGTCCGGCGCTGGCATGATGTACGGCGTCCGTGAGCAGTCGTTGCAACTGGCATCTGGCCTCGTCGGTTTCATGGCTGGCGGCGAGTAGCACCACCCCCAGGGTGCCCGGTGAGGGCAGCACGCCGCCGAGGGTGGCGAGACTGGCCGGCATGCCGATGGCGGAACGCACCGTGATCCCGAGCCCGGCCTGTACGGCGGCCCAGATCCCACCCAGGCTCTGGCTGGTGAAGGCGATCCGCCAGGGGATCCCTGCATCGTCGAGGGCGCGGATGGCCCGTGCCCGCATCAGGCAGGGGGCATCGAAGAGCACCAGGGGCAGGGGCTCCCCGCGCGCGAGCAAAGGGGCGGGGTCCCACTCGGGGTGGGCAATCCAGGCCAGTTGCACCACCTCGATGAGGGAAAGATCCTCCCGCTCTCCCTGTGGCTGCCAGGCGAGAGCCATGTCGAGGGTGCCTTCCCTGATCCCCTGCACCAGGGCCCCGTTGCGATCGATGCGGGTCGTCATGCGCAGGGCCGGGTGCTGGCGACAGAGGGGTCCCAGCACGGCGGGGAGCAAAGATTCACCGAAGTCCTCCTGCACCCCGAGCCGGATCTCCCCTTGCAGCAATTCCCCTTTGAGGGCGAGCACGGCTTCGTCATTGAGCTCCAGCAGCCGCTTGGCGTAGCCCAGCAGGCGCTCACCGCTGGCCGTCGGCACCAGGTGACGTCCCTGCTTCATGACCAGATCGGTGCCGCACTGCTGTTCGAGTTTTTTCAACTGGGCGCTGACCGCCGAGGTGGAGCGGCACAGCCGCTGCGCCGCCAGCGCAAAGCTGCCGCACTCCAGCCCCAGCACGTAGCTGCGCAGGGCATCGAGATCCAGGCTAGAGGGAAGGGGTGACATAACTATCCTTATAATCGGGATGATTGGTCTTGAATATTTCGATTTTTTAAATTGTAGCAGTGAGGGAGAGTGGCTTCATCCACCAAGGAGATTGCCATGACACCCGATGTTCCCGATCGCGCCACCCTGGCGCAGCTTGCCCCCCGACTCGCCCGACTGGCGGAAGAGACGCTATTTGGCGATATCTGGCAGCGCTCCACCCTCTCGGCACGCGAGCGCAGCCTGATCACCCTGGCCATCCTGGCGTCACTGGGCCGGGTGCAACAACTGCCCTGGCATATTGCATTCGCCCGGCAAAACGGCCTGTCCCGGGATGAGCTGGAAGAGCTGTTCACCCATCTTGCCTTCTACGCCGGTTTGCCCGCCGCAGTGACAGCCGTGGGTTATCTGCCCCCCCGCGAGGAGGTGACCCCATGCCGCTGACCCGTATCACCCTGTGCGAGGGGATGAGCGACGGACACCTGCAGCAACTCAGCGCCCTCTACCACCAGATCCTGGTGGAGGTGTTCGAGGTGCCGCCGAAGGATAAATTCCAGATCCTCGAGATCTTGCCTGCCAGTGCGCTCATCTATGACCCCCATTACCAGACCGGCCGCCGGGACCAAGGTTTCATCCTCTTCCAGATCCTGGCGGGCAAGGTGCGCAGCACCGCGACCAGGGAGCGGCTTTATGCACGTCTCGCCGAGCGCCTTGAGGCCGAGCTTGGGATCCATCCCGACAACCTCATGGTGGTGATCCAGCAGACCGATGCCGAGGCGTGGAGTTTCGGCCAGGGCCGGATGTTCAGACAGGAGGTGGCCTCATGATCGCCATGCACTACCGATTCACCCTGCCCGCAGACTACGACATGGCGCTGATCGAGCAGCGGATCGCCAGCAATGGCGCCAGACTGGACGGCTTTCCCGGTCTGTTGTTCAAGGCCTATCTCTACAGCCGTCAGGACGATGGGGCCCTGCCGGGGCAGGAGAACCGCTATGCCCCCTTCTATGTGTGGCACAGCGCCGAGGCGATGCACCGATTCCTGGCAAGCGAGGGATTCGCGGCGCTCACCCGGCATTTCGGCTGGCCCTGCATCGAGACCTGGCATCTGCTGCGGGCGCCGGATCCGGCCTCCCTCGACGGGGCTTGCATGGCCAGGCTGCGGCGCACCAAGGTCGCTTCCCACGACCAGCTGGCCGGCCTGCACGGCGAGGCCATGGTGAGCGGCTGGGATCTCACCCGATGGGAATGGCTGGAGGCGGATTTACTCCCGTCCCTCTCATCGCCCTTGCCTGGCGGGGGCGAGATCTACCGTATTGGCTATCTGGCGAAGGGGGGAGGGGTGTAAAGCGGAATTATCTTTGTCATTGATGTTATTTTCCCATTCACTTGGGCTGTGAAAGTGATATTCGCATCGTGAACATAGGGTGTTATATCGCGCTTGTGGATGATGATGTGGAATTGCGTTCACCTGCTGCAATGAACTGGCTCAGTGGGGGGCACATTCAGGGTGACGGCCCGTGCCGGGCAGGGCATGATCCCGCTGCAATGCGTATGGACGCGTCAACCGGATCAAGGAGTTCCCATGTACCTGCCACCCCATTTCGCCGTTACCGACCCCGAGGCGCTGCACCAGCTGATGCAGGCGCACCCTCTGGGGGCCCTGATCACCTGTGGTGAAGGGGGGTTGGATGCCAACCACCTGCCGTTCGAGTTCGATGGGGCGCAGGGGGCCCACGGTGTGCTGCGGGCCCATGTGGCCCGCAACAACCCGCTTTGGCAGGAGGTGAAAGACGGCGATGAAGTGCTGGTGATCTTCAGAGCCGCCGACGGCTACATCTCCCCCAACTGGTATCCGGGCAAGCAGGTGCATCACCAGCAGGTGCCCACCTGGAACTATGCCGTGGTGCACGCCCATGGCCGTATCCGGGTGAGGGACGATGCCCGCTTCGTGCGTCGCTTGCTCGCGACCCTGACCCGTACCCACGAGGCGGGAGAGTCCATTCCCTGGAAGATGGCGGATGCACCGAGAGACTATCTTGAGACCATGGTGCAGGCTGTGGTGGGCATAGAGATCGAGGTTGAGCGGCTGGTCGGCAAGTTCAAGCTGGGTCAGAACAAGGAGGCGGCGGATCGCCTGGGAGCGGCCAATACCTTGCAGGATCGCGGGCAGACCGCGCTGGCCGGCGCCATGCTGAACCCGCCCCCTTCACAGCCCTAGCGTGGCACCCAGGGCGCTGCCCGACAAAAACGGCAACCTAATGGTTGCCGTTTTCCATGGTTCCACTCCCGTTCACGCGCTGGCATTGAGCAGTTTGCCGACACCTTCCCCCTTGCCGTTGGGCAGGGTCTGCTTGAAGGCGTAGAGCAGCTGATCGAGGTTGAGGTCGCTGTTGCCAAGGGAGCCTTTGAGGGCGTCGAGTTCGCTCTGCAGCGCATCGAGGCGAGTGCTCTGGGTGCCGTCGGCCAGCTGGGTGCGGGCGGCGTCGATGGCCTGGGGCAGCGACTGGCCCGAGGCTTCCTGGCCCAGGGTCTGCATCAGCGCCCCCATGAAGTGGTTGATGGCAGGGCGGTTCTGCTCGCTGTCGGCATCCTTGATGCCCAGCCGCTGGAACAGGCTCTGCACCGTGGGGGCGAGCCGCTCTTCCTGCACGGGAGTCTCGGCCTTGGCCTGTGGCGTACCATCGCCGAGCAGCTTGCTGCCGAGCTTGAGGGCAAGGGAGGCGAGGGGAAGCAGGGTGCTGATGGCGATCATGATGTCACTCTCCGTACGACTGATGTCATGACGGAGCAGGGAATGGGCCAGCTTGGCGAAAATTCAGCCTGAAAATGGCAGGGGACTGATCCTGCTGTGAATTTAGTTTTTACCTGGCAGGAGGCGGGTGAGCGCGGGAGGGGAACGGCGGCAAACCCTTGCAGCCCGGGGGCTGGCCGGTTTGCCGCCCGGCTTGCCGGATCAGAGCTCCTTGAACGGGCGGCGCTTCTCCTCCTCGATGACGATGGCCTCCAGATTGGCGATGCGCTCCTGTAGCTGGTTGATGAGCACGTCCTGTTTGCCGAGGCGGTCGGTGATGCGAATATCCCCCAGCCGGTAGCGGGCCCGCTTGCTGAGAAAACCGAACAGTGCGCTGATGAAGACGATCAGCACGATACCGGTCCACATGGTCATGAGTGACTCCTTGCCGATGAACAAACGAGAAAACAGCCTGATTGCCTTCTGTTGTCTCATACCCGATTGCCGGCTGCAATGGCCGGCAATCGGGCACTGCGACCCGCGTCAGATCGTCTGCCAGAGCGGACGGGCCGAGCCAGAGCCCCCACAGGGTCAGGTGCAGCAGCACGATGAACCAGAACACCCTGCGATAGCTCCCCTTCTGGGTCTTGTGGCGCAACCAGTGACGGGCCACCAGGGCGCCAGGCCAGCCACCGAACAGTTCCAGCAGGTGGAGCCGGGATTCGGGGATGCGCCAGCCACCGCGAATGGCCTGGCGCTTGTCGTGGGCGTAAGCCAGCACCGTCAGCAGGCTCATGGTGGTGACGATGGCGAGGGGCCACCAGTTGGTGTCGGCCAGGCCGAGCCAGGCGGTCCACAGCAGGGGAAGCAGGGCGAGCCAGATCACAGGGCCAGCTCCCAGCCACGGGGGGCGTCCGGGCTCAGGCTGCGGATCACGCGCGCCGGGTTGCCCACCGCCACCGAGTCGGGCCGGGATGTCGCGGGTGACCACGGCGCCGGCACCTATGATGGAGCGCGGCCCTATGGTGACGCCGGGGCAGATGATGGCGCCGCCGCCAATCCAGCAGTCATCGCCAATCCGCACCGGCTTGTTGTAGGCGGTCCAGTTGCGTCGCTCCAGATAGTCCATGGTGTGGGTGGCGGTGTAGATCTGCACGTTGGGGGCCAGCAGCACATGGCTGCCTATATGCACCTCGCCCACGTCGAGAATGGTGATGTTGAAGTTGAAGAAGGTCTTCTCGCCGATGTGGATGTTGCGGCCGAATTCGCAGGTGAAGGGCGTGCTGATCCAGCAGGAGTCGGGGCAGTGGCCGAACAGCTCGCCGCACAGGCGCTGGCGCAGGGCTTCGTCACCGGCCGGAGAGGCGTTGAGTTGTGCCAGCAGCGCCTGACCGCGGATCCGGTCGTTCGCTATCTCCTCGCTCTGGCTGTCCAGGGCGCCGCCCGCCAGTACCTTGTCCCAATCGCTTGCCATGCTACAGCTCCTCTCATGTGCCAAGAGGAGCCAGTATACGCGAGCACTTTGGTGGCGTCAGGCTGTCACTTGCTGCAACCTCAGGCGCCGGGCCAGATCAGCGGCAGGATCAGCAGGGCCGAGACGAAGTAGGGCAGCAGCACCCGCAGCCCCAGCCGGCGACCGCCGATCCCCAGGGCCAGCAGCCCCTTCACCAACGAGTTGACCAGCCCGGCCAGCAGGATGCCGCGGGCCGCCACCTCCAGCGCCAGCTCCTTGTGGGAGAGCTGGGAGAGCGACAAGGTGATGGCGTCCACGTCGGTGATGCCGGAGACCAGCGACAGCAGGTAGACCCCGGAGTTGCCTACCTTGTCTTGCAGCAGAGTTGCCATAAAGCCGATCAGCGCCAGCAGCAGGCCGAACTTGATGGCGGTGGCCAGATCGAGCGGGTTGCTGGTTTCCGGTTGCACCGGGCCGTCGGGCAGCTCCTCGCGTTGGCGCCAGAACCAGAAGGCAAAGCCGTAGACGGTAGCCGCCAGCAGCAGCAGGGGCGCCGCCAGGCGCATCGCCAGCTCGCTGTGAATGAGCAGTACCAGCACCAGCAGCCGCAGCCACATGGTTGCCCCCGCCAGCAAGATGCCGGTGGCCAGCAGTCGCTCCAGCCCGCCCTGCTCCTTGTTGAGGCGGGCAAACTGCAGGGTGAGGGCGGTGGAGGAGGCAAGCCCCGCCAGTATGCTGGTGAGCACCAGCCCGGCGCGGGTGCCGAGCAGGCGTACCGCGAAGTGGCCGCAGAACGAGATGCCGGCGATCACCACCACCATCAGCCAGATCTTGAAGGGGTTGAAGGCATCGAGCGGCCCCATCTCCTCGTTGGGCAGCACCGGCAACAGCACCAGCGAGATGAGCAAAAAGCGCAGGGTGGCGTGAAATTCGGTCTCGCTCAGAAACAGCATCCCCTGCTGGATCTTGCCCTTGAGCCCCATCAGCAGGGCCGCCAGCACGGCGCAGGCCACCGCCTCGCTCGGGCTCAGCAGCACCGACATCAGCCCCAGCAGATAGGTGAGCAGCATGGCCACCGAGCTGGTGAGACCGAACTCCCCCTGCCAGCGCTGGGCCAGCCAGACCGAGAGGCCGCAACCCGTCACCACCGCCAGCAGGCCGAGCAGCGGCAGCCAGGGGCCCAGGGTGGGCAGCAGCAGGGCGCAGACCCCGCCGAGCAGGCCGATGAGGCCGTAGGTCCGCATCCCGGCGATGCGTTGGTTGTCCCCCAGCTGGCGCACCTGCCAGCCGCGCTCCAGTCCGATGATGAGGCCGATGGCCAGCGACACCAGGGCGCCATTGACGGGTTCTGCATTGATCCACATAACGACTTCCTTTTCGTCATCTGCCTGCCTTGTTTCCATGATGGCACAGCCGGCAGCGGGCCAGCGCGGCCTGGCTCACAGAGTGCGCGAATGGCGCCTATGGCCTCCTGATATGAGCAAATGAGATAAGCAAAGCGTTATTTCTTGGTTCTCGGCATAACAAGCCCGCGGCATGCTGCATTCAACCCAACGAGATATGGAGTATCCCCATGAAACTGCGAATGACCGCCCTGACCCTGCTCTCCCTGCTGGCCCTCGGTCAGGCCAATGCCGCCGAGATCCGCCTGCTCAACGTCTCCTACGATCCGACCCGCGAACTGTTCCAGGAGTACAACGGCGCCTTTGCCAAGGAGTGGAAGGCGAAGACCGGCGACGACGTGGTGGTCAGCCAGTCCCATGGCGGCTCCGGCAAGCAGGCGCGCGCCGTGGTGGACGGGCTGGAGGCGGACGTGGTGTCGCTGGCGCTGGCCTACGACGTCGATGCCGTGGCCAAGCAGGGGCTGACCGCCGCCGACTGGCAGAGCCGGCTTGCCAACAATGCAGCGCCCTACACCTCCACCATCGTGTTCCTGGTGCGCAAGGACAATCCCAAGCAGATCAAGGATTGGGATGATCTGGTACGCAAGGACGTGGCCATCGTCACTCCCAACCCCAAGACCTCAGGCGGGGCGCGCTGGAACTATCTGGCTGCCTGGGGCTATGCCCTGAAGAAGAGCGGCAGCGAGGAGGGGGCCAAGCAGTTCGTCGGCGATCTCTACAAGAACGTGAAGGTGCTGGACTCCGGCGCCCGCGGCGCCACGACCAGTTTCATCGAGCGCGGCCTCGGTGACGTGCTGCTGGCCTGGGAGAACGAAGCCCTGCTGGTGCTCGGTCAGCCCGGCAATAGCGACAAGTTCGAGCTGGTGGTGCCGTCGATCTCCATCCTGGCCGAACCGCCGGTGGCGGTAGTGGACAAGGTGGCCAAGAAGCACGGCACCGAGGCGGTCGCCAAGGCTTACCTCGACTACCTCTACTCCGACGAGGGGCAGCGCATCATCGCCAAATATCACTATCGCCCCAGCAACCCGGCGATCCAGAAGGAGACCGCGGCCCAGTTCCCGCAACTGGCGCTGTTCACCGTCAAGGATCTGGAAGGGGATTGGGACAAGGCGCAAAAGAAGCACTTCGCCCAGGGCGCCCTGTTTGACCAGATCTACCAGCCGGGTCGCTAAGCGGCCGGCCATCGCCAACTTAACTGGCCCCTGTGCCAGCTGATAGGAGCACCAAGATGAACAAGATCCTCCTGGTTCCCGGTCTGCACAACAGTGGGCCGGATCACTGGCAGAGCCGCTGGCACCAATACTTCCCCCACTGGCAGCGGATGGTGGGGTTGCCGTGGGATAGGCCTGACCTCACGGTCTGGAGCGCCAAGCTGGCGAGCAAGCTGCGCAGCCGGCGCGGCCGGGCTCACCTGGTGGCTCACTCCTTCGGGGCGCTGGCGGCCATCACGGCGGCGCGCCAGCAGCCCGACAAGGTGGCCTCGCTGTTCATCGTGGCCCCGGCGGATCCGGCCCGCTTCGGCTTGCCAGACGAGCTGCTGGCAGGGTCGCTCAAGGTGTCGGCCCAGCTGGTGGCCAGCCGCAATGATCCCTGGATGAGCTTTGAGCGGGCCGAGTACTGGAGCCGCCAGTGGCAGGTGCCGCTGTTCGATGCCGGCGAGGTGGGCCACATCAATGCCCAGTCCGGCCACGGCGAGTGGAACCAGGGGCTCAACCTGCTCGGCACCCTCTATCGGCGGGCCGAGATGGTGGTGGAGCCGACGCCGGCGGTGTGGGAGCGGCGGGCGGCTTTGAGTTTTCGCTGAGCCGCGAGCGTTGATCACACAGGTTTGGAACAGAGAAGGAGGGCAGGCACCCGACACCACGACAGTCTGATTTGGATAGCTTGGTACATTGCACGACGCTCCATTTTTAGGTCTTTTATTTATATAAAAGACCTTTTTTTCATTTTATGGCTCTAAAAGCCTTGTCCGCCGCTGTTAGACAAAAAAGTGCTTAGCAAAGGCGTTATTGGTGTTTGTTGCCCCAAACAGGAATGCGCAGAATCGCTCTATCTAATGTTTTTCATAACAAACGGATGCGTTATGCGATTTGGTTCTTACTCCGTGCTGCCGGGCTTCGGCCCGACCCTCGGCTTCAGCCTGCTCTATCTGGGCGTGCTGGTGCTGCTGCCACTTTCGGCGCTGGTGCTGTTCGCGGTGAACAATCTGACCCTGGCCGAGTTCTGGCAGGTGATAGGTTCCCCCCGGGTGCTCGCCTCCTTTCGTCTGAGCTTCGGGGCCGCCCTGGTGGCGGCGCTGCTCAACGCCCTGTTCGGCCTGATCCTGGCCTGGGTGCTGGTGCGCTACACCTTCCCCGGTCGTCGACTGGTGGATGCCCTGATCGACCTGCCGTTCGCCATGCCCACCGCCGTCTCCGGCATCGCCCTGTGCGCCATCTTCGCCCCCAATGGCTGGATCGGGCAGTGGGTCGCCCCGTTTGGCATCGAGCTTGCCTACAACCCCATCGGTGTGGTGATTGCGCTCACCTTCATCGGGCTGCCGTTCGTGGTGCGCACCCTGCAGCCGGTGCTGCGGGAAGCCGAGACCGAGCAGGAGGAGGCCGCCGCCAGCCTGGGCGCCGATCGCTGGCAGACCTTCATCCGGGTGCTGTGGCCGACCCTGGTACCTGCCCTGCTGACCGGCTTTGCCCTCGCCTTCGCGCGGGCGGTAGGGGAGTACGGCTCCGTCATTTTCATCGCCGGCAACCTGCCGATGGTGTCGGAAATTGCGCCGCTGATGATCATGAGCCACCTGGAGGAGTACGACTACGCCGGCGCCTCCGCCATCGCCGTGGTCATGCTGCTGATCTCTTTCATTTTGTTACTGCTTATCAACAAGTTGCAGGCCTGGAGCTGGGCCCGTATCGGAGGGAGCCGGATATGAACGCATCCAACGCAAGCCTGGCGCTGGCAACGGGCGAGGCGGCACCGACCACCTCGGTGCGCCAGCCCCCCGTCATCCGCGAGCCGGTCTGGGTCAAGTGGCTGCTGATCACGGTCGGCCTCGGCTGGTTTGCCGCCCTGCTGCTGCTGCCGCTGGCCACCGTCTTCATCCAGGCGCTGAGCCCTGGTTTGGCCTTCTTCTGGCACGCCATCAGCGAGCCGGACGCCCTCAGTGCCCTCGGCCTCACCGCCTTGGTGACCCTCTGCTCGGTGCCCCTCAACCTGCTGTTCGGGGTCGCCGCAGCCTGGGCTATCGCCCGCTTCCGCTTCCCGGGCCGGCAGCTGCTGATCACCATCATCGATCTGCCGTTCTCGGTGTCACCGGTGATCGCAGGGCTGATGTTCGTGCTGATGTTCGGCAGTCGCGGCTGGTTCGGCGAATGGCTGAGCGAGCACGACATCAAGGTGATCTTCGCCACCCCAGGCATCATCCTGGCCACCACCTTCATCACCGTGCCATTCGTGGTGCGCGAGCTGCTGCCCCAGATGGAGGCGCGTGGCCCGGAAGAGGAAGAGGCGGCCATCATGCTGGGGGCGAGCGGCCTGCAGATGTTCTGGCGAGTAACTCTACCCGGCATCCGCTGGAGCCTGATGTACGGCCTGCTGCTCTGTACCGCCCGGGCGGTGGGGGAGTTTGGCGCGGTGTCGGTAGTTTCCGGCCACATTCGCGGCCAGACCAACACCCTGCCGCTGCACATCGAGATCCTCTACAACGAGTACCAGACCGGCGCCGCCTTCGCGGTGGCCAGCCTGTTGGCCCTGTTCGGGATCTTCACCCTGCTGGGGGAAACCCTGCTGGCCCGGCTGCGTGCCCAGCCCACACACTCTCACTGATCACTGAATTCAAGAGGCTGCCATGAGCATTCAGGTACAAGGACTCAACAAGCATTTCAACCAGTACGCGGCGCTGGCCGACATCAACCTCGACTTTCACGACGGTGAGCTGGTGGCGCTGCTCGGCCCCTCCGGCTGCGGCAAGACCACCCTGCTGCGGATCATCGCCGGGCTGGAGCAGGCCGACAGCGGCAGCGTGATCATCCGCGGCGAGGATGCCTCGGATCTGCACGTGCGCGAACGCAACGTCGGTTTCGTGTTCCAGCACTACGCCCTGTTTCGCCACATGACGGTGTTCGAGAACGTGGCGTTTGGCCTTAGGGTCAAGCCGCGCAGCGAGCGACCGGCCGAGGCGGCGATCCGCGCCCGGGTCAAGGAACTGCTGGATCTGGTGCAGCTCAGCCACGTGGCCGCGCGCTACCCGACCCAGCTCTCCGGCGGTCAGCGTCAGCGGGTCGCGCTGGCCCGCGCGCTGGCGGTGCAGCCCAAGGTGTTGCTGCTGGACGAGCCGTTCGGCGCCCTCGACGCCCAGGTGCGCAAGGAGCTGCGCCGCTGGCTGCGGGAGCTGCACGACGAGCTGCATGTCACCAGCCTGTTCGTCACCCACGATCAGGAGGAGGCGCTGGAGGTGGCGGATCGGGTGGTGCTGATGAATGCCGGCAAGGTCGAGCAGATCGGCACTCCGGCCGAGGTCTACGACCAGCCTGCCAGCTCCTTCGTGCACAGCTTCCTCGGCAGCGTGAACCTGTTTCGCGGCCGGGTGGCCGGGCAGGGGCTCGGTATCGGCGAGCAGCTGCTGGGCGGGCCCATCAGCTCCCAGCTGGCGGAGGGCAGCGCGGCCGTCGCCTATGTACGGCCCCACGAGCTGGAGATACTGCCGGCGGATGCGCCGGGCGGCATCAGCGCCACCATCACACGCCTGCTGCCCATGGGGCCGCGCATCCGGGTGGAACTGCGTGGCAATGGGGATACAAACGGTGCACACTTCGAAGCCGAGCTGAGCAAGGAGGCGGCCCGCGCCTTCAGCCCGGGCCAGGGGGTGCGGCTGGTGGCCAAACAGGCCCAGCTCTACCCGGATTACCAGATTTAAGTGGCAGGCCCCTGGCGGGCCGCGCAGGCAGCGTGACCATGGCGGGATCTGCCCGCCTGGGATACAACAGGGTCAGTATGGCGGTCAGAGTTCAGGCTCGGGCGGCCAGACAAGATAACAACAAGGCGGCGGGGAGAACCCCGACCTGCCGGTCAGCGCAGGAGGCGATGACGTGAATTTTCAGCAGTTGCGAATTATCCGGGAGGCGGCACGGCGGGATTACAACCTGACCGAGGTGGCCAATGCCCTGTTTACCTCCCAATCCGGGGTCAGCCGCCATATCCGCGAGCTGGAAGAGGAGCTGGGGATCGAGCTGTTCATCCGCTACGGCAAGCGGCTGCTCGGCATGACCGAGCCGGGCAAGGAGCTGCTGGTGATCGCCGAGCGCATCCTCAACGACGCCAACAACATCCGCAAGCTGGCCAGCACCTTCGCCAACCGCGAGTCGGGCCGGCTGCTGGTGGCGACCACCCATACCCAGGCCCGCTATGCCTTGCCACGAGTGGTGAAGGCGTTTCGCGAGCAGTTCCCGCTGGTACAGCTGGAGCTGCGCCAAGGCAGCCCGGAGGAGATAGTGCGGCTGGTGCAGACCGGCGAGGTGGACATAGGCATCAGCAGCGAGCAGCTCGACAAGAGTGAAGGGGTGGTGGCGTTTCCCTACTACCGCTGGCACCACAACATAGTGGTGCCGGAGCAGCATCCGCTCACCGCCGAGCGGGAGCTGACCCTGGCGGCGCTGGCGCACTGGCCCATCATCACCTATCAGGCCGGCCTGACCGGGCGGGCGCGGGTGGACGAGGCGTTTGCCGAGGCGGGCATCGCTCCGCAGATCCTGCTGACCGCGCAGGACTCCGACGTCATCAAGACCTATGTCGAGCTGGAGATGGGGGTGGGCATACTGGCGGACATGGCGTTCGATACCCAGCGCGACAAGGGACTGGTGCAGCTGGACGGCAGCCGGCTGTTCGCGCCCCACACCGCCTGGATCGGTCTCAAGCAGGGGCAGTTCCAGCACAACTTCGCCTGGCAGTTCATCCAGCTCTGCAACCCTGAGCTGGCGCTGGCGGACATTCAGGCCCGCGCCATGGGCAGCGAGGCGGCCATCGATTTCCAGATCTGAGGTGGTGCACCAGAAAAAACGGGGAGCCTGTGGCTCCCCGTTTTGTTGATGGTGTGATGCTGTGCCTGCGGCTCAGTTCACCGGGATCCAGGCATCCTGCCAATTGGTGCCGACCCCGGGTTCATACTGGGTGGCACTGGCCGACCACTGGCTGCACCAGCCGCGATAGGGGAAGGGCTTGCACTGGTAGACCTTGCCGTTCTTGGGCTGCAGCACCTTGGTGCCGTCGGTGTAGGACTTGAGCCCGTCCGGGAAGGTGAACTGGTAGTCACCGCCGGCGGCCGGATCCTTGAGCATCAGATCCAGAGTCTGCTGCACCGCATCGCCACCGGCCTTGGGTTTGCCCTCGATCACCAGCTGGTGGTGACCGGCGCTGAGCCCGGTCAGCGGCATGGTGAAGCTGTGAGTGCTGTCCTTGATGTCGGCGCTGGTCTGCCCCTTGGCGGCCCCACCGTGATCATACAGGGTGTTGGTGACGGTCAGATCGCCCTCGGCGGCCACGGTAAAGTTGAGGGTGAGTTTGCCCTCGTCGAGCAGGTAGTCGCTCTCCAGGCCGCTCACGCTGACGCCGTTGCTCACCGGCGGCTGCTGTTGCTCGAGCTGGATCTCGACCCGCTCCAGTGCGCTGCCCGCCTTGAAGTAGACCGGGTTCTGGCCGTAGACGGGGTTGAACTGGCCTTCGCCGCTCTGCTGGCCGGCCCGGATCAGACTCTGCTCTGCATTGATCTTGCTCGCCAGAGCGTGGGTCCAGTTGTTCTTCTGGCCCTGCTCCGGGCTGGCGATGGTCAGCTCGGTCTGCAGATCGGGGCGTACGCCATTGGCATCGAACACCAGGGTTCTGGCCTTGTCGCCGACCGCCAGCTCGGTGGAAGGGTAGATGGTGCCGCCCTGGCTCCAGGCCAGCGGTGGCTGGGTGCCGCCCTTGAAGTTGGCGTCGATCACGTTATAGAAGCTGTTGCTGGTGTCCCCCACTTCCCACACCCCCAGGATCACCTGATAGCCGGTGCGCTGGGGCAGGTTGCACTGGTGGGTGACCTGCTTGGGCGGCTGGGTCATGTTGCCGTCCACTACGCAGAAAGGGGTGAGCTCGAAGGCGGCGCGGGTCAGCGGCTGGTTCGGATTCCAGTCCTGCTTGGTGAGGTAGTAGCGCCAGTTGCGGGTGACGTGGTTGGCGGTGAAGGTCCAGCTGATGGAGAAGGGGCCGGCCTGTACCTCGCGGCGGGTCCAGCGGTCGCTGGTCTGGGCGTTCAGCTCGCCCCAGCTGGCGCTGCCAGCCGAGGCGATCTGGCCGTCGGCAGGCCCACCATTCGGGAAGCCCGAGGGGCCTTCCACGCTCTGGGGCTCCCATTGCACCGCGCCGCACTGGCTGTTGCCGCCGGTCTTGCACAGGTAGTTGCGCGATTCCGGCTGGCTGATATAGCCGTGGGCGAACACGCTGCCACTGACCAGCAAGGCCAGCGTTGCAGCGACGTGATTGAGTTGGATTTTTGCTGCCATACATTCCTCTGTTCGACAGATGTGGGCAGTCAACTTGGCAGGGGTTTCCCCCGAAACACTCTGTTGCAGCCCCGCTATCTTTGACGAGATGTCTTTAGACCGGAGGCTTTGCGTCCTGGCCTTTCGACCAGTTTGCCAAATGACTATTGAAGGGTCATGGTGTCGCGCTTGGCGACAACCCATCATGACTATTTTTGATTAAATAATTAAGTGTAAATCTTTACAGCTTGACCTCATCGGAGTAGAGCAAACACTTAACTATTTGTTTTTAAATGGATGATAACTGAGCGTTGCCATATTAATGTCGTCGAACAGGCCGACAAGATGCAAAAAATCGGCATTTTTCATCAATGAAGAACGCCCCCGTCAGCCGGGCTGACGGGGGCGTGTGTTGCGACAGGGCAGGACGGATCAGTGGCGAGCGCGAGGGCGTTCGGCCGGGCTCACCTGCCGATGCAGAGGGGCGAGCCGCTGCTCAAGCTGCTGGTCGATGGCGCTGCCGAGTTTGAATACCGCCAGCCGCTCGTCCAGGCTGCGCGAAAGTCCGGCCAGCAGCTCGCTCTCCTGGGCCAGCTGGGAGGCAGACTGGGACATCTCCAGCGCCGAGTCGTTGATGCCGCTGACATTGCGGTTCATGTCCTCCGCCACCATGCTCTGCTGCTCCGCCGCGGTCGCTATCTGGGTCGCCATGTCGCTGACGTGCTGGATATGGTTGACGATGAGGGAGAGATCCTGGCCTGCCTTCTCCGACTGGCTGACACTGCTCTCCGCCAGCTTGCGGCTGGCGTCCATGGCGCTGGCGGCGGTCACCGCCCGCTGTTGCAGCTGGGCGATGGTGCTCTGGATCTCCTCTGTGGACTGGCGGGTGCGGCTGGCCAGCTGGCGCACCTCGTCGGCCACCACGGCAAAACCGCGGCCCTGCTCGCCGGCACGGGCCGCCTCGATGGCGGCGTTGAGGGCCAGCAGGTTGGTCTGCTCCGAGATGGCGCTGATGACCGCCGTCACCTCGCTTATCTGCATCACCCCCTCCTTGAGCTGGTTGACCTGCAGGGTAGCCTGCTCCACCTCGGTGGCCAGCGCCTGGATGCCGTGCACGCTGGCGTGCACGTCACGGTTGCCAAGGCCGGCTTCGCTGGTGGCGTCCTGGGTGTCGCGGGCGGTGTTCTCGGCGTGCCCTGCCACGTCTGCGATGGTGGCGCTCATCTCGTTCATGGCGGTGGCGAGCTGGGCCAGCTGATCTCGCTGGCTGTTGACCGCCTGGTTGGTCTGCTCGGCGGAGGCGGCGATGCGCAGGGCTGCATCCGCCACGTTGCGGGCCCCCTGGCTCGCCTCCAGCAGAGCACGGCGAATGGCGTTGAGCCCCTGATTAGTGCAGCTGGCGACGGCGCCCAGCTCATCCTTGCCGTGCACCGGGATGCTCACCACCAGATCGCCGGCGGCCACCTGTTGCATGGCCCGGTTGATCTCGGCCAGCGGATTGACGATGGAGCGGCTGATGGCAAAGCCCAGCAGCCCCATCAGCAGGGTAACCAGCAAGGTAGCGCCCCCCATCAGCTGATACTGGGACCAGATGGTGGCCTGGATGTCCTGCAGCAACACACCGGAGCCGAGGATCCAGCCCCAGGGCTGATAACCGGCCACCAGCGACATCTTCTGGGCCGCCTCGCCGGAGGGGGAGATCCACTTGTATTCCAGCCGGCCGCTGTGGCCCCCTTTGCCGAGATCCACCATCTGCTGCCAGTGGACGCCGGCGGTGGCGGTGCCGCTCTCGCCCATCTGCTGGCCGACCAGCTCGGGCCTGACGGGGTGCACCACCATCCGGCGGTTCTCGTCCAGCACGAACAGGTAGTTGTCGCCGTCAAAGCGCATGCTGTTGAGCATGGCCTTGGCTTCGGCCTGGGCCTGAGGGGCCGGCAGGGTGGCAGCCAGCGTCTGGATCCGGCTCATGGCCAGGTCCAGCACGGCCTGCAGCCTGGCTTCCCGTTCACTCATCAGGTTGCGATGCAGGGCACTGGCCGAGATGAGCAGCAGTGCGATGAAACCGATCAGCGCCAGTGAGAGCAACAGCATCAGTTTGCGGCTCACGGCAATATCACCGAGCTTGAACATAGTCTCTTCCTTAACTTTCCCGTGCGGGTCTGGTGGTGGCCAGTCCGTCGGCTGGCCCTGATTATTTTGTTATTAACATTTAATTAACTTTCAATGGCTTGGGGCTATAAAACGCCAATTGAGCAGTTTGACAATCAGTATAGCCAGCAGACAGAAACCCTCGCTTTTGATAGCGTGATGGCGCGCATCCCGGCGCACTATTTGTCTGCTCAATTTGCAGAAAATGTGAATGAGTTGGCATTTCACCAAAAAGGAGTGGGCGCCCTCGCGGCCGCCCCATAACAAGAGGGAAGTTATGAGTTCCATTGCCAGGAATTATCTCAACCAGCTCAACGCCGACTACCTGCAGGTACACAAGCGCAAGGAGGATCTGTTCTGGTCCACCTACATGGGCACCAGCGACGATCAGGCCGGCTTCACCGCTGCCGAGCAGGCCTACAAGGCGTTCTGCGCCGATCCGGCGCGCCTGCCGGTACTGCGGCAGATGCAGGCCCAGGCCGAGGAGACCGAGCTCAAGCGCGGTCTGGGGGGCTGGATCGCCTTCTTCGAGTGCAACGTCATCGAAGATCCTCAGGCCGCCGCCCTGATGGACGAACTGGTGGCCGCCGAGGCGGCGCTGTTTGCCCGCCGCCGGGAGCTTAAGCTGACCTTGCTGGACGAGCAGGGCCGGCAGGTGGCCGGCAGCCTGCCCGCCGCCAGCACGGCGCTGGCCGCCAGTAGCGACGAGGCGGTGCGCCAAAGTGCGCTCGCCATGTTCCACACCCTGGAGCAGTGGGTGGTCGACAACGGCTATCTGGCCATCGTCGCGCTGCGCAACCGCTTCGCCCGCGCCATGGGTTATCGCGACTACTTCGACTACAAGGTGCACAAGAACGAGCAGATGAGCCCGGCGCAGCTGTTCGCCATTCTCGACGACTTCATCGCCGGTACCGAGCAGCGGCTGCACCAGAGCCTGGCCGAGCTGAAAGCGGCCAAGGGGGAGGCGGCCCTGCTGCCCCACAACCTGCGCTACAGCGTGAGTGGCGACGTGACCCGCCAGCTCGACCCTTACGTGCCCTTCTCCCGGGCGCTGCAGGATTGGGTCGAGAGCTTTCGCCGGCTCGGCATCCAGTACCGCGGCGCAACCCTCACCCTGGATCTGCTGACCCGTGAGGGGAAATACGAGAACGGCTTCTGCCACGGCCCGGTGCCGAGCTTCTGGCAGGAGGGGGAGTGGGTGCCGGCGGTGGTCAACTTCACCAGCCTGGCCAACCCGGCCCAGGTGGGCAGCGGCTGGAGCGGCCTCAACACCCTGTTCCACGAGGGCGGCCACGCGGCGCACTTTGCCAATGTCACCGGCAATGCCCCCTGCTTCTCGCAGGAGTTCCCGCCCACCTCCATGGCCTACGCCGAGACCCAGTCGATGTTCTGCGACAGCCTGCTGGACGATGCGGACTGGCTCAAGCGCTACGCCAGAAACGCGGCGGGGGAGCCGATCCCCGATGCGCTGATCAAGGCGATGATCGAGGCGCGCCAGCCGTTTCGCGCCTTCAACGAGCGCCAGATCGCGCTGGTGGCCTACTTCGAGCGGGATCTCTACGCCATGGACGAGGCCGAGCGCACCCCGGCCGCCGTGCTGGCACTGGCCCGCCGCTGGGAGCGCAAGATCCTGGGAGTGGAGAGTCCGCGCCCGCTGCTGGCCATCCCGCACCTGCTCAACCAGGAGTCGGCCTGCGCCTATCACGGCTATCTGCTGGCGCTGATGGCGGTGGAGCAGACCCGCGCCTACTTCCTCAAACGCGACGGCTACCTCACCGACAACCCGCGCATCGGACCGGATCTGGCCGCCCACTACTGGGGGCCGGGTAACGGCATGACCCATGACGAGACGCTCAGGAGCCTGACCGGCAAGGGCTTCAGCGCCGGTCCGCTGGCCCGGGCCTGCAACCAGAGCGTGGCCGAGGCGTGGCAGCAGGCAGAAGCCTGCATGGCGGCGGCTCGCCAGCGTCCGCCGGTCGGCGAGGGTAAGCCGCTCAATGCCCGCATCCGGGTGGTTCACGGCGACCAGCTTATCGCCGACAATAGCGGTTCCGAAGCGGCCATGCTGGCCGATTTTGAGCGCTGGATCCGCGACCACTACCAGGAGGCGGTCACCAGCCACTGAGGCGCAAGCCGGTGAACATGCGTTATGTCAGACCCCTGCTGCGGCAGGGGTCTGTTTTCATGGGAAGGAGTCGAGGGTGGGAACAACAACGCGGTGGTGGTGGCTTCTGGCCACGCTGCTGCTGACGGGAGGGCAGGCGCAGCCGGCCCGGGCACTGCAGGCGCTGACCGAGCAGATGCCCCCTTACAACTATCAGCTGGCCGGTCAGCCGGTGAGCGGTTTCTCGGTGGATCTGCTGCATGCCCTGCTGGCGCGCAGCGGCCTTGCGCTGCGCGGAGACATCCAGCTGCAGCCCTGGGCACGGGCCTATCAGAATGCCCGCTATCAGGCGGGCAGCATCCTCTTCTCGGTGGCGCGCACCCCGGAGCGGGAGCCGCAGTTCCAGTGGGTGGGGCCGGTCGGGCCGCGCACCATCAGGGTATGGCGGCTGAGCTCGCGCACCGACATCCAGCCCCGCAGCCTGCAGGAGGCGAGCCACTACCGGATCGCCGTGGTGCGCAACTCGGCCTCGGCCCAGCAGTTGATCCGCCAGGGGTTGGCGCCGGTCAGCGTCAACAGCGAGGAGGACAAGTTTCGCATGCTGCTGCGCGGCCGGGTGGATCTGGTGACGGCGCTGGATCTGGGAGCCGCCTTTCACATGCACCAGCTGGGGCACGGTTTGGAAGCGCTCACACCGTTGTTCGTCCATGACGACGGCGAGCAGTACTACTTCGCCCTCAACCTGGCGACGGAGCCGGCCAAGGTGCAGGCCCTGCAGCGGGCCCTCGACCAGATGCGCCAGGATGGTTCGCTGGAGGCGTTGCGCCAGCGCTGGCTCAACCTCCATGCATTGCCGCCCGCCCCGGCCAGCGGGGCGACCCCCTCCTGATGCCGGCCCGGGCTCAGCCCTGGATCTTCAGCACGCTGACCGGTTTGTCCTTGAGCTCCACCAGCAGCTGGCGCCCCGGCAGCTTGTGGCCGTCGATCATGATGGAGCTGTGGCCGAAGTTGGCCACCAGCCGGCTGCCGTCCGAGAAGCGGGTCTCCTGCACCCGGCCTACCCCGTCACGCCAGCGAAAGCCCACCAGCGCCTTGTCCCACAGCGCCTCGTGCAGCGGGCCGAACTGGCGGTCTAGCCTCACCAGCTCCGGCAGCCGGCTCGCCAGCGTGCTGCGACTCAGATTGACCAGCGGCGGCGTGTTGTAGAGCAGGCCGAGCAGGGCGCGCTCCTCCTTGATGCCCGGGAATTTCAGGTTGTCCAGCAGCCAGTGGTGGCTGTTGAGCACGGAGTCGTGGAACACCGCCTGATAGAGGGGCAGCCGATCTGCCGGGTTGAACACTGTCTTCAGGTAGCGCGGCTTGAGCCGGGCGGGCTGGAAGAAGACTTGCGGCGCTTCGTCCGGCCACCACTTGCCGAGGTAGTAGGGGGACTTGGCCTGCTTGCGCATGGCGGCATCGGTCCAACCAAAGCCCCAGCTCTGGATGCCGTGGGCAAACAGCAGCGGCTTGCTGGTGAGGGCGTTGCCATCCTCCGAGCCCAGCACCAGCCCGAGCCGCTCTCCTACCCAGCTCATGCGGGCGTTGCGGTCGGCGATCATCGCCTGGCTACCCTGCTGGTGGGCCGGGTTGTAATCGTTGGATGCCATGGCGGTGCCGTCCACGTCGAGGAACAGGCTGTTGATGCCGCTGGCTTTGGCCAGCTCGCTCATGCGGCTCTTGGCAAACGGCAGGGTGCAGCCCGGGTTGAGATAGACCCCCTCGCCACCAAAGCCCGGCTTGGGCTTGCCGTTGGCCTCGACGATGGCGCAGCGCTTGCCGATCTCCGGCGGCAGCTGGGCGGTGAGCCAGCTGTCGTTGGTGCCGGGCGCGATGGCGGTATCGTAGGAGTCATAGCTGCCCACCAGATAGCCCTGACGCTGGGCTGCGATGAGGGCATAGCTCTGTTGCAGGGCCGCCGTCCATTGTGGGGTGCCGAGCCACAGCTTGCGCAGTCCCGCCTGCTGCAGCGCCTCGATCACCGGCAGCGACAGCCCCTGGCCCCAGCGCTCCTGCGCCACCAGTTGTTCGCCGAACTGGCTCTTGACCCACTGCTGGCGTAGGGCCAGCACCTTGCTCTGGGCCTGCGGACCCTGCTGGGCAGGCAGCGGCAGTTGGTTGGCAATCAGCCGGTTGAGGCCGACCATGATCAGGTTCTGCTGCCAGATTTCGGGATGGGCGGCGGCCAGCGCCTCCTGCTCCTCGTTGTTGAAGCCTTGCAGCCACTCCGGCTTTTGCCGGAGCCTGGCCTGCAGCGCGGGCCAATTGGTCACATCTTGCCGATCGAGCAGATCATCGCCCCACAGGTAGACATGGCTGGCGCCGATCAGCCGTCGCCCGGCGGGGATGCGGGCGACCTTGTCGGCCAGAGACTGCCAGGCCCCCTCGCTCTGCAGCCACGCCCGGTAGCGGCGGGCGCCGGCCAGCCAGTCATCTCCCACGCTCAGCCGCACCACCATAGGCGCCTGCTGGTTGAAGCTGCTGAATTCATGGCTGGCGCTCAGTTGCAGCCGGCCTCCCTGGCGGCTGAAGCGAAGCCGGTTGTCGTAGGGGGTCTGCAGGATCCAGCTGTAGGTTTGCTTGCCGGCATCCTGGCTCCAGAGCGGCAGCTTGAGGTCGTAGTGGGTGTTGAGCTCGGCCAGCTCGTCGCCGACATAGCCGAGCCAGTCGCTGTCGCGCACCGAGAAGCGGCTGCCCTCGCCGAAGGCCAGGGAGAGGTGGGTCTGGTTTTTCGGCAGGCTGAACCAGGCCAGCTGACGGGGACTGTCGCTGACCAGCGTCAGCAAGAGGTCGTCGCCATCCAGCTTGACCTCCACCCTGGCGTCCTGGGCGGGCCAGTGCCAGCTGGCCTGTTGCTCCCCTTGTTGCAACTGATCGACCTGGCGGGCGGGCTGGCCCGCGCTGACCGGGATCTGGTTGACCGAGATGGCCAGGGTATCGGGATCGATGCGGTAACTGTGGGTCTCGCCTTGCAGCGTCAGGGGGCGGCGGCCAGCGGCGCCGCCAGCAGTGAAATCAACAGCCAGCCCAGTGCTGGCGCCCGTATTGGCAAACCGTTCATGCAACATCCTTGACCTGATTGATGCCATCAGGGTACGCCGACGTCCGCCCCCCGGTACAGCCAAATCTGCTTAACCCATATGGGGTGAATGGCCTCATTCAAGCTCTCTTTGGAGCCATTTTCATGTGGCAAAAAAGCATCATTCGAACCCTCTCTAAGCCCCCGCCAGCACTGGCTTGTGCGACTCGTCGTGCGGGGGTGAACCTCCAATGCCCATTTTTTCGACGCCCCATATAGGGGGGTGTCAGCCTGCTTGACGGTTTCTAGCATGCCTGCTCGCTTTGAATGCAATTCATTGTTTTATAAGGATTGTTTTTGATTGGAGTATCAGTATGAAGAGAGCGAAATGGAAGCCTTGGCTGGGGTTGTGCGCCCTCTTGGCCGGGGTGAGCGGCTGGTACCTGTGGCCGCACGCGGTGACGCCCGGTCAGGCGGCAGGGAGTAAGGAGAGCGCAGCGGATAGCGGCCCGCTGGCGGAGCTCACGCCACTCGCCGCCATGCCTGCCCCCGTGCTCAAGCCGGCACCTTCCGGAACCCCCGCCAAGCCGGATCGGCTGCGGGAAGATGGCTGCCAGCAGCTGGAGACCCCGTGGCAGGCGGCCGAGGTGGATGCGGACTTTCCGCTGGCGGAGCCCGGCGATGCGGTCGAGCAGCCCCAGCCGATCGCCCTGCAGGGCAGCGATCTGGAGCGGGCCCAGGTGGGTGACAGCGTGGCCCTGCCGCTACCGGACGGCAGCACCCTGCAGGCCAGGGTGACCAAGGTTGAGCTGCAGCGGGGCGGGGAGCGCAACTGGCAAGGGGAAATTCGGGTCGACGGTGACAGCTATCCGGTCAATTTCACCGTCGGCAAGCAAGCGACTTTCGGGTTCATCGGCACGCCGCAAGGCAGTTACTCCGTCGAGACCCTGGGAGGCAAGGGCTGGGTTTACAAGAACCCGCCGCTGGATCTGGGTCATGGCGGCGATGACGCCCTGATCCCGACTCACCAATAACAACAGAAAAGGAAGATCACATGCAGAAAACCACCTTGGGGATCATGATTGCGGGATTGCTCGGGGCGACCCCCGTGCTGGCGGAAACCATCGACCTGATGGTGCTGCACAGTCCGGGGCTGGCGGCCCGCTATCAGGGGGATGCGCAGACCCGGATCCAGCACATGATCAACGTCACCAACCAGATCTATGCCGCCAGCGGCCTGGATCTGACGGTGCGGGCCGTGCACGACCAGCAGGTCAATTACCCGGATGGCGGCACCGACAAATCCGCGCTCAACGCGGTGACCTACCAACAGGATCCGGCTTTCAAGCAGGTCCCGACCCTGCGCACCCGCTATGGCGCCGACATGGTGGTGCTGATGCGCCCCCAGACCGGTGACCACGGCAGCTGCGGGCTGGCCTGGGTTGGCGGTTCCGCGACCTATACCGATGGCAGCAAGGCGTATGCCGACGGGGATGTCTCCCAGGATGCTGGCAGCATGTTCAGCCATGTCACGGCCACCGGCTGTGGCGACGTGGTGCTGGCGCACGAGCTGGGTCACAACATGGGGCTCAACCACTCCCGCCTGCAAGATGGCACGGGGGGCACTTATCACTATGCGTTGGGGCACGGGGTGCGGGGTTCCTTCGCCACCGTGATGGCTTATCCCTCCAGCTTCGGGGTCTACAGCCACGAGTACAAGTTCTCCAGCCCTGACCTGATCTGCAAGGGGCAGCCGTGCGGCGTGGATTACCGGGATCAGGCCAACGGTGCCGATGCGGTGCGGGCGCTGAAGGTGACGACGCCACAGATCGCCGCCTTCTATCCCACCATGGTGTCGGAAGCGCTGCCGGATCTGGGCGAGCTGGAGCGCTCCCTCGAGACCCGGCGCCAGGACCTGGCGGCGGCTCAGGAGCACTACAGCCAGCAGGTGGCGGCCAGAACCGCCCTGCAGGATCGCCAGCAGACGCTCAAGGGCAACTTTGATCGCTACCAGCGCGAGCTGAGCCAGCTGAACCAGCTGAACCAGCGCAACCGGCAGACGGTGCAGGAGATCAACCGGCTGGTGCGCGAGCACAACAGCTACAACGGCAGCTACGGCCCGGAAGAGTATCGCCGGATCCGCGCCATCCAGGCGAACCTGAGCGCCCGCATCGATCAGCTGCACGATGAGAACAACGCCATCATTCGCCAGTCCAACGAGATCAGCCAGCGCTACCAGGCCGAGGTGAACGAGTACAACGGCAGCTGGGATCGCTACAACCAGCTGGTGGCAGCGGTGAAGAGTGCCGACGGCAAGGTGGACGAGGCGCGCCGCGAGCTGGAGCTGGCCGAGCACAGGTATCAGCTGGCGCTGGCCCGCCAGCCGGCCGAGACGCAGCCGGCCTGATGCAACAAGGGCGCCCCGCAACAGGCGGGGCGCCCTTGATGTCTGTCAGAGGAGCCGACCGGGCAAGCCCGGCCGGCTCCTTATTTTGCTGGCCGACGTCAGTCAGCCCGTTTGGCTGCGGGTTTCGCATTCGTCGACAGCTGGGCGAGGGCGGCCTGCACCGCGGCTGCCAGCTGGGGATCGCGTCCCGCCAGCATGTCGGCCGGGGTCAGCGCCACCTGCACGTCCGGGATCAGCTCCTGATTCTCGTACAGGGTGCCGTCGGGGTTGCGCAGCCCCAGGGTCGGGATGCCGTAGGCAAGACCCGGGATCAGCCTGGAGGTGTGGGCATACACCATGGTGCCGGTGCCCGGCACCGGTTCACCGACGATGGGGCCCACCTTGAGGGTGCGGTAGTACTGGGGAAAGGCCGAGCCTTCCGAGTAGCTGCCCGCATTGACCAGCACCACCGAGGGCTTGGTCCACTGGCGGGTGGCGGCGTCCGTCTCCCCCTTGCCAAGGCGTGGCCAGCTGCGGGCCATACCCTGGGCGCTGCCGCTGCCGGTCAGGAACTCCACCAGGGTGTTGGCCAGATAGCCCCCCTTGTTGAAGCGCACGTCGACGATCAGCGCCTCGCGGTTGCGCTGGCGACCGAGGGCGTCGGCCACCACCTCCTCATAGACGGCGCTGCTCATCTCCGGCAGATAGACATAGCCGACCCGCCCCTGACTCAACTGCTCCACCTGGCTGCGGCGCTTGGCGATCCAGCCGTCGAGCTGCAACTGATACTCCTGCTGCAGGTCGATGGCGGTGACCTCCAGCTGGCTGGGCTCCTTGTCCCCCTTGGGCAGCACAGTGAGCGCCAGCCGCTGGCCGGCTTGGTGGTTGAGCAGGGCATCCAGCTCGTTGAGGCTGTGCAGCTCGGTGCCGTTGACGGCCAGCAGGCGGGCGCCCGGCGCCAGGTCCGTCTCCTGCTCCAGCGGGCCACCGGCCAGCAGGGCGTCGAGCTCTATTGCTCCCTGCCGCTCGCGCCAGTAGCCGCCGAGGCTGGCGGTGTCGTCCGGCATGCGCAGGGAGGGGGCCGGGCCGCTGCCCCAGGTGTGGGAGACATTGAGCTCGCCGGCCAGCTCCGCCAGCAGGTTGCCGAAGTCACGATCGTTGCTGATGCCGGGCAGCAGGCGGCGATAGGCGGCCACATAGCTATCCCAGTCCACCCCGTTCATGTCGGCCCGGTAGAACTCGTCCCGGGTGAGGCGGGTGATCTGATCGAAGGCAGCGCTCATCCGATCCTGCCAGCTGGCGGTGATCAGCAGATTGAAGGGGTGGCTGCTGGCCTCGCCGGAGCGGGTATCGATGAGGGCGATTTCCCCCTCCCGCACCAGAGTGGCGAGGCTGGCATCCTGGTTGAGGCTGGCCTGCGCCGGCCCCGGTTGCTCGGCAAACAGCAACTTGGTTTCCCCTTTGCGCAGATCCTGGGCGTAGCCCTTGATCTCGCTCTCGCCGTTGGCGTCCATCACCTCCACCAGATAGATCAGATGATCGTCGACGATGCGACTGGCGAGGATGGGGCCCTCTGGCTGCAGCTGGAGCGCCTCCCGGTGTGCCAGGCGGTCGGCTTCGAAACCGTAACCGGCTTTGGGCGGCGCCTGTTCGGCGATGAAGTCGCTCTTGGCGGCGCGGCTGCTGTAGAGGCCGAGCAGGCTGCCGCCGAGGGGCTCGCCATCGGCGCCCAGCACACCGTACTTGGTGGACTGCCAGTAGAGGATACCGCCGTCCTGACTCCAGGCAGGAGCGCCATCTCGATAGCCGTTGAGGCTGACGTTGACCGGCTTGGCCTTGGCATCCCGGGTGTCGATGACGGCGATCTCCTGCTGGGCGGAGTCGGGCTGGATGGTCAGCGCCAGGTGGCGCGAATCGGGGGCAAAGGCCAGCTCCACCGCGTGACGGGAGGGGTTGAACTCGGCCGCGACCAGCTGGCGCTGCTTGCCGCTGGCCAGATCCAGCAGATGGACGGCCTGGCCGTCCACCACGAAGGCGAGCTGTTTGCCGTCGGGGGAGAGGGTCGGCACGCTGATGGCGGCGCCCGGGATGGCCAGCAGTTTCTCCTCGGTCAGGGTGCCCGGGTCGCTGAACAGCTTGTCCGGTTGAGCCTTCTTGAGGCGGTACAACGCCGCCGGCCCCTCCTGTTCGGAGAGGTAGAGGAGTGTCTGCTCTTTATCCAGATAGCGTGGCGCCGACTGTTCGCTGGGATGGCGGGTGAGCTGGCGTACCCGCTCGCGCCGGGTATCGACCGCGTAGAGGTCCCCCTGGCTGACCAGGATCACCTCTTCCCCGTCCTGGCGGGCAATGGCCTCGTCGACGGGGCCGGGTTGCCAGCTCTGCTCGGCCGGCACCTTGGCGAACAACGGCTGGATGACGAGCTTGCGCGGGGTCTCGCTGCCAGCATCGAGGCGGTAGAGCTCCCCCTGCCAGGACCAGACCAGATCCCCCTGGCGGGAGGCACTGAGGCCGCGCACCGGGTGGTCTTTGAAGTGGGTGAGCTGGCGATCCTGGCCGCTGGCCAGGTCCCGTTGCCAGACGTTGAAATCGCCGCTGCGCTCGCTCAGGTAGTAGAGCTGCTTGCCCTGCTCGTCCCAGACCGGATCGCTGGCGGCCACCCTGTCTTCGGTCAGCTGGCGATGCTGCTTGCCGTCGAACAACCACAGACGGGAGACGGCGAACGAGTGCTGGTGCTTGCGAAACGGCTGATCCATGCCCGGCATCTGGTAGGCCAGCTGGTTGCCGTGGGGGCGGGCCAGGGTGGCGGGCAGGGGCTGGGCTGGGGTCAGCGGGCCGCCGTCAACCGGCGTCCAGTAGAGGTTGCCGGCCTGATAGCCTTCTGCCACGAAGTGATCGGCGTCGGGGTCGGTCAGGCGCTGGCTGCTCAGCAGCAGCTGCTTGCCGTCGGCGCTGAAGGCCTGGGGCAGGTCGGGGCGCGAATCCCGGGTCAGCCGCACCATCTCGCCGCCGCGGCTCGGCACCACGAACACGTCTTCGTTGCCGTAGAGGTTGGCGGCAAAGGCGATCAGTTTGCCATCCGGCGACCAGAGCGGGCGCTGGCTCAGGTAGTTGCCATCGGTGAGGGGCACTGCGGGGCCGCCATCCCCCGCGCTCAGGTAGACGCGGCCCTGCCAGGTGAAGGCAAGCTGCTTGCCGTCGGGGGAGAGGGCGGGCTCGCGCAGCCAGAGCGGCTCGGCCGCCTGCAGGGAAGAGCAGAGCAGCAGGAGCAGCAGTGAGAGTCGGTATCGCATCGTGAGGTTCCTGAGAGGTGAAAAGCGCCTTATCTTCCCCCAATGTCCCGCCCGGGACTATCCCGAGATAGGGGGGTTATCCCGTTGTTTTGGCAGTTAATTGTAACAATCTATAAAAGATGGCGCGGGATATGTTTCTCTGGATATATTGAGTATTGATGGCGATCCAATATGATGGCGCTCGCCCGCCACTCGAGGCGGTGCAGTTCAGATGATTTGGTAACAGAAAAGCCCTTACCAGAGGCTTGCCGAGGGATGGAATGAGAGCCGTATTACTGTGTTTGCTGGGGCTGTGGCCCGCATTGAGTTTTGCCACCCTGTCCGCCGATATGGTGGTGGTGAAGAAATCGAGTTATAGCCTGACCCTGATGAAGGATGGCAAGGAGGTCAAACGCTACTGGATCGCTCTGGGTCCGGCTCCCAAGGGGCACAAGCAGCGGGAAGGGGATCAGCGCACGCCGGAAGGCCGTTACATCCTCGACTACAAGAAGACCAACTCCAACTATTACAAGGCCATCCACATCAACTACCCGAATCTGGACGACATCAAGGCGGCCAACGAGATGGGTGTGCGACCGGGCGGCATGATCATGATCCACGGTCAGCGCAACAGCATAGGCAACACCCGCCTGCAGCCGTCCAACTGGACCAATGGCTGCATCGCCATGCTCAACAAGGATCTGGACGAAGTGTGGAACGCCATCGAACCCGGCACCCCCATCATCATTCAGCCCTGACCCTCAACAGCGCGCCACCTCCGGGTGGCGTTCTGTTTTTTGGCTCCCTCTGTTTTGCGCCATCCTCTCTTTACCTGCAGCCTCTTGGTATCCGTCCCCGTGCTGTGCTAGTTTTTCCGGCTCGCCGTGGACGCAACAAGGATGATCCCATGCCGTCAGCAACCCGCTCCCGGCCCGTCGGGGCAGAGAGTACCCGCGCGCTCTGGTGGCGCGCCTCCATCGATATTCTGCCGCTCTCCGTCTCGGTGATCCCCTGGGGGATCCTGTGCGGCGCCCTGGCGCTGCAGGTGGGGCTGAGCCCGCTGCAGGCCCAGCTGATGTCGCTGCTGGTCTATGCCGGCGCCGCCCAGCTCTCGGCCACCACTCTGTTCGGGGCAGGCACGCCGCTGCTGCCCATCATGGGCTCTACCTTCGTCATCACCTCTCAGCACCTGCTCTACGGCTTCACCTTTCGCCGCGACGTGCTGCCGCTATCCCTGCGCTGGCGCGCCAGTCTGGCCTTCTTCCTGACTGACGAGATGTTCGCGGTGGCGCTCAAAGACCGGGAGCGCAGCGGTCGTTTCGATCCGGCCTACGCGCTCATTGCCGGCTTCGTCTTCTATCTGTTCTGGAATGTGGCGACCCTGCTCGGCATCGCCGCCGGCCAGTACATCGATGGACTGGATCAGATGGGGCTGGACTTCGCCATTGCCGCCACCTTCATCGCCATGACCATTCCCGCCATGAAGAACCTGCCCATGGTGGCGGCCACCCTGGTGAGCGGTGCCATGGCGCTGCTTACCAAGCCACTGCTGGCGGAGGTCTACATCATCATCTCGGCGCTCTCCGGCATGCTGGTGGGTTATGTGCTGCACCGGATGAGGAGGTAATCATGAGCTGGCTAATGATAGGCCTGCTGGCCCTGATCACCTTCTTCAACCGTTTCGCCTTCTTCTCGCGGCTGACCCGCTATCAGCCGGGTGCCGAGATGGGGGCCTTCCTCAGCTTCTCGGCCCAGTCGGTGCTGACCGCCATCTGGTTGCCCATCGTCTTCAGCTACCAGCCTGGCACTGGGCTGAGCTGGGATCCGGACTACCTGGTCGCCACCCTGCTGGTGACGACGCTGACCCTGCTGCGGCTGCCGACCCTGCTGGTGGTGGTGGTCGGCATGGGGGGCTTCTTCCTGCTGCGCTGGCAGGGGGGCGTGGCCCAGCTGTTGCCCTGGCTGGGCTAGGCCCGTGATCTTGCATGGCGGATGTCTTCATTGGATATCCGCCATGTTGTGAATGTCACTTCAAAAAACACCTCTCAAGTGTGAGGATTTAGCTCCCATTCGTCGAGGAGCGAGCCATGTCCTTCACCGAAACCTGCCAGCGCATCGTGCGCGATCCCCTGCTGTCACCGGCCCAGAAGAGCCATGCCCTGGCGCTGGCCGCCGAGAATGCGCTGCCCTATCCTGAGCTGCCCGCCGAGGTGAGCGAGGCGATGGCCAAGGGCTTTGTCTGCGACATGTTCGAGGGGCACGCCCCCTACAAGCCGCGCTATGTGCTGCCGGATTACGAGAAGTTCCTGCGCCAGGGCTCGGCCTGGCTGGAACTGGCACCGCCGCAGGATTTCGACGAGGCGCTCGATGCTCTGCGCATCCTCTACCACCACGTGCCCTCCGTCACCGGCATGCCGGTCTGGCTGGGCCGACTCGACCACCTGCTGCTGCCCTTCGTCGGCGAGCTGGATGACGAGGCGCTCTATCGCAAGCTGAAGGGGTTCTGGATCTACCTGGACCGGGTGCTGCCGGATGCCTTCATGCACGTGAACATAGGCCCGGATGACAACCGGCTCTGCCGCCTGATCCTGCGCATCGACGGCGATCTCAAGCAGGTGGCCCCTAACCTCACCCTGTTCCACGATCCGGCACAGACCCCGGACAGCCTGCTGCTGCAGGGGGTGAAGAACATCGCGGCCTGCAGCAAGCCTCACATCGCCAACTACCCGCTGCATCGCAACACCTTCGATGAGCGCGGCTTCGGCATCGTCAGCTGCTACAACGCCTTGCCCCAGGCGGGTGGCGCCAACACCCTGGTGCGAGTCTCCCTCAAGCGGGTGGCCGAGCAGGCCCACGGCATCGACGACTTCCTGGGCTGCCTGTTGCCCCACTACTGCCGCCTCGCCTCCCGCCTGATCGAGGCACGTGCCGCCTTCCTGCACCAGGAGTCCGGCTTCTTCGACAGCTTCCTGGTGCAGGAGGGGCTGCTGGAAGAGGATCGCTTTGTGCCCATGTTCGGCATCTACGGCATGGCCGAGGCGGTCAACCTTCTGATGGACAAGGAGAATCTGCCGGAGCGCTACGGCCGTGACGAGGAGGCGAACCAGCTGGGCTACCGTATCTCGGCCCAGCTCGCCCGCCACGTGAGCGAAACGCCGCAGCGCAACGCCTGGGGCGGTCGCGCCCTGCTCCACTCCCAGGGCGGGCTCAGCGTGGATCGCGGGGTGACCCCCGGGGTACGCATCCCCTATGGCGAGGAGCCGGATCCCGCCAGCCACGTGCTGGCACTGGCACCCCACCACGGCTTCTATCACTCCGGGATCAGCGAGATCCTCACCCTGGATCCCACCATCCGCCAGAACCCGCAAGCGCTGCTGCAACTCTGCAAGGGGGCGCTCGCCATCGGCATGCGCGAGTTCACCGCCAACGTGGCCGACAGCGACCTGGTGCGGGTGACCGGCTACATGATCCGCAAGAGCGACGTGGCCCGCTTCGCGGCAGAAGGCTCACGGCTGCAGACCACCAGCCTCGGCGCCGAGGCGAGCGAGCTGACCGGGATCCGCCAGCGTGCACCGCGGGTGGTGGGGCGCGAGGCGACCCTGTGTGACTACTGAGTGCGGCAGGCGGGCAGGGGCGGCGCGCAGCGCGACGGTGAGCCGCTGGCTGCCCTTCTCCTGCGTGGACGGCCCCGGCAACCGGTTGGTGCTGTTTCTGCAGGGCTGCAACTTCGCCTGCCCCGGCTGTCATAACCCGCACACCATCGGCCTCTGCGATCACTGCGGTGAATGCGTGCCCGGCTGCCCGAGCGGGGCGCTGACCCTGCACGAGGGGCGGGTGAGCTGGCAGGCGGCACGCTGCACCGACTGCGATGCCTGTCTCGATGCCTGCCCCCGCAGCGCCAGCCCCAAGACCGCCACCATGACGGTGGCCGAGGTGCTGGCCCTGCTACGCCGCTACGGCCCGCTGCTGACCGGCATTACCGTCTCCGGCGGTGAGGCTACCACCCAGCTGCCGTTCGTGATCGCGCTGTTCACCGCCATCAAGGGGGCGGCGGATCTGGCCCATCTCGACTGCCTGCTCGACAGCAACGGTTCACTCGCCGAGGCTGGCTGGCAGCGGCTGCTGCCGGTGCTGGACGGCGCCATGATCGATCTCAAGGGGTGGCGCGACTCTGTGCATCATAAGCTGACCGGCTATGGCCGCGAGCGGGTGCTGGCCTCGCTGCAACTGCTGGCGCAGGCGGGCAAGCTGGCGGAGGTGCGCCTGCTGCAGGTGCCGGGGCAGAGCGATTATCTCGCCGCCGACGGCACGCTGGAGGGCGGGCTCGCCACCTTCTTGCGCGCCCTTGGGTCCGTTCCCATCCGCCTCAACGGTTTTCGCCATCACGGGGTGCGCGGGGCGGTGCAGGACTGGCCAGAGGCGACGCGTGAGGAGCTGGAGCAACTGGCCGCTGCGCTGGCGGTGGCCGGGCTCGGCCCGGTCAGCCTGCCGCCACTGCTCTGAGTAGCCGGATGCTAATCAACTGATCGCAAAGGGATTTGATACTACAAGGCAAGATTGGACGGCGAACCGAGCGGTTCGGCGTGGCTTTTTTGCTGCCTGAGTCTTGAGATGACGTAACTGTGATTGCTGTCTATTTGAGCTCTGCGAGGTGGCGGCTAGAATGGGTCAATCGCCCACCATCAACAGACGAACATGAGTGAATCCAACGCCTTATATCGAGTGCAGTTCATTTGTCACAACGAGCGTTACGAAGTCTATGTCAGGGAAGTGAGCCAGGGTCAGCTGTTCGGCTTCATCGAGATCGCCAACTTCGTGTGGGACAACCACACGGCGCTCATCGTCGACCCCAGCCACGAGAAGTTGAAGAGTGAATTTGCCGACGTCAATCGCACCATGATCCCCATGCACCACGTGCTGCGGGTCGATCAGGTGCGCAAGCAGGGGGCCGCCCGCATCACCGAACTGGGCAACAACGTCTCTCCCTTCCCCAGCCCCATCTACACCAAGAAACCCTGACACCCGCCATGTCCGGGCCGGCGTATGGTGCCCGGCCAGCGTGTGCCGGGCATGGTCGTCCTCATCCTAGCTCGCGGGCCAGTTGCAGGATGCGCTGGCGGAACCAGCGCCGGGCCGGCTCTTCTCCGGCCGGGCCGTACCACACCAGGCTGTGGGTGACGGCGCCGTAATCGAAGGGAACCGGCCTGCTCACCAGAGCGTGGGGGGCCGCCTGCTCGGCCCAGCCACCGATGGCGGTGAGGATCAGATCGCTCTGGCGCAGCAGGGCTGCCGCACTGCCAAAATCCGGCAGGATGGCGGCGATCTGCCGGCGCACCTGCAACTGGGCCAGGCTCTGTTCGAAGAAGGGGTTGGCCAGCTCCTGATCGCGAATGGCGATATGGCGCCAGCTCAGGTAGGCATCGAGATCCCAGGATCGCGCCAGCGCCGGGTGATCCGCGCGCAGCAGGCAGACCAGCTTGTCCTCGCGCAGAGTCTCCCACACCAGCCCTTGCTGGCGGGGCAGAGGCTGGCTCTGATCGTGGGGCAGGATCACGAAGTCCAGCTTGCCCGCCGCCAGCGCCGCCAACCCCTGCTCATCCTTGTTGCGAATGTCGGGCACCAGGCCCGGCACCTCGCGCATCAGCTGCGCCAGGATGGGCCCCATGGGCCAGACCATGCCGCTCTCGCGCAGGGCGAATTTCAGCTGCCCCTGCCAGCTGGCGGGATCGAACCCGCCCTGGCCGGTGAGGCCGTTCAGCTCGCTCAGCAGCCGGTGCAGGGTAGGGCCGAGCCGCTCGGCGAACGGGGTCAGCAACAGCTGGTTGCCCTGGCGGTAGAGCAGCTGATCGCCGAGCAGATCCCGCAGCTGGTTGAGGGTCTTGCTGACGGTGGAGGGGGTGGTGCAGAGCCGCTCGGCGGTGCGGGTGACGCTCTGGCTGTCGAGCAGCAGGTGCAGGGTAACCAGATGACGACCGCCGAGGCGGGAGAGGGCAATGAGATCCATAACGGTTCCACAAGCAAACGGGACAAACAAAAAGCCCCGCCTGAGCGGGGCTTGCGGGGATCAGCCCTTGAGCACGGCGGCCATGGCGTCCGCCACGTAGTCGACATTGCGGCTGTTGAGGCCTGCTACGCACATGCGACCTGAGCGCACCAGGTAGACGGCGAACTCCTCGCGCAGGCGATCCACCTGCTCCGGGGTGAAGCCGGTGTAGCTGAACATGCCGCGCTGGTTGATGAAGTAGCTGAAGTCACGGCCCGGCACCTTGGCGCTCAGCACCTCGAACAGCTTCTCGCGCATCGCCTTGATGCGGGTGCGCATCTCGGTCACTTCATCGACCCAGAGGGCGTGCAGGCTGGCATCGTTCATCACCGCAGCAGTGATCTGGCCGCCGTGGGTGGGGGGCTGGAGTAGTTGCGGCGCACGGTGGCCTTCATCTGGCCCAGCACCCGGCTCGCCTCTTCGGCATCCTGGCAGATGACCGACAGACCGCCACAGCGCTCGCCGTAGAAGGAGAGGTTCTTGGAGAAGGAGTTGCTGACGAAGAAGCTGACGCCGGCGGCCACCATGGCGCGAATGGCGTAGGCATCCTCTTCCAGCCCGTCGCCGAAGCCCTGATAGGCGATGTCCATGAAAGGAATGAGATTCTTCTCGACCACCAGCGCGATCACCTGATCCCACTGGGCACGGGAGAGATCCACCCCGGTCGGGTTGTGGCAGCAGGGGTGCAGCAGCACGATGCTTTTCGCCGGCAGGCTGCTCAGGCAGTCGATCATGGCGTCAAACTGCACGCCGCCGGTGGCTGCATCGTAGTAGGGGTAGTCGTGCACCTTGATGCCGGCGCCCTCGAACATCGCCTTGTGGTTGTCCCAGGTGGGATTGCTGACCCACACCTCGGAGGTCGGGAAGTAGCGCTTGAGCAGATCGGCGCCGATCTTCAGGGCGCCCGAGCCGCCGATGGTCTGGATGGTGGCGATGCGACCCGCCTTGACCGCTTCATGGTCGGCGCCAAACAGCAGGTGTTGTACCGCGGTGCGGTAGTTGGCGGCGCCTTCCATCGGCTGGTAGGGGCGCGGGGCCGGGGCGGCGGCGCGCTGGGCTTCGGCCTGCTGTACCGAGGCCAGCAGCGGAATGCGGCCCTGCTCGTCGTAATAGAGGCCGATCCCCAGGTTCACCTTCTGCTCGCGGGTGTCTTTGTGGAAGGTCTCGACCAGGGTCAGGATGGGGTCGCCAGCATAGGCATCGACGTGTTCAAACATGGGGGGTCCTTGCGAAATGGAATCCAGGGTATGGCGATCAATGATCGGCGGTCATCATGGCGTAAAGCCGGCGAGGGCTCAAGTCTGAAAGGGGCGGGGGCCGTGGGGCCGACGCCGCCCAGCCGTAAACGGGATGATGCGGGGCTACGCATGGCCCCATCCACCGGCTTTACTTCAGATAGGATCGCAATACCCGCACCACCTGATCCAGATCCTCCAGCCGCTCGGCCGGGGTCGCCTCTTCGGCGCCGAGGTGCTCGCGCATGTGGCCCTCCAGCACCTCCAGCATCAGGCCGTTGACGGCGCCGCGAATGGCCGCGATCTGCTGCAAAATGGCTGCGCAGTCGCTCTCCTGCTCCAGCGCGCTCTCCAGTGCCCCTGCCTGCCCCTTGATGCGGCGCACCCGCGCCAGCAGCTTCTTCTTGCCGTGAATGGTGTGTGACATGCAGGATCCTCTCGATCAATAAAACTATACTGGGGTATAGTATATTGCATTATCGTCCTCAGGAGAAATCCATGTCATCCCTCGCCTCATCCCACTGCCACCAACCCGTCGTCCACGAAGGGAATCCGCTGGCCGAACAGAAGACCCGCTGGGCCGTGCTGCTGACCGTCATCATGATGGTGGCGGAGATCGGCGGCGGCTGGTTCTACAACTCCATGGCGCTGCTGGCCGACGGCTGGCACATGAGCTCCCATGCGCTGGCGCTCGGCCTGTCGGTGCTGGCCTACCGCGCCGCCCGCCACTTCGCCCGCGACCACAGATTCAGCTTCGGTACCTGGAAGATCGAGGTGCTGGGGGGCTTTACCAGCGCCCTCTTGCTGGTGGGGGTGGCCGGCATGATGCTGTTCGAGTCGGTATTCCGGCTGCTGGATCCCAGCCCGATCCACTACCAGCAGGCCATCGTCATCGCCATCGTCGGCCTGCTGGTGAACCTGGCCTGCGCCGGGCTGCTCAAGGATGATCACGGCCACCACCATGGGCACGGTCACGACCACCATCATGATCATCACGACCACGCTCACCCGCACGATCATGGCCAGCATCACGGCCATCAGGATCTCAACCTGCGCGCCGCCTACATCCACGTGCTGGCGGATGCGGCCACCTCGGTGCTGGCCATTCTGGCGCTGGTGGGGGGCATGCTGTGGGGGGCCGACTGGCTGGATCCCCTGATGGGCATAGTGGGGGCCGGGCTGGTGGCGGTGTGGGCCTGGGGCCTGCTGCGCGACTCCGGCCGGGTGCTGCTGGATGCCGAGATGGACGCGCCGCTGGTGGCGGAGATCCGCGAGGTGATCGCCGAGCTGCCGGACGCCGAAGTGCGCGATCTGCACGTCTGGCGGGTGGGCCAGCAGCAGTACGCCTGCGTGCTCTCTTTGTTGATGGCGGCGCCGGTTTCCGCCAGCGAGATCCGCGCCCGGCTCGCCATCCACGAGGAGCTGGTGCACGTCACCATAGAGGTGAGCGCCGCCTGATCCTGGCCGGTTGGTCGCATGCAACAGCAGGAAGGGGTCAAGGCCCCTTTCTGTTTTTCTGGCTCAGTGCGGCTGGCCCTGCACATCCTCCGGTTTGTGCTGCCAGATGGCGCCGAGCAGCAGCTTGAGCAGCAGCTCGGGCGGGTTGTCCAGCAGCCGGCCCGATTCCAGCAGCAGGTGGCCGTCGGCCCGAAAGCCGAGGCTGGCGTGGATGGTGCCCTCCTCGCCGCACACCTGGATCAGCCCGCTCAAACTGCCGCGCTCCCCCGGTTGGCAGCGCAGCCGCAGCTCCCGTGGCTCCCCCAGCAGGGTGAAGGCGCGGGCGAGGGGCGGGGTATCCTCATAATCCGGCCAGTTGAAGAAGTGGTACTGCTCGGCGAGCGTCCCCGCCTGCTGACAAAATTGGTCAAACAGCTGGGCAATCTCTTGATACTCCAGGTCCAGCCGCCTGGCCTGCTCCTCAATCCGCTTCATCTTTCGTGGCTCCCTCTCTCTTGCCGCATCCACTTATCCATTTGATCGGAAATCAATTTTTCCAGACATCATGGCTCTGCCCGCAGGTATGTGCCGAATCGGTCGGCAGGTCTGTGAGCCCGATCCGATTTTCGTTATGAAAACGTTATCTTGTTGAAAGCGGTTAACTTTTTTGCCCCTCTGCTCACATTTGAAACGATTTCTGCTGATTAATATGGCACCGCTCGGCAATGACCGGGTACTCGGATATCGAGA
The DNA here is from genome assembly GCF_049665575.1 of Aeromonas oralensis. Classification (NCBI taxonomy): domain Bacteria; kingdom Pseudomonadati; phylum Pseudomonadota; class Gammaproteobacteria; order Aeromonadales; family Aeromonadaceae; genus Aeromonas; species Aeromonas oralensis. Next base: position 508,142 of record NZ_CP187186.1, read on the forward strand.
CTAACTACAGCGGGAATTATAAAAAATGGATATGAAAAAGACCAAAGTGGCGCTGGTAACAGCCTCACTGCTCGCGCTTTTGTCCGGCTGCAATGACAACAGCTCCTCCCCCTCCACCCCTGACCCCGCGGACGGCCCCGTCGCCCGTCTGCCCAATGTGCAACCCCCTGCCGAGCAACTGGTGGCCGGTCCCGATCAGGCGGTGATCGCCCTGGTGGATACCCAGACCAGTGCGGCCCGCGGGGTCAGTGGCCCCTTCGCCAACTACAGCCTGCACCTGTGGAACAACGATGCCTGCAGCGCCACCGCCGAGAGCGGCCTCAACGCAGGCTGGGATGACAAGGTCAACACCCCGGCCGCGGCTGACGGCTTCGGCCCGAGCTGGGTGGTGCCCCTCAGCAAGCTGGAAGGCTGCATCAACTTCATCGCCCGCAACGGCGATCTGGCCAACCTGACCGGCAGCGACATGAAGGTGGTCTTCAGCGATCACCCGGACCGCACCGTGGCCATCGTCGCCGGCAAGAACGAGATCTTCGGCAGCCGCGCCGAGGCCTTCACCGCCGCCTTCGGCGTGGCGGGCGCCAGTGCCCACCTGATCGACGGCAACACCCTGATCTGGCAAGGGGGCAAGGACAAGCCCCATGTCCGCCTCTATTACACCGAGTCCGGCACCATCAAGGCCAACGCGGAAGGGGTGTTCGACTTCCCCTATATCACCCTTACCCCGACCAGCCTGACCGCCGAGCAGCAGGCCAAGTATCCGCATCTGAAAGATGCTGCCGCCTTCGCCCTGCCGGCTGGCAAGGACCTCAAGCCGCTGCTCAAGGGTGAGCTGGTGGCCATCGGCACCGATGCCGACGGTATTCTGCAGGGGGCGACCCTGGTGCAGAGCGCCGGCGCCCTCGATGCTCTCTACAGCGAAGCGGCCACCAAGCTGACTTATGGCGCCGTGGTCGAGGGGGGCAATGTCACCTTCCGGCTGTGGGCGCCGACCGCCAGGTCGGTCAAGCTGGCGCTGTTCGACGGCCAGCACAAGCCGCTCGGCGAGCGCACCATGACCCTGGACGAGGCCAGCGGCAGCTGGAGCGTGCAGGGCGGCAGCGAGCTGGTGGGCAAGTTCTACCGCTACGACATCCAGGTCTATCACCCGGTCAGCCGCAAGCTGGAATCCTATCAGGTGACCGACCCCTACTCCCTGAGCCTGGCGATGAACTCCGAGTTCAGCCAGGTGGTGGATCTCAATGATCCGGCCCTCAAGCCAGAAGGGTGGGACAGCCTGAAGGCGCCCCACAGCCAGCAGAACCCGGCCGACATCACCATCTATGAGGCCCATGTCCGCGATCTGACCGGCAACGACGACTCTACCCCGGCCGAGCACCGCGGCAAGTTCCTCGGCCTGACCGATACCGACACGGCGCCGGTCAAGCACCTGCAGGCGCTGGCCAAGAGCGGCGTCAGCCACCTGCACCTGCTGCCGGTGTTCGACATCGCCACCGTGAACGAGGATCCGGCCAAGGTCGCCAACATCAGCGACGACTTCGGCAAGCTGTGCCAGGTCAACCCCGAGGTGCAGAACTCCAAGTTCGCCGGCTACTGCAGCAGCGGCCAGACCATCGAGGCCGTGCTTGGCGATCTGCAAGGAAGCGACAGCAAGGAGAACCCGCAGGTGCAGGAGCTTTACGGCTATCTGCGCGGTGTCGACTCCTTCAACTGGGGTTATGACCCCTACCACTACACCACCCCGGAAGGCTCCTACGCCACCAACGCCGAGGGCAGCCAGCGCATCCTGGAGTTCCGCGAAATGGTCAAGGCCATCAAGCAGAACATCGGCATGAACGTGGTGATGGACGTGGTCTACAACCACACCAACGAGGCGGGCCTGGGGCCCAAGTCGGTGCTCGACAAGATAGTGCCCTGGTACTATCAGCGCCTCAATCCGGAGACCGGCTCGGTGGAGAACTCCACCTGCTGCTCCAACACGGCGCCGGAACACGCCATGTTCGCCAAGCTGATGGATGACTCCCTGGTCACCTGGGCGCGCGACTACAAGATCGATGCCTTCCGCTTCGACTTGATGGGCCACCACCCGAAAGATCAGATGGTGCAGGCGCTGGCCGCGGTGAAGCAGGTCAACCCCGAGATGTACTTCTACGGCGAGGGCTGGAACTTCGGCGAGGTGCAGGATGACAAGCGCTTCGTGCAGGCGACCCAGAAACACCTGGCCGGCACCGGCATCGGTTCCTTCTCCGACCGGCTGCGGGATGCGGTGCGCGGCGGCAGTCCGTTCGACGGCGGCGACACCATTCGCAAGACCCAGGGCTTCGGCAACGGCGCTCTGGTGGATGCCAACGAGATGGACGGCGTCGATCGCGCCACTGCTCTGCATCAGGCCGATCTGGTGCGCCTCGGCATGGCCGGCAACCTCAAGGACTTCATCCTGACCGACAAGGACGGGATGCCGAAGAAGGGCTCCGACATCGACTACAACGGTCAACCGGCGGGCTATGCCCAGGATCCGACCGAAATCCAGAACTACGTCGACAAGCACGACAACCAGACCCTGTTCGACAACCTGATCTACAAGGCGCCACAAGGGGCCGATCTGGTGCGGATGCAGGGGGTATCGCTCGCCACCGCCATGCTGGGGCAGGGCATTCCCTTCACCCACGCCGGTGTCGAGCTGCTGCGCTCCAAGTCCATGGAACGGGACAGCTACGACTCGGGTGACTGGTACAACCGGGTCGACTATACCCTGGCCGACAACAACTTCGACAAGGGGCTGCCGCGCAAGGACAAGGATGGCGACAACTATCCGCTGATCGAGAAAGTACTCGGCAAGCACGTCAAGCCGAGCGGTGCCGACATAGCGACCATGGTGGGCTTCTATCAGGAGCTGGCCGAGCTGCGTCAATCCTCCCGTCTGCTGCGTCTGGGCAGCGGTGCCGAGGTGATCAAGCGGGTCGACTTCCGCAATACCGGCCCGGATCAGGAGCCCGGCCTCATCGTGATGACGGTGGATGACGGCATCAATGCGGGGGCGGATCTGGATCCGGCCATCGACGGTTTGGTGGTGATGATCAACGCCACCAATGCTCCCCAGAGCATCAGCGACTTCCGTGACGGCAACGATCAGCCCATCGACCTGACCAGCCTGCAGTTGAGCCCGGCCCACCACGGCGGCGAGAGCATCGCCCGTGATGCGGCCGTCAATGGCGGTACCCTGACCCTGGGTGCCTGGTCGGCGGCGGTGTTCGTCAAGCCGCAGAGCGGTGCCCAGGGCACTGGCCTGCCGGTCGGCAAGAAGACTGATCTGAGCACGGTACCGCCGTTCGGTGACACCGCCGTCTATCTGAAGGGGTTCCTCAATGAGTGGGGCAACACCAACCAGATGACCTTCAGCAGCAACTTCATGTACGAGTTCACCACCGAGGTGAGCAGCGACAAGCTGGGCACCACCAACGTCAAGATCGCGGATGCCAGCTGGGGTCCCCTCAACTACGGCAGCTGCAATGCGGGTGACAAGCTGGTGATCGGCACCCCGCTGACCCTTTGCAAGGGTGGCGATACCGGCAACATCGGGCTCGATCTGGCCAAGGCGGGCAGCTACAAGTTCGTGTTTACCGCCATGAACAAGGACAAGCCCACCCTGAGCGTCAGCTTCACCGAGCCGGTGCAGAGCTGCAAGGTGCTGGACACGGTGGCGGGCAATCCGCTCGGCTACAACCTGTTCGTCAAGGGCGAGCTCTCCGGCTGGGCCGCTCAGCCCCAGTACCAGTTGAGCTACAAGGGGATGGACGGCGATCTGGCCATCTATCAGGCGGCCTTCAACTACACCGGTAGCACCGAGTTCAAGGTGGCCAACGAGGACTGGAGCAAGGAGTACCTGCTCAACGGTGGCGGTGCGGTGACGGCGGAGACGGGTTATGCCATCGGCTTCTCCCAGCCGGGTAGCGCCAACAACAGCATCACCTTGCCGCAGGGCTTGTGGAGCGTGCTGGTGAAGGTTGACCCGGCCGGCACCAAGGCCGGTACCGCTGTGATCCAGGAGTGCAGCGCCAAGTAGTCATTCCCATCGAGCCCGGGGCTGGCTCGGCACCCCAGGGTTGAATTCCACCTCGCCAAGGGTGGGATAACTCCGAGAGAGTAAGCAAAGCGCGACTGCCGACCGGCAGCCGCGCTTTTTCTTTGCTGTGGGCGAGGCAATAAAAAAGCCGCCCACTGGGGGCGGCTGTTGGTTGTGCCGTCAACGGCCGGCTTAGCGCTTGCGCAGCAGGCGCAGGGCGTTGGCGGTGACCAGCGCGGTGGCGCCGGTGTCGGCCAGCACCGCAATCCACAGGCCGGTGATGCCGAGCAGGCTGGTGACCAAGAAGATGGCCTTGAGCCCCAGCGCCAGCGCTATGTTCTGGTGGATGTTGGCCAGTGCCGCACGGGAGAGCCGGATCATGGCGGCGACCCCGCCGAGCTGGTTGTGGGTCAGCGCCGCATCGGCGGTCTCCAGCGCCACGTCGGTCCCGCCTCCCATGGCGATGCCGATGCTGGCCCGCTTCATGGCCGGCGCGTCGTTGATGCCGTCGCCGATCATCGCGACTTTCTGGCTGAGGCCGAGCTTGGCGATTTCATCGACCTTGCCCTCCGGCAGCAGGCCGGCGCGCCAGCCCATGCCGAGCTCACCGGCGATGGCCTCGGCGGCGCGGGGGTTGTCGCCGGTCAGCATGATGCTCTGCAGGCCGAGCTGGTTGAGCTCTTGCAGCGCCGCAGCCGCTTCCGGCCGGATCTGATCCCGCAAGGCCAGCAGGGCGGCCGGGGCGGCGTCAGGCTGACCGAGCACCACCACTGTCTTGCCTTGCTGCTCCAGGGTGGCGACCCGGGCCTGCATCGCCGCATCCAGGGTGGCGACCCGGCTCGGTGCCAGCAGCTGCCAGAGGGTGCCGTCGATGCGACCTTCCACGCCCATGCCGGGCAGGGCGCGCAGCGCCTGGGCCGCGGCGAGGCTGAGGCCCTGTTCGCTGGCCGCCGTCACCACGGCGCGGGCCAGCGGGTGGTGGGAGCCCTGCTCGATGGCCGCCGCCAGTGCCAGCAGGTCGGCCTCAGACTGGCCATTGAGGCTCACCAGTTCGGTCAGCTGCGGCTTGCCCAGGGTCAGGGTGCCGGTCTTGTCGAAGGCCAGGGTATCGATGTGGGCGAGGCGCTCCAGCGCGGCGCCCCCTTGATGAGGGCCCCCTGCCGGGTGGCTGCCGCCAGCGCCGAGGTGACCGCCGCCGGGGTGGAGATGACCAGGGCGCAGGGGCAACCGATCAGCAACAGCGCCAGCCCGCGATAGACCCACTCGTCCCAGCTCTGGCCGAAGGCGAGCGGCGGTACCAGCACCACCAGCAGGGCGACCAGCATCATGGCCGGGGTATACCAGCGGCTGAAGCGGTCGATGAAGCGCTCGATGGGGGCGCGCTGGGTCTCGGCCTCCTCGATGAGATGCAGGATGCGGTCGATGGCGTTGTTGCCGGGTTCGGACACCACCTCGAGGCGCAGCACCCGATCCGCCGCCAGGCTGCCGGCGGGGACCTTGTCACCCTGACGGCGCTCCACCGGGATGGATTCGCCGGTCAGGGCGCTCTCGTCAAAGGCGCCGAGGGCGTCGAGCAGGCGGGCATCGGCGGCCAGGCGGGCGCCCGGGGCGATTTCGATGATGTCACCGGGGCGCAGCTGGTCGGCAGCGACTTCTTCCCGCACTTCGCCCTCGGCAGTGGTGCGGATGCGCAGCGCCTTGTCGGGCACCAGCGCCATCAGGGCGGTGACCCCGGCGCGGGCGCGGCCGGCAGCGTAGGCCTCCAGATGTTCGCCCAGCATGAACAGCAGCAGCACCATGGCCGCTTCGGCGGTTTCGCCGAGGAACAGGGCGCCCACGGCGGCGACCGTCATCAGGGTCTCGATGGCGAAGGGGGAGCCGCTCTTGGTCAGCGCCCACGCCTTGCGGGAGATGGGCCACAGCCCCCAGAGGGTGGCCAGGGTAAACAGCGGCTGACCAATCTGGCTCGGCAGCAGGGCCGCCACCAGCATCAGTCCGGCCAGCGACAGCGGTTGCCAATACTTGGCGAGCAGGGTCTGCAGCGGGCCGCGCTCGCGGCCGGACTCCAGCTTGCCGCTGCGCTCGCCCTTGAGCTGGAAGCCGGCGGCCAGCACGGCGGCGGTAACGGGATCGGGGGAGAGGCCGGGGGCCAGATCCACCACCAGCTTCTCGGTGGCAAACAGCACGCGGGCCTGTTGCACGCCGCTCACCCGGCTGACGGCGGTCTCTATCTTGCGGGCGCAGCTGGGGCAGTCCATCCCCAGCACCTGCCAGCTGTGGCGGCGGCTGTTCTGCTCGGGGGCATCCAGCGGAGGCTCTGCCACGGCGGCATGCTCATGGTGGTCGTGCTCCCCGTCATGGGCATGCTGGGCATGGGCGGGCGGCGGAGTGGCGCAGCAACCCCCTCTGGGGGGCTCTTCCCCCTCGGGAGCGTCGCTGGCGGCATGATCCTGATGGTCATGGGGGGCCTGACTCGCGCAGCAGCTGACCGGTGCGGCCTGGTCGCAGCAGTGGCTGTCGTGCTGGTGCTCGGCCTGGGGGGCCGCGCTCTTGCTGACGGCCTTGATGGGGGCAGCGGCGTGTTGATGGCTGCAGCAGGATTTGCTCATGATGAGTTCCTCTTGGATGGATCCCGCCGGTGCGAGATCTTCGATAACTGAGCCGAGTGTAAACCTTGGTGTTAAGTCCAAGGTCAAGCCCCTTTCTCCCGCTCCTCGCAACAGGCTGCCGGCAGAGGTGATATCCCTGTGGTTGGCGGGTGTTTGTCCCCGCCCGGCAGGCCTATACTGGAGGGCCTGATCCTCCCTCGATAATCAAGGACATAACATGAGCAATTCCGTTACCCTGCAAGGCAATCCCGTTTCCGTCGCCGGTCACTTCCCGGTTGCTGGCGAGCAGGCCAAGCCGTTCTCCCTGGTGGCCAAGGATCTCTCCGATCTGACCCTGGCGAGCTTCGCCGGCCAGCGCAAGATCCTGAACATCTTCCCGAGCGTTGATACCCCTACCTGCGCCACTTCCGTGCGCAAGTTCAACGAGCAGGCCAGCGCGCTGAACAACGCCGTGGTGCTGTGCATCTCCGCCGACCTGCCGTTCGCCCAGTCCCGCTTCTGCGGCGCCGAGGGGCTGGACAAGGTAGTGACCCTCTCCACCCTGCGTGGTGCCGCCTTCCTGCAGGACTACGGCGTGGCCTTCTCCTCCGGCCCGCTGGTGGGTCTGGCTGCCCGTGCCATCGTGGTGCTGGATGAAGAGAACAAGGTGCTGCACAGCGAGCTGGTGGCTGAAGTCGCCGACGAGCCGAACTACGCTGCCGCCCTGGCCGTACTGTAAGCAGGCAGACTGACAAAAATCCCGCCGGGGCATGGCCCCGGCGGGATTTTTTTATGGAACAGTCAGGGGGCTTTGGTCACGTCTTTGGCGGGTAGTGGCTCGGGGTGGGGTTGCCACTCGACATAGGGGCGGTGCAGCCTTGAGTAGATCTCTGCCAGCTTGCCGGAAGCGGCGAGCCGGTCGATCGCCTCGCCGAGGAAACGATCCGTTTCATCCCCGGCAGGCCCCTTGGCGATGATGAAGACATCCTCGAAATCCCCCAGGTGTTCCCGGTGAATGTTGGTCAGCTTGAGCTGGCGCAGCATCAGGTCGGCCTCCTCCTGGGCCCAGATGAAGGCGTCGATGCGCCCGCGCGCGAGCTTGCGCAGGGACTGCTCTATGCTCATCGACCGTTGCAGCGGAATGGGCAGAAAGCCGGGGGTCGCCTCGATCAGCAGATCCCGCTTGGTGGGCACTATGCCGTAGGCCATGTCGGGGGTGATGAGGTGGTCGGTATTGCTGTAGAGCACGTGGGTGACCTTGCCGAAGCTGCGGGTGCTGAAGCGATAGGGCAGCAGGTCGGCATCCTGCAGATTGCGGATGGCGGGCAGGCTGAAGTCGGCGGTGCCGGCGATCACCCCGGCCATGGCCCGGGCGAGGGGATAGATGGTGATCCGGATGCTCACCTCGGGGTAGAGATCATCGATGGCGCGCACCAGATCGACGAAGGGGCCGGTCTTGTCGGCGTTGATGAGCCCCGGTAGCTCGCCGAGGTGGGCGTTGAGGATGCGTACCGGTTTGGCGGCGGGAGCGGCAGCCGTGTCGGCGAGGGAGAGGCTGAGGCTGGTCAGCCCCGTCAGGCAAAGCAGCAGCAACAGCAGCAGAGAGGGATGTCTGGTCATGGTCTGGTCACGTCCCCGGGGGAGGTTCCCTGAAGTGTAGTCAGGCCCGCTTTGCGCATGGCGGGCCGCTGGCCGCGCTGGATGGGATTTTACTTATGGTCCGCCGCTCACTAGACTTCGCCCCCACCTCCCTATTCTGTCGATAGCTGCGTAGCCCCATGACTTTTGATGAACTAGCCCTCGCCCCCGCCCTGCTGGCGACCCTGCCCGCCGACCTCAAGTGCCCGACCCGGGTGCAGCAACTGGCCATTCCCGCCGCGCTGGCGGGTCGGGATCTGCTGGCACTGGCCCGCACCGGCAGCGGCAAGACCCTGGCGTTCGGGCTGCCGCTGCTGCAGCGCCTCGATCCGGCCTGCGATCGGGTGCAGGGGCTGGTGCTGGTGCCGACCCGCGAGCTGGCGGTGCAGGTGAGCGAGGCGTTGCAGGGGCCGGCCGCCGGGCTGGGTCTGCGGCTGGTGACCCTGTGCGGCGGGGTGGCGCAAGAGCTGCAACAGGCCGAACTGGCGCTGGGGCCGCAACTGCTGGTGGCGACCCCGGGGCGACTGCGGGATCTGCTGGCCCAGCAACTGCTGGGTCTGAGCCAGCTGCGCCATCTGGTGCTGGACGAGGCGGATCGGCTGCTGGAGATGGGCTTCTGGCCCGACATCCAGTGGCTGCTGAATGCCATGCCGGTCGAGCGTCAGACCCTGCTGTTCTCGGCCACCCTGCCTGCCGAGCTGGATGCGCTGGCGACCGGTCTGCTGACCGAGCCGGTGCGGGTGGAGGCGGATCCCCGCAACAGCGTGGCCGACGACATCGAGGAGCGCCTCTATCTGGTCAACAAGAGCAGCAAGGTGCCGGCGCTCATCAGCCTGCTCAAGGCCCACGAGTGGCCGCAGGTGCTGGTCTTCATCAGCGCACGGGACGACGCAGACGGGGTGGCCCGCAAGCTGGCCAAGGCGGGCATTGCGGTGGCGGCCCTGCACGGCGAGAAGGAGCAGGCGGTGCGCGAGCAGGCGCTCGGCGACTTCAAGGCGGGCAAGGTGCGAGTGCTGGTGGCCACCGATCTGATGGCGCGCGGCATTCACGTGGAGGCGCTGCCGTTGGTAATCAACCTGGATCTGCCCGCCAGCGCCCCCGTCTACGTGCACCGCATCGGCCGCACCGCCCGGGCCGGACGCAGCGGGCTCGCCATCTCGCTCACCTGCCATGGCGAGGCCGACACCCTGGCGGCGATCCGCACCCTCACCGGCCGCGAGCTGCCGCTGGCTTCGCTCGCCGGCTTCCCGGTCACCGATCAGCCAGCCAGCGGGGAGGGCAAGCGCGCCCCCCGCGACAAGCAGGCCAATCGTCGCACCCAGGCCAAACGCAGCGCCAAACAGTTCAAGAGCAAGAGCTGAGGTCATTGCTGCCGCCTTGCTCCATTTCGCGACAAACAAGGTGATCACAACGCCACACCCAGGCCAAGCGCAGCGCCAAACAGTTCAAGGGCAAGGGCAAGCCTGACCCAAGATGGACTGCCCGCTTGGGCAGTACCAAAGGACGCCCGTTTTACTATGCTCCATGGGTTCAACCACGGAGGGATAGACGATGGCGAGTCTGGTGATGGGGCCCCTGCTGGGGCTCGAAGCGGAGACGCAATACAGCATCTGTTTTTTGGCGGGGCCTGACTGCAAGGGCGCCGGGGTCAGGATCAACGGCAGCCTGCTGGCCGCCGGCAAGCAGGCGGATACCCCCAGGGGCGGCTTCTGGCGGGTCAGCTGGACGGCGACCCTGGCCGAGGCGGGTTCGAGCGTGGAGTACCAGATCCTGCTGGATGGGGAGCCCGCCCGGGATCTGGCCGGTGAGGATCGCTGGAAGTTTCATCTGCCTGGGTCGGCGGAGCGGGTGCGCATCGGGTACGCCTCCTGCAACGGTTTTTCCGACTTCAAGCTGCTTACCTCCACCCCGCAGCCCTATGTGATGTGGGGCAAGCTGGCTGCCGAGCACACCACGCACCCCTTCTCGTTGCTGCTGATGGGGGGCGATCAGGTCTATGCCGACTCCCTCTGGACCACGGTACCCAGCCTCAAGGCCTGGAACGAGCTGGACATGGCGGAGAAGATCAAACGCAAGGCCACTCGCACCATGGAGGAGCAGCTCGATCGCTTCTACTGCGATCTCTACTGCAAGCAGTGGGGGCGGCCCGAGGTGGCGCGCCTGCTGGCCCGGATCCCGAGCGCCATGATGTGGGATGACCACGACATCTTCGATGGCTGGGGCAGCTATCCCGAGTCGCCAGACAATCTGCAGGGCTGCGACGTCTATAAGGCCATCTATGCCGCTGCGTCCCGCTATTTCCGGCTGTTCCAGCTGCGCTCCGTTGCCAACGTCTCCCTGTTGGACCCGGTCAAGCTGGGCCACCACTCCTGGCGGCTGAGTTTTCGGGGTTACCAGATCCTGGCGCTGGACAACCGGGCCAACCGGACCCGCGCCCAGGTGATGAGCCCGTCCCAGTGGGATCAGATCAACGACGCGCTGGCCGCCTGCGATGCGGGCCACCTGCTGGTGCTGGCGGGGGTGCCCGTGGTCTATCGCGACTTTTCCTTCACCGAGGCGGCGCTGGATGCCACCCCCTGGGAGGAGGAGCTGACCGACGATCTCAAGGATCATTGGCGAGCCAAGGATCATCAGGGGGAGCGGGCCCGCCTCATCATGCGGCTGCTGGACAATGCCAAGCTCCGGCGCCAGCAGGATGCTGGCTGCAAGACCCTGATCCTCTCCGGCGACGTGCACGTGGGCTGCCTCGGGGTGATCCAGGACAAGCGAGACGGGGTGCTCAACGTGCACCAGCTGGTCTCCTCCGGTATCGTCCACCCTTGTCCCACCCAGTTCCAGTGGATGGGGATCCTCGCCATGACCAATGACGATGCCGAATACCTCGACGAGAACCGGCTGATCCGCGCTGAGCTTATCAAGCCGTTCGGCGCCCCCGTCTACCTGCGTACCCGCAACTTCGCCACCCTGCTGATGGGCACCGACAACAAGCTGTGGGCCAACTGGCACTGCGAGAACGGGCTGGCGGCCAGCTACCCGCTGGCCTGATGGCGGGAAAATGCGAAGGGCCCTGACGGGCCCTTTTTCTTGTGGGGATCAGATGTCCCAGGCCGTTGCCTGCTCAGGGCTGGTCCGGCGTCTGGGCGAAGAAGTCGCGCCGAAACTGGCCGAGTACCGCCTCCCTGTGCTGCTGCCAACTTGCCTCGTCCATGTTGTCCCGGCTGGCCGCCAGCTGCTGCTCCAGCTCGGTCAGCTGCTGCTGGTAGTGGCTGCGCTGCGCCAGCTGCTGCTGTCGGCTGGCGGCAAACTGCACGGTTGCTTCGGCCTGCCCGGCCGGCAGGAAGTGGCGAGCCAGGGTCGCCAGCTCCTCGTCCCCCCACAGCTGGCGCGCCTGCTGCAGGCGGGCGGCCGGGTTGAACAGCTCAGCCGCCAGATCCGGGTGATCCGCCGCCCACTCATCCTGCAAGCGGGTGAGGGCAGCCAGTCGCTCGGCCAGCGGCAGTTGCTCGTGCTCCTGCGCCAGCTGCTCGAGTGCCAGGGCGTAGCGCCCCTGCAGCCGAAACAGGCTCTCCCCCTCGCTCAGCCATTGGGCCTCTATCGTTTCCAGATTGGCCAGCCGCTCTGCCAGCGGCTGCTCGCTGTCGCTCACCTCGCTGGCGAGCTGCCGGTTCATCTGGTCCGGCAAGTCGCGCCAGCTGGCAGGCGCAGGCGCTGGGCCGGCTGGCACGGCGGTGGCGGCAACCGGGCCGGTCGCGGGGGTCAATGGCGGCTGTGTCTGCGGCGGCGCTGCAGCGGCTGGCTGAGCGCTCTGACCGGTGTGTGCCGGCCGCGTTGGCACCTCCTGCCAGCTTAGGTTGAGCAGCAACAAGGCCAGCACAGCCAGTGCCAGCACGCCGTAGTGGCGCTTCATCGGCTGATCTCTCCCTTGACCGGGAAGTGATCGGAGAGGTTGCTGGCGGGCCAGAGGCTGCCATCGCTGCTGCGCGGGATCCAGACGCTGTTGAGGTTGTGGCGCACGGCGCCGTATTCCCGGCTCACCACCAGATAGTCGAGGTACTCCACGTTGGCACCGCCGGAGAGCGGGCCGCCGGCATAGGGGTTGATCCTGGGATCGAAGGTGGCCTCGGTGTAGCCGCCGTAGGCCGGCTCGTCGGCGTTGAGGTTGGCCAGCATGCCGGCGTAGTCGTCGGCAAACTTGCGCTTGTTGACGTTGAAGTCGCCACCGTAGATGACGGTGTCGCTGGCGGGGATCTTAAGACTGGCGGCCAGGATGCGGATCTGGCCGAACTGGATCTGGCGCAGCCGGCGCGCCTCGTCGGTGTCGAAGCTGGCGGTGTGGGTGGCAAACAGGTGCCAGGCCTTGCCCCCCTTGATCACCTCCGCATACATCACCCCCTTGTCGGCGAAGCAGTCGGTGCCGGTGCACTGGGGATAGACCAGCTGGGCCTCGCGCACTATGGGGTAGCGGCTGACGATTACCACGCCGCCGTCGTGGATGTTGACCCCCGGCTTGTCGAGCACCCTGGTCTGGTACGGATACTCCTTGGCCAGTGCCTGCAGGAAGCCCTCGCGGCGGCCATCGAACACCTCCTGCAACAGCAGGGCGTCATAACCCTTGAGGTACTCGGGCAGCAGCGCCAGTCGCTCGCCGATGCTGGAGGCGATCACCGGCAGCGCCCAGACGTTATAGCTGGCCACCTTGAGCTTGCTCTCCGCCGGTTCCGGTTGCTCCCGCTTTTGTGGCGGAGTGAGCATGTAGTGCAGATCGTCGTAGCGGCCGGTGAACTTGGCGGCGAAGGCCAGCTCCTGCGGCCCGTCCAGGCGGTGAATGGCGCGATCGCTCTGCCAGCCGGAGTTGTCTGCCGGCGTCTCGCCACCGTGTTGCAGGGTGCTGTTCCACCAGGTGCCCTCCATCTTCTGGTTGAGGCGATAGGTGTCGCCGCCGGGAGTGGTGACCCGGGTTTCGAACAGATAGCTCTTGCCCGCCTTCACCCCCTCGTAGCGATTGAAACTGAGCACCATGGCGCTCTCCCAGGGGCCCAGCTCGGTTCTGTGCTGAAGCCACTGGCTGCCGGCCTGCAGCTGGCCGGAGCCGCTCTGGCGGATCTCCAGCTGGACCGGATCCGGGCTGTTGTTGGTGAGGTAGACGTCGGTGTCGGCCAGCGCCTGCAGCGGAAACTGGCTGGTCAGCAGCAGGGCGGCATAACTGAGGGGTTTGTGCATCATGAAGTCCTTCTGGTGGAGGCACGCTGGAAAGTGACTGTTATGGCGGGCACAGAGGTCATTTCATTTACATTTTTGTTACAAATAAATGAAAGGCCCCATATGGGGAGGTGTTAACCCATGGGGTTGGCAACGGCCAAAGGGGCGGGGGAGGTCAGGCGAACGAGGTGAAGCGGGCGTGCCGGGCGGCACGCCCTTGCAAGGCAGTCAGTGCTGGAACTGGTTGATCAGGCGGGAGAGGGCATGCAGCCGCTCCACCAGCAGGGTGATGCCGTCGAGGGCCTGGCGGCTGTTGTCGGCGGTGTGGCTGGCCAGCTGATGGATCTGGTGGATGCCCTTGTCCAGGGTGCTGGTGACATCCGCCTGCTGGCTGACGGCCTGGGCAATCTCGTCGCTGGTATGGGTGACCCTGGCCAGCATGCGGTTGATCTGGTTGAGCACCTCGGCGGTGGTCCCCACGTGCTGCTGGCAGCGGTCCGAGGTCTGGGCGCCCTGGCTCATGCCGTCGGCCAGCTGACGGGTCGTCTGCTGCAGCGCCTGGATCATCTCGTTGATCTCGCCGGTGGAGCTGCGGGTCTTCTGGGCCAGCGCCCGGATCTCGTCGGCCACCACCGCAAAACCGCGTCCCTGCTCACCGGCCCGCGCCGCCTCGATGGCCGCGTTGAGGGAGAGCAGGTTGGTCTGATCGGCGATCTGGCTGATCACCTCCAGGATCCCGCTGATCTTCTGGCTGTCGCCGGTCAGCCGGGCCAGCACTGCGTGGTTGGCGTCGAGCTCGTGATGGAGCTGATCGACCGAGGACTGGGTGGTGGCGAGCGCCCGTAACCCCTCGGCGGAGACCTGCTGCACCTCGCCCACCAGTTCGCTGGCCTGATGGGCGTTGCTCGCCACGTCGCGAATGGAGTGGCTGAGCTCGGTGATGGCGGCGGCCAGCTGCTCGCTCTGGGCCCGCTGCTGCTGCAGGTGGATGTCGATGGTCTGGATATTGCCCCTGTCATCCTCGGCGGCCTGCAGGATCTGCTGGTTGGTGTCGGCGCTGCGCCCCACCACCGCCTTGAGCTCGGCCCGTTTCATGCGAAGCGCCAGCTCCAGGGCCGCCAGGGTGTCCCGCCGTCTGGTGTAGAGCACCTGGCAAAGCGGGGTGCCCATCTCCTCGCCGGCCGTATGGGCCAGCCGGTTGAGCCGTTGCTGCAGGCGCCAGCCGTGCAGCATCTGGGCCAGCAGGGCCAGTGCGCCTGGCGCTCCCCACAGCGGATTGCCGCTGATGATGGCCGCCAGCAGGGTGAGCAGGGCGCCGCCCGACAGCAACAGGGTGAGCAGGCCAGGTTCGAGGGCGAGCCGGCTCAGCCAGGGCAGCGCCTTGCCCGCCCGGATGCGGGCGTAGAGCTGCTCCGCCCAGGCGATGTCGTGCTCGCTGGGGCGGGTGCGCACCGACTGGTACTCGATGATCTGTCGCTGCTCGTTGAGGATGGGGGTGACATAGGCGTTGACCCAGTAGAACTTGCCGCTCTTGGCGCGGTTCTTCACCAGCCCCATCCAGCTTTTGCCCTGGCGCAATCGCTGCCACATGTCGGCAAAGGCGGCCTTGGGCATGTCGGGGTGGCGTACTAGATTGTGGGGTACCCCCTCCATTTCGGCGGGGTGATAACCGGCCACGTCACAGAAGTGCTGGTTGGCGTAGGTGATGTGGCTGGCGGGGTCGGTCGTCGAGATCAGTGACAGGTGGTCGGGGAAACGTATCTCCCCCTCCCGTTGGGTTGTGGTCATGAGTGCATCCTGATTGAGCCAAGTAACTGATAGATTTGTTTTTATTTTTTGTGATTGTTACCGGCCCATTCTAGGGGGCAGCAAGCGCGCTATCTTGGCTTGGGTCAATTAATCGCCACTCTCGCTTAGCTAAATAGGGCAAATGAAAGGTGCATCTGTGCAGGCGGATGGCAAAGGGAGTGTTGGTGTGCACCAAGGGGGAGTGGAGGTTGCAGGCGCCCCGCAGGGGGCGCCTAGGATCAGCGGCTGGCCAGCGGGTAGGTAAAGAGGGCCAGGTGGGCGAAGTTGAACAGGAAGTGGATCGCGATGGCGACGCCGAGGCGCCCGCTCAGCAGGAACGCCAGGCCATAGCAGGCGCCTGCCAGTGCGGCGAACAGCACCAGCAGCGGGCCACCGGCCAGGTGGGCGGCGCCGAACAGCAGGCTGGCCACCAGCACCCCAAGCCAGCGCCGGCTGTGTGCGGCGATCCCCTGCTGCAGGAAGCCGCGAAACAGCGCCTCTTCCGCCACGCAGGTGAACAGCAGGTTGTTGAGGGCAAACAGCCACCACCAGCCGGGCAGGCCCACCTCGGGCTTGAGGGCCCCCAGCAGCCAGGCGGCGATCAGCAGGGCTGCCAGCGGCACCAGCAGCAGTGCCAGTCTGCGCCACTGAACGGCGCCGCCCGGGCCCAGCAGGGCGGGCCAGGCCAGCAGCAGGCCGAAGAAGACCAGCGGCTTGTCCAGGTTGAGGTACATGTTGAACGGCACGCTGGCGGGGCCGGCCTGCACTTGGTCCAGCACCTTCAGGTTGGTGAAGCCGGGGATGAGGTGCAGCATCAGCGCCACCGCCCACAGCAGCACGGCGCCCAGGGCGACGGCGCGCCAGGGCTGGGGCAGGGAGGGGGTACGCCAGGCCAGCAGCAGGCCCGCCGCGCTGGCCAGCAGGGCGACTGGGCTCAGGTGGCCGAGGCCGAGGGCCGCCAGCAGGGCGACGGCCAGCATGATGAAGCCGGGCAGTCGTTGCCGGGCCAGACAGAGCAAGACGGCCAGCGCCAGTGCTCCCCAGATGAGTGAATCAGGTAGAGGTAACATTGAGTCTCCAAGGCCGATGAAAGTCCCGCACCTTAACAATGGGACATGCCATGAGACAAGGCTTAATAAGCTGGTCGGATCCCGTGCTCGGGTGGTTGCCAGGGCGCACGGCCATAAAAAAACCGGAGCTGGGCTCCGGTTTTGGCAAGGGTGACGAGGCGTCTCAGCGGCCGGATTCGGCGATCACCCGGGCAATGATGTCGGCACGCTTGCTGGCTTCCAGCTCGCCCAGGGCGATGAGGCCGGCCTTGAAGATGACGTTCTTCGGCAGGCTGACGTCGTCCAGGGTGGCGATGGCTTCGACGTGCATACCGTTCAGACGGCTGGCATCGCGCGGGCTCAGGTTGACCTGAGTGTTCAGCACCTGCTTGCCTTTCTTCTTGGCAGGGGCGGCTTTTTTCGGTTGTTCCTGCTCGTCTTCCGGCAGCTCGTCATCAAAATCGTAAATAGACATAGTCAATCCTGTTGGTTAGGCAATGGGGCATGGTTGCCCGATGTCGTTTTTCAGAGGGGTCGATCAGCCCATATCCTCGTTGCGGATAAAGGCGCGCCAGGAGCCGAGCACCTGGGCAAAATCTTCCAGCCCGCACATGGCCAGCTGTTCATCATCGTAGTAGGCGAGATCGTCGAGATCCTCATCCTGCTCGATATTGAGGACGTTGGCTTTCACCTCGGCTTCCTCGTGGGTCAGCAGCAGGGAGTAGTCGCCGCCCAGCAGCCGGTATTCGACGCGAGTCCGGCTGGAGAGCTGATCGATGATGGCGAACAGCTCGTCGAGTTTCTCCTCGTCCTTGCCTACTTCGTCGATCAGCCACTGGCCGATGGCCTCATGGCCCATGGAGAACCGGGCGCGATAACCGCCGAACGGATCGCGGCGAAATTCATAATCCATAGTTCAGTCCATAGCGGAAGGGTGAGTCGTCATGGGCAGGGCAAATCCTGCTCCATGGCGGGGCGCATATAGCGTAAAGTGGCCTATTCTAGCGAGCCCCCCCTCGCTTGTCTTGAAGATGTGGCATCTTTGCCCCGCTACCGGCGCTTTGTGGCCGGTTCGGCCCTCGCTTTGGAGATGTGATGCAGCTAAACGATACCCTCGCGCGCCAGAGAGTCAGTCGGGCGATAAAGATCCTGTCATGCTCGGTCAACATGATGGACGAGCCACAGCGGCTCATCATCGCCTCAGGCTATTCCCGTTTCGTTCAGCGGAGTACCTATGCAGCTCAATGACACCCTCGCACGGCAGATTGTCAGTCGGGCGATGAAGATCCTCTCTTTTTCGGTCAACGTGATGGACGAGCACGGCCTGATCATCGCGTCCGGCAACCCGGAGCGGCTCCATCAGCGTCATGAGGGGGCGGTGCTGGCATTGACCGAAAACCGGGTGGTGGAGATCAGCGAAGCGACTGCCCGCGAGCTCAAGGGAGTGCGCCCCGGCATCAACCTGCCCATCGCTTATCAGGGGGAGCTGCTCGGGGTCATCGGCATTTCGGGCGATCCGGACGAAGTTC
This sequence comes from Aeromonas oralensis, assembly GCF_049665575.1. Taxonomy (NCBI): domain Bacteria; kingdom Pseudomonadati; phylum Pseudomonadota; class Gammaproteobacteria; order Aeromonadales; family Aeromonadaceae; genus Aeromonas; species Aeromonas oralensis. The sequence continues at coordinate 525,996 of NZ_CP187186.1, forward strand.
GTGCTTACGCCGAACTGGTGCGGATGACCGCCGAGCTCATTCTGGAGCAGGCGGCGCTCACCGAGCAGCTGCAGTGGGACAAGCGCCACAAGGAGGAGCTGGTACTGCAGCTCATCCGTGGTGAAGGACGGGAAGATCAGCTGCAGCAGGCGGCCCGTTTCCTCGGGCTGGATCTGGCCCAGCCGCGGGTGGTGGCGGTGCTGGCGCTGGAGGAGGCCGACCCGGCCCGGCTGCGGGAGCTGGTGCATCTGCTGGAAAATCCGGAGCGGGACAACCTGGTAGCCATCAACGGTCTGGACGAGATAGTGGTGCTCAAGCCGGCCCAGCTCAGCGACGGCATCTGGCAGTCGGCGCAGGAGCGCAGCCGCATCAAGCAACTGCTGGCCCGCATTCCCCACTTTCGGGTGCGCATCGGGGTGGGTGATTACTTCGCCGGCACCGGCGGGCTGGCGCGTTCCTACCAGACGGCGCGGGACACCTTGCGCCGTGGCATGCGCCAAGCGCCGCGCAAACAGGTCTATTTCTTCGAGGATTATCGGCTGCCGGTGCTGCTCGGCAGTCTGGCGGACTCCTGGCAGGCGGATCAGCTGCGGGCACCGCTGCACAAGCTGGCGCAGGAGGACACAAAGGGAACGCTGCAGAAGACGCTGCGCCAATATTTCTTGCAAGACTGTGATCTGCATCCCTGCGCCGAAGCCCTGTTCATCCACCCCAATACCCTGCGCTATCGGCTGACCCGAATTGAGCAGATAACTGGGTTGAATTTCAACAAGTTAGATGACAAGTTCCTGCTCTATCTCGGGCTCAACCTCGACAGCTGAATTGTTCATTCATACAGAAATTTGCGTTTTACAACGCTGATATTTGGTTTTTTGACCAAAGCATTCCGATCCCGGATCATCATAATGGCCACCACTCACTCATTTGAAAGGTGCCCGTCATGATCCCTGTATCCGCGCTCGGCGCTCTCGCCGCGCTCTCCATCGCCATCTTCCTGATCCTGAAGAAGGTGCCGCCCGCTTACGGCATGATCGTCGGCGCCCTGGCCGGCGGCCTGATCGGCGGCGCCGATCTGACCCAGACCGTCGCCCTGATGATCGGCGGCGCTCAGGGGATCACCACGGCGGTAATGCGGATCCTGGCGGCGGGCGTGCTGGCCGGCGTGCTGATCGAATCGGGCGCCGCCACCACCATCGCCGAGACCATCGTCAAGAAGCTGGGCGAGACCCGCGCCCTGCTGGCACTGGCGCTGGCTACCCTGATCCTGACCGCGGTCGGCGTGTTCGTGGACGTGGCCGTCATCACGGTGGCCCCCATAGCGCTGGCCATCGCCCGCCGTGCCGACCTCTCCAAGGCGGCCATCCTGCTGGCGATGATCGGCGGCGGCAAGGCGGGCAACGTCATGTCTCCCAACCCCAACGCCATCGCTGCAGCCGATGCCTTCCACCTGCCGCTCACCTCGGTGATGGCGGCCGGCATCATCCCGGGCCTGTTCGGCCTGGTGATGGCCTACTGGCTGGCCAAGCGCCTCAACAACAAGGGCAGCAAGGTCGCCGCCGACGAGGTGGTGAGCTTCAATGGCAGCAAGCTGCCGGGCTTTGCCGCCGCCATCAGTGCGCCGCTGGTGGCCATCCTGCTGCTGGCCCTGCGCCCCATCGCCGGCATCGTGGTGGATCCGCTCATCGCTCTGCCCCTCGGCGGCCTGGTCGGTGCCCTGATGATGGGCAAGTTCAGTAAGGTGAACCAGTTTGCGGTCTCGGGTCTCGCCCGCATGGCGCCGGTGGCCATCATGCTGCTGGGTACCGGTACCCTGGCGGGTATCATCGCCAACTCCGGTCTCAAGGATGTGCTGATCAGCGGCCTGACCGCCTCCGGCCTGCCCTCCTACTTGCTGGCACCCATCTCCGGTGCTCTGATGTCGCTGGCGACCGCCTCGACTACCGCCGGTACCGTGGTGGCCTCCAACGTGTTCAGCTCCACCCTGCTCGAGCTTGGCATCAGCAGCCTGGCGGGGGCCGCCATGATCCACGCCGGTGCCACCGTGTTCGACCACATGCCCCACGGCTCCTTCTTCCATGCCACCGGCGGCAGCGTCCACATGGGCGTGGGTGAGCGGCTCAAGCTCATCCCCTACGAAACCGCGGTCGGTCTGACCATTGCCGCCGTCTCCACCCTGATGTTTGGCGTGTTTGGCCTCGCCTAAGGAATTGATATGAAAATTGTTATCGCCCCCGATTCATTCAAGGAGAGCCTCAGCGCCATGGCGGTGGCCGATGCCATCGAGGCCGGCTTCAAGCAGGTGTTGCCGGATGCCACCTACGTCAAATTGCCGATGGCCGATGGCGGCGAGGGGACGGTGCAGTCCCTGGTGGACGCCACCGGTGGCCGCATTCTGCCCTTCTATGTGACCGCTCCCCTTGGCAACAAGGTACAGGGCTTCGTCGGTCTGCTGGGGGATGGCGAGCGTGCGGTCATCGAGATGGCGGCGGCCTCCGGCCTGCATCTGGTGGCGCCTGAGCTGCGCAATCCGCTGCACACCTCGAGCAGCGGCACCGGCGAGCTGATCCTGGCGGCCCTCGACATGGGGGTGAAGCATCTGATCCTCGGCATCGGCGGCAGCGCCACCAATGACGGCGGTGCCGGCATGATCCAGGCGCTCGGCGGCAAGCTGCTCAAGCGCGACGGCACTCCCATCGCGCCGGGCGGCGCCGGTCTGGCCGAGCTGGCCACCATCGATCTGAGCGGGCTCGATTCGCGCCTCGCCAAGATCACCATTGAAGTGGCCTGCGACGTGGACAACCCGCTGTGCGGGCCGAAAGGGGCCTCCGCCGTGTTTGGTCCGCAGAAGGGGGCGACCCCCGCGATGGTGGCGCAGCTGGACGCCAACCTGGCTCACTATGCCAACTGCATCGAGCAGGCGCTTGGCAAGCAGGTGAAGGAGATCGCGGGGGCGGGCGCCGCTGGTGGCATGGGTGCAGCCCTGGTGGGTCTGCTCGGCGCCGAACTGAAACCCGGCATCCAGATCGTCATCGAGGCGCTGAAACTGGCCGAGGCGGTGGCCGACGCGGACCTGGTCATCACCGGTGAGGGACGCATCGATAGCCAGACCATCCACGGCAAGACGCCAATCGGTGTCGCACGCTGCGCCAAGCAGTTCGGCAAGCCGGTGATCGGCATTGCGGGCTGCCTGACCGACGACTACGGCGTGGTACACGAGCACGGGCTGGATGCGGTGTTCGCCGTGGTCAACCGTGCCATGTCGCTGCCGGAGGCGCTGGCCACTGCCACCACCAACCTGCAGCTCACGGCCCGCAACGTGGCGGCGCTCTATCTGCAGCGACCCTGACTCTCTTCTGGCCGGTGCCTCGCGCCGGCCAACCCAGCCCCGTGTCGCGGTGACGACCTGCCCCGCTGCAGGTCTGCCCGAAACACCTTGCCGATCAGATGATCGGCTTTTTTCATTATCCTGCTGTATAGCCAGTGCTTTTCTGCGGTTTCTGTATTCTGGCCGCCGACTTTGCGGCATAGTGATCCCCCATAGTACAAGGAGCAACCCATGATCTTGCTGACCCTGGGGGTACTGCTGTTTACCCTGATCCACCTCTATCCCTGCTTCGCAGGCGCCCATCGGGCCCGCTTGCGCGAGCGGCTGGGGGAGAATCGCTACAAGGGACTCTTCTCGTTGCTGGTGTTCATCGCCATCGCCTGCATCATCGCCGGCTGGCGCACCGCCAGCCCTCTGCCGCTCTATTTCCTGCCCGCCTGGGGGCCGACCCTGATGATGGCGGTCATGCCCATCGCCCTGATCCTGTTCTGCTCCGGCCAGGGCCCCAACCACCTGCGGCGCTGGCTGGTGCATCCCCAGCTGCTCGGCACCCTGCTCTGGGCTGGCGCTCATCTGGCAGTCAACAGCGAGGCCCGCTCCCTGGTGCTGTTTGGCGGCATCGGCCTGTGGGCGCTGGTGAGCATCGTCTGGATTTCGGTGCGGGACTGGCAGCGTCATCCCCGTCCGGCGGCCAACTGGTACGGCACCGGGCTCAGCGTGGGGGCCGGGCTGGCGCTCACCGCCCTGTTGATCTTCTGGGGGCATGTCATGCTCACCGGCATCCCCCTCTATTGAGCGGGTGAACCGGCCGGCGTGCCCGCGCGTATGTCACTCATCTGTCTGACAGGAGTCGCTCGATGAAATGGATCATGTTGTTGCTGACACTCGGGGCCGGGGCGGCCGTCGCCGCCTGCCCGGACTACTTCAACGTGGAGATGCGGGAGCTCAACAGCACCCAGCGCCACAACCTCTGCCAGCTGACCGAGGGCAAGGTGGTACTGGTGGTCAATACCGCCTCCTACTGCGGCTATCGCGGCCAGTTCCGGGATCTGGAGACGCTCTACCAGACCTACAAGGAGAAGGGATTGGTGGTGCTCGGCTTCCCCTCCAATGACTTCTGGCAGGAGGCGGGGGAGGAGGGCAAGACCGCCTCGGTCTGCCGACGCGATTACGGGGTCACCTTCCCCATGTTCAACCGGATTGCCGTGCGCGGGGCCGATGCCAGCCCGCTTTACCGGGGGTTGGCCACGGCGGCAGGCGAAGCGCCAGGCTGGAACTTTCACAAGTATCTGATCGGGCGTGACGGCAAGCTGGTCGCGAGTTATGGGGCGAACCAGAATCCGGCGGACGATCCCCTGCAAAAAGAGGTCAAACGGGCGCTCGGCCTTTAGCGCTACCCCGCGGCGGGCGGCTCTGGAATAATGGGGGCCCGCTCTTCTCTCTGGTAATCCCGTGCTGCAACGTCTGCCCCAAATGGTGATCTTCGATGCCCTGGTCCGTGAACAGGGCATCTCGGCGGCCGCCCGGCGGCTCGGGGTCTCCAAATCCCACATCAGCAAGCAGCTGGCCCAGCTGGAGACCGAACTCGGTGCCCAGCTGGTGCAGCGCACCACTCGCCGCTTCTCCCTCACCGAGCTTGGTCAGGAGTATGCCCGCCACTGCCGCGCCCTGGTGGCGGTGGCACTGGAGGCGGACTCCATGGTGGCGGAGCGGCGCGGCAAGGTGAGCGGCATCCTGCATCTGGGGGTCGGCCAGTCCTTCGGCCGGTTGCACGTGATCCCGCGCCTCAAGGCGTTTCAGGATCGCTACCCCGAGCTGGAGCTGGAGGTTTCGCTGTTCGATCACCGTACCAACCTGGTGGATGAGGGGCTGGATCTCTGGATCACCACCTACGAGGACAAACCCGAGGCCCTGGTGGGGCAGCGGCTGGCGGATATTCACTTCGTGCTGGTGGCCTCGCCGGACTATCTGCTGAGCCACGGCACTCCGCTGCACCCCAGAGATCTGGCCCAGCACAACTGCATCACCTATCAGAGCCGGGAGCGGCGCTACCACGAGTGGTCGTTTCGCCAGGGCAAGGAGCGCCAGACGGTGCAGGTGGCCGGCAACTACCGGGTGGATCTGGCGGAGGCGGTGCGTGACGCCGCCCTGGCCGGGCTCGGCATCGCCTACGTGGCCAACTACCTGCTGGACAAGGAGTTGCAGTCCGGCCAGCTGATCCCGCTGCTGCCCCAGTGGCGGCCGAACCAGAAGATGGCGGTGCACGCCGTCTATGCCAGACGCGAGCACCTGGATCCCAAGATCCGGCTGTTCATCGACTTCCTCAAGGAGAGCTTCGGTCCGAATCCCTACTGGGAGCAGCGGCTGGCCCCCTGGCTCGGCGGCAAATTGTCCGGCACAGAGGAATAATCGTTTCCATATAAGAACACTGGCTTTCGCTTGAAACCAAAATCGAGTCAAATCAGCCAGTTGCCGCAACCGGTATCGTGCAAACGTTTTTGCTAACAGGGCTGTAACCAAGTGGACTTGCAGTGGCGAGGCCGGGAGCGCAGAATCCGCGCCCATCTTTCGCCCCACCTGATGGAGTCCCTATGATTGCCCTGCTCGGCATCCTGAGCATTCTGGCCGTGGCCACGCTCTGCTCTGATAATCGTCGTCGTATCCCGTTGCGAACAGTGGGTCTCGCCCTCTGCCTGCAGATCCTCTTCGCCGGCCTGGTGCTCTGGCTGCCCGCCGGTCAGCATGTACTGAACGGGGTGAGTGAAAGCGTCAGCAGCGTGATCGGCTACGGTCAGGAGGGGATCGCCTTCCTGTTTGGCGATCTGGCCAAGTTCAAGCTGGGCTTCATCTTTGCTTTCAACGTGTTGCCGGTCATCATCTTCTTCTCTGCGGTGATCGCCATCCTCTACCACATCGGCCTGATGCCGAAAGTGATCGCCCTGCTCGGCGGTGGCTTGCAGAAGCTGCTGGGCACCGGCCGCGCCGAGAGCCTCTCCGCCACCGCCAACATCTTCGTCGGCATGGTGGAGGCGCCGCTGGTGGTCAAACCCTATCTCTCCAAGATGTCGGACTCCCAGTTCTTCGCGGTGATGAGCTGCGGCCTCGCCTCCGTGGCCGGCGGTACCCTGGTGGGGTACGCCAGCATCGGGGTCGAGCTGAAATACCTGATCGCGGCGGCCTTCATGTCGGCGCCGGCCGGTCTGGCCATGGCCAAGATCTTGGTGCCGCCTGCCGCCGAAGAGCAGGACCATCATCAGGACGTGGTGATCCCGCGTGCCACCAATGTGATTGAAGCGGCCGCCGATGGCGCCATGTCCGGCCTCAACATCGCGGTTGCCGTGGGGGCCACCCTGCTGGCGTTCGTCGGGGTGATCGCCATGCTCAACGGCCTGCTGGGTTGGGCCGGTGACCTGATAGGGGTGGAGCTGAGCTTCCAGATCATCCTGGGCTGGCTGTTTGCGCCCGTCTCCTGGCTGATCGGTATCCCCTGGGAACAGGCTCAGGCTGCCGGCGCCCTGATCGGGACCAAGATAGTGGTGAACGAGTTCGTCGCCTTCATCGCCCTGGTTCAGGATCAGACTCTGAGCGAGTCGAGCAAGGCCATCGTCACCTTTGCCCTGTGTGGTTTTGCCAACATATCTTCCATGGCGATCCTGATCGGCGGCCTGGGTGCCATGGTGCCGGAGCGCAAATCCTTCATCGCCCGTTACGGCATGCGCGCCATCCTGGCGGGTGTGCTGGCGAACCTGATGAGTGCCTCGCTGGCAGGCTTGTTCCTCGCCCTCTGATTGACCCTGAAGCTAGCACCTTCCGGTCAGAGCCCGCTTCGGCGGGCTTTTTTGTGGCCGCTTGCCGGCAAAAAAAGCGCCTCAGGGAGGCGCGGGGAAAAAGACAGATTGGAAGCGTCACATGGGTGCCACTTGAATGAGGGATGAGCCATGCAATCCAAGTGTGAAGCCATGATGCCTGATGCTGTCTGAAGCCCTTCTGAGGCGATTCTTCATACTATGTTCATTTTGCTAAACGCAATGCGGGCTGGCAGGTCAGGGAGTCAGCACAAAGTGATCGGTGGTCTGCTGTTCCAGCGCTGGCAGCCAGCGTTGTGAACGGGATGCCGCTGGCTGATCAGGGAGTCAGCACGAAGTGATCGGCTGTCTGCTGTTCCAGCGCCAGCAACCAACGTTTGATGGGAATGCCGCCGGCATAACCGGTGAGCTCGCCGCTGCGGCCGATCACCCGGTGACAGGGCACTATGATGCTGAGCGGATTGCGTCCGTTGGCCGCCCCCACCGCGCGAACCGCCTTGGGATTGCCGATGGTTTGGGCAATCTCCAGGTAGCTGACGGTCTCGCCGTAGGGAATATCGCCCAGGGCGCGCCACACCGACTGCTGAAAAGGGGTGCCCCGGGCGGCCAGCGGCAGATCGAAGCGGCGCAGGCGACCGGCGAAGTAGGCCGCGAACTGTTCGACGAAGGGGGCCAGCGCCTGATCGTCGCGCTGCCACTCGTCGGTCGGGGTCACCGGCTGCTCGCCTAGCACGAACTCCACATAGCGCAGCCCGTCCCGGTCGATGGCGATGAGCAGGGGGCCGTGGACGCTGTCGCAAAAACTGAATTTCATTCTGTCATCCTCGGGCGTTGGGCAAGGGCCCGGCTAGTCCACTACCGGCTTGCCGCGGGTCGATTTTATCTCCCCCTTGCGCTTCTTGGCATCGACCCGCTTGCGCTGGGAGCTGCGGGTCGGCTTGGTGGCGTGGCGGGCCTTGGGGCGCCAGGCCGCTTTCTTCAGCAGCTCCACCAGACGGTTCATCGCCTCCTTGCGGTTCATGTCCTGGCTGCGGTGGGTCTCGACCCGGATCATGATGAAGCCGTCGTGAACCCGGCTGTCGCTCAGCTTGTCGAGCCCCTCCTTGTAGAGCGGGGTGAGGCTGGGGGAGTTGCGGTAATCGAAGCGCAACCAGACGGCGGAGTCGGTCTTGTTGACGTGCTGGCCACCGTTGCCCTGCGCCCGCATGGTCTGGAATTGCAGTTCATGCCAGGGCAGGGTAACGGTGTTGGAGATGACTAACATACTGCGGTGCTCTTGTTTGGTGCATCGGCTGTGGCTGGCTCAGCTTGGTGCCTCATAATGGGGCGAGATGCGCTCCCTTGGTGATGCCGGGAGAGTCCTGCTCCAGGCCTGAATGCTATCTTTTTGAAATTAAACAATAAAAAGACTTGGCACAAGAATTGATTCCCCATTCATGACATACCATGGATTGGGAGCAACCAGATGAAGCTGATTACTGCGATTATCAAACCCTTCAAGTTGGACGACGTGCGCGAGGCCATCGCCAACCTGGGGGTCGAGGGTCTGACCGTGTCTGAGGTCAAAGGGTTTGGCCGCCAGAAGGGGCACACCGAATTATACCGGGGAGCCGAGTATCAGGTCGACTTCCTGCCCAAGGTAAAGCTGGAGATAGCGACGGCCGACGACAACGTCGAAGGGGTGATCGAGGCGATCTGCAAGGCCGCCTATACCGGCAAGATCGGTGACGGCAAGATCTTCGTCTACGACCTGCTGCAGGCCGTGCGCATTCGGACCGGTGAGAGCGACGACGAAGCGCTTTGAGCGCGCTGGATGGGGCGAATGATCGGTACGTTGTCGCTGATTGACTCCATGGTGGGGCCGGATAGGATTCTATCCGGCCCCTTTGTTTGGACGGCGTTTAAATATGTGATCCCGCCATATCAGGATTTCTTGATCCGGCTGTCGAGCTCAATGCAAAATGCAAACAGCAATGGTTCTCACTCGATATAGCAACTCAAGGAATGGATGATGAAAATGAAGATGTTGGCACTGGCTTTCTCTGCGTTGGCGGCTCAGTCGGCATTGGCGGCAGGGGAGGTGAATGTCTACTCCAACCGGCAGGATGAGCTGATCAAGCCCATCATCCAGCAGTTCGAAAAGGAATCTGGCATCAAGGTCAACGTGGTGTTCGCCAAAGAGGGGCTGAACGAGCGTCTGGAGCGGGAAGGCAAGCTCTCCCCGGCCGATCTGATGCTGACCGTCGACATCAGCCGGCTGACCGATCTGGTGGACAAGGGGCTGGTGCAGCCGGTGGACAGCAAGATCCTGCAGGAGAACATCCCCGCCATCTATCGCGATCCGGACAACCGCTGGTTCGCGCTGACCACCCGGGTGCGTGCCATCTATTCCAGCAAGGATCGTCTCGGCAAGCTCGATACCATCAGCTACGAAGATCTGGCCAAGCCTGAATTCAAAGGAAAAATCTGCACCCGCAGCGGCAAGCATGAGTACAATGTGGCGCTGGTCTCCTCCATGATCGCTCATCACGGCATGGCCGAGACCAAGAGCTGGCTGGAAGGGGTCAAGGCCAACCTGGCGCGCAAGCCGCAGGGCAACGACCGGGATCAGGTCAAGGCGATCAAGGATGGTATCTGTGACCTGTCGCTCGGCAACAGCTACTACCTGGGCGCGATGTTGAAGGACCCGGCGCAGAAAGCCTGGGCCGATGCCGTCTACATCAACTTCCCGAACCAGGCTGACCGCGGCGCCCACGTCAACGTGAGCGGCGTGGCCATGACCAAGTACGCCAAGAACAAGGCCGAGGCCCAGCAGCTGATGGAGTTCCTGGCCGGCGACACCGCCCAGCACATGTATGCGGACGTGAACGCCGAGTATCCGGTCAAGGCCGGGGTCGAGCCTTCCGCCATGGTCAAGTCCTGGGGCAGCTTCAAGTCTGATGCGCTACCGGTCAGCGATTACGCCAAGCACCGCAAGGACGCCTTGCAACTGCTGGATGAAGTGAAATTCGACTTGTAATCAGATGGGGCCAATGGCCCCATCAACCTCTGTGGTCTCATGAAAAATTTTGGATGGATTACCGGCAGTTGGGCCAGCGCCCTGCTGCTGGCTTTGCCGGTGCTTGCTCTGGTCTTCTCAGCCTTGTCGGCCGACGGAGAGCTGTTTGGCCACCTCGCCGATACCGTGTTGTTCGACTATCTGGCCAATACCCTGGGGCTGGTGGTCGGTGTCGTGCTGCTCAGCCTGCTGTTCGGGGTGCCGACCGCCTGGCTGGTGGCCATGTGCCAGGTGCCAGGGCGGCGCGCCCTGCAGTGGGCGCTGATGCTGCCGATGGCGATGCCCTCCTATATCGTCGCCTACGTCTATACCGATCTGCTCGACTACTCGGGCCCGCTACAAGCCGGGTTGCGAGCGCTCTTTGGCTGGAACAGTCCGGCCGATTACTGGTTTCCGGCCATTCGCTCCCTCGGCGGCGCCGCCTGGGTGCTGGCGCTGGTGCTGTTCCCCTATGTCTATCTGCTGACCCGCGCCTCTTTTCTGGAGCAGTCGGTCAGCCTCATCCACTCCAGCCGCCTGCTCGGCTGTACCCCGTGGCAGAGCTTTCGCCGCCTCAGCCTGCCGCTGGCGCGTCCCGCCATCATGGTGGCGGTATCCCTGGTGGCGATGGAGACGTTGGCTGACTTTGCCACCGTCCACTTCTTTGCCATCAACACCCTGACCACGGCGGTCTACGACACCTGGCTAGGCTATGGCAGTCTGGCCACTGCTGCCAAACTCTCCTGCCTGATGCTGCTGGCAGTGGTGCTGTTGATCGCGCTGGAGCGCCGCTCGCGCAGTCAGCAGCAGGTGTTCCAGAAGTCGATGGGCCACGAACAGCCGCTGCGCTACCCGCTCAAGGGGATTCGCCGCGCTCTGGCCGGGCTCTGGTGCTGGGGACTGGTATTGGCCGGCTTCGGTCTGCCGTTCGCCATCCTGCTCGATTACGGCGTGCGCTACTTCGAATTGTCGTGGACGCCGGAGTTTGTCCGCTTCGCCGGCAACAGCTTGGCTATCTCGGCGCTGACCGCCCTGCTGGCCATGGGCATCGCCCTGCTGCTCGGCTTCTTCCGCCGCCTCGATGGCGGAGTCAAGAGCCTGCTGCCCCTGCGCATCGCCGCCATGGGCTACGCCATGCCGGGTACCGTGCTGGCCATCGGGGTGCTGGTGCCGCTCACCGCCCTCGACTTTGCCATCAACGATCTGGCCGAGTTGCTGGGGCGTCAGGGGCCGGGGCTGCTGCTGACCGGCACCATCACCGCCATCGTGTTCGGCTATCTGGTGCGCTTCGTGGCTATCGCCATCGGCTCGGTGGAGAGCAGCATGGGCAAGATCTCCCCCAGCCTCGACATGGCGGCCCGCTCCCTGGGGCAGGGGGATGGCGCCATGCTGCGGCGGGTGCACCTGCCGCTGGTGCGGCGCGGCCTGTTTGCCGGCGCCATGCTGGTGTTCATCGAATCCATGAAGGAGCTGCCCGCCGCCCTGCTGCTGCGGCCGTTCAACTTCGATACCCTGGCGACTCACGTCTACCAGTTCGTGTCGGACGAGATGCTGGAGCGCGGTGCGCTCGGCGCCATCGTCATCGTGCTGGTGGGGCTGTTGCCGCTGATCTGGGTCAACCGCAACCTGGATGGGGCGAGGCACTGAGTTCGCCTACCCTGGAATGTTGTCCGGCCGCCGGTCGGTCTGGTTCAAAAGAATATGAGGAAGTCAGCCTTGTCCTGTTTGCAGGTTGAAAATGTCAGCTGCCGTTACAACGGCCGCAATGTGCTGGAGCAGCTCTCCCTGACGGTGGCAGACAACGAGATCGTCTGCCTGCTGGGCGCGAGCGGCTGTGGCAAGACCACGCTGCTCAAGGCCATCGCCGGCCTGCTGCCGCTGGCGGAGGGCACGATCCGCCTCGGCGATACCCTGCTCGACGGGCCAGATACCAGCGTGCCGCCCGAGGCGCGCAACATCGGCATGATCTTTCAGGATTACGCCCTCTTTCCCCACCTGACGGTGGCCGACAACGTCGGCTTCGGCCTGACCAAACTCGATCGCCGTGCCCGCCAGCAGCAGGTGGACGAGGCGCTGGCGCTGGTCAATCTGCAGGGGTTGGGGGATCGCTATCCGCACCAGCTCTCCGGTGGCCAGCAGCAGCGGGTGGCCATCGCCCGGGCGCTGGTGTGCAAGCCGCGGCTGATGCTGCTGGACGAGCCCTTCTCCAACATCGACACCCAGGTGCGGATGAAGTTGATCCTGGAGATCCGCGCCCTGCTCAAGCAGCAGGGGATCGGCGCCATCTTCGTCAGTCACAGCAAGGAAGAGGCCTTTGCCTTCGCCGATCGGCTGGCGCTGTTTCGCGCGGGTCACATCGAGCAGGTGGGCCAGCCGGAGCAGCTCTATCGCTGCCCGCAGAATCGCTTCGTGGCGGAGTTTCTCGGCGGGGTCAACTATCTGACTGCCGAGGTAGTGGACAGCCACTGCGTGCGCACGGCGCTCGGGGTCATCTGCGGCAGCGAGCCCCATGGCAGGGCCGCGGGTGAGCTGCTGCAACTGATGCTCAGGCCCCAGCAGTTGTTGCTGGAGAGCGCCGCGGATGGCGAGCTCAAGGTGGTGGAGCAGCAGTTCCTCGGCCATCACTGCCGGGTGCTGTTCGAGAGCGGCGAGCTGCGGCTGGAGGCGAGCATTGGCGAGCCGCTGGAGGGGGCGCGGGCGCGGGTCAGAGTGACGCCCCACGCGCTGGTGTTGTTTGACCCTTTACCCTGAACGCGTGATATCGTCGTGAAATCAATGAACTGGAACCGCGCTGGTTTATAATCGCGCAACGCTAACCGCCCATATCGCCAATGTCTGTTCAGGGGAGAGATATATGAAAGCCCAAGCCGGGATCTGTGCCGAGCCCAATCTGCACGCCCTCTATCTGATGTTCAACCGCACTGGTGACGCAGCCGAGCTGGTGGCCCGTCTGGCTAGGTTGCCGGCCCTGTGGGAGGCGGTGGCCGCCGATTTCCCCGCTGCCGGCTTCAGTGGTCTGGTCGCCGTCGGTGCCGATGCCTGGGATGGTCTCTATCCTGCCGCCCGTCCGCCCCAGTTCCGCAGCTTCCTGGCGCAATCCGCCAACGGTCAGGAGGCCCCCAACACTCCGTTTGATCTCTTCATTCAGCTGCGTGCCGATCGGGTGGACGTGCTGCACCACGCCGGTCAGCGCGTCATGGCTCTGCTGGCCGGGCTGGTGGAACTGGCGGAAGAGGTGCGCGGTTTTCGCAACCTCGACTGCCGCGATCTGACCGGTTTCGTTGATGGCACCGAGAACCCGCAAGATGAGCACCGCGCCGAAGTGGCGCTGCTGGATGGCGGCGAGTTTGCCGGCGGCTCCTACATCCACGTGCAGCGCTGGGTCCACGCCATGAGCGACTGGGAGAAGCTGGCACTGAAGGAGCAGGAAGACATCATCGGTCGCACCAAGGTCGACAACATCGAGTACGAGTCGGCCGCCAAGCCGCTGACCGCCCACATCAAGCGGGTCAACCTCAAGACGCCGAAGGGAGAGTCCATGGAGATCCTGCGCCAGAGCATGCCCTGGGGCACCATGACCGAGCAGGGGCTCTACTTCATCTCCTGCTGCCGCACCCCGCTGCACTTCAACGCCATGCTGGCCAGCATGTACAAGGGGGAGGGCAGTCACTTCGATCACCTGCTGCGCTTCACCAAGGCGGTGACCGGCGCAGCCTTCTTCGCCCCTTCAGAAGATTTTCTGGTGGCGCAGGGCAAATAAGGCTCGCCCACCCGTAGATAACAAAAATCCCGGCCTTGGCCGGGATTTTGCGTTTTGGCGGGACCGCGATGACGCGGTGCTCACCATTACGGCGTCTGTTCGAACAGCTCGAGGGCGGAGAGGTAGAGCTCTTCGATGTCGGTGTCGCTGGTCGGGGTGATGAAGATGGTGTCGTCACCGGCGATGGTGCCGAGGATCCCTTCGGCCTTGCCGAGGGAGTCGAGCAGGCGGGCGATCAACTGGGCCGCACCCGGGCTGGTGTGGATCACCACCAGAGCACCGTTGTGGTCGACATCCAGCACCAGATTCTTGAGCGGGCTGGAGGTGGTGGGCACGCCCAGTTCCACCGGCAGGCAGTAGACCATCTCCATCTTGGCATTGCGGGTGCGAACGGCGCCGAAGCGGCTCAGCATGCGCGATACCTTGGATTGGTTGATGTTTTCGAAGCCCATCTCTTGCAGGGCAGTCACTATCTCTGCCTGGGAGCCAAATCGTTCTTCTTTCAGCAAGGCTTTAAAGGCCTTGGCCAGTTTTTCTTGCTTGTCGTTATGCTTCATCTTGGACTCACGAATGAGGAGGTTTGGCTGCCTGTCACGCTCAGGCGGCAGATATGAACAGCGTGCCCATTTTGCATTCATATGCCTATTTTTGCAAGGAAGCGGCGCTTGTTCTGCATATTGATTCAAATATAGCTTGCATCCACCCATGCCAGCGTTAGAATCAGGATGAAATTTTGAAAACTTATTCAATTGGGCTGTATGGGTATTGAATTAATCGGTATCGAAAAATCCTGGCACAAGGTGCCGGTACTGCAACAGGTCAGCTTTCGGACCGCTCCCGGTGAAACCTTGGTGCTGCTGGGCCCGAGCGGTGCCGGCAAGAGTTCTCTGCTGCGCATGATGAACCTGCTGGACACCCCGGATGCCGGTGTTCTGCGCATCGGTGAAAGTGAATTTTCTTTCCCGTCCAGCCTCTCCACCGCCGAGTTCAACCGCCAGACCCAGGCGCTGCGGCGCAAGGTGGGCATGGTATTCCAGCAGTACAATCTGTGGCCCCATCTCACCGTGATGGAGAACCTCATCGAGGCACCCGTCAAGCTGCTTGGCATGAGCAAGGCGGCGGCCATGGAGAAGGGGGGCTATCTGCTGGCCCAGCTGCAACTGGCGGACAAGCGCGACGCCTGGCCGGCGCGGCTGTCCGGCGGTCAGCAGCAGCGGGTGGCCATCGCCCGTACCCTGATGATGGACCCCCAGGTGCTGCTGTTTGACGAACCGACCGCCGCCCTCGACCCCGAGATCACCAAGGAAGTGGCAGAGATCATCCGCAATCTGGGCCAGACCGGCATCACCCAGGTGGTGGTGACCCACGAGGTGGAGTTCGCCCGCAAGGTGGCCAGCCAGGTGATCTATCTGGAGAAGGGGCGGATCATCGAAGCCGGTTCCGCCGCCATTTTCCAAGCCCCGCAAACCAGCCGGTTTGCCGAATTCTTGATGAATTGATATTCAAATCGATAAGGAAGCTGTCATGAAAAAGAGTCTGTTGCTGGTCGCCGCCATGGGCCTGCTGAGCACCTCGGTGCTGGCCAAGGAGATCAAGTTCGCCACCGAGGCCACCTACGCGCCGTTCGAATACCTGGACGACAAGAACGAGTTCCAGGGGTTTGACATCGATCTGGCCCGCGCCATCTGTGAACAGGCCAAGCTGGAGTGCAGCTTCCACAACCAGGCCTTCGACAGCCTGATCCCAAGCCTCAAATTCCGTCGCTATGACGCCGCCATCGCCGCCATGGACGTGACCCCGGAGCGGGCCGCCCAGGTCGATTTCTCCGACATCTATTACCAGAACTCCGCCGTGTTCGTGACCAAGAAGGGCGCCTTCAAGGGGCCGGAAGAGCTGGTGGACAAGACCGTCGGTGTGCAGAACGGCACTTCCCACCAGTCCTATCTGGTGGACAACTGGGTGAGCAAGGGTCTGCTGACCGTGCCCTACGCCAGCTACCAGAGCGCCTTCCTCGACATGATGAACGGCCGCACCGACGGCGTGTTTGCCGATACCGCGGTGGCCGCCGACTGGCTCAAGCAGCACAAGGAGTATGCCGTGATCGGCACGCCGGTGACTGACGCCAAGTACTTCGGTACCGGTTTTGGCATCGCGGTGGCCAAGGGCAATCAGGAGCTGCTGACTCAGCTGAACAAGGGGCTGGCCGACATCAGGGCCAACGGCACCTATCAGAAGATCTACGACAAATATTTCGCGCACTAAGCCATGTTGAGCCTGTTGTTGGATGCTGCCTGGATGACCCTCGGGCTGGCCTTGGCATCCCTGGTCGGGGGCATGGTGCTGGCGCTGGCGTTCAGCGCCGCCGAACTGAGCAAGCAGCGCGCTCTGGTGTGGCCGGTGGCTACCCTGACCACGCTTATTCGCGGGTTGCCCGAGCTGCTGGTGGTGCTGTTCATCTACTTCGGCTCGACCCAGGTGCTGTTCCTCATCACCGGCGAGTACGTGGAGTTCAGCCCGTTTGCCTGTGGCGTGCTGGCGCTCTCGCTGCTGTTCGCCAGCTACGCCACCCAGACCCTGCGTGCCGCCCTCAATGCGGTGCCCGCGGGGCAGCGGCTGGCGGCGCAGGCGCTCGGCCTTGGCAAGGGGCACACCTTCTTTCGCATCGTGCTGCCCCAGGCATGGCGTCACGCCCTGCCCGGGCTCGGCAACCAGTGGCTGGTGCTGCTGAAAGACACCGCTCTGGTCTCTCTCATCGGGGTGAACGAGATGATGCGCCAGGCACAGATGGCTTCGGCCAGCACCTATCAACCCTTCACCTGGTACGCCGCTGCCGCCCTCATCTATCTGGCCATCAGTCTGGTGAGTGAATTCGGCTTGAAGCAGGCGTCCCGCTATACCCGCCGTTACGGAGGCTGACCATGCAGGATTACCTGATGACCCTGCTAGGAGGGCTGGCGATCACCTTGCAGCTCACCGTGTTCAGCTTGTTGCTGGGCGTGCTGATGGCGGCCGGCATGACCTGGGTGCTGGAGCGTCGCATTCCGGTGGCGACCCAGCTGGTGCAGCTCTGGGGACTGGTCTTTACCGGTACGCCGCTGCTCATCCAGATCTTCCTCATCTACTACGGGCCTGGCCAGTTTGAATGGCTCAAGGCGGGGCCGCTCTGGCCGCTGCTCAAGCAACCCTGGTTCTGCGCCGTGCTGGCGCTCGGTTTCAATACCGCCGCCTACTCCACCCGGCTGTTCAAGGGGGCGCTCGACGCCATCCCCGCCGGTGAAGTGGAGGCCTGCCGTGCGCTCGGCTTCTCGGCCGGACAGACCCTGTGGATGAAGACCCGCCATGCCGCCCGTCGGCTGGTCCCCGCCTATTCCAACGAGGTGATCCTGGTGCTCAAGGGGAGTTCGCTCGCCAGTACCATCACCATCATGGACATCATGGGGCTGGCCCAGCGTCTCAACGCCCAGACCTATGACACCCTGGCGGTGTTCACCGTAGCTGGTGCCCTCTACCTGACCATGAACGGATTGTTAACAATTGGTTTTCGTTGGTGTGAACGCAGGGCGTTGGCCTTTCAGGGCTGAGATCGGCAGATCTACCTATTAATGGTGAGGTGAAGTGCAGGAAATCTGTGCTTCCCCTCCAATTTTTTGCATTTTCCCCCATTTTTATTCGCCGCCTGTTTATTGGCTCACAGAACCTGTGATTACAACTGTTATCAGATTGTTTTTTAGGGGGGGATCCTTTAAGGTTGGGCGCACAACAAGAAACAACCTTAAACCTACGCTTAAACATGGAGTTGATCATGAAAGTTGCCGTTCTGGGTGCCGCCGGTGGCATCGGCCAAGCCCTCGCTCTGCTGTTGAAAAACCGTCTGCCTGCTGGTTCCGAATTGAGCCTGTATGACATCGCTCCGGTGACCCCGGGCGTGGCGGTCGATCTGAGCCATATCCCGACTGACGTGAAAGTAAAAGGTTTCTGCGGTGAAGATCCGAGCCCGGCTCTGGTCGGCGCCGATGTCGTGCTGATCTCCGCCGGCGTGGCTCGCAAGCCCGGTATGGATCGTTCCGACCTGTTCAACATCAATGCCGGCATCGTCAAGAATCTGGTGGAAAAGTGCGCCGCCTCTTGCCCGAAAGCGCTGATCGGCATCATCACCAACCCGGTCAACACCACGGTCGCCATCGCTGCCGAAGTGCTGAAGAAAGCCGGTGTCTATGACAAGCGTCGCCTGTTCGGCGTCACCACCCTGGACGTGATCCGTGCCGAGACCTTCGTGGCCGAGGCCAAGGGTCTGAACGTCGACAAGGTGCGCGTCAACGTGATCGGTGGCCACAGTGGTGTGACCATTCTGCCGCTGCTCTCCCAGATCGAAGGTGCCAGCTTCACCGCCGACGAAGTGGCCGCTATGACCAAGCGTATTCAGAACGCCGGTACCGAAGTGGTGGAAGCCAAGGCTGGTGGCGGTTCCGCTACCCTCTCCATGGGCCAGGCTGCCTGCCGTTTCGGCCTGTCGCTCATCAAGGGCCTGCAGGGTGAAGCCAACGTCATCGAGTGCGCCTACGTGGAAGGCGACGGCAAACACGCCACCTTCTTTGCGCAGCCCATCCTGCTTGGCAAGAACGGTGTCGAAACCGTGCTGGATTACGGCAAGCTGAGCGCCTTCGAACAAGAGGCGATGGATGGCATGCTGGCCACTCTGAAAGCCGATATCCAGCTGGGTGTCGACTTCGTCAAGTAAGGCGTCCGGATGGACAGCAGGGGGAGCTTCGGCTCCCCTTTGTCGTTATGGTGACGGATGCAGGCGGTGCCGGCCTAAGGGGATGTCACTGGCTGCCGATAACAGGGTGCTGCAGGAGATCCTTATGATGAAACCCATTACCCTTGTCGGCCTTCTCTGTTTGCTGACGCCCCCATTGCTGACGAGCCAAGCGCAGGGGGCCGAGCCTTCCGCCTCTGCCGCCGTCGCGACGAGCGGGGCCGTGGCCGCCTCCGCACCGGCCAGTACGCCGGCGCAGCCAGAGGTTGCCATTCAGCCTTCCACGGCTGCCCCGTCCTCTGCTGCGGTACCTGCATCGGCGGCCGTGCAAACCACGGCAACGCCAGCCGTCAGTCCGGCCGCCCCCTCTGCGCCGGTAGTGGCAGAGAGTTCAACATCCTCAGCTTCTGCACCAGCGGCAGCCCCCATCCCCGCGCCTGTCGCCGCTGAGGGCGATCGCTCGCCGAACAATCGTCCCATGACCAGCACACCGACCAGCAGCGGCCTGAATGTGGACAGCGGCACGCTGCAGGCGGTACCGCTCTATCGCCAGGACGAGCTGCTCAACTGGATTGAACAGGGACGTCACCTCCAGCAGGTGAAGCAGGATAGGTGCCAGCTTACCCAGGATATCGAGGTGCGGGCCGAAGTGATGAAGATCCCGTCTTATCAATTTCTGTGGGGGGACATGCTGGCTTGGGGGGTCTGTACCAAGCCCAATGCGGAGCTGGGGGTCAAATTCATGTGGGATGCTGCCAATCAGGGGTTGGCGCCGGCACTGGAACAGCTGGGCCGCTACTACTGGAAGGGTACGCTGGTGCAAAAGGATCTGCTCAAGGCCGAGACCCTGATGCGGGAGGCCGCCAGCCTGGGCTTCCAGCGGGCGCAGATAGAGTGGGTGGAGATGCTGCTGCAGGGAATGGGCAGCCCGCTCGACTATGAAGAGGCCTATCACTGGCTGCACAGTACTGTGATCGGCGACAAGGCGCTGCACCAGAAGGCGACCAGCCTGCTGAGCCGGCTTGGCAACCGGATGCCGGCCAATGCCATCGCCCGTGCCAAGGCGATGCACTGATCCAAAAAAATGACCCACGGATCTGCATCCGTGGGCCGGGAGGAGCCGGCCGCCGTGCCGTGACAGGCTGGCTCCTCATCTGGTTATAGTGATTAGCCCGCCTTACAGATCTTGGTGGGGACCAAAAACTTCGTAATGGAGCTGGCCGGCTGGAATGCCCGCCGCGATCAGCTGCCGCTTGACTGCCTGCATGAAGCCGACGGGGCCACAGAAGTAGTAGTGGGCCTGCGGCGTGATGCGCTCCTTCACTGCAGTCAGCTCCATCGTACCGGCAAAGTCGTAATCTTCGCCCTGCACATCACTGGCCTGCGGCTCCCGATACCAGACCTGGCTCAGCAGGTTGGCGTGTTGGCGGGATTTTTGCTGAATATCCTCCCTGAAGGCATGTACGGCACCCTGTTCGCAGGCGTGCAACCAGGTGATGTCGGCCTGATGGCCGTTCGCCAGCAGCTGGTTGAGCATGCTCATCATCGGCGTGACACCCACACCGGCCGAGAGCAACACCACCGGGGTATGACCATCGGCTTTCAGGTAGAAGTCGCCGGTGGGTGGCATCACCTCGATCTGGTCACCCGCTTGCAGATGATCGTGCAGCAGGTTGGAAACCTGGCCCTGCGGCTCGCGCTTGACGCTGATGCGGTAGTGCTGGCCGTTGGGCGCATCGGAGAGGGAGTACTGGCGGATCTCCTGATATTCCAGCTCGGGGTGGACCAGCTTGATGCTGAGGTACTGGCCCGGTTTGAAGTCCAGTACCGGCTTGCCATCCACCGGCGCCAGCAGGAAGGAGGTGATGAGTTCGCTCTCGACCCGCTTCTCCTTGATCAGGAAGGGGCGGGAACCCTGCCAGCCACCTGCCTGGCTTGCCTTCTCCTGATAAATCTCGCTCTCGCGGCCGATGAAGATGCTGGCGAGCACGCCATACGCCTTGCCCCAGGCATCCAGCACCTCGTCGGTTACCGCACTTCCACCCAATTCTTTGAGCGTGGCCAAGAGATGACTACCTACAATGTGATATTGTTCTGGCTGGATCAGGAAACCCGTGTGCTTGTGGGCGATACGCTCCACGGCCCCGGCCAGTGCCCCCAGGTTGTCGATGTTCTTGGCATAGGCCGCTACCGCATTGAACAGCGCCAGCGGCTGGCCGCCACTGCGCTGGTGCGCCAGGTTGAAAATGTCTTTCAGTTCCGGGTTATGGCTGAACATGCGCTGGTAGAAGTGCTGGGTGAGCGCGGGGCCCGCCGATTCGAGCAAAGGGATGGTGCTTTTGATGACGGCGATGGTGGCTTGGTCTAACATAGGAGGTCCTTGCTAATTGAACATCTAAAATGTCACTTAATAAGCTGCATCCTAGATGTTTATTTGATATGAATCAATAATCAATTTCCGCGCGATGCGCCACAGGCACTATGAGACTAACTAGCTATACCGATTTTGGATTGAGAGCCCTGCTCTATCTGGCGACCCTGCCGGAGGGCGAATTGTCGAGCGTGGCCAAGGTTTCCGCCTTGTATGACGTCTCCCGCAATCACATGGTGAAGGTGGTGAACCAGCTGGTAAAACTGGGCTATCTGCAGTCCCAGCGCGGCAAGAATGGCGGGATCCGCATGGCCTGCGCGCCGGAGACCGTCAATATCGGTCAGGTGATCCGGGCGCTGGAAGGCAATCTTGACGGTATCGACTGCAATTCGCCGGCCTGTCATATCGTCTCGGTCTGCCTGCTGAAGAATGCCCTGAAGGAGGCGATGAACGCCTTTCTGGCGGTGATGGACAGCTATACCCTGCAAGACCTGCTGGCCAATCGCGACGAGCTGCAGAAGGTATTTGGCGAATTGATTCCGACCCTGGTGCTGGAGCCGGAGCCGGACGAGGAGAGCGAGTGAGCAAGAAAAAAGGCTGCCAGTGGCAGCCTTTTTTCAATCCTCAAAACCAGACTCGTTACGGTATAAATCGGGCATGATCCGCGCCATCTTCACCATGTTGTTCTCCACTTCCAGGATCTCGATGGGGTAGCCGGCCAGCCGCAGGCTGATGTTGGGCTGGGGGATCTCCTCCAGGTATTCCAGGATGGCGCCATTGAGCGTTCTGGGCCCGTCGATGGGCAGTTGCCAGCTCATCTCCTTGTTCAGCTCGCGGATGCTGGCCGAGCCCTCCACCAGGAAGGAGCCGTCCGGCTGGGGGTGGATCTCGTCGCTGGGAGCGGGGGTCATGGAGGTGGTGAAGTCGCCCACTATCTCTTCCAGAATGTCGTCCAGGGTGATCAGTCCCTGAATGTCGCCATATTCGTCGACGATCAGGCCGATTCGTTCCTTGTTGCGCTGGAATTTGGCCAGCTGCACGTTGAGCGGCGTACCTTCCGGAATGAAGTAGATCTCGTCCACCTCCCGCAGCAGGCTCGACTTGTTGAACTGATCCCTGGCCATCAGCCGCAGTGCGTCGCGGGCGTGCAGAAAGCCCACCACGTCGTCGATGTTGTCGCGATAGAGCAGGATCTTGGTGTGGGCACAGTGGGCCAGCTGGCGCAGTATGGTTTTCCAGTCGTCGTTGATGTCGATGGCGTAGATCTCGCTGCGCGGCACCATGATGTTCTCCACCGTCATCTTGTCCAGATCCAGAATGCTGAGCAGCATCTCCTGATGGCGCTGGGGGATGAGGCTGCCGGCCTCGTTGACGATGGTGCGCAGCTCCTCGGTATTGAGGGAGTCATCCTTGCTGGGGTTGAGCCGCAGTAGCTTGAGCAGGCCGGTGGTGATGCCGTTGATCAGCCAGACCAGCGGCGAGAGCGGTACCATCAGCCCCTTGAGCACCCAGGAGGCCGGGTAGGCAATCTTCTCCGGGAACATGGCAGCCAGAGTCTTGGGGGTCACTTCACCAAACACCAGCACGATCAGGGTCAGGCCGAAGGTAGCGATGGCCACCCCCAAATCGCCGAAGATGCGGATGCAGACGATGGTGGCGATGGCCGAGGCGAGGATGTTGACCAGGTTGTTGCCGATCAGGATCAGCCCCAGCAGGCGATCCGGGCGGGATAGCAGCTTTTCTACCCGGCGGGCAGCCTTGTGTTTGGTTTGGGCCAGATGCCGCAACTTGTAACGGTTGAGGGACATCATGCCGGTTTCGGAACTGGAGAAAAAAGCAGACAAGAGGATCAAGATAACGAGAACAATCAGTAATGTACTCGTTGAGATACTGTCCAAGAAGGGCTCCTGTGGGAGTGGATGATAAAAAGGGTGGCGGTCAGCTCAACAAGACTTCTTTGACGAAGCGGCTGCCAAAATAGGCCAAGGTCAGGATGAAGCTGCCGATCAGACTCAGGGTGATGACCTTGCGACCGCGCCAGCCACGGGTATGGTGGCCCCACAGCAGCAGCACGTAGACGCACCAGGCCAGGATCGAGAGGATAGCCTTGTGGGACTTGCCCTGGGCGAACATGTCTTCGAGGAAGAACAGGCCGGAGGCAATGGAGAGGGTCAGCAGGAACAGACCTGCCGAGATGAGCTGGAACAGCCGCTTCTCCACCGTCATCAGGGGTGGCATGGCGGGCAGCTGGCTGATCTTGCGCGATTTCAGCTGCCGGTCCAGACAGGCGAGCTGCAGTGCAAACAGGCAGGCGATCATCAATACCGAGTAAGCCATCAGCGCGAGACCAATGTGCAGCAGCAGCTGGGGATGGGCCTCCAGATGGGTGATGTAGCGGCCGGGAATGAGGGCGCTGGCGGCCAGCAGCAGGGCCGAGAAGCTGTAGACCACCGGCAGCAGGATCCAGCCGTTGAAGCGGCGAGTGACGCAAGTCATGAAGCAGCTGATGATGAGACTGACCAGCGAGGCCACGTTGAGCATGCTCAGATTCTGGCCGGAGTGTGTCACCAGCACTTCGCTAGCCACGGCGGTGCCATGGGCGATCAGGGCCAGTCCGATACAGGCAAACAGGGGGGCTTGTCCCACTGGTTTGGCACTGAGCAGCAGGTGCAGAGAGGCGATGATGGCCAGCAGATAGAACGCCAGGGCCAGAACAGAGATCACGATCATAACCGGGTCGTTGTCGAGCAAGCGATTGGGAACAGGAAGGGCAGTATACCTTGCACAAGATGTGCTCGCCAGTTGTGCTGCCGCCGATCCGCCCATATATAGACAGCAGTCTGCCGCTGCGGCGTGCACCAGAAGGCGCACCGGCACCGTCCGAAATACCAGCCTGGGTTCATTGTGCCTGCCCTTTTGAGGGCAGGTCACCGTCGTGTGCGGCGAATAATCGTCCTCATTGCGCCGGCTGAGGTATAATGCCCCCATTTGTTACGCCAAAAACCGGAATGCGTCATGTTTGAGAATTTGACTGAACGACTCTCGCGCACCCTGCGCAATGTCAGCGGCCGTGGTCGTCTGACCGAAGAGAACATCAAAGAGACCTTGCGCGAAGTTCGCATGGCGCTGCTCGAGGCGGACGTCGCCCTGCCGGTGGTGCGTGACTTCGTGGCTCGCGTCAAGGAGCGGGCGGTTGGCCAGGAAGTGGCCAAGTCCCTGAGCCCGGGCCAGGCCTTCATCAAGATTGTGCATGGCGAACTGGTCTCCGTGATGGGGGAGGCCAACGAGCAGCTCAACCTGGCAGCCCAGCCACCGGCCATCATCCTGATGGCGGGTCTGCAGGGTGCCGGTAAAACCACCACGGTCGGCAAGCTGGCCAAGCTGCTCAAAGAGCGCAGCAAGAAGAAGGTGCTGGTGGTCAGTGCCGACGTCTATCGTCCGGCGGCGATCAAACAGCTGGAAACCCTGGCCAATGACATCGGTGTCGACTTCTTCCCGAGTGATGCCAGCCAGAAGCCGGTCGACATCGCCAATGCAGCCATCGATCAGGCGCGCAAGAAGTTCTATGACGTGGTGATCGTCGATACCGCCGGCCGCCTGCACGTCGACAGCGACATGATGGACGAGATCAAGCATCTCCACGCCACCATCAAGCCGGTCGAGACCTTGTTCGTGGTGGATGCCATGACCGGTCAGGATGCCGCCAACACCGCCAAGGCCTTCAACGAGGCGCTGCCGCTGACCGGCGTGATCCTCACCAAGGCGGACGGCGATGCCCGCGGTGGTGCCGCTCTGTCGGTGCGCCACATCACCGGCAAACCGGTCAAGTTCATCGGTATGGGCGAGAAGACCGATGCGCTGGAGCCGTTCCACCCGGATCGTCTGGCCTCCCGCATCCTCGGCATGGGCGACGTGCTCTCTCTGATCGAAGAGGTGGAGCGCAACGTCGATAAAGAGAAGGCGGCCAAGCTGGCCAGCAAGGTCAAGAGCGGCAAGGGCTTCGATCTGGAAGATTTCCGCGAGCAGCTGGCCCAGATGCGCAACATGGGCGGCATGATGGGCATGCTCGACAAGCTGCCAGGCATGTCCGGCCTGCCGGACAACATCAAGGATCAGATGGATGACAAGCTCACCGTGCGGATGGAGGCCATCATCAGCTCCATGACGCCCAAGGAGCGTGCCCATCCCGACCTCATCAAGGGCTCTCGCAAGCGTCGTATCGCCGCGGGTTCCGGCATGCAGGTGCAGGATGTGAACAAGCTGCTCAAGCAGTTCACCGAGATGCAGCGGATGATGAAGAAGATGTCCGGCAAGGGCGGCATGCGCAAGATGATGGGGCAGATGAAGAACATGCTGCCGCCGGGATTCGGTGGTGGCCGCGGCCCCTTCTGATTGCCGGGTCGTCATGCACACGTCAGGGGCTCACCAAGGGTGGGCCCTTTTCATGGGGCCGCTTGTGCAAAAAATGGCTGGCTTGGTTGCAATTATTACGAATCCAAGTAGAATTACGCGGCTTATTTTAAGCTAGGGTCCGCGTGTTTGCGGGCCTTGTTCATTAGATGTTAATGAGGACGATATGGTAACCATTCGTTTACAACGTGGTGGCGCGAAAAAGCGTCCGTTCTACCAGGTAGTAGTTGCTGACAGCCGTAACGCCCGTGACGGTCGTTTCATCGAGCGCGTTGGTTTCTTCAACCCGGTTGCTTCTGGTAACGCTGAAAAGCTGAACCTGGACCTGGCTCGCATCGAGCATTGGGTTGGTACTGGTGCCGCTGTTTCTGACCGCGTTGCCAAGCTGATCAAAGACGCTGCCAAAGCTGCTTAATCAGCCAAACGGTAAGGAGTTAAGGTGGAAAAACCTGTAGTTCTGGGCACCCTGGGTACCGTTTACGGCATCAAGGGCTGGCTTAAAGTGAACTCCTTCACCGATGTTGCCGAAGCGATTTTCGATTACAACCCCTGGCTGATCAATCAGAACGGGGTGTGGCGTGAAATTCAGGTTTCATCCTGGAAGCGTCACAACAAGGGTCTGATCTGCAAACTCGATGGTATCGACGTGCGCGAGGATGCCCTGGCATTGACCAATGTCGAGATTGGCGTAGCCGCCGATCTGTTGCCTGCGTTGCCTGAGGGCGAGTTCTACTGGCGTGACCTGATTGGTTGCTCGGTAGTGACCACCAAGGGATACGACCTGGGCAAGGTGACCGAATTGATGGAAACCGGCTCCAACGATGTGTTGGTGGTTGAGGCCAATGTAAAAGATGCCTTTGGTGCGAAGGAGCGGTTGATTCCGTTCCTGGAAGAGCAGGTGATCAAGAACATTGATCTGACTGCTCGAACAATCGAAGTTGATTGGGATCCTGGTTTCTAGTTTCCCGCGCTAACACGGGTGCCGGAGGTTTCTTATGTGGATTGGGGTGATTAGCCTCTTCCCTGAAATGTTCCGAGCCATTACCGAGCACGGGGTAACGGGTCGGGCCGTCAAAAGTGGCCTGCTGCAGATTGAGTGCTGGAACCCCCGGGACTTTACCCACGACAAGCACCGTACGGTCGATGATCGTCCTTATGGTGGTGGGCCCGGCATGTTAATGATGGTTCAGCCGCTGCGTGACGCGATTCATGCAGCCAAGCAAGCGGCGGGAGACGGGGCGAAAGTCATCTATCTCTCTCCTCAGGGACGCAAGCTGACTCAAGCGGGCGTGACCGAGTTGGCGACGAATCAGAAACTGATTCTGGTCGCCGGTCGATACGAAGGTATCGATGAACGCGTGATACAAACCGAAGTCGACGAAGAGTGGTCTATCGGGGATTACGTGTTAAGTGGTGGCGAGTTGCCTGCCATGACCCTGATCGATGCGGTTTCGCGTCTGGTCCCTGGGGTTTTGGGCGATCAGGCCAGTGCCGAGCAGGACTCCTTCACGGATGGCCTGCTGGATCATCCCCACTACACTCGGCCGGAGTTGTTGGATGGGTTGGCGGTGCCAGAGGCGCTGACAAGCGGCAATCACGAAGTGATTCGGCGCTGGCGGCTCAAGCAATCGCTCGGACGAACCTGGCAGAGAAGGCCGGAACTTATTAACAACCTAGCTCTGACTGACGAGCAAGAATCACTTCTTGCCGAGTATGTCCGCGAAGTGCGTGACAGCGTTAAGTAGAGTTTTCAGTTTATCCTAGGTAAGGAAAGACAATGAGCAAGATTATTCAGCAGCTTGAACAAGAGCAACTGCGTACCGACATCCCGGCTTTTGCCCAGGGCGACACCGTACGTGTTCAAGTTCGTGTTAAAGAAGGTGGTAAAGAGCGTCTGCAGGCTTTCGAAGGCATCGTTATTGCCAAGCGTAACCGCGGTCTGCACTCTGCTTTCACCGTTCGCAAGATCTCCAACGGCGAAGGTGTTGAGCGTGTATTCCAGACTCACTCTCCGCTGATCCACAGTGTAGAACTGAAGCGTCGTGGTGATGTTCGCCGCGCCAAACTGTACTACCTGCGCAACCTGTCCGGCAAAGCTGCTCGTATTAAAGAGAAGCTCAACTAATTCGATTCGAATTGGTGTCGGTATGTCGGCGAAAAGCTCGACAGGTAGTGAAAAGGCTCGCCAATGGCGAGCCTTTTTTGTATCCGCTTTCGGGTGTGCCGGCTCAACCTGGCTGGCTGACCCGCACCACTGAGTTGTCGCGTCCGAAGGGGCCGGGCACGTAGTCATCCGCCGCCCAGTCATTGTCGTAGTGGGTCTCCCCGTTGGGTTGCACCAACTGGTAGCAATACTCGAAATGCTCGGGACCGTCGGTCGGCAGATTGAGGGTGGTCTTGAACTCACCGCTCTTCATCCGCTTGAGCTCGATGGGTTGCCACTGGCTGAACTCCCCCAGCAACAGCACCTGCTCGGCCTCTCCTGCTGCCTCTTTTTCCACGGCAAAGGTCACCTTGACCTCGGGGCGAGACTTGAGAAATTGCTTGTTGATCGGCATGACGCCTCCTTGTCCTGATTGCGAAGAAATAGCTGCTGGCTATTTTTATATCACTTTATGACAAGGATGTTGATAAGCGAGATCAAGCGGGCAGGGCAAAGTGGCGCTGCAGCAGCCCGTGGGTAAAGCCTATCTTGAGGTAAAAGCCGCGCGGCAGGGTCATGATCGGCTGGCCGTTGCGGCCGATGGCCCGGGTCAGAGCCTTGTTGTTGGCCGCCTTGGGACGCAGTTGCAGCACCTGGCCGTGGCGGGCGTTGATCTGCTCCACCTCTCCCAGCACTATCATGTCCATCAGCTCTTCCCAGTCCTGGCGCAGCAGCCGCTCCTCCTCTTCATTCGGACTCCACAACAGCGGCATACCGATCCGGCGCTCACCTATGGGGATCTCGCGGCTGCCCTCCACCGGGATCCAGAGCACGCGAGAGAGCTTGTTGCGCACATTGGACTGTTCCCACTGCTGGCCGCTGACACCGATCAGCGGTGCCACGCAGACGAAGGTCGTCTCCAGTGGTTTGCCCTGAGGATCGATGGGGATCGTCTTGAGTTCGATGCCAAGATCCGGGAAGTCCTGTTCGGGCTTGCTGCCAGCGCTGGCCCCCAGCTGCCACTCGATCAGCTGACCAACCCAGCCCTTGTCACGACGCAGATCCGCCGGTACGGCGATGCCGGCCGTGGCGGCCAGCTGGGACAGCGTGAAGCCCGCCATGGCATAGGCGCGGGCCAGCAATTCCTGCTCGGACTGGGGGTTGGTGGGCATGGGTCACTCCTGCAAAGGGGAATTATTCTAGCAACTCTGATCCTTGCTGAGGATCGCTGTTTTTATAACCGATCCTGGCAGGGGTATGCACAGGGGGGGCTGTTTTGTGAGTAAGTACTTATCATAATGATTTTAAACAAATTTGTCTCTATTCTCTCGGTCATTGACCAGCAGGATCCAGGCTCAAAATAGTTGTCCAAGGGTTTGCTCGCGATGTTGCACACAGTTATCCACAGAAATCTTGGATAACTGCTGGCAAGAGCTAATAGTTGGCTCATTGTTACAAAAAAATGTGAAACAGCACCGATTTCAACGGCGATTCCAGAGCAGATAGTGTGCCACTCCTGTGGATAAAATAGCCGTGGTGGATCTTTGAACAGTAGAACTTGTTCACAATCGAGATCCCGGATCGCCGGCCGTGAAAGACATGGATCTTGATCCAGCATTGATTGTTTAACGTCATGTATTTAAATGCATATTCTGTTTTTATCAACATGGGGTATGCTGTCGCCTGGTTTGGATCAGATAAATGAAACTACTGTATATACCTGCTTGCTCACAGGCTTATGCACAGTCTGGGTGGGCAACTTGGTCCGGTTGATCCTTGGATTTGTTTATAAGTCGGCTTGAAATTGAAAGTTATTCATGAGTGGGGGATCGCAGTCCCTGTTTGCTGCCACGAGGTGAATGTGGAACAATCCCCTTATAGATTCAGCCTTTATAAGGTGATCACGTGATAGATGGCGACGGGTTTCGTCCCAATGTCGGAATCGTGATCTGTAACCGTGACGGACAAGTATTGTGGGCTAAGCGCTATGGGCAGCACTCCTGGCAGTTTCCGCAGGGAGGGGTTGATGATGGTGAGACGCCGGAGCAGGCCATGTATCGTGAGCTATATGAGGAGATAGGCCTCAAGCCCGAAGATGTGACCATCATGGCCACCAGTCGCAACTGGCTGAAGTACCGCTTGCCCAAACGCCTCGTTCGTTGGGACAGTTCACCGGTCTGTATTGGCCAAAAACAAAAATGGTTCTTGCTGCAGCTGGATCCGGGCAGGGAGTCCAGGATCCAGTTCGGCTGTCATGGTCATCCCGAGTTTGATGACTGGCGTTGGGTCAGCTTCTGGTATCCGGTCCGTCAGGTCGTCTCCTTCAAGCGGGAAGTCTATCGACGGGTAATGAAGGAGTTTGCCCCGCTGGCGATGCCGGTGCCGGCAGTTCAGGTCAACAAGAAGGATGGGCGGCGCAATCGCCCCCGTTAAGGAGCACAGATTAGTTGTTAACGGAACTCAGACGCATCGTCGAAAGCATGGCCGAGGCCAATACCCTCGAGCTGGCCTTGCAGGCATTGGTCAGCCAGACCCGGCTGGCCATGATGGTGGACTGCTGTTCCGTTTATGTCTCAGAACCCGAGATGCGCCGCTACCGGCTGGCCGCGACCGATGGTCTGGCCGAGTCGGCGGTGGGCAAGGCCACCCTGCCGTTCGAGCAGGGCATCGTCGGTCTGGTGGGTCAGCGGGAAGAGCTGATCAACCTGGCCGATGCCCCCTCCCATCCCAGCTTCAAGTTCCTGCCCGATGTGGCTGAAGAGGCGTTTCGCTCCTTCCTCGGCGCCCCCATCATGCATCAGCGTCAGGTGGTGGGCATTCTGGTGGTGCAACAGAAGGAGAGCCGCCTCTTCGATGAGGGGGAAGAGTCCTTCATGGTGACCCTGGCGGCCCAGCTGGCGGCCCGGATCGCCCAGGCCCAAGCCAAGGGCTGGCTGCAGAAGACCGACTGGAGCAAGCCGCTGCGCGGCATTGCCGGTGCCAGCGGCATCGCCATGGCCAAGGCCTGGGTGTGGCGGCCGCGCAAGGAGCTCAACTCCATCACCCCGCGCAAGGATGAGGATCACGCCAGACAGCTGGAGCGGCTGAATGTGGCGGTGGAGGAGGTGCGCCACGATCTGGAGAGCCTGGCACTGCGATTTCGCGAGAGCTACAGCCAGGATTCGGTCGCCATCTTCGACATTTATCTGCATCTGCTGAACGATCCGGGCTACATCAAGCCCATTCGCAACAAGGTGAGCAAGGAGCACTGGACGGCCGTTTCGGCGGTCAAGCTCATCAGTGACCGGCTGATCGATCAGTTCAAGGGGATGAAGGACCCGTACCTGCAGGAGCGCTCCACCGATGTGAAGGACATTGCCCAGCGGCTCATCAGCCGGCTGGTGCAAAACGAGCCAGAGCATATCGCCATCGGCGAGCCGGTGGTGCTGGTTGCCGACGAGGTGACCGCCACCATCCTGGCTGAAGTCCCCCGCGAGTTTCTGACCGGGGTGGTGTCGCTCAAGGGGGGTACCAACTCCCACGCCGCCATTCTGGCTCGCGCCATGGGGGTGGCGGCCATCATGGGGGTGGATCTGCCGCTCGGCGACATCGGTGGTCGCATGCTGGTGGTCGATGGCTACAGCGGCGATCTCTTCATCGAACCCAACCAGGTGATCCTGACCGAGTACCGCCAGCTGCTGAGCGAGGAGCGGGCGCTCGATACCCTGGTGCGCAGCGTCGACAACCAGCCCTCCGAGACGGCCGACGGCGTGCCTGTTTCCCTGCTGCTCAACGCCGGGCTCAGTGCCGACACCGAAATATCCCTCAATCAGCTGGCGGACGGGGTCGGCCTCTATCGCACCGAAATTCCCTTCATGCTGCAGGACAGCTTCCCCTCCGAGTGGGAGCAGACCGCCCGTTATCGCGGCATTCTGGAGACCTACCGCAACCGGCCGGTCTGCATGCGAACCCTGGATGTGGGCGGCGACAAGCAGCTGCCCTATTTCCCCATCGTCGAGGAAAATCCCTTCCTTGGCTGGCGGGGGATCCGGCTCACCCTGGATCACCCCGAACTGTTCCTGGTGCAGCTCAAGGCGATGCTGCGGGCCAGCGAAGGGCTGGACAATCTGGCCATCATGCTGCCGATGATCAGCAGCGTCAGCGAAATCAAGGCTTCCCGCCGCCTGCTGGATCAGGCCTGGCGAGAAGTGTCGGAAGAGGCGGCCAGCCGGGAGGCGGTGATCCGCTATCCGAGCCTGGGGGTGATGATCGAGGTGCCTTCCGCACTCTACATCCTGCCCGAAATGGCGCCACTCATCGATTTCTGGTCGGTGGGCAGCAACGATCTGACCCAGTACCTGCTGGCGGTAGATCGCAACAACGCCAGGGTCGCCAATATCTACGATGCTTTCCATCCGGCGGTGATCCGCGCCCTGCAACTGCTGGTCGATGCCTCCCATCGTTACCAGAAGCCGGTGTCGGTGTGTGGTGAGCTGGCCGGTGATCCGGTCGGGGTGCTGCTGCTGTTGGCCATGGGCTATCGCCGCTTCAGCATGAACACCCACAACATCGCCCGCATCAAGTACGTGCTGTGTCAGTCCACCCTGAGCGAACTGACGGTGCTGCTGACGGATGGCCTCAAGCACGACAACCCGCATGTGCTGCGCGGCCTGTTTGCCCGCTATCTGGAAGAGCACGGCCTGGGCGGTTTGCTGCGCGCCGGTCACAAAACGAAACAGACTGATTGATAATCATGCCTTGTCCCTGCTGACGAATGATCGGAAAATGCGGCTTTTCTTATGACTGGGGCCGCTTATGCAGCACGATGGATATTGGGTTTTCTCGCAGATTGATCCCGTAGCATTCAGTTTGGGACCACTATCGGTACGCTGGTATGGTCTCATGTACCTGTTTGGTTTCGCCTTTGCCATGTGGCTGGCGGGGCGCCGCGCGGATGCGCCGAACAGTGGCTGGACCCGCAACGAGGTCTCGGACCTGCTGTTTTACGGCTTCCTCGGGGTGATCCTGGGTGGTCGGGTCGGTTACGTGCTGTTCTACAACTTCGACCTGTTCCTGGCCGATCCCCTCTACCTGTTCAAGATCTGGACCGGTGGCATGTCGTTCCACGGCGGCCTGATCGGGGTCATTACCGCCATGGTCTGGTTTGCCCACAAGACCAACCGCCACTTCTTCACCGTAGCTGACTTCGTGGCACCGCTCATTCCGTTCGGCCTCGGCGTCGGTCGCATCGGCAACTTCCTCAACGGCGAGCTGTGGGGCCGGGTCACCGATGTGCCCTGGGCCATCATCTTCCCGGAGGCGGGCCCCGAGCCGCGCCATCCGTCCCAGCTCTATCAGTTCGCACTGGAAGGGGTGGTGCTGTTCATCATTCTCAACCTGTTCTGGCGCAAGAACCCACCCCGTGGCGCCATCTCCGGCATGTTCCTGCTGTTCTACGGCCTGTTCCGCTTCCTGGTGGAATTCGTGCGCCAGCCGGACAGCCAGCTCGGTCTCTACTTCCAGGAGATCAGCATGGGCCAGATCCTCTCCACCCCGATGATCATCATCGGAGCCCTGATGATCTGGGTTGCCTACAAGCGGCCACAGCTGTTCGGTAACAGCGTCAAGGAGGCAAAGCAATGAGAGCCTATCTCGACCTGATGCAGAAGATCCTCGATGAGGGGACCGTGAAATCCGACCGTACCGGTACCGGCACCGTCTCCCTGTTCGGCCATCAGATGCGCTTCAATCTGGCGGAAGGCTTTCCGCTGGTTACCACCAAGAAGTGCCACCTGCGCTCCATCATTCACGAGCTGCTGTGGTTCCTCAATGGCGATACCAACACCGCCTACCTGAAAGAGCACGGCGTCAGCATCTGGGACGAGTGGGCCGACGAGAACGGCGATCTGGGGCCGGTATATGGCGCCCAGTGGCGCTCCTGGCCGGCGGCTGACGGGTCTGTCATCGATCAGATCCAGAAGGCGGTGGATGACATCAAGCACAATCCGGATTCGCGCCGCATCATCGTCTCCGCCTGGAACGTGGGCGAACTGGACAAGATGGCGCTGGCACCCTGCCATGCCTTCTTCCAGTTCTATGTGGCCGACGGCAAGCTCTCCTGCCAGCTCTACCAGCGCAGCTGTGACGTGTTCCTCGGCCTGCCGTTCAACATCGCCAGCTATGCTTTGCTGACCCATATGATGGCCCAGCAGTGTGACCTGGAAGTGGGCGACTTCGTCTGGACCGGTGGTGACGTGCACCTCTACTCCAACCACATGGAGCAGACCGCGCTGCAGCTCTCCCGCGAGCCGCGCCCGCTGCCGACCCTGGTGATCAAACGCAAGCCAGACTCCATCTTCGATTACAGGTTCGAGGATTTCGAGATAGAGGGTTACGACCCCCATCCCGGCATCAAGGCGCCTGTCGCCATCTGATGTGAAAGGCGCCCATGAGGCGCCTTTTTTATGCATAAAAACCACAGAATATTCACTCTGATGACTGGGCTTCGAGTGAAATCCGTGTGGGAGAAAACCTGCTTATAGCAGGCATGTTTGATTTTGCCTTCGGTTTTCTCGTTGTATTTCGCAGTAAGAAACGATTTTCCATTAATTGTTATGGGATATAGACTCAAAACAAAGTAATACTGTGGATAATTTAACCATGAGCGACGTAATCAAAAAGTTCCTCAAGCTGGAGGCCGCCTCCGGAATAATTCTGATCATGGCGGCCATGCTGGCGATGATCCTGGCCAACAGCGGCCTGGCCGGCAGCTATCAGGCCTTCCTCGATACCCAGGTGCAGGTACGCATCGCCGCCCTCGACATCAACAAGCCGCTGCTGCTC
Source organism: Aeromonas oralensis (assembly GCF_049665575.1). Taxonomy (NCBI): domain Bacteria; kingdom Pseudomonadati; phylum Pseudomonadota; class Gammaproteobacteria; order Aeromonadales; family Aeromonadaceae; genus Aeromonas; species Aeromonas oralensis. The sequence goes on from NZ_CP187186.1 coordinate 560,426, forward strand.
TGGATCAACGATGGCTTCATGGCCGTCTTCTTCCTGCTGGTCGGCCTCGAGGTGAAGCGCGAGATGCTGGAAGGGGCCCTCTCTTCCCGGGTGCAGGCCACCTTCCCGGCCATCGCCGCGGTGGGCGGCATGCTGGCGCCCGCGCTCATCTATGCCTTCTTCAACTATTCCGATGAAGTGGCGCGCGCCGGCTGGGCCATTCCCGCCGCCACCGACATCGCCTTCGCCCTCGGGGTGATGGCGCTGCTGGGCAAGCGGGTGCCGGTCAGCCTCAAGGTGTTCCTGCTGGCGCTGGCCATCATGGACGACCTGGGCGTCATCATCATCATCGCGCTGTTCTACACCCAGCAGCTGTCGCTGACGGCGCTGGCGATCGGCATCCTGGCGACCCTGACCCTGCTCTGGATGAACCGCCGCGGCGAGGATCGGATCAGCCTCTACATGCTGGTGGGGCTGGTGCTCTGGGTGGCGGTGCTGAAGTCGGGCGTCCATGCGACCCTGGCGGGGGTTATCGTGGGCTTCATGATCCCGCTCAACGGCAAGCGTTATGCCTCGCCGCTCAAGCAACTGGAGCATGCCCTGCACCCCTGGAGCGCCTACCTGATCCTGCCGCTGTTCGCCTTTGCCAATGCCGGGGTGTCGCTGGAGGGGATCGGCCTTTCCGCCCTGTTGAGCCCGGTGCCGCTCGGCATCATGCTGGGGCTGTTCATCGGCAAGCCGCTCGGGGTGTTCACCATCAGCTGGCTGGCGGTGAAGCTCGGCATTGCCCAATTGCCCAACGGGGTCAACTTCAAACAGATCTTCGCGGTCAGCATCCTGTGCGGTATCGGCTTTACCATGTCGATGTTCATCGCCTCGCTGGCCTTCGAGCACGGCGGGTTGGATTACGGCAGCTATTCGCGCCTCGGGATCCTGGTGGGATCGACCCTGGCGGCGATCGTCGGTTATCTCGCCCTGCGCATGGCGCTCCCGAACCGGGAGGCCGACCAAAGCACGGAGGGGTTATGAAAAGACTAGGATGGCTGGCCTTGCTGGCGCTGAGCCAGACGGCCTGGGCCGGCAGTCTGCAGGATTGCCAGCAGGATGCGGCCTCGGCCGGCTGCTCGGCCTACCTCAACGGGGTGGTCGACAGCGCCCTGATGCTGGGGGACAAGCAGGCCAAGGCCCAGTTTGGCGAGACCTTCGCAGAACGGGCGTTGAGCAGCCGGGCCGGCGAGCGGGTCAAACAGTCCAACAAGCGTTACTGCATGGAGCGGATGCCGGATCCGGCCAGCCTCAAGGCCCATCTGCAGGCGCAGTTCGACGCGAACAAGGTTGACTCGATCAGCGACATGTATGACATTCTGGCGGCTGAACTCAGTTGCTACCGGAGTCCGCGCAGCGCGGGAACCCCATCGGATGTCACACCTTAACTACAACCATCTCGACTATATTTTATTTTAAATATCTTTAATAATCAGTCGCTTGTGGTGTTTGCTTTGTAACATGGCGATGAAGTGGCGGCAGCTTATCTTCTGCCGCCATTTTTATTCCGGTAGCTCGTCGAGTTTCACTTCGAGCTGCAGGCGGTTGGTGTAGCCCTGATTGGTGAGGTCGTGCACCACCTGGGTGAGTAGCCAGTCGGCCTCGTCTATCTTGGTCTTGAACCCCCTGACGGTGGTGGGTTGTTCCGGGTAGAGCTCTGGCCGGCCCCTGGCCAGGGTGATGTCGAACTCGGCCACCCCGCGCTGGATCCGCTCCCACTCTGCCCTGGCCTCCCGCATGGCATTGGCCTGGTTGGCGTAGACGTGGCGCAGTTCCTTGACGTTCTCGCTGCTGCCGACCAGCAGCTCGTTCTCTTTCTTGTTGACCACGACGCCCGGCGGCAATGGCCGCTCAGGCTTCGGTTTGGTCTTTCTCTTGCGCTTCACCTCGACTTTCTTTTTCTCTGCGGCTTTGTTGTCTTGCCAGTAGGCCGTCACGCCGGTGTAGGCGTCTCGGTCTGCCACTGAGAAGCGGTGCTGATCGCCATCTTGGCGGGTAATGGTGATAGCTGGCAGCGGCTGGCCCTTTGCGGTGGTGCCCTGACCGGCTTTGATGAACATCAGGCGGCCAGATTTGACGGTAGAGATGGCATCGCACTGGCCAGCCAGGCGGGTAAGGAAGGCCAGATCGCTTTCGTTGGCCTGGTCGATGTGGTCGATCAGCTGCCCCTTGAGCGAGTCACCCACGCAGGGTGTGAGCTGGTAGGTGGCGGCCACCTGTTCGACGATGCTGCCGACGGTGGATTGGTGCCAGCTGCGCTCGCGCAGCTTGTTCATGCTGCCGCGCAGGTCAGCCGATTTGCCCCGAATGGTGAGCACATCTGGGGCGCCGGCGTGCTCTACTTCGTCAATCTTGTAGGTGCCCTTGTCGACCAGGGCGCTGCCTTGCCAACCGATGAGGGCGCGCAGGGTGGCCCCCCGGCGCGGCATATCCAGCTGACCGTCGCTGTCATCGAGGGTGATCTCGATGGTGTCTGCGGTGAAACCCCGGTTGTCGGTGATGGTCATCGACATCAGGCGCGGGCGGATGGCGGCCGAAATGTCTTTGCCATCGACCAGCACCTGGTAGGCCGGCACCGGATGGCCTTGGCGCAGGGCATCGAGCGAGCTGGTGATGCCGAGATTCTCGGCCAGGCGGCTGCCAAACTGGTCAAGCGCCCCCATCAGAGGATCCCCCCAGCTTGCCGCCGATGCTACCCATGAGTTTGCCCACCCCCAAGCGGCCGAGCAGGTTGCCCGCGGTGCGCCCCAGCAGGGTGTTGCCCAGCGTGCTGTCGTTGTCGTCGACCCGCTTGAGCTTGATGCTGAACTCTATCTTGCGGGCGGCACCATCGCTGAAAAACTCGGTGCGGGTGGTGCTGATGCCCTCTATCACGAACGAGCCACGCATCACGCCATCGCCCTGGATCAGGGGGAAGGCTTCACCGCTGTCGCCCATCTGGCGCAGCATGTCGAGTGATACCGGCCCGCCGGTCAACTCTGGGTATAGCACCCCGCTCAGGGTGCTGGTTTCATCGTCAGGGCCGAGGAATTGGTAAGCCGGGCGAGCGCCGACCCGGTTATTGCCCGGGTGGCGCCATGCCCATTCGTCTTGCTGGGATTGAGGGGCAACTGTCGAGCGCATAAACACGAACCAGCCCAGGGTCATCATCATGGTGTCAGCTCCTTCTTGGCAGCGCGAAGCGGGCGGTGATGCCGATGTGGTCAGCCAGATCGCGGGCGATGGTGTGGTTACGGTGGATGGCGCGCATGTCGTCGCGCAGGCGGTTCATCTCTTCCATCAGCAGGAAGAGGCGATCTTCGAGCTGGCGTTCGAGCAGCACGTTGTCACGGTCTGCCTTGCGCAACATGCTGGTGTAGTTGTCGATGGTGGCGAGGGGGTTGGCGTAGTCCGGTTGGGTGCGGGCGGCGAGCTGGGCGGCCATCCAGTTGAAGGCGTTGATGTACGCCTCTTTGATAGCGGCGGCCTGTTTGCCGGTGAAGCCCATGACCAGAAAGATAAAGCCGTCTTTGGTCATGTTCCAAGCTCTGCGCTGCTCCCCTTTTCCGTCCACATATTCAACCGCCTCAAAATTGAGGGCGTTGAATTCTTTCGAGCATTCTAGAGTTTCCAGCTTGCGCAGTACGTTGTCATGACGCTTGCCAAAGACTTCGGCCACCTTGAGGGAGGTGGTCATGGGCTGGCCATGGTTGAGGCTGATGATGTCGGCAGGGGTAAAGGTGGTGATGGCGTTCATGGTGTGATTCCTCGGATGCGATGCAAGTGAATCGTCACCACAGAGGTCTCAATCTCGACTGGTGACGAGCTGAACAGGGTTGAGACTACCGGGCATCCAAGGAAACCGGCCAGCCGTGAGGCTGCCCTGCCCAGCCCGTCATAACTGACAGGTACAGCTGGGCCGCACAAAAAAACACGCGGGCGCGTGTTGTGCGCTTGGAATGCTGAACGGGGTCTCAATCCCGGCAACGGATTTTGCCGTTGCTTGCGCAGTATCGCGCAACATGGCGCGACCAGCAACATCCGAACCACACAATTCAGGGCAAATAATGGCAAATAAGCCACATCACCACCCCACGCACTGAGACAGGGTAAGGCGGGCCAGCGCGGCCCGCTATGTCTGTTTTGGGTGAAAACTAACACTTGATCAATGGTTATCACGGAGTGAGGCCCTCTGGCTTGCCTGCTCTTCTCGCCGCATCCTCTGCATTTCATCCCGCACCGTTTTTGCCACATCTTGCGGGCTCTGCCCCGGCTGCTGGTACACGTAGATAGGGCTGTTGATGGAGTTGTCGATGGTCTGTTTGTTGACAGGCTTTAACCGCGCCGGTTCTGCGATACGAGGGCCAGTACCGTAGGTGTAAGCCGATGAAAGAGCGGGTGTGTTGTAGTTGCCGTTCAGGTAGCCCGGCGTGCTGGCGGTCGGAATATCGAATTTCGGGATCTTCTTGGTTTCGAGGACGCCGAGCGACTCGAGCAGCCACTCGATGCCCTTCAAGAAGGCTTTGAGCGGGGTCAGGGCCAGGTTGAAGGCTTCGCCCAGGATGCGGCCGACGAACTGGCCGGCACTGCCGAACCCTTCCAGCGTTTCCTTGGAGAACTTGAGTGGTTCGAGCAGGTCGCCAAACCAGCCTGAGAGCGCTTTAACCCCGGTACCGAGGCCATCAATGAGCGGGGCGAACGGCTTGAAGGCTTCAAAGACTGGGGCAAGCCCGGTCAGGATGCCCTGCCAGAGGCCGCTGAAAAATGCGCTGATGGGTTCCCAGAACTTGATGATGGCCACGCCCAAGATTGCGAGCCCGGCCAGCGGCGCCAAGATGGCGGTTATGGCCCCCAGCATGCCGCCAAAGGTGACGCCCAGCACCCCAAGGGTCAACTTCATGATAGCCATGGGGCCAAGTAGGGCGGCGACTGCCAGCGACAGGCCGCCCAGAGCGATGGCAATGACGGAGGTGACCGCCGCCACCTTGACTAGGGTGTTTGCCAGTGCAGGGTTGGCCTCGACCCAGTTACGCACGGTTTTCACCGTCTCCTTGATATAGCCAATGATGTCCATCAGGGAGCCGCGTAGCAGCTCGCCCAGCGATGATTTGACATTCGCTATCCCGGCTTGCAGGAGAAGCCACTGTGAACTCAGAGAGTCTTTGTCGATGTCGGACTCGCGCTTCATCGAGCCCTTGGCTTTCTCGTCGTTGACCAACGCCAGTTGACGGCGTAGTTCCGGTAGGTTGTTGGCCAGTTTTGAGGCGTCGTCGCCGAACTCATCACCGAATAGCTGGGTGGTGACCCTGAGCTGGTCTTCTGGCTTGAGCGCTTTGATTTTATCAAGCACGTTGACAATGGTGCCCATGGCATCGGTGACCATTGCCTTTTCGATTTTGTCCGAATCCATGCCGATCGCCTTGATACCGGCCTGAAAGCGCTTGCCCTGCATGGTTGCCACTGACAATTCACGAACAAGGGCGTTTGAGGCTGTTGCAGCGACTTCCCTTGGTGTGCCAAGGCTGAGGAAGGTAGAACCCAGTGCGGCCGCTTTCTTGTAATCGAGCTTGTCGGCCACGCCCCCTAGGCGTTGCAGTACGTCGATGATGTCTGCCCCCTTGGATTGTGCGTTGTCATCCAAATAGTTGAGGGCATCACCCAACCCCTCTATCTCGTTTATCGGGATCTTGTAGAGGTTGGCAACTTTGCCAAGGTCTTCGGCCAGCTGTTCTGCTGGGGCTTCAAATGCTTTCGATGCCATCGCGTTGGTTTTGGCGAACCTGATGAGATTTTCTTCCCCTTGTACGCCCATGCGGGCGCCGCCGGTGACGAGCCCAGCAAAGTCGATGGCGCCGTTTTGCATGGGCAGCTCTTCCGCCATGTCTTTCATCTGCTTCGACATGCGGAAGTAAACCGGGGTTAGCTTGCCGGCGCTATCACGGGCGCCATCGACCTGTTTTGCCACCCCTTTCATGGCGTCTTCAAATTCTGAATAGCCCTTGATCGCTCCAAGCACAGGGAGCCCCATAGCCGTCCCTGTGGCTATTGCGGTGGCGCCGTGGCCGGCAATCTGGCCGCGCAGCTCTTGGGTCTGGCGGTAGCTGGCCTTGACCTGGTTGAGGCGCTTTTGCTGGTCAGCCAGTTGGCCCAGCTTGGCGCGCTGAGAGTCGAGCACGGTGTTAGCCGCGGCCAAATCGGTTTTCAGGCGGCGCTGGGTTTCGCTGAGGTTGCTGGTGTTGATGCCGCTCTTGCGCATAGCTTCACCCATCTGAGCGTGACGGGTGATCATTTCCCCTTCTTTGGTCTTGAGCTGGTTGAGGGCTTTCTCGGCCTTGTTGAGCTCATTGATCATCAGGCGGGTTGGCTTGGGGGTGTCGGCAATCTTGCGCTGCAGTTCGCTGAACGAACCCTCGGCCTGTTTCAGCTTTGCCTTGGTTGCGCCAATCTGGGCGCCCAGCGTTTTGTAGCCTTCTATTTGGCCGGCTTGGGTTTCGAGGTCGCGGATTTTCTTCTTGGTGTCGACCAAGTCTTTGGCGGTCAGGCGGCTCTGGCCGCTGACGGCTTTGAGGGGGGCGGTGAGCTTGTCGACCGCCCCGAGCAGGATTTGAAGTTTGAGAGGGTTCATTGTTCTTCTGCCCCGTTGATGCGGTTGTGAATCTCAACGAGGCGTTGGTGCCAGCCCATCAGCTCGCTGATCTCCATGGCCGCCATCTCGGACGGCGGCCAGTGGGCGATGATGGCGATCTCGGCCATCAGGTCGTCTATGCAGTGAGGTAGGCCTCCTGCTGCGAGCCCATCAAAAAACCGACCACCACTACCCCGGCTTTGAGCAGGTCAGCCGGGTCCATGTCGTTCACCTCTTTTTCGGTCAGGTCAGTGATGCGGGGCAGCAGTTTGATGAGGGTATCCACGTTCATCTGGACGATGTCCATGGTGTTGAGGCCGCGCAGGTGGCCCGCCTTTTTGGGGCTGCGGATGATCAGGCTGTTGAGGGTGCCCTCGCCGCGCTGGATCGGGGTGTCGAGGGTGATTTCTTTCTGGTCCATGGTGCTTGTTCCTGTTGTGGATGTGGTGAGGGCGGCGCTTTCTGTTGGGATAAGGGCCGCCCGTTGGGTTGTTGGGTGGGTTAGAGGCCGATGGCTTTGCGGTGTTCGGCCATGCGATCGACGCCGTCGGGGCCGATTTCGATCATGTTGAGCAGGTCGATTTCGTGGATAACGACCCCATCAATGGTCACTTTGTAGTAGGTGTTGACCATGGTGACCTTGGCCTGGCTGTTATCACCGACCTTGGCGGTGCCCCAGTCGATTTCTTTGAAACGACCTCGGGTGAACACTTCTACGGACTGCACGCCGACAACGTCATCCCGCTGGATGGAGCCAGCAAAGCGAAGGGCGATGCCGTCGATCTTGCCATTGCCCATTTTGCCCAGGATCTCGGCGCTGTAGCCGCCCATGGTGAAAGAGGTATCGAGGGCGCTGTCATCCAGCCCCATGTCGATGTTGACGGCACCCCCCATGCCGCCGCCGCGATAGGCTTCGAACTTGCGTGAGAGCTTGGCAAAGGTGAAGTCTTCCGCTTCGCCGATCCAGTTGGTGCCGTCGGTGAACACGTTGAGCTGTTTGACTTTTCTTGGCAGTGCCATGGTGGCTCCTTATGCGGCGGCTGCGACGCGGGCGCCGAAGTCGATGAGGTAGTGATCGGTGATGCGCTGGATAAAGCCGAGGTCTTCAAGCGGCGGCACCGGGGTGTAGTTGTAATCGATGCGCAGCTTGCCGGCCTTGAGGGTGTCTTTGTTGTTGAGCTCTTCGTTGTACCAGCAGTCAAAGCCGAGCAGGTAACCGCCAGTCACCAGTTCGCGGCCCTTGGCCTTGATACCCTCGACGATGTCTTTCACCAGGGAAGGGTGCAGCGGCTTGTCGTTGGCCCACATGTGGGCCTCTGCCATGGTGTCGGCCAGGACCTGGGCGGTGCGGGTGTAGTTCTCGAAGGCGAACTGCGGGTCATCTGAGCAGGTGCGGTTGCCCCAGTAGCGGGGCCCGTTGGACTGGATCAGGCCGGTGACCTCGTTGGCGTTGAGCAGGCCGACTTCGGTATCGGGGTCTTGCAGATCCCAGAACAGGGACTTGGTCATGCCGTCGACCCCGGTCACGCCGACGTTCGACAGGGTCTTGTGCCAGCCGATCTCTTTGTCGATGAGCGCCCGCATGGCGGCAGCCTTGAGGCAGGCATCGAGCTTGACGCTGGCATTGGTGGCCACGTCCCAGGCGGTCCAGTCGGCATGCACCAGCATCAGCTCGCGGCTGCTGAAGTTTTCACGGTAGGCCAGCGCAGCCTCGACGGTTTCGGCGATGGTCGGCACGTAGGCAAAGGCGCGCAGTTTCTTGGCCATGCCCGCCAAAGCGGTAGCTACCGGCAGGGTGCAGTTGTCCGGCACACAGAGGATGCGCGGCTTGACGGTGGTGACCGGGGCAGCACGTTCCAGCGCCTTGAGGCCGGTGTAGCTGCCATCCGGCTTGATGGTGCCGATGATGTTGCTGGTCAGGGCGGCCGCGTCGGCGCCATCCGCCACGCGCACGGCGATGACGATGGTGTTGACGGTGTCATAGATGGTTTGCAGCGAGCGCTTGAGGTTGCCCTGGGTGCCAGCCTTGGCGATGGCCGCCGGCAGGTTGGCGATCAGCACCGGTTTATCGAGCGGGAAATAGGCGGCATCCGCATCGGAGCTGGTGCAGACCATGCCGATCACCGCCGTGGCGACGGTGCGGATGGTGCGGGTGCCCTCGTTGACTTCCACGACGCGCACGCCGTGGTGAAATTGGTCCAGTGCCATAGGTTCTCCTGTTGTCCGGACGGAGCTTTTGCAAGGAAATGCGAGCATGGTCAGGATGCAGTGGCAGGGGATGGCGGGCGAGCGGTTGCCATTGTGTGGCGGCTCTACACAATGGTCAGGCGGTGACAAGGTAGCCTTTGGCGGCAGTTATGACACACCCCGCACTGGGCGGGGTGGTGGCTAAATATCGGTATCAGGGGGTGGTTGAAGGCGGGTCTCTCAAAATGGGATAACCATTCTCATCGGCCGCCAAAATGGCTTTAGCCTGGCCTTTCACCATGATGTCCCTGGTGTCCTTGGTGATCTCTTTGGCGTCTTTCGGGATGGCAGTGCTGACGTGGATATCAGAGTCATAAAAGCCCATGGTGGAGGCTGAAAAATAGAACATTGTTATCTCCTTTCTATGCGCCGATGGCGATCCAGTTGGTGGAATAGGTTCCGCTTGAGCGGCAAACCAGCCTGGTTCGTTCTTTTTTGCAGGCCACATAGCCAACGTTTCCTGATTCGGCGGTGTAGTCGCATGACACGGTGGCGCCCCAGCAGGCGGTTGGAAAGGCGATAGGGAAGGAAATACCGAAGTCATAGGTTGATGCACCGACGCCAGTTCCCCATTGGATGATGATCCCTCCCATCCAGGTTGGCAGGCAGATATACCCGACCGAACCGAGCATGAAGGATATGCCAGACCTGAGTTTCTTCGGGGTGATTGCGACATCGTCAGCCGTGCCTGCATCTGTTTGGGCCTGACTGGCTACCTTCATCATTCCCAGCACAGTTTCTGATGCTTGCTTCACCCAATCCTTCAGTTTTTTAGGCGTGATAGCGACATCGTCAGCCGTGCCTGCGTCTGTTTGGGCCTGACTGGCTACCTTTATCATTCCCAGCACGGTTTCACTTGCCTGCTTGACCCAGCCCCACAAGGTTTTCACCGTGACAACTGCATCGGTCTTCTGATTGGCAGTGACCGTTTCATTCACCTCTGCCTGGGTGGCGTAGCGGGTGAAGCCTTTGGCCGTTTCGCTTGCGTCTGGGTGTTCCCGGCTCTGCTTGTGCGCAGCCAGCAGATCGTCGACGTATTTGCGGGTAGCCAGCACCACGGCCGGGTCAATCTTGAGCTCCACCGCGCTGGTGTCGCTGACGATCAGCACGATGCGGATTACCTGGGTGCGGCCGGCGCCACTGCTGAGCAACGGCTTGTAGGTGTCCGGCGTGTTGGCGATGGCGATCAGGGTGCCATCTTCTGAGAAGATGCCAGCTTCACGGATCCACCAGTCGCCGACGTTTTCCGGGATGATCTGCTCGGCGACCAATTGCGACTGATTGGTAGGGTCTTGAAACAGGGTATTGATGGGCGCGCGCCGTCTCTCCCTGACCAGTGCGGTTTGGGCTGCGTTCGGCGTGACGGGTTGGCCGTTGCCATCGCCGACAGCCATGTGGGTGATTTTAAGCGGCACACCCAGCGCGATGGCATTGGCGAGCTTGGCCTGGCCGGCATCGGTGGGGATGGCGAAATAGATGGCGCTCAAGCGGCACCTCCTGTTTGTTGCGGTTGAATGGTCAAGGTGTCGATGGTGTGGGTGATGCCGCCATGCCACTGCTGGCCGCTGACTTCAATCACGTCTGGGCTGTAGGGGTAGATGGTCAGCTCGTCGCCCAGGTAGCAGGCGGCCCCCAGATAGAGCTGACCGCGAGTCTCCATGCTGATGGCAAGGCCGGTCAGGTGGCGGGTCATCGGCTTGGCGTCGGCGATCAGCCGTTCCAGCTCCTGGTACATGGTTTCGGTGATGCCGGTGTCGAGCACGCCGATGTCGAGCTTGAAAGTGCCCGGGGCGGCGTTCGGTGTTTCTTGCCACCATTCCAGCACCCGGATCAGGTAGCCCAGCGGCTCGACCACCCGGCGGATAGCGCCGATGGTGCCTTTGTGGCTGTGCACGAAGTAGCTGTTGGCAATGACCTGGCGTTTGGTGGACTCTGGCCATTTGTCATCCCAGCGATCGACGCTCCAACTTGCGGCCAGATAGGGCAGCAGGTGGGTGGGGCAGGTCCAGGGTGACCAGAGTGAGCGGAACGGGAGCGGCAACTGCATGGCCTGCTCCCCGGCGGTGGCCAGGTTGCGCTCGGTGCGGCTGGTGCTGGGCGGCAGCAGGGTGGTCATGATGCCCGCTCCACGGTGAAGCCGGTGCAGTAGGCTGCCTGGGTGGGGCTGGGGGTGATGTCGGCCCAGCCGATCAGGTCGACCTTGCTGACCCCTTGCACGTGCAGGGCGGCATCAATGGCAGAGCGTGGCACCTCGATGCCGATGCGCCGGCGCGGGTTGATGAAGGCGGCCAGCTTGTCGCGGGCTGCCTGCAGGATCACGTCTCCCTCTGCCCCCTGGCTGCTGATATGCAGCTTGGCGGTGATGCTGTAACGGATGATGCCCGCGCTCTGCACGGTGAGGCGGTCGGCAACCGGGCGGCGGTCTTCGTGGCTCAGGGCTTTGTCGACCTTGGCTATCAGCGCGGCGTCGGCGGTGCCGTCCCCTTCGGTGCTGAGGATGGTGACGATGGCCACGGCGCCCGATGGGCTGGATCCTTTTGCGTCTGCCACCTTGCCATCAGCAGAGAGGGCGAAATACTCATAGGCCCCGGTCGGTCCGGCGACGCTGAGGCCATCCCACGCCATCAGGGCGCGCAGGATCATGGCTTCGTCATCTTCCTTGATTTCGGGTACCGGCGGGGTGGCGGTGGGGTCACCCGGCTGGATGATGAGCCGCTGCACATTCCAGTTTGCCACCAGGTTGTCGAGATCGCTCCCCTTGGCCCACGCCAGCATGTTGGCGACAGCGGCATCGTTGATGCGTTGGCGCAAGATCAGCTCTCGATAGGCATTCTCCTGCAGCAGCTTGGTGATGGGCTCTGATTCGAGTACCAGGGTGGCCTCGACGCTGGCTTGTTGGTCTGCCGGGTGGAGGCTGACGAAATAGGCTTTGCGCTCGGCCAGGATGGTCTCGAAGTCCAGCAGTTCGATCACATCAGGCTGTGGCAGTTGGGAGAGGGTGATGGTGCTCACTGGGCGGCTCCGGTTTGGATGGTGATGCTGGCAGACTCCTGGGCACCGCCATCTTTGCGCTGCCAGGTGAGCTCGATGGTCAAGGCGCCGGCAGTGGCGCCAGTCAGCACGTCGACCCTGGTGATGGTGATACGCGGTTCCCAGTTGATGAGGGCCTGCACGGTGGCGGCCATCAGGCGCAAGCGGGTGACCTGGTGCAGGGGTTGGTCGATGAGGTAGAACAGTTCGCTGCCGTAGTCGCGGCGCATGACCCGCGAGCCCACCGGGGTGATGAGGATGTCGCGCACCGACTGGATGATGTGGTCGGTGGCGCTGATGGCGCGGCCGGTGGCTGCATTCATGCCGAGCCAGTTCATACCGGGCCCCCTGATGTATCGCTGCCGCGCTGCACGTCTGTGTGGCCGTGGGTACCGACTTCGACGGCGCCGACTTTGGCGGTTTCACTGATCACGCGCTTTGCCTGCAGCAGGTTGGTGCAGATGACCTTGGGGGCTTCGAACGTCACGCTGATGCTGGCTTTGACCCTGGCCGCCATGATGCCGGTGGCATTGAGCTCGCCGGTTTGCGGGTTGTATTCGATGATGGCGCCATCGCTGTATTCGGTACGGTCGAGGTCTGGATTGTCATCGTCAGCCAGTGGCTCGTCTGCGTCGGCGGCGTTGAGGGAGCCCACGATGTACGCATTGCGCAGATCGCCACTGACTGACAACAACATGACCTGTTCGCCGATAGAGAGGCGATGACGGGTGCGGTTGTTCCCGGCCCGTTCGGTGAGGTAGGGCCGCCAGTTGGTGATGAGGTCGCCGGTTTTGACGCGACATTCCCCTGAGCGCACGGCGGTGACGGTGCCGATGCGGATCAGGTTGTCGAGCTGGCGTTGGAGTTCGATCAGGGTCAGTTGCATGGGGCCATTGTTTTGGGCAATGGCGGGGAAGGCGAGGGACGGCCATTGTGTAGCGCGCTTACACAATGGCGGCGGTTATAACCCTTTAGTGAGTTGGGCCAGCAGTTGGTCTTCCACTTTGTCGATGTCGTTGGCGTCCATGCCCAGCAGGCGGCGGGCCGGGTACTGGATGTCTTGCCCCTTGCTGCCTTTGTCTTTCAGGCCGTAGTGGTGGATATGGGCGATTTTCTCGGCGGTGCTGGCGAACGTGACTTCGGCCCTGTCGCTGTAGCCCTTGGCCTTGAGCCAGGTTGATTTGATGAGGCGGGAGAACATCTTGCGCTTGAGCCGGCTTTTGTTGATGGTGTCGCCCTTACTGGCATCGACCTTGATGAAGCGCTTGATGCGGGAGCGTTTGAAGGTGCGGATGCCGCCCCGCATGATGTCGAAACCGATGATGTAGCTGCGGGTACCGCGCCAGCTTTTCAGGTGGCGCACTTCTTTGTCACTGGTGGTGTAGATGAACTTTATTTCGCGGTTGCCGCGTTGCGGCTTGCGCGGGTCCATCTTGTCCCCTTCCGGGGTGACGTTGTCTTTGATGCGCTTGGCGTTGCTTTCGCGCATCTCTTTGGCCATCTGGTCAGCAAACTTGGCCAGTTCCCGCTGCGACAGGTTAGCCCTTATCAGCTCTACCCTGGCGGCGAAGTCGTTCAGACGGTCGATGTCGGCGGCCATGGCTGATATTCCCCGTTGATAAACAGTTCCCAGGTGATGCCGTCGTAGGGGTCTTCTGGCGGCTCCGGCAGGTGTTCGAAGTGCAGGCCCTGCTCATCCTTCCAGACCTTGACCCGCTCGGTCAGTGGCAGCTTGATTTCGATGTCACAGGTTTCGTTGTTCTGGATCTCGACTTCGAACCGCATGGCGTTTTCACGCTTGTCGCTGTTCATCATCAGTTCTGGCTGGTACTGCCTGATCCATGCCAGCAGCGGCACCATGACGGTGTTCACGTTCTGGGCAAAGTCGGCCACGATGATGGTCAGTTCGTACTGGTATTCAAACGACAGGCTGGCGGCGCCGGTGGCAACCAGCTTGCCCTTGTCGACGAAAATCATCATGTGATCCGGGTTCTGGCGCAGCAGCGGGATGCACTGCTGCAACACCTCACGGATCTGTTTTGGTTTTTCCATTCTCCCTCCCGTTCTGGTGCCGTTGCTGGCAGGCGATGAGGCTGTCGACCTGGGCGGCGCAGGTGGCCCAGGCGGCCTCGGTCTGGGTCAGCTGGTCGAGCAGATCGCCGTTATTGGCCGGGCTTGCCGGCGGCAGCTGGCAGGGGGTCAGGCCCTGACAGGTGAGCCTGATAATCTGCGGAGCCGGTGATGGTGGGGCGCTGGAGCAGCCTGACAACAGGATCAGGCAGAGGGCGATCAGCCCACTCCTTGAGTTCGGCATTTTCACGTTTGAGCCTCTTGATGGTGTCGGCCCGGGTGGCGGCCGTGATGGTCAGATCGCCAAGCTGGCGCTGCAGCGTGGCGGCGGCGGTTGCCTGGGCGTCCAGTTCACCGGTGAGGTGGTCGATGGCTCCGTCTTTGAGCTTTTCCCGCTGCTCGGCCTCTTTGGCCTTGTCGTTGGCGGCCTTGAGGTCGGTTTGCAGGGTATCGACCTTGCCCCTGGCGGTCGCTGCAGAGGTGGCCGACCAGCCCCAGCCGGCCAAGGCAATGGCCAGCGCCAGCAGCAACCAGGTGAGGGGTGATCGCATCAGGTTACCCATCATGCTCAATCCCCCCAACTTTTAATGCGACGTGGCGGAGGGGGCGGTGGTAACGGAGGTGTTTTATCAGACCCTCTGAACGGACAGATTGTACATCCGCCAATCACTCGCATTTCCAAACACTTCGCACCCAGCTTGACGCAGGTCTTTCCTGCCAAGTGACCGCATTTAGGCTGAGGCATCTGCCACCTCCTTCACCGGGTAGACCTTGGCAAAGTGGTCGTATGCCTTGGCCAGCTTGGTGTCGTAGTCGTTGTCCTTGTAGGCCGGCCCGTTGTAGCGGCAGGCGAAGTCGGCCCATTTACGGCCCTGCAGTGCCTTGTGCATGGCTTGGTCTTGCTGGATGAAACGGCACAGGGCGGTGAGGTGGTCGACCTCGCTGCGCTGCATAGCGGCCTGCCAGTCGCTGGCAGAGGCAAATCCCAGCGCCTGCCAGTGGTAGCCCATGATCTGGAACATGCCCCAGCTGGCCGACTCGATGGCGGCATCCCGGTGCAGGCTGATGGCCAGCTGCAGCCTTTCCCACTCTGCCGAGCCGCCGGCATAGCCGCCGCGCTTGGGGTTGACCAGGTTGGGGTAACTGGCTGCCATCTGGTCGGCGGTGGCTTTGCCCAGGTGCTTGGTGAGCTGCTTGTAGAACACATGCCGCTCGAACAGCACCACCGGGCGCTGGTCTTGGGTGAAGCCTTCACCAATGCTCTCGACCTGGGCAACGGTGGCCATGGTGGCGAGCGGCAGGCCCAGCAGGTCAGCGCCTGCCTGCATGTCATCGATGCGCAACTGGTTGCCGCGCTCGCTGCCGATCAGGGCTGCCATAGTGCGGGGGCCTGCTTGGCCGATGGCGGCGATCATGTAGTCACGCTGGAAGGCGAGCAGGGCGCGCTCGGTGGCATCGCCAAACCAGCCATCCGGCTCGACCGGATAGCCGGCTTTGGTCAGGCGACGCTGCAGATCGGCAACGGCGGTGCCGGTATCCCCTTTTTTCAGGCTCATGGGTGAAACCTCCCGTTCAGGTGGCTGGCGGTGGTCGGTTGCTGGCGGCGACGCGGCAGCAGGCGCATGACGGATCCGCGAGAGCCGATCAGGGCGGTGAGCAGGACGGCGGCCAGCAGCACCGCTGCCGGGTCTGGCGCTGGCATGACCCCGAGTAGGGCGCGCAGCGGCACGGACCCGGCGGCGACGGTGATGACCCATGCCAGCAGGGCCGGCAGGGGGCGATAGTCGCCCCCGTTGCGGTTGAAGGTGGCGATGCGCATGGCGATCGCGGCGCAGATCATGGCGTAGAGGATGGTCAGCATGTCAGCCCCCTTTGCGGAGTTTGAGCAGGTCTTCTGGCGTTTTGCGCAGGATCCACTGCAGCAGGTGGACGGCCAGCGCCGAGGCCAGCATGGCGCCGACGGCCCTGGGGACTTCGACACTGAGCGGCAGCACGCTGGCCAGCATGGCGGCAACCAGCGGGGCCGCCAGCGCGCCCGCCACGAAGGCGGCAACGAACAGGCCCGCCTTGCGCAGGTTGCCAAGCTCGGCGGTGGTGGCGATGAACACCAGCGCCCCGGCGAATGCACCGAGCAGGACGCCGGGGTCTACGCCCGGGAAGAGGGACAGCAGCGCCAGACCGGTAAGGGTGCTGGTTGCTGCACTGGATGAAATCGGTTCTGGCATCGTGCTCTCCTGTTTTTATCGTTTACCGCCGTAGTGGCGAGCGGTTTGGAATTCGTGGATGGTCTGGCACTCGGCGCAGCGTTCGCAGCCCCGGATCGCTTCACGGCGCGCCTGCGGGATGGGGTTTTCGCAGTCGATGCAGTAGTGCGGGCCGGTGCCACTGATGCGGGCGGCGTGGATGCGGGCAGCGAGTTGCTGCTCGCTGATGTCGGCCAGTCGTTCGAGTTCGTCGTCGAGGCGGCTCATGGTCAGTCCCATAGCTGGATCAGCGGCTGCTCGGCCTGGGTGGGGGCCGCTGGCATTGTGATGAGGGTTCCGGTCTGGAGGATGGGGCCGAGCTCGGCCAAACCGGGGTTGAGTTCGAGCACCTGCTCGGTGATGCCTGCGGTGTAGCCGTAATGCCGGAACAGGATGAGATCGAGGGTGTCACCCTGCTGGCTGCGCAGTTGCATCAGATGAGCTCCACTGTGATGTGGGTGGTGCCGATGATGTCGCGAATGGCAAAGCGGGCGTCGCGGTAAAGGTCATCTGAGCTCACCACTTTGGCGTCTGCCCCTTTGACGCCGTCACCGGTGGCGCTGTAGTCGGTGTAGCGTTCCAGCAGGTTGGCGCGGGTCATGGCGTAGACGGCGCGCCGGTAGCTGTGCAGGTGCGCCGATTCGTTGTTGATGAGCTCGCCCGGCACGGCGGCCAGGGTGGCGTGGCCTTCGGCTTGGCGAGCGGTGCGCCACTGGGCCAGATCGCGGTTGACGCTGGTGACGGCGTCGATCACGGCGTGGGTGAGGCGCTTGGCGGTGACGGTGCCATCGAGCCTGACGGTGTCGCGCAGGTCGGCCAGTGAGATGGCCGGCCAGAACGGATCGCTGGTGACTTGCCCTTCATCCGGTGCGGTCGGTGCGGTGGCGATGAATCCGGTGCTCATGGTGCTCCTGGTTCTGGTGGTAGCCCGTTTGTTGGGCGGTGGTCGGGCCGTCTGGTATGCGAAACGCATTCGTCAGGCCCGAGCCGCCCAGGGTGCGGGGTTCGCTCGGTTAGCTGCCGCCGCCGGTGGCGTCGGGCTGCTGTTCTTTTTTCAGTTCGCGCTCGAGCACTTCGAGCTCTTTTTTGATGCCGACCTTGTCATGCAGCTCGATGGCACGCCGGTAGTGCTCGGCGGCCCACGGCTTGATCCCTTCTGCGTAGCAGGCTCTGCCCATGGCCTTGTGCAGCTTGGCGCGCACCTGGTCGAAGATGTCGCTGTCGCTGAGCAATTCCATGTAGTTGCCCAGTAGTTCCAGCGATGGGCCGTTGCCTGCCTCTTGCTGCTTGATGGCGGTGTCGGCGACCTCTTCGGCAATCATGGTGGCGGCGGTGCGCTCGTAGCGATCGGGGGTGCTGAGGCCATGGCGGATCACGTAGGAGGCCATGGGTAGGGCTCCTTCCAGATCGCCGGTGTCGAGGTGCCAGAGCATGACGGTGACGAGGACGTCATCTTGTCCGCCCCGGTCTGCGGCCAGCACGCCATCAATCCACGGCTGATAGACGGCCAGCATGGGGCGCTTGGCGTCGATCTTGCGTTCGATGCTCTGGATGCCTTTGAGGGTGCGGCGGTGTTCGGCCAGCTGCATCAGCTGCAGCTCGTAGGCGTTGGCGCGCATCTGGTCGAACTGGGGATTGGCCGCCCCTTGCAGGGCGGCCAATTTGCGTTCGCGGTTGCGACGGGCAGGTGAAGTCATGCTGCCCCCTTAACCGCCGGCGGCCGGTTTCGGCCCGATGACGATGTTTTCGACCAGGGCCGCGCAGTCGTAGTCTTCCACCACGTAGGCGTCGTTGGAGCTTTCGTAGTTGACGATGCGGTTGCGCTTGGGCTCGTCTTCGATGTAACGACGGCGGGCACCGGTCTGCGGGTAGATCGAGAGGTTGCTGATCTTGGTGATGAGCAGCTTGTCTTCAGGGAAGAAGGGGACGCGCACGGCTTTGAGGCCGCCGATCTGCTTCTGGCTCACCAGCACCTGGCCGGCCAGCTTGTTCTGGTTGTCATCGGCGTTGTTGATGATGGGGAAGTATTTATCGGAGAGCAGCTTGCGGCCGCAGATGACCACCAAGTCGGTATCGTCCTGATACCAGGGGGCGATAATCTCGTTGACGGCGTCGTACACCAGGGCGTCGAGGTTGTGGTAGTCGCCTTCCTTGGTGTCGGTTTCCCCTTTCTGCTGGTAGATGTAGATCTTGCCGCTGCCCTCGGTGCCCTCGCTCATGACCTGGGCCGGGGCATCGGTGCGGATGTGTTGCAGCCAGCCGATGTTGACGTCTTGCAGCAGGGGGAATGCTGCGCGATCGGTGTCGGCGGCGACGCGGGTGCCATGCCAGCCGATCATGATGCGGTCGAGCCCCTGACGGGTGAGGATGGCGTCGCGAACTCTGGTCTGGAAGTCGGGGAACTTGGCCCATGCGTCGATCTGGCCGTAGCCGATCTGGGTGTCGAAGTTGGTCTGGGCGCATTCGTAGCTCTGGTCGTAGAGACCGTGCGGGCTGCTGGGCTGGCGGTCTTTAGTGTCGGTGTTGGTGCGACCGGCGATGGTGCTGGTGATGCCGATACCGACCTTTTGACCTTTCATCTCATCGACCGTGATGATGTTGATCATGCCGAGGAAGGCGACCGACTCCTGCATTTTGGTTTCCAGGATCTGCTGGACGCTGGGCTGCACGTTGAACTGCACCGTGGCGCTGGAGACGGCGTTGAGTTTGGCCACCTGGCCGGTGAACTCGTTGAACTTCTGGCGGGTTTCGTTACGCATTGGGCATGGTCCTTAGCAGTCGGTTTGAATGGTGGCGCCATCGCTACCGGTGGCCGGCTGGCGCTTGTGGCTGAAATCTTCCTGGTCTTCCAGGTTGGCGGTGAGGTCGGCCAGCGCCTTGGTTGTGGTTTCCAGCTTGCCGGTCAGCTCGGTGATGGTCTGGGCCTGTTCGGCGAACTTCTTCTGCATGCCGGCATCGAGGCTGGTGACCTCTTTTGCCACCGTTTCGACGGCTTGGTGCACGTCGCTGAAATCGGCGGTGGATTGCTTCTTGTGGGTGGAGAACAGCGCGGTAACCCGCTCCAGCAGGCTGGGGCCTTTGTCGCTGTCGTCTTCGAATTCGATGACGGTTTCCAGCGCTTCGGTGAACAGGCACTCCTTGTGCTGCTTGCGCTCGGCCAGCGGGTTGACCTTCGCTTTGCTGCAGAACTCCAACATTTCAGTGCCAAGGCTGGCCGGGCTGTCGGTGACGGCCAGCCCCATCAGGTAGGCGCCCTTTTCGTTCAGGTTGGGGTGGATTTCGACGGAGGTGTAAACCTTCTGGCGCTTCTTGTTCAGCTCGACCAGTTCGGGTGTCGGGTCGATCTGCACGTACAGGGCCAGGCGCTTTTCACCTTCCATGTCGACCTCTTCGGTCTTGGCTGCGGTGATGTCGCCGTACATCTTGAACTGACCGTTCGGGTCATAGCCCCGGATGTGCTCCATATTGACCCGCGCGCCGTAGGTGGACTGGTTGTAGCGCTTGGCCATCTGTTCAATCCACTCGCGGGTGATGGTGCGCCCGTCGGTCGTGCCCCCCTCGACGGCGACGCGGAAAAATTTGGACTTAGGCATGAGCTGGGATCCCTTTGGTGATTGGGTGGTGATGTCGCGGTTATGGTCTGGTTGAGCGGCGGGATCGTGCAATCGGCCGCCATTGTGTAAGAGCGCCACACAATGGCGGTGGGGCGTTGGTGGTTGGTCTGGCTGGGTAGACTGGCGCCATGACTACAGCACCCTTATTTTTCCCCCATATCGAACCCAGACGGCAGGCCATGCACCTGTTCTTCCAGGGCTACTCGCTGCGCGCCATTGCTGAATTGCTGCAGACGCCGGAGGGGACGGTCTCGACCTGGAAACGGCGCGACGGCTGGGATTACATCAAACCGATTGACCGGGTCGATTTCGCCATCTATGCGCGGATGTGCCAGCTGATCGCCAAGGATTTGAAGACTGGCGGCGATTTCAAGGAGATTGATCTGCTGGGCCGCCAGCTGGAGCGGATCGCCCGGGTCAACCGGTATAGCAACGGTGGCAACGAGGCCGACCTCAACCCGAAGGTGGCGAACCGCAACAAGGGGCCAAAGAAGGCGCCAGTGCGGAACAATTTTGATGAGGCTCAGCTCGAGAAGCTGGGCGAGCTGTTCCACGGCAATATGTTTGGCTATCAGAAGGTGTGGTATCAGGCCGGCCTGCAGCACACTGAGCGCAACTTGCTCAAGAGCCGCCAGATCGGGGCCACGTTCTACTTTGCGCGGGAGGCGCTGATTGATGCACTGACCACTGGCCGCAATCAAATTTTTTTGTCAGCCAGCAAGGCGCAGGCCCATCAGTTCAAGCAGTACATTCTGGCTTTCGCGCAGGAGGTCGGTGTTGAGCTCAAGGGGGATCCCATTACGCTCGGCAATGGCGCCATTCTCTACTTCCTCGGGACCAATTCCCGCACCGCCCAGAGTTATCACGGCAATCTCTACATCGATGAGTATTTTTGGATCCCCAAGTTTCAGGAGCTCTACAAGGTCTCCAGCGGCATGGCGATGCAGAAGTTTTGGCGGCTGACCTATTTCTCGACCCCATCAAGCCTGTCACATGATGCCTACCCGTTCTGGTCTGGTGCGATGTTCAACAAGGGGCGGCCGAAGAACGAGCATATCAAGTTCGACGTTGACCATGCTGCCTTGCATGGCGGGAGGCTGTGCGGTGATGGCCAGTGGCGGCAGATCGTCACGGTTGAGGATGCCGTGCGTGGTGGCTGTGACTTGTTCGACCTGGACCGGTTGCGGCGCCGTTACTCCCCTGATGACTATAACCAGCTGTTGATGTGTCAGTTTGCTGATGACACTGACAGCGTATTCCCGCTCTCCATGCTGCAGCGCTGCATGGTCGACAGCTGGGAGGTGTGGGAGGACTACAAGCCCCACGCGATGCGCCCGCTCGGTCATCGCTCGGTGTGGATCGGCTATGACCCGGCCAAGGGCGGGCAGGGCGATAGTGCCGGCTGCGTCGTGCTGGCACCGCCGGCGATACCCGGCGGCAAGTTTCGGGTGCTCGAGCGCCACCGCTGGAGCGGGATGGACTTCGACGCCCAGGCGCGCGCCATCAAGGCCATGTGCGAGCGCTACAACGTGGGTTACATCGGCATCGACACAACCGGGATCGGGGAGGGGGTTTATCAGCTGGTGAAGCAGTTCTACCCGGCAGTTACCCCCATCCAGTACAACCCGAGTGTGAAAATTCAGATGGTGATGAAGGCCCAGGATGTGATGAACAAGGGCCGGCTGGAGTTTGACAGCGGCATGACTGACCTCGCGCAGGCTTTCATGAGCATCCGCCGTTCTGTGACGGCTGGCGGCAAGATGCCGACCTTTGAGGCCAGCCGGTCAGAGGAAACCAGCCACGCCGATATTGCCTGGGCAACGATGCAGGCCCTGTTACACGAACCGCTGGCAGGTGCCACCGGTGCCAATACCAGCATGATGGAGATTTTCGCATGAGAAAGCGCCGCCCGCAGCGCCATACCTCGCCGGTGACGGCGACCCAAGCCGCAACCAGCCAGACCATTGAGGCGTTCACCTTCGGCGAGCCGGTGCCCGTGCTCAGTCAGCGGGAGGTGTTCGACTACCTTGAGGCCATGCACAACGGGCGCTGGTATGAACCGCCGCTCTCGCTTAATGGCTTATCGCGGGTCTATCGGGCCGGGGTGCACCACGCCTCTGCCATTCAGGTTAAGCGCAACATTTTGCGTTCCTGCTTCATCCCGCATCCGAAACTGAGCCTGGCCGCCTTCACCGGGCTGGCGCTGGACTATCTGATCTTCGGCAACGGCTATCTGCAGGCGGTGCAGAACCGGCTCGGCGGGGTGCTGCGTTATGATCACCTGCGGGCCAAGTACACCCGGCGCGCCCTGGACTTGGACACCTATTGGTGGATTGCCCATCCAGGGCAAGAGCAGGCGCTGCCGGGCCGGGCGGGTGGGCCATGTGATGGAGAGCGACATCAACCAGGAGATCTACGGCATTCCCGACTATGTCGGCGGGCTGAACTCCACCCTGCTCAATGAATCTGCCACCCTGTTTCGCCGCAAGTATTACGAGAACGGTTCCCACGCCGGGTTCATCATGCACATCACCGACGCGGTGCAGAACGAGGGCGACATTGCCGCCCTGCGTGAGGCGCTGCGCCAGAGCAAGGGGCCCGGCAACTTCCGTAACCTGCTGCTCTACACCCCGAACGGCAGCAAGGATGGGGTGAAGTTGATCCCGGTGGCCGAGGTGGCTGCCAAGGATGACTTTCTGAGCATCAAGAACGTGAGCCGGGATGACCAGCTGGCCACCCACCGGGTACCTCCCCAGCTGATGGGGGTGATGCCTAACAGCACCGGCGGGTTCGGCGATGTGACCAAGGCCGCCCAGGTGTTCGACATCAACGAGATCGACAGCATCAAGGCCAGCCTGCTGGCGCTCAATGACTGGGCAGGGGAGGAGGTGATCCGGTTCAACCCCTACAAGCTGGCCGCCGGCATCGAGCAGGCCAGCCAAGGCGACCTGCCGCGCTGACCTTCCGATAGCATCCTGATACCCCGCCACCTGGCGGGGTTTTCTTTTGCCGGCGCATGGCATTGGCCGGCCGCCTCTGGTTCACCTCGACCATCCCCCGCCTAGGCTCACCAACGGCCCGCTACGCGATCGCCCTTCAAACCCACTCAGCACCGCGCCCAAATCCGGCAGGCTCTCCCTGCGCTCACCGGTGAGCCATGGTGGCCTGTTGCGACCCCCTGCGCAGCGCTGGCGCGCAATCGGGACCCCGCCTCGCCTGCGCGCTTCCTGTGTCGATTTCCATTCTGGTGAAAGACTGCTGGCGGCCGGCTGCTCCCCGCGCCAGCACTGGCCGCGCACACCCTGCCAGATCCTTTTTGTGATCCTTCACTTTCCGTCAGATCCTTTCACTTTCCCGTCCCGTAAAAAACAACGGGAGCACGCGGCCCCCGTTGTTCGAGTTATGCACAGGATCAGTTAGTAACCGTGTTGGCAAGATGTGGTTTTGACTGCTCCGAGTGTGCCTTGGTGCCGGCCCACGTCAGGGTTTGGATGACTGACTCAAGGTGGCCGTGCTGGGCTGGGCTGGCTGCCTCCGTGATCATCGAAGAAATGAAATTGATGTTCTCGAAGACGATGTCGACCGCTGGTGCTTGCATTGCTTTTTTGCTCCCGATTGATGTTAGTCCCGTGGCTTATCGTGCTCACTGGTTTGGCCAGTCCATTTTATTCATGGTGGCGTTGCATATCTCAGCGATCAGCGACTAGCTTTTGCATAAATGTGAATTTTTTACTGTCACTTTTGACAGTGTCAGTTCATAGAAAGACCGAGCACGGGCGTTCCAGCACGATGGAGACTGCCCAAAATGAGACGAACTAGACCGTTACCCGCGATTGCTCGGCAGTATCTCCTTGATTCCAAGGCCAGGCTGCGGACGCTGCTCGACAACTCTCACCTTTCATACTCAGACGCGGCCCGTTTGATTGGGGTCAATCCCAGCACGGTGTCGCGCTGGGTTGATGATGAGCACGGCGGATTCATCAACCTGGAAGACGCTGTGCTGCTGTGCTTGCACCTCGGGATCAGCGTTCAGCAGATGCTGCCGGCACCGGCCTGGCTTTCTCTGTCTGAATCCCGTCATGACCAGCGAGCAGTGTTTCTCAGCATGAGCGATGCCGAGGTTGAATGGCTCTTGTCGGTATGGTCTGGTGCGGTCAAGGTTTACCGATGAGCAGCATAGGTTTTTAACTGGCAAAATAACCCCCTCCGGCATGGCTGGATGATTTGAAAATTGCTTAATGGCCGCATCATAGACATGTTGAATATTACAAGTCAAACACCTTGAACGTTAATAACACCTATCTGTTATTTTTTGGAAAAATAAGTAAGTGAGCCCTAACAGCTCACCATGTAAATATCTCCATGTTGCTCAAACACATCTATTCAACTAGCTAGTGAATTGATCACTAGACGCTAGAGGATTGAGCAAAACCGCCGCAAATACTGGGTTTGTTCGCTTTTTGCTCACCAAATCTTTAAACAGCATTTAAACCACCTTTGAAGATTTAAAGATTTAAAGATTTAATGATGTGAAGGTTTAAAGATTTAACTACAGTCAGCGAGCTTTATTGTGGTTCAGTCATTTTAATAGTGGTGCAGTTATTTAAGTGCGGCAATTTTGCGTTATTGGCATACAAATAATATAAAAAGGATATGCAAATAATATTAAAAAGCCCCTCAGTAAGGGGCTTGATGGCGGCGTTCTGTGTT
Organism: Aeromonas oralensis; assembly: GCF_049665575.1. NCBI lineage: Bacteria > Pseudomonadati > Pseudomonadota > Gammaproteobacteria > Aeromonadales > Aeromonadaceae > Aeromonas > Aeromonas oralensis. Next base: position 584,968 of record NZ_CP187186.1, read on the forward strand.
TGGCCTATCTGGCGCGATACTTGGCCAGCGCCTTGGTGAACACTTCCTGCTCATGATCCTTGAAGGCGCTGCCGTCCGTCTCCGCAGTGGCCAGGTGGCCGTTGCGCTCCTTCCAAACCGCATAGGCTGCGGCCTTGTCTACCTCAATCAGCGCCTTCTCGGCTGGCGGCAGGTTGCACAGGTTAAAGCTCATCGTGTTCCCCTCTTGTGGTACCACGATGGTAATTGATGAAACGTGTCCGGTCACGCTTTCGTGACCGGACACGTTTTGCGATTACGGCATGGTTACCAAGTGGCAGGCGTAGCGGTTTAGCCACTGGCGGCGCCCGGTGCGCAGTTTGCGAATCCACAGCCACTCCGGTTTTTTCAGGTGTTCCGGTAGCGGCTCGATGACCTTCCTTACTCCGTCAAAGGCTATCACCTTCTCCGGTTTTGCCAGTATCTCTGCCACGAATTCAACCTGTTCGAAGTGCACCAGGCTGCCGTCGATGTCTTCGAACGACTCGGCATGGCGGATCACCCGGTAATGCCCGCCGATGGTAGGTTCAACGTGTTGCGGTAGTTGCATGTTTCCTCCTACAGAGCGATCGACTTGTCGCCCTTGGTGTGCCAGCAGGCCGCCTCACCCTTGAAGGTTCCTCCACACCCTTCCGGTAACGCACAGTCGCAGTTCGGGCAGATCTGCTGCTTGAGTTCGGCTTCCTGTTCCTGCCAGCGTTCCCAGTCACGGCGCAGCAGGGTGCTGATGTACTCGTTGGCGCTGTAGGGTTCACCGGATCCGGCTCTGGCCCGGCGCAGGGTTTCCAGCTGCTCGCGCTCGCGGGTGGAGAGCGCCACCTCCACCCGCTTGATGCCAAGCACGGCTTGGCGCTTTCTCTGGGCCTCCTTTCTGGCCTTCGCATCTTTCGGCTTTTTCATCGGCATCCCCCTTTGGCATATGCACCCTGTCTCGCCCTGGTGTCCTTCCATACCTGCTTTGCCGTCTGGCCAGCAGGTAGCACCCGCCTTGCCTTCTTCGGTGGGGTGATGGTGTCCAGCTCGCCCTGGTAGAAGGGGAACCAGGCATCCTCGAACTGGATGACTCGCTCCATGCGGTCGAGCAGCAGATCGCAGATATGACGGTCAGCGGCCGGCATGTTGTCGAGCGTGCTGGTGATGGCGGCACGACCCGCCGATCCCGGCGGGTGCTGCTTGATGGTGGGCCAAAGCTGCAGGCAGTGCGGCAGCAAGCGTTCGACGTCGCCGCGGTTGATGATGTCAGCCACGTAGCACCCCCACATCGACCCGGATATTGTTGAGCGCGCCCTCGACCATGTCGCTGAACGATGACCACTCTGCCGGCCCGCAGTCTCTGAGCTCTCGAGCCTGCGCAGTCAGTGCCGCAGCCAGCAGCTCAAGCTCCTCCTTTGAAGGGCGGCCAGCGTTATCTTCGACAGCCTTCATCCCGAACACCACATAGCCCGGCTGTTGGGCGTAGTCGGTGACGAAGGTGATCAGGCGCTTGGCACTGCGGCCTGTGTAGCGTTCGCCGTCCCACTCGTTGAGGGTGACGGTGTCACCCTCTTTAAAGTTGCGGTCGTTTAAGCGGATCTCGAATGGCTTGCTACCGTCCAGTACCCGAGGGTAATAGGCCGTTAGGATTTTCAGTTCGTGATGCATATATCCCCTCACTCCACGCCCAGGCGCGCCCGCGCCTTGGCAATCTCCGCCTGATGGCGGTCGTTGTCGGCTTGCATGCTCGCGACGCGGGCCTGCTCCTGTTCGCTGGGCTGGTAACTGGCCCGGTCCTCTTCGTCATCCAGCAGGCGGGTGAAGATGGCGATCGCCTCTTCGGCCTTGGCCAGCGGCAGAGCGGCCAGCCACTCGGTCACGCTGCCGCCGGAGTGCACCAGCTCGCGGGCCTGCTGTTTCAGCTGGTCACTGCTGGCGGCCCGCTTGCTGGCCTGCTCTGCCTCGACCTCGGCGGTCAGCTGGTCGGCCACCGCATCGCCAGCACCCGGCCAGGTGCGGGTCACAATCAGCCGATCGCCGACCAGTCGCACATATTGGCCGTCGGCGTTGATGATGCTGCCGTGCAGCAGCAGGTCTTCGTTACTCACATCAAGCCCCATTCGGGTCAGCTCTTTAGCCAGAGCGGATCCTTTAACCCCCGATTTGGATCCTTTCGTACAGTTATTGACAGAACTCCGAGGGGGCGGCTGCCGCCGCCTGACTGCAACTCGCTGCGCTCGCCCACTGCAGGCTCGCGCTGCTCGCCCAAACCCGACCCGGTGACGCCCTTGCGCACTATCTGCCAGCCCTCGGTGCGGGTGACTGCGGTGGTCTGGCCTATGTCGGTGATCACCCCCATCAGCTTGAAGACGTCCTCGCCGTATTTGTTGGCGGCTTCATCGAGGCGCTTGGAAAGCTTGATCAGATGGTCTTTACGCGGGGTCTCAATGCCGCCCATGATCTCGATAAAGCGGCCCCACATCTTGTTGTCCGCTGCATAGCGGGCTGCTTCCAAGATGCAATCCCACTCGATCACCTCGTCCCCCAAGCGGCGCAGCTCGCGCCACACGCTCACGGCAGGGCCGCCGATCTGCTGAAACTGGCGGATGCGCCAGCAGCTAGACCATGCCGCCACGGCAATGACGGAGTGATCGGCCGGCGCCTCGGCCTCGTAGTCCATCCCGACCTTGTGGCCGTCGATGTTCTTGGCGATGTATTTGGCGATGTAGCCGGTGGCGCTGCCCTTGGTTGGGTCAATTTCTTCCCAGTTCACCCTTGGGTTGATGGCTTTCACCACGGCCGGGTCTTCGACGTTCAGCAGCCACTTGATGCGTGGCATCTTGTTGCGAATTTTCAGCTCCGCCAGCGCATCGAGCTGGGCGCCGTTGGGCATCTTGAGCTCGGCCCGGTTGGTGGCGGTGAAGTGGTAGGCGAGCAGGGTCAGGAAGTCGCGCTTGTGCTCTGGGTTGATGAACAGCAGACAGTGCCAGTGCGGGGTGCCGTCGTGGTGCGGCTCCGCAACCCGGAAACCGAAGGTCATGATCCCCTCGCGCGCAATGGCTGCGCGAAAGCGCGCCCACTGTTTGCACAGCAGGCGGTTAGTGTCGGTCGGGGTGCTGCCGTTGAAATTGTCGTTCTGGTAGGTCTTGCTGGTATCTTTGCTGCCCTGGCGCCACGCGTGATAGCTGGAGGGAGCGGTTAGGGTCATGAACATACCCAGCTTACCTTGCTCCTGCGCCAAATCCTCAAACCCACGCATCCGCACAAACAGTTCATGACGGCGGATCTCCGGGTTAGCCACGGATGCCATGATGGCGTCAGCCAGGTCAATCTCTTGCCCCAGATCTTCGTTGACGGCGCTCATGCTCGCCATCCATGCCTGCTGTGCAGCCTTGCGCTGGGTGAACTCGCGCACCGCGTGGGCGCTGGCGTAGGGGCTGACTCCCTTGCGCACCTGGCCGGTAAGGATGGCGATCAGCTCGCAGTAGATGGCCCAGGCGCGGTTAATCTTGCGCAGCCACCATGACTCATCGAGCAGGCGCACCAGCAGGCTGGCGGCGGCCTCTTCGAACTTGTCCACCTCGTCATCCAGCTTGTCCCGCTCTTGCTGGCTCAGTGGGCGGCCCAGCAGGCGTTCGACCTTGGTGCGTGGGTGGATCGGCAGGGTGGGGCAGAAGTGCCACGCCTTGGCCTGGGCTCCGATATCGGCCAGCAGCTCGGCGGCGGTGCACTCGTTACCGGCCCGCGCCAGCAACTGCTGGCAACGGCGCGCCCACTCGGCGGCGACCAGCTCGCGGCGCACGTCGTTGCGCAGATCGATCACCGGGACTGGGAAGCGGCTTTGAGCAGCGGCGCAGGCATCTACCATGCGGCGTAGCCAGATGTTGGCGGTCTTGTGGTTGGCCGGGTAGCGGTGCAGGTAGTGCTTGGCCAGCGGCTTGGCGACATGCCATTCGATTCGGGCCAGCTGTTCCGCTGCACCGGCCATGTTGATGGCGTGGTGCCCGACCAGGTAGTGCTGTGGCAGCTGGATGCCGTGCAGGTTGGTGATGGCGTCGATCATTTGCACACCCCGCATTTACGGTCTGCATACTCGTTGGGCTGCAGGTAGCGACCGCAGTCGCTGCAGGTCGGCACCAGCTCCATGTCGGCCAGTCGATCAGACCAGCAGGTGGCCTCGCAGAAAGAGAGGCTGGTGAGACGGTTGCCGGCCAGGATGACCGGGCGCACATGGCCGAACTCGCCGCAGCAGCTGCAGCGCATCGAAATGCGGGCGGCTTCCTGTTTCACCACGGTTTCGCTGGCGGCGCGGGCCAGTGGCCAGCAGGTTTCGACGCAGTAGGGATAGGCGCGGCGACCGTGCCGGCCGGTGACCGGCAGGCAAACAGCCATCTGGCGGCACTTGGTGCAGGGCTCCAGGGTGACCATTTGCGATGGTGCTGGGCTGTTTGCAGGGCGCACGACGCCCAAAGCCGGGGCAAGCCCGGCTGGTTTCTGGTTAGTCATTAGTGAGAGCCCCCTGATGTTTTCAGTTGGCGGAGTGATGCTGCGAGTTCGGTAAGGTGAGCAGTGCTGACATAACGACGGCCATCCACCTCGATAGCGCCACTCCCATCTTGCTCCAATGTCGCAACGATGCTTTCGAGCACAATGGCGCGGTGGGTATTGGCGTTGATTCCGTATTGCTCCTGCACTATCGAATCCGGCACATCAATTTCAACAGTCTCCGCATACATCAGCCGGACGCGCATTTCAGGTGTGAGCTCGATGGACAACTTCATACCGCACCCCCTGCATGCAGTGTTCTGACTTTGGCTGATGCTTGACGGGCGGCCTGGCGCGCTTGGCGGCACAAGGTCAGATGGGTTCTGGCCGGGGTGCGCTGGCCATGGGGGCCATCTGCGCGCAGGTCTACCAGGTCAAGCTGCAGGCCGTGCAGGCGCGCTTCGGCGTTCAGCATTTTGTCGACCCACTGGTCGATCAGTTGTTGGTGGCTCATTGGATGATCTCCTCCTGCATGCTGGATTGTCCGCTTGTTCTGATCTGATGAATTTCCTCAATGAGCTGCTCGATGAGTTGTTCGTCGAATTCGATTTGGTCGAATGCGACATTCATCCATGACCGTTCACGGCGGCAGGCAAGCAACAAGGCGCGGATGGCATAAACATTCGTGTTCGGCTTTTGCTCCTTGCGCAGGGTGATGAGCTGGTTTTGAAACTGGCGAAGCGACTCTTTTTTTACCTGGAATATGAGTTTGTTGGCGGCGATATCAGCCATTAACACCATTTCAGTGGTGCATCCTTCTTGTTCTGGCGTGGTCATTTGATGGTCTCCCCCAGTCCGTGGAGTGGTTCGCACTCTGCCCACCACTCGGCAATCTCTTTGGCCAGTGCAACCTCGTTGCTGCCCAGTGCCAGCCAGTACACGGCGCGGATGGCGCCAAGGGCCAGCAGCTCCTGAGCGATATTGCGGTTTCGGCGGGCATCGCTGCCCGAGGTGTTGAATTCTTCCTGGGCGACTTCCCAGTGCTTGGTCAGCTGGCTGACCGGGGCCGGCGGCTGCATATGGGCGGGGCCAGATTCGGCGCCACCCAGCTCGTCGATCGGCGGCTCCAGTTCGAACAGGTCACCAGTCACAGGGCACCCCCTTCTATGTCGCTGAAATCTGGCTCGTCGATGGCGACATGGCCGGCCTCGATACGGATGGAGATCCCCAGTTCGCCGCAGCAGCAGAGCGGGGCGGTCGGCACCAGGCGCGCTTCGTTCTCGGCTATCCACTGCTTCAAGCAGGCGATGGTCATGATGGTTTTGCTCATGATTGGCCTCCTTCGCAGCGGCATACGCCAAACAGCTCATAGGTCAGCGGACCCGTAGCGCCCTGCATGGTGATGCCGGTGCGCGCGACCTGGACCCTTTCACCACCCCGAACCCGGATTGTCACAGTGGCAACACCTTCCTCGACGATGACGCCATCAACCGCTTTGAGCTCGGTGGTTCTGGCGCGCTGGATCACCCGCTTGAAGGTCACCTTGTCACCGCAGCGAAAGGCGGCCGGATCCGGCAGGCGGTAGCGCCCGCACTGTTCACACTTCATGTTGCTCATGCTGCTACTCCTTCCAGAACACGGACGCGGCCTGACGGCAGCGGCTCGATGCGGGCGGCTTGGCGCTGGCCACGCAGCCAGCAGTTTTTGACGTTGATGTAGCCGTGGCGCACCAGGTAGGCGACGGCAGCGGCCGGTGATGGGGCGGTGTGCTTGGCGGTGATGGCGATCACTGGGCACCCCCTTGCAGCTCATGGGCAAAGGGCGGCTGGAATATCGCGGTACTGTCTGGGCCGCTGGCCATGTCTACGCCGATGATGTGTGGCCGCTGGCCACCGCGCAGGATCTCGAGGCGCTTGGTCAGCTCGGCGTAGATGTCGAGCATGCTCAACTCGTCGGCCAGTTCTGCCAGTGCCTCAAGGCTCGCCTCGATGGCGGTGCTATGGCATGCCCCCAGCTGGGGACGGTGGGTATTTATCAAGGAGTTGGCGACTTTGCGGATCGCCTGTTCTGCTGTACTATTGTTCATGAGGTAACCCTCGCTGATTGATTGAAAGCCCCGCTGGTGTTGGCGCACCGATAGCGGGGTTTTTTATTGGCCGTTTCCGGCCACTCTTCTTGCAACCGCTCTGCGGCTTTCCAATATGCTGGCCTGCTCGTTGAGCTCGGCCCGGCGCTTCTCTTCATGGGCGGCTTGCTCCAGCTCGCTGCGGGTCGGTTCGTTGCAGCGGGTGGCGGTGCGGTGCCATTCACGGCGGTGCAGCACACCGCCATCAAATTCGTGCAAGGTGGCCAGCAGCTCGCCCAAGGCAAGGCGGATGGCCTCTTGCTGTTCAAAGTCGAACTGGTCCAGCTCGCGCCCGGCCTGGGTGGTCGACACCCCGGCCGCGTAGCAGATGACGGCTCGGGCCTTGGTAGACAGGCGTGACCAGCGGCTGGCCGCCCCATTGCGGCCAAACAGGCCGCGCATCTCTGCCAGCGCCTTGTCTTTGGCGCTGGGCTGTTGAACGAGCTCGAGAACCTTGGCGGTGTTCATGGGGTGGCCCTCCGGTTATGCCTGCAGCAGCCTGACCAGCCAGTGGCGGCGCGGCTGGCAAGCTGGCTTGAAGCGCAGCGCACCACGGCGGCCGCGCTGGTCTTCCAGATAGCTGCCATCAGTGCGGGTGGTGTTGCGCATCACCGGTTCGTCGTTGTCGGTGACGACGGTGGCGCGGGTGAACAACAAAAACGGCAGCGGGATCAGGTCCGGCTGCTCGGCGCGAAGTTTCATGCTGGCTCCTTGAGCGGGATGCTCTTGGACATGGTCTTGTGGTTTTTGCCCACGCCCTTGCAGGTCGGCAGCACGATGGCCGGATTGGGCATGGCGGATGGGCTGATGGTGCCGACGATTTCAAATGCGGCCTTGAAGGTGTGGCCGCAGTCGACATTGCTACAGGCATAAAAGGCATGGCCTGTCAGCGGGCTCATCTTGGTGGATGAACGAGTGGTGGAATGGCAACCGCAGTGGGGGCAAATCAATCTCATGGTCTTGGTCTCCTATGCGCCGAGGGCTGCGCGGGCCATGTCGGCAGCACACGCAAGACCAGGGACGGCGTGAAAGCGGTCTTCGACTTCGGTTGCCAGCAGCACAAGGTGCTCGATGCCAGCCCAGATGCCGGTGACGACGGTGTTTCGGTTGTTCTTGGTGACGCGGTCACCGGCGAGAATGGTGGTGGCTTGGGCAGTGACGCCCAGGATCTGGGCGCTGGCATTGAGTGCCTGCTGGGCGCGGGCCTCTGGTGCAACCTTGGCCGCCCCCGGCAGGCGAACGGCAGTCAGGCCGCAGTCAAACAGCAGGCCATCAAACAGGGTGTCGTCGCCGGTGGCGTGGTAGATAGCTACCAAGTCACGAGCGGTCAGTTGATGTTGCTGGTCTGGGTTCAGCTTGTTGCGCAGCATCTGTTCACCGATGCCTGACTCTCTGGCGATATCGGCGATGGAGTAGCGCGCAGCGAAAAGTGCGCAAGCTGCCTCATAGTGCTGCTGTTTGGTTGCAGCCTGTTTAAACATGGTCGTATCTCCGTGAATAAACGAGACTCAACGAGAGATGAGTGCTGCTTGATGGCATTCCATCCGCAGCGCTTCGAGGTTGATGACCACTTTTTGGCGCAGTCCGGTTTTCGGCAGGATAGGAAGACGCCCTGCCTCGATCATCGATTGGACGTAGTCCTCGGTGAAACCGGTCATCTCGGCGAACTTCTCTTTGGAGCAGACCGGAAAGGTGAATGCTGGTTGCATTTGTGTCATGATGACGCCTCATCGCTTACATTGATGCTTATTGGCCCTAGCTGGGCGTTATTACTGCCAACCATGGTTTGAGGTTTTCGACGGCAACAAACCTTGGTAGGCACAATATGAGCTGGACACAACCATATGTCAACAACATGCGTGGGTTATTTCCCATCATTCTCCCAAGAGGTGGTAACCAATGGACGAGCTAAATCTGCATATGTTTGATGCAAAAGCGTTTGCTGAACGGCTCATCCAGATTCGAGGTAATGAATCTCGGCGCTCTTTTGCTATCAGATCAGGGATGTCTGACTCATCGATTCTCAAATACGAGCGACTGGAAGCCCTGCCGAATGTGGAGCGGTTTATTGCCATGGCGGTGGCTGCTGGAGTAGATCTCCGGTGGTTGGCCTGTGGTGATGACTGGGAGAGAATTCTGGCTGGGGCAACCGCCATCCCCTCATCAGGTCAATCCGTTCAAGAAGCCCGAGAAGTGACAGCCGACTATCAGGCCCAAGCTCCGAAGATCGAGACCGCACCAAGCCCCCTGATGGGCTGCAATGACGACTTCACCTTTATCGACAGCTACCAGGTATTTGCGTCTGCCGGGCATGGCCAGTTTGTCAGCGATGAGCAGAAGTCTGAGCCGATGGCGTTCCGTACCGAGTGGCTGAGAAAGGAAGGGTTAAAGCCGGATCGGTTGGCTGTGATCCGGGCGAAGGGCGACAGCATGGAGCCCACCATCTCTGATAACGACATCATCTTGCTGCACATGGCCAACGGCGATGCGCCGAGGGATGGGCTGCATGTGATTCGGATGGAAGGCGGGCTGTTCGTGAAGCGCCTGCAGTTCTCTCCCCTGGGTGACGTGAAGGTGGTCAGCGATAACCCCACCTATCAGTCTTGGGAATTCACCAAAGAGCAACGGGCAGACCTGCATGTGGTAGGCCGGGTGGTCTGGGCTGGGAAGAAGTTTTAAAACATAAGGAGCAATCATGAAGAAGTATCTGATTAGCCTGCTGTTCGTATCGTTCTTTAGTCATGCAGGCACTGCAATGGACTCTGCATTGAAGCCCTGGTCCCCAACACAAATTGAGCGTAATGGTGATGTGTTTCACATCGTACTGCCACAAGCCAAGGTTACTGATGGCATTTACAAGTCAGTCGTAAAAATGGGGCTCTGCCCAGTCGTATGGGGAGGGAAAGCAGATGATCTGAAAGGTGTTGCCGAGGTTGCTTTGCTCAACCAATTTGGCAAGCAGGGCTATGTGGTTGAAGAGGTATCCTCGACTTGTACCGAAATGGGGAAACTCACTGGCGCCGAGAGTGACGCCTACTTGCTCGGTAAAACCCGCTTGTACTGATGACTGTTCGCAAACTCACAGATGGTTCAACCAAGCCTTGGTTGGCTGAAGTCTACCCTCAGGGGCGCACCGGCCCCCGCAAGCGCAAACGCTGCCTCACCAAGGGCGAGGCGTTGGCGTGGGAACAATTCATTCTGGATGAGCATCAGGTCAAGCCCTGGCTAGGGAAGAATGCGAAGGAGCATCGTACCCTGCAGGAGCTAATCGATCTCTGGTACAAGTTGCACGGCCAGACCCTAAAACGCAGTGAGGTTCGCTTGGCCAAGCTGCAGATCATCTGCAACGGCATGGGCAACCCCAAGGCGATCGACATCACTCCCTCGATGTGGGCGCACTATCGGGCCAAACGGATGGCCGGTGAGATCGACAACGGTTGGAACGTGGGAGCCAAGAAGGCGATCACCGCCCGAACGGTCAATCAGGAGCTGGCCTTTCTCAAGGCTGTGTTTGGGGAGCTGATTCGGTTGGGCGAGTGGCAGCATGCCCACCCGTTGCAAACGACGATGAGCATCAAGACGCCCGATCCTGAGATGACCTTCTTGCAACCGGCCCAGATTGCCGAGTTGCTTAATGCTGCTCAGCAATACCACAACCCTGACCTGGTGCTCATCATCAAGATCTGCTTGGCGACAGGGGCCCGCTGGCGAGAAGCCGAGGCGCTGACGACTTCTCAGGTGACGCCGTTCCGCATCACCTATACCAACACCAAAGGCAAGAAAAACCGGACAGTCCCGATCAGCCAGGCGCTTTACGGCGAACTGATGACCGGAGATAAAAGCGGGCGGCTATTCACCCCCTGCTACCTGGATTTCGGACGGGTGCTGAAAACGACGGGAATAGATTTACCAGATGGGCAACTCACCCATGTACTGCGGCATACCTTCGCCAGCCACTTCATGATGAACGGCGGCAACATTCTAGTGCTACAGAAAATTCTCGGGCATGCCAACATCAGAGACACAATGCGCTATGCCCACTTTGCGCCAGATCACCTTGAAGATGCCGCCCGCCTTAACCCTCTGGAAAAGTGGCGACAAAGTGGCGACGTAGTTTAGGTTTATAGCCCAATGATGGACATTATTAACCTTTAACCTTGTTGATTGACATGGGGTTTCCACTGGATGTCACACCTTAACTACAATCATCTTTACTGTGCGCAGTTAAATAAATGCTTTTAAATCAATGTGTTGAGATGTTTTTGGTGAGTTGTGGCGATAAAGTGGCGACGAAATTTGATGGGGCCAGGGCATTTTAAGGATGGAGTGAAAATAGCGTGTCACATCTTAACTACAACCATCTCTACTATTTTTGGATGACTCAGAAGAAGGGCTCCGTCACGCAAGCGGCGGAAGCCCTCTTCTTGACCCCGCAGACCGTCACCGGCCAGATCAAGCTGCTGGAGCAGCGCCTTGGCGGCAAGCTGCTGATGCGCAAAGGGCGTTCCCTTGAGGCGACCGAGCTGGGTCAGCTGGTGTTTCGCTATGCCGACAAGATGTTCAGCCTCTCCTACGAGATGCTGGATATCGTGAACTACCGCAAGGAGAGCCAGATCCTGTTCGACGTCGGCATCGCCGATGCGCTCTCCAAACGCCTCGCCAGCCGGGTACTGCTCTCCGTTATTCCCAACGATGGCTCCATCCACCTGCGCTGCTTCGAATCGACCCACGAGTTGCTGCTGGAACAGCTGAGCGAACACAAGCTCGACATGATCCTGTCGGACTGCCCGGTGGACTCCAGCCAGCACGCCGGCCTGCTCTCCAAGCGGCTAGGTGGTTGCGGGGTCAGCTTCTTCTGCAAGGCGCCGCTGCCATCGCTCCCTTTTCCCGCCTGTCTGGAGGAGCGAAAGCTGCTGATCCCGGGCCGGCGCACCGCCATGGGGCGCCAGCTGACCCAGTGGTTCGAGCAGCAAGGGGTATCGCCCAGCATCCTCGGCGAGTTTGACGATGCGGCCCTGATGAAGGCGTTCGGTTTCTTCAACCAGGGCATCTTCATGGCGCCCACCATCTATCGGGAGGAGATCCTGGAAGGGGAGGAGGTGATGCTGCTGGGGGAGACCCAGGATCTGATGGAGGAGTATTACGTCATCTTCGCCGAACGGATGATCCAGCATCCGGCTGTCAAACGGGTATGCGAGAGCGATTTCTCCTTTCTGTTTGCCGGTCAGGAGGATTTCACCACGATTCAACCGGCAACCCTGTCATTTTAAATCGACGGGCCACAGAGTATGATTCTTGCCTCGAACGAGAGGGAATGAGATGCAACTGGAAGAGATGGAGGCAAATGCAAGCCGGGCGGTCGCTCTGCTCAAGGCGCTGGCCAACGAGCGGCGCTTGTTTATCCTGTGTCAGCTGCTGGAGCGGGAGCTGTCGGTGGGCGAGCTAAACGAGCGGCTTGGTTTGAGCCAGTCGGCGTTGTCACAGCATCTGGCTGTGTTGCGGCGGGATGAGCTGGTGGAGACGCGCAAGGAGGCCCAGACGGTCTACTATTCGCTGCGCAGCCATGAGGTGCGTGAGATGATAGGATTGCTGCACAAGTTGTACTGCAGCGAACAGAAATAAAAAACCGGCACGAAGGCCGGTTTTTTTAGCTTTGTTCAGCAGATGCTGAATTAAGCCATAGCTTTGATCTGGGCAGACAGGCGGCTCTTGTGACGAGCAGCTTTGTTCTTGTGGATCAGGCCTTTGGTCGCCATACGATCCATGATCGGCTGAGCAACAGCGAAAGCGGCAGTCGCGGCAGCCTTGTCGCCGGAGGCGATGGCAGCGATGACTTTCTTCAGGTAGGTACGGGTCATGGAACGACGGCTGGCGTTGTGCTGACGACGTTTCTCTGACTGAAGAGCGCGCTTCTTAGCAGATTTGATGTTAGCCAAGGTAAAACTCCTAAAACTGTCTTAGCGAGTGTATTGAAAAGGCCCGGAAATATGCCTTCTCAACCACATATTGTCAAATGATTTGTGCAAATAAACACCGCCCCCCGGTGGTGTGTCAGATGGGAGACGGTTAAACTGTCGGCCGATTCTAACAGCATTCTTTTCTTTCCGACAGTTCCAGAGGCCTCGTCTTGAGTAAGAAATTGATCAAATCCGGCATGATAGTGTCCGGAATGACGTTGGCGTCCCGCGTGATGGGCTTGGTGCGCGATGTGGTCATCGCAAATCTGCTCGGTGCCGGGGTGGCCGCAGACGTCTTCTTCTTTGCCAACCGCATTCCCAACTTTCTGCGTCGCCTGTTCGCCGAAGGTGCCTTCAACCAGGCCTTTGTTCCCGTGATGACGGAGTACAAGAAAAAGGGCGACGAGAGCGAAGTGCGCGAGTTGCTGGCCGCGGTGGCGGGCACCCTCGGGGGGATCGTCACCGTGGTCACCCTGCTCGGGGTGTTGGGCTCCGGGGTGCTGACCGCCCTGTTCGGCTGGGGCTGGTTCTGGGACTGGCTGCATGGCGGGCCGGCGGCCGAGAAGTTCGAGATGGCCAGCCTGATGCTCAAGATCACCTTCCCCTATCTCTGGTTCATCACCTTTACCGCCATGGCGGGGGCCATCCTCAATACCTTCGGCCGCTTCGGGGTCTCCTCCTTCACGCCGATCTTTCTCAACATCACCATGATCGCCGCCGCCTGGTGGATCTCGCCCTGGCTGGACGACCCCGAACTGGCGCTGGCCATTGGCGTCTTCCTCGGCGGTCTGGTGCAGTTCCTGTTCCAGTTCCCGTTCCTGCGCCAGATCAACATGCTGGTGTGGCCCAAGTGGGGTTGGCACCATCCGGGGGTGGTGAAGATCCGCACCCTGATGATCCCGGCGCTGTTCGGGGTGTCGGTCAGCCAGATCAACCTGCTGGTCAACACTATGCTCGCCTCGTTCCTCGCGACCGGCGCCATCAGCTATCTCTATTACTCGGACCGACTGCTGGAGTTCCCGCTCGGCATGTTCGGTGTCGCCATCAGTACCGTCATCCTGCCGGCGCTGGCCAAAAAACACGTGGACGCCGATCCGGCCGACTTCTCCCGCACCATGGACTGGGGGGTGCGGATGGTGATGCTGCTCGGCCTGCCCGCCATGGTAGGGATCGCCGTGCTGCGCGAACCCATTCTGCGGGTGCTGTTCATGCGCGGCGAGTTCGGCTTGCACGAGGTGAGCATGTCCAGCGCCAGCCTGCTGGCATCCACCACGGGCCTGCTGTCGCTGATGCTGATCAAGGTGCTGGCCCCCGGCTACTACGCCCGCCAGGATACCCGCACCCCGGTGCGGATCGGGATGATGTCGATGGCGGCCAACATGGCCTGCAACCTCATCTTCATCTATCCGCTCGGTTACGTGGGGCTGGCGCTCTCGACTGCCTGCTCGGGCACGCTGAACGCGGCCCTGCTGTTCAAGGGGCTCCATCAGCAGAACGTCTATCGGCCCTCCCGCCACACCGGGGTATTCTGCCTCAAGCTGTTGACCGCAAGTCTGCTGATGGGGGGCGTGCTCCTTTACCTCTCGCCGGATCTGGCCCAATGGGGCGCCTGGCACATGAGCAAGGCGAGCATGCAGCTGACCATGCTGCTGGTGCTGGGGGGCGCCATCTATGCCGGTGTCCTGCTGGCGCTGGGCATTCGGCCAAAAGATCTGAGAGCAGGACGGGATGACTGAGTCGGCGCGCTATGGCGGAAGTCCCGCCTGAGCCTGCAATCAGGGCGGGATGGCTGAAATCGGGTCAGCAACAGGGCTGACCCAGAGTGCCGCCTGATATATAATCCGGCGATTTTCATAGCAGCGACGCACAAGGCATTGATGGAGCTTATCCGCGGTATTCACAATATCAAGCCCCGTCACCGGGGGTGTGTATTGACCATTGGCAACTTTGATGGGGTTCATCAGGGTCATCATGCCGTGCTGTCTCGCCTGCAGGAAAAAGCAGCCCAACTGGGCCTGCCGGCCTGCGTCATGCTGTTTGAACCGCAGCCGCTGGAGCTGTTTGCTGGGGCCGCGGCGCCGGCTCGCCTCAGCCGCCTGCGGGAGAAGTATGAAGCGCTCAAGGGGATGCAGATTGATCGCATGCTCTGCGTGCGCTTCAACCATCGCTTCGCCGAGCAGTCCGCCACTACCTTCATCGAGCAACTGCTGGTGGAGAAACTCGGTGTGCACTATCTGGTGGTGGGCGACGATTTTCGTTTCGGCAAGGGGCGAGAAGGGGACTTCCACCTGCTGGAAGAGGCTGGCCGGCGCTTCGGTTTCGAGGTGATCAGCACCCAGAGTTTCCAGTTGTCCCGTCAGCGGGTCAGCAGCACCCTGGTGCGCGAGGCCCTCGCGGCCGGTCGCATGGCGGAGGTGGAGCTGATGCTCGGCCGTCCCTATACAATCAGCGGCCGGGTGGCCCACGGCGACAAGCTGGGCCGCACCATAGGTTTTCCCACCGCCAATCTGGCCCTCAAGCGCCAGGTGATCCCGGTCGGTGGCGTGTTCGCGGTGGAAGTGTTATGTTCCGGCAAGACCTTCCCCGGTGTCGCCAATGTGGGTGTACGGCCGACCTTGAGCGGTACACAAGCCAGATTGGAAGTACATCTATTTGATTTTTCTGGCGACCTATATGGTCAACAGGTCAAGGTGCTGCTTCGCCACAAGCTGCGCGAAGAGCAGAAGTTTGCCTCTTTCACCGCCTTGAAAGAGCAGATCGAACGAGATGCCCTGGCGGCCCGAGCCTGGTTCGGGCTGCCACTACTCCATTTACCCAGCACTCTTTTAGAAAAGAAGGGAACCCAGGACTGATGAGCGACTATAAACACACCCTGAATCTTCCGGAAACCGAGTTTCCGATGCGTGGCGATCTGGCCAAGCGCGAACCCAACATGCTGAAACGTTGGTACGATCAGGATCTTTACGGCGCCATTCGCCGCGCCAAAGCGGGCAAGCCTTCGTTCATTCTGCACGATGGCCCCCCTATGCGAACGGCAGCATTCACATCGGTCACTCGGTCAACAAGATCCTCAAAGACATCATCATCAAGTCCAAGGGCCTCTCCGGTTTCGACTCCCCCTACGTGCCGGGCTGGGATTGCCACGGTCTGCCCATCGAACTGAAAGTAGAAGGCATGGTCGGCAAGCCGGGCGAGAAGGTCTCTGCTGCCGAGTTCCGCGCCGAGTGCCGCAAATACGCCAAGACCCAGATCGAAGCACAGAAGACCGACTTCATCCGGCTGGGCGTGCTGGGTGACTGGGAACACCCCTACCTGACCATGGACTTTGGCACCGAAGCCAACATCATCCGCTCCATGGCCAAGATCGTTGAAAACGGCCACCTGCACAAAGGCTCCAAGCCGGTGCACTGGTGTACCGACTGTGGCTCCGCGCTGGCTGAAGCCGAGGTGGAGTACTACGACAAGAACTCCCCCTCCATCGATGTGCGCTTCAAGGCCGTCGACGAGGCGGGCGTTGCCGCCAAGTTTGACTGCGCCGAAGGCCATACCGGCAAGGGCCCGATCTCTGCCGTGATCTGGACCACCACCCCCTGGACCCTGCCCGCCAACCGCGGCATCGCCATGCACGCCGATCTGGACTATGCCCTGGTGCAGGTGGAAGGGGAGCATCCCGAGCGCCTGATCCTGGCCGCCGAGCTGGTCAAGGACGTGATGGACCGCGCCGGTATCGAGCAGTTCCACAACCTGGGCTACGCCAAGGGCGCCGCGCTCGAGCTGCTGCGCTTCAACCACCCCTTCTACAGCTTCGACGTGCCGGTGGTGCTGGGTGACCACGTTACCCTGGATGCCGGTACCGGCGCCGTGCACACCGCCCCTGGCCACGGTCAGGAGGACTTCGTGGTCGGTCAGAAGTACGGTCTGGAAGTCGCCAACCCGGTTGGCAGCAACGGCGTTTACCTGCCGGATACCGAACTGTTTGCCGGCCAGCACGTGTTCAAGGCCAACGCCTCCGTGGTCGAGGTGCTGACCGAGCGCGGCGCCCTGCTGCATCACAAGGTGTTCAACCACTCCTACCCGCATTGCTGGCGTCACAAGACCCCTATCATCTTCCGTGCCACCCCGCAGTGGTTCATCAGCATGGAGCAGAAGGGTCTTCGGCAGCGTGCGCTGGAAGAGATCGAGCGCATCGAGCAAGACGGCATCAAACAGCACGGCCAGAGCGGCTGGGTGCCGGCCTGGGGTAAAAACCGCATCCAGGCGATGGTCGAGAACCGTCCTGACTGGTGTATCTCCCGCCAGCGTACCTGGGGCGTGCCCATCTCCCTGTTCGTCCACAAGGAGACCCAGGAGCTGCACCCGGAATCCGTGCGCCTGATGCACGAAGTGGCCAAGCGGGTCGAGCAGTCCGGCATCCAGGCCTGGTGGGATCTGGACAAGGCCGAGCTGCTGGGCAGCGACGCCGACCTGTACGACAAGGTGCCCGACACCCTGGACGTCTGGTTTGACTCAGGTTCGACCCACTCCTCCGTGGTCGACGCCCGTCCCGAGTTCAATGGCAACCCGGCCGACATGTATCTGGAAGGCTCTGACCAGCACCGCGGCTGGTTCATGTCCTCCCTGATGATCGGCGTGGCCATGAAAGACAAGGCTCCCTACAACCAGGTGCTGACTCACGGCTTCACCGTGGATGGCCAGGGTCGCAAGATGTCCAAGTCTATCGGCAACGTGGTGAGCCCGCAGGACGTGATGAACAAGCTGGGTGCCGATATCCTGCGTCTGTGGGTAGCGAGCACTGACTACACCGGCGAGATGACTGTCTCCGACGAGATCCTCAAGCGCTCTGCCGACGCCTATCGCCGCATCCGCAACACTGCCCGCTTCCTGCTGGCCAACCTGAACGGCTTCAATCCGGCGACCGACATGGTGGCGCCTGCCGACATGGTGGTGGTGGATCGCTGGGCTGTAGGTCGTGCCAAAGCGGTACAGGCCGAGATCATGGCGGCGTTCGACGAGTACAACTTCCACGGTGTGACCCAGAAGCTGATGCAGTTCTGCTCCATCGAGATGGGCTCCTTCTACCTGGACGTCATCAAGGACCGTCAGTACACCGCCAAGGCTGACAGCCTGGCCCGTCGCTCCTGCCAAACCGCCCTATATCACATCGCCGAGGCCATGGTGCGCTGGATGGCGCCGATCATGAGCTTCACCGCCGACGAGATCTGGGCGCTGCTGCCGGGTGAGCGCGGCGAGTTCGTGTTCACCGAGGAGTGGTACGACGGCCTGTTCGGGCTGGAAGCGGGTGAAGCCCTCAACGACGATTTCTGGGCCGAGATCCTCACCGTGCGTGGTGAAGTAAACAAGGCACTGGAAGTGGCTCGTGGCGAGAAACGCATCGGTGGCTCCCTGCAGGCCGAGCTGACCCTGTTCGCCAAGCCGGCACTGGCTGCGCGTCTGAACGCCCTGGCCGATGAGCTGCGCTTTGTGCTGCTCACCTCCAAGGCCAAGGTTGTCAGCGTCGATGCCGCTCCGGCAGACGCCGTCGCTACCGAGCGCGATGACCTGTGGCTGAGTGTGGCCCAGTCTGCTGCCGCCAAGTGCGACCGCTGCTGGCACCATGTGGAAGACGTGGGCACCATCGCTGGTCACGAAGAGATCTGTGGCCGCTGCGTCACCAACGTCGAGGGTGACGGCGAAACTCGTCAATTTGCCTGATGAACATGACTCACCATAAAAGCGGCCTGCGTTGGCTGTGGCTGGCAGTGCTGGCCTTTGTACTGGACCAGGCGAGCAAGCTCGCCGTGGTCAAGCTGCTGCCATTTGGCTACCCGGGGGTGGAGATCACCCCCTTCTTCAACCTGGTCCATGTCTACAACAAGGGGGCGGCTTTCAGCTTCCTGGCTGATCAGGGCGGCTGGCAGCGCTGGTTCTTCGCGGTGCTGGCGTTTGCCATCTGCGGCTTGCTGATCCACTGGCTGCGCAAGCAGTCCGTCGCTCAGCGCTGGAGCGGCATCGCCTACTCGCTGATCATCGGCGGGGCGCTCGGCAACGTGTTTGACCGGCTGGTGTTGGGCCACGTGGTCGACTTCCTCGATTTCTACTGGCAGCGTGCCCACTGGCCTGCGTTCAACCTGGCGGACAGCTTCATCTTCATCGGCGCCGCCATGATCGTGCTGGACGGTTTTCGCAGTGAGAAGAAGAAGGACGTGACGCCATGAGCCAGCCGATTGCGGCAGACAGCAGCGTGCTGTTTCATTTCGCCATCAAGCTGGAAGATGGCTCGGTGGCCGACAGCACTGCATTGCAAGGCAAGCCTGCCCGCCTGCGGATGGGCGATGGCAGCCTGAGCTCCAGTTTCGAGCAGTGCCTGCTGGGGCTGCGCGAAGGGGAGAGCAAGAGCTTCACGCTGGCGCCGGAAGAGGCGTTCGGCCTCTCCAATCCCGACAACATCTACCATCTGGACCGCGCCAAGTTCGGTGCCGATGTAGAACCCAAGGTCGGCACCATCATCCTGTTCGACCAGCCCAACGGCAGTGAGCTGCCGGGTATCATCCGGGCGGTGGCAGGGATGTCGGTGACGGTCGATTTCAACCATCCCCTGGCCGGTCACACCGTCACGTTCGAGGTGGAGATCCTGGGGGTTGATGACGAGGAAGCGGTTCACTGATGAATATTCTTCTGGCCAATCCCCGTGGTTTCTGTGCCGGTGTCGACCGGGCGATCAGCATCGTCGAGAGCGCACTGGAGAAGTTTGGCGCCCCCATCTATGTCCGTCACGAGGTGGTGCACAACCGCTACGTGGTGAACAAGCTCAAGGAGGCGGGCGCCGTTTTCGTCGAAGAGCTGGATGAGGTGCCGGATGACAGCATCGTCATCTTCTCCGCCCACGGCGTCTCCAAAGCGGTGCGCGAGATGGCCAAGTCTCGTGCCCTCAAGGTGTTTGATGCCACTTGCCCGCTGGTGACCAAGGTGCACATGGAGGTCCATCGCGCCAGCCGCAAGGGCTCCGAGGCCGTGCTCATCGGTCATGCCGGTCACCCCGAGGTGATCGGCACTATGGGTCAGTACGAGAATCGCGAGGGGGGCATGTATCTGGTGGAGACGCCGGAAGACGTGGCCAAGCTCAAGGTGAAGAACCCGGATGACCTCTGCTTCGTCACCCAGACCACCCTCAGCGTGGACGAGACCTCGGATGTCATCGATGCCTTGCGTGCCCACTTCCCCAAGATCCAGGGGCCGCGCAAGGACGACATCTGCTACGCCACCCAGAACCGCCAGGACGCGGTGCGGGAGATGGCAGGGCTGGTGGACGCCATGCTGGTGGTGGGGTCGCGCAACTCCTCCAACTCTAACCGCTTGCGGGAGCTTGCCGAGAAGGTGGGCGCCAAAGCCTATCTCATCGACGATGCCTCCATGATCGAGGCCGACTGGCTGGCGGGAGTAGAGGCGATCGGTGTCACCGCCGGTGCTTCCGCCCCCGAGGTGCTGGTGCAGTCGGTCATCACGCGCCTGCGCGAGCTGGGTGGCAAGGTGGTGGCCGAGCATCCCGGTCGTGAAGAGAACGTGGTGTTTGAGGTGCCGCCGGAACTTAGAATTATTTGAGCGAAGCCAGGAAGGCTTAAGAATAAAGTGCAATGATATTGACGCCGAGTTTGTTCTAGTGACAGGCTCGGCGTTAAACTTATAAAGCCGTCAATCACACCAAGGATGGGATATGATTGGGTTCTTTCGAGGCTTTTCTCTAGTCGAGCTGATGATTGTTGTTGCCATTGTGGCAATTCTTGGCTCAATTGCTTACCCCTCCTATCAGCGATATCTGCTGACCAGCCATCGTGTCGATGCAAAAAAAATGCTGTTGGATGCCGCCAACCGGCAAGAAACCTATTTTATGGATTTCAATCGATATGCATCTTCAGCTGCTGCGCTCAATATTTCCGAGAATTCCGATGCGGGTTTGTACCATCTGGTGATATCTGCCGGTACTAATACGTATGTCTTGTCCGCCACAGCATCAGGTTCACAGGGCTCTGATGAGGACTGTGTCATCTATTCAATCGACCAAAATGGCACTAAAAGTGCCTTCAATGTTGGCAATACTGTCAACAATGATTGCTGGGACTAGTCCATGAAATGGCCCATCTTGAGTTCAATGAAAGGGTTCAGTCTACTGGAAGTAATGATTGCGGCTGTCGTGCTGTCTTTTGGATTACTGGGATTGGTGGGAATGCAGGTGACATCCAAGCTATCTGGCTATGAGGCCAGACAAAGAACGATTGCAAGCTGGTTGGCAACTGACATCGTTGAACGTGCCAGAATCAATCGTTCTATATGGGAGCTTCAGACTGCACAGGCTTGGACTGTCAGTTCGGGTTCTTCCATCAGCAAGCCAAGCTGTGGTAACGAGGATGGCACCATGACCAGTTGCAGTGCAAACGATCTGCTCGCTTTGGATATGTTCAGTTGGCAGCAGTCCTTGTTGGGCGTTGCAGTATCAGGTGCCTCCTCAGTACTACAGAATCCATCCGGCTGTATTATTCGAGGAAATGCCAATGCTATGACAGTCATTGTTACCTGGCAGGGGCGAGAGAGCATTTCTGACGGTACATCGGCCATATCGAATAATATCCGCAACCTGTGTGGTTTTGGCAACGGAACGCTCCAGTCAAGGCGTTACTATATGCTGGCAACAACGTTATGAAAACCAAAGGCTTTACACTTATCGAATGGCTTATTGCCATGGTTATTGGCGTATTTCTACTGGGGGGGTACTAAGCATTTATGTGGCTTCCCGTGCCACAACGGAAGATGTTTTTGATCAAAGTGAACTGCAAGAAAATGGTCGCCTGGCCATGCGGATGATTACTCAAGACCTGCGATGGGCCGGTTTTTGGGGTGACTATACCGGAATGCCGATGCAAAAAGATGCTGGTGTTAGTTTAAGTAGTGGAGCCGTTATTTCTGGTAGCAATGATTGCATCGATGAAAGAGGAGAGGGTAGTTTTCCATCCTCAACAACAGTCACGCGGGCACTTTGGGTCGCCAGAGTCGATGTCAGTAAAAATATGACAGGTTTTTCTTGTATTACGTCCTCGTCCAGAATAGCGAATTCAGATGTCATCAGTATAAAACGGCTGATTGGACGACCTCTCACTGGTAGTCTCGATAGTAATCGGTTCTATATGGCGACAACGACTCAAGCTGCATATATTTTTCGTGGTAATGAAGTTGCACCGACCGACACAGCAATGCCAGCACGGCAAATATGGGAATATCAACATTATATTTACTACCTCGCATCAGGTTCATCAGGCATTCCTGAGTTGAGAAAAAGAATGTTAACTGCAAATGGCGGTTCATTTCTGATAACGGGGTCGATGGCTGACGGTATTGAAAGTATTGTTGTTCTTTATGGAGTGGATACCACTCCCGTGCCAGATGGCGTTATCGATAAATATGTTGGCAGTGTCAATGTTTCATCACAGGAATGGAATGAGGGCCGAGTTGTTTCAGCCAGGGTATTTATTCTGGTTCGTTCCTTACAGGCATCTGCGAAATACAAAAACAATAATGTATATCAGGTTGGTAATATCTCAGTGTCTGGCAATGGTGATGGATTTAGACGCTTGTTATTGGAAAGCAGTGTTGCTATTCGTAATCCTGCAATGATCGCTACAGGAGGCAAGTGATGCGCATACGAGGAGTTGCCTTGATCATTGCTCTTATTATTTTAGTTCCCTTGACTTTAATTGCGGTCATCGTGATGCAGTCAAGTGGAATTGATCTGCGTATGGCGGGAGCTTCAGCAAGTATCCAGCAAGCAGAGCATCAAGTTGAAGGTGTGCTCGAGAGTGCATTGCAACAGAGTGGTCTTTCAACTCGCATTGCGACGATGGGCACAAGTGCAGCATTAAGTATATCGGGAAATAATATCACAACATCAGTTAGCATGACACGTCGAGCAGAGACGATATGTAAAAGAAAGTTCAATGCAAGTAGTCAAAATGTTATCCCTTCCTGCCGCTATGTAGAAATGCAGGCAGGAGTAAATTATGGAAAAAACTCACGTCCATTAAACTGGACTGCAGGTGTCGAGCAACCATTGCTCAAATCTGAATGAGGAGCATAGGATATGCTTGATTATCTAAAATTGTTGTTACTCATGCTGGTTACTGTCATGCCAGCGATGGCAACCAATAGTTACTCAGATGATACTGAACTATTTGTCTATGATTTCTCTAAGGCTGGGGATTTTAGACCGAAAATATTAATTGTTTTCGATAACTCTGGTAGCATGAGTGAGACAATGGATGTTGTTAAAGAAGAGTATAATCCATCAACAATATATGCTGCTTTAAACAAAGACCCTGATACTGGTAATAGCAAAAAATATATATATTATTCAACAGATGGTAGCGTGCCGACCATTACTAGTACCAAACGTTTTTCGGATAAAGTTAATGCATGTGCCTCTTCAAAAACACCATTGAGCAACGTAGGATATTTTCAATCACAAGTATGGAGTTATCTATACTCTAGTTTTAATAACAGCGGAGTTCCTCGGCAAGGTTCGTGGACATCTGTTTCTCCATATGTAGAGAGTGAGATTTACTTAGTTGATTGCAAGCAAGATATTACAGCAAAAAATACCGCAAACCCTTTCAGTGGTACCGTTCCTGTCGGAAGTGTGACTGCAGGATATCCTATCAATAAAACATCCAATAATTCAGGCTCTTGGTATTATACTTCAAATATAGCCAATGCAGCGACGGGCAGTAATACTAGTGTCACACTATATTCAGCAAATTACATTCGTTGGTACTATGGCCCTACTGGTTATAGTGTTCAGTCAAGACTGAAAATTGCCAAGGATGCAGTCAAAGGATTGGTCTCTTCAACTCCAGGTGTGGATTTTGGGTTGGCTGTTTATAATTACAATGATAGTAATGGTGGCAGAAATGGTGGGCGTATAGTTAGACGAATTTTAAGTAATGATGAAAATATGGGAGGAGGAGTAACGGCAGAACAAAATTTGTTGTCAACAATTGATAGCTTAAGTGCCGAAACCAATACGCCATTGTGTGAAACTCTGTATGAGGCTTATCGTTTTTTTGGTGGGCAAAGTGTGTATTATGGTGATGATGATAGTGCGAGAGTGCCAGCAAGAGACACTTTGGCAGAAAATCCCGTTGGAACTTATAAGTCGCCTTATGACAATTGTTCAAACAATGGTTATGTTATTTATATAACAGACGGTGAACCCACTCAAGATACAGCTGCTAACACCTTGGTCCAAGGGCTTATTAATACACTTAGCGCGGATGAAAAAGCTGCTTATGGTACAACGGTTGGTTATGGCACCAGTGGTAGTAAAAGTTATCTTGCCGCGCTTGCTGGTTATATGAAACATAAAGATGTGAATAGTGGCTCACCTGGTGTGCAGACTGTGACAACATTTACTGTTGGGTTTGGTGATGATGCGGTAACTGGGGCCGGTAATTTGTTGGCGGAAACGGCTCGTCGTGGTGGAGGGACGTATTATCCAGCAACAGATGCGACAGCTCTGACCCAGGCGCTGAAGTCCTCTTTGTTGGCGATACTGAAAATTAACACATCTCTAGTCTCGCCGGCAATTGCAACTAATAACTTTGATCGCACTCGTAGCCTCAATAATATATATTACGCAATGTTTGAACCTGACTCAGGCCCGCGTTGGAAAGGCAATCTGAAGAAATTGATTTTTTCTAGCAAAGGCTATGTGGCAGATGTTAATGACTTGCCAGCGATAAAAACGGATGGTTCGATTATAGAAAATGCACAGACATATTGGTCTGGTGAGCGTGATGGAAATATTGTTGTGAAAGGTGGTGCCCAAGCAATGCTGGCAGAAAAATCCTCACGTAGCATTTATGTGATCAATAAAGCCCAGTCACGTTTGGATAACTTCACCAGATCCAATCTGGAAAGCATAGCGGGTAGTGCCTCTACTTTAATTAGCGATCTACAGGTCACCGATTCTGTAGCGGCGGACTCACTGATAAACTGGACACGTGGTGTAGATGTTGATGATGAAGACTTTGATGCTACGACATCTACCAGGCAATTCATTCTCGGTGATCCACTCCACTCAAGGCCATTAGTCATAAATTATGGGCCTCCCTCCGGCAACGCTAATGACGCGCCAGACCTTCGGATTATCATGGGAACAAATGCTGGTTTTCTCCATATGTTTAAGGACTTAGGTTCCAGTATTGATGAAAGCTGGGCTATTATCCCATACGAATTTATGGCAAACCAAAAGGCGCTTCGAGAAAATGTAGAGTCTTCGACACATATCTACGGAGTTGACTCATCTCCTGTTGCATTGATCAAAGATGCTAACCGAAATGGTGTTATCAAGTCTTCAGAAGGTGACTTTGCATGGCTGTTTATAGGATTGAGAGGGGGTGGTAAGAGTTACTATGCATTCAATATTTCCAATCCTGATGCGCCTGCACTGAAATGGAATATCAGCAATCAAACCACAGGTTTTTCTCAGTTGGGGCAGACATGGTCTGTACCTGAAGTTGCTTTTATTCCGGGGGTAACCGATCCTGTATTAGTTTTCGCTGGTGGTTATGATTTGAACAAAAGTAATGCCGGTATCGGTGCTGGAGATAGCTCAGGTGCCGGGATTTATTTCATTAATGCTAACACCGGGGCGTTGATTTTCAGTGCTACACCTGCAGTTGCTTCTTCATCAAATCTCAGCGTGCCTGGTATGACGGATAGCATGCCGGGGACTGTTGCTACCTTGGATAGTGATGGTGATGGAAAAATAGATAGAGTTTATGCAGGTGATACGGGGGGGAATATATGGAGAATGGACCTTCCATCAACCAATAAAACAGAGTGGAGTATTTATAAGTTCGCCAACCTGGGGTCTGATTCTGTACAAAGCGCTGATCGACGCTTCTTTACTCAACCTGTCATTGTCAGGACAATTAATAAGGAAGTGACTAGAACCACAGTAAATGGAAAAGATCAATATACCTATAAAGAGCGTCCATTTGATGCTGTGCTGATCGGAAGTGGTGACCGTAATAGACCATCATCTGAGTCTACGGTAAAAAATGCCTATTTCATGTTGAGAGATTACAATGTCATCGCCAAAAATTATCAAACCAATACACCCACTCCATTGCTAGTCTCAGATCTGTATGATGTGACCAGTGACCCTCTCATTGGCAAAACTACCGATGCCGATATCTTGAATGTGAGGGCTGCAATAACAAGTAAGAAGGGATGGGTATACTGGTTAAATGAACCAGGGGAGAAATCGATGGGGGCTGGTGTCGTATTGCAAGGAAAGCTATATTTCACCTCATTTTTGCCTCAAGTTCAGTCTTTTCAGGAGTGTACCATTCAATCGATTGGTGCAATGCGTCAATATATGATTGATATGCACTATGGTACGACATTTCGATATGTTATAGATCAAGATGGCAATGAGAGTCCTATCCGATATGTTGATGTGAACAACAAAGTTGCTGATGACCTTGTTGTTCATGCTGGGGATGACTCCAAGATCCGTATTATTGGTGGCGCACCAGGGGAAGAGGTGATTCTCAAGAATGAAGGCCAGGGTGAGCCTGAGCGTTGCACCACCGAGGGAGAATGTTCTCAGGGCGCAGATGAAGCAGAAATGGACATGTCTCCCAAAAAGATATACCTCTATGAAGGAGCTCAGTAATGAAATTTATATATTCATTTTCTATGTTGTTTTTTTTGCTTTCGAGTGTGGCTGTGGCTGCTGATATAAAATGCTATGTTGAACTAGAGAATGGCCAAAAGGTGATCTTGCAGACTTCATTATCCAATAATAGCCAAGACAGTATTCACAGAGCCTTCACCAAGAAAGGCTTCGAATATCAAGGGAGAGTAAGCAAAGTCAAAAACATTATTGAGTGTGCTGATGTTAATCGAGAATTCAATCTTGAATCGGCTAAAAAGCAGGAGTTAAGTCAGCCGAGATAATCGTCATGGACATATATTGGCCTGCGGAGTATTTGTACTGCGACCTGATTGGGCTATGACTAGATTGACTTGAGGTTGACCTGATTCACATAGAGTGAGGGTTGCATTTGTGCCAATGCTGGTACCATCCGAACTATATATGGTTGAAATTCTATTTGCCGTCACAACAATCCCATCTGATAGAGATTGACTGCGAGCCAGCAGTGTTTCACCTGTGCTGAGCTCGCTATTGCTGTTATCGTCGATGAAGACAAGAAAATGGTCTGGACTATTTTGCACACATTTATCAGATGCATCAGCAAGGCAGGCAGTTACATTCTGTTGATTATCAATGGCTTGTGTTCTGGCAAAGCGAATAAGCTTCAGAATCATTTCTGACTGGAATGACAGGCTGTTGCTACTGATAAGTTCTTTTAAGGAGGGTAAGCCGACCCCTAACAGAATGATCAGCAGTGAGACGGTAACCATCAGCTCCAGTAGGGTAAATCCATGGTTTTTCATATAGCCCTGAATATGTCGTTCCTTGACTTCTTACAGCTTATCACTGCCAGTGAAGGACTGTCACATTAGAGCTCCCGTCTTGAACTGGCAGAGTCTTCTCCTTTTCTTTATCATTCCCCATCATTTTCGAATTCAAGATGCATCGCCATGGCAAAAGCCCTCTCTCTGATGCTTGCCCAGTTGAATCTGACGGTAGGCGCCATCGAAGATAACTGTGACAAGGTGCTGGCGGCAGCCGCCGAGGCAGATCGGCAAGGTGCCGATCTGCTGGTCTGCTCCGAACTGGCTCTGACCGGCTATCCGCCGGAAGATCTGCTGCTGCGCGCCGATCTGATGATCCGGGTGGAGGCCGCCCTGGCCCGCATCGCGGCATGGCAGGGGGCTTGCGCCATTCTGGTGGGTCACCCCTGGCGCGACGGGGAGGCACTCTACAACGCCGCCTCCCTCTACGAGCAAGGCAAGCTGGTCGCACGCTACTTCAAGCAGGATTTGCCCAACTACGGGGTATTCGACGAGAAGCGCTACTTCACCGCGGCAACCGAGACCTGTGTGGTCCCCTTCCGTGGTCATCAGCTGGGGTTGCTCATCTGTGAAGACCTCTGGCAGCCGGGTCCGGCGCTGGCCGCCAAGGCGGCGGGAGCCGAGCTGCTGCTCACCATCAATGCTTCGCCCTATGATCAGGAGAAACCCTGGATCCGCCGCGAGCTGATGGCCGAGCGCTGCGATCAGACCGGTCTGCCGTTGGTCTACCTCAATCAGGTATGTGGTCAGGACGAGCTGATCTTCGACGGTTGCTCCAAGGTGTTCAACAGCCAGGGCGAGCTGACCCACAAGCTGGCTCCGTTTGCCGAAGAGCTGGCGCTGGTGCGCTTTGCCGATGGCCAGCCGGTGAAAGATCGGGAACCGGCTGCCCCGCTCGATCCTTTGGCCGAGACCTATCAGGCGCTGGTGCTGGCGGTGCGCGACTATGTCACCAAAAACGGCTTCCACGGCGCCGTGCTGGGCCTCTCCGGCGGTATCGACTCGGCACTGACCCTGGCCATCGCAGCCGATGCCATCGGCGCCGATAAGGTGCAGGCGGTGATGATGCCGTTCCGCTACACCGCCCAGATGAGCGTGGAAGATGCCAAGGAGCAGGCCGAGCGGATGGGGGTGGAGTTCAATATCATCTCCATCGAGCCCATGTTTGAGGGCTTTATGGCCCAGCTGGCACCGCTGTTTGAAGGGACTGCCCGCGACACCACCGAAGAGAACCTGCAGGCGCGCTGCCGTGGCGTGCTGTTGATGGCGCTCTCCAACAAGCGTCGCCGTATCGTGCTGACCACCGGCAACAAGAGTGAGATGGCGGTCGGCTACGCCACCCTGTACGGCGACATGGCCGGTGGCTTCGATGTGCTGAAAGATGTGCCCAAGACGCTGGTTTTCAAGCTGTGCGAATACCGCAATACCGTCGATTATGTGATCCCGCAGCGGGTCATCGACCGTCCCCCTTCGGCAGAATTGGCACCAGATCAGGTGGATCAGGACAGCCTGCCGCCCTATGACATCCTAGATGCCATCCTCAAGCGCTACGTGGAAGAAGATGCCTCTGTGGCCGACATGGTGGCGGAGGGCTTCGAAGAGGCGGTGGTGCGCAAGGTGATCCGGCTGGTGGATCTCAACGAATACAAGCGCCGTCAGGCGGCGGTCGGGCCCCGCATCACGGCCCGCAACTTTGGTAAGGATCGCCGTTACCCCATCACGTCCGGGTTTGGCAAACAGAACTGGTAAGGAGTCACCATGAAGAAGATTGAAGCCATCATCAAACCGTTCAAGCTGGACGATGTGCGCGAGGCCCTGGCCGAGATCGGCATCAACGGCATGACAGTGTCCGAGGTCAAGGGCTTCGGCCGTCAGAAAGGCCACACCGAGCTCTATCGCGGCGCCGAGTACATGGTCGACTTCCTGCCCAAGGTGAAGGTGGAGCTGGTGGTGGAGGACGAGGATCTGGATGCCTGCCTGGAAGCGATCCAGAACACCGCCCGCACTGGCAAGATTGGTGACGGCAAGATCTTCGTTTGCGAGGTGGAGCGCGTCATTCGTATCCGTACCGGCGAAGAGAACGAAGACGCCATCTGATGAGATGGCAGTGCCTCGTGATAAGACAACGAATGGAGACTCGATCCTGCTGATGTCCTGGATGCGCCTCGTTGCGGCAGCCGGCCTGCTGGCCGGTCTGACCGCCTGCAGTACCCGGCCGCCGGCCCAGCCGGAAAACCTGTGCCAGATCTTTCGCGAGAAACCGGACTGGCACAAGGCGGCGCTCAAGATGAACGAGAAGTGGGGAACCCCGATCCACGTGGTGATGGCCATGATGTATCAGGAATCCTCCTTCGTGCACGATGCCCAGCCGCCGATGCAGTATTTCTTCTTCATCCCGACTGGGCGGGCCAGTTCGGCCTACGGCTATGCCCAGGTCAAAGATGAAACCTGGGCCGACTACCAGCGGGAAACCGGCAACGGCTGGAGCGATCGCGACGACTTTGCCGACGCCATCGACTTCATGGGCTGGTACACTCACAAGGCCCAGCGGCTGAACGGCACCTCCAAGTGGGATGCGTATGGCCAGTATCTCAACTATCACGAAGGGTGGGGTGGCTATCGGCGTGGCAGCTACCGCAGCAAGGGATGGCTGATGAAGACATCCCGCAAGGTGGAGGCCCGCGCCCAGCGCTACGGCGCCCAGTATCGACAATGCAAGGATCAGCTCTCCAGCGGGGGCTGGTTCTGGTAACCAAATCAGGAGTCAGAAATGCCGTTATTGGACAGTTTTACCGTTGACCACACCCGCATGGCTGCGCCGGCGGTGCGTGTGGCCAAGACCATGCAGACCCCGAACAAGGACACCATCACAGTGTTCGACCTGCGTTTCTGTGTGCCTAACCAGGAGATCCTCTCCGAGCGCGGCATTCACACCCTCGAGCACCTGTTTGCCGGTTTCATGCGTGATCACCTGAATGGCAACGGGGTGGAGATCATCGACATCTCCCCCATGGGCTGCCGGACCGGTTTCTACATGAGCCTGATCGGTGCGCCGGACGAGGCCCGGGTCGGTGCCGCCTGGCAAGCAGCCATGAGCGACGTGCTGACCGTGCAGGAGCAGGGCAAGATCCCCGAGCTGAACGAATACCAGTGCGGCACCTACAGCATGCACTCGCTGGAAGAGGCCCATGCCATTGCCCGCCACGTGCTGGAGCGCGGCATCGGCGTCAACCGCAATGACGAGCTGGCCCTGCCGGAAGAGAAGCTGAAAAGCCTCTGATTCCTAGGGTAGTAAACATGAAAAAGGCCGGTCATTGACCGGCCTTTTTGTGTGCTGACGAAATCAGGATGGCAGCGGCATCACCCGGTTGCGGCCCAGCTCCTTGGCTTTGTAGAGCAGCTTGTCGGTGCGTTCGACCAGGCTGTCGCCCGTCTCCTGGCCATTGTATTCACCCACCCCGAACGAGGCGGTGATGTGGTCGATACGCCGGCCCGACTTGCGATCCAGGATCGACATCTTTTCGATGGCCCGGCGCAGGCTCTCCGCCATCTGACGGCTCAGCGCCAGACTGCGCATGGGGACCAGCAGAGCAAACTCCTCGCCGCCAAGGCGGTAGGCTGTGACGCCCTCCTTGCAGGTTTCCCGCAGCCGCTTGCTAAAGGCGCGCAGCACTTGATCCCCCAGCAGATGGCCATATTCGTCGTTGAAGCTCTTGAAGCGGTCTATGTCCGACAGGATCAGGGAGAAGGGCTGCTTGCTGCGGATCAGGCTCTCTATCTCCAGGTCGAAAGCGCGCCGGTTGAGCAGGCTGGTGAGGGCATCCTCGTTGGCCAGTTTGCGAGTCTCGTTGAGCGCCTCGCGCAGCTCCTTGATCTCCTTCTCGGCGCTGCTGAGCTGGTTGCGAAAGTGCATGGTGGACATGCGCACGTCCCGCGACTCGCGCACCAGATCCCGCAGGATCCCCATGGTGTCTTCCAGGCTTAGCCCCTCGTCGTCGATGAGGCTCAGTCGGTCGAAGCTCTTGTCGAGCATGTCCTGAAACATACCGGTGTCGGAGAGGGCATCCTGCATGGTGTGACCAAGCTCGTTGGCCATGGCGGCCAGGTTGAGTTTCATGGTTTCCATCTGCTGCTCATCCTGCGCGGCGAGGTGCTGGTGATAGAGGCGCTCGCAGGTGGTGAGAGAACAGGTTCCCTGCAGCTTGATGGCCTGATCGATGGCCTGATTGAGCTCGGGCATGCTGGCCGCCACGTAGTTATACCAAAGGGTGTAATTATCCGGCGTCGTGGGGATTTGATACTTGATCATCAGGGGAACCGCCTGCTTGAGATAGGCGGCGGATTGGGCGAACGAGTCCTTGCTCATGAGTTCCATGTCTCATCATGCCTGCAAACTGTGCATAGTATGACAGAGAGATTGGCCAAAAGGCAGTCGATGGATGCCATTCGCCCCCCCCTCCGATATAATGGCACCGTTACCACCTACCCTAAGGCCTGCTTATGTCTCAAAAAGATCCTTTCCTCGAACGCGAGGCCGAAAAATACGAGAACCCCATCGCCAGTCGCGAGATGATCCTCGACCTCATCAAGGGCCATGAAAAGCCCATGTCCCGTGAAGAGCTGGCAAAGGTCCTCAAGCTGACCGAAGAAGAGCCGCTGGAAGCCCTGCGCCGTCGTCTGCGCGCCATGGAGCGTGATGGTCAGCTGGTATTCACTCGCAACCAGTGTTACGCCCTGCCAGATCGCCTGAATCTGGTGAAAGGCTATGTGCTCGGCCACAAAGATGGCTTCGGTTTTCTGCGCCCCGAGGGTGGTGGCCCGGATCTGTTCCTGAACAACCGCGAGATGCAGCGCCTGATGCACGGCGACTACGCACTGGTGCAGCCTACCGAGATCGACCGCAAGGGGCGCCAGGAGGCGCGTCTGGTACGTCTGCTCAAATCCCGTGAAGCGGACATCGTCGGCCGCTACTTCGTCGAGAACGGCGTCGGCTTCGTGGTGCCGGATGACAGCCGCATCGGCCAGGACATCATCATCCCGGAAGGGGAGAACAAGGGAGCTCGCCAGAGCCAGGTCGTAGTCGTGCGCATCAATCAGCGCGCCACCGCCCGCTTCAATGCGGTCGGCACCGTGCTGGAAGTGCTGGGCGAAAACATGGCGCCTGGCATGGAGATCGAGATCGCCCTGCGTACCCACGGCATTCCGCACACCTGGCCTGAAGAGGTGACCAAGGAGGTTGCTGGCCTCGGCGAGCAGGTGCCGGAGAAGGCCAAAGAGGGTCGTATCGACCTGCGCGCCCTGCCGCTGGTCACCATTGACGGGGAAGATGCCCGTGACTTCGATGACGCCGTCTTCTGTGAAGCCAAGCGCGGCGGCGGCTGGCGCCTGTGGGTCGCCATTGCCGACGTCTCCGCCTACGTGAAGCCGGGCACCGCCCTCGACACCGAAGCCTATCAGCGCGGCAACTCCGTCTACTTCCCCGAATTCGTGGTGCCCATGCTGCCGGAGGTGCTCTCCAACGGCCTCTGCTCGCTCAACCCGCAGGTTGACCGGCTCTGCATGGTGTGCGAGATGACCATCTCCGCCGCCGGCCGCATGTCCGGCTACAAGTTCTACGAAGCGGTGATGAACTCCCACGCCCGTATGACCTACACCAAGGTGGCGGCGATCCTGGATGGCGATCCCAAGCTGCGCCAGCAGTACGAGCCGCTGGTGGGCCACATCGAGGAGCTCAACAACCTCTACAAGGCGCTCAAGCATGCCCGCCATCAGCGCGGTGCGGTGGAGTTCGAGAGCGAAGAGACCCGCTTCATCTTCAACGCCCAGCGCAAGATCGACCGCATTGTACCGCTGGTGCGCAACGACGCCCACAAGATCATCGAAGAGTGCATGATCCAGGCGAACGTGGCCGCGGCCCGCTACATCGAGAAGAACGAGGCTGCCGCCCTGTTCCGGGTGCACGACCGCCCGGGCGAAGAGCGCCTGACCGGCTTCCGTGACTTCCTGGCCGAGCTGGGCCTGGAGCTCAAAGGGGGTCTCGAGCCCGAGCCGAAGGATTTCGCCGACCTGGCCGCCAAGTTCGAAGGGCGCCCGGATGCGGAGCTGCTCTCCACCATGCTGTTGCGCTCCATGCGTCAGGCCATCTATCAGGCTGACAACATCGGTCACTTCGGTCTGGCCCTGAAGTCCTACGCGCACTTCACCTCGCCGATCCGTCGGTATCCCGACCTCATCCTGCACCGCGCGATCAAGTATCAGACCGCCAAGGAGCAGCAGGCCAACCTGCGCCACAAGTGGACCCCGAGCGGTGGTTACCACTACCAGTTGGAAGAAGTGGACCCGATGGGCGAGCACTGCTCCATGACCGAGCGCCGTGCCGACGACGCCACCCGTGACGTGGCAGACTGGCTCAAGTGCGAGTACATGCTGGATCACGTGGGGGACGAGTTTGACGGCGTCATCGCCAGTGTCACCGGCTTTGGCTTCTTCGTGCGCCTGGCCGAGATCCACATCGACGGTCTCGTGCACGTCAGCACCCTCACCAACGACTACTACCAGTTTGACCCGCTGCACCAGCAGCTGATCGGCGAGAACTTCCGCCGCCGCTACCGTCTGGGTGACAAGGTGCGGGTCAAGGTGATGGGCGTCAATCTGGACGATCGCAAGATCGACTTCGTGATGGTGGAAGAGCCGCTCAAGGCAACCGGCAAGAACGCCAAAGAGATGGCGCGCAAGCAGGCCGAGATCAAGAAAGAGAAGGCCAAGAGCGCACAGCGTCACGAAAAACGTAAAGAGGGCAAGGATCACGGCAAATCCGACAAGGGCGGCCGTGCCAAACCCAGCAACAGACGACCGAGCAAAAAAGCTCGCGACAAGGCCAAGAGCACTAAATGAGTACTGAACTGATCTACGGCATTCACGCTGTATCCGCGCTGCTGGAGCGCACCCCGGAGCGTTTTATCGAAGTGTGGGCCCTCAAGGGGCGCGATGACGACCGGCTGCAACCCTTGCTGGCCGAGCTGGATGCGCTCGGCCTCAAGGTGCAGAGCGTGAACCGCAAGACGCTCGACGACAAGGCAGAGGGCAACAATCACCAGGGCATCATGGCCCGGGTGAAAGAGGCGCCTAAGCTGGCCGAGCACGACCTGGCCAGCCTGCTGGACAAGTTGGCCGAGCAACAGACTCAACCCTTCCTGCTGGTGCTGGACGGGGTGACCGATCCGCACAACCTCGGCGCCTGCCTGCGCAGCGCCGATGCGGCCGGCGTGCATGCGGTGATCGTGCCGCGCGACAAGGCCACCGGCCTGACCTCTGTGGTGCGCAAGGTTGCCTGTGGCGCCGCCGAAGTGGTGCCGCTCATTCAGGTCACCAACCTGGCCCGCAGCCTGCGCGAGCTGCAGGAGCGTGGCGTGTGGATCGTTGGTACCGCCGGCGAGGCGGATCACGACGTGTTCCAGGCCAAACTCACCGGCCCCATGGCGCTGGTGATGGGGGCAGAGGGCAAGGGGATGCGTCGCCTCACTCGCGAGCACTGCGACGAGCTGGTGAGCATCCCGATGGCCGGGGCGGTATCCAGCCTCAACGTCTCGGTCGCGACCGGCGTCTGCCTGTTTGAAGCCGTGCGCCAGCGTCGTGTCTGAGGCGAGCTGAATGGACAGACCCCCGTTTTGCCGGGATCGGGTCACAGATGAGCAGGAGGCCGCGCGCCTCCTCTCTTTTGCCCGTCCGCTGACCCTGAGCCCCCGTGCCTGCCTCTGGC
Organism: Aeromonas oralensis; assembly: GCF_049665575.1. Lineage (NCBI taxonomy): Bacteria > Pseudomonadati > Pseudomonadota > Gammaproteobacteria > Aeromonadales > Aeromonadaceae > Aeromonas > Aeromonas oralensis. The sequence goes on from NZ_CP187186.1 coordinate 619,817, forward strand.
ATGCTGGGGATCGACCTGATCTGCTGGTGATGGTGGAGCAGGGACTGCTGCGGGCCAAGGTGGTGCTGGCGGATGGCCGTGAGTACATCAAGGAGTTCTACTGGGAGGGTGACGAGTTCCTCGACTTCCACCACCTGCTCAGTGGCGAGCCGGCCCGCTACAGCGTGGAGGCGCTGGAGCCCTGCCGGCTCTTGCTGTTCAATCTGGCCGACCTGCGCACGCTCTCCTGCTGGCCCGTCTGGTATCAGCATCTGCTGGCGGTGCAGCTGCGCATCAAGGAGGAGAAGGAGCTGCTGCTGTTGACCGAGAGTCCGCAGGCCCGCTATCAGCACTTTCTGCGCAGTTTCCCCGCGCTGGAGGCCAGGGTGCCCGATCACCAGATCGCCGCCTACCTCGGCATCACCCCCATCAGCCTGAGCCGCATTCGCAAGAGAATGCGAAATACACCCTGATCGTCGAATGGCGTATTGCAAGCATACGGCGCTGTTGCCACTCGAGAATCTCCGTATGATGTGCACGGTTCGCCATGAGTCCGGGAGTGCACATATGAGAAGGTTTGTTACCCATTCTGCTTTTAATCTGTTGTGGTTGCTGACCACGGTAGGGGCGTGTGTTGGTTCGGTCACCGCACAGACTGCCTCGTTTGATTGTGGGGTGGCCAGTACGGTCATCGAACACACGATTTGCCAACAAGATGTGCTCGGCGCACTCGACAGTCAGCTGGCCGATCGCTATGAACAGGCTCGTGATAGTGCTGATTCATCTCAAGCGGATGTACTGCTTGCCGAACAGCGTCAGTGGCTTAAACAGCGTAACGCCTGCAGTAAGAAGACATCGCAACTGCCAGAGTGCTTGCGAGACAGCATGGCGCACCGTATCAAAGTGCTCGGCGAGCAGGTCGCACAACAAGACAAGGCGTTCACCGAGACAGTGCAACTGATCCAGGTCGATCCCGCCGCTGCTGCGGTCAAGCTGAATGATTACCGTAGTGCCGAGGCTTCGGTGTGGCTGCTCTATCTTCATCAGTTCGAGTCGGCGAGTGGGGTCAGCGACAAGCTGGCGCGTGCTCGCTATGCCCAGGTATTGGCCAGATTCAATGACGAATATACCGCGTCTATGGCCGCCGATTTGGGATACGAGAAGCCCGCAACCCGTGCCAGCGCGACCTTGACCTTGCTGCGTCTGGTGCTGGAAGAGCGATCCAATCCCGAGTCACTGCGACACTGCTTTATCTTTAAACGCATCGGCTGGTCTGCATATGACGCCTTTGGCGGGCTCTGGGGATCAAGCCGCGATAACATGGCGCCTTACTGCTCTCTTCCCGATGATCTGTTCCGGCGTCCGGTCTGGCAGCATCTTAGCCAGCTCTTCAATACACAGATGGAACGCATCTCCTCCTCTTTTGGCACCATAGTTTTCGGTACCTTCGCCGATTGGCGGATAGACGAGCTGCATATCAATCTTGCCCCCGAGGATTTTATTGCTATCGATAAGGCAGGGAGGTCGACCTCGGCTGCTGAACCACGGATACGCAACGGGGATGCGAAGGTATGGCCGGTCGCCGAGCGTGAGGCCATGCTCAAGGCGATAGCGGAGGTGCGGCAGCTCACACTTACCTGGCTGCAGGAAGAGAAGGGAATGTCGGTCCAAAACGCCGAGATCGCCGTGAACAACATCGTGGCAATCTGGCTTAATCAGCGCCTAGATTTCATCGAAGAATGGGACTTGAGCGAGGATACCTCACATTAACAATGGTTAATGAAGGAGGCTGGCTCATCGATTATGCTGCACCTTTCCCCTTACATGGAGTCGCGGATGAACTGGATCCTGAAACCCTGGTGCGAACTCACCACGGACGAGCTGTATGACCTGTTGGCCCTGCGTGTCGAGGTGTTTGTGGTCGAGCAGACCTGTCCCTTCCAGGACCTGGATGGCCTAGACCGCCGGGATGGAGTGCTGCACCTGCTCGGCTGGCAGGATGGGGCTCTGGTGGCCTACGCCAGGCTGATGGCACCCGGTGTGGCCAAGGCGCAGCAGGTGGTGATCGGTCGGGTGGTGACGGCGCCCGAGGCGAGAGGTGATGGCCTGGGTCATCGGCTGATGCAGCAGGCGTTGCAGGAGTGTGCCCGGCTGTGGCCAGGGGTCAGCATCTATCTCGGGGCTCAGGCACATCTGCAAGGTTTCTACGGTCGTCACGGCTTCACCGCCGTGGGTGAACCCTATCTGGAGGATGACATTCCCCATATCGGCATGAGCTCCTCTTAATACTTTTTAAGCATAACAATGAAATTATTATGTCTTGAGGTAGTAAAGAAAACGGGTGCTCGGCGCCATGTTAGTGGGTACCCTCTGAGTGATTAATCGGCAACAGTTGATGGATAGGTTTTAAAAATGGTCTTTTACCCCATTAATTCAGAACAAGATTCAGCGATTGAGCCGTTGAGCCATTTTATTAGCGTTCGCCACTCGAGCGGCTGTCGCTGATGGAGTTGTTGCGCAAGCGGTTCGCACTGGACCTGCAAACCTTCGCCATCATCACCCTGGTGCTGGGCAATCTGGCCCAGGCCTTCTCCGACGTGCTGGTCAAGCTGATCGGCCCCGGCTTCAGCCCCTTCCAATACATGTTCCTGCGCCAGCTGCTGACCCTGCTGGTACTGCTGCCCTTTATGCTGCGGGTACCGCGCTCAGCTTGGGGGTTGGGTGCCTGGAAGTGGCACCTGCTGCGCGGCCACCTCTGCCTGCTCGGTGGGGGTGGCATGATGCTGGCCCTGACCCAGCTGCCGCTGGCCACGGCCAACGCCATCTTCTATGTCTCCCCGTTGCTGACGCTGCCGCTGGCGGCCTGGCTGCTCAAGGAGAAAATCAATTCCCGCGTCTGGTTGCTGGGAGGCATGGGGCTGCTTGGGGTGGTGTTCGTGCTGCGGCCGGGGGATTTCCATCTGGCTGGGCTGGGCGCCCTGGTGACCGCCTTCACCCTGGCGCTGTTCAACATCACGGGTCGCAAGTTGCCCGCCGGGATCTCGGTGGTGGCGACTCTGTTCTGGGCCAATCTGCTGGCTCTGCCGTTGACCGCCGGGCTGGCGGTACATCAATGGCAGCCGGTGGACTGGCGACTGCTGGTGCTGATCGGCGGCAGCGGCGTCATGCAGCTGCTCTATCATGCCAGCTGCTTCTACGCCTATCGTCAGGTGGAGGCCAACCGCATCGCGGCGACCGAGTACTCGGGCCTGATGTTCGTGGTGCTGCTGGGTGTCTGGCTGTTTGGCGAGATCCCGGCGTGGAACCTCTGGGTCGGGGTGAGTTTCATCCTGCTGGCCATTCACTGGCAGCGCCGATTGCGCTGATGACATCCCCATCGGCAGCAGGCCGATGGGTGAGAAAAGCCGGCATCTTATGAGGCCGCTCTCTGTCATGGCCGGGCAAACCGGCTATGCTGGGCGGCCTGTTGTTATCGGAACCCTGTCGTGACCCCTACCATCTTTGCTGCCATCCTGTTGGCTGCCCTGCTGCACGCGCTTTGGAATGCGCTGGCCAAACGCCAGGCCGAGGGGCGAGTCAGCGTTTTGCTGGTCTCCCTCTGCTCCGGCCTGTTTGCCGCTCCCTTGCTGCCCTTGGTGGGCTGGCCGGTGGCGGCCGAATATCCCTGGCTGGCGCTCTCCATCCTGCTGCATTGCGGCTACTGCCTGTTTCTCGGCCGAGCCTACCGGCTGGGTGAGTTTGGCCAGATCTATCCGCTGGCCCGGGGCAGTGCCCCTCTGGTGACCCTGCTGTTCGGTGCCCTGCTGCTGGGGGAGGTGCCGGGAATGGTGGCGGTGACGGGGGCCGTGGTGCTGGTGAGCGGCGTGCTGCTGATGGCGTGGCGAGGTGGCCTGCGGCTGGCGCCGGCCGCGCTGCAGGCGGTACTCATCACGGCGCTGTTTACCGCCTCTTACACCTTGTCCGATGGGGCGGGAGCCCGCTCGGCCGGTGAGCCGATACGTTACACCCTCTGGCTGTTCGCCCTCACCGCGCTGATGATGCCGCTGCTGATGCGCTGGCAGAGTCGCACCGCCTGGCGCGAGCTGGGGCCTGCGGCGTGGCGCAGCGGCGCCATCGGGGGCGCCCTGTCGCTGTTGGCTTACGGGATCGTCATCTGGACCATGACCAAGGCGCCAATCGGCCTGGTGGCGGCCCTGCGCGAGAGCAGCGTACTGTTTGCGGTGCTGCTCTCCTGGGGCTGGCTGGGGGAGACGCTGGGGCGGGTCCGGTTGCTGGCCGCCCTGGTGATCCTGGGGGGTATCCTGCTGATACGTCTCGGCTAGGGGGAGGCGGCTTAAGGCATCCGGGCCGGCTGGTCAGGGAGTGACCCGGGTCGTGAGGGTGAACCCCTCCTCACAGGTGGCCAGTTGCACTTGGACCTGCCCCAGTTCGGCCAGGCTACCCACGTGGGTGCCGCCACAGGGGATGGTGACCTCCCGGCCTTCCAGCGAGCAGTGCCAGTAACGGGAGTCGATGATCGCCTCGCCGGCCCGGCTGCGGCGGATCTCGCCACCGGCCGCCAGCCAGTCTGCCAATTGCTTGTTGATCATCTCTTCTATCTGCGCCAGGTCTGCCAGCAGTGCCTCGCTGTTGACTCCCTTCTTGCGCAGGCTCTTGCCGATCCGGTACTGCTCGCGCGAACCCATGGGCTCGACCCGCGAAGTCTGGATGGCGAGGCGATCGAAGTCCAGCTGATCCAGCGCATCCCGCTCGCTGACCTCCTTGCGCCAGTAAGGCATCAGCGCCCGGTTGAGCGCGAGGGCTGCCAGATGGCAACCGCTGTGGCCCAGGCTCAGGGCGTGGCGGGCCTCGGCATCCACCCGCAGTGTCACCTGGCTGCCCACTGGTAGCGCACAGTGACCGGCCAGCGGGTGCACTACCACGAAGCGCCACCCTTCTGCGCCCCGCTTGACCGGGATCGCCTGGTCGACGAACAGCTCTCCATCCGGGCTGATAGCCCCCATGCGGCAGGGGCCGACGACCGCTTCGCCACCCTCCCAATGCACGGTACCCACGTCACCCGGCTGATCGGGCCAGAGGTGGCTCTGGGGATGAAAGGGGGTGAGGTCGGTGACCAGCAGGCTGGTGTCGCCGCTCTGGCAGCAGATGACGCTAGCCTGCTCCTGATGGTGGCCCAGCACGAAGCTGGCTCGGGTATGTGGCATGGATGGGTCCCGCAAATCGAAGAGGAAGAGAGCCGCCAGCATACGCCAAAGCGCAGGCCGGCTCATTAACCTAGGTTAACGAGCCGGTCTTGGGAGGGATGGCGGGCTAGATCATGGCGACCAGCAGGTAGGCGTTGAGCCCGATCACCAGCGCGACTATGAGGCGGCCGACCGCCTGGGTCACCGGGTGGTTGCGATACTCCCCCATCAGGGCGCGATCGCCGGTCAATATCAGCAGCGGAATGAGCGCCAGCGCGATGCCGAAGCTCAGCACCACCTGGCTCAGTACCAGGATCTCGGTGGTATTGAGGCCCATGGCGATCACCACGAAGGCAGGGGCCATGGTGATGGCGCGGCGCAGCCAGAGCGGGATGGTGAAGCGCACGAAGCCCTGCATCACTACTTGGCCAGCCAGCGTGCCCACCACGGTAGAGCTGATGCCGGAGGCGACCAGCGAGAGGCCGAACAGGGTGGCGGCCGCCTGCCCCAGCAGCGGGGTGAGGGTCTGGTAGGCCGACTCCAGCTCGGCTACTTGCTGGTTGCCGGAGCTGTGGAAGGCGGCCGCCGCCATGGCCATCATGGCCAGGTTGACGAAGCCGGCGATGGTCATGGCGATGGCCACGTCGACTCGGGTGGTGTGCAGCCGCTGGGGGACCGAGCCCTGATCCTGGGTGTGCTGGGTCAGTGCCGAGTGCAGGTAGATGACGTGGGGCATCACGGTGGCGCCGAGCACGCCGGCCGCCAGATAGACGGCGTCACTGTTGGGCAGGCCGGGGAAGAGGGCGCCCTCCAGCAGGCTCGGCAGATGGGGGCGGGAGAACACCAGCTCGACGATGTAGGCCGCCGCCACGAACAGCAGCAGGCCGCCCACCACGAACTCCAGCGGTTTCTGGCCGCGAGACTGCAGCATCAGAATGCCCCAGGTGACCACGGCGGTGATGCCGGCCCCTTCCAGCAGAGTGACCCCGAGCAGCAGCTTGAAGCCCACGGCAGCACCGATGAATTCCGCCAGATCGGTGGCCATGGCGATGATCTCCGCCTGTACCCAGTAGGCCCAGACCGCCGGCTTGGGCAGCCGGTCGCGAATGTGCTCCGCTAGGTTCTTGCCGGTGACGATGCCGAGCTTGGCCGAGAGGGTCTGCACCAGCATGGCCATCAGGTTGGCCCATACCACTACCCACAGCAACTGGTAGCCGAAGGTGGATCCGGCCTGAATGTTGGTGGCGAAGTTGCCCGGATCTATGTAGCCGATGGCGGCGATAAAGGCCGGCCCGAGCAGGGTCAGTTTGAATTTGCGGGCCGGGATGGCCGTGGTCAGCGCGGGTTGCATGGTATCAGCCTCCATAAGTGCATGGAGATAGAATAGATCTAAATGATAATTATTATCAATTGAAGTTTTGTATTGTTCCCATAGATAAAAACATCGGTGGCGGCTGGTTGCAGTGAGGGATTGGATTTCGTACAATACGCCGCCCTAGAAAAGCAGCGTCTAAACACCATTATGTTCCTTGCCTCCGAGGTCTGGCTGCACCTGGGCGGAGGCTGAATTAATCCGTAAGGAGCTAAAATGCGTCATTACGAAATCGTCTTCATGGTTCATCCGGACCAGAGCGAGCAAGTACCTGGCATGATCGAGCGTTACACCGGCGCCATCACCACCTCCGGTGGTACCATTCATCGCCTGGAAGATTGGGGCCGTCGTCAGCTGGCTTACCCGATCGACAAACTGCACAAAGCCCACTACGTTCTGATGAACGTAGAAGCAGAGCAAGCCGTTATCGATGAGCTGGAAACCAACTTCCGCTTCAACGATGCCGTTATCCGCAACATGATCATGCGCACCAAGCACGCCGTGACTGAAGTTTCTCCGATGGCCAAGGCCAAGGAAGAGCGCTTCACCCGTCGTGACGACGAGCGCCGCGAAGAAGCTACTGAAGCTGCTTCCGAAGAGTAATTCTGGATCACTGACTAGAGGATAAAGGCCATGGCACGTTATTTCCGTCGTCGTAAGTTCTGCCGCTTCACCGCCGAGAACGTTACCGAGATCGACTACAAAGATATCGTTACTCTGAAAAACTACATCACTGAATCTGGCAAGATCGTACCGAGCCGTATCACCGGTACCCGCGCCAAGTATCAGCGTCAGCTGGCACGCGCCATCAAGCGTGCTCGTTACCTGGCTCTGCTGCCGTACACCGATCTGCACAACAAGTAAGAATCGGTCCGGCGCTTAAGCCTAACTCAACGAAATTTATAGAGGAAAGGTAATGCAAGTTATCCTGCTCGACAAAATCGCCAAACTGGGCGGTCTGGGTGACCAAGTTTCCGTGAAAGCTGGTTATGCCCGTAACTACCTGATCCCGCAAGGCAAAGCTGTTATGGCTACCAAGGCCAACATCGAAACCTTCGATGCTCGCCGTGCTGAACTGGAAGCCAAACTGGCTGCCGGTAAAGCTGCCGCTGAAGAGCGCGCTGCCAAGCTGGGTGAACTGGCTGCCGTTGTTATCGCCTCCAAGTCTGGCGACGAAGGCAAGCTGTTCGGTTCCATCGGTACCCGTGACGTGGCTGAAGCCATCACTGCTGCCGGCGTAGCCGTTGCCAAGAGCGAAGTCCGCATGGGCAACGTTCTGCGTAACACCGGTGACTACGAAGTTGTTGTTCAGCTGCACGCTGACGTCAAAGCAACCGTACAGATCCAGGTTGTTGCCCTGTAATAGCGATTCGCTTTTGCAGAAAAAACCCGCGCACTTGCGCGGGTTTTTTATTTTCAGGCCCAGGGTTAGAGTAAGGCTCCGTTCTTCTGGAGGAGATCCCTATGGCCTGGGTCGAAGGTCGCGTCCTTGAGCGTATCGAGTGGACGCCCACCCTGTTCTCCCTGCGTGTGGCGGCCGAGCTGGCCCCCTACAAGGCGGGGCAATTCACCAAGCTGGCCCTCGAGCAGGGCGAACGCCGCGTCCAGCGGGCCTACTCCTTCGTCAATCCTCCGTCTGCCCCCTATCACGAGTTCTATTTCGTCGAGATCCCCGATGGGGAACTGACTCCCTCCCTCGGCTCGCTACAAGCGGGCGACAGCCTGCTGGTGCAATCCCTGGCGACCGGTTTTCTGACCCTGGACGAGGTACCGGCCGGGCGCGATCTCTGGCTGCTCTCCACCGGCACCGCCATCGGCCCCTTTCTCTCCATGCTGGCTGACGGGGAAGCCTTCGCCCGTTTCGAGAATCTGGTGCTGGTGCACGGGGTGCGCAAGGGGGAAGAGCTGAGCTACCGGGAGCTTATCGCGGGTTTTGCCGCCCGCCACGGCGAGCGCTTTCGTTATGTACCCTTCGTCAGCCGGGAGGAATGGCCCGGGGCGATGGCGGGGCGGATCCCGGCAGCCATCGCCAATGGCCGGCTGCAGGCGCGGGTCGGGCTGGAATTTGCCCCCGAGCTGAGTCAGGTGCTGATCTGCGGCAACCCGGCCATGGTGAAGGAGACCCAGCAGACCCTGCTGTCATTGGGACTGGCCAAGAACCTGCGGCGGGCGCCCGGCAACATCAGTGCGGAGAACTACTGGTAGAGAAATGCACACAGGGGCCTCGGCCCCTGTGCCAGGGTGACGAGGATGACGATCAATTCTTCTTGCCGTTGCCTTTCTGCTTGTTGTGGCCCTGGCCCGGGTTGTTGCCGCTGTGGATGCTGCGGTTGTAGTGGTCCCGGTATTTGCCGTCCATCTTGTCGCAGTTGAGCTGAATGCGGCTGTCGCCGATGCCGAGATCCAGGCAGTTGCTCTGCCACCAGTCGTACTCTTTCTGATCCCAGTTGATGTCCAGCTTGATGTCGTCGGTGGAGAGTTTGACGCCATCGTTGTTCTTGGAGGGGGGCGCCGCCATGGCCACGGCTTGGACGAGCAGCAGGGAGAGCAGCAGTATGGATTTGTGCATGATGATCTCGAGTGCGGAAGGATTGGTCTCAGTGTAGAAGCTGACGCCTTAACTGGGCCGGAACTGGGCACGACGTCAGTGGGCGGGCATGTCATGCCGGCTTGCCGCGGGTGGGCAGGAGATCAGGCTAGCGGGGGTTGTAGCGGTGGACAACGGGGAGGCGCCGACAATTTGCCCAATCTGGTCGCAGCCTGTCCGTTTGTGAAGGTATCTGAGTCAATTCAAATGATTAGCCTTCATTATGTGGCTCGGCTGACTATAATCGGCAGCCAACTTTTCCTGCATATCGCACCCCCTTCATCATGACTACACAGGCTTCTACCGTGCTGCGCTACCCCAAGGGGTGGTTCGCCTTGACCACGGTGTACAGTTTTACCGGGCTGGCCATTCTGGCCTCCATCGTCTTCTCCCTGCTGCTGTTTCTCTCCATCGACGAGAATCCCCTGATGAAGTGGCTGTTTGGCGGCCTAGCTATCATCTTCGAGCTGGGCAAGTTCTACGTCTGGTACGAGTACGGCGAGTGCAAGGCGCGGCGGGAGTTGAGCGGGGCCTTCTGGTCACTGCTGTTCTACAGCGTGCTGGCCGCCATCTCCATCGGTGGCAGCATCGGTGGCATCAACAGCGCCACCAACACCATCCTCAACCAGCAGGCGCGCCATGAGCGGGAGATCGCCCGCTTCGACGAGCAGATCGCCAGCATAGAGCGGCAGATCCAGCTCAACGAGGAGGCGGCCCGCAAGTATATCGAGATGGCGCGCATCTCCAGCGGCGTCAGCGGATTGCAGCAAGCCAACACCAAGCTCAGGCTGCGCCAGGACGAGCTGCGCCAGGAGCGCGACGCCAAGCCCATCAACGAGCAATCCTCCATGCTGGGGTTGATGAGCAGCCTGGCGGACGGGGTGGGGATGAGCATCAGCCAGGTGCAGTTTCTGTTGGTCTGCTTCCTCTCCGTGCTGCTCGACGTGTTCGGCGCCTTCTTCGTCAGCCTGATCGGCGAGGAGAACCGCTTTCGCCGCAGCTGGCTGTGGCAGCAGGCCAGGGAGCAGACCCTGGCCCGCCAGGCGGAAGCGGCGGCCATGGTGCCCGCCGTGGTGGCCAGACCGGAACCCGAGCCAGAGGTGGTGGCTCAGGTGCGCAGCGCGCTGGAGAGCGGCGAGCTCAAGTGCAGCAAGCGGCGGGTCGCAGAGGCGCTGTCGCTGTCGCTGGAGGAGGTGGACCGGGTGTTCCAGCATCTGCTGGCCCAGGGGGTGCTGGGGCAGGGCAGCAACCGCCACTACCATCTCAGCTCGCAGGGGAGTTGATCATCAGGCCACCGCAGGGTGGCCTTTTTATTGCCTGTGCTAGTGGGTCAGCACCATCATCAGGCTGAGGAAGGCGGCCAGCCCGCCGCCGATGCCGATGATCCAATAAAAGCCCTTGGCCCCCTGTTTGAGCGGGATGCGGAAGTAGAGCAGAAACGCCCACCACCCCAGGGCCAGCAACAGAGGAATAAGAAACATTCGAGCCATGGTGTCCTCGCTGTTATTCTGTTGACCCTTGATCAATCAACAGGATGGATTGTGCAATGACGCAGCTACAGATTACCGCATTCGGCGACCCCTCGGTACTCAGGCTCAACCCTTCCCTGGACAAGGTGCCAGCCGACGGCGAAGTGCGGGTGCGCATCTGCTTTGCGGGGGTCAACCCCATTGATGCCAAGACCCGGGCCGGCCTCGGCTGGGCGGCGGCCCAGAACAAGGACAAGCTGCCCTGGACACCGGGCTATGACGTGGCCGGGGTGGTGGAGAAGGTCGGCCCCGGCGTCACCGCGCTGGCAGAGGGGGAGCGAGTGTGCGGCATGGTGGGTTTTCCCCTCGCGGCCGGTGGCTACGGCGAGTCCGTGGTGGCACGCGAGGAGGAGCTGGTCAGGCTGGAGGATATTGGCCTCAGGCAAGGAGCGGCGCTGCCGCTGGCGGGCCTCACCGCCTGGCAGGGGTTGTTTGAACACGGCAGCCTCAAGGCGGGGCAACGGGTGCTGATCCTGGCTGGTGCGGGCGGTGTCGGCCACCTGGCGGTGCAGTTTGCCAGCGCCTATGGCGCCGAGGTGGTGGCGACGGCGAGTCGCGACAACCACAGCTTCCTGCACGCTCTGGGGGCGCGCCGGATGGTGGATTACCATGACGCAGACTGGGTCGCCCAGGTGGGTCAGGTCGATCTGGTGCTGGATCTGGTGGGGGGCGAGAGCGGCAAGGCGGCGCTTGCGTGCGTCAAGCCCGGTGGCCGGTTGGTGACTGTGCCCACCATCAGTGCCCAGCAGATCAAGGATGCCGCGGCCGGCAGCGCCATCGAGGTGCTCGGCATGCTGGTGCACCCTGATCGCCAGCAACTGAGCCAGATGCTGACCCTGCTGCGCCAGGGCGAGGTTCAGGTCACGGTTGCCGGGGAGTATGCCCTGGCCGAGGGGGCGCTGGCCCATCAGGCCATCGAGCAGGGCCACGTGCGTGGCAAGCTGTTGCTGCGCATGCCCGCCGCGGACACTCTGGCCGGATGAACGACATCACCGAGCTGGGGCTCGGCTGGCTGTTTCTGAGCGCCTTCACCTCCGCCACCCTGCTGCCCGGCAGCTCGGAAGTGCTGCTGGGGGCCATGGCGACCAAGGGGGAGTGGAGCATGGCCAGCCTGCTGCTGTGGGCTACGCTGGGCAATACCCTCGGCTCCATGACCACCTGGTGGCTCGGCTGGCTCGCCACTTTCAAGAAAAAACCGGAAGATTTTCAAGGCCGTGGGGAACAAAAAGCCCTCGGCTGGCTCAAACAACATGGCCACTGGTGTCTGCTGCTGGCCTGGACGCCGGTGATCGGCGATGGTCTCTGTCTGCTGGCCGGCTGGCTGCGCCTCTCCTTCTGGCGCTCTCTCATTCTCATCGGGCTCGGCAAATTGTTGCGTTATGCCCTGGTCTTTCTGCTGGCCAGGCAGATCTTCTAGCTTCACTCACGAGGTAACCGTGAACAAACTCATTCCATTAAGCATGCTTCTGGGCTTCTCCCTGCCCGTGCTGGCGGCACCCACTCTGGTGTCGGAACAGGTCAAGGAAGAGGGCAAGCTCGGCATTCCCTACCAGATGTACAAGCTGGACAACGGCCTGACCGTCATTCTGGCGCCCGACAAATCCGATCCCCTGGTGCATCTCGACGTCACCTACCACGTGGGCTCGGCCCGCGAGCAGGTAGGCAAGTCAGGTTTCGCCCACTTCTTCGAGCACATGATGTTCCAGGGCTCCAAGCATGTGGGGGATCAGGAGCACATGCGGATCATCAACGAAGCTGGCGGTGACATGAACGGCACCACCAACAAGGATCGCACCAACTACTACGAGACCGTGCCGGCCAACCAGCTGGAGAAGGTACTGTGGCTGGAGGCCGACCGCATGGGCTTCTTGCTCGATGCGGTGAGCCAGAAGAAGTTCGAGATCCAGCGCGCCACCGTCAAGAACGAGCGGGCCCAGCGCATCGACAACCAGCCTTACGGCCTGGTGAGCGAGAAGGTGGGGGAGGCGCTCTACCCGCGCACCCACCCCTACTCTTGGCAGCCCATCGGCTATGTGGAGGATCTCGATCGGGTCGACGTCAACGACCTCAAGCAGTTCTTCCTGCGCTGGTACGGCCCCAACAATGCCACCCTGACCCTGGGCGGCGACTTCGACACCAAGCAGGCGCTGGCCTGGATTGAGCAATATTTCGGTTCCATCCCGCGCGGCCCGGACGTGGCCGAGCCGACGCCTGCGCCCGTCACCCTGCCCGAGACCCGTTACGTGACGCTTGAGGACAAGGTGCACCTGCCGCTGCTCTACATCAGTTACCCGACTGTGTCCCTTGGCGATCCGCAGGAGCCGGCGCTCGACATGTTTGCCGACGTACTGGGCGGCAGCGCCAGCTCCATGCTCTACCAGTCGCTGGTCAAGAGCGGCAAGGCTATTGATGCGGGCGCCTCCCACTACTGTGAGGAGCTGGCCTGTACCCTGACCGTCTACGCCTATCCCAACCCGGCGGTGGATGGCAGCCTGAAGACCCTCAAGAGCGAGGTGGACAAGGTGATCGGCGAGTTCGCCGGTCGCGGCCTCAAGCCGGAGGATCTGGAGAAGGCGATCAACAGCTATCGGGCCTCGGCCATCTGGGGTCTGGACAGCGTCTCCGGCAAGGTGAGCCAGCTCGCCATGGGCCAGGTGTTCGCCCAGGATCCCAACTATGTGTTCAAGAGCCTGGATGCCATCGGTAAGGTGACCCCGGAGCAGGTCAAGACCGCCTACGACAAGTTCATCCTGAACAAGCCGGCGGTGGTGCTGAGCGTGGTGCCCAAGGGCAAGAGCGACTGGCAGGCCGCCAAGCCCAACTTCACCCCGGCCAAGCGCGAGCTGCCGGATTACAGCAAGCATGACAAGGTGCTGGCCGAGCGACCGGTGAAAGACGATTTTGATCGCAGCGTGCAGCCCAAGGCGGCCGATGCAGTGAGCGTCAAGGTGCCTGCCATCTGGCACGGCAAGCTCGACAAGGGGATCGAGATCATCGGCACCCAGAGCGACGAAATCCCCGCCGTCTCCATCATGGTCGCCCTGCCGGGTGGCATGCGGGCCGAGGGCAAGGGCGAACTGGGGCTGGCCAGCCTCACCGCCAGCATGATGGGACAGGGCTCGGTGCGCCTGACCGAGGCCCAGCTCAGCGACGAGCTGCAAAAGCTCGGCTCCAGCGTCAGCGTCTCCAGCGCCCAGTACAACAACCTGGTCACCATCAGCAGCCTGACCGACAAGCTGCCGCAGACCCTGGCGCTGGTGCGCGAGGTGTTTGAGCGGCCCGGCATGCGCGAAGCCGACTTCGAACGGGTCAAGGCGCAGATGCTGCAGGGCATGAAGCAGAGTGAGCAGCAGCCGGAGTGGTTGGCCGGTCAGGCATTCCGCGAGCTGGTCTACGGCAAGCAGAACCGCCTCGGTCAACCGGGTGACGGCGTGCTGGCCGATGTCGAGAAGCTGACCCTGGCGGACGTGAAGCGCTTCTACCAGAACTACTACAACCCGACCAACGCCAAGGTGGTGGTGGTGGGTGACGTGACCCAGGCCCAGGTGGAGGATCAACTCGCCTTCCTGACCCAGTGGAAGGGGGCCGAGCCCTCTCTGGGCAGCCTCAAGCCGGCGGGTGAGCAGGCGAAGCCGGGCATCTATCTGGTGGACAAGCCGGGGGCGCCCCAGTCGGTGATCCGTATCGGCCGCCGCGCCATGCCGTTCGATACCACGGGTGACTACTTTACCGCCGGGCTGATGAACTTCAACCTGGGCGGCAACTTCAACAGCCGCATCAATCTCAACCTGCGCGAAGACAAGGGCTACACCTATGGTGCCAGCTCGGGCTTCTCCGCCAACCGGGAGGCGGGTACCTTCGCCACCGGTGCCAACGTGCGGGCCGATGCGACCGTGGATGCCATCCGCCAGTTCCTCAAGGAGATGGACAACTATCGCAAGAACGGGCCGACTCCGGTGGAGCTCGCCTACATGCGCAGCGCCGTCTCTCAGCAGGATGCCCTCTCCTACGAGACCCTGGGCCAGAAGGCGGGCTTCTTGCTGCAGATGATCATGTACGACCTGAAGCCGGACTATGTGCAGGCCCAGAACAACCTGATCAAGACGGTGTCGGCCAAGACGCTCAAGGCCAGTGCGGCACGCTGGCTTGACCCGGCCGAGATGGTGATTGTGGTGGTGGGGGACAAGCAAAAGCTTGAAAAACCCTTGAAGGAGCTTCATCTTCCCATCTATCCGCTGCAGCTGCCCTGAGGGCGCTACATAATAAAGAGTGCCGCCCCCCTGTGGGGCGGCCACACATGAGCCGTGAATATGACTACGACAAGCTTGTCACTCACCGAGTTGTTGACCGCCCTGGGTTCGCCGGAACGGCTGACCGCCCTCAAGGGGATCCGGCGCGGGATCGAACGTGAATGTCTGCGCATCACCCCGGAAGGAACCCTGGCCCAGACCGATCACCCCCGCAGTCTGGGTTCGGCGCTGACCCATGCCAACATCACCACCGACTACTCGGAGAGCCTGCTGGAGTTCATCACGCCAGCCACCGACTCCATCGACAGCCTGATGGAACAGCTTGGCGACATCCACCGTCACACCATCCACCATCTCGGTGATGAACGGATCTGGCCGCTCTCCATGCCCTGCTTCGTCGGCGACGAGGAGAACATCCGGCTGGCCCAGTACGGCAGCTCCAACATCGGCCGGATGAAGACCCTCTACCGGCAGGGGTTGAAGAACCGCTACGGCAGCCTGATGCAGGTGATCGCCGGGGTGCACTTCAACTTCTCCATGCCGGACAGCTTCTGGTGCGAGTGGCAGGAACTGGTGTGCGAGGGGTGCTGCAGCCAGCGCTTCATCTCCGACAAGTACATGGGGCTGATCCGCAACGTCTACCGCTTCGGCTGGCTGGTGCCCTATCTGTTCGGTGCCTCGCCAGCCATCTGCGACTCCTTCCTCAAAGGGCGCAAGAGCAATCTGCCGTTCCAGAAGACCGGCAAGGGCACCCTCTACCTGCCCTATGCCACCGCGCTGCGGCTGTCGGATCTGGGCTACACCAACAGCGCCCAGGCTGGGCTCAAAATCAGCCACGACAGCCTGCCGGCCTATGTCAGCAGCCTGCGTCGCGCCATCAACACCCATGATCCCGACTTCGCCAAGATCGGCGTCAAGGTGAACGGCGAGTACCGTCAGCTCAACGACAACGTGCTGCAGCTGGAGAACGAGCTGTACGCTCCGATCCGGCCCAAGCGCACCCCGCGCAGCGGCGAGAAGCCGTCGGACGCGCTGGAGCAGCGCGGCATCGAATACATCGAGCTGCGCACCGTGGATGTGAACCCCTTCACCCCGTACGGCATCGAGGTGGATCAGATCCGCTTCTTCGACCTGTTCCTGGTCTGGTGTCTGCTGCGCCCGTCCCCGGTGCTGGGCGACGAGGAGATTGCCCGCAATCGCCGCAACCAGACCAAGGTGGTGCTGGAAGGGCGTCGTCCCGGCCTTGAGCTGGAAGACGAGCAGGGCCATGCCATCGGCCTCAAGGAGTACGGCCTCAAGCTGTTCGACGAGCTGGCCGAGGCCGCCGCGCTGCTGGATCGATGCTGCGGTCGCAACCGCTACCGCGAGACCCTGGCGATGCACCGCGAGAAGCTGCTCAACCCCGATCTCACCTACTCCGCCCGCCTGCTCAAGCAGTTGCTGGAGAGCGGCCAGGACAACGGCTGCTTCGGTGACGAGCTGGCGAGTCGCTACCGGGAAGAGATGCTGGCCGGTGAGCTGCAGTACTGGGATGAGGCCTACTTTGCTGGCGAGGCACGCGACTCGCTGGCCAAGCAGCGGGAACGCGAGCGTAGCGACAGCCTGTCGTTCGACGACTTCCTGGCCGACTACTTCGGGACCAGCAAGACCCCGGCCTGACGGGATCCACCTCTTCTTTAAGCCGCTCTTGAAGCGGCTTTTTTATTGGCGGTCCCCAGTGGGCGCTTGGCCGTCACGGGCCCGAAAATAACTGTGAGTCAGCCTTCACTTCAGCAGAGCGATTGGCGGTTTTATTGTCAATCGGCTCACATTTTCCTCTTTTGCAGCTTGAGTCTGATGGGCTTGCCGCCTAATTTCTCGATCACTGAAACGATTCAGCTTAAACAAAAACAAGAGACACGAGGATAAATCCATGTTGAAGAGACTTTCCATTGCCGTACTGTTCGCGCTGGGCGCCAGCTCGGGCCAGGCTGCCGAATTCCTGCTGACCGATTCCCAGCAGGGGCTGGATGTGGGGGACTGGAAGATCACCAGCGACAAGCTGGGGATCAAGAGTCCGGCACCGTTCAGCATCGAGAAGAAACGGCTGCATGGCGGGCGTCAGGAGGGGGTGGACCTGCTGATTGTCGACAACGGGGTGATGAAGATAACCCTGATCCCGACCCGTGGCATGGGGATCAAGGAGGTCAGAGCCGCCGATCTGCGTCTCGGCTGGGATTCGCCGGTCAAGGAGGTGGTCAATCCGGCCTTCATCGATCTGGAGAGCCGCGCCGGGCTCGGCTGGCTCGATGGCTTCAACGAGATGCTGGTGCGCTGTGGCTACGAGTGGACCGGTCACCCGGGAGTGGATGACGACGGCCGCCTCAAGAGTCTGCATGGCCGGGTACAGAACATCCCGGCCTCCGTGGTCAGCGTGACCATAGACGAGGAGCCGCCTTACGCCATTCACGTGCTGGGCCGGGTGGACGAGCGCACCTTCAAGATGAGCGAGCTGGTCACCTGGACCCAGCTCAGCGTGGTGCCGGGTCAGGCGGAGTTTGCCCTGCAGGACAAGCTGACCAACCACGCCGATTACGAGAACGAGTACCAGATCATCTACCACGGCAACTTCGGGGCCCCCATCCTGGAGGAGGGTGCGCGCATAAGCACCCCGGTGAAGCAGATCTCCCCGTTCAACGACTATGCCAAGGGGGGCTGAAGAGCTGGCAAACCTATCTGGGGCCGACCAAGGGCTTCGACGAGATGGTGTTCAACCTGGTGCCCTATAGCGACGCCGAGGGCAACACCCTGGCGGTGCTGAACAACCGGGCAGGCAGCGCCGGGGTGGCGGTGGGTTACAACACCAGGCAGTTGCCGGTGCTGACCCTGTGGAAGAACACCGACACCCGGGCTCAGGGCTATGTGACCGGCATCGAACCCGGCACCAGTTATGCCTACAGCACCAAGTACCAGCGCCCGCTGGGGTTGGTCCCCAAAATTCAGCCGGGGGAGACCAAGACCTTCGATCTGACCTACCGCCTGCTGCAGAATGCCGACGAGGTGAAGCAGGCTCTGGCCAGAGTGGAACAGATCCAGGCCGGTCGTCCCACCGAACTGCGTGACCAGCCGCTGGTCAAGCTGCCGTAAGCAACGGACAAACAGCAAAAAGCCGCTCTTGAAGCGGCTTTTTTATTTCCCTGAACCCGAGCGGTCTTAGACGTGGTTGTACTCAGACATGGTTATACATGGCCTCGATCTCGCTCTGGTACTTGGACTCGATGATCTTGCGGCGCAGCTTCATGGTGGGGGTCAGCTCCCCCAGCTCCATGGAGAAGGCGCTCGGCAGCAGGGTGAACTTCTTCACCTGCTCGAACTTGGCCAGCTCTTTTTGCAGATCCTGAATGCGCGCCTCGAAGAACTCCACCACCTTGGAGTGGCGCAGCAGCTCGGTCTTGCATTGGTACTGCAGGTTGATGGAGCGGGCGTACTCTTCCAGCGACTCGAAGCAGGGCACGATCAGCGCCGACACGAAGTGGCGGGCATCGGCGACGATGGCGATCTGCTCAATGAAGCGATCCTTGCCGATGGTGCCTTCCACCAGTTGCGGGGCCACGTACTTGCCGTTGGAAGTCTTCATCAGCTCCTTGAGGCGCTCGGTGAAGTAGATGTTGCCTTCGCTGTCGAGCTCACCCGCATCGCCGGTACGCAGGAAACCATCCTCGGTCATCACCTCGGCGGTCGCTTCCGGCTTGTTGTAGTAGCCGCGCATCACGGTCGGGGAGCGCACCAGCAGCTCGTTGTTCTCACCCAGTTTCACCTCGATGCCGCAGAGCGCCGTGCCGATGGAGCCCAGCTTGAACTGGCTGTCTTCGTAGCAGCAGACGGTGGCGGTGGTCTCGGTCATGCCGTAGCCGTACTTGAGGTTGAGCCCCATGGCCTGGAAGAAGAAGTTCACCTCGTCGGCGAGGCGGGCGCCAGCCACCGGCAGGAAGCGGGTGCGGCCGCCAAAGCGAGCGCGCAGCTTGCGAAATACCAGTCGCTCGGCGAGCCAGAGCTGGCCGTAGAGCAGCGGCGAGGTGGTTTTGCCCGCCTGGCGGGTGGCGACCATCTGCTTGCCCACTTTTGTGGCCCAGCCGAACAGGGCCTGGCGCAGACGCGGCGCCTGGGCGACGCGAGCCTGGATCATGGCGTAGGCCTTCTCGTAGAGGCGCGGCACGGCGCACATCACGGTCGGCTGTACCTCGCCGATGACATCCATCACCTTCTGCGGATCGCGGATGTAGACGTTCTCGGCGCCGCAATAGAGCACGTAGTAGCTCCAGGCCCGCTCGAACACGTGGCTGAGCGGCAGCATGCAGAGCGACACATCCTGCTCGTTCAGATCCAGACGGCTGTTGTGCATCTCGAAGCAGGCGGCGATGTTGGCGAAATCGAGCATGACCCCCTTGGGCTCACCCGTGGTGCCCGAGGTGTAGATCAGGGTCAGCAGGTCGTCCATCCGGTACTGGCTCTCTCGCTCGCGCAGTGCCTGTTCGCTGGGCTGGTGATTGCCGGAGACTAGAAACGTCTGAAAATGGCTCGCCTGCGGGCAGCCGCGCAGGTTGACGCTGCCGTCGAGGGCGACCAGCTGGCGAATCTCGCCGCTTTCAATCAGTTGCAGCGCTTGGTCGAACTGAGGCTGTTCGCCGACGAACAGCACCTTGATGCCGGCATCTTTGACGATGTAGCGCAGCTGATCCAGGGTGCTGGTGGGGTAGATGGGGACGCTGACGCCGCGGGCGGCCAGGATGCCGAGATCGGCCTGGGTCCACTCCGGCATGTTGCGGGCATAGATGCCGACCATCTCGGTGGGCTGGTGGCCGGCGCGGATCAGCGCCTGGGCACAGTAGTCCATGGCCTGTCCCAGAGTACGCCAGCCGATGGCACGCCACTGGCCATCCTGTTGTACGCGCAGGGCGGCCTTGTTGCCAAGCCGGGCGATACGCTCCCGCATCAGTCGAACCAGGTGGTGTTTCGGCATCAGTCAGACATCCTCAAGTAACAGTTGTACGCCCTAAGGGGCACTGAAAAATCGCGCTGGAGTTTAAACTCTAAGATTACAGCTTACAAGTGTTCGCCATTTGTCTTGGATCACAAAGTCGTCAATTAGGGTGAGCTTGAGGCATGATGGGGGCTGACATGCGGAGCCATTCAGGGAGGGTAAACAATGAGTGTTGGCATCAAGGGGGTGGTGACCGGGGTATTGCTGTTATTGGCGGGGGCCGGCGGCCTCTGGTTTACGCTGGGAGGCACGGGGAGCGAGGAGGACAACCCCTGGCTGAGCGGCGCCGAGGGCTACGCGCAGGCGCAGCAGCTGGCCCTGCAAAAGGGTTATCCGCTGCTCTACGTGATCGAACGCGCCAAATGCCGGCGCTGCAAGCTGCTGGATACCAGCCTGTGGCAGTCAGAGGAGATGGCGCCGGTGCTGGCCCGGCTGGTGAAGGTACGCCTCAACCCGGATGCGGGGGATGGCAGCGAGCACATTCTGCGCCGCTTCCCGCAGGTGGCGACGCCGCCCGGTATCTATGTGCAGCAGCCGGGCGAGCCGCTCAAGCCCATCAAGATAGTGGTGGATATCCAGCAGATCTGGATGCCCGGGGTGACCTGGCAGCGCGGCTTCTTCATGCCGCTCTCTGCCGCCGGCTTCGAGGCGGTGCTGCACACCACCCAAAGCCTGCAGGATCCGGCCCTCGACAACGCACCGCTGCTGTAGTGCTGCAGATGTAGCGCGGCGCCCTAGCCGAAGTCGAACAGGCGGGACATCAGCACGGCATCTTCCCGATCCTGGCCGGTGCCATAGTAGTCGGCGCGCCGGCAGTACTCGGCAAACCCTTCGCTCTCGTAGAGGCTGATGGCGGTGCTGTTGCCGGCCCGCACTTCGAGGAACCAGGCCTCGGCCTTGTTGGCCTTGCTGCGGGTGAGGTACTCCCTGAGCAGCGCCCGCCCCAGCCCCTTGCCCTGAAAGTCGGGGTGCACGCAGATGTTCATCAGCGAGCTGTCGCCCGCCACCAGATCCGAGATGTAGAAACCGGCCGGTTGGCCGTCGACCAGCAGCAGGCCGTTGAGGTAGCGCGGCCCGAAGCAGGAGAGCAGGTTGGCCTGGGTCCAGGGCTCCTTGTGGGCAGCCTGTTCGATGGGATAGATGAGCTCGAAGTCGGTCTCGAGCAGGGGACGAAATTGCACCATGGTGGCTCCGGGTCGGGGCGGCTGAACGAAGAGAGGGTGGGGCTCGGCACTCAGCCGAGGCGCCCCTTGAGCTGCTGCCACAGCGCCCGTTTCTGGGCCGGGCTGGGCGCGAGCGGGCAGATCAGGGCCTCTGGCCAGGCGGGATCGGCCGCCTCCAGCCAGAGCAGGGGCGGAGTGTGGCCGACGGGCAGGCTGCTCAGCAGGCTGACCTCGTCGCTGCCGATGCCGAGCAGCTGGCAGAGATCCGCCAGCAGGCCGGGGGCGGGCAGCCGGCTCGCCAGGATCCAGAGCTTGCCACTTGGTTGCTCGCTTGGCACGGCCGAGGCGGGGGCTGCCGCCTGCTCGCTTGCCGGGATCTCATTGGCCGGCGCGGGCGCAACCTGATGGCCCGCCAGCAGGGCTGGCCGGCGCAGTTGCCAGCTCGGGATGCCCATTCGGGCCAGCAGGTGTTGCCGCAGGCGACCGGATGCCTGGTCAGGTTGCGCGGGGGCGGGCTCCCGCGCCGTGGTCAGCTGCACTGGATCTTGCATGGGCGATGACTCAGTCTTGATCTGCATTGATGAAAAAAGCTCTGCGCAGGGTACACTCGAACGCGTTTTGCTGCATCTTTTGCGGTATGTTTTAGCCAGGTGAGGCGGCCCGGCGCTCGGCAACCGGCCGGAGCGAGCCACAGGCGGCCTCCCGACAATCCAACAAGCAGGACAGGGAACCTTCGATCGCGTCGCGGGTGTGCCGGTTCCAGACAACCCCAGTATCGGAAGTGTGCCTATGCCACCTTTAGCATCACAGAATCTTCGTCTCGCCCCCATTCACGAGCGCCTGCCACGCCTGCTGTCGGCCCTCGGCGAGGGGCTCTACGAGCGCCAGGATGCCCTGCGGCTCGGTCTGCTGGCGGCCCTGTGCGGCGAGAGCGTGTTTCTGCTGGGCCCGCCCGGCATCGCCAAGAGCCTGATCGCGCGGCGCCTCAAGCTGGCCTTCTTCGATGCCCGCCACTTCGAATACCTGATGACCCGTTTCAGCACGCCGGAGGAGGTGTTCGGCCCCCTCTCCATTCAGGCGCTGAAGGAGGATGGCAAGTATCTGCGGCTCACCGCCGGCTACCTGCCGGAGGCCGAGGTGGTGTTCCTCGACGAGATCTGGAAGGCGGGCCCCGCCATCCTCAACACCCTGCTCACCGCCATCAACGAGCGGCAGTTTCGCAACGGCGACAGCCAGCACCCCATCCCCATGCGGCTGCTGGTGACCGCCTCCAACGAGCTGCCGGCCCCCGACAGCGGGCTGGAGGCACTCTACGACCGCATGCTGGTGCGGATCTGGATGGATCGGGTGCAGGAGAAGGCCAACTTCCAGGCCATGCTGGCCAGCGACGGTCAGTCCCACCAGAATCTGCCGCCCTCGGTGCAGATCCACGGCGAGGAGTACCTGGAGTGGCAGGAGCAGATCGACCGGATCCGGTTGCCGGACGACTGCTTCGAGCTCATCTATCAGCTGCGCCAGCAGCTCGACAGCCAGCTGGCCCACAGCTGCTACGTGTCGGATCGGCGCTGGAAGAAGGCCGTCAGGCTCATCAAGGCGAGCGCCTTTTTCAACGGGCCGCGACGAGGTGGCCCCGCTCGATCTGCTGCTGTTCAAGGATTGCCTCTGGCATGACGAGGCCTCGCGCACCGCCCTGCTGGAGATGATGACCGAGTTCTCCCGTCTCTACGGCTATCAGCAGCTGGCCATGACTCGTCAGCTGATGGGGCTGCGGGAGCAGTTCAAGCAGCTCAAACAGAGCGTGGCCCAGCGCCTGTGCTGCAAGGCCAGAAAGCGCCAGCAGTGGTTCGGACGCCGCGCCCGCGGCATCCAGATCCCGCTGGCCAACGCCCGCCCGTTCGGCAAGCTGGCGCACTTCCACCTGCTCACCCCGGCGGCGCTGGATGGCGACGATCCGGAGCGGCTGGTGGAGACGCTGGTGTTCGACCGCACCCTGCTCTCCCACTGGCATCCCACCGGCGAGGCGCTGGTGGGCTGGCCGCTCGGCAACCCCAAGGAGGGCCACTACGAGCTGGTGCTGGACGACGAACTGCGGCTGCACGTGCTGGACTTGCAGCGCCAGCAGATCCCCCTGGTGCTGGTGGAGCGCAACCCCATCCCC
This sequence comes from Aeromonas oralensis, assembly GCF_049665575.1. Lineage (NCBI taxonomy): Bacteria > Pseudomonadati > Pseudomonadota > Gammaproteobacteria > Aeromonadales > Aeromonadaceae > Aeromonas > Aeromonas oralensis. The sequence goes on from NZ_CP187186.1 coordinate 643,058, forward strand.
GAGGTGGTGATCGCCCCCTGGCAGGCCGCCCTGACCGGGCTGCTGGCAGAAGCCGGCGTGCTGGCGCAGGAGCTCAAGCGCCAGCGCAACCTGTTCGAGCGCCATCAGCAGCACCTCTTCATCGGCCGCCACTGGCTGCAGCAGGTGGAGGACAGCTTCTTCGTGCTGAACCGGGATCTGGACCAGCTGCGCACCGACCTCAGCCACTGGCACGACCGGCTGCCGCAGCTGGACGCCTGAACCATGACGAGCGCGAAAGGGACTGTGGTGAGCCCGGTCGGCGGAGGTCGCCATGCTTGAGATCGGCATGATGGATCTGGGGCTGCTTATCGGCGAGGGGGAGCTGGCGGGCGAGATGGCACTGCTGTTGGCCTCCACTCCCAAGATCTCCGAGTTCATCAAGCGCTCCCCGCTGCAGGGCAAATTGTTGCAAAAGCGCATCCGCCGCTGGAGCGAACAGCTGGGGGAGGAGATGCGCCACAAGCCGGTGCCGGTGGCGCTGGAGCAGGAGTATCGCCTCTATCAGGCCCACAAGGGGTTGCCGCTGGCCGAGCTGATGGGGCGTCTGCCGGCCCTGCTGGACGGGCTGGAACAGTACAGTCCCTTCGCCGGCGAGGCGCGCAGCCTGGTGCGCCAGCTGATGGCCCACCCCACCGACAGCCAGCGCCAGCTGCTGATCGAGAAGTGGCGCACCAGCCTGGTGGGCAGCCTGCTGCAGCTGCAGCAGCAGATCGCCGAGGCGGAGCGGGAGAAGCAGCGCCAGGAGATAGAAGATCAGCTGCTGGCGAGCCGTACCCTGGCCGATGCGCTCGATCCCAACCAGATCTCCGCTGGCGGGCTGTGGGATCTGGCGCAAGGCAGCTGGCACAAGCGCAGCCTGGTGCTGGTCAAGCAGTACGCCCGCATGCTGCAGCGCGAGCCGCTGCTGGCGGAGATCGCCAACCTGCTGGGGCGCAGCGAGCAGGACAACCGGGCCAACGACTCGCCGGTGCCGCCGGTGCAGGTGCATGAGCTGGAGGAGGTGCAGACCGACGACGTGCCGGACGATCTGGTGGGCATTCACCCGGCCAGCGATCTGATGCGACTGTTGCCGAGCGAGGCGGTGATGCTGGCGCTGCCGGAGCTGGAACTGGAGTTCTACCGCCGCTATCTGGAGCGGCGCCTGCTCAGCTACCAGTCGCGTGGCACCCTGCCGCGCCAGCGCATCATGCTGCGCACCCCGGAACTCGGCGGACGCCAGCTGCAGCAACGGGGGCCCTTCATCGTCTGCATCGACACCTCGGGCTCCATGGGGGGATACCCGGAGGAGTGCGCCAAGGCGTTGTTTCTGGCGCTGCTCAAGGTGGCGATGGACGAGAAGCGGGGCTGCTACCTGATGCTCTTCTCCACCGAGGTGGCGACCCTGGAGATCACCGCCGACACCGGGCTCGACAAGGCGGAGCGTTTCCTCTCCATGAGTTTTCACGGCGGCACTGATCTGGTGCCCTGCCTCGAGAAGGCCCTGATCAAGCTGGATGACCCCGCCTTTGCCAAGGCGGACGTGCTGGTGATCTCCGACTTCATCGCCCAGAGCCTGCCTCACAGCCTGCTGGATCGGATGAATCGCCAGCGCAAGCAGCAGACCCGCTTTCACGCGGTGGCCATGTCCCGCCACGCCAAACCGGCGCTGCTGCGGGTGTTCGACAACAGCTGGTTGCTCGATTGCGGCCTGCGCGGGCGCCTGCTGCGGCGCTGGCAGCGCAGCTGAGCCTGGTCGTCAGCAGCGAGGCTGGTGGCCGAGTCCCCGTTCGTTGACCTGCTCCTGATCCAGCAGCGGCTGGCCGCTTGGCTGGGAGACGTAAAAACCCCGCTTGCCGCTGCGCTTGACCCGATACATGGCCTGATCGGCGCGGGCCAGCGCCGTGCTGAAATCATCCTGTGGCCGGATCGCCGCAATCCCCATGCTCAATCCCACCGAGGCGTCGCCGTTGGGCAGCTCGAACGGGGTGGAGATGGCATTGATGCACTGGCGGGCCAGGTGGCTGGTGCGGGGATCGTCGCAGGTCCAGGGCAGCAGCAGCACGAATTCGTCGCCGCCGAGCCGGCCTATCTTCACCCCCTCCTCGCAGCAGTCGCGCAGCCGGCGGGTGAGGGCGATCAGCAGCTCGTCGCCGGCGCGATGGCCCAGGTTGTCGTTGACCTGCTTGAAGTCGTCGAGATCGATGAAGCAGATTGCCTGGTACTCCTGCGGGAACTGACGCTGCAGCGCGGTGCGGTTGAGCAGGCCGGTGAGGGGATCCCGGTGGGCCAGCTGTGCCAGCTGCTGCTCGTACTCTTTCTCGTGGGTGATGTCGATGTGGGTACCCATCACCCGGATGGGATTGCCCTGTGCGTCCCGCTCCACCACCCGGCCCCGGTCCAGCACCCAGGTGGTCTTGCCGTCCTTGGCGATCATCCGGTGCATCACCTGATAAAACGGGCTCTTGCCGCTCAGGTGATCGAAGAAGGCCTGCAGCACCCGCTCCCTGTCTTCCGGGTGCAGGTGGGCGCGCCAGACGTCGAAGTGGGCCGACAGCTCCTTGGGCTGGTAGCCGAGCATGGCGCCCCAGCGGCGGTTGAAGATGATGAGCTTGCCGGTGGGCACATGGTTCTGCCAGATGCACAGGCCGGTGCCGTCCATGGCGGCTTCCAGTTTCTCCCGCGCATCGTCGGCGACCCGCTTGAGCCGTTCGTTCTCCTGCAGCAGCTTGTCGTAGGCCGCCTGCAGCTCCTGGTATGTCATCAACCCGCGCTTCCCTGTAGTGGATGGCGCTTATAGTCGATGCTGATTTTCCATCTGTAAAGAGGCACGAGGAGTCAGTGTGAGAGCCCGCCAGATCTGGCTGTTTTTCTCTCTTTCTCCCAGATGGCTGTGTGCTTGAACAAGGCAGGATATGATGGTCATAGTGAACACACCTGCCTAGCTGCACCACCAGAGGGGAAACCGAACCGGCATGAAACGCATCATGACCCTGATCCTGCTGACGGGATTGTGCACGCCCCTCGCCTGGGCGGCCCGGGCGCCGCTGACCGAACCCCAGCTCTCCCGCGAGCTGCAACTGCTGGAAGAGGGCTTCCAGCCCGACCGCATATTCCGGCTGCGCATCGCCGCGCTGGTGGCGAGCAAGGAAGAGTACCCCCTCGACGTGCAGGGACGCATCGTGCGCCTGCAGTGCTGGGCCATGCCCGCCGAGTGGGACAGCGAGTATCGTGCCGTGGTGGCCTTTGCCGATCAGCAGCTGGCCATCGCCCGGGCCCGCAAGGACAGGATCACCGAGACCGGCCTGCTCACCTGTCGTGGTTTTCACCAGCAGCTGCTCGGCAACATGGACCAGGCCAAGGCTGACTATCAGCAGGCGCTGGTGCTGGCCCGCCGGCTCGGTGATCGGCTGCAGGAGGCCGACATCCTCAGCTTTCGCGGCGACATGTACGCCTATCAGGGGGAGCTGGCGGAGGGGCTGATGGAGCTTATCGAGGCGCACAAGCGCTTCGAGTCGCTCGAGCAGGACGGCAAGGCGCGGGAGGTGCTGGCCCAGATCGCCAACGCCTACCGGCGGATGGGGCTCTACGAGCGGGCCGAGGGCTACTTCAAGGAGCTGGAGCACGACTACGGCAACCTGGGGGATCAGGAGCGGCTGGTGGACATCCGCTCCCAGCAGGGGCTGCTCTATGCCGAGATGGGGGAGTATGAACGGGCTCTGCCGCTGATGATCCAGGCCGAGCAGCTCTACCGCTCCCAGCAGAAGGAGGGGCAGCTGGCCTGGATCCAGATCGAGATCGCCACCATCCTGCTCAACCAGAACAAGGTGGTCGAGGCGGTGGGCAAGTTGCAGCAGGCAGATGCCATTCTGCGTGGTGGCGAGAGCTCCGACAGCGTGACCCTAGGCCACTGGCAACTGGTGATGGGGATGGCGGAGGCGGCGCAGAGCAACCCGACCAAGGCGCTCTACTACCTGGCGCAGGCCGAGCCCATCTTCGTCAAGGAGAATAACCAGCGCTTCCTGGCACGGGTCTACGAGGTACGGGCCCGGATCCTGGAGCAGCAGGGCCAGATCAACGGGGCACTGGCCAGCCTCAAAAAGTACGTCGAGACCAAGCACTCTCTGGAGCGAATGCTCAGGGAGCAGCGCTCGTTGCAGATGCGCTTCGAGTTTGACCTGGCCCGCAAGGAGCTGGAGAACCAGGCCCTCAAGACCAAGCAGCTGCTGCAGGAGGCCAAGCTCAAGCAGCTGCAGGAGCGGCGCCACTGGCAATATGCAGTGGTCATTCTGTTGCTGCTGGTGATGGGCATGCTGGTGCTGCATCAGTTCAACCGTTCCCGCAAGATGCGCCGACTTGCCATGACCGACGACCTGACCGGGCTGCACAACCGCCGCCAGATCCAGGCCAAGGGGCAGGCCTGGTTCAAACAGGCGCGAGAGCATGGCCGGACCTTGTCGGTGCTGCAGCTCGACATCGATCACTTCAAGCAGGTCAACGATACATTGGGTCACCACATGGGGGACAAGGTGCTGGCCGAGGTGGCGAGTTGCGTCGCCGCCCAGCTGCGCTCCCTCGATCGGGTGGGGCGCAACGGTGGCGAGGAGTTTCTGGTGCTGCTGCCCGACACCTGCCTCGACGAGGCGGTCGAGGTGGCGGAGCGGATCCGCCATCGGGTCGCCCAGCTGCGCATCGACGGGATGCCGGAGGGGCAGCCGGTGCATGTCAGCATTGGCTGTGCCCAGTACAGTCCCCTCGACGAGAGCTTTGGCGATCTGGTGCAGCGGGCCGACGAGGCCATGTACCGGGCCAAGCAGGCGGGCCGCAACCAGGTGATGCGGGCCGAGTAGGGCGCGCAGGCCGCCCTGCTCGTCTGCAAAGCCGGGCTGGGTATTTTTCACTCGCGCGGGTATAATGTCGCGCAATTTTGCTTTGGCTCAGGTGAGAAGACCCATGTAACGCAACCCTCTTCCTCTCTCCACCGGTTGGTCTGATGCCAGCTTGGTGTGGCTCGTTGCGTATCCATGCCGGACCGTGAGTCAATGCGGCACTCCGGAATTATCCCACGGTGGCTTAAGGCCGCCGCCCAATAGAAGAACGTTGAATTATGTCAGCTGAATTTCTGAGTGAAGTCTCCAAGAGACGCACTTTTGCGATCATTTCGCACCCGGATGCGGGTAAAACCACCATCACTGAAAAAGTCCTGCTGTTCGGACAGGCCATTCAGCGCGCCGGTACCGTCAAGGGCCGTGGCTCGGGCCAGCATGCCAAATCCGACTGGATGGAGATGGAGAAGCAGCGTGGTATCTCCATTACTACCTCGGTGATGCAGTTCCCCTATGCCGACTGTCTGGTCAACCTGCTTGACACCCCGGGTCACGAGGACTTCTCCGAAGATACCTACCGTACCCTGACGGCGGTCGACTGCTGCCTGATGGTCATCGATGCCGCCAAGGGTGTTGAAGACCGGACCCGCAAGCTGATGGAAGTGACCCGGCTGCGTGACACCCCCATCCTCACCTTCATGAACAAGCTGGATCGCGAAGTGCGCGATCCGATGGAGGTCATGGACGAGGTGGAGCGCGAGCTCAACATCATGTGTGCCCCCATCACCTGGCCCATCGGCTGCGGCAAATCCTTCAAGGGGGTCTACCACCTCTACAAGGACGAGACCTATCTGTATCAGAGCGGTCAGGGCCACACCATCCAGGAGAAGCGGGTGGTCAAGGGGTTGAACAACCCCGAGCTGGATGCCGCCATCGGTGAAGATCTGGCTGCCCAGCTGCGCGGCGAGCTGGAGCTGGTGCAGGGCGCCTCCCCCGAGTTCGATCACGAGGCCTTCATCGCTGGCGAGATGACCCCGGTCTTCTTCGGTACTGCGCTCGGCAACTTCGGTGTCGACCACATGCTGGACGGTCTGACCGACTGGGCACCGTCGCCCATGCCGCGCAAGGCCGAGAGCCGTGAAGTGGCCGCCACCGAGGAGAAGTTCTCCGGCTTCGTGTTCAAGATCCAGGCGAACATGGACCCGAAACACCGCGACCGTATCGCCTTTATGCGCATCGTGTCAGGCACCTACTCCAAGGGCATGAAGATGCGCCACGTGCGCATCGGCAAGGACGTGAACATCTCCGATGCCGTGACCTTCATGGCCGGTGACCGTGAGCAGGCGGAAGACGCCTTTGCCGGCGACATCATAGGTCTGCACAACCACGGCACCATCCAGATCGGCGACACCTTCACCCAGGGTGAAGATCTCAAGTTCACCGGCATCCCGAACTTCGCACCGGAACTGTTCCGCCGCATCCGTCTGCGCGACCCGCTCAAGCAGAAACAGCTGCTCAAGGGGCTGGTCCAGCTCTCTGAAGAGGGCGCGGTGCAGGTGTTCCGTCCGCTCATCAGCAACGATCTGATCGTGGGTGCGGTCGGTGTGCTGCAGTTCGACGTGGTGGTCTCTCGTCTGAAGAGCGAGTACAACGTCGAGGCCATCTACGAGGCGGTCAACGTCTCCACCGCCCGCTGGGTGGAAGGGACAGACGTCAAGAAGTTCGAGGAGTTCAAGCGCAAGAACGAGGTGAACCTGGCCCTCGATGGCGGTGACAACCTCACCTACATCGCGCCGACCATGGTCAACCTGCGCTTGGCCCAGGAGCGTCACCCGGACGTCCAGTTCCGCCAGACCCGCGAGCACTGACAAGTGCTTGCCCGCTAGGCAGACAAGATAAAAAAAGACCCCGCCCAGGCGGGGTCTTTTTTTGCATGGCGCTCAAGGCGCAGATGGGGGCAGAGCCACCGTCACCCGTCGACAAGGGGGGCGATGCCCCCTATAAAGGAGGCTGTTACATGATTCAGGGAGTGATGCATGTCGGTCGAACTGCTCGTCGAGGCACAATTTAACGCTTACAACGCCCACGATCTCGAGGCCTTCCTGGCCTGCTTCGCCGAGGCGTTCAAGGGATACCGGATGCCGACGGAGAGCCCGAGCACAGTGGGCAAGGGGGCGCTCAGAGCCTTCTATGCCGAGCACAGATTCAATAACCCGCTGCTCAGGGCCGAGCTGCTGTCGAGAACCGTCATCGGCAACAAGGTGTTTGATCACGAGTTGATCTATGGCCTCTCCCCCGAGCCGCTGGAGAGCATGGCCGTCTTCGAAGTGGAGGCGGGCCTGATCAAGACGGCCTGGTTCTACTTCCCCACCTGACAAGCGCCCAGCGCCCCTGTCTGCCTTGGCCTGACTGCAAACCCCGTCCGCTAACACCGGCTGGCGTCAGGCCTCGCCCTCCATGCCGCTGGCGAGGTTCGCCAACCAGCGTTTGACCAGCAGCAACTCCTCCTCGGCTAGCGGGGCGGCCAGCTCCTGCTCCAGCCGGGTGACCCTGGCCTTGGCCTCGGCCAGCAGCGCGGCGCCCGCCGGGCTCAGGCTGAGCTGCTGGATGCGGCCATGCTGGAGGTGTGGAGTGCGGGCCAGCAGGCCGCTGCGCTCCAGGCTGGTCACCATGGGGCTCACCGTCTGGGGGGTGAGCAGGGTGAGGCGGGCGAGCTCGGCGTTGGAGCTGCCGGGGTAGGCATCCAGCATGGTGAGCAGGGCAAACTGGGGCGCCGTGATGGGCAGGTCCGCCAGCGCCCGCTCCATGCGCAGGCGCTGGGCGGCCGCGGCCTGGCGCAGCAGATAGCCGAGGTGGCCCGCTTCGCCGCGCTTGCCTTCGCCGGGGGCGGGCAGGGGGATGGGCAACTCTGTACTCAAGGGGGGCTTGTTTATCATGTCAGGGTGCTGATATGTTGTTCGTGCCCTGATATTAAATCATGCCCAAGGAGAACACCAGAATGAGCACCCGCATCGATTACCCCGACTTTCGCCGGCTGCTGCCGGCGGCTCACGATGCCTTGATCGCCGCCGGCAAGGCGGTGGACGAGGCTGGCCTCGACAAGAGCCTGAGCGAGCTGGTGAAGCTGCGCGCCTCCCAGCTCAACGGTTGCAGCTTCTGCCTGCAGTATCACCTGAACATCGCCCGTCGCAGCGGGGTGGGGCAGGCCAAGCTGGATCAGCTGGCGGCCTGGCGCGACGCTACCGTGTTCAGCGCCCCGGAGCGGGCGGCCCTGGCCTGGACCGAGAGCCTGACCCGGCTGCCGCCGGACGGTGTGCCCGACGCCCTCTATGGCGAGCTGCGCGAGCACTTCAGCGAGGTCCAGATAGTGCAACTGTCGGTGACGGTGGCCACCATCAACAGCTGGAACCGGCTCGGGGTGGCGCTGCGTTTCGTGCCGCCTGCCGCCCAGCTTTGAGCGGCAAACAAAAGGGCGGCATTGGTGCCGCCCTTTTTCATCCTGAACTGATCACTCAGGCCGGTCGCTGGCCATCGTCGGCGCCAAGCGCCAGCACCATGCAGATCTCGCAGGCATCGTGCCCGGTGCTGCCGAGCGGGCCCGGCAGGTGTTCGAAGCCCAGGGATTCGTAGAGCGCGGTGGCCTCGCGCAGCACGGCGGTGGTCTCCAGGTAGCAGCGCTGATACCCGAGTGCGCGCGCCTCGTCCAGCGCCTGCAGCACCAGCCGGCGTCCCAGCCCCAGCCCGCGCAGGGAGGGCATGAAGTACATCTTCTGCAGCTCGCAGACTTGCCCCTCTTCCCCCGCCAGCGGCGCTATGCCGCCTCCGCCGAGAATGGCGCCGTCCGGCCCCTCGATCACCCAGTAGCGGCTCTGCGCACCCTGATAGGTCTCATGCAGCCGATCCAGATTGGGGTCGGCCACCCCGTATCCCTTGTCGGCGGTGAGCCCGTATTCGGCGGAGACGGCGCGGATCACGGCGGCGATATGGGGGTTGTCGGCGGCTGTGATGGGACGAATGCGGTAGCCCTGCTGGCGGCGGGCACGGGAGAGGGCGCTGCGATAGAGGCGCAGGCCGGTCCACAGCTGCTCGCGCTCGGCGAGGGTGAGCTGGGCCAGGGTCTCTTCCATGGCGCTGTCCATCTCCTGATGCAGATCCAGCAGCTGGGCCTGGCCGGCGATGGTGAGGCGCGCCTCCTTGCTGCGGCCATCGGACGGATGGGGGTGCCAGCTGATGAGCTCGCGCTCGGCCAGGCGGGCCAGCGGGCGGCTGGCGTTGGACTTGTCGATGCGCAGCCGCTCGGCCAGTTGCTGGTTGGTGGCGGGGCCGCTCTCCAGCTCGATCAGCAGATGGGCTTCGAGCGGGCTGAGCGCCAGTTCGCCGCACTGCTGGGAGAGCATGCCGAGTTCGCGTACCAGATCGCGCGACAGGGCGCGCAGGGGGCGGGGATCCATATCAGGGCTTCCTATTTGGTTGTCATCAACAACCAATATAGCCAACTAGTTGTTACTAGCAACTTTTTTATTGCGCTGGTGAGGGGTCACGGAACCGGCGGGTATGAGAAGCGGACACAAAAAAGGGCCCGGGAGGGGGCCCAAACATTGGAAACCCGCGCGAGGGCGCGGATCCCATCCTTGGTCAGGCAAGGTGCCGGCGAGCGTTAGACCAGCTCGGCCAGCATGGTGTCGGCATAGGGAACCAGGGCGTCGCCCTGTTTCACTTTGGCGAGGTAGTCCGGGTTGGCGATGAGCGGGCGACCGATGGCGACGAGGTCGAAGCGGTCGGCCTTGATGGCCTCGGCTGCGGTCTCGGCGCTGTAGTTGCCCACCCCCACCAGATGACCGTCGTAGCGGGCGCGCAGGTAGTCGGAGGCGCGGCCGCCCAGGTAGTCGAAGGTGAGGCTGTCATCGAAGATGCCGAGGTGCACATAGGCCAGGTTGCGCTGGTTCAGCTCGGCCAGCAGGTGGTCGAACACGGCGCGATCCCGCGCATCCCCTTCGAGGTGCACATAGGCGCCGGGGGAGAGGCGCAGGCCCACCCGATCCCCGCCGATGCGGGCATTGATGGCATCCACCACCTCCAGCGCGAAGCGGCTCATATTTTCCGGGCTGCCACCGTAGTTGTCGGTGCGCAGGTTGCTGGCGTGGTGCAGGAACTGATCGATGAGGTAGCCGTTGGCACCGTGGATCTCCACCCCGTCAAAGCCCGCTTCGATGGCGTTGGCGGCGGCCTGGGCGTAATCCTCGACCAGCTGGGCGATTTCGCTTTCGGTCAGGGCGCGCGGCACCTGATAGACCAGTTCGCGCATGCGCGGCACCGTGCCCTCATGGGCGACGGCAGAGGGGGCCAGCACTTCGGCGTGGTGGAAGAAGGGGTGGGAGAGACGACCCACGTGCCACAGCTGGGCGAAGATCTTGCCGCCGTTGGCATGCACGGCGCCGGTCACTTTCTTCCAGCCGGCGATCTGCTCGGCGCTGTAGAGCCCCGGGGTATTGGGGTAGCCCTGACCGTCCGGCCGGATGATGGTGGCTTCGGAGATGATGAGGCCGATGTCGGCGCGGCGCGCGTAATAGGCGGCCATCTGCTCGGTGGGCACCAGGCCCGGGCCTGCCATGCAGCGGGTGAGGGGAGCCATCATGAAACGGTTGGCCAGGGTGAGGGTGTCGTTGAGGCGATAGGGCTGAAACAGGGTATTCATGATCGTCTGTCCTGAGGGAGTGATTCTTGAACGTGCATTCAAGACGTTTTTTGTTTTGTGTGCAAGTCTTTTTTGAACGAGCATTCAACATGGGTTGGTGTTGCGGTCCCGCTGGGGTAAACTTGCCGCCCTTTTATTTCCCCCGCCGGCCCCTGGCCGGTGAATCCGCTTTTTCAACGGAGAAACCATGCGCAGCGCCGAGTTCAACCGGGACGACGTCTTGCGAAATGCCATGGAGGCATTTCGGGCCAAGGGTTACGCCAAGACCACCATGCAGGAGCTGGTGGCGGCGACCGGGTTGCATCCGGGCAGCCTCTACGCGGCGTTTGGCAACAAGCGCGGCCTGCTGCTGGCGGCGGTTGACCACTATGTGCAGGAGAAGAGCGCCCTGCGGCGCAGCTTCTTCGCCGCCGCGAGCCCGCTGGCGGGGGTGCAGGCCTACCTCGAGCAGGTGGTGAACGACGCCCTCTGCGGCACCTGTCTGGTGACCCGCACCCTGATGGAGCTGGCGGAGCAGGATGAAGAGCTGCACCTGAAGCTCAAGGCTATTTATGGCGAGCTGGATGCGGATCTGGCGGCGGTGCTGAGCCTGGCCCTCGAGCGCGGCGAGCTGGCAGCCGGGCGCGACATCCCGACCCTGACCGCCTTCCTGCTTATCAACATCCAGGGCCTGGTCACCTTCGCCCAGTGCCGCCCCGAGCCCGCCCTGCTGGGCGGCGTGGTCACCCAGTTGATGACGGCCCTGCGGGCGTAATGCCCCGCCCAGAAACAACCATGGCTCCCGCGGGAGCCATGGTTGTTTCTGGGGGAGGCCGCACGCCGCCAAGTTGTTCGCTCCCTTCTCCCCTTGCGGGAGTCATGGTTGTTTCTGGGGATGCCACACGCCACCGGGTTGTTTGCTCCCTTCTCCCCTTGCGGGAGAAGGGTTGGGGATGAGGGGGAGGTCACATGCCGTCGGGTTATTCAGGAGTCACCAGCTCTTTCATCAGATGCTTGAGCCACACCAGGGCCGGCTGCTGCGCATGCTGCTTTGGTATGCCAGACGCTGCGGGTTTACGCCGGGCTGACCAACTCCTTCATCAGGTCTTTCAGCCAGATCAAGGCTGGTTGCTGCGCATGCACCGGATGCCAGACGCAGTTGAGGTGATAATCCGGCACGTCTTCGGGCAGCGGCAGGCTTTTCAGCGGCCAGTGGGTGGCGAGCAGCTCGGCTACCATGCTGGGCAGCACCAGCAGGTGATCGCTCTGGCTGACGATGGCGGCGGCGGACATATAGCTCTGGCTGTTGACCGAGATGGTGCGGCTAAAGCCCTGACTTTTCAGATAGCGGTCTAGGCTCGCCTCCGAGGTGCCAAGCGGCGAGTGGAACACATGGGGCATGGCGATAAGCTGCTGCAAGGTGATGCGCTCCTGCCACTGGGAGGGGTCATCTTCGGCCCCGGTGGGGGCCGATTTGGCAATGGGCAGATCGGCGCGCACCAGCCCGGCCAGCGGCTCGGTGAGCCAGGTCTCCTTGCCCAGATACCCCGGCACCTGCATGTATTCGTCAAAGCCCAGCACCAGGTCTATCTCGCCGCTCGCCAGCTCGGCTTCGGGCAGGGTGTCGCGCAGGATGCGGATCTCGATGGTGACCCCGGGCGCCAGCCGTTTGAGGCGCTGGATAAGGGGCGGGATCAGCACGCACTCCACGTAATCCGTGGTGCAGAGCACGAAGCGGCGCTTCGACTGGCTCGGCTCGAACACCTCCTCGTCGCTGAGCTGCTGCTCCAGCAGTCGCAGCGCCTGCTGTACCCCCAGATGCAGCCGCTGGGCGCGCGGGGTCGGCAGCATCCCCTGCGGGGTGCGTACCAAGAGCGGATCGCCAAAGAAGGTACGCAGGCGATTGAGTGCATGGCTCATGGCGGGCTGGCTGATAAAGAGCGTTTCGGCGGCGCGGGTGACGCTGCCCTGCGCCATCAGGGCGTCAAAGGCGAGCAGCAGGTTGAGGTCGAGCTGGTGCAGTTTCATCAAGATTATTTGCCTGGCTTATGGGGCAATCCATCCTATTCATTTGATGGATGTGAGCGCAACTTCTTACACTGCGACCACTGTTATTTTTCCAGGATCCCCGCACCATGTTTTCACGCCTGCGGGGTCTCAATCCATGCAAGGAGCCTTGCGATGAGCATCAAGACCATGAACACCACGCCGGCCGCTGACGGCTTCACCATGCCCGCCGAGTGGGCACACCAGCAGGCCGTCTGGATGATCTGGCCGTTTCGCCCGGACAACTGGCGTGAGGCCGGTCGCTTCGCGCAAGCCACCTTCGCCAAGGTGGCCGATGCCATCGGGCAAGCCACCCCGGTCTTTATGGGGGTGCCGGCCCGGTTTATGGAGCAGGCTCGCGCCATCATGCCTGCCCACGTCACCCTGGTCGAAATGAACAGCGATGACTGCTGGGCCCGCGACAGCGGCCCCACCATCGTCACCAACGCGGCCGGCGAGTGCCGTGGGGTGGATTGGGGCTTCAACGCCTGGGGCGGCCACAAGGGCGGTCTCTACTACCCCTGGGATCAAGACGAGCAAGTGGCGGCCCAGATGCTGGAACAGCACGGCATGGCCCGTTACGACGCGCCGCTTATTCTGGAAGGGGGCTCCATCCACGTCGACGGCGAAGGCACCTGCCTGACCACCGCCGAGTGCCTGCTCAACGAAAACCGCAACCCGCACCTGAGCAAAGAGCAGATCGAAGCTCACCTGCGCGACTATCTGGGTGTCACCAGTTTTATCTGGCTGGACGAAGGCGTCTACATGGACGAGACCGACGGCCACATCGACAACATGTGCTGTTTCGTGCGTCCGGGTGAAGTGGCCCTGCACTGGACTGACGACCAGAACGATCCCCAGTACGCCCGCTCCGTGGCCGCCCTCAAGGTGCTGGAAGCGGCGGTCGACGCCAAGGGTCGCAAGCTGAAAGTGTGGAAGCTGCCCCAGCCGGGCCCGCTCTACTGCACTCAGGAAGAGTCTGCCGGCGTCGAGAGCGGTACCGGTGTGCCGCGTGAAGCAGAAGGTCGTCTGGCCGGCTCCTACGTGAACTTCCTCATCACCAACGATCGCATCGTCTACCCGCTGCTGGATGCCGCCACCGACGGCGAAGCCCAGCGCATTCTGGAAGAGATCTTCCCGGAGCATAAGGTCGTCGGCGTACCGGCCCGCGAGATCCTGCTGGGCGGTGGCAATATTCACTGCATTACCCAGCAGATCCCCTCCGGCAAATAAGAACCGGATGACGATCCTGCTGCGAAGCCGTGATCAAGGCTCATGTGCTGCTCGGAAGCCTCACGTATGTTTATACGCTCCGGTTCCTGTGCTGCTCTTCACCTTGCTGACGACCTCTCGCGACGGGTCGTAAACCGGTTTACGCCAGCTGAGGTTGGTATTAAAAACCCCACGCCGTGGGGTTTTATCTCTTGATAATGTGATGAGCGCCGGCGCCGATGCGGCGATCATCATGACAAACAGTCACCCTTTACAGGAGATCCCCATGATCGAAGTGACCGAGGTTTCCATTGCCGAGCTGCGTGCCGCGCTCGAATCAGGCCGCACCACAGCGGTCGAACTGGTCGAGGCCTACCAGGCTCGGATCGCCGCCTATGACGGCCCCGAGACAGCAACCCGCCTCAACGCCGTCGTGGTGCCCAACCCCGATGCCCTGAAAGAGGCGCAAGATTCTGATGAGCGCCGCGCCCGTGGTGAAACTTTGGGGCCGCTCGACGGCATCCCCTACACCGCCAAAGACAGCTATCTGGTCAAGGGGCTGACCGCCGCCTCCGGTAGCCCGGCCTTCAAGGATCTGGTGGCCCAGCGCGATGCCTTTACCGTCGAACGCCTGCGCGCCGCCGGAGCCATCTGCCTTGGCAAAACCAATATGCCCCCCATGGCCAATGGCGGCATGCAGCGCGGCGTCTATGGCCGTGCCGAGAGCCCCTACAACGCCGACTACCTGACCGCGCCCTTTGCCTCCGGCTCCTCCAACGGTGCCGGTACTGCCACCGCCGCGAGCTTCGCCGCCTTTGGTCTGGCGGAAGAGACCTGGTCGAGCGGCCGAGGACCAGCCTCCAACAACGGCCTGTGTGCCTATACTCCGTCCCGTGGCGTGATTTCAGTGCGTGGCAACTGGCCCCTGACCCCGACCATGGACGTCGTCGTGCCCTACGCCCGCACCATGAATGATTTGCTGGAAGTGCTGGATGTGGTGGTCGCCGACGATGTCGACACCCGTGGCGATCTCTGGCGCATGCAGCCCTGGGTGCAACTGCCCAAGGCCTCCGAAGTGCGTCCGGCTTCCTATCTGGATCTGGCTGCCAAGGCCGATGCCCTCAAGGGCAAGCGCCTCGGCGTGCCGCGCATGTTTATCAACAAGGATGAACTGGCCGGCACCAGCGAAAACCCCGGCATCGGCGGCCCGACCGGTCAGCGCATCCATACCCGCGAGACCGTGATTGCCCTCTGGGAAGATGCGCGCAAGGCGCTGGAAGCCGCTGGCGCCGAAGTCATCGAAGTGGACTTCCCGCTGGTTTCCAACTGTGAAGGGGACCGACCCGGCGCGCCGACCGTGTTCAATCGCGGCATCGTGAGCCCGGAGTTTCTCAACGACGAGCTGTGGGAGCTCTCCGGCTGGGCGTTCGACGACTTCCTGCGCGCCAACGGTGATCCCAAGTTGAACAAGCTGGCCGATGTCGACGGGCCGAAGATTTTCCCCCACGATCCGGGCACCCTGCCGAACCGCGAGGGCGATCTGGCGGCGGGCATGGACGAGTACGTCAATATGGCCAAGCGCGGCATCAAGCGCTTTGACGAGATCCCCACAGTGCCGGACGGCCTGCGCGGCCTGGAGAAGACTCGCAAGCTGGATCTCGAGGACTGGATGGACGGGCTCAAGCTCGACGCCGTGCTGTTCCCCACCGTCGCCGACGTCGCCCCGGCTGATGCGGATGTGAATCCGGCCTCCGCCGATATCGCCTGGAGCAACGGCATCTGGGTTGCCAACGGCAACCTCGCCATTCGCCACCTCGGCGTGCCGACCGTCACCGTCCCGATGGGGGGGATGGCCGATATCGGTATGCCGGTGGGCCTGACCTTCGCCGGTCGCGCCTATGATGACAACAACCTGCTGCGCTTCGCCTCGGCCTTCGAGTCTACCGGCAGCAAGCGGATGGTGCCGCCACGCACGCCGCCGTTGGCCTGATTGATTGTTGTTAGGTCAGGCACAAAGAGAGAGGGAGGCATCATGCCTCCCTCTTTTTTCGTCCATTTTCTGGTGTTGTTCATCACACCCGGATGTTCTGGCTTGCGTCCATCTCGCTCTTTGTCACATGCGTGGTTTGCCCCTCTTGGGACAAGCTGGCCTCCCACTCGTGGGCCTTCTCCAGCAGATCGGCGAGGCTCTCCCTGATCTGTTGCGGGCGATAGTTCCCCAGTGCGATCTGGGAAAAAAATGATACCCGCTCGGTGCCGGGATAGATGCCGACCCCATAGCCATGGCGCAAGGGAGCAAGGGCATGCTCGCCAAAACGCAGGAATAACTCGCGGGATAAACGCTCGGGAAGATCGCTCGCCGTGGTTACCGAGAGCACCAGCGCCATTTCGTGGGGTTGAGCCACGATATTGACCACAAAGGGGGCGGTCGCCTCCTCTGCTGCTCGCTGGATCTCGAATGTGCAGACGCCGTTTTTATCGAAGGCCAGCGGTTCGACCGACAGCTCGGCCACGATTTTCTGATAGATATCCAATACAACACTCCAGTCCGGTTGCCCGGTCGTCGTCGAAGGGGCAGGGCAAGATCACAACGAGACGGCCCCGCCGCCAAGCGGGCAGGGCCGTCATCCATATTCACGGTAAGGGCTACACCTTGATATTGAGTGCTCGGCCCTCTTCCAGTTCGAACACCCGGACATCGCTCACCGGGTTGTCGTTAAAGCGCACGCTTTTCTTCATCTTGGCGGGGGCGTTCTTCCCGTCCGATGAGCCAGTGCTTTCATCGATCGCCGGTGAGGTCTCGTTGGTGCGGGTGTTTGCCGCGGTCAGGGCATCCAGCTCGGCGCTTGCTCTTTGCTCAAACAGCTGGCCGAAGCTGCGATTGAACTCGGCATTGACCTTGGTGTTGAACACCTCCGACTCTTGACTCTGCACCTTCAATGCCTCTTGCAATGCCTTGGGATCGTTACTCAGCGAGGTGAACAGCGTATTGGTCTGCTCGATGGCTCGGGAACTCAGCAGGCCGAAGATGGCGTCTCTCCCGTTGATAAAACTGGAGAAGTGCTCCATGGCAAATGCCCGGGAGGAATCGCTCATGGCTTCAAGACCCAGTCGATTCTTGTTTGAGTCGGTAACATCTGCCAGGGTTGCCGTTTTGGGGTCGCAGCCCGGCTTCAGATACTGGGCATCGTTTTTGAATTCGCTGATGGGCTGGTTAAAGGCTTGCTGCACAAGCTTCTTGATTTGGCCAAGTTCAGTCAGTTGCCGCTGCACCTCGGACTGAATTTGAGTTGCCCGGGTGGTGAGTGCACTCTCCCCCTTGGTGGTGGCTCGGCTAAAGAAATCGACCACCGCATTTTTGATGCGACCCAGCGTGCTTAAATGGGCCAGGTCCCGCTGTACGGAGACATCCCCACTCTTGCCGATATGAATGCTGTACTCCTTGCCTTCACCCAGATGAAGGGCAAGCTTCTGATTGCTGCCGGGGTTGACGTTGGCGAGCTGCAGGCTGTCGATAGCCTTCAACATAACCGGGGTAGCTCCATGAATAGTCATGACCTTGGTTCCTTATCTCACTACAAGCAATACATCTGGCCTGCATCATACCCGTCAGTGAAAACGCCGTTTATTAGCCATGGTTGCACTATTTTAGGTTAGGGACGAACTGCGATTACAGCAACCTGCTGCATGCGTCCCCTGTCTTTGAAGTCACGGGTAGCAAGGGGAGGGGAGAATATCTTGAGGAAAGGGTAATAAAAGCTAAAGCCTTGAGTAAAATAGTGCCCCATTACTATAGCGACTAGTAACTGAATAAGTCTTAAAGTGCAAAGTAGTCTTTTAAAAAACTAGGGGCATTATTATAATTTCAACGCTGTTAGAATGGCATTCCACCATTAATGGTAACTTCTAAAGCTGAAGTCGGAAGCCCTGAATTATAGGTGCCAATCTTAGCGTGGGCTACAGCAAGGACACTACGACTTATACCATCTACAGCGAAGACATCAATCTTGCCATGACCATAATAAGTTGGCGCATTATTTGGGAGGCAGAATGATGCTGTTTGATTGGGCTGTAATATTGTTGGTTGCCCAATAGCAGATATGTTGACAGCACCTTCAATCGGACTAGTGTAAAGAACACCATTAAGATCGAAAAAAGTGAAGTTCACATTTACATCTATATCTGAAATATTAGTTGTGGAGAAGCAAGTTCTTGATGAGTATGCACCGACCATTGACTTTGTCACCTCAGGGATATAGGCAGTATTGGCCAGCAATTGTGACGAAAAAAATGTCAGCATTATGGGGGTGATTATTTTTTTCATAGTTAACTCACAGTTGTAATGTTTTTGCAGTTTTAATTAACATAAGTTAATTTCACCGGAATGTACATATATATAAATTCACCCTAACCCATTTGGGGGGGGCGAGAAATATAAGTTATCCTTATTCATGAGATATGAATTATGTATGATTTTTGTATAGTTATCTTTTCAATCAAATTGTTTTAGCGGCACTCTTATATTCTTGATGGTAAGTTGTGGCTGTAGGTCACGAATAGTGAAGCATATGCGGATGATAACGCTCTGCTAATCGTCCCTATATCAAGCCTCTGATTTGCATACTTTGACCATTTCCCTCCTTCCATTCCCCCCTACTGCCAATTGCCATCTTGGTCATGGTTCGCTGCCGATTTTTCCAGACTTCCCCCGACTTCACCTTCTCTTCACACAAGCCCATTTTCCCTTCACAAATCCCCCGTATTTTCTGCCCACTGATAAATGGGCCTGGCTTGTCACAGGGGTGACGAGGAGCCGGTTGGAGCGAGGGAGCAAGATGATGAAAGGTTGGATAAAGTGCGGGCTGGCCGGGGCGGTGGTGCTGATGGCGAGTTTCTGGGGCGGCAGCGTGCGAGCGGCGGGGATGTCGCTGACGCAGGTGAGCGGCCCTGTCTATGTGGTGGAGGACAACTACTACGTCAAAGAGAACTCCATGGTCTATTTCGGGGCCAAGGGGGTGACTGTGGTGGGGGCGACCTGGACGCCGGATACCGCCCGCGAGCTGCACAAGCTGATCAAACGGATTAGCAGCAAGCCGGTGCTGGAGGTGATCAACACCAACTACCACACCGACCGGGCGGGTTGTAACGCCTACTGGAAGTCCATCGGGGCCAAGGTGGTGGCGACCCGCCAGACCCGGGATCTGATGAAGAGCGACTGGGCCGAGATCGTCGCCTTTACCCGCAAGGGGTTGCCGGAGTACCCGGACTTGCCCCTGGTGCTGCCCAACGTGGTGCACGAGGGCGACTTCACGCTCCAGGAGGGCAAGCTGCGCGCCTTCTACGCGGGCCCGGCCCACACGCCGGACGGCATCTTTGTCTACTTCCCCGACCAGCAGGTACTTTATGGCAACTGCATCCTCAAGGAGAAGCTGGGCAACTTGAGCTTTGCCGATGTGAAGGCCTATCCGCAGACTATTGAGCGACTGAAAGCGATGAAGCTGCCGATCAAGACGGTGGTGGGTGGTCACGATTCACCGCTGCACGGCCCCGAGCTAATTGATCACTACGAGGCGCTGATCAAGGCCGCACCCCAGTCATAAGCCGCCCGACGGCAGCCGGATGACACGCTGGATGCACGATAAAAGAAACGCCTGGCCGGGCGTTGCTGGCAGGGGGATGTCCTTGCCCCCTGTTTCGGGCTGTTCAAGGGCGGCCCCCTTTCATAAGATGGGCCTCTCTTCATGCAGTTAGCGGGCCTTTCGTGATGCACGCAATTCAAGACGAACAACCCGATTCACTTGGCCGCCTCAAGCAGGCTTTCATCACCGGCATGTGGGCGTCGCTGGCCAGCATCATCATCGGCTTCGCCTTCAAGGTGTGGCTGGCGCAGTGGGTGGCCAAGGGAGATCTGGCGCTGTTCAACAGCGTGGTGGATTTGATCTCCCTCTCCTTGATCCTGATGACCGGCTTTCGCTCCTCCATGGTGGTGAGTTACTCCCAGACCAGGAACGATCGGGACATCATCAATATTTTCCGCTACTTCCTCATCGGCATGGTGCTGCTCACCTGGGGGCTGGTGATCCCCTACATCAAGCACGGGCTCCATATCCGGGCCGAATATCTGCAACTGGTAGGGGTCATCTTCGGGCTGGGGCTCAAGGTCTACTTCACCAATCTGGTGGCCATGTACCGGATGTACGGGATCTCCAACCGGGTCACCTGGCTGGAACCGCTGGCCAATGGCCTGCTGTTTATGGCCTGCTATTTCGTACTTGGCCTAGATGCCCTTGCTTCGCTCTTCTACGGGCTGACGTTCTCTTCGCTCGCCATCGCCGGCTACATGTATCTGCACCGGCGTAGGGCCATCGCCACCCGACCGCTGGCCAAGGTTGAGCTTGGCCCCGAGATGCGCAGCTATGTGAAGAAGAGCTTTACCGCCTCCCTCGAGGCGGGGGCCAGCATCCTGATGATCTACATCACGGTACTGCTCACCATTCGCCACTTCAGCCTCGACGAGCTGGGGGATTTTCAGGTGGTTGTGCGCCCCATCTTTACCTATATGACCACCCTGTTCGTCTTCCCCATCTACCGCTTCGTGCTGCCGGAGCTGGCAGTCAATCTGCGCAGCGGCGATCACCGCCAGATCCGCCTGATCCGGCGCTGGATCTTCCGCCTCAGTGTCATCGTCAGCCTGGTGTTCTTCCTGGTGATGCTGCTGGCGGGCAAGCCGCTGGTGTCGCTGCTGTTCCCGGCTGATTATCTGGGGGCCGTGCCGGTGCTGCTGCACTTCTCCCTCTTCTTCATCTTCATGATGCTCAACGGCTACCAGCTCGCCTACATCAAGGCCCACGGCCACTTTACCCAGAGCCTGCTGATCCGGGCGGTGGGCATAGTGGCACTGGTGGCGGCCTACTACCTGGTGGCCCGCTTCACCACCAACGTGGTGGCCATTATCGTGGCGCTGGGCCTCGGTTATCTGGTGATGTTCGTGCTCTCCACCCTAGCCGAGCAGCGCATCCTGCGGGCCCTGCCGCCGGAACTGGCGGCTGCGCCTTAGGAGTGGAGCAGGTGTGTATCGGATAACAAAAAACGCCCGACTGGGCGTTTTTTTATTGGCGGTGCCAGAGCGGCTTAGCGCCGGCCCTTGCCACCCTTGTTGCCTGCAAGCGCCTGCTTTCTGGCACGCTGCTTCTGGGCTGCCTTGCTGCTGCGGCGTGGCTCGGGCTCGAAGCGGGTCAGGTCTGGCTCAAAGCCCGGGAACCACTGCTGGGGCAAACGGGTATCGAGCACCGCCTCCACCTTCTCCAGCAGCGGCGCATCTTCCGGGCTGAACAAGGTGATGGCGAGCCCCTTGTTGCCGGCGCGACCGGTGCGGCCGATACGGTGTACGTAATCCTCTGCCACAAACGGGAATTCCATATTGATCACGTAGTTGAGATCCGTGATATCGAGGCCGCGGGCCGCCACATCGGTGGCCACCAGTGCCTGCAGGGTGCCGGCGCGAAACTCCAGCAGCACCTTCTCCCGCACGCCTTGCGACAGATCGCCGTGGAAGGCCAGCGCATTGATGCCCGCCTTGCCGAGCTGCTGGGCCAGCTTGTCGGCCCCCTGGCGGGTGCGGCTGAAGATCAGGGCCGGCGCCCAGCCTTTGACTTTAAGCATGTGTTCGACCAGCGCCAGCTTGCGATCGCCATCCACCGTATAGACCCGCTGCTCCACCTCGGCCGCCGTGGTGTTGCGCGGCGCCACTTCAATCAGCTCGGGGTCACGCAACAACACCTTGCTCAAGGCAAACAGGTTGTCGTCGCAGGTGGCCGAAAACAGCAGGGTCTGGCGATCCGCCGGGATCTGTTTGAGCAGCGCTTTGATCTCGTCCATAAAACCCATGTCGAGCATCCGGTCCGCCTCGTCAAACACCAGGTAGCGCAGCGCGGCCAGACTCAGCGCCCCTTGCCGCAGATGGTCGAGCAGCCGGCCCGGTGTGGCGATCAGGATATCCACCCCGGCTTTCAGCGCCTCCACTTGCGCCGCGATACTCACCCCGCCGTAGACCAGCGTGCTGGTGAGGTCGGTGCCCTTGGCGTAGCGCGTGACGCTCTCATGCACCTGTGCCGCCAGCTCGCGGGTCGGCACCAGCACCAGTGCACGGATCGGGCGGGATTCCCCTTGCGGCTGCGCCAGCAACTGCTCCAGCAGCGGCAACACGAAGGCGGCGGTCTTGCCGGTGCCGGTCTGGGCACCCGCCATCAGATCGCGCCCCGCCAGAATGACCGGGATGGCGCTGGCCTGCACCGGGGTCGGCGCGGCGTAGCCAAGCTCGGTCAGGGTCTGCTGCAAGCGGGGGGAGAGCGCCAGGTCGGCGAAGGAGGCAATGGACATAAGGGTACCCGTCGGGATGAGCGCGGCCACGCCGCGCAGGAAACAGTCTTGATGGCCGGCATGGTAACAGATAGAGGAAGGCCGGCAGAAGCTGGGTTGGGGGAGTGGGGCTATGAAGGGTAGAGTTCATCAGCAAGCAGTGACAGCCATCAATGATGGTGGCAACAAAAAAGAGGGCCTAAGCCCTCTTTGATCTCTGAATACCAAGCAAGGTTATTTTTGATACTTGGGAGAATGAGGGCCGTAGAGGATGCCATTGGGCATATCGGCGCTCAGCAGCCGGAAGCTGGTGATCCCTGCAATCTCATGTCCCTTGTCGGTAATGGTGTTGGCAATTTGGTTGACGACAGCAACGACCAGCATACCGATCAAGCCACCACCAGAATTGCTCTGCTGTTCTGCGCTGCTGGCACTGGCTTTACCTTCCCACAACAGTTTGCCGGTTCGAAGATCGACCAGACGCGCACTGGCTGTGACTACGGTTTCACTGGACACAACCAGATAGCTGGTGCCGTAGTTCTGGATGTCCAGATACAGGGCTGTATCGGCACCATAAATCTCGTGCAGCTTCTTGATCGGCAACGCATGAATGTCAGCCGCTTCCGTCACGCCGTTTTGACGGAAAGTCTCATTGGTGACGGCGACAGGCAGCACATAGTAACCAGACTCAGCCAGCGGGAGCGTGATTTGAGATTGCAGGCTTGCCCCGGCTTTGACATCGGGTGAGTGGTTCAACGGGGGCAATACCAGAATGGAGGTCGGTTTGCTCTCTTTGAACGCCGTGTAATCGTAAGACGGGCGCTGTGCACAACCAGCCAGCAGAAGAGTGGCGAACATCAGTGAGAAGAGGGCGGGCATCTTCATTGGGTAGCCCCTTTTTTGTTGGACATCAGGAAGTTCATGAAGGGAGCCGATTCCGGGAACAGACGTTTTTCTGTCTCAAAATGCTGCCGTGTTTCTGTATCTTTGCCCAGTTGTGCATACAGCATTCCTAAATGGGCATGGAAACCGGGGGGAACGGCCTGTCCTTTGGCACTTGCCTCTTGCTGGTTCTTTTCAAGGGCAGAGATTTGCTCCTCTACGCTGGTTTCGTTGCCTTCCATGTTTTGATAGACAACCTGTTGGTACTGATCCCAGTTGTAGAGAGAACGTGGTGCCTGAGCACACGCAGTCAACAGCATGGCCGCTGCCAGCAAGGTGAATAGCTTGAACTGTTTCATTTTTATTATTCCTACTGCGCCGGATGCCAGGCGCCGGTCTCAATACCGTTCACCAGATTGTTGACTGCTTCGCGGATGGCCAAGTCCAGCACTTTGCCATTCAGAGTTGAGTCATAGCTTGCGGTACCGCCGAAACCGATGATCTCTCGATTGGACAGTTCGTATTCACCAGCTCCCTGGGCAGAGAAGACGACTTCGGAGGTGGTGACATTGACAATGTTGAGATTGACCTTGGCATAGGCAATCTGGGATTTGCCGCGACCCAGTATGCCGAACAACTGATGATCCCCGACTTCTTTGCGACCAAACTCAGTGACGTCACCGGTGACCACATAGTCAGCTCCTTTGAGGGCTTGAGCCTGTTTCTTGATCCCCGCTTCAGCCTTGATCTCATCCATGTTGTCACGATCGAGCACGCTGAAACGGCCGGTTTGCTGCAGGTGGGTGATCAAGACGGTTTTTGCCTGGCTGCCCAGTCGATCCACGCCATCGGAGAAAATGCCGCGCATATAGCTGGAACGGTTATCAAATTTACCGACGGAGATCGGGCTGCGAGTGCCCTGATAGTGACTTTGGTAGGAGGCAACTTTGGGGACATCCAGAGAACGGGAAGATTCGCTGGCACAGCCAGCCAACAAACTCGCCATCAGGATGAAACCACATGAAACAACGAACTTCTTCATATAAGGTCCCGTTTAATAAGGAAAAAACAGCGTGGGACTCTAGCATGGTTCGCTGCGAAGAAAGTGCCCCGAATGGGGGGCTGGCCAGTTCAATAACTGAGCATTCAGTTAGTTTGTATTGGCAAAGATATGGTGTGACCCGTCAGCGGCAGTGAAACACCTCCTCCAGCGCATCCACCACGGCGCGCACCCGGCTGGCTTTTTGCAAGTCGGGGTGGAGCACCAGCCAGATGTCGACCGGATCACACAGGGTGGGCAACACGCGCACCAGTTCCGACTCCTTGTCTGCCAGAAAGGTGGAGAGCAGGGCGATGCCGAGTCCCTGGCGAGCCGCCGCCAGCAACAGCAGCTGGGCGTTGCACTGCAGCACCACGTTGGGCTCGTGCAGCGGCTCCCCGCACAGGCTGTGCCAGTGGCGGGAGACCAGCTCCCTGGCAAACAGCAGCAGGGCGTGCTGGCTGAGAGCGTGGCCGCTTTTGGGCGTGCCGTGGCGGGCCAGATAGTCGCGGGAGGCATAGAGCCCCATCTCTATGGTGGTGAGGCGCTTGATCACCAGCTCGTCGTTGTCCGGGCGCAGCCCGCGGATGGCGAGATCGGCCTCCCGGTAGGCGATGTCGCTGACGCTGACCGCGGTCTGCAGGCTGAGCCGGATGCCGGGGTGGCGCTCGCGCAGCAGGGTGAGGGCGGGCAGCACGAAGGCCTGGGCCAGGGTGTCGGTGGTGGCGATGCGCACCTCGCCGCACAGGCTCTGATCGCCAGCGCTCGCCTTGCGTTCGATGGCCTTGATGGCCTGCTCCATGGCGCTGGCATCCGCCAGCATGGTCTCGCCGAGGGGGCTGAGATCATAGAGCTTGGGGGTGCGGATAAAGAGCTTGGAGCCGAGGTTCTGCTCCAGCGCCGTGATGCGGCGCCCCACGGTGGCCTGATCGACCCTCAGTACGCCGGCGGCGCCGCGCAGGGTGCCCTGCCGTGCCAATGCCAGAAAAAACCGCGCGTCGTCCCAGTTGATCATCGAGCCTCCCACTCAAAGTGCCCCGGCGGGGCGTGCCCATTAGAAGCCAGTGCCGGCGGGATCACAAGGCAAGAGTGCCCTTGTCGACATGCAGATAGATGCCACTGATATGCATTATTGAAGCAGGCTGATGCATTTGTGTCGCTGTCGAGGGGCCGCGGCGGGCGCTATCATGGCGCCTCTCGTCAGCGGCCTTGCCCGCCTCATCGGAGCCTTGCATGTCATCATCTCTTTGTGCCGCCGCCCCCTCTGCGGCGGCTACCTCCCATCGCGCCATCCTGCTGTTTCTGCCGCTGGCGCTGATGTCGGCGCTGCTCAACAGCAGCGTGCCCACCCCCTTTATCCCCACTATCAGCAGGCGCTGGCCCTGAGCGATGTCAGCCTCACCCTCATCTACGGCGGCTATGCGGGCGGGGTGCTGATCTCCCTGTTCGGGGTGGGCAATCTGGCGGGCCGGGTGAGCGATCTGCGCGCCATGATCCTGCCAGCTCTGCTGGCGGTACTGGGGGGCGCCCTGCTGTTCTCTCTCGCGGACTCCTTCTGGTCGCTATTGCTGGCGCGGGTGCTGGCCGGGATCGGCACCGGTGCCCTGACCGGCGCCGCCAACGTGGCCCTGCTGCGCTTCGGCCCGCGCGATGGCGGCAAGCGGGCCGCCCTCAGCGCGACCCTCTCCTTCACCGCCGGGTTGGCGCTCGGCCCGGTGTTCAGCGGGTTGGCGCTGCAGCTGGAGTGCTATCCGACCCAACTGCCCTTCCTGCTCATCATGGGGCTGTCGGCCTGCGCCATGGTGGGGGTGGCGTTGAGCTGGCCCGCCCGCGCGCAAGGGGCGCCGGCTGCGGCAACGCATCAGGGCAGGGGATCGCTGGGGGAGGGGCTCAAGGCCACCGGGGCTGCCTTCTTTATTTGTGCACTGGCGCTGTTTACCGCCTGGGCGGTGGCGGCCAGCCTGCTGGCCATCGGTCCCAAGGTGGCGAGTCAGTTGCTGGGGCTGCGGGATCTCGGCCTGTTCGGCTATCTCATCGCGGCCTACATGGTGCTCTCCGGCCTGTGCCAGCTCTGGGCCCGCCGGCTCGATGCCCGTCACACCCTGCAAAGCGGTGCCCTGGCGCTGGCGCTCTGCATGCTGCTGTTTGCCGGCGCCGTGCATGCCCAGTCGTGGTGGCTGGCGGTGCTCGGCTTGCTGGTGGCCGGTTACGCCCAGGGCGCGGTGTTCGTCGGCAGTGCGACCTTGGTCAACCGCATCGCGCCAGCTGCCAGCCACGCCCGGCTGGTGTCGCTCTTCTACGTGATCGCCTATGTGGCGAACTGGGTGCCGGTGCTGCTGGGCTGGGTCAGCGACGGGGCCGGCGTGCAGGCGGCGGTGGATCTGCTCACCGTCGGCAGCGTGCTGATCAGCCTGGGGCTGGCCTGGGCGACCTGGCGCACCCGCTTCGAGCCGGCTGCCGGCTAGCATGACTCAGTCGGCCAGCACCACCTGCTCGGCCGACAAATATTGCATCCACTCGCGCAGGATCAGCAGGGCGGCGGCAAAGCGCCGGGTCTTGGGCTGGTTGATGTGACTCAGTCGGCCTGCACGACTCGCTCGGCCGACAGATGGTGCATCCACTCGCGCAGGATCAGCAGGGCTGCGGCAAAGCGCCGGGTCTTGGGCAGGCTAGTGTGACTCAGTCGGCCAGCACTACTCGCTCGGCCGACAGATGGTGCATCCATTCGCGCAGGATCAACAGGGCGGCGGCAAAGCGCCGGGTCTTGGGCAGGTTGGCGGCGGCCAGCGGGTCACCCTCCACCATGGCGGCAAACTGGCTGAACAGCTGTTCCAGGCTCTCCCGGCTCAATTCACGACTGCCGAGCACCTCGGCCAGCGGCAGCGGCGCCTGCAGGGTCACCACCTCATGGGGCGGTACCTCGGCGGCCAGCGGCATCAGCACGTCCTCCACCACCATGATGGCCTGCTCCAGCTCCAGCGCGCTCGGCGGATCCCGGCGAAACGGGCCCGGCGTCATGGCTTCGAGGCCGAAGCCCAAGTCGCGGGTGAAGCGGGTGCCGTCGGCCCTGGTCAGCTGCAGCTGGCTGCTGTGCTCCCCCAGGCTGAGCAGGATGGCGGTCTGGTTGCGGGTCATGGGATCTCCTTGTGGCGGTTGCGACTCAGCCCTATCCATACACCCGCCGCGACTTGCTGGCGAGGGCTTTCGGCGCCCCCATCCGGGGAATACGGCTTGCAATATATGGAAGTGATGGCATTCTGGATGTCTAGATGGTTATTTCGTTGTTACCTTCAGGAGTTCAGATATGGATATTCGTACCGCCCCCCGTGCACTTGCGCTCGCCCTGTTGCTGGCCAGCGGCCTTGCCACCGCCAACGAGGCACTGGTGATCCAGACCGACTTCGGTCTCAAGGATGGTGCCGTCTCGGCCATGAAGGGGGTCGCCTTCGGGGTGGACCGCACCCTGCCGCTCTATGACCTGACCCACGAGATCCCGGCCTACAACATCTGGGAAGCCTCTTACCGCCTCTATCAGACTCTGCAGTACTGGCCCAAGGGCACTGTGTTCGTCAGCGTGGTGGATCCGGGTGTCGGCACCGATCGCAAGTCGGTGGTGCTCAAGACCAAGAGCGGCCACTACATCGTCAGCCCGGATAACGGCACCCTGACTCTGGTAGCCGAACACTTCGGCATCGACACGGTGCGCCAGATTGACGAGAAGACCAACCGCCTCAAGGGCTCCGAGAAGTCCTACACCTTCCACGGCCGCGACGTCTATGCCTACACCGGTGCCCGGCTCGCCTCCGGCGCCATCAGCTACGAGCAGGTGGGCCCGAAACTGCCTGCCGAGGTGGTGAAGATCCCCTATCAGCCGGCAGTGGCCGAGCAGGATGGCACCCTCAAAGGCACCATTCCGATCCTGGACGTGCAATACGGCAACGTCTGGACCAACATCGACGACAGCCTGCTGACCAAGGCGGGGATCAACAAGGGCGACAACGCCTGCATCAAGATCAGCGAAGGGGATGCGCTGAAATACGAGGGCAAGGCCCCCTATGTCAGCAGCTTTGGCGATGTGCCGGAAGGCCAGCCGCTGGTCTACCTCAACAGCCTGCTGCAGGTGTCGGTGGCGCTGAACATGGACAGCTTCGCCGCCAAGCATCAGGTGCAATCCGGCGCCAACTGGCATATCAGCCTGAAGAAGTGCTCCTAAGCAGGGGCTTTCATCAACGACAAGGGCGCTGCGGCGCCCTTTTCATTGCTGGTCCAGCTGTGGGGTTTACTGCCCTTTGAGTGGGGCGGCGGCAGGCTGGATCCGGATAGGCTGGGGCGGCAGCTCGCGGACGCTTACCACTACCTCATAGCGTTTGTCGGCTTCTGCCGGTGGAATGTTCTTGAACAGCGCCTGGGCCGTGGCCTGGGGATCCTGGCCCAGCTTGCTGGCGTGATAGAGGGGAGCGGGCAACGCCGGCGCGCGCACGTCGGGGCGACCGGCTGGCGGGGGTGGCAGCTCGCAGGCCTGGGCCGACAGGCTGGCAAGCAGCAGGGTGAGGGCGAGGGGGCAACGTGACATGGGGATTACTCCATCCAGGGAAGATGGCCCATGAAACGCCAGGCGGGCCGCTAGCTCAACGGTTTTTACGCTCCCTTTTCACCCTCTTTACAGTCGTGACAACGGGCGCCGAGGCGCCCGTTGTGAATCCTGGCAACCGTGGAACTCAGAACTCGTTGGAGAGCGCCTTGTACCCCTTGACCAGATCGATGTTGGTGTGGGCTACGTCCTCGGAGAACTCGGCGGCATCCACCGAGACTCGCGGGATGTGGTCCAGATCGCTCTGCTGGTTGATGCGGGTGGTGGAGGGAACGTAGAACTCCGGCGGCAGATCGCAGCCGTCCACCACCGAGTTGTGGCGCACCACGGCACCGTCACCGATGTGGCAGTTGAACAGCACGCTGTTGAAGCCGATGAACACCCGGTTGCCCACTTCACACGGCCCGTGGACTATGCTGCGGTGGGCGATGGATGTGTACTCGCCGATGGTGACCGCAGCGCCGGACTTGGAGTGGATGACGACCCCGTCCTGAATGTTGGAGTTGGCGCCGATGACGATGGGCTCCATGTCGCCGCTGGCATCCACCTCGTCGGCGCGGATCACCGCATAGGGGCCGACAAACACGTTCTCCTTGATGATCACCTTGCCACAGATGATGGCTGTCTTGTCGATATAGGCTGACTCGTCGATGACCGGCAGATGGCCGGAGGGATTCTTGCGGATCATGTTACATCCTGTTGAAGAGGAAAGCGGACGGGAAACAGGCCGGACGTGCGGGCCCGCCGGAGAGTCAGCTTACGCCTCGGTGCCGGGAGGGGAAACCCTTTACTGGTCTGACCCCGACATGGGCCGGTGC
>NZ_CP187186.1:677500-802500 GCF_049665575.1 Aeromonas oralensis
TTAAGCATCTTGGAAGTTAGTGGAACGGTCCTGGAAAGGCCGGCGATACAGGGTGATAGCCCCGTACACGAAAACAACCTTGATGTGAAATCGAGTAGGGCGGGACACGTGACATCCTGTCTGAATATGGGGGGACCATCCTCCAAGGCTAAATACTCCTGACTGACCGATAGTGAACCAGTACCGTGAGGGAAAGGCGAAAAGAACCCCTGTGAGGGGAGTGAAATAGAACCTGAAACCGTGTACGTACAAGCAGTGGGAGCCCTTCGGGGTGACTGCGTACCTTTTGTATAATGGGTCAGCGACTTACATTTTGTAGCGAGGTTAACCGTATAGGGGAGCCGTAGGGAAACCGAGTCTTAACTGGGCGTCTAGTTGCAAGGTGTAGACCCGAAACCGGGTGATCTAGCCATGGGCAGGTTGAAGGTTGAGTAACATCAACTGGAGGACCGAACCCACTAACGTTGCAAAGTTAGGGGATGACCTGTGGCTGGGGGTGAAAGGCCAATCAAACTCGGAGATAGCTGGTTCTCCCCGAAAGCTATTTAGGTAGCGCCTCGGACGAATACTACTGGGGGTAGAGCACTGTTTGGGCTAGGGGGTCATCCCGACTTACCAACCCCATGCAAACTCCGAATACCAGTAAGTAATATCCGGGAGACACACGGCGGGTGCTAACGTCCGTCGTGAAGAGGGAAACAACCCAGACCGCCGGCTAAGGTCCCAAAGTTCTGGTTAAGTGGGAAACGATGTGGGAAGGCTCAGACAGCTAGGATGTTGGCTTAGAAGCAGCCATCATTTAAAGAAAGCGTAATAGCTCACTAGTCGAGTCGGCCTGCGCGGAAGATGTAACGGGGCTCAAACCAGGCACCGAAGCCGCGGATTCACACTAAGTGTGAGTGGTAGGGGAGCGTTCTGTAAGTCTGCGAAGGTGTATCGAGAGGTATGCTGGAGATATCAGAAGTGCGAATGCTGACGTAAGTAACGATAAAGGGGGTGAAAAGCCTCCTCGCCGGAAGACCAAGGGTTCCTGTCCAACGTTAATCGGGGCAGGGTGAGTCGACCCCTAAGGCGAGGCCGAAAGGCGTAGTCGATGGGAAGCAGGTTAATATTCCTGCACGACTTGTAATTGCGATGGGGGGACGGAGAAGGCTAGGTGGGCCAGGCGACGGTTGTCCTGGTGAAAGTGCGTAGGTGGTGTTTCTAGGCAAATCCGGAGACACAACACTGAGACACGAGACGAACGCACTACGGTGCGGAAGCCATTGATGCCCTGCTTCCAGGAAAAGCCTCTAAGCTTCAGATTACAAGTCATCGTACCCCAAACCGACACAGGTGGTCGGGTAGAGAATACCAAGGCGCTTGAGAGAACTCGGGTGAAGGAACTAGGCAAAATAGAACCGTAACTTCGGGAGAAGGTTCGCTCTTGATGGTGAAGTCCCTTGCGGATGGAGCTGTCGGGAGTCGCAGTGACCAGATGGCTGGGACTGTTTATCAAAAACACAGCACTCTGCAAACACGAAAGTGGACGTATAGGGTGTGACACCTGCCCGGTGCCGGAAGGTTAATTGATGGGGTTAGCGCAAGCGAAGCTCTTGATCGAAGCCCCGGTAAACGGCGGCCGTAACTATAACGGTCCTAAGGTAGCGAAATTCCTTGTCGGGTAAGTTCCGACCTGCACGAATGGTGTAACCATGGCCATGCTGTCTCCACCCGAGACTCAGTGAAATCGAATTCGCCGTGAAGATGCGGTGTACCCGCGGCTAGACGGAAAGACCCCGTGAACCTTTACTACAGCTTGGCACTGAACATTGAACCTACATGTGTAGGATAGGTGGGAGGCTTTGAAGGCGTGACGCCAGTTGCGCTGGAGCCGTCCTTGAAATACCACCCTTGTATGTTTGATGTTCTAACGCAGGCCCGTGAATCCGGGTCGCGGACAGTGCCTGGTGGGTAGTTTGACTGGGGCGGTCTCCTCCCAAAGAGTAACGGAGGAGCACGAAGGTTGGCTAATCCTGGTCGGACATCAGGAGGTTAGTGCAATGGCATAAGCCAGCTTAACTGCGAGACGGACAGGTCGAGCAGGTACGAAAGTAGGTCATAGTGATCCGGTGGTTCTGAATGGAAGGGCCATCGCTCAACGGATAAAAGGTACTCCGGGGATAACAGGCTGATACCGCCCAAGAGTTCATATCGACGGCGGTGTTTGGCACCTCGATGTCGGCTCATCACATCCTGGGGCTGAAGTCGGTCCCAAGGGTATGGCTGTTCGCCATTTAAAGTGGTACGCGAGCTGGGTTCAGAACGTCGTGAGACAGTTCGGTCCCTATCTGCCGTGGGCGTTGGATGATTGAAGGGAGTTGCTCCTAGTACGAGAGGACCGGAGTGAACGAACCTCTGGTGTTCGGGTTGTCACGCCAGTGGCACTGCCCGGTAGCTAAGTTCGGAATCGATAACCGCTGAAAGCATCTAAGCGGGAAGCGAGCCCTGAGATGAGTCATCCCTGACCCCTTGAGGGTCCTAAAGGGCCGTTGGAGACCACAACGTTGATAGGTGGGGTGTGTAAGCGCGGTGACGTGTTGAGCTAACCCATACTAATTACCCGTGAGGCTTAACCATACAACACCCAAGAAGTGTTTCGAGCCTTGTGACAAATACGAAACTACTTATGTCAGCTTTCTCAGATTGAAGAATTTGCCTGGCGGCCATAGCGCCGTGGAACCACCTGATCCCATGCCGAACTCAGAAGTGAAACGCGGTAGCGCCGATGGTAGTGTGGCATTCGCCATGCGAGAGTAGGACACTGCCAGGCACCCAATCAAACAGTTATGCACACATTGCATAATTGGCCGAGAGGATGACACCTCAATGAAGCGGCAGACAATTTAGCAAAAAGCTAACCAGACAGCGGAGCGGTAGTTCAGTCGGTTAGAATACCGGCCTGTCACGCCGGGGGTCGCGGGTTCGAGTCCCGTCCGCTCCGCCACTAAATTGAAAGGCCTTCCCTATCTGGAAGGCCTTTTTGCTATCTGGTGTTGGTGAATGAAATAAGGAAACAAAGGGCAACAGACAGGGCTGCGACTTGCTACTGGCAACTCGGTCCCTGTCTGTTGTCCTTTGTGCTTGAGCCGGACTCTGTCCGTCTCCCCGTCCGCTCCGCCACTACTCAAGAAGCCCAGTCTAACGACTGGGCTTTTTTTTCGTTTTACTTTCCCCGAAGTGCCTCCTCTCCCTCTTTTATATCCTGCTGATTTATCATGCTATGGACGTTGTACCTCAAGGCTTTCCATCGGGGATGGGGTTCGGCATACAATGCGCCTTTGGTGTCAGATGGGAGTCCCCCTATGTTTTGTCCGCGTTGTGGTTCCGGAGCGCTGCAACAGCGCAGCGAGAAAGAGTTTGCCTGTGGCTGTGGTTTTCACTATTTCCAGAATGTGGCGTCGGCCGTGATGGTGGCGCTGTGCTGGCAGGACGAGCTGCTGGTCGCGGTGCGGGCCCGGGATCCCGGCCGGGGCTTGCTGGATCTGCCGGGCGGCTTCGTCGATCCCGGCGAATCGCTGGAGGAAGCCTTGGTGAGGGAGCTCAAGGAGGAACTGGGGCTGGATCTGACGGGGAAGACGCCGCGCTATCTGGGTTCTTATGCCAACGTCTATCCCTATGACGATGTGACCTATCACACCTGCGACACCGTCTTTCTGCTGGAGTTGGCGCACAAGCCTTTGGTGGTGGCGGCCGATGATGTGGCCGCCTGCGAGTGGCGCAAGCTGGCCGGCATTGCCCCTGCCGAGTTTGCTTTCCGCTCTACCGGCGCCGCCATCAGTCAATTGCAGCTGCTGCGGGGCTAACCGATAGCAGTGATGACAGGGCGGAGCAGCTAGCCCGGCAGGTGGAGGGTGACGATCAGGCCGCCCTCTTCACCGTTTCTGGCCTCGACCCGCCCGCCCTGGGCCTGGATTGCCTTGCGGGTGATGGCGAGCCCCAGTCCATAACCCTTGCCTGCTGTAGGGGAGCCGATCCGCACGAAGGGATCGAAGATGCTGGAGAGCTTGCTCTCATCCACTCCTATCCCCTGATCCGCTACCTCGACGATGAATTCGTCGCCCTGCCGCATCAGGGTCAGGCGAATGGTCTGGCCCGCTTGCGAGAAGCGCAGGGCATTGCGCAGCACGTTGTCGAGGGCCCGGCGGATCAGCTCCGCCTGTCCGCAGACCGTGTATTCCAGGGGCTCATCTACCCAGGTTTTTATCTCGACCCCCATGTGCTGCGCCTCGTAGCGGGCATCGCTCACCACGGCGTCGACCAGCCCCTGCAGATCGTAATACTCCTCGCTGTCCCGCTCGCCATGGCCGGCACGGGTGAGGGTCAGCAGCTCGCCGATCATCTTGTCCATACGCTGGGTCTCGAGCTGGATCCGCTCGAGGGAGCCCTCGATCCTGGCCGGATCCTGCTGGGCCAGGCCGATGGCCAGCTGCAACCTGGCAAGGGGGGAGCGCAGCTCGTGGGAGACGTCGTGCAGCAGCTGCTCGCGGCTCTCCACCAGCAGTTGCAGCCGCTCGGCCATGGCATCGAAGTCGCGGGCCGCATCGCTGATCTCGTCGTGGCGCCGCCGCATGGCGGGGTAGAGGCGCACTGCCAGATCCCCCTGGGCGAGGCGTTCGAATCCCTGCCGAAAGCGGTTCATGGGGCGGGTCAGGTGCCAGGCGAGCAGAGCGCTGAAGAAGAGGCCGCCAAGCCCGCCGATCCACCACATGGGTGGTGGCATGTTGAGCCAGTTGCTGCGGGGCTGAGGTGGTGTCAGCAACTGCTGCAGGCCGGCACTGTCGTAGTCGAGCCGGTAGTGCCGGCCATCGGCTCCCAGCAGGATGCGGCCGCCCTGTGTTGTGGATGGCTCTGCTGCGACCGGTTCAAGCCGCAGCAGCTTTCGTTCCCGGGCCGGCCAGCTGGTCTGCAGGGCCGCAACCGCAGCCGGTCCCTGCCGCTGCAACAGGCTGGCGGCGGCTGCCAGCTGACGTTCGGCCAGCTGGCTTGCCATCCGCTGCTCCGGCGGCCCTTCGTGGCGATAGAGGCTGAAGGCTACCCACAGCAACTGGCTCATCATGATGATGGTGAACCAGAAGCCGAACAGGATCTTCCAGAACAGGCGCCCCTTGAGGATCATGCCAGCCGGTATCCTATACTGCGCACCGTCTCGATGCCGATGGCTTCTCCCGCCATCGCCTGCAGTTTCTGGCGGATATTGCAGATGTGCACATCGACGCTGCGATCATAGGGCTCGCGCGGGCGGCCAAGCCCGTGCAGGGAGAGCTCATCCTTGCTGACCACTCGCTCTGGGGATCGCAGCAGCAGTTCCAGCAGGTTGAACTCGGTGGCGGTCAACTCCAGCGGCTGCGCCTGCCAGTGACACTGACGGCTGGCGGGGGAGAGCACCAGCTCGCCAAGGCGCAGACCCTGCTCTTTGCCCGGATTGGCGGGGGCAGGTTCGACCCGGCGCAGCACGGCCCTCAGCCTGGCCACCAGTTCCCGCGGGTAGCAGGGCTTGGGCACATAGTCATCGGCCCCCATCTCCAGCCCGATCACCCGATCGATGTTGTCCCCCTTGGCGGTGAGCATGATGACGGGGATCCGGCTGTCGCGGCGGATCTGGCGCAGCACCTCGCTGCCATTCAGGTCGGGCAGCATGATGTCTAGCACCACGGCGGCATAGTTGCCGGAGAGGGCGTGCTGCACGCCGCTCTTGCCGGTCAGCACATGGGTGGTGGCAAAGCCTTCGCCTCCCAGGTATTCGCTCAGCATAGTGCCAAGCTCCAGATCATCGTCCACCAGCAGGATCTTCATCGCTCTTCTCCATCTCGGGTTGACGCCATTTTCCCGTGTCCGTCTCCGCCTGACAGCTGCTTTTACGCAATCCTTACACTGCCCTGCAAGAGGCTTAACCGGACATTGGAGTAGATTGCCCGGGTCTGTTTCACCCTCTGTTTTAGCCAAGGATATCCGCGATGGCCCGTGCCCGTCTCCTCGTTGTTCGCCTGCTGCTGCCCGCCCTGGTGCTGGTCGGAGCCGGCTGGCTGTTGCTGCCTTCCACTGCCGCACCAACCGCCTCTTTCATCACGGCCCCGGTCGAGCGGCGGGATCTGGAGCAGATCGTGCTGGCCGACGGCACCCTGCAGGCCCAGAAGCTGGTGAGCGTGGGGGCGCAGGTGTCGGGGCAGATCAAGGCGCTGCACGTGGCGCTGGGGGATGAGGTGAAGCAGGGCGATCTGCTGGTCGAGATCGACGATCTCACCCAGCAGAACGCCCTCAAGGATGCCGAAGCCGCCCTCGACAACGTGCAGGCCCAGCTGGCCTCGCGTCGGGCAACTTTGCGCAACAACCAGCTGGCCTTCGAGCGCCAGCGCAAGGTGCTGGATCGGGGATTGGGCAGCCAAGCAGACTACGACAGTGCGGAGGCGACCCTGACGGCTACCCGCGCCGACATCCGGGCGCTGACGGCGCAGGCGGTGCAGGCCCGCATCGCGGTGGACACCGCCAGAGTGAATCTGGGTTACACCCGCATCGTCTCCCCCATGGCGGGCACCATAGTGGCGATCCCGGTGGAGCAGGGGCAGACGGTCAACGCGGTGCAGAGTACCCCGACCATGGTCAAGGTGGCGCGGCTCGACACCATGACGGTGGAGGCGCAGATCTCGGAGGCGGACGTGATCAGGGTGAAAGCCGGCCTGCCCAGCTATTTCACCGTGCTGGGGGCACACGAGCAGCGCTATCAGGCCCGTCTGCGCGCCATCGAGCCAGCCCCCGACACCATCAACGACGACACGACCAGCAGCAGTTCGACCAGCACGGCCGTCTACTACCACGGTCTGTTCGAGGTGGAGAACCCTGAAGGGGCCCTGCGCATCGGCATGACGGCCCAGGTGCACATAGTGCTGGCGACCGAGCGCAACGCCCTGGTGATCCCGGCCATCGCCCTGAGCGGTGACAGGGTGCAGGTGGTGGATGAGGCCGGCCGCCCACAATGGCGGCAGGTGAAGGTGGGCCTCAACAACAAGGTGGATGCCCAGATCCTGGACGGGCTGGCGGAGGGGGGAGGCCGTGGTGGTGAGCCAGTTGACGGCCCAGCACCAGCAGAGCGGGCGGATGGGTCCGCCCATGGGGATGTAATGATGAGAGAACCACTGCTGCAACTGAGCGGGATCCGCCGCCATTTTGGCGACGGGGAGCGGCGTGTCGAGGTGCTCAAGGGGATCGACCTGACCATAGCGCTGGGCGAGATGGTGGCCATCGTCGGCGCCTCCGGCTCCGGCAAATCGACCCTGCTCAATATTCTGGGTTGCCTCGATCAGCCGAGCGAGGGTAGCTATCGGGTGGCCGGACGGGAGACGGGCCGGCTGACGGCCGATGCGCTGGCGACTCTGCGCCGCGAGCACTTCGGCTTCATCTTTCAGCGCTACCACCTGCTGGGGGATCTCAGTGCCCGCGACAACGTGGCGCTGCCTGCGCTCTATGCCGGGTTGGCCGACGACGCGCGCAAGGCGAGGGCCGAGAGCCTGCTGCAGCGGCTCGGGCTTGGCAGCCGGCTCGACTACAAGCCGAGCCAGCTCTCCGGCGGCCAGCAGCAGCGGGTCAGCATTGCCCGCGCCCTCATCAACGGCGGTCAGGTGATCCTGGCGGACGAGCCGACCGGTGCCCTCGACAGCCAGAGCGGGGCCGAGGTGCTCGACATCCTGGGCGCGCTGCATCGGCAGGGCCACACGCTGGTGCTGGTGACCCACGACATGGCGATCGCCGAACAGGCCGAGCGGATCATCGAGCTCAGAGATGGGGCGGTGGTGGCCGACCGTCGTCGCGAGTCGGCATCGCCGTCCCCTGCGCCAACCACTCCCCGTATCGACACCAAGGGACGCGGCGCTCTGGCCGGGCGGCTCGGCGCCGCCTTCAAGATGGCGCTGCTGGCTATGCAGGCCCAGCGCATGCGCACCTTCCTCACCATGCTCGGCATTATCATCGGCATCGCCGCCGTGGTATCGGTGGTGGCGCTGGGGCGCGGCTCCCAGCAGCAGGTGCTGGCCAGCATCAATGCCATGGGCACCAGCACCCTGAAGATCTTCCCCGGCAGCGGCTTCGGCGATCGGCGGGCCGAGGCGATCCAGACCCTCAGGGTGGAGGATGCCGAGGCCCTCGCCGGGCTCGGCTATGTGCACAGCATCACCCCCAGTTTGGCCACCAGCGTCACCCTGCGTCGGGGCAGCCAGGCGGTGCTGGGCTCGGTGAACGGGGTGGGGGAGCAGTTCTTCCAGGTGCGTGGCTACCGACTGCTGCAGGGCATGCTGTTCGATGCCGCCAGCGTGGCCGCTCTGGCGCAGGAGGTGGTGATCGACGAGAACAGTCAGGCGCGTCTGTTCGCCGCGGGGGAGTCGCCGCTCGGTCAGGTGATCCTGCTGGGGAGCCTGCCGTGCCGGGTGATCGGGGTGGTGGCCCGCAACCAGAGCGGCTTTGGCAGCGACGAGAACCTCAACGTCTGGATCCCCCACACCACGGCCATGACGCGGATGCTGGGCCAGAGTCACCTGCGCAGCATCAGCGTGCGGGTGCAGGACGAGGTGGCGCTGGCCGCCGCCGAGGATGGCATCAATCGCTTGCTGCGTGAACGGCACGGCGCTCAGGATTTCTTCGTGCTCAACACCGACAGCATCCGCCAGGCGATCACCAGCACCAATGCCACCCTGACCCTGCTGATCGCCATGATTGCGCTCATCTCCCTGGTGGTGGGCGGCATCGGGGTGATGAACATCATGCTGGTATCGGTGAGCGAGCGCACCCGCGAGATCGGCGTGCGGATGGCGGTGGGGGCCAGAACCGGCGACATACTGCAGCAGTTCTTGATCGAGGCGGTGCTGGTCTGTCTGCTGGGCGGAGCGGCCGGGGTGCTGCTCTCCCTGCTGGTCGGCGTCTTGTTCGAGCACTTCAGCAGCCAGTTCCGCCTGAGCTACTCCCTGGACGCCGTGCTGATGGCCTTCTTCTGCTCGAGCCTCATCGGCGTGCTGTTTGGCTTCTTCCCGGCGCGGCGGGCGGCGCGGATGGACCCCATCCACGCACTGGAGCGGGAGTAGGCACCCTCTTCGGCGCCCGCAGCGTCACCCCATTCGCCGGCGTTGCCGAGGGCTCATCCCGACTCGGTGGCCTGGCGAGTTGGCCGGACGGCACCCTGTGCCAGTCCGGCAGCCTGAACCGTGTCATCGACGTGACACAGCCTGCCCTGCGCGGGTTTTCAACCGGGCCCCTGGCCCGGTTCTTTTTCCCATGCGAAAAAAAGGCGCCACCCGAGGGGGACGCCTGAAAGGTCAAACCTTGCGGTTTGCGGACCAACGGAACCAAGACTTCACACACATCACACTCTCAGCACTTCTGGCAGGCTCAGCCCTGCCACTTGCCTCCTTCCACTATCACGTCGTTGGGATCGGTATCGGCGCTCAGTTTGTCGCGCACATACTGGTCGTAGAGTTTCAGCAGGTACTTCTCTTCCCCCAGCTTGGCGAGACGGTCGTTGACCCAGTCACGCAGCTCGATATTGCCCTTCTTCACCGCCGGCGCGATGGGGTCTTCCGAGCCCAGCTTCTCGGGCAGCACCCGATAGCCCGGGTTCTCCTTGGCCCAGCTGAACAACACCAAGTTGTCCTGGGCGTAAGCGTCGCCACGGCCCTGGGCCAGGGCCTGCAGGGATTCGGTGTTCTTCTCGAACTTGAGCACCTTCCAGTCCGGGTGGTTGCGGGTCAGCCAGATGTCGGCCGTGGTGCCGGTGGTGACGATCAGGGTCTTGCTGGCCAGATCGTCGAGCTGCTTGGCCGGGCTTCCTTGTGGCACCAGCACCTGCACCGCCACTCGCAGGTTAGGGTTGGTGAAGTCCACCACCTGCCGCCGCTCCGGGGTCACCGTCATGTTGGCGAGGATGAGATCCACCTTGTCGCTCTGCAGGAAGGGGATGCGACTGGCAGGCTCCACCGCCACGAACTCGACCTTGTTCTCGTCCCCCAGCAGATCCTTGGCGAAACGGCGACCGAGGTCGGTGTCAAAGCCGACGTAGTTGCCCTTCTCGTCCACGTAGCCAAACGGGGGCTTGTCGGTGAAGACGCCGACGATGAGCTTGTCGCGGGCCTTGATCTTGTCGAGGGAACCGTCCGCCGCATGGGCAGCGCCGCTGGCGAGACCCAGTCCCAACAAGGCACTGAACAGAACCGAGGTGATTTTTTTCATGCTGACTCCTTTCGTTTGATGACAGTTGTATAAGAAAACTTGGCGAGGAACTGGCGGGCACGCTGGCTGCGCGGGTTCTCGAAAAATTGATGGGGGGCGGCCTGCTCCAGGATGTGGCCGCCGTCCATGAAGACGATGCGATCCGCCACCGCCTGGGCGAACGCCAGCTCGTGGGTGACGATGAGCAGGGTCATACCGCTGCCGGCGAGATCCCGGATCACCTCCAGCACCTCCTGCACCATCTCGGGGTCCAGCGCAGCGGTCACTTCGTCAAACAGCATCACCTGCGGGTTCATGCACAGGGCCCGCACGATGGCGATGCGCTGCTGCTGGCCGCCGGAGAGCTGGCGTGGATAGTCGTGGCGCCGCTCCCACAGGCCGATGCGAGTCAGCAGCTGTTCCGCCTGCAGCAGGGCCTCGGCCCGCTCCCGTTCTTGCACCTGAAGGGGGCCGAGCAGCACGTTCTCCAGCACCGTCAGGTTGGGGAAGAGGTGATAGCTCTGGAATACCATGCCGATGCGCTGGCGCAGCCGCTGCCAGTCGGTGCTGGCATCCAGCCTCTCTCCATCGAAGCGAATGTCGCCCCCCTGAATGGGTTCGAGCCCGTTGAGGGTGCGCAGCAATGTGCTCTTGCCGCAGCCGCTCGGCCCCAGGATGACGATCACTTCCCCGGCGTTCACCGTGAGGCTGACCTCGTCCAGTACCCGGTTTTGGCCGAATTGTTTGCTGACAGCATTGAGTTCAAGCAGAGGTGTCATACCGCGTTACCCCATTGTTGCTCCAGCCGGCGCGAGGCGAGCGAGAGCGGATAGCAGACCAGAAAAAAGAACAGGAACAGCAGACCGTAGATGAGCAGCGAGCCATAGGTGCGCTCGATGATCTGCTGGCCCACCTTGATCACCTCCACCACCCCGATCAGCACCGCCAGCGAGCTGGTCTTGATGATGCGGGTGTAGATGTTGATGGTCGGCGGCGTCAGCCGTTGCAGCGCCTGGGGCAGCAGCACGTGACGATAGAGCTGCCAGCGGGAGAGCCCGAGCGCCAGGCCGGCCTCCTGCTGGCCGCGGGCGAGGGATTTGAGGCCGCCGCGCACCACTTCCCCCACCTCGCTGGCGCCCCACAGGGAGAGCACCAGCACGGCGCACCAGAAGGCCGGGATGTCTACGCCAAAGAAGATCGGCAGCCCGAAGAAGAAGAGGTAGAGCCAGACCAGCACGGGCACCACCCGAAACAGCTCCAGATAGACCCGCAGCACTCCCCGAGTCAGCCTTCCCCCTTGCCGGGCCAGCACGCCGTAACCGACCCCGCCCAAGGTGGCAAACAGGATGGCGAACAGCGAGATGGCGAGGGTCTGACCCGCGCCCACCGCCAGCAGCGGCAGCGCCTGCGTCAGCTGTTCAGTGACCGGACTGGCCATAGCGAGCACTCCTTCTTTGTGCATGGGTGGCGAGTGACGGCGGCAGCAGGACAATAGGTGCCTTCATCAGTTGCTCAATGACCGAACTGACCATGTTGCAGCCTCCTTTCAACGACGCGCAGGGCGAGGGACAGCGGCAGAAAGATCAGCACGCACATCAAGGTCAGCACCGCCAGCATCTCGTAGGTCTTGTAGTAGAGGGCGATGTAGTTCTTGGTGGTGTAGAGCAGCTCGGGCACCGCCACCGCCGAGGCCACCGTGGTCTCTTTGAGCAGAAAGATGAAGTTGGCAAACAGCGCCGGCAGGCTGGCGAGCCAGGCCTGGGGTAGCTGCACGTGGCGCAGCAATTGCCAGCGGGAGAGACCGATGGCCCGCCCGGCCTCCAGCTGGCTGGGGGGGACAGCCTGAATGCCCGCCCGCAGCGCCTCGGTCAGGTAGCCGCCGCCGAGGAAGGTCATGGCGATCACCGCCGTGGCAAAGCCGGAGAGCGAGATGCCGAGCGCCGGCAGCCCGAAGTAGAGAAAGAACAGCTGGATCAAGAGCGGCGTGTTGCGGGCCAGCTCCACATAGGCGCGGATCACCCCGTTCAGCCAGGGCTTGTGCAGGCTTTGCAGCGTCACATTGAGCAGCGCCACGGCGAGCGAGGTGAGG
Organism: Aeromonas oralensis; assembly: GCF_049665575.1. Taxonomy (NCBI): domain Bacteria; kingdom Pseudomonadati; phylum Pseudomonadota; class Gammaproteobacteria; order Aeromonadales; family Aeromonadaceae; genus Aeromonas; species Aeromonas oralensis. The sequence goes on from NZ_CP187186.1 coordinate 689,817, forward strand.
ATCACGATGGCGCCGAGCTGCAAGGTGACCCAGACCGATTGACCGAACGCCGGCAGGGTGGTGAGAACAAAAGACCAGTCGAAGCTCATGCCGGGATCCTCCCGTCGCGGCGCAGCCGCTGGGGCACGACCGTGATGGCGTCCGGGTACTTGATGCCAGCGCCGGTGTTGAGCACCACCACCCGCTCGCCCCCCTGGATCCAGCCCGCTTCCCGCAGCTGGCGGGCGGCGGCGAAGGCGGCCGCTCCTTCCGGGCAGACGAAACAGCCCTCCTGAGAGGCGAGCTGACGCAGTTCGCGCTGAATGGTGCCATCTTCCACCGCGACGGCGCAGCCCTCGGTGCGATAGAGGGCGTCCAGCACCAGAAAATCCCCCAGCGCCTTGGGCACGTTGATGCCGAACGCCAGGGTCTGGGAGTCGGGCCAGAAGCGCGACTCGCGCTCCCCCTGTTGCCAGGCCTGGACGATGGGGGCGCAGCCGCTCGCCTGCACCGCCACCAGTCGCGGCAGCGGTCCCTGCACCCAGCCCAGCTCCTGCAATTCCCGCAGCGCCTTGTAGATTCCGATGAGGCCGACCCCGCCGCCGGTGGGGTAGAGGATCACGTCCGGCAGAGTCCAGCCGAGCTGCTCGGCGATTTCAAACCCCATGGTCTTTTTGCCCTCGATGCGATAGGGCTCCTTGAGGGTGGAGGCATCGAACAGCCCCTGCTGCGCCACCGCCTCGGCCACCTGGCGACCGGCATCGCTGATGAGGCCGTCCACCAGGTAGAGGCGGGCACCGGCCAGGGCGCTCTCCAGCCGAGTGATGGCGGGGGCTGCCTGCGGCTGGACTATGGTGCTGCGCAAGCCAGCGCGGGCGCCGTAGAGTGCCCAGGCCGCGCCGGCGTTGCCGTTGGTGGGCATGGCGAAGTGGGTGACACCGAGTTCGCGGGCACGGGAGACGCCGACTGCGGCGCCACGGGCCTTGAAGGAGCCGGTGGGGGTGAGGCTCTCATCCTTCATCCAGAGATCCGGAATGCCGACCTGCTTGCCGAGGCGCGGCAGCGGCAACAGCGGGGTGAAGCCTTCCCCCAGGGTGACCACCTGGGCGGGGTCGCGCACCGGCAGCAGCTCGTGGTAGCGCCACAGGCTGGCGGGGCGCCCCAGCAGGGCGGCCGGGTGCCAGGCCTGCTTCAGGGCCTCGAGGTCGTAGCTGGCCAGCAAGGGGGCGCCGACCGGGCTCAGCTGCTGGGGCTGATCGGCATCCACAATCTCGCCGGCCTTGCTGCAACGCAGATGTGATAGGTAGCTGTACGGCATGCTTTATCCTGAATGAGTCGAGATGGTCAGTCGCTTATTCCATCCTGTGACCCAAGTGCCGGATAACAAACAAAATAAACTGGCAAACCTAAGCGAAAAAATTCATATGACTCCGATTGGTCAGGGTTGTGGCGGCTTCCTGCTCATGTCGCCTGGTCACCCGCTGGGGGGTTGGGCCGTCCGGCACTCTTTGCTAACCTGCCCGCTTCACCCGAAATCGCAGGGAGCCGCATCGATGCGAGCCATTGTCAGCCTGCTGGCCCTGTCACTGCTGTGTGCGTGCAGTGGCCAGTCAACCAAAGAGGATGCCATGTCAGGGAAAACGCGCCTTCACTACCCCGTCACCCGCCAGGGTGAGCAGGTGGATCACTACTTCGGCCAGGCCGTGGCCGACCCCTATCGCTGGCTGGAAGATGATCGCAGCCCCGAGACCGAGGCCTGGGTCAAGGCCCAGAACGCCGTGACCCGGGACTACCTGGCACAGATCCCCTATCGCGCCGCCATCAAGGAGAAGCTGGCCGCCTCCTGGAACTATGCCAAGGAGGGGGCGCCGTTTCGCGAGGGGCGCTACCACTACTTCTTCAAGAACGACGGCCTGCAGAACCAGAACGTGCTGTGGCGCCAGCTGGAGGGCAAGCCGGCCGAGGTGTTCCTCGATCCCAATACCCTCAGCCCCGACGGCACCACGGCGCTGGATCAGTTGAGCTTCTCCCGCGATGGCCGCATCCTGGCCTACTCCTTGTCGCTGGCGGGCAGCGACTGGCGCGAGATCCACCTGATGGACGTAGAGAGCAAGCAGCCGCTGGAGGCGCCCCTCAAGGACGTGAAGTTCAGCGGCATCAGCTGGCTCGGCAACGAGGGCTTCTTCTACTCGAGCTACGACAAGCCCGATGGCAGCGAGCTGTCGGCCAAGACCGATCAGCACAAGGTCTATTTCCACCGGCTCGGCACGGCGCAGGAGGATGACCGGCTGGTGTTTGGCGCCATCCCGGCCCAGCACCACCGCTACGTGGGGGCGACCGTCACCGAAGATGACCGCTTCCTGCTCATCTCGGCGGCGAACTCCACCTCCGGTAACCGCCTCTATGTGAAGGATCTGAGCCAGGAGAACGCGCCGCTGCTGACGGTGCAGGGGGATCTGGAGGCGGACGTGAGCCTGGTGGACAACCAGGGCAGCACCCTTTACCTGCTGACCAACCGGGACGCCCCCAACCGCCGTTTGGTGACGGTGGATGCCGCCAACCCGGGCCCGGCCCACTGGCGGGATCTCATCCCCGAGCGTCAGCAGGTGCTGACGGTGCACAGCGGCAGCGGCTATCTGTTCGCCGAGTACATGGTGGATGCCACCGCCCGGGTCGAGCAGTTCGACTACGAAGGCAAGCGAGTGCGCGAGGTGGCGCTGCCCGGCCTTGGCAGCGTCAGCGGCTTCAACGGCAAGCACGATGATCCCGCCCTCTACTTCGGCTTCGAGAACTATGCCCAGCCGCCGACCCTCTACCGATTCGAGCCAAAGAGCGGCGCCATCAGCCTCTATCGCGCCTCGGCGGCGCCGTTCAAACCGGAGGATTACGTTTCCGAGCAGCGCTTCTACCAGAGCAAGGACGGCACCCGGGTGCCGCTCATCATCAGCTACCGCAATGGCCTCAAGCTTGATGGCAGCAACCCGACCATCCTCTATGGCTACGGCGGTTTCGACGTGAGCCTGACCCCAAGCTTCAGCGTAGCGGTGGCCAACTGGCTGGATCTGGGGGGCGTCTATGCGGTGGCCAACCTGCGCGGGGGCGGCGAGTACGGCCAGGCCTGGCACCTGGCGGGCACCCAGCAGAACAAGCAGAACGTGTTCGACGATTTCATCGCGGCGGCCGAGTACCTCAAGGCCGAGGGCTACACCCGCACCGATCGGCTGGCGATCCGAGGTGGCTCCAACGGCGGTCTGCTGGTGGGGGCGGTAATGACCCAGCGGGCCGGATCTGATGCGGGTCGCCCTGCCGGCGGTGGGGGTGCTCGACATGCTGCGCTACCACACCTTCACCGCCGGGGCAGGCTGGGCCTATGACTACGGCACCAGCGCCGACAGCGAGGCGATGTTCGACTACCTGAAGGGCTACTCGCCGCTGCACAACGTCCGGGCCGGGGTCAGCTACCCCTCGACCCTGGTGACCACGGCGGATCACGACGATCGGGTGGTGCCGGCCCACTCCTTCAAGTTTGCTGCCACCCTGCAGGCCGACAATGCCGGCCCCCATCCCCAGCTCATCCGCATCGAGACCAATGCAGGGCACGGGGCGGGCACGCCGGTGGCCAAGCTTATCGAGCAGAGTGCGGACATCTATGCCTTCACCCTGTACGAGATGGGCTATCAGCAGTTGCCGCGTCAGCCTTGATCCGGGCGAGGCGGGCGTCAGCCATCCACTATCATCTGGGCCCTGCGGGGCCCTTTTCATTGCCGCGTGTTTGAACGTGGGCCTGCGACCATCCCTGTCTCGCCGCTGGTCCGTTTTGGCAGACGGGCCCCATCTGTCATCCCCCCGGTGGTATAGTCAGCCACAAGATCCGCATTCAAGGAGTCCATCGTGAAGAAGATCATCTACATCCTGCTGGGGTTGGCGCTGGCGGCCGTGGTGGCCATCGCCGCCCTGGTGTCCCTCATCGATCCCAACCAGTTCAAGCCCCAGCTGGTGGAACAAGTGCGCAAGAGCACCGGCCGCGAGCTGGTGATACAAGGGGATATCGGCTGGCGTTTCTGGCCAAGCCTGGGCCTCTCCCTCGAGCAGGTGGCGCTGCGCAACCCCGCCGGCTTTGCCGAGCCCGACCTGGTGCGCTTCACGCGCGGGGAAGCCTCGGTGGGCCTGCTGCCGCTGCTCTCCCACCGGCTGGAGATCGGCAAGGTGACCCTGAGTGGCGCCCATCTGTTTATCCAGACCAAGGCTGACGGCAGCTCCAACCTGAGCGATCTGCTCAAGGCCTCCGCCGAGCCCAAGGGGGAGGCGACCTCCGAGCCTGCCGCAACGACGCCCCCGCCCGCCAATGACAAGCAGCCCTGGCAGATCAGCCTGCAAGGGGTGGAGCTGCAACAGGCCAGCGCCCTGCTGCAGGACGATCGCAGCGGCACCGTCTCCCGCCTCGAACAGCTGGACCTGAACCTGGGCCAGCTGGCTGTGGATCAGTGGGTACCGGTGACCCTGGCCGCCAAGGGTGCCCAGGGTGAGCTGGCGTTTGATCTCAAAGGGTCGGCCCAGCTCAAGCTGGCGTCCGATGCCAGCCGCAGCGAGCTGAAAGATGTCGCACTGGCGGGGAGCCTGAGCGAACCGACCCAGCGGCTGGATGCCTTCTCCCTCAAGGCCGATCGGCTGGCACTGGGGCAGTGGAGCAGCCTCACCCTCAGTCTGCAGGGGGCCCAGGGGGCGGCGGACAAGCCGACCCTGGCCGGTACGCTGGAGGGAACCCTCAAGGCGCGCCTCGATGAGAACCGGCAACTGCTGGAGATATCGGATGCCGTGCTGGCCGCCAAGCTCAGCGGCGATGTCCTGCCACGTCCGCAGATGCAGGTGAAGCTGGCGGGCTTTGCCCGCGCCGAGCTGGACAAGCAGGCCGTCACCCTCAGCAACCTGGTGATGGGGGTGGATGATGCTCTGCTGAGCGGCAACGGCAGCGTGCAGCTTGGCGCCGTGCCCAGGGTAGGGTTTGACCTCAAGGGGGAGAAGCTGGATCTCGACGGCTGGCTCGGTCAACCGGCCAAGGCTGCACCTGTGGCCGCCACCTCGGGCGCTGCAGCCCCGGCCGGAGCACCGGCACAGACCGCTGCGCCCGCCGCCCAGGCGCTCTCCATGGCCGAACCGGATCTGACCGCCCTCAAGTCGGTGGATCTGGCCGGCCGACTGCAACTGGGCAGCCTGCGCCTCAAGGGACTGGATCTGAGCGCCGTCGATCTGCAGCTTGCCCTGGCCGGTGGCCAGCTCACCCTCAAGCAGTTCAGCGCCGGGGTGGCCGGCGGCCAGGTGACCGCCAGCGGTGTGCTTGATGCCCGTCAGCAGCCGGCCCGCTATCAGGTGCACAAGCGGGTGCAGGGGGTCGATGTACGGCCGCTGCTGCAGACCCTGGCTCAGACCGACCTGCTGGAAGGCAAGGGGGATCTGGAGGTCGAGGCGCAGGGCTCAGGACTCTCCGAGCAGGCGCTGCGCAGCCGGATGCAGGGCAAGGTGAGCCTCAGGCTGAGCGACGGTGCCCTGCACGGCATTAACCTGGCACAGATGATCCGCGAGGCACGGGCCACCCTGACCGGCAAGGGGGCGGAGCAGGTGAAGGAGGCGCGCAAGACCGATTTTAGCGCCCTCACCGCCAGCTTCCGGATTGCCGACGGGGTCGCCCAGAGCGACGACATCCAGCTGTTTGCCCCCGCCCTGCGGGTGAAGGGGCAGGGCCAGACCGCCCTGGTGCCGGAGACCCTCGACTTCCTGTTCCTCACCTCCGTGGTGGAGAGCAGCAAGGGGCAGGGGGGCAAGACGGTGGACGAGCTCAAGGACATCACCATACCGGTGCGCATCGGTGGCCACTGGCAGGCGCCGAGCTACAAGCTTGACGTGAAGGAGCTGCTCAGCAACAACAAGGTGCTGGAGGAGAAGGCCCGCAAGGAGGCCGAGCGCGGTCTCAAGAAGCTGCTGGGTGACAAGGCCGACAACGAAGGGGTGAAGGGGGTGGCGGACCAGCTGCTCAAGGGCCTGTTCAAATAGCCAACTTCCCGTTGTTGCCATCAAGAGCCCGCCCCGTGCGGGCTCTGTGCATGGTGGGTCGCTGCCTGGCAAAGTGTCGACACGCGATGTTGCCTGTACAGGTAGTGAAAAACAGGGGTGTTTAGGTCTGAAAAAGATGGTATCACTGTGGTTTTACCAAGGAGTAGATGAATGAGTCGAAGTGAAACCGTAAGAGAGATATCCCATCCGGACTGGCCGCTGGTCTGGCAGATCTATGGCAGCAGCTTTCCCCGCTACGAACAGCGCCAGCCGCAGCATCAAGAGCTCAAGATGGGAGACTCCCGCTTTCACTGTCAGCTCTTTTATCAGGGCGAGCAGCTGCTCGGCTTTATCTTCTGGTGGGACTGCGGCGAGCAGATCTACATCGAACATCTGGCCATCAACCCGGCCCTGCGCGGCCAGAACCACGGCTCACGCCTGCTTGCCGCCTTCTGCGAGACGGCGGGATGCCCGGTCATCCTGGAGATAGATCCGCCAGAGGACGAGATCGCCATTCGCCGGCTGCGCTTCTATCAGTCGCTGGGTTTTTGCCTGAACCAGCATGACCACGTGCACCCGCCCTATCAGCCAGATTGTGAAGGACATGCGCTGCGGGTGCTGAGCTATCCGGCCCCGCTCGATGAGCAGGGCTATCGGCGTTTCAACAAGGTGCTGGTGGAGACTGTGATGGATCACGGCCCGGCCTGACACGTCTGCCACCCATCTCGCAGTGCCACCATGCGCGACACGATCAGGAGGGTCCATGAACAAACGGGTGCTGATCACCGGCGGCGGCAGAGGCATTGGCGCCGCCACCGCCCGCCATCTGGCGGGGCAGGGTTATCATCTGTGCCTCAACTATCGCCATGACCAGGCCAGTGCCGAGGCGCTGGTGGCCGAGATCCTGGCCCACCATCCGGTCCGCTGTATCGCGGTGCAGGCCGATGTCGGGGTGGAGGCAGAGGTGGTGCGTCTGTTCGAGGAGATGGACGCGAGGCTCGGCCCCGTCACTCATCTGGTCAACAACGCCGGCAGGTTGCAGCCGCAGATGCGGGTGCTGGAGATGAGCGCCGAGCGCATCAACCAGACCCTGACCACCAATGTCACCAGCTGCTTTCTCTGCTGCCGCGAGGCGGTGCGCCGGATGACGGCAGGGGGCGCCATCGTCAATGTCTCCTCGGCCGCCGCCCGGCTGGGTTCGGCGGGGGAGTACGTGGACTATGCCGCCGCCAAGGGGGCCGTCGACGTGCTGACCAAGGGGCTGTCGCTGGAGGTGGCGGCCCAGGGGATCCGGGTCAACGGGGTGCGTCCGGGTTTTATCTACACCGACATGCACGCCGACGGTGGCGAACCCGGTCGGGTCGACCGGGTGAAGGGGCAGATCCCGCTGCAACGGGGCGGTCAGCCGGCCGAAGTGGCCACCGCCATCGCCTGGCTGCTGTCTGACGAGGCTTCCTACGTCACCGGCACCTTTATCGACGTGGCCGGTGGGCGCTGACCCCGGCCCGATGATAGATGCAACAAGGGGCGCCTCGGCGCCCCTTCGGTTTACTCTCCCAGCAGCTGTTGCCAGACCGCCAGCACATGGCCGCGCTCCGGCTGCAGCCTGTCGTCGCCTACCTTGCGGGAGACCTCGGAGAGGTTGAGGCGATGACCGAGGTTGCGGATCTCCAGATAGGCATGCTTGAGCCCCTCCGCCTGCTCCAGGGTGAGCACTCCCGCCAGCACGCACTCATCGAAGATGCGCACGTTATCGGACCAGCGGGTGAGCGCTTCGGGTTCGCCGCAGGCGTGGGCCAGCACCAGGTACTGGGCGATAAACTCGATGTCCACCATGCCGCCGGGGGACTGCTTGAGATCGAACTCGCCAGCACCGGCTTTGAGCAGATGATCCCGCATCTTGTGGCGCATCTCGCGTACCTCGCGGGCCAGGGTCGGCAGGTCACGCTCCTTGGCCAGCACGGCGCGGCGGATACGGGCAAACTCGGCGATCACCGCCTCATCGCCATAGATGGGACGGGCCCGCACCAGCGCCTGATGCTCCCAGGTCCACGCCTCGTTTTGCTGGTACTGCTCATAGGCCGACAGCGACGACACCAGCAGGCCGGAATCGCCGGAGGGACGCAGCCGCATGTCGATCTCGTAGAGAATGCCGGAGGGGGTGCGGGTGCTGAACAGGTGCAGGATCCGCTGGGCCAGGCGCAGGTAGAACTGGCGGCTGTCGATGGGTTTGCGCCCGTCGGTGTAGCTGTTGGGGTCGCCGCCGTGCAGGAACACCAGATCCAGATCCGAGCCGTAACCGAGCTCGATGCCGCCCAGCTTGCCGTAGGCCACCACCGCAAAGCCGCGCTGACCGCTCACCGCCACCTCGGGTGGCACCCCGTAGCGCTCGCTCATCTGGGCCCATGCCTGATTGACCACCTCCTCGGTGATCGCCTCCGCCAGCCAGGTGAGGTGGTCGCTCACCTTCATCAGCGGTAGGGCGCCGGCGATATCGGCCGCCACGATGCGCAGCAGCTGCACCTGCTTGAACTGGCGCAGCGCCTCCATCTGCTGCTCCACGTCCTCTTCGGGGATGCGCAGCAGGAACTGGCGCAGCTGGGGCTTGTACTGATCGAGCGGGGTGGGGTGATAGAGGTGCTGGGGATCGAGCAGCTCGTCCAGCAAAATCGGGTAGCGGGCCAGCTGCTCGCTCACCAGATGGCTGGCGTCACACAGCCGCACCAGCTGGCGCAGGGCGCCAGGGTTCTCCGCCAGCAGCTGCAGATAGGCGCTGCGGGTGAAGATGCGGGTCAGCAGCTCGCACACCCGCTCGAACAGGCGGGCAGGTTGCTCGCTGGCGACCACCAGTCGCAGCAGCTCCGGCATCAGCCAGTCCAGCGCGATGCGCCCCTGCGGGCCGACCTGACGGCGTTTGTACTCCTCCTTGAAGCGCAGCAGGGCGGCGCAGAGCGGAGTTGGCTCGGCCACCCCCTGCGCGGTCAGCAGCTGCTCCAGCTCGGCGGCGTCGAGCTCGGTGCGCCACAGATCGAGCCAGAGTTGCTCCAGATGGGCGGGGGCCTCCTTCTCTTCCCCCACCACGGCGGCGAACTCCTGATGGACGGCCGCCATCTCCTCATCCAGATGAGCCATAAAGGCGCCCCAGTCGACAAAACCCAAAGCAGCGATCAGCCGCTGGCGATCCCGCTCCTCGGTGGGCAGGGTCTGGGTCTGCTGATCGCCGATCTCCTGCAATATGTTCTCGACCCGGCGCAGGAAGCGATAGGCATCCAGCAAGCGATCGCAATGAGCAGATTCGAGGGCGCCACATTGGGCGATGGCGGCCAGCGCTTCGGGCAGGTGACGCACCCGCAGCGCCGGTTCACGGCCGCCGCGAATAAGTTGCAGCGCCTGGGCGATAAACTCCACTTCGCGAATACCGCCAGCCCCCAGCTTGATGTTGCCCTCCAGCCCCTTGCGGCGCACCTCGGCGGCGATCATCGCCTTCATCTGGCGCAGGCCGTCGATAACGCCAAAGTCGATATAGCGGCGAAACACGAAGGGGCGCAGCATCTCGGCCAGCTCGACCGCGTGCTCGCATTGGGGGCCCAGTACCCGCGCCTTGACCATGGCGTAGCGTTCCCAGTTGCGGCCGTGGTGCTGGTAGTAATCTTCCATGGCGGCAAAGGAGATGGCCAGTGGCCCCGCGTCGCCAAAGGGGCGCAGCCGCATGTCGACCCGAAACACCTGGCCGTCGACCGTGCTCTGGTGCAGGGCGTTGATGATGCGCTGGCCCAGCTTGATGAAGAATTGCTGGTTGGCGAGCTCGCGCCGCCCGCCGACCGTGTAGCCGTTCTCGGGGAAGGTGAAGATAAGGTCGATGTCGGAGGAGAAGTTCAGCTCGCCGCCCCCCAGCTTGCCCATGCCGAGGATCAGCAGCGGCTGCGGGTTGCCGTCGCCATCCATCGGGGTGCCCAGCTCGCCGCACTGTTTGGCGTAGAGCCAGTCGCGGGCGGAGCAGATGAGGGCATCTGCCAGCTTGGTCAGGTGGATAAAGCTCTCTTCCACCGCCGCGTGGCCCAGCAGCTCGCGCCAGGCGATTACCAGCATGCGGCTGCGGCGGAACTGGCGCAGGATGCGCTTGAGCGCCTCTTCGTCATCCACCTCGGCCAGCAGGGCGGTCAGATCGTGCTGGTAGGCGGGCCAGCGCTCAGCCTGCTCCAGCTCCCCGGAGGCGAGCAGCTCGGTCAGCAACTCCGGCTGTTTGAAGAGGGAGTCGGCGACAAAATCGGAGAGACCGAGCAGGGTCAGCAGGGTCTGGCGCACCGGCTCTGGCTGCGTGCCGTAGTCGGGGGCCAGTTCAATCAGCCGTTGCCAGTGGCGCTGGGCCAGCTCCTGCAGCAGGGGGGAGAAGGCGGAGAAAGAGGGAGAGTGCTGGGCCACGGTTGCCGTCCTTGTGATTAACGAAACTGCCGGATAAAAAGCTGGCTGCCAATCTAGCACTGTCGGGCCCCCGCGTCACAGCGCAGGGGCGAGAAGCATGATCCGGCGGGAATTATCGGCAGCCGGCCATTCAGGTGCGCTGGTAGATATCGGGGTGGTAGATCTCCATCAGGCTGCCGGGGCTGGCGGGCGGCACGAAGCCGAAACCGGCGTAGAGGCCGTGGGCGTCGGAGGTGGCGAGTGAGAGGCGGCGCAATCCCTGCAACTCGGGATGGTCGAGCATGGCCGCCACCAGCGCCTTGCTGTAGCCCTGGCCGCGATGCTCAGGCAGGACAAACACGTCGGCCAGATAGCCGAAGGTGGCCTTGTCTGTGATGACCCGGGCGAAGGCGACCTGCTGAGCACCGAGGTAGCCGCCAAAGCAGAGCGAATGGTTGATGGCCCGCTGCAGGGTGGCAAGGGGAATGCCGCGACACCAGTAGGCCTCCTCAGAGAGAAAACGGTGAATGAGCTGCACGTCCAGCCGTCCCTTGTCGGCGCTGATTTCAAGCGCAAGTTCTGTGGTCTGCATCCTGGCTCCTTGCCGCGATGAAAAAAGAAAGGCCCCTCGTGGGGGCCTTCCAGTCTAACCAGATTGCGGCGTGAAAGTCAGGCCAGCTTGAAGGCCTGGATATGGGTATCCAAGGTCTGGCTGTGGCGCTCCACCAGTTCGGAGGCCTCCTGCAGCTCGCGCAGGACGACCACGGAGCCCTCCACCACCTGCTTGACCTGCTCCAGGTTGCCGCTCATCTCCTCGGCCACCGAGCTCTGCTGTTCGGAGGCGGCGGCGATCTGGCGGTTCATGTCGGCCACCCCCTGTACCCGCTGCACTATGGTGGCGAGCTGGTCGCCGGCCTGGGTCACCTGCTCCACCCCCTTGTCGGCCTGCTGCACGCTCTGGGCCATCAGTTCGGCGGCCTGGCGGGCGTTGCTCTGCAACTGCTCGATCATCTTCTGGATCTCGACGGTGGCGGCCTGGGCCCGGTTGGCCAGTTCGCGCACCTCGGAGGCGACCACCGCGAAGCCACGGCCGGCCTCACCGGCGCGGGCGGCTTCGATGGCGGCGTTCAGCGCCAGCAGGTTGGTCTGCTCCGAGATGCCGCGAATGGTATCCACGACGGAGCCGATCTGCTCGACCCCCTGTTCCACCTGATTGACCACGGTGGAGGAGCGCTGAATGTTGCCGGAGAGGGTATCTATGGTGTTGACGGTGGCGGCCACGCAGCGGCTGCCCTCCTCGGCCAGCAGGCTGGTCTCGGCGGTGGCGTGGGAGGCCTGCTCCGCATGGGCGGCCACCTCGCGAATGGCACCCACCATCTGGCTCATGGCGCTGGCCAGCTGCTCAATCTGGGTGAACTCCTCGCTGATGGCCTCGTTGGCCTCTTCCATGCAAAGGGTGACCTGGGAGGCGATGTCGTTGAGCTCCTTGCAGGCGACGCGCTGGGTGCCGAACACCTCTTTGAGGTTCTCCTGGGAGTGGGCCACCGCCTTGGCGATGTCACCGAACTCGTCACGGGACTTGAGCAGCACCCGGTGGCTTAGATCCTTGCGGGCGAAGCGCTCCAGCAGGCCCACCAGATAGTGCACCTGCTTGACCATCAGGCGCGAGCCGGTCAGCAGCAGCACCACGAACAGCAGCCCCATGATGGCGGTCTCCATCAACCCGGTCCAGAGCAGGCTGTTGGCGATAGTATCCGCCTTGTCGGGCGCGATGCCTTCGTTGAGCAGGGTGGTTTCCAGATTGCTGGCGTCGAACCAGAGCTTGACCAGCAGCAGCACAGTACTGAACACCATGAGCAGTACCACTTTGGGTACCAGCCGGATATTGCTCATTCGCCTCTCCAGCGGGTTTAACTGCATAATATTTCTCCTTTTAATGACCGGTTTTCCTTTGTCCTCAGGGCTATCGGCATTATCTTCCTTTTTATTAATTCGCACCGTGCCTAAAGTGGGAAAATGTATGCGACATCACTTAACTCATCTGCGCGCCATGGATCTGCTGATGGCGTTTCTGTCGGTGATCTCGGTTTTGCTGGTCACAGCCCGCTGGTGGGGGCATGCCCAGCTCACCCCTCAGACCCTGCAACTGTTCTATGACGTCGACAGCCTGATCTGCTACTTCTTCCTCGCCCACTTCGCCTATGGCTGGGCCCGCGCCTCCGACAGGATGGCCTTCTTTAAGGCCAACTGGTTCTATCTGCCGGGCAGCCTGCCGATGGTGGAGCAACTGCGCTGGGCCCGTCTGCTGCAGCTGTGGCGGGTCTATCAGCTGTTCAAGGAGCACCCGGATCTCTGGGCCATGTTTCGTCGCGAGCGCAACGAGACCACCCTCTCCGGCATTCTGTTCCTGTTCTTCCTGCTGCTGGGGGTCGGTTCCGGGGTCATGTATCTGATCGAATCGGGCCAGCCCGGCAGCCAGATCCAGACCCCTTACGATGCCTTCTGGTGGACCCTGGTGACCCTGTCGACCGTGGGGTACGGCGATCTGGTGCCCAAGACGGAGCAAGGGCGTTTCGTCGCCAGCCTGCTGATCCTGTTCGGGGTCGGCCTGTTCGGCGCCATCAGCGGTTTCATGGCCAGCCTGTTTCTGCAGCCGGGGCGGGGGGATGGCGAGCTGGAGAAGTGGCGCCATCAGCAGAGTGCGCAGCAGGATCTGTTGTTGCAGGAGCTGCGTGCCCTGCGGGACGAGGTGAAGGCACTGAAACAGAAATAGGCAGCGGCGTCCGGAATGGTCGCGTCGCGGCGCAGACAAGTTGCGAGCCAGCTCTCAGCTCGGGGGGCGCCACTTTTCTTTGCTTGTCCTTTGACCCGCAGGCGGCTTAACATTCGCCAGTCACCTAACCAAACGAAGAGAACCGATCGACCATGCGCGCCCTTCTCGGGATCCTGATCTGCTTGTGTGCCCAACAGGCACTGGCCGATACCCGTTATGTTTCAGACAACATCTTTACCTTTATTCACAATGGTCCGGGTACCCAGTACCGGATCCTTGGCAGCGTCAAGGCGGGTGAGCCGCTGGACGTCAAGGCAGTGAACAACGAAGCCGGTTTCACCCAGGTGGTGGATGGTCGTGGCCGTGAAGGCTGGATCAAGAGCAGCGAGCTGCAGGGCGAGATCAGCCTGCGCGAACGGCTGCCCCAGGTGCAAAAAGAGCTGGAAGAGGCCAAGGCCCGCCTGCTGAACCTCAACGGTGACAACGAGAAACGCTTCACCGAGAAGGATGGCAAGATCGCCGAGCAGAGCAAGGAGATCGCCAGCCTGAAGGCTCAGCTGGTCAGCCAGAGCGAGGAGATGGGCAATCTCAAAGAGCAGAACGACGCCCTGACCCAGAGCTACGACAACCAGGAGCACGACATGCAGATGGACTGGTTCATCCGCGGTGGTGCCATGGTGGGTGGCGGCATCCTGCTCGGCATCCTGTTGCCCATGCTGCCCCGTCGTCGCAGCCGCGGCGATCGCTGGATGAACTGACAACGGCTGTCGGAAGCAGAGTGAAGGGTCGCCATGGCGACCCTTCTTTTTTGTCTTGAGAAAAATTGTATACAAAATAAGGCGATGAATTTTACCTGGTTAGCATATGGCGCCGATATAGTGCGTCATATGAGCCAACCAGCGATCTTTGTTAATAACAGGCAACAATTTCATTTCATCTATGGGGCGATATTGTATACATTATCGGCGTTTCGGCGGCATGGCCGCCTTCGTCGATATCAGCCCTAGGGCGTACAGGAAGACCCCATATGTTCAAAGCTACCCAAGTGCTTGCCGCTGACTATGTTCCCTCCGATCTGGCTGCCCTGCGCGAAGCCATCACCCAGAACTACGTGGTGGATGAAAATGCCTATCTGGCCGAGCTGTCGGCCATGCTGCCGGGGGACGGCGCCTCGCTGGAACGGGTGACCCAGCGTGCCCGCACCCTGGTGACCAAGGTGCGCAAGGAGAGCGGCTCCGGCGACGGCATCGACGCCTTCTTGCAGGAGTACAGCCTGGATACCCAGGAGGGGATCATCCTGATGTGCCTGGCGGAGGCGCTGCTGCGCATTCCCGATGCCGAGACCGCCGATGCCCTGATCAAGGACAAGCTCTCCGGCGCCAACTGGTCGTCCCATTTTCGCAAGAGCGACTCCACCCTGGTGAACGCCTCCACCTGGGGGCTGATGCTGACCGGCAAGATCATCAAGCTCGACAAGAAGCTCGATGGTAACCCGGCCAACCTGCTGGGCCGCATGGTCAACAAGCTGGGCGAACCCGTGGTGCGCTCCGCCATGTATGCCGCCATGAAGATCATGGGCAAGCAGTTCGTGCTGGGGCGCGACATGAAGGAAGCCCTCAAGGCGAGCCGCAAGTCCCGCGAGAAGGGTTACACCCACACCTACGACATGCTGGGGGAGTCCGCCCTGACCCTGGTCGATGCCGACAAGTATTTCGGTGACTACCAGCGCGCCATCGAGGCGGTGGGCAACGAGCGCATCAGCGACGGCGGCCCGGCCCCCTCCATCTCCATCAAGCTGTCGGCGCTGCATCCGCGCTATGACGTGGCCAACCGCGAGCGGGTGCTCGGCGAGATGTGCGAGCGGCTGGTGGGCCTGGTGCGCCTCGCCCGCGACAAGGACGTGGCTATCAGCATCGACGCCGAAGAGATGGACCGCCTCGAGCTCTCTCTCGATCTGTTCGAGCAGCTCTATCGCTCCGATGCCAACCGCGGCTGGGGCAAGCTCGGCATGGTGGTGCAGGCCTACTCCAAGCGCGCCCTGCCGGTGCTCTGCTGGCTCACCGGGCTGGCCCGCGAGCAGGGCGATCTCATTCCGGTTCGCTTGGTAAAAGGCGCCTACTGGGACAGCGAGCTGAAATATGCCCAGCAGGCCGGCCTGCCCGGCTACCCGCTGTTTACCCGCAAGGCGGGCACCGACATCTCCTACCTTGCTTGCGCCCGCTACCTGCTGAGCGAGCCGACCCGCGGCTTCATCTCGCCCCAGTTTGCCACCCACAACGCCAACACCGTGGTCAGCATTCTGGAGATGGCCGGCGATCGCCAGTTCGAATTCCAGCGCCTGCACGGCATGGGGGAGGAGCTGCACAACGCCGTGCTCAGCGAATATCCCGGCCTGCACTGCCGCATCTATGCGCCGGTGGGTGCCCACAAGGATCTGCTGCCCTACCTGGTGCGCCGCCTGCTGGAGAACGGGGCCAACACCTCCTTCGTCCACAAGCTGGTGGATCCCAACACCCCGGTCGACTCCCTGGCCGAGCACCCGCTGCGTACCCTCAAGCGTTACTCCAGCCTGGCCAACGATCGCATTCCGCAGCCGGTGAACCTGTTCAGCGACCGCAAGAACTCCAGCGGCGTCAACATGAACATCGTCTCCATCCAGCGCCCCTTCTTCGCCAAGCTGAAGGAGCTGGAGAGCAAGCAGTGGCTGGCGGGCCCCATCGTCGATGGGGAAACCCTCAAGCGCAATGAGGCCCGTGTGGTGCTGAGCCCGCAGGACGTGAGCCTCACGGTCGGCAAGATCCACTGGGCCGACGAGCAGGCGGTGGAGCAGGCGCTGGCCTCGGCCCATGCCGCCTTCCCGCGCTGGCGCGAGACCCCGGTGAGCGAGCGTGCCGCCGCCCTTGAGAAACTGGCGGACCTGCTGGAAGCGAACCGCGAGCAGTTCATCTCCTTGTGTACCCGCGAGGCGGGCAAGTTGCTGCAGGATGGCATCGACGAGGTGCGCGAGGCGGTGGACTTCTGCCGCTACTACGCGGTGCAGGCCCGCGGCCTGATGGGGCAGGCCACCTTGCTGCCGGGTTACACCGGCGAGATGAACGAGCTGTTCCTGCAGGGGCGTGGCGTGTTCGTCTGCATCAGCCCATGGAACTTCCCGCTGGCGATTTTCCTGGGACAAGTCGCCGCGGCGCTGGCCACCGGCAACACCGTCATCGCCAAGCCGGCAGAGCAGACCGGTCTCATCGCCCACCTGGCGGTGACCCTGGCCCATCAGGCCGGCATTCCGGGCGACGTGCTGCAACTGCTACCGGGTGACGGCGCCACCGTCGGCGCCAAGCTGACGGCGGATGCCCGCATCGGCGGCGTCTGCTTCACCGGCTCCACCGAGACCGCCAAGCTCATCAACATGACCCTGGCCCAGCGCGATGGCGCCATCCTGCCGCTCATCGCCGAGACCGGCGGCCAGAACGCCATGGTCGTCGACTCGACCGCCCTGCCGGAGCAGGTAGTGCGCGATGTGGTGAGCGCCGCTTTCCAGAGCGCCGGCCAGCGCTGCTCCGCCCTACGGGTGCTCTACCTGCAAGAAGAGATCGCGCCGCGGGTGCTGGAGATCCTGACCGGTGCCCTGCAGGAGCTCAAAGTGGGCAACCCGGCCGAGCACAACACCGACGTCGGCCCGGTCATCGACGCCGAGGCCAAGGCCGGGCTGGATGCGCACCTGGTGCACATGATCCCGCGTGCCCGCCTGATCGCCCAGGCACCGATGCCGGCCGTGACCCTGGGGGGCCACTTCGTGCAGCCGACCGCGCTGGAGATCGGCTCCATCCGCGAGCTGACCCGCGAGCAGTTCGGCCCCATCCTGCACGTGGTGCGCTACGCCGCCCGGGATCTGGACAAGGTGATCAGCGACATCAACGGCACCGGTTACGGTCTGACACTGGGGATCCACAGCCGCAACGAATCCCATGCCGAGGAGCTGGCGAGCCGTATCAACGTGGGCAACGTCTACATCAACCGCAACCAGATCGGCGCCATGGTCGGGGTGCAGCCGTTCGGCGGGCAGGGGCTCTCCGGCACCGGTCCGAAGGCGGGCGGCCCCCACTACCTGAGCCGTTTCATTACCGAGAAGACCCGCACCATCAACACCACGGCGGTGGGCGGTAACGCCTCCCTGCTGGCGATGGGCGACGCCTGATCGACCGTGACCGACATCAGGCCGCCTGCGGGCGGCCTTTTTCATGGGCGTTCTCATGAGCATTGAAAAGCCGCCATCTTGGGGTCGCCACCCGGCTTGCCGCGTCTTAATATGGTGGCCGGTTGTCGCTTTCATCCGTCACCGCCGCCCAGCCCCGGGCGCGCATTCCGACCGACGTCACAACAAAGAGTGCTGCATCTATGCCATTAACCGAACAGGCCCGCTGGTTCGTGCTGGGGGGCGATCACCTCGTCCTGCTGGATGACCAGGGGCGCATTCCACAAGGCCCTCGTGCCTGTCTGCCCAGCCACTTGCAGCATGCCGCCTTTGAGCGCTTTGACGAGTGGGACGGGCTGCCCTGCCTGCTGCTCGATCTGGGGGAAGCGGCTGACACCGAGGCCCTGACCCCACTGCGCCAGTTGATGGTGGCCGGGGATGAAACGGGCTTTCAGCTGGCCGGTCGTGCCTGGCAGCTTGCCACCTTTCGCCGCACCCACCGCTTCTGCGGCGAGTGCGGCGCCCCCATGAGCCCGAAGGCGGGGGAGTGGGCGCAAGGGTGCCGCCATGGCCACGTCGTCTATCCGCGCATCTCCCCCTGCATCATAGTGGCGGTGCGCAAGGGGCCCGCCATCTTGCTGGCGGCCCACCGCCGTCACTATCAGGCCGAGGATCCCATGTATACCGTGCTGGCCGGCTTCGTGGAGGCGGGGGAGAACCTCGAGCAGTGCGTGGCGCGGGAGGTGTTCGAGGAGAGCGGCATCCGGGTGACCAACGTGCGTTACGTGGCGAGCCAGCCCTGGCCGTTTCCCCACAGCCTGATGATGGGCTTCACCGCCGATTATGAGAGTGGCGAGATCCGGGTGCAGGACGAGGAGCTGGTGGCCGCCGATTTCTTCGAGGCCGACGGGCTGCCACGGCTGCCGCCTCACGGCACCATAGCGCGGCGGCTGATCGCGCTTTGCCTCGACGGCCAAGCCTGAGGGATGCAAAGAGGGGCGCTTGTTTGCGCCCCTTCACATCTTTGCACTCCAACGGCGGCAGCAGGCGTTTGAGCCGCCCCCCGCCGCGCACAAAGTGGTATCATATCCGCCATTTTATGCTGGATATGACTCAGGAACTGGGATGAAAGAGCTGAAGAACGATCGTTACCTGCGTGCCCTGCTGCGCCAGGAAGTGGACATGACCCCGGTATGGATGATGCGCCAGGCTGGCCGCTATCTGCCGGAATACAAGGCCACGCGCGCCCAGGCGGGGGATTTCATGTCTCTGTGCCGCAACGCCGAGCTGGCTTGTGAAGTCACTCTGCAGCCGCTGCGCCGCTATCCGCTCGATGCCGCCATCCTCTTCTCCGACATCCTCACCGTGCCCGATGCCATGGGGCTGGGTCTCTACTTCGAGCAGGGTGAAGGCCCGCGCTTCGAGCGTCCGATCACCTCCATGGCCGACGTGCAGGCACTGCCGGTGCCGGATCCGGAAGATGAACTCGGCTACGTGATGAACGCGGTGCGCACCATCCGCCGTGAGCTCAAGGGCGAAGTGCCGCTCATCGGCTTCTCCGGCAGCCCCTGGACCCTGGCCACCTACATGGTGGAGGGGGGCAGCTCCAAGGCGTTCACCAAGATCAAGCAGATGATGTACGCAGAGCCCATGACCCTGCACCTGCTGCTCGACAAGCTGGCCGACAGCGTGATTAGCTATCTCAACGCCCAGATCAAGGCGGGTGCCCAGGCAGTCATGGTGTTTGACACCTGGGGCGGCGTGCTCACCCCGCGCGATTACCGCGACTTCTCCCTGCAATACATGCACAAGATCGTCGACGGCCTCATTCGCGAGCACGACGGTCGCCGCGTGCCGGTCACCCTGTTCACCAAGAACGGTGGTCAGTGGCTGGAGCAGATCGCCGCCACCGGTTGCGATGCGCTGGGTCTGGACTGGACCACCGACATCGCCGACGCCAAGCGTCGGGTCGGTGACAAGGTGGCGCTGCAGGGCAACATGGATCCCTCCATGCTCTACGCCAGCCCGGCCCGCATCCGTGAAGAGGTCGCCTCCATCCTGGCCGGTTTCGGTCACGGCAACGGCCACGTCTTCAACCTGGGTCACGGCATCCATCAGGATGTGAACCCGGAGCATGCCGGCGTGTTCGTCAACGCGGTACACGAGCTGTCCGCCCAGTACCACGGCCGCTAAGGCCGGGGCGAGAGAAGAATAGTGTGATTGAAATTCGGGGCCGCAAGGCCCCGTTTTACTGAGAGAGTAAATGAAAAAAGACCAAGAGATTGCTAACCGAATCGAGGAGCTTGTGCGTTTATATTCCCAAGGTGGAGGTTTTGGTGATCCTGATGCGTTAAAAGAGCATGAATGGGAAATTGAGCGGTTAAAGCATGAACGACAAATGTTGATCAGCCGTAAGGTAGAAAGAATCGAGCGTTTATCAATATGGATCGCGATATTCTCCCTTTTGATCGGCATATTGCAGGTCTATCAAGCATTTCAATAACTGTTTGATTTTGTTGTATAAGGTGCATTGTTGCAGGCGGCGTAATGAGCGAAAAATTGTTGGATTGGGGTATCGATCTTGGCGGTACCAAGTGTGAATGCGTGGTGCTCGATGGCGACGAGGTGCTGCTGCGCCATCGCATCCCCACCGAGCGGGCGGGCGGTTATGACCATATGATCGGCCAGATCGCCAAACTGGTGGCAGAGTGCGCCGACAAGATCGGTCAGCGGCCGACCCTCATCGGCATGGGGACGCCGGGGGCGCGGGATCCGCAAACCGGCCTGATGAAGAACTGCAACACCACCGAGCTCAACGGCAAGCCGTTCAAGGAAGATCTGGAGCGCCGGCTCGGCGTGCCGGTGCTGATCGCCAACGACGCCAACTGCTTCGCGCTGGCGGAAACCCATCTGGGGGCGGTGCGTCAGCACCATCCTGATGCCAAGGTAGTGTTCGGCATCATCATGGGCACCGGAGTGGGCTCCGGCATCGTCATCAACGGTCGCATCCTCAACGGTCATCACGGCATCGCTGGCGAGTGGGGCCACAACGTGCTCTCACCCGACGGCCCCGAGTGCTACTGCGGCAAGCGCGGCTGCGTCGAGACCTTCATCAGCGGCCCGGCGCTGGAGGCCTGGTACGAGGCCAAGGCCAAGCGTCACCTCTCGCTGGCCAAGATAGCGGCGGCGACGGCTCATGATCACGTGGCCAAGCTCACCATCGACCGGCTGCATCTGCTGTTTGGCCAGGCGCTGGCCAACGTGGTCAATATTCTGGATCCGGATGTGATCGTCATCGGCGGCGGGGTCGGCAACGTGCAGAGCCTGTACAGTGTGGGACGGGAGACTATTTTGCCCTTCCTCTTTAATCCCCGCTTTGCCACCCCCATTATTGCTCCAGCCCTGGGGGACAGCGCCGGGGTATTCGGGGCGGCACTGCTGGCCCGCGGTGAATTTCAGGATGCCCTGCTGTCGTGAGTCAGCCATCCGCTTGTCCCTTTGTCCCAGCTAAGGACCCAGAGTTTTCATGATCAAGATTGCCATCAACGGGTACGGGCGGATCGGCCGCAACGTGCTGCGGGCCCTCTACGAGAGCGGCCGCGACAAGAACATCAAGATAGTGGCCATCAACGAGCTGGCCGCCCCCGAAGCCATGGTGCACCTGACCCGCTTCGATACCAGTCACGGTCGGTTCCACCATCCGGTGCAGCTGGCCGGCAACAGCATGCTGGTGGGGGAGGATCTCATCTCCCTGTTCGCCGAGCGGGATCCGTCGCGCTTGCCGTGGCGGGCGCTGGGGGTGGATGTGGTGCTGGACTGTACCGGGGTGTTCGGCTCACGGGCCGATGCCGAGCTGCATCTGGCGGCGGGGGCGGGCAAGGTGTTGTTCTCCCATCCGGCCGAGGCGGACGTGGACGCCACCATCGTCTACGGGGTCAACCATCAGGTGCTGACGGGGCGCGAGCGGATCGTCTCCAACGCCTCCTGCACCACCAACTGCGTGGTCCCCGTCATCGAAACATTGCATCGAGAATTCGAGATAAATTGTGGTACTATTACGACAATTCATTCGGCCATGCATGATCAGCAAGTCATCGATGCCTACCACAGCGACTTGCGTCGAACCCGTGCTGCCAGCCAGTCCATCATCCCGGTGGATACCAAGCTGGCCAAGGGGTTGGAGCGGATCCTCCCCCACTTCGCCGGCAAGTTCGAGGCGATCGCGGTACGGGTACCGACCATCAATGTAACGGCAATGGATCTCAGTATTACTGTTCGTAAAAAAGTGACGGTTACTGACGTAAATCAAGCCCTGCAACGGGCATCCAGAGGTACATTAAGCGGTATTCTGGATTACACGGAAGAGCCACTGGTCTCCGTAGACTTTAATCATGATGCTCACTCCTGCATCATTGATGGTACCCAGACCCGGGTCAGCGATGCCAACCTCGTCAAGATGTTGATGTGGTGTGATAACGAATGGGGCTTCGCCAACCGCATGCTGGATACCACCCGGGCCATGATGGCCGCAGGCTGAGAGCCTGCACCGGGCGCAAGGTTACTGTTTTTAACATTACCTGAAAATATAGAGGACTGAATATGTCTGTTATCAAGATGACTGACCTGGATCTGGCGGGCAAACGCGTTCTGATCCGTGCTGACCTGAACGTGCCGGTAAAAGACGGCAAGGTGACCTCCGATGCACGTATCGTGGCGACGCTGCCGACCATCAAGCTGGCTCTGGAAAAGGGCGCCAAGCTGATGATCACCTCCCATCTGGGTCGTCCGACCGAGGGTGAATACAACGAAGAATTCTCCCTGGCTCCGGTTGTCAACTATCTGAAAGACGCACTGTCCTGCCCGGTTCGTCTGGCCAAAGACTACCTGGACGGCGTAGAAGTCGCCGCCGGTGAGCTGGTTGTGCTGGAAAACTGCCGCTTCAACAAAGGCGAGAAGAAGAACACCGAAGAGCTGGCCAAAAAATACGCAGCCCTGTGTGACGTCTTTGTAATGGATGCGTTCGGTACTGCTCACCGCGCCGAAGGCTCCACCTACGGTGTGGCTCAGTTCGCCCCGGTCGCCTGTGCCGGTCCGCTGCTGGCGGGTGAACTGGAAGCCCTGGGCAAAGCCATGCTGAAGCCCGAGCGCCCGATGGTTGCCATCGTTGGCGGCTCCAAGGTCTCCACCAAGCTGACCGTACTGGAATCCCTCTCCAAGATCGCTGACCAGCTGGTGGTCGGTGGTGGCATCGCCAACACCTTCATCGCTGCTGCCGGTCACAACGTCGGCAAGTCCCTGTGCGAGCACGACTTGATCGACACCGCCAAGAAACTGGCTGCCGAAACCAACATCCCGGTGACCACCGACGTGGTTGTCGGTGCCGAGTTCTCCGAGTCCACCCCGGCCACCATCAAGTCCGTCGCTGACGTGACCGACGGCGACATGATCTTCGACATCGGCCCTGACTCTGCCAAGGCCCTGGCCGACATCATCATGAACGCCAAGACCATCCTGTGGAACGGCCCGGTCGGCGTGTTCGAGTTCGACCAGTTCGCTGAAGGTACCAAGGTGATCGCCGAAGCCATCGCTGCTTCTCCGGCATTCTCCATCGCTGGCGGTGGTGACACTCTGGCTGCCATCGACAAGTTCGGCATCGCCGACAAGGTCTCCTACATCTCCACCGGCGGCGGCGCCTTCCTGGAGTTCGTGGAAGGCAAGGTACTGCCGGCTGTTGCGATTCTGGAACAGCGCGCGAAAGCCTAATTGACCCGAGACGGGGGGCAAAAGCCTCCCGTTTCGTTTATCATGTGCCCGCTGTGCCGGTTCATGATGAACCCCCCATTTTTTATTAACGGCATACGAGAACAGGACGATTAAACATGTCTAAGAAAATTTTCGACTTCGTAAAACCCGGCGTGATCACTGGTGATGACGTTCAGAAAGTGTTCGCCATCGCGAAAGAGAACGGCTTCGCTCTGCCGGCCGTCAACTGCGTCGGTACCGACTCCGTCAACGCCGTACTGGAAGCTGCCGCCAAGGTGAAAGCGCCGGTTATCGTTCAGTTCTCCAACGGTGGTGCCGTGTTCACCGCCGGTAAGGGTCTGAAACTGGAAGGCCAGCAAGCTGCCATCATCGGTGCCATCTCCGGTGCCAAGCACGTTCACGCCGTTGCCGAAGCTTACGGTGTACCGGTCATCCTGCACACCGACCACGCAGCCAAGAAGCTGCTGCCGTGGATCGACGGTCTGCTGGACGCGGGCGAGAAGCACTTTGCTGAAACCGGCAAGCCGCTGTTCTCCTCCCACATGCTGGATCTGTCCGAAGAGTCTCTGGAAGAGAACATCGACATCTGCTGCGAGTACCTGACCCGCATGGCCAAGATGAACATGACTCTGGAGCTGGAACTGGGTTGCACCGGTGGCGAAGAAGACGGCGTCGACAACAGCCACATGGACCAGTCCGCTCTGTACACCCAGCCGGAAGATGTTGCTTACGCTTACGAGCGTCTGTCCAAGATCAGCCCGCGTTTCACCATCGCTGCCTCCTTCGGCAACGTACACGGTGTTTACAAGCCGGGTAACGTCAAGCTGACCCCGTCGATTCTGGACGCTTCCCAGAAGTACGTTTCCGAGAAGTTCGGCATCCCTGCCAAGTCTCTGGACTTCGTATTCCACGGTGGTTCAGGTTCCACTCTGGAAGAGATCCGCGAGTCCATCTCCTACGGCGTGGTGAAGATGAACATCGACACCGACACCCAGTGGGCGACCTGGGAAGGCATTCTGGGCTTCTACAAGAAGAACGAAGCCTACCTGCAAGGTCAGCTGGGCAACCCGGAAGGCGCTGACAAGCCGAACAAGAAGTTCTACGATCCGCGTGTATGGCTGCGTGCCGGCCAGACTACCATGATCGCTCGTCTGGAGAAGGCTTTCTCCGACCTGAACGCCATCGACGTACTGTAATTCGTTACGGTAGTTTGATTGCATGAAAAGGCGCCCTGCGGGGCGCCTTTTGCATTGCAGCATGGCGGGGTCGCCAGCGGATGTGAGCAAGGTGTCTTTCGAGGCACCTTTTGCATTTCTGTGATCCCTGCGGGCTGGATTGGCGGCGGGTGGCTGAGTATTATCGATGACAGATTGTTTATTTTAGTAAACGCAACGCTATCAAGGCAGGATGCTGAGCATGCAGGCAGGAAAGCACTACCCCCATCAGGAGCACGTGGCCTCCTATTACGCGGCTACCCGCAACGACAATCAGCAGTGGCCTGAGCTCAGTGGCGAACTGAATGCCGAGGTCTGCATCATCGGCGGCGGTTTCACCGGTCTCAACACCGCCATCAATCTGGCCGAAGCCGGCTACAAGGTGGTATTGCTGGAGGCCAACCGCATCGGCTGGGGCGCCTCCGGGCGCAATGGCGGTCAGCTCATTCGCGGTATCGGTCACGACACCAGCCAGTTCACCCGCTGGATTGGTGCAGAGGGGGTACGCGAGCTGGACCTGATGGGGCTGGAGGCGGTCGAGCTGGTGCGCGAGCGGATCGAGCGCTTCAACATCGATTGCGACCTGCGCTGGGGCTACTGCGATCTCGCCACCCGTCAGCGCCATCTGGCCGGGTTTGCAGAGGAGGCGGCGCACCTGGCGAGCCTCGGCTACCGGCATGAGGTGAAGCTGGTGGCACGGGAGGATATTCACAGTGTGGTGGGCTCGGATCGCTACATCGGTGGCATGATCGACATGGGCTCCGGCCACCTGCACCCTCTCAACCTGGCGCTGGGTGAGGCGCGTGCGGCGGCCAGCCTGGGTGTGGCCCTGTTTGAGCAGTCCAGAGTGGTGCACATCGACTATGGCGATCGGCTGCAGGTCACCACCGCCCACGGCCGGGTCAGCGCCGACTACCTGGTGATCGGCTGCAACGCTTATCTCAACGACCTCAACCCCGAGCTGGGGGGCAAGGTGCTGCCGGCGGGCTCCTACATCCTCGCCACCGAGGTGTTGGAGAAGCGGCTGCGCCAGCGCCTGCTGCCGCAGAACATGGCGGTGTGCGATCAGAACGTGGCGCTCGACTACTACCGCCTCTCCGCCGACGGCCGGCTGCTGTTTGGCGGTGCCTGCAACTATTCGGGCCGGGATCCTCGCGACATCAAGGCCTTCATGCTGCCCAAGCTGCTGCGGGTGTTTCCCGAGCTGGCGGATACCGCCATCGAATTCCAGTGGGGCGGCATGATAGGCATCGGGGCCAACCGGCTGCCCCAGATCGGCCGTCTGCCGGAGCAGCCCAACGTCTTCTACGCCCAGGCCTATTCCGGCCACGGTCTCAATGCCACGCACATGGCGGGCAAGTTGGTGGCGGAGGCGATCAAGGGGGAGAGCCGGGGTTTCGATCTGTTTGGCAGCGTGCCCCACATGACCTTCCCCGGTGGTCCGGCGCTGCGCTCGCCGTTGCTGGCGCTCGGCATGCTCTGGTACCGCTTCAAGGATCTATTCTGAGGGGAGCCGGGTCTGGTACGCCAGCTGGCTTGATCCTGCAGCTTTTTGCTGGAATAGAGAGGGCAGTCAAACAATCAGCACTCGTCCATCCCGTGTGTTGAACGGGGCGACACGCCAGATAGCAAGGTGGATAGGGCTGATACCCAGGCCTGAGTCAGCCTGGGTATTCTGGCTGGTTGCGTGTCAGTGCGCGGGCTCGGCCAGTCGCCAGCCCTGCTCGGTTTTCATCATCCACACTTCGGCCTGCTGCGGCAGCACCTGGCCCGCCTCGAACTCGCCGTATTTGCGCTCCAGTTCCATCAGCCCCATCTCCTGTTGGAAGGGACCGACCCTGTCATAGACCAGATCCTCGTCGTGCAGCACCTGCAGCTGTTCCATCCCCTGCTTGAAGTGGAGCTGGTAGCTCACCTTGACCAGATAGACTCCCTCCATGCGCTCTTCCTTGTCCAGGATGGCGAAGTCACTGATCTCGAACAGATTGGTGTCGGTGTCTGCCTGCAACTTGGCGGTGACCTGGGTCCGGATTGCCTCTTCACCTGGGCCTGCATAACAGCCATACAGCCAGAGGGCCAGCAGGGGGATGAACCACTTTTTCATCAAAACTCCGAACAGGTGCAAAAAGAGCAAAACGGGAGGGCAGATTGTGCCACGCGAACGGGCAGTGGCAAACCTCAGTTCACGGTTCCAGTGCGCGTTCCAGTACGATGGCCTCGGCCCGATAGCCAGCCAGCTCGCGACGATAGCACTCGGTGAACCCTCTGCGCCGCCAAAAAGAGAGTGCGGACTCATTGCTGGCAATGACCGACAGGCGAAGCCGGGTGGCTCCCCATGAGCGAGCCAGCGTGCAGGCGTGAAGATAGAGCGCCTGACCGCGGCCAGCCCCCTGCCAGGGTTCCCCTACCAGCAACAGCCCCAGATAGGCGGTGGTCGGGTCGGGATAACCGCGCAGCAGATCGATGACGGCGGTCAGCTCCCCCTCTTCCCAGCGACCGATGAGGTGCTTGGCAGAGAGCGGCAGACCGGGTGGGCACGCCACCATCTCCTCTTCTGCTGCGTGTGCGGAGAGGGGCTCATCGCTCACTGCCGCTTGATAGGTAGGGGCCAGTTCCAGCAGACGTTGCAAGGCAGGTGCATCGCTTGCCTGCAATCGGCGCAGTTCACTTGGCATGGCTGACCCTGTCGAGGTGATCGAGGAACTCCGCCGGCCCCATAAAGCCGGTGACCCGCTGGCCGCTCACCTCGTTGCCGGCGCGGTCGAAGAAGATCAGGGTCGGCAACCCCAGCACGTTGAGGCCGTTGAGCAGCTCTACATCGGCATCGTCGTTGGCGGTGACGTCCGCCTGCAGCAGCACCATCTGGCCGAACCGCTCGCGCACAGCCGGGTCGCTGAAGGTCTTGTGTTCAAACTCCTTGCAGGCCACGCACCAGTCGGCATAGAGATCGAGCAGCACTGGCTTGCCGCGAGCAGCGGCCAGCTGGGTCCTGAGATCATCCAGGGTCTTGATGCGAATGAAGGCCGGCGTCTCGGTCTGAGCGGCTGCGCTGGCCCCCTGGGGCGGCAGCAGCAGATCCTTGCCCACCACCACGGCGCTGATCATGGCCAGCAGCAGCACGAAGCCGCGCAGGCTGCGACCCACCGAATGGCCCTGATGCTGGTTGTGATGATAGAGGTAGCCGCACAGCAGCAGCCCCCAGCCGAGCCAGGCCTGGGTGGTGACCTGATCGCTCCACAGCCTCGAGAGCAGCAGGATGGGCACTGCCAGCAGTGCAAACCCGAACAGCTGCTTGATCACGTCCATCCAGGCGCCCGCCTTGGGCAGCAGCTTGCCACCCGAGGTGCCGAGCAGCAGCAGTGGCAGCCCCATGCCGAGCGACAGGGCATAGAGAGCCGCGCCGCCGAGCCAGAGATCGCCGCTCTGGGCCACGTAGATGAGGGCGCCGGAGAGCGGTGCCGTGGTGCAAGGGGAGCAGACCAGGCCGGAGATCATCCCCATGATGCCGACCCCGGCTACCGAGCCGCCCTGCTGGCGGTTGGAGAGGCCTGACAGCCGGGTCTGCAGGCTGCTCGGCAGTTGCAGGGTGTAGAGCCCGAACATGGAGAGGGCCAGCAGCACGAACATCACCGAGAGGCCGATCAGCACGTAGGGGTGTTGCAGCGCGGCCTGGAATTTCAAGCCTGCCGATGCGACCACCAGCCCGAGCAGGGTGTAGGTGACCGCCATCCCCTGCACGTAGACGAAGGAGAGCAGGAAGGCGCGACGGGTGGAGAGATGATGGCCGGCCCCGGCGATGATCCCGGTCAGGATGGGATACATGGGGAAGACGCAGGGGGTGAAGGCGAGGCCGAGCCCGAGTGCGAAGAAAGCGGCGACGCTGAGCCAGAAGCCCTGACTGCCGAGGGCGGCCGCCAGCTGATCCTGCTGGCTGCTGGCCGGGGTGGGCTGGTCAGGCTGCTCGCTCTGTTGGGCGATGAGCGGCTGGATGCTGATCAGCTTGTCGGTGGGGGGATAGCAGAGGCCGTCGGTACAGCCCTGATAGCTGATCTTGAGGCTGGCCTGCTGGCCGGCCTCGGTCAGGGTGACGGGGATCTGCACCTCCCGGTAATAGACCTGGGTCTTGCCGAAGAAGTCATCTTCATGCTCGGTGCCGGCGGGCAGCACCGGCTCTTCGAAGGCAAGGTTTTCCCCCTTGAAGCGGAAGCTGTGGCGATAGAGGTAGTAGTCGTCGGCGATGCGCAGGCGCAGCAGCAGCCGATTGCCCTGCTGTTCGCTCTCGAGGACGAACGCCTCATCCACTTTCAGAAATTTGGGCTGGGCGCTGGCCTCGATGCCGAGGGCGCTCAGCAGATCCGTGCTGCTGGCGCGGGCCGGCAGTGAGCCCAGGCCGACCAGCAGGGCACAGAGCAACAAGAGGGGAAAGAGCAGGCGAGACGGTGTCATGAGGTTTCCTGTTTTATCCAGTCGAGATAGGGCTGATGGCCCTGGCTTGCGGGCAGCGCCAGGATCTCCGGCACCTCATAGGGGTGATGAGCAAGAATGCACTGGCGCAGCGGCTCGAACAGGGCGGCGTGCGACTTGATGATGAGCTGGATCTCCGTGGCCCGTTCGATTTTGCCCTGCCAGCGATAGACGGAGGTGAGGCCGGGCAGCTGATTGATGCAGGCCGCCAGCCGCTGGTTCAGCAGTTGTGCGCAGATGAGGTCGGCACTGGCCTCATCCGGGCAGGTGCAAAGCACCAGAATGGTGTCGGTCATGGTGAAATATCTCGTCCGATCGGGGCGGCTCGGCGCCCGTAAACCAGTGGCTACTATACCTA
The DNA here is from genome assembly GCF_049665575.1 of Aeromonas oralensis. Classification (NCBI taxonomy): domain Bacteria; kingdom Pseudomonadati; phylum Pseudomonadota; class Gammaproteobacteria; order Aeromonadales; family Aeromonadaceae; genus Aeromonas; species Aeromonas oralensis. The sequence goes on from NZ_CP187186.1 coordinate 719,006, forward strand.
GCGACGGGTCAAATAGCATCTGGCGCACTTTGCGGCTGCGACATGAAAATAAGTGGGGGGCATGAGATAGACGCTGTCAGGGCGACAAGGCAGAATGAGCGGGCTTGTTCCCATTCGACGTAAGGAAATGTATGACCCAACAGAATGAGCAGCAGAGAAACCGCATGTTGAGCCTGTTGCGCGAAGGTGAGCGCCGTATGTTGGTGCAACTGGCCGGTCTGCTGCGTACCAGTGCCGATGAAATCAATGCCGAGCTGGAAAAAGAGGAGCTGCTGGATACCCTCGAGCAACCGGTCACGGTGGAGTATCTCAATGGCGTGGTGCAGCACCATCTGTTCGAGCGCCTGCACAAGGGTGACATGGTCGCGGCCCAGCGACTGCTGACCCAGTACCAGAGCGACATCGAGGCCATGCTGACGCAGGAGTCGGCCGAGGCAGAGGCCCCGACCGAAGAGCTGAAGGCACAAGCCTGAACGCCGCGGCAGGCCCGCCGGGCTTGTCCTTCCCCAGCACCATCATGCCCCTTGCATGATGGTGCCTCGTTTTTCCTGCCGTTTTTTGCCGTCGTTCAACCCAGTGCGTTCTGCTGCCACTGGCCCGGGATCGGGTACACCTTGTCGTAGCTCCAGTTGTAGATGAAGGCGTAGACCAGATAGAAGGTCACGAAGCCGATGTTGAGCGCCAGAGCCGCCAGCAGGGCGAGATCCAGCCACCAGGCGATGACCGGCAGGGTCAGTGCCATGAAGCCTCCTTCAAAGCCGAACGCATGGACCACGCGCTGCCACAAGGTCTTGTGCGGGTGACCCTGGTACTTGAGCAGCAGCTTGTCGAAGCCGATGTTGTAGACATAGTTCCAGACGGTGGCCAGCACCGAGAACAGGATGGCCAGCGGCCCCATGTGGCTGAGCTCGATACCTGTGACCCAGCTGGCAAGGGGGGCGGCGATGAGCAGACCTATCACTTCAAAGCCGATGGCATGGCGGATACGGTCGTTGCGGGTACGCATAAATTCCTCTCTTTAAACAGGTATGTTGACTGACTGGTTGGCAATCTATCCCTATTTGTTGATAGTTTCACGTTGGTATCCATCGCTAAAATAGATAGATGACCGCATTTGCAGGAGCAGGACGATGAATCCATCGCTGGAACAACTCAGGGTATTGCTGGCCGCCGCACAGGCCGGCTCCTTTTCGGCGGCCGCGCGCCAGCTGGGCAAGGCGCAGTCGGTGGTCAGCACCGCCATCGCCAATCTGGAGATAGACCTGGGGCTCGAACTGTTCGATCGCAGCGGCCGTTATCCGGTACTGACCGAGGCGGGCGTACGCATCAGCCAAGAGGCGGGCATTTTGCTGGCCCAGAGCGAGCGACTGCAGGCCATCGCCGGTGAGCTGGCCACCGGCGTCGAGTCACGCCTCACCCTGGCCATCGACGATGACTCCCACCTGCCCTGGCTCGGCTCTGTGCTGGAGGGGTTCGCCACCCGCTACCCGACGGTGGAGCTGGAGCTGTTGTTTCCGTTGATGGAGGATCTCACCGAGATGCTGACCAGCGGCCGTGCCCAGCTCGGCATCAGCTATCAGAAGGAGCATCCGCAGCGGGAGATCGTCGCCCGCTCGCTGGGGGGCGTGCCTATGCCGCTGGTGGTCTCCCCCGAGCACCCGCTGGCCCATAAGTCGCCGCTGCGGGAGAGCGACCTGCAGGGGGCACGCCAGCTGATGGTGACGGGGCGGCGGGAAGGAACGGAGCGTCATCGTTTCCGCTTGTCGGCACAGGTGTGGTGGGTTGAGGGGGGATCTGGGGGTGCTGGAGCTGGTCAAGCTGGGACTGGGCTGGGCGGCGGTGCCCGATTTTCTGCTGCACCGGCCGCTGGCTCGGGGCGAGGTGGTGGTGCTCAAGCCGGACTTCATTACCCAGCCGGAGCTGGCGCTGGAGCTGCAGTGGCATCGCGCCCGCCCGCTCGGGCAGGCGGGGCGCTGGCTGAAGGAGGCCCTGCTGGCGCGGGCGCGCTAGCAGGTCTCTTCGCTTACTCGGTCAGCTGATAGGGAAGGGGCTGCAGGCTCAGGCTTGAGCCCTCCTCCTGCTTGAGCCGGAAGCGAGCGTCGGCCTCGGTGTCCTTGGGCAGCACGGCGGTGAGCCACAGCTCGCCATCCTGTTGCCAGGCGTTGAGCACCATGCCGCTGCGGCGCCAGTTGTCACCTAGCTGGATCTCCAGGGGATCGCCGCTGGCAACCGGTGTAGTGGCGGTACCGCTCAGCACGAACAGGGCGCGGTTGTTGGCGCCGCGATACTTGGCGCGGGCCACCGTCTCCTGCCCCATGTAGCAGCCCTTGGTGAAGCTGATGCCATCGAGCGCCTGCAGGTTGAGCATCTGGGGAATGTACTCACCCTGATGAACTGCTTCCAGATGGGGGATGCCGGCCTTGATCTCCAGTCCCCACCAGAGCGACTCGGGGCCGCTGGGCAGGGTCAGCGCCAGCGGCTGTTCGCTGACCAGCAGCCAGCGGTCGGCCTCGACCCGCACCGCCATGCCACCCTCGATGAGGCCGCTCTCCTGCAGGCCGTATTGCCCTGCGATCCAGCCATCGGTCCCCTGACCGGCCACGCCGACCGCCTGGCCGTGATTCTCGCTGATCTCGACCTTGGCAAAGATCGCGAACTTCTTGAGCTCGGGCAGCTGGCGGGCCAGCACCGACGGCTTGGTCAGCATCAGCAGGCGATCGCTTAGGCAGAGCAGGCGAAAATCGCTCCACAGCTTGCCCTTGGGATCGCAGTGGCCTCCCAGGGTGTGCTGGCCCGGCTGCAGGGCATTGACGTCACAGGTGACCTGACCCTGCAGGTATTTGGCGCGATCCGGGCCGCTCAGGCTGATGATGGCCAGATCGGTCAGAGGGAACAGGGTTGGCTCGGCGGGAAGGATTGGCAGGCTCACGATGGCATTCCAGAGACAGAAAGTATGTGACCTGCATGGTAAAGACGTAAGGAATGTTTGTCAGCCGGAAAATCCAGCTGGTACCATCGCCGGGTCTTTGTAAGGAGAGTTCCATGTTGAGCCCAATTGAAAAATCCCGCCTGAAGTGGGCCTGCCGCCGTGGCATGCTCGAGCTGGATGTGATCTTTATGCCTTTCTTCGAACATGAATTCGACGGTCTGAGCGAGGCGGATCAGCAGACCTTCATCCGCCTGCTGGAGTGCGAGGATCCGGAGCTGTTCCGCTGGAGCATGGGCCACGGCGTGCCGGAAGACCCCGCCTTCGCCGCCATGATCCCGCTGATCCTGGAACGCAATCAGGCCCGCCACGATCGCCAGCGTTGATCCATCCGTACGGGTGTCGATGCCCGTCACCGTCTCCAGACAGCAGCGTCTGCTGCTGTTGTCGCTGTTTCTGCTGATCCTGTGGCCGCTGGCCGCCCTGATCAACGGCTGGCAGTGGGCACTGTTGCTGCCCTGCTGGGGGCTGGGGTTGTGGCGCGCCTGGCTTGGCGCCAGCCGGATGAGCGGTGTGCTGGAGTGGGATGGGCAGTGGCTCACCTGGCAGGGTCGTCGTTATCTGCTGGGGACTGGCAGCCGCATCTGGCCCGGGGTACTCTGGCTGCAACTGGTGACGGCGGAGCGTCCCGTCATCCGGCTCTGGCTGTTCAGCGATGCGCTGTCGCCAGCTCATTACCGTACGCTGGCCCGCGCCATCCATTTCTCCCAGCCGACCCGCTAAGCTCTCTTCCCCATAAAACAGATGACCCCGCCGGAGCGAGGTCATCTGGATATTGCTTCTTATTGCTTGCTGCAGAAGTTAGTCCCGCTCTGGCGTCAGCACGGTCGGCTTGGAGTCCGGCTGCATGTCCGGGTAGTCCAGGTTGTAGTGCAGGCCGCGCGACTCCTTGCGTTGCAGTGCGCAGTTGACGATGAGTTCGGCCACCTGCAGCAGGTTGCGCAGCTCCAGCAGGTTGTTGGAGACCCGGAAATGGGCGTAGTACTCCTGCACCTCCTGCTTGAGCAGGTCGATGCGGCGCTTGGCACGGGCCAGGCGTTTGTTGGTACGCACTATCCCCACGTAGTCCCACATCATCAGCCGCAGCTCGTGCCAGTTGTGCTGGATCACCACCAGTTCGTCCGAATCTTCCACCTTGCTCTCGTCCCACACCGGCAGACGGGGCGGCTCCACGCTCATCGGCAGCTTGGCCAGAATGTCGGCCCCCGCCTGGTGGGCATAGACCACGCATTCGAGCAGGGAGTTGGAGGCCATCCGGTTGGCGCCGTGCAGCCCGGTGTAGGTCACCTCGCCGATGGCGTAAAGGCCGGGGATGTCGGTCTGGCCGTTGTTGTCGATCATCACGCCGCCGCAGGTGTAGTGGGCGGCAGGGACGATGGGCATCGCCTCCTTGGTGATGTCGATACCGACCGCAAGGCAGCGCTCATAAATGGTAGGGAAGTGCTTGATGATGAAGTCGGCCGGCTTGTGGCTGATGTCCAGATACATGCAGTCGGCACCGAGCCGCTTCATCTCGTGGTCGATGGCGCGGGCGACGATGTCCCGTGGTGCCAGCTCGGCCCGTTCGTCAAACTCCGGCATGAAGCGGCTACCGTCGGGACGGCGCAGGTAGGCCCCCTCGCCGCGCAACGCTTCGGTCAGCAGGAAGTTGGGGTCATCGGGGTGGAACAGGCTGGTGGGGTGGAACTGGTTGAACTCCAGGTTTGCCACCCGGCAGCCGGCGCGCCACGCCATGGCGATGCCGTCACCGGAGCTGACGTCCGGGTTGGAGGTGTACTGGTACACCTTGGAGGCGCCCCCGGTGGCCAGCGCCACGAAACGGGCACGGATCACTTCGACCTGCTCGGCGTTGCGGTTCCAGACATAGGCGCCCAGCACCCGGTTGCCGGGCAGACCCAGCTTGCGGGTGGTGATGAGGTCGACCGCGTTGAAGCGCTCCATCAGCTGGATGTTGGGGTGAGCGCGCACCTGATCGATCAGGGTGAGCTGCACAGCCTTGCCGGTGGCATCTGCCGCGTGGAAGATGCGGCGATGGCTGTGGCCCCCTTCGCGGGTCAGGTGATAGTGGGATTCGCCCTCGGCGTCCTCCTCCTGATCGAAGGGGACCCCCTGCTGGATCAGCCACTGGATGGACTCGCGGGCGTTGCGGGCGGTGAACTCGACCACGGCCGGGTCACACAACCCGGCCCCGGCGTTGAGCGTGTCGCTCACGTGGGATTCGATGCTGTCGGTCTCGTCGAACACGGCAGCGATGCCTCCTTGCGCATAGAAAGTGGCCCCTTCACTGATGGGCCCCTTGCTCAGAACCAGGACTTTGGCCTGGTCTGCCAATCGCAACGCGAGAGACAAACCGGCGGCACCGCTGCCAATGATCAGTACGTCGCAAAGGTATTCAACACTTGCTTTCATAAGTATCATTGGCCTGGATTAAGAACTGGCACCATGGTAGCCCAAGCGAGGGTGGTGATGCAGCCTGCGTCACATTTTTTTCAATGCAAGCGAACTTTCCCTGATTCCTCCTGTCTGAACTTGTGCGCTTAGGAAGGGCCGGAAAAGAAAAACGATAACCTGATGGGGGTTTTACGGCTCTGATGAGCGACCAGAATCTACTGGACGAACAGCTGGTTGAACGGGTCCAGCGTGGCGATAAAAATGCATTCAACCTGTTGGTAAAAAAATACCAGCACAAGGTGGTCAACCTGGTGGCCAGGTATGTCAACAACCCGGGCGATGTACCGGATGTGGCGCAGGAGGCATTCATCAAGGCCTACCGTGCGCTGCCGACATTCCGTGGCGAGAGCGCGTTTTACACCTGGTTGTACCGGATCGCCGTGAACACGGCCAAAAATTATCTGACCTCTCAAGGGCGCAGGCCGCCCAGCAGTGACGTAGAGGCGGAAGAGGCAGAATACTATGGCGGTGGCGAAGCCTTGCAAGAGGTGGCTACCCCGGAAAACCTGACGCTGACCGACGAGATCAAGCGCACGGTGTTTTCTGCCATAGAAGCTTTGCCGGAAGACTTGAGGACAGCTATCACCCTTCGCGAACTGGAAGGGCTGAGCTACGAAGAGATTGCCGAAATCATGGATTGTCCGGTGGGTACGGTGAGATCCCGCATCTTCCGGGCGAGGGAAGCAATCGATAAAAAGCTGCAACCTCTGATCGAGAATTAACTGGGGAAAGACAGGTTAACTTATGGCAACTAAAGAGCAACTCTCGGCCCTGATGGACGGTGACTTGAGCGATGTTGAGGTTCTGAACGAGCTGGGAACGGATCCGGCTCTGCAAGACACCTGGTCTCGTTACCACCTGATCGGTGATGCCATGCGGGGGGACCTGCCGGTCAATCTGCAACTGGATCTGAGCGACAGCATCATGGCTGCGCTGGAAGATGAACCCACCATCCTGGCGCCCAAGCCGGTGGAGAGCAAACCTGCCGCACCGCAGCCGGGTACCGCCAAGGTTGTGCCGTTTCTGCGCCGTGCTGGCCAGCAGGTGGGGCAATATGCCATCGCCGCCTCGGTCGCTGCCGCCGTCATCTTCGGGGTGCAGCAGTATCAGGGGCAGGATGGTTTGCCGACCAATCCGGTACTCAACACTATCCCCATTGGTGGCAGTGCCTCACCGGTGAGCGTGCACTACCCGCAGGATGGCAACCGGGCCACTGCGCGTCAGCAAGGGCTGAGCGATCAGCAGATGCAGGAGCAGCGCGAGCGCATCAATGCTTTCCTGCGTGACCACCAGTTGCAACAGCGTCTGCTGCAAGACAAGCAGATTCAGGAATAACGGATTTAGGGATCAGAACGTGCGCCAGTCCAGCCGTATTTTGCTGGCCTCTCTCCTGCTGATCAGTGCCAAGGCCTCGGCCGACGACAAGTCGGCCGAGGCCTTGTTGCAGCAGATGCAGAGTGCCGTCTCGCAACAGAATTTTGAATTGTCCATGGTCAAGGCCCGGCAGGGGCGCCTCGAACCCATCCGCTTCAGCCACGGCGTGATCGATGGCAAGGAGGTGGCCCATCTCAGCTATCTCGATGGCAAGACCATCGAGTATCTGCAGCGCCAGGATGAGTACACCTTCTTCGAAAATACCCACGAACCCTACACCCTCAAGGGCGCCCGCTTCCCCGGTGTGTGGGCGAGCCTGGTCAGGATGCCGCTGCCACGGGTGCTGGAGAGCTATGACCCCGTGCTGGCCGGTCGCAGCCGGGCGGCCGGGTTGGTGGCTCAGGTCGTGCGGCTGGTACCCAAAGAGGCCGACAAATACGGCTTCGTGCTCTGGATCGACGAGCAGAGCCACCTGCTGGTGCGGGTGGACATGGTGGATCGGGAGGGCAATCTGGTTGAACAGGTGCTGGGGGTGGATCTGGACAGGCTGCCTGCCCCGGCGCCCTGGCTGGTGAAGCTGGCTGGCAGCAAGCTGCCCCAGGCACTGGCACTGGAAGACGCCTACCCGGCGCCACAGCAGCAGCTGAACTGGCACCTGACCTGGTTGCCGGAGGGGTTCAAGGTGCTCTCGCGGGATCGGCATCAGCTGGTGACCACCAGCCTGCCGGTGGATTACATGATGCTCTCCGACGGGCTGGTGGATCTCTCGGTCTACGTTGCCCGGGTCGACCCCAAGCAGGCGGTGCGCCAGCAGTTGATCCGCCAGGGGGCTACTTCGCTGGTGAGCTATGTCAATGACGTGGGGGTCGAGATCACTGTGGTGGGGGAAGTGCCGGCAGACACCGCGAAACGCATCGCCGAGTCGGTGCAACCGCTGGCCCGCAACGAGACCGTCCAGTAGCTGCCGATGCACTGTTGCTTGCCCAATCCAGACAGTCATGTTCAGATTGGGTCAATCTCTGTCTAGTTAATGTGGAACCGTCTTGTGAGTGGAATGAGCGAAGAGCTGGCAACCGTAGTGGCCATTGATGGACAACATGCCTGGGTGGAGTGCGAACGGCGCTCCGCCTGCAGCGGTTGTCATCAACAGTCCAACTGCGGCACCGGCACGGTAGCCAAGGCGTTTCCGTTGCAGGCGCAGCGGCTGCGGGTGGCGCTCACCATCGAGGTGAGCGTCGGTCAGCAAGTGAGGCTCGGCATCCCCCAGGCGAGCATTCTGCAGGGAGCTGCGCTGGTCTACGTGCTGCCGCTGTTCTGTCTGCTGGCGGGAGCCCTGCTGGGGCAACTCTGGCTGGCTCCCTTGCTGTCGGCCGGGGAGGGGGTCACCATCCTCAGTTGCCTGCTGGGCGGCCTTATCGGATTTTCACTGGTTCGTTACTTTTCCAACCGGCTCGATCAGGGGGCTTATGGTCCCCGCATGCTGGGTGTGGTCCTGCCCACCCGCCACCTCTCCTGACACTGTCCAGGCCTGTATTTCTGGTGCTTCGTCGACTAAAGATTGGCCGTCGACCGGGTTATCCAGTAAAATCCTGCCTCCATATCCGGCCCTAACCTAATTTTGAGTGATTCTTGCTCGATGAAACACATTCGTAACTTTTCGATTATTGCGCACATCGACCACGGTAAATCGACCCTGTCGGACCGTCTGATCCAGACTTGTGGCGGCCTGTCCGACCGCGAGATGCAGGCTCAGGTGCTTGACTCCATGGACCTGGAGCGCGAGCGCGGCATTACCATCAAAGCACAGAGTGTGACCCTGAACTACCAGGCACAAGACGGTAACACCTACCAGCTGAACTTTATCGACACCCCTGGCCACGTGGATTTCTCCTACGAGGTCTCCCGCTCGTTGGCGGCCTGTGAAGGGGCGCTGCTGGTGGTGGATGCCGGCCAGGGGGTTGAGGCACAGACTCTGGCCAACTGCTATACCGCCATGGAAATGGATCTGGAAGTGGTGCCAGTGCTGAACAAGATCGACCTGCCGGCCGCAGAACCCGAGCGGGTTGCAGAAGAGATCGAAGACATCGTCGGCATCGACGCGGTCGATGCGGTGCGCTGCTCCGCCAAGACCGGCCTGGGTGTTGACCTGGTGTTGGAAGAGATCGTGGCCCGGATCCCGGCGCCGGAAGGTGATCCGGATGCACCGCTGCAGGCGCTAATCATCGACTCCTGGTTCGACTCCTATCTGGGCGTCGTGTCGCTGGTGCGGATCAAGAACGGTTCTCTCAAGAAGAACGACAAGATCAAGGTGATGAGCACCGGTCAGGTGTGGGGTGTCGATCGTATCGGTATCTTCACGCCCAAGCAGGTGGACACCATGGGGCTGGGTTGCGGCGAGGTAGGTTGGGTTGTCTGCGGTATCAAGGACATCCACGGCGCGCCGGTGGGCGATACCCTGACCCAGGCCAAGAACGGTGCCGAGAAGGCGCTGGCTGGCTTCAAGAAGGTGAAACCGCAGGTGTATGCGGGCCTGTTCCCCATCTCCAGCGATGACTACGAGTCGTTCCGCGACGCCCTCGACAAGCTCTCCCTGAATGATGCCTCCCTGTTCTTCGAACCGGAGAGCTCCACCGCGCTGGGCTTCGGCTTCCGCTGCGGCTTCCTCGGCATGCTGCACATGGAGATCATCCAGGAGCGGCTGGAGCGTGAGTACGATCTGGATCTCATCACCACGGCGCCGACCGTGGTCTACGAGATCGAGCTGACCGACGGTACCACCATCCACATCGACAGCCCGGCCCAGATGCCCGCCATCACCAGCATCAAGGAGATGCGCGAGCCGATAGCCGAGTGCCACATCCTGCTGCCGCAGGAGTACATGGGCAACGTGATCACCCTCTGTATCGAGAAGCGTGGTGTGCAGACCAACATGGTCTACCACGGCAAGCAGGTGGCGTTGACCTACGAGATCCCGATGGCGGAAGTGGTGCTCGACTTCTTCGACCGCCTGAAGTCCACCAGCCGCGGCTATGCCTCGCTGGACTACGGCTTCAAGCGCTTCGAGACCTCCGACATGGTCCGTCTGGACATCATGATCAATGGCGAGCGGGTTGACGCCCTAGCCATCATCACCCACAAGGAGAACGCCCAGTATCGCGGTCGCCAGGTGGTGGAGAAGATGCGCGAGCTGATCCCGCGCCAGATGTTCGACATCGCCATCCAGGCTGCCATCGGCAACCAGATCATCGCTCGCAGTACCGTCAAGGCGCTGCGCAAGGACGTGACCGCCAAGTGTTACGGCGGTGACGTGAGCCGGAAGAAGAAGTTGCTGAACAAGCAGAAAGAAGGTAAGAAGCGGATGAAGTCTCTGGGCCGTGTCGACGTGCCGCAGGAAGCTTTCCTCGCAATTCTCCACGTCGGAAAGGACTAATAGATGGCAAGCACGTTTTCCCTGATCCTGGTGGTGGTCTGCGCGATCACCGGTGTTATCTGGTGTCTGGACAAGATGATCTGGTCCAAGCAGCGGGCCGCCAAGATTGCCGTGGCCCGTGCCCACGGCGGCGCCCATCTGGACGAGAAAACCCTGGCCAAGGTGGCGCCGGTGCCGGTCTGGATCGAGCAGACCGCCGGGGTATTCCCAGTCATCACGCTGGTATTGATCCTGCGTTCGTTCATCTTTGAACCGTTCCAGATCCCGTCAGGCTCCATGATGCCCACCCTGCTGGTGGGCGACTTCATCCTGGTGGAGAAGTTTGCCTATGGCCTCAAGGATCCGGTGACCAACACCAAGTTCCTCGAGACCGGTGAGCCCAAACGCGGCGACGTGGTGGTGTTCAAGTATCCGCTGGATACCCGGGTGGACTACATCAAGCGCGTAGTCGGCATGCCGGGGGATCGGGTCATCTATCGCAACAAGGAGCTGATGATCCGGCCCAAGTGCGATGAACAGGAAGGGAAAACGTGCCCGGGCTTCCAGAAGCTCGACGTCAAGTTTGAACAAAGGGGTGAATTTACCCAGATGGGGATCCCGCTTGACCGCTATACCGAGCAGCTGGGCGAGGTGTCTCACGAGACCCTGCGCAACCCGCTGATGCCCGATATGGTCGGCCGTTACTACCGCCAGCCCGGCACCTACCCAGACGAATGGGTGGTGCCGGAAGGCCAGTACTTCGTGATGGGTGACAACCGTGACAACAGTACCGACAGTCGTTTCTGGGGCTTCGTGCCCGAGCAGAACCTGGTCGGCAAGGCGGTCGCTATCTGGATAAGTTTTGAATTCGAGCGCGAAGAAGGCTCCCTGCTGCCAAGCTGGGTACCGACAGGGGTGCGCTTCAACCGCATTGGCGGAATCAAGTAAATGAATATCAAGATGAACAGACTGCAGTCCCGTCTCGGGCATGTCTTTCAGGATCAAGAACTGCTGACCCGGGCGCTGACTCACCGCAGCGCCGGCTCCCGTCACAACGAGCGACTGGAATTCCTGGGTGACTCCATTTTGAGTCTGGTGATTGCCGATGATCTCTTCCACCGCTTCCCGCAGGCGGCGGAAGGGGATCTCAGCCGCATGCGCGCCACCCTGGTGCGCGAGAAGACCCTGGCTGAACTGGGCCGGGAGTTCGACCTCGGGGATCACTTGATCCTGGGACCGGGGGAGCTGAAAAGCGGCGGTTTTCGCCGTGAATCCATTCTGGCCGACACGGTCGAGGCGGTGATCGGTGCCGTCTATCTGGATACCAATCTTGAGACGGTACGGACGCTGCTGCTGGGCTGGTATGCCAGCCGCCTGGACGAGATCAAGCCGGGCATAGAGCAGAAGGATCCCAAGACCCGTCTGCAAGAAATTCTGCAGGGAAGCCGCAAATCCCTGCCGACCTACACAGTGACCAACGTCAAGGGCGAAGCCCACAACCAGGAATTCACCGTCCAGTGTGACGTGGAAGGCCTGGATGGTCCGCTGGTCGGGGTCGGCACCAGCCGTCGCAAGGCCGAACAGGCCGCAGCGCAGCAAGCATTGGAAAAACTGTCATGACAGATACCACTTATTGCGGCTTTGTCGCCATCGTGGGCCGCCCCAACGTGGGCAAGTCCACCCTGCTCAACAAGTTGCTTGGCCAGAAGGTCAGCATCACCTCGAAGAAGCCCCAGACCACCCGTCACCGGATCCTGGGGATCGACACCGAGGAGAACTACCAGACCATCTATGTCGACACGCCGGGTCTGCACATCGAAGAGAAACGGGCCATCAACCGCCTGATGAACCGCGCCGCCACCAGTTCGCTGGGGGACGTGGCCATGGTGGTGTTCATGGTCGATGGAACTCACTGGACCAAGGACGACGAGATGGTGCTCGGCAAGCTGCGCCACCTCAAGTGCCCGGTGGTGCTGGCAGTCAACAAGATCGACAACGTCAAAGAGAAAGAGGATCTGCTGCCGCACCTCGAGTGGCTGGGTCAGCAGATGAACTTCGCCCACATCCTGCCCATCAGTGCCGAGAAGGGCACCAACGTGGAGAAGATCCGCGAGTGGGCCAAGGATCTGCTGCCGGAGAACGTCCACTTCTTCCCGGAAGACTACGTGACCGACCGCTCCTCCCGCTTCATGGCCTCCGAGATCATCCGCGAGAAGCTGATGCGCTTCACCGGTGAGGAGCTGCCCTACTCGGTGACGGTGGAGATCGAGCGCTTCAAGGTGGAAGAGAACGGCCTCTATCATATCCACGGCCTGATCCTGGTGGAGCGCGATGGCCAGAAGAAGATGGTCATCGGTAACAAGGGCGAGAAGATCAAGACCATCGGTACCGAGGCGCGCCTCGACATGGAACGGCTGTTCCAGAACAAGGTGCACCTGGAGCTGTGGGTCAAGGTCAAATCCGGTTGGGCTGACGACGAGCGCGCCCTGCGCAGTCTCGGCTACGGTGACGACTGATTGCTGACCCCGGCTTTCGTCATCCACAGTCGGCCCTATCGGGAGACCAGCCAGCTGGTCGAGGTTTTCACCCAGGATAGTGGCCGTTTTACTCTGGTGGCTCGCGGTTCTCGCGGGCCACGCTCGCCTCTGAAGGGGCTGTTGCAACCCTTTACCCTGCTCACCATCGCCTGGCGTGGCAAGGGCGATCTCAAGAATCTCACCCAGGTGGAGTGCCCGGATCACTCCCTGCGGCTCGGCGGCGATCGCCTCTTCTACGGCCTCTATCTCAACGAGCTGGTCTATTACCTGCTGGAAGCCCACACCCCGTTCCCGGAAGTGTTTGACGCCTATGCCCGCGCCATCATGGCGCTGGCCGACGGCGAGACGCCGGAGCTGCCCCTGCGCCGCTTCGAATTCCTGCTGCTGCAGGCGCTCGGCTATGCGGTGGATTTCGAATACACGGCGGACGACGAGTCGCCCATCGAGCCGACCTTGCTCTATGGCTTCGAGCGTGAATTGGGCTTTGTCGCTTGCGAGCGGGCGCCGGATCCCCGTACCCTGTTTCTCGGCGCGCACCTGCTGGCCTTTGCCGAGGGGCGCTTCGACAGTCCGCCCCTGCTGCAGGCGGCCAAGCGTTTCAGCAGGCTGGCGCTGCAGCCCTATCTGGGGCGGCGCCAGTTGAAGAGCCGGGAGCTGTTTTTAAAACGCCGTAATAGCTTGGGTTAATCGCCCTGCGGCGTTAGCCGACATGGCAAGAATGTTACCTAGGTCCGATTACGCTGCGCTAATCGAACCTACGAGCTGCCACACACGTGACATATGGATATCGGCGCTGGCGCCAAGGCGGCAGTTGCACAGTTAACAGCGAAGAGTTTCAAGGAGTCCTCAATGAGTGAAATCTATCTGGGTGTGAACATCGATCACATCGCCACCCTGCGCAACGCCCGCGGCACCCAGTATCCGGATCCGGTGCAGGCCGCCTTCGTGGCCGAGCAGGCCGGAGCCGATGGCATCACTGTGCACCTGCGCGAAGATCGCCGCCATATCACCGACCGCGACGTGGAGATCCTGCGCCAGACCATCCAGACCAGAATGAACCTGGAGATGGCGGTGACCGAAGAGATGATCGGCATCGCCTGCCGCATCAAGCCCCACTTCGTCTGCCTGGTACCGGAGAAGCGCACCGAAGTGACCACCGAGGGTGGTCTGGATGTGGCCGGCCAGCTGGACAAGGTGGCTGACGCCGTGGCCCGCCTCTCTGCTGTCGGCGCTCAGGTATCCCTCTTCATCGATGCGGATCCGCTGCAGATCGATGCCGCCGCCGAGAGCGGTGCCCCTTTCATCGAGATCCACACCGGTCGTTACGCCGATGCCACCACCGATGCCGAGCGCAACGCCGAGTTCAAGCGCATCGCCGCCGGTGCCTCCTATGCCGCTGGCAAGGGGCTCAAGGTCAATGCCGGCCACGGTCTGCACTACCACAACGTCAAGGCCATCGCCGCCATCCCCGAGCTCTATGAGCTCAACATCGGCCACGCTATTATCGGCCGCGCCGCCTTCGACGGTCTGGCCAAGGCGGTCAGCGACATGCGCCTGTTGATGCAGGAGGCCCGTCAGGGGATCTGATCTGTCGGCAGGGGCTGGGCCCCGCGGCACGAAGAAAAAGGGACGCCACGGCGTCCCTTTTTGTCAGGTCAAACGTGGTCCGGGGTCAGGACTTTTTCGCAGCAGCGGGTTTGGCTCCCGCCGAGGTCAGCTCCAGAGTGATCAGCTCCAGCGGCGCCAGGGTGATGAGGCGGGGGGCATCGAGGGTGGCCGGCACGCTGGCATTGCTGCCGTAGCGCGGCTGCACCGTGAAGCGGGTGGCTTCGCCCGCCGGGATCTCCAGCTGGCGCTGGGGCTCCAGCAGGAATGTCTGCGGCTGGCTGGAGGGGTTGCGCAGGGTAATGAAGGCACGGCTCGGACTCCAGGCCGCCCAGCCATACACCGCCAGCAGGGTGGGGTCGCCGCCGATCCAGTGGCTGTCGAACAGCACGGCCTGATTCTGCTGTGACCAGAGCGCGGCCTTGGCCAGCAGGTCCCAGTTCTGGCTGCTCAACAGTTCCGGCGTGAGATAGAGTTCCTGCAACTGGGTGCCGGTGGCGAAGTAGCTCCAGGCCTGATCGGCGAAGTCTTGCGGTGACTGCCGATCCAGATGCTTGGCCTGTTTGGCATAGACCAGCCCGTGCAGCATCAGGGAGTTGAGCGGGAACAGGGGGCCGTTCTTGACGATGGAGCGATAGGTCTCGGCATCCCGGTAGGTGATCCACTGCTGCACCCTGGAGCCGGGTCCGTAGAAGTTGATGTCATCGCCGCCGCGCCAGATGGAGTCGGCAAAGAACAGCCAGGCGGGGGAGGCGGTGGTGCCGGTGGTCAGGTTGATGAACACCTTCGGATTGGCGGCCCGCGCATCCGCGATCAGGTGGATGGCGGCATCGAAGTCGCTGGTGAAGCGGCTCCCCTCGATCAGCTTGTCCGCATTGCCGGTCCCGTCGAACTTGAAGTGGGTGACCCCCTGATCCTTGATGAGCGACATCACCTTCTGGTGGAAGTTCTGGTAGTAGACCGGGCCGGAGAGGGCGAACTTGCCATCGCTCAGCTCATAGCCGAACTCGGCGGCATGGGAGACCCGCTCATCCCTTGGCTTGTTGTAGCCACCCCAGGGGGAGAGCCAGATCCCGAGCTGGGCATGGTAGCGTTCGGCCGCGCGCTTGAGCTTGCTGAAGCCGTTGGGGAAATCCTTGCTGAAACCCCAGTTGCCCAGTCGATCGTCCCAGCCGTCGTCAAACAGAAAGCCGTTCATGGGCACGCCGCGCCGGCTGATCAGCGCCTCGCCGAACTGATCGATGCGCTTGAGTGCCTCGGCCTCCGTGTAGGGATTGAAGAAGCCGATGTCGAGCCAGGAGTTGTAATGCAGATAAGGAGCGTAGGGGCGATCGCGGGCCTCGTTGAGGAAGCGGTTGAAGTCGCGCCTGAGCTGACCCTCGCCAAAGGTGCCGACATAGGTGCGATAGCTGAGGGGCTTGCCCTGAGCGAGCGGCAGCTTGAGCGGGATCAGCTGGCTGACGCCACCCTCGTAGGCCCGGGTATTGACCAGCGGATTCTGGGGGGTAATGAAGAAGCTGTCGCTGACGATGGGCGAGCTGTTGATGGCGCCATAGACAAACGGCGCCTGGGAGTGGAAGGGAAGCATGGAGAAGCCGTTGATCTTTTTGCCATTCTTGAGGGTGTCGAGGGCAAAGTCGATGCTGGCGTAGCGCTTGTCCCGGCCCAGCCGGATGGCGCTCTTGACCACGAAGTCGGCATTTTCCAACGCCATCTCGATCCGGTCGTCGCGCTTGGTGAATGCGGTGACCCTGAAATCGGCGGAGGGGGTCAGCCGATCATCCGTCCCCTTGATGTCGAACAGGTTGTCTGAGCGAATGAGATCGCCGTTGGCGGTATTGGTGAAGGTCAGCTCCCGGAACTTGCCGGCATCGGTCTCGACCTTGATACGGTACTGGTCACCTTCCAGCGACAGGGTTTCGGCCTGGGTGAAGGGGGTCAGCATGAGCAGCAGCGTCATGGCGGTACGTGCGTGCATGGTTGTCTCCATGTGTTGATTTGAGTCAGATGTGAGTCGGCAGAACCTCGCCTGTGATACCGGGATGGAGGCAGGCCCGCCGCAGCGGGCCCGCCTTTGGGATTACAGCTTGCCGTCGCTCATGCACATGCGGATCTTGGCGGCGACCACCTCCTCCATGGCGGCCATGGCGGGCACCAGATACTGGCGCGGGTCGCTG
Source organism: Aeromonas oralensis (assembly GCF_049665575.1). Lineage (NCBI taxonomy): Bacteria > Pseudomonadati > Pseudomonadota > Gammaproteobacteria > Aeromonadales > Aeromonadaceae > Aeromonas > Aeromonas oralensis. The sequence goes on from NZ_CP187186.1 coordinate 735,545, forward strand.
GCGTCGGGGTGGGAGGCCAGGAACGCCTTCATGGCGTCGGAGAAGGCAATTTTGAGCTCGGTGGCCACGTTGACCTTGCACACCCCGAGCTCGATGCAGCGGCGCACGTCACGGTCGGGAATGCCGGAGGCGCCGTGCAGCACCAGCGGCACCGCTACCCTGGCCCGGATGGCGGCGAGGCGCTCGAAGTCGAGGCGCGGCTCCTCCTTGTAGAGGCCGTGGGCCGTGCCGATGGCGACGGCCAGGGAGTCAATGCCGGTGCGCGCCACGAACTCGGCCGCCTTGTCCGGGTCGGTCAGATGGGCGTTGGCGGCGTCCACGATGAGGTCATCCTCCTGGCCGCCGAGCTGGCCCAGCTCGGCTTCCACGCTCGCCCCCATGCGGTGGCAGAAGGTGACGACCCGCTGCACCTTGGCGACGTTCTCCTCGAACGAGAGGTGGGAGGCGTCGATCATGGCGGAGTGGATGCCGGCCTCGACCTTGTAGTGGATATCCTGCTCGTCCTCGTGGTGGTCCAGATGCAGTACCAGCGGAATGCGGTACTGGTGGGCGGCCGAGGTGCAGATGGAGACCAGGTACTCGACCCCCGCGTGGCGGTAGGTACCCGGCGTGGCCGCCAGGATGACCGGTGAGCTCAGCTTGGCGGCGGTGCGGGCCACCACCTCGACGGTCTCCAGGTTGTGGATGTTGAAGGCGGGCACCGCATAGCCGCGGCGCTGGGCATCTTTAAGCATTTCGTGGGACGAGATCAGATACATGAGGACTCCTTGGCACCCTGGCGGGCACCAGCTTCAGGGAAAGAGAGTGGGGCAGGGGCGGGGAGGATCTCCCGGCCGGCCACCCAGATATGTTGTTGATTGAGTTCCGGGGTCAGGGCTAGCAGGTTGGCCTGCTTGCCGACGGCCAGCGAGCCGAGGCGATGTTCTATCCCCAGCATCCGGGCCGGAGCCAGCGAAGCCATGGGGATGGCCTCCTCCAGCGGTACGCCGGCCAGCTGCACCATGTTGCGCACGGCGCCGAGCAAGGTGAGCGTGCTGCCCGCCAGGCCGCCGGTGTCGGTGCGCACCACGCCGCCCTTCATCTCCACCTGGTAGTCGCCGAGCAGGTAGTGGCCGTCCGGCATGCCGGCGGCGCGCATGGCATCCGTGATGAGCAGCAGACGATCCCTGGCGCAGCAGTGACAGAGTCTGAGCACGCTCGGATGAACGTGGTGGCCGTCGGCGATGAGCTCCAGCCAGGCATCGGGATGCACCAGCCCCGCGCCGACCATGCCGGGTTCTCTGTGGTGCAGGCCGCGCATGCCGTTGAAGCAGTGCACCAGCCCGGAGGCCCCTGCCGCCAGCGCCGCCATGGTGGTGTCATGGTCGGCGGCGGAGTGACCCAGCATCACCCGGATGCCGGCCTGCCTGAGATGACGGATGGCGGCCTGCGCCCCGGTTTTCTCGGGGGCGAGGGCGACCACCTTCAGGGTGCCTCGCGCCACCTGTTGCAGCCGGTCGAGCTCCGCCAGGTCCAGCTCCCGGAACAGGGCCGGGTCATGGGCACCCTTGTTGTCCGGGGTGAAGTAGGGCCCCTCCAGATAGCTGCCGAGCAGTTGCGCGCCCGGCAGGGGACTGGCCATGGCATCGGCGATGCGACCCAGGGTGCTAAGGATGGCGGGCAGCGGGGCGGTGACTGTGGTGGCGAGGAAGGCGCCCACCCCTTCTGCCGCTTTGGCAAGGGAGAGACGGGCCAGGGCGTCGGCCGCCTCGTCCATCACGTCGACGCCGGCCCCGCCGTGGACGTGGCCATCAATGAGGGCGGGCACCAGCAGCTCGACCTCCCTCACCGGGTCGTCGGGCCGGGATGGGGTCGATGGCGGTGATGACGCCCCCTTCATGGGTCAGTACCTGATGTTCCAGCCAGCCCTGCTCGGTCAGCAGGCGGTGGGCGCGGATCCGCTCTGCCATCTAGATTCCCTCCTCGGCCAGGGTCTCGGCCCGCTCGCGCGCCAGCTCGTCCACCAGGCTGGTGAGGCCGCGATGACCGCAGCACAGCGCCTGTTCACGAAACTGGGACGGGGTCAGCTCGCCGCGCTCCATCACCATCTCCAGCAGCAGCTGCAGATTGGTGCCGGTGACCACCTCCCGCCCGGGTTGGCGCAGTGCCAGGGTGGAGGCGACCCGAAACGGGGTTCCCCCCAGCAGGTCGGTCAGAAAGACCACCCCATCCCCTCGCTCAACCTGAGTCAGGGCGGTTTCGCACTGATCCTGCAGCAGGGCCGTGGTGGAGGACTCGGGAAAGTCGATGGCGACCACCGCCTCCTGCTCGCCGAGGATCTGCAACATGGCCTGTTCCATGCCGCTGGCGAAGCCGCCGTGTCCGCAAATGATGATGCCCAACATAATCTGTTCCTTTACAGCAAAGGGCCGGCCTGGTGCCGGCACCGGATTAGAGGAAGCCTGCAAACTTGCCGACGATGCCGAGCACGACCGTGATGGCGATGAGGCGCAGCGGGCTCCAGCCGCGGCGGATCAGCCCATACATGGCCAGGGTGTAGAGCAGCGGCAGGAAGGCGGGCATCAGCTTGTCGAGCACGTCCGCCTGCAGCTTCACCACTGCATCGCCGGCGGTGATCTCCAGAGTGGTGCCGAGCCGCACATAGGTGGCGACCAGGGCGCCGATCACCGTCATGCCGACGATGGAGGCGGCATGGCCCACCTTGCGGGTGTTGGCCTTGATGAGCGGAATGGCGGCCACCCCCATGCGGTAGGCGTAGTGCGCCAGCCCGAAGCGCAGACCGAAGTGCACCAGGTTGAACAGCAGGAAGAAGACCACAGCCCCCATGATGGAACCCTGCAGGGCCAGGTCGGCGCCGATGCCGCCGCAGATGGGCAGCAGGGTGAGCCAGAACATGGCATCGCCGATCCCGCCGAGCGGGGCACCGACCGCGATCTTGGTGCTCTGGATGCTGTTGACGTTCTGCTTGGAGCGCTCCATCGCCAGCACTATCCCCATCACGAAGGTGACCAGGAAGGGGTGGGTGTTGAAGAAGCCCATGTGGCCCTTCATCGCCCGGGAGAGATCCTTGGGATTGCTGTGGATCTTTTGCAGGGCTGGCAGCAGGCCGTAGAGCCAGCCGGAGGCCTGCATCCGCTCGTAGTTGAAGGAGGCCTGCAGCAGCAGGGATCGCCAGGCGAAGCGGTTGATGTCCTGGCGAGTCAGCTCGGCCCCCAGTTGTTGATCTTCGTAGACGTCGTCGGAGACGGCGCGGGTCGGTTGCGGCTCGGCCGCCTGGGCCAGCCGGGTGGCGGTGCTGTTAGATGCCATCTTCAGTTTCCTCCTGGATGGGGCGGGCTTGTGGCGCCGGGTCCTTGCGCATGAAATCGATCAGAGCCATGGCCAGGGCGGCCGCGGCGATGGCCAGCACCGGCAGCTTGAGCCAGGCGGCGGCGACGAAACCGAGGATGAAGTAGGGGATGTAGACATTCTTCATCATGATCTTGAGCAGCACGGCGAAGCCGATGGCGGGCATGATGCCGCCGGCGACACCGAGGCCGTCAATGAGACGGGCGGGCAGCACGTCGATGGCGGTCTTGGCGTGTTCGGCCCCGAAGTAGGTGGGCAGGAAGGCACACAGGAAGTAGAAGGAGCCGAGCGCCAGCAGCGCCAGGTAGTTGACCCGCTCGATGCCGCGCACATCCCCCTGTTCCGCCATCCGGTCACAACGGGACATGACCCCCGACATCACCGAGAAGAGGAAGGTGATCCCCATCTGGACCGCCACCGCGAACGGCACCGCGACCCCGACCGCCACATCCGGCTTGACCCCGGTGGTGATGGCGAAGGTGGCGCCGACTATGGTGCCGATGATGACGTTGGGCGGCTGGGCGCCTGCCAGCGGGGCCAGCCCCATCCAGACCAGCTCCAGGGTACCGCCCACCAGAATGCCGGTGGGCAGGTCGCCGAGGATCAGGCCCACCAGCGGGCCCAGTACCACGGGCCGGTGGAAGTGGGTCAGGCCGTTGAACAGGTCAAGCCCGGCGAAGAACGCCAGCATGCCCAGCAAGAGCCCTTGCAACAAACTGATTTCCATCACAATTGTCCTTAATCAGATGAGGTTGAAAATGTCCTGTGCCGGTTCGGTCGGCACCCCCTGGACAAAGCAGGCGACGTGGGCGTCCTGCAGGGCGCGAAACGCCGCTATGTCCGACTCGTCCACCGATACCGTCTTGTGGATCTGACGCTTGCCGTCGGCGTAGTGCATGTTGCCGACGTTGATGCGGGGGATGGGCACCCCGCCCTCCACCAGGGTGCGAAAGTCCGCCGGACTCTTGCACACCAACAGGATCTTCTGGCGATCGGCGGCCTTGCCGATGTTGTCGATCACCTTCTGCAGCGGCCAGAAGCGCACTGCGATGCCCTCCGCCAGCACCATCTCCATCAGGTTCTGCTGGATGGGGTCCTCTGCGACTTCGTCATTGGCTACCAGCACCAGATTGGCGCCGGCGAAGCCGACCCATTGCACGCCGACCTGACCGTGGATCAGGCGCTCGTCGATACGGCTCAGCACTATGTTCGGCATCAGACGCCTCCTTGCTGGTTGAACGGATAGATGTTGACCCCCTGCACGACCCGGTTGACCCGCCCGCTCGGGCAGGGATTGTCCGGGGTGATGCCCAGCACCAGCGCGGTGTGGAAGGCGTAGTACTGGGCGTAGAGCAGGTAGCAGAGCGCCAGCTCGGCGTCGTCGCCGTTGAGGGGGGTGGGCAGATAGATGTGTTCGCCGGCGCTGATGAGCGGATCCGGCCGGTCGGCCAGGGCGACCACCCGGGCGGCATGGCCGTCCTGGCGCAGTTCGCCGAGCAGGTCCAGATCGTACTGGCGGGTATAGGGATCGTTGGACACCATCAGCACGATCAGGGTCTGCCGATTGATGGCCGACTTGGGCCCGTGGCGAAAGCCGGTGGGGGAGTCGTGCATGGCCATCACCTGGCCGGCGGTGAGCTCCAGCAGCTTGAGGGCCGCCTCCTGGGCCACCCCCTGCAGGCTGCCGCTGCCAAGGTAGATGACCCGCTCCGGCAGCGGTCGATCCCACTCGGGCACCTTCAGTTCGGCCTGGGGCAGAATGGCGTCCCCCAGCGCGATGAGCGGCTGGCTGGCGATCGGGTTGAACTGGCGTGGCAGGAACACCGCCAGACAGCTCAGCATCATGCTGGTCAGGCTGCTGGTCATGGCAAAGCTGCGGTCGTGGGTCTTGGGCGGCATCAGCAGCGCCAGGGAGCGAGCATCCTTCTGGCAGCGGCGATAGAGCTCCCCCTCACCGTTGCAGGTCAGCACCAGGTGGTGGCACTCGCTCAGCAGCTGGCTGGCCAGCTCCACCGCCGCCACGCTCTCCGGGCTGTTGCCGGAGCGGGCGAAGGAGATGAGCAGGGTCGGGCAGTCCTGTGCCAGGTATTCGCCCGGATCGGTGACGATGTCGGTGGTGGCGATCGCCTCGAAGCGGCCGTTGAGGCGGGCACTGAGATAGGGGGCGAGGGCGCGGCCGGCAAAGGCGGAGGTGCCGGCTCCGGTCAGGATCACCCGCAGGTTGCCCCGCGACAGCAGGGGTAGCAGGAAGCGCTCTATGGTGGCGCGGCACTCCTCCACCATGGTGAGGGTCTCCCGCCAGGTGGCGGGTTGCTGGCGAATTTCACGAGCGGTGGCCAGGCCGTTGGCCGACCGCAGCGTCTCTTCTGGATAACCAAGGATCATCTCTACAACTCCTTATACAACCGGGGTCAGCCGGGAGTGGCTGGCGGGGACGGCGCTGCAGGCCGCCGCGTATTGGCGCAGCACCTCCTGCACCTGATCGAGAATGAGGTCGTGAACCCGGGGCGACAGCGTGCCCTGGCGCACCTTGCGGTATTGCAGCGGCAGGTGCTGGCTAAGCAGCGGCAGGGGAATGGGTTCGGCGGCCAGGTTGGCCAGCAGCCGGGCGTAACAGTCGTCGACCCGGCTGTCGGGCCAGTAGTAGCGAATGCGATCGGAGTAGCTGTAGCCGCGGGCCAGCCGGCACTCGTTGGGGCTGCCCTGATAGTGGCTGCGCCAGAAGTCGGGGCGATCCAGCATGGTCTCTTCCAGCACCTGACGCAGGCCCGAGCAGGCCTTGGCCACCACCAGCTCCTCCTCGATGGCGGCGAGGGCAAACAGCGCCTCGCGCAGGGCAAAGGTGAGGGCGGGACCGACCTTGAGGATGGCGAAGTGATCGCGCACCAGCTGGCGGTAGGCGTCCGGGGTCTGGTAATCGGTGGAGTGGGCCTCGAACACCAGATGGGGATAGGCCTCGATCATCCGGCTCAAGGGGGCGGCCCGCTCGGGGCGATAGTCGATGACGTGGGTGTGGTCGAACTCCACACCGGGCTGCACCACCAGACCGATCACCCGCGGCCAGAGCTGGGCCAGTCCGGCCTGCTCGAAGGCTTGCTGGTGGGCGACCAGGGTGTGGCGCGCCGCCTCCGGCGTGGTGACCGCCAGCTCGGCCAGCTCTTCGTGGGCGCCGCCCGGTACCGGCACTTCGGTGCCAATCACATAGACCAGGTCGCTGTGGCCAAACTGCCGGGTGGCGGTCTGCTCGGCCACGTTTGCCAGCCGGGCGGCACGCTCCGCCACCAGCTCGTCGGTCAGCGGCACCGGATCCCCCTGGCAGGACATGCTGCAGTCGAGGTGGATCTTCTTGAAGCCGGCCGCGACATAGCTGGCGATGAGATCCTCGGCGTGGGCCATGGCCTGTGCGGCGGGCTCGCTCTGCCAGCGGTTGGGGCCGAGGTGATCGCCTCCCAATACCAGTCGCTGCACGGGAAAGCGGCACTCGGCGGCGAGCCGGTGCAGCAGGTCGCGAAAATCGACCGGCGTCATGCCGGTGTAGCCGCCAAATTGATCCACCTGATTGGAGGTGGCCTCGACCAGCAGCAGCTGGTCCCCTTGCGCCGCCAGTCGCAGGGCCGCCTCCAGCACCAGCGGATGGGCGGAGCAGACGGCGTAGATCCCGACCTGCTCCCCCTGCTTGTGTTGTGCGACCAGATCCAGCATTGATTTCATTTCCCTCTTCCTCTTGGCCTGAATAAGATGCTTTGCTTTCGATTTCTTTCTTTACCCTAGGCGTACGGCGTTCGAAACGAAATAAAAGCGTGTTCACATCTTGAGCAAGATCACAAAAAGAAATGAATCGAAAGTGTTGTTGCTGTTTTAGGGAGTCTGACGGCACTTTTCAATTCAATGAAAGCTTGATTTGCCATCGAGGCTGAGTGTTAATAGGGAAACGTAACGAAGTGAAAGCTCTACTTTCACCACAGGACTCCGGCAGAGAGACTATGCAAATCACCGAAAAGAGCGTGCTCGGCACCAGCGAGCGACGAGAGCGCATCATTCAGCAGCTGCGCAGCAATGGCAGCGTTCAGGTCAACGAGCTGGCCGGCCACTATCAGGTCTCCACCGTCACCATCCGCAACGATCTGGCATTTCTGGAGAAACAGGGGGTGGCGGTGCGCGCCTATGGCGGCGCCCTGTTGTGTGAATCCGGCCAGCCGGTAGCCGAACGCACCATCGCCGACAAGAGCGTGCTCAACACCCCGGTCAAACAGCGCATCGGCGCCATGGCGGCGAGCCTGGTGCAGCCGGGCTGCCGCCTCATTCTCGACTCGGGCACCACCACCCTGGAGGTGGCACGCCACCTGCGCGATCACCAGGAGATAGTGGTGATGACCAACGGCATGAACGTGGCGAACGCCCTGCTGGAGGCGGAAGGGGTGGAGCTGCTGATGACGGGGGGTCATTTGCGTCGCAAGTCACTCTCCTTCTACGGCGCCCAGGCGGATCTCTCCTTGCAGAACTATCACTTCGACCTGCTGTTTCTCGGGGTAGATGGCATCGACCTGGAGCGCGGCGTCAGCACCCATCACGAAGACGAGGCGCGCCTCAACCGCTGCATGTGCCACGTGGCCGAGCGGATCATCGTCGTGACCGACTCCAGCAAGTTTGGCCGGCTGAGCCTGCACAAGATCATCGATACCCGGCGCATTCACACCCTGATCACCGACGACGCCATTGCGGCCGAGACCCTGGCCGGTCTGCGTCAGGCCGGGATAGAGGTGCTGCTGGTGGAGGCCTGAGTCGGGACTCGACGAAGAATGCGAAAGAGGGACGCCGCGGCGTCCCTCTTTTGTGTTCGGTGACGAAACTCAGCGTTGCTCGGGAAAATAACGCTCGAGCAGGGCAGTGAGGATGGCCTGGCTCTCGGCATCCGGATCACCGCTGACCAGGGCGGGCCGAAAGTGGAGCTGGAAGGCGCGCAGGGCGGCGCGGCTCTGCTCGTCCCAGCTGCCGCTCGGGGCCACACCGTAGCCATAGCGGGCCAGTCGTTGCTGCCAGCCGAGGGCATCCCAGGCCGGTGCCGGCTGCTGGCGCAATTCGGCCAGCCGGCTTTCGTCGGGCCAGGCTCCCACCCCGTAGTGCAGGGCCAGCTCGCGCCAGGGGAAGTGGGGGCCGGGATCCTGCTTGCGCTCGGGGGCGACATCGCTGTGAGCCAGCACCTGGGTGGGGGGGATCTGGTAGCGCTCGACCAGTTCGCGGGTGAGGGCGCCGAGGGCGGCTATCTGCGCCTGGGTGTAGGGCTGCCAGCGACGCTGGTGGGCGGGCAGCAGCTCATCTTGTGGCGGGTAGCCGAGGTTGACGATCTCGATGCCGAGCGAGCTGGCGTTGAGCCCCGCATATTGATGCCAGCGACTGCGGCCGGCATGCCAGGCGCGCTGGCGGTCGGGCACCAGCTGGTAGACCGGCAGTGGCCGCTCATCGGTATCGCGCGGGATCAGGTAATGGGCGCTCACTTGATGGGCCGGCTCGGTCAGCAGGCGCAGGGAGTGGCCATCGTCTTCGTCCGTGTAGTGCAGGATCAGAAAGGCGATGCGCTCGTTCTGGCTGGCGCTCTGATAGTCGTTGTTGAGCCGATAGGGGGCGGGCTGGCAGGCGCCGAGCAGCAGGGCGAGGCAGAGCGCAAACCCGTGGCGAGGAGTGCGCGGGAGGTGAATACCCAGTTGCCATGGCCGGCGCCACCCACCTGCCGCCTGCTTGCGGGATGACGGTGAGTGCAGACGCCGGCCCATGGTTCAGCCGCGATACTTGGCGGTGAGACCGATGAGGAAGTTGCGCAGGATCTGATCCCCGCAATCCTGATAGTGCTTGTGGTCCCGTGAACGGAACAGGGCGCTCAGCTCGGACTTGGAGAGGTTGAAGTGGGCCAGCTTGAGGGTGCCCAGCATGTCCTCTTCCTTGAAGTTGAGGCCGATGCGCAGCTTGCGCAGGATCATGTTGTTGTTGATCCGGTTCGGGATCACCTGGGCCGGCGCATCTTCCCGCGCGCCGCGGCGCGCGAGGATGAAGCCGTCGAGGAACTGACTCAGGGCCGAATCCGGACAGGCGGCAAAGCCCGCTTCCTGCTCTTCCCCTTCCTCCGCCTCTTTGATCAGCCAGCTGTGCAGCTGGGCATGGGTGACGGTCAGGTTGCCCTTGGCAAACATGTCGACCATCTGGTCGTTGCTGATGCTGAGGGCGTAGCGCAGGCGGCGCAAAATATCGTTGTTGGTCATGTCGACTCCTGTGGAAACGGCGCAACTTTACCATCTGGCGGGGCCCGCGTCAGAAAAAGCGGGTTGCCCGGTTCAGGATAGATAGCGTGGCGCCTCCTGGCGTACCTGCTCCATCGCATCCTGCAGCTCCAGCAGCTCGGGCTCGAGTTCGGCCACCGGCACCCCGTCGCGCAACTGCTGTTCCAGCTGGGAGAGCAGCCGCTGCAGGCCGGGGACGCCGGAATAGGCGCAGCCGCCGTTGAGGCGATGGAGCTGGGCCAGCACCTCGCTATCCTCCACCTGGCCGGCAAGCGCCGCCTCCAGCACCGGATCCACCTCGTCGAAACTGGCCATCAGCATGGTCAGCATTTCTTTGGCGAGATCCAGCTTGCCCGCCGCCTGACGCACTGCCAGCGCCCAGTCGATCTGCTGGCTGGCGTGATTCTGGTGGCGACGATGGGCGAAGTCGGTGATGAGCTTGGCCAGCATGGCCTCGTCGATGGGCTTGGCCAGGTAGTCGTCCATGCCCTGGCGGATCAGCCGCTCCCGCTCGCCGGGAATGGCGTGGGCGGTGACCGCGACGATGGGGGTCTCGGTGTTGAGCGACTGGCTGCGAATCGCCTGGGTGGCGCTGATGCCGTCCATGATCGGCATCTGGATATCCATGAAGATGATGTCGAACGGCTGGCTCTGGGCCAGTCTGACCGCCTCTTTGCCGTTCTTGCACACCACCACCTGACTCACCATCTCCTTGAGCATGGCGGCGATGAGCTTGAGGTTGGCGGCGTTGTCGTCCACCGCCAGTACCTTGATCTCCTGCACGCTGCGCGGGGAAGGGGTCGGCAGCGGGGCGCTGCGAACCGCCTCGGGGGAGAGCAGGGCGTGCAGCAGCTTGCGGTGATTGATGGGTTTGGAGAGGCAGTGCTGGGCGCCGTGGGCCAGCATGGCCTCGTAGAGCGAGGGTTCGTGGCTGCTGAGCAGCACTATGGTGTTCTGCTGGCGATCCAGCCCGTCGAGGCGCGCCACCACCTGCTGCGGGCTGTGCTGGGTGCCGCTGCCGATGATCACCATGTCCTGGCTGCTCATTTCGGGCCAGGGGGCGTCGCTGGCGAGGGATTGCACCTCCAGCTGCCACTCCGCCAGCAGGGCGCAGAGGGCCGAGTGGCTGAAGGGATCCGGCTCCAGCAGCCAGACCCGCTTGCCCTGAATGCGATCCAGCGGCAGCTTGTCGGTCTGGGGCAGGGGAGAGACCTCCAGATCCAGGCTGAAGGAGAAGACAGAGCCTTTGCCAAGCTCGGATTCGAACCGGATCTGGCCACCCATCTGCTGTACCAGCTTCTGGGTGATGACCAGGCCAAGGCCGGTGCCGCCATAGCGGCGGGAGATGGAGGAGTCGGCCTGGTTGAAGGCCTGGAACAGCTGGCGCTGCTGCTCTTCCGAGATGCCGATGCCGGTGTCGCGGATCAGCACGTTGAGCCGCACCTTGCTGCCGCTGGCACTGCCGATCTGCTCGATGCGCACATCCACGTTGCCGTGCTCAGTGAACTTGATGGCGTTGCCGGTGAGGTTGGTCAGCACCTGCTGCAGGCGCATGGGGTCGCCGGTGAGGTAGTCCGGCACCTCGGCATCCACTTGCAGGGAGAGCTCCAGCTGCTTGTCGTGGGCGCTGGGGCCGAGCAGGTGCATGGTCTCGTTGAGGGTGTCGCGCAGGCTGAACGGGATGTGCTCCAGTTGCAACTTGCCCGCCTCCAGCTTGGAGAAGTCGAGGATGTCGTTGATGATGCCGAGCAGGTTTCGGGCCGACTTCTCGATGGTCTGCATGTAGTCGGTCTGGCTCGGGGTCAGACTGGTCTTGAGCAGCTGGCGGGTAAAGCCGATGACCCCGTTGAGCGGGGTGCGCAGCTCGTGGGACATGTTGGCCAGAAACTCGGATTTGACCCGTGCCGCCTCCTGCGCCCGCTTCTTGGCCATGTCGAGCTCGACGTTCTGGATCTCGATCTGTTCCAGCGTCTCGCGCAAGTCGGAGGTGGCCTGATCGATGTTCTGCTGCATCTCCTCGTGGTATTCCGAGAGCGCCTTGGCCATGGCGTTGATGCCGTTTTTCAGCATGTCCAGCTCGCCGGTGAGCTGACCGCTGACCCGGGTATCGAGCCGCCCCTCCCTGATCTTGTGCACCGCCTGCACCATGTCGGTGATGGGCTGGGTCACGCTCTTGACCAGCCTGAAGCCAAACAGGGTACTGAAGGCGATGCCGATGAGCACCATGATCACCGCGAAGAAGGTGTCGCGGTATTGCAGGATCATGGCCCGGTCGGTGGTCATCTGCATGGAGATGTAGCCGATCATCGGCGGCTCAACATCGCTTGGCAGCGGGAAGCCATCCATGCTGGTCTCGGCCTGGATCGGGGTGCGCAGTATGATGTCGTCGCCATAGAGGGTGACGCTGGTGAGCTCGGGGATCTGGCTGCCGTCCGGCAGCCGCAGCCGGGTGAAGTCCCTGTGATAGTTGGACGTCACGAACAGCTGGTTGTCCTGGGTGAAGACGGCGATGGACTTGATGAGCGGCGAGTTCTTGCGGTGAGTGAGGCCGATCAGCCGCTTGAGCGACTCGCGGCTGTGCTGGGTCATCCCGTATTCGCTGGCGATGGCCAGCGGCTCTATGATGTTGATGCCCTGATCGATGAGGTTGTTTTCCAGCTGCTGGTAGCGGTGGAAAGTGAAATAGCCGGCCATCAGGCCGCCGATGATCAGGGTCGGCAAGATGGTAAAGGCCAGCACACGCGCCCGAAGGCCGTATTTGGTCATGCGGATGGTCCCCCGATGAGCAGGGTTGGCAATGGCGTAAACGAGCGGGAGCGGGCCCACAGGCCGTATTTGGTCATACTATTATTCTTGTGGGACAATAGCCTGCTGCAGATTCCACAATCATGACATAGCCACCTATAGGCACCAAGTTTTATGGCCCAGTTTTTCAAGCCCCAAAAGAAATCCACCCAGCCCCAACGCATTGAATTTACGGTAGACAGCCTGGATCACCACTGCGTCGGGATCGGCCGCCACCAGGGCAAGGCGATCTTCATCGAAGGGGCGCTGCCCGGTGAGCAGGTCAAGGCCCGCATCCTCGAAGACAAGAAGCAGTATGCCCACGCCGCCCTGCAACAGGTGGTGACGCCGGCGGCCAATCGCATCGCCCCCTTCTGCAGCCACTACCGCGAGTGCGGCGGCTGCAGTGCCCAGCACCTGGCCGAAGCGGATCAGCGCGCCGCCAAGGAGGCCGGACTGGTCAGCCTGTTCGAGCGGCTCGGCAACATCCAGCCTCCGGCGCTGGAGCCCGTGCTGGGCGGAGAGTCCCGCGCCTATCGCCGGGTCTGCCGGCTGGCCATCAAGTTTGACAAGAACGGCCGCTGCACCCGGGTGGGCTTTCGTCGTCGCCAGTCGAACGATCTGGTGGAGATCGGCGGTTGCCCGGTGCTGGCCGAGCCGCTCTCCGTGCTGATCAGCCCGCTGCGTGAGTGTCTCAACCGCCTCAAGAGCCAGCGGGAGCTGGGCCATGCGGAGCTTATCCAGGCCGAGCAGGGGATCCTGATGCTGCTGCGCCATACCGGTCGGCCGACCGAGGCGGATCGGGCGCAGCTGATCGAGTTTGCCAAGACGCAGGGGATCGACCTCTATCTGCAGGCGGCCGACGAGCAGATTGAGCCGCTGCACCAGCAGTTTGCCCCCTCCTACTCGCTGGATGGCCTGTCTCTTGCATTCGCACCCGGTGACTTCATTCAGGTCAATGCGCCGGTCAACCAGCGCATGGTGGAGCAGGCGCTCTCCTGGCTGGAGGCGGGCAAGGATGACAAGGTGCTCGATCTGTTCTGTGGTATCGGCAACTTCACCCTGCCGCTGGCCCGTCAGGCCCGCGAAGTGGTAGGGGTAGAAGGAGAGCTGGCCATGGTGGCGCGCGCCGAAGAGAACGCCCGTCGCAACGGTATCAACAATGCCCGTTTCTACAAGGCGGACTTGAGCGGCGACATCGCCGGCATGTCCTGGGCACGGGAAGGCTTTGATCTGGTGCTGCTGGATCCGGCCCGCCCTGGTGCGTGCGAGGTGATGGAGCACGTCGTGAAACTTTCACCCAGACGGGTGGTCTACGTTTCCTGTAATCCGGTCACCCTGGCGCGCGACAGTCAGGTGCTGGTGAAAGGGGGCTACCGGCTGGTGCGCCTCGGCATGCTCGACATGTTCCCCCATACCGGCCATCTGGAGTCCATGGCGCTGTTCGAGCGCAAGTAACGGGCGCTGCGGGGCAGATGAAACGGTACCGCCGCAGGGGCGTCGGCTTGCCAGGTTGGGTGGCATTTGCCCGGTCCATAACGCTGTCTGGGCGGGCATGATTGGGGTAATCTAGACCCTCGTAAATCGGCAGGGGCTGGCGGAGAACTCTATTGTCTTTCTTGACAATATGCCTTGAAAAAATCTCCGCATATCCCCATTTGAGGCATTCTCATGAGGGGGAGGGGGCGACAGCCTTCGGCCCAATAATTTAAAGGATTGATACCATGGTTGCGGTTCGCGATATTCATTTGAAAGACAACTTCACCCTGGAGGAGTGGGTCAGCTCGCTCACCCTGAGTGACAGTGACAAGGATCAGCTGCGAACCGTCTACCAGTACTGTCTGACGCTCGGTGACGAAGCGCTCACCAACCGCCTGCTGGTGCGCGGGGTCGAGATGGTGGGCATCCTGCTGATGCTCAGCATGGATCTCGGCACCCTCAAGGCCGCCATCATCTACCCCTTCGTCGAAGCCGGTCTCATCAGCCAGGAGCGGATGGACGAGGACTTCGGCCCCAAGATCGCCAAGCTGGTGGAAGGGGTGCTGGAGATGGAGGCCATCCGCTCCCTGCAGACTCTGCACCGCAGTGAAACCTCGCCGGAACAGGTCGACAACGTGCGCCGCATGTTGCTCGCCATGGTCGAGGATGTGCGCGCCGTGGTGATCAAGCTGGCGGAGCGGATCGCCTGCCTGCGGGAAGCGAAGAAGGCGGATGAAGAGACCCGGGTGTTGATGGCCCAGGAGATCACCAACATCTACGCCCCGCTGGCCAACCGGCTCGGCATCGGTCAGCTCAAGTGGGAGCTCGAGGATCTCGCCTTCCGCTACCTGCACCCGGATACCTACAAGCAGATCGCCAGGCAGCTCGACGAGAAACGGCTCGATCGGGAGCGCTACATCCGTGAGTTCGTGCAGTCTTTGCGCGATGCACTGAAAGAGGCGGGGGTCGAGGCCGAGGTCTACGGCCGCCGAAACACATCTACAGCATCTGGCGCAAGATGCAGAAGAAGCACCTCGAATTCAACGAACTGTTCGACGTGCGGGCGGTGCGGGTGGTGACCAAGCGGCTGCAGGATTGCTATGCGGCGCTCGGCATCGTTCACACCCACTTCCATCACATTCCCCGCGAGTTTGACGACTACGTCGCCAACCCAAAACCCAACGGCTACCAGTCCATCCACACAGTCGTGGTGGGGCCTGAGGGCAAGACGGTGGAGATCCAGATCCGTACCGACCAGATGCACCAGGACGCCGAGCTCGGCGTGGCGGCGCACTGGCGCTACAAGGAAGGGGCGCAGGCCGGCGGCAAGGCCAACACCTTCGAAGACAAGATCGAGTGGCTGCGCAAGCTGCTCGCCTGGCAGGAAGATCTCTCCGAGAGCGGCTCCCTGCTCGAAGATCTGCGCAGTCAGGTGTTCGAGGACCGGGTTTACGTCTTCACCCCGAAAGGGGATGTCATCGACCTGCCGGCGGGCGCCACCCCGCTCGACTTTGCCTATCACGTGCACAGCATGATCGGTCACCGCTGCATCGGCGCCAAGATTGACGGCCGCATCGTGCCGTTCACCTATGCGCTGCAGACCGGCGATCAGGTGGAGGTGATCACCCAGAAGGAGCCGAACCCGAGCCGCGACTGGATGAACCCCAACTCCGGCTTCCTGCGCTCCAGCCGGGCGCGGGCCAAGGTGGCCACCTGGTTCAGAAAGCTGGATCGGGACAAGAACATCGCCGCCGGCAAGGAGTTGCTGGAGAAGGAGCTGGACAGGCACAACCTGACCCTCTCCAAGGTGGACAAGGTGGTGCTGGAGCGCTTCCATGCCGACGAGCTGGAAGATCTGCTGGCCGGCATCGGCAGTGGCGACATCCGCATCAACCAGCTGCTGAACTATCTGGACACCCGCTACAACAAGCCGACGGCGGAAGAGGAAGATCGTCGCCTGCTGGAGAAGCTGGAGCAGAAGGCCAACGTGCCGTTCCGGCCCAAGCCCAAGGATCACATAGTGGTGGAAGGGGTCGGCAACCTGATGACCCATATCGCCCGTTGCTGCCAGCCCATTCCGGGGGACGGCATCCAGGGCTTCATCACCATGGGTCGTGGCGTCTCCATCCACCGCGAGGATTGCGAGCAGCTCAAAGAGCTCTCCCGTCGCAACCCGGAGCGGCTGATCGACGCGGTATGGGGGGAGAACTACTCCGGTGGCTACGGCCTCACCATTCGCATCCTCTCCAACGACCGCTCCGGCCTGCTGCGCGACATCACCACCGTGCTGGCCAACGAGAAGATCAACGTGATGGGGGTACGTTCGCGCTCCAACGTGCGCGAGCAGACCGCCGAGATCGACATGGAGCTGGAGATTTACAACATCAACGCCTTCAACCGGGCATTGGCCAAGCTCAGTCAGCTCAACGACGTGATCAGCGCCAAGCGACTCTGATTGTCATCAGCAACCCACTCGTGACCGACCGCCAGGTCGGTCACTGTTTTCCCCCTGCGTTACGAATCAAGAAGCGAATATCCCATGTCCCAACGTTACGACCTGCCTCAACTGCTCGACATCATGGCCAGATTGCGCGACCCGAACGGGGGTTGCCCCTGGGATCTGAAGCAGAGCTTCCAGACCATAGTGCCGCACACCCTGGAGGAGGCCTACGAGGTGGCCGATGCCATCGAAACCCAGGATTGGGACGGATTAAAGGGTGAACTGGGCGATCTGCTGTTCCAGGTGGTGTTCTACGCGCAGCTCGGCAAGGAACAGGGGCTGTTCGATTTCGCCGATATCGTCGATACGGTGAGCGAGAAGCTCATTCGCCGCCATCCCCATGTTTTCTCCGATGCTGACCTTGGCGACGAACAGGCGGTCAAGGTGAACTGGGAGGCAGAAAAAGCCAGAGAGCGGGCCGCGCTCGACAAGGAGAGCGTGCTGGACGATATCCCGCTCTCGCTGCCGGCCCTGACCCGCGCCGCCAAGATCCAGAAGCGCTGCGCCACCGTTGGTTTCGATTGGAAGACCCTGGGTCCGGTAGTGGACAAGATCCACGAGGAGATCGACGAGGTGATGGAAGAGGCGCTGATGGCCGACGTGGACGAGGCGCGGGTGAGCGATGAGCTCGGCGATCTCTTGTTCGCCACCGTCAATCTGGTGCGCCATCTGGGCAAGGATCCGGAGCAGGTGCTGCGGGGCGCCAACGCCAAGTTCGAACGCCGGTTTCGTCAGGTTGAGCAGTTTATCGCCGCAGAAGGGCTGAAAGTGAGCGATTGTTCGCTGGAAAAGCTCGATGCCGCCTGGGACCGGGCCAAGGAAACCGAACAAAGTTGATTTGGCGCAAGATGGGGGCGCCAGGAGCCTGATAGATTTTTGTTCATTGTTTGGGAGAGGGGGTTTTGGTATACTGTTTCCCCGTCCTGCTTCATCCCCGAAGCACCCCTTAAAATTCCCTAAACTTCTTTCAGGTTCAGCATGACGACAAAATATATTTTTGTAACTGGTGGCGTTGTTTCATCCCTCGGCAAAGGCATTGCCGCAGCTTCTCTGGCAGCCATTCTGGAAGCCCGTGGTCTGGATGTGACCATCATGAAACTGGACCCCTATATCAACGTGGATCCGGGCACCATGAGCCCGACCCAGCACGGTGAAGTGTTCGTAACCGAGGACGGGGCCGAGACCGATCTGGACTTGGGCCACTACGAGCGTTTCATCCGCACCAAGATGACCCGCCGCAACAACTTCACCACCGGTCGCATCTATGCCGACGTGCTGCGCAAAGAGCGCCGTGGTGATTATCTGGGCGCCACCATTCAGGTGATTCCGCACATCACCAACGCCATCAAGGAGCGGGTGATTGCCGGTGCCGAAGGCCATCAGGTTGCCATCGTCGAAGTGGGCGGTACCGTAGGTGACATCGAGTCCCTGCCGTTCCTCGAAGCCATTCGTCAGCTGGCTGCCGAAGTGGGCCGCAACAATGCCATGTTCATGCACCTGACTCTGGTTCCTTACCTGGCCGCTGCCGGTGAAGTGAAGACCAAGCCGACCCAGCACTCCGTCAAAGAGCTGCTCTCCATCGGTATCCAGCCGGATGTGCTGATCTGCCGCTCCGACCGTGCCATTCCGGTCGTTGAGCGCGCCAAGATCGCCCTGTTCTGCAACGTGCCGGAGCGCGCCGTCATCTCCATGAAAGACGTCGACTCCATCTACAAGATCCCGGCACTGCTCAAGTCCCAGAATCTGGACTCCTACTTCACCGAGCGTTTCGGTCTGGAGTGTAAGGAGGCCGATCTGGCCGAGTGGGAACAGGTCATCTATGAAGAGGCCAACCCGACCGCAGAAGTGACCATTGGCATGGTCGGCAAGTACGTATCCCTGCCGGATGCCTACAAGTCCGTCAACGAGGCGCTCAAGCACGGTGGCCTCAAGACCCGTCTGTCCGTCAACATCAAGTACATCGATTCCCAGGACATCGAGACTCGTGGCGCCGAGCTGCTGGAAGGTCTGGACGCGATCCTGGTGCCGGGTGGCTTCGGTGAGCGCGGCGTGGAAGGCAAAATTCAGGCGGCCCAGTATGCTCGCGAGAACAAGATCCCCTACCTGGGTATCTGCCTCGGCATGCAGGTTGCCATGATCGAATTCGCCCGCAACGTCGCGGGCATGGAAGGGGCTCACTCCTCCGAATTCAAGAAAGATTGCGCATACCCAGTCGTTGGCCTCATCACCGAGTGGGTGGATGAAGAGGGCAATATCGAGACCCGTACCGAGAAGTCTGATCTGGGCGGTACCATGCGTCTGGGTTCCCAGCTCTGCCACCTGGTCGAAGATTCCAAGGTGCGTCAGATGTACGGCAGCCCGACCATTTACGAGCGTCACCGCCACCGTTATGAAGTCAACAACAAGCTGCTGCCGCAGATCGAGGCAGCCGGCCTGAAAGTGACCGGTCTCTCCGCCGACAAGAAGTTGGTGGAAATCATCGAGATCCCAGATCACCCCTGGTTCGTGGCCGCGCAGTTCCACCCGGAGTTCACCTCAACTCCTCGTGATGGCCACGCCCTGTTCGCCGGTTTTGTGAAGGCGGCAGGCGAGTATCAGAAGCGTAATTTGAAGTAATTGAAAATAAATGCGGTTGGGGCACTGTGCCACAGCCGCTTTTTTTGGCATATTTTTGTTGTTTTTTTACGAAACCTGAGGAAATACACATGTCCAAGATCGTTAAAGTGATCGGTCGTGAAATCATCGACTCCCGTGGTAACCCGACCGTTGAGGCCGAAGTTCACCTGGAAGGTGGTTTTGTTGGTATGGCAGCCGCTCCGTCTGGCGCGTCCACCGGTTCCCGCGAAGCGCTGGAACTGCGTGACGGCGACAAGAGCCGTTTCCTGGGTAAAGGCGTGCTGAAAGCCATCGAAGCCGTAAACGGCCCGATCGCTCAAGCTCTGCTGGGTAAAGATGCCAAGGACCAGGCCACTGTCGACCAGATCATGATCGACCTCGACGGTACCGAGAACAAATCCAAGTTCGGCGCCAACGCCATCCTGGCTGTTTCCCTGGCTAACGCCAAAGCTGCCGCTGCAGCCAAAGGCATGCCGCTGTACGCCCACATCGCCGAGCTGAACGGCACCCCGGGTGTTTACTCCATGCCGCTGCCGATGATGAACATCATCAACGGTGGTGAGCACGCCGACAACAACGTCGACATCCAGGAGTTCATGATCCAGCCGGTTGGCGCCAAGACCCTGAAAGAAGCCGTTCGCATGGGCGCAGAAGTGTTCCACAACCTGGCCAAAGTGCTGAAGTCCAAGGGCTACAACACTGCAGTTGGTGACGAAGGTGGTTTCGCTCCGAACCTGAAATCCAACGCCGAAGCGCTGGAAGTTATTGCTGAAGCCGTTGCCGCTGCCGGTTACAAACTGGGCACCGACATCACCCTGGCTATGGACTGCGCTGCTTCCGAGTTCTACGACGCAGAGAAGAAAGAGTACAACCTGAAAGGCGAAGGTCGTGTCTTCACCTCCAACGGTTTCTCCGACTTCCTGGCAGACCTGACCACCAAGTTCCCGATCGTCTCCATCGAAGATGGCTTGGACGAATCTGACTGGGAAGGTTTCGCCTACCAGACTGCTGAACTGGGCAAGAAAATCCAGATCGTTGGTGACGACCTGTTCGTAACCAACACCAAGATCCTGAAGCGCGGTATCGACAACGGCATCGCCAACTCCATCCTGATCAAGTTCAACCAGATCGGTTCCCTGACCGAAACTCTGGCTGCCATCAAGATGGCCAAAGACGCTGGCTACACTGCCGTCATCTCCCACCGCTCCGGTGAGACCGAAGACGCTACCATCGCCGACCTGGCTGTTGGTACCGCTGCTGGCCAGATCAAGACCGGTTCCATGAGCCGTTCTGACCGTGTTGCCAAGTACAACCAGCTGATCCGTATCGAAGAAGCTCTGGGTGCCAAAGCTCCTTTCCGCGGTCTGAAAGAAGTTAAGAACCAGGCTTAATTTTCGCCTGCTTCCACGCTTTGCAAAGCCCCGCCAATCGGCGGGGCTTTTTCGTTTCTGCCGCCGCTGCGGCGGGTTTCTGCATTTTTTATTCCGGCCCAACCCATCCGGGGCACAGGCTTTCTTTTGTCTTGCCTGCGAATATGGGAAACTAGGCCGCTTGAAGGAGACTCAGTGCATGCGGCTACTCACTCTTATCCTGCTTCTCCTGTTGGGGGGGCTTCAATATGACCTCTGGCTGGGGAAGAACGGCCTGTCTGACTATCATGAGCTGTCCGATGCCATCACCCGGCAGCAGCAGGACAATCTGGTACTCAAGGATCGCAACAACCTGATTTATCGCGAGATCGACGATCTGACCTCGGGCCTGGAAGCCATCGAGGAGCTGTCGCGCAACGATCTTGGCTACATCAAGCAGGGCGAGACCTTCTACCGGATCATCCCCAAGGACAAAGACAAGGGTTCCAGCTCCGGAGACGCAGCCTACGATGACTGATCTCCGCCCCGGGCTGACCGCCATCGTCCCGGCCGCGGGCATCGGCAGCCGAATGGGGGCCGAGTGCCCCAAACAGTATCTGCAGCTGGCGGGCAGGACCATTCTGGAACATACCCTGACCCGGCTGCTCTCCCACCCGGCCATCGCTCAGGTGATCGTGGCGCTGGCTCCCCATGACCGCTGGTTCGACACTCTGGCCGTGGCAGCCGATCCGAGGATCCTGCGAGTGAAAGGGGGCGCCGAGCGGGCCTTTTCCGTGCTCAATGCGTTGCATGTGGCCGCAGGGGAGTGGGTACTGGTGCACGACGCCGCCCGTCCCTGTCTGACCCACGGCGATCTCGATGCCCTGATTGCCACCGCCATGGCCTGTGATGGTGCCATCCTCGGCAGCCGGGTGCGCGACACCATGAAGCGCTCCGACGGAGCGGGCAACATCCTCGCCACCGTCGATCGCGAGCAGCTCTGGCATGCCCTGACCCCCCAGATGTTTCCCACCCGTCCTCTGCTGCGGGCACTGGAAGAGGGGCTGGCGCTGGGGGCCACCATCACCGACGAGGCCTCCGCCATGGAGCGTGCCGGTTTCACTGTGAGGATGGTGGAAGGACGAGCCGACAATATCAAGGTGACCCGGCCGGAGGATCTCTCTCTGGCGGGGCTCTATTTGCAGCAACAGAACGCGCGCCAGCCGGCGCAACCCGATTCACCCACAGAGGAGCTGGCATGATCCGGATTGGACATGGTTTTGATGTACACAAGTTTGGTGGGGTTGGCCCCTGCATGCTGGGCGGGGTGGCGGTGCCGTATGAGCAGGGCCTGCTGGCTCACTCCGATGGTGACGTGGTGCTGCACGCGGTGAGCGATGCGCTGCTCGGCGCCATCGGGGCCGGCGATATCGGCCGTCACTTTCCCGATACTGCGGCCGAGTTCAAGGGGATCGACAGCCGCATCCTGCTGCGAGACGTGTTTGCCCGGGTGCAGCAGTCGGGCTATGCCATCGGCAACCTGGATGTGACCATCATTGCCCAGGCACCCAAGATGGCGCCGCATATCGAAGCCATGTGCGCCGTGCTGGCCGCCGATCTGCAATGTGATTTGAACCGGGTGAACGTCAAGGCGACCACCACCGAACAGCTGGGATTCACGGGGCGCAAGGAAGGGATCGCCACCGAAGCCGTCGTCTTACTGGTGAAACAATAATGCTGGAACAACTTGCCTATCTGCACGGGGCGCCCACCGCCCGTGGCATTCTCAAGGCGCAAGCCGCCGATTTCGTGGTCAATGAAGATCTCGGGTTTGAACCCTGCGGCGAGGGGGAGCACATCTTCGTCCGGGTACGTAAAACCGGGGAAAATACCGCCTGGGTGGCTGGCCTGCTGGCCGATGCAGCCGGGGTCAACCGCAATGCGGTGACCTGGGCCGGGCTGAAAGACCGCCACGCGGTGACCGAACAGTGGTTCGGCATTCATCTGCCGGGCAAGGCGGAACCTGATCTCTCCGTCATCGAGAGCGACAGCATCCAGATCTTGCAGGTGAAGCGCCACAACAAGAAGCTGCGGGTCGGCTATCTCAAGGGCAACCACTTCATCCTGCGCCTCACTGGGCTGGAGCAGGCCGATGGTCTGGAATCCCGCCTGCAGGCCATCGCTGAGCAGGGGGTGCCCAACTATTACGGCGAGCAGCGTTTCGGCCGGGGCGGCAACAATCTGGAGGCAGCCAAGGCGATGTTCGCCGGCAAGCGGATCAAGGATCGCAACAAGCGCTCCCTCTATCTCTCCGCTGCCCGCAGCATGTTGTTCAATGCCATCGTCTGTGCCCGCATCGAGCAGGGACTGGCCCATCAGCTGCTGGCCGGCGACTGTGTGATGCTCAAGGGCAGCCACTCCATCTTCAGCGAAGAGGGCGTGACCCCTGAGCTGGCGGCGCGTCTGGCCTCCGGCGACGTGCAACTCACCGCGCCCCAGTGGGGCCGTGGCCGGTTGGCCAGCCAGGGTGCCGCCGCCGAGTTCGAACAGAGCGTGCTGGCCCCCTATCACGATTGGTGTGATGGCCTGGAAAAAGCCGGGCTGGACCAGGACCGCCGCCCGCTGCTGCTCAAGCCGCAAGCCATGAGCTGGCAGCTGGAGGGGGCCGTGCTCACCCTGTCGTTCTTCCTGCCGGCCGGGGCGTTTGCCACCAGCGTGGTGCGCGAGTTAATGCAGGCCGAAGAGGCCGATCATGGTTTCAGGAATCAGTCCGATGAGAATTCTGGTCAGTAATGATGACGGTGTGCATGCCGAGGGCATAAGAGCCCTCAGCGAGGCGCTGGCTGCCTGTGGCGAGGTCATTGTGGTGGCACCGGATCGCAATCGCAGCGGGGCGAGTCATTCCCTGACGCTGGAAGTGCCGCTGCGGGTCACCCGCATCGCCGAAACCGGATATCATGCGGTGAAGGGAACGCCGACCGACTGCGTGCACCTGGCGGTCAACGAGCTGGTACGCCCGGAGCCTGACATGGTGGTAGCCGGCATCAACCACGGCGCCAATCTGGGGGATGACGTCATCTACTCGGGCACGGTGGCGGCGGCAACCGAGGGACGCCACCTCGGCTTCCCCTCGCTGGCCATCTCGCTGGTAGGCAAGACCCATTTCGCCACGGCGGCCCACTACGCCGCCCAGCTGGTGAGGGGCATGATGGTGCACCCGCTGCCCGCCGATCAGATCCTCAACGTCAATGTGCCGGACCTGCCCCTCGACCAGATCAAGGGGATCAGGGTGACACGCCTTGGCAACCGCCACCGGGCGGAGTCGGTCATATGCAGCGAGGATCCCCGTGGCCAGCCCATCTACTGGATTGGCCCGCCCGGCAGCCAGCAAGATGCGGGCGAAGGTACGGATTTCGCCGCCATCGAGCAGGGCTACGTCTCGATCACCCCCCTGACCATCGATATGACTGCCTACAGCAGTCTGGCGGGGCTGGGGGCTTGGTTGGACCTGCAGGGATGAAGGTGTGATAGTACAGCGCCTGTTAAACCAGCTGATCGCGCAGGACATTCGCGATTTCCGCGTACTCGCGGCGATTGCCAAGGTGCCGCGTCAGCTGTTCGTGGATGAAGCCATGGCCCACAAGGCCTGGGACAATACGGCGTTGCCCATCGGCCACGGTCAGACCATCTCGCAACCCTACATGGTGGCGCGGATGACCGAACTGCTGATCCAGAACGATCCGGCCCATGTGCTGGAGATCGGCACTGGTTCGGGTTACCAGACAGCGGTGCTGGCTCATCTGGTGGAGCACGTCTACACGGTGGAGCGGATCAAGTCGCTGCAGTTCCAGGCCCGGCGCCGGCTGCGTCAGCTCGATCTGCACAATGTCTCCGCCAAGCACGGCAATGGCTGGTTGGGTTGGCCCAACAAGGGACCGTTCGATGCCATTCTGGTGACGGCTGCCGCCAGCGAGGTGCCGACGGCCCTCACCGATCAGCTGGCCGACGGTGGCCGGCTGGTGTTGCCGGTGGGGGATAGCCAGCAGACCCTGCAGTTGATCGAGCGATCGGGCTCCCAGCTGACCAGCAGGATCCTGGAGCCGGTCCGTTTTGTCCCCCTGATTGACGGAGATGTCGAGTGAAGTTGTTTTCCCGCCTCTATGTACTGGTGATGCAGTGGGCACGCCACAAGTATGCCCCCTGGTATCTGGCGATCACCGCCTTCATCGAGTCGGTGTTCTGGCCCATTCCGGTGGACGTGATGCTGGCCCCCATGGCGCTGGCCAGACCGCACAAGGCCTGGCACTACGCCGCACTGGCGACCCTGTTCTCCGTGCTGGGCGCGCTGTTCGGCTATCTGCTCGGTTATGCCCTATGGGAGCCGGTGGTCCAGCCGCTGGTGGTCTCGGTGGGTTATGAAGACAAGATTGCTCTGGCCCGGCAATGGTTCGAGCAGTGGGGCATCTGGGTGATTTTTATTGCCAGTTTCACGCCGATCCCCTACAAGGTGTTTACCGTGACGGCCGGCCTGTTGCAAATGGCACTGCTGCCCTTCATCGTGACCTCGCTGATCGGGCGTGGCATGCGCTTTTTCCTGGTGGCAGGCCTGATGCGCTGGGGTGGCGAGAAGATGGAGCGCAAGCTGATGCACTATGTGGATGTGCTGGGTTGGCTCTGTATTGGTTTGGCCGTTGTGGCCTATTTCTGGTTTAGTCGTTAAAGGATCCACTATGCGTTCGCGTGTTTGGCAAGGAAGCAGTGTCGTCGTGTTGTCATGGCTGCTGCTCGCTTGCTCTTCCAGTAAGACTGCTGCTCCGGTACAAGGATTGGGCAATGATGGTCTCGTCTCTACCATTCCGGCTCGCCAGATGGCGGCCCAGCCCGCCATTCAGGGCAACAGCTACACGGTGAAAAAAGGGGACACCCTCTACTCCATCGCCTTCAATTCGGGCAATGACGTGCCCTCGCTGGCCAGTCTCAACGGCATCAGCCCCCCTACAACATCTATCCGGGCCAGCAGATCAGGCTTGATGCCTCCGGCAGCACCATGGCCGTTGCGCGCAGTGCAGGCACCTACCAGGTCCGTCCAGGGGATACGCTGAGCAGCATTGGCCGCCAGTTTGGCATGTCGAATCAGACACTGGCACAAAGCAACAATCTGCAGGCGCCCTTTGCCCTGCAGGTCGGGCAGGTGCTGAATGTGCAGTCCACCAGCAGCGGCAGTGGCCAGATGGTGGCGGCGACACGCCCGGTGGTGACCCAGAGCTCCGGCCCCAAACCCCTGGCGCCGGCGACCTCAGGTACGACCACTCCATTTATCAAACAGAAAACGATTGCTCAGCCATCTTCAAAAGAATACGCTCAGGTAAAAGAACAAAAATCAGACAATTCCTACAGCAAGCTATCTTGGCACTGGCCTACCAAGGGCCGGATCGTCGAAGGTTTCTCTGTTGCAGAACAGGGTAACAAGGGCATAGACATCGCCGGTCAGAAGGGGCAACCCATCTACGCGGCGAGCGGCGGCAAGGTCGTCTATGCCGGTAGCGCACTGAGGGGTTATGGCAAGCTGATCATTCTCAAGCATGATGATGACTACCTCTCTGCTTATGCTCACAACGATGAGTTGCGAGTGAAGGAAGGGGACAGCGTCAAAGGCGGAGCAGTCATTGCCAACATGGGTAGCACGGACGCGCCGGATGTGCGATTGCACTTTGAAATCCGGTACAGAGGCAAGTCGATTAACCCGATGAGCCATTTGCCAAAGCGTTAGACCCAGAGAGTTAAGTCTTACTCTGGTGCCGGTCAGGGAGACACGCCATGAGCCAAGAACAACTGGTTATGCAGGATGCAGAGTTAGAGTTCGACGAAGAGCTGGAGACCCACGAAGAGGAAGAGGTTCAGGAAGTTGCGGCCGAGGCCGAAGAGACGATTTCCGATGAACTGATGGCACCTGAACTGAACAAGGTGATGGACGCCACCCAGCTCTATCTCGGGGAGATTGGTTTCTCCCCGCTGCTCACCGCCGAAGAAGAAGTCTATTACGCCCGTCGTGCCTTGCGAGGTGACAAAGCTGCCCGCAAGCGCATGATCGAGTCCAATTTGCGACTGGTGGTCAAGATCGCCCGTCGCTACAACAATCGCGGCCTGGTGCTCCTCGATCTCATCGAAGAGGGCAACCTCGGCCTCATCCGCGCAGTCGAGAAATTCGATCCCGAGCGCGGCTTCCGTTTCTCTACCTATGCGACCTGGTGGATCCGTCAGACCATAGAGCGGGCCATCATGAATCAGACCCGTACCATTCGTCTGCCCATTCATGTGGTCAAGGAGCTGAACGTCTATCTGCGTACCGCCCGCGAACTCTCTCATCGGCTCGATCACGAACCGACGGCGGAAGACATTGCCTTTGCGCTGGATCGCTCGGTAGACGATGTGAATCGCATGCTCAAGCTCAACGAGAAGATCACCTCGGTCGATACCCCCATCGGTGGCGATCGCGACAAGGCGCTGCTGGATGTGCTCTCCGACGAGCGCGGCATGGGCCCTGAGCTGGAGTCCCAGGATGACGACATGCGCGCCAGCATAGTGCACTGGCTGGAGGAGCTGAACCCCAAGCAGCGCGAGGTGCTGGCCCGTCGCTTTGGTCTGCTCGGCTATGAGCCGGCGACTCTGGAAGACGTGGGCGCCGAGATTGGTCTGACCCGCGAGCGGGTTCGCCAGATCCAGGTAGAAGGGCTGCGCCGCTTGCGGGAGATCCTGCTGGGGCAGGGGCTCTCCATCGAGGCGCTGTTCCGTACCAACTAAGGGTTGCTAGTGAGAGAGGATGCTTACCAAGCAAAACAAAAAGGGGCCAGAGGCCCCTTTTTCATGTCTGCAGGATCCGCTGGATCAAACCGGATCCAGGGTGTCCAGCGGCCAGCGTGGCACGGCCTTGACCGCCAGTGGCTCGAATACCCCGGCTTTCAGGCGCTGCATGCCGGCATAGGCGATCATGGCGCCATTGTCGGTACAATATTCGGTGCGCGGGTAGAACACTTCCCCCTTGAGGCTCTCCATCAACTCGGCCAGCTGGGCGCGCAGGTGACGGTTGGCGCTGACACCGCCGGCCACCACCAGGCGATTGAGGCCGGTCTCCTTCAAGGCACGGCGACACTTGATGGCCAGGGTGTCGACTACCGCGTCTTCAAACGCTCGGGCGATATCGGCACGGGTCTGTTCATCATCACCGTTGGCGGCGATGGTGTTGGCGGCGAAGGTCTTGAGGCCGGAGAAGCTCATGTCGAGCCCGGGGCGGTCGGTCATGGGGCGCGGAAAGGTGAAGCGCCCGGTGGTGCCCTTCTCCGCCAGCCGGGAGAGTAGAGGGCCGCCTGGGTAATCCAATCCCATCAGCTTGGCCGTCTTGTCGAAGGCCTCGCCAGCAGCATCATCGATCGACTCGCCCAGCAGCTGATAGCTGCCGATGCCATCGACCCGTACCAGCATGGAGTGGCCGCCGGAGACCAGCAGCGCCACGAAGGGAAACTCGGGGGCTCGCTCTTCCAGCATGGGGGCCAGCAGGTGGCCTTCCATGTGGTGCACGGCAATGGCCGGTTTGTTCCAGGCCATCGCCAGCGAGCGGCCTATGGTGGCTCCCACCAGTATGGCGCCAACCAGGCCCGGACCTGCGGTGTAGGCGATGCCGTCGATGTCGTCCTTGCCCAGTCCCGCCTCTCGCAACGCGGCCTGGATCAAGGGGATCGTCTTGCGGACGTGATCCCGGCTGGCCAGCTCGGGAACGACGCCGCCGTAGTCCGCATGCAGCTTGACTTGGCTATACAACTGGTGGGAAAGGATCCCTTTTTGATCGTCGAAGATCGCGATCCCGGTTTCGTCACAGGATGTCTCTATGCCCAATACACGCATTGCTAAAAAATTTCACTGCTAAAATGAGACGGCTATGGTAACCTTCGCGGGTTTTTTAAACCAGAGCGATCTCTGCGGGTTTACTTTCATTCCCTGTCCAGAGTATAATTTCGCACCATTTTAAGACATGCTGATCGATTGAAGGTCAGCTAACAATTTATCACTGAGGTGAAAGGCACATGCCAGTAATCAAAGTCCGTGAAAATGAGCCGTTTGACGTTGCTCTGCGTCGCTTCAAGCGTTCTTGCGAAAAAGCCGGTATCCTGTCCGAAGTTCGTAGCCGTGAGTTCTACGAGAAGCCGACTACCATTCGCAAGCGTGCCAAAGCGTCTGCCGTTAAGCGTCATGCCAAGAAGCTGTCCCGCGAAAACGCACGTCGTATCCGCCTGTACTAATCAAGGGTTCATGCCGTGTCGCTGAAGGATCAACTCAAGGATCAACAAAAACTCGCCATGCTTGCCAAAGACAAGGCTCGCTTGGGAGCGATCCGTTTGTTGATGGCTGAAATCAAGCAACGTGAAGTTGATACCCGTGTCGAGCTCAATGATCAGGATATCCTCGCTGTGGTGACCAAAATGGTCAAACAGCGTCGTGATTCCATCAGTCAATTCGAAGCTGCCGGTCGCCAGGATCTTGCCGACAAAGAGTCCGCAGAGATCGTTGTGTTGCAGGAGTTCCTGCCGCAACAGCTGACCGCAGCCGAAATTGCCGCACTGATTGAGCAAGCCATCGCTGAAAGTGGTGCTGCCGTCATGGCTGACATGGGCAAAGTCATGGCTGTCTTGAAGCCAAAAATTCAGGGGCGTGCCGATGTCGGCGCCGTCAGTGCTCAGGTGAAAACCCGTTTGGCGTAACAGGCAACTCTCTTGTTTGGTCAAAGAAGCCGTGCTTCCCTGGGAATGCGCGGCTTTTTTATTTTCTATGCAATGAAACAGGACGGTTATGGCAGGCAGGATCCCACAATCCTTTATCGATGATCTGCTCGTACGCACCGATATCGTCGAGTTGATCGACTCGCGGGTGCGGCTGAAGAAAGCCGGTAAGAACTACCAGGCTTGCTGCCCTTTTCATAACGAAAAAAGCCCCTCTTTTACTGTCAGTCAGGAGAAGCAGTTCTATCACTGCTTCGGTTGTGGTGCTCACGGCAATGCTATCGGCTTTGTCATGGAGTATGACGGGCTTGAATTTCCCGATGCCATTGAGGAGCTTGCCAGCCTGCATGGTATGCAGGTTCCCCGTGAGCAGACCGCAGGTGGGGCGAGCAGCAGCCAACCAGCGGTCAGCAAGGATCTGTTCGAGCTGATGAACCAGATTGCCCGCTTCTACGAGAGCAATCTCAAGAACGCGCCGCAGGCGGTGGAATACCTGAAGGGACGCGGTCTGACTGGTGAAGTGGTCAAGCGCTTCAATATTGGTTATGCCCCTGCCGATTGGGATCAGGTGCGTCGGCGCTTTGGCGCCAGCCGGGAGCACGAGCAGTTGCTCATCTCTGGCGGCATGCTGATCACTCGTGACAGTGGCCCCGGCAGCTATGATCGCTTTCGCGATCGCATCATGTTCCCGATCCGTGACAAGCGTGGCCGGGTCATCGGTTTCGGTGGCCGGGTGCTGGGGGAGGGGACGCCCAAATATCTGAACTCGCCGGAAACACCCATCTTCCACAAGGGACGGGAGTTGTTCGGCCTTTACGAGGTCAAGCGGGCACACAAGGATCCGCGCCGGATCCTGGTGGTAGAAGGCTATATGGATGTGGTGGCGCTCGGCCAGTACGAGATCGATTATGCGGTGGCGGCGCTGGGCACCGCGACCACCAGCGACCATATCCACACCCTGTTTCGCACTACGGCCGAGGTCGTCTGTTGCTACGACGGCGACAACGCCGGTCGGGAAGCGGCCTGGCGGGCGCTGGACAACGCGCTCTCCCACCTGCAGGACGGTCGTGAACTCAAGTTCGTCTTTTTGCCGGATGGTGAGGATCCCGACTCGCTGGTGCGCCAGATCGGCAAGGAGGGATTCGAATCTCTGCTAGACCAGGCCCAGCCCTTCGCCGACTTCATGTTTGAGCGCCTCGGGCGCGATGCGGCTCTTTCCGGTGAAGCGGGCAAGTTCGAAGTGGCCAACAAGGCCGCCGAGCTGATCCGGCGAGTCCCGGAAGGTTTCACGCGTGAGGGGTTGATCACCCGCCTTTCCAGCATGATGCGTTGGGGGGAGAACAAGCAGCGGATCGCCGAACTGTTTGCCCGCAATAGTCAGCCAAAGGCCGAGGTCAACAAGCCCAAGGCGGCCAAGCTGACGCCGCTGCGCCGGGCATTGGCACTGATGGTGCAGTATCCGGCGATCACGGCCGAATTGCCGGCCATGCCTGAACTGGCCGGACTGCGCCTGCAGGGCATCAGATTCCTGCTGCAGCTGCATCAACAGATCCTGACTCAGCCCGGGGTCACGACGGGCATTCTGCTGGAACACTGGCGTGGCACCAAAGAGGGAGAGATCCTGGCGCAACTGGCGATGCACGATCTGTTTGAAGAGGTAAAGCTCGACCAGGAGCCGGATATTCTGGGAGAATTGCAGGATACTTTCGTCGGTTTCATCAACTTGTTCCTGAAGCAGCGCATCGAGGAATTGCAGGCCAAGGTGGCGCAGGAAGGGCTAAGCTCTGAGGAAACTCAGGAGCTGATGATGCTGATCAGAGAGGTGCAAATTGAGAAAAGAAATGAGAGTGGGGCTTGATATTTGAGTGATTAACCCCAATATGAATACCGTTGCCCGAATAGACGGGATTAAAAGCAAACATTTTATAACCGCCTGGCCCCGACAATACTGCGGGCAGGGGTTTCTCATGACCGACGCCGCAACCAGACATAGCATGTCTGGCGGTTTTCTATTAGAATTGGCTATTTGCGCAGCAGCGCACTGTACGCGCAACCTAGCAACACCAACCGGATGAGTTCTATGGAGCAAACCCCGCAGTCTCAGCTTAAACTCCTCGTTGCCAAAGGTAAAGAACAGGGCTACCTGACCTATGCCGAGGTGAACGATCACCTCCCGCAAGACATTGTCGACTCTGACCAGATCGAAGACATCATCCAGATGATCAACGACATGGGCATTCAAGTGGTGGAAAACGCCCCGGATGCCGATGACCTTATCATGGCTGAAGGTGGTACCGCCGATGAGGACGCTGCCGAAGCAGCGGCCCAGGCACTGGCATCTGTTGAATCCGAGATTGGTCGTACGACCGATCCCGTCCGCATGTACATGCGGGAAATGGGTACCGTCGAACTGTTGACTCGCGAAGGCGAAATCGACATCGCCAAGCGCATCGAAGACGGTATCAACCAGGTACAAAGCTCCGTCGCCGAGTACCCGGAAGCGATTACCTATCTGCTTGAGCAGTACGACAAATACGAAGCGGAACAGCTGCGTCTGTCCGATATCATTTCCGGCTTCATCGATCCCAACGAGACCGATGACGTCGCCCCGACTGCCACTCACATCGGCTCCGAGCTCAGCGAAGAAGATCTGGCTGACGAAGACGAAGACGAAGATGAAGACGAAGACGGTGATGGCGATGATTCCGACGATGATGGCGACGGTGGCCCGGATCCGGAAGTCGCTCGCGAGAAGTTCGGTGATCTGCGCGCCCAGTACGAAGTAACTCGTCTCTCCATTCAGCAGAATGGTCGTGCGCACGAAGATACTCAGGCTGCGATTGCCCAGCTGGCCGATGTATTCCGTCAATTCCGCCTGATGCCCAAGCAGTTCGATCGCCTGGTCAACAACATGCGCGAGATGATGGAGCGGGTCCGCGTGCAGGAACGCATCATCATGAAACTCTGCGTTGAGCAGGCCAAGATGCCGAAGAAGACCTTCGTTGCGGCCTTCACCAACAACGAGTGCGAAACTGCCTGGTTCGAATACCAGAAGCAGGCCGGCAAGGCCTGGTCACCGCGTCTGGTCGAGATGGACGAAGATGTGCTGCGCGCCATCGGCAAGCTGCAGCAGATCGAGGAAGAGACCGGTCTGTCCATTGCCCAGATCAAGGACATCAACCGTCGCATGAGCATCGGTGAGGCCAAGGCCCGCCGTGCCAAGAAAGAGATGGTCGAGGCCAACCTGCGTCTGGTTATCTCCATCGCGAAGAAGTACACCAACCGCGGTCTGCAGTTCCTGGATCTGATCCAGGAAGGCAACATCGGTCTGATGAAGGCGGTAGACAAGTTTGAATACCGTCGTGGCTACAAGTTCTCGACCTATGCGACCTGGTGGATCCGTCAGGCCATTACCCGCTCCATCGCGGATCAGGCCCGTACCATCCGTATCCCGGTACACATGATCGAGACCATCAACAAGCTCAACCGTATCTCCCGTCAGATGCTGCAGGAGATGGGTCGCGAACCGAACCCGGAAGAGCTGGCCATGCGCATGGGCATGCCGGAAGACAAGATCCGCAAGGTACTGAAAATCGCCAAAGAGCCCATCTCCATGGAGACGCCGATCGGTGATGATGAAGATTCCCACTTGGGCGACTTCATCGAAGATACCACCCTGGCCCTGCCGGCCGATGCGGCCACCAGCGAGAGCCTGCGCAACGCCACCCGCGAAGTGCTGGCCGGTCTGACCGCCCGTGAGGCCAAGGTACTGCGCATGCGTTTCGGTATCGACATGAACACTGACCACACCCTCGAGGAAGTGGGCAAGCAGTTCGACGTTACCCGTGAGCGTATTCGTCAGATCGAAGCCAAGGCGCTGCGCAAGCTGCGCCACCCGAGCCGCTCCGAAGTACTGCGCAGCTTCCTGGACGAGTAATCCCGGACGGGGCCAACCCGTAACCGCTGTCAAAAAGCCCCGCCATGCGGGGCTTTGTTTTATCCGTCGTGATGGGGGTATGAAGATGAGCCACGGAACCGCTTGAATATGGATGAAATCTCGCCAAGTGGTTGATATGCCTATGGACGGGGTATCCGCCATCCCCTATAATCCACGCCGCAAACCAGTATCAATGGCCCCTTAGCTCAGTTGGTCAGAGCAGTCGACTCATAATCGATTGGTCGTGGGTTCAAGTCCCCCAGGGGCCACCATTTTCAGACAAAGCCGCTCTCAAGAGCGGCTTTGTCGTTTCTGCCGTTCACCGGCGCCGACCTCTAGGCATGCGCTCCATAGTGCAACCTAGAGTGCGGCGTATAGTGCAATACAAACAGCCAGAACTGGGCAAGGTTTCGCACCGTGAGGCATCGCAGAGCCTAGCTGTGGCGGTTTTCTGCAAAAGTAAGGGATTGCCTGATCCTTCCGCCCAAGTCTGCCAGGCAGGCTTGTCATATGATCATGCTGTTCGGCTTGTGTGCGGTGGGCTGCTCGCTCCTTTTCTTGGCGTTGAGGGGTGGCATGGTTTGAGATGAGCCAGGACATGGCGCCAGAGCATCAGCCTACCGAAAGGCTGGAAGCTGTGGCATGACGCCATAAAAAAGGCCTCCAGCCGATGGTGGGAGGCCTGGGTAAATGCTTCAGGGTCTGGTGACCGATCGTATTAAGCCTTACTGGGCGTTCAGACTATAGGCCAGCGTCTGGTCGTTGAAACGCACCACATAGACACCGACCAGAGCTGTGGCGATGTCGGCTCCGGCCTGCTCGGCGACACCGTCCTTGTTGGTGTCGCCGTAGTTCTGGGTCCAGTCGCCCTTGACGTCGAACTTGAAGCGCTGAGCGCCGTTGCCATCGCCGCTACCGGTGAAGGTGACACTGGCCTGCCAGAGGTGATCGCCTACCAGCGACATGGGGGTGGACCCCCAGTTGTTGGTGGTGCCGCGAATGTTGAGGCTGGCGAAGTTCTTCGCGTAGCCGACGCTGACCGGGGTCAGGCTGTATTGCAGGGTCTGATCGTTGAAGCGTACCCGATACTGGCCGCTGACCGGGGTCAGTATGTCGGCGCCCCCCTGTTCGGCCACTCCATCCTTGTTGGTGTCACCATAGTTCTTGCTCCAGTCCCCCTTGACGTCGAACTTGAAGCGCTGGTTTGCCTGACCATCGAAGGTGACGAGAGCCTCCCATTGATTGTCGGCGACCAGCGTCATGGCAAGGGAGCCCCAGGCATTGGGAGTGCCACGGAAATTCAGGGTAGGCAGCACGCTGGCGTAGGTGCCGTTGTCGTCGGTGACGGTCACGGTAGCGCTGGCACTGGCGGTCAACCCTTCTGCATCGGTCACGGTGACCGTCACGGTATGGGTGCCCGGGGTATCGAACCGGACCGTCTCGGTGGCGGCGGTGCCACCGCTGGACCAGCTGTAGCTCACTACACCCCCGTCGTCGCGGGAGGCGGAGGCATCGAACACCACGCTCTCACCCGCCTTGACGCTGAGGGTCTTGGGAGAGAGGGCGGCCACCGGCGCCTGGCTGCTGGTGAGGGGGGGTGACTGTGTAACGCAGATCGCTTTCGTTCAGGGTGATGCGGTAGGTGCCCGCCCCGCTGACCAAAATGTCCTTGCTGCTGCCCTTGTCGGCGATGCCATCCCCTTCGTTGTCGCCGTAGTTTTCTGCCCAGTTGCCGAAGACGTCGAACTTGAAGCGCTGGGCGCCGGTGGCGTCACCGTTGCCGGTCAGGGTGAGGGTGGCTGACCAGACACGGTTGGCATCGACGGTCATGGGGGTATTGCCCCAGGCGTTGTGGGTACCGCGCAGGTTCATGCTGCTGAACTTGGTGCCCGGCAGGGCGGAACCACCGCAGGGGCTGGCCTTGGTGCAACCGGCGATGATGGCAGCCGCCTTCATGCCGGGCACATTCAGGCTGGCCTTGCCACTGCCGTCGACGGTGACATAGCCGCCGCTGCAGTAGTCATTGCCGCCCAAGAGGTTGCAGTACTCACCGGCCGGCAGCGCGGTCTGCAGCGAGGCCACCAGGCTACTGCTCTCGTTGTTGATGGCGATGAAGCCCTTGTCACCGCGGGCGAAGGCGATCTGGTTGTTGCCGTTGTCCCACCAGTTGCTGACCGGCTGGCCTTCGGTCCGGTTATGGAACAGGGCCATGTTCATGATGGTCGGCCGGCGCTGTTCGCAGTTCCACTGGCTGTCCGTGCAAGGTGTGCTGCCCGGCGCTCCCTTGTCGGTTTCATAGGTGCTCATGTTTTCGAAGCGATAGCCCGACATCACCTGCTTCCAGCCATAGGGCCAGGCCAGCATGAAGGTGTTGGCCAGATCGTAGCGAGCACCGCTCATGAAGGTGAGCATGCCGCCCCCGCCGTGGCCGCGTTCGCGGTCGTGGTTGACCACGAAGACGAAGGCCTTAGCGGAGGGGAGCAGACCCCAGCTCTCGCCCAGCGTCTTGAGGTTCTTGATCTGGCCGTTGAAGTTGGCGGCGAGATCGGTGCCGTATTTGAAGTCGGTGACGGTGTCGATATAGGTGTAGCGGCCCGGTTGGATGTCGGCGGACTCCCCGCCTGCGCCGATCACCTCCAGGTAGGCCTTGGGGCTGCCCGCCTTGTCGAGGATGGCCTTCACGTCGGTCGGGGCCATATGCTTGGCCGCATCGATGCGAAAGCCGGCTACGCCCCAGCCGAGCAGGGTCTTCATGTAGGTGGCGATCTGATCCTGCACGTAGGGAGAGCCGGTATTGAGGTCCGGCATGCCGTAGAGGGCGCCGTTCCAGACGTTGTTGCTGTCGCCGTAGTTGGTGATGTCGCCGCTGTGGTGGAAGTCGTTGTAGCCGAACTGGGGATACTGGTACTGCCCCGCGTTGTAGCTGCCGCCACCGGTGTCGGTGCCTGAGCCCGATGCCAGCTGGTTGAAGACGGCGTCGGCATAGACCTTGACCCCGGCTGCATTGCAGCGGGCGATCATGCTTCTGAGTTCCGCCTCGCTACCACCGAAGCTGTTGAAATTCTTGAAGCTGACGGGTTGATAGACGGTCCACCAGACCTGGCTGCCCTGCTTGTGCTCGGCCC
Source organism: Aeromonas oralensis (assembly GCF_049665575.1). NCBI lineage: Bacteria > Pseudomonadati > Pseudomonadota > Gammaproteobacteria > Aeromonadales > Aeromonadaceae > Aeromonas > Aeromonas oralensis. The sequence continues at coordinate 771,726 of NZ_CP187186.1, forward strand.
GGCGGGGTGATCTGGACGCCCCCGAACCCCTTGGGCCCGAGCACGGTTTCGCACTCGTTGGCGATGTCGTTGAACTTCCATTGGAACAGGTGAACGATGACCCCTTCGGCGGTGGCAGTGTGGCTGAAAGAGCCGAGTGCCGCCGTCAGCAGGGCGGTTCGAAGCAGTGTGCTGTGCATGACGATTTTCCCTTCGATCTTGTTATGGACATATCACTGTCGTGTAGTCGAACGGACAACGAACAACCTCATTCAGCTCAGTAGCATTCATGAAATCGCAGTGGTTGAAAATCGAACAGCCTGAATTAATTAAGAAATGTGAATGAAAATGCTTTCATGGCCCCTAGCGATGCAAGTAGCGAAAGAGAGGGCAAGAGCCGGGGACCCGGCGGGTAGTGTGGGATCAGGGGAGTGGCAGAGCAATGAACAGGGGCCCAGCAGGGCCCCATGAGTATTCAGGCGTCGGATTCCTGCGGCAAGGCTCGGGCCTTGCCGCGGCGCCTTGGCAACATGCGCTTCACCAGATTGCTGCGCTGGCGCCAGGAGGTGAACAGGATGGCCAGCAGGTGCAGCGCTATCATGCCCTGCAGGGCCCAGGTACACCAGACGTGCCAGTCGTCCGCCCCCAGTTCGAACCCCATCTCGGTATTCTGGAACCAGCCGGTGCCGGCGGTGGCCAGGATCAGCAGCCAGAGTGTCCAGACCGCCAGCTTGCCGCTGCCGTGGTGACCGGGAGCCGGTGGCGTGCGCTCGCGCAGCTCCACCGCTTGCTGGCGAAAATCTTCCCGGCTTGGGATGAGGGCTCGCAACCGGGCATGGCCCTTGGCAAACGAGAGCCCCCACGCCAGGCGCAGGCTGATCAGGGCGATGGCCAGGTAACCCAGCCGTTCATGCCACTCCTCGCCCGCCTCGTTGAGCCAGAGGTTGCCGATACAGATGGCCGCCACACCCCAGTGGGTGAGGCGGACCAGACTATCCCAGTGGAAGGGATCAGCCTTTTTGCTTGGCATATTTGTGGTACTCCTTCTTCAGGTCGTTGACCTTGGCCAGGTGCTCGCGCGCCTTGGCTTCGTCACCCGCCTTGAGGGCTGCCAGGCTGGCATCCAGCTCGGTCTGCACTTCGTTCATGCCTTCCAGGAACTTCTCTTTCTTGGCGGCCGGCATGTTCTTCTGCTTGGCGATGTCGAACTGCGCCTTCATCTCGTTGATGTATTTTTCCATGGTGGCGGCATCGTCGGCCTTGACCGCCTGCTTGTAGTTGAAGCCGATCTTCTTCATCGGCTGTTCCAGCTCACCGGCCATGGCGGGCAGGGTCATCAGGCCAAACATCAGGGGCAGCAACAGGGGGCGAACAGTTTTCAACATGGGATTTCCTTATTTAAACGACATGCTTATCGATTCTATGTGGCTTCTTATGAACCCTTATTCGGATTCATCACAGGCATGATGCCATGACAGTGCGTGAACTGTTTGTGAATATTGCTGTTTTTTGTCACAAAGGGTAACAGGGAAGGGGGAGATGTAAGGGAGTTGCTGAGCCAAGCGAACCAGGCCATTCGAGCCATCTGCCGGGCTGCGCGACCGCGAGATAACACCAGATGAAGAGAGGGCCCTTGCGGGCCCTGTTGATTACCGCTGCTGTTCACGCTCGATGGCGCGCCAGCCGATGTCATGGCGGTAGAAGACGCCGTCCCACTTGATGCGACCCGCCAGCTGATAGGCCCGCTTTTGCGCCTCGGCCACGCTGTGACCGAGGGCAGTGGCGCACAGCACACGGCCACCGGCGGTCACCACGGTATCGCCTTCCAGCTGCGAGCCGGCGTGGAATACCTTCTCGCCGCTTGCCTCTTCCACCGGCAGGCCGCTGATGGGCTTACCCTGCTGGTAGTCGCCGGGGTAGCCGCCGGCCGCCAGCACCACGCCGATGGCGACGCGGGGGTCATAGATGGCTTCGACCTGATCCAGCTTGCCGGCACAGGCCGCCAGGCAGAGCTCCACCAGATCGGAGCGCATGCGCAGCATGATGGGCTGGGTCTCGGGATCGCCGAAGCGGCAGTTGAACTCGATCACCTTGGGGTTGCCCTGGCCGTCGATCATTAGGCCAGCGTAGAGGAAACCGGTGTAGACGTTGCCCTCGGCCGCCATGCCACGCACGGTCGGCATGATCACCTGCTCCATCACCTTGCGGTGCACGTCGGCAGTGACCACGGGGGCGGGGGAGTAGGCTCCCATGCCGCCGGTGTTGAGGCCGGTATCGCCATCACCGACTCGTTTGTGATCCTGGCTGGTGGCCATCGGCAGCACATGCTCGCCGTCCACCATGACGATGAAGCTCGCCTCTTCCCCGTCCAGAAACTCCTCGATCACTACCCGGGCCCCGGCGTCGCCAAAGGCATTGCCGGAGAGCATGTCGCGGACCGCCTCTTCCGCTTCGCTCAGGGTCATGGCAACGATGACCCCCTTGCCGGCGGCCAGGCCGTCAGCCTTGATGACGATGGGGGCGCCCTTCTCGCGCAGGTAGGCCAGTGCCGGCTCCACCTCGGTGAAGTTCTGGTACTCGGCGGTCGGGATGGCGTGGCGGGCCAGAAAATCCTTGGCAAACGCCTTGGAGCCTTCCAGCTGGGCGGCGGCGGCGGTCGGGCCGAAGATGGCCAGCCCCTCGGCGCGGAACGCATCGACCACCCCTTTCACCAGCGGTGCTTCCGGCCCGACGATGGTCAGACCGATGCGCTGCTCCTTGGCAAACGCCAGCAGGGCCGGTATGTCGGTGGCCGAGATGGCCACGTTCTCGATGCTCCCTTCATGGGCGGTGCCGGCATTGCCGGGGGCGACGAAGACCCGGGTCACCAGAGGGGATTGCTTGGCCTTCCAGGCCAGGGCGTGTTCACGGCCGCCGTTGCCAATGATCAGTACTTTCATCGTATCGCTCGCTTCTATTCGGGGTCACTGGCGGGCCTGGGGCCTGCGCCGGTGAAAATAGCCAGGTGAAAAGAGACAACAAAAGGGCCGCCGGTGGCGGCCCTGATCCATCAGTGACGGAAGTGGCGCATGTTGGTGAACAGCATGCACATGCCGTGTTCGTCGGCAGCGTCGATCACCTCCTGATCGCGCATCGAGCCACCGGGCTGGATGACGCAGGAGATGCCGGCTGCCGCTGCGGCGTCGATGCCGTCGCGGAACGGGAAGAAGGCGTCGGAAGCCATGACGGAGCCCGCCACGGTCAGCCCTTCATCCTCGGCCTTGATGCCGGCGATCTTGGCAGAGTAGACGCGGCTCATCTGGCCGGCGCCGACGCCGATGGTCTGGCCGTCTTTGGCATAGACGATGGCGTTGGATTTGACGAACTTGGCCACCTTCCAGCAGAACAGCAGATCGTTCAGCTCAGCCTCGGTGGGTTGACGCTTGCTGACCACGGTCAGATCCCCCAGGGTCACCATGCCAAGGTCACGCTCCTGCACCAGCAGGCCGCCGTTGACACGTTTGAAGTCAAAGCCTTGCGCCGGCGCGGTCCACTGACCGCACTCGAGCAGTCGCACGTTCTGCTTGGCGGCGACCGCGTCGCGGGCAGCCTGGCTGACGGTGGGGGCGATGATCACCTCGACGAACTGGCGCTCGACGATGGCCTTGGCTGTGGCGCCATCCAGTTCACGGTTGAAGGCGATGATGCCGCCAAACGCGGAGGTGGGGTCGGTCTGCCAGGCGCGCTCGTAGGCGCTAAGCAGGTCGCTGCCGATGGCCACGCCGCACGGATTGGCGTGCTTGACGATGACGCAGGCCGGCTGGTCGAACTCTTTGACGCACTCCAGCGCCGCGTCGGTGTCGGCGATGTTGTTGTAGGAGAGGGCCTTGCCCTGCAGCTGGATGGCGCTCGCCACCGAACCCGGTGCGGCCTGCTCCTCGGCATAGAAGGCGGCGGCCTGGTGGCTGTTCTCGCCGTAGCGCATGTCCTGCTTCTTGATGAACTGGCTGTTGAAGGTGCGCGGGAAGCGGGACTCCTCGTCACCCTCCTTGTTGTCACCGTAAGAGGGAACCATGGTGCCGAAGTAGTTGGCGATCATGCCGTCGTAGGCGGCGGTGTGCTCGAAGGCGGCAATGGCCAGATCGAAACGGGTCGCCAGTTTCAGGCTGTTGCCGTTGCCATCCATCTCGCAGATGACGCGGTCATAGTCGGCAGCCTTGACTACGATGGCCACATCTTTGTGGTTCTTGGCGGCGGAGCGAACCATGGTCGGGCCGCCGATATCGATGTTCTCGACCGCATCGGCCAGGGTGCAGCCGGGCTTGGCGACGGTAGCGGCGAAGGGATAGAGGTTGACCACGACCATGTCGATGGGGGAGATAGCGTGCTGGGCCATGATGGCGTCGTCTTGCTCGCGCCGGCCGAGAATGCCGCCGTGGACCTTGGGATGCAGGGTCTTGACCCGGCCATCCATCATTTCAGGGAATCCCGTGTAATCGGAAACCTCGGTCACCGGCAGACCGGCGTCGGCCAGCAGCTTGGCGGTACCGCCGGTGGAGAGCAGGGCCACGCCACGTTCGTTGAGTGCCTTGGCAAATTCCAGGATGCCAGTCTTGTCAGACACACTCAGCAGTGCACGGCGAATGGGTCGAGCTTGTTCCATCACACTATCGTCCTCAGCATAACGGGGACCGTTCCATGGGAGGCGAGGCTCAACACAGAGAGTCCCCAAATAAATGGAAGTGGGGGATTTCGCAAACCGCTCTCGCCTGAAAAACCTGCCGACAGGCAAAAGCGTTTTAGGAAATGCCCGCTTGACGCGACGCTCTCTTGTGGGCGCGTATTCTACACAAAAAATGTGACCCGTGGTGGATTTTTTAAAGTGACAAAGCCTTGTCTGGTGCGGTGTTAAACGTTTTCTGGTTGGTTTTTGTGAAACGTTTGTCTTTTCAGTCTCTTGATGGCAAAAGGGTGGCCGCGTCCTCTTTCCTGCTGCCGGCTGGCAATCGCCGGGCAAAGGGGCGATAGTGGGGGCCGGTTGTGGCTGTGTGGCAAATTCAACGGGAGAAAAGGCATGTATCGGATCGGGGAGCTGGCCAAGGCGTGCGGGGTGAAGGCGGATACCCTGCGTTTTTACGAGAAGAATGGTCTCATCTCGCCAGGCATTCGCAACGAGTCCGGCTATCGCCTCTATGGTGAGCAGGACAAGCGGCGGCTGGAGTTCATCATCCGCGCCAAGTCGGTGGGGTTCTCGCTGGCCGACATCGGCGAGCTGCTGGATCTCGATACCAACAAGGCCAAGGTCACCTGTCAGGAGGTGAAGGCGGTGGCCGACACCAAGCTCGAACAGGTGGAGCAGAAGATCGTTGAGCTGACCCGTTTTCGCGACAACCTGCGCGAGCTCTCCAACATCTGCTGCGGCGGCCCGCGCTCGGCGGAGCACTGCGCCATCCTGGAGACGCTGGAGTCCGGCGCCCCCTCCCGTCATGAGCACCACGACCATGAGCACTGAGCTGCACCGGCCCCGGGTATCCGCCTTTCTTGCCCTCTCCCTCGATGGCTTCATTGCCGGGGAGGGGGGCGATCTGGCCTGGCTTGAACCCTACAACGGCGACTCCCAGGAAGAGACCGGCTACAGCGCGCTGATGGCGAGCGTTGATACCCTGCTGATGGGGCGCAACAGCTACAACACTGTGCTCGGCTTTCCCGAGTGGTTTTATGGCGACAAGCCGGTGGTGGTATTGACCCACAGACCCGCCGCTCCCCGTGAGCATGTCTCCTTCCGGCAGGGGGCGCTGGCGCAAGTGCTGGACGAGCTGTGGCAGGCGGGCAGCCGCCATCTTTATCTGGATGGCGGCGAGGTGGTCAGGCAGGGACTGCAGGCCGCACTGGTGGACGAGCTGATCCTGTTCTGGGTGCCGGTCACCCTGGGAGGCGGGGTACCGCTCTTTGCAGGAACGCTGCCCGGCGCGCTGGTGCCGGTGTCGAGCACTGTGCTGCCAAGCGGGCTGGTGCGGGTCGTCTATCAACCGGCCTGAGGAGCTTACCAGCCCCCTTGCAGGCGGGCCGGGAGAGGTGCACAATCGGCACGTTTTTTCGCCGCCTGCCCCGGATCTGTGGTGGCAGGGGCGATGGGCAAACACGACCAACCGTATCAAGGAGCCGACATGGCCAAGAAGAAGGTGACCCGGGTCACCACCGAACCTGCCTGCGAACATCAGCGCGGCATCATTCAGGACAACCACCTCAAGGCACTGGTGACCTCTCCCCTGTTCCAGGCCCGGGTCGAACCGAGCAAGAAAGGCAAGGGCAGCTATCAGCGCAAGGCCAAGCACGGCAAGCGGTGGGAGCCCGGTCAACAGCAGATGGTACGCGTCTGCTGCTGAGCGGGTTCCTGCTTTGGAACCAGTCCACGATCTTGCTGCGAGGCCGTGATCAAGGCTCATGTGCTGCTCGCAATCCTCATGTGTACTTACACACTCCGGTTCCTGCGCTGCTCTTCACCTTGCTGACAGCCTCTCGCGACAGACCGTGAACAGGTTCTTGGAACCAAAACAAGCGGGGCGCTCATGGCGCCCCGCTTGTCTTCCATCTGGTTAAAGGCGGTTACCTCATTCGTCCATAAAGAGTTCGAGCAGCACGTTGAGATAGCGATGGCCGAGGGAGGTGAGCTGCCAGCTGTCGCCGAGATCTTCGATCAGCTCCTTGCTCTGGGCGATGGTCAGCATGGTTTCTACCCGTTCCAGCTGCAGGCCGGTGTAGGCCTCGAACTCCGCCTTGGGGGCCGGTTCAAACAATCTGAACCGGTTCATGAAGTATTCGAGCGGCAGATCGTCCGCACTCACCTGCCACTGCTCGTCCAGATAGGGGCGGATCGGGTCCAGATAGCCTTTCGGATGCTTCACCTTGGCGGTGCGCAGGATCTGCTGGTTGGCGAGATCCGTCACCTTGCCGTGGGCGCCGCAGCCGATCCCCAGATAGTCGCCGAAGCGCCAGTAGTTGAGGTTGTGGCGGCACTGGTAGCCCGCCTTGGCATAGGCCGAGATCTCGTACTGCTGATAGCCGTGGGCGGTGAGCATGGCGTGACCCTGCTCGTAGATGTCCCACAGGGTGTCATCCTCCGGCAGGGTGGGCGGCTTGGAGGCAAACGCCGTGTTCGGCTCTATGGTGAGCTGGTACCAGGAGAGGTGCGGCGGCGCACAGGCGATGGCCTGCTGCAGATCCGAGAGCGCGTCTGCCAGGCTCTGATCCGGCAGGCCGTGCATCAGATCCAGGTTGAAGGTGGGAAGCTTGATGGCGTGAGCCAGTTCGGCGGCCTTGCGCGCCTCTTCCGGGCCGTGAATGCGGCCGAGCCGGGTCAGCTTCTCCTGCTGGAAGCTCTGCACCCCGATGGAAATACGGTTGATGCCGGCCCGCTGGAAGCCGGCGAACTTGTCCGCCTCCACCGTGCCCGGGTTGGCCTCCATGGTGATCTCGCAGTCCGCGGTGAGTTCGATGCGCGCACGCACCCCGTCCAGCAGCGTCTGCATGGCCTCCACGGAGAGCAGGCTTGGCGTGCCGCCACCGATAAAGATGGAGGAGAGGGTGCGCCCCTGGGCCCAGTGCAGGTCTTGCTCCAGATCCTCCAGCAGGGCGGCAACGTACTCGAGGTGGGGCAGCTCTCCCTTCTGGGCATGGGAGTTGAAGTCGCAGTAGGGGCACTTCTGGACACACCAGGGCACGTGGATATAGAGGGAGAGGGGCGGCAGTTGCAGCATGGGGTTTCCAGTATTCAAAAAATCATCAGGGGTCGGGTTGCCCTTGTCGTCGATGACAACGGGCCGGGGCGCCGCGAACGAAACGGGGGCCGACGGCCCCCATTGTAGATGACAACGCGGCGGGAGACAGCGCTTTAGTTGACCGCCGCCAGGGCCGCCTTCAGCTTGGCCAGCGCCTGGCCGCGATGGCTGAGCTGGTTCTTGAGCTCGGCCGGCATCTGGGCCGAGGTGCAGTCGTGATCGGGTACGAAGAACACAGGGTCATAGCCGAAGCCGTGCTGGCCGCGCGGCTCGTCGATGATCATCCCTTCCCAGCTGGCCTGGCAGATGATGGGGGTGGGATCGTCGGCGTGGCGCATGTAGACCAGCACGCACCAGAAACGGGCGCTCTTGAGATACTCAGGGGCCCCTTTCAGCTCGCCCAGCAGCTTGTCGATGTTGTCCTTGTCGCTGGCACCTTCACCGGCAAAGCGGGCGGAGTAGACGCCGGGACGGCCGTGCAGCAGATCCACTTCCAGGCCGGAGTCGTCGGCAACCGCCGGCAGGCCGGTGATGCGGGCGGCGTGGCGGGCCTTGATGATGGCATTCTCGACGAAGGTGGTGCCGGTCTCGTCGGCATCGGAGACTGCAAACTCGCTCTGCGGGATCACCTGGATCTTCATATCGGCCAGCATGGCGGCCAATTCCTTCACCTTTTTCTGGTTCCCTGTTGCCAGGACAAGCTTGTTCATCGAGCACCTCCGCAAAAATAATCTGCGCATTCTATGCGGGGCTGGCGCCCAGGAAAAGCGCCAATTGCCCTGGATCGCCTTCACCGGGGTCATGGCAAGATGTGGATAAAATGAATGTTTCCTGAATGGAATAACAGAAGTGATTAAATACCATTTCAATTCATTACTGTGAGCCAGTAGACTCGCGCCCCAATCTATTTTCCCCATGCCACGAGGTGACTGATGCCATTGATTCTTTTGCTTGTCCTACTGGTGCTGTTCAGTCCGCTGGCCATCGACATATACCTGCCCGCCATCCCGCAGATGGCCGAGCAGCTGGGGGCCGAGGTGACTCTGATGCAGGGCACCATCACCTGGTTCCTGTTCAGCATGGGACTGGGGCAACTGCTGGTGGGGCCGCTGGCCGATCGCTACGGCCGCAAGCCCATCGCCCTTGGCGGCGTGCTGCTCTACGGTCTGAGCGCCCTGGGGGCTGGCTTTGCCGCCAGCCTGGGCGAGCTGATGCTGGCGCGGGTGCTGCAGGGTTTTGGCGCCTGTGCCACCTCGGTCGCCGCCTTCTCGGTGGTGCGTGACAGCTACGGCCCCAAGAAGAGCGGTCAGATGATCTCCTACCTGAACGGTGCCATCTGCTTTATTCCGGCCCTGGCCCCCTTGCTCGGTGGCTGGCTCACCGCCAAGGCGGGCTGGTCGGCCAACTTCTGGTTCATGGCCGGTTATGCGGTCATCGTCGGTAGCTGGCTGCTGTGGCGGATGCCGGAGACCCGCCCGGAAGAGACCAGCAGCAGCGGCCCGCTCATCAGCTGGTCGCGCTACAGCCCGGTGCTGCGCTCCCCGAGCTTCCTGTTCAACGCGACGCTGTGCATGCTGGCGATGGCGGTGATCCTGGCCTATGTCACCGCGGCGCCGGTGCAATTGATGGTGAAGCTGGGGCTGGACATGAGCGGCTTCAGCTACTGGTTCACCGCCAACGCGGCACTCAACATCCTGGCCTGCTTCCTGGCACCCCGTTTCATCGCCAGAGTGGGGCCAAGACGCACCCTGCGCATCGGCCTGCTGGTGCTGCTGCTCTCCGCCATCGCCTTGACCCTGGCCATGCACATCGAGCATCCGCTGGCCATGATGGGCCCGGTGTTCCTCTCCAGTATCGGCTTTGCCATGATCCTGGGCGCGGCCGCCGGCATGGCGCTGGCACCGTTCGGCCACTGCGCCGGCACCGCCGCCGCCCTGCTCGGTCTGTTCCAGATGAGCGGCTCAGGTGCGCTGGTGGGCTTCATCGGTGTACTGATGCATGATCCGCTCAGCCAGCTGGCGCTGCACATGTGGCTGCTGCTGCCCCCCTGTTGATGCTGATGACCCGCCAGGGCCGGCGCTTGTGTTTGCAATAAATCCTGTGCTCTGATGGGCACACTCAGGGGGCCTTGGGCCCCCTTCATTATTTGGCAGGCAAGGGTTTGCCTGCGCCCCGTGACACAGCTACCCGTGGAGAAAACCGGATGAGCCACACAATCAATGCCGCCCTGGTGGGCTACGGCTTTGCAGGCCAAACCTTTCACGCCCCGTTTCTGACCAGCACGCCCGGGCTCTCCCTCGGCTGGGTGGTGAGCCGCGATGCCGCCAAGGTGCAGAGCGATCTGCCCGGTTGCCGGGTCGGTTCGCTGGCCGAGGTGCTGGCGGACCCGTCGGTCGACCTGGTGGTGATCGCCACCCCCAACGACACTCATGCCCCCATCGCCCGTGAGGCCCTGCTGGCCGGCAAGCACGTGGTGATCGACAAGCCGTTCGCCCTGGATTTGGCCGAGGCGAAGGCGCTGGTCGAGCTGGCGGAGAAGCAGCAGCGGCTGCTCAGCATCTTCCACAACCGACGCTGGGACGGTGACTTTCTCACCGTACGCCGCCTGCTGGCGGAAGGAGCGCTCGGTCAGGTTGCCCAGTTCGAATCCCACTTCGATCGCTATCGTCCCGAGGTGCGCCAGCGCTGGCGCGAGGCGGGCGGTCCGGGTTCCGGCCTCTGGTTCGATCTCGGCCCCCACATCCTCGATCAGTCGCTCCAGCTGTTCGGTCAGCCGGACTGGCTGCAGGCGGATCTGGCTCAGCAGCGCCCCGCTGCCCTGGCGGATGACTACTTCCACGTGGTGCTCGGCTATGGCGAGATGCGGGTCGTGTTGCACGGCAGCTGCCTGGTGTCGGCCACCATGCCGCGGTTCGTCATCCACGGTAGCGAGGGCTCCTTCATCAAGTTCGGCATGGATGTGCAGGAGGATCAGCTCAAGCTCGGCAAGCGGCCGCCGGCGGCAGACTGGGGAGTGGACAACGAACCCGGCCAGCTCAGCCGGATCCGCGATGGTCAGCTGCAGCAGCAGAGCGTGGCTGGCGAGGCGGGGGACTACGGCGCCTACTATCGCGGCGTCTGCGCCGCCATCCGTGGGGAGGGGGCGAACCCGGTGCCGGCCGGCGAGGCACTGGCGGTGATGGCGCTGCTGGACCTGGCCCGCGATAGCGCCCGCGAGGGGAAACGACTGGCTTGTCAGATCCTGTCTGACTGAGGCGCTGTCCGCACGCGGTTGTCGGCACAAGGCAATAGCCGTTTATTGCCAGCAACCACGGGGCCTGTGGCGTTTTATTGTACGAAACTGCGCCGTTTACAGTGTTTTGTATTAATATTTGTCGTTGTAGTAGTTCTTTTCATCCAGCCAACGAGAAAATATCATTGTGATACTCGTTTTCATTGGGCGCGTATGGGGATATATTTCGCGCGCCTCTTGGCTCCCGGCATATGGGTTTTTCACCGGGTGAAAGGACGCACTGTGATGGTTGTACCAACCATCTCTCCATATTTTTCTGAGGGTATGCACATGAACAAAGTACTGGTAGCCGGTATCCTGGGTCTGATGTTGACCGCTTGTGGTCAGAAAGAAGAAGCCGCCGCTCCGGCTGCTACTCCGGCCGCCGACGTTGCTGCAACTGTTGAGAAAGCCGCTAGCGAAGCCACCTCTACCGTAGAGAAGGCCGCTTCCGAAGCGACTGCAACCGTTGAGAAGGCTGCCGCTGACGTAGCCACCAAGGCAGAAGCCGCAGTGAGCGATGCCAAGGCCAACTAAGCCTGCACCTCATCTGAAGAACGGGCCCGAAGGCAACTTCGGGCCCGTTTTTTTATGCCCGTTCCTCGGCCTTGACGGGATTCTTGCCGGCTCGGAAACCGGTTAGAGCGCGGGGTTGAGGCGCGCGGTGAGGATATGATCCTCCCAGCGGCCGTTGATCATCAGGTAGTCTTTGGCGTACCCCTCCCGCTCGAAGCCGAGCCGCTCGAGCAGGGCGCCGCTGCGCTGATTCGACGGCATGTAGCCGGCCATGATGCGGTGCAGGCCGTGTTCCCGGAACAGGTAGTCGATGCCGGCCTCGACGATTTCCTGCATCAGCCCCTGTCCCTGGTGGGCCTGGTCGATGGCGTAACCCAGATGGCATGCCTTGAAGGCGCCCATCAGGATGTTGGTGAAGTTGCAGGTGGCGATCACCTGCTCACCATGGGGATCGAGCGCCACCAGATGCACCCCGCTGCCATTGAAAAACTGGCCATAGCTGTCGCGCAGCCGGCCGTGCCAGTGGCTCAGGGTGTAGAAACTCTCGTCCCGGCTGGGCTCCCAGGGGGCGAGGTGGGCGCGGTTGCGCAGATAGAAATCCAGCATCAGGTCGGCCCGCTCGGGGGGCAGTATGGTGAGCTGGCTGCGGGCCGTGCACAGGTGTGGCAGTGCCATCAGTGATCCCTCTGCCTGAGCCACTCATCGCGCAGCAGGCTGTAGTGAACGTGATCCACGATGCGGTCGGCCAGCCGCTCGGCACGGCGGGTGATGCCCTCCTGCTGCATGCCGAGGCGCTCGCAGACGGCCCGGCTGGGCTCGTTGTCGGTGGCGGCGCTGATCTCCACCTTCTCCATCCCCATCTCCTCGAAGGCGTGATGGATCAGGGACTGGCAGGCGCGGGTGATGATGCCGTTGCCCTGCCAGCGCTCGGCCAGCCAGTAGCCGATGCTGACCTTGGCCAGCGCCCGGTCGATCTGGTTGTAACCGATGACGCCGACCACTTCCCCCTGATACTCGATGGCGGTGGTCAGCCCCTCGCCGCGGGCAAACTTCTCGATGGCGTGGCGGATGAAGGTGGCGCTGTCGGCGGGCTGCTGAATGTAGGGCGGCCAGGGCAGCCACTGGGTCAGGTAGTCGCGGTTCTCCCGACACAGGGCAAAGAGTTCGCTGGCCATGTCGGGCTGCAGGAACAGCAGCGCCAGCTCGTCGTCCAGTTGCCATGAAAACATCCGCACCTCCCCTCCAGTCAGGGCCCGAAGCGGGCCGCCAAACCGCCAATGTAGCCAATCAACCCCTTGTACGCCAAGGGTTTTCCATCTGTTCTTGCGCCCCGCCATCCCCATATGGAGGGGCGATTGGCGGCGGCCAGAAAGCGCCTGGCCATTGTTCGGCTTTTTTTGGTGTTATTCGCCATTTTGAACTCTTCCCACGCTACCAAACAGGGGCAACAGCAGATCCTGCTATGGGTTTGTGCTGCTCTGTCACATATGACAGGCAGCAATCTTGAACGTGCCAACTAGTGTAGGAGCGCCGGGCAACGGACCCGACGTGTAATCTTCATCGACTTAAGGAAAAGACGGATGAACAAAGTCTATTTGGCCGTGGTATTGGTCTGCTGGGGAAGCGCAGCGCTGGCTGCAGAACAGGTGGATGTGCATCAGGTAGCGGGCATTCAAGGGGCGCCGAGCGGCGCTGCCGGGGTGAGCGCGCTGGCAGGGGATGGCGAGTTTCGTCAGGTGCGGGCGGTCAAGCTGCCCAACGGTCAGCAGCGGGTACGCTATGAGCAGACCTGGCACGGGATCCCGGTCTGGGGCCAGGTGCTGGTGGCCGAGCAGTCCCTCGGCGGGCAGATAAGCCAGGTCTCCGGCCAGATCCTGCGCCAGATCGATGCCGACGTGGCCAGCCCGACCGCCGCCCTGTCGCCGGCCGATGCCGCCAGCAAGGCACGAGCCGGGGCCAAGGGCAGCAACGAGCGGGTCAAGCTGTTCGTGATGCAGGATGAGGCCGGTCAGGCCCGCCTGGTCTATCTGGTCTCCTGGCTGGCGGCGAGCGATGAGCCGAGCCGCCCCTTCGTGGTGATCGATGCCCAGAACGGCAGCGAGCTCAAGCGCTGGGAAGGGATCAACCACAAGGACGCCACCGGCCCGGGTGGCAACGTCAAGACCGGCAAGTATTTCTACGGCGCCGACTTCGGCCCGCTGCTGGTGGATGACAACTGCCGGATGAGCAGCCCGAACGTGGACACCCTCAACATGAATCACGCCACCACGGGCGGCGCCATTCATCAGTTCACCTGCCCGGAGAACACGGTCAAGGAGATCAACGGCGCCTACTCGCCGCTCAACGACGCCCACTACTTCGGCAACGTGGTGTTCGACATGTACCGCAACTGGTACAACACGGCGCCGCTGACCTTCAAGCTTAAGATGCGGGTGCACTACAGCCGCAACTACGAGAATGCCTTCTGGGACGGCAGCCAGATGACCTTCGGTGACGGCGCCACCACCTTCTACCCGTTGGTGAGCCTGGACGTGGCGGCCCACGAGGTGAGCCACGGCTTTACCGAACAGAACTCCGGGCTGGTCTACTCCGGTCAGTCAGGCGGCATCAACGAGGCCTTTTCCGACATGGCGGGGGAAGCGGCCGAGAACTACATGAAGGGCAGCAACGACTGGCTGGTGGGCGCCCAGATCTTCAAGGGCAACGGCTCGCTGCGCTACTTCGAGGATCCGACCCGGGACGGCAGCTCCATCGGCCATGCCAGCGACTACTACGATGGCATCGACGTGCACCACAGCTCCGGTGTCTACAACCGCGCCTTCTACCTGCTGGCCAACACCAGCGGCTGGAACACCCGCAAGGCCTTTGAAGTGTTCGTGCTGGCCAACCGTCTCTACTGGGGCGCCAACACCACCTTCGATCAGGGCGCCTGCGGCGTGACCAAGGCGGCTACCGATCTGGGCTACAGCGTGACCGACGTGACGGCGGCCTTTACCACGGTCGGGGTCAATGCCACCTGTGGCGGCACCACGCCACAGCCGGGCAGCGTGCTGCAAAACGGGGTGCCGGTGACCGGTCTCTCCGCCGCCAAGGGTGGCAAGCTGAATTTCACCATCGACGTGCCGGCCGGCAAGAGCCAGCTGGTGATCGCCAGCAGCGGCGGTACCGGCGATGCGGATCTCTATGTGAAGTTCGGCAGCGTGCCGACCAGCAGCAGCTATGACTGCCGCCCCTACAAGAGCGGCAACGCCGAGACCTGTACCCTGAACTCGCCCAAGGCGGGGACCTGGAACGTGCAGCTGAGCGCCTACAGCGCCTTCTCGGGGGTGACCCTCAAGGCCAGCTACTGAGCCTGAGTCACCGTAACAGAGATAGAGCGCCGGACTTGTCCGGCGCTTTTTTATGGGGATTTGCCCGCCCAGCGCCGAGCCAGGGTACGGGCGGCCTCCAGCACCCGCTCCTTGGCGGGATTGGGCCGTTTGCCGCTGCGCCAGGCCATCATGACATCCCAGTGATCCGGCGGCAGATCCACCACGTCCAGTTGCACCAGCCGGCCGAACTCCAGATCCCGGGCGATGGCGAGCGCCGGCATCAGGGTGATGAAGCCGTGTTCCAGCGCCAGCTCCCGCGCCGCGCTGGCAGGCTGGATGGCGTGCAGCGGGCTCGCCACCTGGCGCAGCAGGCGCAACTGCAGGATCAGCTCGTCGCAGCCGGTGCCCCACTGCTGGGGGGCCAGCCGCTCGTTGGCGATGTCCTGCAGGGTCAGGCCCTGCCGCCCGGCCAGCGGATGGGTGGCACAGGCCACGGCTATGATGGGGGAGCGATAGAGCAACTCGAGCTGGATGCCGGCGATGGCCGGGCACTTGAGGATGAAGCCGACGTCGGTCTCGCCGGTCAGCAGCTCCTGCATGATGATGCCGGAGTGATCCGTGTTGCAGCGGATCTCGAAGGTTTCATCGACCAGTGCCAGCAGCAGGGGGCCGAACACCACGGTCGTCAGGGAGGGCAGGCAGGCGAGCCGGATGCGCGGCAGCGCCGGCGCTCCCTGCATTGCCAGGCGACCCCCTTCCAGCGCACTCAATGCCGCACTCGCGGCTGGCAGGAACTGCTCGCAGGCCGGGGTGGGGGTGGCGCCGCGCCGGTGGCGGCGAAACAGGGGCTGGCCCAGATCCTGTTCCAGCACGGCGATCCGCTGGCTCACCATGGGTTGTGACCAGCCGCGCACGGCGGCCGCCTTGCTGAAGCTGCCGCGATTGACCACATCCAGCAGCAATTGCAGATCGTCGAGGGTCATAGCCATAACATAATCCAATATAAAATATAGCCAGTTGTCGGCTACCACTATATCTGGCGTCCTTCCAGAATAGCAGTATCAATCGTTGTGCTTTGGCATATTGCCATATTGGTTCAGGGGCTTGTTGCACCTTGAGCCCGTTTGGTGACGGCGTCATTCGGGCGATGAGACGAATTAATCGGCATGTCATCAGAAAAACAGGGGACGGGTAGTCATGGTGGAGCGGGCGAGGCGGCTGGGGCGGTGGTTTTTGGCGTTGGATTCCCTGTTGGTGATCCTGGGGTTCTTCGTGGTGATGCCCATGATCAGCCTGCGCTTCGTGGATCAACTCGGCTGGGCGGCCGGGGTGGTCGGGCTGGCGCTGGGATTGCGCCAGCTGACCCAGCAGGGGCTGGGCATTTTGGGTGGCTCGCTGGCGGACAAGTTCGGCGCGCGGCCGCTCATCGTGGGCGGCATGCTGCTGCGGGCGGCGGGATTTGCCAGCCTGGCCTATGCCCAGAGCGGGCTGGAGCTGATCCTCTCCTGCGTCATCTCGGGGCTGGGAGGCTGTCTGTTCGATCCGCCCCGCGCCGCGCTGGTGATCAAATTCACCCGGCCCCGTCAGCGTGGGCGTTACATCTCGTTGCTGATGATGCTGGAGAGCGCCGGTGCCGTGGTGGGGGCCCTGCTCGGCAGCTGGCTGCTCAACTTCGATTTCGAGTATGTCTGCCTGCTGGGGGCCGGCCTGTTTGTCTGCGCCGCGCTGTGCAACCTGCTGATCCTGCCCGCCTACAAACTCTCGGTGAGGCCAACCCCAATCCGCGCCGGCCTCGGCCAGGTGCTGGCGGACAAGGCGTTCTGCCGGCTGGTGCTGATCCTGAGCGGCTACTACGCACTCTGGGTCCAGGTGATGCTGATCTTCCCCATCCTGGTCAAGCAGATGGCGGGCACCACCACGGCGGTGGGCTGGATGTATACCCTGGAAACCGCCATCTCGCTGGCGCTGCTCTATCCGCTGGCGCGCTATGGCGAGCGCCACTTCAAACTGGAGAGCCGCTTGATGGCCGGGGTGCTGCTGATGACCACCGGCATCGGGCTGGTGGCCTTTGCCAACACCCTGCCTGCGGTATTCATGCTGCTGGCCTGCTTCTATCTGGGAATCGTCATCGCGGAACCGGCGCGGGAGACGCTGATGACCAAACTGGCGCAGCCGGGGGCGCGCGGCAGCTACATGGGTTTCAGCCGGCTGGGGCTGGCGTTGGGGGGCATGACGGGTTACGTGGGGGGCGGCGCGCTGCATGACTACGCCATGCTGCAGGGTCAGCCCTGGTTACCCTGGCTGGTACTGGGAACGGTGGGGGTGACGACCTTGTTGCTGCTGGTGAACTGTTTTCACCGCGAGCCGAGTCTGGCGCGGGTCAACATCTGACGGGCAATAAAAAACCGGCCGCTGGGCGGCCGGTAAAAAATACAGTAGGCAATTCAGGGAAGACTTAGAAGTTGTACTGCAGGGCTACGGCGACCACGTCGTCGGTGTTCTTGCCCAGCGAGTTGGTGTGGGTACCGTTGGCGTTGTCCAGCAGGTTGATCTTGTAATCAACGTAGGCGTTGAAGTTGTCGGTGAAGTTGTACCAGGCACCGATGGAGACGTACTCGGTGGCGGTGTCATCGATGCCGCGAGCGTTGTCCTTCACATCAGTACGCAGGTAGGCCAGGGACGGCTTGAACTTGCCGAAGGCGTACTGGGCGACGGCTTCGTAGCCATCCATCTTCTCGGCGTAGCCGTTGTTGACGAACAGGTGGTCTTCACCGTGGGAGTAGGTGGCTGCCAGGTAGAGGTCGCCGACGGCGTACTTGGCACCGACACCGTACAGCTTGGCGTCGCGGTCACCGCCGAAGGCGGCGTTGGCGGCCTGCTCGTCGGTCTTGCCAGCCTGGTTGTATGCGGTACCTAGGCTCAGGCCCATGTCGAAGTCATAGTTGGCAGACACGGCGAAGCCTTCGGCGGAGCCCTTCGGATTCCAGGTACCGTTGGTGGCAGTCAGGTTGGAGCGATCTGCGTTCTGCGGATCGTTGTTGCCGGTGAACTGGGCACCCAGGGTCAGGCCCTGATAGGTGTAGATGTACTGGGCCAGGCCGTTGGTACGACCGGTACCGAACACTTCGGTGTCCTTGCCCAGACCGTCACCACCCCACTCTGGCAGCACGTCGGTGTAGTTGTTCACTGCTTTGGTGAACAGACCATCCTGGCGACCATAGCTGAAGGCACCGAAACGATCGTGTTTGATGCCGGCGTAGGCATAGCGCAGTTCGTCATTGTCGGAGCCGGAGACCGGCAGGTTGTATTCAGCGAAGCCGAACGCGGTCAGCTCGTTGTCGATCTTGGTTTCACCGGCAACGTGCAGACGCAGGTAGCTCTGGTCACCTTCAGAACCGTTGTTATCAGTGCCGTAGTACATGCCTTGAGCGCGACCACCGATGTCGAGTTTGGTGTCGTTCTGGTTGTAGACGGTAGCGGCTTGCGCACCACCGGCCAGCAGCACGCTGGAGATGGCCATGGTCAATGCTGTCTTTTTCATTGTTCGTTCCTCTGGTGTAAACACTGTCGGACCTGTGCTCGGCCCTGTTGATCGGTTTCTGTTCCGATGCCCCAGAGTAGATCTGCGAACCTTGATAGAAACTGAAGCGTACAAGGATTAATTAATGGTTTGACCTGAAAAGAAGGCATAAAAAACGGCCCGAACAGGGCCGTTTGCGTGTTTGTGGAATTAAATGCTGGTTAGAGCATCATGCCACCGAAGAAGAAGCCCAGCGCCACGGCGATGGCGATGGTGGCGACACCCGGGACGAAGAAGGGGTGATTGAATACCGCCTTGCCGATACGGGTGGAGCCGGTGTCATCCATTTCGACCGCGGCCAGCAGGGTCGGGTAGGTCGGTAGCACGAACAGGGCGCTCACGGCGGCGAAGGAGGCGATGGCGGTCAGTGGGCTGACACCCAGTGCCAGGGCGGCCGGCATCAGGGCCTTGGTGGTGGCGCCTTGTGAGTAGAGCAGCATGGCGGCGAAGAACAGCACCACGGCCAGCAGCCAGGAGTACTGGTTGAGCAGGTCGCCGGCGATCAGCTGGATGGTGTCCATGTTGCCTTTCACGAAGACGTTGCCCAGCCAGGCCACGCCCAGTACGCAGATACAGGCGGACATGCCGGACTTGAAGGTCGGCATGTTGGTGACCTGGGTGGCGTCCAGTTTGCAGACCAGGGTCATGATGGTGGCCGCGGCCAGCATGATGCCCATGATGGCGCCATCACGGGGGATCGGCGGGTTGGCGATCAGGCCCACTTTACCGGAGATGGCGGTGGCGTAGGCCATCACGGCCACGATGGCAGCGATGAAGATCCAGACCGACACCTTGGCGTAAGGCTTGAGCTCCAGCTTGGTGGTGCCGCGCAGCTTGATCAGCCCCTTGGCCTTGCGCTCCAGGTAGACTTCATCCTGGTCGAGCGGCTTGCCCAGCATGTTGGCGACGAAGGCGCCGAGGATGCAGGCGATGAAGGTGGAGGGGATGCAGATGGCTAGCAGAGTCAGGTAATCCACGCCAAACGGCTCAAGCATGCCGGAGAAGGCAACCACGGCCGCAGAGATGGGCGAGGCGGTGATGGCGATCTGGGAGGCGATGACGGCGATGGAGAGCGGACGGGATGGGCGAATGCCCTGTTCCTTGGCCACTTCGGCGATCACCGGCAGGGTGGAGAACGCAGTGTGACCGGTACCGGCCAGCATGGTCATCAGATAGGTGACGACCGGGGCGGCGAAGGTGATGTATTTGGGGTTCTTGCGCAGGGCTTTCTCGGCCAGGGAGACCAGATAGTCCATGCCACCGGCCAGTTGCATACAGGCAATGGCACAGATGACGGACGCGATGATCATGATCACGTCCCAGGGGATGTAGGTGACCAGCTGGTCGCTGGGAATTGGCATCCCCAGACCCCAGGTCAGTACCAGTACCCCCAAACCACCGGCAAAGCCGATGCCGATGCTGCCTATCCGGGCCCCCAGATAGATAGCGGCGAGCACGACAAGTAACTCGATTCCAATCATAGCGAACACTCCATTTTCCAGTTTTTTTAGGTTTTATTTGGCAGAAAAGCCAATTCCCGATGGGGCTGGGCAAGACCTATCGGGAACTGACTTTATGGGCCGGGATAAACCCGGCCCATTTGCTCGCTTATACGGTGGCTTCGCGGGTATAACGCTTGGCTTTGTATTGCGGGTTCATCAGGTTCTCGATGGAGAGAATTTCATCCAGCTGCTCGGCGGTCAGCAGGCCGCGCTCCAGCACGACTTCACGGACGTTCTTGCCGGTCTGGGCACAGATCTTGCCGACAATGTCGCCTTCGTGGTGGCCGATGAAGGGGTTCAGGTAGGTCACGATGCCGATGGAGTTCAGCACGTGGTTCATGCAGATTTCCGGGTTGGCGGTGATGCCTTCCACGCACTTCTCGCGCAGGGAGATGCAGGCTTTTTCCATCAGGCTCAGGGATTCGAACATCGCCTGACCGATCACCGGCTCCATGACGTTCAGCTGCAGCTGACCGGCTTCGGCGGCGAAGGTGATGGTGACGTCGTTGCCAAAGACCTTGAAGCAGGACTGGTTGACCACTTCCGGAATGACCGGGTTGACCTTGGCCGGCATGATGGAGGAGCCAGCCTGCATTTCCGGCAGGTTGATCTCTTTGAGTGCGGTACGCGGGCCGGAGGAGAGCAGACGCAGATCGTTACAGATCTTGGACATTTTCATGGCCAGACGCTTGATGGCGCCGTGCAGCATCACGTAGGCGCCGCAGTCGGAGGTCGCTTCGATCAGATCTTCAGCCGGAACATAGGCGCGACCGGTGATCTCGGCCAGGCGCTTGATGGCCAGGGCGGAGTACTCGGGGGGGGTGTTCAGGCCGGTACCGATGGCGGTGGCGCCCAGATTCACTTCCAGCAGCAGCTCCTGGCAACGCTTGATGGACTTGATCTCTTCGCGCAGGGTGACGGCGAAGGCGTGGAATTCCTGACCCAGGGTCATCGGCACCGCATCTTGCAGCTGGGTACGGCCCATCTTCAGGATGCCCTTGAACTCGGCGGCCTTGGCATCGAAGGCGGCGATCAGCGCTTCCAGTGCGTGCAGGGTGGTGTCGGTGCTGTTGACCACGGCCACGCGGAAACCGGTGGGGTAGGCATCGTTGGTGGACTGGCACTTGTTGACGTGGTCATTGGGGTTGATGACGTCGTAGCGGCCCTTGGCCAGACCCATGATTTCGAGGGCGATGTTGGCCAGTACTTCGTTGGTGTTCATGTTGACGGAGGTGCCGGCACCACCCTGGTAAACGTCGACCGGGAACTGGTCGAAGCATTTGCCGGTGTTCAGCATCAGGTCGCAGGCTTCTACGATCTTGTCAGCAATTTCAGGACGGATGGTACCCAGTTCGCCGTTCGCCAGGGCGGCGGCCTTCTTGGTCAGTACCATGCCGCGGACGAATTCCGGAACGTCAGAAATCTTCTGAGTGCTGATCTTGAAGTTCTCAACGGCGCGCAGGGTATGCACACCGTAGTAGAGATCGTTGGAAACTTCTTTGGTGCCCAGCAGGTCTTCTTCAATGCGGACGTTCTTGATGTCGCTCATTGTAATGCCTCAGAAATCAGATAAATGGAAACGATCCTCACCGAGTGGTCGCGAGTTCCTTACGCACGGTTCATCCTGAAGCACCACACATCGAGTGGGGCGGTTGGGAGCTTTTTTGCTCCCTTAATTACTGGCGTCGATATTACCCCAATTGAGGTATCTGATATTAGACCTGGATCACTAAATTTGAGACAACCTCAAATAACTTGTGGTCATTAAACAGATATTGCAATCAACCGATTTACTTTGACAGAACAATGACTTCAATCACAGTCTGGCAGACCGGTTTTTCTGTGGATCCGGCTCCTCGTCACCCTGTGGACTTGAAAAATGCGCGTCACGCCCCATTTTAATCAACAGGAACCGATACCATGGTGGGTTGGCAACGGCATCAGCCGTTGTCGCACGTCGCCAGCGGTTCATTTACATTCATCCGCACTGAGGTTGTTATGGGCAAGTTGTTTCTATTGTTGGTCGGTCTGGTGGTGCTTGAGCTCACCGTGATGATCGAAGTCGGCTCCGTGATCGGTGCCTTGCCGACCGTCGGCTTGCTCATTCTGACGGCGGTGCTGGGCTCCTCGCTGGTGCGCAGCGAAGGGATCAAGACCCTGTTCAACGCGCAGCAGAAGATGCAGCAGGGGGAGATGCCGGGACGTGAGGTGATGGGGGGCATGATGTTGGCGCTGGCCGGTCTGCTGCTGATCATCCCGGGTTTCGTGACCGACTTCTTTGGCATCCTGCTGCTGCAGCCCTGGCTGCGCAACAAGCTGGCCGACAAGCTGATCGGCAGCAACCAGTTCAAGATGCAGATGGGCGGTTTTCAGGCCCGCCAGCAGCCGTTCGACGAGGTGCCGGGCAATGACCAGCCGGGTCAAGCTCCGCGCAGCGGCACCACCATCGAAGGGGAGTTCGAGCGCAAGGAGTAACTGCTGCGCTTACTTTCCTCTGCCATCAGGGCCTGCCCTGATGGCACAGCCGCTCGAAGCGGTGGCGGGCATACCACCAGGCCAGGGTGCCCGCCGCCAGATTGGCCACGAGAATTCCCAGATAGATCCCTTGCTCCCCTCCCAGTTTCGCCCCCAGCCAGGCCCCTGGCAGCAAGAAGACAAACAGCCGCAACCCGTTGAACAGGAAGGAGACGCTGGAAGCCCTCACGCCATTCAAGGCGGACGCAAGCAGCATCACCATGCCCTGAAAGCCGTAACCGATGGGCACCAGGTGCAGATAGAGCACGATGAGGCGCACCACCTGTGGATGATCGCTGAACAGCTCGGCGATGAAGGGAGCCAGCAGCCAGGTCAGTGCGTATACCGCCAGCTGGAACAGCAGGGCGAAGCGCATGCAAAACTGCAGCGCTGCCTTGGCACGGGCCGGGTTGCCTGCCCCGCAATTCTGCGAGATGAAGGGGGCCAGCACGGAGGAGAGCGCCATCATCACGATAAGCAGCAGGGCCTCCACTCTCGATGCGGCGCCGTAGGCCGCCACCACTTCCGTCCCCAGCCCGGCGAAGATGGTCATCAGCACGGCGTTGGCCAGCGGGTTGAGCATGTTGGTGAAGGAGGCGGGCACCGCCACGTGCAGCAAGGCGCGCCAGTGGGCCAGCAACTGTGGGCGCGGGGAGAGGCGCCAGCGCAGCAGTCCTTCCCGGTGGCGCAATATATAGAGGCTGACCAGCATGGCCATCAGCCAGGAGAGTGAGGTGGCGATGGCGGCGCCGCGGATCCCCCATGCGGGGAAGGGGCCTATGCCGAAGATGAGCAGGGGATCCAGCACCCCGTTGACCAGCCCGGCCACCGTCATCACCAGGCTGGGGGTCTTGGTATCGCCGGTGGCCCGGATGGCGGCATTGCCCACCATGGGCAGCACCAGCATGGGGACGGTCAGATACCAGATCAGCATGTAGTCGTAGATGAGGGCGATCAGCTCGTCGCTGGCGCCGAGCAACCGGAACAGCGGGTGTATGGTCAGCGCCCCCGCGAGGGCGATGAGAGTGACCAGCAGCACGGCCAGAAACAGGTTGTCGGTGGTGATGCGGGCGGCTTCATCATGCTTGCCCTGGCCGAGCGCATGGCCCATCACCGCAGAGAGGCCGGCCCCCAGTCCCATCGCCAGCGAGGTGACCACGAAGGTCACCGGAAAGGTGAAGCTGATGGCGGCCAGCGCCTGGGTGCCCAGCATGCCGATGAAGAAGGTGTCGACCAGGTTGAAGGCGAGAATGGCGACGATGCCGAGGATCATCGGGCCCGTCATGCGCAGCAATACGGACGTCATGGGGGCGGTCAGCAGGGGATTGGGTCGGGTCACGGGCTCGTCTCTGTACGTCTGGCGGAGTTCTGGCTGCGGGCAGCACAAACCGGTTTCCTGACCGGGACTTCGGGAGATCCATCGAAGACGTTCATAGTACGTGAAAATATTTTTTTTGTATTTGCCCTTGAAGGGTTAACAAACGTGCCCCACATCGGAGACATATCTAATTTGGCCAGGAATGGCCATTCCTCAAAGCAACACAGAGACTCATTTTGGGAGAGTTATCGATGAAAATTCGTCCACTGCACGACCGCGTCATCATCAAGCGCATCGAAGCTGAAGCCAAATCCGCTGGCGGCATTGTCTTGACTGGTACTGCGGCCCAGAAGTCCACCCGTGGTGAAGTTCTTGCCGTGGGGACTGGCCGAATTCTGGATAATGGCGATGTCAAAGCCCTCGCCGTCAAGGTTGGTGACAAGGTGATCTTCAACGAAGGCTACGGTGTGAAGACCGAGAAGCTGGATGGTCAGGACGTACTGATCCTGTCTGAAACCGACATCCTGGCGATTGTCGAAGAGTAATCCACCCTTTCCCCCTGCGAATTGATTGAAGGATTGAAGAAATGGCAGCTAAAGAAGTCAAGTTTGGCAACGAAGCACGCAGCAAGATGCTGGAAGGCGTAAACATCCTGGCCGATGCCGTCAAGGTGACCCTGGGCCCGAAAGGCCGCAACGTGGTACTGGACAAGTCCTTCGGCGCGCCGACCATCACCAAGGACGGCGTCTCCGTTGCCCGTGAAATCGAGCTGGAAGACAAGTTCATGAACATGGGCGCCCAGATGGTCAAGGAAGTTGCTTCCAAGGCCAATGACGCCGCCGGTGACGGTACCACTACCGCTACCGTACTGGCTCAAGCCATCGTCAACGAAGGCCTGAAGGCCGTTGCCGCCGGCATGAACCCGATGGATCTGAAGCGTGGTATCGACAAGGCCGTAGTAGCCGCCGTTGCCGAGCTGCAAGCACTGTCCCAGCCATGTGCCGACAACAATGCCATCGCTCAGGTCGGCACCATCTCCGCCAACTCCGACGAGAAAGTCGGCAAGCTGATTGCCGAAGCCATGGATAAAGTAGGTCGTGACGGCGTGATCACCGTTGAAGACGGCCAGGGTCTGGACGACGAGCTGGCCGTGGTAGAAGGCATGCAGTTCGACCGTGGCTACCTCTCCCCGTACTTCGTCAACAAGCCGGAAACCGGTGCCGTTGAGCTGGACGATCCCTTCATCCTGCTGGTTGACAAGAAAGTCTCCAACATCCGTGAAATGCTGCCGGTGCTGGAAGGCGTAGCCAAAGCGGGCAAACCGCTGATCATCGTGGCCGAAGACGTAGAAGGCGAAGCGCTGGCGACTCTGGTGGTCAACACCATGCGTGGCATCGTGAAAGTTGCTGCCGTCAAGGCGCCTGGCTTCGGTGACCGTCGCAAGGCCATGCTGCAGGATATCGCCATCCTGACCGGTGGTACCGTGATCTCCGAAGAAGTGGGCATGGAGCTGGAAAAAGCGACCCTGGAAGACCTGGGCCGTGCCAAGCGCATCGTCATCACCAAAGAGAACACCACCATCATCGATGGCGTGGGTGATGCATCCCTGATCGAGAGCCGTGTGGCCCAGATCCGTCAGCAGATCGAAGAGACCTCTTCTGATTACGACCGCGAGAAACTGCAAGAGCGCGTAGCCAAACTGGCTGGCGGTGTTGCGGTGATCAAGGTTGGCGCTGCCACCGAAGTCGAGATGAAAGAGAAGAAAGCCCGGGTTGACGACGCCCTGCACGCGACTCGCGCCGCAGTAGAAGAGGGTGTGGTTGCCGGTGGTGGTGTTGCGCTGGTTCGTGTGGCTGCCAAACTGGCTGGCCTGCGTGGCGACAACGAAGATCAGAACGTGGGTATCAAGGTCGCTCTGCGCGCCATGGAAGCTCCGCTGCGCCAGATCGTCATCAACGCCGGTGAGGAGGCCTCCGTCATCGCCAACGCGGTGAAGAATGGTGAAGGTAACTTCGGTTACAACGCCTACACCGAACAGTACGGTGACATGCTGGCCATGGGTATCCTGGATCCGACCAAGGTGACCCGTTCTGCTCTGCAGTTCGCCTCTTCCATCGCTGGTCTGATGATCACCACCGAGTGCATGATCTCCGAGCTGCCGAAGAAAGATGCCCCTGCCATGCCGGATATGGGCGGCATGGGCGGCATGGGTATGATGTAATCCAGCCCTGGTTACCAAACGGCTCGCTTTTGCGGGCCGTTTTTTTTATGGCGACTAAACTGAGTCTATTGTCAGTGATTTAATCAGAGGTGAGTATGCGCGTACTGGGTTTGATTCCATTACTGTTTTCTCTGGCCATGCCGGTGATGGCACTTGAGGCGCCACAGGGACCCGTCATTTTGAAGGTGACCGGCAATGTGCTGCCGGCCGAAGCGACGGAAGGGGTGGTCTCCTTCGATCTTGCCATGCTCAAGGCCCTGCCGCAGCATGAGATTGTGACCAGCAATCCCTGGGTCGACAAACCACATAAATATGTGGGGCCCAAGCTGGCCGATGTCTTGGCTGCCGTCGGTGCGGATGGCAAGGCGATCACCTTGACGGCCTTGAACAGTTTTCAGATCAGGATCAACTGGGATAAGGTCAGGCAATACGACCCGATTCTGGCTTGGCAAGATGACGGGGTCACCATGCGGGTACGGAATAAGGGACCGCTTTGGTTTATCCTACCGCTGGATCAGTATCCCGAGCTGAAACGCTCGGAGTTTACCGACATGATGATTTGGCAGCTCAACGCCATTGATATTCAGCATTGATGTAGTGGCTTGCGGGAGTACGAGTGAAAGCAAAGACCAAGGCGTGGCCTTTACTCATCGTTCTTTACCTATCCATCCTGTTGTTTACGGGAAGCACTCTCTATTGCCTCGCGCAGATACAGAATGCGACCCGAGTGATGGAGAGGTATACCTATGACGTCTCCTGGGCCCTGATGCAGTTGCAACTGGAGTTGGGGCGTTTTCTCAACTCAGTCGAGATCTACCATTATGGCGGCATCGATCACGATACCCTGATGCTGCGCTACGACATCCTGTGGAGCCGGACCCCCATCCTGCTCAGTGGTCAGCTGCGTAAGAGCATGAAAGACAAGCAGAAGACCCTGCGGCTGGTGCAGTTGATCGAAAGCAACATTCGTGAGATGGAGCCCAATATCACCAATCTGAAGGTGGGAACACCCGATTATCAGCAGATATTGATGCGACTGGTTCCTCTGCAGGAACCACTATCCTATTCTCTCGCCTCCGTGATGCAGAAGAACATCAACGTCTATTCAGGTAATGACAAACGCTTTGGCCAGCTGCGCAACGCCCTGCTGTTCATGGTGTCTGGGCTGGTGCTATCGGTGATGCTGCTGAGTGCTCTGCTGATCCGCGAGGCCCGCCGCCATTTCAGAGCGGCACGGGTCGACACCCTGACAGGGCTCTCGAACCGGCTGGCCTTGCTGGAGAAGATGGAGTCCTACGCCACCAAGGAGACGCCGTTTGGTCTGGTGCTGGTGGACATCAACGATTTTCGCGACATCAACAGCAAGTTCGGCTACAACACCGGTGACTTCCTGCTGCAGGAGCTGGCAAAGCGAATGCGCAATTTGTGTGAAAACGGTGAGTGGGTGGCCCGGCTGGGCGGCGATCAGTTTGCCATGATCCAGCGTGAAAGCAGTGACCTGCGCCAGGTGAGGGAGCTGGTGGCCCGCCTGCTGCATGCGCTCAAGCAGGACATCATCATCGACAACTACCCGTTCCGCCTGGAGGTGGGCATCGGTATCGCCTTCTTCCCGATGGACAGCAAGGAGACTCAGGAGCTGCTCAGCCGGGCCGAGCAGGCCTTGTTTCACAGCCGCAAGACTCATGTGCCATACGTCATCTATGACAACTCGTTGCTCAATGAAACGGCGCGCCGCAAGCATTTGGCAAGCGACATGATCATGGCGCTCGAGCACAATGCACTCGAGCTCTATTACCAACCCATCGTCAACCTCGAGAGTGGCCGCTGCGAGGCGGTGGAAGCCTTGCTGCGTTGGCGTCACCCTGAGTTGGGTTTCATTCCTCCCAACGAGGTGATCCAGGTTGCCGAGGAGTTCCAGCTGGCCGAGAAGCTGGGCAGCTGGGTATTGAACACAGCTTGCGAGCAGCTCTATCAGTGGCAGCAACTGGGTTTGGTTGATTTGCAGATGTGCGTGAATATCTCGCCCGGCATGTATCAGCGCAATCTCTTGAAGCTGGTTGCCAAGGCCTTGATGGATCACCATATCCCGGCCGCCAGTCTGGTGCTGGAGGTGACGGAAGACACGACCATGCGCGAGGTGAAAAACTCCCTGCAACTGATGCAGGACCTCAATCAGCAGGGGGTACAACTGGCACTGGATGACTTTGGCACCGGTTACTCCTCGCTCAGCTATCTGCAGAAGCTGCCGGTCAGCAAGGTGAAGATAGATCGTTCCTTCATCCAAGGGATCGATACGTCCATCGAGGCATCCGAGCTGGTCGCTAACATCTGCCGGATGGGTTCCATGCTGGGCAAGAGTCTGGTGTGTGAAGGGATAGAAACTCAGGCTCAGCTCGACGTGTTGCGCACTCTCACTGATATTCATCTCTATGGCCAGGGCTATCTGTTCAGCCGTCCAGAACAGGCGGAGAAGGTTTATCAAACCCTGCTGGAGATGGAAGAGGAGTGGCTGGAGCGGCGTCAACCCGACAAGGCGTATTTAATTTAGCCAAAATGGCTCATGCTTGGCCCAAGATGGCCGATAGTCTTAAAGCAGGAGGTACACCATGGATATATCTAGTTCTGCATCTGCGTCATTTGGTTCTGCATTGATGACGGCCAGCCTGGCCAAGAAACAACAGACCCAAGAAGGTGAATCTGCATTGAAACTGCTGCAAACAGCAGCTCAATCAGCACCGGTTGCACCGACATCGGCCAACGCTTCTCTGGGAAGTAACATCGATATTCGCGTCTGACCCTAACGAAAAAGCCCCCATCCAGTCGATGGGGGCTTTTTTATGTCTGCGATATCGCGATGTCTATCTTGGCTCAGACCGGAAAAGGGGCTGGCGCCTCGAAGGTCATCCGCTCGCCACTGCGGGGGTGG
Organism: Aeromonas oralensis; assembly: GCF_049665575.1. Lineage (NCBI taxonomy): Bacteria > Pseudomonadati > Pseudomonadota > Gammaproteobacteria > Aeromonadales > Aeromonadaceae > Aeromonas > Aeromonas oralensis. Next base: position 800,621 of record NZ_CP187186.1, read on the forward strand.
CTGATGGTCAGGCTGGCCGCATGCAGGTAGAGATGGGGGGCTGCCGCCAGTGCATCCGGATGGGCATAGAGGTTGTCACCCAGAATCGGGTGCCCCAGTTCCAGCATATGGACGCGCAGCTGGTGCGAGCGACCAGTGATGGGGGTCAGCTTGATCAGGCTGTTGCCATTCTCTACCTTCAATTTTTCCCACAGGGTCAGAGCATGACGTCCCTCCTCGTGGTCAACCTTCTGTTTCGGCCGGTTGGGCCAGTCGACGCAGAGCGGCAAGTCGACCTGACCGGACTCTGCCTCCGGCTCGCCCCACACCCAGGCGAGGTAGTGCTTCTCAGTCTCCCGCTCGCGAAATTGCCGACTCAGCTCCCGATGGGAATTGGGATTGAGGGGAATGACAATGACGCCAGTAGTGGACATGTCGAGGCGGTGAGCCGCCGCCGCCTTGGGGTGCTGCTGCTTTACCCGATGCAGGACGCTGTCTTCATTCTCGGGGCCGCGCCCGGGCACGCTCAGCAGGCCAGTGGGCTTGTTGACCACCATGATGTCCTTGTCCTTGAACAAGATATCGAGCCAGGGTTCCAGAGGCGGTGAGTATTCAAACATAAATGTCTCGCATCAGAAGGTGGGGGCAAGCCCCCATCAGTTATGAGTAACCACAATCATAAAGGGCATGGCATCCAGCATGAGCCGGTCATGTCTCTTCAGTATCGCGTCAGTTATGGGTGACCACGATAAAGCGGATGGCATCCAGCTTGAGTTGGGTCTGATCGATCAGGTGGTGCAAGTCTGCCTGCAGATTGCGCAGATAATCCAGTTCGCTGTCGCGCACGTTCGGGTTGACCGCCTTGAGCGCTTCCAGCCTGTCCAGATCCTGTTGCAGAGTCTGCGCCATCTGGGCGCGGGCCTTGTCGACAATCCCGCCTTTCAGCTCTTCGGCAATGGCCTGGCCCTTGCCAATCAGACCGTGGATCACCGGTTGGGACGCGGTGACCAGCTTGCTGCCGAGGTGGCGATTGACCGGAGTCAGCTGGCGGTTGAAGGCATCGAACGCCACTTTTTCGCCCAGATTCTGGCCGTTCTTGTCCATCAGCAGACGGATCGGCGTTGGCGGCATGAAGCGATAGAGCTGGGGATGGGCTGCAGACTCGGCGACAAAGATCAGCTCAAGCAGGATGGAGCCGATGGGCAGCGCCTTGTTCTTGAGCAGGGCGACTGAGGTCGCTCCAATCTCGGAGCCGAGGATCAGGTCGATACCGCCGCGCATCATGGGGTGATCCCAGGAAAGCAGCGCCATGTCATCCCGCGACAGAGCTGTGTTGCGATCGAAGGTGATGGTCATGCCATCTTGCGGCAGGCCCGGGAAGCTGGAGACCAGCATGTGATCTCCCGGGGTCAGCACCAGCGCGTTCTCACCACGGTCATCCTGATTGACGCCGATCTCGTCGAACATCTTGAGAGCGAAGGAGATCATGCCGGTGTCGTCATCTTCGGCGGCCAGCTTGTCGACCAGCTGCTGGGCTGCGGCGCCACCGCTGGAGTGGATCTCCAGCAGGCGATCGCGACCCTGTTCCAGCCGGGCCTTGAGCGGCTCGTGCAGTTCGCGAGTCTTGACCAGCAGGGCGTCGAGGGGGGCCTGATCGCCTGTGTTGGCGGCCAGCAGCTCGAACAGCTCGTCACGCACCGCTTCAAATACCGGACGGGCAGTCGGGCAGGTCTGCTCGAATGCATCCAGACCATCGTGATACCAGAGCTGCAGGGCGCGCTGGGCAGTCCCTTCCAGGTAGGGCACGTGGATCTCGACGATATTCTGCTGACCGATACGATCCAGTCGACCGATGCGCTGTTCCAGCAGATCCGGGTTGAGGGGCAGATCGAACAGCACCA
>NZ_CP187186.1:807500-3782500 GCF_049665575.1 Aeromonas oralensis
GGTGTAGACCCGAAACCGGGTGATCTAGCCATGGGCAGGTTGAAGGTTGAGTAACATCAACTGGAGGACCGAACCCACTAACGTTGCAAAGTTAGGGGATGACCTGTGGCTGGGGGTGAAAGGCCAATCAAACTCGGAGATAGCTGGTTCTCCCCGAAAGCTATTTAGGTAGCGCCTCGGACGAATACTACTGGGGGTAGAGCACTGTTTGGGCTAGGGGGTCATCCCGACTTACCAACCCCATGCAAACTCCGAATACCAGTAAGTAATATCCGGGAGACACACGGCGGGTGCTAACGTCCGTCGTGAAGAGGGAAACAACCCAGACCGCCGGCTAAGGTCCCAAAGTTCTGGTTAAGTGGGAAACGATGTGGGAAGGCTCAGACAGCTAGGATGTTGGCTTAGAAGCAGCCATCATTTAAAGAAAGCGTAATAGCTCACTAGTCGAGTCGGCCTGCGCGGAAGATGTAACGGGGCTCAAACCAGGCACCGAAGCCGCGGATTCACACTAAGTGTGAGTGGTAGGGGAGCGTTCTGTAAGTCTGCGAAGGTGTATCGAGAGGTATGCTGGAGATATCAGAAGTGCGAATGCTGACGTAAGTAACGATAAAGGGGGTGAAAAGCCTCCTCGCCGGAAGACCAAGGGTTCCTGTCCAACGTTAATCGGGGCAGGGTGAGTCGACCCCTAAGGCGAGGCCGAAAGGCGTAGTCGATGGGAAGCAGGTTAATATTCCTGCACGACTTGTAATTGCGATGGGGGGACGGAGAAGGCTAGGTGGGCCAGGCGACGGTTGTCCTGGTGAAAGTGCGTAGGTGGTGTTTCTAGGCAAATCCGGAGACACAACACTGAGACACGAGACGAACGCACTACGGTGCGGAAGCCATTGATGCCCTGCTTCCAGGAAAAGCCTCTAAGCTTCAGATTACAAGTCATCGTACCCCAAACCGACACAGGTGGTCGGGTAGAGAATACCAAGGCGCTTGAGAGAACTCGGGTGAAGGAACTAGGCAAAATAGAACCGTAACTTCGGGAGAAGGTTCGCTCTTGATGGTGAAGTCCCTTGCGGATGGAGCTGTCGGGAGTCGCAGTGACCAGATGGCTGGGACTGTTTATCAAAAACACAGCACTCTGCAAACACGAAAGTGGACGTATAGGGTGTGACACCTGCCCGGTGCCGGAAGGTTAATTGATGGGGTTAGCGCAAGCGAAGCTCTTGATCGAAGCCCCGGTAAACGGCGGCCGTAACTATAACGGTCCTAAGGTAGCGAAATTCCTTGTCGGGTAAGTTCCGACCTGCACGAATGGTGTAACCATGGCCATGCTGTCTCCACCCGAGACTCAGTGAAATCGAATTCGCCGTGAAGATGCGGTGTACCCGCGGCTAGACGGAAAGACCCCGTGAACCTTTACTACAGCTTGGCACTGAACATTGAACCTACATGTGTAGGATAGGTGGGAGGCTTTGAAGGCGTGACGCCAGTTGCGCTGGAGCCGTCCTTGAAATACCACCCTTGTATGTTTGATGTTCTAACGCAGGCCCGTGAATCCGGGTCGCGGACAGTGCCTGGTGGGTAGTTTGACTGGGGCGGTCTCCTCCCAAAGAGTAACGGAGGAGCACGAAGGTTGGCTAATCCTGGTCGGACATCAGGAGGTTAGTGCAATGGCATAAGCCAGCTTAACTGCGAGACGGACAGGTCGAGCAGGTACGAAAGTAGGTCATAGTGATCCGGTGGTTCTGAATGGAAGGGCCATCGCTCAACGGATAAAAGGTACTCCGGGGATAACAGGCTGATACCGCCCAAGAGTTCATATCGACGGCGGTGTTTGGCACCTCGATGTCGGCTCATCACATCCTGGGGCTGAAGTCGGTCCCAAGGGTATGGCTGTTCGCCATTTAAAGTGGTACGCGAGCTGGGTTCAGAACGTCGTGAGACAGTTCGGTCCCTATCTGCCGTGGGCGTTGGATGATTGAAGGGAGTTGCTCCTAGTACGAGAGGACCGGAGTGAACGAACCTCTGGTGTTCGGGTTGTCACGCCAGTGGCACTGCCCGGTAGCTAAGTTCGGAATCGATAACCGCTGAAAGCATCTAAGCGGGAAGCGAGCCCTGAGATGAGTCATCCCTGACCCCTTGAGGGTCCTAAAGGGCCGTTGGAGACCACAACGTTGATAGGTGGGGTGTGTAAGCGCGGTGACGTGTTGAGCTAACCCATACTAATTACCCGTGAGGCTTAACCATACAACACCCAAGAAGTGTTTCGAGCCTTGTGACAAATACGAAACTACTTATGTCAGCTTTCTCAGATTGAAGAATTTGCCTGGCGGCCATAGCGCCGTGGAACCACCTGATCCCATGCCGAACTCAGAAGTGAAACGCGGTAGCGCCGATGGTAGTGTGGCATTCGCCATGCGAGAGTAGGACACTGCCAGGCACCCAATACAAGAAACCCCGCTCATCTGAGCGGGGTTTTTTATTGCCTGAAATTCAGCCTTTTTCTCTCTGAACCCCGTTTATCTGTTCGCGCAAGATTATCTTTCCTGACCCCATTTCCTATATGCTCTGCTTCTTGCCTGGCTGATATTTGTCCATCAATTCAATTGCTGCACAGAAAAAGCACAGAATGTGATGCCTCTACCTTTCTTGTGATGCCCGCTCTGCTTTAATTCGTCTGCCCACGTTCGATGGGCCAAGGAATCACAATAATCTGAGGAATGGACACATGTTCAAAAGAACAGTAACGATGATGCTGGCGGCGGGAACCCTGGTATTAGGCGGTTGCGCATCTCACGGTGGCGCTGAACAAGCGGCTGCGGACAACAGCGATTTCGGTGGCAAGTCCATCTACCTGCGTGGGGAGATGAACGACTGGATGGCAACCGACGCGAGCAAGGTGGTCAAGGTGGCCGACAAGCTCTACATGGCCAAGGGAACGCTCAAGAAAGAGTGGGCTCCCTACAAGTTCAAGTTCGCCGATTCTGGCTGGAGCTGTGGCACCAACTTCGGCTACAAGAGCCCGAGTGACGGCGTTGCCGTGCTGGGTGGCGAAGCCGTACCGGTCAACCCCTGCTCCAAGTATGAAGATATGAAGTTCTCTCCGGATGCGGATGGTGTCTATGAGTTCTATCTGAACATGGCGGGCGACACCCCGACCGTGTACGTCAAGAAACCCTGATCTGGACCGGGAAGCACGTTTCCCGGGCGATGAATCGGTCAATGCCCCGGCCCAGCACACCGCTGGCCGGGGTGTTTTTTTTAGGATGAGACAGGCTCTCTCGTCATTTAAATACTACATATAGTGTTTTTATTTTGTTTGTTTACTATTGGTTGTGTTTGTTGCTACTGTCGTGACGTTGTTCCATTCACATGAGGTTGATTGAACATGGCTAAATCCAACCCGGTGCAGGAGAGTGAGAGCGCCTCTCGCCTGATCCCCCTGCAGGACACATCCTTCGAGATCTGGGATAGCAAGTATCGTCTCAAGAGCAAGGATGGCGTCCCCATTGATGGCACGATCGATGAAACCTACCAGCGGGTCGCTCGTGCCCTGGCTGGCCAGGAGTCGCAGCCAGACGTCTGGTATGAGCCCTTCCTGTGGGCACTGCGCAACGGTGCCATCCCGGCGGGCCGCATCACGTCCAATGCGGGAGCCTTCGAGCACAAGCCGGCGACCTCGACCATCAACTGCACCGTCTCCGGCACCATCGAGGATTCGATGGACGATATCCTCGGCAAGGTGCACGAAGCGGGGCTGACCCTGAAAGCCGGTTGTGGCATCGGCTATGATTTTTCAACCCTGCGCCCGCGCGGAGCTTTTGTCTCCGGTGCCGGGGCCTATACCTCGGGCCCGCTCTCCTTCATGGATATCTACGACAAAATGTGTTTCACCGTCTCGTCCGCCGGTGGTCGTCGCGGCGCCCAGATGGGCACCATGGATATCCGTCACCCCGATGTTGTCGAGTTTATCCAGGCCAAGCGGGAGGATGGCCGTCTGCGTCAGTTCAACCTCTCCCTGCTCATCACCGAAGAGTTCGTCAAGGCGGTGAAAGAGGATGCCCCCTGGCAGCTTATCTTCCCCTACACCGCCAGGGAGGTGGAGCAGGACGGCATAACGCTGGACGATCCGACTCAGGTGTTTTGGGCCGATTGGCCGAACAGGGAAGGGGTGGTGTTCAACGAGCTGGGGCAAGTTGCCTGCAAGGTCTACAAGACCCTGCCTGCCCGCAAGCTGTGGAACGTCATCATGACTTCGACCTATGACTACGCGGAGCCCGGCTTCATCCTGATCGACAAGGTCAATCAGATGAACAACAACTGGTTCTGCGAGGAGATCCGCGCCACCAACCCCTGCGGTGAGCAGCCTCTGCCCCCCTATGGTGCCTGCCTGCTGGGGTCCGTCAACCTGACCCGGTTCGTGCGCGATCCTTTCACCGAACAGGCCGCCTTCGACTGGTCCGCCTTTCGCAAGGTGGTGGCCATCTTCACCCGCATGCTGGACAACGTGGTGGAGATCAACCAGCTGCCGCTTGCCAGGCAGCGTGAGGAGATCATCAGCAAACGCCGTCATGGCATGGGCTTCCTTGGCCTCGGCTCGGCCCTCACCATGCTGCGGATAAAATACGGTTCTGCCGCCGCCGTCGCCTTTACCGAGCAGGTATCTCAGGAGCTTGCCCTGACCGGCTGGCGCGAGTCCCTGGCCTTGGCGAAGGAGAAAGGCCCGGCCCCCATCATGGAGCAGGAGTTCGAGGTGACCGGCAAGCTGCTGCGGCTGCGCCCAGAGATGGCGGCTGACGGTATCAAGCTCGGTGACAAGGTGAAGGGCAAGGTGCTGCACGCCCGTTACAGCCGCTACATGCAACAGGTGGCCGAGGTGGATCCCGCTCTGGTTGCCGAGCTGGCCGAGGTGGGGGGGCGTTTCACTCACCACAGCAGCATTGCACCGACCGGCACCATTTCGCTATCGCTGGCCAACAACGCCAGCAACGGCATCGAACCGAGCTTTGCCCATCACTACAGTCGCAACGTCATCAAGCCGGGCAAGAAGAGCAAGGAGAGCGTGGATGTCTACTCCTATGAGCTGCTGGCCTACCGCGAGCTGGTCAATCCGGCTGCCATGCCTTATGCCGAGGATGAGGCGACCCGGTTGCCGGATTACTTCATCACCGCCGACGACATCAGCCCGGCCCAGCACGTAGACATTCAGGCGGCGGCCCAGCGCTGGATCGACTCCTCCATTTCCAAGACGGCCAACGTGCCGACCGACTTTCCGTTCGAGCAGTTCAAGGACATCTACCTCTATGCGTCGGATTCGGGGCTCAAGGGCTGCACCACCTTCCGGTTCAACCCGGCAGCCTTCCAGGGGGTGCTGGTGAAGGAGCAGGATCTGGAGAACACCCTGTACGAGTTCACCCTGGAGGATGGCTCGGTCGTCACGGCGAAAGGGAACGAAGAGATCGAATACGATGGCGAGCTGCATACCGCTGCCAACCTCTATGATGCCTTGAAAGAAGGCTATTACGGTAAATTCTGAGGACGAGCGCATGGTCAAGAAAATCGACAGGAAAATCGTCGCCTACCAGGTGAAAACCCGGGATGAACCGCAGCAACCCCCTGTGCAGGATGACGTGGTTCACATGCACGAGACGGTGTTGAGGCCGGAGCGGTTGATGGGCACCACCTACAAGCTGAAGACGCCGGAGCATGTCTCCGAACACTCGCTGTTCATCACTATCAACGACATCATTCTCAACGAGGGTACTGTTCACGAAACCCGCCGCCCGTTCGAGATTTTCATTAACTCAAAGAGCCTGGAACACTACCAGTGGATCGTTGCGCTGACCCGCATTATCTCCGCCGTATTCCGTAAAGGTGGGGATGTCACCTTTCTGGTGGAGGAGCTGCGCTCGGTGTTTGATCCCAAGGGCGGATACTGGAACAAGGGCAAGTACGTTCCATCGCTGATCGCCGAAATTGGCAACGTGATCGAGAGCCATCTCACCGAGATCGGCATGCTCAAGGCGCCGGGGCTGGACGAGCATCAGCAGGCGTTTCTGGCCGAGAAACAGGCTGAATTGAAAGCTGCTCAGGAGGCCGAAGAGCAACAGGCTGGCAGCGGTTTCCCGGCCAATGCGGCGCTCTGCTACAAGTGTCATACCAAGGCGCTGGTGCTTAAGGATGGCTGCATGACTTGCCTCAATTGTGGCGACTCCAAATGTGGTTAATCCGCTAGATAAATAAAAAGACCGGCCCGATGGCCGGTCTTTTTTATTGCTGCTTTTCTGTTCGAACGATTCTGGTGCTGCAAGTCATTTGTTGCGTGATGGTAAAATCGGGCGTAGCGTTGAAGGTAATAAAACTGTCACGGCCGTGTGGTTTCAATGACATCCGAGATTCACACACGTGGCCCTTCAGTGCCAAGGAGGATGCTTATGGACAATACGGACCGAAAGCTGTTTATCCTGGATACCAACGTTCTGCTTCACGAACCCCTCGCTATCTACTCCTTCAAAGAGCACGATGTGCTCATCCCCATGACGGTGCTGGAAGAGCTCGATAACATCAAGGATCGTCACAAGGATGTCAGCCGCGACGCGCGGGTAGCCATCCGTGCGCTGGAAGATGTGTTCCGCGATGCGACTCCGGAGCAGATTGCGCAAGGAGTACCGCTGGCCGGCGAGGCGAGCGGCCATATCTGCATCTTCAGCGATCACCATCTGCCGCAGGATGCCGAGGTGTTCACCGACAAGGAGGCCGACAACCGCATCATCAACGCGGCCCTCTATCTGCAAAAGCATGAGTTGAAGCGTCAGGTGGTGCTGGTCACCAAAGATATCAACATGCGCCTCAAGGCCAAGGGGGCCGGACTTGCCCACGTCGAGGATTATCGCAGCGACCAGCTGATCGATGATATCCGCCTGCTGGCCAAGGGCTTTCAGGTGGTGCCCGGCAGCTTCTGGGAGCGCGTCGGCGAGTGCGAGAGCGAGACCCACGGCCGCGACACAATCCATGTGATCGATGCCAACCTGCTGGAGGGGGTTCACGTAAACCAGTATCTGGTGGATGAAGAGAATTTCTTTGCTGCCCGGGTGCTCAGTCACGATGGCCAGAAGATCCGCATCAAGGATCTGGGCCGCGAGCGACTGATGTCCCGCAAGGCGTGGGGTGTCCATCCCAAGAACGTCTATCAGGGGATGGCGCTGGATGCACTGCTGGATCCGCACATCGATCTGGTGATCCTGACTGGCCCGGCCGGTTGCGGCAAAACCTTGCTGGCCATGGCTGCTGCGCTGGAGCTGGTGATCGAGAAGGGGATCTACGAGAAGGTGATCGTCACTCGAAATACCCCGGAAATTGCCGAAAGCATCGGCTTCCTGCCCGGTACCGAGGAGGAGAAGATGATGCCTTGGCTGGCGGCGGTAACCGACACCCTGGAGGTGCTGCACAAGCAGGACGAGAACATGAGCGGGTCCCTCAGCTACATCATGGAGAAGGCCAACATCCAGTTCAAATCGGTCAACTTCATGCGCGGGCGCAGCATCCAGAACACCTTCGTGCTGCTGGACGAGTGCCAGAACCTGACCGCGTCCCAGATCAAGACCATCATCACCCGCTGCGGCGAGGGCACCAAGATCGTCTGCTCCGGCAACTTGGCCCAGATCGACTCCAACTACCTGAGCCCGGTGACGTCGGGGCTAACCTACATCGTCGAGCGTTTCAAAGACTTCGACGGCAGTGCCAACATCTTCCTGAACGGGGTGGTGCGCAGCAAGCTCGCCTCCTTCGCCGAGGAAAATCTCTGATTTGACTGACTATCTTCGTATGAAAAAGGGAAGCCAAGCGGCTTCCCTTTTTTGATCCCGTCGCCGGTCATGGTTCCTGCGTGCGGCCAAGGTAGCGCAGCAGACCGGGGTGGTCGCTATTGTGCAGAATGTCCGGCGTACCCTGCAGGGCGATGCGCCCCTCGTCGACGAACAGGACTTGATCGGCAATGAGCTGGGCATCCTCCGGGTTGTGAGACACCATCAGCACGGTAATGCCCTGCTCGCAGGCAAGCCTCGCCACTTCCGCCAGCATCTCCCGGCGTAGGGCCGGATCGAGCGCCGAGAAGGGTTCATCCAGCAGCAGCAGCGGTTTGCCCCGCACCAGGGCGCGGGCCAGCCCGACCCGCTGTTGCTGGCCGCCGGAGAGCTGTTCCGGCAGCCGGGTGAGCATCTCGCCAAGGCCGACCCGGCTCGCGGCATCTTTCACCTGAGCCCGTTGGGCTGCGTTCAGGCGCAGGCCGGGGTGCAGGCCGATGGCGATGTTGTCGAACACCGACAGATGCAGGAACAGGTTGTGATCCTGAAACAAGGTGGTGACCGGTCGCGCGGCCGGGCCCAGCGGCAGCAGATCCTCGCCATCGAAGTCGAGGGTGCCGGACTCTACCGGCACGAAACCGGCGATCATGCCGAGCAGGGTCGACTTGCCAGCACCGCTCGGACCAATCAGCGCGGTGATCTCCCCCTTGGGCAGGGTGGCGCTGAAGCTGACGCGCCAGTCCGGGTAGCTGGTGACCAGCTGATCAATATTCAGCATGTTTTCTTCTCCAAGGGCTTGGCCGAATAAACGGTAGGGGCGTGGCTTCAATGCTCTGCATGCTTGCCTCCCAGGCCACGTTCAATCAGCCAGAACAGGGAGAAACAGAGCAGCAGCAGCAGCAGGGCGGTAGCAGCCGCCTCGGTCAACCGATAGCTGCCAAGCTGCTGATAGAGTAGCCAAGGCAGGGTGGTGAGCTCCTGGCTGCCGAACATGGCGATGGCACCGAGATCCCCGAGCGACAATATCATGGCCAGCGCCGCCGCCTGGCCCAGCGGACGGCGCAGCAGGGGCCACTCAACCAGCCGCAGGCGATGCAGGCCGCGTACTCCCAGGCTGTCGGCCAGCCGGTCGTATTGGCGCACCACCAATTGCATAGGAGCGGAGAGGGTACGCAGCACATAGGGCAGCGCCATCAGGGCATTGACCAGCACCACCAGCCAGGGACCGAGGGCGAACACGTCGGCGAACGGCATGAACAGGATGAACAGGCCGGTGGAGAGCACTACCGCCGGGATCATCAGGATCACCGAGCCGCTGGTCTCCCACAGGGCGGCGGCTCGCCGCTTGCGGGCCCGCACGCGCAGGTGGCGGCTGGTGAGCAGCAGCGCACTGCCGAGCAGTGTGGCCAGGCTGCCCGCCGCCAGCGCGATCAGCAGCGACTGGCCGCTGGCCAGCCACAACTTGCTTGAGGTCAGTGCATCTGGCAGGCCGGGGTTGAGGCCGGCTACCACGATCGCCAGCAAGGGGGGCAGGAATACCGCCAGCCCGATACTGAGGGCGAGGGCGTCCACCAGACCGGTTCCCGGCTGATGGCGGTCCGGGCGCAGACAGGGGCGATGAGAAGTGATCCGGCTGGCCGGGCTGCTCTGCAGCTTGTGCTGCAGCATCAGCAGGGCGGCGGTCAGGATGAGCTGCACCAGTGCCAGTCCGCCGGCGGTGGCGAGATCGAAGTCAAAGCGCAGCGCCTGATAGACGGCTACCTCCAGTGTGGTGGATTTGGGGCCGCCCCCGAGCGCCAGCACGGTGGCGAAGCTGGTGAAGCAGAGCATGAAGATGAGGTTGGCCAAGCCTGGCAACTGGGCCCGGATCAGCGGCCACTCCAGCAGCCGGAAGATGTGGGAGGAGCGCATGCCGAGTTGGCTGGCGAGGCGCCAGGAGGACTCGGGGATGCCCTCTAGGCTCTGCAGCAACAGGCGCGCCGCCAGCGGCATGTTGAAGAAGATGTGGGCCAGCAGGATACCGAACAGACCATAAAGATAATTGCCAGGGGCAAGCCCCAGCCCGTGCAGCAGTTGTGGCAACCAACCCTGTTTGCCGTGTACCGCGACGATGCCGAAGACGGCAATGATGACCGGCAATACCAGCGAAAGGCCGAACAGCTTGATGAGCAGGGTGCGACCCGGAAAGCGGCGCCGCGCCAGGGCGCGGGCCACCGGAATGGCCAGCCCCAGGCTCAGCAGGGTGGAGAGCAGCGCCTGCCAGAGGCTGAAGCCCAGCACGTGGCGCAGGTAGGGGTCGGCCAGCAGGGTACGGGGCGCCAGCGCCCCGGCCTGCCACAACAGGGCCGCCAGCGGCCCCAAGGAGAGCAGCAGGATGATCAGGGTGGCAGCACTGCCCGGCAGCCACCAGAGGGGACGAGCCAGCGCTCTGGCGAAGATACTGCTCACTGGGTGACGGCTTGCAGCCACTCGCGGATCCAGTTCTTGCGATTGGCGGCCACCTCGTCGCTGCTGAAGGCAAGCGGCTTGGCTACGGTGATCATCTGCTCGAAGCCCTTGGGCAGCGGCGTGTCGATCACCGGATACATCCAGTTGCCGGTGGCCATCTCGTTCTGGAAGGCGGGGCTTGTCATGAACTGCAGGAACTTATCCGCCAGCTTGCCCTGGGTGGCGCTGCTGAGCTTGGCGGCGACTTCCACCTGGCGGTAATGACCCTCCTCAAACGCCGCAGCCTGATACTGCGGCTTGTTTTCGGCAATCAGGTGATAGGCCGGGGAGCTGGTGTAGGAGAGCACCATGTCCGCCTCGCCGTCGAGGAACATGCCGTAGGCCTCGGACCAGCCCTTGGTGACGGTGACCGTCTTCTTGGCCAGCTGTGCCCAGGCGGCTGGTGCCTCATCCCCGTAGACCGACTTCATCCACAGCATCAGCCCCTGACCCGGGGTGGAGGTGCGCGGATCCTGATAGATCACCTTGAGGTCCGGGCGCTCTACCAGCTCTTTGAGGCTCTTGGGCGGGTTCTTGAGCTTGCTCTGGTCGTAGACGAAGGCGAAGTAGCCGTAGTCGTAGGGGACGAAAGTATCGTCCTGCCAGCCGCCCGGCACTTTGACTCCGTCCAGCTTGCTGCCGTGGGGGGCAAACAGGCCGCTCTGTTTGGCTTCGCTGACGAGTGCATCGTCCAGCCCCAGCACCAGATCGGCCTTGCTGTGCTTGCCCTCCAGCCGCAGCCGGTTGAGGATGGCCACGCCATCTTCAAGCGGCACTAGTTTGAGGGTGCAGCCGCACTCCTTCTCGAAGGCCTGCTTGATCTTGGGACCGGGTCCCCATTCGGCGGTGAAGGAGTTGTAGGTGTAGACGGTGAGGGTCTCGGCCGCGAAGGCCTGGGCACTGAGCAGGCTGGCGGCGACCAGCAACAGGGTTTTCATGAGTGGCACTCCCTTAGCAATGAGGTGCCAGCGGATGAGGGCGCAAAAAATGAGCGCCATGCCTCAAATTCCTCCGCCAGCATTATCTGGATCAGGTTCACGGGTATAATCTCAGCGGTAAACCGCACCCCGTTTGAGAAACGAACCGCATTGTATTAACGTTCTTGGGGGGAGGCCAGCACAATTGTTCCTGCGGGCCAGCAAGACGGCGTCAGACAACAGAGGATGTTCGCGTGATCACCAGCACCAAGGAAAGACGCGCCTTCCAGCGCATGATAATCAATGCCCCCGTCACCATCTTTCAGCAACAGCAGGTACTGGAAGGGGTCTGCCGGGATCTCAGCGCCAACGGCATGGGGATTGCCGTCGCCGAGCATCAGCTCGATGTGAGCCAACCCATCCGGGTGAGCCTAGCCACCAACAACAACCTGCTGCCCCCCTTCGAGGCGCAGGCCCGCATCATCCGGGTGCTGGAAGAAGAGGATGGACTGCTGCTGGCCATCGAGTTCCAGGCCCTCGCCTGAGCGGCCGTCACCCCTTCGTCATGCATCGACCAGCCCCGCGCTGGTCGATTTCATTCTGGCGTGCTCCCTCATGTTTACGACGGCTCCGGCGAGCAGCGCTACTTGTCCGCGCGAACCGGCTGCACGCTCAGCTGCTTGCTGTCGATGAGGGTCTTGCTGGTGGGGGCCAGTTGGCCCATCGCCAGCTGGGCCGGGCCGGTGGGCTCCATCAGCAGATAGGTTTCCCCTTCCCGGTTCAGGGTGGCCTCACCCGGCTTTGCTGGCAGCGCCACTCCCAGCAGGGCATGGCCCGGTACGAACACCATGGCCTGTTTCAATTCGGGAAAGAGCTGGGCCAGCATGGCGGCCATCAGGGTCACCTTGCTGTCGCAGTCGCCCTGGTTCTGCTCCAGCACCTGGCGCGGGGTTAAAAAGCCCTTCCCCTGGCGCCCCGACTGGCTGTCGAGCAGCTGATAGGGGATGGATTGCACGAAGTCGAGCATATGGGCTACCGTCTTCAGGCGGGCTTCGGTCTCGGTGCTGCCCTGCTGCTTGAGCTGCTCGGCCAGCGGCGCCAGTTCGCTGCGACTCTCCAGCGCGATGCGAACATGGTCCTGCTTGATGGCGGCAGCGCCGTCGGGAGCGGTGAAGGGCTGGAAATAGTGCTGCTTGAGCCACTCGGACTCCAGCTTGTCCCGTTGCTGGGTAAGCCAGCCCATGGCCTTGTTGACCTGCTCGGGCTGGCGTCCCTTGATCTTGAGCTCCATCTGGGGGCGAGAGAGGGAGAACTGCACGGTGGGGAACTCGGCCATCCCCTGTTGCAGCAGGCTCTGTAGCACGTCCTCCTGCATGCGGGCCGGCCGATAGGCGATGAGTGGCGGCAGCTTGCCCGCCTCCAGCCGATAGGTGAGCTGCTGCGTCTTGCCGTCCTTGTCCTGCCAGCCGACGTTGAGCTGACCGCCGCTGCTGTTGAAATAGGTCTGCCCGGCGCAGACCGGCAGCGCCAGCCAGAGGCCACAGAGCAGGGGGAGGGCGATCGTCATCTTCATTCAGGTGTCCCGTCGGGCATGCAGAAGTGGCCGGCCATACGTGCAGTCTGGCCTGACAATAAAACAGGGAGCCTCGGCTCCCTGTTGATTCTACTCGTTTTATGGCACCTGATGGGTCAAATCCAGCTCGGCTGCTTCGCCTCGAAGGCGCTGATGGCGGCTTCGTGTTGCAGGGTCAGGCCGATGGCGTCCAGCCCGTTGAGCAGGCAGTAGCGGCGGAACTCGTCGATCTCGAAACAGAAACTGAGCTCACCGGCGCGCACCTGATTGACTTCCAGATCCACTTCAATCTGGATGCCAGGTTTGGCGGCAACCAGCTGGAACAGTGCGTCGACCTCCTCTTCCTTCAGGCGCACCGGTACCATGCCATTGTTGATGGCGTTGCCGTAGAAGATGTCGGCAAAGCTCGGGGCAATGATGGTCTTGAAGCCGTAGTCGGCCAGCGCCCAGGGGGCGTGCTCGCGGCTCGAGCCACAGCCGAAGTTCTCGCGGGCCAGCAGGATGCTGGCACCGGCGAATTGCTGCTGGTTGAGCACGAACTCGGGGTTGGGCTGCTGACCGGCATCGTCGAGGAAGCGCCAGTCGTGGAACAGGTGCTTGCCAAAACCGATGCGGTTGACCTTCTGCAGAAACTGCTTGGGAATGATGGCGTCGGTGTCGACGTTGGCGCTGTCGAGGGGGACGACGATCCCTTTATGCTGTTTGAAACCTGTCATGTACGTTCCCTCTTACAGTGCACGAATGTCGGCGAAGCGGCCGGTGACGGCGGCAGCGGCGGCCATGGCCGGGCTGACCAGATGGGTGCGGCCGGCGCGGCCCTGGCGTCCTTCGAAGTTGCGGTTGCTGGTGGAGGCGCAGCGCTCCCCCGGTTGCAGCCGGTCGTTGTTCATGGCCAGACACATGGAGCAGCCGGGCAGGCGCCACTCAAAGCCAGCCTCGATGAAGATCTTGTCCAGCCCCTCGGCCTCGGCCTGCGCCTTCACCTGTTCGGAGCCCGGCACTACCAGCGCCTGCACCCCGGCCGCGACCTTGCGACCGCGGGCGATGACGGCGGCGGCGCGCAGATCCTCGATGCGGCTGTTGGTGCAGGATCCGATGAACACCTTGTCGATGGCGACATCGGAGAGCTTCTGACCCGGCTGCAGGTCCATGTAGGCGAGCGCCTTGCGGGCTGACTGTTGCTCCATCAGATCGCTGAAGGATTCCGGTGCCGGAATCGGCTCATTGACGGCAATCACCTGACCCGGGTTGGTGCCCCAGGTGACCTGCGGCGCGATGTCTGCGGCGTCCAGCACCACTTCGGCATCGAAGCGGGCACCTTCATCGCTCTTGAGGCTCTGCCAGTAGGCGATGGCTTGTTCCAGCGCCTCGCCCTTGGGGGCAAACTCCTTGCCACGGATGTAGTCGATGGTGGTCTGGTCGGGGGCGATCATGCCGGCCTTGGCGCCGAGCTCGATGGCCATGTTGCACACCGTCATCCGCCCTTCCATGGAGAGGCTCGCAATGGCCTCACCAGCAAACTCCACCACGTAGCCGGTACCACCGGCGTGGCCGACCCGGCCTATGATGGCCAGCACCACGTCCTTGGCGCTGATACCCTCGGCCAGCTTGCCATTGACCGAAATGCGCATGGTCTTGGCGCGGCCCTGTTTCAGGGTCTGGGTCGCCATCACATGTTCCACTTCGGAAGTGCCGATGCCGAACGCCAGCGAGCCGAAGGCGCCATGGGTGGCGGTGTGGGAGTCGCCGCAGACGATGGTGGTGCCGGGCAGGGTAATGCCGAGCTCGGGGCCCATCACATGGACGATCCCCTGATATTTGTGGTTGAGATCGTAGAGACGAACCCCGAACTCCTTGCAGTTGGTGGCCAGCGTTTCCATCTGGATGCGGGCCATCTCACCGGAGGCGGCGATGTCCTTGGTGGTGGTGGAGACGTTGTGATCCATGGTGGCCCAGGTCAGGTCCGGGCGGCGCAGCTGGCGGTTCATGGCGCGCAGGCCGTCGAATGCCTGCGGGCTGGTCACTTCATGCACCAGATGGCGGTCGATGTAGATGAGGGGGGTTTCCCCCTCCACTTCTCGGACCACGTGGGCGTCGAATACTTTCTGATAGAGGGTCTTGGCCATTGCTCGGTTTCCTTGTTATCGATGCCGTGGGGTCAGATGCGCGCGGCGATCTGGCTACCCATCTCGGCCGTGCTCTGCACCGGGTGACGGGCGCTGGCCTGATGCAGGTCGGCGGTGAAATAGCCTTCTGCCAGGGTCTGGGCCACGGCCTGCTCGATGGCCTGGGCGGCGGCTTCCTGGCCCAGGCTATAGCGCAGCATCAGGGCGGCGGAGAGGATCTGGGCGATGGGGTTGGCAATGCCCTTGCCGGCGATGTCCGGCGCCGAGCCACCGGCCGGCTCGAACAGACCGAAGCCCGATTCGTTGAGGCTGGCGGAGGGGAGCAGCCCCATGGAGCCGGTGATCATGGCGCACTCGTCGGAGAGGATGTCACCGAACAGATTGGAGCAGAGCAGCACGTCGAACTGGGACGGATCCTTGATGAGCTGCATGGTGGCGTTGTCGATGTACATGTGATTCAGCACCACGTCCGGATAGGACTTGGCGACTTCGGTCACCACTTCGCGCCACAAAATGGAGGAGGCGAGCACGTTGGCCTTGTCGATGGAGGTGACCTTGGCCTTGCGCACCCGGGCCGACTCGAAGGCGATCTTGGCGATGCGCTCGATCTCGAAGCGATGGTACACCTCGGTGTCGAACGCCTTCTCGGTGGGGCCTTCCCCTTCACGCCCCTTGGGCTGACCGAAGTAGATGCCACCGGTCAGCTCGCGCACGCAGGCAATGTCAAAACCGCGATCCGAGATGTCGGCACGCAGCGGTGAGAACTGCTCCAGACCGGTGTAGATGCGGGCCGGACGCAGGTTGCAGAACAGCTTGAAGTGGGCGCGCAGGGGCAGCAGGGCGCCGCGTTCCGGCTGATCGTTGGGGGGCAGGTGCTCCCACTTGGGGCCGCCCACCGAGCCGAACAGCACCGCATCGGCCGCTTCACAGCCTGCAATGGTGCTCTGGGGCAGCGGGGTGCCGTGGTTGTCGATGGCGATACCGCCCACGTCATGGCGCTCGTAGTCGAGGGCGAAGCCGAATTTGGCCTGCACCTTTTCCAGCACCTTGACGGCTTCGGCCATCACTTCCGGGCCAATGCCGTCACCCGGCAATACTGCGATCCGATAACTGCTCATACTCACACGCTCTCCGTATTGATCTTGTCTGTTTTTGCGACGTTGCGTTCCATCTGTTCGGCCACCTGATCGGCACGCCAGATGCTGTTGATCACGTGGATCAACGCCTGGGCGGAAGACTCTATGATGTCGGTGGCCAGGCCCATGCCATGGAATTTTCGGCCCTTGTACTGTGCGACTATGTCTACCTGGCCGAGGGCGTTCTTGCCTTCCCCCTTGCCCTTGAGTTCGTACTTGTCGATGCTGATTTCGTAGCCTGTGATGCGGTTGATGCACTGGTAGACAGCGTCCACCGGGCCGTTGCCGGTGGCGGCTTCGCTGACGATCTCCTGGCCCACCTTCAATTTCACCGAGGCGGTGGCCATCACCGAGCTGCCGCTCTGCACGCCGAGGTACTCCAGCTTGAAGTGCTCCGGCTCTTCGTGGATCTGGCTGAAGAAGGCGAGGGCCTCCAGATCGTAATCGAACACCTGCCCCTTCTTGTCGGCCAGAGTGAGGAACTTGCCGTAGAGATCGTCGAGGTCGTAACTGCTCTCGGCGTAGCCCATGGACTCCATCCGGTGCTTGATGACGTGGCGGCCGGAGCGGGAGGTCATGTTGAGGTTGTTCTGAGTGAGGCCGATGCTCTCCGGGGTGATGATTTCGTAGGTGTTTTTCGCCTTGAGCACACCGTCCTGATGGATGCCGGAGCTGTGGGAGAAGGCGTTGGCCCCGACGATGGCCTTGTTGGGCTGCACCGGCATGTTGCAGAGCTGGCTGACCAGGGCGCTGGTGCGATGAATTTCGCTGTGGCGGATGTTGGTGTGCACCCCGAGCAGGTCGGCGCGGGTCTTCAGGATCATCGCCACCTCTTCCAGCGAGCAGTTGCCGGCCCGCTCGCCGATGCCGTTGATGGTGCACTCGATCTGGCGGGCCCCCATCTGCACGGCGCCGATGGAGTTGGCCACAGAGAGGCCCAGATCGTCGTGGCAGTGCACCGAGATGATGGCCTGATCGATGTTGGGTACCCGGTTGAACAGGGTCTGGATGATGCCGGAGAACTCGGTCGGTACCGTGTAGCCGACGGTATCGGGAATATTGATGGTGCGGGCACCGGCCTTGATGGCGGCCTCCACCATGCGGCACAGGTTGTCTATCGGGGTGCGGCCCGCATCCTCGCAGGAGAACTCCACGTCGTCGGTGTAACGGCGGGCATGCTTGATGGCGCTGACCCCCATCTCCAGCACGTCTTCGAAGCTCTTTTTCAGCTTGCTCTCGACGTGGATGGAGGAGGTGGAGATGAAGGTATGGATGCGAAAGGCTTCGGCGACCCGCAGTGCTTCGCCGGCGGCGTCGATGTCCTTGGGCAGGGCGCGGGCGAGGGCACAGACCCGGCTCTGCTTGATGTGGCGGGCGATGGTCTGCACCGATTGAAAGTCGCCGGGGGAGGAGACCGGGAACCCCACCTCCATGACGTCGACACCGAGCCGCTCCAGCGCCTGGGCGATCTGCAGCTTCTCCTTGACCGTCAAGCTGGCCGCCAGAGCCTGCTCACCATCGCGCAGGGTGGTGTCGAATATGATGACCCGATCTGACATGTGACTTCCCTCTTCCTAAGTTCGGTGACGTGCATCCTGCGTTGGCATAAAAAAACCCGTGCAGGGTGCACGGGTTTTTGTAAATTCCGGCTATGCCTGAGCCCGGCTACAAGGATCCCGCGCGACTGGTCGCGATTAGGGAGATTAGTAGTAGCGGAGCGGCAATACGCATGATGAATCAATCCTTCCAGTCGATAACGCTTTTACCAATATCGAGATTTTTATGCTGTGTCAACCGCGCAGACCCGGTTCATTTCGCTGGTTTATTTAATCGGATTGTAAAGGAGTGCAAATTTACTTGTCCCATATTCGGCCCTTGCACGATTATCTGGTCATTCCTGCTGTACTCGATCATCTGTGCAATCAGATCGACTTGTCAGTTTTTGCTGAATTATCCGAGGTATTAAATGGAAAAACGTAGACCTGGTCGTCCGGTCGGACGTTCTGACATTCGTGACAAGTTGCTCTCTGCTGCCCGTGAGCGTTTTCTCAACACCCCCTACAGCAAGGTGACGACCCGTGAGATCGCCGAGCTGGCCGGCTCCAATCTGGCGATGATCCACTACTACTTCGGCAGCAAAGAGGGTCTCTACAAGGCGGTGCTGGGCGATGTGGCCGAGCCGCTGGATCAAGCCTGGCACGATGAGGCCGGCAACCGCAGCCTCAACGATCTGCTCAACACCTACTATCAGGTGATGGCGCCCAACAGCGAGCTGACCTCCGCCATCTCCAGTGCATTATCGACCGAGAAGAGTCCAGGTCGGGATTTTGTGCTGAACCGCCTGCTGGAACGCCAGCTGCCCCAGTTCGATGCCTTGCTGGAGTCCATGAAGAACAACGGCGAGCTGGGTGACAATCTGGATCCCGAGATGCTGAAGATCTCCTTCCTCAGCATGATGTGGCAACCGTTCGTGATGAAGGATCTCTACGAGCAGGTGTTTGGCCTGACCGTGGATGAACACTTCATGGCCCGCCTGGCGGATCACAACTGCCGTCTGATGGAAAACGGTCTGCGCGGCACCCTGAACTGATCATTTGCCACCTGGACAGCAAAAAGGGCCATTCGGCCCTTTTTTCATAAATCTGTTATCCCACGTTCAACCAAGTGTCACCCCGTCGTCCTAGTCTGCTTCAAGACTTCAGGGAAGGAGGGGTTATGAACAAGATCCAGCAATGGGACCTGCAGGTGTGCCGTATCTGCCTGCTGCACGCCTACAACCGACCACAGGCCAGGGTCAGCAGGCTCATCTCTCGTACCGGTGATGGTCCCCTTTACGCCGTGCTGGCGGCCCTGCTCTGGTGGCAGGGGGAGGCCGAGCGCGAGCTGGTGAAGCTGGCGCTGCTCGCCTTCGCCTTCGAGTTGCCGCTCTACCTGCTGCTGAAAAACCTGCTCAAACGCCAGCGCCCGGCGGGGCTGCCGGTCTTCATCACCCCTTCCGATCGCTACAGCCTGCCCTCCGGTCATACCGCCGCCGCTTTTCTGATGGCAACCGTGCTGGCCGCCAGCTTCCCGCTCTGGGCCCCCTTGCTGTTTGTCTGGGCCGCGCTGGTGGGGGCGTCCCGTCTGCTGCTCGGGGTGCACTATCTGAGCGATCTGGTGGCCGGCGCCCTGCTCGGTGGTGGCTGCGCCCTGCTGGCGCTCGGCTGGGGCCAATGATGAGGATCCTGTTCGGGGTACAGGGCACCGGCAACGGTCACATCAGCCGCAGTCGTACCCTGGCGCGGGCGCTGCGAGCCCGTGGTCTGGAGGTGGACTATCTGTTCAGCGGTCGCCCTGCGGACGGTTACTTCGAAATGGCTGAATTCGGCGATTATCGTGCCTTTCCCGGCATCACCTTCGTCAGCCACGAGGGGGCCATTTCGGGCTGGCGAACCCTCAAGGGGCTCTCGCCGCTGCGCTTCTGGCGCGACATGCGGGCACTCGACTGCCGCGACTACGATCTCGTCATCAGCGATTTCGAGCCGATCAGTGCCCACGCCGCCCGCCGCTGGGGCAAGCCGAGTCTCACCATCAGCCACCAGGCGAGCTTCGACTGGCCCATTCCGCGCTGGGGGGAGAGCGGCTTCAACCGTCAGCTGATGCGCCACTTTGCGCCAGTGCGCCAGGCGCTCGGGTTGCACTGGTTTCACTTCGGTCAGCCCTTGCTGCCACCCATCATAGACGCCATCCCGCCTGCCCCCGACAATCAGCAGATCCTGGTCTACCTGCCGTTTGAGCAGACCGAGGCGATCGCAGCGCTGCTGTCGCGCTTCAACCAGCAACGCTTTGTCTGCTTTCATCCGGCCATTCGCAGTGCCAGCCAGTGGCGCAACATAGCGTTCGAGCCGCAGGCGAGGGAGGGGTTCAAGCAGATGCTGGCCGGCTGTCGCGGGGTCATCACCAACGGTGGCTTCGAACTCGCCTCGGAGGCGCTCTCCCTTGGCAAGAAACTGTTGGTCAAGCCGCTGGGGGGGCAGTTCGAGCAGCTGACCAACAGCAAGACCCTGGAGCTGATGGGGCTGGCCCGTCTGATGGATGCGCTCGATGCCAACGCGGTGCGGGCCTGGCTGGATGCCGCCGCCCCTGGCCAGATTATCTACCCAGATGTTGCCAATGAGCTGGCGGGCTGGCTGGCGGATGGAGCGCAGGAGAGCGTGCCGGCGCTCTCTCGCCGGCTGTGGGCTCGCACCTTGTTTCCGGAAGAGGTGTGCGATCGGCTGAGCGAGCTGGAGGGGGGCAGCCCGCTAAACAGCAGTTGGTTATCGCAAGTGAGCGCCTTTGACTAGACTGAGAGGGATCCCACCAAGGAGAGGACGGACACCATGCGCTTTACCAATGAAAACGGCGACACCATGAATCTGGCGGACAATCTCACCCTGCACGAGCTGCTGGACATGGGGGTAAGTATCTCGGTCTGCGAGGAGACGGATCCGGATCAGCAGATCTGGCTGGCGGAGCCGGAAGAGGATCACTGATCCCCTGCCAGGCTTGCGGGCCCACCCTGGCGGTGGGCTTATTTTTTTCCATTCAGGGCGACCGTGGCAGCATGATCCGCTGGTCATTCCCTCAACTCCCCCGCATTGTCCCCGCCCTTTTTCTCAAGTCACTGAATGTTAATAGCTGTTTGAAATTTATGACTGTTCTGGTCAGACAAAGCCGTGGACAAGCGTTCACAAGCGGGTTAAGTTGGTTTTTCACCCGCTTTTCGGGTGAATGATGGAAAAAACCTATTTTTCTACTATCGACAGCGCCGAACTCGCCGTGTCCGTATTCAGACAACAACAATGCACGGACCGGCGGTGCCGGGAAGCAGCGGACTGCCGATAGCTTTCGCTTAACGGAGCAAAGCCTGGAGGGCTTTATCATGGAGATGTTATCAGGCGCCCAGATGGTGGTTAGAGCGCTGGAAGATCAGGGAGTTGAGCACGTTTTCGGCTACCCTGGTGGCTCAGTGCTCGACATCTATGACGCTCTCTTTGAAAACGGCAAGATGGAGCATGTCCTGGTGCGGCACGAGCAGGCCGCGGTGCACATGGCGGACGGTTACGCCCGCTCCACCGGCAAGGTGGGCACTGTGCTGGTGACCTCGGGTCCTGGCGCCACCAACTGCATTACGGGGATCGCGACTGCCTACATGGACTCCATCCCCCTGGTGATCCTGTCCGGCCAGGTGCCGACCAGCATGATCGGGGAGGATGCATTCCAGGAGACCGACATGATCGGCATCTCCCGCCCGGTGGTGAAGCACAGCTTCCTGTGCAAGAAGGCCAGCGATATTCCCGACGCCATCAAGAAGGCCTACTACATTGCTGCCAGCGGCCGCCCGGGGCCGGTGGTGGTGGATCTGCCCAAAGACGTGCAGAACCCGAAAGAGAAGTTTCCCTATCAGTATCCCGAGACGGTTGCCCTGCGTTCCTACAATCCGACCAAGTCGGGCCACAAGGGGCAGATCAAGCGGGCCGCCAAGCTGCTGGTGGAGGCCGAGCGCCCGGTGATGTACGTCGGCGGCGGCGCCATCAATGCCAATGCGGATCACCTGGTGACCAAGCTGGCGGAGCTGTTGAACCTGCCGGTGACCACTACCCTGATGGGGCTGGGGGCCTTCTCCGGCACCCATCCGCAATTCATCGGCATGCTGGGCATGCACGGCACCTTCGAAGCGAACAAGACCATGCACAACGCGGATCTGATCTTCGCCGTGGGTGCCCGCTTCGATGACCGCGTCACCAACAACGTGGCCAAGTTCTGCCCCAACGCCACCATAGTCCACATCGACATCGATCCCACCTCCATCTCCAAGACGGTGCAGGCCCACGTGCCCATCGTCGGCTCGGTGGAAACCGTGCTGGAGCAGATGCTGGAAGTGATCCGCGAGTGTGGTTTCGACAACGACAAGCAGGTACTGGCGGACTGGTGGAGCCAGATCGGCCAGTGGCGCTCACGCAACTGCCTGGCCTACGAGACCCACCCCACCCTGATCAAGCCGCAGCAGGTGATCGAGACCCTCTACAAGGTGACCAAGGGGGAGGCGTTCGTGGCCTCCGACGTGGGCCAGCATCAGATGTTTGCCGCCCTCTACTACCCGTTTGCCAAGCCGCGCCAGTGGATCAACTCAGGTGGTCTCGGCACCATGGGGTTCGGCATTCCGGCCGCCATGGGCGCCCAGTTTGCCAACCCGGATGCGGTGGTCTGCTGCGTCACCGGCGACGGTTCGGTGCAGATGAACATTCAGGAGCTCTCCACCTGCATGCAGTACGGGGTGCCCATCAAGATCATCTCCATCAACAACCGAGCGCTGGGCATGGTCAAGCAGTGGCAGAAGATGTTCTACGGCGGTCGCCACAGTCACTCCTACATGGAGTCGCTGCCGGACTTCGTCAAACTGGCGGAAGCCTATGGCCATGTCGGCATCGCGGTGAGCGATCCGGCCGAGCTGGAGAGCGCCATGGAGAAGGCCTTTGCCATGAAGGATCGGCTGGTGTTCATGGACATCTCGGTCGACCCGGATGAACACGTTTATCCGATGCAGATAAAGTTCGGCGCCATGGACGAGATGTGGTTGAGCAAGACGGAGAGAACCTGATGAGACACATCATTTCAGTACTGCTGGAAAACGAATCCGGCGCCCTGAGCCGGGTGGTGGGCCTCTTCTCCCAGCGCGGCTACAACATCGAAACCCTGACGGTGGCCCCCACCGAGGATCCCACCCTGTCACGGATGACCATCGTCACCATGGGTGACGAGCGGGTGCTGGAGCAGATCCAGAAGCAGTTGCACAAGCTGGTGGACGTGCTCAAGGTATGCGACCTGAGCGAGGGTGAGCACATCGAGCGGGAGATTGCGCTGGTCAAGGCGCGTGCCGCCGGTGGGGCCCGTGACGAGCTGAAACGGCTGGCGGATATCTTCCGCGGCCAGATCGTCGACGTCACCCCCGAGCTCTACACGGTGCAGCTGGTGGGTACCAGCGACAAGCTGGATGCCTTCATCAAGACGGCGGCCCAGACCAACGAGATCATCGAAGTGGTGCGTTCCGGTGTCTGTGGTATCTCCCGTGCCGATAAATCTCTGCGTCCCTGAGCCGGTAGCTGGCGGGTTTGTTGTCCAAAGGGGCTCCTCGGAGCCCCTTTTTCATGGGCGCAAAGCGCGGCCGAGTCTGTCATTTTCTTTCAAATGATCGGTAAACTATCCACAAAAGCTGTGGAAAAGTCTGTAGATTAGCGGTGTGTCTGACGTTAGTGTGCTGATCTTAAAGAAGTATTTGGATCTGATCTCGGCTGGGGCGCAATTGTGCAATCGCCTCTGGCGGGTGTGAGCGTTTGCTTATCTCGCCGCCCTTGCCGGGCTGGCCTCTGAACGAGAAGACGGGATCCGTGCTGGATCCTGATTTGATCTCGCGGATCAACATCTGCCCGTCAGCCATAAAAAAACCCGCCTTGCGGCGGGTTTTTCAACAGGGATAAGCTCGGTCGATTACTCGGCCTGGGCTGCCTGGATACCGGTCAGGGCGATGGTGTAGACGATGTCGTCCACCAGGGCGCCACGGGAGAGGTCGTTGACCGGCTTGCGCATGCCTTGCAGCATCGGGCCGATGGAGACCAGGTCAGCGGAACGCTGCACCGCCTTGTAGGTGGTGTTGCCGGTGTTCAGGTCCGGGAACACGAACACGGTGGCTTTACCTGCAACCGGTGAGTTCGGTGCCTTGGACTTGGCCACGTTCTCCATGATGGCCGCATCGTACTGCAGCGGGCCGTCGATGATGAGGTCGGGACGCTTGGCCTTGGCCAGCTCGGTGGCTTCACGCACTTTCTCTACATCGGCGCCGGCGCCGGAGGTGCCGGTGGAGTAGGAGATCATGGCGACGCGCGGCTCGATGCCGAAGGCGGCAGCGGAGTCGGCGGACTGGATGGCGATCTCGGCCAGCTGTTCGGCAGTGGGATCCGGGTTGATCGCGCAGTCACCGTAGACCAGTACCTGGTCCGGCAGCAGCATGAAGAAGATGGAGGAGATCAGGGAAGAGCCCGGAGCGGTCTTGATGATCTGCATCGGCGGACGGATGGTGTTGGCAGTGGTATGCACTGCGCCGGATACCAGGCCGTCAACTTCATTGCGCTCCAGCATCATGGTACCCAGTACCACGTTGTCTTCCAGCTGCTCGCGGGCAACCACTTCGGTCATGCCCTTGTTCTTGCGCAGTTCGACCAGACGAGCCACATAGCGCTCGCGCACGGCAACCGGATCGATGATCTCGACGCGGTCGGTCAGTACCACGCCCTGCTGTTCGGCAACGCGACGGATCTCTTCCGGGTTGCCCAGCAGGACCGGACGGGCGATGCCACGCTCGGCACAGATGGCGGCAGCCTTGATGGTCCGCGGCTCTTCCCCTTCCGGTAGCACGACGCGCTTGTTGGCCTGACGGGCCAGTTCGGTCAGCTGGTAGCGGAAAGCCGGCGGGCTCAGGCGACGGGAACGGGTGGACTTGGCGGAGAGAGACTCGATCCAGTGCTTGTCGATGTGGCCGGCCACATAGTCCTGCACCAGCTCGATCCGCTCGCGGTCATCTTCCGGAATGTCGACGTTGAAGTTTTGCAGGCTGACGGCGGTCTGCCAGGTGTTGGTGCCGGTGATCATGATCGGCAGGCCGGTGGCCATGGCCTGTTGGCACAGTGCCATCACCTGCGGTTCCGGATGGTAGTTGCCGGTCAGCAGCAGGGCACCCAGCTTGACGCCGTTCATGGCGGACAGGCAGGCGGAGACGATGACGTCGGAACGGTCGCCGGAAGTGACCAGCAGGCTGCCCGGGCGGAAGTGCTCGATCATGTTGTGGATGGAGCGGGCACAGAAGGTCACGGTCTGCAGGCGACGGCTGTCCAGCTCACCCTTGTGCAGGATCTTAGCGGCCAGGTGCTTGGCGAGATCCTTGGCGCGCGGGGCGATCAGCTGGGTATTCCAGGGGATGCAGCCGAGGATGCGCAGCGGGCTCTTGCCAAATACCTGCAGCACTTCCAGGTTATGGGCGGCGTCGGAGGTGTGGTGGTGGGCCTCGAACATCTCGGTCAGGTCGGGGCGGGTCACGCCATGCTCGTCAACCGGTGCTCCCACCTTGTTGATCACGCAGCCAACGATACGGGGGTTGTTGACGCCACCGAAGTTGGAGCAGGCCAGCTCGATGCGCTCTTTCAGCTTCTGGCTAGAGTCGTTGCCCGGATGGGTCACGAATACCATGTCGGCGTCCAGCGCCTTGGCAACGTCGTAGTTCAGCTTGTTGGCAAACGGCTGCTTGTCGGTCGGCACCATGCCTTCGATGACCAGTACTTCGGCACCGCTGGCCTTCACGTGTTCTTCGAAGCGGGCCACGATCTCTTCCAGCAGAATGTCGGTGTTGCTGGAGGTGATCATGTTCTCGGCGTAGGAGAGGGCGAACGGCTCGGGCGGGTTGATGTTGGCAGCGGCGCGGATCACGGCGGTGGAGCGCTCGGTACCGGTTTCACCCGGACGCGGCTGAGCGACCGGTTTGAAGAAGCTGACATTGACACCGTGACGCTCCATGGCGCGAACAACGCCAAGACTCACAGAAGTTACGCCGACACCAGTGCCGACCGGGATAAGCATAATAGTGCGTGCCACTTTATACCCCTTGTTCATTTTTGGGATCAGGAAAAGGCCGCCCTTGGGCGGCCTTGCTCTACAGCGAAATTATGCGCCAACCAGTTCCAGCGCGTCATGGGCGATGACCCACTCTTCGTTGGTCGGGATAACCAGGGCTTTGGTGGAACCAGCCTTGGTGATCTCGCCACCCTTGCCGAAACGAGCCTTCAGGTTGGCGTCGTGATCGACGTCGAAGCCCAGCAGACCCAGCTTGTTCAGGGTGATTTC
This sequence comes from Aeromonas oralensis, assembly GCF_049665575.1. Taxonomy (NCBI): domain Bacteria; kingdom Pseudomonadati; phylum Pseudomonadota; class Gammaproteobacteria; order Aeromonadales; family Aeromonadaceae; genus Aeromonas; species Aeromonas oralensis. The sequence goes on from NZ_CP187186.1 coordinate 833,445, forward strand.
ACGGATCGGGGCGGAGTTTTCACCGATACCACCGGTGAAGACCACGGCGTCCAGACGACCGTCCATGGCGGCGGCGTAGGCGCCGATGTACTTGGCCAGGCGATAGCAGTAAACGTCCATGGCACGCTTGGCTTCTTCTTTGCTGTCGTAGTTGTCTTCAACGAAACGGCAGTCAGAAGTCACTTCGGTCAGACCCTGCAGGCCGGACTCTTTGGTCAGCATGGTGTTGATGTCGGCCACGCTCATGCCCAGTTTGTCGTGCAGGAAGAAGATGATGGCCGGATCGATGTCACCGGAACGGGTACCCATCACCAGGCCTTCCAGCGGGGTCAGGCCCATGGAGGTGTCGACGGATTTGCCGTTCTTGATGGCGCAGACGGAACCGCCGTTGCCCAGGTGGCAGTTGATGATGTTGAGCTCTTCCACCGGCTTGTTCAGCTGCTTGGCGGCTTCCAGGCTGATGTAGTAGTGGCTGGTGCCGTGGGCGCCGTAGCGACGGATGCCGTTCTCTTTGTAGAGCTTGTACGGCAGGGCGTACAGGAAGGCTTCTTCCGGCATGCTCTGGTGGAACGCGGTGTCGAACACGGCAACGTTCTTCTCGGCCAGCGCCGGGAACACGCGACGGGCTTCACGGATACCGATCAGGTGAGCCGGGTTGTGCAGCGGCGCGTACGGTACGGCGGCTTCGATGCCAGCGATGACGTCGTCGCAGATGCGCACGGAGGAGGTGAAGCGCTCACCGCCGTGTACCACACGGTGGCCGATGGCGATCAGGTTCTTGGACAGCTCCGGGTTGAGCGGCAGGATCTTGTTGACGATGTAGTCCAGCGCTTCCTGGTGAGCGGCACCGGCGCCCAGATCGGCACTGCCTTTCTCACCGTTCAGTTTCCACTTGATGCGGGCGTCGTCGAGGTTGAAGCACTCGGCCAGGCCGGACAGCAGGTCATCACCGGTGGTTGCGTCAATGACAGCAAACTTCAGGGACGAGCTGCCACAGTTAAGAACAAGAACCAGCTTACTCATGAATAAATCCTATCGCAGATTGGGTTGTGTAGGAGGATGCGTTGGACGAGCCGTGTCCAAAAACTTTCAACTTATCCTTATGAGGGTTGGCAATCTGTTGCTTGCCCCTTGTATAGTGATACAAGACCCGAAATCCAGACGTCCCTGACAGCGCAACGGCAGGCCGTTGGCGCAAAAATTGGGCGTACAAAGGATAACCCGATTGTTGAAAAATAACAAAGTCATCCTCAACCTTTGTTATTTCGCATCAAATATTGTCGTGGTTTTGCCGTTAATACGTTCAAAAAGAGCTCGGAGGTAGCATGAGCATGAACATTTTTGGAACTAAGTTACAGCAAGGCCGTCATTATATGACCCTTTGGCCCCGCCGTCCCGAGCTTAATTCCATGTTCCCGGAGAATAGGGTGATCAAGGCCACCGAGTTCGCCCTCAAGGTCATCCCGGCACTGGCGGTGCTCAGCGTCATGCTGCAGTTCCAGTTTGGCGAGCTGCACTACTGGCCTTCCGTCATGACCTCGGTGCTGTTTCTGCTCAGCCTGCCGCTGCAGGGCTACTACTGGCTCGGTCAGCGCGCCGATACCCGGCTGCCGCCCTCCCTTGCCAGCTGGTATCGCGAGATCAACGGCAAGATGAACGAGCAGGGCGGTCGTCGCCAACTGGTGGCCCAGCCCAGATACGAAGAGCTGGCCGATACCCTCAACGCCGCCTTCAAGCAGCTGGACAAATCCTTCCTCTACGAGTGAGGCCTGTGGCCCATTACTCGGACCAAGGCGCCTCGCGGCGCCTTTTTCATGCCTATCAGGCCGCCAGGACCTTGCGGATCTCCTGAATGGAGAGCTTGTACTGACGCGGGCACTGGCGCCAGACTGTCAGCATGCGCTGGTACTTGTCGCGCATGGCGATGTCGCTGGAGAGCTCGTCGCACGGGCACTTGAGCTCGGGGAAGCGCTTGTCCACCTCCAGCAGGAAGCAGACGTAGTCGGCCAGCTCCCGCTCCTGGCTGCGGCTGTAGCCATTGAACTCCAGCCGGCTGGCATTGATTTCGCTCTGATCGGCCGTTTCCAGGTTGCCCCAGGAGATGGCCAGTGCATGGTGCAGTTCCAGGGTGTCGATCACCTCCTGGCAGGTGGCCAGATCCAGATGGCCGAAGCTCTTCTCCAGTTCGAGGATCTGCAGGCAGTAGCCGCGTTCGATGATGGTACTGGCCCGCTGGTAAAACGCCGCCTTTTCCGGATTGAGTTTGGCCAGGATCTCGTACTGGTTGCTCAGGATCAGACGTTCGGTGTGGCTCATGTTCATGGGCTTTTCTCACTGGAAAATGAAACTGGGGCCACGTTAACCCATATATAAGATGAATTTTTTGATCTGGCAGGGGAGGTTGGCGAGATAGCGGGGCGGGAAATCAACGTCGGCCCCGGCTGGTTAATTAAATGTAACGGCTGGCGGCTTGCTTTCTGGCTCGCTGGCGCAACAATAAGGGCGTCATTTGGCCTGTGCCGAAAGACCCGTCACCAAGGCATCCCATCGTGGATGCAAGCCGGCGCCTTCATGACAAACGAGAACGTCGCCGCCAGTCATTTTCCTGGCAGGCGAGCCGAAGGACCGGGCATCGAGCCTCCAGCCCGCAACGCGAGGCAGGCAACGACATGCGAATAGAAAAAGGGCCTGCGCTTGCAGGCCCTTTCCATATAGGCAGTACCGGTATCTGGGGTTCAGCCCTTGAGCAGGTCGAGTACCACCTGATGGTGATCGCTGGTCTTGAACTTGTCGAAGCGGTGGGCAATTTTGCCCTCTTCGTCGATGAGGAAGCTCAGCCGGTGGATACCGTCATACTCCTTGCCCATGAACTTCTTCGGGCCCCAGACGCCAAACGCATCGGCCACCGCATGATCTTCATCGGCCAGCAGGCGGAAGTTCAGGTTGTCGCGCTCCTCGAATTTTTTCAGCCGCTTGGCCGGATCCGGGCTGATGCCGAGCACCACCACATTGAGGGCGGCCAGCTCGGCGTTGACGTCGCGCAGGCCACAAGCCTGGGTGGTGCAGCCCGGGGTCATCGCCTTGGGATAGAAGTAGATGAGCACTTTTTTGCCGCGCAGGTCGGCAAGGCGTACCTGGTTGCCGTCCTGATCGGACAGGGAAAAATCGGGGGCCAGGCTGCCAGCGGATAAAGGTTGCATGGGATCTCCTTGGATGAGCCGTCAGGCGTGTTTGTGATTGACGATGAATTCGAACGATTCTGCGCCCAGTTCACGACAGAATCCGGCGAAGGCCGTCTGTGAGCCGGCCGCCTCTCCCTGTTTGGCCAGATTGAGCTGAAAGCTGGCCTTGAGCAGGTTGAACGGCTGCTGTTCCAGGGTGATGGTCTGCATGGCCTGGATGTCCCAGCCGTGATCGCTGAAGAACTGGGTGCACTGGCTTACGATGCCCGGCTGGTCCCGGATCAGGATCTCGGCGTTGGCGCTGATATCGTATTGCAGCGACTGGTGGCGTTCGGTGCGCTTCATCATGGTGATGAGGTCCCACTCCTGGCTGCGCAGGGGCAGGCTTATCTCGAGCTGCATCAGGCTGTTCCAGTCACCGGACAGCAGCATGATGAAGGTGAATTCATTGCCGAAGATGCCAAGACGGCTGTCGACAATGTTGCAGCCACACCCACTGACGTGGCGGGTGACCTCATTGACGATGCCAGGCCTGTCCGTGCCGATGGCCGTTACGACCAGGTAATGAGTCATAAATCTTCTCTCGTCCATTAGCGGGTTGCGAATGTGGATGCAGTGGCATAGCCCGGAACGGGCTGGCCATGGGCCACTGCCAGCGATCCTGCATGGCAACCTTGTTGAGAATCTCGTTGCAACAAGCACGGTATCGGGGTGTCACGACCAGCGTCCGGCGTGTTCCACCGCGGCTCGCGCAGTGCGGTTTTTGCCGGATGGTAACACGGCTTGCCCCTGGCCTCCCTTGTTTTTCCAAGGGGGCAGCTTTACCATAACGCCCCTGAAAATCGGGAGAAATATCCATGTTGCGCGGTAGTATTGTTGCCCTCGTTACCCCCATGCTGGCTTCAGGCGAAGTCGATTGGGCCAGTCTGGCCACTCTGGTCGACTATCATGTCAGCGCTGGGACCAGCGCCATCGTGGCGGTCGGGACCACGGGGGAGTCGGTGACCCTGAGCGAGCAGGAGCACATCGCCGTCGTGGAGAAAACCGTGGCGCTGGCCGCCGGACGCATTCCGGTCATCGCCGGTTGTGGCTCCAACAATACCGCCCATGCCATCGCCCTGGCCAAGCGCTTCGCCGAAACCGGCGTGGTGGCGGGTCTCTCGGTCACCCCCTATTACAACAAACCCACCCAGGAAGGCCTCTATCGTCACTATTGTGCGATCGCCGAGGCTAGTGGTCTGCCCCAAATTCTTTATAATGTGCCCGGTCGTACCGGTTGCGATCTCAAACCTGAGACGGTAGCCAGACTGGCCAAGGTGCCCGGCATCATAGGCCTGAAAGAGGCGACCGGGGATCTGAGCCGTACGCCGCTGCTGCGCGAGCTGTGCGGCGCACAATTCGCGCTTTATAGTGGCGATGATGCCAGTGGATGTGATTTCATGCTGCAAGGCGGGGACGGAGTCATTTCGGTCACCACCAATATTGCAGCGGCCCAGATGGCCGACATGTGTCGTGCTGCGCTGGCCGGTGATGCCGGACGAGCGCACGACATCAACAATCGATTGATGCCGTTGCATCAGACTCTGTTCTGCGAACCGAGTCCTATCCCCGTGAAGTGGGCCTGTGCCCAGCTGGGATTGATTGCGACGGCCACCTTGCGCCTGCCGCTCACCGACCTCACCCCCGAGGGCGAACAGGCGATGGCGCGAGCACTGACGACTGCGGAGTTGATGGCGAGTGTTTAAAGCAAATGGAAAGGGAAATGCAGTGCGCCTGGTGCTGAGTGTGGCGACCGTTGCCGTGCTGGCAGCCTGTAGCTCACCCCAGGAACGCAAGATGGCCAACCGTGGTTTCGAGTACGAGGATGCCCGCCTTGAAGGCCGTGCGTTTCTGGTGCCGGCCGGGTTGAATACCCCCGCCTTTAACAGCAGTTTCGACATTCCGGCCCTGCCCGAGAGCAGCCGTGACGGTGCGCTGGGTGCCAAGGTTGACGTGCGTCCACCCGCCCAGCTGCTGACCGTGGTACCGGGCAGCCAGGTGGTGGCCAATGCTGGCGAACCCACCATGGCCTTCTACGCCCTCAGCACCTCCCAGAGCGTGGAGCGCGATACTTGGGCCTTCCTGATGAACTTCCTCGCCCACTACAAGGTCACCACCGAGAAGCTGGACCAGCAGGCCGGCGTGCTGCAGACCGGCTGGTTTGACAACACCAAGGCGCTCGACGGCTGGAGTGAAGAGGACGATGACTTCGTCATTCGCCAGCGCTACCAGTTCACCCTGCGCAACGATCCACAGCGCCACGCCGTCAACATGTCGGTACGGGTGCTGGATCATGAAGAGACCGTCGATGGCGAGACCAGCAAGGAGCTGACCCCGGCGGATGCCCAGCGCTACGCGACCCGGGCCCTCAACCAGTTCTCGCTCTACTACGACAAGCAGCTCAAGTCCCGCGAACAGCACAAGGCCAACGATGGCATGGGGCTGGAACTGGGTCTGGACAACAACGAGCTGAGCGCCTGGATCGTCGATGGTTCGTTTGATCAGGTGTGGCGCCGTCTCAATCAGGTGTTGCCGGCCTACGGTTTCACCATCAAGGATACCCAGCAGTCGCTGGGCTGGATCGACGTGGAGTACGACGAGCCGGGCAGCGAATTCTGGAAGGCCAAGGGCAGCGAGCCGTTCAAGCTGGACGAAGACAAGTATCGCTTCCAGCTTGGCGAGATGGCGGGGGGCAAGACCTCCATCACCCTGTTCGACAAGGACAAGAAGCCCGTGTCGTCCGGTGTCATCTCCCAGATGTACATCAGTCTGTCCGAGGCATTCGCCAAGGGTCTGGCTGACCAAGCTGCAAAAACAGAATAGAAACAGGGGCCTTGTGCCCCTGTTTTGTTATGTAAACCCCCCACAAACAGGAAGTGTTACTTACCATGAGTCTTGCAGATCAAGTATTGGCGGTGAACGACGATTTGCCGATCCGTACCGATAAACCCGTCCATTCCGGCAAGGTGCGCAGCGTCTACTGGCTGACCGCCGCAGACAGTGCCCGCCTCATCCGCGAGAAGGGTTACGACGTGCCGGCGGATGCGCCGCTCGCCATCATGGTGATCAGTGACCGGATCTCGGCCTTCGACTGCATCTGGCAGGGCGTGGACGGGCTCAACGGCGTGCCGGGCAAAGGGGCTGCGCTCAACGCCATCTCCAGCCACTGGTTCAAGCTGTTCAAGGAGAAGGGGCTGGCCGACAGCCACATCCTGGACATCCCCCATCCCTTCGTCTGGATCGTGCAAAAAGCCCGCCCCGTGATGATCGAGGCGATTGCCCGCCAGTACATCACCGGCTCCATGTGGCGTGCCTACAAGGATGGTGAGCGCGAGTTCTGCGGCATCACCCTGCCGGAAGGGCTGAAGAAAGATCAGAAGCTGCCCGAGATCCTCATCACCCCCTCCACCAAGGGTGTGCTGACCGGGCTGGACGGCGTGCCGGAAGCCGACGACGTCAACGTCTCCCGTGCCGACATCGAGCGCCACTACCGGGGCTTCAACTTCAGCAAGCCGGCCGACATCGACCGCTACGAAGTGCTGCTCAAGGAAGGCTTCAACGTCATCAGTGAGGCGCTGGCCGAGCTGGATCAGATCTTCGTCGACACCAAGTTCGAGTTTGGCTACGTCAATGACGCTGCCGGCAACGAGAAGCTGATCTACATGGATGAAGTAGGCACCCCCGACAGCTCCCGCATCTGGGATGGCGCCGCCCTGCGCGACGGCCAGATCGTCGAGAAGTCGAAAGAGGGTTTCCGCCAGTGGCTGCTCAATCACTTCCCGGATCCGGACATTCTGCTCAACAAGCACCGCATGCCCGAGCGCTTCGCCCTGGCCCGCGACAACAAGTTGCCGACCGAGGTGATGATGGACATCTCCAACACCTATGTGGGGATTGCCGAGAAGATCATCGGTCAGCCGCTGGTACGCAGCGCCAATCCGAAGCAGGAGATTATCGAGGTGCTGCGCGCTCAGTACGGGCTGATCGACTGAAGTACTCCGCCTTTTTTGTTGCCGTAAAAACAAACGTTTGCCATCAGCCAGCTTGCAAGTCGGCATGCTGGCAGCAATGGAACGGGCCCCATCACGGGGCCCGTTTTTGTTGCCGTGCCGGCTGGGCGGCAGCAGGGCGGCGATCAGCCGTTGACCCTGAACACCTGGCCGGTCTGCACCCCCAGTACCGACTTCTGGTAGGCCTGCGCCACCCTGGCGGCGGGCACGGGGACGAAGCCCGGGAAGAAGCTGGCGTATTTATCCATCGACTCCGTCAGCACGGTCGGACTCACCACATTGATGCGCAGACCCCGCGGCAGCTCGCAGGCCGCCGCCTTGACGAAGTGATCGATGGCGCCGTTGATGGTGGTCGCGCTTGCCCCCCAGTTGATGGGCTCCTCGCTCAGGATGCCGCTGATCAGGGTGATGGAGCCCTTGTCGTTCAGGTGGGGTATGGCGGCGCGGGTCAGGTTGATCTGGCCCATCAGCTTGCTCTGAAGTCCCACCTGCCACTGCTCGTCGGTCATCTCGGTGAGAGCGTTGAAGGCCACGCTGCCGCTGGCCACCACCAGCGCATCGAACTGGCCCAGCTTGGCGAATAGCGCCTTGATGGAGGCTGGATCGCGCATGTCGACCGTGGCGTCCCCCTGGCTGTGGCCGACCCGGATCACCTGGTGGTCTTTGGCAAGCAACTCGCTGACGGCGGAGCCGACGGTGCCGGAGGCACCCACAATCACAATCTTCATCTGTTTCACTCCTGGTTGGGATGTGTTGATTCTAGCGCGATGAAAAGGGAGAAAAAGCGCGTAAAATAAACGCATTGTTTCCATATTGGAGCTAATGAATGGACATCTCCCACCTGGCCAGTTTTTACGAGGTGGTGCAAAAGGGCAGTTTCTCGGCCGCAGCCGACAGCCTGGGGGTAAGCAAGGGGATGCTGAGCCGTCACGTCAGCGCGCTGGAAACGACCCTCAATGCCCAGCTGCTGCAGCGCACCACCCGCCGACTCAGCCTCACCGAGGCGGGCCGGACCCTCTATCAGCAGGCCGGCGAGATTTTCGCGCTGGCGCGCCAGGCGGAGCAGGATATCCAGGCGCTGACCGAGGAGGATGGCGGCCGGCTGCGCTTCACCTGCCCGGTCAGTACCGGCGATCGCATGGTGAACGATCTGCTGGCCCGGTTTGCCGAGCTCTGCCCCGGCGTCCAGGTCGAACTCAACTTCACCAACGCCATGATCGACATGAGCCAGGGGGAGCACGACATCGCCCTGCGCGCCATGAGCAGCATTCCCGACAACCTGGTGGCGCTGCCGCTCGGTAGGCTCAAGGACGTGGTGGTGGCCAGCCCGGTTCTGCTGGCGCGGGAGGGGATCCCCGCCACCCCTTATGAGCTGGGCGGACGGCCCTGTCTGCTGCAGGGCCACAACCCGGCCTGGGAGCAGTGGCACTTTCGCAAGGGGGAAGAGGAGGCGCACATCCTGGTGCAGGGCAAGGTGCGGGCCAACCACTACAGTACCGTGCTGCAGCTGGCTCGGGCCGGCATGGGGTACGCCAAGTGCCCGCTGATGCTGGTGGAGCCCTGGCTGGCGCAGGGGGAGCTGGTCACCGTGCTGGCGGAGTGGCAGACCGGGCTGCACCCGCTGCACGTGCTGCACGCCCAGCAGCGGCGGGTGCCGCGCAAGATCCGGCTGTTCAAGCAGGTGTTGGCCCAGTGGTTTGCCGAGCGACCCCACTACCTGCTCTGAGCCCTCGTTATTTTTCTGTCATCTTCGGCTGCTAGCCTGCGCCCATCAACGCGAACAGGAAGATGAGCAAATATGAAGGGTTATTGGTACGGGCGTGGGGTATCGCTGCTGTGGGCTGCGCTGGGCATGAAGATGGTGCTGGGCAGTGCGGTGTGGGCGGCCGTCGAGGTGACGGTGCCGGCGGATTTCCAGATCCTGGGGGTGAGTGCGGGCACGCTGCACGACGAGCAGCATGCCACCCTGCCGGATGGGGAGCAGCAGTTGCTGGTGCGTTATGAAGGGGTGATCCCGAGTCGCAGCAGCAGCGAGAATGACCGCCAGTTGCGCTCCGCGCCGCAGGTGCTGCGCTATCAAGCCAGTCAGCAGCAGGTACGACTGGTAGCCAACTTGCCGAGCGATGAGCGGGGTATGGCGCAGTATGCCGAGTCTCCCGTCATGGGGTTGCAGGCCGGTGGCCAGAGCATTACCAGCCAGCAGGATGCGCTGATCACCAGCGGCATGCTGATAGGGATGGATTGGCGGGCCAAGCTGGTCGAATACAACCAGAGCGCTGGCAAGGCGGCATTGAGCACGGTCGTGCCCGTGACCGCAACGGCCGGTTCGGTTGAACCGGTGGCGGCCAGCGCGCTGGAGGGTCAGTTGCAGCAACTCTTCCTCAAGGCTGACCCCGCGCTGCGCAAGCGCTTTGTCAGCTGGGCCGTGCCGCGACTTTAAGTTTGCGGCCCGTTGCAGTAACGTGGGGGCTCTCATCGTGCATCGCGCCCACCTTACGTCAACGAGGTCTTCATGTTTGAACTGCACAGCCGCCTGCAGGCAGATACCCGCCTGCTCGGCGATCTGCCCCTTTGCCGCGTCCTGCTGGCCAAGGACAGCCAGTATCCCTGGCTGATCCTGGTGCCGAGAGTGGCCAATCTACGGGAAATTCACCACCTGGCACCGGCGCAGCAACAGCAGCTGATGGAGGAATCCTGCGCGGTCGCCACCCTGATGGAGCAGGCGCTGCGGCCGGACAAGATCAACGTGGCGGCGCTTGGCAATCTGGTGCCCCAGCTGCATCTGCACCATGTCGCCCGTTTCAGTACCGACAAGGCCTGGCCCGGTCCCATCTGGGGGGCTCATCCCTCCGTGCCCTATGAGGAAGCCGCATTGCTGGCAGAGGCGGCCAGCTGGCGTCTCAAGCTGGCCAATCTGGCCGGATTCAGTCCGCTTGGCACTGACAATTGAATCAACTGAGAGGCGGCTCGCTATTTCGAAGCCCAAGCCGCGCTATCTGTTAGAGTTATGGTATAGATAAGCCCATTTTCGATGTTCAGGAAGGTCCCATGATAGTGACAAGAGCCGACAACGATACCGTATTGACCACAGAGGATGTGCTGCTGAGCCTGTGCCATTCGGTCACGGATGTATTGAGTGCGGCAACCCAGAGTCAGGTGCGTTTCTCCGGCATGGTGCAGCGGATCAGCAAGACCTGCCTCAAGCCGGATATCGGCTGCTTCGTGCTGTTTGATGGCGGCTTCTCCGGCCTGGTGGTGATCAACTTCTCCGCCTCTGCCGCCATGGAGCTGTACGAGAGCTACATGCTCAGCATGGGGCTCTCCAAGGAAGATCTCGCCATCTCCCATACCTCTGACGAGGTGAGCAACGTCATGGGCGAGCTGATGAACCAGATCGTCGGCAGTTTCACCGTCAAGGTCGGGCCGGGATCTGCAGACCCACATCACCCAGAACCAGCCGAAGATGCTGGCCCTCAACAAGCAGGTGATGCTGAGCGTCGATACCAACCTTGACAGCCCGGAGTCGCGCCGGGTCACCTTCTTCACCGCCCGCAACAACATCTTCTATCTGGAGCTGGCGATGGACAAGACCGAGTTCATCCGCATCCACAACGATGGTATGGATCAAGAAGAGTTGGATCCGGATGCCCTGATCGCCCAGACCAAGCGTGAGGCTGCCCAGCCGGCCCCGGCCGCCGCCCCGGTGCCCAACGATCACGACGATCTGCTCGACTCGCTCGGGATCTGATGGCCGCAAGCCGTTGCAAATGACGAGGCCACCCATGGGGTGGCCTCGTTTGTTGGTGCGGGTCGGGTTTAGAAGTTGTAGAGCAGACCCGTGCTGAAACGGGTGGACTGGCTGTCGTAGAAGTTGATGTCCGAGTCGGCGCTGGCATAGGCGGCGGTGAAGGTGGCTGCGAGGGCGTTGACGCCAAACAGGTTGTGCCAGAAGAAGGTGCCGTTGATGGCGAATTCGTCGGCATCGGCGTGCTGGCCGAAGATGGGGTTCGCCTCGTCATACTTGCGCTTGCCGGTATAGAGGTTGCTGACGAAGGACCACTGGGGGCCGCGCTTGGCATAGGTCAGCTTCAGGCCAGTGTTCTTGAAACTCTCGGCGCTGCCGTCAAGGCGAGCCTGCTTGTAGACGATGGCCGGCTCCAGCAGCTGGTTGCCGCCAAAGTGCCACTGGTAGGAGAGTTCCATGTCGTGCATCTTGCCGTTGCGATCCAGCATGTCGGCGTAGTGGGTGCCGTGGCTCTGGTCATACTGCTGGCCGCTGCGCTCCTCATCCATGTCCACCTCCCGGGTGGTCAGGTTGCCGTAGAAGTTGCTGCCCCAGATCTTGTCCCAGGCAAAACGCGCCCCTTTTGATTTCACATCGGTGGAGCTGCGATCCACCCCGGTGGCGAAAGGATCGCTCCACAGCTCGACCGGCATGACGTTGAACACCAGCGAGGTGGCGACTATGCCCTTGTCACCCATCTCCTGGCGCAGGCCGAGCTGCTGGGTGAAGTCGAAGCGCACCGCGTCCTGGATCAGGTTGCCGAGGAAGATCTGGGTACGGGTATCGGCAAAGGTGTAGCGGATATCGGCGTTGAGCAGCGGCGTCAGGCCGCTCTCGCTGTCGGGTGAGCCGAGGTCATTGATGCGACTGTGGTTGTCATCGCCGGCATAGAAGTTGGACTTGTAGCTGACGGCGTTGACCCCGCCCAGCAGGAAACCGGACCAGCCGGACTGCTTGGGGATCTCGCCCAGATCGGCGTGGGCGGCATTGGCTGCCAGCAGGCCAAGACTCAGCAGGGTGAGATTACGCATCGATGAGACTCCTGAAATATCAGTTGGTTGAATTGAACGGCCGAACATTATAGCCAGCCAGGCTTAACCCAGGCTGACCGAATTGACTCCGGCATGCTACCCCAGCGGGCGGAGGAGGTTAACCGATAATTTATCGTGCGACGGTACAAGAGTTCGGCGCGCCGTGCTGGTATTCTGTTCGGCGAATATCGGGGAGAAAACAATAAGATGAAACAAATCAAATCCTGGGCGCAATATTACGTCGACCTGATGACCAAGCTGGGACTGGTGCGCTTCAGCATGTTCCTGGCCACCGGCATCATAGTGCTGGCCGTTTCGATCCAGATGGGGGTCACCCTGTTCCTGCGCGGCACCGTGGACATCGTCGACCTGGTGCGCTCGGTCTTCTTCGGCCTGCTGGTGACCCCCTGGGCCGTCTATTTTCTCTCCATCGTGGTGGATCAGCTGGAGGACTCCCGCCAGCGGCTGACCCGCATGGTGCGTAAACTGCAGGACATGCGCGAGCGGGATCTCGAGCTCAACAGCCAACTGCAGGAGAACATCAGCCGCCTCAACGCCCAGATCGCCGAGACCAACCGGGCCGAGACCCTGCGCCAGCAGGCCATCGAGGATCTGGAGAACGAGGTATTCCAGCGCGAGAAGGCCCAGCTGCATCTGGGGGAGCGCACCGCCCTCTTGCGCTCCTTCATCGACTGCTCCCCCGATCTGGTCTACTACCGCAACGAAGACGAGCAGTTCTCCGGCTGCAATCGCGCCATGGAGGAGCTGACCGGCAAGGTGGAGGCGGAGCTCATCGGCTTGACCCCGTTCGATGTCTACAAGCATGACATCGCCAGTAAGGTGGTGGAGACCGACAAGCAGGTCTTCGCCCAGAACGAGCCGCTCACCTATGAGCAGTGGCTGGAGTACCCCGACGGTCGCAAGGCCTACTTCGAGCTGCGCAAGGTGCCCTTCTTCGATCGTTTCGGCAAGCGGCTCGGCCTGCTCGGTTTTGGTCGCGACATCACCGAGCGCAAGCAGTATCAGGACAAGCTGGAGAAGGCGAGCCGCGACAAGACCACCTTCATCTCCACCATCAGCCACGAGCTGCGCACCCCGCTCAACGGCATTGTCGGCTTGAGCCGGATGCTGATGGATACGCCGCTCGATCCCAAGCAGCACCAGCAGCTCAAGACCATTCACCTGAGCGCGGTGACGCTCGGCAACATCTTCAATGACATCATCGATCTCGACAAGCTGGACCGGCGCCGGCTGGAAATCGCCCCGACCCCCATCGACTTGCCTGCCTTCCTCGACGAGCTGGAGACGCTGTCGCGCATCCAGGCGGAGCAGAAGGGGCTCTATCTGCATTTCGACCGGGATGGCGACGTGCCGCAGTTCGTGATGGCGGACGGGACCCGGTTGCGCCAGGTGTTGTGGAATCTGGTGGGCAATGCGGTCAAGTTCACCGACGAGGGGGGGTGACGGTGCGCTGCCTCACCCACCCGGCCGACACGCCGGGCAAGCTGGCCCTGCACTTCGAGGTGGAAGACACCGGGGTCGGCATTCCCCGCGCCCAGCAGGAGAAGATCTTCGCCATGTACTATCAGGTGCAGGGCAAGAAGCACGCCACCGGCACCGGCATCGGGCTGGCGGTCTCCCGCCAGCTGGTGCAGGCGATGGGCGGCCAGCTCTACGTGGACAGCGATCCGGGCGAGGGCGCCTGCTTCACCGCCGAGCTGGAGGTAGACTGCGTCGCCGCCCAGACGCCCGCGGCCGAGCCCGAGATGCCCTGCCTCGATATCCTGCTGGTGGAGGACGTCGAGCTCAACGTGACCGTGGCCTGCGCCCTGCTCAACAAGCTGGGTCATGAGGTCAAGGTGGCGCGGGACGGCGCCCAGGCGCTGGCCATGGCCAATCCCGACGATTTTGATCTGATCCTGCTGGATATCCAGCTGCCGGACATGACCGGCTTCGATGTGGCGGAGCAACTGCTCGCCCGCTACGGCGACAGCCTGCCGCCCATGGTGGCACTCACCGCCAACGCCACCGGCGATCGCCAGTACTACCGGGATCACGGCATGCAGGATGTGATCAACAAGCCGCTCGGTTCGAAGGCGGTGCGGGAGGTGATTGGCCACCTGTTTGCCGATCTGGCCGAGGATGAGGCGGACGAACAGGCGGATGCGGACGGTCAGGATGCACTGCTGGATTTGCCCTTCCTCACCGATTATGCCGATACCGTGGGCAAGCAGGTGCTGATCTCCAGCGTCGAGCTGTTCGAGAAGATGATGCCCGACTACATGGCTGTGCTTGACTCCAACATGATTGCCCGGGATCAGGCCGGCGTGGTGGAGGAGGCGCACAAGATAAAAGGGGCGGCGGGCTCCATCGGTCTGCGCCGGCTGCAGCAGCTGGCCCAGTTGATCCAGAGTCCGGATCATCCCGCCTGGTGGGAGAACGTGGAAGACTGGATAGAGTCGCTGCGCCGTGAATGCCCGGGTGACATCGCCCGCTTGAAGCGCTGGCTGCTCTCGTAGACGCGAGCCGCAGGCAAGGAGCCGCACATGTATAGCCGTTTGATTACTCCCGAGCGCATCCATCGCTGGGGTGACGAAGATCTGCTGGAAGCGACCGAACAGGACCGCGCCCGCATCGTGCAGGCGGCGCCGGTGCGCCGGCTGCAGCAGAAGACCCAGGTCTTTCCGCTCGACGTGAAGGCCTCGGTGCGCAGCCGTCTCACCCATTCGCTGGAGGTGCAGGAGACCGGCCGCCAGATCAGCCGCCGCATTCTGGCGGCCCTGCCGGCAGGGGCGGTGTGCGAGGTGGCCTTCATCAATCTGGTGGAGATGTCCTGCCTGTTGCACGACGTCGGCAACCCGCCATTTGGCCACTTTGGCGAGCAGGTGATGAGCCAGTGGCTGGCGCAGGCGCTGGATGGGTTGTTTGCCGAGGCCCTTGGCTGCACCCCCAGCCCGCAGTGGGCAACACTTCGCCAGGATCTGCTGGTGTTTGACGGCAACGCCCAGAGTCTGCGGCTGGTACACAGCCTGCACGAGCTGAACCTGACCCTGGGGCAGCTGGCGGCACTGTGCAAGTACCCGCAGCAACCCCTGCACGGCGGTCAACATCACGGCTGGGCCAGCAAGCGCGGCATCTTCTTCAGCGAACAACCCCTCTACCGCGCCCTCGGCCAGAGCCTGGGATTGGCGCCCGGCTGCCGTCATCCGCTGGTCTACATCATGGAAGCGGCCGACGACATCTCCTACTGTATCGCCGACCTCGAAGATGCGGTGGACCGGCGGATTCTCAGCCTGAGCGAGCTGCAACAGGCGCTGCGGCTGGCCGATGACGGTGCCTACATGGCTGGCTTGCTGGCGGAGGCTGCCGCTTCGGGCAGGGGCTTTTTCCCCCACTTTCGCCAGCAGCTGACCCGGGATCTGGTGGAATTGGCCGCTTACACCTATGTGAGTGAACACCCGCAGATCTTGAGCGGCGCCTATCCCCAGGCCCTGCTGCACGGTCAGGCACCGGCGGCGCGGGTGCTCGATACCCTCAAACAGGTGGCTCGCGAGCTGGTATTCATGCGTCCCGAGGTGGAGGCGCTGGAGCTGGAGGGTTATGCCGCCCTGCGCGGCGTGCTCTCCACCTATGCCTGCCTGCTGGCGCTGCCGGCCGTGCAGTTCGAGCGGCTGCTGACCGGGCAGGGGGGCAGCGAGCTGTTCTTCGCCCGCCGGCTGTTTCATCGACTGTCAGCCCGTCATCTCAAGGCATACCGGCTGGCGGTGGCGAGCCGGGATCCCCGTTTCGAAAAGGAGAGCGAGCAGGAGTGGTACTTCCGGGTGCGGCTGCTGCTCGACTACGTGAGCGGTATGACGGATACCTATGCGCTGGAGGAGTTCCGGCTGTTGTCCGGGATCTGAGCCGAAGCAGCATGGGGCTGCCTGTGCCAGATGAGTATTGATAGATGACTCACCTCCCCATATGGGGGGTGAGGTTCTTGTATAAAATTCGGTCTTTTTTTAGACTGTGGCAACTTGTTCAACTTTCACTCGGTAAGGAGACGGATATGCAACATTCAATGCTAAACGTTGCGTTCGACCGCTGCATCAGCAGCGCGAAAACTCGTGCTCTTTTTCTGCCGCGTGGAGGAAACAGGTAACACCTGCTTTTTCATCACCCGCGGTTGTCCCGCAGGGTGATCTCTTCTCTCCGGGGGAACCGCACGTTCAACTGGAGAATATTATGTCTATCGAACTGACCCTGCTGCGCACCGTCGAAACCCTGGTCCAGAAACGGATTACCCGGCTGGAGCGTCGTGTCAGCTACCCGCATCTGTCACCTGCTCTGCTCAAGGACATCGGTCTGGAAGGGCAAAATGTGCAGATCGCCCACATCCGTGAGCGGGAATATCAAACCGGCTTCCGACTCGGGAACCGAATAACCTGATGATGTGGGGCCTGGCCCCCTTCTTGCTAGAAGACGGCAGGCGTGAGCCTGCCGTTTTTCGTATCCGGACGAGTTCTACTACGAATTTCTATTCGCACATTTTGCCAAAATCCCTATGATCGCTCTCCGATCTGTTCAGGAGTCACCCATGTTGCGTCTCTGCTATCGCGCCATCTTGCTGTGCTGGCTTGCCGGCTGGAGCCTTGCCACTGCGGCAGAAACCCGCCTGGACAAGGATCAGCTGGGGCTGGCGGAGCGGTTGTGGCTCGCCTCGCGCAGCGACCTGGTGGTCGGCATGCCGTCGGTGGCCTGGCCGCCCTATATCTACGCCAATAGCCGGGGTGGTTTCAGCGGCCCGCTCGACGATTTTGCCACCCTGATTGCCGGCCGGCTGGGGCTTGCCGTCCGCTACAAGACCTATCCCTACTATGCGGGGGCTCAGCAGGCCCTGCTCGATGGCGAGGTGGACATGCTGATCGGGGTGACGCCGAGCAACTCGCGCCAGAAAAAAATGCTTTTTACTTCGGATCTGATGACTCTGCCGCGCGGCATCCTGCTGGCCCGTGACAACGGCAGCCTGGATCTGCCGAACGCCCGCAAACTGCGCTGGGTGTGCGAGCATGGCTTCAGCTCCTGCGAAGAGTTGAAGCTGTTGGGTATGGAGCAGCTGGCTGAGGCCGACAGCAGTGACGAAGCGGTTTTCATGGTAAAGAAGGGGCTGGCGGATGCCTATCTCTCCGATCTGCCTGCTCTGGTTCGTCTGCAACGCCTGCAGCAGCAGGCCGGGCTCAAGGTGATCACCCCGGAGTGGGTGACGGACACCTCGCTGGCCATGGCGGTGGGGCCCAGCAACCAGGGGCTGCTCGGCCTGCTTGAGCTGTCCCTCAACGACATACCTCTCGATGAGCGGCGCCGCATTCTGGAAACCGGCGGAATCGTTGATTACGAACTGGCCAACGGCCCCCGTCAGATCGTGTTCAACCAGAGCGAGCTCGACTGGCTGGCACAGCATCCGACCTTGCGTTTCGGGGTGGCGCCGGACTGGCCGGCGGTGAGCGAGATCGACGGCAATGGTCAACTCAAGGGGTTCATCGCCGACATGCTCAAGTTGGTGAGCTTGCGCTCTGGCCTGAAGTTTACCCTGGTGCCTACCAGCAGCTGGACCGAGACCCAGGCGCTGTTCCAGGCGCGCAAGCTGGACTTTATCCCGGCGATCACACCAACCGCCGAGCGGCGTCAATACTCCTTGTTTACTCCTGACTACGCCTTCATCCATCGGGTGATCGCCGCCAGACAGGGGAGCGAGGAGCTGGACAACCTCAACGATCTCAAGGGGCGGCGGGTGGGGATCGTCGGTGGCTCGGTGGAGGAGCTGGTGCTCAGCGAGGTTGGAGCTCATCCACTGACGGTGAGCAGCGATACCCAGTTGCTGCCGCTGCTGGATGGGCATCAGGTCGACTACGTGCTGATGAGCATGACCACCCTCGAGCGGGCGTTGCAAAAGGGGTTCAACAACCGTTATCAGGTGGTGTTCTCCGGCAACGAGCTACGGGTGCCGGTCGCCATGGCTGTGCACCAGCAGGATCCCATGCTGCAGCAGATCCTGACCAAGGTGCTGCTCTACATCCGGCCGGAAGAGATGACCAAGCTGGAGCACAAGTGGCTGGCCCTGACCATCCAGACCGGCATCAGTCCTGCCACCGTCGTGCTCTGGGCCTCCTTCGGGCTCGGTGCCTTCCTGCTCTGCGTGTTGCTGTTCATGGGTTGGAACCGGACCCTGCGCCGCCAGATAGTGCAGCGCCAGCTGGCCGAGCACAAGTTAAGCGAGCAGCTGACCTTCGTACAGACCCTGCTCAACTCCCTGCCCAACATGGTGGTGCTGCGGGATCGCGAGCAGCGCATCACCCTCTGCAACCAGGCGTATCGGGATGCCTTTATCGGTGATCTGGCCCAGGACGATGGTGACGATCTGGACCGCCTGCCGGCCAGAGAGCGGGAGCGGGTGCTGCGCGAAGAGTCGGGGGTATGGCAGAGCGGCGATCAGCTGGAAGGGGCGGGCAACAGCCGCCGTCAGGATGGTGCCATGTTCCACGTCATCTACACCAAGCGTCCCTATCGCTCGCCAAAGGGCGACATGCTGGGGGTACTGACGGTGCTGACCGACGTAACCCGGATCAAGGAGGCCGAGGCGCGGGCCCGCAAGGCGGAGACCCGGCTCACCCAGATCACCGACAGCATGCCGGGCATCGTCTATCAGTACCTCTGGCTCGGGCCCGGCAAGGGGCGTTTCCTCTATGCCTCACAGGGGGCGAGCGAGATCCTGGGTGCCAGCCGGCAGGAGATATTGTCGGCCGAGTCGGGCGGCGAGGTGTTCGGCTTTACCGAAGAGGCACTGCAGGATTTCGTCAGCAAGGTGGCCAATCATGCCGAGACCCTGGCCCCTCTCGATCTGGAAGTGCGGGTGGAGCGGCCAGAGGGGGCCCGCTATCTGCAGGTGCGCGGCAGTTTCGTACCGCAGGAGGAGGGGCACCTGATCCTCAACGGGGTGATCCAGGACATCACGGCCCTCAAGCACCAGGAACACGATCTGAGGGAGGCGCGCGCCTATGCCGAGCAGGCGATGCAGGTGCGCAGCCGCTTCCTGGCCACCATGAGCCACGAGCTGAGGACCCCCATCTCCGGCATGCACGGCATGCTGGAGCTGCTGCAGATGAGCGAGCTGAACGACGACCAGCGCTATTTGCTGCGAAACGTGGTGACCTCCACCAACAACCTGCTCTATCTGGTCAACGACGTGCTCGATTTCTCCAAGATAGAGGCGGGTCAGCTGCAGTTGCACTATCAGGATTGCCGCCTTGCCTCCGTCATCTGCGACGTGATCCGCGGTCACGCCACCCTGGCCCACGGCAAGGGGCTCAAGGTGACGCTGGATTGGGCGCCGGAGGTGCCGGATCAGGCCCGCATCGATGCGGTGCGAGTGGGGCAGGTGCTTTCCAACCTGCTCAACAATGCGGTCAAGTTTACCGAGCGGGGCGAGATCCGTATCCAGGTCAGCTTTGAGAAGGAGCGGCTCGCCATCGCGGTCAGCGACACCGGCATCGGCATTGCCGAGGAGAAGCAGGATCGCCTGTTTACCCCGTTCGAGCAGGTGGAATCCGACATAACCCGACGCTTCGGTGGTACCGGGCTCGGCCTTGCCATCTGTCACCAGCTGGCCCAGAAAATGGGGGGCTCGCTGGTGCTCGAGAGCAAGCCGGGGCATGGTACCCGGCTCACCTTCGACTTCCCGTTGGCGGAGTGTCAGTGGGATGCCCCGCCGCTGGCAGGCCACGATTGGTGGCTGTTTGGCGAGGATGCGGCCCTGCAGAGCGCAATGCAGCGGCTGGGGGCCAGGCTGCATCGTCTGGATCCACAGCAGTGGCAGCAGCCGGTGAGTGGTTTGTTATTAGCAGAGGAGAGCTGGCTCGAGCAGGCCCTGGGCAGCGAGTGGTTGACACATTTGCAGCGCTCGGCCCTCAAGGGCATAGTGCTTTCCCCGCAGGAGGCCTTGCGCGGCCGCATGGGGTCGGGGGCCTGGTGGCGGCTGGGGCAGTCGCCGCTCTATCCTGACTTGCTGCTGGAGACCTGTCACCAGTTGCTGGGAGAGGCGGCGACCAGCCCGGTCGAAGCCAATGCCCCCAAATTGCAGGGACGGGTGCTGGTGGCCGACGATCACCCCATCAACCGTGCGCTGCTGGCTCGCCAGCTGGCGATCCTCGGGGTGGATGCCGAGGTGGTGGACGATGGTGACAAGGCCCTGCGCACCTGGCAGGGGCAGGCATTCGCCCTGTTGCTGACCGACTGCCACATGCCGGTGATGGATGGCTACAGCCTGACCCGGGCTCTGCGGGCACAGGGGGTGTCGGCTCCCGTCATCGGGGTGACGGCCGATACTTCCGAAGAGGCCAGCCTGCAGATGCAGGAAGCCGGCATGAACGACATGCTGTTCAAACCCTATACCCTGGAAACGCTGCATCAGATGTTGATGCGCTGGTTGCCGGTGAGTAGCCAGACAGAGGAGCCAATCCCAGCTCCTGCGCCAGCCAGCGAGCAGGGGGAGTGCTGGATCTCGTTGTTTGGCGATGAGGCGGTGGCGCGCAGCATGGCGCGGGAGTATCTGGATTCCAATCGCCAGGATGGTGATGACATGATGCAGGCACTGGCCAGGCAGGACACCTATGCCCTGGTGGAGACGGCGCACCGCATCAAGGGGGCTGCCCGCATGGTGGGGCAGCAGGCTCTGGCGGAGGAGGCGGCCCGGCTCGAAACGGCGGCCCGCCTCAAGCAGCTGGACGAACTTACCGAGTTGAGTCAGACGGTACTGGCGCTGATGAACTCAATTACATGCGAAATTGGATTATGGCTCGATGAACAAGACACAGCATGAGTTGGTGATCATGGTGGTGGAAGACCACGCGTTCCAGCGCAAGGCGTTGATGCACCAGATCCGCGGACTCGGTTACGGCTCCCTGCTGGAGGCGCAGGACGGGGTGGAGGCGCTGGCCATGTGTCAGCGTCATCAGGTCGACATCCTGTTTTGCGATCTGCGCATGCCGGGCATGGATGGCATGGCGCTGTTGCGTCGCCTCTCGCTGGGTGGTTTTCGCGGCGGCATCATCCTCTCCAGCGCGCTGGAAGATGACGTGGTCGAGGCTGTGCTGCGCATGAGTGCTGCCTATGGTCTGCAGGTGCTGGGACGCATCGAGAAGCCCTCCAGCCAGCAGCAGATCAGCCAGCTCATCGGCGCCTGGCGCCCACAGCAGGAGCGAACCCAGGAGGAGGACGGCCACCGCCTGACTCTGGATGAGTTGAGCCTGGCGCTGGAGCAGGATCAGCTGCTGCCCTGGTATCAGCCCAAGGTGAGCTTCGGCTCCGGTCAGTGGGTCGGCATGGAGGCGCTGGCGCGCTGGCAGCACCCGGAGTACGGCCTCATCTCGCCGGCCCGCTTCATTCCGCTGGCGGAGCATAACGGCCTTATCGATCAGCTGACCGAGGTGATCATCAGCAAGTCGCTGCGCGATGGCCACCTGTGGGAGCAGACCGGGCTCTCCCTCAACCTGTCGATGAACCTCTCCACTACCTCCCTCATCGAGGGGGATCTGTGCAATACCTTGATCAACCAGTGCCAGCGCTGGAGCATCAACCCCGAGCTCATCACCCTGGAGGTGACCGAGAGCTCGTTCGTGAAGGATCTGGGCAAGTCGCTGGAGGTGCTGACCCGCCTGCGCATGCACGGTTTCGGCCTCTCCATCGACGACTTCGGTACCGGCTACTCCTCCATGCAGCAGCTGGCCCTGTTGCCCTTTACCGAGCTCAAGCTGGATCGCTCTTTCGTCGATCGCTGCTTTGAGGACCCCTCCCGCTTGGCCATAATAGAGTCAAGTATCGAGCTGGCTCGCAAACTGGGGCTCAAGTCCGTCGCCGAAGGGGTGGAGGATGAACTCACCTGGCGGCTGCTGGCGCGGCTGGGGTGCGACGTGTGCCAGGGCTTTTTCTCGGCCCGGCCCATGCCGCGTGAGGAGTTGATGGGATGGCATGACTCCTGGCGTGAACGGCTACCGGCGCTGCTCGGAGCGTGAATGTCGGGCAGGATGCCCGCAACGAAACAAGGATGTTCATGAAAATTTCAAGCAAGTTGCTGCTCAGCTTCTGTTTTATCAATCTGCTGGTGATCCTCTCTTCCAGCCTCGTCTACCACCAGCTCGGCCGCATCGGACAAGCCGGCAGCGCCCTGCTGGAGCAGGCTCTACCCGCTCTGCAACGGGATGAGGCCAGCCAGAAGGCGCTGGTGGCGACCATCTCCTCCCTGCGGGCCTATCTCATCCTGGGCAAGGATCCGGCGCAGGCCGCCCGCCTCAAACAGGAGTGGGAGGAGGCCTGGCAGGTGATCGAGCATCAGCAGTTCACCGCCGAGCTGACCCGCTCGCTCAAGGCCTTCAAGACCAGCCAGCAGAAGGTGTGGGACATCGCCCATACCGGCGAGAACCTGCCCGCCCATACCCTGATGCTGCAGGAGGCGGGGCCGCTGGCGGAGTCGGCCCTCGATCAGCTGCAGTCCTTTGCCAACGAAGAGGTGGCTACCCCGCAGGATCAGCTGCCCGGCGATCGCCGCCTGCTGCTCAAGCAGGTGGGGGATGCCTACAACGGCCTCTCCAATGCGCTCTCCGCCCTGCGCGACTTTCTCATCTCCGGGGATCCGGACTATCGCACCAAATACCAGGATTATTACCAGTTCCACCAGCAGCGGGTGGCCGAGCTGAAGCAGCAGGAGGCCAACTTTACCGAGGCGCAGAAGGGGATCTGGTTGCTGTTCGAGGAGATGTCGGCCCCCTTCGCCGAGCTGGTGGGGCAGGTGATCAGCAAGCGGCAGGCGCCCGACTGGGATCAGGCCAACCATCTGATGGCGACCGAGATTGAGCCGGCTCTCGGTCAGCTGGCGACCCAGCTGGCCGGCCAGGTGACCCAGACCCGCGCCGAGGTGGAAAGCATGGGCCAGAAGATGACCAGCGCCGGTCAGGCCATCAATCGTACCCTGCTGCTGGCCACCCTGACCGTGATCGTGCTGGGTACCCTGGTGGCGCTGTTGTTCAGTCGCCGGCTGACCCGGGACATCGCCAGCCTGGTGCTACGGGCCGATCTGGTTGCCAACGGCCGGCTGCCCGCCCGCCCACTGCCGGTGCAGAGCCAGGATGAGCTGGGTGGGCTGACGGGCTCCATCAACCAGATGTCCGGCCAACTGCGCCAGCTGGTGGGGGAGATCCAGGGGGCTGTGGGGCAGGTGGACGGTGCCTGTGGCGAGGTGGGCAGCACCACCCGCGCCATCGTCACCGATCTGGCGAGTCAGAATCAGCGGGTCGATACGGTGGCGGCGGCCATCGAACAGATGTCGGTCAGTACCCGGGATGTGGCGGGCAATATCGCCGAAGCGGCGCGGGCCGCTCAGCAGGCCGAACAGCAGACTCGCCAGGGCGGCCACGAGCTGGCCCGCATGACCGCCACCATGCAGCAGATCGCCGCCATGATTGCCGAGGCGAACAAGGCGATGGGTCTGCTCAGCAGCCAGAGCGAGCAGGTGGGACGCGTCACCGAGGTGATCGCCACCATCGCCGAGCAGACCAATCTGTTGGCGCTCAATGCCGCCATCGAGGCGGCGCGGGCCGGCGAGCAGGGTCGCGGGTTTGCCGTGGTGGCCGACGAGGTGCGGCTGCTGGCGAGCCGCACCAGCCAGTCCACCGAGGAGATCAGCCAGACTATCGCCAGCATCCAGCAGCAGACCCGCCAGACCGTCAACACGGTCGGCAGCGGCACCCGCTTGGTGGAAGAGGGGCGTGGCGCCGTCGACTCGGTGACCGATACCCTGAATGCCATGCTGCAGCTGGTGCAGGATCTGTCGGGCCAGCTGGGGGCCATCGCCACCGCGACCGAGCAGCAGTCACGGGTGGCCCAGGAGGTGGCGGGAACGGTGGAGGAGATCGCCGGCCTCAGCCGGCAGTCGAGCCAGCGTAGCCAGCAGGGGGAGGAGATAGTGGCCAGGCTGGCGCAGGATACCGGTCGCTTGACGGCGGTGATCAGCCGCTTCGAGCTGGATGCCTGAGGTGGACAAGGGGTATGAAAACGGGGCAGGCCACTGGGCCTGCCCCGTTTTTTAGCCTGACTGGCGCAAGAGGTGGTTGTTCTGGCCAGTCAGCGGGAGTTCGGTGTTGGTTGCCGGGACAGTTCAGCCGACGGAAGGACTGGTTGTCGGCGCTGCTGGTCTCCTGGTTGAGCAGGTTTACCAGCAGGAATCAGGCGTTTCTCGCCCGTCAGTCCAGCCGACGGAAGGACTGGTTATCGAAGCTGCTGCTGGTCTCCTGGTTGAGCAGGCTCACCAGCAGGAATCAGATATTTCTCGCCCGTCAGTCCAGCCGACGGAAGGATTGGTTGTCGAAGCTGCTGCTGGTCTCCTGATTGAGCAGGCTCACCAGCAGGATCGCCCGTTTCTCGCCATCCGGCTCCAGATAGATGGCTTCGAAGCCGGCCAGCGGACCGGATTCTATCAGCACCTTGTCGCCCTGGGTCGGCAGGCTGGCGTAGCTGGCGCGGGCCTCGTCGCTGTCGTCCCGGCTCATCAGCTGATAGACCAGCTGGCTGCTGATGGAGGTCCACTCCCGACCGAAGTGGATGATCCGGCTGATTCCGCGGGTCGACTTCAGGGTGACCGGGGTGACCTCTTCCAGATCCACGTAGATGAACAGATAGTTGGGGAACATGGGCTCCCGCACCGGGACACGCTTGCCCCGCCGCAGTTTTTCAATTTCCACCATGGGGTAGTAGGACTCGATCCCCTGTGCTTCGAGATGGGCGCGGGCGCGGGCCTCTTCTTTTGGCTTGCAGTAGGCCAGATACCATTTTTTCATGTGCTGAGTATGTTCGTGTTGCCGTGCTCGCCGATATGATAACGGCAGCAAAAAAAAGGCCACGCATTGCGTGGCCTTTTTTGCCGAGTGAGTGATTACCAACCTTTCACCAGGCCGCCCTTGAACAGTTCCAGCCCTTTCTTGTAGACGTCGTCGGTCTGGAAAGCCTGTACGAACTGTTTGACCTTCTCGTCATCCTTGTTGTTGTCGCGGGCAACGATCAGGTTGACGTAGGGGGATTCTTTATCCTCAACAAACAGACCGTTCTCGGTCGGGGTCAGGCCAATCTGACCGGCGAAGGTGTTGTTGATGATGGCCAAGTCCACGTCTTCCAGCGAGCGCGGCAGCTGGGCAGCTTCCAGCTCGACGATCTTGAAGTTGCGCGGGTTACTGGCGATGTCCAGTACGGTCGCTTCCAGACCGGCGCCCTCTTTGAGCTTCAGCAGACCTTGCTTCTCCAGCAGGATCAGGGAGCGGCCCAGGTTGGTCGGATCGTTCGGCACCGCGATCTGGGCGCCATCTTTCAGCTCGCTCAGCGCCTTGATCTTCTTGGAGTAACCGGCGATCGGGTAGACGAAGGTGTTGCCGACCGGCACCAGCTTGAAGCCGCGATCACGGATCTGGGCATCCAGATAGGGCTTGTGCTGGAAGGCGTTGACGTCGATGCTGCCATCGTTCAGTGCCACGTTCGGGGTGACGTAGTCGGAGAAGTTGACCACCTCGACGGTCAGTCCGTATTTCTCCTTGGCCACTTTGGCGGCCACTTCAACCAGCTCGGTCTCGGGGCCGGCAATAGCGCCTACTTTCAGGGTCTTGTTCTCTTCCTTTTGACCGCAACCGGCCAGTACCAGAGTGGCCAGCAGGGCTGCCGCAACGGATTTGATGCCAAATTTCATAAAACCTCCTGTCAGAAATCGACGATTAACGATGATCACATTTGTTGACCAGGCGCTCACCCGCGCTCTGGATGAGTTGAACCAGTACGACCAGAATAACCACGGTTACCAGCATGACGGTCGGGTCGAAGCGCTGATAGCCGTAACGAATACCCACATCGCCCAGACCACCGCCCCCGATGGCACCGGCCATGGCGGAGTAGTTCACCAGCGTGACGAGGGTGATGGTGACGCTGTTGAGGATGCCGGGCAGGGCCTCGGGCAGTAGCACCTTGGTGATAATTTGCAGGGGCTTGGCACCCATGGCCTTGGCCGCTTCCAGCAATCCGTCCGGCACCTCCATCAGGGCCCCTTCCACCAGGCGAGCGATGAAGGGAATGCAACCGACAGTCAGCGGCACGATGGCGGCAATGGTGCCGATGCTGGTGCCGACGATCAGCCGGGTCAGCGGGATGATGGCGACCAACAGGATGATGAAGGGCACCGAGCGACCCACGTTGACCACCATGCCCAGGGTACGGTTGAGCAGCGGGTTGGCCAGGATCTGGCCAGCCTTGGTCACGTGCAGTGCCACACCGAGCGGCAGGCCGAGCAGGCAGCCGAACAGGGCGGAGGCAAACACCATGATGAGGGTGTCGCCCAGGGCCGTGAACAGCAGATTAATCATGGCTTCGGACATAACCCATTACCTCCAGCTGAATATGGTTGTCGATGAGGAACTGCTGGGTTGCCTCGCACTGGGCTTCATCCCCGAACAGCTCTGCCAGCAGGAAGCCGAATTTGACGCCCCCGGCGTATTCGATGTCGGCGCTCAGGATGCTGATGTCGATGTTGAAACGGCGGCTCGCCTCGGAAATCAGGGGCGTGTCGACCGTGCTGCCGGTAAAGCCGAGTTTCACCAGCGGATAGCTGCCGGGGACCCGCTCCGCGCTCATCCGATCCTGATACTCCTGGGGCACTTCCAGGTGGATGGTGGAGTGGATGAAATCCCGCGCCAGCTGGGTCTTGGCATTGCTGAAGAACCAGGCCACTTCACCCTGTTCGATCAGCCGGCCGTCGCTGATGATGGCCACTTCGTCACAGATCCCCTTCACCACGTCCATCTCGTGGGTGATGAGCAGGATGGTGAGCCCCAGCTTGACGTTGATCTCCTTGAGCAGGGTCAGGATCGAGCGGGTGGTCTGCGGGTCGAGGGCCGAGGTGGCCTCGTCGCACAGCAGTACCTTGGGGGCCGGCGCCAGCGCCCGGGCGATGGCGACCCGCTGTTTCTGGCCACCGGAGAGCTCGGACGGATAGGCGTGGGCACGGGCTTCCAGCCCGACCAGTGCCAGCAGCTCTTCGACCCGTTGCTGGATCCTCTCTTTGCTCCAGCCCGCCAGCTCCAGCGGGAAGGCGATGTTGGCAGAGACGGTACGGGAGGCGAGCAGGTTGAAGTGCTGGAAAATCATCCCGATCTGGCGACGAGCCTGGGTCAGATCCCGTTCGCTCAGGGCGACCAGATCCTGGCCGTCGACAATGACTTGACCTTCCGTCGGGCGCTCCAGCAGGTTGACGCAGCGGATGAGGGTGCTCTTGCCGGCACCGGAGGCGCCGATCACCCCGAAAATTTTGCCTTGTGGCACATGCAGGCTCACGTCACGCAGGGCGTGCACGGCATCACTGCCTTTACCGTAGACTTTGTTGAGACCGATCAACTTAATCATGGATTCTTCCGTGCTAACAGCCTTAAAGCACAGGGCGCTACAGGCGGGTGAATTGGGCAGAGGTTTCACTGGGTTACTCTGCCATCATGGAGGATGATGCTAAGATGTCTGGATGGCCGTGTCAACGCGTGTTTATACATCTAGACGTCTAAAAAAGTGCTAAGGATTCCCGCCTGCCGACTAACGCCGACGATGAACTCGCTCACATCAATATTGTATTTGGTGGTATGGCATAATTGCCGAATATCACATGGTAAATATCTACTTACAACCTCCTTTATTAGTCGCCAGCCGGATTCACCTGCTCATCCTTTTATCGCCCCCGGGTCGGCACAAATCATTCCACTTTGTATCGATCGCTGATTTCTTGGCCACTGGCTTGATGCAGCACAACAAGGGCTGTGCTTTGGCTTGGATTGCAATTGCCTGTTTTTTTATACTTAAAGGGCACGGTATACAGGAGGGCAACCTGATGCGATTTCAACAAATCAAAGACTTGCTGCTCTATCTGGAGCAGGTGCATCACCAGCTTGGGCTCTGCTACGGGCGTCTCATGGCACAAGTGGATGGCGAGCGCAGCCGGCTGCTGCTGGCCTATCTGCAGCAGCGCGAGGAGGCAGTAAAGAGCCAGCTGGATGACTACCTGAGTGAACTTGGCGAAGGGGTGAAGGAGACCTGGCTGGAGCGAGGCTTCAGCGAGGATCTGCTGCCCGGGATCCGGCGCCTGAGCCTGCCCGCCACGGCCCAGACCCAGGATATAGTGCAGCTGGTGTGCCGTCAGGAGGAGAAGCTCATCGGCGAGCTCAGCCATCTGGCCCGGGAGTGTCCGACCGAAGAGACTGTGCGGCTGCTCGGCGGCCTGGCCGAGCAGGAGCAGACCCGCCTGACCCGCTTGGTACACGGCGCCCATCGGCTCGACGACTTATAGGAAATAGCTGGCCGGGTGACATGTCCCCGGGCGACAAGTACGGTGAAAAATGGGCGCTGAAAACAGCAGAGGCCCGGCAATGCCGGGCCTCTGCTGTTTGTTCACGACGGCGTCATGCCGGCTGGCGGGCGGCGGTGAGCTCGGCAGCGTGCAGGGCGGCGCCTATGATGCCGGCCTGATTGAGGTTGGCGGCCGCCACCAGCGGGGCCCGGGTCTCAATCTTGTCGATGAACTTGTCGAGCTTGGCGGCGCTGCCGCCGCCCAGGATGAAGAGGTCGGGGGAGAACAGAAACTCGAGGCGGGCCAGGTACTTGTTGAAGCGCTTGCCCCAGCGGCCCCAGGAGAGATCCTCGCGTTTGCGCACCGCGTCCGAGCAGTAGTGCTCGGCCACCATCCCTTCCAGCATCAGATGACCCAGCTCGGTGTTGGGCAGCAGTTGACCGTTGACGAACACGGCGGTGCCGATGCCGGTGCCGACCGTGATGAGGATGATCACCCCCTTGCTGCGATCCTTGCCGGTCCCGAAGCGCATCTCGGCCAGACCGGCCGCATCGGCGTCGTTGAGCACGTGGCAGGGTTGGCCGGTCACGTCGGCGAACAGGTGGGCGACGTCGGTCTCAATCCAGCTCTTGTCGATGTTGGCCGCGCTCTTGGCGATGCCGTTGTGGATGGTGGCGGGAAAGCCGCAGCCCACCGGGCCCTTCCAGTCGAAGTGTTCCACCAGCGCCTTGAGGGTATGAGCCACGGCGGCCGGGGTAGCCGGCTGCGGCGTCACCAGCCGGTGACGTTCGCCAATCAGCTCGCCCGTTGCGGTGTCGACCAGGCATCCCTTGATCCCCGAGCCACCGATATCCACTCCCAACATCTGCATCCGCTTGTTCCTTTTATAGTGCCGACGATCGACCGTCGGCAGAGCATGAAAAAATGGCTTCGATCCGGCAAGGGGCAGATCGTCTATGCGTGATCCGGCAGACCTTTTTCGATGCAGCGGATCAGCAAGCGCGTCTTTTTGTTGTCATCCTGCTGGCGTTTGGCCAGGGTGGCCAGCGCCCATTCGATGTGTTCCGCCACCATGGGGTCGGCTACTGCCAGCGCCTGCTGCAGGGCCGTCATGACCTGCGGGCTGGCCGGGCCGTTGCCAAGGGCCACCGCCAGGTTGCGGCGCCAGCGCTGATAGCCGATGCGGCGGATGGGGCTGCCTTCGGTGTGCTTGAGAAACTCGCTCTCGCTCCAGCCCCACAAGGTCAACAGCGGCGGGCGATGCAGATTGGGGCGCGGGCTGAAGTCAGGCTCCGGGCTGGCGTTGGCATAGCGGTTCCAGGGGCAGATGAGCTGGCAGTCGTCACAGCCATAGATGCGGTTGCCCATCAGCGGCCGGAACTCTTCGGGGATGGGGCCGTCGTTCTCGATGGTGAGATAGGAGATGCAGCGACGGCCGTCCACCACGTAGGGGGCTATGATGGCGCCGGTGGGGCAGATGTTGATGCAGGCCACGCACTTGCCGCACTGCTCTTTCTCCACCGGTGCATCCAGCGGTAGCGGCAGGCTGAGCAGCAGCTCCCCCAGAAAGAAGAAGGAGCCCGCCGACTCGTTGAGCAGCAGCGAGTGTTTGCCTACCCAGCCGAGGCCAGCCTTGGCCGCCAGCGGCCGCTCCAGAATAGGGGCGGAGTCGACGAAGGGGCGCCAGCCCAGCGCCTCGCAGCGCTGCTCGATGCGCTCCCCCAGCTGCTTGAGCCGGTTGCGCAGCAGCTTGTGGTAGTCGCGGCCGAGGGCATAGCGGCTGATGTAGCCGAGGGTGGGGTCGCGCAGGGTGGCGGCAAAGCCCGCCTCGAACGGCAGATAGTTCATCCGCACCGACAGCACCCGCAAGGTGCCCGGCAGCAGCTCGTGGGGGCGGGCCCGCATCATGCCGTGGCGCGCCATGTAATCCATGCTGCCGTGATGGCCCGCATCGAGCCAGGCCTGCAGCCTGGGCTCCTCGAGGGCGAGATCCGTGTCGGTGATACCGGCCTGGTCGAATCCTAGCTCGCTCGCCCAGAGCTTGATATCTTGGGCCAGTTGATGGAGTTCGGTGGTGGTCATGGGGCCGTCTGCCTGCCCGGGTGCTGACCGGGATGGAGGTGTACTGTCATGCTGTCTCGCATCTCTGGGGTCTTGTTGCCAAGGTTGACCGACGGGCATGGCGGTTGCCGTCATACTGCATCATGTGCCCGGTGCCAGCTGGACCGGATGAATGGATGAGAGTCAGGAGCCGTCATGGTACAGATCATCGGGGATGCTATCAGCGGGAAAGAGGTGCGCAGTTTACCACAATCACTGTGGCGGGCTGAACAGATCCGTGCCCTGGAGCGGGAGTGGGCCGAGCGTGAAGGGCTGCCACTCTACACCCTGATGGAGCGTGCCGGGGCGGCACTGCGCACCTACGCCACCCACCACTGGCCGCACAGCCGATGTTGGTGGATCTTCACCGGCCCCGGCAACAACGGTGGCGACGGCTATGTATTGGCCCGCCTTGCGAGGCAGTTGGGGCTGGAGCCCCAGGTGATAGCGCTGAGGGATCCCGCCGAGCTGACGGGGGATGCCAGGCGGGCTGCCGACGAGTGGCTGGCGACGGGGGGCACTGTGGTGGCGGCCGAGGCGGGCGAGCTCGACCGGCTGCCGGCGCCGGACCTGGTGGTTGACGCACTGCTCGGCACCGGTGTCCATACCCGGCTGTCACCGCTTATGACAAAGATCGTCGCAACAATCAATGGCTTGCAGGTGCCCGTACTATCGGTGGATCTCCCCTCCGGCCTCAATGCTGACACCGGCTGCGCCATGGGGGCTGTGGTGCACGCCAGCCGCACCCTCACCTTCATCGGCATCAAGCAGGGGATGCTCACCGCCGACGGAGTGGACTGTGTCGGTCACCTCGACTGCGACCCCCTCGGCGTCAGCGTCCCGCCCGGGTGGTTGGCGGCCCGCCGAGCGCATTGATTATCCCTCCCGGCACACTCGGCTGACGCCACGTCAGCGCTCGTCCCACAAGGGCTCCCACGGCAAGGTGCTGCTGGTGGGGGGCAATGCGGGGATGCAGGGGGCCATCGTGCTGGCCGCTCGCGCCTGCCTGCGGGCCGGTGCCGGTCTGGTGCGGGTGTGCCAGCATCCTGACCAGCTGCCCGCCAGCCTCTACCAGGCCGAATTGATGGGCAGTCAGGGCGGGGATGAGGAAAGCTGGGCCTCGGTGCGGGTGGTGGGACCCGGCCTGGGTCAGGATGAGTGGGGTCGGCGCCATTTTGAGTCTTTTGTTAACGAGCAGGTGCCACTGGTATTGGATGCCGATGGATTGAATTGGCTGGCGCAATGTCCCCGTCATCAGGATAATTGGGTGCTCACGCCCCATCCGGGCGAGGCAGCCCGCCTGCTGGGCTGCACCATTGCCGAGATTGCCGCGGATCGTTTTGCCGCGGTGCAGCGTCTGCAGCAGCGTTTCGGCGGTGTGGTGCTGCTCAAGGGGGCGGGGACGCTGATCCACGATGGCAAGGGGATGGCGCTTTGCGACGAGGGCAATCCCGGCATGGCCAGTGGCGGCATGGGCGACCTGTTATCTGGTATAATCGCCGCCCTTTTGGCCCAGGGCTGGTCTGCCGCCGAGGCAACCCGACTGGGCGCCGTGATCCACGGGGAAGCGGCCGATCTGGCCGCTGCAGACGGAGAGCGGGGCATGCTGGCATCAGACCTGCTGCCCTTTATCCGTCGACTGGTAAATCCCGACACCATAACAAGCTAAAGAAGAACATGGCAAAACAGTTGATGATGACACTGCCGGACGAGGCAGCAACAGTGGCACTGGGTGGCCGACTGGCCCACGCCTGCCAGCAGGCAACCACGGTGTTCTTGCACGGCTCTCTCGGGGCCGGCAAAACCACCCTGACCCGGGGCTGGGTACAGGGGCTGGGGCATGAGGGCAAGGTCAAGAGCCCGACCTATACCCTGGTCGAGCCCTATGAACTGGCCGACTGGCAGCTCTACCACTTCGATCTCTATCGATTGGCCGACCCGGAGGAGCTGGAGTTCATGGGGATCCGTGACTACTTCGGCGCCAATACCCTCTGTCTGGTGGAGTGGCCGGAGAAAGGGGAAGGCTGGCTGCCCGCCCCCGATCTCGACATTACCCTGAGTTATGCAAACGAGCAGCGCGAGGTCCTGATAGAGGCTCGCACTGCTATTGGCGAAGCCATTCTGGAACGGTTGTCATCTACGTGCGCTTGATCCTTGTTATTGCCCTCTCCCTGCTGGCCTTACCCTCCTGGGCGAATCAGCTCAAGAGCGTGCGGGTGTGGCCGTCGCCGGACAACACCCGGGTGGTGCTCGACATGAGCAGCGCCCCCAATTATAACTATTTCACCCTGACCGGCCCCGACCGGCTGGTGATCGACCTGAAAGGGGCGAGCAACGTCACCAATCTGGCCCGCATCGAGAACAAGAGCGAGCTGGTGCGCAAGATCCGTGAGAGCTCGCCGCTGGAGAAGGGCGGTCTGCGGCTGGTGCTTGATCTTAGCTCCACCATCAAGCCGGTGGTGTTCCCGCTGGCGCCGGCGGGGCCCTACGGTCACCGCCTGGTGATCGACCTGCCGTACGAAGAGAAGGCCTCCGCCGCGGTGCAAGCCACGCCGGTGGGTGGCAAGGGCAAGGGGGTGGTGATCGCCATCGACCCGGGCCACGGCGGCGAAGACCCGGGTTCCATCGGCCCGCGTCGTACCTACGAAAAGCGGGTGACCCTGGCGGTCTCCCAGAAGCTGGCCGCCCTCATCGACCGCGAGCCCGGCATGCGTGCCGTGCTGACCCGGCGCGGCGACTATTTCGTCGATCTGAACAAGCGCTCCGAGATTGCCCGCAAGGCCAAGGCCGATCTGCTGGTGTCGGTGCACGCCGACAGCTTCCACAACTCGACCCCGCGCGGCGCCTCCGTCTGGGTGCTGTCGACCAACCGCGCCAACCGCGAGATGGGCAGCTGGCTGGAGAAACAGGAGAAGCAGGGCGAGCTGCTGGGGGGGTCGGCAAGGTGTTGGCCGAATCGGACCCGAACCCCTATCTGGCGCAGACCTTCCTCGACCTCTCCATGGACAAGTCCCGTGCCGAGGGTTATGACGTCAGCCGCCAGATCCTGCGTTCGCTGGGTCGGGTTGCTCGGTTGCACAAGAAGGCACCGGAGCACGCCAGCCTGGCGGTGCTGAAGGCGCCCGATATCCCCTCCGTGCTGGTGGAGACGGGCTTTATCTCCAACCACGCCGAAGAGCAGTTGCTGGCCACCGCCAGCTATCAGGATCAGTTGGCCCGCGCCATCTTCGAGGGGATCCGCAACTATTACCGGGCCCATCCGACCAAGGGAGCCATGCTCACCGGCAAGGGGCAGGGCAGCAACAAGCAGGCGGCGGTCAGCCGACCCGCCCCCGCCAGCAAGCCGGTCGCCGTCAGCAAGCCGGCGGCGCAACCGGTGCAGCAGGTGGTGACCAACCGGATGCCGGCCACCGAGCCGAACCGCAGCAGCGATGGCGGGGCGCCGGTCAGCAGCGTCGGCGGATCCTCGTCCGGCGCCGGCGTGATCAAGCCCTACGTGGTGGCGGCCAAGGA
This sequence comes from Aeromonas oralensis, assembly GCF_049665575.1. Taxonomy (NCBI): domain Bacteria; kingdom Pseudomonadati; phylum Pseudomonadota; class Gammaproteobacteria; order Aeromonadales; family Aeromonadaceae; genus Aeromonas; species Aeromonas oralensis. Next base: position 867,494 of record NZ_CP187186.1, read on the forward strand.
GCCGAGTGCCCCGGTCGCCAGCGTGCAGAGCAACGACAAGGCCAACATGCTCCGTCATGTGGTCACCCGAGGGCAGAGTCTCTCCCGGCTCGCCGAGAAATACGGGGTCAGCCAGGCGCGGCTGGTGGAGATCAACAAGCTCAAGTCGCGGGACATCCAGATAGGGCAGGTGCTCTATATTCCGCAAAAATAGCGCTGGATGAGGCGCCGGGCTCGCCCCTGCCAGTGGCAGGGGCGAGCCCGGCGAGCCGTCATCGACCCCCGCCAATTACTCGCGCCTTCAGCCATCAGGAGTAAGCGATGCCGATCCGTTCTTTGTCCCATGTTCTGGCCAGCCAGACGAGCGCGGGCTGTGATACGGCGGTGTGGCTCCCAGTCGGGGCGGTTGCCACAGCCATCCCGTTCAACCAGCAGGAGTAAGCGATGCCAATCCGTATATTGCCGCCGATTCTGGCCAACCAGATTGCTGCCGGTGAGGTGGTGGAGCGGCCCTCCTCCGTGGTCAAGGAGCTGGTGGAAAACAGCCTGGATGCGGGCGCCGATCGGGTCGAGATCGACATCGACAAGGGCGGTGCCAAGCTCATTCGTATTCGCGACAACGGCGGTGGTGTCGCCAAGGATGAGCTGGTGCTGGCACTGTCGCGCCACGCCACCTCCAAGGTGGCGACCCTCGACGATCTGGAAGGGATCAACAGCCTAGGCTTTCGCGGTGAGGCGCTCGCCTCCATCAGCTCGGTCTCCCGGCTCACCTTCACCTCCCGCACGGTGGAGCAGTCCGAAGCTTGGCAGGCGCAGGCCGAGGGGCGCGAGATGAGCGTCACCGTCAAGCCGGCAGCTCACCCGGTGGGCACCACGGTGGAGGTGGTGGATCTCTTCTTCAACACCCCGGCGCGGCGCAAGTTCATGCGCAGCGAAAAGACCGAATTCGCCCACATCGACGAGCTGGTGCGCCGCATCGCGCTCTCCCGCTTCGATGTCACCCTGATCCTGCGCCACAACGGCAAGGTGGTGCGCCAGTACAAGGCCGCCAACACGGTGGCGGAGCAGGAGCGCCGACTTGCTGCGGTGTGCGGCTCTCCCTTCATGCACCACGCGCTGGCGGTGGAGAGCGAGCACAGCGACGTGCGGCTGTGGGGCTGGCTGGCGACCCCGGAGGGCGCCAGGCCGCAGAACGATCTGCAATACACCTATGTCAATGGCCGCATGATGCGCGACAAGCTCATCAATCATGCCATTCGTCAGGCCTATGACGAGCTGCTACCGGCCGACCGGTTCGCGGCTTACGTGCTCTATATCGAGCTGGATCCCCGTCAGGTGGACGTCAACGTCCATCCGGCCAAGCACGAGGTGCGCTTTCATCAGGCACGCCTCATTCACGACTTCATCTTCCAGGCGCTGTTTACTGCCCTGCGCCAGCAAGAGGCGGCCAGCGATGAGCCCCTGGCCGAGACCCTGGTCGAGCTGCCGGTCAGTGCCCCCATCGAGTATCCGGGTCAGGCCCCCAGAGCCGAGTGGTATGGTGCCGAGCACAACTACCGGGCGCCGGCCCGGGAAGTGCGGGAAGGGGGCAGTGCCGGGCGAGCCAGCAACTACCAGCCGCCCGAGCCCCCCAGCCGGGAGGCGATGCGCGCCATGGGATCGCTGCTCACCACCCTGCCGGCGGTGCAGGGCACGCCGCTGGCAGAGGCTGAAACCGTGCCTGTTGCCGCTGCCGTGCCCGCCAAAGCGGGGACGTGGCGGGCATTGACCCTGGTGGAACAGGCCTATCTGCTGCTGGAGCGAGACAACCGGCTGGCCCTGCTGTCGCTGGTGCGGGCCGAGCGCCTGCTGCTGCGCCACTGGCTGTTGGAAACCTGGGGCCAGGGGCTGGCGGCCCAGCCATTGCTGCTGCCGGTCTCCTTCAAGCTGCCGAAAAACCTGGTCGCGCTGGTCGAGCAGCAGGATCGTTTGCTCAAACGGATGGGGCTGGAGTTGAAAAGCGGCGGGCGCGACACCATGATCCTGACTCGGGTGCCAGCGTTGCTGCGCCAGACCGATCTGGTGCGCTTATTACCCGAATTGCTGCAACTGATCGAGAGCGGATCTGACAGTGATGCCGGCCAGCAGGCTGAAGTACTATGCCAATGGCTGGTGGAGCAGGGGATAAGTCGCGAAAAAGTATACGATTTTGCCACGGCCAACCGCCTGCTGACGGAACTTGTTGCCGATTTCAGTGACCAACTGGCAGACGTTCGCATGGTGCGCCCGCTGGCGCTGGCGAGCGTGCTGGCCGAGTTCGCCGATGGCCATTGAGGGGGAATGCCCCTCTTGAACCCATAAACCAGTTTTTTGCAGGTGCGCCGCACGGGCGGCGACCATGCAAGGGGAGTTTTTCACGTGGCTGACTTGCCGACTGCAATTTTTCTGATGGGGCCGACGGCCTCCGGCAAGACGGATCTCGCCATCGAACTGTGTCAGGCGCTGCCCTGCGACATCATCAGCGTGGATTCTGCGCTCATCTATCGCGGCATGGATATCGGCACGGCCAAGCCGACAGCCGATGAACTGGCACGAGCCCCGCACCGGCTGATCGACATCCTGGACCCCGCCATGAGCTATTCGGCGGCCGACTTTTGCAAGGATGCGCTGCGGGAGATGAAAGAGATTGCCGATCGCGGCCGCATTCCGCTGCTGGTGGGCGGCACCATGCTCTATTTCAAGGCGCTGCTGGAGGGGCTCTCTCCGCTGCCTTCCGCCGACCCCGTCATTCGGGCCGGCATCGAGGAAGAGGCGGCCCGTCTTGGCTGGCAGGCACTGCACGATGAACTGGTGCGCATCGACCCGGTGGCCGGTGCCCGCATCCATCCCAATGATCCACAGCGGCTCAGCCGGGCGCTCGAGGTCTACCGTATCAGCGGCAAGACCCTCACCGAGCTGACCCAGGTGCAGGGGGAGGGGTTGCCCTATCGGGTGTTGCAGTTTGCCATCGCACCAAGCGATCGCGCCGTGCTGCACCAGCGCATCGAGCTGCGCTTTGACAAGATGCTGCAGGGGGGCTTTGAACAGGAAGTCAGGGCACTCTACCAACGGGGCGATCTCACCCCGGATCTTCCCTCCATCCGCTGCGTGGGATACCGCCAAATGTGGGACTACCTGGCGGGGGAAGTGGAGTATGATGAGATGCGCTATCGCGGAATTGTTGCCACCCGCCAGTTGGCCAAGCGTCAAATGACCTGGTTGCGCGGTTGGTCTGATGTGACCTGGTTGGAATCTGGTGAGTCTGGCAATCTGGCAAGGGTCGTCGCCCGTGCCGGAGTGGCTTGACACTCCTGTATAATCAGGTTGTTATATTGATATCCGGTGTTTAAAAACAACAAACTATAAGGAAAAGAAGATGGCTAAGGGGCAATCTCTCCAAGACCCGTTTTTGAATGCGCTGCGCCGTGAGCGGATTCCTGTTTCTATCTATTTGGTGAACGGCATCAAACTGCAGGGTCAGATCGAATCGTTTGACCAGTTTGTCATTTTGCTGAAGAACACCGTGAGCCAGATGGTCTACAAGCACGCCATCTCTACCGTGGTGCCGGCCCGTGCCGTCAACCACCACCAGCATGCGCCGGGCGCGGCTGGCGAAGAGCAGGGTGAAGCCGAGGCGTGATATCCCGGGACGAGGCGACTCGTCAACCCAGATTCATCATGATTCCTGTCAAGGAGCAAGCGCTTGTTTGACCGTTATGAAGCCGGCGAACAGGCCGTTCTGGTACATGTCAACTTCAGTGATGAGGGTGAGCGGGAGGATCTGGAAGAGCTCAAGATGCTGGTGAGCTCGGCCGGGGTCAATGCGCTGGGGGTGATCACCACCAGCCGCAGTGCGCCCAGCGCCAAATTTTTTGTCGGCAGCGGCAAGGCTGAAGAGATAGCGTCCCAGGTCCAGATGCTGGATGCCGACGTCGTCATCTTCAACCATGCCCTGACCCCTGCCCAGGAGCGCAACCTGGAGCGTCTGTTCCAGTGCCGGGTAGTGGACAGGACCGGCCTGATCCTCGATATCTTTGCCCAGCGCGCCCGTACCCACGAAGGCAAGTTGCAGGTCGAACTGGCCCAGTTACGCCATCTTTCTACTCGCCTGGTGCGAGGCTGGACCCACCTTGAACGTCAGAAGGGCGGGATCGGCCTGCGCGGCCCGGGTGAAACTCAGCTGGAAACCGACCGTCGCCTGTTGCGTGAGCGCATCAAGGCGATTTTGCGTCGGCTCGACAAGGTGGCCAAGCAGCGGGAGCAGGGGCGTCGTGCCCGCAACCGCAACGAGGTGCCGACCGTTTCTCTGGTGGGTTACACCAACGCCGGAAAGTCCACTTTGTTCAACCAACTTACAGCTGCCAGCGTGTATGCTGCCGACCAATTGTTCGCAACCTTGGATCCGACCCTGCGCAAATTAGTGATCCAGGATGTGGGTGATGTGATTCTGGCGGATACAGTTGGATTTATTCGACACTTGCCCCATGATCTGGTCGCGGCCTTCAAGGCGACGCTGCAGGAGACCCGCGAAGCGGACCTGCTGCTGCACGTGGTGGACTGTGCCGATGAGCAGATGCAGGAAAATATCGAGTCGGTGCAGCAGGTGCTGGCCGAGATCGAAGCCGATGACCGACCCCAGCTGATGATCTGCAACAAGATCGACAAGCTGGGTGAACATCCGGTCGGGCTGGAGCGTGACGAAGAGGGGCGCCCGGTGCGGGTCTGGCTGTCAGCCCAGACCGGGGAAGGATGTGCAGACCTGTTTACGGCCCTGACTGAATTGCTGGCCGGATCCATGGTGCACCACACCCTGCAGTTGCCGCCTTCGGCCGCCAGATTGCGCAGTGCGCTCTATCGCCTCAAGGGCATCGAGCAGGAAGGTTTCAGCGAGGAGGGGGATTTTGTGTTGGAAGTCCGCCTGCAACTGGCTGACTGGAACCGCCTCATGAAACAAGAAGGTGAGAGTTTACAACGCTTTATCAGGCATTGATTCGTCGATGAGATGAATGTTTGCTGGCTTCATCAACGGTTGATGGCCCGATAGAGATGATATCCATCCGCATGTATTAATGGAGACGCTGATGGCTTGGAATGAGCCTGGTAACAACGGCAAAGACCGTGACCCCTGGGGGAACAACGGCAAGAATCAGGGACCCCCTGATTTGGACGAGATGCTGCGCAAGGTGAGCCGCCGTTTTGGTGGTCTGCTCGGTGGCGGCAAGTCTGGTGGTGGCGATGTAGGCAAGTTTGGCCTCTCCATCGCCTTGGTGGTGGCGGTAGTGGTGTGGGTCGTCAGCGGCTTCTATACCATTCGTGAAGCCGAGCGGGGCGTGGTGCTGCGCTTTGGCGAATACTCCCACAACGTGGATCCCGGCCTGCGCTGGAAACCGACCTTCATCGACCGGGTGATCCCAGTGGACGTGGAATCGGTCCGCTCCCTGCCGGCTTCCGGTTTCATGCTGACCCAGGACGAGAACGTGGTGCGGGTCGAGATGGACGTGCAGTATCGCGTGGTCGACCCGGAGCAGTATCTGTTCAGCGTCACCAACGCCGACGAGAGTCTGAGCCAGGCCACCGACAGCGCCCTGCGTTACGTGGTGGGCCACACCCGGATGGATGACGTGCTGACCACTGGTCGTGAGAAGGTGCGCCAGGAGACTTGGCAGGTGATCGACAGCATCATCGAGCCGTATCACATGGGTCTGCAGATCGTCGACGTCAACTTCCTGCCGGCACGTCCGCCGGAAGAGGTGAAAGACGCCTTCGATGACGCCATCTCCGCCCAGGAAGATGAACAGCGCTTCATTCGTGAAGCCGAAGCCTATGCCCGTGAAGTGGAGCCGAAGGCCCGCGGCCAGGTCAAGCGTCTGGAGCAGGAGGCCGAAGCCTACAAGTCCCAGATCGTGCTGAAGGCCAAGGGTGAAGTCGCTCGCTTCAACGAGTTGTTGCCCCAGTATCAGGCTGCGCCCGAGCTGACCCGCGATCGTATCTACCTGGAGACCATGGAAGAGCTGTATCAGCAGGCCAACAAGGTGGTGGTCGACATGCCGGCTGGCAACAACAGCATGATCTATCTGCCGCTCGACAAGCTTTCCGGCAAGGCGAACGCAGTGCAACCGGCCCGTCCGGCGGGTGCGCCGGTGGTGGAACAGACCCCGCCGTCCAACGAAGGGGCCAACTCCACTCCGACTCCGCTGCGTAGCGGCGACCGTTTCAGCTCAGGGAGAAACTAATAGATGAAAAAGATAGCTATTGGTGTCATCGCTGTGGCCGCCATGGTCTGCTTCTCGTCGGTCTTCATCGTCGATGAAGGTCAGAAGGGCATCGTCGTGCAGTTCGGCAAGGTGAAGCGGGTCGACTCCGGTGAACCGCGCCTGTACGAACCGGGCCTGCACTTCAAAGTGCCGCTCATCGACCAGGTACGCAAGATGGATGCCCGCATCCAGACCCTGGAAGGCCAGGCGGATCGCTTCGTTACATCCGAGAAGAAGGACCTCATCATCGACTCCTACGTGAAGTGGAAGATCGAGGACTTCTCCAAGTACTACCTGGCGACCGGTGGTGGCAACAAGATCCAGGCCGAAGACCTGCTCAAGCGCAAGATCAACAACGGTCTGCGTTCCGAGATCGGTAACCGCACCATCAAGGACATCGTCTCCGGTGAGCGCAGTACCGTGATGGAAGATGCCCTGATGAAGATGGCGCGCTCCTCCGAGCTCGGCATCAAGGTGGTGGATGTGCGCATCAAGCAGATCAACCTGCCAGTGGAAGTCTCCAGCTCCATCTATCAGCGGATGCGTGCCGAGCGGACTGCGGTAGCCCGTGAGCATCGCTCCCAGGGCCGCGAGCAGGCCGAGATCCTGCGTGCCGACATCGACCGCAAGGTGACCGTGATGATCGCCGACGCCGAGAGTAACGCCCGTCAGCTGCGTGGTGAAGGGGATGCCGAGGCCGCCAAGATCTATGCCGACAGCTACAAGAAAGACCCCGAGTTTTTCAGCTTCGTGCGCAGCATGGAGGCCTATCGCAAGAGCTTCGCCGGTGGCAATGACCTGATGGTCCTCAAGCCGGACAGCGAGTTCTTCCGCTATCTCAAGTCGCCGCACGGCAGCAAGCAGTAAGCGAGTCGCAATGATACCCAAGGGCCTGATGATTCAGGCCCTTTTGTTTGGCTGTCATGGGCTTGCCGGTGTTCCGGCAGCTTGTGGACATGGTGGTTGAGAGGATAGGTGATGCTGACATCCATCTTGATGGGACTGGGCTTGCTGTTGCTGTTCGAGGGGTTGGGACCGCTGCTGATGCCGCGCGCCTGGCAACAGATGCTGCGGCTGCTGAGCGAGCAGCCCACCGAGCAGCTGCGCAGCATCGGCGGCTGTCTAGTGGTGGCCGGGGCCGTTATTCTGTGGGCGCTGGCGCGATAGAGGATGGTGATGAGTGAGCCAGACTGTGTTTCCCGGAAATAAAAAAGAGGCCAAAGGGCCTCTTTTTTATTGTGCACCGAGTGGTATCAGGCGCTACGCTGCACAGCCATGTGGGCCAGTGTTGCCAATGCCTGCTTGTGCTGGGAGTCCGGCAGGATGGCGAGGGCCGCGATAGCCTTGTCGGCCTCTTCCCGGGCCCGCATGCGGGAGTATTCCAGCGCGCCGGTACGGTCGAGGATGGCCAGGATCCGGTCGAGGTGCTCCATGCCGTTGCGGTGCTCGATGGCATCGCGCACCAGCTGGCGCTCTTCCGGGCTACCTACTTCCATGGCCCGCAGCAGCGGCAGGGTCGGTTTGCCTTCGGCCAGGTCATCGCCGACGTTCTTGCCCATCTCGTCGCTCTGGGAGCAGTAGTCCATCACGTCGTCGATGATCTGGAAGGCAGTGCCCAGATACTTGCCATAGTCGGTCATCGCCTGCTCGACGGGATCTGGCTGATGAGTCAGTACGGCGGCGAGGCGGGTGGCGGCTTCGAACAGCTTGGCGGTCTTGCAGTAGATGACCGTCATGTAGCTCTCTTCGGTGGTATCCGGATCGTTGCAGTTCATCAGCTGCAACACTTCCCCTTCGGCGATGGTGTTGGTGGCATCGGAGAGGATCTCCATCACCCGCAGGTTGGAGAGCTCGCTCATCATCTGGAAGGAGCGGCTGTAGAGATAGTCACCCACCAGCACGCTGGCGGCATTGCCGAACAGGGCATTGGCGGTTTCGCGGCGCGGCGCAGGTCGGATTCGTCGACCACGTCGTCGTGCAGCAGGGTGGAGGTATGAATGAATTCGATGATGGCTGCCAGTTTCAGGTGATCTTCACCTTCGTATCCCAGTGCGCGGGCGGCCATGACGGTCAGCATGGGGCGCATCCGTTTCCCGCCTGCACTGACAATATAGAAACCCAGCTGGTTGATCAGGCTGACATCGGACTGGAGTCTTGCCAGGATCAGTTCATTGACCGCCGTCATGTCGGCGGCACAGAGCGCACGGATAGTCTGTTGGTCCATAAGTCTCGTAACGTGACGGCAGTGATGACTGCGATTTTAGCAATGGCGGGGATTCTACACGATTTCACAATGGGTTACAGTTAAGCGTTTGTTCACGGCGGCAGATATGCGCACAAAATAAACTTTTTGCTAAATTGGCCTTGCCTGAGCAAATCGATTTGCGTAGAATGCCGGCCCATTGTTATAGGTTTTTGCGCGTGTCTGGCCTTGAGCAAAAGACACGCCTTTACGGAGTTAATCAAATGTACGCGGTATTCCAAAGCGGCGGAAAACAACACCGTGTGGCCGAAGGTCAAATCGTTCGTCTGGAAAAGCTGAACGTTGAGACTGGCGCTACCATCGACTTCAACGAAGTGCTGATGGTTGCTGCAGGCGACACTTTTAAAGTAGGTGCTCCTTTCGTTGAAGGTGGCAAGGTTGTAGCTGAAGTTGTGGCTCACGGCCGTGGCGAGAAAGTGACTATCGTCAAGTTCCGTCGTCGTAAGCACCACCGTAAGCAAGCGGGCCACCGTCAGTGGTTCACTGAAGTCAAAATCACTGGCATCAGCGCTTAATTAGAGGAGTACGATAGATGGCACACAAAAAAGCTGGCGGTTCATCCCGCAACGGCCGCGATTCAGAAGCTAAACGCCTGGGCGTGAAGCGTTTCGGCGGCGAAACAGTTCTGGCTGGCAGCATCATCGTTCGTCAGCGTGGCACCAAGTTCCACGCCGGTACCAACGTTGGTCTGGGCAAGGATCACACCCTGTTCGCTACTGCGACTGGTAAAATCCTGTTCGAAGTTAAAGGTCCGCTGAACCGTAAGTACGTTAGCATCGTTGCTGAGTAATTACGGACCGCAAGGATCCGAAGCCCCGCCAACAGGCGGGGCTTTTGTTTTTCTGCAGCAGTTTACGAAAAAACGGCACGCAGCTGACCCTGGCTCTGAAAGGGCATGCTTGGCAAGATGCGTATCGCCCGCAGGGGTCTGTACCACTATAATTGCGTATCGGTTTTTCGAATTAAGGTGACGGTTACCTATGAAGTTTGTTGATGAAGTCCAGATTCGAGTCGATGCCGGTGACGGTGGTAACGGTTGTGTGAGCTTTCGCCGTGAGAAGTACATTCCGAACGGCGGCCCGGACGGCGGTGACGGCGGTGACGGTGGCGACGTATATCTGGTTGCCGATGAAAACCTGAACACCCTGATCGACTACCGTTTCGAGCGTTTTCACGCCGCCGAACGTGGCGAGAATGGCCAGAGCGCCAACTGTACCGGCCGTCGTGGCAAGGACAGGATCCTGCGCGTACCGGTCGGCACCCGCGCCAGCGATGAAGACACCGGCGAACTGCTGGGTGACCTGACTCACCACGAGCAGAAGCTGCTGGTCGCCAAGGGCGGCTTCCACGGTCTTGGCAACACCCGTTTCAAGAGCTCCGTCAACCGGGCACCGCGCCAGAAGAGCAACGGTACCCCGGGTGAAGTGCGTACCCTGAAGCTGGAACTGTTGCTGCTGGCCGACGTCGGCATGCTGGGTCTGCCCAACGCCGGCAAGTCCACCTTCATCCGTGCCGTCTCCGCGGCCCGTCCGAAAGTGGCCGACTACCCCTTTACCACCCTGGTACCGAACCTGGGCGTGGTGCGTGGTGAGAACTCCCGCTCCTTCGTCATCGCCGACATTCCCGGTCTGATCGAAGGTGCCGCCGAAGGCGCTGGCCTCGGTATCCGCTTCCTCAAGCACCTCGAGCGCTGCCGCGTGCTGATCCATCTGGTGGACATCTGCCCGGTCGATGGTTCTGATCCGGCCGAAAATGCGGTGACCATTGTCCGGGAGCTGGAAAAGTACAGCCCGGAACTGGCGAGCAAGCCGCGCTGGCTGGTGTTCAACAAGATGGACCTGATCCTGGAAGAAGAGGCGCAGGAAGTGATGGATCGCGTCAAGACTGCCCTCAATCATGAAGGCCCTGTCTACGCCATCACTGCCATCAGCAAGGAAGGGACCAAGAAGGTCTGCTACGACATCCTGGACCTGCTGGATACCATGCCCCGTCAGCTGGCGGAAGATGCCAAAGACGCCATCGAGAAGGTGGAGTTCAAGTGGGACGACTACCACAAGAACCAGCTGGCCAAGGCTGAAGCCGATGCGCTGGCTGCCTCCAAGGCGTTTGATGAGTCGCTGGACGACGACGAGTGGGACGACGAAGACGATGATGGCGTAGAAGTCATCTACGTGCGTGACTGACCCACATCCCGTGCGCGGTCGTGATACCGCCACCCGGTGCTGAGAAACCGGAGCCTTCCCAGGCTCCGGTTTTTTTATGGGGATCGACCGGATCACCATATAGATATATTTCTTATGTCACTTATTGCCTGCCAACCGCAACTGATTATACTGCGCACCTGAATGTAACCTTGCTGAAACAATGTGCTAACCAATCGTAATGAATTGATATGCGTATCTGCTTGCGTGCATTCTTATGGAAGGTTTGCCTGTATAAATATTTATGCTTGAAATGATCCATTAAAAGCTTGTTTGTGCATTTTATTGGGGTATTCTTTCGCCCGTTTTGCCGGGTGAAAGCATGGATATGCAGGTTTGCCTGGCTAAGGAAAAGTAACATTAAGGCTGTAGACCATGCTGGAAAAGACTCTGCAAGCACCTGCGCTCAATACCCGCCGCAACGTGCTGATGTTCCTGGTCCCGTCACTTATCGGGATCCTGCTGTTCATGACCCCCGTCATCTATGACGGAAACGTCACCATCCCCGTGGCCGTGCTGGCGAAGCTGGTACAGACGGTGTTTGCCGATTATCTGGTGGCCATGGTCAGCGCCATCATCACCACCACCATGCTGATGACGCTGGTAGCCTGGCTGTTCAAGCCGGCGATCCTGGTCAGACGCCCCTTCCTCAACAGCCTTTTCAACGTTTCTCCCTTCTGGGCCTGCGTGCGGGTGCTGGGCGGGATCTTCGTGCTGTTGACCTTCTTTGAAGCCGGTCCTGAGGTGCTGCGCTCCGATGCGACCGGTGGCCTGGTGCTGCACGATCTGCTGCCGGTGCTGTTCTCCGTCTTCATCTTCGCCGGCCTGCTGCTGCCCTTGCTGCTCGATTTCGGTCTGCTGGAGTTTGTCGGCACCATGATGACTCGCATCATGCGCCCGGTGTTCCGTCTGCCCGGTCGCTCTGCGGTGGACTGTTTCGCCTCCTGGCTGGGGGATGGCAGCGTCGGCATCCTGCTGACCAGCAAACAGTACGAAGGCAAGTTCTACACCCAGCGGGAAGCGGCCGTCATCGGCACCACCTTCTCCGCCGTCTCCATCACCTTCTGCCTGGTGGTGATCTCTCAGGTTCGGCTGGAGCACATGTTCGTGCCCTTCTACCTGACCGTCTGTCTGGCCGGGGTGGTAGCCGCCATCGTGGTGCCGCGTTTGCCGCCGCTCTGCTGGAAGAAGGATGTCTACAGCGACGGTACTCCCCTGTGTCGCAAGCAGGAGTCGGTGCCGCATCAGCACAGCGTGCTGAGCTACGGCTATGAGCGGGCCCTGACCAAGGCCGAGGGCATGACCGACATGGGGGCAGTGGCACGGGAAGGTGTGAAGAATGCGCTGGACATGATCTTCGGCGTGCTGCCGGTGGTGATGGCCATCGGCACCTGCGCCCTGATGCTGGCCGAGCACACCTCCATCTTCAATTGGCTGGGGGCCCCCTTCGTACCCTTGCTGGAGCTGCTGCAACTGCCGGAGGCAGAAGCGGCCTCCAAGACCATCATGGTGGGCTTTGCCGACATGTTCATCCCGGCGGTGCTGGCTTCCACCATCGAGAGCGACATCACCCGCTTCGTGATCGCCGCCATGTCGGTCACCCAGCTCATCTACATGTCGGAAGTGGGCGCCCTGCTGCTGGGCAGCAAGATCCCGGTCAAGTTGTGGGAGCTGTTCGTGATCTTCCTGCTGCGTACCCTGATCACCCTGCCGGTCATCGCCGGGGTGGCGCACCTGCTGTTCTGATCCGGCTCGCCCCTTGTCACACGGTCAACCTCGGTTGGCCGTTTTTTTATGGCCGGCATTAGACCAAAGTGAGTCTTTTATAGGTCTTGTTTTTACATTAATGTAACAGGCTGCAAAAACACGCCAGCCGAGCAGTAGGCACGTCCAACCTATGTGGCCAGGAGTCACCCCATGACCTCACTGCTCAGCTACCGGGCCGGTCCCTGCGATCAGCCGCTGCTTCACCAGACCATAGGCGCCTACCTGCAACAGGTGGCGGAACGTTTCCCCGACCGGCCCGCAGTGGTGGTGCGCCACCAGCAGATCCGCTGGAACTACCGTGAATACCTGACCCAGATAGACAGATTGGCGCTGGGCCTGCTGGCGCTCGGGATCCGGCCGGGGGATCGGGTCGGCATCTGGTCGCCAAACAACATCGAGTGGTGCCTGGTGCAATTCGCCACGGCCCGCATCGGGGCCATCATGGTCTGCATCAATCCCGCCTACCGCAGCTACGAACTGGCCTTTGCCATCAACAACGTGGGCTGTCGTGCCCTCATCTGTGCCAGTGCGTTCAAGGGCTGCGACTATCTCGCCATGCTGGGGGAGCTGGCCCCCGAGCTGGCGCACTGCCCACCCGGCCGTCTCGCATCATCCCGGCTGCCGAGCCTGGAGATGGTGATCCGGCTCGGGGGGAACCAAGCGCCGGCATGCTCAACTTCCCCGATGTGCTCTCGTTGGGCGATCAGCAGGACCCAGCCTGGCTGGTACGGGTAGCGGCCATCCTCAACCCCGATGACGCCATCAACATCCAGTTCACCTCGGGCACCACGGGAAACCCCAAGGGGGCCACCCTCAGCCACAGCAACATCCTCAACAACGGCCGCCAGGTGGCGCAAGGCATGGCGTTCAGCGAGCAGGACAGGCTCTGCATCCCGGTGCCGCTCTACCACTGTTTTGGCATGGTGCTCGGCAACCTGGTCTGCATCAGCGTGGGGGCCTGCGCCCTGTTTCCGGCCGAAGCCTTCGATCCGGCGGCCACCTTGCGGATGGTGAGCGAGGAGCGCTGCACCGCCCTGCACGGCGTGCCGACCATGTTCATCGCCGAGCTGGAGCTGGCGGAGTTTGACCAGTTCGATCTCTCCTCCCTGCGCACCGGCATCATGGCCGGTGCCATCTGCCCCGAGCCCTTGATGCGCAAGGTACAGACCCTGATGCACATGACCGAGGTGACCATCGCCTACGGTCAGACCGAGTGCAGCCCCATCAATCACATGACCGCCATCGATGCGCCGCTGGACAAGCGGGTCACCACGGTCGGCCGCGCCATCGGCCACACTGAGATCAAGCTGGTCGACCCGAGTGGAGAGATAGTCACCATCGGCGAGCGGGGCGAGATCTGCTGTCGCAGCAACGGGGTGATGCAGGGTTACTGGCAAGACTCGGTCAAGACGGCGGAAACCATTGACCAGGAAGGGTGGCTGCACTCGGGGGACATCGGCATCATGGATGAAGAGGGCTATGTGCGGATCGTCGGGCGCAGCAAGGAGCTGATCATCCGTGGCGGCGAGAACATCTATCCGCGCGAGATCGAAGAGCGTCTTTACGATCATCCGGCGGTGCAGGATGCGGCGGTGTTCGGGGTCGACAGCGAGCGCTATGGCGAAGAGGTGTGCGCCTGGGTCAAGCTCAGACCCCGCCAGGAGGCCAGCGAGGAGGAGCTGAAACAGTTCCTGGCGGCCCGCATCGCCTATTTCAAGGTGCCCAGATACATCCGATTCGTGGAGGAGTACCCCATGACGGTGACCGGCAAGCTGCAAAAATTCAGGATGCGGGAGCTGATGAGCGACGAGTTGGCCCGCCAGCACGCCGAGGCGACGGGCTGAGTGATGGATATACCGGAAAAAGGGCCTGCAGGCCCTTTGTCGTCAGCGACCCAGCGGGTGGGGTTGTGCCGGTGTGCGGGGGCACTGCACCAGCAGAATGTGGGTAGTGAAGGTGCTGGACTGGGGGAAGCTAGGGCGAAATCCCGTCACCGGATCGGCGGCTCCCATGCTCATCTGGTGAGTGGTAACTGTGCGCTTGCTTCGGTCGACTTGCTGATAGCCGTGGGGGCAGCTCAGTGTCGCCTGCTGCTGGCACTCTTCCAGTCCAGCGCACTCGATCTGGAAGCGTTGCTGGGCGGGATTGACGGCGGGGAGTTCGGTGACGGTGGTGGGTGCCGGCAGCAGGGCGCAGCCGGACAGCAAGATGCTGCCCAGCAGGCATATTCTGGGTGACATAAGAGGCTCGTTCTCGGTGAGGCAAGAGAAGGGCCGGCCAGGATTTGGGTTTCCCGTGCCGGCCGCAAAGCGCAGATCAGCGCGGCGTGATGCCCATATCGACCGGACACTGGATGGTCAGAGAGTGAACCGTGTTGGCCATGCGATAGGGTTTGCCAGCCTTGTAGACCTTCTTCTCATCGTCATAACTGCCCGCCGTGTATTGGGTGCTGTAGAGGGTCTGCTGACGGCGGTCGGTCTCCTTGTAGCCCTGCGGGCAGGTCTGGTTGGCTTGCTTGAAGCAGGCCGTCATGCTGCTGCATTCGATGTAGAAGCCGCGCTGGCTGGCATCGGCCAGGTGCACCGGGGTGACGGTGGGAGCGGGGGGAGACAGCAAGGAGCAGCCGGACAGCGTCAGCGCGCCGAACAGAACGAGATGTTTTGACATAGATAACCTGAACAGTGTGGTGTGACAAAGAGTGAGGGGGGAGTCTATTGCTCCCCCTTCGCTATAGGGGCACCGTTATAACCAGCCGGGGGCGTTCAGGCCAGCCCGCAAATGTAAGAAAATATGACCCGGCCTAGGCCAGTGCGGCCAGCAGGGCGGTTTCATCCACGGGATCCAGCTGTTCGGGGGCGAGGAAGCGCACGGCATAGTCGCGCCAGATGCCGCTGCTGACAAACAGGGCGAACAGGGCGGGATCGATGTGCTGCTCGCGCACCATGCTCTGCATGATGGCCAGCGACTGGGAGACCGTCTTGCCCGATTTGTAGGGGCGATCGCTGGCGGTCAGCGCCTCGAAGATGTCGGCGATGGCCATGATGCGGGCGGGGATGCTCATCTGGCTGCCCAGCAGCTGGCGCGGATAGCCCTTGCCGTCCATTCGTTCGTGGTGGCCGCCGGCAATCTCGGGCACGCTGCGCAGATGGCGGGGGAAGGGGAGACGCTCGAGCATGCGGATGGTCTGGATGATGTGCTCGTTGATCTTGTAGCGCTCCTCCTCGGTGAGGGTGCCGCGACTGATGGCGAGGTTGTAGCGCTCGCCACGGTTGTAGAGGTGAGTGGGCACTCGCACCTTGAAGCCCCATGGGTTGCGCTCGTCCAGCTGATCGTGAGCGGGGCGGGGGATGAGGTGGGCTGCCTTGTCCGCCAGCAGGGGTTCGACGCAGGGCAGCGGCGCGGCCGGCTCGCCCTGGCGCAGCTTGAGCTCCTCCCGGCTGATGCCCAGCCGATCGTCCAGGGTGCGCAGCCAGGTACGGCTGGCGATGGCATCCAGCCTGGCCAGCTTCTCCGGCGCCATCCACTCACCACCCAGGTTGCACTCGGCGACGAAGGCGAACTCCTGATCCAGGGTGCTCCAGAGCGGAGCCACCTCGCTCCTGGCCGCTTCCCGCTCCGATGCCGGCAGGCGGGCCGCCAGCGCCTCTATGTAGCCGTCGCGTTTGAGCACCTCGAAGCGGGTGCGGATCTCGTGGATCCGGTCGTAGAGGGTCTCCAGCTTGGTGGCCTTGTCCACCACGAATTCGGGGGTAGTCACCTTGCCACAGTCGTGCAGCCAGCTGGCGATATGGATGGCCTCCCACTCCTCCTCGTTGAGCCGAAACTCGGCGAACGGCCCCTGCTGCTGGGCGCAGGCGGCTTCGGTCAGCATCCGGGTCAGCTCCGGCACCCGCTGGCAGTGGCCACCGGTGTAGGGGCTCTTGGCGTCGATGGCACCGGCCATCAGCTCTATGAAGGATTCCAGCAGCTGTTTCTGCTCCTCCAGCAGGCGCTGGTTCTCGATGGCGGAGGCCGAGGTGCCCGCCAGCGCCTCGATCAGGCTGATGCGCGAGGCCAACTCGCGGGCCGGGCAGTCAGGCAGGATCAGCAGCAGGCAGCCGCTCAGCTCCTGGCGATGGTTGCGCAGTGGCTCGGCCACCAGCTGGCAGGGGCCGGGGAAGGGGCCCCAGTCGGCCAGATACTGCTGCCAGCCACTCTGGTCGATGGCGAGGCTGAGCCGCTCGTCCCGGGCCAGCTCGCCAAACAGGGTCTGCTGCCAGCGGATCTGTCCGGCCGGCAGCGGCGCCTTGCGCCACAGCGCCTGTACCGCCACCATGCCCCGCTCCTGGGCCAGGTAGAGGCACCCCCTTCGGCCTGCACCGCGGCGATGGTCTCGTGCAGGATGCGGCTGAGCAGGGAGTCGAAGCGGTGTTCGGCCGCCAGCGCCCGCCCCATGTTCATGAAGTTGCCGAGGGTCAGCCGCATGCCGGACATGGTGCGGGCCAGATCGTCGATCTCGCGGATGGCCGACTCGGGGACCCGGCTCTCGCCGAAATCGAAGTGCTGGATCCGCTCAGCCTCCTGGGTGAGCGCCAGCAGCGGGGTGGCGGTGCGTCGCGAAACCAGCCAGATCACCGGCAGCAGCAACAGCAGGCCCGCCAGTGCCCAGCCCAGGTTGACCAGGGCCTCGTCCCGGACCTGTTGATAGAGCAGGTCGGCCGAGACCAGCAGGGCGATATGGAAGGGGGAGTCGGTCCCGAGGGGGGAGAGGTTGACCAGCCAGGAGCTGCCATCGGCGGCGGTCAGGTTGAGCTCCGCCGGCTCGCTCAGCAGGGTGGGCTGGCTGATGATCCGCTGCTGCAGATCCGGCAGGGCCGGATGGGGCAAAGTCGCCAGCATGGGCAGCTGGCTCAGCTGCTCGAAGCTGGGCAGGTGTCTGGGATCGGCGGCGAGCAGGGTGGCGTACTCATCGAACAGGATCACCTGGCTCTGGGCGGGCAGCTGCAGCTTGCCGATCAGGGCCGACAACCCCTCGACGCTGGTGTCGAGCCCGATCACGGCGCGCCGGTCGTCGCTCTCCACCGCCAGCGTCATGCCCGGCTCCTTGGTGGTGAAGAAGAGATAGGGACTGGTGGTAGCGATCCCCGCGCGCCAGCGGGCCTGCTTGTACCAGTCGCGGCTGCGGGGATCGTAGCGGTAGTTCGGCATGGGGCGGCGCTCGAGCAGGGTCAGCCGTTGATCGAAATAGAGAAATTCCCCCTTGCCCTGGCTGAGGCTCTGCACCAGCAGGGTACTGGCGGCCGGTACGCCGCCCAGCTGGGCTCTGGCCCGCTCGGTCAGCTTGCGCACCAGAAAGAAGTCGCTATCCTCGTAGCCGGCGTAGACGGCCCCATAGCTGGGGCTGTTGGCCAGCACCTCGGCCAGTTGCGGCAGATAGGCCAGGCGTTCGGTCAGCGTGGTCATGGCGGCCAGCTGGCCGCTGCGCAACAGGCTGAGCGACATGCGGGCCGGCCGCTCGTTCAGTTGCAGGGCGAGGGCCAGCTGCTGGCGATACTGTAGGAAGTTCTGTCGCTCATGTTCCAAACCCTGGCGCGCCCCTTGCTGGAACTGCAAGGCGATGAGAGCGCTGCCGAGCAGAGTAAATAGCAGGATGAAGAGGGTGGCGATATGCACGTAGAAGGGTTTACGACCTGGCCTGGCAGTTGTCATGGACACATCCTTGTCACACGGGCGGTTGCAGAGACGATCAGCTTGCAGTGTGCCAACAGGATGACAGAAAACACAATAACCCATTCATGGATATCGGGATGTGGCTGACGGAAACGGTGCCTGCCGGGGCTATCGGCGCTCGCTCTGGCCAATTTTGCCGGCTGATCACGTGATTCATTCAGGTATCCCGTGCTACATTGCCCCACTTGTTACTGGTCTGTGAATCAATGGAGTGACCCATGTCTGCCATCCCCTATTCCGTACTCGATCTGGTGCCCGTGGCCGAAGGCTCCCAGCCGGCCGAGTCGTTTCGCCGCTCGCTGGAACTGGCTCGTCATGCCGAACGCCTGGGCTATTGCCGCTACTGGCTGGCCGAGCACCACAACATGCCGGGCATCGCCAGCGCCGCCACCTCGGTGCTGATCGGTCATCTGGCCGGCGGCACCAATACCCTGCGCATCGGGGCGGGCGGCATCATGCTGCCGAACCACTCGCCGTTGGTCATCGCCGAGCAGTTCGGCACTTTGGCTTCGCTCTATCCGGACCGCATCGATCTCGGGCTTGGCCGTGCACCGGGTACCGATCAGCGCACCATGCGGGCGCTCAGACGCCAGCGCAGCGGTGAGGTGGATGACTTCCCTGCCGATGTGCGCGAGCTGATGGATTACTTTGGCGACGAGGTGGGGGCGGTGCAGGCGGTACCGGGGCAGGGGCTGCATCTGCCCATCTGGCTACTGGGTTCCAGCCTCTACAGCGCCCAGCTGGCGGCGGCCATGGGGCTGCCGTTCGGCTTTGCCTCCCACTTCGCCCCCGCCATGCTGTTGCAGGCTCTGGAGATCTACCGCGCCCAGTATCGCCCTTCCGCCCGCTGGCCCAAGCCCCATGCGGTGGTCTGCATCAACATGATCGCCGCCGACAGCGAACGGGAGGCGCGCTTCCAGTTCACCACCCTGCAGCAGCAGTTCCTGCGCCTGCATCGGGGTAACGCAGGCAAGTTGCCGGCCCCCGTCATCGAGCTGGGAGAGGAGTGGTCGGAGCGCGAGCTGCTGGCCATGGAGCAGACCCTGGCCCGTTCGCTGGTGGGCAACCCGGACCAGGTGCGTCACGGCCTCAAGGCGCTGCTGGCGGAAACCCGGGCCGACGAGCTGATGTTCAACGGTCCCATCGTCGATCATCAGGCTCGTCTGCGCTCTTTCGAGATTGCCGCCGAGTTGATGCAGGAGTTATAAGCTCGCCTGCTCGATACCAAGGCGCTATCTTGCACAAAGCACCTCTGTCGTCCTGCTGTCAGGTGGGGCGTCGTGGGGAGGGAAGGCTGGTTTTTTGAGCACTCTCTTTTATCTAATGCACTGAATCCAAAGGAAAGTCAGGTTGGTGTCAGGGCACTGTCGTGGTGCATGGCACCCGCCGGCCCCTATGCTGGCCCCGTCAATCAACCACAAGGAGTTCGAGATGATCGTCAGGAAGTTGAGATTGCAGCGGGGCTGGTCACAGGAGCAGTTGGCCGCCTTTACCGGCCTGAGCGTTCGCACCATTCAGCGGATCGAGCAGGGTCAGCAGCCCGGACTGGAATCCCTCAAGGCCCTGGCTGCCGTCTTTGAGCTTGAAGTGGCGCAACTTGACGGTACAAGCCAACAGGAGCACGAGATGAGAGGGAGTGACACGATGGAACGGGATGAGATACGAGTATCGGTAGAGGAGCGGGCCGCCATGCGTTATGTGGAGGGGCTCAAGGGCTTCTATTACCACATCGCCAGCTACCTGCTGGTGATTTGCGGGCTGTTTGTCATCAACTACCTGAGCAACCCGGGCTATATCTGGGCTTGGTGGCCGGCGCTCGGTTGGGGGCTCGGACTGATCTCCCATGCCATCAATCTGTTCCAGCCGTTCAAGCTGTTCGGCCCCGAGTGGGAGCGGCAGCAGATCGAGAAGCGGTTGGGGCGCAAGCTCTAGGGTGAGTGATGCACCATAATAAAACGGGCCCGGCAATGCCGGGCCCGTTTTGTTTTGCAGTCTACCTGGCGTTGGCAGGACTGTGAGTGACGAGCCGCGCGTCATCTTCATAGTGCCACCGGGTGAGGCCCTGATTGCTCAGATGCAGTCCTCTTATCGTCACTTTGCGTAAGTGGGACAGGGGGTGGCGATCAGGGCATCATCTTCATAGCGCCACAGGGTGAGGCTGTTGCCCCAGACACAGCCGGTGTCGAGCGCCTTGATATCCTGCTTGCCGGTGTTGCCCATCAGGGCTGCCCAGTGGCCGAACACCAGGATGGGGTCATCCACATGGTGCTCGCGCTGCTCGAACCAGGGGCGCAGGCCCGGGGTCGACTCTTTGGGGCCCTTCTTGCATTTGAAGTCGAGCCGGCCGTCGAAATAGCAGAAGCGCATCCGGGTGAAGGTGTTGATGATGTAGCGGTAGCGCTCGATCCCGACCAGATCGTCCTGCCAGCCATCCGGCTGATCGCCATACATGTTGTGCAGCAGCCACTGGTACTGATCGCCGCGCAGCAGGCTCTCCACCTCGCGGGCGCAGTTGCGGGCGGTGCGGGCGTCCCACGCCGGGGAGATGCCGGCATGCACCATCATGATGGGCAGGTCCGGGTGCTCCGCCAGCAGTGGACGGTGGCGCAGCCACTCCAGCAGCTCGTCCCGGTCCGGTGCTTCCATCAGCTCCTGCAGCTTGTCCTTCTTCTTGAGCGGGGCGACGCCATCGGCGACCGCCAGCAGGTGCAGATCGTGGTTGCCGAGCACGGTGACAGCCCGGTTGCCCAGCCCCTTGACGAAGCGCAGGGTATTGAGAGAGTCCGGGCCGCGGGCGACCAGATCGCCGCACAGCCAGAGTACGTCGTTAGCGGGATCGAACTCGGCCAGATCCAGCAGACGGCGCAAGTCGTCGTAACAGCCCTGGATATCGCCAACAAAACAGTTCGCCATGAAACCTCAGTTGATAATGTGGGGGACGGCCAGCGTAAAGGGCGCGATGGGCGCCTCGAATTGCTGCCCCGACTCGTCTTGCAGGGTATAACTCCCTTCCATCACCCCAAGCGGGGTGGCCAGCGGCACGCCGCTTTGATAGCTGAAGGTCTCTCCCTCTGCGATCACCGGCTGCTCGCCGACCACGCCGGGGCCTTCGACTTCCAGCATCTTGCCATTGGCATCGGTGATGAGCCAGCGCCGGTGCAGCAGCTGCGCCGGGCCCGGCCCCAGGTTCTCGATCTCGATGAGATAGTGGAACTGGTAAGGGTCTTTGGAATTCGCCACATAACGGGGGTATGGGCGGATCACGATGTGCGGAGTGGCCACGGGATCAGGCCTGTTGCTGATCTGCCAGCCAGTTGGCGATCATGACGAACTGCTCGAGGGAGAGATTCTCCGGGCGCAGGTTGCCATCGATACCAAGCTCGGTCAGCTGGGCGTCCGTGATGAAGTTGGAGAAGCTGTTGCGAATGGTCTTGCGACGCTGGCCGAAGCCCTCGGTGCAGACCCGGTTCAGGCAACGAATGTCTTTCGCGACGATGGTCGGGTTCTTGTGCGGGATCAGACGCACCACGGCGGAATCCACCTTCGGTGCTGGCTTGAAGGCGCCCGGGCCCACTTCCAGCACAGGCACTACCTGACAGTAGTACTGGGTCATCACGCTCAGCCGGCCGTAAGCCTTGCTGCCGGGGCCGGCGGCCAGACGCAGGACCACTTCCTTTTGCAGCATGAAGTGCATGTCCTCTACCCGGTCGGCGAACTCGCACAGGTGGAAGATGAGCGGGGTGGAGATGTTGTAGGGCAGGTTGCCGAAGATGCGCAGCGGTCCCTTGCCTTCCCCCATCAGGGTACCGAAGTCGAAGCGCATGGCATCTGCCTCGATGACGGTCAGCTTGTCCTTTAGGGTCGGGTGCTCGCGCAGACGCGCCGCCAGATCCCGGTCCAGCTCGACCACGGTCATCTTGTCCATCTGGGAGGCGACCGGCTCGGTCAGCGCGGCCAGACCCGGGCCGATCTCCACCAGGTTCTGACCCGGCTGCGGATTGATGGCGGCGACGATCTGATCGATCACGTAGCGATCGTGCAAGAAGTTCTGACCGAAACGCTTACGGGCGGTGTGGCCCATGTGCACCTTGTTGCTCTGCACCTTACTGCTCATATCTTTTTTCTCTACCATCTTGATGGCGTGGTTGATCGCGGTGATCAGGCTGCCCGAGTCGGCGAGGCCCTTGCCTGCCAGATCCAGTGCGGTGCCGTGATCCACCGAAGTGCGGATGAAAGGAAGTCCAAGGGTGATATTGACCGAACTGCCGAAGCCCTTGTATTTGAGCACGGGCAGCCCCTGGTCGTGGTACATGGCGAGTACCGCATCCGCATCCTTGAGGTATTTGTCCTGGAACAGGGTATCGGCCGGCAACGGGCCGACCAGATCAATTCCCTCCTGGCGAAGGCCTGCCAGGGCGGGTTCGATCACGTCAATCTCTTCACGGCCGAGATGGCCGCCTTCCCCGGCGTGGGGATTGAGGCCGCAGACGTAAATGCGGGGGGTGGCGATGCCGAATTTGCTCTTGAGATCCGCATCCAGGATGCGGATCACCTTGCCGAGCCGATCCTCGGTGATGGCCATCGCCACATAGGCCAGCGGAATGTGGGTGGTCGCCAGCGCGACCCGTAGTCCCTCGGTCGCCAGCAGCATCACCACGTCGGCGGTGCCCGACTGCTGGGCGAAGAACTCGGTGTGACCGCTGAACGAGACGCCAGCCTGGTTGATGATCCCCTTGTGCACCGGCCCGGTCACCACGGCGGCAAATTCGCCGCTCATGTTGCCGTCGCAGGCGCGCTGCAGGGTGGCCAGCACGTAGGCGCCGTTGCCCTCGTCGAGCATGCCCGGCACCACGGCGGCGCCGAGGGGAACCGGACAGACGGTGAGGGTGCCCGCCCGCTGCGGGCGGGCTGGCTGGTCGGCATCATAGGGCTGCAGCTCGACGGGCAGCCCCAGCAGGGCGGCCCGCTCGCGCAGCAGCGCCGGATCGGCGATCACCACCAGCTGGTGCGGCCAATCCTGCTGGGCAATCTGCAGCACCAGATCCGGACCGATCCCGGCCGGTTCACCCGGGGTGATGGCGAGACGACGACAACTCATCAGCTGCCGGCGCCTTCGATCTGGATGTAGGCCTCGTCACGCAGCTCGTCCAGCCAGGCCTGGGACTCTTCGGTGAAGCGACGGTTGTAGATCAGCTGATAGGCGCGCTGCTCCTGGGCCTTGTTGGTGGCATCCTGGCTGCGGCGCTCTTCCAGCTGGACGATGTGCCAGCCGTGTGTGGTGCGGAAGGGTTCGCTGATCTGGCCCGGTTGCAGGCGGTTGACCATGTCGCGGAACTCCGGCACATAGACGTTGGGATCGGACCAGCCCAGCTCGCCACCCTGCACCGCAGAACCCGGATCTTCGGAGTACTTCTCCGCCAGGCTGGCAAAGCTGGCCTTGCCGCTCTTAATGTTGTGCAGGATGCCGTCCAGCATGCCCTTGGCTTTTTCTTCGCTCAGGATGATGGAGGGCTTGATCAGGATGTGGCGGGCGCGCACTTCGGTCTGCACGACCTGCTGCTGGCCCTTGGTGTCGAACACCTTGATGATGTGCAGGCCGGCACCAGAACGCAGCGGTCCGATGATGTCGCCCTTCTTGGTGCCTTGCACCGCCTCGGCCATCAGGGTCGGCATCTCCTGCGGGCTCATCCAGCCCCAGTCACCCCCTTCCAGCGCCTTGGGTCCGCTGCTCTCGGCAATGGCCATCTTGCGGAAGTCGGCGCCCTGCTTGAGGGCTGTCAGGATGCGTTCAATCTTGCTCTTGGCGGCGTTAAGCTGCTCGGCACTCGGGTTGTCCGGCAGGGCAACCTGGATGTGACCGACATGGTATTGCTGCTGTTGCTGACCCTGCTTGGCGAGGATGTCGACCACCTGCTTCACCTCCTGCTCGGAGATGTTGATGCGGCGGCGCACCTGATTGCGGCGCACCTCGTTCATCAGGATCTCGCGGCGCACCTCTTCCCGATACTGGGCATAGGTCAACCCTTCACGGGCCAGCTGGGCCCGCAGCTGATCCAGGGTCATCTTGTTGTCGGCGGCGATGCTCTGGATAGCCTGCTCCAGCTGGGTATCGCTGATCTTGAGGCCCTGACGATCCGCCAGTTGCAGCTGCAGGCTCTCCTGGATCAGCCGATCCAGCGCCTGTTTGCGCAGGGTGGCGTCATCGGGCAGGGACTGGCCGCTCTCCTGGGCAGAGGCTTTCACCTTCTGCACCAGGGCTTCCTGCTGGCTGGCCAGCACCACGTCCTTGTTGACCACGGCAAGCACCTTGTCCATCAGTTCGGGGGCGGCGAAGGCACCCTGGCTCATGGCTCCGAACAGGCCTGCAGTCAGCAGGGAAATCAACGTCTTCTTCATATCCATCTCTCAAGGCGTTTGCCAGACCGCTTATTGGTCTCGCAGGTTAAACGGACGAATGTAAGGCAGTGCTTCGGTGTCCAGGGAGGTGCCCTTGGAGCCGGTACCCACGCTACCCAATCCTTTCATTTCAAACTGAATACCGAAACTGCGCTCGGCTGTGGATGTATTGTTCACGTTGTTGGGCGTATTGACCCACTCCAGGTTGAAGTTGATGCTCCAACAGCAGGAGTCGTACTTCAGGCCTACCTTGCGATCAGACTTCACGCTCTGATTCAGCTCCTGATAGTAACCCCCGTACAGGTGCCACTGATCGTTGAGCGGGGTGGTCAACAGCAGGCCGATCTGGTTGAGATCGGTGACCTCGTTATTGGTGTTCGGCACAAGGTTGGCATCGCGCACGAAACGATGATTCAGTTGGCTGATCAGCTTCTCGCGGCGATACTCGACGGCGCTGTTGGCAGAGCTGAAGCGGCTCTGGTCCACATCATATTGCGCGCCGGCATGGGCAAACCACTGCTCGTTGATCTTGGCATCCCCCTCGAAGGAGAGCGGGGAGCGAGTGTTGGTGGTCAGAGCATCGCTGGGGTAGAGCTTGACCCTGGGCGCAACAAAATCGAAAGCTTGGGCAATGGCCAGCCGAATTCGTTCATCACCAGCGTCATCATATACCCGGCTGGTGACACCGACTGACAGGCGGTTGGAGTCGCTGATGCGATCCAGACCGGCGTAGCGGCGGTCGCTGAACAGGCTGTAGTAATCCTGACGCATGCTGGTGGAGTCATAGACGCCTATGTTGTCCTGATCCTTGTAGGGCACATAGAGGTACTGGAACTCCGGCTCCAGGGTCTGGTTGGCATCGCCGCCAAACCAGTTCTGGTTGCGCTCGAAGGTCATGCCGCCCTTGAGACGGAAGGAGGGTAGGGTGCGGGTGATGATCCCTTCGTCCAGAGTGACGTTTTCTTGTTTGCCTGTTCCTGTGTTAACACCTTTGGAGCTGGGATCAAATTTGTCACGGAAGGCTTGGCTCATGTTGTCCGGCACTTCCTGATCGTAACGGGTGTACATCAGCTTGTACTGGCTGTCGAGGTAGTAACCGGCCTCGTCAATGAGCGGCATGGTCAGGGTCGGGGCCGTGTAGACCCGGGTGCCGGTGTAGGCGCCGCCCTTGTTCTGCTCGATTGCCTGGGCATTGTTGTAACCGAACTTGGTGATTTCGGTGTTCCAGGCGAGATCGTACCAGCTGCCTTGCTGGTAATAGTTGTGGTCGATGCGCGGCATCAGCTCGTGGGGCTGCTGGGCGCTGGCCAGCAGGATCTGGTAGGTGCGCACCTCGGTGTTGATGTTCCAGTTGGGCTGGAAGTAACCGGCCATCAGAGATTGCTGCAACTGGTTGTCGACCTGGGTGCCCACCTTGGGGGAGAAGTCGTTGAAGTAGTTGTAATCCCGATCCCGCACCTTGGTGTAGTCCACCGAGACCCGCATCGCATTGTCCATGAACATGGAGGTATGACGGGCGTTCAACAGGTAGCGATGACCATCGGAGAGGTAATCGTTGAGACTCGGCGTCTCGTCGTACTGCTTGTCGTTGGCCAGGTTCTCGAAATAGAGGCTGCCGACATGGGCCGGATCCGGCATGTAGCGGAACTCGACCTGCTCCATCAGGCCCCGTCTGTCCATGAAGCGGGAGGTGATGGTGGCATCGTAGTTGGGGGCTATGTTCCAGTAGAACGGCTGGGTGATGTCCATGCCGTTCTTGGAGCTCTGGGTATAACCCGGGTAGAGCAGGCCCGTCTTGCGTTCATCCTTGATGGGGAAGTTGATGTACGGGAAGTAGAACACCGGGTAGTCGTAGAGCCAGAGACTGGCGTTCCAGGCCTCCCCGAACACCTCGGTCTGATCGATGTCGATGCTGCCCGCCTTCAGGGTCCACACTTCCTGACCCGGTGGGCAGGTGGTGTACTGGGCTCCTTCCAGGGTGATGTTCTGGTTGTTGTTGGTCATGGTGACCCGGTCGGCTGAGCCGCGCACCGGCGAGCCATGCACCTGATATTTGCCCTCTTCCAGCTCGGAGTTCTTGGTATCCAGGTTGGATTTCAGGGTCTTGTCGCTGGTGACCGTGATCTGGCCATCGTTGTAGTAGATGTTGCCGATGGCGATGACGTCCCGGCTCTTCTGATCGAGCTCGGCGTAGTCGGAATCGAACTTGCGCACGCCCTGGCGCACCTTGACGTCGCCCTGGTAGACGGCGGTGCCGCCCTGCTTGGCTTCGAGCCGATCGGCATCCACTTCCACGGGTTGGGCGTTGGCGTCCTTGCCGGGCGCCAGCTTCTCAATCTTGGGGACATAGTCATAGCAGAGCCCGTCCAGGATCCCGGTGGCGGGCGGCGGCGTCAGCGGCGCCGCCTGCACGATGGCCGGGGTCAGGGCTGGAACAAGGCTGATGGTCAGGGCGATGGGATAGGAGTATCCCAGTGTCCGTTTTGTCATGTGAAAGACTCGCGCAATCCGTGGTAGCTACGGCTGATTCAAGACATGCATTTTACGACAGGATTCATCGAGTTGACATTGCATGTCATTGCTTTATGTTAGCCGGCAATGATAAAGCATTATTGCGGCCAGGGCTAACAGCCAAGTGCTGCTTTCCAATTTGGTCCCCGACTTATGCACGATCGCGATTCCCTCTTGTTGCACTGGGCGCGCCGGATTTCCGGTGATGCCAGCCTGCAGTTGACCCTCATTTCCGGTGACGCCAGTTTTCGCCGCTACCACCGTGGCGGTGGTCTGATCTGGGTGGATGCCAATCCTAAAACCGAAAAGAATCATGAGTTTGTCCGTAATGCCTCGGCTCTGCACGCCGGTGGTCTGCTGGCCCCCGAGGTACGGGCGGTGGACTATGAGCAGGGGCTGCTGGCGGTGACGGATCTGGGGGACACCCAGCTTATCGGCTGCCTGAACGCAGACAACGTGCTGACCTGGTACGGCAAGGCCATCGCGCTGCTGCCCCGTCTCGGCGCTGTTGAACTGGACCTTGAGCCTTTTGATTCCGCCTTTATGGCGCGGGAGAACAGCATTTTCCCCGAGTGGCTGCTGGGTCACCATCTGCAACTGACCCTGAGCGATGAAGAGCAGCAGTTGCTGGCCGAGACCTTTTCTTGCCTCACCGAAAACAACCTGGCCCAGCCACAGGGGGTGATGCACCGGGATTTTCACAGCCGCAACCTGATGGTGTGCGGTGGCGAGACCCCGGCCGACAGCCGGCTGGCGGTCATCGACTTCCAGGACATGGTCATAGGCCCGCTCAGTTATGACCTGGTCTCGCTGCTGAAAGACTGCTACGTGCGCTGGCCGGACACGGTGATCGAGCAGGGCATGCGGCTCGGGTTTGAGACCCTGCAGCAGGCCAATCTGCTGGGCGAGCTCGATTACGCCGCGTTTCGTCGCGCCGCTGATCTCACCGGCATGCAGCGTCACCTCAAGGCGGCGGGCATCTTCACCCGCCTCTACCATCGCGACGGCAAGTCCGGTTACCTCAAGGACATTCCCCGCACCCTCGGCTACGTGGTGGATGTCTGCCACAGCCATGGCGCGAGCTACCCGGTGCTGGCCCGCTTCGGCCAGTGGCTGGCGCAGGTGGTGCTGCCCGGGCTGGCCCGCAGCGGAGTAACGTCATGAAGGCGATGATCCTGGCCGCCGGTCGCGGCGAGCGGATGCGCCCGCTCACCGACAGCCTGCCCAAGCCGCTGCTGGCGGTGGGGGGCAAGCCGCTCATCGTGCACCATATCGAAAAGCTCAAGGCTGCCGGTGTGACCGACCTGGTCATCAACCACGCCTGGCTCGGCCACAAGCTGGTGGAAGCGCTCGGTGACGGCAGTGCGTTCGGGGTCCAGATTTACTGGTCGGCGGAGGAGAGCGCGTTGGAAACCGCCGGCGGCATCAT
The DNA here is from genome assembly GCF_049665575.1 of Aeromonas oralensis. NCBI lineage: Bacteria > Pseudomonadati > Pseudomonadota > Gammaproteobacteria > Aeromonadales > Aeromonadaceae > Aeromonas > Aeromonas oralensis. The sequence goes on from NZ_CP187186.1 coordinate 896,021, forward strand.
TCAGGCGCTGCCACTGCTGGGGGCTGAACCGTTTCTGGTGATCAACGGCGATACCTGGCTCGATCTGGACTATCGCACCCTGGTGAGCCAGCCACTGGGCACGGATCTGGCCCACCTCTGGCTGGTACCCAACCCGCCGCAGCATCCGGCAGGGGACTTTGCGCTGCAGGCGGGCAGGGTGGTCGATACCCCGGCGCTGACCTTCAGCGGAGTCGGGCTCTATGATCCTGCCGCCTTTGCCGGACTCACGCCGGGGGCGCGCAAGCTGGCGCCCCTGCTGCGCGACTGGATGGCACAAGGCCGGGTGGGCGGCAGCCTGTTGGCCGGCGAGTGGCGCGACATCGGCACGGTGGCGCGGCTGCAGGCGCTGGACGATCAGTTGCAAGGACGCACTCATTAATTTCACGAGGTCTTGAACCATGCGTATTTGGGGTAAGGTGCTTGGCGCCTTCTTCGGTTTTCTGCTCGGCAACATCTTCGGTGCCCTGCTGGGCCTCTGGATCGGCCACCGTTTCGACCGTGGCATGGGCTTGAATTTTCGCCGCGCGCCTACTCAGCAGCAACAGGCAGTCTTCTTCCACGCCACTTTCGCCGTCATGGGCCACATCGCCAAGGCGAGCGGCCAGGTGACCGAGCAGGAGATCCGGGTCGCCTCCAACCTGATGGACCGGATGCGGCTGGCAGGCGAGCAGCGGGCTCGCGCCCAGGAGTCGTTCCGCCAGGGCAAGGAGGCGGACTTCCCGCTGCGGGAGACCTTGGCCGAGTTTCGCCGTGCCAGCCAGGGCCAGCGCGATATCCTGCGCTTCTTCCTCGAGGTGCAGCTGCAGGCCGCCTTCGCCGATGGCAAGGTCGAGGCCAACGAGCGTGCCATCTTGCACACCATCGCCGAGGAGCTGGGCTTCAGCCGCATCGAGCTGGCCCGCATTCTGGCGATGGCCGAGGCGCAGATGAACTTCTTCAACCGGGCGCACGGTGGCCAGTATCAGGATGGCGGGCACGGCGGACAGCAGTACCGACAGGAGGCACCCTCCCGTGACCGGCTCAAGGATGCCTACCAGCTGCTGGGGGTGAGCGAGAGCGACAGCGATCAGGAGATCAAGCGCGCCTACCGCAAGGAGATGAGCAAGCATCACCCAGACAAGCTGGCCGCCAAGGGCTTGCCGCCGGAGATGATGGAGATGGCCAAGGAGAAGACCCAGGAGATCCAGCAGGCCTGGGAGTGGATCCGCGAAGCGCGCGGCATTCGCTGAGCGCCCCTTCGTCAGCCATAAAAAAGGCTCTGTCCCAGTTATGTGTTGAAAGGCTAATCTTGAAGTAGGTCATCACCTTGAGGGCCTCCACCATGGATACCCAAGCCTTTCAACACCTACTGTCCCTCTTCCCATTACTCACTTTGCGTCAGCGTCGTCTCGCGCAACATGAACTCACCACCCCTCACCCCATCACCTCGTTGGCCACTCAACTGCCCGCATGCCAATGCTGCCCTCACTGTCAGGCCGAGGCCACACAGTTGGCTCCCTGGGGCTGGTCTCGCGGGCTGCGCCGTTATCGCTGCAAGCAGTGTTTGCGCACCAGTTCCGTTCTCACCAACACGCCTCTCGCCCGACTTCGCAAGCCACAATGCTGGGAAGACTATGCTCAGGCCCTCATCGAAGGTCTGACCGTCCGGCAGGCGGCGCTCCGCTGTGGGGTCGGTAAAAACACCGCCTTTTTATGGCGCCACCGCTTCCTGAAGGCCATGGCTAGCCACCAGGCGGTACGGGAAGAGGGTATCGTCGAGGTCGATGAGACCTTCTTCTTAGCGTCGTTCAAAGGACAGCGCGGATTGCCCCGCCCGGCCCGCCATCGTGGAGGCAAAGGCTGTACCCGAGGCACAGGGCCGGATTACATCCCGGTGATGGTGGTGCAAGACAGAGCAGGTCACCTGGCTGACTTCCAGTTGGAGCAGCTGAATGCCAGGGCAGTTAAGGCGGTGCTTGAGCCGCTTATCGCCCCGGATGCCGTCCTGTGCAGCGATGGCGCTGGGGTGTATGCCAGTTTCAGCAAGTCGCAGGGCATGACCCACCAAGTGGTGCACAACCGTGCGGGAGAGCGAGTGGTAGGTGCATATCACATCCAACATGTGAACGGGTACCACAGGCGATTGAAGGAGTGGATGGAACGGTTCCATGGGGTCGCGACCCACTATCTGAGGAATTATCTGGGTTGGCGAAGGATGTTGGAGCGCTATGGGCGGGAAGTGAATATCTCATGTTGCTTGCATGAGGCGCTGGGGCGCCCCATGCAACACGTAATTGGGACACAGCGCAAACAAAAATGCCCGTCGTTGACGGGCATTTTTGTTTGCGCTGTGTTTGTGCGTCGCGGCTTAGTGGCTGTCGACCCAGACGAACTTGAGCACGAACAGCAGGGCCACCACCAGCACGCAGGGGTTGATCTCGCGCCAGCGGCCGGTGCCCGCCTTCATCACGCAGTAGGAGATGAAGCCCACGGCGATCCCCTCGGTGATGGAGAAGCTGAACGGCATCATGACCGCGGTCATGAAGGCCGGCACCGCTTCGGTCAGATCTTCCCACTTCACCCGGGTCAGCTCGGAGCACATCAGCACGCCCACGTAGATGAGGGCGCCGGCTGCAGCGTAGGCCGGCACCATGGCGGCCACCGGAGAGAAGAATATGGCCAGCAGGAACAGCAGGCCGACCACGATGGCGGTGAGGCCGGTACGGCCGCCGACGGCGACGCCGGAGCTGCTCTCGATGAAGGCGGTGACCGAGGAGGTGCCCATGAAGGCGCCGCCGACCGAGCTGGCGCTATCCACCAGCAAGGCCTGCTTCATGCGCGGGAAGTGCCCCTTGTCATCGGCCAGCTTGGCACGGTTGGTGACGCCGATCAGGGTGCCGGAGGAGTCGAACAGGTTGACCAGCATGAAGGAGAAAATGATCCCGGCCAGGCTGATGTCGAGCGAGCCCATCAGGTCCAGCTGGCCAAACACCGGCTCAATGCTGGGGGGCATGGAGACGAAGCCCTTGAAAGTGACGTCGCCAAACAGCCAGCCCAGGGTGGTGGTTACCACGATGGCGATCAGCACGGCAGAGTGGACGCCGCGGGCGGAGAAGATGCAGATCAGGAAGAAGCCGAGCAGACCCAGCAGGCAGGGCAGGGAGGTGAGGTTGCCCACCGTTACCATGGTAGCGGGGCTGGCGACCACGATGCCGGCGTTGTGCAGGCCGAGCAGGGCGATCAGCAGGCCGATGCCGGCGGTGATGCCGACCCGCAGGGTGAGCGGAATGTTGGCGATGAGCCAGTAGCGCACCCGCAGCAGGGTGAGGATCAGCAGGCCCATGGCACCCCAGAAGATGGTGCCCATGCCCACTTGCCAGGAGTAGCCCATGCCGGCCACCACCACGAAGGCGAAGAAGGCGTTGAGGCCCATGGCCGGTGCCAGCGCGATGGGCAGGTTGGCGAGCAGACCCATCAGGATGCTGCCGATACCGGCGATGAGGCAGGTGGTGACGAACACGGCCTGGGTGTCCATGCCGGCCGCAGAGAGGATCTGCGGGTTGACGAAGACGATGTAGACCATGGTCAGGAAGGTGGTGATGCCGGCGATCACTTCGGTGCGGGCGTTGGTGCCATGGCCCTTCAGGGCAAACAGACGCTCAAGCAATCCTTGCCCGGCGGCCTGTGTGGGGGCCTGGTGTGGTTGATTCATGTTGGATTCCAATAGGTGACGTGAAATAAGCAGCAGGCGTGGAGCCGGTCCCATCCATGCGGGCGTGACGCCCTGTTTCTGGTGGTTAAACAACCAGACTCGTCCTGATACCGTGACAGCGCGCACATTTTTACACAGGCGGCGCCGTTTACAAACCCCGGATCTGCGAGGCGGATCAATGAATAGAGTAAAAATTCAAACGTTTGCTTTTTCGCCAACAAAAAAGGTTCTCGTCGGAGAACCTTTTTGGCGCAGAGAGGGCAAATCTCAGAGGGTCTTGAAGTAGCGCTCCACCAGCTGGGCCAGCACGGAGTCGAGAGTATCCTGCACTTCCCCCAGCTCCCGCCCCAGGCGGCGCAGAAACAGGCTGGCCTGCTCCTCGGTCAGCTTGCGGCCGTCGATGAAAAACTCCTGCTCCGGCAACTGCTTGTCATAGCGGGGCAGCAGGGTCCAGTTCACCAGCTCCGGCTCCACGGCGGCGAAGATCTTGGCGGCGGCAGCGCAGAAGGTCTCGATGTGCGCCTTGCCGTCCGGCCCGAGGCAACCGGGCTCGACCCGGATCTGGATGGTCAGTTTCTTCTCTGTGGTGGGCTGGGTCGTCATCTTGCTACATCCATGCATAAGGTATCCGTCTTGGATTGTAAGCGATCGGGCACAAGAAAGGGGAGCCTGGGCTCCCCTTGTCGCATGTACCGGTTTACTTGGCGATTCGCTTGTCGTGGTGGGAACTATGCGGCTGATGTAGAAGCCGCACTTGTTTGCCCTGTTACTTGGCGATGCGCTTGTACTTGGCGCGATGCGGCTGGACGGCCTCGGCGCCGTAGGTCTTCTTCTTCCACTCTTCGTATTCGGTGAAGTTGCCCTCGAAGAAGGCGATCTTGCCCTCGTCCTGGTAGTCCAGGATGTGGGTGGCGATGCGGTCGAGGAACCAGCGGTCGTGGGAGATGACCATGGCGCAACCCGGGAACTCCAGCAGGGCGTTCTCGAGGGCGCGCAGGGTTTCGATGTCCAGATCGTTGGTCGGTTCATCCAAGAGCAGCACGTTGCCGCCGGTCTGCAGCAGCTTGGCCAGGTGCAGACGGCCGCGTTCACCACCGGACAGCTCGCCAACCCGCTTCTGCTGATCGGCGCCCTTGAAGTTGAAGCGGCCTATGTAGGCGCGGCTCGGGAACTCGTAGTTGCCGATGCGCAGGATGTCCTGGCCGTCGGCGACTTCCTCGAACACTGTCTTCTTGTCGTTCATGCTGTCGCGGAACTGATCCACCGAGGCCAGCACCACGGTCTCACCCAGAGTGATGGAACCTGAGTCCGGCTGCTCTTGACCCGACATCATGCGGAACAGGGTCGATTTACCGGCACCGTTCGGACCGATGATGCCGACGATGGCCCCCTTCGGAATGGAGAAGGAGAGATCGTCGATCAGCTGGCGGTCACCGTAGGACTTGCAGAGGTTTGCCACCTCCACCACCTTGTCGCCGAGGCGCGGTCCGGGCGGAATGAACAGCTCGTTGGTCTCGTTGCGCTTCTGGTAGTCGTTAGTGTTGAGCTCCTCGAAGCGAGCCATACGGGCCTTGGATTTGGCCTGACGGCCTTTCGGGTTCTGGCGAACCCACTCCAGCTCTTTCTCGATAGACTTGCGACGAGCCGCTTCCGTGCTGGCTTCTTGCGCCAGACGGGCATCTTTTTGCTCCAGCCAGGAGGAGTAGTTGCCCTCCCACGGGATCCCTTCGCCGCGGTCCAGCTCCAGGATCCAGCCGGCCACGTTGTCGAGGAAGTAACGGTCGTGGGTGATGGCCACGACTGTGCCCTCGTAGTCGTGCAGGAAGCGCTCCAGCCAGGCCACGGATTCTGCATCCAGGTGGTTGGTCGGTTCATCCAGCAGCAGCATGTCCGGTTTTTCCAGCAGCAGGCGGCACAGCGCCACCCGGCGGCGCTCACCACCGGAGAGGTGCTTGATCTGGGCATCCCAGGCCGGCAGGCGCAGTGCGTCGGCCGCGCGCTCCAGCTGGTTTTCCATGTTGTGGCCACCCTGGGCCTGGATGATGGCTTCCAGCTCGCCCTGTTCGCGGGCCAGCTTGTCGAAATCCGCATCCGGGTCGGCGTAGGCCGCATAGACCTCGTCCAGTCGGGCCATGGCGCGTTTCACTTCGCCGACCGCCTCTTCGACCGCTTCGCGTACGGTCTGCTCCGGATCCAGCTTCGGCTCCTGCGGCAGGTAGCCGATCTTGATGCCGGGCTGCGGACGGGCTTCCCCTTCGATCTCGGTATCAATGCCTGCCATGATGCGCAGCAGGGTCGATTTACCGGCGCCGTTCAGACCCAATACGCCGATCTTGGCGCCCGGGAAGAAGGAGAGGGAGATGTTCTTGAGAATATGACGCTTGGGCGGCACTACCTTGCCGACCCTGTTCATGGTGTAAATAAATTGAGCCATTGGCTAATTCTCTTCCTTTTCAGCAGGTTAATGTCTTGGCACTAACAGACTGATGTCGTGGTGGGGCCAGGTCGACGCGGGTCAACCGGGTTCCAAAAAACCCGTCGATTGTAAACCAATGGGCGAGGGGGGGGCAAAGGTGGCACCCGGTCAGCCATCCCCTTTACCGGGGCCATCACAGCCTGCTGCAACGGGCCGCCAAACTTGGCATGATGAAGGCCCTGTTTACCCCGGAGTTTGCATGACCAGCCTGCCTTCAGCCCCGCCTCTGGCGGCCACCCTCGCCGCCATGGGGCTGTCACCCGTCATCGGTGAGCCGCTTGCCGGCCGCCTGCCCCGTTTGACCTTGCAGCCGGGTCAGCCGCTGCTGGCCCAGGGGGCGATACAGGAGTCGGCTTTCTACCTCGAGCGAGGCATCGCCCGCGCCTGTCACTACGCCCGGGACGGGCAGGAGCGCTGCAAGGAGTTCTACTTCGAAGGGGAGCTCTGTCTGCTCTACGACAGCTGGCTCACCGGGTCGCCTGCCCGCTACCAGCTGGAGGCCGTTACGGCGCTGCAACTGGTGCGGGTACCGCTCGCCCTGCTGGACCAGCCCGCCTGGCAACCAGTCTGCATGGCCCTGCTGCGCCAGCAGCTGTGCTACAAGGAGCGCAAGGAGGCCTTCTTGCTGCTCCACTCCCCCGAAGAGCGCTACCGGGAGCTCTGCCGCACCTTCCCCCACTGGCCGGCGCGGCTCACTCAGGTGCAGCTCGCCAACTATATCGGTATCAGCCCGGTCACCTTGTCGCGGATCCGCCGGCGCATTAACACGGGTTAATGCCGCGCTTCGTCCATCCCCGCCATGCTGGGCCCCTCGCACAGGCCTGGAGTGGGGATGATGTCGCTGTTTTTGTGGTCACAACTGGTGGTGAGCCTGGCGCTGCTGCTGGATCTGCTGTCGTTTCAGCTGCGGACGCGCCGGGCCATTCTGGCCTGCCTGGCGCTCTCCTGCGCCCTCAATGGCGCCCATTTCGCGCTGCTGGGACAAGCGTCGGCCGCCCTGCTGCTCTGGCTGGCGAGCCTGCGCTTCGTGGTCAGCATGCTGGCCACGCGTCGCCTCTTGATGTGGCTTTTTATGGGGTTGTCCTGCCTCGCGGTGCTCGCCACCTATCAGGGACCGCTCGCCTTGCTGGGGTTGCTGGCCAGCCTGCTGCAAACCCGGGCTGCGTTTTGCCCGGATGATCGCCTGCTGCGGCGCTGGATGCTGCTGGGTACCCTCTGTTGGCTGGCCAACAACCTGCTGGTGGGGTCGCCCGTGGCGGCGCTGATGGAGGGGCTGTTTCTGGTCAGCAATCTGGTGGGCTACTACCGCCACTATGGGCGCAGGGCATGTCCGGGGAGTTGATATCGGCTGCGGGAGAAATCGTGGGGCAAGTCCTGCCTGATAGGGATTACAAAGTAGGGAGGCCGCCATAGTGGCGGCCTCCCTGGCTTATCAGGCTTTGTTGAAGCCGTTGATGAGCGCCTTTGCGTAATCGATGACGAACTGCTGGCAGTGGATGGCGGTCTGCGGATCGAACTCCTCGTCGTGCAGATCGGTGTTGGAGAGTACCCGGATACCCACGAAGGGCACCTTGTAGGCCTCGGCTACCAGGGCGGCGGAGGAGGTCTCCATCTCTTCTGCTGCCGTGTTGTAGGTCTGATGCAGCCAGTTGATGCGGGCGACCTGGCGGTTCCACTCGTCGGCGGTGCCTATGATGCCGGGGACCACCCGACCGTGACGATAACGGTCGGCCATGCCGAGGGCGCGGCCGACCAGCTCGGGATCGCCGGCAAAGGCGGTGTGTTCCACCAGCTTGCCGTTGTCGCGCAGGCGCATGGTGACATCGAAGTTGTGCCATCTGCTCGGGTCGACGCCTTGCTCGGCGGGCGTCAGATCACTGCGGTAGGCCCCCATGTTGAAGCTCTTGGTGCCGATGACGATGTCACCCCGGTGCAGTGCCGGATCGTGGCCGCCCGCCGTGCCCTGATTGATGACGAGGCGCGGCTGGAAGCGCTCCATGGCGAGGGTGGTTGCCGCGGCGGCATTGGCCAGCCCCACCTCGGTGCGGGAGACGACCACCGGATAGCCCGAGAGGGTGCCCTGCCAGTAGGTCCAGGCGCCCACGGCCAGCTCTTGCTTGTCCTTGAGGGCGGCCACCAGGGTCTCGACTTCGACATCCATCGCCCCCTGGATCAGGATGGGGGCGGGAGCCGAGTTGGCCGCCACGACGGCGGAGGAGAAGAGGGTAAACAGGGTGAGCAGGCGCGAGCAGCGTTTGATGAAATTCATGGATTACCTGTAGAACGTGCGAGAAAGCGCCGGATCCTACCGAAAGGCAAACGATTGCGCAAATGTGGGTATGGTTTTTGTCAATAGCGGGCCGCCAGTGAGCCTGGCTCAGGGCTGCTTGTGGCCGGCGAAGTAGAGCACCCGCCGCACATATTGCTGGGTCTCCTGATAGGGGGGGATGCCGCCATACTGCTCCACCGATTTTTCGCCAGCGTTGTAGGCCGCCGACATCAGGGTCCAGTTGCCGTCGAAGTGGGTGTGCAGCCACTTGAGATAGGCCACGCCGCCCTTGATGTTCTGCTCCGGATCGAAGGGGCGGGTCACCCCAAAGCGCTGCTGGGTCTCGGGGATGAGCTGCATCAGCCCCTGGGCATTCTTGGGGGAGACGGCGCGGCTGTCGAGGTTGGATTCGGCGATGGCGATGGCCAGCACCAGCCGTTCGTCGATGCGGTGGCGCTTGGCGGCGTGGCGCAGCATGGTGGCCAGCTTCTGCTTGGCGGGCGACTGGCGGGCCAGATAGGCCTCCAGATTGAAGGGGGTGGTGGGAATGGCGGCGAAGTAGCCGCCGGATCCACCGACGCCGCTGCCGCACTGATCCCCCATCACGGCATTGCCGACCCGGCTGTTGTAGTAGCGGGCGGCCTGCTGGTTGCCAAGGCGGATCGCCATGGCCAGGTAGGCGTTGGCCATGCGGGGGTTGCGAACCGAGCCCGGGCCGGTGGCGAGCAGGCGGCCGATGCGAAAGTAACCTTCCGGGTTACCCGTGGTGGCTGCGGCGCAGTAGAAGTGGATGGCCTGGGTCAGGTTGCCCTGACTCTGTGCCTGCTGACCTTTCTTCAGTGCGCTGAGCGCCTTGGGCGCCTGTCTGAAATCCCTGCTTTGCGCCGCTGCCTGCCCGGTGCCGGCCAGCAACAGCGATAAAAAAAGCAGCAAAAACAGCCTGTTTTCGCTGGAACTCGACATGGATTCTCTCCTGTTGGGGTACAGAAGATATAGGGGAACATGGCCTGCTCCGCCATTAATCCAGTGGATCCTGTTGTTATGGATCCGGGTATCCAGAGATCAAAACGGTATGGAACCAATGAAGGAGGCTGATGCGGCAGGGGTTGGCGACGGCTCATAAGGGTCGCCGCCAACAAAGGGGTTGCTAGATAAGTTGCCCCTGGCCACCATCGGCACCATCGGCACCATCGGCACCATCGGCACCATCGGCACCATCGGCACCATCGGCACCATCGGCACCATCGGCACCATCGGCACCATCGGCACCATCGGCACCATCGGCACCATCGGCACCATCGGCACCATCGGCACCATCGGCACCATCGGCACCATCGGCACCATCGGCACCATCGGCACCATCGGCACCATCGGCACCATCGGCACCATCGGCACCATCGGCACCATCGGCACCATCAGCGCCATCAATACCATCAGCATCGTCCATGCCGTCGGCACTGGCATCACTGCCCGGTTCCGGGAGCCACTGGCCATTGTCCGCCGGCGGACAGTCATCACCGGCCGGGCAGGGCGTGCGGGCCTGCAGCGGGGCGCCGTGCAGGCAGCCAAGCAGCAACAGCAGAGAGTAGAGGGTACGAGTCGGTTTCATGGAATTGACCAGGCATAAACAAGGAGAGAAGAGAGGGGCCTTGCTGACCCCTTTAGACGTCGAGGTGATAGGGCTGCTCGTCCGTCTCGGCGGCGGGCAGCTGACGATACATCAAGCGGATTTCGCTCACTACCCAGAGCGAGAGCAGGCCGAGCAGGCTCAGCAGCGGCACCAGGGTGTGGCTCTGTTGCAGTCCGTAGGCAGACAAGGCGGCGCCCAGCAACAGCAGAATACGGATCATGAGATGACTCCTTCTCATCATGGTGAGGGCGCGGATGCATGCCCGTGTGGCACCAAGTGTGGCCAGTATACCCCAGCCGGTGCCCGGCAAACCGCCATCCGCTTCACATCCCCATCCTAAGGGCGGAAGTGGAGGCAGTGAAGCGCCATCCGCTCCAGATTCTCATCCTAAGTGGGGAGGCGGCGAAGCGCCATCCGATTAACTCATCAATCCGCAGTCGGCCGGTTCATCTGCGCGCTCATGGTGTCGATGAAGTGGCGGATCGCCACCGCGGCCGGCTGGCCGTCGCCGGGCGGGGCGTAAAGCACGCAAAGATCGGCGGGGATCGCCTGCTCGAGCCGGATGAAGCGCACGTGGGGCCACTTCTGGCGGGCGTAGCTGGCCGGCACCAGCGCCACTTGCAGGCTGGTGGCCACCACCGCCATCAGGGTGTTGGGTTCGACCACCTCCTGGTTGAGGTGGGGGTAGAAGCCCTCCACCAGACAGGCGTTGATGATGAGGTCGGTAGAGGAGGAGTTGGCGCGGCTCATCAGCACGAACGGCTCCCCCGCCAGCTCGGGCAGGGAGACCAGCTTGCGATCCCGCAGCGGATGCTCGTCCGACACCACCAGCACCATGGACTCGCGATAGATGGTTTCGGCCAGCAGCGGATGGATGTTGACGGTGTCGGCGAAGCGGGCGAGGCCGAGGTCTATCTCCTTGCGCGAAAGCGCCTGTTTCTGCCGCTCGGGGGAGAGCTCGGTGAAGGTGATCTCGAACTCGGGGTGGCGCTGGTGACACTGGCGGATCACCTCGCCAAAGCCGGCCCAGAAGATGGAGCTGACCAGCCCGATGCGGATCTGGTTGCGCTCCATGCGCCCCGCCTGCACCACCCGGTTGAGGCCGCTTTCCAGCACGTCGAACAGCAGGGCGCACTCGGCCTGCAGCAGCCGGCCGGTGGCGGTGAGGCTCACCTGGCGGGTGTGGCGCTCGAACAGCGCCAGCCCCAGCAGGGACTCGAGTTCCTTGATCTGGGCGCTGAGCGGTGACTTGGAGACATTGAGCTGCAGGGCGGCCCGGCTGAAGTGTCCCTGGCTGGCCACCGCATGGAAGTAGCGCAGCATCTTGAGGGTGACGCGATCGCGCCAGTGACTGTCGAGGGGCAAGCGACCTCCTTCGGTGGCTGATTGAGGGCCGGGTGCGATCCCCGTCAAAGTTTGCGCGGCCGGTGCGGGCGGCAGCAGGGCCGCTGCGCGGCGGATGGTCGATCCGGCTCACACCTTTGCCGGCCTGTTTTGACCGTGCCGGATCAGGTTGGCGGCAAAGCGGTGCCAATCAGCGCCATTCATGCCGCTTCCTTTGGTTTTCAGCCATTTCCCGGCGGGAAATTGTGCTGAAAATTGGGATAGTCAGGCCGATTTTAACGATTTTTATCGCCCAATACCTCCCCTAGAGTGAGCGCCATGTCCCATTTACAGCCTCAAGAGGTGCAGCTCATGCAACAAGATCCGGTACTCAACGCCGTCGCCACCATTCTCGCCCGCAAGCCGGGTTTCGCCCCCCGTGCCGCCATGATCCTGGGCTCCGGCCTCGGCGTGCTGGCCGATGCGCTGGAGGAGAAGGTCACCATTCCCTACGAGGAGCTGGATGGCTTCCCGGTCAGCACGGTGGCCGGCCACAGCGGCGAGCTGGTGCTCGGCAAGCTGCACGGGGTGGACGTGGTCTGCATGAAGGGGCGCGGCCACTACTACGAACACGAAACCATGAAGGTGATGACCACCCCGGTGCGCACCTTCAAGCGGCTGGGTTGCGAGCTGCTGCTGGTGACCAACGCGGCCGGCTCGCTGCGCCCGGAGCGGATCGGGGTCGGCTCCCTGGTCATCTTCAACGATCACATCAACACCATGCCGGGCACCCCCATGACGGGCGCCAATGACGAGGTCTACGGCCCGCGCTTCTTCAGCCTGGCCAATGCCTATGACAAGGCATTGCGCAGCGAGGCGCTGGCGCTGGCTGAGCGGGAGGGGATCGCCGTCAATCAGGGGGTGTTCGTCTCCTACAGCGGACCCTGCTTCGAGACCGCGGCCGAGATCCGCATGATGCAGATCATCGGTGGCGACGTGGTGGGGATGTCGGTGGTGCCAGAAGTGGTCAGTGCCGCCCACTGCGCACTGCCGGTGCTGGCCATCTGCGCCATCACCAACATGGCGGAGGGGCTTGGCGACGTGCAGCTCTCCCACGAGCAGACCCTCAAGTGCGCCAAGCTGGCGGAAACGGACTTCATCCGCCTCATCAACGCCTTTATCAAGCACCACTTCCAGTAAGCAGGGAACGACCAGGAGGTCAGTTATGTTTGCAGCAGGATTTCTCGGTATGGCGGCGCTGATCCTCATCGCCGTGCTCGCATCGACCAACCGCAGGGCCATTCGCCTGCGCACCGTGGGGCTGGCGCTGGCCTTGCAGGTCGCCATCGGTGCCCTGGTGCTCTATGTACCGCTGGGGCGCCGGGCGCTGGAGGGGATGGCCCACGGGGTCGACGCCGTGCTGGCAAGCGGCAAGGCGGGCATCCACTTCCTGTTTGGCAACCTGGTCAACTTCTCGGTGGACGGCATCGGCTTCGTGTTTGCCCTCAACGTATTGCCGCTGGTGGTGTTCTTCTCGGCGCTGATCGCCGTGCTCTACTACCTCGGCATCATGCAGCTGGTGATCCGCTTCATCGGCGGCGCCATGGCGCGCCTGCTCGGTACTTCCCAGACCGAATCCATGTCGGCGGTGGCCAACGTCTTCGTCGGCCAGAGCGAGGCGCCGCTGGTGGTCAAGCCCTACATGCCCAAGATGAGCGATTCGGAGTTCTTCGCCGTCATGTGCGGCGGCATGGCCTCGGTCTCCGGCACCGTGCTGGCGGGCTACGCCATGATGGGTGTGGACATGCAGTACCTGCTGGCCGCCTCCTTCATGGCGGCGCCGGGCGGGATCCTGTTTGCCAAGCTGATCATTCCCGAAACCAGCCAGCCGGACTATGTGTTCGACAACAGCATCCAGTTTGACGGCAAGAAGCCGGAGAACGTGCTGGCGGCGGCAGGCGAGGGGGCCAGCAGCGGCCTCAAGCTGGCGGCGGCCATCGGCGCCATGCTGATCGCCATGATCGGGCTGGTGACCCTGGTCAACACCCTGCTGGGCGGGGTGGGAGAGATGGTGGGCATGCCGCTCTCCCTCGAGCTCATCCTGGGCTGGATCTTCTCGCCGCTCGCCTTCCTGCTCGGGGTGCCGCTGGCGGACATCGGCATCGCCGGGGCCATGATCGGCAAGAAGCTGGTGGTGAACGAGTTCGTGGCCTACAGCGACCTCTCCCCCTACCTGAAAGACGCCAGCACTGTGACTGCCGCCGGCCTGCAGGTGCTGGAGGAGAAGTCCAAGGTGATCATCAGCTTCGCCCTGTGCGGCTTTGCCAACCTGGCCTCCATGGGGATCCTGATCGGTGGCCTCGGCACCCTCTGTCCCTCCCGCACCGACTTCATCGCCCGCTACGGCCTGCGTACCGTGCTGGCTGCCACTTGTTCCAACCTGATGAGCGCCGCCATCGCCGGGATCTTCTTCTCCCTGGCCTGAGCGTCCCATCCCTTGTTCCGGGGCGCTGCGGCGCCCCTTCTTATCCCGACAGGAGCCTTCCATGATTTCAGCTACTGCTTTTGCACCTGCCTGCGCTGCTACCGAGGCCGCCAGCCGGGCCATCCGCTTGATGGACCTCACCAGCCTCAATGACGATGACCACGACGCGCGCATCATCGCCCTCTGCCACCAGGCGCAGACCCCCGTCGGCAACACCGCCGCGGTCTGCATCTATCCGCGCTTCGTGGGGCTGGCCAGGCTCACTCTGGCAGCCCAGGGCACCCCCGAAATCAAGGTCGCCACCGTGGTCAACTTCCCCCACGGCGACGATCAGTTGGATGTCGTGCTGGCCGAGACCCGCGCAGCCCTGCTCGATGGCGCCGACGAAATCGATCTGGTGATCCCCTGGCGTACGCTCAAGGCGGGGGACGAGACGCCCGCCCGGGCGCTGGTGCGCGGCTGCAAGGCGTTGTGCGGGCCGCGGCTGCTCAAGGTGATCATCGAGTCCGGCGAGCTGCAGGAGCCCGCGCTTATCCGCGCCGCTTCTCTGCTCGCCATCGAGGAGGGGGCCGATTTCATCAAGACCTCCACCGGCAAGGTGCCGGTCAATGCCACCCCCGAGGCGTGCCGCACCATGCTGGCAGCTATCGCCGAGTGCGATGCGCAGCACCGGGTGGGCTTCAAGGCGGCAGGCGGGGTGAAAAGCGCGCAGGAGGCGGGGGAGTATCTGGCCATGGCGGCCGCACACTTTGGCGATGAGTGGCTGGTTGCCGAGCATTTTCGCTTCGGTGCTTCCAGCCTGCTCGGCCAGTTGCTGGCCACTATCGAGGGCAAGAAGCCGGTTGCTGCCGACGGCAGTTATTGAATCATTCCAATCCAGTGCGGCGCCCCGCGGGGCGCCCCTTTGCACAGGTGCATGCCATGTCCCATCCCCGTTTTCATTTTGTGCAGGCCCACGGCAAGGTGCTGCTGTTCACCCTGCTCATCAGCCTCTCCTTCCCCATCGGCAGCGTCCTCACCGCGGTGCTGGACCCGCTGGTGGTCACCTGGGCGCGCTACCTGCTGGCGGCGCTCACCTTCGTGATTCTGCTGGCGTGTCAGCGCCGTCTGGTGCTGCCTGCGCTGCGGGATCTGGGGCGTTATACCCTCATCTCGCTGCCGGCCCTCTGCTACTTCGTCGCCATGTTCGTGGCGCTGCAGGAGACCAGCGCCCTCGATGCCAGCGCGCTCTACACCACGGTTCCCCTCATCAGCGCGTTGGCCAGCATGCTTGTGCTGCAGCGCCGCATCGGCTGGTCGATGGCGTTCGCCCTGCTGGGGGGCATGGTGGCGGCCGCTCTCATCATCTTTCGCGGCGAACTGAGCCAGCTGGCGAGCCTGAGCCTCACCCCCAGCAACCGCATCTATCTGCTCGGCTGCGTGGGGATGGCGCTCAACCCCATAACGGTGAAGCGCTACTACCGGGGCGAGTCCTTTGCACACCTCACCTGCTGGACCCTGATCTGCGCCACCCTGCTGCTCACCCTGGTGGCTGCGCCGCGGCTACTGACAACCGACTGGCAGCAGGTGTCGCTGCCGCTCTGGATCGGCCTTGCCTATCTGGCGCTCTTTGCCACGGCACTCAGCTTCTTTTTGTTCCAGCAGGGGAGCGTGGTGCTGCAGCCGGAGCAGGTCTCGGCCTACACCTACCTGATCCCGGTACTGGTGCTGTTGATTGGCATGCTGAGCGGGGAGGAGGTGATCTGGCGGCAGGTGGGCTGGGGAGTGCTCGGCGTGCTGCTGACCATGGCGGTCATGGTGCTGGTGCCCGCTCGGCAGGCACGCCGTGCCTGAATGGGTCAGCGGGCGGGCTGGTAGTAGTCGAGATACCAGCGCACGAACGCGGCGACCCCTTCCTTGATGGAGGTGGCGGGGCGCAGGCCAGTGAGGGTGTGGAGGGGCTCGCTGTCGGCCCAGGTGGCGTGCATGTCGCCCGCCTGCATCGGCAGCATCCGCTTGATGGCGGGCTTGTCCAGCGCCTGTTCCAGCGCCTCAATGAAGTCGAGCAGCCGCACCGGCTGGCCATGACCGATGTTGAGGATACGGTAGGGGGCTGCGCTCTCGGCCGGGCTCTGCTCGCCGGCGTGCCAGTGAGGGTTGGGGTGGGGCGGCAGCTCGGCGACGGCGAGGATCCCCGCGACGATGTCGTCGATGAAGGTGAAGTCGCGGCTGAGATCGCCCTGGTTGTAGACGTCGATGGGCTCGCCCGCCAGGATGGCGCGGGTGAACTTGGCGATGGCCATGTCGGGCCGGCCCCAGGGGCCGTAGACGGTGAAAAAGCGCAGCCCCGTGGTGGGCAGGCCGTAGAGCGCCGAGTAGGCGTGGGCCATCAGCTCGCCGCTCTTCTTGGTGGCGGCATAGAGGGAGACCGGGTGGTCCACCTGCTGATCGGCACTGAACGGCAGCTGCTCGCCCATGCCGTAGACCGAGCTGGAGGAGGCGTAGATCAGATGCCGGATGCCGTGCTGGCGGCACCCCTCCAGCACTGTCAGCATGCCGGTGAGGTTGCTCTCGCTGTAGGCAAACGGGTTTTCCAGGGAGTGGCGCACCCCCGCCTGGGCACCCAGGTGGATCACCCGCTCGAACCGCCCCTCGGCAAACAGGGCGGCCATGCCGGCCTGGTCCGCCAGCTCGCCCTGCACGAAGCGAAAATGGGGGAAGGGGGTCAGCATCGCCAGGCGAGCCTCCTTGAGGCTCACTTCGTAGTAGTCGTTGAGGTTGTCGAGCCCCACCACCTGATGACCCGCCTCACACAGCCGTCTGGCCACGTGAAAACCGATAAAGCCGGCGGCGCCGGTGACCAGATACTTCATGGTTGGGGTCCTGTGCAGATCATGGTGCTCCTGACGGTGATGGGAAAAGGGGGGGCGCGCTTTGTAGCAGAGCCGGCGCGTCTGTGCCATGGCAAACCGCCCGTGTCGGCGCGACGGGGACGGTTCAGGCGCGGCATGCTGCATCTTGGTGCAGCGGCTGTCAATGGAGAATGACAGGCACCAAAACGGGGCGTGGGCGGCAACTATTGTGATCATGGTCGCAAAAAATAGACTGAACCCCATAACGAAGCCCTGCGGACAGGGCTCGCGCCCGCCATACGGGCAACAGACACTCTTTCACTTCGCTATTGGATACCGGTTATGGACAACACCCCTGGCTCGGCGCACTCCGTTCGGACTGCGCACCCCCTCTATGAAGACGTCATCGCCCTGCTGACTGCGGCCGGCTTCGTCTCCCTCGGCATCTTTCTGTTTCATCAGGTCGGTCTGCTCACCGGCGGCACCGCCGGGCTGGCGCTGCTGCTGCAGCAGGTGACGGGGCTGAGCTTCGGCCTGCTGTTCTTCGGCATGAACCTGCCCTTCTATGCCCTGGCCTGGCTGAGGATGGGGCCGCGCTTCACCCTCAACACCTTCGTCTCGGTGGCGGCGGTCTCCTTCATGACGGATCACCTCAACGCCGTGCTGCAAATCGGCAAGATTGAGCCGGTCTACGCGGCGCTGATAGGCGGTACCCTGATCGGCATGGGGTTGCTCATCATGTTTCGCCACAAATCGAGCCTGGGCGGCTTCAACATCCTGGCGCTGTTTATCCAGGATCGATTCGGCATCCGCGCCGGCAAGCTGCAGATGGGGCTGGATTGCACCATCGTCATCGCCTCTTTCTTCGTGGTGCAACCCTGGATCCTGGCGCTCTCCGTGGTGGCGGCCATCATCTGTAACTTGGTGTTGACACTCAACCACAAGCCGGGCCGCTATCAGATCGCTTGACGAATAAAGAATCATATGAGGCTGTTTGGTAGGCGATTAGCCTGCCACGCCTTGCAAACAAACAGAGCGCCTGATGGCGCTCTGTTGCTATCTGCCCTACGGCCATCACCGCATCACACCACCATGGGAAGTCCGCTTTCGGGGTGGAGGATCACCTGGGCCGGGTAGTCGTAGAGCCGGTCGATGAGATCAGGTGTCAGCACCTCGCGCGGGGTGCCGTCTGCCATCACTCTGCCCTGTTCCAGCATCACCAGCCGGTCGGCGTAACGGGCCGCCAGATTGAGGTCATGCAGCACCACCAGCACGGCGGTATGGCGGGCGGCGAGGGCGCGCGCCATGGTGAGCAGTTGGTGCTGGTATTTGAGATCGAGCGCCGAGGTGGGCTCGTCGAGCAGCAGCAGCCGGGCTTGCTGCGGTTCGTCCGGTGCCTGCCAGATCTGGGCCAGCACCCGGGCGAACTGCACCCGCTGGCGCTCCCCGCCGGAGAGGCCGGGATAGAGGCGGCCGGCCAGGTGATCGACCCCGGCATGGGTCATGGCGGCCCGGACTATCTCGTCGCGCCGGCTGGCCGGTTCGCTGTGGGGCAGCCGGCCCATGGCCACCACCTCCTCGCACAGGAAGGGGAAGTTCAGGGACGAGCTCTGCGGCAGCACCCCGACCCG
The DNA here is from genome assembly GCF_049665575.1 of Aeromonas oralensis. Lineage (NCBI taxonomy): Bacteria > Pseudomonadati > Pseudomonadota > Gammaproteobacteria > Aeromonadales > Aeromonadaceae > Aeromonas > Aeromonas oralensis. The sequence goes on from NZ_CP187186.1 coordinate 914,378, forward strand.
ATGGGCCAGCTCGGTGCCGGCCCACTCCTGCCGCTCCCGACCAAACAGGCGGATCTCCCCCTGATGTTCCAGCTCGCCGGTGAGGCACTTGAGCAGCGAGCTCTTGCCGGCGCCGTTGGGGCCGAGCAGGGCGGTGAGGCTGCCCGCCTGCAGGCTGAGGTCGAGCCTGTCCAGGATGGGGCGGCCGCCCCGGCTGAGGCTGAGCTGGCGGCAGTGCAGCAGGGTCGATGAAGCAGACAAGAGGAGTCCTCCGGTTAAAGCGTCCGGCGGCCCTTGACCAGCAGCCAGATGAAGAAGGGGGCGCCCAGGAGGGCGGTGATGATGCCGACCGGCATCTCGGCCGGCGCCAGCAGGGTGCGGGCCAGCATGTCGGCGCCCAGCAGCAGGGCGGCCCCGAGCAGGGCGGAGAGCGGCAGCAGCCGGACGTGGTTGGGGCCGGCCAGCAGCCGCACCAGGTGGGGCACCACCAGGCCGACGAAACCGATCATGCCGGCCACTGCCACCGCTACGCCGACCCCGGCGGCGGTGAGCAGGATCAGCCGCCGCTTGAGGGACTGCACCTGGATGCCGAGGTGGCGGGCCTCCCCTTCACCCAGCAGCAGGGCGTTGAGGGGGTTGGCATCGCGCAAGAACAGAATGAGCAGGGCAACCAGGGTCAGCAGTGCCAGCGCCACGTCCACCGGCTTGCCCGCCGCCAGTGATCCCATCTGCCACAGGCTCAGGTTGCGCAGCATCTGATCGTCGGCGAGATAGGTGAGCAGGCCGATCACGGCGCCGGACAGCGCGGTGACGGCCACCCCGGCCAGCAGCATGACGGTGACCGAGGTGCCCCCCTCCCGGGTGCCGAGCAGATAGACCAGGGTGGTGGTCAGCGCTCCGCCGAGAAAGGCGAGCAGGGGCAGCAGGCCGATGCCGAGCAGGCTCTGCCACTGCTGGCCGAGGGGGGCCAGCAGCACGATGGCCAGCGCCGCGCCGAGCGCCGCCCCGCCGGAGACCCCGATGATGCCGGGATCGGCCAGGGGGTTGCGAAACAGCCCCTGCATCACGGCGCCGCAGAGGCCGAGAATCCCCCCCACCGCGATGCAAAGCAGGGTACGCGGCAGGCGGATCTCCTGCACGATCAGCAGCTTGTGGGCCTCAATCCCGCTTCCTTGGCCGGCGAACAGGGCACGCAGGCTCTCGCCAAAGGAGAGGGCCATGGGGCCGGTCGCCAAGGATCCGACCAGCAGCAGCGCCAGTGCGCCGCCGGTGAGGCACAGCAGCCAGGGCAGTGGCAGACGCATCATGAACCCAGCTTGATCCACTTGGCGATCTGGCTGGCCTGCTGCAGCGAGGTGAGGCTGAGCCCCCTTGCAGGGCGTGACCGTCGATGGCGTGGATAGCTCTGTTCTTGCCGGCCGGGGTGGCGGAGAGGGCGGGCACCTGGCTCAGCACGGTTTCAGGATCCTGATACTGCTGCCAGTCGCGGCCGCTCACCAGCACCAGATCGGGCTGCAGCTCGATCAGGGATTCGGTGGAGACGGGCTTGTAGTCTTGCAGCTGGGCCACCGGGTTGACGCCGCCGGCCAGGGTGAGCAGGGCGCTGGCGGTGGTGTTGCCGCCGGCGATGCTGGTGGGCTGGCCCTTGTGCAGCAGCAGGAAGACCACCTTGAGCGGTTTGTTCTGCTTCGTCTGGGCGGCCAGCTGCTCGCTCTGGGCCTGGATCTCGGCCTTCAGGCGGGTGCCGGCGGCCGGATCCTTGAGCAGGGCGGCCAGGGTATCGATGCGCTGGTTGAGGTTGGCGAGGGTGGGGGCGGTGGGCAGCACGTCCACCTCGACCCCGGCCCGGCGCAGCTGCTCCAGGGCGGGCGGTGGTCCCATCTCGTCGCTGCCGACCAGCCGGGTCGGCGCTAGGCTCAGGATCCCTTCGGCGGCGAGGGCGCGGTGATAGCCGACCCGCGGCAGGTTTTTCGGCTCTGGGCTGCTGATGTCGGTGGCGATGAGGCTCTGCTCACCGCCCAGCGCCAGAATGAGTTCCGTGGTGGCCGGGCCTATGCTGACGATACGTTCCTGCGCCAGAACGGGCAGGGACAGGGCTGAGCAGCCGAGCAGGCTGAGTGCGAGGGCAAAACGACGGCCCATGCTAACCTCCGAAGGGTGAATGAAGTTGGGTTGCCGCCGAGAATATCAAGCCGTCGAAAAAAATGCACTGAGAATGAAAGCGATTATCAATTGCATTGGTTTGGGGCCTTCATTACAGTATCCGCCATGACAGAACAGGGATGCCACAGGCACCCCAAGGGAGAACCGATGAGCATTGCACAACGCATTCATGGGCTGCTGGAACAAGATCCCAGCGCTCACCCATCCACCATCGCCGCCGAGCTGGCCGTCAGCGAATGGGAGGTGGTACGCCACCTGCCGGCCGAGCTGGTCACCCTGGTGCCCGCCGAGCAGGCCGAAGCCCTGCTGGCGGATCTGGCCGACTGGGGCCAGGTGACCACCATCGTCGAATCCGACGGCTCCATCTTCGAGGTGAAGGCCCCCTTCCCCCGTGGCAAGAGCGCCCGCGGCTACTACAACCTGATGGGGCGCGACGGCGAGATGCACGGCCACCTCAAGCTCGACAACGTGGTCGGCATCGCCCTGGTTAGCAAGCTGTTCATGGGCAAGGAGGGGCACTCCTTCCAGTTCTTCGGCCACAGTGGTCGCTGCATTTTCAAGGTCTATCTGGGGCGTGACGAGCAGCGTCAGCTGCTGCCGGCCCAGGTGGAACGCTTCATGGCCCTGCGCCACCAGTATCAAGAGGAAGTCAAAGCATGAGTGAACGTCAGGAGCGTCTGCAGAACCGCCTGCAACCGGAGATCCGCGAGTTTCGCGACGGTTGCCGCACCCTGCAGCTGGCGACGGTGGACAGTGAAGGCAACCCCAATGCCAGCTATGCCCCCTTCGTGCTGCAGGAAGATGGCTACTATGTGCTCATCTCCGAGATCGCCCGCCACGCCCGCAACCTGCAACAGGTGCCCAAGGTGTCGCTGATGCTGATCGAGGACGAGAACGGGGCCCGCGAACTGTTTGCCCGCAAGCGCCTTACCTTCGATGCGGTGGCCGAAGTGGTGGCCCGCGACGACGTGCGCTGGGAGCAGGCCATTGCGGCGCTGGAAGGGCGCCTCGGCGAGATAGTCAAAGGGCTCTCCAACCTCAAGGACTTCGTGCTGTTTCGCCTCAAGCCCGAGCAGGGACTGTTCGTCAAGGGCTTCGGCCAGGCGTTCCGGGTCTCCGGCGACGAGCTGGTGGACTTCGTTCACCTGGTGGAAGGGCACAAGCGCGTCGACAACGGTGCCGAGCTGACCAGCCCGGCCGATGCGCCGGTCTGATCTACGCGATCAACAACATGACAAAACGGGCAGCCCTGGGGCTGCCCGTTTTTTTATGTCCGGCGCTGCTCAGTCCTGCCAGGAGGTCTTGTTGGGGAAGGTGTCGCGGTCGGCCCGGGTGGCGGTCTCGTTGCACTCGCCCCGGATCTTCCAGGAGGTCTGGCTGAGCACTATGTAGCCTTCACGGCAGTATTTGCGTTCGGCCAGCGCCTGGGTGAGCTGGGCATCCTGCAGCGCTTCACGCCGCTCCAGCAGGCTCTTGCTGCGACTCAGGCGGCTGCCGTCATCGTCCTGCAGGCGGGTGGGCAGGGTATCGAGCGGGGCGGCTTCGAAGGTGAAGCGCTTGCTCCCCTCATCGTTGATGTGGGTCCTGAACAGGGGGGCCGGGCCATCCGGCTGGCGCCCCGGCAGGCCTGAGCAGGCGGTGATTGCCGGTAACAGCAGCGTGAAGGCAACGGCAGAGAGTAGACGCACACAAGACTCCAATCGGGTGATCGCTTCCAGAGCGGGCAGATTAACATGCCGGCTCGGGTTGGGTGGCGCCGAGCAGCGCATCCGTCGTGAGCAGGGTCACGCTTCTGCCTTTTGGCAGGCTGAGGTGACGCCACATCCAGTGGTGGTGCTCGATGATCTGATCAGCGCTCAGGTGGGGCCTGTCCGCCGTGGTGTGGGCGTCGGTCACCGCCACCACCTCGAAGCCGCGGGCGGCGGCACTGCGCAAGGTGGTGTCGACGCAAAAGTCGGTGGCACAGCCGCAGATGAGCAGCCTGTCCACCGCCTGTTCCGCCAGCAGGAAACCGAGCTCGGTGTCGAGGAAGCTGTCGCAGGCAGTCTTGCGTACCCGGCTGTCATGCTCCCGCGGGGCGAGATCGGCGTGCAACTGCCAGCCCGGGCTGGCGGGATCCAGCTCGGTGCCAGGTTCGTCGTGCTGCACATAGATGACACGACCCTGTTCTGCCCGCACGCGTTCGGCCAATCGATTGATATTGGCGATGACCTGAGTGTCCTGATGGCGAGGCTGGGTGAACAGCCCCTGTTGCATGTCGATGACCAGTAACACATCCATATGAAATCCTTGGGCAAATGTTTGTCAGGGTGGCAGCCACTGGGCTCCTCAGACGCAAGGTCAGGGTTGCAGCCACTGGCTGCAGTCACGACTGCGGGATTGATGCAGTGCGCCCATATCTTGCTTCATTTCATCGGCATTTAGCCAGCGTTCCGGCAGGGGGGCTATGCCGACCCGCACGTCGGCGACCCGGCCAGCCGCAGCTTGTCCGTCACCCGCTTGCGGCGCCGTCAGCTCCGGCACGACCAGCGCTACCTTGAGATCCGGGTTGCGGCTGGCGATGCGGCTGGCCAGCCCCAGCCCGCCCTCTACGTGGAAGTTGCCGGCAATGTGCATGATGCGTTGGCCCGGGTGGCTGCGCAGGTAATCCACCATGCTCTCGGCCATGGTGTCGTCCCAGCTGGTCTGGGCGGCAAAGCGGCGGGCGTTGCTGTCGGCATCGCCATGATGGAGCGAGGCCATGAACTTCTGGCGATAGGGATCATCGCCTAGGGTGAGAGTGCGGGCCAGCTGGCTGCGACGGCTGGTGGGCAGCTGCTCCAGCCAGGCCGGCCCCTCCTGGCCGACACAGCTCACCAGCGGTTTGGGCGCATTGGCGGCGATGACCGGCAGGTGGTGCGCCTTGGCGAACTCCACCAGCGGGCGATAGTCGCTCTGGTAGTTGGGCCAGGCGTTGCCGTCGCGAATGAGCGCCGCCTCGCCGATGCGACCGGCCAGGTAGGCATCCAGCACCGGCTGTTCGGCGCGGCTGAACTGCTCCATGGAGAGCACCAGAGGGCGACCGTCTGCGGCCAGGCCCGCCAGCATTCTGGCCTGCAGCAGGTGCACTGCCGGATGGGTGTGCAGCTCGCCCACCAGCACTATGTCGGCATCCGCCACCCGGGCCAGGGCCTGTTCGAGAGTCAGCGCCTCCCCCTGGGGGGCCTTGAGCTGATAGTGATAGAGGGTGCCGGCATCGTTGACAGGGACCGTCGTGGCACAGGCGGCCAGCAGCAGGGGCAGGGTGAACAGGGGCAGTAGTCGGGTCATGGATATCTCGCAGCGATGAGGTGCCTGCACCATACAATGGCAGCATGGCGGGCGGGAAAACAGAGGGGCGTAGTGTAGAACCGAATTATGACAAAAGAAAATGAGAATGATTTCGTTTATTATTGATCTTTGTTGAGAGGTGGGTAAGATGCCAGCTGTTTGATAACAGTTCTCAATAAGGATTTTGCAGTGGCCCATAACAACACCCTATCGCTGGTCGCCCTTGCCGTGGCGGCCGGCCTCGCTTCCCCGGTTTTTGCGGCGGACAAGAAAGCAGATGAAGTCATGGTGGTCAGTGGCTCTCGGATGGAGCAGAAACTGGAGGATGTCTCCGGCCCCATCTCGGTCATCACCGCCGAACAGATTGAAGAGCAGGTGGTGAGCAACGTCGCCGACCTGTTCCGTTACGAGCCGGGCGTCACCGCCCTCGGCGGCGCCGGCGATGCCCAGACCTTCATCATTCGCGGCATGGGCGAGAACCGGGTCAAGATAGTGCGCGACGGCGTGCGCCAGAACGATGCCTACAAGAACGGCGGCGTGGGCCAGAGCTATTTCGACACCGACATGATCAAGCAGGTCGAGGTGGTCAAGGGGCCGGCCTCGGCGGCTTACGGCTCCGATGCACTGGGCGGCGTCATCGCCATCACCACCAAGGATGCGGCCGATTTCCTCAAGGGTCGCGACAGCTACCTGGATGCCACCACCGGCTATGCCTCCAGCAGCCACCAGAAGATGGCCGGCGTTACCGGGGCTCTGCGCGCCGGCGCGTTCGAAAACCTGCTGCGCTACACCTGGCGTGACGGCGGGGTGACCCAGAACTACGATGACGACAAGAACGAGTTCGACATCGTCAGCCAGGCCGTGCTGTTCAAGAGCCAGTGGAACCTGAGCGATGCCCAGTTCCTCAAGCTGACCGTCGACTACTTCAACGAGGGGCAGGACCCCGATGCCGTCGACCTCACCAAGGCGGGCTCTGTCTTCAACCAGCCGATCACCGACAAGGAGACCGACAACCTGTCGCTGGTGCTGGATCACGGCATCGCCCTGAACGCGCCCTGGGTTGATCGCATTGACAGCAAGCTCTACTACGCCCGCACCAAGCAGACTATGGATCAGTACGCCTCTTCCAAATACCCGGTGCGGCCGACCAACCCCTATGTGACCAAGAACTCGCTGGACAACAACGGTTTCGAGCAGAAGAGCCTGGGCGCCCAGCTGAAGTTCAGCAAGGCGCTGGCGAGCCAGCGGCTGGCCTGGGGCCTGGAGTATGAGCACACCGACAACGAGCGGACCCGCTTCAAGGCGCCGACCGTGCCGGGGGATTTCGTCGGCTACAACGAGCTGAGCTTCCCTTCCACCACCACCGAGCACGGCGCCCTGTGGGCGTTCGACGAGCTGAAATTCGGCGAGCGCTGGGTGCTGACGCCGGGAGCCCGCTACGACTACTACCGGATGAACCCGGATCAGGATCCCGCCTACACCGGCGAGAACCTCAAGCGCTTCTCCGAAGGGGAGTTCTCGCCCAAGCTGGGGCTGGTGTTCAAGGCGCACGAGGCGGCCAACCTGTTCGCCCAGTACAGCCACGGCTACAAGACCCCCATGTATGACAACGCCTTCTCCACCCTGAACCACCAGGCATACGGCTATCGCATCGAGCCCAACCCGAACCTCAAGCCCGAGAGCAGCGATGGCATCGATCTGGGTGTGCGCGGCAGCGCCGGCGGCTTCAGCTATGAAGTGGCCACCTTCTACAACGAGTTCGAAGACTTCATCGAGCTGGCCGGGGTCGGCACCGAGGGCCGCACCGCGCTGTATCAGTATCAGAACCTGGACAAGGCGACCACCAAGGGGGCCGAGGCCAAGGCGGACTACTGGCTGAACGGTCTGGTCAACGTCTGGGGCAACCTCTCCTACATCGAGGGCAAGGATGGCGACGGCAATTACATCAACAGCCTGAGCCCGCTCAAGGGGACCCTGGGTGTTCGACTGGAGCAGGCCAACTGGAACATCAACACCGCCCTGCGCTTTGCCGACGACATGAGCAAGGTGGGCAAGGATGCCAAGGGCAACGACAACATCAAGAGCGCGGGCTGGGGCGTAGTGGACATCTATGCCCAGTTCAAGCCGGTGCAGGATCTGCAGTTCAACGTGGGTGTCTTCAACTTGTTCGACAAGGAGTACGTCAACTACGAGAGCATCACCGGTCAGAGCGCCAGTGCCAGCACCAGCCGCCAGACCGAGCCGGGTCGCAACCTGAGTGCACGGGTCAAGTACGTGTTCTGATGAGTGCACACCACGACAAGGGGCCTGCGGGCCCCTTTTTCATGGCTGGAACCGGGCCCCCGATGGCGGACAAAAAGGCGGCCAAAAAGAAACCCGCCGAAGGCGGGTGGAAGGATTGCAACACTAACCAGGAGGAGGTGTTACTCAATAGACACCAGCCTTGCGCCAATAGTTCAATTCTATTGATGTTTTTCATTATTATCTGTGCGGCGTCCCACCCGGGATCGCAGGATCCCCACCGACAAATCGGTTATCATTTGTGCCCCCGTTTCTCAGTGTCGAGGATCTATGCCCGCCTTCTCTTGGTTAGCCCTGTTTTTTGGCGCTTTCTACTTCGTCTATGGTGCCTATCTGCCGTTCTGGTCGCTCTGGCTGGAGGGGATCGGGGTCAGCGCCGAGATGATCGGCCTGCTGCTCGGCGCGGGCATGGCGATCCGCTTTGCCGGCAATCTGATGGTGATGGGGCAGATCAAGGGGGCGGGGCACCTGCTGCCGGTCACCCGCCTGCTCTGCCTGCTCAGTCTGCTGGCCTTCCTCGGCTTCTACCTCAGCCACAACCTCTGGTGGCTGGTGGGGCTGACCCTGGTAGCGAACTTCATCTACCCGACCCTGATGCCGGTGGGGGAGGCGCTGGCCACCCGCATGGTGGTGCAGGCGCACCTCGACTACGGCAAGGTGCGCCTGTGCGGCTCGTTCGCCTTCATCGTCGCCTCGACCCTGGTGGGGGCGCTGGTGGGGAATTTTGGCAGCGACTGGATACTGCACACCATGGTGGCCGGGCTGCTGCTGATGCTGATGCTGAGCTGGCTGCCGCTGCACCCGGCGCCGCAGGACATTCAGGGCGAGCGGGCCAAGGCCTCCCTGCTCGATACCCTCAAGTCCCCCCAGGTGCGCCGTTTTCTGCTGATCTCGGCTCTGCTGCAGGGCAGCCACGCCGCCTATTACGGCTTCAGTGCCATGCACTGGAAGGCGGCGGGTTACAGCGGCACCACCATCGGTTATCTGTGGGCGCTGGGGGTGGTGGCGGAGATCGGCATGTTTGCCGCCGACAAGCGCTTCCTCAATCGCTTCGGCGCCCAGACCCTGTTTCTGGTGGGGGCGCTGGGCTGCGTGGTGCGCTGGATCCTGCTCGGTGCCTCCACCGAGCTGCTGGTGCTGGTGGCGGGGCAACTATTGCATGCGGTCACCTTCTGCATCAGCCACCTCGGCGCCGTGCGCTTCATGACCCGTCAGCTGCCGGCCGAACAGCTGATCCCGACCCAGGCGCTCTATGCGGCGCTGGGGCTCGGCATGACGGTGGCCGCCCTGATGACCCTGTGCGGCCTGCTGTTCGAACCGCTGGGGGGCGGCATCTTCTTCCTGATGGTGCTGGTGGTGCTGCCGGTGTTCGTGCTGCGCCTGCGGGAGGGTGAGCTGAAGGCCGGCTGAGTCGCCTTATCCGGTCAGCAACCACATTGATCAGCAACGAAAAAGGGGAGCTTCGGCTCCCCTTGTTGCATGGTGACGGCTGGCTCAGGACTCCTGCTCAAAGGCCAGCAGATCCCCGGGCTGGCAGCCCAGTTCGCGGCAGATTGCCTCCAGCGTGGAGAAGCGTACCGCCTTGGCATGGCCGTTTTTCAGGATGGAGAGGTTGGCCTCGGTGATGTTGACCCGCAGGGCCAGCTCGCGGGCGGTCATTTTGCGTTCGGCCAGCAGGGCATCGAGTCGGATGATGATGGGCATGGGTTCCTCACACCGTCAGTTGTTGTTCATCGGCCAGCCGCTTGGCCTCGCGCATCACCAGCGCCAGCGCCGACACGATAAGCCCGGCCAGCAGCAACTGGAAGTCCGATGAACCTATGTTGATCTGGCCGTGCAGCTCGGGGCCCGGCAGGGTGAGCACTATGTCCAGCAGCGGGGTGGTGATGATTTTGGTGACGAAACTGACACAGAGCAGCAGGCCGATCAACTGGTAGCGGCGGATCTGGCTGAAGGTGAACAGCATGGCCTGCCGATAGCCGCGAAACAGCTGGAGCAACTGCCACAGCATCAGCATGAACACCAGATCCGGCAGCAGCATCACCAGGGTGCCCAGCAGACGGGTGCCCAGACTGAGGGGGTAGTCGGCAATCGAGGGGGCGGTGCTGGCCAGCGCCGGCTGTGCCATGGTCAGGGGGACATTGTTGAGGGTGGAACTCTCTTGCACCGCCAGTGCCTCGATCAGCTCCTGCTGCAGATAGTCGCTGCCGCCGAGCAGCTGGGACCAGACCCCCATGACCGTCATGATCGGGGTGGCCAGCAGGGCGAACAGCAGGATCCATTCGATCAGGTTGCTCATGCGTTCGAGCTTGTTGTGTTTCATTGCTTACCTCTTGGAGTGAAAGGGTGGGCCACGCGCAGCACCGAATTATTGTTTATCAATAAACACCGCCAGATGTTTATCGTTTTTCGATATTTATTCAACCATTTTTTATTGAGAAACGATAAACTCTCGCTGCAATTAAGAAGATGACATTTTTCGGGCGGCTCTCTAGACTGGCTGCTGCTGCGCTTGAATCTTCAACACGGACAAGAGGTTACAGATGCACCAGGGATGGTTGCTGATCGGATTGTCGCTCTCCTATCTGGGGCTGCTGTTTCTGATCGCCTACGTGGCGGACAAGAACAAACGTCGCCGTTTAAAGGGGCAACCCCTGCTCTACAGCCTGTCGCTGGCGGTCTACTGCACCTCCTGGACCTTCTTCGGCACGGTGGGCCAGGCCAGCGAATCGCCCTGGTCACCTGTGCCCATCTATCTGGGCCCCATGCTGGTTTTCCTGTTTGGCTGGCGCTTGCTGGCCCGCCTCATCCTGGTGGCCAAGCGCGAGCACATCACCTCCATCGCCGACTTCATCGCCGCCCGTTACGGCAAGTCCCAGCGCCTGGCCATGGTGATCGCGCTGATCGCCATCATGGGCATACTGCCGTACCTGGTGTTGCAACTGAAAGCCATCGTCACCGGGCTGGATCTGCTGATGGCCAACTCTGTGTCTGCCGGCCCCACCGGCAATACCGCCGGGCTGGCCCTCGGCGTGGCCCTGCTGCTGGCCCTGTTCAGCATCCTGTTTGGCACCCGCCACCTGGACGCCACCGAGCACCACCGTGGCATGGTGGTGGCCATCGCCTTCGAATCCGTGGTCAAGCTGCTTGCCTTCATGGCGGTGGGGGGCTTTGCGCTCTGGCTTATCCTCAGCAAGCCGAGCCAGGCCCGCACCCTGGTGGCCAGCGACTTTCTCGATGCGGTGGTGGCGGTGACGCCGGGCGGTCTGCTGGAGCTCGCCATCTACACCCTGGTCGCCATGTGCGCCGTCATCTGCCTGCCGCGCCAGTTTCACGTGACCGTGGTGGAGAACAACCAGGGCCAGGATCTGCACTGGGCGCGCTGGCTGTTTCCGCTCTACCTGTTCGTGATGGGGCTCTTCATCTGGCCGCTGGCGCTGGCGGGCAAGCAGTGGGTGGGGGCCGGCATGGCCTCGGACACCTATGTGATCAGCCTCCCCATGTCGCTCGGTTTTGACGGCATGGCGCTGCTGGCGTTTCTTGGCGGCACCTCGGCGGCCACCGGCATGGTGATCGTCTGCACCATCGCGCTGGCCATCATGGTCAGCAACGATCTGGTGCTGCCGGTGCTGCTGCGCCGCTTTTGGCAGCAGGGGCGCGATGAGCGGCTGGTTAGGCTGCTGCTGCAGGTGCGCCGCGGCGCCATCCTGCTGATCCTGCTGGCGGCCTGGGGGCTCTACCTCTGGCTCGGGGATCTCACCAGCCTGTCGCGCATCGGCTACCTGTCGTTCGGTGCCGTGGCGCAGTTTGCGCCGGCGCTGCTGCTCGGCCTCTACTGGCGGCACGGCAATCGCAAGGGGGTCTACCTTGGTCTCGCTCTCGGGGTCAGCCTCTGGTTCGCCACCCTGCTGGCGGAGAGCGGCCTGCTGGCCGGCTCGCCGCTGGCCGCCCTGCTGGCACCGCCGGACTGGCCGGCGTTTCGCGATCTCAGCCTAGGGGCCTGGTGCATCTTTCTGAGCCTGTTGCTCAACCTCATCGGCTATGTGGCGGGCTCCCTGCTGTCGCAGGCGGCGGTGAGCGAGCGGCTGCAGGCGGCCAACTTCGTTGGCAAGCCGAGCCGCGACACCACGGCGCTCTATCAGGCGCGGGTCTCGGTCAAGGAGCTGGAGATGCTGGCGGCCCGCTTCGTCGGCTCTAGCCGGGTCAAGCGCGCCTTCGGCCGTTTCGCCGGCGAGCGGGGCGGCACCCTGGCGCCCCAGATGCAGGCCTCCGCCGAGCTGATTGCCCACACCGAACGGCTGCTGGCCGGGGTGTTCGGCACCTCGTCCGCCCGCCTGGTGCTGGCCTCGGCCCTGCAGGGGCGCAACATGCAGCTCGAAGAGATCGCCACCATAGTGGACGAGGCCTCCGACGTGTTTCGCTTCAACCGTGGCCTGCTGCAGGGGGCCATCGAACACATGGGGCAGGGGATCTCGGTGGTGGATAGGGAGCTGAAACTGGTGGCCTGGAACCGGCGCTACATCGAGCTGTTCCACTATCCGCCCGGCCTCATCCAGGTGGGCCGCCCCATCGAGGAGATCATCCGCTACAACGCCGAACAGGGGCTGTGCGGCCCAGGCGATGTCGAGGCCCACGTGGCGCGGCGGGTGGCCTTCATGCAGCGCGGCAGCCAGCACATTTCGGCGCGGGAGCGCCCCGATGGCCGGGTGATCGAGATGCAGGGCAATCCCATGCCGGCGGGCGGCTTCGTGATGACCTTTACCGACATCACCCCGTTTCGCGACGCCGAGCGGGTGCTGCGCGAGGCCAACGAACACCTGGAGGCGCGGGTGGCCGAGCGCACCCACGAGCTCTCCGAGCTCAACCGCCAGCTGCTGCTGGTGAACCAGCAGGTGGAGCGGGCCAACCACTCCAAGAGCCGTTTCCTGGCGGCGGTGAGCCACGATCTGACCCAGCCGCTCAACGCCGCCAAGCTGTTTACCTCCTCCCTGTTGGAGATGCTGCCGCCGGCGAGACGAGCCGGCCCGCATCGCCCGCCACATCGACGACGCGCTGGGGGCGACCGAGGATCTCATCACCGATCTGCTCGACATCTCGCGGCTCGAAGCGGGCAAGTTCAAGGCCAAGAAACTGGATTTCGCCCTGCGCGACGTGTTCGACAACCTCAAGGCGGAGTTTGGCGTGCTGGCGCAGGCGGGGGGATCCAGTTCTCGGTGGTGGAGAGCGGTGTCGCGGTCTACAGCGACGTGCGCCTGCTGCGGCGGGTGCTGCAAAACTTCCTCACCAACGCCTTTCGCTACAACCCGGGCGGGCGGGTGCTGCTCGGCTGCCGCCGGCTCGGCGACAAGGTGCGCATCGAGGTGTGGGACAACGGCCCCGGCATTCCGGCCGACAAGCAGGAGGCTATCTTCGACGAGTTCTCTCGCCTCGATCACTCCCGCACCGCGCGGGAGCAGGGGCTGGGGCTCGGCCTTGCCATCGCTCGCGGCATTGCCCTGGTGCTCGGCCACAACCTGACCCTGCGTAGCTGGCCGGGGGCGGGCTCGGTGTTTGCCATCACCCTCAACCTGGCGACCCGTCCTGTCGCAACGACGCAGGTGGCGGCCCCCACCCAGCGCGACAGCCAGCTGGAGGGGATCCGGGTACTCTGTATCGACAACGAGAGCGACATCCTGATCGCCATGCACTCCCTGCTGGGGCGCTGGGGCTGTGAGGTGGTCTGCGCCCAGAGCCTGGCCCAGGCGGAGGATCTCATCGCCGGCGGCTTCCTGCCGCAGCTGGTGCTCTCCGATTACCATCTGGACGACGGCAAGACCGGGCTGCAGGCGCTGCACATGCTGCGTCTCGCCCACGGCAACGACATCGGCGGCATCATCATCAGTGCGGATCGCAAGAGCGAGCTGCAGGCGCAGATCCGCGAACACGGCTACGGCTACATCAGCAAACCGGTCAAACCGCTCAAGCTGCGGGCGCTGATGAACAGCATCTTGCGGCCGGCCAAACTTGATGATGATCACGAAACCGGGAATTCGTCCGAATTTTAATCGACGGCCCCCAACCAGCAAGATCGGCACTTTCTGACACAAAAAAGTGCCTTTTCTTCTCGTTTGAGGCTCATTTTCGATAAGAAGTGGTTTATTAATAACCGCTCGGGGGTTTGCCCTCCCTCCTTTGACTCCCTTATAGTCAGGTCGCGATTATTTTTGTCGCAAATCAAGTTGTGCAAAAGGCAAACCGGATGAAAGTCCGGGACGCAAAGCTTCCGGTCTAAGGGTCAGCAGTACCTAAGATAGCGGGGCCACCACAGGTTGTTTCGTCCATGGGCCAAGCCATGGTGCGATGTTGTCTGCGTTACCTGTCAGGTTGCGTTGCCTTTTTCGTTATCTATTCCAAGAACGAAATAAGGATATTCAACTATGTTAAGTCCAAAACCCTCCGTACTGGCGTTGTTGGTCGGGGGTCTGTGTGCCTCCTCCGCCTTCGCTGCCGCCCCCGGCAAACCCATCATCGGCTGGGGCGAAACCAAGTTCGCTATCGTCGAAGTGGATCAAGCCGCCACCTCCTACAACAAGCTGGTCAAGGTGCACGCCGATGGCGCGCCGGTCAGCGTGAGCTGGAACCTCTGGTCCGGTGATGTCGGCCAGACCGCCAAGGTACTGCTCGACGGCAAGGAGGTGTGGTCCGGCGCCGCGTCCGCCTCCGGCACCGCCAACTTCAAGGTCACCAAGGGGGGCCGCTACCAGATGCAGGTGGCGCTGTGCAACGCCGACGGATGCACCCTCTCCGACAAGAAAGAGATCCTGGTGGCCGACACCGACGGCAGCCACCTGCTGCCGCTCAAGGCGCCGCTCAAGGAGAACAACAAGCCTTACGTCAACAAGACCGGCAAGGTGATGGGGGCCTACTACGTGGAGTGGGGAGTCTATGGTCGCAAGTTCACCGTAGACAAGATCCCGGCCCAGAACCTGACCCACATCCTCTACGGCTTCACCCCGATCTGCGGTGGCAACGGCATCAACGACAGCCTGAAAGAGATCTCCGGCAGCTTCGAGGCGCTGCAGCGCTCCTGTGCCGGGCGCGAGGACTTCAAGGTCTCCATCCACGATCCCTGGGCCGCCATCCAGATGGGGCAGGGGAATCTCACCGCCTATGACGAACCCTACAAGGGCAACTTCGGCAACCTGATGGCGCTCAAGAAGGCCTATCCGGACCTGAAGATCCTCCCCTCCATCGGTGGCTGGACCCTCTCCGACCCCTTCTTCTTCTTCGGTGACAAGACCAAGCGCGACACCTTCGTCGCCTCGGTGAAGGAGTATCTGCAGACCTGGAAATTCTTCGACGGGGTGGACATCGACTGGGAATTCCCGGGGGGCCTGGGGGCCAACCCCAACCTCGGCAGCCCCTCCGACGGCGAAACCTATGTGCTCTTGATGAAGGAGCTGCGCGCCATGCTCGACGAGCTGAGTGCAGAGACCGGTCGCACCTATGAGCTCACCTCCGCCATCAGCGCCGGCGGTGACAAGATTGCCAAGGTAGACTATCGCGCCGCCCAGCAATACATGAATCACATCTTCCTGATGAGCTACGACTTCAACGGCGCCTGGACCAACACCGGGCTGGGTCACCAGACCGCGCTCTACGAGTCGAGCTGGGATCCCAACACCAAGTACACCACCGACAAGGGGGTCAAGGCGCTGCTGGGTCAGGGCGTCGAGCCGGGCAAGGTGGTGGTGGGTGCCGCCATGTATGGTCGCGGCTGGACCGGCGTCAGCGGGTATCAGGGCAACAACCCCTTCACCGGCACCGCCACCGGCCCGATTGCGGGGACCGAAGCGGAAGGGATCTGGGAGAAGGGGGTCATCGACTACCGTGGCATCGCCAAGGGCAAGATGGCCGGCGACTGGCAGTACAGCTATGACGAAGTGGCCGAGGCACCGTCCGTGTTCAAGGCTTCCACCGGCGAGCTCATCACCTTCGATGACGAGCGCTCGGTCAAGGCCAAGGGGCAGTACGTGCTGGCCAACCAGCTCGGCGGCCTGTTCGCCTGGGAAATCGACGCCGACAACGGCGACATTCTCAACGCCATGCACGAGGGGCTGGGCCACGGCGATAGCACACCGCCGGTCAACAAGCCGCCGGTGGCCAACGCCGGCACCGATCTCGCGGTGACCGGGCCGGCCCAGCTGGTGCTGGACGGTTCCTCCTCCCGCGATCCGGAAGGGGCGGTGCTGAGCTACAGCTGGGCCCAGATCTCCGGTCCCAAGGCGACCCTGAGCGATGCCACCCAGGCCAAGGCCAAGGTGAGCGTCGATGCGGTGAGCCAGGACGTCAATCTGGTGTTCGAGCTGACCGTGACCGATGACCACAACCTCAGCGCCAAGGATCAGGTGGTGGTGACCAACAAGGCGCCGCAACCCAACCTGCCGCCGGTCGTCACGGTGCAGGACAAGGTCTCGGTGCAGGCCGGCAAGCAGGTGAGCATCACCGCCAGCGCCACCGACCCCAACGGCGACACCCTGAGCTATCAGTGGAGCGTGCCGGCCGGGCTCACCGCCAGCGGTCAGAACAGCAAGACCCTGGTAGTGACGGGCCCCAGCGTCACCGTGGAGACCGGTTATGACCTCACCGTCACCGTGACCGACGGCGCACTGGATGCCCAGGGCAAGACTCGCCTCACCGTGACCCCGGTCAGTGGTGGCGGCGACTGCAACGCCACCGATCCGGATGCCGCCAACTGGCCGGCCTGGAAGGCCTCGACCACCTACAACGGTGGCGAGAAGGTGAGCCACAACCAGCTGGTGTGGCAGGCCAAGTACTGGACCCAGGGCAATGAACCGAGCCGCACCGCCGATCAGTGGAAGCTGATAAGCCAGGTGCAGCTGGGCTGGGATGCCAGCGTCGCCTACAACGCCGGTGACGTGACCAGCCACAACGGTCGCCAGTGGAAGGCCCAGTACTGGACCCGCGGCAACGAGCCCGGCAAGCACGACGTCTGGCAGGACATCGGCGCCGCCAGCTGCAAATAACCTCACTGTAAAATCCATCGGGGCATGCCAGGCATGCCCCTTTTTTCCCCATAACAGCAAAGAGCACCGCCATGACCACATGCACCACACGTCTTGCCTGCCTGATCGGCGCAGCCCTGGCAAGCGGCCCGCTGCTGGCCGCCGTACAGCCACCCACTCCGCTGGTCTTTGACGCCACCCGGCCGCAGAACGATCTGCAGGGATCGCTGCTGGCCGGTGTCCAGTTTGCCCAGAGCCAGATCCTGCCCGCCCACCCGCGGGAGGGGGACAACCAGCCCCGCCTCACCGCCCTGCGCAAAAGCCTGCTGCTGGTGCGCCCGCTGCAGGCCGGTAACCAGACGCCGCTGGCGCTCGAGGCCCGCGACGGCGCCGGCAAGCTGCTCGGCAGTCTCACGCTGGATCCGCCCTCCCGTCTGCCCAAGACCGCCTACTACCTGGAAGGAACGCCGGAGGAGGGGGTCGACTTCACCCCGGGCCCCGGCACCAGTACCGTCATCAACAGCAGCAGCGAGCTGGCCAGGTTGAGCGACCCGAGCGGCGCCTTCCTGCTCGGCAAGTTGCAGCCTCATGCCCTGGTCACCATCCAGACCGCCGACGGCCGCTGGGTGCGCGACATCCACCTGCCGCGCGACGCAAGTCTGGAGGGCAAGATGGTGCGCCTCGCCTCCAATGCCGGCTACAACTCCACCGTCTATTTCAGCGGCCGTCAGGTGACCCTCTCCCGTGGCCAGAGCCAGCAGTTCAAGTTCGTGCGCGGCCAGTGGATCCGCGATGGCGAGCTGGAAAACAACGGCATCACCTATGCCAGCGATGCCTGGAGCGCCGTGCTGCCGGCCGAGTGGATCATGCCCGGCCTCACCCTGCGCCTGAGCCAGGGAGATCTGAGCGGCGAGCTGACCGACCTCAAGGTGGGGGCGCCGGGGGAGCTGCTGATTCACACCATCGACATCGGCATGCTGACCACACCGCGCGACCAGTTCGCCTTTGCCAAAGATAAAGAAGCCCAGCGGGAGTACTTCCAGACCATTCCCGCCAGTCGGCTCATCGTCAGTCAGTATGCGCCGCTGTCGCTGCCGGAGGTGATGCTGCCGGATGGCACCCTGCTCACCGACTTTGATCCGAGCGAGGGGGGCTGGCACGGTGGCACCATGCGCCAGCGTATCGGCAAGGAGCTCATCTCCCTTGGCATCGACAATGCCAACTACGGCATCAACAGCACCGCCGGGGAGGGGGAGAACAGCCATCCCTACGTGGTGGCCCAGCTGGCGGCCCACAACAGCCGCGGCAAGTACGCCAACGGGGTGCAGGTGCATGGCGGCTCCGGCGGGGGCGGCATCGTCACCCTGGACGCCTCCCTTGGCAACGAGTTCAGCCACGAGGTGGGCCACAACTACGGTCTTGGCCACTATGTGGGCGGCTTTGCCGGCTCGGTGCACCGCAGCGCCGATCAGATCAATGCCACCTGGGGCTGGGATGGCGACAAGAATCGCTTCATCCCCAACTTCTTTGCGAGCCGCAGCGGCCAGAGCGCCTGCCTCGACGGTCAGTGCCAGGCGCCGTTTGACGGCCGCAAGTTCGGTTTCGACGCCATGGCCGGCGGCGAGCCGCTCTCCGGCTTCAACCGCTTCACTCTCTACACCCCCAACTCGGCCGCCATCATCCAGCGCTTCCTCGAGAGCAAGGCAGTGTTCGATGCAGCGTCCCCCACCGGCTTCAGCAAGTGGAATGAAAGCCAGGCCAGAATGGAGTCCTACCGCCACCGGGTCGACCTCGCCGAGCAGATCACCGCGCCGGTGAGCGATCTGGGGGAGGTCAAGCTGGCCGCCCTGCTGGCCGAGTACGATCTGGTCAAGGTGGCCATGTGGGATGGCAACTGGACCCGCAACATCCAGCTGCCGGCCGCCTCGGCGGTGAATCGCGGCCGCATCGTCAGCATCGACCACAACGCCGGCTACAACAGCACCCTCTTCATCAACGGCCAGCAGATCACCGTCTCGCGCGGCTTCAAGAAGAGCTACCGCTCCGACGGCAGCCGCTGGAACGAGGGCGCGCCGACGGATCTGGCGGTAGATCGCAAGCCGGCCGCCTTCGGCGTGCCGGTGACCACCCTGGTCGGTTACTACGACCCGCAGGGGCTGCTGCCGAGCTACCTCTATCCGGCCCTGCACGGCGCCTACGGCTTTGCCTATGGCGATGACGGCGAGCGGCTCGGCAACAGTGACTGCCAGCTGCAGGTGGAGACCCGCGACGGCCTGCTGCGCTTCAAGCTGGCCAATCACCGGCTGAGCGCCAGCGTGATGAACAAGTTCCACGTCAACGTGCCGACTGCGAGCGAGCCGCGCAGCGCCAGCGTGCTGTGCCGCAACCAGTCACAGGCCGAGGCCCAGCTTGCTCCGGCCCCGGCCGGGCTTGGCTACACGGTCAACGGCATGCCGCTGGCGGCGCGCTGAGTGTTTTTCTCCTTTCTCCTCGCGCAATGCGAGGTGCCACTGGCGGGGGCCAAGCCCCGCCTTTCATCAAGCAAGAGGTAAATATGATGACAAGAAAGTCCTCTGTGGCCACCCTGCTGGCCGGGCTCTGTCTGAGCGGTCAGCTGTGGGCCGCCAGCGCCTATGACATCAATCAGGGCTATGGCGGCGGCAGCCAGGTCAGTTTCAACGGTCAGATCTACGAGGCCAAGTGGTATGCCAATCCGGGCCAGAGCCCAGGCGTGCAGGTCGCCAACGAGTGGGATTCTCCGTGGGCCCTGCTGGGGGCGGGCGAGGTGACGCCACCGGGTGACGGGGAGGGCATTGCCCCGCCCGCGCAGGGAGGCAGCGGCGCCGCTGACGGCAGCACCGTCTACCTGAGCCAGAGTGAGCTGGATGCCAAGGAGCATGCGCTCACCGACTTCCCGGCCATGATGGCGGTCAAGGCTTCCATCGCCACCCGCGACAACGCCGTGGTCGAGGCGGTGGCCCCCGGCCTGCCGCTCAACCCTGCCAACGTCAAGCTGGTGGAAGGGCTGCTCAGCGAGTCGCAGTTCAACTTCCTGTTCCCGCTGCGGGCGCCGGAGTACACCTATCGCGGTTTCCTGCAGGCGGTGGCCAAGTTCCCGGCCTTCTGCGGCGACTACAGCGACGGGCGCAACGCCGAGGCCATCTGCCGCAAGTCGCTGGCCACCATGTTTGCCCACTTCGCCCAGGAGACCGGCGGCCACGAGAGCTGGCGCCCCGAGCCCGAGTGGCGCCAGGGGCTGGTGTGGGTGCGGGAGATGGGCTGGACCGAGCAGATGCGCGGCGGCTACAACGCCGAGTGCCGGCCGGATGTGTGGCAGGGTCAGCAGTGGCCGTGCGGCAAGTTCGACAACGGCGAGTTCAAGAGCTACTTCGGTCGTGGCGCCAAGCAGCTGTCGTACAACTACAACTACGGCCCCTTCTCCGAGGCAATGTTCGGCACTGTGCGCACCCTGCTGGACAACCCGGAGAAAGTGGCAGACACCTGGCTCAACCTGGCCAGCGCCGTGTTCTTCTTCGTCTATCCGCAGCCGCCCAAGCCCTCCATGCTGCACGTGATCGACGGCACCTGGCAGCCCAACGCCCACGACCGGCAGAACGGCCTGGTGCCGGGCTTCGGGGTGACCACCCAGATCATCAACGGCGGGGTGGAGTGCGGCGGTGCAGCCGAGCATGCCCAGTCCCAGAACCGGATCACCTACTACCAGGCCCAGGCCCAGTATCTGGGGGTGCCGGTGCCCGCCGACGAGGTGCTCGGTTGCAAGAATATGAAGGTCTTTGACGAGGCCGGCGCCGGCGCCCTGCCCATCTACTGGGAGAACGACTGGAGCTATGTGCCGGGCAACCCCAACGGTGGCAAGAGCTACGCCTGCAAGCTGGTGGGCTACCAGACCCGTTTCAGCGCCTTCAAGGAGCGTGACTACAGCCGCTGCGTGCAGCACTTCTTCCCCGAGGTGGTGATCGAGGACAACGGTGGTGGCACCAACCTGCCGCCGGTGGCCAGCATCAGCGGCCCGAGCGAGGCGCTGGGCGGCGCCACCGTGCTGCTCTCCGGCCAGGGCTCGAGCGATCCGGAAGGCAAGCCCCTCAGCTACGCCTGGACCCTGCCTGCCGGGGCCAGCGCCTCGGATCTGACGCAGTCCACCCTGAGCGCCATCCTGCCGCCGACCCCGACCAGCGACACCCGCTACGGCTTCGTGCTAAAGGTGACCGACGACAAGGGGCTGAGCCGCAGCGCCACCCACGAGATCCTGATCAAGGGCAGCGGCGGTACCACGCCGCCGGATGGCAACCCGCCCTACAAGGAGGGCACTGCTTACAAGGCCGGTGACAAGGTGAGCAACCTGGGCGGCAACTACCAGTGCAAGCCCCATCCCTACACCGGCTGGTGTGCCGGCGCAGCCTGGGCCTATGAGCCCGGCAAGGGCACGGCCTGGAGCGATGCCTGGATCAAGCTGTAACGGCATATCCGCGCAATAAAAAAGGCCCGTCAGGGCCTTTTTTCATGGGGTGAGCGCTCACAGCGGCTTTTGCCACAGGCTCAGCAGCAGATCCTGCTCCAGCTCGTCCGGCCCTTGATGGCTGAAGGCGTGGCGCTGCTCACCGCTGGCGCGCCAGCCGAGGCGGCTGGTCTCCAGGATGAAGCTGCGCAGCCCCTGGTCCATCTGCATGCTGAACTGGCAGCGCAGCTGACTCATGGGGTTGAGGCCGGCCAGGCTCGGCCAGCTCAGCGGGTGCTCCATGCTGACCGGGTTGAGGCTGACCCTCAGCTGCCACTGGTGGCGGGGGCCCGGCTGCAGGTAGAGCAGGTAGCCGCCCGGTGCCAGCCAGCTGACCAGCTGTTCGGTCTTGACCTTGAGATCGTTGACCAGCAGCAGCTGGGCCGTGCCCGGCAGGATCGGCGCGCGGGCCGGATCGGCGATGATGAACTGAGCGTCCGGCTGCGCCTTGTTGGCGGCAAAGATGGTGTTCTTGGCGATGTCGACGCCGGCAAATTGCCAGCCCGGCAGGCGCTCGGCCAGGGTCCGGCAGTAGTAACCCTCGCCACAGCCCAGGTGGATCAGCTCGCGCGGTTCGAGGGGGGCAAGCAGGCTGGCCATCGCCTCGACCAGCGGCAGCTGGTGGCCCTGCTCGAGGAAGTGGCGTTTGGCGCGCATCAGGGCGCGGCTGTCGCTGTCCTTGGGGTTCTTCTTGCCGGGGATGAGATCCAGATAGCCTTCCGGCGCGGGATCAAAGTGGTGCTTGTTGGCGCAGTAGACCCCGCGGGAGGCTTCATGAAGTTGCAGCGGGCTGCGACAGATAGGGCATTGCAGGTGCATAGGATTTCTCTTGGCGAAGGCCATGACGGCAGGGGCGTTCGGGATTATAGGGGAGACGATCAGAAAAGGCTGCCGTGGCAGCCTTTTTTATCCGGCGACCCAGTGCGGGGCCGCCAGTAGCGAGGATCAGCGAGTGCCAAACACCACTATGGTCTTGCCGTGGGCGGAGATCAGCTCCTGCTCTTCGAGCATCTTGAGGATCCGGCCGACGGTTTCACGGGAGCAGCCGACGATCTGGCCTATCTCCTGACGGGTGATCTTGATCTGCATGCCATCCGGGTGGGTCATGGCATCCGGCTGCTTGGCCAGGTTCAGCAGGGTCTGGGCGATCCGGCCGGTCACGTCCAGGAAGGCGAGGTTGCCGACTTTCTGGCTGGTGTGCTGCAGGCGGGCCGCCATCTGGCCGGAGAGGCGCATCAGGATTTCCGGGTTGACCTGGATCAGCTGGCGGAACTTCTTGTAGGAGATCTCGGCCACTTCACAGGAACCTTTGGCACGCACCCAGGCGGAACGCTCCGGGTTTTCGCTCTCCTCGAACATCCCCATCTCGCCCAGGAAGTCGCCCTGGTTCAGATAGGAGAGGATCATCTCCTTGCCTTCATCGTCCTTGATCAAGACGGCCACAGTGCCCTTGACGATGTAGTAGAGGGTTTCCGCTTTCTCACCCGCGTGGATCAGGGTGCTCTTGGCGGGATACTTATGAATGTGGCAGTGCGACAAGAACCATTCCAGGGTGGGATCGCTTTGCGGTTTGCCAATGACCATGAGAATTCCTCTGTAGTGTCTTTTTATGGACTCGTGCGTCCGGGCAAGCTGCCAACCTTGCCATTCCTTGTATTAGTCGCAGTAGGATAAGAGCCTTTGTCTGTGCTGACAAGGCTTTGAGGGCTTTTGCCAGCTCCCCTTGCAACCCCTGCTGCGTTCCGTTCGCCATTGTAGGGAAGATGGGGGCATCAGATGTTGATTTTGATCTAGTTAGTCAGGAAGTTCGTGAAAATGGTGGATATGTGCCGCTGTCGCGTCGTCTGCGGTATGCTATGTCAGTCAGATCTGTCGTCATCAAGAGGAAATGTGAAATGAAAGCCAAGGTCAGCTGGGTGGAAGGCATGCAGTTTGTGGGTGAGAGTGAGTCCGGTCACAAGGTGATCCTGGACGGAGCCAACCCCGGCGAAGGTGCCAGCCCGATGGAGATGATCCTGCTGGCGGTGGGCGGTTGCAGCTCGATCGACGTGGTCTCCATCCTGGAGAAGGCGCGTCAATCCGTGACCGCCTGCCATGTGGAGCTGGCCGGTGAGCGGGCTGACTCGGTGCCGCGGGTATTCGAGAAGATCCACCTCCACTTCGTGGTGACCGGCAAGGGGCTGGCCGAAAAGCAGGTGGCCCGCGCGGTGGATCTGTCGATGGAAAAATATTGTTCAGTTTCCCTGATGTTGGAAAAAGCGGTAGAAATTACCCATAGTTATCAAATTCTTGAAGCCTGATAGCAGTGGCAAAGCCGATCGAATAACACCATGACATAAGGAAAGTGCAATGAAAAAGATGATAGCGTTACTCCCCCTGCTGGGGCTGGCGGCCTGCAGCATGCCGCAACCGACCCAGTACCAGTACAGCCAGTATCAGTGCGGTGAGGAGCTGCTGGCCGTGACCTATGATGCCCAGGCCGACATGGTGCAGTTCCCCTATGCCGGGGTCTATCACAAGCTGGGCCGGGTCGAGGCGGAGTCCGGTGCCAAGTATTCTGACGGAGTGACCACCTTCTGGAATCAGGAGAAGCAGGCCATCCTCAGCCAGAAAGGGGTAACCCTGCTGACTTGCCAGCGCAAGTGATCGTCATGGTGTGATGACAACGGCCTGCTCAATGCAGGCCGTTTTGCATATTGGGGGTCAGTGCGGCAGGGCGTTGAGCATCTTGGCGGCCAGTTGCTGGCTCAGCTGCTGACGCTCCCCTTCGGCGATGGCCACGTCGCTGGCCAGGGAGATGGCGCTGCTCCACACCGCCTGCTGGGTGCGCCGGTCGAGCAGCACGATGGCCAGGGTACCCTTGCGGGCATCGGCCTTGGCCTGCAGCCCCGGCGTCATGCCGAGGCGGGCGAAGATCTCGCCATCGCTCAGATCCTGGCTGCCAGCCACCCCGATGGCGACCCACACATCGGCCTCGTCGAGGGGCACGCTCTGCCACCCCTTGCGCGCCAGCTCCTGATTGACCGTCTGTTGCACCGGCTCCAGCCACCCCTCGGCGCTGTCGCCGGCATACTGGAACTGCTCGGCCAGCGCATAGCGCGGCGTCGCCCCGAAAGGCCAGCTGGTCGCCGGACGCACCACCATGGTGCCCGCTTCCAGGGTCGGCGCGGCCGGGCCGCTGCTGCAGCCACCCAGCAGGGCGGCCAATCCCACAGAGATAAACGCTAACCGCATCATCAGCTCCTTGGCTCAGGTGATCTTGCCGGTTTCAATCAGTTGCTGGATCAACGGGCGCAGGATCAGCTCCATCGCGAAGCCCATCTTGCCGCCCGGCACTACGATGGTGTTCATCCGTGACATGAAGGATCCGTCGATCATCGACAGCAGGTAGGGGAAATCCACCTGCTTGATGCCGCGAAACCGTATCACCAGCATACTCTCGTCCAGACTCGGGATCACCTTGGCACTGAAGGGGTTGGAGGTATCCACGGTCGGCACCCGCTGGAAGTTGATGTGGGTGCGGGAGAACTGGGGGGTGATGAAGTTGATGTAGTCGTCCATGGAGCGAACGATGGAGTCGGTGACCGCCTCGCGGGAATGGCCGCGTTCCGAGGTGTCGCGAATGAGCTTCTGGATCCACTCCAGGTTGACGATGGGCACCACCCCGATGAGGAAGTCCACGTGGCGGGCCACGTTGTGCTCATCGGTGACCACGCCGCCGTGCAGCCCCTCATAGAACAGCAGGTCGGTGTCGCTCGGCAGGTTCTGCCAGGGGGTGAAGGTGCCCGGCATCTGGTTGAAGGGCACCGCCTCGTCGAAGCTGTGCAGGTAGCGGCGATACTGGCCGCTGCCGTTCTGGCCGTACTCCTGAAAGAAGCTCTCCAGCAGGCCGAAGTCGTTGGCCTCGGGGCCGAAATAGCTGATGTGGCGCCCCTGTTCGCGCGCCTTGCGGATCGCCACGTCCATTTCCGGGCGGGTGTAGCGATGAAAACTGTCCCCTTCCACCACGGCCGCCTGATAACCGAGCTGATGAAACATGGAGCGAAAGGCGTTGGTAGAGGTGGAGGTGCCGGCCCCGGACGAACCGGTAACCGCAATGATGGGATGCTTTGCCGACATAGAATTCTCTCTTCCTTGGGAGTTCCGTTATAAAGGCATGTTCCGAGTGCGGTCAAGTGTGCGACCTGACAGTACAACCGCGCAACTGCTTCGCGGGCGTGCCAGCGTGCCTGCACCGGCGGCAGATGCAAAAAAAGGCTGCCGTGGCAGCCCTTGCGATAAACAAAGAGAAAAACTAGCCGGCCTGCTTGTTGCCGGCCGCAGGTTTGATCCCCACCAGCACGGCCCCCAGCAGGATGAACAGCACCCCGAGCGCCTTGCCGGGCTCCAGCGGCTCGGCGAAGAGGGGGATGTTGACCGCCAGCAGGTAGACCAGCGCATAGCTGGTGCTGAGCAGGGGGTAGGCTATGTTGAGCGGGGTGGAGTGCAGCGCCGCCAGCCAGCAGAGCAGCGACAGGGCGTAGCAGCCGACCCCGGCCAGGATCACCAGCAGCGGCAGCGGGTGAGCCAGCATCACGGCAAGATCCATCTGCCAGGTCGGCAGCTGGATCACCCCCCACTTCATGCCAAGCTGGGCCGCCGTCACCAGCAAGATGCTGCTGAGCACGTAGAGATACCCCTTCAGCGCCGATCTTGCAGGGCTGGCCGGTAGTTGGCCCGCCTGCGGATGGTCATCGCTCATAGCAAGCCCCCCAGCAGCAGGGCGCCCACTATGATGGCCCCCACCCCCAGCCAGTTGTGGTAGCTGATCTGCTCGTGAAAGAACAGCCTGGAACCCACCAGCACCAGCACCAGATTGATGCTGAGCATGGGGTAGGCCATGCCGAGCGGCAGCCGCTGCAGCAGGTAGATCCAGAGCAGCATGCCGCAGCCGAGTGCCGCCACGCTGGCGATGAGCCAGGGTGAGCGCAGCTTTTGCCAGTGGTTGCAGGGCCGGTGCTGCCAGCTGACGACCGCCTGCTTTTGCAGCATCTGGCCGCTGCAGGTCAGCAGGCACACCAGCAACAGCAGCAGGATGTCCATCACTGGGCTCCGTGGTAGATGAGCAGGGTCAGCCGGTGGCTGACGATGGTCTCGTCGGCGGGGGGCACGGGCCCGGTGTTGCCGTCGCGATCGGTTTTCATCAGCAGGGCTACCTGACCATTCTTGCGCGCCTGTTCCAGCCAGGCCGGGAAGTCGGCGCGGGCCACGTAGCGCCCCGCCGCATCCGGGTAGCCGAGGCCGTAATGTACCTCGCCCTTGCTGTCGAACAGATTGATCTCGCTGCGTTGGGTTTCCCAGGCGAGGGAGGAGGCCAGTCCGACGTCGTTGGCCAGCAGAGTGCCCGACTTCATCAGCACTGCCTGATTGGCCTCGATGAAGCGCTCCGGCAGCTTGGAGTCGATTAGCGATTGCGGCAGCGCCCAGGGCAGGCCGACAGCCAGCACCATGGGGCAGAGCGCGCTCAGGGTCCAGCGGCGACTGACCTCTTTCAACTGGAGGAAGCCGAGCAGACTCCAGCCGGCGAAGATGACCATGGCCACCGCCAGCGCACCCTGATCCTCCTCGCCATAGACGGCGTGGCTGGGGGCAAACGCCAGCACGGCTAGCACCACCAGGCAGATGAGGCCGAACAGGCCGTTCAGCCAGGCATTGACCTTGAAGGCCCGCTCTTTCCCCTCCTTGAGCAGGTCGACGGCGCTGGCGGCCATCAGCATGGCCAGCGGGGCGAAGCAGGGCAGGATGTAGGTGAGCAGCTTGCCCTTGGCAATGCTGAAGAACAGCAGGGGCAGGATCACCCAGGCCAGCAGGTAGAGGGTTTCCGGGCTCATCTTGCGCTCCTGCCAGCCCTTGCGCAGGGCGCCTGGCAGCAGGCCGAGCCAGGGCAGGGTGCCGAGCAGCCCCATGGGCAGGTAGTACCAGAACGGCGCCTTGTGCTGGGCGTTGTCGGCGGCGAAGCGCTGGATGTGTTCAATCCAGAAGAAGTAGTGCCAGTAGTCCGGTTCGCGCAGGTGCACGGCGATGGCCCAGGGGGCGGCCAGCAGGACCGCACTCAGGATGGCCAGCGGCCCGAAGCGCACCAGTTCGAGCAGGCGGCGCTGATAGATGACGTAGGGCACGATGACCACGACGGGCACCGCCAGGGCGATGAAGCCCTTGGTGAGAAAACCCATGCCGCAGGCGAGGCCGAACAGCAGATAACCACCGACCCGGCTGCCAAGGGAGCCCTCCTTGCGGATGATGTAGAAGCTGACCATGGCGGCGTTGAGCCAGAGGGTCACCATGGCGTCCAGCACGCTGTAGGTGCCGATGCCGTAGACGATCAGCAGCGACAGATAGATGAGCCCGGTCAGGAAGGCCTTGCGCCGGCATTGCCACAACTGCAGGGCAAACCAGCAGATCAGCAGGGCGCTGAGGCCGGTGGCCGCAGCCGAGGCGAAGCGCACGGCGAAGTTGGTGTCACCGAACAGCTGCTGGCTGATGCTGTTGAACCAGTAGCCGGCGATGGGTTTCTCGAAGTAGCGCAAGCCCAGGAAGTGGGGGACGACCCAGTCTCCGGTGCTCACCATCTCCCGGCTGATCTCGGCGTAGCGGTTCTCGTCCGGGCTCCAGAGCGGCCGCTGGTCGAGCGGCAGCAGGTAAAAGAAGAGAAAGAACAGGGGCAGGGCCCACTTGGTCAACGTCATGACATCCTCTGTTGCATGGTGTGATTAGCGCGATGGTTAGTCCTGCCACCCGAGGTGGCGTCATTCATCTCAGGCCTCGGCCTTGCAGCCGAGCCAGCCTTCCCGTCCGGGCAGGGTGCCGCGTACCAGCCGGCCGGTCGGCAGCGTGCTCGGGTCGGATGGTAACAGATCCCCAAGCGGCACGAAGCGGATGCCGCGCGCCCTGGCTTCGCCGAGCAGGGCATCGAACTGATCCGCCATCACGATCCCTTCCACTTCGGCGTGGATGGTGTAGACGTGGGGGCTCTGGGCCGGCGGGGTCGCCAGCTGATCCAGCAGGAAACGGTTGAAACCGTCGACCGTCACCTGATGGCCCACCACTTCGTCGAAGGTGGGCAGGTTGACCGGGATCTGCGGGGTGCCGGGGCTGCCATCCAGCAACAGGGGTCGGAACAGGCCGCTGCCGCGACAGTCGCTGTTGTAGCGAAAGCCGAACTGCTCCTTGGCCTGGGTGGTGAGCGGGTCGGCGCGCCAGCCGGCGGCAGCGGAGCAATCGACTTCGCGCCCCAGGATCTGGTTGAGCGCATCCACCCCGAGCCGGGTCTGACGAGTGAGTTCGGCTTCGTCCCAGCGGGCCGGTGTTGGCTTGCCAGCCGTGGTGATCCCAGGCGTGTAGCCCCACCTCGTGACGGGCGCTGTCGGTGTCGCGCATCAGGGAGCCGAGCTGCTTGCCGATGGACTTGCCGGGCCAGGCGGTGCCGGCCAGCAGGATGTCCAGCCCATAGAGGGATGCTGCGTTGGAGCGCAGCATCTTGAGCAGAAAGCGGGGTTTTAGCAGGCGCCACAAGTGGCGCCCCATGTTGTCCGGTCCGACCGAGAAGAAGAAGCTCCCCTTGACCTGATGCTTGTCGAGCAGTTGCAGCAGGCGGGGCACCCCGTCACGGGTCCCCCTGAAGGTATCGACGTCGATCCGCAGACCTACCTCAGTCATGCTCGACTCCCGTGGTGACCGCCCCTTGCAGGAAGAAGTCCAGGGTGTTGCCGATGGTCTCTTCCATCTCGATGGTCGGTTCCCAGTCCAGCAGGCGGCGGGCATTGGCGATGCTCGGCCGACGGTGGGAGACATCCTGATAGCCGTCACCGTAGAAAGATTTGCTCTCCACCAGTTTGAAGCCGGCAAACGGTGGGAACTGGTCGCGCAGCGGGTGAGCCTCGAACTTGGCGAGCAGGATCTCGGCCATCTGCTGGATGCTGGCCTCGTTGTCCGGGTTGCCGATGTTGATGATCTGGCCGTCGCAGCGGTTCTCCTTGTTCTCGATGATGCGGAACAGGGCCTCGATGCCGTCCTTGATGTCGGTGAAGCAGCGCTTCTGGGCGCCGCCGTCTACCAGCTGGATCGGGGTACCGTCCACCAGGTTGAGGATCAGCTGGGTGATGGCGCGGGAGCTGCCGATGCGGGCGGAGTCCAGGCTGTCCAGACGCGGCCCCATCCAGTTGAAGGGACGGAACAGTGTAAAGTTGAGCCCCTCTTTCTTGCCGTAGGCCCAGATGACCCGATCCAGCAACTGCTTGGAGACCGAGTAGATCCAGCGCTGCTTGTTGATGGGGCCGACGATGAGGCGGGAGCTGTCTTCATCGAAGCTGTGATCGTCGCACATCCCGTACACCTCGGAGGTGGAGGGGAAGATGATGCGCTTGTGGTACTTCACGCAGTAGCGGACGATCTTGAGGTTCTCCTCGAAGTCGAGCTCGAACACGCGCAGCGGGTTGCGGGTGTACTCGATGGGGGTGGCGATGGCCACCAGCGGCAGGATCACGTCGCACTTCTTGATGTGATACTCGATCCACTCGGTATGGATGCTGATGTCCCCCTCCACGAAGTGGAAATTGGGGTGACCGATGAAGCGGTCCACCGCGCTGGAGCCGATGTCGAGGCCATACACCTCGTAGCCGCCATCCTGGAGCAGGCGCTCGGTCAGGTGGTTGCCGATGAAGCCGTTGACGCCGAGGATCAGCACCCGGGTCAGCCGCGCCTTGCGCAGGGCATTGCTCGCCTTGGCGCCGATCTTCATCCCTTCGACCAGCCCCAGTTCGCGGGCCAGCTGGGCGCCGCGCACATAGAGCCCGCCTTCGGCCTGACCGGCCACGATCTCCAGCACCCCTTCACCGCAGGCGATGCGCAGCGGCTCCTGGCTCAGGATTGTGCCCGGCTGCTTGTCGCTCTGCTGGGTCAGCCAGTGGCTCTTCCACACCGTCAGCTTGCGGTCACCGGCGAAGCTGAAGGCGCCCGGGTAGGGTTGGGTGACGGCGCGCACCAGGTTGTGCAGTTCGCGGGCCGGGCGGTGCCAGTGCAGTTCGCCATCGGCCGGGGTGCGGCGGCCATAGTAACTGGCCTTGCTCTCATCCTGCGGGGTGAGGCGGATGTCGCCGGCGCGCAGTTTGGGCAGCTCCTGCTCCAGCAGTTTCCGGGCGGCGAGGCGCACCTTGCCGTGCAGGGTCAGCGCGGTGTCGTCGTCGGCAATGGTGACCGCCTGTTGGGCGACAATGGCGCCGGCGTCGGGCTTGGCTGTCATCTGATGCAGGGTGATGCCGGTCTCGGTCTCGCCGTTGACCAGACACCAGTTGATGGGCGCGCGGCCGCGGTAGGCGGGCAGCAGGGAGCCGTGCAGGTTGAAGGCGCCGACGGTCGGGATGTCGAGGATTGCCTGCTTGAGCATGTTGCGGTAGTAGAAGGAGAAGAGGGCCTGGGGCGCCAGCTCGCGAATGCGCTCAATCCAGAGCGGGTGGTTCACGTCCTCGGGGGAGTAGACCGGCAGGTTGTGCTCTGCGCAGAGCTGGGCGACCGAGCCGAAGAAGCGGTTCTCGCCCGGATCGTCGGCGTGGGTGAAGACGGCCTGGATCTCGTAGCCTGCCTCGAGCAGGGCCTCGATGCCGGTGCAACCGATATCGTGATAAGCAAAGACGACGACTTTCATTGTTCAGCTTCCTGTTGCGAAGGGGTGGTGGCGCTGCGCACGATCTGGTGGATGAAGTAGCGGGGACGGGCGCGCACGTCGGTGTACATGCGGCCTATGTATTCTCCCAGCAGCCCCATGCCCAGCAGCTGCACGCCGACAAAGGTGAAGAGAATGGCAAAGAGGGTGAAGACGCCATCGGCGGCCCAGTCGGCGCCCAGAATGAGGCGCATCAGGATCAGCAGGATGGAGAAGGTAAAGCCGATGCCCGCCACCACGCTGCCGACGATGCTGAGCAGACGCAGCGGGGTGGTGGTCATGCAGGTGACCAGGTCATACATCAGGTTGATGAGGTGCATCAGCCCGTATTTGGACTCGCCGTGGGCCCGCTCGGCGTGGCCCACTTCCAGCTCGATGGTGCGGCGAGCGAAGCTGTTGGCCAGGATGGGGATGAAGGTGCTGCGCTCCTGGCAGCAGAGCATGGCGTCGATGATGTGACGGCGGTAGGCGCGCAGCATGCAGCCGTAGTCGCTCATGTGTACACCGGTGGCTTTTTGCACCGACTTGTTGATGAGCTTGGAGGCGGTTTTGCGAAACCAGGAGTCCTGCCGGTTGCGGCGCATGGTGCCCACCACGTCGTAGCCCTGCATGGCGGCCTCCACCAGGCGGGGGATCTCCTCCGGCGGGTTCTGCAGGTCCGCATCCAGGGTGATCACCAGATCCCCCTTGGCGGTTTCGAAGCCGGCCATGATGGCGGCGTGCTGGCCGTAGTTGCGGTTGAGCAGCACCCCGACCAGCTTGCTGCCCTTAACGGCGGCGGCGTCTCTGATGAGCTCGGTGGAGCCGTCGTGGCTGCCGTCATCGATCAGGATCACCTCGTAATCCTGTGACAGCTGATCGCAGGCGGCGGTGACCCGGCTCAGCAGCGCGGGCAGGCTGGCCTCCTCGTTGTAGACGGGGATGACCACCGAAACCAGCTTGATGTCAGTGTTGTTCACGTTGCATTACTCCAATATGTCGATAAGGGCCGCGACCACTCGGTCGACGTCGGCCAGCGTCATGTCCGGGAAGAGTGGCAGGGTGCACAGGCGTGACGAGTTCCACTCGGTATGAGGCAGGCTGAGGGTCGGGTAGCGTTCGCGGTAGTATTTCTGGGTATGGGCTGCCCGAAAGTGCAGACCGGTACCGATGCCGCGCTCCTGCAGTGCCTGCATCAGCTGATCCCGGTCGAGCCCGCAGCGATCCGGGTCGACTCGCACCATGAACAGGTGCCAGGCGTGCAGATGGGGGTAGTCGGGGACGGCGAGCGGCGCCAGCGGCAGGCCGGCCAGTCGCTCCTGATAGCGGGCCACCAGTTCGGCCCGCTTGGCGTTGAGCTCGGGCAGGCGCGCCAGCTGCACCAGGGCGATGGCGGCGTTGATGTCGGCCAGGTTGTATTTGAAGCCCGGGGTGATCACCTCCGCCTGCGGCTTGCGGCCCAGGCTCATGCGATCAAAGGCATCCACCCCCAGGCCGTGGAATTTGAGCATCCGTACCTTGTCCGCCAGCGCCTTGTCGTCGGTCACCAGCATGCCCCCTTCGGCGCAGGTCAGGTTCTTGATGGCGTGGAAGGAGAAGATGGCAGTGCCGCTGGCGCCGATCCAGCGCTCCCGGTAGCGGGTGCCGACCGCGTGGGCGGCATCCTCGATGACCGGTATGCCGTGTTGGCCGGCCAGTGCCAGGATCGGATCCAGGTCGACCGGGGCGCCGGCGTAGTGGACCGGGATGATGGCTTTGGTCCTGGCGGTGATGAGCGGCGCGATCAGCTCGGCGCTGGTCATCAGGGTATCCGGGTCCACGTCGACGAAGACTGGCTCGGCCCCCAGCAGGGTGATGATGTTGATGGTGGAGACCCAGGTCTGGGAGGGGGTGATCACCTCATCTCCCGGGCCTATGCCCAGCGCCAGCAGAGTGACGTGCATGCCGGCGGTGGCGGAGCAGAGTGCGACCGCGTGCTGGCAGCCGAATGTGTCGCAGAATTGCTGTTCCAGTTCATGATTCTTCGGGCCTGTGGTGATCCAGCCCGATTTCAATACGTCACAGACAGCACTTATCTCGGCATCACCGATGGCGGGCCTCGAAAATGGCAGAAAATCTTGCATAAGAGATCCAACGAAGAATATTAATCAGCGCCCATTAAATTGGGCTCCCCCAAACTGTTTTACTCAACATACGGATATAAAAGCGGGCCTGCAATGGTCCAGAAACAGCTGGTAACAATTAACTGGTGCGGTCATCTTAGGTAATGTGATAAATATTTATAACCCCCCAAACTCTTGTTTTTCCAAATTACATTTTCTCTGACATTTTGGTTGTATCAATATGAACATTACTGTATTTGGAAGTGGCTACGTGGGCCTGGTTCAGGCCACCGTACTGGCTGACGTCGGTCATCAGGTGATCTGTGTCGATGTCGATGAACAGAAGGTGGCAGCCCTGATGGATGGCCAGGTGCCCATCTATGAACCCGGTCTCGAATCCCTGCTGCAGCGCAACATCAAGAGCGGCTCCCTGGTGTTCACCACGGACGCCGTACTGGCCGTCAAGCACGGCGATGTGCAGTTTCTGGCAGTAGGCACGCCACCGGGGGAAGATGGTTCCGCCGATCTGAGCCACGTGCTGACGGTGGCCGAGACCATCGCCCAGTATCGCGATCGGCCCGTCATCATCGTCAACAAGTCGACCGTGCCGGTGGGCACCGCCGACAAGGTGACCGCCAGGGTCAACGCCATCCTGCAGCAGCGGGATCAGTCCTTTTCCTTCGACGTGGTCTCCAACCCCGAATTTCTGAAAGAGGGCTCCGCCATCCAGGATTGCCTGCGGCCGGATCGCATCGTGGTGGGCACCGCCAACGAGGCCTCACGCCAGCTGATGCGCGAGCTCTACGAGCCGTTCAACCGCAACCACGATCGCATCCTGTTCATGGATGTGCGCAGCGCCGAGCTGACCAAGTACGCTGCCAACTGCATGCTGGCCACCAAGATAAGCTTCATCAACGAGATGGCCGGGCTGGCCGAGCGGGTCGGCGCCGATATCGAGATGGTGCGCCAGGGGATAGGCTCGGATCAGCGCATCGGCTATCAGTTCATCTACCCGGGTTGCGGCTATGGCGGCTCCTGTTTTCCCAAGGATGTCAAAGCCTTGCTGGCCACGGCCCAGGAGCTGGAGTACGACACGCCGCTGATCCGGGCGGTGGAGCGAGTCAATGAATTGCAAAAATCGCGGCTGTTTCAGCTGTTGTCAGCGTTCTTCTGCGCCGAAGGGGAGAGCCTGGCCGGCAAGACCATCGCCCTGTGGGGGTTGGCGTTCAAGCCCAACACCGACGACATGCGGGAGGCGCCGAGCCGGGCCTTGATGGAGGCGTTGTGGCAGGCCGGGGCGACTGTGCAGGCCTACGATCCCGAGGCGATGCAGGAGGCCCAGCAGATCTATGGCAACTGTGACAAGCTGCGGTTGATGGGCACCAAGGAGGCGGCGCTGTTTGGTGCGGATGCCCTGGTGATCTGCACAGAGTGGAACCACTTCAAGGCCCCTAATTTTGCCGCCATCAAGCAGGCGTTGCGTTATCCGCTGATCGTCGATGGCCGCAACCTGTTTGATCCGGGCCGGATGAGAGATCATGGTTTTCATTACTACGCCATTGGGCGGGGTGAATCGGTAATGAAATAAAAAGACCATGCCACGCTGCCGCCATGTTTCAGTGCAATGGCTGTACGGTATCTTTCACGCTGAACAAGACTATTTTCGTCACTATTGTTGGTGAGCGTCGTTGTCATATTTATTTAATATTGTGAGCTGATTCACTTTATTGATTTTATATTACCGCTATGGCCAGGCTCTCTGCGTGGCCGCCACTATTAATTAAACCGGTATTGATATGGCCTATTTCCCCGCAGCATATTGCCGCGGGGCACCAATCAATGCATAACATCCGGCCCTATCACGCTGATCAAAATAAAAATGGCCCTCCGCAAGTTCGGAGGGCCATTTTTATTTTCTGAAAGGGACGCGCCAGCCCGGCGGGAACTGTCGGGTGCGTGCCGCCAACGTGTCGGCCCGGCTGGCAAGACCCAGATCGGGATGGCAATGGGCCGGCTATTCCGGTATATCGTCCATCTGAGCCCGGTCGAGTGTCGCCTTGGGCACTATGTTCACGCTTTCGTGCAGCTCGCTGTAAACGATCACGGCCAGCCCCTGCTGCAGCTGTGTCCTGACATCGGCGACCTTGTCGGCCAGACTGACATCATGTTCGCCGTACTCGGTTCCCTCTTGCAGCACGAAGTGTTCGAGCAGGTTGTTGAGGGTGTCTGCATCCAGCTCTTGCCAGGGGATAATCATGGTTTCATCTTCCGTTACCAGAGAGCGGGTATTGTCTATCTGTCGGCAGCAAGCGCAAGGGATTTATATGGCAGCAAGCAGGTATGAACATGCTATCTGACGAACAACGTCGTCTCTCCAGCCACCTCGATCACCATCTGTATGAGTCTCGCCGCCACGCCCTGAGCAAGGGTTTGCGCTGGTTCTGGGCCGTCAACCAGCTGGCGATCCTGTTCCTGCTGGCTCGCTTCTATGTCTATCAGGACGCCCATCTGGTGGTGGCCCGGGTACTGCCCTGGAGCTACGAGGTGCAGCTGGTGCTGATGACCCTAGCCTGCCTGTCGTTTCCGCTGTTCTGGCACTGGCTCTCCCGCCAGCCCCCCGTCATCTGGCAGCCCTGCCTGCGTGCCGGCGCCCTGCTGTGGGGGACTGGCTGGGCGCTGCTCGGCTACGCCATGGCCCTGGTGGAGCTGAGAGGCGGTTTCAGCCTGGCGTTCGATCTCATCAGCATGTTGCTGATGACGGCGCTGGTGGCGCTCTATTGCGAGGTGCGGCTGTTCTACTGCTTCAGCACCCCGCCGCTGCTGTTTCTGCTGCTGGAGGCGCTGCTGGTCAAGGTGCCGTTTCCGGCGGTGCACTGGATGGCGGTGGGCTGTCTCATCATCATGCTGGAGACGGGCAGGCGGATGCTCAACGGCTGGTTCGAACTGGCGGTGTCCCGTGAGCATGAGAATCTGACCCTGGCCCGCCAGCTCGATGCCATGGCCAAGCGGGACCCGTTGACCGGGCTGGCCAACCGGCGCCACTTCGACAACGTCGGTGAGCAGATCCTGCAGGAGGCGAGAGAGCAGCACGGGGAGTTTGCCATCTTGCTGCTGGATGTGGACTTCTTCAAACGCTTCAACGATCACTACGGCCATCTACAGGGGGACAACTGCCTGATCGCGGTGGCCGACTGCCTGCGCGAGGCCATTCGCCAGCCGGCCGACGTGGTTGCCCGCTATGGCGGGGAGGAGTTCGTGCTGTTGCTGCCCGGTGCCGATGCGCTGGCCGCCAGCGGCATCGCCAAACGCATTGCTGCCGCGCTGGCCGGGCGAGACATCCTTCATGCGCTGTCGGAGGTGTCGGATCGGGTCACAGTGAGTCAGGGCATCGCCCTGTGGCACGGGGGGCAGGATGGCATCGCCGACATGCTGGTGCGTGCCGATGAGGCGCTCTATCAGGTCAAGGAGGCTGGCCGCAACGGCTACCGGCTCGCCCCCTGAGTCTGCTCTCGCAGCCACTGGCTGATCCGCTCCTCCAGCCAGAACCGCGGCCGCCAGGGTGTACCGTGCAGAAAGCCCACGTGGCCGCCCTGGCGGCTCAGCTCGTAGCGCACCATGGGTGAGAGCTGCTCCGCCTGCGGGATCACCGCCTCGGTCATGAAGGGATCGTCGGCGGCGTGGATCACTAGGGTGGGGATGGGGATCTGCGCCAGCATCCCCAGGCCCGAGCAGCGCTGATAGTAGTGATCGGCACTGTCAAAACCGTGCAGTGGCGCCGTGACCTGCTCATCGAAGTCGCGCAGGGTGGCAATGGCGCGCACTTGCTGCGGCTGCCAGCGGGCACC
The DNA here is from genome assembly GCF_049665575.1 of Aeromonas oralensis. NCBI lineage: Bacteria > Pseudomonadati > Pseudomonadota > Gammaproteobacteria > Aeromonadales > Aeromonadaceae > Aeromonas > Aeromonas oralensis. Next base: position 951,274 of record NZ_CP187186.1, read on the forward strand.
GGCCGCCGCCTGCCGCTGGATCTTCTGCTGCAGGTTGTGGCGCATGGTGCGCAGCAGATAGCTCTGATAGACCCGCGAGAAGCCCTGATTGACCCGATCGGCACAGCTGTCCAGCCGTAGCGGCGCCGAGATCACCACCGCCGCCGTCAGCTCGCTCGGGCAGGCGCGCGCCAGCAGATTCACCAGCATGTTCCCCCCCAGCGAATAGCCGATGGCGATGAGCGGCTTGCCGGGAAAGAGGCGGCCCAGCTCGGCGATCAGCGCCTGGGCATCCTCGATGGCGCCGGAGTGATAGGCCTGCAGCAGCCGGTTCGGCTCGCCGCTGCAGCCGCGAAAGTGCATCAGCACCGCCTCGCTGCCCTGGCGTTGCAGGTGGGCGAACAGTCCCTTGGCATAGTGGGAGTGAATGCTCCCCTCCAGCCCGTGAAACAGCACGATGAGCGGCCGCTCATCCCGGCTGATCTCGCCGCTCCAGGCGAGATCGACGAAGTCGCCGTCCGCCAGCTCGAAGCGCTCCGCCACGAAGCGGGCCGGTTGCCGGCGCAGCCACTTGGGCAAAATGGTTTGCAGATGGGGGTTGCGCGCCCACCAGGGGGCGTGGAAGTGGCTTTCGATCAGCATGCTGGGTCCGCGGGGTGACAGGGACAGAAAAGGCAACGGCGAGAAGCCGGGCTTCTCGCCGTCGGGATCAGGCCGGCAGGCTGTCGTGGTGCTCGGCACCGCGCAGCATGGCCTGGATCAGTTCGTTGGCTTCAAACTTGGTCAGCGCCTCGTGAGCGCCCACCTGATGGGCCCGCTCCACGCTTATCTCGCTGGAGAGCGAGGTGTGCAGGATGATGTAGGCGCCCGCCAGTTTGGCGTCGCTCTGCACCTCGAAGGCCAGCTCATAGCCGTCGAGCCCCGGCATCTCGATGTCGCTCACCAGGATGTCGATGGGGGTCTTCTGGCTGGCGCGGGTCTGCATCAGGGTCAGCGCATCCTTGCCGTTGGTGCACACCTCATAGGGGATGTTGATGTAGTCCAGCGCCGCCATCAGCTGGCGACGGGCGACCGAGGAGTCATCCACCAGCAGGATCCGCATCGGCTTGATCCGCTCCCGCTGCACGTCGGTCAGTACCGGGTAGAGGTGGCTGGGGTCGTCCGGATAGACCCGGGAGAGGATCAGCTCCACGTCCAGCAGCTGGATCAGCTGGTCATTGACCCGGGTCACGCCGGTGACGAACACGTTGTGGCCGAGGGTGGCGGGCGGCGGCTCAATGTCACGCCAGTTGCACTCGGTGATCTTGTCAATGCCGCGCACCAGAAAGCCCACCAGGGTACGGCGGCAGTCGGTGATGATGATGAAGCAATGCGGCATCTCTTCCTGGCTGATCGGGCGATAACCCACCGCCATGGCCATGTCGATCACCGGGATGGTGGTGCCACGCATGCTGGCGGCGCCGAGCACGGTCGGGTGCGAGTGCGGCATGGCCGTCAGCTGGGTGTAGGGCACTATCTCTTTCACCTTGAGGGTGCCGATGGCGAAGGATTGCTTGGCCGAGAGATGAAACAGCAACATGCCTTGGGATTGGTTGGCCTTGCTTTTCATGGCAGATGTCCTGTGAGTCAAAACGGTATCAGTCAATTCAGGCCCCTAGCATAAAGGATTATAGAAGAAATGGCCTTGTGGTTATTAACGACCATTGGCCGCAAAACTGGACTCATTTCATCCATTTATTACCGCAATCCGCATCTGTGCGCACTGCCTGGGGCCCTCATGGGCGGGGCGTTCAGCGCGCCTGCAACGCCTCCAGCGGGGTGCCGAGCCACTGCTGGCAGGCATGGGCGAGCGCGGCTTCATCCCCATAACCCAACTTGTTCACCACCTGGGCGCGTTGGCTGCCGCTCTTGAGCAGCCGTACCGCCTGCAGCAGCTGCCACTGAGCGCGCAGTGCGTCGCCCGCCAGTGCCGGGTCGCTGAGGCCATGCTGCGCCAGACATTGCTGCCATGCCGCATCGCTGCGTTCCTGACCGTTTGCCAGCGCCTGCCAGGCGGCCTGCAGGGCATGGTCTGGCTGGGAGGCAATGGGACAGGCCGGCAGCTCGTCGAGAATTACCTGCAAGCGGTGACCGTAGGCACCTTGCCAGTCGTGGGGGCGCTGCCACTGGGCCAGGCCGTCGAGCAGCGCCGCCAGCAGTGGGGTGGGCTGCAGCCAACCCGCCCGCTCTGGCTGCTCCACGCGTACCGAGCAGGTCAGCAGATCATGCTGGCAGCCCGCCAGCGGAGTGAATGCGGCCAGGGCATCGGCACAGAGCCAGAAGTGGCTTCCCGTCGGCATCAGCCACTCATGGGTGCCGAGTCGCAGCAGCGCCGCGCCCCGGATGATCCGCAGCAGCTGGCCCACCGGCACGCGCTTGCGGGCACCGACTTGCAGATGCGAAGTGGAAAAATGCTGATATTCGATGGCGTGATGCATGTAAAAACCCTGATATGATGCTGCCTGGAGGTAACAAAAATGGAAACCAGACGTAAAAAACGCTTCATTGCCGGTGCGGTCTGCCCGGCGTGCGGCAAAATGGACACCATGATGCTGTATATGGAGCATGGAGTCGAGAAGGTGACCTGTGTCGAGTGCGGGGATACCCAGGTACAGACTCAGGCCGAGGTGGACAAAGTGACCCGGGAGACGGAACAGGTAATCGGCGTGTTTCGTCCCGAGTGAGTGCCAGCCTCAAGGTGATGGCACGCCGGTCAGGCTGGTGGCTGTTGATGACTTTTTCATCACGCTGAGGCCGGACCGACCATATGCTTGTCTGCCTTTTTGAGGTATTCTGGGCCCGTTTTTTTCTATCCGCAGGATCCCTGACATGAAAGTAGCTCCCCTGAGCGTGGTTACGCTGGAATACACGGTCACCGACGAACACGGTGAAGTCATCGACACCACTGTCGGTAAAGAGCCTCTGGTGTATCTGCATGGTACCCGTTATCTGGTCTCCGGCCTCGAAGCCGAGCTGGAAGGTCGCAGCGTGGGCGAGGCGTTCGACGTCACCCTGACGCCGGAGCAGGCCTATGGTCAGTACGACGAGAACCTGGTGCAGGAAGTGCCCGGCGAGCTGTTCGACGGCATGGAAGTGTCTGAAGGGGATACTTTTGTGGCCGAGACCGACGATGGCCACCGTCCGGTGACCGTGATCGAAGTGTCCGAAGAGTTCGTCAAGGTGGATGGCAACCATCCGCTGGCTGGCGTGACCCTGGGCTTCAAGGTTGAGATCAAGGACGTGCGCGCCGCCACTGCCGAAGAGCTGGCCCACGGCCACGTTCACGGTGCCGGTGGTTGCGGTCACGATCATGGCCACGACCATGATCACGACCACGGTCATGAGCACGGCGGTTGCTGCGGTGGTGGCCATCACGGCCACGATCACGGTCATGACCACGGCGACGACCACGGTCACGGCGGCTGCTGCGGTGGCGGCGGTTGCGGTGGCAAGGGCCATCAGCACTGATCACGGCATTGCCGATGATAAAAAAACCCGCGCTAGGCGCGGGTTTTTTTATGGCTGGCACTCATCAGTAGTGCGGTGGCGGCGTCTCTTCGGCCATGCTGGCAATCTGGCTCGGCTGCACACTCTGCAGCTTGTCCACCAGCAGCTGGATCTGATGCTTGAGTCGATCCAGCTCGCGGCCCTGGGTGGTGACCTCGTCGTTGAGCTGCTCCACCGTGTATTCGGCGAAGGCGAGGCGGCTTTCCAGGGTTTCGAGGCGATCGTTTAATTTCTGACTCATGGGCCTTTTGGTCCTTACTTGATAGTCCAGATTTCGGCCAGGCCGCTGGAGCTGGCGCTGACAAGGTGGCTATTGTCGCGCAAAGCCACGCCGTAGACCACTGCGCTCGGCGGTTTCACCCTGGGATGGGGCGAGACGCGCCAGCTCTGCAGCAGGCTGCCGTCGCTCACCTGCCACAGGGAGAGCTGGCGGGAGGGGGCGCCAGTGATGAGCCACTTGCCGTCGTTGGCAAAACGCGCCGCGGTGTAGACCTCGAAGCGGTGATCGAACTGCAACCGGCTCAGCTCCTTGCCGGTTGTCAGATCCCAGATGCTGGCCTGGCGGCTGTCGGCGGTGAAGGCGAGCCGTCCGCTCGGGTCGAGCCGGGCCAGCACCACCCGGCCGGCGTGGTTGAAGCGCCACACCACCTGGCCCGTGCGTGTATCCCACAGGTAGGCGCTGTAGTCGTTGCCGCCGGTGAGGGCGTAACGGCCGTTGGGGGAGAGATCCACCGTGTTGACCTGTTCGGTGTGGCCGAGAAACTGCAGCCGGCGGCCGGTGCGGGTATCCACCACTTCCGCCTTGCCATCTTCCCGGCCGACCAGCACCTGGCGACCGTCGGCCGACAGGGCGATGTCCCTCAGCCTGGATTCAGGAAGCGAATAGTAGCCTTGCGACTGGCCATCCTGCAGGCGCCAGATCCCGAAACTGTCGGGGGTGGCCGTCACGGCGTGGCTGTCGTCCGCCGAGAAACGGGTGATGATGATGAAGTTGTCCGGATTGTCGGACTGGCGCCAGCGCCAGCGCTCCTTGCCCTGTTCCAGGTCCCACACCACAGTGCCCTGGCTCAGGCTGGAGACGATGGCCTGCTTGCCGTCGCGGGCCAGATCGGCGCTCAGCAGCCCCTGGTTGGCGAGGGTCAGTTGTCGGTCCGGCGATGAGCTCTGTTCGCAGCCTGTCAGTATCAGGCAAATCGCGACGAGATAAATGGCACTTTTTATCATTTTTCCTGTCTCATGCTTTCGTTACCTGCGATCACGGCGTTAGTATAAGGCGCTTATCACGATAAACCTCTCATTTCACGAAGGAACCGAGAGCGGTATTTAGAGTTTTGGAGAAACTGATGAACAATTTTCTGAAGGTGTCCCTGTTGGCCGCGGCAGTTGCCGTGAGTCTGACTGCTTGCCAAAAAGACGAGAAGACTGCTGCGAATACCGCAGAGGTCAAGGCAGAAGCCAGCAAGCCGGCAGAGGCCCCCAAGGCTGAAGCCAAGAGCTTTGAAGAGCAATCCGGCTATGCAATTGGCCTCTCCATGGGTCGTTATATCGCCAATACCCTGGAACGTCAGCAGGAACTCGGCATCAAGCTGGACAACAGTGTCATCCTCAAGGGTGTGACCGACGGTCTGGGCAAAGAAGCCAAGATGACCGACGAGGAGATCCAGAAGGTTCTGCAGCAGTACGACGCCAAGATCAACGAGCTGACCAAGGCCAAGGCTGACAAGGATGCCGTGGAAAACCAGAAGAAGGGTGAAGAGTACCTGGCTGCCAACGCCAAGAAAGAGGGCGTGAAGAGCACCGAATCCGGCCTGCAATACCAGGTCGAGAAGATGGGTACCGGCGCCAAGCCGAAGGCCACCGACATCGTCAAGGTCCACTACACCGGTACCCTGACCGATGGCACCAAGTTCGACAGCTCCGTCGATCGCGGCGAGCCGGCCACCTTCCCGCTCAACCAGGTGATCCCGGGCTGGACCGAAGGCGTGCAGCTGATGCCGGTCGGTTCCAAGTTCAAGTTCTTCCTGCCGTCCAAGCTGGCCTATGGCGAACACGGTGCGGGTTCCATCCCGGCCAATGCCGTGCTGGTATTCGACGTTGAGCTGCTGGCTATCGAGAAGCCGGCTGCCGATGGCGACAACGCCAAGAAGTAAGCGGAAAACGTTGAAAAAACGGCTCCTTAGGGAGCCGTTTTTACTTGTAACTCCGCCCGAATGGCGGGATAAAAGAGAGTATCGCCAACTGTGCTAACATGGCGAACGACACCCGAAATAGACAACAAAATCAATTGCAAGGATGGCTCCCGTGGCTGAAAGCAAACCTCGAGTCCTGTTGGTGGAAGATACCCGCAGTCTGGCGGTGGTCTATGAACAGTATCTGGCCCAGGATGGCTACGAGGTGCTGCGGGCCGATTGCGGCCAGCAGGCATTGGCGCAGCTGCTGAGCAGCCCGCCGCCGGTGGTGCTGCTGGATCTCGAGTTGCCCGACATGTCCGGCATGGACATCCTGCAGCAGATCACCGAACAGCAGCTACCTTGCTCGGTGGTGGTGATCACCGCCCACGGCTCGGTGGACGTAGCGGTGGAGGCGATGCGGCTCGGCGCTTTCGATTTCCTGACCAAGCCGTTCGACGGCAAGCGGCTGTGCGCCACCGCGCGTAATGCCCTCAAGCACCAGCAGCTCAGCTCGCTGGTGGCCCAGTACCGTGAAAACTTCGAGCGCAGCTCGTTTGCCGGCTTCATCGGTGCCTCCATGCCGATGCAGGCGGTCTATCGCATCATCGAGAGCGCGGCGCCGAGCAAGGCGACCGTGTTCATCACCGGCGAGAGCGGCACCGGCAAGGAGGTGTGCGCCGAGGCCATTCACCAGTGCAGCCCCCGTCGCGAGCAGCCCTTCATCGCCCTCAACTGCGCCGCCATTCCCCACGACCTGATGGAGAGCGAGATCTTCGGTCACGTGAAGGGTTCGTTCACCGGTGCGCAGGGGGATCGCAAGGGGGCGGCCAGCCTGGCGGACGGCGGCACCCTGTTCCTCGACGAGATCTGCGAGATGGATCTGGACCTGCAGAGCAAGCTGCTGCGTTTCATCCAGACCGGTACTCTGCAGCGGGTCGGCAGCGGCAAGCTGGAGACGGTCGACGTGCGCTTCGTCTGCGCCACCAACCGCGATCCCCTGCTGGAGGTGAAGGCGGGGCGTTTTCGCGAGGATCTCTACTACCGGTTGCACGTCATCCCCCTCAGCCTGCCGCCGCTGCGCGAGCGGGGCGAGGACATACTGCTGCTGGCGCGAACCCTGCTGCAGAGCTATGCCAAGGAAGAGAACAAGCGCTTCAAGGATTTCGATGCCGAGGCGGCGCGGGTGCTGCTCGATTACCCCTGGCCCGGCAACGTGCGCGAGCTACAGAACGTGGTGCGCAACATAGTGGTGCTCAATGATCGCGAGCTGGTGAGCCCCGACATCTTGCCGCCCCCGCTCAACGGCAGCCGTGCCAGCCTGCTGGCGGCGATCCCCGCTGCGGCCGCGACCGGCAGTGCTGCCGTGGTGGCAACCAATGCCCCGATCCGCCCGCTCTGGCTGGTGGAAAAAGAGACCATAGAGCAGGCCATCGCCAGCTGTGACGGCAACATCCCCAAGGCGGCGGCGCTGCTGGAGATAAGCCCTTCCACCATCTATCGCAAGAAACAGGGCTGGGAAGAGGCGAGTCTGGCGTGAGGCCGGCGTCGGGAGAGTGTCACCTTCCCGGGGATAAATATGCGGGGCGGCCAATGGCCGCCCCGCTGCGTTTGTGGCGGTCGCTCGCTAGAGCTTGGCCAAGAGCTTGAGGCGGGCCAGCCGCTCTGCCTCGTTGGCCTTGAGCCAGCGATCCTGCGAGAGCAGGAACCAGGCGCGGGAGAAGTATTCGGCCGCTGCCGGATCATCCAGTACCAGCGCATTTTCCCCCAGCTCCTCGAACAGATAGCCATCCTCCGCCGCCCCGGCGGCCGCCATATCGCCTTTTAGCTGCATCAGGTCGGCCAGCGCCTGTTCGTGCTGCCCCTGGGCCCGCAGCAGACGGGCCAGACTCCAGCGGGCGATAAAGGCCTTGGCCTGGTTGTTGTGCTGCTCGTGCCAGGCCAGGCATTTTTGCTGGAAGCTTCTGGCCTCATCGAAACGACCCAGCTCGAACAGGGTCCAGCCCTGGTTGTTGTAAAGGGTGGCGAGCCAGCCACGCACCTTTTGATCGGTGCTTCGCTCGGCCAGCTCCATCGCCAGCTGATGCCAGCGGCTCTGTTCTTCCAGCGGGGCGGCGATGGCGATCATGTGGGCGGCATCGATGGCGAGATAGAGCTCCTTGTGCTTGAGCCCCAGCTGCCAGGCCTGCTCAAACAGCGTCTTGGCACTGGCCTTGTCGCCGGCGGAGTTGAAGGTGCGGCCGCGCTCCAGCAGGGCGCGCAGGCGGGCTCGCGGGGTGGTGTCGGTGAGGCGGGGTTCTATCTCGTCGAGCAGCTGGTGCGCCTGTGCAAACTGGCGTTGCAGTGAATGGGTACGGGCTATCTGGGTGAGCAGTTCCAGCTCGTACTGCAGATCGGCGGCGGCGCGCGCCTCGGGCAACAGGGCATGAAAACGCAGGGCGCTGGCGGCGGGATCCCGATAATCCCACTGCGCCATGAAATCGGGCGGATTGTCCATTTGGCCTCCTTGCTGGCTATCCTCCTCCCAAGATGCCTGCAGGCCATTGTTTGTACAAGGGGCCCCCGTCACAGAGTGCCCCTTGAGTCATGTTCGCATCAGTGGCGAGCCGGTCAGTAGACCATGGCCAGGCTCATCAACATCAGGCCGAGGGCGGCGAAGGCTCCCTCCTTGATGGCGAGGCGCGGCACCAGCGCCTTGGGCAGGGCCGGGAACAGGCTGAGGGCGAAGCCGAGCCCCGGCATCAGCCAGTGAAAGGCCGGGTTGCGCAGGCTCGGGTCTGCCGCACCATTGATGATGATGAGCAGAATGAAGAGGGTGAAGGCCGGCAGAATAAACCAGCGGGCGCTGCCGGCCGCAACGGCGCGCAGAGGCGAGATGCGATAGAGCAGCAGGGTCACGATAAACAGCACCAGGGGTGCCAGCAGGTAGAGTGGAGCCGGGTTCATAACGGGTATCCTGAAAAAAGGCGTGTGCAGCAGTGGCGGGATTTAATCAGCCCGGGGCGGGGATGACCAGCCACAAGGGCCCGGGCTGTGAAGCAGATCCCGGGCAAAGGTTTGTCAGCCTGGGCTTCAGCGCAGCCAGAACCAGGCGGCAAAGCCCAGCCAGCTGACGGCCAGCAGCAGCCAGGGCAGGGGATGCTGGCGGGAAACCTCGACCAGCTCGACGGTCTCCTCCTGCTCCTCATCCTGCGGCGCTGCGTGAGACTGTTTGGCCTTGGCCTGCAGTTTTTTCTGACGGCTGGCCTCGCGGGCCCGCATCTTCATCTGTTTCTTGTATTCGTCTATGCCTTTCTGGATCCCCTGCGCGATCAGCTGGGTCTGCTCCTTGGTCTGCCCTGGCTTCTGGTTGGCACGGGCAATTTTCATCGCCTCCTGCTGGGTCTCGGGGGAAATCTTGTCGTACTTCGCCATCAAAGGGTCTCCTCGGCATCGATTGGCGGGGAGTATGCCATAAAAACGGCGCCCTCAGGCGCCGTTGCAACAGCTTGTGAGCCGGATCAGGGCTTGTAGTAGTTCACGGTCGCGTAGGGCAGCGGGTTGAGGGTGCCCTGGGACTCGGCGTACTCCATGAACATCTCGTTCTCACCGACGCCGGAGTCGACATAGTCACCCTTGTTGGGCAGCTCTTCACGCTTGAGCAGACCGTTGTAGCCATCCTTGCCGGAAGCGATGTAGGTGTTGGCACCGACCCGGTAAACCTTCTCGTCATCCAGCGGCTGCCACTGACCGTTGGCGTCCAGCAGTTCCAGCTTGGTGATGCGGGAGCCCTTGGCCAGCTTGCCGTCGTAGGTGTAGCTCAGGTGGCCGACGTAGGGGAAGGCACCGCTGGAGGCTGCGATCCCGGTCTCCAGACCGATGGAGTAGTCAACGGCGTACTCCAGGGTGGCTCGAACGTCCTTGCCCTTGAGGTTGAAGGCGGCGATCTTGTTGCCAAACGGCAGCAGGGTACCCATCACGTAACCGACCGAGAGCGGGCCCGCGTTCACGTCGGCGCGCACGCCACCGGCGTTCTGGATGGTGAAGTCGACCTTGGTGTTGAGCTTGTTGAGCTTCCAGTAGAGCGACTCGGCCACCAGGGGATCGATGAGGCCGGCGCCGTCCGGAGTGGTCGGCACGCGCACGTGGGTCAGTTTGGTCGGCACATCGGCGATGATCTTGGCTTCGAGCTCGGCCACGGCCGGCTTGTACTCGGTGTCGATCACATCGCGCATGGCGGTATTTTCCGGCACGATTTCGATGACCGGGGACTTGTTGATGAAGTCGACCACGTTGGTCTGCTCGGTGCCGCTGAGCGGCACTTTCTTCTTGGCCACTTCCTTGGTGAAGTCGTCGCCGGTCATCAGGGTGTTGCGGCCCTCACACTTGGTGAGCTGGCCTTCCTTGCTGAGGGAGACGTTGACCAGGCCGTAGCCCTTGGCCCATTCACCGGCCTGCACGATACAGGTCTTGCCGCCGTCCGGGTTGCTGACGATCTGGGCATAGGTGTTGTCGTCGGCCGGGTTCTGGTTGTGGGCGGTGTAGCCGATGCTGTTGAGCTCGGTGATGTCGCCGAGGAAGGTCTGGGAGTGACCGCCGACGATCAGGTCGATGCCGTTGACGGCCTTGGCGACCGCCTGGTCATTTTGCAGGCCGATATGGGTGACCATGATGATCTTGTTGGCACCCTTGGATTTGAGGGTGTCGACCATTTTCTGGGCGGTCTCAATCATCGGCAGGAATTTGGTGTCGGTATCCGGCGAGGAGATATCATGCATATTTTCCAGCACCAGCCCGAAAATACCCACGCTCTCGCCATTGACTTCCTTAATGACATATTCGTGAATATTTTCACTGTCCTTCAGGGTGGCGCTGCTGGATTTCACCATATTGGAAGCCAATACCGGGAAATTCACCCGTGAGACAAAGTCTTTAATAGCCTGGTTGCCCAGATCGAATTCGTGGTTGCCGAGCACCATGGCGTCGATACCCATGTCGGAGAGCAGCCGGGACTCCTCTTCACCCTTGAACTGGGTGAAATAGAGGGTGCCCTGGAAGGCGTCGCCACCGTTGAGCACCATGAAGTTGCGGCCCTCGTTGGCGGCCTGGCTGCGCAGCTCGTCCAGCTTGAACTTCAGGCGCGGATAGCCGCCCAGCTTGGCGTTGAACTTGAACAGCTCCTGGCCGGTGGGTTGGATCGCCAGCGCATTTTCGGTCGGGTCGAGGTGGGCGTGGGTATCATTGATGTGGGCAATGGTCAGATCCAGCGGAATATGTTCCTTGCTGCTGTTTTCTGAATTGCAGGCGGTCAGCCCGAACAGGGTAATAGAGACGGTGACGGCCAGTAGCGTCTTCTTCATCGGTAATATTCCTCTTGTTGTTATAGTCCTGTATATCGTTCCTGCATGACAGGAGTGTGGCGATTCTAGGCAAAAAGTAATAATTGGAAATAAACAGAGCTGATTCCTTTGAGCTACTGCACATTAATAAAGCAAATAAACGTTTGCTCTATTTGGCGGAGCAGGGGAAGGCGCGGCGGGGATTTTCCGCCAGCATGGGTGTCAATGCAACCCCATTGGTGTCAGAGGAACTTCAAGGCGCAGGCGTGGGGCTCAGCTGCTGCAGAAATTGCTGTGGCGTGAGCGGGCGGCCATACAGGTAGCCCTGCAGGTAATCAACGTGCCGCTCGACCAGAAAGTCGGCCTGCTCCTGGGTCTCGACCCCTTCGGCGATGGTTTGCAGCCCCAGCCGGGTCGCTAGGCTGATGGTGCTGTCAAGAATATGACGGGAGAGGGCGTTGGTGCCGATCATGGCGACGAAGCTCTGATCGATCTTGAGATAGTCCACGTGAAACTGCTGCAGATAGGTGAGGCTGGAGTGGCCGGTACCAAAGTCGTCCAGCCCGATCCTGACCCCCATCTGCCGCAACTCCTCAAACAGCCGCTCGGTAAGGTGGTTGGGGGTGATGAGTTCGCGCTCGGTCAGCTCCAGCACCAGGGTGATCGGGTTGGCGGTGAAGGCGGCGAGAAAGCTGCGGCAGTCATCCAGCAGGCTCAACTGCTGGCAGTGGCGGGCACAGATGTTGAAGCTGAAGTGGAAGCGGGGCGGCAGCGCCGCCGCGTGTGGGGCAAACTGCAGCCGCACCTGCTGCATCAGGGTCTGGGTCATCAGGATGATGAGGCCGCTCTCCTCCGCCAGCGGAATGAAGAGATCCGGCCGGATCAGTCCCTGGCGGTGGTGCTGCCAGCGCATCAACACCTCGCAGCCATGGAGCTGGCCGTTCTGGCTGACGACGATGGGCTGCAGATAGGGCACGAACTCCTGCTTGATGATGGCGCGCCTGAGCTCCTGGGTCGGGGTCGAGATATGGCTCCACCAGCGGTAGGTGGCAAGGCCGGCCAGTCCCCCGAGGGCCAGGATCAGCAGCACCATGCTGCCCTGTTTTTGCAGGGTCATGGCCAGCACGGCACTCAGCGGGAACCCCTGGTTGAGGCTGTAGCCGAACGTGGTCGAGTCGAGCCGGTAGTTGAAGCCCCGCAGCCTGGGCGGTTGGCCATCGTGCACCTTGCCCTGCAGGTCGAGCCACTGCTTGCCTATTTGTACCCAGCTGTGGGGTCCGGCGAGGTGCCACTGCAACGGTTTGCTCAGATGATAGGGGTTGATGGCGACCACCACCGCATGATCCCCTTCGCTCAGGTGATAGAACAGCAGCGACGGTTTACGTCCGAGCTGGGTGACGGCTTCCAGTCTGAGCAGCTCGTGCTGGCTGTTCTGCAGCCGGTCTTTGAGATCGATCTCGTCGAAGATGGAGGAGCAGTAGAGGCGACCGTTGCGGGAGAGGTTGACCGAGCGCACATAGGGGGAGGTGGCGACCAGCACCCGCAGCTCGCGGGCCACCTCGCGGCAGGGACGGCTGGCCAGCGGCAGCGCCGCCCTGGCTGCCAGGGTTGAGTGGTGCAGCGCGCTGTCGATCTGGGTCATGGCGCGTTCGGCAGCGGTCTGGGCCTGCTGGCGAGTCATCGACCAGGTCTGCCAGTAGAGGGTGACGAGAGAGATGAGGATCAGGGTGGCGCAGCACAGCAGGCTGGCCAGGAGACGAGGCATGTTGCTGCGACGCAGAAAGGGAAGAGCCATGGGCCACGCCTCGATGAAGAGTCAATTGAACAAAAAAAGGTCGGTCATACTACACAATCACACCTCAATCTCATAGCCACTACAAGGGGTGGCATGAGTGGGCGCAGGGGGCGGGAAATGCCAAAAAGCAAAGACGGCCCGCAGGCCGCCTTTTTCTATCATCGCAGGAAAAGCGTATTTACAGCTGCTCGATGCCGACGATATGCCAGGGAGCATTGTCCTTGGCGAGGTTGCGCTCGAGGTGCCACACCTCTTTGATGTCCTCCTCGACCTGCTCCTGGCGATCCATGTAGCGGCCACTGAAGCGCACGCTGACCTGAGCCCAGTCGCTGCCGTAGTCGGCGCGCACCAGCTGGGTGTCCACATACATCACTTCGGTATGCTGTTCACCGGTGAGCTCGGCGCGCTCGGCCTTGAGCTGTTCAAACAGCTCAGGACTCACGTACTCGCGTACCTTTTCCAGATCGTTTTTGTTCCAGGCCTCCTGCAGGGTGCGGTAGTGATCGCGAGCCCCGGCCAGGAAACCGTTCATGTCAAAACCTGGCGGCAGGCGGAACGGCACGTCGCTGTCGGCAAAACCGGTGGCCTGCGGGGCGCTGTGGTTCTGCTCGAACTGCTGGGGCGCCGCACTCTGGGGCGGCTGATAGCCGGCATAGGCCGTCTGCTGCTGTGGCGCCGCCATCTTGCCCTTGCGCAGGGTGCGGATTAGGAACACGGCCCCCAGTGCCAGCAGGGCGATCAGCAGGAAGTCCATCCCTTGCAGACCTTCGAAGGCGCCGCTGCCCAGCAGGTAGGCGAACAGACCGCCGGCCAGCAGGCCGCCGAGCAGGCCGCCCATCATGCCGCCCTTCTTAGGTGCTTGGGCGCCCACGGTGGGATTCTTGGTGTCGACGGGTTTGGCGGCCGGTTGGGCCGGAGCCGTTTTATAGCTCTTGCCAAAGGATTTGCCGCCGCCAAATTTCTTGGCCTCGGCAATGGGTGCCCCCAGGCCAATGGCCAGGATCACGGCAAACAGGGTCAGCATCTTTTTCATTTTGACTCTTTTCACTCTCATCAGTGGGTGGGGCATGCTCTGCTTTGGCAAGCTCAGCGAGGCGCATGGCAGGCTGCCTGTCCCTCGTTGTATTGCAGCTTGCGACTATGATTAACATGATTGGCATGAATTATTCATGAACAGATTGCCCCGATCGGGGGCGTTGCGAGGAGACAGGCCATGAAAAGTCGACGACCGAGCCGCAAGGAGCGCAAACTGCGCAACAAGGCGAGAGCCAAACCGCAGGATCAGACCCTGGTCTGGCCCTTCATGATTGTATGAATGCGAGACGGATTTCATCGACAGGCGGCGTCAACAACCATCAGGAGGGCGGTTGTGGCTGACAGAAGTGAATAGCGTGCATTTGCACTCGCGATGACGGGGTTTCTTTTGTAAAATTCCCGTCCCCTTCCCGCTGCGGTTTTTATGTGTATGGCAGAGCAAGTGACGGCGAAAAAAGACGCCAAGACACAACAGCTGAAAGTACCTCCCCACTCTTTTGAGGCCGAACAGTCTGTACTGGGCGGCCTGATGCTGGACAACGAGGCCTGGGATCGGGTCGCCGAGCGGGTGATCGACAAGGATTTCTACAGCCGCCCGCATAGGCTGATCTTCCAGGCCATGACCCGCCTCTCCAATGCGGGCAACCCCATCGATCTCATCACCTTGCAGGAGGAGCTGGAGCGCTCCGAACAGCTGGAAGAGGCCGGTGGCTTCGCCTATCTGGTGGAGATCGCCAAGAACACCCCGAGTGCCGCCAACATCAGTGCCTACGCCGAGATCGTGCGTGAGCGGGCGGTCGTGCGGGAGATGATCTCGGTCGCCAACGAGATAGTCGAAGCGGGCTACGAGCCGCAGGGGCGCACCTCCAATGATCTGCTGGACCTGGCCGAGAGCAAGGTATTCCAGATCGCCGAGCAGCGCACCAGTGCCAACGAGGGCCCTCAGCCCTTGAAGCTCATTCTCGAACAGACCGTCGACAAGATTGAAGAGCTGTTCAAGACGCCCCACAACGGGGTGACCGGGGTGGCGAGTGGTTACGGTGATCTCGACAAGATGACCGCCGGCCTGCAGCGCTCGGATCTGGTGATCGTCGCGGCCCGTCCCTCCATGGGTAAGACGACGTTTGCCATGAACCTGTGCGAGCACGCGGCCCTCACCGCCGACAAGCCGGTGCTGATCTTCTCCCTGGAGATGCCCTCCGAGCAGATCATCATGCGTATGCTCGCCTCGGTGGGGCGCATCGACCAGACCAAGGTGCGGACCGGTCAGCTCGACGACGAGGATTGGGCGCGGCTCTCCTCCACCATGGGGCTGCTGCTGGAGAAGGGGAAGATGTACATCGATGACTCCTCCGGCCTGACCCCGACCGAAGTGCGTTCGCGCGCTCGCCGGGTGGCACGGGACAACGGCGGCATCAGCATGATCATGGTGGACTACCTGCAACTGATGCGGGTGCCGGCGCTGTCTGACAACCGTACTCTGGAAATCGGTGAAATCTCCCGTTCCCTCAAGGCGCTGGCGAAAGAGCTGCAGTGCCCGGTGGTGGCGCTCTCCCAGCTGAACCGAAGCCTGGAACAGCGGGCCGACAAGCGCCCGGTCAACTCGGATCTGCGGGAATCGGGCTCCATCGAGCAGGATGCGGACTTGATCATGTTCATCTACCGCGACGAGGTCTACCACGACGACAGCCCGGACAAGGGGATCGCCGAGATCATCATCGGCAAGCAGCGTAACGGTCCCATAGGACGAGTGCGCCTCACCTTCCAGGGTCAGTTCTCGCGTTTTGACAACTACGCGGGCCCGGCGTTTGATGATGACTACTAAGTAAGCCGGGAGCCTGCTCCCGGTATCCAGAAACAGTTTTCCCGGTTCGACAATTCTGCCGGTCCGGCCTTAGACGATGACAATTAAGGGCTGACACCCCCCGGTGCCTGGCGCGTTCGCGCGTTATCATGCCCTCGTAAGGGAAAACAGATGAAAGCGGCTATCGCCCAAATCAATACCGCGGCCCTGCGCCACAACCTAGCCGTGGTGAAACGCCACGCCCCCCAATGCAAGATTATTGCCGTGGTCAAGGCCAACGCCTATGGCCATGGGCTGCTGCCGGTCGCCCGCACCCTGGTGGATGCGGACGCCTACGCGGTGGCCCGCATCGAAGAGGCGCTGATGCTGCGCTCCTGCGCCGTGGTCAAGCCCATCGTACTGCTGGAAGGCTTCTTCAGCGCGGCCGACCTGCCGGTGCTGGCGGCCAACAACCTGCAGACCGCTGTGCACACCTGGGAGCAGCTCGAGGCGCTGGAACAGGCTGATCTGCCTGCCCCAGTGGTGGCCTGGCTCAAGCTCGACACCGGCATGCACCGCCTCGGCGTGCGGGCCGACGAGATGCCTGCCTTTATCGAGCGGCTCGCCAGGTGCAAGAACGTGGTTCAACCGTTCAACATCATGACCCACTTCAGCCGCTCCGATGAGCTGGAGCAGCCCACCACCCGCGAGCAGATCGACTTGTTCAGCAAGTTGACCGCGCCGCTTCTGGGCGAGCGGGCCATGGCCAACTCGGCGGGCATCCTGGCCTGGCCGGATTCCCACTGCGACTGGGTGCGCCCCGGCGTCATCCTCTACGGCGTCTCCCCTTTCCCCAATACGGTGGCGGCCGATTACGACCTGCAGCCGGTGATGACCCTCAAGACACAACTGATTGCAGTGCGGGATCACAAGGCGGGCGAGCCGGTGGGCTATGGGGCCAACTGGGTGTCGGATCGCGATACCCGGCTCGGGGTGATTGCCATCGGCTATGGCGACGGTTATCCGCGCATGGCCCCCAACGGCACGCCGGTGCTGGTCAACGGCCGCATCGTGCCGCTGGTGGGGCGGGTCTCCATGGACATGACTACGGTGGATCTCGGCCCCGGCGCCACCGACAAGGCCGGCGACGAGGCGGTGCTGTGGGGTGAAGGGCTACCGGTAGAGCGGGTGGCCGACCAGATCGGTACCATCCCCTACGAGCTCATCACCAAGCTTACCTCCCGTGTCTTTATGGAATACGTCTAGGTGCCGTGAGCGCCAAACGTCAAAAAGCCCCGCATGCGGGGCTTTTTTTATGTGTCGTCAGCGACCTGGGGATTACCGATGTTTTACTGCCTGTGCATCCGCACAAACTTCTCCATCAGTTGATCTTCGGTCTCCACGTGAGCGGGATCCCAGATGATGCAGTCGATGGGGCAGACGCTGATGCAGGTCGGCTTCTCGTAGTGACCGACGCACTCGGTGCAGCGACTGGGGTCGATCTCGTAGATCTCCTCGCCCAGGCTAATGGCCTGGTTCGGACACTCGGGATCGCACATGTCACAGTTGATGCACTTGTCGGTGATGAGCAGTGCCATCTCAGGCGGCCGAGTGTGGCTGACGGGTATCCTGGCGCTCACCGAGGTTGCGCAGCAGGATGCCGTAGTCAACGTCCACTTCCTTCGGCACCGGTACATAGACCACGTGGCCGTTGCCCGGTGCGGTGTCGATGAGCTCGCCCTTGCGGTTCTGCATCTGCTCCAGATTGAAGCTGAGGTTGCCCTGCGGGGTCATCAGCTCCAGGCTGTTGCCCACCAGGAACTTGTTCTTCACCTCGACTTCCACCATGTCACCGTTGCGACCGGTGATCTCGCCAACGAACTGCTGGGTGTCGGAGACGGAGTAACCGTAGTCGTAGTTCTGGTATTCGCTGTGGTTGTGACGGCGCAGGAAGCCCTCGGTATAGCCGCGGTGGGCCAGGTTTTCGAGGGTGCCCATCAGGCTGCGGTCAAACGGCCGGCCGGCGACCGCATCGTCGATGGCCTTGCGATAGACCTGGGCGGTGCGGGCGCAGTAGTAGAAGGACTTGGTGCGGCCTTCGATTTTCAGCGAGTGCACGCCCATTTTGGTCAGTCGTTCGACGTGCTCGACCGCGCGCAAGTCCTTGGAGTTCATGATGTAGGTGCCGTGTTCGTCTTCGAACGCGCTCATGTACTCGCCCGGGCGGTTGGACTCTTCCAGCAGCACCAGCGCATCGGTCGGTTTGCCAAGGCCCAGGGTGTTGTCCGGGCGGATGGCGATGGGCTCCTGACGGTGGACGATCTGACCCACGTCATCTTCCTTGCCTTCGTGCACCTTGTACTCCCAGCGGCAGGAGTTGGTGCAGGTGCCCTGGTTGGGGTCACGCTTGTTGATGTAGCCAGAGAGCAGGCAGCGGCCGGAGTAGGCCATGCACAGCGCCCCGTGGACGAACACTTCCAGCTCCATCTCCGGCACCTGCATGCGGATCTCCTCGATCTCGTCCAGCGACAGTTCGCGGGAGAGGATGACCCGGGTCAGGCCCATCTGATGCCAGAACTTCACCGTGGCCCAGTTGACCGCATTGGCCTGCACCGACAGGTGAATAGGCATGTCCGGGAAGGCTTCGCGCATCATCATGATGAGACCGGGGTCGGACATGATCAGCGCATCCGGCTTCATTTCCACCACCGGACGCATGTCGCGGATGAAGGTCTTGAGTTTGGAGTTGTGGGGCTGGATGTTGGCCACCACGTAGAACTGTTTGCCGAGGGCATGGGCTTCGTTGATACCGAGCTGCAGATTCTCGTGATCGAATTCGTTGTTGCGCACCCGCAGGCTGTAACGGGGCTGACCGGCATAGACGGCATCGGCGCCATAGGCGTAGGCGTAACGCATGTTCTTGAGGGAACCTGCGGGGGAGAGCAATTCTGGTTTAAACATGGCGGACTCTTCGTATCTGATTGCAAATCAGGACGGCGCCACCTGATGGCGCCGTATGGGTTGAGCTACGCCGGGAGTGGATACTCGCTCGGCGCGACCCGATAACGGCATATCCGTGCTGCAGCAGCATGCACCGGATAAACGGGGTGCGAGATTGTACTCGCCCTCACCGTATCATGCAATTTGGCAGGGGAATGTCCCCGGCGCGAGTCGGCGGCCAAAAATGGGCGGTTCAGGCCCAGCGAGAGAGGGGGGAGGGCATGGCGTAGGCGTAGCCTTGCTGATAGTCACAACCGAGGCGGTTGGCTGTCTCGATGTGCTGCAGGGTTTCGACCCCTTCGCACACCACCTTCATGCCGAGCCGCTGCAGGTATTCCACCAGACCGGTCAGCATGCGCAGGGCGTGGGGCGTCTTGCTGGCTTGCAGCAGCAGGGATCGATCCAGTTTGATGATCTCATAGGGCAGCGCCAGCATGCGCTGGAAGTTGCACTCCAGGGTGCCAAAGTCATCGCAGGCGATATGGGCACCGTGGCTGCGCAGTACCTCGATCAGCGCCCTGTGCTGTCGCTGCAGCGGGGCCTGTTCCAGCACCTCGAACCAGATCTCGATCCCCAGTTTGCGCGCCTGGATCAACACCAGCAGCAACAGGTTCTGATAGGTCGGGCTACACAAGGCCGGATTGAGGTTGATGGAGAGCAGATAGGGGCCGGCCTGCGCCAGGGTCGGCAGATCCCGCATGATGGCCCTGAGCATGACGATATCCAGATGCAGGGATTGATCCTCACTGAGGGAGGCAAAGTCGATGCCCTGATAGCTCTGCTGGGCCGGCTCCCAGCGTCTGGCCAGTACCTCATAACCCTTGACCTGATGATCCCGACCGATGATCGGCTGATAAAACGGCACAGCAAGCTCGGCGGCCGCGATGCTTGCCATGTCACTTATTGGGTACTCTTCTTGAAATGCAAACATGGCACTCACCTGTTGACGGATATGGCTGCGGATAATACAGCAGAAGAGGCCGGCAAAGCCTGTAGGAATCGTCTGATAATCGAGTCAAATCAATAATGTCAATATAGGACTTTTCTGATTAACGCTGTTTCATTCGCGTCATAAACTGGCTGGGTAAATATATGGCGGGATGACAATTGAAGAGCCTCAATATTTCATTTTGTTGATGGCCTGCTCATACCTGTCGGTATAAGAAAATATCTGGAACAGTAATGGGAAAAATATATTTTATCTTTTTTTTGCTGCTCAGCGGCAGCGCTGTTGCATCGGCAGAGATCAGTATCGGCACTCTTTATGACTATATGCCTGGACAGCAGAGTACCTATTTGAAACGAGTTCGCAACCAAGGGGATTCGACGGCGTTCGTGAAGGTTGCCATTCACGAGATTACCTATGATAGCACCGGCCAGCCACGGGAGTCGCCGGAGCTAAGCGAAGGGAGCCGGGCGCTTGTAGCAAGCCCCTCCAGGCTCATTATTCCTGCCAATGGAGTGCAGGCTACACGACTGCTGTTTATGGGCGAGCGCGACAGAGAACGCTATTTTCGTATTCGATTTATTCCTGTTCTGCCCAAAGCGGAGGATGGATTCGAACTGGATGCAGGTTCACAGCCAGCCAGTGAGATGCAGGTATCGGCGGGCGTAAATATATTGACCGGGTTTGGTTCTATTCTGTTTGTCATGCCAAAGGAGAGTCGCTTCGATACCCGCGTAATAAAAGATGATGCCATGACCACCATCATAAATAAGGGCAATGCCACCATAGTGATGGATTTTTTTGAAGAGTGTAATGCACGGAAAACACACTGTTCGACCCCGAGCAAAATTCATTTGCTGCCCAATATGAAAAAGCAGTTGATGAAGAAAAGAAATCACCTTTATCGGTTTGCACTGATAGAGGGTGACAAGAGCAGAAACATGGTGATTGGTCACTGATGTTTCCATATCCGAGAGAGGAGAGAGTAATGAAAGTATGGATAGCTGCGCCCCTGGCCATGCTGGTGTCAGCCAATCTGATGGCGGCAGAGCGGGTTGAACATCAGGTCACTGTGACCGCCCAGATCCCGACCGAGGCGTTCTATGTACAGCCGACCGGTGGTGACAACTGGATAAGCACGCCGCAGAAGCTGGCCTACAACCCTTACACCAAGAAGCTGGACAAGCTGAGCAAGCAGATGGATGCAAAGAGCACCATTGGCGCCATCACCGGTTATTTGACCAACCCGGCGGTCATGGCCAGTGGCAATGACAATATTTCGCTGAACATCAAGATTGGTGGCGTAGCGTTGTCGACGACCTCGGTCGAAGTGATGGGGGCTGACGATGCCAGAACCGGCAAGCAGCTCGAGCTGGAAGTCATCCCTGCTGATGCGCCCGTCAATGGCTACAAACCCGGCAATTATCAGGGGGTAGTCAACATGATTTTTGAATCAGAAGCTCCCAAGGGCGGCGCATAAGTCGTCCTGTTCAGGCTCCCTGTCGCAGGGAGCCTTTTTGTCTGCGTCTTGAAAAGTGAGATGGGTCGTGTCGCCGTATTTCTTGTTCCTGTCCGCCCTGATGGTTGTGGGATCTCTGGTCTGGGCCAACTGTGCTCGCGCCACGCAGCCTCTCGATCTTTTGCAGCAAGCGGAAAGCTTGCCTGATGACTTTGCCGATCACTTCTTCGGTGTCCCGTTGGCGGTACGTGTTCTGGTCGATGGACAGCTGCTGGGAGAGGGGGAGGTAGTGCTGGGCAAAGATACCAGTGTGCAACTGCTGACCCTGACGGACAGTCACGAATCGGAGTTGAGTGAACGGGATCGTCAGCAATGGAGCCAGATTTTGGCCAGTCCTCATCAACTGGGGCCTTGTCAGCAAAAGTGCAATAACGGTGTTCTGGCGCTGGAATATAGCCTTGAAAACTCCCAGCTATCCATTTTGACCGCCAATGTGGAGAAAGGACGCCTGTCGTCCCGTTACCATTCTCTGCCGGATGAGGGAAGTTACGGGGCCTTGCTGCGCCACCGGTTGAACATCAGCCAAGGGGAAGGCGAACAGCGCAGTGGTCGCTACAACCTGACGGCCCAGGGTAGCCTGGGCCAATGGACCCCTTTGCTGGAAGGAGAGCTGAGCCAGTCCGGTAATGGTGAGGGCACGCTGCACTATGTGCAGCAATTTTATGCCGAACATGAGGGGGCTGGCCGTTTCTATCGGCTGGGTTATTTCTCGCCTTATGCACAAGGATTGGTTCGTCAGCCGCCATTGTTTGGTGGGCGTACCCCTACCGTGCTGGGGGTCATGCTGGGGGATTCCGATACCTTATTGATCGAGCAAGGCCAGGCGAGCGCAACGCCCATCCATGTTACCCCGAGCCGGCCTGGCATGGTCGAGATCTACCGGGACGGGTTGCTGATCAACTCGCAACAGGTGAGTGCGGGACTGCAGGCGCTGGATACCAAGGTGTTGCCTGAGGGCATCTACGAAGTGGAACTGAGAGTGCTGGAAGACGGCCAGATTACCGAACGGCGGCGTGAGATGATCTACAAACCGATGAACTGGCAAAACCCCGATGAGGCATGGCGTTTCAACCTGTTTGCTGGTCAGCAGACCCGCTTGCTCAGCAACTGGGATGAAGTGGAGACCCACAGCCCGAGCGGCGGGGTCATGGTCAATCATCTGTTGGCCCCGTCAGTCATCATAGGAGCATCCAGCCAGTATATCGATGAGCGCTGGCAGCACGGCTTGTCGGCTGACTGGGGGCTGGATGAGCAGTGGCGTTTGATTGGCAATCTAATGACTACCCAAGAGATAGGGCATGGCTTCGATATGCAACTGCTCTATCACTATGGTTCCGGCAGTTTGGTGCTGGGCCACCAGCAGCAGCGTCATGTTGGGCAGGGAGAGGCTATCAACATGACCCAAAGCAACCTGTCACTGCAGCAGCGTCTCAACGACAACCACTCTGCCAACCTCTATTTGTCGCATCAACCTGACTACGGGACGGGCGCAGATCTGGGGTGGCGTTATAACGGCGAGATGTTCGATCAGACCGTGAGCTGGGGGCTGACGGTGTTCGATAGACCGGGCAGTGTCAGCACGGCTCATGCCCGTGATCGGGGCGGCATGCTCTCTTTGAGCATGAGCCTGGGAGGCGATCGCAGTCTGCTGGCCATCGGCCTCGGTAGCCGGACGTCCCGCTCCGGTGGGCAGGAACGCAATGGTTCACTCAGTTATCAGCAGTTGCTGGAATGGGGGGCACTGAGAAGCGTTGGGGGCAGTTTGACGACTGATAGCTACGGGGTTGGCTCGGCTGGATATGCCCATTTTGAGGGGACGCGGCTGAGCGGTGACGCCCACTTGCAATCCTCTTCCTATAACCATGCCGTCAGTGGTGGGCTCAATCTGGATAGCACCATGGCACTGGGTGACGACGGGAGTCTGGCAATGACCGGGCAACCGCAAGGGTATGAAGCAGGGATAATCGTTGATGTGGAGTCCGATATGCCTGAGCTGGCGTTACAGGCGGATGATGAACAGGGGCGGCACACGCAGCTTAAACCGGGTCGCAATCTGGTCCCCGTTACCGCCTACCGCAACAGTGCGGTACAACTGGATCTGACCGGCCATGATGCGCCTTCCATGAGCATTCGACCCAACGTGTTGCCCTATCACCTCAACAAGGGGGGGTGGCCTATCACAAAGTCAGGGTCATGAAGACAGTCACCGTCATCGGTCGCTTGTTGGATGAGCAGGGTGCGCCTTTGAGAGGCGCCATGGTGGTCAACCACGCGGGTCGCACCGTGACTGAAGCGGACGGCTTTTTTGCGGTAGAAATGAGCGCCCGCAATCCCGTGTTACGGATGGAAATGGATGGCTCACAGAGATGTGAAATAACCATCGATGCAGAACCTGTCCTGTTGCAACGAGATATCATGCTGCTCGGTGATTTGCCGTGCCAGAAGAGTGATACCACTTTGAGTTCATTACGTTATGAATAAAATACTGTTAGCAATATGTTTGTGGATGCCATTCATGACGGCACATGCTGTCGTAGTGAAGATCAATGCTGAATATTCGCAATCCATAAGTAGACCTGGTGAGAATGAGTTTCGGATAACAGATCCTTGTACTTCGTTACCTTTGCCATTTTTTTGTGATGACAATGTATCCCGCGTGGTAGCGATTGATGCTGATATAGATAAGCCAATCTTCAATGGGCTTTCATGGCGAGTATGGGAGCGTTTTTTTCATCATGCTTTTCCCAAAGAAAAAACGATACAATTAGTTAATGAGGCAGGTAGTGTCTTAAATATGAGCTTTATGTTTACACATACTGGCTATACCCTTCATGACTTTAACGTTGATATAGGTGATGCCTACCAGGTAGACTCATCATCACAATGTCGTTTAGTAGGTTCAAATATCAGTCAAGGTATCAAGACAGTTTTTTATTCAATAAATGAAAATGCTCAAAAAAGTGGCGGCAGTTGTTATTCAAAGCTATACCCACATTTTATTTTTCCAACAACAGGTTATATAAAAAAGATTTACTTTGGATATAGGTTGGTGCCAACTAACATCGGGGCCATTGCCAATGGCAGGTATCAAGGAAATTTAACTTTGACGGTCGGTAGTGCTAAGGATATGGACTATACTGACTCAATATATCGGAGTCCCTCAGTGATCGATATTGAGCTCTCCCTTGTTGTGAGAAATCAGATGAAAGTTCAATTTCCTGCTGCGGCGAGCCGCGTCACATTGTCGCCCCCAAAAGGCTGGCATGATACCAAGTCAGAAAAAGGACTCCTTGCAAGCCTGCCGGTAAGGATCTCGAGTGATTCACCATTTTGGATTGGTCTCATCTGTCAATATAAAAGTGCAAGTAATGAGCAATGTGAAATTCGAAATGAGCAGGGGCAGCATGCTGTACCTTTGACTATTTTCAGGCAAACCAATTCTGGTCGTTTCGTGTTAAGTCCATCCAGCAAGACCTTTTTCAAAGAGAGTGATGGCAGTATCTATGACTCATTTGTTTTTGAGGTCAATCGACAAAATACCAATGAAATGTTGAAGAGACCTGGGGCTAAATACAAAGGTATGGTGACTCTGGTTATTGATGCCAAGATGCCCGTTGGTGCTGGGTGACGGATCATAGCAATCCACTCTTCTTTGCATAAAAGAACAGTTCACTGTCACTTTTTATACCCAGACGCAGCATGGCATTTTTCTTTTGAGTACTAATCGTCTTGATGCTGCGATTAAGATACTGTGCAACCTGGGTTACAGACATACCGCTGGATAATAGGCGCACCACCTCGCTTTCTTTAGGGGTGAGCTGCGCCTGCGGGCTGTTATGGATTAGCCCGCCTTCAGCCAGAAGTTGTTTGACTGAACTGCCAATATATTCTTGGCCAGCCAATACATGATTAATTGCATCAGAAAGTTCACTTAGGACGGACTTTTTAAGCAGAACGCCACGAATACCCGCATGGAGCAACGACTGTAACACACCAGCATTTTGTACTTGAGTAAGCACAATAATTGGCAAGCTGGGGTGGTCTCTGATTAATTGCTGAATCATGACCAGACCATCGCAGCGCGAATCACCAGGCATGCTGAAGTCAGTGATCAAAAGATCACAGGTATGTTGCCGTAATGTTTTTAATAATTCAGTTACTTGATGAGCTTCAGCAACAATTTCGCAACCAGGTTGGCTCTCTGCAATTAGGCTACGAATACCAGCTATAATCAGTGGATGGTCATCGGCCAGAATGATCTTGAAAGACATGGATGAGCCCCATATAAAACGGCGAATAATATTTACACTATCAAACATTTCACTTCTATACTACTTTGCACGCCGCATTTTTTCGAGCTTGGATATGATGTCACTTCTTTCTGGATTGGCACGATAAGGTGTTCTAACGTGACTATATCTCGATGCATAATCGTCATATTGCTATTTAATTTTTGCATATTCACAAAGACAACGTTAGCGCACAATAAAAACACATTACCAACAGTAAAAGTCGGGTTATTGCTGGGTGGGTGGGGGCCATTTCAGCAGTGGGATGGATATAATGCCAGCGGATTCAGTGTCGAGCTGATAACCATATTGGCCAAGAACCTTGATTACCATATTGAGTGGAAAGCATATCCTGATTGGAACCAATTATATGCGGCAAGTTGTGCGGGGCAGGTTGATATTCTGCTGGATGCCTTTCGCGCGGATGAACGCAAATGTGTGACATACAGTCGCCCTTATTACTCTTCTCCAACTGTGGTGGTGGTCAGGCACGATTCTCCTTTTTTTAGAGACGTCAGTGGGTTAAGTAAATCTCGAATGGCCATAGAGGCCGGGTTTCTTACTGAAAAGTTGGTGAGATCCCACTACCCGGATGTCTCTCGTCTGCTGTTCCAGGATACCGATTCGGCCCTGCAGGCTGTTTTGGATAAGCGAGCCGATGCCTATATCGGCAATCTACACGTCACCAATCAATTCATTGCTCAGCATCCCGAGCTGGCTGTGGTCGCCCAGGCCCCCTTGCTGATGGAGAGCCTGCACCTTGGTATCAGCAAACATAAATCCAGACTGGGGATTCGGTTTGATACCGCGATTCAGGCGCTGACGGTAGAGGAGCGCAGTGCTCTGGAGCAAAGCTGGCTGGGTGACAGCAGTTTGAGTTTTCAGGGGCATAGCGGCTTCTTGCTCAGGCCCGATGAACGAGAGTGGCTCTCTCGTCTGCCGCCGCTCAGGTTGGGTTTTATCCCGGGATGGATGCCATTTTCCTATACCGACAACGGGGGCAAGCTGACGGGCTTGATCGTTGACTATCTGGATGTATTCAAAGAGAAGCTTGGTTTGGCTTACCAATATCGCGCCGATCAGAGTTGGCCCCAACTATTGCAGGCTCTGCTACATCAAGAGGCTGATCTGGCGATTATTCCTGTCCGGATAAGCCAGCGTGTAACGGGCTGGCAGGTAAGCCAGCCAATCGCCTCCTTTCCGGTGATCATCGCCATGTATCGTGGCAGCACTACGCTTGGTGGTTTTGCCGATCTTGCCGGCAAGCATGTGCTGTTGACCGACAGCATGCTGATTGCGGGTGTGCGAGAGCGTATTCCGGATATTCGTATCACCATAGTTGAAAGCCCGGAAGAGGGGTTGGCCATGTTGGCGGCTGGCAAGGGGGATGCCTACATGGGCAATCTGGCGGTGATATCACGGCTTATCAACGAGCGGTTTGATGATTCGCTGCACATAGTGGCACCCACACCTTTCCGAGATGAGCTGGCGGTCGCGGTGAGAGATGCCTATGCCCCACTGCTGCCGCTCATCAACCGCGTATTGGCCAGCATGAGTGACAAGGAAAAGCGGCAGATCCGTAATACCTGGTTGGCGGTGAATTACAACGAAGGTGTTTCGTGGCACAAGCTGATGCGAACTCTGATCCCTATCGGTGTCTGCATTACTCTCTTTGTGTTGTCCCTCTCCATTGCCTATTTTCACCTGCGCCAGGAGATAACCCGACGGCGCGAGGTGGAGGCCGATCTTGCCTCCGCCAAGGAGGAGGCTGAGCTGGCCGCCAGGCAGAAGGCCGATTTCCTCGCCACCATGAGCCACGAGATCCGGACCCCCATGAACGGCATCATCGGCATGGCGGAACAGCTGCGTTTTACCTCGCTGGATCCTGAGCAGCGCCAGATGGTGGGCATCATCAATCAGGGGGCGGAAGGGCTGCTCCAGCTGATAGGCAATGTGCTGGATTATTCCAAGCTGGATGCCGGCAAGATGAGGCTGGCTCCCACCTCTTTCTTGCTGCGCGAGCTCATCGACAACACGCTCACCATGACCAGCAGCGAGTTGCAGCGCAAAGGATTGCAACTTTACTTGCAAGTCGACGATTGGGTCGGAGCACGTTTTCATGGCGATACGCTGCGTCTGAAACAGGTGTTGTTCAATTTGTTGAGCAATGCCATCAAGTTCACCGAATACGGATTTATTGAACTGTCGATCAGATTGGAGGCACAGACAGAGCGACAGCAGAGGTTGCTGTTTGGTGTACAGGATACCGGCATTGGCATGAGTGCTGATGTACAGGCCCGGATTTTCAATGCGTTTGAGCAGGCGGATGGCGCCACGACCCGCAGTTATGGGGGAACTGGACTTGGTCTCAGTATCAGCCGGACGCTGGCAGAACTGATGGGGGGGCGATTGAGCCTTGAGAGCGCACCAGGGTTGGGGACTCATATCGGATTGTCCATCCCCTTGGTACTGGAAGCGCACCACGAGACTGATCCCAAGCTGGCGGGGCTGAGTGCCTTTATGGCATTGCCGGATGGCAAACTGCGCCACACGCTGCGGCTGCATCTGTTGTCGCTGGGGCTGCAGTTGTGTGAAGCCCCGCAGGGCGCAGACTTGCTGTTTGGTGACCTGAATGAGCCGGCCGCCATCCGGGTCGCGCCGCTTGGCAGTGTGCTGGGTTATCAGCTTTGTGATGATGGCCATCATTGCCTCAACAGTAATCCCCTGACTTGGCAGGCCGTGAGAGATGTCTGTTATCGCCAGCTGAGCTTGGCAGAGCAACTGCCGTCCGATTTTCTGTCTGGTGGAACGGATGAACCACTGTTGCAGCAGCGATTGCTGGTCGTCGAGGATCACCACCTGAATCAGGTTTTGGTACAGCGCCAGCTCAAACAGCTCAATCTGCAGTGCGATCTGGCTGAAAATGGTCGACAGGCGCTCGCTATGCTGGCTTTTCACCGCTATGACCTGATCTTGTGTGATTGCCAGATGCCGGTGATGGATGGTTATGAGTTCACCCGCCGGGTGCGAGCCACCGAGGAGCTGGCACATCTCCCAATCATTGCCATGACGGCCAGCGTACTGCCGGAGCAGACGCAGCGCTGTCTGGCGGCCGGTATGAATGATGTACTTGGCAAGCCCGTGCTCATGGACGGACTTCGTCAGATGCTGACGAAGTGGCAGATATTGCCGGTACCCAGGTTGCTCGACATCAGTGCGTTGAGGGTTGCATTTGGATCTTCATTTGAGGCAATGCTGCTGTCATTTCGTCAAGATCTGGAACAATCCCTTGGCATGAGCCATGAGGATGACAAGGCGCTTGCAGATTGGGTGCATCGACAGGCGGGAACGATAGCCATGATGAGGATTGACGAAGTGGCAGATCAGGCATGGCATCTGGAAGAGCATATTCGCAGGCACGGACGGGCGCGATGCGAGGTGGAGCTGACGAATTTTCGTGTTGTGTTGCAACAACTTGTCGATGAACTAGCGGCACTATCCCGAGATTGTGGTCAGCAAGCCGCTGCGCTCAGATGACAATGCAGGGCGATCTGAGGAGGAGGAGGGCTGTACGGCCTGTGCCAGCCAAACCCAGTCGAGCAGAGGGGTATCGGCCTTGAAGCGCTGATAGGCAAGGCCCTGGTCGACGGTCAGAAACAGGGTGGTGGGCAGGCCGATTCGGTTGAGGTAACGCACCATCACTTCACCCCGATAGCAGCTCAGTCGTTGTTGCAACTGCGGCAGACTCAGCCCGGTTGCCTGTCCCTCTTCATCCCAGATCTCGAACATGGTCATGTCTCTTGATGCGATGGCAATACTGTTTCCAAAAGCGGGCCGACAGGCAATTGTCAGATCTGACAGTGTCAAATGGATAGAGGCATTAAAAGCGAAAACCCGGCACTGGGCCGGGTTTTCTTGAATGATGGTGGAGGGAGAAGGATTCGAACCTTCGAAGGCAGAGCCGTCAGATTTACAGTCTGATCCCTTTGGCCGCTCGGGAACCCCTCCACAGGGGCCTTGCATGTTGTGTTCAGGAAGATGGTGGAGGGAGAAGGATTCGAACCTTCGAAGGCAGAGCCGTCAGATTTACAGTCTGATCCCTTTGGCCGCTCGGGAACCCCTCCACGGGGTATTTTCCTGATTGTTGCACTTGAATGGTGGAGGGAGAAGGATTCGAACCTTCGAAGGCAGAGCCGTCAGATTTACAGTCTGATCCCTTTGGCCGCTCGGGAACCCCTCCCCAAGTGCGAGGCGCATACTATCAGATCTTCGCTCTTTGTGAACCCCTGGTGGGCCTATCTGGCGATAAAAAAGTGCCATTCGGTCATTTTTTGATATTTGTCGCTCATTTTTCACGCTTATCAACGACTTCCCTGTCGCTGTCAGACCGGATCCAGGACTCATCGCGGGTGTGAAGCATCATCAGACAACATGTGTCGAGTAGCGTTTTGTACTGAAAAAATCACCTTCTCTTCTAAGTGTGATGGCTGACCGCTTCCTTGATGGACATTGCTGCTGCCGCATTTTACTCTCGCCATGTTATTCAACTGTTAACATGGATTGTGGACTCTCCCTATGCAGGCTCTCGATATCGCCGTGTTGCGCGGCCAGTTTCCCGCTCTCAATCAACTGGTTGAGGGCAAAGCCCCCATCTTCTTCGACGGCCCCGGTGGCGCTCAGGTGCCACATGCCGTACTCACCGCCATGACCGATTACCTCGGTCACTTCAACGCCAATCTGGGCGGCCCCTTTTTCTCGGCCAGGGTGACCGAGCAGCAGGCGCTGCGGGCCAGGTTGGCGGTGGCCACGTTGTTGGGGGCTGAGCGGGCAGAGGAGATAGTGTTTGGCGCCAACTTCACCACCCTGACCTTTGCGCTCAGCCGAGCGCTGGCGCGGGAGTGGCAGGCCGGTGACGAGATCATCGTCACCGCGCTCGATCACTACTCCAACGTCTCCAGCTGGCAGCAAGCGGCGGCGGATCGCGGCGTGGTGGTGCATCAGGCAAGAGTGGACGTGACCACCGGCGGGCTGGACTATGGGCATCTGTTCAGTCTGCTGGGGCTCAAGACCCGGCTGGTGGCGGTGACGGCGGCCTCCAATACCACCGGCACCCTGGTCGATATCTCTCGCATCGCCGATGCGGTGCACGGGGTAGGGGCCTTGCTCTATGTGGATGCGGTTCACTTTGCGCCCCACGAGCGTATTGATGTGCAGGCCTGGGATTGCGATTTTCTGGGGTGTTCCGCCTACAAATTCTTCGGCCCGCACCTCGGCATTCTCTACGGCAAGCATCGTCACCTGGCGCATTTCACTCCCTACAAGGTGGAACCGGCCAAGAACGTGGCGCCCTACAAGTGGGAGACAGGTACCCAGAGTTGGGAAGCGCTGGCCGGGGTGGAGGCCACCGTCGAATACCTGGCCTCCTTGTCCGGGTTGGACGGCACCGAGCATGGGCTGGAGGAGCGGCTCGATCTGGCGTTTGCCCGCAGCCAGGCCCATGAACGGCAGCTCAGCGAGCACCTGCTGGCCAAGCTGGCCGAGAGGCCCTGGTTCACCCTGCACGGCATTCACGACAGCCTGGGGCGCACCCCGACCTTCGCCTTGACGTCAAACCGCCATACCCCGGCCGAAATGGCCGAGTTTTTGGGGCAGCATCAGGTATGCAGCTGGGCTGGCCACTTCTATGCCTTGGCACTGGTTGAGCAACTGGGCGTGAGCGATGGGGTGCTGCGCATAGGCTGCATGCACTACAACACCTCGGCCGAGATTGACCGCCTGTTTGCCCTGCTCGACGATATGCCGCATTGAGATAAAACAGCCCGGTCATGCCGGGCTGTGTCGTCTCATCTCTCTGCAGTTTGTTAGCGGCCGACGATGGCGTGATGGATATCCTGCAGCGGCAAGACATGGCGGGCGGCGCCAAGCTTGATGGCCTCCTTGGGCATGCCAAAGACCACGCAGGAGGCCTCATCCTGAGCGAAGGTATTGGCACCCGCCTCCAGCATTTCCCGCAACCCGCGGGCGCCGTCATCTCCCATCCCGGTCATGATGATGCCGGTGGCGTTGCCGCCGGCAAACTTGGCCACCGAGCGAAACAGTACGTCTACCGAGGGGCGGTGGCGGTTGATGAGGGGGCCGTCCATCACGTCGACGTGATAGTAGGCGCCGCTGCGCTTGAGCAGCATGTGCTTGCCGCCGGGGGCGATCAGCGCCAGCCCGGGGATCACCCTGTCATTGCTCTTGGCCTCCCGCACTTCTATCTGACACAGGCTGTTGAGCCGCTCGGCAAATGAAGCGGTGAACTTCTCCGGCATGTGTTGCACGATGACAATGCCTGGGCAGACCCGGGGCAGGGTGGTCAGCACAGCTTCCAGCGCCTGAGTGCCGCCGGTGGAGGTTCCGATCGCCACGATCCGCTCGGTGGTCTGGGCCATGGAATGCTGGCTGGCGGGGGGCATGATGGCGTCGGCGTTGAGCTTGGGGGCGACGCTGGGGGCGGGCACTTTGGTCAGTCGTCTGACATTGGCCTGGGCGGCGGCGCGCACCGCCATGGCCAGCTCCTGCGCCGACTCCTGCAGAAAGCTTTTCAGGCCGACGGTGGGCTTGGTGATGATGTCCACGGCGCCGGCGGCCATGGCCTGCAGTGTGGTTTCCGCCCCCTTTGCGGTGAGGGAAGAGCAGATGACCACAGGAGTGGGGTGTTCGGCCATTATTTTGGTGAGGAAGGTGATGCCATCCATGCGCGGCATCTCCACGTCCAGCACGATCACGTCCGGCCACTCCTTTTTCAGTTTCTCCAGCGCAAACAGCGGGTCAGACGCGGTGGCGATGACCTTTATGTCGGGCTCTTGCTCGAGAATGGCCTGCAATACCTGTCTGACCACGGCGGAATCATCCACCAGCATGACCTTGATCTGTTTCATTCCCGTCCCCTTAGCGATGTGGCAAGCGGTGATGACGCACCCAGACATTGCCGTTGGCCAGCTCAAAAATCAGGCTTCTGTGTCCCGCATGGCCAAGATGGTGGGCTTTGATGGTCAGGCCCAGGTGCTGGGTCAGCTGCCAGGCGGCCTTGATGTTCTTGATGGCCACATTCATGGTGTTGAGCGTTTGTTGTTCGATAAACATGTTGCCGCCGCCAAACAGCTTGACCTCGTATTCGCGGATGGGGGCGGGATGTTTGCTTATCTCATTGATAAATAACTGGATTGCCTCATCGGCATAGCGGCCGTCCAGACTCATGGTGCTGTGACCGCGGCTGGGCAGCATGTAGTGGCACATACCGCCTCGCTTCTGTTCCGGATGCCACATGGTAATGGCCACGCAGGAACCAAGATGGGTGCGGATGATGGTGTCATCCTGCCCAAAATAGAATTCACCTGGTTGCAGCGTGACCTCTCTCATCTTGAAACCCTTATGGTTTCAGATAGATGGAAGGTGATACCAGTTGCAGGCCATGGGGCAGACCGTTCAGGCTCTCGGCATGGCTGACGATGAGATAACCTCCCTTGTGCAGGCGCGGTACCAACCGTTGCAGTACCTGTGCCTTGGTCTCCCGGTTGAAATAGATCATCACGTTGCGGATCAGGATGACGTCGAACAGTCCGATGTCGGGTAGTTCCTGATTCAGATTGATGTGATGAAACTGCACCTTCTCGCGCAGCTTGCGATCAATGATGAAGGTGCCTTCCTGAAAACCGATCCCTTTCAGGCAGTACTTCATCAAAAATGGCTGTGGGATGTTGTGGGCCCGCTCGATGGGATATTGCCCTGCTCTGGCCTGCTCCAGCACTCGGGTCGAGATATCCGAGGCGATCACCTCCCAACTGCCATGGTTCAGATTGTCGGCCAGGGTCATGGCCAGGCTGTAGGGCTCTTCACCGGAAGAGCTGGCCGCGCTCCAGATCCGCACCGCCCGTTCTTTTGGCAGTTGTGCCAATACCTTGTTGCCGAGAAATTCAAAGTGTTTGGGTTCGCGGAAAAAATAGGTCTCGTTGGTGGTGAGCAGATCGAGTGCGACCTGCAGCTCTGTCCCCCGGTTATTCATGATCAGGCTGAAATAGTCGCCGTAGCTCTCCAGCTCGTAGTGGCAGAGCCGCTTTGACAGGCGGCTGGCGACCAGGGCCTTCTTGGCCGGAGACAAGTCGATACCCGCCGTCTGGTGGATCCAGCGTTGAAACTGCGCAAATTCATCATCATGCAACTGGGTCTGATACACGCGCAAACTCCCTGCTGTGAGCGAGATGCGGGTGAGCTTGGCTCACCCGCATCAGGTTAGAAGCGGACAAAGTCGGTGTCATTGTGAGGGCGTGGCGTGGTGCCTATACCTTCCTGACCGTTGCCATCGTGCATGAAGCGTCCCCGTGGGCCACCACGGGCAGCTGCCTTCTGGCTGGCGCCGTGCTTGTGCTGTTCCAGAGTGAAGAACTCCATCGCCAGTTGCAGCTGTTCGGCCTGGCTGCTCATCTCCTCGGCGGTGGCGGCCAGCTCCTCACTGCAGGAGGCATTTTGTTGAGTGACCTGGCTCAGCTGATTCATGGCGATGTTGATCTGGCTGACGCCAGTGGACTGTTCGGCGGAGGCGGCGCTGATCTCTTGCACCAGATCCGAGGTCTTGTTGATGGAGGGCACCATCTGATCGAGCAGACGGCCCGCTTTCTCCGCCATGTCGACGCTGCTAGAGGCCAGCTCGCCGATCTCTTGGGCTGCTACCTGGCTGCGCTCCGCCAGTTTGCGCACTTCGGCGGCTACCACGGCAAAGCCCTTGCCATGATCCCCGGCCCGGGCGGCCTCGATAGCAGCATTGAGGGCCAGCAGATTGGTCTGGTAGGCGATGTCGTCGATGATGCCGATCCGCTTGGCGATCTGCTTCATGGCATCGACCGTGAGCTTGACGGCCTCACCGCCTTCCACGGCCTCCTTGGCGGCCTTGCTGGCCATACCATCGGTGACCTGGGCATTGTCGGTGTTCTGGTTGATGCTGGCGCTCATCTGCTCGATGGAGGCGCTGGTCTCTTCCATGCTGGAGGCCTGCTCACTACTTGACTGGCTGATGGACTGGGCAGTGGCGCTGACCTGCTCGGCCGCGCTGGAGAGATTGTCGGATGCCCCCCGTACTTCGGTAACGATATTGGTCAGCGAGACGATGGTCTGGTTGAGGGAGTCCTTGGTGGTGCCAAACACTCCGGGGTAGTCGGCTTCGACCTGTTGGGTCAGGTCGCCTCTGGCCAGGGATTGCACCACCCGGATCACGTCGTTGAGGCTGGTATCGATCACCTCTGCGATACGATTGATGCCCTCTCCCAGGGTCTGGAAGAAGCCACTTTTACCGGTCAGGTCCATGCGGCGGTGCAGTTCGCCGTTGATCACGGCCTGCACGATCTCCGACATCTCCCGTTCGATGGCGACTTCCTTGGTGCGATCCGACCACTCGACCACGGAGCCCAGTCGTTCGCCATCGTCGCCAAACACCGGGTTGGCGATGAGCGAGAAGGTGCGCCCGCCAAGCAGGATTTGGGTGCGATAGGTGTTGTTCAGCTTGGCCAGCATGCTGCGCTGATGACCCGGGTTTTTGTGGAAGCTGTCGATGTTGGCCCCCATCAGGGTGGCTGCATTGAAGTTGTAGAGTTCTTTGCGAATATCCGGTTCAGCCAGGCTCAGCATCTCTTTGACGGACTCATTCATGTAGATGATGTTGAGATCGGTGTCGGCGATCATCACGTTGGTGCTTGCGCCATCGAGCGCCTTCTTGACGCGCAAACTCTCTGCTGCGGCGATCTTGGCCGCAGCGCTGGCGGCCTTCATCTCGTTTTCGATGGCGATCTCCTTGGTCCGGTCGGCCCACTCGACTACGGAGCCGAGGCGTTCGCCGCCATCGTTGAAGACCGGATTGGCGATCAGCGAGAAGATACGCCCCCCGACGGTTATCTGGGCGCGATAGGTGCTGTTCAGTTTGGCCAGCATGCTGCGCTGATGGGAAGGGTCTTTGTGGAAGGTATCAATGTTCTTGCCCATCAGCTGTCTGACATCAAAATTGGGCAGATCCTTGCGAATGTCTGATTCGGCCTGGCCCAGCATGGCGAGCACGGCTTCATTCATATAGACGATGTCGAGATTGGTATCGGCGATCATCACATTGGTCGAGGCCCCATCCAGCGCTTTGCGCACTCGCAGGTTTTCGTCATACAGGGTCTGGTTGGCACTGATGGTAGTGAGGGTGTTGCTAAGGCGCTCCCCCAGCAGTGCCAGCACGGTATTGAACTCCTGACAGAGCTCCCGCAGCGGGCCGCCGAGCGAACCCAGCTCAAGCTGGGCCGATTGATCGCCTTGTCTGATCCCCTGCTGGAGCGATCGGGTTGCGCCAATGAGCTGGAGCAGTTGCTCCTGCAGCAAGGCATGAGCGCTGCCGTTGCCGAACAGATTGCCAAAAAATGATTGAGTCATGAGCCTTATCCTTGTGCGACATGTCATTGCTGTGTGGTGAGCGACACTCTTGTTGCTTGCTACGTCTGAATCACGGTGTCTGTGGTTTCTGTTCCAGCAGCCGTTCCTGCTGCTGGGTCAGTTCGCTGAGCTGTGCCATTTCGTCGATGGAGAGCACTTTCTCGGTATTGATGAGGATGACGAACTTGCCATTTACCTTGCCCATGCCGCTGATAAAGTCCGCCCGGATGCGAGCCCCGAAGCTCGGTGGAGGCTCTATCTCATTGCAGGGAATGGTCAGCACTTCGGAGACGGAGTCCACCACCACGCCGATGTCCTGATTGCCGTGTTCCGGATCGTCCGGATGCACTCCCTCGATAATGACGATGCAACTGCGGCGGGTGATGCTGGAGGGGGCATTGCCAAAGCGGGCGTTGAGATCCACCACCGAGACCACGGCTCCCCGGAGGTTGATCACGCCGCGGATGAAGCTTGGCATCATGGGGATGGGGGTGATGTTGCCGTATTCGATGATCTCCTTGACCCCGAGAATGTTGATGGCAAACATCTCGCCGTTGATGAGAAAGGTCAGGTATTGGGCATCGCCCTGGTTATCAAGGGCCAGCGTGCCGGGCTGGACGGCCACTTCGGTAGACATGCTCATGGGGCTCTCCGGTTAAAAACGGACAAAATCGGCCTCGTCAACCTGAGGTTGCGCTGCCGTATTGCCGTGCAGTGGGTGCTGGGTCGGCATGACAAATTTGCCTCTGGGGGGCAATCCTTTATGTCCGCTCTCGTGGACCCTGGCCGGTTTGTTCGGGTTCTCCAGCGAGAAAAAATCCATGGTTTGCTGCAGCTCGTTGGCCTGAGAGCTCATCTCTTCGGCCGTGGCTGCCAGCTCCTCGCTGCTGGCGGCGTTTTGCTGGGTCACCTGGTTGAGCTGGCTCATGGCAAGGCTTATCTGGTTGGCAGCGCTGGCCTGCTCACCGGAGGCGGCATTGATTTCCTGCACCAGGTCGGAGGTCTTGCGAATGGAGGGCACGATCTTGTCGAGCAGGCTGCCCGCCTTCTCGGCAGTATCGACGCTGCTCGATGAAAGCTCGCCTATCTCCTGCGCCGCTATTTGGCTGCGTTCGGCCAGCTTGCGAACCTCGGCGGCCACCACTGCGAAGCCTTTGCCGTGTTCACCTGCCCGCGCCGCCTCGATGGCGGCGTTGAGTGCCAGCAGATTGGTTTGGTAGGCGATATCGTCGATGATGCTGACCTTGCGGGCGATCTGCTGCATCGCTGCCACCGTCTGCTGGACTGAGCGGCCGCCTTCGGTGGCTTCGAGCACGGCACTGCTCGCCATGTTGTCGGTGACCTTGGCGTTGTCGGTGTTCTGGTTGATGCTGGCGCTCATCTGTTCGATGGAGGCACTGGTCTCTTCCACGCTGGCGGCCTGTTCGCTGGTGGCCTGGCTCAGGGACTGAGCCGTGGTGCTGACCTGGTTGGAGGCATTGGTCAGGTTGTCAGCGGCGTTGCGCACTTCTTCGATGATGGCGGTCAGCGCTTCTATGGTGCTGTTGAGGCCATCCTTGGTCTGACCAAAAATGCCCGGATAGGGTTGTTCTATCTTCTGGGTCAGATCACCCCGCGACAGGGCAGTGGCGATGCGCATCACATCGTTGAGGCTGGTGTCGGTTACGTTGGATAGACGGTTGAGCAGTTCGGACAGCCGCTTGATGTAGCCCTGGCGTCCATCCAGTTCGATCTTGTAACTGAAGTTTCCCTGCTCGACGGCGGCAGTCACCAGGGTCTCGATGTCGTTGATGAGTGCCGTCAGCTTGTTGACCATGTTCTGCATGGCCAGCAGCAGCTGTCCGGCTTCGTCGTGGGCACCAATATCGATGGTGACGTCGAGGTTGCCTTCGGCCAGATGGTTGGCTACCTGCAGTGCCTGGTTGATGGGGGAGATGATGCTGCGGATG
This sequence comes from Aeromonas oralensis, assembly GCF_049665575.1. Taxonomy (NCBI): domain Bacteria; kingdom Pseudomonadati; phylum Pseudomonadota; class Gammaproteobacteria; order Aeromonadales; family Aeromonadaceae; genus Aeromonas; species Aeromonas oralensis. The sequence goes on from NZ_CP187186.1 coordinate 989,044, forward strand.
AGGACAATGCCAAACCAGGCGGCAGCCACCATGCCTGCGGCAACGACCGCCAGCATGGTGAGCAGCATGACGTCGTACCAGGCCTGCGCCTGCTCGTACTCGGATTTGGCTACGTCGAGTTGCAGGCTGACCAGCTCGGTTATCTTGCCACCGATGGGATCGATGGAGCTGTAAAGCTTGCCGTCAAATTCGTTGAGCATGCCGGTGACGACACCGCGCTGGGTCGAGAGAAATGCTTCCAGTCGAGTGATATCCCGATCCGCCGCGCTGAACAGGCTGTTGGCCTCGGCTGACAGCTTCTGCTCGGCTTCGGTCAGTTTGGTGGCCTGATAATGCTGCCACTCCAGTTTGATCTGCTGCTGGGCATGCTTGATCTGCTGCTGCGCCTCTTCGGCGCTGATGAGGCCCGCATTGGCTTTGTTGACGTTGTCGATGATGGCGACGGCATAATTGTCGGAAATGGTCTTGAGCTGTTTGAGCGGCACTACCCGATCGTTGTAGACCCGCTGCAGCCCAGTGTTGCTGCTCTGCATGTTGTAGAGTCCCAATGCTCCCACTCCCAGCAGCAGTGCGCAGAGCAGGCAGAGCAAAATGGTGAGTCGCAGTTTGATGGTGGAGTTTTTGAACATGACAGGCTCCTGGCGTTAATTGACTCTAGGTTGGGTTTGCAGACGTGGAATGGCGTACTGGCTCAGCTGGCCCAGCTCCTGTTCGATGGCGTGCTGAATGAGAGAGGGGATATCCAGAATGAGGGCAACTTCACCGCCTCCCAGAATGGTGGAGCCGCTGATCCCCTGCAGGCGCTGGAACAGCTTGCCGAGTGGCTTGATGACGGTCTGGAATTCACCCAGCAGCTCGTCGACCACCAGGCCGGATTTCTTGCCGCCGTGGCTGACGACCACGATGTTTTCCCGGCGACCTCTTGTACCTTCAACGTCAAAATAGTGTTGCAGCCGGACAAACGGCAGCACTTCGCCGCGCAGATTGATGTAGTTGCGCCCCTGGGTATCGGCCAGCGCACTCTGGGTCAGCTCCACGCATTCGATCACCATGTCGAGGGGGATGACGTAGTGGGTCGTGCTGACGCGCACCAGAAAACCATCAATGATGGCCAGCGTGAGCGGCAGCCGAATCTGGACCCGGGTGCCGAGGCCGGGTTTGCTGTCGAGTTCGACACTGCCCCGCAGGGCCTGGATGTTGCGCTTGACCACATCCATGCCCACCCCGCGGCCGGAGAGATTGGTGATGGCCTCCGCCGTGGAGAAGCCGGGTTCAAAAATGAGTTGATAAATTTCCTGATCCGTCAGGGTGGCATTGGTGGTTACCAGGCCGCGTTCTTGTGCCTTTTGCAGGATCCTGGCCTTGTTGAGGCCGGCGCCATCGTCCTGAATTTCGATGACGATGCTGCCAGAGTCGTGATAGGCGTTGAGGGTCAGGGTACCCCGTGCCGGCTTGCCGGCGGCCACCCTTCTTTCAGCCGATTCGATGCCGTGGTCCATGGCGTTGCGTACCAGGTGCATCAAGGGGTCGCCGATCTTCTCCACCACCGATTTGTCCAGTTCGGTATCGCCGCCGGTGATGACCAGGGCGATGTCTTTGTCCAGTTCATGGCTGACATCCCGCACTACCCGCTGGAAACGGTTGAAGGTATCGCCGATGGGCACCATGCGCAGGCGCAGCGCACCATCCCGGATCTCTTCGACCAGCATGGCTATGGTGGAGTTGGCCTCCTGCAACTGGCTGTCCCGTGAACGCTGGGCCAGCAGGTTGGCTCCTGAGCTGGCGACCACTAGTTCTCCCACCAGATTGATCAGGTCATCCAGCTTGTCGGCATGTACCCGAACATAGCGCCCCTCCTTGTTCTTGCTCTCCTTGTTCTGGCTCTGTTTCTTGAGCGCGGCATCCACCACCACCTCGCTGACAGCACCTTGGGCAATCAGGATCTCTCCCAGTTTGCCGGCGTCGGTCTGCGGCTGTTCATGCTGGGCTTGCAGTCCGAGTACCAGTTCGCTGGCCGTCAAGGCGCCGGTCTTGACCAGCAGCTGCCCCAGCATCTCGTTGTCTTCCGGCAGGGCATTGATGAGGTCGATGTACTCGGCCAGCTTGCTGTGGGGCGGGATAATGGTGATGCGACAGTCATCGCGTACGAATTCGAACACATCGCTCAGGGCATTCTTGTCGGCCTGGGTATCCAGATCGAGTTCATAGCCCAAGTAGCAGCTCTCCGGATCGAAATGTTCCCAATCGGGCAGTGAGCTGTGAATGGTCTCGATGGCGCAGAGGGTACCCATGGTGCCGAGGTAGCGCAGAAAAGAGGTGGGATCCATGCCGTTGCGCAGCACATCCGGGCCAAAGCGCAGGGAGATGTGCCACAGAGACGTGGCGCTGACATGACCCTCCTCCTTGCTGACCGGACTGGTCTCGGCTGGTGGGTTGCGTTCCGGCAGGCCGGTTTGGCTGGTGGTGTGATGGCGTGCCAGGTTGTGCCGCAGCTGCTCATCCTGAGCCTGTTCATCCGCACCGAGCGTTTCCCCTTGTTCGGCCACTAGGCTGACCAGGCGTTCGATGTGATCCCGGCTCTCCAGCAGATCCTTGATGAGTGCTTCACTGATCGCCAACTGCTGGTTGCGCACCTGATCGAGCAGATCCTCGACGATGTGGGTGAAGCTGACGATGGGTTGCAGGCCAAACAGGCCGGCGGAGCCCTTGATGGTGTGGGCCGCTCGGAAGATGGCGCCGATGAGCTCGCTATTGTCCGGCTCGTTTTCCAGCGTCAGCAGTGCGGACTCCATCTCCTCGAGCAGCTCACGCGCCTCGGCGATGTAGGTTTGCAGGGCCTGATCAAGATTGATGCTCACGAATGACTCCTTGTTCGCGGAACCGGCTAGGCGTGATCGGGGTGGGGGATGAGGGTGGGATCGCCGAAGAAGATTGCCAGCTGGCACAGCTCAAGGGCATCGAGTACCGCATGGCTGTGCATGACCAGATGCAGCGGATAGCCGCCCTGCAGCGCCGTCTTCTTGGCGGCCAGCAGCAGTTGCAGGCCGGCACTGTCCATTTCGCTGACCTGGGAGAGATCCAGTTCCAGCTCTTGCTGGCGATAGAGCAGGGGGGTGAGCGCCTGTTTGAGTTCTGCTGCGGTATAGATGGTCATCTCACCAGCAATGGCCACAACTGTCTTTTCTTCACCCGTTTCGATATGCAGCGGCATGAATGCCTCCCGGCTCAGGGCATGATGAGCTTGGCGACGGCAGCCAGCATTTGGTCCGGCTGGAACGGCTTGACCACCCAGGCTTTGGCTCCTGCAGCCTGTCCTTCTTGCTTCTTGCTGTCCTGGGACTCGGTGGTCAGCATGATCACTGGAGTGAACTTGTAGCTGGCCAGTTTCTTGGCCTCCTTGACGAAGCTGATACCGTCCATGTTCGGCATGTTGACGTCGCTGATGATGAGGTTGATCTTCTTGCCGTCGAGTTTTTTGAGGGCGTCCTTGCCGTCACAAGCCTCCATCACCTCATAACCGGCTCCCTTGAGCGTCATGCCGACGACCTGGCGTATGGTTGCCGAGTCATCCACGATCAGGACTGTTTTGGCCATATCTCTCTCCTAGAAAAAAGTGACATCAGCATTGTTGGATGGGGTTGCCGTCGGGGTTTTGCGACCGTGATGGATATTGCGCTGCTCATCGGTGGCATATGAGAGTTCCATGTCTGCGAGCCAGCTTTCTACATCGATCTGGATGGGGCCGGACTGGTGCGTTCTGGTGCGCGACGAGATCAGGTGATCGTTGAGGCTGTCCATGTTTTGACGAACATGACCAAGGATCTGACTGACTCTATCCTGGAACTGTAACGAAACGATGACATCGGAAATCTCACGGTGGATCCCGGTACTCTCGCTCTGCAGCAGGGCTGCCGACTCCGCCAGGCTGGTGGCGGCCATCCGAAAGCGCTCCAGTACCTGTTCGATGGCGTGTTCGGCGTCGCTGACGGCGGCCTGATCCCGCCCTGCTGCACTCTCGGCAATCTGGAAGGCCCGACCGATGCCGGTGTTGATGGTATCGACCTTGTCGGTCATCTTCTGGGCGGTCTCGCTGGAGAGGCGCGACAGGGTGCGCACCTCGTCTGCCACCACCGCGAAGCCACGACCCGCTTCACCGGCTCTTGCTGCCTCGATGGCGGCGTTGAGGGCCAGCAGGTTGGTCTGGGAGGCTATCTTGGCCACGTCGAGTGCCATGGTATTGAGTTCGATGGTGTAGGCGGTGAGGGTTTTTATCTCTGCCAGCATGGCGTCACGGTTGGCCTGGGTGGAGTGCATGATGGCGACGACCTGGTTGAGCTGGGCCTGGCTCTCGGCCAGCACGGCGGCCATGCCGGCGGATTTCTCGCCGCCCAGATCGCCGGCGGCGTTGTGGGAGGCGGCGACCGCCTCTTCCAGCTTGGTGGTCAGCCCGGCAAAGCGCTGGGTGAGGTCAATCATGGCCCCTTCGGTTTGCTGGCGAGAGTTTTCAATCTGTTGCGACCAGATGGGCACGGCCTTTTCGCACACCTGCTCGAGCCCGATGATGGAGTGGTTGAGCCCGGCAGCGGACCATGACGGAGTCTGTTCTTGTTCATCGGGCTGGCCGGCAGGTTTGGCATGGTAGTGGCGGGCACTCCACAGGGCGGCAGCCACGGCCAGCACCAGGTTGGCCAGCATATAAGGCAAGGGGCTGCCCGCAAGTACCAGCAGCAGGGTGCTGAACAGGCCCAGGCCAAGGCCGCAGGCCCAGCTGACAGGCTCCCAGAAAGAGGAGGAGTGTGCCCTTGTGTTATCTGTCATACGCGAACTTGCCCCTGCATATGGATGGAAGAAGGTGAACCGCCGTTCCCTCAGGTAGGGAACCCAAGCGCCAACTTGCTACTTATCAATAGCTCAGTAAGGTTAGCGCAAAAAAATGGGCTGGCTACAAATTGGTCCTATTCGGGGGGCGTTACTGAGAAAACTGGAATATGGCGATTGTTATGGGGCCATCGTCGGGAGCCGAAGCGGTGAGAGGGCCGGAGCCTGGGAGGCGGAGAGGAGTGCTGGGCGCGGTAATAAAAAGAGCCTGCATTGGCAGGCTCCTGGTGCTGTATGTGTAGATTTACGCTTCGTCGGCGTGGGCCTTCTGGCACCCTTCCACTGCATGGGCGATGAGCTCCAGCGCGCTCTTGTCGCACGGCGGCAGCTCCGCCTCGCACTTGTTGATGGGGGTAACACGATCACCCCACTTGATGATGGCGGCGCCCCAGGTCAGGCCGGCACCGAAGGCGGCGGTCAGCAGATAGCTGTTCGGCTGGACGCGGCCCTGCTCCAGTGCCTCGCAAAGGGCGATGGGCACGGTGGCGGCGGAGGTGTTGCCGTAGTGCTCGATGTTGACCATCACCTTCTCCATCGGCGCGTTCATGCGCTTGGCGAGGGTCTCGATGATGCGGATGTTGGCTTGGTGCGGCACGATCAGGTCGATCTGCTCCGGAGCGATACCGGCCTGCGCCAGTACCGTGTTGGTGGCTTCGCCCATGCCGCGTACGGCCCGCTTGAAGATCTCCTGGCCTTCGAAGTTGAAGGTGAAGAGGCCGTCGATGTCGGCAAAACGCACCCGGTCGGTGCCGAAGTTCGGCACGTGCAGGATCTCGCGGGCCTCGCTGTCACAGCCCAGCTTGTTGGCGATGAGACCGCTCTCCTGCTCGCTCGCCTCGATTACCACGGCGCCGGCACCGTCGCCAAACAGCACGGCGGTATCGCGACGGGCCCAGTCCAGCAGATAGGTGAGTCGCTCGGCGCCGATCACCAGCACCTTCTTCATCATGCCGGTCTGTACCAGCGAGGTGGCAACCGAGAGGGAATAGACGAAACCGGTGCAGGCGGCGTTGAGGTCGAACACGGCAGCGTTGACGGCGCCCAGCTTCTTTTGCACCGCGGAGGCGGCGCTCGGCAGCAGGTTGTCCGGCGTGGCGGTGGCCAGGATGATGCCGTCGAGGTCGCTGGCTTCCAGCCCGGCGCAGGCCAGTGCACGACGCCCGGCCAGGGTGGCCAGATCAGAGGTGCTGACGTGGGAGATGCGGCGAGCCTTGATGCCGGTGCGCGGGTAGATCCACTCATCCGACGTATCCATGATGGTGCTGAGGTCGTCGTTGGTCAGTACGGAGGGAGGCAGGCATTTGCCCCAGCCGGTGATATTGGCGTATTTCATCTTGTTACCGCTTCTCAAGTGGATCGCCCGCGGGCGGAAAATCGCGCAATTATGCCGCACGGGGCAACCACTGTCATCTTGTGGTCATGGTTATCTGGCAGCAGGGCCACGCCAGGTTGCGTGGGCCCACGGGAAATTTCGCTTAAACCACAGGGCTTGGCTGCCCTAAGATAGGGCTTTCGCCACTGGATGGAACTCCCCCCTTGCACAGAGCCAATCTCAATCTGCTGCCCACCCTCAAGGTGCTGCTGGAGACCCGCAACATCAGCCGGGCGGCGGAGTTGCTGCACCTGAGCCAACCCTCCATCAGCAAGCAGCTGGGCCAGCTGCGCAGCGAGTTTGGCGACGAGTTGCTGGTGCGGGAGGGGCAGCGCTGGCTGCTGACGCCACGGGCCGAGGCGCTGGCTGCCCAGCTGGCGGATTCCCTCGGTGCGCTGGAGCGGCTCTACGAGGCCCCCGGTTTTGACCCGAGCCGCTGCGAGCGGGTGTTCCGGCTCGCCTCCTCCGATTACGTGGCCCAGCACATCCTGCCGGATATCTGCGCGGCGCTGGCCAGGGAGGCGCCGCTGGCGGCGCTGGAGTACAGCCTGTGGGACAAGCGCCTGCTACCGCAGCTGTGGCAATCCGAGCTGGACATGGTTTCCACCATCACCGAACTGGTGCCGGATCAGATCCGCGGCCTGCATCAGGGGGAAGATCGGTTGGTGGTGTTGATGGGTAGCCACCATCCGTTGGCGGGGCGCCCGCTCAGTCTCGATGATTACCTCGCCTGGCCTCATCTGCAGGTGAGCGGCGGGGGTGACAAGGACAGCCCGGTGGAACAGGTACTGGCACCGCAGGGGCTGTCCCGGTGCTGGTTTGCCCGAGTGCCCTTCTTTCAGGCTGCGGTGGAGGTGTTGTTGCGCACCGACTGCCTGCTGACCACCCCAGCTCACATTGCCTGGCAGCTCTCTTGCGAGCACGCCTTGCACTTTTGTGATCTGCCGTTTGTCAGCCGTACCCAGCAGTATCATCTGCTGTGGCACCAGCGCCACCATCAGGATCCGGCCCACAAGTGGTTTCGCGAACTGGCCTATCCCTTCCTGCGCGAACACCTGCAGCGCACAGTGGCGGCGAGCCGCAAGGTGTTGAACCCGCCCCGCTAGCAACAGACGCTTGTGTTGGCCTATAGCCGTTGGCTATGGGTTCTATTCCCAACTTTCACTTCTGGCATAACCTGGGGCCCTTTACCCTGAGCGCAGATATTCATATTCCGCTTGAGACAAGGAACACCATGGAACTGACGAGTTGGCTGGCACTGGCCGCAATCTGCGTGATGGGCGCCATCAGCCCGGGGCCGAGCCTGGCGCTGATCATCCGCAATACGGTGCAAGGAGGGCAGGGGCACGGCGTGGCTACCGCGCTTGGCCACGGCTTCGGAGTCGGCATCTATGCGCTGATCACGGCTTTGGGTCTGGCCATCCTGATCACCCAGACCCCGCTGTTGTTTGACGTTATTCGCTACGGCGGCGCCGCGTTTCTCGCTTGGCTCGGGGTCAAGGCGCTGCTGGTCAAACCCGCCAAGGGGGAGGCGAGTGAAGAGGTGCATCAGCTGCGCGGTCGGCAAGGCGCCTTTGAAGGTTTTATGGTGGCCTTTCTCAACCCCCAGCTCGCGGTCTTCTTCATCGCCCTGTTCAGCCAGTTTGTGCATGCCGACACCGGCTGGCGCGAGGGCGGCATCATGATGCTGACCGCCGGCGGGATCGACGCTGTCTGGTACGTGCTGGTGGCGCTGGTGCTCTCTCGTGGTCCCGTGCTGGCCTGGCTCAAGGCCAAGTCCTTCGTCATCGACAAGGTAAGCGGTCTGGTGCTGCTGGGGCTGGCCTTGAAGGTGGTGCTCTGATCCAATCCTGTATTTTGCGGTGATCTTAAGCGGGATCAAGGCGGGGAGGGTGGCAATGCCCTAGAGTAGCGCCCATTTGCTGTCCGCCCTGATCCCGAGACCATGCACCAGAACAAGCACCCGTTAAGCCACAACAACCGGTTGGAGCTGCTGGCTCCGGCCAAGAACCTCGCCTACGGCATCGAAGCCATCAACCACGGCGCCGATGCCGTCTACATGGGCGGCCCTGCCTTTGGCGCCCGCAGCGCGGCGGGCAACACCATTGAAGATATCGAAGCGCTGGCACGCCACGCCCATCGCTTCGGTGCCCAGGTCTTCGTCGCCTTCAACACCCTGCTGCACGATCACGAGCTGGAGCAGGCCCGGCGCCTGACCCACCAAATTTACGAAGCCGGTGCCGATGCGCTGATCGTGCAGGATATGGGGCTGCTGGCGCTCGATCTGCCACCCATCGCGCTGCACGCCAGTACCCAGACTGACAACCGCACGCCGGAGAAGGTGAAATTCCTGCAGGATGCGGGCTTCTCCCAGGTAGTGCTGGCGCGCGAGCTGTCCCTTGCGCAGATCCGCGAGATAAGCGCCACGACCAATGTGCAGCTGGAGTTCTTTATCCACGGCGCGCTCTGCGTCTCCTACAGCGGTCAGTGCAACATCAGCCATGCCCGCACCGGCCGCAGCGCCAACCGTGGCGAATGTGCCCAGCTCTGCCGCCTGCCCTGCTCGCTGCAAAAGCCGGATGGCGAGGTGCTGGTGGCCGACAGCCACCTGTTGTCCCTCAAGGATATGGATCAGACCGACAACCTGGAGGCGTTGATCGAGGTGGGGATCCGCTCCTTCAAGATTGAAGGGCGTCTCAAGGGGCTCGACTACGTCAAAAACGTCACCGCCTGGTATCGGCAGAAGCTGGACGCCATTCTGGATAGTCGCTCCGATTTGGTGGCTGCCTCTGCTGGCCGTTGCAGCTACGGCTTCACGCCTGACCCCAAAAAGAGCTTCAACCGCGGCAGCACCGATTACTTCCTCCATGGTCGCCAGCCCGGGATCGATTCCACCAAGAGCCCGAAATACGTGGGCGAGCCGCTGGGGCGGGTCACCAAGGTGACCCGTGACGGTATCGAGATCGATGGCAAACAGGTCACCCTCAACAACGGCGACGGTCTGGGCTTCTTCAAGCCGAATAACGAGCTGGTGGGGATGCGCCTCAACAAGGTCGAAGGTAAGCAGTTACTCCTGTCAGAACGCATGCCGGGGCTGAAGGTGGGGACAGAAATCTACCGCAACCACGATCAGGCGTTCAGCAAGATGCTGGAGAAGGCGAGCGCGGATCGCCGCATCCGGGTCGATATGGTGCTGGCAGAGTGCGAGGAGGGCTTGTGCCTCACGCTCACCGACGAGCAGGGCATCAGCGCCGCGGTGACCCTGCCTTGCGACAAACAGGCTGCCGACAATCCGGAGCGGGCGCTGCAACAGGCGCGCGACCAACTTGGCAAACTCGGCAATACCCTGTTTGTGGCGCGCAAGATTGAGTTGGCGTTTACTCACCCGCTATTCGTTGCCGCATCAATGCTCAATGGTTTGCGCCGGGATGCCATCGCCGCGCTGGAGGCGGCGCGTATGGCCAGCTACCAGCGCCCCGAGCGACGCATCGCGCTGCGGGATATCCACTATCCCCAGCACCGTCTCTCCTACCTTGGCAACGTGCTGAACGGCGCGGCCGAGCAGTTCTTCCGCGAGCACGGGGTGGAGCGCATCGCGCCCGCCTATGAGGCGAACAAGGAGGAGCGGGAGGTGGTGCTGATGATCACCAAACACTGCATCCGCTACAGCCAGAACCTCTGCCCGAACGAGGTGCCGGGCCTCAAGGCCGAGCCGCTGGAGCTCAAGATGGGCAAGGACACCTTCCGTCTGCGGTTTGACTGCCACCGCTGCGAAATGCATGTGATGGGGAGTTTGAAGCGTTGATGAAGCTCACCTCTCCCGATACCTGCTGCGGGCGGCGGGCTTTGGCGTTGGGCGGCGCTATTTTCAGGCGCTCGGGTTCCACGGCTGGCTGGCCGAGCGCCTGTGAGTGGGCGCCGTGTCGTCAACAGGAGAGCCCTTCCAGCGTGAGCAGCGCCTGCTTGATGGGCAAGCCCCCCGCATAGCCGGTCAGGCTGCCGTTTTGGCCGATCACCCGGTGGCAGGGGATGATGATCGAGAGCGGGTTGCGGCCGTTGGCGGCGCCCACCGCCCGCACCGCATTGGGTTTGCCGATGGCGCGGGCGATGTCGCTGTAGCTGCGGGTCTCGCCGTAGGGGATGTCGCACAGCGCCTGCCAGACCGCTTGCTGAAACGCCGTGCCTCTTGGTGCGAGCGGCAGGGTGAAGTGTTGCAGGCGGCCGGCAAAATAGGCCTCAAATTGCGCGAGAAAAGGGGCCAGCGCCACCTTGTCCTGTCGCCAGCCACTCATGTCGGGCAGCGCGCGCAGTCCCGCCACGAAGTCCACGTGCAGCAGGCCGCGCTCGTCGATGGCCACCAGCAGATCGCCGCAGCGGCTGGGCAAGATATCGTAGCGGATCATGGGGTTGTCTCCTCTGCTTGATTGTCGCTTGCTGTGCCGCCTGGTACCGGCTCGGTCAGCAGTGCCGATTCGGCCAACAGAGCCGGCTCCTCGCTCATGGCATGCCACAGCCAGCTCGCCGCGTAGCCGCGCCAGGGCCGCCACCATTCGCTGTGGGCCAATACCGCTTTCACCGGCAACTTGGCGCCGCCCCCCAGCGCTTTTTGCAGCACCAGATCCGAGGCGGGGAAGGCATCCGGATCCAGCCCGCAGCGTAGCCGCCAGTAGGCGACCGTCCAGGGGCCGATACCGGGCAGCGCCAGCAGCTGTTCATCGCTGGCGCTGATCAAGCTCAACTCGCCGCTGGCCAGCGCCAGCGCCAGCCCCTGCAGCGTTCTGATCCGGCTGCCGGGCATGCCGATGCCGTCCAGGTTGAGCTCGCACAGCTGGGCAGGGGTGGGCAACTGCGCCACCCCGAATTGCGCCTCGGTACGTGCCACCAGCCGTCCGAGTATGGTGATGGCCCCCTTGACCGACACCTGCTGGCCGACGATGGCGCGCAGCATCACCTCGTACTCATCCCAGCCGGCGGGCAGCCTAACTCCCGGCCAGCGCGCCTGCAGACGCGCCAGCAGCGGATCCTGCCCGAGTCGTGCACCGATGCGCTGCATGTCGGCATCGAGATCCCACATCCGGCGCACCCGATACAGCAGATCCGGCAGCGCGGCGGGCGGCAGATCATGGACGCTGAGCTGCAGGCTGTGCCCCTTGCCCTGGCTGATGCGCACCCGCGCGACCTGATCGCCGACCCGGTGCCAGCGTTCATAGACCTCGCCATCCACCCGCTCCAACCCCGGAATGGCGCGCAGCCGGTAGAACGCCAGCATGGCCGCCACGTCGTAAGGGGGGCGGTAGGGCAGTTGTAGCGTGAGCATCGCCCCCTCCTCGGGCGCTTGCGTCAGGGCGGCGTCGTCGCCGGCTGGCTCGCTTTGACGGCGCAGGGCCCGCGGCGCCAAGCCGTATGCCTGCTGCCAGGCGTCGTTGAAGCGGCGAATGCTGGCAAAGCCCGCCGCAAACGCGATGTCGGTGATGGGCAGCCGGGTTTCGGTCAGCAGTCGCTTGGCGAGCAGCAGCCGGCGCGTCTGCTCCACCTGTTTCGGCGAAGCGCCGAGGTGCTGCTCGAACTGGCGGCGCAGCGTGCGCTCACTGATGCCGGCCTGTTCCGCCAGCGTGGTGAGCGAGCCTTCCGCCAGCTCGCCGCGATCGATTCGGGCCAGCAGGCGTGCCAGCGTCGGCGGCAGATCGCCGGGGGCGGCGGGCGCGAGCTCAGGCCGGCAGCGCAGGCAGGGGCGCAGGCCGTGCTGCTCCGCTGCGGCGGCGCTTTGGAAGTAGCGCACGTTGTGCTCGTGCGGCGGCCGCGCCGGGCAGACAGGCCGGCAGTAGATGCCGGTGGAGAGCACGCCGGTAAAGAAGCGGCCGTCGAAGCGCGCATCGCGGGCCAAGCGGGCGGCATGGCACTGCTCGGCGCTGAGCGGCAGGCCTGACTCATGCTCTGTGGCCGGCGGCATCGTCATGGCGTGATCTGTTGGCATCGCTGGCTCCTTGCGCCGAAAACGGGGGGGGGGGGGCGCGGCGGCCCGGATGAGTGAGAGACTAAGCAGGAACGAAGGCGATGACTAGTCAGAAACGGACAGCAATTGAAATAAAACCGACGCCGCACCCGCGACTACAGGGCATGAAAAACAGATCGGTTTGGCGGGGCAAGTGTGCGAATCTGGGGTGACAACATCCAAGGAGGAGAGAGCCATGCCAGGACCCGCACGTGCCGGCGCCCTGATCTATGCCAGGGATCCCGGCCTGCTGAGCCACTTTTATCGTACCCTGCTGCAGATGGAGATCCGCAGCCAGAGTGACGAGCTGATCGTGCAGGAAAATGCCGACATCCAGCTGTTGCTGCACGCAATCCCCGCCCCCTATGCCGAGCAGGTGGTCATCACCACGCCGCCGCAGCTGCGCGAGCAGGGCGCCATCAAGCTGTTCTTTACCGTGCCAAGCCTCGCCTGGGCGGAAGCGAAGGCGGCCGATCTCGGTGGCGGCTTGCTGCCGCAGCAGTGGTCCGGCCCCGGTTTCGTGGTGCGCAATGCGTTCGACCCCGAGGGCAACATCCTGCAGCTGCGCGAGTTTGTCGGCGTGCCGGACGGGCGTTGACGCGCCGTGTTGCCATGAAAAACGGGGCCGTGAGGCCCCGTTTGTTATCTGCTGGCGGGCGCTCTGGCCCTACTTCAGATAGCGCTGCTCCAGATGGCGGCGCAGCCAGTGCGGGTTCAGCGCCTCGCCGGTGGCACGGCTGACCAGTTCGTCGGTGCCGTAGCGGCTGCCCTGGGACCAGATGTGACGACCCAGCCAGGCGAAGATCTCCGGCAGGCGGCCCGCCGCGATCAGCTCGCCCATGTTGCCGAGCTCCCGCTCGAGCGCGAAGCGCAGCTGCGCCGCGTACATGGCGCCGAGCGTGTAGCTCGGGAAGTAGCCGAACGAGCCGTCGGTCCAGTGAATGTCCTGCATGCAGCCATTCTGGTAGTTGCCCTGGGTGGAGAGCCCCAGCCACTGCTGCATCTTGGCGTCCCACAGCGCGGGGATGTCCGCCACCTCGATGCGCCCCTCGATAAGGTCGCGCTCCAGCTCGTAGCGCAGGATGACGTGGGCCGGGTAGGTCACCTCGTCCGCATCGACCCGGATAAGGCCGGGCTCGACCCGATTGTAGAGCTTGACCAGGTTCGCCGGCGCCAACGCCGCCTGCTCGCCGAAGTGGGCGCGAATGTGCGGCGCCAGCAGCGTGAGGAAGGCGGGATCATGGCCGAGCTGCATCTCGCAGAACAGGCTCTGGCTCTCGTGAATGCCCATGGAGCGCGCCTCGGCCACCGGCTGGCCCAGCAACTGGCGCGGCAAGCCCTGCTCGTAACGGGCGTGACCGGTTTCGTGGACTATGCCCATCAGGCTGGAGACGAACTCCTGCTCGTTGTAGCGGGTGGTGATGCGCACGTCGGTCGGCACCCCGCCGCAGAATGGGTGGCTGCTCACATCGAGCCGGGCCGTGGGCAAAATCGAAGCCGAGCAGCCCCATCACCTGCTGGCCGAGCGCCTGCTGGGCGGCGATGGGGAAGGGGCCTTGCGGGATCTGCACCGACTCGCGCTTTTGCTGCTCGCTCACGGTCTGGATCAGGTTTGGCAGCCAGCCGGTCAGATCGCCGAAGATCTCGTCGAGCCGGGCGCTGGTCATGCCCGGCTCATAGAGCGCCAGCATGGCATCGTAGGGGCGTACCCCCAGCGCGTCGGCACGCAGGCGAGCCACCTCGCGCGCGAGTGTCACCACCTCGGTGAGGTTGGGTGCAAAGCCCGCCCAATCGTTCTCCTTGCGCTGGCGGCGCCAGGCGTGCTCGCACTTGCTGCCGGCGAGCGACAGCGCCTCCACGAGATCCCCGGGCAGCAGGCTTGCATCCTGCCAGTGGCGCTTGATCTCGCGCAGGTTGGCGCGCTGGATCTCGTCCAGCGGCTCGCTCTCGGCCTTGGCAATCCAGTCGCCCAGCTCGGGGGCGGTGCGCTTGTGGTGGATCAGCAGCCCCAGTTCGGCCATGGCTTCGGCGCGGGCTTCGTTGCCCCCCTCCGGCATCATGGCGGCCTGATCCCAGCCGCAGATGGCCGAGAGGTGGGAGAGGCGGTGCAGTTGTTGCTGATGTTGTTCGAGTTTCTGGTATGACATGGGATTGTCCTTGTTATCGTCCCTGATGGTATGCACCCCGTACCTGGCATGCTCGGGGCCGCCCGATGCTAGCACTGCCATCCACCCTGGTGCCACCCTCAGGCAGTCAGCCAAGCCGCTTCTGGTGGCGTTCGCGGTTCTCCGCCTTCTTGCGCTCGCTCTTGCGCAGCAGCACGTAGAGGGCACCACCGCCGCCGTGGCGACGCTCGGCGCTGTGCATGGCCATCACCGCCGGCAGTTGCGGCAACCAGGCGCTGACATAGCTTTTGAGCAGGGCGCGCGGCGTGCTGCGCTCTCCCTTGCCGTGCAGGATCAGCAGGCAGCGGATGTCGCGCAGTTCGCAATCCGCGATGAACTGCACCAGGCTCTGGCGCGCTTCGTTCAGGGTCTTCTGGTGCAGGTCCAGGCTTGCCTGCAGCTCGTACTTGCCGAGCCGCAGCTTCTTGTAGACTCCCTCCTGCACCCCGTCACGCTTGAAGCCGACGATGGCGTGGGGGTCGAGCATCTCGACCGCCTCCATGCTGAGGTGATCCTGGGCGAGTTGTTCGGCGGTGGCGGCCTGGCGCCGCGCCAGCTGGGCGTCGGTCGGGCTGCTGGCCGTCTGGAGGCGGACATGGTCGTTGCGAATGGGGCGCACATCGGCCACTTCATTGCGAAACAGTGAGAGTTCGTCGTTTTGAGACACGGCAGGCTCCCCGCAGGTGGAATGAGCGGCCATTATAGCGGGCGGGGGCGGATCTGAAAGTGGCGGGCGCGCTGGTGGCAACGGGTTGCTCAGCTCGTGAGCAAAGGAGGCGAGGGCGGGATCAGGCGATCGGGGATCGCCTGACGCAGGCTTATTGGCCCTCTTTCGGCGGCTTGGCGTTCATCACCTTGTAGATGAAATAGGCCGCGTAGGAACTGATCAGCAGGAAGGTACCGATAATCACCAACATGGACATCAGTCCCACGCTGTTGCCGAACATCAGGTTCATCCAAAATTCCATCTCATGCACTCCAGTCATCCCATTGATGACAGGCATGATAGATACCTCTTTGGGAGCAAAGAGATGATCTCGATCAAGTCCTTCCGTGGTTATTAAATCGGCAGCCGGATCTGTGAGCGCCCTCCCACATCAAGACCCTGACGGGGCCGATGTGGCTCCGCCTGCGCCTTATTGGCGGGGCTGCTTGCGCGGACCCGGCTCGGTGAGCGGGGTGATGCGCCAGCCCTGTTGTTCCAGCAACGCGAGCAAGCCCTGGTCGCCGTAAAGATGCAGCGCTCCTACCACGATGAAGCTCTCGTTCGGCAGGGTGGACCATTTCTTCAGCCAGTTGTGGTTGCGCTCCGCCAGCAGGGTCTGCTCCAGCCAGGCCTGCAGTTTGGGCGGTGCCATCTCCGATTTGAGCAGGTTGATGAGGGTCGCCTCGTCCCCCTCTTCCCACGCCTTCATCACCTCGCGAAAGCCGCGCTCGAGTTCGGGCAGCTCGTCCAA
Organism: Aeromonas oralensis; assembly: GCF_049665575.1. Taxonomy (NCBI): domain Bacteria; kingdom Pseudomonadati; phylum Pseudomonadota; class Gammaproteobacteria; order Aeromonadales; family Aeromonadaceae; genus Aeromonas; species Aeromonas oralensis. The sequence goes on from NZ_CP187186.1 coordinate 1,004,908, forward strand.
GGTGCTCTCCAGCATCAGGGTCTGGTTGTCACCGACGCTGGCGAGGTAGCCGAGCTGCTCGAGCAGGGTCTCGAAGCCGATGATGGGCTTGCCGCTGTCGCCTGCCTGCTTGGCGAAGTGCTGATCCACCCCGAGCGCGCTGCGAAAGTCGGTGCGCTCCAGCGCCGCCTGGGTGAGGGTGATGGCGGCGAACCAGGGGCGCAGCGGGGCCAGCATGTTCTCGGTCAGGCCGTTCTGGCCGGCGGCGATGATGGTGCGCCGGTAGAGATCGAGCGGCACGTGCTCCTTGAGGGTCTTGCCGTCCACCAGCCGGGTGATGGCCCCCATCTCCTGCCACTGCTGCTGGCTGATGTGGGTCAGGTCGACCTCCAGCACCAGGGCGCGGCTCTGCAGCCAGGCCCGCTCGATGGGGTCGGGCAGCGGATAGAGCGAAGGCTTGCCCGCGTGGATGGAGCCCAGCAGCCAGTGCTGCTGATCGCCCTTGCTGACCTTATAGAAGGCGGGGTCGGCAAAGGCGCTCAGCGGCAGCAGCAGGCAGAGCAGGAAGGGGAGCAGCAGGCGATGGAGTCTCATGGGGCACCTTATGTCAGCGGATGGCTTCTCTTCGTCACAATAACCCCTATGATAAGTCCTCATTTGTCACAGCCAAGAGGTTTTCCCATGCCCCACCTTCGTTTTCGGGCCGTCTCCGTCGACACCCTCAAGCAGATAAGCGCCCCCCTGCTGGCGGATCTCTGTGCCCTCACCGGGGGCAAACCGGAGTTCGTCACCCTGGAGAGGGTCGACAGCCACTGGGTACGCGAGGGGGAGGTCGAGGCCGGTTTTCCGTTCGTCGAGCTGGTCTGGTTCGAACGCCCGCAGGAGCTGCAGGACGCGGCCGCGGCGCTGATTACCCGCCACCTCAAAGCGGTGTTGGGGGAGCAGACCTATGTGGTGGTGCAGGTGCTGCCCATCGTCAAAAGCTGCTATTACAGCAACGGCCAGCACTACTGAGCGGGGACTGCCAGGGATGGCGGCTTGGCTAATTCAAGCCACTCTGGTGCCGGTTGGTGGGGATGAGACGAGAGGCGACGATGCGCGTCGTCGCCCCTGGCTGCAGGCTGCTTGCGGGTGTGCCGGGTGGCGAGGCGGTCGCCGTCAGGCCGACTTGGCCAGGATCCGGTCGAGCAGGCGGCTGGGCAACAGGCGGCGCAGCACCCCGAACAGCCGGGTCGGGAAGGTGACCGGGTAGCGGTGTTTGGGGCGCGGGCTGCCGAGTGCGTGCAGCAGCGGCGCAATACAGGCCTCGCTTGGCAGGGTAAAGCCACGGGCTCCCCCTTCACGCTCCAGCCGGCTCAGAGTCTGCTGGTAGGCGGCCTGATGGCGGCTGGCGGCGGGCTCTATGTGGCGCAGGAAGGCGGCGCGGGCATTGGCCCGAAAGCGGGTGTCGATGGGGCCCGGCTCGATCAGGCTGATCTGCACGCCGCTGCCGGCCAGCTCCAGGCGCAGGGTATCGGTATACCCTTCCAGCGCGAACTTGCTGGCGTTGTAGGCGCCGCGATACTTCATGGCCACCAGCCCCAGCACCGAGCTGTTCTGCACGATGCGCCCCTCGCCGGCCGCCAGCATGGCCGGCAGCAGCTGGCGAATCAGGTGGTGCCAGCCAAACAGGTTGGTATCGAACTGCTCGCGCAGCGCCTGGGTGGGCAAATCCTCCAGCGCGCCGGGCTGGCCGTAGGCGCCGTTGTTGAACAGGCCATACAGGCGGCCGCCAGCCAGTGCCTGCGCCTCGGCTGCGCCGCGCGCTATGCTGGCCTCGTTGGCCAGATCCAGCTCGACCGCCAGCAAACCCAGCTGGCGCAAATGCGCCACATCCTCGGCCTTGCGGGCGGAGGCGATGACGGTGTAGCCGTGCTGGCCGAGTGCCTTGGCGGCGGCCAGGCCGATGCCGCTGGAGCAGCCGGTGATCAGAACGAAGCGGGACATGGGCGGATCCTTGTGGTGACGGCGCAGGCAGAAGCACCTGCGGTTTTGCATGTTAACCCGCTGATCAGAAAAAGAAAACCGGGCCAATCGGCCCGGTTTGCTAAGTTCAACCACCTGCTTACAGGATGGTGAACGGCATGATGATGTGGAACTTGACGTCTTTCTCGGAGGCGAAGATGTTGGGGTATTCGGTCCAACCGCCGCTCTGGCTGATGTCGTTGTTGTAATCGGTGTAGTGCAGCTTGAACAGGGTGCCCTTCAGCTTGCCATCCTGCACTGTGTACATGACGTCGAAGTTAGCTGCCCATTCGGTATCTTCACCATTGGTGGCCTTGGTGCCGTCGCCTTTCTGGATATCCCAGCCGTAGGCACCGGAGACACCGACGGACCAGCCAGGTGCACCCACCAGGTCATCCAGGGAACGGGTCACGCCGAAGTACAGCGCTTTCTCGTTGTTGGCGTTCCAGTCGGAGCGGGAGTCCCACCAGATTTCGTTCGCGCCCTGGGAGTTGCCGTAGCCACGGGTCAGACGGGGCAGGTAGTTGCCTTCGTTACCCTCGGCCTTGGTCCACAGACCTTCCAGACGGAAGCCGTACGGGCCCATGCCCCAAGCGGCGGTCAGCGCTTGCTGCCATGCCAGGCCATCGTAAGTCTCGATGTCGGCACCACCCTTCTGATAGGTCTTGGTGTCGGAACCGTAGAACTGGTAGCTGGTGGAGAGACCGTTCAGCACGTCGAATTTATGGGCCAGCTTGAAGTGGTAGCTGTCCATGTAGTTTTCGGAGTTACCGTAGGAACCTGTGATGGCGGTGCCGTTCTCGAAGGTGTAACGGGCGGCGACACCCTGGATGTAGTCGATGACGTTTTCATCGGCGAACGGGTCCATCCATGCCTTGGCGCGGGAGAACTTCTGGGTCTCTTTGTACCAGGGAGATTTGTACTCGTCGGCGATGGCGTAGGTCAGGTAGAGGCCACCGAAGTTACCCTCGATCTGGCCACCACGATAGGTACCCGGCTGATAGGACCAGTTCACGCCGATCACGCCCGGTACGTAGAGCTGAGTCAGACCACCCTTGGCGGTGAGGGCACCGTCCAGCGCCTTGAATTTCAGCGAGGCGTTGGCCAGGCTGAAGCCGCCTTCCGGGGAACCGTCCTTGTAGTTTTCGCCCCATTTGTTGCCGGCGAAGGAGAATTCGTTCTCCTGGTTGACCGGGTGGTTCTCGGTCACGGCCAAGTCATAGGCACCGAAACCGCCTACATCGATACCCACCACGTCCCAGGCGTAGCCGGAGTTGAAGTTCAGGGAGGCCTGGGTGGTGGCGTGGCTCAGGTTGGATTGGTACTTGCCTTCTTTGTTCTTGGCGGTGGGGTCGCCGTCGATACGCTGACGGTCACGCTGGAAGTAGAAGAGACCACCGTTGAGTTTGCCTTCTTCATAGAACTTGCTGGCGGCGGCTGCATAGGTGGGGCCGGCTTCGTCGGCAGCCAACACCATACCGGGGGCGAGCATGGCAGCGACGATGGCTGCGCTCAATGCGGCACGTTTGAAGATCACTTTTTCCATTTTGTATTGCTCCTGATTTTATGGACTTAGCTTTTTTTGTCCGGCAGTCAGGCAAGCGCCCGCCGCTCGGTATTGGCATTGCAATCAAGACCCCGAAGGGCAAAAAGTTCGAGTATGTCGGCTGCGGCCGCGACGTCTTGGCACATCTGCGGTGGTGCAGTTCTGTTCATCACATAGTTTGTTTTTTTGTGTTCCGATCCTTGGCTATCGGACAATCCAAGAGTACGTTCGCGGTGCGAAATATCAATGGAAAGTTCCCACCAAGTTTCAAAAATATGACCGAGTGCAAATAATCATGACGCTTGCTGTGGACACTCCCAGCCCGCTGATATCGGTGATGACAACGTTTTCAGATGAAATTTCCGGCCGATCCGGACGGATCGCACGCTGCAGAGGGATCTTTCTTCGTTAACCCGCGGATAACAGATAATTTTGTGCCACAAAAAAGATAAACCCCTGCGCGATGGCAGGGGCCGGGTAGGGGGCGCCGGCTAAACCGGCGCGGCTCAGGCCTGGTGACCGAGGATGCGCGGGATCTGGCTGGCCTGGTGGTGGATGTGCTCCGACACTTGCACCGAAAGGCGGCTGCCCTGGCGGGCGTGCTGGCTGATGCGGCCGATGAGATCGGCAAAACTGGCCAGCTTGTGCTCCTGGCTCTTGGCGTTGTCGGCCCCCTGCAGGGCGATGACCGCCGTGCTGCGCGCCATCTCCCGCACCGCCTGGGTGGTCTGGCGCAGCTGCTCCGCCTGCTGGCGCTGGGCGGAGGCTTCTGCGGTGATGCGCGCCAGTACGGTGCCGAGCTGCTCCCCCGCCTGGGTGAGTCTGGTCAGGATCTCGGTGATCTGGCCGAGGGAGCGCTGGGTATCGGCAGAGAGGTGGCGCACCTCGTCGGCCACCACCGCAAAGCCGCGCCCCTGTTCGCCGGCCCGTGCCGCCTCGATGGCCGCGTTGAGCGCCAGCAGGTTGGTCTGCTGGGAGATGTGGCCGATCACGTCGACGATGGCGGTCACATCTTCCACCGAGCGCTTGAGCTGGGCCAGGGCGCCGCCACTCTCGTCGATGGCGAGCCCGGTCTGGGCGGTGGCCTGCAACATGCCGCCCACCAGCTGCTCGCTCTGGCTCATGGAGTGCTCGTTGTGCTGGGCGTGCTGCGCTATCTCGGCGGCCACCTGATGCACCTCGCCGGCCAGCTGGTTCAGCTCGCTCATCATCAGATCGCTTTCGTCTACCGCCTGCTCCGTGGTGCGGGTGCTGTGATGGATCTCCTGCACCTGGTTGACCATCCCCTGCAGGCTTTGCGATACCGCCGACAGCTGACCCTCTTTCTGCTGCTGATCCTGCTGCAGCCGCAGGATGAGGCGGTTGTAGCTGGCGACGATGTCGGCCAGCTCGTTGCGCTCGCGCCCCTCTGGCAGGGTCTCGGCCTGCCCGGTCTCGTCGAGCTGCAGAAAGGCCGCGCGCAGGCGCAGCAATGGCCTTACCAGCCAGCGGCGCTGCACCAGTGCAAACAGCAGGGCGACCAGCACCAGACAGAGCGCCAGACTGCCGAGGATGGCGGCCAGCCGCTGATTGACCGCCTGGCGGGCGGCGGCCAGTTCGCTGCCCATCTGGCCTGTGGCCTGCAGCATCTGGCCTATGTCTTGCTGCACCGCGAGACGGCCCGCCTGCTGCTGTTGCAGCGCCTTGCGGCTGTTCTCCAGCTCCTGCGGGTAGCGCTTGAGCAGCGAGAGCAGTTCGGCCTTGGGCAGATCCCCGAGCTCCTTGCGCTCCGGCTCCCCCAGGGTGAACTCATCGGCGGGAGGCGCCTCGAAAAGATCCAAACTCGGCAGGGCCGCCAGCTGCTCGGCCTGTTTTTGCAGGGCCGCCAGCTCAAACTGCAACCCTTCCAGCAGCTTGGGGCTGGCCTGCTCCATGTAGTTCTGGCGCAGGTGAGCGAGCCCCGGCAGGGCTGCCAGCAGGTCGCCGGCCAGCTGGCGATAGCGCTCGGCGCTGGCCGGGTCGCTCCCCATCGCCCCTTGCTGGCCGTAACGCAGCAGCGCCCTTGCCTGATCGGTCAGCTCGTTCTCGGCATTTTGCAGCAGCCACTGGCTGTTGCCGGAGAGCTTGCCGGCCGCCAGATAGTCGCTGTCGATGCGCGCACCCATCTGTTCGAGCAGGCTGCGCAGCGGGGCCGTGAGCGCCACATCCTGCTGGGCGAGCTGGGCAAGCGCCTGCTTGCGCACCGCTTCGGCCTCGGTCAGCCGCAGGGGATCGCCGCTGGCGAGGTAGTCGCGCAGGGTGCCCTGCAGGGTGCCGGTGAGCCGCTGCTGCAGCCGTTCGTGCTGGTATTGGGCCTGCTCGGCCTGGTTGAGCTGTTGCCAGCCGTGCCAGAGGGCACCGACCTGCACGGCGGCGACCAGCAGCAGAGCGAGAGAAGATAGGGAGGCGTAATGGGCAATTTTCACGGCAGCATTCCTGCTTGTTGAACCACGGCGATGGGCGTCGGCGTGAGCTTAAGCAGCAGAGATGGCGCTTTTATGACAGTCAGCCCGGCGGCCTGGGCTGACTGTCGAGGGGGACTGGATTATTGCAGTGGGGCGGGGGCTTCCTGCTGCTGGCGGGCAGGGGGCTTGCCCAGCATGCCGAGCAGGGCGCCACCCATGATGAGGGCGCCGGCCACCAGGTGACGGGGGGTCAGCTGCTCACCATTGAGCAGCACCAGCAGCAGCGTGCTCAGCAGCGGCGTCAGATAGGCCAGCGCGCCGATCCGGCGCGGATCCCCGTCTCGCAGCGCCAGATACCAGGTGACGAAAGCCGCCCCCATGGGGCCGAGTGCCAGCCCGATGATGAGGCCCCAGTCACCGGTCGGGATGCGGGCCACCGGCAGCGGTCCCTCCAGCAGCCAGGCCAGCAGCAGTGCCAGCAACCCGGCGGGCAGACAGGCCGCCGCCGTCATCACCGCCGGGGCCGGCGGCAGCCGGCGCGACAGCACCGAGTAGGCGCCCCAGACGATGGCGGCCCCCAGCGCCAGCAGATAGCCCGGCAGATAGGCCTGTTGCAGCTGCAGCTCGCCGTTCACCATCACCAGCACTGAGCCGGCCAGGCCCAGGGCGCCGGCCAGCAGGTGACGACCGTGCAGCGGGTGACCCGGCAGCAGCAATGGGGTGAACAATATGATGCACAGTGGCCACAGGTAGTTGATGAGGTTCGCCTCCAGCACGGGGGCATGGCGAAAACTCATGAACAGCAGCAGGTGATAGAGCAGCAGGGCGCTGATGGTCACCAGCCAGTTGACCGGACGAGCTCGCCACTGACGCCAGAATGGCAGGGCACCCGCCCCGCAGAAGAACAGCACCAGCCCCACCAGTACCAGCGGCGACACGCTGGTAACCCGGGAGGTGAGCGCCGCCAGCGAGGCCCACAGCACTATGGTCAGCAGCGCCAGCCCGGTGGACTTGTCCCACCACGAAGCAGCAGACATCCAACACTCCTTTGCAGATGAATGAACAAAAAGAGGGCCAGTCTAGCAGACTGGCCCTCGTCACACAGCGTTGCCGTGACGGCGCGGGTTATGACTCCCGGCTCGGAACGGCCTCTGCCGCCGGGGCCAGGGACTGCCCCTTGACGTACCAGACGATGAGGGCTAGCACCAGCAACGGCAGCACGGGGTCGAACCAGGTGCCGCCGGAGCCGAACATCAGGTTCAGCAGGGCGACGCCGGTGCCGCCGATGGCCCAGGCGATGGTGGTCGGGATGGACCAGACGATCATCTGCTGCTTCACGTCCGAGATCCCCATCATCCGGTTGACCACCCAGAACAGGCTGTCGTTGAAGTAGCCGAAGAAGAGCGACCCCATGGTGGCGGCCTGGGCGGCCAGCAACATGTTGACCCCGGGGATCTGCGCCAGGATGGGGGCCGAGATGGAGGCCGCCGTCACCATGGCCACGGTGCCGGATCCCTGGATGAGGCGCACCAGGGTCGCCACGATGAAGGGGATCAGAATGGGGGAAATGGGCAGCAGGGCGATCTGCTCGGCCAGCTGCTGGCCTGCGCCACTGTCGCGCAGCACGGCCCCCAGCGCGCCGCCGGCACCGGTCACCAGCAATATGATGCCGGCCGACTGCAGCCCCTCTTCCAGGCGAGCGGCGGTGGCGTGCCTGTCCATGTGCGGCACCAGGGTGTAGACCGCCAGCAGCACGCTGATGGCGAGCGCGATGATGGGGGCGCCGATGAAGTTGATGCCCTGCACCAGCGGGTTCTCCATCAGGCCGTCCATCCCCTCCAGGGTGGCGAGGGTGGTGAAGATGGCCTTGAGGAAGATGAGCACGATGGGCACCAGGATCGGCAGCAGCGACAGGCTCAGGCTCGGCAGGGTCTTGCCCTCCTTCTCCTTGAGGTACTGCTCATAGGTGACCTGCAGCTCATCCGGGGTCTGTGCCGCCTGGGCGCCGAACTCGGGGTACTTCTTGTCGAGCCACTGGGCATAGAAGACGATGCCGAGCACGCAGGGGATGGCCAGGGCCATGCCGGTCAGCAGCATGGCGCCGATGTCCACTCCAAACAGACCGGCCACACCGAGCGGGCCCGGGGTCGGCGGCACGGTATGGTGGGTCACCACCAGGCCGCCCGCCAGCGCCACCCCCAGGGTGAGCAGGGATCGCTTGCCGCTTTTCGCCAGCGCCTTGGCCACTGGATAGAGGATGACGAAGGCGGAATCCACGAAGATGGGGATGCTGACGATGTAGCCGGTGATGGCCAGCGCCCACTCCTCGCGGCGTTTGCCGAGCCACTTGATGAAGCTGTAGGCGATCTGCTCGGCGGCACCCGACACCTCCAGCAGGCGACCCATCATGACCCCGAGGCCGATGACGATGCCGATGCTGCCGAGGGTGGAGCCAAAGCCCTGAGTGATGACGGTGAGGGTCTTGTCGATGCTCATGCCGCCGGTGATCCCGGCGATACAGGCCGCCGCCAACATGGCGATCAGGGCGTGCACCCGGGTGCGGATGACCAGAAACACCAGCACGAAGACCGCGATGATGAGACCGATGATGGGGGTTGGGATGTCGCTCATGATGCCTCCTGCATGTCATGGGTGATGAAGCTGTCGATGATGTCGGCAAACGTCCTGTCTGCCATGAAACCGAGGGCGCTGGCGCGCTGGTTGTCGATGCGCCCCGGCCAGCTCGCCACGATGCGCTCGATGGCCGGATCGGCGGCAAACTGCACCCGATCCCGCGCCGCTTGGCCGCCTGCCTGAGTCAGCGCCGTCAGCATCTCGCCGACGGTGACGCTGATGCCGGGCAGGTTGATGCTGCGGTTATCCCCCTTGGCAAGGTGGCGGCCAGCAGGAAGTTGGCAACCACGGTGGCGGGGCTGGAGAGCCAGAGACGCAGCTCCGGGCTCACCGGACATACAGTTATCTCTCCCTGCAGCGGCTCGCGGATGATGCTGCTGACAAAGGAGGAGGCGGCGCGGTTTGGTTTGCCCGGCCGCACGCAGATGGTGGGCAGGCGCAGCGCCAGGCCGTCAACGTAGCCCTTGCGGCTGTAGTCGTTGACCAATAGCTCCCCCATCGCCTTCTGGGCGCCGTAGGAGGAGGTCGGAGTGAGGGCTGTGCCGTCATTCACCAGCTCCGGCAGCGGGCCGCCATAGACCGCCAGCGAACTGGTGAACACGAAGCGGATGCCCGGGCGGGCGTGACGGCACGCCTCCAGCAGGCTGCGGGTGGTGTCCAGATTGACCTGCCAGCCCAGATCGAAATCTTGCTCCGCGTGGCTGCTGACGATGGCGGCAAGGTGATAGACGACGGCGGTGCGTTCGCTGATGAGGGACTCGGCCACTCCGGGGGCGGTCAGATCCGCCTGCAGGCAGCGCACCCGTGGGTCGGCCAGGGCTGGTGGCGCCTGAATGTCCACCAGCAGCAGCTCGCTGAAAGGTAAGGAACTGTGCAACAGGGCACGGGCCAGCTTCTGTCCTAAAAAGCCGCCGCCGCCGGTGATGATGATCTGCATCTTGCTATCCTCAGACTCGTTCGTGTGTAGGGTCGTTATTGTTGTGCCAGCCAGGTCAGGCCTTGCCGGGTGTTGCCTCTGGGGTTGTATTCACAGCCGATCCAGTCGTGGTAGCCCGCTTGCGCCAGCACCTTGAACAGATGCGGATAGGCGATTTCCCCCTCGTCCGGCTCGTGGCGATCCGGTACCGAGGCGATCTGGACGTGGCCGATGGCCGGGCCCAGCTTGCCGATGAGACGGGTGAGATCCCCGTCCATGATCTGGGCGTGATAGAGATCGAGCTGCACCCCCACGTTGGGTCTGTCTATCTCCTGCACCAGGGCCAGGGCGTCGAGTTGGTGAGCCAGGAAATAGCCGGGCACGTCCCGATCGTTGAGGGGCTCCAGCAGCACCTTGATACCGTCTTCGGCAAGAAAGTCGGCGGCGAAGCGGATGTTGTCGATCAGGGTCTGGCGGTGGGCCGGGAGGCTATGAGCGGGGTCGACTATGCCGCTCATGGCGTGCACCTTGGTGCAACCGAGCGCCAGGGCGTAGTCCCGCACGCTTGGCAGGTGGCCGCGAAACTCCGCTTCCCGCCCCGGGATGGCGGCCATGCCGCGCTCCCCTGCCGCCCAGTTGCCCGGCGGCATATTGAACAGCGCCTGGGAGAGACCGTGCAGCTGCAGTTGGCGACCCAGCTCGGCGGCCGGCCACTCGTAGGGGAAGAGGAACTCCACCGCCTCGAAGCCTGCGTCGCGGGCGGCGGCGAAGCGCTCCAGGAACGGCACTTCGGTAAACAGCATGGTGAGATTGGCGGCAAACTTGCTCATGGTTTCATCCTCCTCAATTCATCAACTTCGGGTTCGTTCAGGTAGCGGATGGAGTGGCCATTGAGCATCAGTGCCAGGCGCGCCGTCTCCTCCAGCTCTTCCATGTTGTTGACCGCATCCACCAGATCCTTGCCCGTCACCACGGGGCCGTGGTTGGCCAGCAGGAAGGCGTTGCCTTCGGGGGCGCGGCGCCCCAGCTCCTCGGCGATGCGGGCATCCCCCGGTTTGTAGTAGGGGATGAGCGGCAACTGGCCGACCCGCATCACGTAGTAGGGGGTGAAGGGGCGGATGACATTGGCCGGATCCAGCCCTTCCAGACAGGAGAGGGCGGTCAGGTGGGTGCAGTGCAGGTGCACCACGGCCCGGCAGTCCGGATTGTTGTGGTAGATGGCAAGGTGGAAGGCCACCTCCTTGGAGGGGCGATCTCCCCCCAGGTGTTCCCCCTGCAGGTTGACGTGAGAGAGCCTGTCGGCGCTGAGCCGTCCCAGGCAGGAGCCGGTCGGGGTCGCAAGCAGGGTGCCGTCCGGCAGTTTGGCAGAGAGATTGCCGGCGCCGCCGGTGGCATAGCCTCGCTGGAAAAGGGATGCGCCCAGCATCACCATGGTGTCGCGTAGTGCCTGTTCAGTCATGGAAAAACTCCTGTGCCCGGCTGAAGAAGGTCTCGTCACCAAAGTTGCCGGATTTGAGGGCCAGCGAGAGTGGGGCATCGGTAGCCCGAACCCAGGGTACGCCGGGGGCGATCTGCGGGCCTATGTGGAAGGCGGCAATACCCAGCGCCTGGGTGATGCGGCTCGAGGTCTCGCCGCCGGCGATGATGAAACTGTCTATGCCGGCGGCGCGCAGCAGTACGGCGAGGCGAGCAAAGCACTGCTCCACCGCCTCGCTCGCAAGGTCGCGGCCATGGCGGGCCTGGATCTCGGCCAGCCGGTCCGGGCTGGTGGTGGCGTGGATCATGGGGGCGGGGGTTGCCGGCTGATCCAGAACCCAGCGTGCCAGTTCGGCCGGGTAGTCGGCTTGCGTCAGGCAAGCTGCCACGTCGAGGGCCAGTGCTGGCGCCACCTTCTGATAGCGGGCCACTTGGCGATTGGTCATCTCGGAACAGGAGCCCGACAGCACCACGGCGCGAGTGCCCAGCGGTCTTCCCGCGGCGCGGGCGGCCGCGGGATTGCCGTTACCGAGCAACCGGGCCAGGCCGATGGCGAGCCCGGAGCCGCCGGTCACCAGCGGCATCTCGATGGCGGCCTCAGCGATATCCAGCAGGTGCTGCTCGGTGAGGGTATCGACCACGGCGTAGCGCACGTCATCACGCACCAGTTGCTCGAAGGCGTCGGCAATGGCTGCGGGGCCCTGCGCTATGGTGGTGAAGGGCACCAGTCCGGCGCGCCCTGAGCCCTGCCCCTCCATCAATCGCAGTAGGTTGCTGTCGGTCATGGGAGTGATGGGATGGTGGCGCATGCCGGACTCGGCCAGCGGCTGGGCGCCGACGAACAGGTTGCCCTGATAGACGGTGCGACCGTTCACCGGCAGGGCCGGGCAGATCAGGGTGAACCGGCTCTCCAGCGCCGCCAGCAGGGCATCGGTGACCGGGCCGATATTGCCGGCCGCCGTGCTGTCGAAGGTGGAGCAGTACTTCTGGTAGATACGCGGGCAGCCGCGTGCCTTGAGCCAGTCGAGAGCGGCCAGCGAGTCGCGAACTGCTTCGCCCGCTGGGCAGGAGCGGCTCTTGAGGCTGATCACCACGGCATCGATGCCGCTGAGATCCACCGCCGGCGGGATGCCGGCAAGCTGGAGGGTGGCGAGGCCGTTTTCCACCAGAAAGCCGGCGATGTCGGTAGCCCCGGTAAAGTCGTCTGCAATCACGCCCAGTTTCATTGTGCCTCCTCCATGCCTGGCAGGGTAATGCCGTCGAAGATCTTGATGACGGCGCTGTCATCTTCCTGGCCGTGGCCGGCGTTGCTGGCGGCGAGGAACATGTTGAGGGCGGTGCTCGCCAGCGGCAGCGGGAAGCGCAGCTCTCGCGCCGTGTCGGCTACCAGGGTGAGATCCTTGACGAAGATGTCGACCGCCGAGCGGGCCTGGTAGTCGCCGGCCAGCACCCGGGCCATGCGGTTTTCGAACATCCAGGAGTTGCCGGCGGCATGGGTCACCACGTCATACATGAGATCCAGGGACACGCCGGCCCGGCTCGCCAGCGCCATGGCTTCGGCGGCCACGGCGATGTGCACGCCGGCCAGCAGCTGGTGAACGATCTTGACCGTGCTGCCCTGGCCCGGTTCGCTGCCGACCCGGTAGACCTTGCCGGCCACCGCATCGAGCACAGGGGCCAGCTTGTCGAAGGCGGCATTGGCGCCAGCGGCCATCACCGTCATCTCGCCGGCCTCGGCCTTGATGGCGCCGCCGGAGACGGGGGCATCCAGCATCGGCAGATCCAGCGCGGCCAGCTCGGCGGCCAGGGCGCTCGCCTCCTCTGTCGCTATGGTGGAAGAGACCATGACGGCAGTGCCCGGTTTGAGGTGCGTGGCGAGGCCGTGCTCGCCAAACAGGATCTTGCGTACCTGGGTGGCGTTGACCACCAGCAGCAGCACGGCATCCAGGGTCTCAGCCAGAGGTCTGGCATCGGCCATGACGGCGGCGGCACCGGCCTGCTGTAGCTGGCTGCGGGCCTGCTCGCTGAGGTCGATGCCATAGGTGGTGAGTCCGGCCCGCAGGCAGGAGCGGGCGGCGCCCATGCCCATGGCGCCCAAGCCGATGACGGCAACGTGATAGGGTCTGCTCATCTGTCAGTTCCTCGATTACAACGAATGAACCGATAGTAGGGGCTTGTGGTGGTGAAATATCAGGCAGGTGTCACAAAAATTAACCTTTAGTGTGTTAATTTTTGTTATTTAAGGAGGTATGGAGCCGATTGAGTGACTTTAATGGAGGTGTTTATGTGATTTGTTGTGAATTGTGAGCCTTGATTTGCTTTTTTATCAAAACTTCCCATCCTGCTGGGGTAACATGGACTCTCGTTTTAGCGTTACGGATTGCCCATGATCCCCGTAGAGAGACAGCAACAGATCCTGCACCTGCTGGCCGAGCGCGGTGCCGTCAGCATCACAGAATTGACCGAGCGCCTGCAGGTCTCCCACATGACCATCAGGCGCGATATCCAGAAGCTCGAAGATCAGGGGCGGGTCATCTCCGTGTCAGGGGGGGTGAGCCTTTCAGAACGGATCAAGAGCGAACCCTCCCACGCCACCAAGCGCAGCCTGATGCAGGAGGCCAAGCTCGCCATTGCGTACAGTGCTGCAGCCCAGGTGGCACCTGGCAGCTCCGTCTATCTGGATGCGGGAACTACCTCCCTCGAGTTGGCCCGGGAGCTGGCGCAGCGGGAAGATCTGATGATAGTGACCAACGACTTCATGGTCTGCGCCTACCTGATTGAGCACGGCCGTTGCCGCCTCTATCACACCGGCGGGCAGGTCATTCGGGAGAACCAGTCCTGCGCTGGCGAGGCCACCGCTCACTTCCTGCGCAATTTGCATCTTGATGTGGCCTTTTTGTCGGCCTCCTCCTGGGATGCCCTGGGGATCTCCACCCCCAGCGAGCAGAAGGTGCCGGTCAAGCGTGCCGTGGTGGAGGCCGCCGCGACCCGAATACTTATCTGCGACTCCTCCAAATACGGCAAGGTGGGTACCTTCAACGTGGTTGGCTGGGAAGCGATCGATCAGGTCATCAGCGATGGGCAATTGCCCGAAAGTGCCCGCGAGGTGCTGGCCCAGCATGGTGTCAGGCTCACTCTGGTCGCTGTGGGAGATGGCCCCACGGGGCTGGCAGGTTAGTTCGGGCAGGTACGCTTGTGGCGGGATGCGGGGCGGCCGACGTGCCCGCAATCGGCCGAATGGCGGCCTTGGCCTGAAACGACCAAGGGGTTGGCATCATGATGATGCCAACCCCTTGTTTTGTATGGCGCTCCCGACTGGAGTCGAACCAGTGGCCTGTCCCTTAGGAGGGGACCGCTCTATCCTACTGAGCTACGGGAGCCTTGTGGCGGGCATTATACAAGAAGCCGCTCCCTTTTAAACCCTTGATTCTTATTCCAATACTGCCAGATCCCCGATCTGGATGTTAAACGGCGAATATTTGTTCTGGCTGCTGATGATGGCGCCATCCTCGAACACCTGCACCACTTCGAACAGGCCGTCGGCGGGGTTGCGCATCATGCGTGACTTGCCGTAGGGGTCGATGAAATCGGCATCGTGCTGGATGCGGAACTGATCCCCGAGCCGGACACCGTTGCGGCGGCCCAGATTGATGTGGGGGCCGCGCTCGTTCTGGCCGACCACCCGGGCGGTGACCGGGGCGCAGCTGAGCTGTGCCACCAGATCCTGTACCGCTTCCTGCAACTGGTAGTTGACCTCCTGGCCGTAGCTCGACTGCCAGAACTGGCCGCTGCTGCTGCCCACCTGATCCCGCTTGGCAAAGGTCCAGTTGGCCCGGCCCTGATACTCCTTGCGGCCGAGCAGGCTGCCGTTGATGCCGTCGAACAGATAGAGCTGCATGCGAAAGTTGCGGATGGGGTCTTCATACCAGCTGGTCAGCTGGTTGCCCTGCGGCTCGAGGGAGAGATCGTCAATGCTGCCGAGCACCAGATACTGGCTGTCGGTGCGCAGGCTGAGGGCCTTGATCTCCTCGAGGGCGCTGCGATCTCCCTGTTGCAGGTGGAGCGGGTCGATGCGCAGGTTTTCGTCCAGCCACTGGCGCACGGCTACCCCTTGCGGCGCGTTGGCCAGGGCCTCGAACATGCGGCGTGACAGGTTGGCGGGCATGTCGTCGAGGGCGCCGTAGCTCGCCTGCTCGGGGTAGCGCAGCCGCAGCCGCACCAGCGTCAAATCCTTGGCGTAGTGCTGGGTCTGGCAGATCTGGCGCTCGGCCTGAATGTCGGCCTGCAGCGTGATGTACATGCGGCCGTTGCGCACCTCTTCCCGCTTGAGCCGATACTGGCGAATGTCGCCGCCGGAACGGATCTGGATCTGCTCGGAGCGCAGGCTGCCGTTTTCCAAACGCTGGATGCTGGAGACGGCGGCGCCGCTGGCCAGCAGAGCCTGCCGCAGGGCATCGCGGGTCGCCTGCTCGCGGGCGTAGACCTCGTCTCCGCCCAGGATGGCGGCACTGCCCTGCGCCTCGATGATCTCCGCCCGGGCCGACAGACTGGCCAGCAGCAGGGTTAACAGCAGCGGTAATTTCATGACAAGCACCTTGAATATGCGGGTCGGCGCGATTCACCCCTGTCGAAGCGAGGTCGCCGGCCGATACAGATCACAGAACCGTGCTGGTTGCACAGCACACGCGAATATTTAGCAAGATCCATGCCTCATTCCCGGCTCAAGCTTTGGCCGGTCGAACCGATAACAAGTCAGGTGCAGATACAGGAAAGGTATCCATGAACAAACTCATCACGGCGTTGGCGCTTGCCTTGGCATTGGCCGGCTGCGGCTCCGACCCCATCAACCGGGAGCAGGGTGATCCTCGTCAGGCGGCGCAGGGGATGGAACTCAACTGGCTGGTGGCGCGCATGACCGATCAGCTGATGGAGCGCAAGTCGCTCTCCACCCTGACCGAACCCATCGCGGTCTCCTCTTTCGTCGATCTCGATACCCTGCAGGACACCAACTGGATGGGGCAGCAGATCGAGGAGAGCTTTATCTATGAGCTGAACCGGCGCGGGGAAGTGGTGGTGGATTTCAAGCTGACCGGCAGCATCAAGGTCACCCCGCAGGGGGACTTCGTGATGAGCCGCAACTATCGGGATCTCTCCCCCCGGCTACCCATCTCCCGCATCCTGACCGGCACCTTCAGCCGCAACAAGCAGGGGATCCTGGTCAATGCCCGCATCATCGACCTGCGTACCAAGATGGTGGAGACCACGGCCCAGAGCCTGATCCCGCAAAAATACCTGTTCGGTGCCAACAATTCGTTTGGTCGGGCCTCGATCAACCGCGGTTACCTGATGCGTGACAGCCAGGCGCGTCCCGGCGGCCATCTGGTCAATCTGACGCCCTGACAAGGAGTAGATGCAATGAAAATCCTGTTCGGATGCCTGCTGGCCCTGCTGCTGACGGCGTGCAGCGGCGGCAATCGGGTGGTCAACTATGGCGGCGGCAATAACAAGCCGGATGATTTCCCGGTGCTCAAGGCGGTCGGCTACGCGGTGATCGACATCCAGCCCGGTCCATCCCAGTCTGAGAAGATGCTGCAGGCCATCCGCGCCTCCAAGATGGATGCCTATCGGGAGCTGGCGGAACAGCTCAACGGCCAGCAGGTGCGCGGCCAGAGCAGCTACAAGGACTTGACCCAGACCTCCAACTCGCTGGACGTGTCGGTGGCCGGCATGGTGCGCGGCGCCAGAGTGGTGGCCTCCTATCCCCGTGGCAACACCTATGCCACCGAGATGGAGCTCGATACCCGCGCCCTCTACAACATCAACCAGTTGATGGCGGGCCAGTTCTGACGGCGTATCTCAGGCGAATGGACGACAAAAAGGCGACCCAGTGGGTCGCCTTTTTCATTGGGGTGTCGGCCGCCCCGCCTGGCGGATTAGAGTGCTGGCTAGTTGCCCAGCAGCACCGGCGGTACGGCGGTCGGTTTGACGTCTTCGCTCGGGTAGCAACCCAGCACCTTGATGTAGCGGGTGATTTTGGTCAGCTCCATCAGCGCGGCCTGCATGGCCGGGGTCTGCAGGTTGGCGGAGACATCCAGGTAGAACATCTCCTCCCACGGGTTGCCCTGCACCGGGCGGGATTCCAGCTTGGTCATGTTGATCTCGTTGCTGCGCAGCACCAGCAGCGCCTCCACCAGCGAGCCCGGTTTCTGGGAGGTGGACATGATGAGGGTGGTCTTGGCCGGGATCTGTGGTGCCACGTCGATGGGCTTGCGCGCCACCACGATGAAGCGGCTGTAGTTCTCCTTCTGGTTGGCCAGCTGCTCGGCCAGCACGTCCAGCCCGTACAGCTCGCCGCCAGCGGCGCTGCCGATGGCCGCTGCCTCCGGGCTTGCCAGTTCCTTCACCTTCATCATGGCGCTGGAGGAGGAGTCGCAGATCTCGTGGCGTGCCCCTTCCAGCTTGCTGAGGTAATGGGAGCACTGCTGGAATACCTGCGGGTGGGCATAGAAGGTCTTGATGCGGCCCAGCTCGGTCGGCACGGCGGTGAGGATGCAGTGCTCGATGGGGTAGGTCAGCTCACCGACGATGGAGAGGCTGGTGTGCTGCATCACGTCGTACACCTCGTTGATGGAGCCCGAGCTGGTGTTCTCGATGGGCAGCACCCCGAAGGCTGCCCGGCCCGATTCCACTGCATCCAGCACCTCGCGGAAATTCTGGCAGTTCACTTCGATCACCTGATCCTTGTAGCGGGCCAGGTACTTGCGGGCAGCGAGGCTGGAGTAGGAACCGCGTGGTCCCAGATAGGCGACGCTGGTCATCGGCTCCTGCTGCTCCGGGTTGAGCAGGCTCTGCAGATAGGCCTGCTGGGAGAGCACCGAGTCTTCGATGATGGTGTGATAGATGCGGGTGATGTATTGGGCGTCCAGCCCCAGCACACGCCCTTTCTGGATCAGAGCAACCAGCAGATCCTGCTCACGCTGGGGGTCGCGGATCGGGCGTGGGTTGGCCTGCTTGGCGCGGGCGACCTCGATGCTGAGGGTCTTGCGTTTGGCCAGCAGGGCGAGCAGCTCCTGATCCAACTGGGTGATGTCTTGTCTGATCTCGTCGAGCGTTGCCATGATGGTTCCCTATCCAAGTAATCGATTGTGGTGGCTGCAAAAAAAAAACCTCCGCTAGGGGAGGCTCGATTCGTCTTTGCTTTCTGTTTACGCGAGTGCTTCACGTGACGACGGGCCTTCCCTCATGAGGGCCGGATAAACGAGAAAGCAAAAAAGAATAGTGCGTGCATGAGTGTGTCCTTGAGGTAACGCCATAACCATTAAGGGATTTGACCGTGCGATGCAAGTAAAACTTGCCCGGGGGAGGCGAACGGGGCAGGGTAGGGGCGTGAGCCTGCGGGGGCAATACCGGGTAAAACGGACCCGCTTGCTGTCGTAATGATGCAGATAGCTGGAGGTGAAGATGGCGATTATTTTCGATCTGGGACGGGTGGTGGTGAGCTGGGATCCGGTCGGTATCGTGCGCTCGGTACGCGGGGATCATGGAGCGGAGCAGCTGGCAGAGCGGCTGTTCAACCACCCGGATTGGCTGGAGGTGGACCGCGGCACCCTCTCACTGCACACCATGGCCCGTCAGGCCGAGCATCGCACCGGGCTGAGCGCCGCCGAAAATCTGGCGATTTTGCAGGCGGTGCCCGCCTCGCTGGTGCCGGATCCCGCTATGCTGAGCCTGATAGAGAGCCTGCATGGGGCGGGTCACACCCTCTATGCACTCTCCAACATGGGTCATGCCAGCATCGACTGGCTGGAGCAGCATCAGCCCTTCTGGCGTTTCTTCAGCGGCAAGGTGGTGTCGGCAAGGGTACGGATGATGAAGCCGGAGCCGGATATCTACCGCTATCTGCTGGTGTCGTTCGACTTGCAGGCCGAGCAGTGCCTGTTCATCGATGACAGCCCGGCCAACGTGACTGCCGCACAGGCGTTGGGGATCGGCGGCCTGGTGTTTACCGATGCATACAGTTGTCGCCAGCAGCTGGTGGCGCAGGGTTACCTGCCCGCCTGAATGGCAGGATGTAGAGGGAGAGGGTATGGAGCATGGCCGGTTTCGCAATTGGCTCAGTCACTATCCGGATGCGGGGCTGCTGATCGCCTGCCTGGATGGCAGTGGGTATCAGCTCTGTGTCGAGGTTGACGGCGAGATGCAGTGTCTCACCGACAGCGGAGGGGGCCGGCTGACCTTTGCCTCCCTCGAACAGGCGGAGGGATTCCTGCGCATGCATCAGGTTCATCAGGCGAAACTTCGGATTTACGATGCTCAGCTGGATGAAAATGAAACTAATTGGCATGAAATTATCATTAAATTCTGATTTATCCCTGCCCTTTAAGGGTTTATTCAGGATTGTTGCAGCACAATGGCGCCCAATTCATCATCCGGTGCCGCTGTTATGGATGCCAATATCGTTGTGCTGAATCGGGGATACGATCAGACCTTTCAGACCAGGGAACAGTCACTTATCGAGACCCTGGCTGGCTACGGCGAACTGGTGGTCTCTTTCTCCGGTCGACTGGAATCCTGCTACAGCATGGATCTGTGCCGCGCCAGCGGTATCCGGATCCGGGCCATCACCCTGGACAGCCCGACCCGCAGCCGCAAAGAGGTGGCGCGCGCCAAGCGCTATTGCCAGCGTTACGGCATCGAGCAGCGGGTGATCAAGACCGACGAGATGATCTTCTGCGATCACCTGCGCCACCTCAACGAGGTGATCGACCCGGTGCGCTACATCTGCCACCTCACCGCGCTGGAAACCGACTGGAGCCACCTGCCCATGCTGCTGCCGGCGCCGGTGGAGGAGTTGCAGGAGTATCTGCGCCGTTTTGGCAGCCTGCCGGCCAATACCCTCTGGCTGTTTGCCAAGCAGGGCATGACCCACAGGGACTTTCGCTACGGCTTCAACAAGCGCCAGCTTGGGCGCTGGGGCAAGAGTGCCCACGGCTGCCTGAGCTACCGTTTCTCCGACCCCGAGCTGGTGAAGCGCCGTCATCTGCGGATGGTGGACATGGCGGAGCAGATGCTGGCCGACATGGGGCTGGAGGAGGCCCAGGTGTTCTTTCATACACTCGCCGATCGGGCCACCACCCTGGCCCGGGTGCGGGTGCCGGCCCGGCTGCGGGCCCAGGCCTTCGATCTGCAGCCGGATATCCTCACCGCCCTCAAGAGCACGGCCTTCGATCTGGTGACGCTGGACATGGCGGCGGAAGAGGAGCGGCAGGAGCTGGTGGTCTAGGCAACCAAGGGCAGGAACGTGAGTGCGGTCATAGGCAAGCCGGGACGGACTCTTTATACTGACGCCCTTTTCCATCGACGCCGAGTCATCACCCTATGAAACCCTTGTCCCGTCTGCTGGTTGCCCTCTGCCTCTCGCCCCTGCTGGCGCAGGCCGCTCCGCTCACCCAGGTGACCCTGCCGGATGGCCGCCAGGTGCAGCTCAACGATGACTTTACCTGGGAATACCTGCTGCTCAAGCCCGCCGCCGACGGCAGCGCGGTGCAGGGCTCGGTGGCCGTGCCGGTGCTGACCGAGCAGGCGATGAGCAACCCCGAGCTGCTGGTTCAGGCCGTCAAGGACGGGATCGGCGTCAAGCTGGCCAAGGTGGAGGGCTCGGATCCTCTGCAACTGCAATTCATGGTGAGCAACACCGGCACCCGCAACGTGGTACGGGTACGCGGCAGCGTGACCCTGTTCAGCGAGCAGGGGGCCCAGCTGGTCAAGCAGGAGGCCCGCTTCTGGGTCGGCGAGAACCGTCTGCCGGAGTCCTATCTGCGCAAGGGGCAGCAGCGCCCCTCCATGGTGCTGGAGGTGCCGCGCCCGGCCGGCCTCACCGGCAAGCCCCTGGTGCGGGTCGAGATTGAGGAAGTGGAGTTCCGCTGATCCGTCATGCAACAGGCTCCTTCGTGGAGCCTGTCTTGATTGTTAACCCGGTAACCACCTGCAACAGTTGCTTACATCTGACATGGTTTGGCAACAGCTTGCCGCTCGGCATTTCTCCCCACCCTCTGCACAATGACCCCATTCCAGCTAGGTCTCAACTAGCTCAACGATGGAGTCATCAAAATGAAAAAAGTTGCACTTTCAGTTCTGGTTCTGGCCGGTTTCGCTTCAACTTCCGCTCTGGCTGAGGATGCCTTCAGCTACGCCAAAGGCGGCCTGACCTGGGCGCACACCAAGTCCGATTACATCGGCGGCAAGGATAGCAACAACCGCGACTTCGGCGGTCTGAACCTGGACCTCTCCAAGAGCTTCGGTTCCAACTTTTATGGTCGTCTGGGCAGCGAGTACACCTCCCGCAACGATGGCAACGACAGCATGGGCATCTCCAGCCTGGGTCTGGGTGTCTACACCCCGCTCAGCACAGGTCTGAACCTGTATGGGGAAGCTGGCCTGATGGGTTACACCATGGAGCGTCAGGTGGCTGCCAACGTCAAAGACAGCGGCTGGGATGTGATCACCCGCAAGAACAGCGGCAGCATGTACGGTGAGGCTGGCCTGCGCTACGACATCGGCGCGGTCGAGCTCTCCACCGGCTATCGCTACGCCAACATGACCGACGACATGCACGATTTCAAAGTGGGCGCCGCCTACAAGGTGAGCCAGAACCTGGCCCTCACCGCCGACTACACCTACCGCAAGTGGGACCTGCAACAGGGCTCCATCACCAGCCTGGGTGTGAAGTACAGCTTCTAATCATCCTTCCTGTAGTGTCTTCATTTTTACCCATGACCTCGGTCATGGGTTTTTTCATTTCCGGTTGATCCACCCTTCACCCTTGTGTCGTATCAGTCCGCAATAGTTATACAACTTCAATTTTTTTGTATAACTGCTATAACTGATTCAGACTTATACAAGGAGTGATGATATGTACAAGATCAAGGTTGGTATCAGCGCCTGCCTGCTGGGGCAGGAGGTACGGTTCGACGGGGGCCACAAGCGTTCCAGCTTCTGCGAGCGGGATCTCGGTGCCCACTTTGACTATCACCCCGTCTGTCCCGAGATGGCCATTGGCCTCGGGGCGCCCCGCGCCGCCATCCGGCTGGTGAAGCGCCACGGCGAGATCCGCGCCGAGGCGAGCAACGGCAGCTTCGACGTCACCGAGAAGCTGATTGCCTTCAGCGAGCAGAAGGCGCGCCAGCTCGACTTCATCTCCGGCTACATCCTCTGCGCCAAATCCCCCAGCTGCGGCATGGAGCGGGTGCGGATCTATGGCGCTAACAACGAGGGGAGTGCCAAGGAGGGGGTCGGCCTGTTTGCCAAGGCGCTGATGGAGGCCAATCCCCTGTTGCCGGTCGAAGAGGATGGCCGCCTGTGCGATCCCATCCTGCGGGAAAACTTCGTGTTGCGGGTCTTTGCCTACCACGACTGGCAGCAGCTCTGCGCGCGCGGCATCACCGCCTCTGCGCTGATCCGCTTCCACTCCCGCTACAAGTATCTGGTGCTCTCCCACGCCACCACCCACTACCGGGCGCTTGGCAAGCTGCTCGGCAACCTGGCCAAGGCCGACCTGCAGCAGGTGGCCGACAGCTACATCAAGGGGTTGATGGCGGCGCTGACTTTGCGGGCCAACCGGCGCAGCCACACCAATGTGCTGATGCACCTGCAGGGCTACTTCAAGCGGGTGCTGACTCCGGCCCAGAAGCAGGAACTGTGCGACACCATCGACAAATACCGTACCGGCGTATTTCCGCTGCTGGTGCCGCTCACCCTGATCCGCCACTACCTGCGCGAATACCCCAACCCCTATCTCGCCGAGCAGGTATATCTCAATCCCCATCCCGATACGCTCAAGTTGCGCTACGGGCTCTGAATACTATGTGCAGGCCCCGGCGGATGGCCGGGGCCTCTCCCTCAACCTTTGCTGGATGCCGTTATGTCTGATTTACCGCACGCCGCTTCTCCTTCGCCGGAGGAGGGGATCTACCCCATTCGCGAGGTCTCCCGTCTCACCGGGGTCAATGCCGTAACCCTGCGCGCCTGGCAGCGTCGCTACGGGCTGGTGCAGCCGGCCCGCACCGAGAAGGGCCACCGCCTCTACAGCGAGCAGGACATTCGCCAGATAGGCGAAATCCTGAGCTGGCTGGAGCGGGGGGTGAGCATCGGACAGGTGAAGGGGCTCCTGAGCGAACCCCAGGCCCAGCCGGTGAGCGATCACTGGCAGCAAACCCTGGAGCAGTTCAGTCAGGCGCTGCTCGCTTTCAACCAGCGCAAGGCCGAGGCCGAGCTGAACGACCTGCTGGCGAGCTACCCGTTCGAGCTGGTGCGCAGCCGGGTGCTGCAGCCGCTGGTAGAGCGCTTGCTGGGGCTGTGGCGCGAGCGCCCCGATGGCGAGCTGCTGCAACAGGTGTGGCTGGGCTGGCTGCATACCCGCTTTGCCCGCCACCTGATCGAGCAGGAGAAGGGCATGCCGGTCACCTTGGCGAGCTGGGGACAGGTGGGCCCGCTGGATCTGGTCTGGGCTGCTTACGAGCTGATCGGTCAGGGTTATGAGGTGCAGCTGCTGGGGGCGGTGGAGCCGCGCCATGCCAGCCTGCTTGAAGGACGCGCCGTCACTCCCTGGCTGGTACTGCTGGGAGCCGGCCTTGGCAAGCAGGAGCTGGCTGGCGTCTGGCCCGCCGGTACCCGCTTCTTTGGTGAGCTGGGACGCCTCTACGATGATGAGTGGCTTAAAGCTCACGGCTGGCAGGCGAGCCTTGCCGAGCTGATGGTGGACGCACCTGCTGCGGCTGGCGCCGGCGGACGCGGGAGGAAAAAATCATGAAGCTGGTCTGGTTTCGCAGCGATCTGCGCCTGGCCGACAACCCGGCGCTGCGGCATGGCTGCGCCGATGATGAGCCGGTGGCCGCGCTCTTTATCCTCTCCCCCACCCAGTGGCAGCAGCACAAGCTGGCCCCCGTCCGTCAGCGCTTTATGTTGGCCCAGGTCGATGTGCTGGGCCGCGAGTTGGCGGGGCTCGGCATCCCGCTCCATCTGCTGCGAGTGGAGACCTTTGCCGAGGTGCCAGCAGCGCTGGCAGAGCTTTGCCGCGAGCTGGGCGTAACCCAGCTCTACGCCAATCAAGCCATCGAGATCGATGAGCTGCGTCGGGACCAGGCCGTCACCGCCGCGCTGGCGGAGCAGGCGGTGGGTTGTCATTGGCTCAACGGCTGCTGCGTGCTGCCGCCTGGGCGGGTGCTGACCGGCTCTGGCGAGATGTTCAAGGTTTTCACGCCCTTCAGCCGCGCCTGGCTCAAAGCGCTCGATGAGGATGGTTTCGTCATTCATCGCGCGCCCACTGCTCGTAGTGAGCCGCTGCCGTGGCAGCCGCTGGCAGAGCGGGACTTCGTCGATGCCGCCCTTGGCGAACTGACGGCAGACCCCCGTTGGCCGGTGGGGGAGGCCGAGGCCAGCCGCTGTCTGAATGACTTTCTGGAGCAGGCGGTGCTCGACTATGGCGAGACCCGGGATTTCCCTGCCATCGCGGGTACCTCCGTGCTCTCCCCCTATCTGGCTGCTGGCATCATCAGCCCGCGCCAGTGCGTGGCGGCGCTCCAGCAGCGCCTTGGCTACCGCCCACAGTCGAAGGCTCAGCCCGGCTTTGTCTGGCTCAATGAGCTGATCTGGCGCGAGTTCTATCGCCACCTGCTGGTGCTGATCCCGACCCTTTCCATGAATCGGCCCTTCAAGCCGGAGACGGCTGCCCTGCCGTGGAGCTGGGACCCGGATGCCTTCGCCGCCTGGTGTGAGGGACGAACCGGCTACCCCATCGTCGATGCGGCGATGCGCTGCCTCAACGCCACCGGCTGGATGCACAACCGGCTGCGAATGATAGTGGCGAGCTTTCTCACCAAGGATCTGCACATCCATTGGCGGCTCGGGGAGGATTATTTCATGAGCCGACTGATCGACGGCGATCTGGCGGCCAACAACGGTGGCTGGCAATGGGCGGCGGGGACCGGGGCCGATGCGGCGCCCTATTTCCGGGTGTTCAACCCCACCACCCAAGGGCAACGATTTGATCCGCAAGGGGAGTTCATTCGTATCTGGGTCTCTGAGCTGGCTGATCTGCCTGCCGCCTATCTGCATCAACCCCACGACTGGTTGCGGCTCAAGGGGCGACACGATTATCCGGTCCCCATGGTGGACCACGCCGTTGCCCGGGTGAGAGCCATCGAGATGTTTCGCGCCCTGGAGAAATAGCATGGATGAGTCGCTGGCCCGCTTTGTGGCCCTCTATCAGCAGCTAAGCAGAGACGAGCTGCACCGTTTGCCGGAGGTTTACGCAAACGAGGTGGTCTTTACCGATCCTGCTCACCGCATTGAGGGGCTGGCGGCGCTCACCGACTATTTTGCCGTCCTCTATCAGCATCTGGCCTACTGCCGTTTCGTCATCACCAGCCAGCAGCTGCAGGGGCGCCAGGCCTGGCTCGGCTGGACCATGACTTTCTCCCATCCCAGATTGCGTGGCGGTGCGCCGGTGACGGTGGAGGGGGCAACCCGCCTGGAGTTCGATGAGGCGGGCAAGGTGTGCCTGCATCGCGACTACTTCGATCTGGGCGCCATGCTCTACGAGCAGTTGCCGCTGATAGGCCCCCTGGTGCGCACCATCAAGGGGAGGCTGGGCGCATGAGTGGCGGCAGGGTGCTGATTACCGGAGCCACCTCGGGCATAGGCTTTCAGCTGGCGCTCGATTATCGGCGTGCAGGCTGGCAGGTGTGGGGTTGTGGTCGCGATGGCGAGCGGCTGCTGGCACTGGGTCGTCACGACATCACGCCGCTGCAGTTTGACGGGCGCGATGCAAGCGCCGTGAGCGAAGCGGCCGCCTGCTTGCCGCGAGTCGATCTGGTGATCCTCAATGCCGGCAACTGCGAGTATATGGATGTAGCCGAGGGGTTTGACGGCGCCCTGTTTGCTAGGGTCATCGAGACCAACCTCGTTGCCACCGGTCATGCCCTGGCCGCCTTTTTGCCGCTGCTCGGGGCGGGCGGACGCCTTGCCATCGTCAGCTCGTCGGTGAGCTGGTTGCCGCTGCCCAGGGCCGAAGCCTATGGCGCCTCCAAGGCGGCTCTCGATTATCTGGCGGATACCCTGCGCCTCGATTTGGCCGGCAAAGGGATTGGCGTGACCCTGATCCGCCCCGGTTTCGTGGCGACGCCGCTCACCGCCAAAAATGATTTTGCCATGCCCTGCCTGGTGACGGTGGAAGAGGCTTCCCGCGCCATCATGGTGGGGCTCGCCGCCAGTCGTCACCAGATCCATTTTCCCCGCCGTTTCATCTGGCTGCTGCGCCTGCTCGGCGCGCTGCCGACGGGGCTCTGGCTGCGCCTTGGCCGCGCATTCGTATCGAAAGGACGCCCTTCATGAAGAAAAAGATCGCCATCGTCGGTTCCGGCATTTCAGGTCTGACCGCCGGTTTCCTGCTCCACAAGCTGCACGACATCACCCTGTTCGAGGCGGCGCCGACCCTGGGTGGCCACACCGCCACCGTCGACGTCCACCAGGCGGGGCGAAGCTATGCCATCGACACCGGCTTCATCGTCTTCAATGACCGCACCTACCCCAACTTCCTGCGGCTGCTCGAGCGGATCGGGGTGGCGCGGCAGCCGGCCGAGATGAGCTTCTCGGTGAAAAGCCCGCAGGGGCTGGAGTACAACGGTCACAACCTGGATACCCTGTTTGCCCAGCGCAGCAACCTGCTGAGCCCCCGTTTCTACGGCTTCGTCGCCGAGATCCTGCGCTTCAACCGCGAGGCGCGGGCCTGGCTGGCCGATGGTCAACATCAGGGCGAGGGCCCCGAGCTGACCCTGGGGGATTTTCTGCAGGTGGGGGAGTTCAGCGACTACTTCGCCCGCCACTACATTTTGCCGATGGGGGCCGCCATCTGGTCGTCGACCCTGGCCGATATGCGCGCCTTTCCCCTCGGTTTCTTCCTGCGCTTTTTTGCCAACCACGGGCTGCTCGAGGTGGCCAACCGGCCTCAGTGGTACGTGATCCCTGGCGGCTCGCGGGAATATATCGGCCCGCTGACGGCCGGCTGGCAGGCTCACATTCGTCTGGCCTGTCCGGTGCAGGGGATCCGGCGCCAGGCGGACGGGGTGCTGATCCAGAGCAGCTACGGCGAGGAGCGGTTTGACGAGGTGATCCTCGCCTGTCACAGTGATCAGGCGCTGGCGTTGCTGGCGGATCCGGGCGAGCGGGAGCAGGCCATTCTCGGTGCCATGCCCTATCAGGCCAACGACGTCTGGCTGCATACCGATGTGCGCTGCTTGCCGATGCGCCGCAAAGCGTGGGCCAGCTGGAACTATCAGCTGGGCGAGGATGACGGGGCGCGGCCGTTGGTGAGCTACAACATGAACATATTGCAGGGGGTGAGCTCGCCGCAGCCCTTCTGCGTCAGTCTCAATCCCTTGGGCAAGGTGGACGAGAGCAAGGTGCTGCGCCGCTTCGTCTATCACCATCCGGTGTTCAATCAGGCCTCTATTGCAGCCCAGGAGCGGCGGGCGGAGATCTGCGGCCAGCAGCACACCCACTTCTGCGGCGCCTACTGGTACAACGGCTTTCATGAAGATGGGGTGCGCAGCGCGCTGGACGTGGCCAGACGGTTCGGGGCCGAGCTATGAAGGGGGCAGTCCTGGTAGGACAAGAGGCGAGTGGCGAGGCCATGACCGGTACCCTCAGCGCCATCTGGCAGGGGTCGGTGCGCCACCGCCGCTTTGCACCGCGCGCCCATGCCTTCTCCTACAACCTCTTCATGCTGGGGCTGGATCTCGACGAGTTGTCACAACTCGATCGCGGGTGCTGGTTCGGGGTAGAGCGAGCAGGGCTGCTCTCGTTTCACCGTGACGATTATCTGCGTGGCAGCGAGGGGCCGCTCAAGCAGGCGGTGTGGGAGAAGGTGAGCGAACTGGGTGGCGATGCCGAGCCCGAGGGGCGGGTGCTGCTGCTCGGTAACGTGCGCTGTCTGGGGTTCTACTTCAGCCCGGTCAACTTCTACTTCTGCTACCGGCAGGGAGAGGCGCGCTATCTGCTGGCGGAGGTGTCGAACACCCCCTGGAACGAGCGCCACTACTACCTGCTGGATCTGGCGGCGCTGGCCCCTCACAACAAGGATTTTCACGTCTCCCCCTTCATGGGGCTGGCGATGCGTTACCACTGGCGCATTCGTCCGCCCGCGCAGGAGACACTGATCCACATCGAGAGTCATCCCGTATCCGGCGAGGCAAAGCTGTTTGACGCCACCCTGGCGCTGCGCCGAGCGCCGCTGTCGCGCAAGGGGCTGGTGGCCCTGCTGGCCCGCTGGCCCTGGATGACCATGAAGGTGCTGCTCGGGATCTACTGGCAGGCCCTGCGTCTTTTTATCAAACGAACACCCATTTTTAGCCATCCGGAGAGCCGCTAATGGAACTTGTGCAATCAACCCTCTCTGCCTCTTTCATCGACAAGGGGGCCAGGCAACTGCTGCTCAATCTGCTGGGGCGTCTCGAACATGGCCAGCTGCTGCTGCGGGATGGCGCTGAGCGCCACAGTTTTGGCGTGGCGGGCACCGATTTGCACGCCGAGCTGGTGGTGCAGGATCCGGCCTTCTATCGCCGCCTGCTGCTGGGGGGCAGCATCGCTGCCGGGGAAACCTGGGTGGAGGGGCTTTGGACCAGCCCGGATCCGGTGGCACTGGTGCGCTTGCTGGCCCGCAACCTGGCGCTGCTCGATTCCCTTGAGCGGCGCCTCGGCTGGCTCAGTTTCCCGTTCAACAAGGTGCGTCACTGGCTTAACCGCAATACCCTGACCGGGTCGCGCTCCAACATCGCCGCCCACTACGATCTCGGCAATACCCTCTATCAGGGTTTTCTCGACAGCCACATGCAGTACTCGAGCGCCATCTATCCCCATGCCGAGGCCACTCTCGAAGAGGGGCAACAGGCCAAGCTGCGTACCATCTGCGAGCGGCTGGCGCTCGGCCCTGAGGATCATCTGCTGGAGATTGGCACCGGCTGGGGCGGCCTCGCCGTCTATGCGGCCCGTCACTACGGCTGCCGGGTGACTACCACCACAATCTCCCGGGCCCAGCACGATTACGCCAAGGAGTGGATTGCGCGGGAGGGGCTGGGGGATCGCATCACCTTGCTGCTGGAGGACTACCGCAAGCTGGAGGGCAGTTACGACAAGCTGGTCTCCATCGAGATGATCGAAGCGGTGGGTCACGCCTTCCTGCCCGACTATTTCCGCCAGCTGTCGCGGCTGCTCAAACCCGGTGGTCGCCTGCTCATTCAGGCCATCACCATCGCCGATCAACGCCATGCCCAGTATTTGCGCGGGGTTGATTTCATCCAGCGCTACATCTTCCCCGGTGGCTGTCTGCCGAGCGTCTCCCAGATGGCGGGTCTGCTAGCGCGCGAGACCGACATGCAGCTGGTGCGGCTGCACGATCACGGCCACCACTACGCCCGTACTCTGGCTCACTGGTGCGAGCGCTTCCTGGCGCTGGCGCCCGAGCTGCCAGCCCTCGGCTACAGCCAGGACTTCATCCGCTTGTGGCACTTCTATTTCGCCTACTGCGAAGGGGGCTTCTGGGAGCGCACCATCAGCCTGGTGCAGCTGGAAGCGGCCAAACCGGGCCCACTCGGCTGGAGTGGAGATCTGCCCGTCGGCGGTCGCTGATCATGTGGCAGTGGGCCCATCTGCTGGGGTTCAACCTCTACTGGTTGCTGGCGGTGAAGTGGCAGCAGCCGGGCCCGCTGCTGGCACTGCTGCTGCTTCATTTTCTCTTCTCTCCCCGCCGCTGGCACGACTGGCGGCTCATCCCGGTCGCCCTTGCCGGCAGCCTGCTCGATGCCCTGCTCTGGCAACTCGGGCTGTTTTATTTCAACACCGGTTTTCCACTCTGGTTGGTGCTGCTCTGGTGCGGTTTTGCCCTGACCCTCTGCCACGGCCTGCGTTGGTTGCGGCCCTTGCCGCGCTGGCAGCAGGGGCTGTTCGGCATGGTGGGGGGGGCCTCCTCCTATGTGGCGGGAGCTGCCATGGGGGCAGTACACTTACCTTGGGGCATCGGGATCAGTGCGGCACTGCTGGCGGTGATCTGGATGTGGTGGTTACCCGTACTCCTGTGGGTAACGGTCAAGCTGGAGGGTGAAGCGAGATGAACACCTTTTCGACCGACACCTTGTTGTTTTCCAAATGGACCAAAGAGAGCCGGCACGAGCTGACCGAGCGTTTCTATCTGGTGGTGGCCTGTCAGCGTGACGCGCAGGGGCAGCTGCAGCAGGTGGTGATGCAGGACATCAACACGCTGCTGGAACAGGAGATGGACTGGCATGAACTCGAAGATCCCGCCCATTGGCACATGGGGTGGAATTAGCCTGCTGCTGGCAGGCTTGAGCCTACCGCTGACCCCTTTCGCCCAGACCGGGCAAGCCCTAGTTACTCCCTGGCAGCAGCTGCAGCCGGTCGGGCGCGGCGAGATGAGCTGGCTCTGGTTCAAGCTCTATGACGCCACCCTCTACAGCGAGAACGGCCGCTATCGGCCGGGTCACTATCCTCAGGCGCTCAGCCTTACCTACGCCAGAGCCATAAAGCGGGACGATCTGTTGAGCGCCACCGCCGCCGAGTGGCAGCGACTGGGGCTTGGCAGCGAGCAGCAGCGTCAGGGCTGGCTTGGTCAACTCGCCGCGCTCTGGCCCGATGTTCAGGCGGGTGACCGACTTACCTTCTATGCCGACAGGGGCGGTGCGGGCCATTTCTGGTGGCGGGACAAGCCGCTCGGCACCCTTGCCGATCCGCAATTTTCGGCGGCCTTTCTTGCCATCTGGCTGGCACAAGGGAGCCGCGATCCGGCGCTCACCCGCCGCCTGCGGGGAGAACGCTGATGCAAAAAGGATTCATGAAATACACCCACGCCTGTCGCTACCTGCTGTTGTTGCCGCTGCTGCTGTTGGCTGGTTGCGGCAGCAGTCTGGAGGATTATCGCGGCCAGGGCCCTGAATGGGATCTCGCCCGCTTCTTCAATGGCAAGCTGACGGCGCACGGTCTGGTGACCGATCGCAGCGGCGAGGTGACCAGCCGTTTTCGGGTGGAGATGCGCGGGCACTGGCAGGGGGGAAAAGGGGAGCTGTTCGAGCAGTTCTACTTTGATGACGGGCGCCAGCAGACCCGCACCTGGTTTTTGAGCAAGGGGGCGGATGGTCACTGGCGCGGCACGGCGGCCGACGTGGTGGGGGAGGCGGTAGGCAAGACGGCAGGCTTTGCCCTCAACTGGCGCTATCAGCTCGATCTGGCGCTGCCTGACGGCAGCGTGGTGCGGGTGAGTTTCGATGACTGGATGTACCTGCTGGATGAAGATCGCCTGCTCAACCGGGCTGCCATCAGCAAGTTCGGCATCCAGCTGGGGGAGGTGATCCTCTACATCGAGCGGCAGCCTGACTGAGCCGCCTTGCCGGCAGGCTACACGGATGATAGCCGTACTCTATCAATCAGTTAGATCCTAACTATTACCTTTTGAGTCTGATGAGTTCTAAGATGACCAGGTCGTCAAATCTGGAGGTGAAACATGAAGAGTCCGATTGGTCTTGATACCGTTCAATCACAAGCGCTGGCCGCCGAGCTGAACAAGTTGCTGGCCAGCTACCAGATCCTTTACATGAACGTTCGCGGCTTCCACTGGAACATCCGCGGCAACCAGTTCTTCGAGCTGCACCTTAAGTTCGAAGAGATTTACAACGACCTGCTGCTGAAGGTCGATGCTCTGGCCGAGCGCATCCTGACCCTGGATGGCGTGCCGCTGCACAGCTTCAGCGACTACCTGAAAGTTTCCGCCATTCCCGAGCAGAAGGGGCTGCACGACGGTCGTGCCTGCGTCGAATCCCTGCTGGAGAGTTTCCGCGAACTGCTGGTGGCCCAGCGCCGCATTCTGGGGCAGGCCGCCGATGCCGGTGATGAAGGGACTGCGTCCATTCTCTCCGACTATGTGCAGCAGCAGGAGAAACTGGTCTGGATGCTGCGCGCTTACCTGGCCTGATAGTTAACCAGGCCGGACGCTGCGAAGTATGCCGGCTTGATGAAGTGAAGGGCTGGATCTGCCTGACTAGACGCCAGCCCGACCCATTCCGTTATCGTGTTCTGTTGCAAACCTGAGTTGTCTCTCCTTTTATCCACCCGCTTGCCGCCCTGTTTGGGCGGCTTTTTTGTTTTTGATCTGCATCAATGAAAATTGAATTGGCAAATTGAATGCCTATTAAGTTCTGAGCCGTAGGAATAGAATCGCCACAAAACAAACAACTGAAATGTCCAATTAGGAGAGGCATGATGTTTTGTGTGCAATGTGAACAGACAATTCGTACCCCGGCAGGCAACGGCTGCGCCTATGCACAAGGCATGTGCGGCAAGACGGCGGAAACCTCCGACCTGCAGGATGTGTTGATCTATACCCTGCAAGGGCTCAGTGCCTGGGCCCTGGCGGCCCGCGAGCACGGCATCGTCGACAGCGAGATCGACGTCTTCGTGCCCAAGGCCTTCTTCGCCACCCTCACCAACGTCAACTTCGACTCCGCCCGCATAGTGGCGTATGTCAACCAGGCGCTGACCTATCGTCAGCAACTGGCCGCCAAGCTGGCACCGCTGGCGGTACAGGCCGATGCACTGTCCGCTGCCGCCCGCTTCGAGCCGGGTGCCGATCTGCTGGCCCAGTTGGCCCAGGCGCCGCAGACCGCAGTCAACCGCGGCAAGAACGAGGTCAACGAAGACATCATGGGGCTGCGCCTGCTCTGCCTCTACGGCCTCAAGGGCGCCGCCGCCTACATGGAGCACGCCCGGGTGCTGGATCAGCAGGATGCCGGAGTAGCCGCCGAATTCCATCGCATCATGAGCTGGCTCGGCACGGATCCGAGCGATCTGGATCCGCTGTTCAAGTGCGCCATGGAGATTGGCTTGCTCAACTTCAAGATCATGGAGATGCTGGATCTCGGTGAAACCACCGCTTTCGGCCACCCCGAGCCGACCCAGGTTCGCGTCACTCCGGTACCGGGCAAGTGCATCCTGGTCTCCGGTCACGACATGGTGGATCTTAAGCTCATCCTGGAGCAGACCAAGGGCACCGGCATCAAGGTCTACACCCATGGCGAGATGCTGCCGGCGCTGGCCTACCCCTTCTTCAAGCAGTACCCACACCTGGTGGGTAACTATGGCTCCGCCTGGCAGAACCAGCAGAAGGAGTTTGCCAACTTCCCGGGCGCCGTGGTGATGACCTCCAACTGCATCATCGACCCGAACGTGGGCAACTACTCGGATCGCATCTTCACCCGCTCCATCGTCGGCTGGCCGGGCGTGACCCATCTGGAAGGGGAAGATTTCTCCGCCGTGATCGCCAAGGCGCAAGCGCTGGAAGGCTTCAAACACGTTGAGCTCGAGCACTTCATCACCATCGGCTTTGCCCGCAACGCCCTGATGCAGGCTGCCCCAGCGGTGATCGACAAGGTCAAGGCCGGCGAAATCAGCCACTTCTTCCTGGTCGGTGGCTGTGACGGTGACCGTGCCGAGCGCGCCTACTACACCGAGTTTGCCAAGGCGATCCCGCAGGACAGCCTGCTGCTGACCCTGGGCTGCGGCAAGTACAAGTTCAACAAGCTCGATTTCGGCGACATCGGCGGCATTCCCCGTCTGCTGGACGTGGGTCAGTGCAACGATGCCTACTCTGCCATCCAGCTGGCGCTGGCGCTCTCCGAGGCGTTCGAGTGCGGCGTCAACGATCTGCCGCTGACCCTGGTGCTCTCCTGGTTCGAGCAGAAGGCCATCGTCATCCTGCTCACCCTGCTGGCGCTGGGTGTGAAGGACATCCGTACCGGCCCGACCGCCCCGGCTTTCCTCACCCCGGCTCTGCTCAAGGTGCTGGAAGAGCAATTTGGCCTGAAAGGAACCACCACCGCAGAAGCCGATCTCGCCGAGATTCTGGCGGCCTGAGCGGCGCCATATCCGCCTTACACGCTCAGCATGTTGTAAGCCTTTGGCGAGCCTGATGGCTCGCCTTTTTTTAACGACACCTGTCCAACATTTTTCAGCAAGAGGAGCCTTGCGATGACCTCCACCTCCCTCACCCTCAGGTGCATCGGCCCGCCGGGCGGATACCCACGATGTGTCTAGCTGGCAGTTCGTGCCGCAGACGGGCAGCCTGCCTGCCGTGCTGGCTGGCCAGTGCGTGACGCTGCACACCGAGATTGACGGCAAGCCCCACTGCCGTGCCTATACCCTCTCTTCCAGCCCGCAGGATGCCTGCTGGCAGGTCACCATCAAGGATGTCGGACTGGTCTCCCACCATCTGCACCAGACCCTGCAAGTGGGGGACGAGATCCGGGTGGATGGCCCCTTCGGCGACTTCAACCTGACAGCCTTGCCCTGCGAGCAGCCGCTGCTCTTGAGCGCCGGTTCCGGCATCACCCCCATGTGGGCCATGCTGCGGGACGAGCTGGCCAAACGGCCGGATGCAGACATCCGCTTCATTCACAGCGCCCGCTCGCCGGAGGATGTGATCTTCGCAGATGACCTGGCTGCGCTGGCCGCTGCCCATTCCGGCGTGCGCCACGCTTTAGTGCTGGAGAAAGTAGGGGAAGAGGCGCCGACGGCTTATCCCTGGGTTGGCCGGCTCACACCGGAGATGCTGAGGGAACTGGCGCCAGACCTGCTGGCGCGCCACGTCTATCTGTGTGGCCCAGCCCCCTACATGACCGCCGTCTGCACCATGCTGGCGGAGCTGGGACTGCCGGCAGCACAGTTGCACCAGGAGTCGTTCGGCCTGCCTGCTGGAACATCGAGTGCGGCGCCAGTTGCGGCCGGCAGCGACCACTTCTGGCTGACCCTCAAAAAGAGCGGCAAGAAGGTGAAGATCCTGCCGGGTCAGACCCTGCTGGCGGCACTGGAAGGGGCGGGTGAGACCATGATGGCGGCCTGCCGTGCCGGGGTGTGTGGGGCCTGTCGCTGTACCACGGAGGGAAAAATCGAGCGCCAGAGCGTAATGACCCTGAGCGCGCAGGATTTCGAGCACGGGGTGGCTCTGGCCTGTTCCTGTACCGCCAGCGGGGATGTCAGCGTCGACTATTGAAGCGCGTTCCTGGCATCTCGCGCTTTTCCCGAGTGGGCCAGGCAGGTAGACTCAGCTCCAGTTTCAGTCGAAGACGGGATAAAAAATGACAATTCTGGTTACAGGGGGCGCCGGCTATATCGGCTCCCATACCCTGGTTGAACTCTTGAACGTCGGGCAGCAGGTCGTGGTGCTGGACAACCTCTCCAACTCTTCTCCCGAATCGCTCAAACGGGTCGAGCGGATCACCGGCAAGCCGGTCATCTTCGTCGAAGGGGATGTGCTGGATCGGGCTTGCCTGCAGCAGCTGTTTGCCGCCCACCAGATCGAGTCGGTGATCCATTTCGCCGGGCTCAAGGCAGTCGGCGAGTCGAGCCAGATCCCGCTCACCTACTACCAGAACAACATCACCGGCACCCTGGTGCTGTGCGAAGAGATGGCCAACGCCGGCGTGTTCCGGCTGGTATTCAGCTCCTCGGCCACCGTTTACGGCGATCCGGCTTCGGTACCGCTGCGGGAAGATTTCCCCACCAGCGCCACCAACCCTTATGGCCGCTCCAAGCTGATGGTCGAAGAGATCCTGCGCGATCTCGCCAAGTCCGATCCGCGCTGGGCCATCGTGCTGCTGCGCTACTTCAACCCGGTCGGTGCCCACGAGAGCGGCCTGATTGGTGAAGATCCCAACGGCATCCCCAACAACCTGCTGCCCTATATCAGTCAGGTCGGCGTGGGCAAGCTCAAGGAACTGGGGGTGTTTGGCAACGACTACCCGACGCCGGACGGTACCGGGGTGCGCGATTACATTCACGTGGTGGATCTCGCCATCGGTCACCTAAAAGCACTGGCGCGCATCGCGTCGGATACCGGCGTCTTTACCTACAACCTGGGTACCGGTCAGGGCTATTCGGTGCTGGAGATGATCAAGGCATTTGAAACGGCCAGCGGTCGCACCATTCCCTACCAGATCAAGCCCCGTCGCCCGGGCGACATCGCCGAGTGCTGGGCCGAACCGCACAAGGCCCGTGCCGAGCTGGGCTGGCAGGCCGAGCGTGGTCTGGAGCGGATGATGGTGGATACCTGGCGCTGGCAAAGCCAGAATCCGAACGGCTACCAAGCCTGAGGATGTGAAGCCTGAATAACAAACGCCCCGGCATGCCGGGGCGTTTTTTATGTGTCGGAGCGGGATTACTGAATGCTCTTGCCGGCGCGCACATCCTTGATGAAGCCTTTCAGGCTGGCCAGATCACGGGGGGCGCCGCGCAGGATCTGATCGCCGATGATGAAGGCCGGTGTGCCCGAGATGCTCATGGCTTCGGCCAGCGCCCGGTTGCTGCCGAGATTCTGATCGATGCTGCCATCCTTGATCTTGGCTTCAACCTTGCTCCAGTTGACGCCGGCCGCTTCCGCCAGCTGCTTCACCTGTGCCTCGTCGGCCAGCGGGCCCTGATGGGCGTACAGCTTCTCGTGGAAGGCCTGGTACTTGTCAGGCTGACCCAGCTGTACCGCCAGGGCGGCGCGGGCGGCGAAGTAGGAGGTTTCGCTCAGGATCGGGAACTGCTTGTAGATGTAGCGAATGTCCTTGTCTTCCGCCAGCAGCTGCTTGATCAGCGGGTGAGCGCGTTTGCAGTAGCCGCAGTTGTAGTCGAAGAACTCGACCACGGTCAGGCTGCCCTTGGGATTGCCGCTCTCCGGATCCTGGTTGCTATAGAGCTGCTTGGCGTGTGCCTTGATCAACGTCTTGTCGCTGGCGGCCTGCTGGCTCTCCTGCTTGGCGCGCAGGGCGTTGGACATCTCGACCAGGATCTCCGGGTTCTTGACCAGATAGTCGCGTACTATCTGTTCCACGTTGCTCTTGGTCAGTTCGCTTGCCTGAACCGGCGCCGCAAGCAGGGTGGCACCCGACAGGGCGCAAAGCAGGGCATGTTTGATTTTCATAAGTCCATCTTGCTGGGGATTTCGTGATGCTGACTATAGTGGGTGAGTCTGTTTTCAAGTCAAGTTATCTGGTTGAAAAAGCGCTGGTTATGCTCAAATTGGCGGCTTTGTGCGTAATTTAGCCCAATAAATCGGCAAACGAGCGGCGAGGGGATTTACAAGGGCAATCGCCATGGGTAATATTCGCCGCACTGTCGCGGAGGGGTGGCAGAGCGGCTGAATGCACCGGTCTTGAAAACCGGCGATGGGCGACCATCCGTGGGTTCAAATCCCACCTCCTCCGCCATTTATTCAGCCAAAAAGGCCATCCGAAAGGATGGCCTTTTTGCTATTCAAATCCCCGCCGTCATTCTGCCTCTGATTGGTCAAGCCATCTTTATCCACGTTTTTCAGGCAGTTGGCCAAGGCTGACGCTTGCGATTTTTCTGCCTGTTTTCTCTGCGTTTATTGCGAGACTATCACCGGACAACCAGCGTCTTGATCGTCTCCGTTGGCCCTGATATTCGCACAGCTCGGTAGGTATCTCGTCTCGCTGGCTCATCCGTCACAACTTGGACTCCTTCTGCTGCTTGATGCAGGAACAGCGAGGGTTGTTGGCCGCCCATGAGGGGGAAAGCCACGACCAATGTTGCAACGCTTAACATCCCTAGGGGCTGTGAGTGGTCGCTGGTAGAACGATTTTGGTTTTCTGTAGCATTTCATTACAAAAAATACGGTTCGATAGCATAAAGTGTGGGAGAGCTCTGATTTTCCGACCTGCCGGAGTGTGTCATCTGTTGACGCTTGTTAACATTTGGCATGTTTCCATGTTTGGCTGGCCTACCTTGTGCATGATCCTCATACCCCAGAAATGAATACCCTGCACGCGCTGGAGCTCATCGCCCAGTTCGAGACGGCCGCTGACGAGCGCACCATAGTGACCCTGCTGCGCGAGCTGAGCGGGCGCATGGGATTCGACTATTTTCGCCTGGCCCTGATCTTTCCCAGTACCATCCAGCGTCCTGACGTCATCATCTTCAACGGTTGTTCGCAGGCCTGGGTTGATACCTACACCAGCAGCGGCTTCTTTGCCATCGACCCCATTGTCAAGTGCGCCATGACCAGGAGCACCCCCATTCTGTGGGCCGATGTGGTGAACGATGAGGCGCGTTGTGATGAGCAGGGCCGGGAGGTGATGCAGCTGGCCAGCGAGTACGGCATTTGCGATGGCATCACCCTGCCCTGGCACGGTGCCAACGGTCATGTCGGCTTGCTCTCTTTTATCACCAGTACGCCTCGCACCCGACAGCAATGGCTCTCTGCGGTGCCCTTTATCAGCTGGCTCTCCATGCATATTTTTGAGGCGGTGGCCCGTGTCTGTCTGGCGAGTCTGTCACCGCACGATGCGCTGAGTTTGCGGGAGCTGGAGGTGTGTCGCTGGGCGGCGGAGGGCAAGCAGGTGAGCGATATTGCCCAGATCCTGGGGATCACTCCCCGTACCGTGACGTTTCATCTGAACAATGTGGTCAGCAAGCTGGGGGCCAGCAGCAAGAGCCAGGCCATTTCATGGGCATTGAAGCAGGGGATGGTCAGGTTGAACGTGGAGATGGCGCTGGTCGCCAATGTGGATGAAAAGCAGTGATTATGTTTGTTTCAAGCAACTTGTTGCGTAGGTGGCGAGATGTTCCACTGCGAGTGCAATAGATAATGGTGCAATAGTCTGCTGGTTGCAACTTTTTGCGCCATGTATCCGGCAGGGCTGCTTGTTTTTTGCTTAAGCATTTGAAAAATAAATATAAAAAAGAGTGGCATGGTCGCTGCTAACTGGTTCGGTCGAGTGTCATTACCGTTCAACCAATCAGGAGCAAACTCATGCCAACTCCATGTTATATCAGCATCGAAGGTAAAACCCAGGGCAATATCACCGCTGGTGCCTTCACTTCCGATTCCGTCGGCAACATTTTCGTGCAGGGTCACGAAGACGAGATGCTGGTACAAGAGTTCCAGCACGTCGTGACCGTGCCGACTGACCCGCAATCCGGTCAGCCTGCGGGTCAGCGTGTCCACAAACCGTTCAAGTTCACCGTTGCGCTGAACAAGGCCGTGCCGCTGATGTACAACTCGCTGGCGTCCGGCGAAATGCTGCCGAAAGTGACCCTGAAGTGGTACCGCACCTCTGTCGAGGGCAAGCAGGAGCACTTCTTCTCTACCGTGCTGACCGATGCCACCATCGTTGACATCGACTGCCAGATGCCGCACTGCCAGGATCCGGCGAAGTCTGACTTCACCCAGCTGATCCAGGTCTCCATGGCCTACCGCAAGATCGATTGGGAACACACAGTTGCCGGTACTTCCGGTGCAGATGACTGGCGCGCACCGATCGAGGCCTAACTCTCGATCTCTTATTTGCCGTTATTCCTTGTAGTGCACCCCATGGCCTGACGATGGCAGTGTCAGCTGTCGTCAGGCCCGTGCAAGTTTTCTCCGACCTGTTCAACTGGATGCGGTCGGAGCTTTTGTGTTTTGCCATATGGCTGCGAGGCGACCTTATGGCAAAGCACAACAGAGGCCAGTCGTCATGTGTTCCACCATTGCATCGTCCGGTGACGTGCTCATCGAGCGCGATGGGCTTTTCCCATCTCCCGTGATTTCAGTCAGCTCTGAGCGTTTTCTCGGTAACAAATTGGCGTCCCGGCAGGACGAGCCGCTGGCCCCTTACGATAAATCCGACAAACCCCTCCGTCCGCGCAGCACCTCTGGTCGCCAGCGTACTTTGCGGTGTGGCGGCCAACCCATCACTGTGACCGGCACTGCCGTCGGCTGCGGCGGCGTGGTGATTGGCTCAGGCAGCGGACAGGCAGGTTAAGGAGCGCTTCATGGCAGACAGCACAGGATTACAATTTACCGTCAAGGTAGGGGCCCTGCCCGAGAGCACCTTCGTGGTGGCCGAGTTTGCGCTGGATGAAGCGCTCAACCGGCCGTTCAACCTGCGCCTGGAGCTGGCAAGTGCCCAGCCCGACATAGACTTTGGCGCCGTGCTGGACCAGCCGTGCGAGCTGCTGGTGTGGTACAACGGCGAGCTGCAACGCCGGGTGTGCGGGGTGGTGAGTGACTTCGCGCAGGGTGACAGCGGCTTTCGCCGCACCCGCTATCAGCTGCTGGTGCAGCCGGCGCTGTGGCGTCTGTCGCTTCGCCAGAACTCCCGCATCTTCCAGGCGCAAAAGCCCGATGAAATCCTCTCAATTATCCTGCAAGAGCACGGCATCACCGACTACGCCTTTGCCCTGAAAAACGAGCACGCCAAGCGGGAATACTGCGTTCAGTATCGGGAAACCGACCTCGATTTCGTGAACCGGCTCGCCGCCGAAGAGGGGATGTTCTACTTCCACGAGTTTGAAGCGGGCAAGCACCGCATCGTGTTTGCCGATGACGCAGCCGCCCTGACCGCCGGCCCCGAGCTCTTTTTCAACCTAGGCAATCGTTCCCTCGAGCAAGGCCCCTATGTCCGCCAGTTCCACTACCGCGAGGCGGTACGCCCCTCGGATGTGGAGCTCAAAGACTACAGCTTCAAGACGCCGGCCTATGGTCTCTCCCACAAGAAACAGGGCGCAGAGCTCGAACACCAGCGCGATACCTACCAGCACTTCGACTATCCGGGTCGCTACAAGCAGGATGGCAGCGGCAAGGCCTTTGCCCAGCATCGGCTCGATGCCCTGCGCAATGACGCCGTGGCGGGCAGCGGCAAGTCGAACAGCGCGGCTCTGCTGCCAGGCCAGACGTTTTCACTCACCGAACACCCCAACGGCAGCCTCAACACCGACTGGCAAATCGTGCGCATCCAGCACACCGGCTTGCAGCCGCAGGCGCTGGAAGAGGAAGGCGGCAGCGGCCCCACTGTCTATCACAACGAATTCGGGGTGGTGAAAGCGAGCACTACCTGGCGAGCACGCATCGGCAGCCCCGAGGCCCCCCACAAGCCCATGGTGGATGGCCCGCAAATCGCCATGGTGGTGGGTCCCGAGGGGGAGGAGATTTACTGCGACGAGCATGGCCGGGTCAAGCTGCAATTCCCGTGGGACCGCTACGGCTCGAGCAACGACCAGAGCTCCTGCTGGGTGCGGGTCTCCCAGGGCTGGGCCGGCGGTCAGTACGGCATGATGGCCATCCCGCGCATCGGCCACGAGGTCATCGTGAGCTTTTTGGAAGGGGACCCCGACCAGCCTATCGTCACCGGTCGTACCTACCACGCCACCAACCGGCCGCCCTATGAGCTGCCAGCCAACAAGACCCGCACCGTGCTGCGCACCGAAACCCACCAGGGTGAGGGCTTCAACGAGCTGCGCTTTGAAGACCAGGCGGGGCAGGAAGAGATTTACATCCACGGTCAGAAAGACCTGAACGTACTCATCGAGAACGATGCCGCCTGGCACATCAAGCACGACCAGCACACCGATATCGACAACGAGCGGGTGACCCGCATCAAGGCCAACGATCACCTGACGGTGGAGGGCGAGAAGCGTGACCAGATAAAAGCCGACTACTCGCTGACGGTGGATGCCAGCCTGCATCAGAAGCTGGGGCAGTCGCTGCTGGTGGAGGCGGGAAGCGAGGTTCATCACAAGGCGGGCATGAAGATCGTGATGGAGGCCGGTGCCGAGCTGACCCTCAAGGTGGGCGGCAGCTTTGTGAAGCTCGATGCCGGTGGCGTTACCCTCAGTGGTGGCTCCATCAAGATGAACTCCGGCGGCAGCCCGGGTTCTGGCTCTGGCTGGGGTGGCCAGATGCCGATCCAACCGAAGGTGGTTGAGGTGGTGGCACCACCACCTCCCATGGACCCCGCACGTCAGATTGCGACGCTCAAGTCTGCCGAACCTGTGTGCGAGATCTGTGAGCAACTGGCCAGACAGGAGGGTGGTGGCTGATGGCCATGGCTTTCGTCGCAGAGCGTCCCGACATCGAGCTGAACAGCGGAGAGCAACTCTATCTGTTGCTCGATGGGGCGCGCATTCCCGCGCTGGAGCGCGCGTTGTTCGAGCAGGACCCATCGCCTTCCTATCAGCCCGTCTACCTTCACGCCCCCTGGGACAGCTTGCGAGAAGTGAGCCCCTGTCTGGTCTGTGCAACGCCCAATCTGCTGGATTGGTTTATGCAAAACCGCGATGCATCATGGGGTTACCTGTTATCGTCCCCTCATTCTTTGTTGCCGTTGGCCGAGCGACTGCGTGGGCTTATCGAGGTGGAGAGTCCCTATGGCAGCAGGATTTTGCTCAAGCTGGCCATGCCGGAGACCATGTGGCGGCTGTTTATGGATGATGAACCCTGGCTTTGGCAGGGGGTGGCTCAAGTCTGGATCCAGACCCGGCAGGGGGAGAGGCAGGTGTGGCAGCACAAGGTTGCCGCGCCTGGAATGGGATCCCCCATGGGGGATCGCCTGCGACTTTCCGACGTACAGTGGCGCCGTCTGGGAGAGGTGAGCTGGTTGCACACCCTCGATGGGATAAGAGCACACATGCACACCTGGTTTGGGGCTCGCATGCAGACGCTGCCAGAACCCATGGCCTGGATTGCCCATTGGGCTGATTACGCCTATGCCCAGGGATTCGAAAGCGAGCGGGATCTGCTGCTGTTTTTCAATGTGATGGGGTATCTCGGCAGTGACTGGTTTGATGAAGATGAGCATCCCCGGATCAAGGCGTTGATTACCCAGCGTTCACCCCAGACCCCTTCGCAACGTATCGAGCAGGCCGCCGAGCTTGCTGCCGCATTGAGCAACAAGGATCAAGACGCATGAGTACGCCCAATCAAGCCGCCCAGTGTGCAAACACGACCGACAGCAAGAGCCCGGCAGGAGTCTGTCCGCTCAAGAACAAGAAGATTGCCATCATCCCGGTGCGTTATGCCCTGGATGAGCCGTTCTCCCCGCCACAAAAGCAGCCTCACCCAGTCCCCGCCGGAGCAGGCTTTGTGGTGCCTCTCAAGTTGAAAGAGAGCGGTTATGCCTTGCGCCAGTTGCGTGATGGCTGGCTCTATGTGTATGACGAAAAGACCAAGACATTTGATGAGTACGAGATAAAGGGAGCGACCTTCATCAGCCAGAGCAAGGGAAGCAAG
The DNA here is from genome assembly GCF_049665575.1 of Aeromonas oralensis. NCBI lineage: Bacteria > Pseudomonadati > Pseudomonadota > Gammaproteobacteria > Aeromonadales > Aeromonadaceae > Aeromonas > Aeromonas oralensis. The sequence goes on from NZ_CP187186.1 coordinate 1,047,996, forward strand.
GGGCATCTGCTCTACCCGGCGAGCCATACCCTCTCCCTCGCTTATTCTCCCCAGCGCTGGACGGGGCGCATCAAGAATGAGATGGAAAAGAGCGGCGGTTTGCGCACCACCTGGATGCGGCAGGTGAAACTGGGCAGTTTTGCCAGCACCATGAAGGCCCCTCATTGCGGTCTGCCAGATGTGCTCGACAAGGTTGCGGACCTGGGGATGTCCAACAAGGGATTTGTGCTCTCTTCAACCCCCCTTGCCAAGCCTGCCGAGGAGGACAAGCAGGGGATCAAGTTGCTGGCTCACAAACCTGCGAGTTCACCGACTGCCTACAAGGCGGGCATACCGGATCCCAAGAGCGCCATGGTGGTTGCTCTGGAGGACCCGCTGGCCGACCTTGCCGACCTTTCCATGAAGGTCAATCAACTGCTCGCCAAGCGCGAAGCTCTGCTGGGGAAAGATGATGCCACCATCAAGGTCAACAGCCACAAGCTGATGATGGCGGAGGTCACGCGCAACCTGGCCAGGGTGCGGCTCGACGAGAAGGAGTTACCCGCCTCCGTCAGGGGCAATGTCGCTAGGACCCAGGCCTTTGAAGAGGCGTTGGATGATTATCTTGGGGATCGCTACCTCGCCGACATGGAGAGCATGACGGCAGAGCCCGGGATGGTGCGGTTCAACTCCCCCATGGGGAAACGGGCTGATGAGAAGCTGAAAATCTTGCGGGAACAATATGGTTTCAACCCATCCCAACAACAGGTCGCCCAATGGAAAGAGCGCTCCGCCTTCCAGGATGAGGTCAACTGGAGCGGGCTCAATGCCTTTATCAAGCAGTATCAGGTGCCACTCAATGAGCTGGAGCTGGCCCTGACGCGGGCTCATGAAGATCTGTTCAACGGTGTGACTCGTCTCAAGGCCGATCCGCTGCCCTTTGGTCTGGACAACAGAACACCCAAGGGACAAGCCTATCTGCAGACCCTGTTTGCCGAGGCCGGGCCGGTTCTCTCTCTTAGCTGCCGCACGGAGGAGAGGAAGAAAGCGCTGGAGAAGCTGCTGGGCGAAAAGAGCCGCGACAACTTGCTGGCGCTGGCCCCTTATGGCTTTGATGCCGCGTTGCACAAGGGACTGAGCGAGCTGACGGTAGACAATGTCTGGCTCAGCACCTCCTCTGGCGATATGACGGCTCTCTTTGGCAGAACGGCTGATCTGGAGACGCTACTGGGGGACGAGAGATTCAAGCAAAAATCCTGGTTCCAGACGATCGAAGCCGTCATTGAAGCCATGAAAGTGGCTGGAAAATCCATGGCCAAGGGGGCTCACGCCCAGATCATGGCGGCCATCTTGCCCCATGCCTGGAAAAACAGCTTGGCGGGCAACCTCAGACTGGTACTGCTGGAATCCCTGCTCGGCGATCAGCCGCTGCAGGTCAACCGAGACTATCGGATGCTCCACAACCGCTTCCAGCAGAAGGTCTGGATCATTGTGAAGGAGATGTCGGCCATCAGCTCCCCCCTCCCGGGCGCAGCACCACGGTGAAGGCCATCAACGGTCAGCTAAAAACCTTGCAACAACAGCTTGATACCCTGATTGCCAGCGAAATGCCCCTGCTGGTGAAACTGAAAGGCGATCTCTACCAGCAACAAGCCAGACAATATGTTGGTGACTATCTGGCGAGCGTACGTAGCGGCGTGAATCAACGCATCACGGCCATGAACGAGAGAATTCCCAATCTGGCGACCTTTGGCGGGCTGGTTGCCCTGCTCAACCTCTGGAATCTGACAGTGGTCATCGCAGGGACGGCGCAAAACGCCCAGTCCATCGGCCGGGAACGGGCAAATATGCAGCTGGGCTCTGCCTTCGCATGGACGGGTAATGCCATCGCCGCGCTCTATCAGGGGGCGACGTGGGAGAAGTTAAAGCCGCTCACTACTGATGGGGGTAAACGAGCCCTGACAGCAATCTCGATAAAAGCAGCAATAAAAGAAGGTGGGCATGCGGTCTGGGTTAGAAGCTTTGCCTGGCGTATGGTGGCTTTTTCTAGCCTGGGGATGGCGGCGGCCGGGGCAGAAATGTGGGATACCTTTCAGGCCAGCAAGGATCCCTTGATAAGCAGCATGGAAAAAACACTCTTGCAGATGAAAGCAGGGGTATTGCTGGGGCAAGGAATCATCTTTGGCGCACAACTCTTCTATCTGTTGGGGAATGGATTGGGTTTCTCATCAATCGCTGCGATTTTTGCGCCTTGGATGCTGGTAGGGCTCTTTGTGCTAGGTGCCGCCTATCTGGTGCTGACAGTGCTGCTGAATATCTTCAAACGCTCGGATCTGGAGAAATGGTTGCTGCAATCAACCTGGGGCAAGCAGCCTGCCAACTGGTCTACCGAAGATGAGCTGGCTCGCTTTGAAATGTTGGTCAATAAGCCTGGGGCCAGTTTGACTGTGGTACGTACCGTACCTCAGGGGTGGATGGACACAGGTCGTTCCCAGTGGCAGTTGCAACTCTCGCTCCCTGCGCACTTGCGAGGGCAGAGCATAGGGCTGAAGGTCATCGGCCAGCCAATTGCTCGCGCCGGTCAAATGGTACCGGTGCGCTCCAAAGAGGATCTGGCGCGCTATCAGGCAGCCATGCAGCCTAGGACGCTGGAGACACAACGCGGACGTTGGGATGAGATGGTCTATACCCTGCCGCTGGGGATTGATACCAATACGGCTATCAAACTGGAACTGGGCTATCTCGGGGGCATGGGTCAGCGGGAGTTTATTTTCAAGGGCAGCAGTAATAGTAGCGGTCCTGTTACATTGAATAGCAGTAGCGGTGATCTGGGTACCATGCACGCGTTGGTGGCTGGCAAGCAAGGGAATAAATAATGGAAAAGACACACGAAATTATTGAGGGCAATGAGCAGGAGACTCCTTTCCATCTGCTACCTCAAGAAGAGCAACAATGTATTCTCGATGCCAATCAGGAAAAGGTGCGAGAGGCACCAACTCTTCATGAATGGGACATCCGAGTTCCAGCTGCATTTGCCTGGCTGGGGATACTCTTTTTAATCGGAATACCTACCTTGATTGGTAGTGCCATGATATGGAATGAGTCATCCAATGGTTGGGTATTTATTATAGTGGGGGCGATAATGTTTCCCTACCTACGCTATTTAGTTATGGCGGATAAAGATTACCATTATCGGTTAACTACGGAGGGTGTAGTCGTTACTTATCAAGATGCTATTCCCGAGGTGGCCTACAACATAGTGCGTGGTTTGGCTTGGCTTGGTGTGGTGGTATGTGTCGTAGCGGTCGCCATATTGGGGCCACTAGCCTTGGTTGGCGCTGGGGGTATGGCGCTCTTTGCTGTATTTTTCACTGACTTTAAAAGTGAAGTTTCAGAGCATGAAACCATGTTTAGAAAAGACTGGCCCTACACGCTTTCTATTTCCAATAGGAAAAAGGCACTGAGATTTGAATCCACCCCCTTTAAAGTCGCATATAGCGACAATTTATATTGTAAGTCTGAGGATTTTGAACGTGTTATTGAAATGATTAAAAATCAAATCAGGTGTGTCGATATAAAAAATATAAAAGGTCATCCAATTATTTGATTCTAATGTCTCGACTGCCATTGAGAAATAACTGTTATTGCTATTCACTAGGAGGCCAGTTTGTTCGGTGGACAAGCTGGCTTACCATCCGGTGATCTTCTTGAGCCTCAATACGGAAGTTTAGGTGGCATGGTCTATACCCTGCTGCTGGGGATTGATACCAATTCGGCTATCAAACTGGAGTTAGTTTATTTCGAGGGGATGATTCTGCGGGAGTATATTTTCAATGGTGGTAGTAGCAGTGGCGGTCCTGTCACATTGAGTGGCAGCAGCGGCGAGCTGGACACCATGTCTGCGTTGGTAGTCGGCAATAGGGGGAATAAATAATGGACAAAGTGAATGAGGTAATAGAGATGAGTGAGCAAGAGACCCCCTTCCATCTGCTGCCGCATGAGGAGCAACAACGCATTATCGATACCAATCAAAAAAGGGTGCGTGAGGCTCCTACGTTACATGAGTGGAACATTAGAGTGAGAAACCCCCATACTTGGCTGATCATATCAATACCAATAGGGATTTTGATCTTGATTGGGGTTTGGTTAGCGTCAGGCGATAATATGATATCTCTAGGTTGGGGATTTATTGTGATGGGCGGGGGGCTAGCCCTCTATTTTCGTTATTTGGTAATGGCGGATAAAGATTATCATTACCGACTTACCTCTGAAGGGCTTATTGCTATTTATCAGGATGCTATTCCTGATGTAGCTTATAAAATGGTTCGAGGATTGGCTTGGTTAGGTGTACTTGTATGTGTTATGGCCGTGGCCGTATTAGGCCCGTTATCCTTGGTCGGTGTTGGTGGTATGGCACTTTTTGCAATTTTCTTCACTGATTTCAAAAAGGAAGAAAGTGTAGAATATACATTGTTCAACAAAAGTAAAGTCAATGTTATTAAGGTGGTCAATAATGCAGCCTTCGTTCAAGTCGAAACCATCCCATTCGGTTACTCAGGGTTTGCAAGCTTTTACTGCTATAAAAATGAATTAAATAAAATATTGGCATCTTTGCTGCCAATATTAAATCGCCGGGAGTATAGGGAATTTAAAACTATATTGTCATTAAATAGAGCTCCTCACAGTTCTCTGGATGTAGGCGTACCAAGAAGGCTAGATGAGCTTACCAAGTAATTTTAAAGGGGCTCTCGCTTGTTGATATACATTTAGATTTTTCGTGCTGTTCAATATTTTAAAATGCTCAGGGCTAGATAAATGGTTGCTGCAATCGACTTGGGGAAAGAACAGGGAAAATTGACCTGTCAATGAAGGACTCTCGCGTTTAAGCAACTGGCGAACAAGCCTGGAGCAAGTCAAACCTGACAGTTATATATCTGGTACTCCAAGGCTGGACGGACGCTGGCCATGCCCAGTAGATATCACTGCTATATTTTCCTACTCACTTTAAAGGGCACACCATCGGTTTGATTGCCATAGAGGAACCTTTGGTGCGAGTTGGTTAGGTGGTGTCGTGGGAGTGCCAAAATGGATCCGTATCGTTATCCTACCAAAAATATATGCTGACAAAGACTCAGCACAGCCCTGTAACCAGCCCTTGTCTCTAAAGTACCCCTCTTTATCATCAAGTTCTGCATGACTTTGATTCAAGGTTGGCGCGGGAGATCAGCCCAATCAGATGCTGCAGGCTTTTCTGGCGGGGATGGCGGCGGGTGGCGAGGCTGATGCGAGTGGTGAGCGGCTCATCTGCGATGGGGTGATAGCTGACGCCGTGGGGATGCAGCTCGCTGACCGAGCGCGGGATGATGGCGACCCCGAAGCCGGCTTGCACCATGCCGACGGTGGAGATCACCTGCGGGCTCTGGCTGCCGAGACGGGGGCTGAAGCCGGCCCGCTGGCAGCGCTGGGTGATGGCGTCATGCAGCCCGGGCCCGAGCTCGCGGGGGAACAGGATGAAGGGATCCTGCGCCAGCGCCTCGATGGGAATGGCACCACTGCCGGCCAGCGGATGGTGCGGGGGCAGGGCGATCAGCATCTCCTCCTCGTCTATCAGGTGGTGGGCCAGCGCCGAGCTGCTGCTGCAGGGCAGGCGCAGAATGGCGGCATCCAGCTCTTCGCTCACCAGGTCGCGCACCAGATTGGGCATGCTGTTCTCGATGGGGTGCAGGCTGACCTCCGGCCAGGCCTGGCGAAAGTCGTGGATGAGTTGCAGCACGCTCGGGTGCAGCACGGTGGAGCCGGCAAAGCCGAGGCGCAGCGAGCCCAGCTGGCCACGAGCGATACGCCTGGCCTTCTGCATGGCCTGCTCGGTCTGCGCCAGTATCCCCTTGGCATCCTGATAGAGACTCAGCCCCGCCTCGGTCAGCTCCACACTGCGGGTCAGCCGGTGAAACAGCGGCGTGCCTACCTCCTGTTCGAATTTGCGGATCTGCTGGCTGAGCGGCGGTTGGGCCATGCCCAGCGCCTCGGCGGCGCGGGTAAAGCTCTGTTTGTCTGCCACGGCCACCAGGTAGCGCAGGTAACGGAATTCCATATCTGGTACGTCTCGAAGCTGATGGGTTTGGATATTGGTATCAAACTGTGATCTTGGTCACTATTGAATCCTGGTTTGCCAACCTAACAGGATTGGAGGTGAAATCCAAATGGAAACCAATTCGTCATGTGACTGCGCCATCGAGATAAGCCAGCAGTTTGCCCGCTGGCAGGCTCGCCAGGGGGGCGGCGAGGTCTACCAGAGCTCCCTGATGAGTGCCCTGCTGGCGGGGGTTTACGAGGGGGAGACCACCATGGCCGACCTGTTGCGCCACGGTGACTTCGGCCTCGGGACCTTCAACCGGCTCGACGGCGAGCTGATTGCCTTCGAGCGCCAGATCCACCAGCTCAAGGCTGACGGCTCGGCCCGTCCGGCCAAGGCCGAGCAGAAGACCCCGTTTGCGGTGATGACCCACTTTCGCCCCTGCCTGCAGCGCCGCTTCGATCATCCCCTGAGCCGCGAGGAGATCCACCAGTGGGTGGATCGGTTGGTGGGCACCGACAACGTCTTCGTCGCCTTTCGGCTCGACGGCCTGTTCGAGCAGGCGCAGGTGCGCACCGTCCCCTGTCAGAGTCCCCCCTACAAGCCCATGCTGGAGGCCATCGAAGCCCAGCCGCTGTTCTCGTTCAGCCAACGGCGCGGCACCCTGATCGGCTTTCGTTGCCCGCCCTTCGTGCAGGGGATCAACGTGGCCGGCTATCACGAGCACTTCATCACCGAGGATCGCCGGGGTGGCGGCCACATCCTTGACTATGCCATGGGCCACGGCCAGCTGCAGCTGTCGGTGGTGCAACATCTCAACATCGAGCTGCCCCGTAATCCGGCCTTTCAGCAGGCCGACCTCAATCCCGCCGATCTGGACCGCGCCATCCGCGCCGCCGAAGGCTGAGCCCTTCGCTTAACAAGGAGTGACATCATGGAAAATCAACACTGGGCCTGTGGGGCCGAACTGGTGGTGCGCCATCTGGAGGCGCAAGGGGTCAAACAGGTATTCGGCATTCCCGGGGCCAAGATAGACAGGGTATTCGATGCGCTGGAGGACTCCCCCATCGAAACCATAGTGGTGCGTCACGAAGCGAACGCCGCCTTCATGGCCGCCGCCGTCGGCCGGCTGACCGGCAAGGCCGGGGTGGCGCTGGTGACCTCGGGGCCGGGCTGTGCCAACCTCATCACCGGCCTTGCCACCGCCACCTCGGAAGGGGATGCCATGGTGGCGCTGGGCGGTGCCGTGCGGCGGGCCGATGGCCTCAAGCTGACCCACCAGAGCCTGGATACCGTCAGCCTGTGCCGGCCTGTCACCAAGTTCAGCGCCCAGGTGGGCACCGGCTCCGCCCTCTCCGAGGTGATGGCCAACGCCTTTCGCAGCGCCGAGCTGGGGCGGCCCGGGGCGGCCTTCGTCAGCCTGCCGATGGACATCATCAACGAGCCGACCGACGGCGCCATCCTGGTGCCGAGCGCCATCCCGGAGCCTGGTGCGGCCGACGATCGCGGCATCGATCGAGCGCTGAGCTTGCTGGCGCAGGCTCGCAAACCGGTGGTATTGCTCGGCCTGCTGGCCAGCCGGCCGGAAAACTCCCTCGCGGTGCGCGCCTTCCTCGACAAGAGCCGGTTGCCGGTGACCGGCACCTATCAGGCGGCCGGGGTGGTGGATACCCACCATTTCGATGACTTCGCCGGACGGGTGGGGCTGTTCAACAACCAGCCGGGGGACAAGCTGCTGCAGGATGCGGATCTGGTGATCTGCATCGGCTACAGCCCCATCGAATACGATCCCGTGTTGTGGAACGGCACCGGTGAGCGCAAGCTGCTGCACATCGATGCGCTGCCGGCGGAGATCGACAGCAGCTACTGCCCAGCGGTGGAGCTGGTGGGCTCCATCAGCGCCAACCTGGCGCGGCTGACCCGGATGCTGCACCAGCCGCTGGCGCGGGATCCGGCCATTACCGCGCTGCTCGGCGAGATCCGTGCCCAGCGCCATCAGCTCGCCGAACATGCCGGCCGGTTGGGAGGCACCCCCATCCATCCGCTGCGCATCGTCAAGGAGCTGCAGGACATCATCGGGCAGGACATGACCCTGTGCGTGGACATGGGCAGCTTCCATATCTGGATTGCCCGCTATCTCTACAGCTTCCGGGCCCGCCAGGTGCTCATCTCCAACGGCCAGCAGACCATGGGGGTGGCGCTGCCCTGGGCCATCGGGGCCGCCATGGTGCGCCCGGGGGAGAAGATCATCTCGGTGTCCGGTGACGGCAGCTTCATGCAGTCGAGCATGGAGCTGGAGACCGCGGTGCGGCTCAAGTCCAACATAGTGCACATCATCTGGGTCGATAACGGCTACAACATGGTGGCGATGCAGGAGGAGAAAAAGTACTGCCGCAGCTCCGGAGTGAGTTTCGGCCCCATCAACTTCAAGGCCTATGCCGAATCGTTCGGGGCTGCCGGGTTTGCCGTCACCTGTGCCGAGGATCTGCGAGCGACCCTGCGCGCCGCCATGGCGGTGAGCGGGCCGGCGGTGGTAGCCATCCCGGTGGATTACAGCGACAACCACCTGCTGATGGAGCAGCTCAGGCCCGAAATGCTCAGTTGAGCCGGATCTGAGGGAGGCTGCGAAGCGGCCCGACCAACGCAGAGCGCCCCTTGCCAATCGGCAAGGGGCGCTCCGTCATTGCGAGAGGGCAATTTACTCAGGGCATGAACGAGGGGGGCAACACCATGGGGCCGGCCACCGCACAGGCAGCCTCGTCACCGCGCAGCACCCGTACCAGCTCGAGGGCGAACTCGATGGCGGTGCCCGGCCCCTGGCTGGTGATCAGGCGATGGGCCTGATCGGTTACCACCCGCGCCGTACTGAGCTGCGCCGCAGGGAGGCGGTCCTGAAAACCGGGATGGCAGGTGGCACTGGCATCCCCCAGCAGAGCATGGTGTTGCAGCACCACGGCGGGGGCGGCGCAGATGGCTGCCCGCCAGCGCTGCGTCGACGCCTGCTGCTTGAGCAGGGCGATGGCGCGCGGCGTATCGCGGATGATCTCGCTGCCGGGCAGGCCGCCCGGTACTACGATGGCCTCGAACACCTGGTCAGCCAACTCGTCGAGGTGGCAATCCGCCACCAGCTGCACCCCGCGGGAGGCGCGGATCTGGCGCTGCCCGGCGGGGCAGCAGGAGGCCAGCACTACCTCGATGGCCCCGCGCACCAGGGTATCGACGATGGCGACTGTCTCGATCTCTTCCGACCCGGGGGCCACCAGTACCAGTACGCTCATCTTTTGCTCCTTGCGTTGGCGAGCCCGCCGGGCTCACTGCTTCTCTTTGATGGCCTGATAGAGACCCTGATTGACCGGCACCGCGATGCCGTGGCAGGCAGCCCGGGCCAGCAGGAAGCCGGTGATGGCCTCGATCTCGGTCTCGCGCCCCTGCTCCATGTCCTGATACATGGAAGAGTAATTGTCGGCGGTGAGCTCCACCACCGTCATGACCCGGCGCAGCAGTTCGTCGCTGTCGGTGGGCTGGCCTTCGGCCTGCATCACGTCCGCCACTTCCACGCAGATCTGCTGCAGGGCATCGGCAAAGCGCGGGCCGGCCAGCTCGCCATTCTTGAGCTTGTAGAGTGCGGTGAGCGGGTTGATGGCGCAGTTGACCGCCAGCTTCTGCCACTGGCGCGCCTGGATCTGTTCATCCCAGCCGGCCTGGCCGAGGGCCACCGCCAGATCGTCAGCCAGGGCGGCGTGGGCTCTGGCCGCCTCGTTGACCGGGCCGAGCCAGGTTTCGCCCTTGCCGGTGTGGCGGAACACGAAGTGGCCGCTCTGCATGGCGCCATGGCTGGTGACGCCGGCGATGATCGGATTGTGCGGGAACAGGGTGACTACCTGCTCGGCGATCCCCATGCCGTTGTGCAGCAGCACGATGGGCACGTCGGTCGCCAGCTGGCCCACCAGCGGTGTCAGTGCCTCGATGACCTGGCCGGCCTTGGTCATCACCAGCAGCCGTTTGACTTGGCCGGGCTGGCTGATGAAACCGCGCTCGATGTTGATGAGCTGGGTGTGGCCCTCCAGCGAGGTGAAGTCGATGCCGGGGTGCAGGGTGGCGCGGTGGCGCTCGCGCAGCAAGACGCGAGTGGCCTGGCCGCTTTGAGTCAACAGGGAGGCGAAGACGCCGCCCAGGGCGCCGCAGCCCAGCAGTGTCCATTGGGGGGAGGAGGTGTGTCGACTTTGTGTCAGGTTGTAATCGCGTGATCCGCTTGGCATGGAGAGACTCAATCAAGGTAGGGGCTGCATTCCAGTCAACCGCCTGCCGGGGATAAGTGAAGATGTCGCCTGGCGGACACCAGAAACGAGTTCATCATCTTGCTACGAGGTCGTGATCAAGGCTTGTATGAGACTTGCTTATAGGCAACCGTCAGCTGATATATTCATATACACGCCGGTTCCTGCGCAGCACTTTACCTTCTGGACGACCTCTCGCGGCAGATCTTGAACAGGTTCTAACGGGTCTCGCCATTCCTGTGCGCAGGGGATTCTAGCAGAGCAGCCCCATCGAAATCAGCAAATTTGCCGTAATTCTGGTAGATTTGCCCCCTTATAGCGCAACATGAGGAGCCCACTATGCCGTCATTCGATATTGTCTCTGAAGTCAAAATGAACGAGGTGTTGAACGCCGTCGACAACGCCAATCGTGAACTGGCGACCCGTTTCGATTTTCGTGGTGTCGAAGCCAGCTTCGAATTGAACAAGGAAGAGGTCAAGCTGGAGGCCGATGCCGATTTCCAGCTCAAGCAGATGGTCGAGATCCTGCGCGCTGCCCTGCTCAAGCGCAACATCGAGAACAGCTCCATGGACGTGGGCGACAGCGTTCACTCCGGCAAGCGCTTCCACCTGACAGTGAAGTTCAAGCAGGGGATCGACAAGGAAGTCGCCAAGAAGCTGGTGAAGCTGATCAAGGATTCCAAGATCAAGGTGCAGGCAGCCATTCAGGGTGACGAAGTGCGCGTCACCGGCAAGAAGCGCGACGACCTGCAGGAGACCATGGCCCTGGTGCGTGGCGCCGAGCTGGGTCAGCCGATGCAGTTCCAGAATTTCCGCGATTGATGATGGCCGGGGGAGGGCACGGCTCTCCCCTGTTGCCGGCAGCAAGCCATAAAAAAACCGGAGCAGCTGCTCCGGTTTTTTGTATCTCTGATACCCGTTCGATTAGAACTTGTAGGTAACGGAGAAGTAGTGGCCGAAACCAGTGGTCTTCAGACCGTAGGAACCGTTCTGGATGCCGTAGATGTCGTTGAAGTACTTCAGACCGTAACCGACGGCGTAGCGGTCGGAGTGCCAGTACAGGCCGTTGAACATAGCGGTACCGTCGGTGGAAGTGTCCTTGGCATCAAACAGGTGATCCAGGTAACCCTGATAGGCTACGAAGCTGCCGTTGGAGAAGGTGTAGAAAGGCTTGAACCAGTTCATGGAGAACTGATAGCCGTTCCAGCCTTGTTCGCCACCGCCTTCATTAACGTGACGTGCGTACAGGTTCATGCCCATTTTGCCGAACCAGGGCACCATGACGTCCGCACCCAGACCGGTCATGGCTTCGAACAGGCCATCCGGACCACCTACGTTGACCAGGTTAGCGATGTAGACCTCTTGCACCGGACCAAAGGAGAGATCTTTGCCGGTCATGGCATCGATGGAGATACGCGGAGCAAATTTGATGAACAGGTTATCTTGGTTGTGCTTGTCGTCGTGACGGTTCTGGAAGATGTCGAAGACGTCGACGTAACCATACAGATCAAAGATACCGGAACGGCCACCAAACTCCATTTCGAAGTAGGTATCGTTGTAGCCACCTTCAGCATCCTTGTAAGGCATCTGGTCGATGGTGTGCATGACGTTGAACTGCATCCACTTGTAGTCATTCTTGTGGATGTCACCGCTGTAGTCAGCAGCGAAGGCCGGGGTAGCGGCGGCAGCCAGCAGACCGGCAGCGATCAGAGTCTTGGTAAATTTGGCCATTTTATTGGTCTCTTGTGCGTTAGTTGAGGTTTTCCGTAGCCTGCCCACAAGGAGCGGAAGGGATTCTAGCCAAATAAATTCATCGGAGAAACCAGCATCGGGGAACTTTATTCGGAAGTGTGAATCTAATCACCCCCAATTTTACGCAAACGCTTGCTATTTATCCGATTCCGATAGCAAGTGTCTTCCTCGTTTGGCAACCAGCACGATCAGGATCAGCACCGGAATACCGAGCAGGCTGGTGCTGATGAAGAAGCTGCTGTAGCCGAACTGTTCGACGAAACGACCGGAAAAACCCGCCAGCAGCTTGGGCAGCAGCAGCATGACCGAGCTGAACAGGGCGTACTGGGTGGCGGAGAAGGCCACGTTGGTCAGGCTCGACAGATAGGTCACGAAGGCGGCCGTGGCAATACCGGCGCTGAGGTTGTCCAGCGAGATGATCAGGGTCAGCAGCTCCAGGTTGTGGCCCACCTCGTTGAGCAGGGCGAACAGCAGGTTGGTGCTGGCGGTGAGCAGGGCGCCGAGGAACAGAATGCGCAGGGTGCCAAAGCGCATCACCAGCACACCGCCCAATGCGGCCCCCACCAGGGTCATGATGACCCCGTACACCTTGGTGATGGTGGCTACCTCGGTCTTGCTGAACTGCATGTCCACGTAGAAGCTGTTGGACATCACCCCCATCACCACGTCCGAGATGCGATAACAGGCGATGAGCCCGAGGATCAGCAGGGCCGAGCCGCCGTAGCGGCGGAAGAAGTCGGCAAACGGACACCAGATGGCTTCGTGGCTCCAGGCGCCTAGCCCGGCCAGCGAAACGGGCCAGCCACGGGCGAGCAACAAGGCCTTGTGGGCCGCCTGCTGCTCATTCTGGCTGGCAAGGTCGATCACCGGTTCATGACAACAGAGGGTGGTGATGACGCCGAGGGACATCAATCCCGCCATCAGCAGATAGGTGAGTCGCCAGCCGTTGTAGTCATAACCGCTGTTGCTGCCGAGCCAGGCGGCCAGCGCCAATGCGCCGGCGCCGGCCATGATCATCGCCAGCCGGTAACCGGTCATGTAGGAGGCCGCCATGGCCGCCTGCAGCCGCTCGGGGGCCGACTCGATGCGATAGGCGTCGATGACGATGTCCTGGGTGGCGGAGGCAAACGCTACCAGCAGGGCGAACAGGGCGAGCTGGGCGAGCTGGGTTTTGGGATCGCAGAAGGCCATGCCCACCAGCGAGGCGGCGATCAGCAACTGGGAGAACAGCATCCAGCTGCGGCGCCGGCCCAACCAGCGAGAGAGCAGTGGGAGCGGCAGCCGATCCACCAGCGGTGACCACAGCCACTTGAAGCCGTAGGCCAGCGCCACCCAGCTCATGTAGCCGATGTCGGTCAGGCTGACATCCGCTTCGCGCAGCCAGAACGACAGGGTGCCGAACACCAGCAGCAGCGGCAGGCCGGAAGAGAATCCCATGGCAAACAGGATGAGAACCCGAGTCTCAAGGTAGACGGCGAGCGAGTCTCGCCAGCTCGGTGTACGGACAGTGTTCAAATACCTGACTCCTCTGGGAAAATTGCGCCATTTTGTCAGGTTCGAGAAGGATAGCCAAGGCAAGCCGGGGGTGGCGTTGTGCGATTCAGGGGCGCAGACCGATGCAGTGGCGCGGCAGCGGCCCGTCCGTGGTCAGGTAATTGGCGCACTCCATCAGCTGCAGGCGCAGCCAGACGTCGGCGATGATCTGCTGTTCATCCCATTGATGCAGGCTGTGCAGCAGGTGCCAGAATACCCCCTCCTGCTCGGAGGCGGGGGCCTTGTCGGCGGGAACCTGGGGCAGATCCTGCCAGTGGGACAACAGCTGCCAGCTCAGATCTTCCAGCTGTTGATAGGGGATCTCTCGTGCCAGAAAGTGACGAACCGTCTGGGCCAGCGGGATGGCGTGCTGGGCGATGTAATCATTGCAGGTCACCGGAACCTCCTTCTCCTCTATGTGGGCCTAGTCCCGAACAGCGGGGCAAGGCCAGAGTATAGAAAGGGGCGCCGGCGACCCAGCGCGCGGGGTGGTGGAATGTGATCCGCTCCGCGTTATTTGTCTGCCAGCAGCACCACTTTCTTCAGGATGATGGGGCTGGTGGGAACGTCATTGGCACGCAGGATCGGGCTGTAACCGGTCTGCACCTGGGCCAGCTTGTCCAGCACCTCCATGCCCTGCACCACCTGGCCAAACACGGTATAACCGGCGCCGGCATTGGCGTTGAGGTTGTTGTTGTCGACCAGGTTGAAGTAGAACTGGCGAGTGGCACTGTCGACCGCCTGGGTGCGGGCCATGGCGATGCTGCCGCGCTTGTTGGGCAGGCCGCCCTTGGACTCGTTGACCACGGGATCGAAGGTCGGCAGTTGCTGGAACTGCTGGTTGTAGCCGCCCCCTGCACCACGAAGTCCTGGATCACCCGGTGGAAGATGCTGCCGTCATAGCTGCCATCCGCCACGTAGCGCAGGAAGTTCTTCACCGTCTGCGGCGCCTGTTTGGAGGCCAGCTCCACCACGATATTGCCGTGGTTGGTCTCCATCCTGACCTTGGGGCCGGCGAACGCCAGCGGGGCGATCAGCATGGCCAGTAACCAGAGTTTTTTCATCTATCCGCTCCTCGCTCAGCTCGGCTGACCCTTGAGATAACCGCGCAGGGCGTTGTCCGCCATGATCTGCTGCAGCAGGCTGCCCAACTGCTGGTTCAGGATGGATTCCAGCTCGGCCATACTCGGCTCACCCGGGCCTTCCTTGCTGGAGGACATGTTGAACTGCTTGGTCAGCTTGCTGCCCTGGAAATCGGCGATCACCTGCAGGCTGACGCGGGACTTGGTGACATAGGTGAAGGTCTTCTCTTCCACCGTGACCGCAGCGCTGGAGATGGCGAGGGTCAGGTTGGTGGTACCGCTGTTGCCCACTTCCAGCCCCTGGCTGCGCAACCCTTCTGCCAGCTTTTCGGCCAGCAGGTTGTTGAGCGGCTGTTCGCTGTTGACCAGCACGGCAGCCTTCTCTTTCTTCTTGATGGAGAAGACGTAGGCGGCTTCACGCTTGTCCACCCCTTCCAGGGTGATGCGGTTGCCGGAGTAGTACTGCTGATTGGAGGGGATCACCTGCGGGTTGAGCAGGGCGGTCTCCGGCCAGTGAGTCGCACAACCACCCAGCATCAGGGCGGCCAGCAGCAAGAGTGACTTTTTCATCATGGGTTTCCTTTAGCTTTCTGTTTAGCGTTTGATGGCTTTCAAAATAACGAATTTGCTGTTCGACGCAACGACTTGTGCGTTTGCAAACAGGCGCTTGAGCTTGTTGTGATAATCCAGGTGACGGTTGCCTACTATCCAGAGTTCGCCGCCCTTGGGCAACACCCGATGGGCATCGCTGAACATCTGCCAGGCGATATGATCGGTGATCGCCTGCAACTGGTGGAACGGCGGGTTGCAGAGGATCCGGTCGACCGAGCCGACCGCCACGCCGTCGAGACAGTTGTTGACCAAGAAGTGGGCACGGGGCAGGGCAGCCGGCAGATTGTGTTCGACGTTGAGCCGGGCCGAGGCGACCGCCATGTGGGACTCGTCGATGAAGGTCACCTCCACCTCGGCGTCCCGCGCCAGCAGGGAGAGCCCCAGCACGCCGTTGCCGCAACCCAGATCGATCACCTTGCGGGCGCTGTGGATCGGCAAGTTGTCCAGCATGAAGCGGGCGCCGATGTCTAGGCTGGTGCGTGAAAACACGTTGGCGTGGTTGTGGATGAGCATGTCGGTGCCCTCCAGCTGCCAGACCGTGGGAAAGGGATTGGCCAGCGCAGGCCGTTCGGCAGGCGTAGCCGCCGGGGTGCAGTGAATCAGGCGGGCCTTCTTCCAGGCCAGCGAGGTGCGGGTCGGCCCCAGGTATTTTTCAAACAGCGCCAGAGTGGAGCTGTGAATGTCTTTGGCCTTGCCGGCGGCGATGACGCGGGTAGCGGGGGTGGCCACCTGGCGCAGGGCCAGCAGTTGCTGCTCCAGCAGTGCCTGATACTTGGAGACCTTGATCACCACCAGCGCGGGGGCATCGGGCAGGGGGGTAAGTGCATCCTGCAGGTGGATGGCATGGGGATCCAGGCCGTTCTCGGCCAGATTGGCCAGGGTGGCCCGCTCGCTGATATGAGAGTCGGTCACGCTGACGGGAGCATGGCCGTGCAGATAGGCGGCCAGCGCGCCGAAGCCGTCATTCATGATGATGACCGGGCCGTCGCGCTCGAGAGGATCTTCGGCCAGGGTGTTGATCAGGTACTCGTCTGCGGCGTCCCAGGCCTGCAACGGATCCTGGAGCTGGCGTGGATAGCGATACAGGGTCAGGCGACAATGGGCCGTGTCGAGAAGGGTTTGCATAGGCGAAGTGTCCAGCTGATTCATGTAACGGGCGCCGACGGGGCGCAAAGTGGCGCTATTCTAGCGGGGGCGGAGAATTTCACCAGTCCCGGCCGCTGCGGCAGAACGGGAAAAGCGTGCCATTTTCCCGTTCTGGGTGATTTCGTCATACGGCTAACCCTGGCTACAATGGCCGGACATCCACTTTGGGAGTTTTGCTCGTGACCATGCAACAACAGATCGAGGCCAAGCTGGCCGCCGCCTTGTCCCCCAGCCATCTGGAAGTGATCAACGAAAGCTACATGCACCGGGTGGCACCGGGCTCCGAGAGCCACTTCAAGGTGGTGGTGGTAAGCCAGGCGTTCGAAGGACAGCGGCTGCTGGGTCGTCATCGTCAGGTCAACGGGGTGCTGGCCGAAGAGTTGGCGGGGGCCATTCATGCATTGGCGCTGCATACCTATACCGAGCAGGAGTGGCAACAGCGGGAACAGGCTCCGACCACCCCCAGTTGCGTCAGCAAAAACGGCCTCTCCTAAGGCTATTGACGAATTGATTACTCAATCTGCGACCAGTTAACAATTCATAAACGTTTTTCGGTGGCGTCCCGGGCTGTGGAACGGGACGTCAACCTCCCGCCGTGACATCAAGATTTCTAATCTTTTTTTGAACATAAATTCATTACCTATTTTTAGGTAATAATGGCTAACTCGAAGTCGTGCCTGAGGTTTCGTGAAAAAAAACCGCATGATTAAATTTCGATGATTTTGTGATAGAGCGGGGATTTTCCCCATTTTGCATGGCAGGCAACTCGCCATAAGTGGTAAACTCAGGCGCTTTTGAATGACTCTGTATGTTGCTGATTTGTTTGTTTCTTCGACATCATCCAGCAACATCAACGGGCTCATTCAACAACTCGTCGTGATGTATTTCTCGGCGCTAACCAACCTGTCTTCCCTTAACGGTAGTGCAAGTGAGTATGATTACAATTAAAAGAGGACTGGACATCCCCGTGCTGGGTGCTCCGGAGCAAGTAATCTACGATGGCCCGGCCATCACCCGTGTTGCTACACTCGGCGAAGAGTTCGTGGGGATGCGTCCTACTATGTTTGTCAAAGTAGGTGATCGCGTCATTAAAGGTCAGGAGCTCTTCGAAGATAAGAAGAATCCCGGCGTTAAATTCACGGCCCCCGCCACCGGTGTGGTTTCAGAGATCAACCGGGGTGCCAAGCGCATTCTGCAATCCGTTGTCATCGATATCGATGGGTCCGACGAGCAGGTGACCTTCGAGCACTTTGCGTCTGCCGAGCTGGCCAAGCTCGAGCGCAGCAAGGTGCAGGAGATCCTGGTCGCATCCGGCCAATGGACCGCGTTGCGTACCCGCCCGTTCAGCAAGGTGCCGGCCGTGGGTTCCACCCCTCGCGCCATCTTCGTCACCGCCATGGACACCAACCCGCTGGCTGCCAGTGCGGAGCTGATCATCAAGGAACAGGCCCAGGCCTTCCTCGACGGTCTGGCCGTGCTGACTCGTCTGACCGATGGCACCGTCTACGTCTGCAAGGGCGAGGCGAGCCTGCCGCACGCTTCCCTGGCGCAAGTCAAGGAAGAGGTGTTCGTCGGCCCGCACCCTGCCGGTCTGCCCGGTACCCACATCCACTTCC
The DNA here is from genome assembly GCF_049665575.1 of Aeromonas oralensis. Classification (NCBI taxonomy): domain Bacteria; kingdom Pseudomonadati; phylum Pseudomonadota; class Gammaproteobacteria; order Aeromonadales; family Aeromonadaceae; genus Aeromonas; species Aeromonas oralensis. Next base: position 1,066,066 of record NZ_CP187186.1, read on the forward strand.
TGGACCCGGTCGGTGCCAAGAAGGTGCAGTGGCACATCAACTATCAGGATGTGATCGCCTACGGCAAGCTGTTCACCACCGGTCAGATTTTTACCGACAAGGTGATCGCGCTGGCCGGCCCGAACGTGGTCAAGCCGCGTCTGCTGCGCACCCGCATGGGCGCCTGCATCAGCCAGCTGACCAACAACGAGCTGCGTGCGGACGAGAATCGCATCATCTCCGGTTCCCTGCTGAGCGGTGCCAAGGCCGAAGGGGTACATGACTACCTGGGTCGCTACCACAATCAGGTCAGCGTACTGGGTGAAGGTCGCGAGAAAGAGTTCCTGGGTTGGGTCAATCCCAGCGCCAGCAAGTTCTCCATCACCCGTACCACCCTCTCTCACCTGATGAAGGGCAAACTCATCAACTTCACTACCACCACCAACGGTAGTGACCGCTCCATGGTGCCTATCGGCAACTATGAGCGGGTGATGCCGCTCGACATCCTGCCGACCCTGCTGCTGCGGGATCTGGTCTCCGGCGACACCGACAATGCGCAAGCACTCGGCTGTCTGGAACTGGATGAGGAAGATCTGGCGCTCTGTACCTTCGTCTGCCCCGGCAAGACCGAGTACGGCCCAGTCTTGCGTGAGTGCCTGACCAAGATCGAACTGGAAGGTTAAGCGATGAGTTTCAAGCAACTTCTTGAAAATATGGAACATCACTTCGAGCCGGGTGGCAAGTACGCCAAGTACTATGCCCTGTTCGAAGCGGCGTACACCCTGTTTTATACCCCGGGTTCCGTGACCCGAAATGCTGCCCACGTCCGTGATGCAATCGATCTGAAGCGCATGATGATCATGGTGTGGCTGGCCGTGTTCCCGGCCATGTTCTGGGGCATGTACAACGTCGGCAACCAATCCATCGCCGCCATCGCCCATCTGGGCACGGCTGCCGGTGCCGACACCTGGCAATACACCATCGCCACCCTGCTGGGTGCTTCGCTGGATCCGGCCGTCGCCGGCATCGGCAGCAAGATGCTGATCGGTGCTGCCCACTTCCTGCCCATCTACCTGACCGTGTTCCTGGTCGGTGGTTTCTGGGAAGTGCTGTTTGCCATGGTGCGCAAGCACGAGATCAACGAAGGCTTCTTCGTGACCTCCATCCTGTTCGCGCTGATCGTGCCGCCCGAGCTGCCCCTGTGGCAAGCTGCCCTGGGTATCACCTTCGGTGTGGTGCTGGCCAAGGAAGTGTTCGGTGGTACCGGCAAGAACTTCCTGAACCCGGCGCTGGCGGGTCGTGCATTCCTGTTCTTCGCCTATCCGGGCCAGATCTCCGGTGATGCAGTCTGGGTTGCCGTCGATGGCTACTCGGGTGCTACCGCACTGAGCCAGTGGGCCCAGGGCGGCCAGATGGCGCTGATCAACGGTGCTACCGGCCAGACCATCAGCTGGATGGACGCCTTCCTTGGCAACCTGCCCGGTTCCATCGGTGAAGTCTCCACTCTGATGATCCTCATCGGTGCAGCCATGATCGTCTACATGCGGATCGCCTCCTGGCGCATCATCGCCGGTGTGATGATCGGCATGGTAGCGACCTCTCTGCTGTTCAACGTCATCGGTTCCGATACCAACCCCATGTTCAACATGCCGTGGCACTGGCATCTGGTGCTGGGCGGCTTCGCCTTTGGTATGGCCTTCATGGCGACCGATCCGGTCTCCGCTGCCTTCACCAACAAGGGCAAGTGGTGGTATGGCGCCCTGATCGGGGTGATGGTGGTGCTGATCCGGGTGGTGAACCCCGCCTTCCCGGAAGGCATGATGCTGGCCATTCTGTTTGCCAACCTGTTTGCCCCCTTGTTTGACCATTTCGTGGCGCAGGCGAACATCAAGCGGAGGATCGCTCGTGGCGTTTAATAAAGACTCTACTGTCGGCACCCTCACCATAGTGACCGGTCTGTGCCTGGTCTGCTCCATCGTGGTCTCCGTGGCCGCCGTGGGACTGCGTCCTGCCCAGCTGGAAAACCGGGCGCTGGACAAGCAAAGCAACATTCTGTCCGTCGCCGGTGTCGACATCAGCAGCGTGGCCAAGCGCGATCTGGCCCAGCTGTACGGTGACAAGATTGAAGCGCGTCTGGTTGATTTGACTACCGGTGAGTTCGTTGACGGCGATGCCGACAACTTCGATACCAAGCTGGCGGCAAAAGACCCGGCCAAGAGCATTCGTCTGGCCCCGGCCGACGACAAGGCCGGCCTGCGTCAAATCTCCAAACTGATCCCGGTGTTCTTCGCGAAAGATGCCGAGGGCAAGGTCGACAACATCATCCTGCCGATCTACGGCCAGGGTCTGTGGTCCACCATGTACGCCTTCGTGGCGGTCGCGGCCGATGGCCAGACCATCAAGGGCATCACCTACTACGACCACGGTGAAACCCCGGGTCTGGGCGGCGAGATTGAAAACCCGGCCTGGCGCGAGCTGTTCGTCGGCAAGAAGCTGTTCGATCAGGATGGCATGCCGGCACTGCGGGTGATCAAGGGTCATGCTCCGGCTGGTTCCGAGCATGAGATCGACGGCCTGTCCGGCGCGACCCTGACCGGTAACGGCGTACAGCATACCTTCGACTTCTGGATGGGTCCCAAGGGCTTCGGTCCTTTCCTGGCCAAGGTTCGTGCAGGAGAAATCAACAATGGCTGACAAGAGCGAAATGAAAAAGTTGCTGTTGACGCCTGTGCTCGGCAACAACCCCATCGCACTGCAGGTGCTGGGGGTCTGTTCCGCGCTGGCCGTTACCAGCCAGATGAAGACGGCGTTCGTGATGACGCTGGCCGTTACCGCGGTCACCGCCTTCTCCAACCTGTTCATCTCCCTGATCCGCAACCAGATCCCGAACAGCGTGCGGATCATCGCCCAGATGGCGGTGATTGCCTCGCTGGTTATCGTGGTTGACCAGGTGCTCAAGGCGTATGCCTACGACATCTCCAAGCAGCTGTCGGTGTTCGTCGGCCTCATCATCACCAACTGTATCGTGATGGGTCGTGCCGAAGCCTATGCCATGAAGAGTGCCCCGCTGCCCTCCTTCCTGGACGGTATCGGCAACGGTCTGGGTTATGGTGCCGTGCTGCTGACCGTGGCCACCGTGCGCGAGATCCTGGGCTCCGGTACCTGGTTTGGCATCGAACTGCTGCCGCTGGTGAACAATGGCGGCTGGTATGTGCCCAACGGCCTGCTGCTGCTGCCGCCGAGTGCGTTCTTCATCATTGGTCTGATCATCTGGGGCGTACGCACCAAGGATCCCAAGCAGGTGGAGGCGAAGGATTAAGGTATGGAACACTATATCAGTCTGTTGATTCGCTCGATCTTCATCGAGAACCTGGCTCTCTCCTTCTTCCTGGGGATGTGTACCTTCCTGGCGGTGTCCAAGAAGGTCAAGACCGCCATGGGCCTGGGGATCGCCGTTATCGTGGTTCAGACCGTGGCCGTCCCGGCCAACAACCTGATCTACAACTACGTCCTCAAGGATGGCGCCCTGGTTTCCGGCCTGGATCTCAGCTTCCTGAGCTTCATCACCTTCATCGGGGTGATCGCGGCACTGGTGCAGATCCTGGAGATGGCGCTGGACAAGTACTTCCCGGCTCTCTACAACGCGCTCGGTATCTTCCTGCCGCTCATCACCGTGAACTGCGCCATCTTCGGTGGCGTCTCCTTCATGGTGCAGCGTGACTACAACTTCGTTGAGTCCGTGGTCTATGGCGTGGGTTCGGGTGCCGGCTGGATGCTTGCCATCGTCGCGATGGCGGGGATCCGCGAGAAGATGAAGTATTCCGATGTTCCGGAAGGCCTGCGCGGCCTCGGCATCACCTTCATCACTGCGGGTCTGATGGCGCTGGGCTTCATGTCCTTCTCTGGTATTTCCCTGTAATCGGAAAGGAAATATAGATGGAAATTATTCTGGGTGTGGTCATGTTCACCGTGATCCTGCTGGCCTTGGTGGCAGTCATTCTGTTCGCCAAGTCCAAGCTGGTGACCGCCGGTGACGTGACAATCAGCATCAACGGCGACCCGGCCAAGGCTGTGACCAGCCCGGCGGGTGGCAAGCTGCTCGGCGTGCTGGCCGGCAGCGGTATCTTCGTCTCCTCCGCCTGCGGCGGCGGCGGCTCCTGTGGTCAGTGCAAGGTACGGGTGAAATCCGGCGGCGGCGATATCCTGCCGACCGAGCTGGATCACATCAGCAAGGGCGAAGCCCGTCACGGCGAGCGTCTGGCCTGTCAGGTCACCGTTCGTTCCGACATGGACATCGAACTGCCGGAAGAGATCTTCGGGGTGAAGAAGTGGGACTGTACCGTCATCTCCAATGACAACAAGGCCACCTTCATCAAGGAGCTCAAGCTGCAGATCCCGGATGGCGAGAGCGTACCGTTTCGCGCCGGTGGTTATATCCAGATCGAAGCGCCGGCTCACCACGTGCAGTACAAGAACTTCGATATTCCCGAGGAGTATCGTGGTGACTGGGATCGCTTCAAGATCTTCGAGCTGGAGTCCAAGGTCAACGAGCCGATCATCCGTGCCTACTCCATGGCGAACTATCCGGAAGAGTTCGGCATCATCATGCTGAACGTGCGGATCGCAACGCCACCGCCGAGCAACTGGACAGCACCTCCCGGCCAGATGTCCTCCTACATCTTCAGCCTGAAGGCTGGCGACAAGGTGACCATCTCCGGTCCGTTCGGCGAGTTCTTCGCCAAGGACACCGATGCCGAGATGGTGTTCATCGGTGGTGGTGCCGGTATGGCGCCGATGCGTTCCCATATCTTCGACCAGCTGCGCCGTCTGAAGACCAAGCGCAAGATGAGCTTCTGGTACGGTGCCCGTTCCAAGCGCGAGATGTTCTATGTCGAAGACTTCGACATGCTGCAGGCCGAGAACGACAACTTCCAGTGGCACGTCGCCCTGTCTGATCCGCAACCGGAAGACAACTGGGACGGCTACACCGGCTTCATCCACAACGTGCTGTTCGAGAACTATCTCAAGAACCACGAGGCGCCGGAAGATTGCGAGTTCTACATGTGCGGACCTCCCGTCATGAACGCTGCCGTCATCAACATGCTGAAAAACCTCGGTGTTGAAGACGAAAACATCCTGCTGGATGACTTTGGTGGTTAATCAATGCACAGTGTTGTAAAGACCTGGCTAGCCTTCGGGCTAGCCTTTTTCTTGACTGGGTGCGGTCAGGAACAAACGGTCCAATCGAAGCCGGAGATCCACATCACCGGCAGCACCATGGGTACCTATTACTCCATCAAGGTGGCGGACAGCGTCATCACGGATCCCGCCAAGTTCCAGGCCGAAGTCGATGTGTTGCTGGAGCGGGTCAACGATCAGATGTCGACCTACCGCCCGGATTCCGAGCTGTCGCGCTTCAACCAGCATCGCGGCTCGACGCCGGTGGTGGTCTCCCGCGATACCGCGCGGGTGGTGACCGAGGCCATTCACATTGGCCGTGAGAGCCGCGGGGCGTTGGATGTCACCGTCGGCCCCTTGGTCAATCTGTGGGGCTTCGGGCCCGATGCGCGCCCGACCAAGACGCCGTCCGACGAGCTGATCACCCAGACTCGCCAGAAGACCGGACTCGGCAACCTGCACGTGATCACCTCGGCCGATGCCGATACCTTACAAAAGGACATCCCGGATCTCTACGTGGATCTCTCCGCCATCGCCAAGGGCTTTGGGGTCGACAAGGTGGCCGAGTATCTGGAGTCCATGGGCTCGCGCAACTATCTGGTGGAGATCGGTGGTGAGCTGCGGATCAACGGCGTCAACGGCAAGGGGCACCCCTGGCGTGTCGCCATCGAGAAGCCCACCGCCAACGCCGGTTCGGTGCAGGAAGTGATCGTGGCCGGTGACAACGGGGTGGCTACCTCGGGCGAGTACCGCAACTATTACGAGCTGGACGGCAAGCGCTTCTCCCACACCATCGATCCCATGACCGGCAAGCCGATCCAGCATCGGATGGTGTCGGTGACCGTCATTCACCCCTCCTGCATGACCGCAGACGGGTTGGCGACCGTGTTCATGGTGCTCGGGCCCGAGAAGAGCCTGGCCTATGCCAAGGAGCGGGGATTGGCTATCTTCGTGATCACCAAGACGGATGATGGTTTCGAGGAGTCCTACTCCGATGCCTTCAAACAGTATCTGGTTAGAAAATAAGGGGCGGTAACATGCAGATTTTTTTGATCACCTTCGGGGTATTTCTGGCGGTAGTGGTGGCCATGGCCATCGGTTACATCTTCCAGAAGAAGACCATCTCCGGCTCCTGTGGCGGGCTTGGCAGCATAGGTATCGAAAAAGAGTGTGATTGCCCGGAACCCTGTGACAACCGCAAGAAGAAGATGGCCAAGGAAGAGGCCCGTCGCAAGATGCTGGCCGAAAACCGGATCATCTGAGCGGACAGGGCGCCGAGTCGTACTCGACCCCGTGCCGGATAACCGACGGGCTGACCTGATGGTCAGCCCGTTTTTTTTGCAAAAGACTCAGTAGTCGTATTGTTGGCAGGCTTTCTTCTTGAACTCGGCCCGCCAGCGTGCCAGCTCCTCCCGGGTGCCCAGCTCGTCACCCTGTTTGATGGCCTGCTCCAGCGCCGCGATGCGGTCATAAAGCCAGCTGCATTCGGCGGTCGGGTCGTCCTTGCTGCTGCCCGGCTGTGCCAGCAGGCAGAGCCCCAATCCCAGCCAAGCTATCTTCAGCTCACCCTCCTTGCGTGATGCGCTAACCAACGGTGCCTTAAGAGTCTATATCTGACCCTCATTTCATGCCGATGGCAGAATTGGCAGCACTGGGTTAGCATAGGCAGGTTACCTGTTTATTCGTACAGTGGTATGCGCAAGATCATTCACATCGACATGGACTGCTTCTATGCCGCGGTAGAGATGCGGGACAACCCGGCGCTGCGCGAGGTGCCGCTGGCCATCGGCGGCTCGGCGGACAGGCGCGGCGTCATCTCGACCTGTAACTATGTGGCGCGCCGCTTCGGGGTGCGCTCCGCCATGCCGAGCGCCCTGGCACGCAAGCTCTGCCCGCCGCTGGTGCTCATCCCCGGCCGGATGGCGGTCTACAAGGAGGTTTCCCGCCAGCTGCGGGCCATCTTCCTGCGCTACACCGAGCAGGTGGAGCCGCTCTCCCTCGATGAGGCCTATCTCGACGTGACGATGAGCCCCTGCTGTGACGGCAGTGCCACCCTGATGGCGGCGGAGATCCGCGCCGCGATCAACACCGAGCTGGGGCTGACCGCCTCGGCCGGGGTGGCGCCGAACAAGTTTCTGGCCAAGCTCGCGTCGGAGCAGCGTAAGCCGGATGGCCTGTTCGTGATCCGCCCGCAGGAGGTGGATGAGTTCGTGCGTCAGCTCCCCCTTGGCAAGTTGCCCGGCATCGGTCGCAAGACTGCGGATCGGCTGGAGTCGCTCGGCCTTTACTCTTGCGAAGATGCCCGCCAGCTCGGCAACGAGGAGCTGATCGCCCGTTTCGGCAAACTCGGAGAGATGCTGGCCGGACGGATCTGGGGCCATGACGAGCAGCCGGTACAGGCCCAGCGGGTGCGCAAGACCATCGGGGTGGAGACCACCCTGGCCAGCGACGTGCTGGATGAGGCTGCCTGCTGGCAGGTGCTGCGCCAGCTCATCCCCGAGCTGGAGCAGCGTTTCTCGGTCAGCCACAGCAAGGAGCTGCTGATGGGGCAGGGGATCAAGCTCAAGTTCGCCGATTTCCAGCAGACCACCGTCTACCGGCGCGGTAGTTACCAGCCGGAGCGGTTTCACGATCTGCTGCACGAAGGCTTGCTGCGGGCACAGGGCAAACCCATTCGGCTATTGGGATTGGTGGTTGGCCTGCCTGCAGCCGGCGAAGTGAACCAACTTGCCCTGGATTTAGCGTGATAAGGTTAAGTTTTTGTTTCTAAAACCGATACACTGATCATATCTGTAAAAAGCTAGGAAATGGTGGCATGAGTTCTCTTTCTGTTCAGGGGCGGATCACCCTGATTGCCGGTTGTTGTTTGTTGGCCAGTGCCGGAGCCTTGGTGGCCTCCTCCCTCTTCAGTGCTGCCAACATGCAGGACCAGGTGCTGACTTCCACCACGGCGGAAGCCCAGAGTGCGGCCGAAAACTGGATGAAGGCGATGGGTTCGGAGCAGGCGGCCAAGGTCACCAGCTATCTGGACGAGGCCTACTTCCGGGCTACCCTGCTGGGTCAGGGGATACTGTTCCAGCGCAAGAATGCGGCCGACAACTTCGGCTCCTCCGAAACGCTGCGTACCGCCGTCAATCAGCAGCTGCACGATGCGGCTGCATCCTCTGACAACCTGCTCGGCGTCTATGCGGTGTTCGAGCCGGATCAGCTCGACGGTGAAGACAGCAATTATCATGGCTCCAGTGCGTTGGGCTCCAACGATCAGGGCCGCTTCTCCACCTATTGGGCGCGGGTCGACGGCAAGATCGAGCCCGAGGTACAAAACGAATCCGTGCTGGCGGATGAGAGCCCGACGGCGGCCGGCGGGGTGGAGAACGAGTGGTATCGCTGCAGCATCCGCAGCAAGGCGCTCTGTCTGCTGGAACCTTACCTCGATGATGTGGGCTCACAGAAGGTATTGATGACCTCGGTGACCGTGCCCCTGCTGGAGCAAGAGAAGCTGCTCGGCATGGTCGGCGTCGATATCTCGCTGACCGCGCTGCAAAGCCTGGTCAAAGAGATGGATCAGGAGCTCTATGAGGGGCAGGGCAAGGTGCTGCTGGTCAGCAGCCAAGGCCGTGTCGCCGGTGTGGACGGCTTTGATGTCACTCTGGGCAGCCCGCTCGGCCAGCAGTATCAGACCCTGGCAGGAGAGCTGCAGGGCTGGCTGGGTCAGGGGCAGATCAGCAGCCGCTGGAGCCCTGATGGTACCCTGCTGCAGACCTTCGTGCCGGTCAAGATGCGGGGCACCGAGCAGAAATGGGGCATCTACATCGAACTGCCGCGCAGCGTGGTACTGGCGTCGGCCCTCCAGCTGCAGGACGATCTCTCCGGTCAGGCCAGTCGCAGCGTGATGACCCAGCTGCTCATCGGCGGCCTCATCTCGGCGGTCGCCCTGATCTGCATCTGGCTGATGGCCCACCAGATAGTGGCCCCCATCCGCGCCGTGGTGGCCCGCCTCAAGGACATTGCCAGCGGCGAGGGGGATCTCACCCAGCGCATCGAGCTGCGTCGTGACGACGAGATTGGCGAGCTGGCCAAGTGGTTCAACAGCTTCTTGAACAAACTGCAGAGCACCATCAGCCAGGTCATCGATACCGTCGCTGGCACCCGGGCCAGCGCCGAACAAGCCGCCAGCGTTGCCGAGCGCACCAGTGCCGGCATGCAGGCCCAGTATCAGGAGGTGGATCTGGTGGCGACCGCGTTCGAGGAGCTGAGCGCTACCGCCCTGCAGGTGGCGGGCAATGCCAACTCGGCGGTGGCCGCGGCCAATCAGGCCGATACGGCGGCGCAGGAGGGCAAGTACGTGGTGGCGGATACCCAGGAGGCGATGCGCAAGCTGATGGCGGTGATCAGCGATGCCAAGCCGGTGGTGGAGCACCTGTCAGACAACAGTGAGAACATCAATGACATCCTGGTGGTGATCCAGGGGATCGCCGAGCAGACCAACCTGCTGGCGCTCAACGCCGCCATCGAGGCGGCGCGGGCCGGTGAGCAGGGCCGTGGTTTTGCGGTGGTGGCAGACGAGGTACGCAATCTGGCGGGTCGCACCCAGAACGCCATCGTCGAGATCCAGACCCTCATCGGCCAGCTGCAGTCTGGCACCGAGGCCGTGGTGAAGGCGATCATGACCGGCCACAGCCAGGCGGATCTGACGCTCACCAAGGTGGATTTGTCGGTGAGCGTGCTGGAGCAGATCATCCACGCGGTGGCGACCATCCATCAGATGAACGAGCAGATTGCCAGGGCGGCGCAGGAACAGAGCGGGGTGGCGGACGAGATCAATCGCAACGTCAGCAACATTCGCGATGTGAGCCACACCATCCGCGCCGAGGCGGCCAGCTCCGCCGAAAACGGTCGCGAGTTGTCGGCGCTGGCCGACAAGCAGCAGCAGCTGGTGGGGCAGTTCAAGGTATAGGGATAAGAAAAAAGGCGCCATCCGACTGGAGGCGCCAAACACATTCAGATGACAGACTGGGTTAAATCGGTCCGATTTAAGCCCCTCTTCCCGCAGAGGAAGAAACACAACACCACAATCGCAGTCCAGTGACTCACAAAAATCACATGTAAACCAACATGGAAGAGAAAAAGTGAGCCATATGACAACGGATTGCGAGGCGAATTATGTTTATTCACTGGTCGACCCGCAACCGACAAATTATAATGCGGCCCATTAGAAAAACTCATCGTCGGCTGGTATCATGTCTCGTCGTTTACCCCCGCTCAATGCACTGAAAGCATTTGAAGCCGCGGCTCGTCATTTAAGCTTCACCCGGGCTGCGGAAGAGCTTTTCGTGACCCAGGCTGCCATCAGTCACCAGATAAAGGCGCTGGAAGAGTACCTAGGCATCAAGTTGTTTCGCCGCAAGAACCGCTCCCTGCTGTTGACCGAGGAGGGGCAGGGTTACTTCCTCGACATCAAGGACATCTTCACCTCCATCTCGGAGGCGACCGACAAGCTGCTGGCGCGCAGCGCCAAGGGGGCGCTCACCGTCTCTTTGCAGCCGAGCTTCGCCATCCAGTGGCTGGTGCCACGGCTGGTCAAGTTCAGCGAGCGCCACCCCGACATCGATGTACGGATCAAGGCGGTGGACATGGACGAGGGCTCGCTCACCGACGATGTGGACGTGGCAATCTATTACGGTCGCGGCAACTGGCCTGGGCTGCGTGCCGACAAGCTGCACACCGAGTATCTGATCCCGGTCTGTTCACCGCTGCTGCTGACCGGTCCCAAGCCGCTGCGCACCCCGGATGACTTGACTCGCCATACCCTGCTGCACGATACCTCGCGCCGCGACTGGAAGGCCTGGTTTCGCCAGCTCGACATCGATGCGCCTAATGTCAATCAGGGGCCCATCTTCAGCCACTCCACCATGGTGATCCAGGCGGCCATTCACGGCCAGGGGGTGGCCCTTGGCCACAGCGTGCTGGCCCAACCAGAAATAGAGGCCGGCCGCCTCATCTGCCCGTTCGAGCAGGTGTTGGTGAGCAAGAACGCCTTCTATCTGGTGTGTCAGGAGCAGCAGTCCGATCAGGGCAAGATAGTGGCCTTCCGCGACTGGATGCTGGAGCTGGTGGAGCAGGAGGAGGCCCGTCGCCGGGCACGATTGGCCGATGCCTGAGGTGATCCGGGAGGGGGCTGTCGATGCCCCCGTTCGCATTCTGCTGGCCCATGGCGCCGGCGCGGGCATGGATCACGCCTTTCTGGCCGAGCTGTCGCGTCTGCTGGCCGGGCCGGACATCGAGGTGGTGCGCTTCAACTTCCCCTACATGAGCAAGCGCGCGCTGGATGGCAAACGCAGACCGCCGGACAGGCAACCCGTGCTGCTGGCGCACTGGCGCCAGATGGCGAAGGAGTTTGCTCATCCTCGGCTGTTTCTGGCCGGCAAGTCGATGGGTGGGCGGATGGCGGCTGAGCTCTATCAGGATGGCGAGGACGAGATGAATGCTGCAGGATTGCTCATTCTCGGGTATCCTTTCCACCCCCGGCCAACCCCGACCGCTGGCGGGGTGACGTGCTCAAGCAGATCAAGACGCCGACCCTGCTGTTGCAGGGGGAGCGCGATACTTTCGGCACCTGTGCCGAACTGGCTGATTTTCCCTTCTCACCCACCGTATCGGTCCATTGGCTGACCGATGGTGATCATGGCTTCAAACCGCGCAAGAGCAGCGGGGTGAGCGAGCAGGAGAACCTGCGGCAGGCGGCCGGGCAGATCAAGAACTTCATCGCGACCATCCCGATGCGAACCTGAGGATGGGAAGCGAAACGACGAGGAGGCAAGGGATGCAATTTCATCGACATTGGCTGGTGCTGGCGGGCTTTTTCGGCCTGACGGCAACCCTGCTGGGAGCCTATGGCGCCCATGGTCTGGCGGCCAGCGGGATCGAGCCTTCACGTCTGGCGGCGTTCAATACCGCCGTGCAATATCAGTTTTTCCACGCCCTGGCCCTGCTGGTGCTGGGGTGGTGCGGTGTGCGCAGCAAGGTCATCACCTTTGCCGGCACCGCCTTCGTGCTGGGGATCCTGGGATTCTCCGGCAGTATTTATGCCATGGTGCTGCTCGGCAGCAAGGGGCTAGGGCTGATTACCCCGGCCGGTGGCCTCTGTTTTATGTTGGGATGGGCGGCTCTGATATGGGCTGGCTGTCGTCTTGGAGGAAAAAATGAATAATCTGCTGCTTTATTGCCGCCCCGGTTTTGAGAAAGAGGCGGCGGCAGAGATCACCGAGCGTGCCAGTAACATGCAGTGCTACGGTTTCGCCCGGGTCAAGGACGACAGCGGTTACGTGATATTCGAGCTGTATGACGAGGAGCAGGCCGATCTGCTGGCGCGCAAGCTGCCGTTCAGAGAGCTCATCTTCATTCGCCAGATGCTGGTGGTGACCCATGAGCTGAAGGATCTGGACCTGTCGGATCGCATCACCCCCATCCTGGAGGCGACCCAGGGTTACGCCATCTGCGGCGATCTGCGGGTGGAAACCGCCGATACCAACGAGGCAAAAGAGCTGTCGGCCTTCTGCCGCAAGTTCACCGTACCGCTGCGTCAGGCACTGCGCGGCAACGAGTTGCTGACCAAGAAGGAGACCCCGCACCGGCCGGTGTTCCACGCCTTCTTCCTGGCCAATGATCACGTGTTGCTGGGGTACTCCTACTCCTTCAACAACTCCGAATTCCACATGGGCATCCCGCGTCTGCGCTGCCCGGCCGATGCCCCGAGCCGCTCCAGCCTCAAGCTGGAAGAGGCTTTCTATGTGTTCGTGCCACGGGAAGAGTGGGATCTGCGCCTCACCTCCGGCATGAAGGCCGTCGATCTGGGCGCCTGTCCGGGTGGTTGGACCTATCAGCTGGTACGTCGCGGCATGATGGTGACGGCGGTGGACAACGGCATGATGGCCCAGTCCCTGATGGATACCGGTCAGGTGAAGCACATCCGCGACGATGGTTTCGTGTGGCGGCCGAGCAAGAAGAATACCTATTGGCTGGTGTGCGACATGGTGGACAAGCCGGCACGGGTTACCCACATGATCGCCGACTGGTTCCGGGAGAGCGATTGCCAGGAGGCGATGTTCAACCTCAAGCTGCCGATGAAGAAGCGCTACGCCGAGGCAGTGCACAACATCGAGGTGCTGCGTGAGCTGCTCAAGGAGATCGACAACGCCTTCGTGATCCAGGCCAAACAGCTCTATCACGATCGCGAAGAGATCACGGTGCACGTCTACAACAAGTACTGGGTATCCAAGCTCTCCGCCAAGGAGTAATTGCTGGCGACGAGCCACTGACCACAAGGCCGACAACCCACGGGGTGTCGGCCTTGTCATTTCTGCGTCCTCAGAAACGGTAATCGAAGCGCAGCGAGGATTCGCCGTCGGTGAGCTTGAGTTCGATGTCGAGCGGTATGGTGCGATCGGTCGGACTGAACTCCAGCTTCACGCCGTTGCCGCGCAGCTTGATGGAGGTGTTCATGCCGGCGGTCTTGAACTTGATCCTGGGTTTGTGCTGCTCGAAGGAGAGGCTCACGCTCTTCTCGGCGGTCAGGTTCAGTTTTTGGTAGGGGGTAACCTGACTGTTGCCATCGCTGTCGGTCACGACATCCATCCCGAAGGAGAGCGGTTTGGGTGCCTTGAGCAGGTCGTTGGTATCCACGTTGGAGCGCCAGACCTGGCTGGCCTGCTGAGAAGAGGGGGGCAATTGCGGCCAGGCATTCTCGACCGGTCTGTCTACTGCCATGGCGTTGCTGCTGACGAGCAGCAGGGTAACGATAGCGCGCATAATGGATCTCCTTATCCCTTATCTATTGAACATAGTAGCCAATCGACAAAGGGGGGAGAGCAGCGCGAGATAAAACAAAGGGAGCACAAGCTCCCTTTTAAAATCAATATCTTGGGTGTGATTACAAACGGTCGATGATGGATTGGGTGAACTCGCTGGTGGAAGCGGTACCCCCCAGATCCCGGGTCACCCGGTCGCCTGATTCGATGGTGGCGCGCACCGCCTCACGGATCCGTTCGGCCTTGTCCTGCATGCTCAGATACTCCAGCATCTGGATGGAGGCGAGGATCACCGAAGTGGGGTTGGCGATGTTCTTGCCGGCGATATCCGGCGCCGAGCCGTGCACCGCTTCGAAGATGGCGGCGCCGTCGCCGATGTTAGCACCCGGTGCCATCCCTAAGCCCCCCACCAGACCGGCGCACAGATCCGACAGGATGTCGCCGAACAGGTTGGTGGTGACCATGACGTCGAAGCGCTCCGGGTACATCACCAGGTTCATGCAGGCAGCATCGACGATCATCTCTTCGCTCTGGATGTCCGGGTAGCGGCTGGCCACTTCACGGGCCACTTCCAGGAACAGGCCGGAGGTGGACTTGAGGATGTTGGCCTTGTGGATGATGGTGACTTTCTTGCGCCCTTCCTGGCGCGCCAGCTCGAAGGCGAACTTGACGATGCGTTCTGCCCCTTCGCGGGTGATGATGCTCATCGCCTCGGCGCTCTTGTTGTCATCGCTGCGCTTCTGACCGGCGCCCGAATACATGCCTTCGGTGTTCTCGCGCACCGTGATGATGTCGATGTTGTCGTAACGGCTGCGGGTCCCCTTGAAGGAGAGCACCGGGCGGACGTTGGCGTATAGGTTGAATTTCTTGCGCAGGGAGACGTTGATGGAGGTGAAGCCACCGCCGACCGGGGTGGTGAGCGGGCCCTTCAGGCTGACCTTGTTCTTCTCGATGAGATCCAGCGTCGCCTGGGGCAGCAGCTCGCCGTGCTTCTCCAGTGCCACCAGGCCGGCGTCCGCGTATTCGTATTCGAAGTCACAACCGGCGTGGGTCAGGATCTGGATGGCGGATTCGATGATGCTGGGGCCGATGCCGTCGCCCGGGATGACGGTAATTTTTCTTTTTGACATGAGACGTATCCACTTCTAGGGAACAGAGGGGGAGGATTCGGCGGTTTTATACCATTTCTACACCTAACCCTCCATGTTTCTTTACATTCTATCTGTTTTTGTCAACAGCGAGAGTGAGTCCGGTCATGCTTGGCGGTTTCGCTTGCTCAGGATTCGGGAGCCGGTGGGTAGCGGATCTCCCGCAGGTTGAAGCCGAGCGGAATGTCCCGCTGCAGCCGCACCAGCCGTTGGGCCAGCAGGGCCTCGTCCTGGTGCTGGCGCAGCTTGAGCAGCGCCTTGGCGGCGTCTTCCTGCTGGCAGGCCGCCAACAGGCTGGCCAGATCGCCGTATTGCTGCAGCAACTGGGTAGCTGTCTTGGGGCCGATGCCGGGCACCCCCTTGATGTTGGAGCCGCCGATGCCGGTCAGAGCCCAGAAATCCACTAGCTGCGCCGGCGCCACCCCGTACTGCTGCTCGACGAAGGCGGCATCCAGCCAGCGCTTGTTGAAGTAGTCGCGGATCTGGATCTGCGGGCAGATGAGCTGGCAGAACCCCTTGTCGGTGGAGATGATGGTGGCCCTGGCACCGTGCTGGGCAATGCCGCTGGCCAGGGTGGCGATGAGATCATCCGCCTCGTCGGTCTGGGAGAGCAGGGCGTCCACGCCGCACTCCCAGAAGGCATCCTGCAGCTCGTTCAAGCCCTCACGCAGCTCGGTCGGCATGGGGGTTCGCCCCTCCTTGTAGGCCGGGTAGACCTCCTTGCGCCAGCTGTGTACCTCGCCGTCGAACACCGCGATGACGTGGGTCGGCTCGCTGGCGGCCAGCAGCTTGCGGCAGGTGTTGATGAGGTTGGCACGGGTGGCGATCAACGCCTGGGTCGGGGTCAGCGCCTGCTGGGCCTGTACCGCGTGCAGACGGCGAATGAGATTGAGGGCATCGATGATGAGCAGGTGTGGCCTTGGGTTTGACATGGGGCACTCTTGGCAGTCGGGACGCCCCATTGTAACAAACCAGCGGGCTCGATGGGGGATTGATGGCCGCGGGCATTCCCTGCGACAAAAAAGGGGCGCCATGCGCCCCTCGTTTCAGCGGTGCTGCCCGTCAGCGCACGATTTCGTAGCAGGGCACATACTGGCTGCCCGGCAGCTTCATGCGCTGCTGCTTGACGAAGCTCTCCAGCAGCTTGTCCATCAGGTGCATCAGCTCCTTGTCGCCGTGCAGCTTGAAGGGACCCTTCTTCTCGATGGCTCGGATGCCCCCTTCCTTGACGTTGCCGGCGACGATGCCGGAGAAGGCACGGCGCAGGTTGGCCGCCAGCAACTGGGGCGGCTGGTTGCGGTGCAGATCCAGGCTGGCCATGTTGGCGTGATCCGGCTCGAACGGCAGCTGGAACTCCGGCTCGATCTTGAGCGACCAGTTGAAGGAGTAGGCATCGCCGACCGATTTGCGGTATTCGCGGATCTTCGGCATCGCCTCTTTCATGACCCGGGCCACTTCCGGGGCATCGCCGACGATGATCCGGTAGAGGCTGGTGGCCGGTTCGCCCAGGGTCGCCTTGACGAAGTCGTCGATGGCGCGGAAGTAATCGGCGCTCTCCTTCGGGCCGGTCAGGATGATCGGCATGGGTTGCCGTTCGTTGGCCGGGTGCATCATGATGCCGAGCAGGTAGAGCAGCTCTTCGGCGGTACCAACCCCGCCCGGGAAGATGATGATGCCGTGACCGAGGCGCACGAAGGCCTCCAGCCGTTTCTCGATGTCCGGCAGGATCACCAGCTCGTTGACGATGGGGTTGGGCGGCTCGGCGGCGATGATGGAAGGCTCGGTGAGGCCGATGTAGCGGCCGTTGCGCACCCGCTGCTTGGCGTGGCCGACGGCAGCGCCCTTCATCGGGCCCTCCATGGCACCCGGACCACAGCCGGTGCAAATGTTGAGCTCACGCAGGCCCAGTTCGCTGCCTACCGCGCGGGTGTACTGGTACTCGATCTCGTTGATGGAGTGACCGCCCCAGCAGACCACCAGATTGGGATCGGCGCCAGGCAGGATCGCCTTGGCGTTGCGCAGGATGGCGAACACCACGTTGGAGATGTGGGTGGAGCTGGTCAGGTTGACCAGCCGGTTCGACTCCAGCTGGGTCGACACATAGAGGATGTCGCGCAGGACGGAGAACAGGTGCTCCTGAATGCCGCGGATGATCTCGCCATCGACGAAGGCGTGCTCGGGGGCGTTGAACAGCTCGAGTTTGACCCCGCGCTCGCGCCGGATCACATGAATATCGAAGGATTTGAAGCGCTCCAGTATCTCTTTGGAGCTGTCGGTATGGCTGCCGGAGTTGAGTACCGCCAGCGAGCAGTTGCGAAACAGTTGATAGATATCGCTGGAGGCGGTTTGCTTGAGGCGGTCCACCTCGAGCTGGGACAGCAAGTCCATGCTGCCGACTGGATTGATGTGCGTAATCATAGGTTCCCCTTTCACTCGCTTGTTATCGTTGTGCTTTTCCCTGGGGAGAAAACGGGATGCCCTGTGGCATCCCTTGAATTTGATAGTAGATGTAAGCGGTGGGGCAGGGGAATAGGGGGAAAGTGCGTTTGCTGCTTTTTTAGTCGCCTATCAGGCCAGATTGACCTGATCACGACCCGAGTTCTTGGAGCTGTAGAGCGCCTTGTCGGCCCGCTCGAACGCGTCCGTGGTGTGATCCCCTTCCCTAAACAGGGTGGCACCGATGGAGATGGTGATCTCGACCCTGGCATCCCGAAAACGGAACGGAATGCTCTTGATGGTCTGGCGCAAGGTCTCCAGCGGCTTCTGGAACTTGTCCGGGTTGATGTTCGGCAGCAGCACCACGAACTCCTCGCCGCCGAAGCGGGCGATGAAGTCGGTGTCGCGCAGGGCACCCTGCAGCGCCTTGGCCACCACCTTCAACGCCTTGTCACCGGCCATGTGGCCGTAGTTGTCGTTGATGTGCTTGAAGTGGTCGATGTCGATGATGGCCAGGCACAGCGGCGTGTTGTAACGCAGCCAGCGTTTGTATTCGAGCTCGAGCCGCTCGTCGAGAGCTGCCCGGTTGTGCACCTGGGTCAGGCTGTCGAGGAACAGCTTGTGTTTCTGGATGGTGAGCCGCTTCTTGTATTCGGCGGTCTCCTCCTTCATCAGCCGCAGCTTGGCCTCCATGGTGGAGAGGCGGGTCAGCAGGTGGCGCTCGCGGGCGGCCATGGCCTCCCTGTCCTGTAACAGCAGGTTGATGGCCCCCATGTGACCGGAGATGGCCCCCTTGAGGTCATCAATGGTGTCATGGCTGGCCAGGGTATGGTCGATGGCCTTGAGCTCCCTGTCGATGGCCTTGCGGGTATCCAGGGTGGCGCTTTGCAGGGCGCGCCCCTCGTCGAGGGATTCGGTAAAGCTGAAGTGGACCGCCGAGAGGCTCTCGTTGAGGGTGCTGAGAAACGCCTGGGAGGCTTTGCGCTCCTCGCGGGTGCCCTCGATGATGAGCTCTATCACCTGCAGGCAGATCTCCGCCAGCAGGGGAGGGGTGATGCCATTGAGCAGCTGGCGGCGAATGTCCGCCAGGCTCTCGCCGACGGCGCCGGCAAAGTCGAGTTCGGTGATGAGCCGCTGCAGCTCGTCGGCGATGTGGGCGTGCACCTTGACGTCAAAGGGGGCGCCCGGCTCCGGCGCGGCAAGGTCGGCGACCGTTTCGGTCTGATTGCCGGCGGGCGTGCTCTGCGCCAGCAGGGGTTGGGTGGGCAACAGCTGGATCTTGATGGCCTGCTGGTAGAACTCCAGCAAGCGGATCACCTTCTTCTGGTGATCGCCGATGCCATAGCCATCCGGGCTTGCCAGAAACTCCTTGAGGGATTTGCGGGTCTCCTCCGGAAAGCCCTTGAGAGCCTTGAGCTGTTTGCTGCCGAGCTCGATGGCGGACTTGGTCAGGGAGATGGACTCTTCCAGTGCATTGCCGTGCTGCTGCAGCAGCTTCTCGATGACGGCGAGGTCGGCATCGAGGGAGGAGAGCGGCGGGTTGCCATCGAGTTTCTGCTTGAGCTTGGCGAGCTTGTTGTCCAGTTCGCGATCGTGGCCGCGACAGGCCTGCATCAGCTTGGCGATGAACTGGATGCTGCGGGCGCGTTCGGTGTCGGAGAAAGAGACGACACCGTCCAGCTCCAGCTGCTTTTGCTGAAGGGATTCCCTGAGTCTGGCCAATTGTCCGGCTACGGCAGCGATATCATTCATTATTCAGGTCGCCCTGTTGTCATTATCGTTGTTGTGTTGGATAGCAACAGCGGTCGAACCCAGTTCCAGACCCAGTTGATTATCTATTTGTCATTGATCAACCGGCGCTTTCGTCCGTGAAAGTCGAAGCCAATTAACCCATTGCTTTTCATGAGAAGAATTTACTTTTACCAGTCCCTTGTCAATTGCCATCAAGCAGCATTGCCACACATCCCCATTAAAAAATGCGGCCTGCTGGCAATCGATGGCGGCCAGCTCCAGCCAGACGCTTTGCTGGTGTTTTTCACTGAGCTGAATGGCTCCTGCCAGTGCCAGATAACAGAGGTCGAATAGGCCGTGATGATCGAGAGCGGTGGCCGCCTTGGGCAGGAAGGGGTGGCTGACGATGCCGAGGCTGATGTGGCGATCGAGCGGGTGCTGGCAGGGGAATTCGGCCAGTGCCGCGAGCAGTTCGCGGGCCAGTCGGTGCAGGTCTTCCACATGGCGCTGGGGCACTACATAGAGCAGGTGGCCTTCACGCAGGTCGTAGATGCGGCCATCCTGCGGGGTGAGGCCGTTGACGTAGGCGCCGAAGGCCTGCTCTATCTCGCGGCTCACCTGATAACCGTGCTGTTCCAGGCTGTTGACCAGGAAGGGCACCCGAAACAGCAGGTAGTGCAGCTTGTCGTCGAACTCGCTGGTGGGTAGCTCGCTTAAATACCAGCGCTCGGATTTTTGCTGGCGCTTGGCCATCTCCCGCGGCCAGCGGCTCATCAGTCGCTGCCAGTTGGCCAGCCCGGTGCGTGGCTCGAGCAGCAGCGCCTCGCCCAGCTGTTTGCCCTGCAGCCGGGCGACCCGCAGCTTGAGCCAGAGGGTGAAGAACAGATAGATGAACAGGGTCAGCAACAGACCGGTCACCACGCTCGACCAGAGGTAGCGATCCTGCTGATGCTTGCTGGTGCTCAGCTGCTGCTGCAGCTCCTTGATCTGCTGCTCCCGCTCCACCTGGGCGTAGTTGTCGCGGATCGCCTCCTGCTCCAGATCGACCTGCTGCTGGCGGACCTGCTCGCTGCGCTGGTGGAAGTTCTTGTAGCTGTCCAGCGCCTGCTGCAGATAGCCCTTCTGCTCGTAGGCCGCCGAGAGCAGGCGGAAGATCTCGAACTGGCGCTGGGCGTCGCCGATCTGGTTGGCCAGTGCCAGCGCGTTTTCCAGTTGCAGGATGGCGATGCCCGCCTCCTTCTGCTTGAGGTGCAGCTCACCCAGCAGCAGCAGAGTGTCGATCAGCGGCTCCTTGTCGTCCCCCAGCTCGTGGGACTGGCGGGCCGCGGTGAGGTAGTTGCGGGCCAGGGTCAGGTTGCCGGTTTCCAGATAGGTTTTGCCTATCTCGTACTTGAGGTGGGCAATGCGGGTGCGGTTGTTGCCCTCGTCCAGCAGATCCAGGGCATTGAAGAAGTAGACCAGCGCCATGTTCATCTCGCCCTGCTCCCGGTTGAGGCGGGCCAGCACGATGAGGGCGTCGCTCAGCAGGGAGGGATTGCCGAGGGCATGGAAGTAGTTGGCCGCCTCGTTGGCGTATTGCAGCGCCTTCTGCGGCTCCTGCTCCTCCTGATAGAGGTTTACTATCTGGTTCGACAGCAGGCCGAGGAACAGCGGATCCTGCAACCCTCTGGCCTGCTGCTGGGCATCGATGTAGTCGCCCAGCGAGAGCTGGGGTTGCTTGAGGGCGTGGTAGAGGTCGCCGCTCACCGCGCTGACCCAGGCGCTGGCCAGCGGATTCTTGGTCTGATCCGCCCAGCGGCGGGCTTCGGCCAGCTGGCGCTTGGCCTCGTCGAACTGGTGCGCCTCTATGCTGGCGTTGGTGCGCAGCAGCCGGCTGTACACCTGCAACTGGCTCTCTTTCAGGCTGGGTGTACTGAGCAGGGTCTCCAGCTGGCCGAGCAGGCCGCCGCTGGCGCCGTGGGAGCGCTCCTGCAGGTTCTGGCTGCGGATCTTCAGATAGAGGCCGTGGGCCTGCAACTCCAGTTGCTGCTCCTTGGCCGCCATGGCAATGCCCTGATCGAGGGATTTCTGCGCCGCCTGGAACTGGCCGAGCTGCAGCAGGCACTCCCCCTTGAGCAGGTGGGCACCGGTGGCCTGGGCGGCGGTACCATAGCTCAGCAGCGGCTCCCGATAGCCGTACTCCTGGCGATTGCTGATGATTTGCTTGGGATTATTGGCCGTGCGGGTGAGGAAGGCGGAGGTGATCTGCACGCATCTGGCGGGATCGGTCAGCACCAGGGTCTGGGCCTGTTGCAGGTCGATGGACAACTGCTCCTTGGCCAGATCCAGATCAGGAGCCGACAGGGAGGACATCATCATTGCCAGAAAAAACAGTTGATTCATTGGATTAAGGGCAGCACGGGAGTGAGGGCATGTTATCCAAGCCCGCCCCCGTGCGTCCAGAGTTTACTGACAGATTGCGCGCCGGCCCCGCGATCCGGGCCGTGGCAGCACTGCAGACCCGGCGGGTTGACCGGTTATTGCCGGATCAGGCGCAGGTTGGCCGGCACCACTTCCCAGTCGCTGCGAAACGGGTTGATGTCCAGGCCGCCGCGGCGGGTGTAGCGGGCGTAGACCGTCAGCTGGCTCGGGCGGCAGAAGTGCTTGAGATCGGTGAAGATCCGCTCGATGCACTGCTCGTGGAACTCGTTGTGCTGGCGAAACGAGATGAGGTAGCGCAGCAGTTTTTCCCAATCCAGCTGCGGGCCGCGATAGTGGATCACCACGGAGCCCCAGTCCGGCTGGCTGGTCACCAGGCAGTTGGACTTGAGCAGGTGGCTGTGCAGGGTCTCCTCCACTTCCTGGCTGCCGGCCGCGCCTTGCAGCAGGTCGGCATCGAACTCGTAACAGTCCACGGCGATGTCCTGCTCGTCGATGCACTCGCCCGGCAGGGCGGCAATGTGGTGCGGAGCCTGGGCCAGCGGGAACAGGGCGACGCTAACGTCGCTACCGGCACAGGTGCTCAAGTCCTTGACCAGCATGGCCTGCACCGCTTCCAGCGAGTCGCAGCGGGTCTGGTTGAAGGAGTTGAGATAGAGCTTGAACGACTTGGATTCGATGAGGTTCGTGCTGGTGGCGGGCACCGAGACCTCGCCGACGGCGACCATGGGCTTGCCCTTGGCATTGAGCCAGGAGAGCTCGTACAGGGTCCAGACATCGCAGCCCTGGAACGGCAACTCGCCGCCAAGACCTAGGTCGTCGCGGTTCAGGCTGCGGGGCACCGGCTGCAGCAGGGCCGGGGTGTACTGGCTGATGTAGGCCGACTGTTGACCCAGGCTCAGCCCCTGCAGGGCGCTGGCTCCGGCGTATCTCTCTTGTTTGCTCATGTGTGCTGACTCGAACGTTGAATGGGCGATGGCAGAGCATGCGCCCGATGGGGGCGGCAAGGCGGGGAGCGCCGGCTGGCGATCCGCGCTGCACCTTGTCTGCTCATGGCTTTGATGGTGCAATAGCGAACTTTGGCAGCAATTGTGGGGAATTTCGATGTCGGATCAAGTCTTGTCTGCCCTGGAACACTTTTTTTGCGCTGGCAGCGCGACGGCGAGGCGAGGCGAGGGCTGCCCCTGTGCGAGTGGGAAGCCGACTGGCGCTCCCCCTGCGAACTGGATGAGCCCAAGGAGGGGCGGGTGGCTTGGCGCCCGCATCGTCGCGCCGAACCCGCCGATTTCACGGCGATGAACGAGGCGCTCGAGCTGACCCTGCATCCGGCCGCACAGGCCCTGTTTGGTGGCTGGTTCAGCCGCCCTGTGCCCTGCCTCTACAAGGGGTTGCGGCTCGAGTTTGTGCTGCCCTGGAACGAGGCGGATCTCGACTTGCTCAAGGAGAACCTCATCGGCCACCTGCTGATGCTGCGCAAGTTGAAGCGCTCACCCTCTTTGTTCATCGCCACCACCCGCAACGAGATGACGCTGGTGTCGCTCGACAACGAGAGCGGGCAGGTGTGGCTGGAGTGGCTCGACTCGGGTCGTCGGTTGGTGCTGGCCCCCTCACTGCCGGCGTTCCTCGCGCGGCTGGAGACTTTGCCGCAATAAACAGCGTCAGTTGCAATGAAAAACGCCTTGCCGACCGGCAAGGCGTTTTTGTTTGGTTCACCGCCGGGCTCAGTCCTTGAAATCCCAGGAGAGGTTGGCGACCAGCCGGCAGGGATCGCACTTGAAGTCGAAGATCTCGTGCAGAGGTTCGGCCAGCGCCCACTCGCCGCCGCAGCTCGGACAGGGACGGGCTTTCTCCTCGGCCGCACTCCGGCCGCCCACCCGGTAGAGGTAGTAGTAGGTGGGGATGCCGGTCAGGGCTTCCAGCCGCTTGCCGAGATCGCTGCCACGGCGCTGGAGCCGGCTGCCCACCTCGCCGATTTCATGCAGCGCCGCATGCTCGGCGATGGAGCCGTTCATCTGCAGCTGATCGCACGCCTCCCAATCCTCCTGCCACTTGATGATCTGCTTGTGGTCGCCGTTGGCGACGGCCGGCAGCCGATAGAGCGGGATGGGGGCGAAGTGGTCGCCGCAGCGCAGCGGCGAGCAGGTGTGCAGGAAGCTGGTGTAGAGCAGCATCCAGCTGGGGCGCTCGCCATCATGGCCGCAAGGGTCGGTGCTGTCGGAGAGCAGATCCGCCCCCTGCAACTGGAGTTTGGGGGCGAGCAGGCCGGCCTGATTGAGCTGCTGCTCTGCGAGCTTGACCTGCTCGCTCTGGTTGTCCGGGTGCAGGCTGTCCTGCTCCGGGCAGACCACCCGGCTGACGAAATAGCCCTCGTGCATGCAGGTGGGAAACTCCCGGCCGAGGATCTGGCCCTGATAGCGCAACATGTCGAGGTAATTGACGATGGCCCGCTCGGCCTCGCCCAGCGAGGTGTCACGGTAGCACTCAAAGCAAAGTTCAAGGATGTACATGGCTTACTGCTGCCCCTGCTGGAGCAGCAGCTCGGTCAGTCGATCCACCTTCTGTTCGAGGCGCTCGAGCCGTTCGGCAAGCTGCAGCAGGGTGGGCTCTGCGGCGGGCGAGGGGGGCATCTGCGCTGTGCTTCCGACTTCCGGGGTGCTGGCGGGCTGCTGCTTCCACTGGCTCAGCACTTTGAGCAGCTCGGCCATAGGGACGGGCTGGCTGAGGCGGGCCTTGACCATGGCGGTGGAGGGGGTGATCCCCTTGGCGGCCAGTTCATTGGCGATGCGGATGATCTCTTGGGCTGACATGGGTCTCCTGCGCAGGATGAAAAGTGGTTCGGGCTGGACGGGCAGAGAGCTTAACCAAAGCGCGGGGCGTTGAACAGCGGGGCAAGGGTCAGTCAGGGCGGCGCAGCAACACGTCCAGTTCATCGATGGCTTCCGACCAGTCCGCGTCGTTCCACAGGGCATCGCGCAGAAAGTCGGCCTGGGTGCGGTTCCAGAAGGGGGCTTCCGGCAGCAGGGTCTGGTTGTCCAAGCGGTGCTCGTGAATGAAGCGGTGCAGGCTCAGCTCGTCGTTGGCCAGCCCCAGCTGGGCAAACAGGGCGGCCAGGTCGTGGGTCAGGAATTCCATCTCATCTCTCCCAAGAGGCATTCCTGAACATTATAGGCCTGCCCCGTGGCGGCAGATTTACAGGGTGGGCACCCGGTGGGGTGGCAGTTCGACGCCGACCACCTGCAGCCCCTGCATGCGCAGTTGCCCCAGATAGTGGCTCTCACCATCGCTGGAGAATTCAAACTCGTAATAGGTGAGTAGCCGCAGCGGCTGGTGGGCCAGTGCACGGTGGCTGCGGGCCAGCGACAACAGTTGCAGGTCGTGATGCTGGCAGTAGCGGCGCATGTATTGCCAGGCGAGCTCTGCCTGACGCCGCTGATGCCAGAAGGCACCGGCGCCGAGGATAAGCAGCAAGATTGCGAACATTTCACCCATCGCGGGCTCCTTCCGGGGTGTGATCCGTGGCGACAGGCGACCCGCCATGGTGACGGGCCGCCGACATCATCAGGCCGAGGCGAACAGGCGACCGATGGCCTGGCCCAGGGCGTCACTGCGCTCGGGGTCGCGCAGCCTGGCCAGCATATCATTGCGTAGGGCCGGCAGGGTCACCAGCTCGGCAAATACCTGATTGAAGAACTGGGTCGGCTGCAGGGCCAGCTGTTCCAGGAACAGGCTGAGCAGGCCGGCATCCTTCAGATCAAGCCAGAGCCGGCCGGCGATGGCCAGCAGCAGGGCCGGGCTCGGCTGGGTTTGCAGCAGGGTCAACAGCTTGTTGGTGCGCATGTTGCTGCCGTTGCAGGAGGCCAGTGCCCGGCACAGATAGGCCAGGGTCTCGGCATTGGGCTCGGCACACTCCTGCTCCTTGCCGATGCGCTCGAACAGGGCACCCTGCACGGCCGGCGGCAACGGGGCGTTTTCCAGGCTCTGGCAAAGTGCGTAGAGCGGCTCTTGCGGCAGTTTTGGCAGTGCCTTGCACACCAGAGCCAGGTTGCGTTCATCCTGCAGCCGCTCAGCGAGATCGGCAAACCCCTGTACGCCGAGGGTCTGCCATCCCTCTGGCGCCGGGGCAGACAGATAGTGGCAGAGCCCCTCGAAGTAGGTCGAGGGGGCCTGTTCCAGCTGACGGGCCAGTTTGGCGTGCAGGCTGGCCATCTTGGCCTCGGCCGGGCGGAAGGTGTAGGGGTTTTCCGCCAGACGCTGGGCCTTCTCTTCGTCGAGTTCGCCGGTCAGCTTGTAGCCCAGAGTTTCCACCACCTGATCCATGAAGTGTTTGGGGCCGCTGGCGATGAGCAGACCGCGCTCGTCGAGGGCAAACTTGAGAAACCACAGATAGTGACGGGATTCGGCCGGCTGGAAGAAGTGGACGCCGAGCCAGGCGTGCTGCTGTAGGGGCCAGGGGTAGGGCTCCTGCTGCTGTTCGATGCGCTCGAAGATGTCGCTCGCCAGTGGTCGCACCTGGCGGCCCATGTCGAACAGTTGAAACTGGGTGTCGGCCTGGGTCAAGAATTCGGTCAGCGTATTGATGGTGGACATGAGGTGATCCGGCTAAGGGTGATGCGGGCCGATTATAAGGAGGTTGCACAAGATAGCCAGTGGGGGCGCGCCGCTCGGCATCCGGCCCGGTACGCAGGGGCTGGAGCCGCCATGGCTCTTCGCCCCTGTTGTCGGCCGCAAGGGGCATGGCAGAGGATAGGGGGGAGGGTGTATAGTAACGCCTTTTTTTGCAAAGTTCGGCCTGCCGCCAGCGACACAGGATTGGCGGCGGACGGTGTGTGGTGATGAGGAAGAGAACGCAATGAATCAATATCTGCTGGTAGCTGGCCTGTTGGGTGAACTGACCGCCGAGCTGCAACGTCTGGAACGCTGGCAAGCGACCCATCCGGGTGAAGAGGCCCTGGCCAGCGAGCTGCCATTTTGCGTCGATACCCTGAGCTTCGATCAGTGGCTGCAGTTCGTGCTGATCCCGCGCATGGAGCAGCTGGTGCTGCTGCAGGCGCCGCTGCCCAGCAGCGTCTCCCTCTATCCCATGGCCAGCGAAGTCTACAAGGAGGAGCTGGCCGAGGTCGAAGCCCTGCTGCGCCTGATCGCCCGCTTCGATCTGCTGCTCTCCGGCAAAGTGGTTGAGCAATGATGCGTGAGCAGGCACAGGAAGAGAACGCCTTGCAACTGACCCTGCTTTATCAGGATGACTGGCTGGTGGCGGTCAACAAGCCCTCCGGCCTGCTGGTGCACCGCAGCTGGCTCGACAAGGCCGAGACCCGTTTCGCCATGCAGATGACCCGGGATCTCATTGGCGGTCGCCACGTCTACCCGGTACACCGGCTCGACCGGCCCACCTCGGGGGTGCTGCTGTTTGCCCTCGATCCCGCCGTGGCCCGCACCCTGACCGAAGCCTTTGCCGCCCGTCAGGTGCACAAGGAGTATCTGGCGCTGGTGCGCGGCTGGGCCCCCGAGCAGGGGCTCATCGACTATCCGCTCAAAGAGCAATTGGATAAGATCGCCGACGCCATGAGCGACCCAGATCGCCCGGCCCAGGAGGCGGTGACCG
This sequence comes from Aeromonas oralensis, assembly GCF_049665575.1. NCBI lineage: Bacteria > Pseudomonadati > Pseudomonadota > Gammaproteobacteria > Aeromonadales > Aeromonadaceae > Aeromonas > Aeromonas oralensis. Next base: position 1,093,365 of record NZ_CP187186.1, read on the forward strand.
CGTTTCGTCGTCTGCATCAGGTCGAGTTGCCCCATGCGGTCTCCAAGAAACACCCCACCAGTCGCTACAGCCTGGTTCGGCTGTTCCCCAAGACCGGCCGCAAGCATCAGCTGCGCCGCCATATGGATCATCTGTTCCACCCCATTGTCGGTGACACCACCCATGGCGATGGCCGCCACAACCGCTTCTTTCGCGAGCACTATGGCTGCGATCGCCTGCTGCTGGTGGCTCGCACCCTCAGCTTTGAGCACCCGGTGCTGAAGGTGCCGATGCGGATCCAGGCGCCGTTGGGGCAGGAAGTGTTGCAGCTGTTTGCCGAGCTGGGATGGCCTGCCAGCGAGAGCGACTACTGAGCCTGATGACCACGGGGTTTTGCCCGAGCTTTCACTGTGGCATGCTGGGCATCCATGTTGGTCAAAGGGGTCCGTGATGGCGCAGATAGACATAGTGGTGGGAACGGTATACGGCGCGGCCATGCTGGTGGCCGAGACGCTGGCTGCGCAGCTGGAGCAGGCGGGGCACGGCTGCCAGGTGTTCGAGGAAGCCGAGCTGGCAGATCTGGATTCGAGTCGATTCTTGCTGGTCATCACGGCTACCACGGGGCAGGGCGATATTCCGCCCAATCTGCAGCCACTGGCCACCGCCCTGGCTGACCGGGCCCCTTACATGAAAGGGTGGCGTTATGCACTGGTCGCCATGGGAGACAGCAGCTACGAGCACTTTTGCGGTGCCGGTCGTCACCTCGATGCGCTGTTGCAGGAGCTCGGTGCCAGTCCTCTGCTGTCCCGGCTGGAGATAGATGCCACCGTCGACGATGAGCCGGAAAAGGTGGCGCTGGCCTGGCTCAATGGCTGGCTAAATAAACTGTAGCGATCGCCCGTTTTTATCCTTTATTCATCCCCGCTCAGCCCGTCTGGCGGGGATGTTTATTTTACGGTAATCAGCAGTCTCAACTGACCATATTTGCCCGATATTTATCCGATTATTTTCTACGCCATCTCCTCTTTGCTCTGCGATTTATTTCGGGGGCAGCTGACATGCCTCAAATTTAAAAGTTCCCCATTGAAAGCGATTTCAGTCATGTTTTTGTCATCAATTTGAATATTTATAACTTATTCATCGAAGCGAATTAATGGTTGGTAGCGGTTTCATGGTGGATCTTTTCGCTTTTAAGTATGCATAAGTGGTGAGTTATTGCATGGTTAGGTTGATTATCATTGCACAAAACCCTCCACGGCCCATGCTGGGCGATTTGTCGCCATTTTGTGAATCAGCTCATGTTTGTACCGAAATTGGCTACCTATAATCGGCCTCGGTTATCACCTAAACGTTTTTATGGTGATAAGAACTTGGATATTCAGGATCACACTCCTCTCAGCGGGAATAAGGAAAATGAAAATGAAAGCAAAGTGGCTCCCGATCGCTGCAGCAGTAACCGCAGCCCTGGCTTCCCAAGCCGCCTTCGCCGTTGATTTCCACGGCTACATGCGTTCCGGTGTCGGTACTTCCGATAACGGCAGCCTGCAAACTTACAGCAAACAGAAAGTCGGTCGTCTGGGCAACGAAGCCGAGACATACGGCGAAGTGCAGCTGGGTCAAGAGGCTTACAACAAGGATGGCAAGTCCTTCTACGTAGACTCCATGTTTGCAATGGTTTCCGGTCAGCAAGGTCGTGACTGGGAGAGCACCAGCGGCAGCGATGCCGACTTTGCGCTGCGCCAATTCAACGTGCAAGCCAAGGGCGTGCTGGGTTTCGCACCGGAAGCCACCCTGTGGGCTGGTAAGCGTTACTACCAACGTCACGACATCCACATCTCTGACTTCTACTACTGGGATGTGTCTGGTGCCGGTGCTGGTGTAGAAAACATCCAGGCTGGTCCGGGCAAGCTCTCCTTTGCATGGCTGCGTAACGACCCGTGGGAAGATTACGATCAGTTTGTAGGTGGTGTGGGTGTCGACAAACGTGTAGATACCGACGTACTTGACCTGCGTTATGCTGGTATCCCGCTGTGGAAAGACGGCTCCCTGGAGCTGGGCTATGACTACGCTCGTGGCAACCTGACTGATGAGCAGAAAGCTGCTCTGGGCAGCAAGGATTACGAGAAAAATGGTCATATGCTGACCGCCGAGCTTACCCAATCCATGCTGGGCGGCTTCAACAAGACCGTAGTTCAGTATTTTGCAGACGGCTATGCCTCTCAAGCAGTTGATTACGGTAGTGGCTCTGGTAATGGTCTGAGCCAATCTGCCGCCAAGGGTGATGGTTGGCGCTTCATCAACTGGGGCGTACTGCCGGTTGGCGACAAGGTCGAGTTTGGTCACCAGCTGGTTTACGGTACTGCCAGTGACATCGACAATGACAGCGCTGACAAGGACACCTTCTCCGTTGTCGTTCGCCCGATGTACAAGTGGAATGACACCATGAAGACCATCGCCGAGCTTGGCTATCACCATGATAGTTACAAGCCGAACAATGGTACCGAAACCAGCACTATTGGTAAGAAATACACCCTGGCTCAGGCCTGGTCCGCCGGTTCCAGCTTCTGGGCCCGTCCGGAGATCCGCGTCTACGCTTCCTACCTGGATTCTGACGGCCAGTTCCGCCCGGATGCCAATGGCGTGAAGCAGGACGACTCTTGGAACTTCGGTGTTCAAGCTGAAGCTTGGTGGTAATCTGTTAACGTCATGACTGCAAGTGCCCCCGCATGACGGGGGCTCTTTTTTTACAACACGTTTCTTAGGGTCACGCGATGAGATATTCCAGATTAGCCTTGACTGTATTCTGTTCTGTTGTGCTGGGTGGTTGCGCCACGTTGGAAACGACGGTAGCGCCGACTCAGGAGTTCAAGTCCATCATGGGAAATCGCGACGTTGCGATGAGCCAATTGGGCACTACTAACAGTTGCTGCCGTGATGTCTCCAGTCTGCCGTTCCAGGACATACAACCGGGCGCAACCAAGCTTATCCCCATTGATGGCAGCTCCCCCGTTTTCAGTTTCAGTGAAGGGAAAAGCCACTTCGCCGCCTTTCGCTTGCCGGTCAACTCCGGCGACCTGCGTATCACGGTTGATGGGTTGATCGACAAATCGCTGTTCAACCCGACCGTTTTGATGCTGGACTCCAAATTCAATGTGACCCGCAAGTTGGGCAGCGACGTGTTCAAGTATGAACCTGCACGCATGCTGCAGGGGGATCGCATGGAGGCCGTGTTTACCGTGGATCGCTCCTATGTTGGCAACCCCAATAACGAAAGTTACATGGTGATCTACACAGACCAGGGCGGTCTGGACAAAACGACCACCATTTTGAGCCCTTCCAAGCTGATGACCAAGTCGCTGGGGGTAGTTGATTATGGTGAGAAAGACCCCGTCATTCCGCACTCTCCCTGGGGCGTGGTCAGCCTCTCTGTGGAGGACTTGAGTGGCGTCAAAACCGAGAGCAACTATTACAAGCCTGTCTATCAGGATGTGATTGATGCCAACACCCCGGTAGTCAACACGGCACCAAACAAGCTTGTCGTGCCCCTGGCGACCGCCGGCGTAGTCAAGAGTAGTGCCCCTATGCTGAGCGAAACCGAGGCCTTCTATCAATCCCAGATCGAAAAAGCGGTGAAAACCGGTGATATCGACAAGGCGATGCAACTGGTCAGCGAGGCGGAGCGGGCCGGTTCGACCAAGGCGAAATCGGTCTTTATTGATGCGGTCAAGCGTTCCCAAAAAGGCTGAATATTGCCCGGTCATTAAAATATAATATTTATTTGAGGCCTCCCTTGTTGGAGGCCTTTTTAATCGGTAGACTAAAATAGAAAAAACAGCAAATGGTTACATTAAGTTACAATGCGTTTCGTTAGGTATTGTTTTGATTGGCTAAAATACAATGCGAAACAGCACTTTTCATATTTATGGCTTAGCATGAAGATGCCAAAATATATCTGTAATTAGCTGAAAATTCCCGCCGAAATTATCTTGTGATCTCCCCTCCAAATTTTTTATTCGCTTACCCCTGATGGAAGATATTTGCGATCTGCTGGGTTATATTCAGCTGGTCAAAATAAACAAACCCGCGTCGAATTCATGCCGATGAGAGATGATGTTGATGATCGTCTATAAATTGGACTGAAGCGTCTACGGTAAGACATTCCATTCAGGAGCGCACACATGTTAAAAAATGCTTTCTCTAATCTGCAAAAGGTCGGTAAGGCGCTGATGCTGCCAGTATCGGTCTTGCCCGTTGCAGGTATTTTGCTGGGGGTGGGTGCTGCCCACTTCAGCTGGTTGCCGGAAATTGTCTCCCAATTGATGGAGCAGGCCGGTGGTTCCGTATTTGGTCAGATGGCCCTGCTGTTCGCAGTGGGTGTGGCCCTCGGCTTTACCAATAACGACGGCGTATCCGGTCTGTCAGCCATCGTCGGCTACGGCATCATGGTCGCCACCCTGAAGGTCATGGCACCCGTGATGGGCGTTGAGACCATCGAAACCGGCGTCCTGGGCGGTATCCTCGCCGGTGGCGTGGCCGCATGGGCGTTCAACCGCTTCTACAAGATCCAGTTGCCCGAGTATCTGGGCTTCTTCGCCGGCAAACGCGCCGTGCCCATCATCACCGGCTTCGTCTCCATCGGCCTGGGCGTGATCCTGTCCGTCATTTGGCCGCCGGTGGGCGCTGCCATCGGTGCCTTCTCCGACTGGGCTGCCAACCAGAACCCGGTACTGGCTTTCGGTATCTACGGCGTGGTTGAGCGCTCCCTGATCCCGTTCGGTCTGCACCACATCTGGAACGTACCTTTCTTCTATCAGGCTGGTACCTGTGTCAACGCTGCCGGTGAAACCGTACACGGCATCATGACCTGCTTCCTGACTGCTGACGACGCTTCCCGCGCTGCTGGCAACGGCTTCGGTCAGCTGGCCGGTGGCTACCTGTTCAAGATGTTCGGTCTGCCTGCCGCCGCGTTTGCCATCGCGCACTCCGCCAAGCCGGAAAACCGCGCCAAAATCGTAGGTATCATGGCCTCTGCCGCCCTGACCTCTTTCCTGACCGGTATCACCGAGCCGATCGAATTCTCCTTCCTGTTCATCGCGCCGGTACTGTACGCCATCCACGCCGTGCTGGCTGGTCTGGCCTACGTGCTGACCAACTCCCTGGGCGTGGTACACGGTCACACCTTCTCCAACGGCTTCATCGACTTCGTGGTGCAATCCCCGCGTGCCGATCACATGCTGCTGCTGGTGGGTCTGGGTCTGGTCTATGCCGTCATCTACTATGTGGTCTTCACCGTGGTCATCCGTGCCATGAACCTGAAAACCCCGGGTCGTGAAGACGAAGCGGCCGAAGAGAGTGTTGGTCAGAGCAAGGACGAGATGTCTGCCGCACTGGTCTCTGCCTTCGGTGGCAAAGAGAACATCGCTTCGCTGGACGCCTGCATCACCCGTCTGCGGGTCGGTGTGAAAGATGTGGCCAAGGTTGACCAAGCTGGTCTGAAGAAACTGGGCGCTGCCGGTGTGGTAGTGGCAGGTTCCGGCGTACAAGCCATCTTCGGTACCAAGTCCGACAACCTGAAAACCGACATGGACATCTGGATGAAGAGCAACTAATCCTGTTGCCTGAATACCAGAGTTGTTGAAAAGGGGAGGCGCAAGCCTCCCTTTTTGCTGGGCGTCATAGGGGCAGACAGATGCCATGGTGCATGTTTCGACCGGCGGGGTATCAATGTTGTCATCGGTCTTCAGCTCAAAGAAAAAGGCGCCCATGGGCGCCTTTGCTGCATCAGACCGGCTTAGAGCTTTTCCAGATCCCGCTCGATTTCGCTGATCTTGTTCTGCACCACTTTTTCCAGGTGGCGCAGGTCGCGCAAGATCTTCTGCTTGATGTCCGGGTCGGCCTGCACGTGCACGCCCTGAGTCAGGTTGTCGAGCTCATCCACCACGTACTTGAGATTGGCGTTGATCTCGGTGACATCCTTGTACTCGTGGGTGCCCGAGTCGACCAGCATGGTCTTGCGCTGGCGGGGATACTTGAACTTGACGCTCTTGGCGAAGAACTCGCCCTTCTGTTTCTTGAAATAGATCTTGAGGATGTCGTGATTGGCTTCCTGGCGCAGGGTATAGCTGTCCACTGAGGTGGGTTCCTGGATCCCCAGGCTCTTCAGATTCTCGTACATCGGGCTTCCTCGGTTTGAAACGATCCTGACCAATCTATCTTAACCGAGTCGGTGTGGCTTGCCTGTGACAGGGGCGCCAAAATCAAAAGGGCGCCATCAGGCGCCCTTTTAAATTAACGTAAACCGCTTACTCGTCGATGGAGCGCAGCAGGGCGTTGATGCCGACCTTGGCACGGGTCTTGGCATCCACCTTCTTGACGATGACGGCGGCGTAGAGGCTGTACTTGCCGCACTTGGAGGGCAGGGAGCCGGAAACGACCACCGAGCCGGCCGGGACGCGGCCATAGTGGATCTCGCCGGTTTCACGGTCATAGATGCGGGTGGACTGGCCGATAAAGACGCCCATGGAGATGACGGAGCCCTCTTCCACGATTACCCCTTCCACCACTTCGGAACGGGCACCGATGAAGCAGTTGTCTTCGATGATGGTCGGATTGGCCTGCAGCGGCTCCAGTACGCCGCCGATGCCGACGCCGCCGGAGAGGTGCACGTTCTTGCCGATCTGGGCGCAGGAGCCCACGGTGGCCCAGGTGTCGACCATGGTGCCTTCATCGACGAAGGCGCCGATGTTGACGTAGGAGGGCATCAGCACGGTATTGGGGGCGATGAAGGAGCCTTTGCGGGCGGTGGCCGGCGGCACCACGCGCACACCGGCAGCTTTGAACTGCTCGGCGCTGTAGTCGGAGAACTTGAGGGGAACCTTGTCGTAGTACTGGGCGTCGTCACCCTTGATGATGCCGTTGTCATTGATGCGGAAGTAGAGCAGTACCGCCTTCTTCAACCACTGGTGTACCACCCACTCGCCGGCAATCTTCTCGGCAACGCGAGCCTTGCCGGAGTCCAGCAGGTCGATGGCTTGCAGGATGGCGGCCTTGGTGGCGGCATCGACGGAGCCGGGAGTGATGGAATCACGGCGCTCGAAGGCCGCTTCGATGATCTGTTGCAACTCGGTCATGACAGGTTTCCTTTAAAAAATTCCGTTTGTTGTATCACACTTTTCCAATTGTTTTTAAGGGCTCGGGCCGATTTCTTCACGGGAACGCTGATTTATTGTGCTGGCGTAGTCCAACCATTTGTTCTGCTTGATAAATCAGGGGCAGACTCGGCGTCTTGTGAAGCCTTCACAGGCCCGGCCTGCCCTCATCATCGGCCGACTCTTGTGGGTTGAGCTGGTTGACCAGCCGCTCCTCCAGCGCCTGCTGCTCGGCCTGGGTCAACGGCTCGCCGGCCAGGGTAGTGAGGCTGAAAAAGTCCTCCACCCGCTCGCCGATGGTGGTGATCTTGGCGGCATGGAGCGACAGGCCGCACTGCTGGAACACGGCGCCAATGCGGGCCAGCAGCCCTGGGGTATCGAGCGCGGTCAGCTCCAGCAGGGTGTGGCGGGTCTCCCCTTTGTGGGGCAGGAAGACCACCCGGGTCGGCACGCTGAACTGGCGGTGGCGCCGTGACAGGGGCTTGCTGCGCAGCACCAGCTTGCCCGGCTCCTGCAGCGCCTTCTCCAGCGCCTTCTTGATGGTGGCGGTGCGGTTGGGGCTGATGGGCTCGCCGTTGGGTTCGAGCACTACGAAGGTATCGAGCACGTAGTCGCTGCGCGAATTCATGATCTGGGCGTCGTGGATGTTGAGGTTTTTCTGATCCAGCGCCGAGGCCACGGTGGCAAACAGATTCGGGGTGTCACGACAATAGATGAACACCTCGCTGCCGCCGCGGGTCGGGTGCTTGCCGATGATCACCAGCGGCGCCGGGTTGTCGCCGTGTTCGATGATCTTGCGGCAGTGCCAGGCGATCTGCTCCGGCGTGTGGCGCAGGAAGTAGTCGGCCTTGAAGTCGCTCCAGAGCTGGTTGATGGCCTCCTCCGGCACGTCGCGCTGAGCTAGGATCTGCTTGGCCTGGCGCTGGTTTTCGCGGATCTTGAGGCGCATGTCGGGCGGGTTTTCCAGCCCCTGGCGCAGCGCTTTCTGGGTGGCGAAGTAGAGCTCGCGCAGCAGGGTGCCTTTCCAGTCGTTCCAGAGGGTGTCGTTGGTGGCGCAGATATCGGCCACGGTCAGGCAATACAGCAGGTCGAGGTGCTGCTCGTCGCGCACCTTCTGGGCAAAATCGGTGACCACTTCAGGGTCATAGATGTCGCGGCGCTGGGCGGTGACCGACATCAGCAGGTGATGGCGCACCAGCCAGGCGACCAGCCGGCTCTCGTAGCGATCCAGACCGTGCAGCTGGCAGAATTCCAGCGCATCGACGGCGCCGAGCTCTGAGTGGTCGCCACGCCGCCCCTTGGCGATGTCGTGGAACAGGGCGGCGATGCTGAGCAGCTCGGGTTTGCGCAGCCGGGTGAACACCTCGTGGCAGAGCGGATGGGTCTGACGGCTGGCCGGGTTGGGAAACTGATGGATGTTCTTGAGCAGCCGGTGGGTGTGCTCATCCACAGTGTAGGCGTGGAACATGTCGAACTGCATCTGGCCGACGATGAGGTTCCACTGCGGCAGGTAGGCCGCCAGGATGCCGTACTTGTGCATCAGGGTGAGCGGCTGACCGATGCCGTTGGGGTGGCGCAGCAGCGCCATGAACAGGCGGCGGCAGTCGGGCAAGTCCTGTAGCCAGCAGTTGAGCTTGCGGCGCGCCTCGCGTAGCTGGCGCAGGGTGGCGGAGTGGATGCCGGCAATCTCCGGATGCTGGGCTATCTGGTAGAAGAGGCGCAGGATGGCGGCGGGCTCGCGGCCGAACAGTTCGGAATCCACCGCATCGATGAGGCGGCCGCGCAGCTGGAACTCGTCGGAGAGACGGCGCACGTCCATGGCGGTGTTGCCGAGGATCGCCTCGTCAAACAGCTGCAGCAGCATCTCGTTGAGCTCGGAGACCCGCCGCACCGTCTGGTAGAAGCGCTTCATCATCTGCTCGACCGGGGCATTGCCTTCCCCCTCGAAGCCCAGCATCTGGGCCACGGTACGCTGGCGATCGAACAGCAGCCGGTTGTCGCCCTTGTTGATGGCCATGTGCAGGGCGAAGCGCACCTTCCACAAAAAGTTCTGGCAATCGAGCAGCTCGCGATACTCGGCCCGGTTGAGAAAGCCGTGGCTAGTCATCTCGAACAGGGTGGTGGCGCCGAAGTGGCGGCGAGCGACCCAGGCGAGGGTCTGGATGTCGCGCAGACCGCCGGGATTGCTCTTGAGATCCGGCTCCAGCTTGTAAGCGGTGCCGAGAAACTGCTGGTGGCGCTGGGCCTGCTCTTCGCGTTTGGCCTTGAAGAACTGCTCGCTCGGCCAGAAGTGCTGGGGGCCGGTGGCCTCCTTGAGCTGCTGGAAGCCCGCCTCGCGGCCGGTGATGTAGCGCGCCTCGATAAGGTTGGTGGCGACTGTGATGTCGCCGCGTCCCTGCTCGAGGCACTCGGCCACGTTGCGCACCGCCTGACCCACCTCCAGCTTGAGATCCCACAGCAGGGTAATGAATTCGCCGATGCGCAGCCCCAGCACCTCGTCCAGTTCGTCCCCTTCATAGAGGATCAGCAGGTCGATGTCGGAGTGGGGGTGCAGTTCGCCACGGCCATAGCCACCCACCGCGATCAGGGTGAGTTCCGTCTTGTCGAAGCCGAACTTTTGCCACAACCGGGTCAGCAGCTCGTCCATGTATTCGGAGCGGGTGGCCACCAGTTCGATGATGTTGTCACCGGCATCGAAGCGGGCATGCAGCCAGCCGAGAAAACGGCTTAGGTACTCCTTGCAGTTCTCGCGGGTGAGCTGAGCGTCGGGTAACAGGTGGGGGGAAAGCAGGCTGGCATCCATGGCGTCTCACACTCTACTGTCGCACGCATGTGCGCTGTTCTCGCACAGGTTCGCGGCTGATAAAAACAAAACCCCGGCGGGAGGCCGGGGTTTGATGTTAACCGTGTTTGATGAGACGGTCGATAGTGTCATCCGGGCGCAGCGTCAGCACCTCGCAGCCATCCTCGGTCACCAGCAGGGTGTGTTCCCACTGGGCGGAGTCGCCGCCATCCTTGGTGGTCACGGTCCAGCCATCCTTCGGATTGACCTTGCAGTGGTACTTCTTGCTGTTGACCATGGGTTCGATGGTGAAGCACATGCCCGGCTTGAGCTCCTGCTTGCCGCCGTTGCGGTAGTGCAGGATCTGCGGCTCTTCATGGAACTCGGCCCCGATGCCGTGGCCGCAGTAGTCGCGCACCACGGAGAAACCGGCCTTCTCGACGATGGGCTGGATCACGGCACCGATCTCGGTGATGCACATGCCCGGACGCACCTGCTTGATGGCGGCGTAGAGGCTCTCCTGGGCGACCTTGCACAGCTGACGGCGCAGCGGGGTGGTCTCACCCACGATGAACATGGCCGAGGTATCGCCGTGGTAGCCATCCTTGATGACGGTGATGTCCAGGTTGATGATGTCCCCTTCCCGCAGTTTCTTGTGGTTCGGGATGCCGTGGCAGATCACATCGTTCACCGAGGTGCAGATGGACTTGGGGAAGCCGTGGTAGTTGAGCGGCGCAGGGATGGCCTGCTGCACGTCGACGATGTAGTTGTGGCAGAGGGTGTTCAGTTCATCGGTGGTGACGCCCGCCTTGACGTGGGGGGTGATCATGACCAGCACATCGGCGGCCAGTTGGCCGGCAACGCGCATCTTTTCAATCTCTTCCGGTGTCTTGATTTTAATGGACATGGGATCTCTCTTGGGACCTGACCGCGCATCTATCGATGTCCGGCAATCAGGTAATGAAAAATAGATGCGTTTGCAATCAGGCCAAAATTTTATCCCCAACCCCCGTTTACTTCCAGTGTGATTGTCATCACAGCGTCAAATCGGCGCTTCAGCATGCTGCCCAGGGATCCATTTTTAGCGGTTCGGCTGGTGGTGTCCTGACCAAAGTTATGGTATAAAGCGCGCCGGAATGAGGAACTTGTGTCCTCATGCCATCACCCTTACTTAAACAACACACACACATCGACACATATGCCGGGGTGCCTTAACGGGTCGGTTATATGGGATGTGTGGAGGCCTAACCCCAATAGAGGTATAAAATGGCTAAAGTTTCTATGCGCGACATGCTGCAAGCCGGCGTTCACTTCGGTCACCAGACTCGTTACTGGAACCCGAAAATGAAATCCTACATCTTCGGTGCCCGCAGCAAGGTTCACATCATCAACCTGGAAAAAACCGTTCCGATGTTTGACGATGCCATGAACTTCATCAGCTCCGTAGCTGCCAAGAAGGGCAAGGTACTGTTCGTAGGTACCAAGCGTGCCGCGTCTGAAGCCGTAAAAGAAGCCGCTGAGCGTTGCGACCAGTTCTATGTTAACCACCGCTGGCTGGGCGGCATGCTGACCAACTGGAAAACCGTTCGTCAGTCCATCAAGCGCCTGAAAGATCTGGAAACCCAGAGCCAAGACGGTACCTTCGACAAGCTGACCAAGAAAGAGGCGCTGATGCGTACTCGCGAAATGGAAAAGCTGGAGAAGAGCCTGGGTGGTATCAAGAACATGGGCGGCCTGCCTGACGTTCTGTTCGTTGTCGATGCCGACCACGAGCACATCGCTATCAAAGAAGCCAACAACCTGGGTATCCCGGTAGTTTCCATCGTTGATACCAACTCCAACCCGGACGGCGTTGACTATGTCATCCCGGGTAACGACGACGCTATCCGTGCCGTTCAGCTGTACCTGAATGCTGCTGCTGACACCGTACTGGAAGCTCGCGCTCAGGACATCGTTGTTCAAGCCGAACAAGATGGCTTCGTTGAAGCTGAGTAATTGATAAGGACTGCAAAGCCCTTATTAACCAAGCTGATGTAATTGGTTAGCAGGGGCCCTTGTGGCCCCTGTTTCTTGTCAATTCAAGACCGAGGATACTGGACATGGCAAACATTTCTGCCGCCCTGGTAAAAGAACTGCGCGAGCGCACCGCCGCTGGCATGATGGATTGCAAAAAAGCACTGGAAGAAGCCAACGGTGATATCGAACTGGCTATCGAAAACATGCGCAAATCCGGTCAGGCCAAAGCCGCCAAGAAAGCTGGCCGTATCGCCGCTGAAGGTGTGATCTTCGCCCGTACCGAAGGCAACGTTGCCGTCATGATCGAGCTGAACTGCGAGACTGACTTCGTTTCCAAGGATGCCGGCTTCCTGGCCATGGGTCAGAAAATCGTTGAAATCGCCGCTACCCAGAAGATCGCTGACGTTGACGCGCTGAAAGCCGCCGACTTCGGCAACGGCGAGTCCGTTGAGCTGACCATCACCAACCTGATCGCCAAGATCGGTGAGAACATGAACCTGCGTCGCGTGATGCTGGTTGAAGGTGACAACCTGGGCACCTACGTTCACGGCTCCCGCATCGGTGTTATCACCAAGCTGGCCGGTGGTTCCGACGAGCTGGCCAAAGATCTGGCCATGCACGTTGCTGCCAACAGCCCGCAATTCGTCAAGCCGGAAGATGTGTCTGCCGAAGTCGTTGCCAAAGAGCGCGAAATCCAGATCGACATCGCCATCAACTCTGGCAAGCCGAAAGAGATCGCCGAGAAAATGGTTGAAGGCCGCATGAAGAAGTTCACCGGTGAGGTTTCCCTGACTGGTCAACCGTTCGTGAAAGATCCTTCCATGACCGTTGCCGAGCTGCTGAAGAAAGAAGGCGCTGACGTTGTTTCCTTCACCCGTTTCGAAGTGGGCGAAGGCATCGAGAAGCAAGAGACCGATTTCGCTGCGGAAGTTGCAGCCCAAATCGCGGCCGCTCAAAAGGCCTAATCGAACCGGTTTTTCCGTTTCCCCAGACCGCGACTTATGTCGCGGTCTTTATATGACCAGGAATCTGTGACATGAGTACCAATCCCAAGCCTGCATACAGACGTGTTCTTCTGAAGTTGAGTGGTGAAGCCCTGCAAGGATCCGAGGGTTTTGGCATTGATCCGGCGGTGCTGGATCGGATGGCCCAAGAGATCAAAGAACTGGTTGAGCTGGGTGTTCAGGTCGGTCTGGTCATCGGTGGCGGCAACCTGTTCCGTGGTGCCGGTCTTGCCAAGGCGGGCATGAACCGCGTGGTGGGCGACCACATGGGTATGCTGGCTACCGTGATGAACGGTCTGGCCATGCGTGATGCCCTGCATCGTGCTTATGTGAATGCCCGTCTGATGTCTGCCATCTCCCTGCAAGGCATCTGTGACTCCTATGTCTGGGCCGAAGCCATTAGCCAGCTGCGTGCCGGCAAGGTGGTGATCTTCTCCGCCGGTACCGGCAACCCCTTCTTCACTACCGATTCTGCGGCCTGTCTGCGCGGGATCGAGATCGAAGCTGACGTCGTGCTCAAGGCCACCAAGGTCGATGGCGTGTTCACCGACGATCCGGTCAAGAACCCGGATGCCGTGCTGTGTCATGAACTGAGTTATGATGAAGTTCTTGAAAAAGAACTCAAAGTAATGGATCTTGCTGCTTTTACTCTGGCCCGCGACCACGATCTGCCGATCCGGGTGTTCAACATGAACAAGCCGGGTGCGCTGCGTCGGGTGATCATGGGCGAGCCGGAAGGTACCCTGATCCATCACGTCAGCAAGTGAGACAAGCGTGAGCTTCGGCTCGTTTGTCCATGACGCCAGCCAATAAGATAGATACGGGCCGGTTGACGGCTCGTTCGCCAAAAGGAAAACCACTGTGATCAACGAGATTAAAAACGACGCCAAGGACCGCATGGCCAAGAGCGTAGAGTCGCTCAAGACCCAGATGTCCAAGATCCGTACCGGCCGTGCTCACCCGAGCCTGCTCGACGGTATCCAGGTGGAGTATTACGGTGCGGCCACTCCTCTGAAACAGTTGGCCAACGTGGTGGCTGAAGATGCCCGCACCCTCTCCATCTCCATCTTTGACCGCTCCATGATCCAGGCGGTGGAAAAGGCCATCCTGACCTCCGATCTGGGCCTCAACCCGTCCAGCAACGGCCAGACCCTGCGTGTGCCGCTGCCGCCGCTGACCGAAGAGCGTCGTCGCGATCTGACCAAGATCGTGCGTGCCGAAGCGGAAGGCGCCCGGGTTGCCGTGCGCAATATCCGTCGCGATGCCAACGCCGACCTCAAAGCGCTGCTCAAAGACAAAGAGATCTCCGAAGACGACGACCGTCGTGCTCAGGAAGAGATCCAGAAGCTGACCGATTCCTTCATCAAGCTGGTAGACGAAGCACTGGCTCTGAAGGAAAAGGAGCTAATGGAAATCTAAGCCTCTGACAGGTATATTACGAGCGCCGTGTAGTGCCCCTGCACGGCGCTTTTGTCTTTGTGGGAGAAATGAATGTCGCTTTTGGCAGCCGTAGGTGATTGCGCCAATTCGTCCTTGCCTCGTCACGTCGCCATCATCATGGACGGCAACGGACGCTGGGCCCAGAACCGTGGCAAGATGCGGGTCTATGGCCACAAGGCAGGCGTGAAGTCTGTTCGCGAGGCGGTAACCTTTGCTGCGCGGGCCAAGATAGACGCGCTTACCCTGTTTGCGTTTTCCAGCGAGAACTGGCGTCGCCCGGAAGGGGAGGTCAGCGCCTTGATGGAGCTGTTCATGACGGTGCTGGGCCGTGAGGTGCAGAAGCTGCACAGCAACGGCATCCGGCTCAAGGTGATCGGCGATACCGCCCGTTTCAGCGAACGTCTGCAGGCCAAGATTGCCAAGGCGGAGGCGCTGACCGCCAACAATCAGGGGCTGACCCTCAATATCGCCGCCAATTATGGTGGTCAGTGGGACATCGCCCAGGCGGCCCGCAAGCTGGCCCGTGCCGTGGCGAGCGGGGAACTGGCTGCCGACCAGATAGATGAAGCCATGCTTGGCCGCGAGGTATGCATGGCCGACCTGCCGCCGGTGGATCTGCTGATCCGCACCGGGGGCGATCATCGCATCAGCAATTTTGTGTTATGGCAGCTCGCCTATGCCGAGCTCTATTTTACCCCGGTGCTGTGGCCTGATTTCAACGAGGCCGAGTTCAGCGAGGCCGTTGCCTCCTTCGTGACCCGTGAGCGTCGTTTTGGCTGCACGGGTGAACAGATCCGGGAATTGATCGCCGAGCAACAGACCGGCTAACCCCCCTCCCAAGAGAGAGGCTTCTTTTGCTAAAACAACGAATTATTACCGCATTGCTATTGGTTCCCCTGGTGTTGGGGGCGCTGTTTTTTCTGCCGTTGAAATTCTTTGCCCTGTTGGCATCCCTGGTATTTCTGTTGGCCAGCCGCGAGTGGAGCGGCTTCGTCTCTGCCAAGCCGCAGCAGTGGCTGCCGCTGGTGTACTGCCTGCTGCTCGGGGCCAGCCTGTTCTGGCTGCCGGTGGAGCAGCTGTGGACTCCTCATCTGCATCCGCTTGTGATGGGCGTGCTCTGGACCGCCGTCAGCTGGTGGCTGCTGGGGCTGCTGCTGGTGTTGCGCTATCCCCAGAGCGCCAAGCTGTGGAAGGAGTCCATCTGGCTCAAGTCCCTGTTCGGCCTGGTGACCCTGGTCCCCTTCTTCTGGTCCCTGGTGGCCATCCGTGGTTACAACTTCTATCACGACCCCATGATGGGGGCCTGGATCCTGCTGTTCGTGATGGGACTGGTCTGGGCGGCAGATTCTGGCGCGTATTTTTTCGGCAAGGCGTTCGGTAAACACAAGCTGGCGCCGGCCGTGAGCCCCGGCAAAACCATCGAAGGCATGTGTGGCGGCCTGTTTACCGCCAGCCTGCTGGCGGTCGGGGTAACCTGGTTCATGGGCTTCGTGCCCGCCAAGATGGCCATCGTGCTGTTCTGCTCCTTGCTGGCGGTGCTGGCCTCTGTGCTGGGCGATCTCACCGAGAGCATGTTCAAGCGCGAAGCCGGCATCAAGGATTCAGGCACCCTGTTGCCTGGCCACGGTGGCATCCTCGATCGGATCGACAGCCTGACCGCCGCGCTGCCGGTGTTCCTGCTCAGCTATCTGCTGCTCAGCCAGGAGTTTTGATGCTCAGCCTGATGCGTCAGCCTGCAGCGGGCGCCATCCATTCGTCATACAGCGGGAGTTTTGATGCATAACCTGGTGATTCTGGGAGCCTCCGGCTCCATCGGTCAGAGTACGCTCAAGGTACTGCGGCACAATCCGGGGCGCTGGCAGGTGCTGGCGCTGACCGCGGCCCGCAGCGTGGAGGCCATGCTGCGCGACTGCCTCGAATTCTCTCCCCGCTTCGCCGTCATGGTGGACGAGGCCGCCGCCAGCGAGCTGGCCGCTCAACTCAAGACCCACGGCAGCGCGACTCATGTCATGGCTGGCCCGGCCGCCCTGTGCGACGTGGCTGCTCACCCCGATGCCCACAGCGTGATGGCCGCCATCGTCGGCGCTGCCGGGCTTGCGCCCACCATGGCTGCCGTGCGTGCCGGCAAGCGCATCCTGCTGGCCAACAAGGAGGCCCTGGTGATGTCCGGCGCCTTCTTTATGGAGGCGGTGCGCGAGCACGGGGCCGAGCTGCTGCCCATCGACAGCGAACACAACGCCATTTTCCAGTGCCTGCCCGAGGCCATCCAGCGCCAGCCGGGCTTTTGTGACCTGGCGGGAGCGGGCATCAGCAAGATCCTGCTGACCGGCTCCGGCGGCCCGTTCCGTTATACCGACATCGCTGAACTGGCCCGCGTCACCCCGGCTCAGGCCATCGCCCATCCCAACTGGTCCATGGGGGCCAAGATCTCGGTCGACTCCGCCACCATGATCAACAAGGGGCTGGAGTATATCGAGGCGCGCTGGCTGTTCAACGCGGCGCCCGAGCAGATCCAGGTGGTGATCCATCCCCAGTCGGTGATTCACTCCATGGTGCAGTACAAGGACGGCTCCGTGCTGGCCCAGCTCGGCAATCCGGATATGTGCACCCCCATCGCCCACGCGCTGGCCTATCCGGCTCGAATCGAGTCCGGTGTGGAACCTTTGGATTTCTTCAGTGTCGGAGAGTTCAGCTTTATCCGTCCCGACTATGAGCGCTATCCCTGCCTGCAGCTTGCCATGCATGCCTGTCAGCAGGGGCAGGCCGCAACCACGGCCCTCAATGCCGCCAACGAGGAGGCCGTGGCGGCTTTCCTTGCAGAGCGGATCGGTTTTATGGATATTGCCAGAGTCAATGAGGCCACCATGCTCGCCCTGGGCGGTACGGCGGCCGGTTCGCTGGACGATTTGATTGCGCTGGATGGGGCGGCCCGTGCCCGTGCTCACAATTTGATTGAGGAGCTTAGCTGATGAGAGCTGTTTCGTGGCATTGTGCTGCCTTCACCCTGATTGTCGGAAACAGGACCATGCATGAAAGCGAGGTGATGGACTGATGGGCGGTGTGTTGTGGAACATCGGTGCCTTTATCGTCGCCCTCGGGCTGCTGGTTGCGGTACATGAATTCGGCCACTTCTGGGTGGCCCGTCGCTGCGGTGTCAAGGTGGAACGTTTCTCCATCGGTTTCGGCAAGGCCATCTGGCGTCGGCTCGGCAAGGATGGCACCGAGTACGTGCTGGCCCTGATCCCCCTCGGCGGTTACGTCAAGATGCTGGACGGCCGGGTGGACGAGCTCAAGCCCGGTGACGAGCAATACGCCTTCAATCACAAGAGCGTCTGGGCGCGGATGGCCATCGTCGCTGCCGGCCCCATGGCCAACTTCGTGTTTGCCCTGTTCGCCCTCTGGCTGATGTTCATGATCGGCGTGCCCGCCGTCAAACCCGTGGTGGGCGAGGTGCGTCCCGCCTCCATCGTGGCGGCGGCCGGGGTGGAGCCCGGCATGGAGATCGTCGGCGTCGGCGGCGAGGAGACCGGTGACTGGGAGAGCGTGACCTATGCCCTCATCAGCCACCTTGGCGATGACTCGGTCCAGCTCAAGCTCAAGGCGGCCAACACCAGCTATGCGGTGGACAAGACCCTGCAGCTGGCCGGCTGGAAGTTTGACCCCGACAAGGAGTCTCCCATCGGCAGCCTGGGCATAGTGCCGCTCGGTGGCAAGGTGCTGCCGGTGGTCGATGCGGTGGTGGCCGCGAGCGCCAGCGAGAAGGCCGGCGTTCAGGCGGGCGATCGCATCAAGCGGGTAGGGGAGCAGGAGATCACCGAGTGGGCCCAGTTTGTCCACCAGGTGCAACAGTCGCCCCAGCAGCCGCTTGAGGTGACCGTCGAGCGGGCGGGCAGCGAGCTGACCCTGACCCTGACGCCGGATGCCAAGAAGGTGCGGGGCCAGCTGGTCGGTTTTGTCGGCCTGTCGCCGCAACTGGTTCCATTACCGGATGAGTATCGGATTCTGTTACAGTATGGGCCTTTGCAAGCCCTGTGGCAGGGCGCCCAGAAGACCTGGAGCCTGACCACCCTGACCTTCGACATGATCGGCAAGCTGATCGGTGGCATCGTCTCGCTGGACAATTTGAGCGGCCCCATCTCCATTGCCAAGGGCGCGGGCAGCAGTGCCGACTACGGTCTGGTCTACTTTCTCGGCTTTCTGGCGCTGATCAGCGTCAACCTGGGGATCATCAACCTGTTCCCCCTGCCGGTGCTGGACGGTGGCCATCTGGTCTACTTCCTCATCGAGGTGGTCACCGGCAAACCGGTATCAGAAAAAATTCAGGAAGTGGGTTTCCGGATTGGCGCCGCCATTCTGATGTTACTGATGGGTATTGCGCTGTTTAATGATTTCGCTCGCCTCTGAGGCCAGAGCATCAACAAGGACACATAAGAACAAAATGGCTGTTAAAAAAGCATTGGTGTTGAGTTGCCTGCTGGGTGCCAGTTTCCTGGCCCAGGCGGCCCCTGCCTCTTTTGTGGTGCAAGATATTCAGGTTGAAGGTCTGCAGCGGGTGACCCTGGGGGCTGCCCTGCTGAACCTGCCGATCCGGGTGGGCGATTCCGTCGATTCCGTGACGCTGGCCAACGCCATCAAGAAGCTCTATGCCTCCGGCAACTTCGAGGACGTCAAGGTCTACCGCGACGGCCAGGTGCTGCAAGTGGCGGTCAAAGAGCGGCCGACCATCTCCAGCATCGAGTTCTCCGGCAACAAGGATATCAAGGAAGAGCAGCTGACCCAGAGCCTGGAGTCCTCCGGCATCCGGGTGGGTGATCCGCTGGATCGCACCGTGCTGAGCTCCCTTGAGAAGGGGCTGGAAGATTTCTACTACGGCGTGGGCAAGTACTCCGCCAAGGTCAAGGCCATCGTTACCCCGCTGCCGCGCAACCGGGTCGACCTCAAGTTCACCTTCGTGGAAGGGGAAGCGGCCAAGATCCAGCAGATCAACATCGTCGGCAACAACGTGTTCCCGGAAGAGAAGCTGCTGGCCCAGCTCTCCCTCAAGGACGACGTGCCCTGGTGGAACTTCACCGGTGACCAGCGCTACCAGAAGCAGAAGCTGGCCGGCGACATCGAAACCCTGCGCTCCTACTACATGGACCGCGGCTACATCCGCTTTACCCAGGAGTCGACCCAGGTCTCCATGACCCCGGACAAGAAGGGGGTCTACGTCACCCTCAACGTCAAGGAAGGGGATCAGTACAAGGTGTCCGGCATCCAGCTCAAGGGCGATCTGATCGATCGCGGCGGCGAGATGAAGGGGCTCATCCCCATCGAGACCGGCAGCATCTACTCCGCGAGCCAGGTGACTCACACCGAAGAGGTGCTCTCCAAGTTCCTCGGTCGCTACGGCTACGCCTACCCGAAAGTGGTCACCTTCCCGCAGGTCAACGATAAGACCAAGGAAGTGGAGCTCATCGTCAACATCGAGCCGGGCCCCCGCGTCTATGTGCGCAACATCAACTTCACCGGCAACGTCACCACCAAGGACGAAGTACTGCGCCGCGAGATGCGTCAGATGGAGGGCACCTGGCTCTCTTCCGACAGCGTCGAGCAGTCCAAGACCCGTCTCAACCGTCTCGGCTTCTTCGAAACCGCCGAAGTGGACACCAAGCGGGTGCCGGGCAGCGATGACCAGGTCGATCTGGACTTCAAGGTCAAGGAGCAGCCGGCCGGTTCCATCAACGCCGGTGTGGGCTACGGTACTGAATCTGGCCTGAGTCTGCAGGCGGGCCTGCAGCAGGACAACTTCATGGGGACCGGCAAGAAGATCGGTATCTCCGCCAGTACCAACAAGTACTCCAAGAGCGTCGACCTCAGCTACAACGATCCCTACTTCACCGTGGACGGGGTCAGCCTCGGCGGTCGTCTCTACTACAACCAGTTCAGTGCGGCCGACGCCAACATCGTGGACTACGAGAACACCACCATCGGCTTCCGCCTCTCCAGTGGTTTCCCGGTCAACGAGAACAACCGTCTCGACTTCAGCCTCGGGGTCGAAAACAACAAACTGTCCCAGCCCAACCCCTATCTGCAGGTGGATGAGTTCTGGAAGGTGTACAGCGAGAACAAGGATGGCGACAACCGCATGGTGTTCAACACCGTCGACGTCACCGCCGGCTGGACCCGTTCCACCCTCAACAAGGGCCAGTTCCCCACCGCCGGTGACCGTCAGCGGGTCAACGCCAAGGTGACCGTGCCGGGCATGGATCTGCAGTACTTCAAGCTCAACGCCGAAGACGCGCACTACTTCCCGTTCGATGCGGATCACAAGTGGGTGCTGATGGCCAAGGCGCGTGCCTCCTACGGCAACGGCTACGGCAGCAACGGCAGCTATGACCACGTATTGCCGTTCTTCGAGAACTACTTCGCCGGTGGTTTCGATACCCTGCGCGGCTTCAAGAGCAATACCGTGGGTCCGAAGGCGCTCTACTACTACAACCTGAGCGGCAACGACGTCATCCAGGGCACCGACAGCTCGGTGGGCGGCAACGCCCTGGCGGTCGCCTCCCTCGAGATGATAGTGCCGACGCCGTTTGCGTCCGAGACCTATCAGCCGCAACTGCGGACCAGCTTCTTCATCGATGCCGGTTCCGTGTGGGATACCACCTTCGACTATGACCAGTACCGCAACCGTTGCTTCAGCGGCTGCAACTATCTGGCCGACTATTCGGATCCGACCAACTACCGCGCCTCGGCCGGTCTGTCGCTGCAGTGGCTCTCCCCGATGGGCCCGCTGGTGTTCGCGATTGCCCGTCCGCTCAAGCAGTACGAGGGCGACCGGACCGAGTTCTTCTCATTCAACATCGGCCGTACCTTCTAAGGACGGACTCTGCCCCCACCCAGCGGTGGGGGTATTCAATGATGGGACGCGCAGCTTGCGTGCCTCACCAGGTAACAAGTCGGTCCGGGTACCACTTGCATAATCAGGTAAATCAGGTAGCCCTCACATGAGGGAACAAGGAGTAAGTGTGAATAAAGCGTTGAAAGTAGCTGGTTTGAGTTTTGCACTGATGGCTGCCGGCATGGGCTCCGCCTTGGCCGAGACCAAGATCGCCGTGGTCGACATGGGCGAAGTATTCCAAAAGCTGCCCCAGCGTGAAGCAGTCTCCAAGAAGCTGAAAGGCGAATTCGAGCCGCGCATGCGTGAGCTGCAGAAGCTGGAATCCGACGGTCAGAAACTGGTCGAGAAGTTCAAGAAGGACGAAGCCTTCATGAGCGCCGAGCAGAAGAAACAGAACCAGGAGAAACTGGCCAAGCTGCAGATGGAGTTCAACCAGAAGCGTCAGGCGTTTGAACAGGACAACGGTCGCCGTCAGTCCGAAGAGCGCAACAAGATCCTGACCAAGGTGCAGGCTGCCATCGATTCCATCGCCAAGAGCAATGGTTACGATCTGGTGCTGGAGCGCAATGCCGCCCCGTATGCCGCCAGCAAGCTGGACATCTCTGCCCAGGTTATTTCTCAGGTAAGCAAGAGCAACTAATTGATGGCATTCACTCTCGCACAGCTGGCCCAGCAACTGGGGGCCCAGGTCCATGGCGACGGAACCCTGGAAATCCGCAAGGTAGCGACACTGGAAAAGGCCGGGGAGGGGGACATCACCTTCCTGTCCAATAAAAAGTACCGGCATTATCTGGAGCAGAGCAAGGCGACCGCCGTGCTTATCACAGAAGCGGATCTGCCATTTTGTCCCACCAATGCCCTGGTGCTCAAAGACCCCTATGTGGGCTTTGCCCGGGTAGCCCAACTGCTGGACACCACCCCGCAGCCGGCCACGGATATCCATCCGAGCGCCGTTATCGCGGCGGACGTGCAACTGGGCGAGAGAGTGGCCATCGGGGCCAATGCGGTGATCGAATCCGGCGTCGTGCTGGGGGATGATGTACGCATTGGCCCGGGCTGTTTCGTTGGCAAGAATACCCGACTGGGAGCTCGCTCCCGGTTGTGGGCCAACGTCACCCTGTATCACAACATCACCATGGGCACCGACTGTCTGGTTCAATCCGGCACAGTGATCGGGGCCGATGGGTTCGGTTATGCCAACGAGCGCGGCGAGTGGATCAAGATCCCCCAGCTCGGCGGCGTGACCATCGGCAACCGGGTCGAGATCGGTGCCTGCACCACCATCGACCGCGGCGCGCTGGAAGATACCCGCATCGCTGACAACGTCATCATCGACAACCAGTGCCAGATCGCCCACAACGTCGAGATCGGCTACGGCACCGCCGTGGCGGGCTCCACCGTGATGGCAGGTAGTCTCAAGGTCGGCAAATACTGTATCATTGGCGGCGCTTCCGTCTTTAACGGGCACATGGAGATCTGCGACCAGGCCACCGTTACCGGCATGGCCATGGTGATGCGACCCATTACCGAGCCCGGTGTCTACTCTTCCGGCATCCCCCTGCAAACCAATAAAGAGTGGCGCAAGACCGCCGCCCGGGTGATGCGTATCGAAGAGATGCACAAGCGGTTGAGCAAGCTTGAGAAGAAGCTGGACCAAGAATAATCACGATTGGTATAGGGTACTGTTTTGACTACTGAAAAGAAGAGCCTGGGTATCCAGGAAATAATGGATCTGCTGCCCCACCGTTATCCGTTCCTGATGGTGGACAAGGTGGAAAACTACGAGATCAGCGATGAGCGCAAGACCTTGCGTGCCATCAAGAACGTCTCGTTCAACGAGCCGATCTTTCAGGGCCACTTCCCGGCCAAGCCGGTGTTCCCCGGCGTGCTGATCCTGGAAGCCATGGCACAGGCCACCGGTATCCTGGCGTTTACCATGGTGGGCAAGCCGTCTCCCAACGAACTCTATTACTTTGCCTCAATCGACAACGCTCGTTTCAAGCGTCCGGTGGGCCCCGGCGATCAGCTGGTGCTCGACGTGGAATTCCTGAAAGAGCGTCGCGGTATCGCCAAGTTCACCGGTGTGGCCACGGTCAACGGTGAAGTGGTCTGTACCGCCGAGCTGATGTGCGCCAAACGCGAGGTTTAACACACGTGATCGACCAGACTGCCATCATTCACGATACTGCCGTCGTCCATGAGTCTGCCGTCATCGGTAAAGGGGTTGAAATCGGCCCCTTTTCTGTCATCGGTGCCGAGGTGGAAATCGGCGACAACACCTGGGTCAGCTCCCATGTGGTGATCAAGGGCCCGACCAAGATTGGTCGCGGCAACAAGATCTTCCAGCACACCTCCATCGGTGAGGATTGCCAGGACAAGAAGTACGCCGGCGAGCGCACCTTCCTCGAGATCGGCGACAACAACGTCTTTCGCGAGAACTGCACCGTGCACCGTGGCACCATCCAGGATCAGTCCCTGACCAAGATCGGCAGCAGCAACCTGTTCATGGTCAACGTCCACGTGGCCCACGACTGCATCATCGGTGACAACTGCATCTTCGCCAACAACGCGACCCTGGCGGGCCACGTGGTGATCGGCGATTTCGTGATCTTCGGCGGTCTCTCCGCGATTCACCAGTTCGGCCGCGTCGGCTCCCACGCCTTCGTCGGTGGTTGCGCCGCCCTCAACAAGGACGTGCCGCCCTACGTGATGGCCGCTGGCAACTACGCCAAGCCGTTCGGGGTCAACTCCGAGGGGCTGCGTCGCCGCGGTTTCAGTGCTGAGGCCATCTCCGCCGTCAAGCGCGCCTACAAAGAGATCTTCCGCTCCGGCAAGACCATCGAAGAGGTGCTGCCGGTGCTGATCGAGATGGCGGCCAGCGAGCCGGCAATCCAGCTCTACGTGGATTTCCTCAAAGACAACGAGCGCGGGATCATCCGTGCCTGATCCCGTTCGCATCGGTATCGTCGCCGGAGAGGTTTCCGGCGACATTCTGGCTGCCGGCCTGGTGCGCGAGCTGCAGGCCCGCTACCCGGACGCGCAGTTCGAAGGGATCGCCGGGCCGCGCATGCAGGCCCTCGGCGTGAAGGCACTGTTCGAGATGGAAGAGCTTTCCGTCATGGGGATCACCGAGGTGCTGGGCCGTCTGCCGCGCATTCTCAAGGTCCGCCGCGAACTGCTGCGCCACTTCATCGCCAATCCGCCCGACATCTTCATCGGGGTGGATGCACCGGATTTCAATATCGGGGTGGAGCTCAAACTGCGCCGCGCCGGTATCAAGACGGTTCACTACGTCAGCCCCTCGGTGTGGGCCTGGCGCCAGAACCGCATTCACAAGATCAAGGCCGCCACCGACATGGTGCTTGCCTTCCTGCCGTTCGAGAAAGCCTTCTACGACCGCTTCGATGCCCCTTGCCGCTTCGTCGGCCACACCATGGCGGACGACATCCCGCTGGTGCCGGATCAGGCCGCGGTACGCAGAACCCTCGGCATCGACGCCAACCGACGCTGGTTGGCGGTGCTGCCGGGCAGTCGCAGCGCCGAGGTGGGCTTTATGTCGCCCCTGTTTCTCGAGGCCTGCAAGCACCTGATGGTGCGCTATCCGGATCTCGGCTTCATCGTGCCGCTGGTCAACCAGAAACGGCGTGAGCAATTCATGGCCATCAAGGCCGAAGTGGCGCCGGATCTCGACATGGTGCTGCTGGAAGGGCAGGGCCGCGAGGCGATGATCGCCGCCGACGTGGTGATGCTGGCCTCCGGCACCGCGGCGCTCGAAGCCATGCTGGTGAAAAAGCCGATGGTGGTGGGTTACAAGCTCAAGCCGTTCAGCTACTGGCTGGCCCAGCGGCTGGTGAAGACCGAATTTGTCTCCCTGCCCAACCTGCTGGCCGGGCGCATGCTGGTGCCCGAGCTCATCCAGCACGAGTGCACCCCGGAGAATCTGGTGGTCGAGGTGAGCAAATATCTCGAGCACGACAACAGTGCGCTGGTGAATACCTTCACCGAGCTGCACCAGCTCATCCGCTGCAACGCGGATCAGCAGGCGGCCGAAGCGGTGGCCGAGCTGCTCGGCAGATAATTTCCGGGCGGCCGCAGGGGCTGCGCCAACGTGACGCCAGGCCCTGCGGGGCCTGTTTTGATTCAAGGCTAGAAGATGATGATCGATATTCCTGAGGACAGGCTGGTTGCCGGTGTGGACGAGGTGGGCCGTGGCCCGCTGGTGGGTGACGTGGTCACCGCCGCGGTGATTCTTGACCCGGCCAATCCCATCATCGGGCTGAACGACTCCAAGAAGCTCTCCGAGAAGAAGCGCCTCGCCCTGTTTGACGAGATCAAAGAGAAGGCGCTGGCCTGGTCGGTTGGCCGTGCCAGCCCGGCGGAGATCGACGAGCTCAACATCCTGCACGCCACCATGCTGGCGATGCAGCGCGCCGTGGCGGGGCTCTCCATCGCGCCCGAGCTGGTCTTCATCGACGGCAACCGTTGCCCAAGTTTGCCGATGGAAGCCCGCGCCGTGGTCAAGGGTGACAGCCTGGTAGCCGCCATCAGCGCCGCCTCGATCCTGGCCAAGGTGACTCGCGATGCGGAGATGACCGAGCTGGACAGCCGTCATCCCGAGTACGGTTTCGCCCGCCACAAGGGCTATCCGACCGCGGAGCACCTCGCCATCCTGGCCGAGCGCGGTCCGCTGCCTGAATATCGCAAAAGTTTCAAACCGGTGCGTCGCGCACTGGGGATCGAATAGACCATGCAATTTAGTCCGAGCAACGAGAGGGGATGACGATGGCTGAACCCCGTTTTATCCACCTGCGGGTCCACTCCGACTTCTCCATGGTCGACGGCCTGCAGAAGATCAATCCCATCGTCGGCGCGGCAGCGGCTAACAACATGCCGGCGCTGGCGCTGACCGACCAGATGAACATGTGCGGCCTGGTGCGCTTCTACGGCGCCGCCCACGGCAAGGGCGTCAAGCCCATCGTCGGGGCCGACTTCTGGGTGCAGAGTGACGAACTCGGCGACGAGCAGTTCCGCCTCACCCTGCTCGCCATGGACAATGACGGCTACCAGAACATCACATTGCTCATCTCCCGCGGCTATCAGCGCGGTCACGTGCAGGGGCGCCCGGTCATCGACAAGGCCTGGCTGGCCGAGCACGCCAAGGGAGTGATCGTCCTCTCCGGCGGGCGCGAGGGGGACGTGGGCAAGTTCCTGCTCAAGGGCAACCGCCAGATGACCGAGCAGTGTCTCGCCTTCTATCAGAGCCACTTCCCCGACGCCTATTATCTGGAGCTGCTGCGTACCGGCCGCCCCGATGAAGAGGTTTACCTGCACATGGCGGTGGCCATTGCCACCGAGTTCGCACTGCCGGTGGTGGCCACCAACGAGGTGGTGTTCCTCACCGCCGAAGACTTCGATGCTCACGAGATCCGGGTCGCCATCCACGACGGTTATACCCTGATGGACAAGCGCCGCCCGCGCCGCTACAGCCCGCAGCAGTATCTGCGCAGCCAGGAGGAAATGGCGGAGCTGTTTGCCGACATCCCTGAGGCGCTGGAGAACACGGTGGAGATCGCCAAGCGCTGCAACGTGACGGTGCGCCTCGGTGAATACTTCCTGCCCAACTTCCCGACCGGTGACATGACCACCGAAGACTTCCTGGTCATGAAGTCGAAAGAGGGGCTGGAGGAGCGACTCGAATTCCTGTTCCCGGATCCGGCCGTGCGGGCCGAGCGTCGTCCCGAGTACGACGAGCGTCTCGACATCGAGCTCAAAGTGATCAACCAGATGGGCTTCCCGGGTTACTTCCTCATCGTGATGGAGTTTATCCAGTGGTCCAAGGACAACGGCATCCCCGTTGGCCCGGGCCGGGGCTCGGGGGCGGGTTCCCTGGTGGCCTACGCACTCAAGATCACCGACCTCGACCCGCTGGAATTTGACCTGCTGTTCGAACGTTTCCTGAACCCCGAGCGGGTATCCATGCCCGACTTCGACGTCGACTTCTGCATGGACAGACGGGACGAGGTGATCGACCATGTCTCCGAGATGTATGGCCGGGAAGCGGTATCGCAGATCATCACCTTCGGCAGCATGGCGGCCAAGGCGGTGGTGCGGGACGTGGGCCGAGTGCTGGGCCACGCTTATGGTTTTGTGGATCGCATCTCCAAGCTGATCCCGCCGGATCCGGGCATGACGCTCGCCAAGGCGTTCGAGGCCGAACCCAAGCTGCCCGAGCTCTACGAGCAGGATGAGGAGGTCAAGGACCTCATCGACATGGCCCGCCGGCTGGAAGGGGTGGTGCGCAATGCCGGTAAACACGCCGGTGGCGTGGTGATCGCGCCCACCAAGATCACCGACTTCGCGCCGCTCTACTGCGATGACGAAGGCCATCACCCGGTCACCCAGTTCGACAAGAACGACGTGGAGTATGCCGGGCTGGTGAAGTTCGACTTCCTGGGTCTGCGCACGCTCACCATCATCGACTGGGCGCTCGGCATGATAAACCCGCGCCTTGCCAAAGAGGGCAAGCCGCCGGTCGACATCGCCGCCATCCCCATCGACGACAAGCGCTCGTTCGACCTGCTGCAGCGCTACGAGACCACCGCGGTATTCCAGCTGGAATCCCGTGGCATGAAGGATCTCATCAAACGGCTGCAGCCTGACTGCTTCGAAGACATGATCGCACTGGTGGCGTTGTTCCGCCCGGGCCCGCTGCAGTCGGGCATGGTGGACAACTTCATCGAGCGCAAGCACGGCAAGGAGGCCATCTCCTATCCGGACGAGAAGTGGCAGCACGAGAGCCTCAAACCCATACTCGAGCCCACCTACGGCATCATTCTCTATCAGGAGCAGGTGATGCAGATTGCCCAGACCCTGGCGGGTTATACGCTGGGTGGCGCTGACATGCTGCGCCGGGCGATGGGCAAGAAAAACCCGAAGAGATGGCCAAGCAGCGGGCCGGCTTCGAGGAGGGGGCGGTCAAGAACGGCGTCGACGGCGAACTGGCGATGAAGATCTTCGATCTGGTGGAGAAGTTTGCAGGCTACGGCTTCAACAAATCCCACTCTGCCGCCTATGCGCTGGTCTCCTACCAGACCCTCTGGCTCAAGACCCACTTCCCGGCGGAGTTCATGGCGGCGGTAATGACCGCCGACATGGACAACACCGACAAGATAGTGACCCTGGTGGACGAGTGCCAGCGGATGGGGCTGACCGTGATCCCGCCGGACGTGAACACCGGCCGCTACCGCTTCAGCGTCAACGAAGATGGCCACATCGTCTACGGCATCGGCGCGGTGAAGGGGGTGGGGGAAGGCCCCATCGATGCGATCCTAGAAGCGCGGGATCGGGACGGCCCCTTCCGGGATCTGTTCGACTTCTGCAACCGGGTCGACATCAAGAAGCTCAACAAGCGGGTGATGGAGAAGCTCATCCTCTCCGGCGCCATGGACCGGCTCGGCCCCCACCGCGCCGCCCTGATGGCGACCCTGGAGGAGGCGATGCGCGCCGCCGAGCAACACGCCAAGGCGCAGGCGGTGGGTCAGGTCGACATGTTCGGCGTGCTCACCGAAGAGATAGACGACGTCAAGAAGGCGTTCGCCAACGTGCCGCACTGGCCTGACAAGGTGTGGCTGGAAGGGGAGCGCGAGACCCTCGGGCTCTACCTCACCGGTCACCCCATCAACCAGTACAGCGGCGAGCTGCGTCGTTATACCTCGGGTCGTCTGTGCGATCTGCACCCCACCTCCCGCGATACCGTGACCACGGCCGCAGGCTTGGTGATTGCGGCGCGCAGCATGGTGACCAAGCGTGGCAACAAGATGGGGATCTTTACCCTGGACGACCGTTCCGGTCGCCTCGATGTGACCCTGTTCAGTGAAGCGCTGGAAAAGTATGAAGAATTGATGCAAAAAGACCGTATTTTGGTGGTTTCTGGACAGGTCAGCTTTGATGACTTCTCCGGTGGCCTTAAAATGTCGGCCCGTGAATTACTGGATATCAACGATGCGAGAGAGCGTTTTGCCAGGGCGATCCGCATCTCTCTCGATGAACAGCAGATTGATGATCGTTTTTTCCCGCGTTTGTGCGAGATTTTGGAACCCGCCCGTGCCGGAGTTTGTCCGGTTCAGGTAAACTATCGTCGCCCCGGCTCCCGGGTGCGATTGACGCTCGGTACCGAGTGGCGGGTGACGCCCACCGATCAACTGATAGATGACTTGCGCGTCCTGCTTGGACGAGAGCGGGTTGAATTGGTTTTTGATTAGAGGATCTATAGTCCCTATGAGTCTTTTTCTGGATTTTGAACAGCCGATCGCCGAGTTGCAGGCACAGATCGATGAACTGCGCCATGTGAGCGAGCACAACAGTGCCGTGGATCTCAACGAAGACATTCGCCGGCTGGAGAAGAAAAACGAAGAGCTGACCAAGAAGATCTTCGGCGATCTGGGGGCCTGGCAGGTATCTCAGATGGCGCGTCATCCCCAGCGCCCCTATACCCTCGACTACATCGAGCACATCTTCACCGACTTCGACGAGCTGGCCGGCGATCGCGCCTATGCCGATGACAAGGCCATCGTCGGCGGTATCGCCCGTCTCGACGGCGAGCCGGTGATGGTCATCGGCCACCAGAAGGGGCGTGAGACCAAGGAGAAGATCAAGCGCAACTTCGGCATGCCGCGCCCGGAAGGGTACCGCAAGGCCCTGCGTCTGATGGAGATGGCCGAGCGCTTCAAGATGCCGATCATCACCTTCATCGACACCCCGGGCGCTTATCCTGGCGTCGGTGCCGAGGAGCGCGGCCAGTCCGAGGCGATTGCCCGCAACCTGAAAGTGATGGCCGGTCTGACCGTGCCGGTGGTCTGCACCGTGATCGGTGAAGGCGGCTCCGGCGGCGCCCTGGCCATCGGCGTCGGCGATCGCGTCAACATGTTGCAGTACTCCACCTACTCGGTCATCTCGCCGGAAGGGTGCGCCTCCATCCTGTGGAAGAGCGCCGACAAGGCGCCGGTCGCGGCTGATGCCATGGGCATCACCGCCCAGCGGCTGAAAGAGCTGAAACTCATCGACAACATCGTCGAGGAGCCGCTCGGTGGTGCCCACCGCAATGTGGAAAAAGATGGCCAAGCGCCTGAAAGACCGCATTCAGCAGGATCTGAACGCCCTGCGCCCGCTCGAGACCGAGCAGCTGCTGGAGCAGCGCTACCAGCGCCTGCTGGGCTACGGCTACTGCTAAGCCCGCTTCGGTATCGCACCATGCTGGAAGGCCCCCGCTCTGCGGGGGCCTTCTTTTTGGGCGAGAGTTTGGGCGAAAGCGGGGCAGTGAAAAATCCTGTTCATATGGATACCTGTTGGCACGATGTTTGCCAAAACCACCCTGTTGGATCAATTCAACGGCGATTTGTAGCCAAAAAAAGTGGGATCCCGCTCCCGTTTTGCTTAAAGTGATTGTTTCCGATCGACCTGATCGGCATGCCCGCAAGGACGCTCTGCGGACGTAAACAGGCCAGCCCGGCCTGATTCACAGGAATGTTCACCTTCCCGGCGGCCCAGTCTTGTGCAGCACCCTGCTGCGTCCAGCCGCCCCGGTGTTACGTCACTCTCATCGTGCATCGTCTCCATCTGCAGCGAGTGAATCATGAGCGAATCGGTTTTTGAGATCCATGACTGGACCCTGAGCGTCGACGACAACATGCTGTGTCGTCCCGACCGCGAGGTCTACCTCGAGCCCCGGCTAGTCAATCTGTTGCGCTTCCTGGCCAGCAACGCCGGCACGGTATTTGGGCGTGACTGCCTGATCAACGAGGTGTGGGACGGCGCCGAAGTGACCGATCAGGTGGTGACCCAGTCCATCTTCGAGCTGCGCAAGATCCTCAAAGACGGTCGCAACGATGCCGCCGACTACATAGTCACCGTGCCCAAGCGCGGCTACAAGCTGGTGGCGCCGGTGAGGCCGCTGCAAGTGGTGTCGGTGGTGATGGCGCCAGCTGGCAACGAAGTCCAGAGCGATTTGAGCCCGCCGCTGGCAGAGGAGGACGTGGAGGCCGTGGTCACCGCGGCCCCCTTCCCGGCCGGCCCATTGACCCGGGCCATCTCGAGCCACGCCCAGGATGGCCGCAGCCGCTGGAAGATGATCGGCTTCGATGTTTTCGTCGCGGTGATCCTGGTCTCCATCGTCAGCCTGCTCAGCTATCAGCACGCCAGCCCCCAGGTGCACTCCATGCTGGATCCCGACCTGCTGGTATTTCGCTTTCACTCCGGCATGGATGGCAGCAACGAGAACGTGCGCCTGGCCGACGGCATCACCCGCGCCCTGATGGGGGAGGTGGCCGCCGCCACGCCGCTGCGGGTGCAGTATGGTGCCAACACCCTGATGGGGGGCATCCTGCCCGGCAAGGAGCTGAGCGTGCGGGTCTCCCGTCAGCCGGGGGGCACCTATCTCGATCTGGAGTACCGCAACATCAACACCAACCGGGTGCTGTTCAGCCACCAGTACCAGCTCAGCCGTCACAACGTGCACGGGGTATTGCAGGCGAGCAGCCAGGATCTGCTGCACGCCCTCGATCAGCCGGACGTGCTGCCCGGCATGGGCTGGCCGACGGATGACGGGGCGCTGATGGCCATGATGGAGGCGCACTACTACATCAACAGCCAGGACCCGGTGGCCCTCAAACGCGGTGTCGAGCTGCTCGACAAGTCGCTGGCCAGCCAGCCGGATCAGCCGCTGCTGCTGGCGGAGCGTTATCTGGCCGGGGAGGCGCTGGCGACCCTGACGGGGACGCCCCAGAGCGAGCGCCTGCAGGGCATAGGTGCCCATCTGGCCAGCGTGGTACGGGATCAGGCCGCCCTGCCGGCCCGGGTCTGGGAGGCCCTTACCTTGCAGGCGATCCTGAACGGGCAGCAGCAGGAGGCTACCCGCCTGCTGGCCGAGGCAGCCAGCCGGGGCCGCTCCGTGCTCTATCACATTCTGCGTGGCAAGCTGGCCGAGCTGGATGGCCGCCCCGAGGCGGCGGGGGATGCCTACAGCCAGGCCTTCCTGATGGAGGCGACCGAGCAGACCTATCTGCTCTGCCAGCAGCTCGGTTTTTACAGCAACATGGAAACCCTCACCCCGGCCCTGTTCAATGCCCTTGGCCAGAGCAAGGTGAAGCTGTTCTGATTCCTTTCGGGGCCATCTTGGCCCTGTCGTCAAGGCGGCGCTCCCCGCCGGTTGCCTAGGGGCGCCGGCGGGTGCGCCGTCTGACCTTCTCTCAGCCATATCCATCCCCATCCCAGGTCTGCCCCGTGCAGGCATGAGTCATGGTTGCCGCCATCCTTGGCGCCAGCATCGAACTGTCTCTCTGTCTCCCCGCCGAACCTCTGAACCGCCGAACCAGCCGAGCTGGCGCCGGTTTTTACCGTGCTGCAGGCACTCAAGGTGCCCGATCTCAGCCTTGATATTGTCTTGAGTTGTCTTGAGTTGTCTTGAGCCAGGAGCGCGGCGCGGTTGTGGGCACCAGCCGGTGCCTGTTGCGGCGGCCGAGCATTGGCAAGGCGCTGCCGGCCGAAGGAAATAGCGCGCTCACGGTCGACGGGGTGCAAAAACACCCAGCAAAAAGGGTCGTGCGAACCCGTCTGCCGGGCATGGCCGGACTCGGTGGGTCATGAATGACGCTCTTTCTGCCGCGACGCCCCTCAGAAAAATATCAAGGCGTGTCGACTGGCGCTCATCGCCCGCATCAAGGGGGGCGGTGGATATCAAGGTTTTATCAAGGTGCTTGATGGCGCATCAGCCAGCCGATTGTTTTTAAAGTGTTTTTATCGATTTAGGCCACCTGCTCGAAAAAGTTCACTCATGTTTTTATCCCTTAGCTGGTCTTTATGTTTTCCGGGGACGAGGAGCCTAGTCTGTGGCCATTGGTTGGCGGGAGGCTCCGCCAAGCGTGTGTTTGATGCCTTAATATCGACCCGGAGATTTTATGTCCCTAAATACGAGCAAGAAGATCGGCCTTGTCGCCTGTACAGGTGTGGTGGCCGGCAACATGATGGGAAGCGGTATTGCACTGCTGCCCTCGGCCCTGGCCACCATAGGTTCCATCTCTGTGTTCAGCTGGGCCATCTGCCTGGTCGGCGCCATGGGGTTGGCTTTCGTGTTTGCCCGCCTCGCCACCAAGAACCCGCAAGAGGGTGGTCCCATCGCCTATGCTGGCGAGATCTCCCCGGTGTTCGGTTTCCAGACCGGTGTGCTTTATTACCACGCCAACTGGATCGGTAACCTGGCCATCGCTATTACCGGCGTCTCCTACCTCTCCGTCTTCTTCCCCATTCTCAACAGCCCAATCCCGGCCGCCGCGGCCACCATCGCCGCCGTCTGGATCTTCACCTTCGTCAACCTGCTTGGCGGCAGCTGGGTGAGCCGGCTCTGTACCCTGGGGCTGGTGCTGATCCTGTTGCCGGTAGTGGGTACTGCCGTGATGGGCTGGGGCCATTTTGATGCCACCGTCTACAGCCAGAACTGGAACACCACCAGCGGCAGCGACCTGCATGCGGTCATCAGCGCCGTGCTGATCTGCCTCTGGTCCTTCGTGGGCGTGGAGTCCGCCGCCGTCTCTTCCGGCATGGTGAAGAACCCCAAGCGCACCGTACCGCTCGCCACCATGCTGGGTACCGGTATCGCGGGTGTTATCTACATCCTCTCCACCCAGGTGATCAGCGGCATGTTCCCGGCCGGTGAAGTGGCTGCCTCCGGCGCCCCGTTTGCCATGGCCTCTTCTGCCATCTTCGGCAGCTGGTCTGCACCGTTCGTCTCCGCCTTCACCGCGCTGGCCTGCTTCACCTCGCTGGGTTCCTGGATGATGCTGGTGGGCGAGGCGGGCAAGCGCGCCGCCCACGACGGCAACTTCCCGAAAATCTACGGTGAAGTGGACAAGAACGGCGTCGCCAAGAAGGGCCTGATCCTGGGCTCCCTGAAGATGACTGCGCTGATGGTCGGCCTGACCGCCTTCACCTCCCAGTCCGCTCACGCTGCCGACCTGTTCAACGTGCTGACCACAGATGCGGTGCTGCTGACCATGCTGCCCTACTTCTACTCCAGCATTAACCTGATCCGTTTTGAAGGCATGACCTCCCGCAGCATCGGCGCCATGATCTTCTCCGGTGTGGCCTGCGTCTTCTGTCTGGTGGCCCTGATGGGTGCCAAGGGTTCCAACCTCACAGCTACCTTCGTGGTGTCGCTCATCATCCTGATGTTCTACGCCAAAAAACTGGGTCTGCGTCAGCACGATGCCCTGCTGAACGAACAACCCAGCAACTGATTTCCCCTTTTATCTTCCGAGCGCTCTTCACTCACCATCCCTGATGGAGAGCGCCCCTTTACGTGTGGAGCATTACGATGAATATCATTGCCATCCTCAACCACCTCGGCGTTTTCTTTAAAGAAGAGCCCATTCGCCAGCTGCAAGCCTCCCTCGAGCGCAAGGGTTTCGAGGTTGTTTATCCGGTCGACGTCGCCGACCTGCTGCAACTGATTGAGAAGAACCCCCGCGTTTGCGGCGCCATCTTCGACTGGGACAAATACTCTCTGGGTCTGTGCAAGGAGATCCACGATCGCAACGAGAAGCTGCCGATCTTCGCCTTCGCCAACGACCAGTCCACTCTGGATATTCACCTGACCGACCTGCGTCTGAACGTGCACTTCTTCGAGTACCGTCTCGGCATGGCTGACGACATCGCCCTCAAGATGGGTCAGGCCACTCAGGAGTATCAGGACGCCATCTTGCCGCCATTCACCAAGGCACTGTTCAAGTACGTGGAAGAGGGTAAATACACCTTCTGTACTCCGGGTCACATGGGCGGTACCGCCTTCCAGATGAGCCCGGCCGGCAGCATCTTCTATGACTTCTATGGCCCGAACGCGTTCAAGGCCGACGTCTCCATCTCCATGCCGGAGCTGGGCTCCCTGCTGGATCACTCAGGTCCGCACAAGGAAGCTGAAGAGTACATCGCCCGTACCTTCAACGCCGATCGCTCCTATATCGTTACCAACGGCACCTCCACTGCCAACAAGATCGTCGGTATGTACTCAGCGCCGGCCGGCAGCACAGTGCTGGTTGACCGTAACTGCCACAAGTCGCTCACTCACCTGATGATGATGAACGACGTGACGCCGATCTACTTCCGTCCGACCCGCAACGCCTACGGCATTCTGGGTGGTATCCCGCAGAGCGAATTCAGCCGCGACACCATCGCTGCCAAGGTTGCCGCGACACCGGGTGCCCAGGCTCCCCGTTACGCCGTAGTCACCAACTCCACCTATGATGGCCTGCTCTACAACACCGGCTTCATCAAGGAGAGTCTGGATACTCCTTACATCCACTTCGACAGTGCCTGGGTGCCTTACACCAACTTCAGCCCGATCTATGAAGGCAAGTGCGGCATGAGCGGCGAAGCCATGCCGGGCAAGGTGTTCTACGAAACCCAGTCCACCCACAAGCTGCTGGCGGCCTTCTCCCAGGCCTCGATGATCCACATCAAGGGTGACGTGGAGGAAGAGACCTTCAACGAAGCCTTCATGATGCACACCTCCACCTCGCCGCAGTACGGCATCGTGGCCTCTACCGAGATCTCTGCTGCCATGATGCGTGGCAACACCGGCAAGCGTCTGATCAAGGACTCCATCGATCGCGCCATCTCCTTCCGCAAAGAGATCAAGCGTCTGCGTGATCAGAGCGAAGGCTGGTTCTTCGACGTATGGCAGCCGGACAACATCGACACCGTCGAGTGCTGGAAGCTGGATCCGAAAGATGACTGGCACGGCTTCAAGGGCATCGATGACAACCACATGTACCTGGATCCGATCAAGGTCACTCTGCTGACTCCGGGTATGGGTCGTGATGGCCAGCTGCTGGAGAAGGGCATCCCTGCCTCTCTGGTCTCCAAGTTCCTGGACGAGCGCGGCATCGTGGTCGAGAAGACTGGCCCTTACAACATGCTGTTCCTCTTCTCCATCGGTATCGATCAGT
Organism: Aeromonas oralensis; assembly: GCF_049665575.1. Lineage (NCBI taxonomy): Bacteria > Pseudomonadati > Pseudomonadota > Gammaproteobacteria > Aeromonadales > Aeromonadaceae > Aeromonas > Aeromonas oralensis. The sequence continues at coordinate 1,129,610 of NZ_CP187186.1, forward strand.
CCAAGGCGATGCAGCTGCTGCGTGCCCTGACCGAGTTCAAGCGTGGCTACGACCTGAACCTGACCATCAAGAGCATCCTGCCGAGCCTCTATCGTGAAGACCCGAGCTTCTACGAAGGGATGCGTATCCAGGAGCTGGCGCAGCGCATTCATGAGCTGACCAGCAAGTACCGTCTGCCGGAGCTGATGTTCAAGGCGTTCGACGTACTGCCGGAGATGAAGATGACTCCGCACGCCGCATGGCAGCAAGAGCTGGCCGGCAACGTGGTGGAAGTGCCGCTGCGTGACATGGTTGACCGCATCAGCGCCAACATGATCCTGCCGTACCCGCCGGGAGTACCGCTGGTTCTGCCGGGCGAGATGGTGACCCAGGATTCTCTGCCGGTGCTCGAGTTCCTCGAGATGCTGTGCGAGATCGGGGCCCACTATCCAGGCTTCGAGACCGACATCCATGGCCTCTATCGTCAGGCCGATGGCAGCTACACCGTCAAGGTGCTGCGTTAAGCGAGAGTGACAACAACGGGCCGCAAGGCCCGTTTTTCCCATCAGGGTTCATCCATTTTTTTGCGAGTCAGCATGAAGCGAGTTCTCTCCATCCAGTCCCACGTGGTGTTCGGCTGTGCCGGCAACAGCGCCGCCGTGTTTCCCATGCGCCGCATGGGGCTGGAGGTGTGGCCCGTCAACACGGTGCAATTTTCCAACCATACCCAGTACAGCGCAGGCTGGCAGGGGATGGTGATGCCAAACGGCCATATCCGCCAGTTGATGGCGGGGCTGGCCGATATCGGCGTACTGGGGCAGTGCGATGCGATCCTGAGCGGTTATCTCGGCTCGGCCGAGCAGGGGGAGGAGATCCTGGCGGCGGTGGCTCACCTCAAGGCACTCAATCCGCATGCCCGCTATTTTTGCGACCCCGTGATGGGGCATCCCGACAAGGGGTGCATAGTCGCGCCCGGCGTCGCCGATTTTCTGAAAAACCGGGCGCTGGCCTGCGCCGACCTGCTGGCGCCCAATCTGCTGGAGCTGGAGCAGCTGACCGGCGCGAGATCTGCAATCTGAGCGAGGCGCTGGCGGCTTGCCAGCAACTGCGTGAGGGGGGAGTCGAGCTGGTGATGGTCAAGCATCTGGGCCGCGCCGGCTTGAGCCTGGACCGGTTCGAGATGCTGCTGGTGTGCGAGGAGGGGGCGTTTCATATCTCGCGCCCCCTCTATGAGTTTCAGCGTCAGCCCATCGGGGTGGGGGATCTGCTGAGCGCCACCATGCTGGCCAACCTGTTGGCGGGCTTTACGCCGGTGGCGGCGTTCGAGCGCACCAATGCCAGCGTGGATGCGGTGCTGGCCCAAACCTGGCTGGCGGGCGCCTACGAGCTGCAGCTGGTCGCCGCCCAGCAGGCGATGGTCGAGCCCGAGATCCGCACCTGTGCCCGCCGGCTGCCGGCCTGACGGTGGCGCTTAGCCGGCGCGCCTGGCCAGTTGTACACCTTGGTGCGCGCCAAGCGGCTTGCGACCGGGCCGGCTGAGCGGGGCACAGGCCAGCTTGAGGCGGCGCCACTCGCGCCACAGCAGCCAGCACAGCGGCAGGGTCAGCAACACCACGGTCGTGGGCTGGGCCAGCAGTACGCCGACCCGGCCCCACCAGAGCGGCAGCATGAAGATCAGCGGCAGCAGCAGCAGGGTCTTTGCGGCCGAGATGAGCAGCGCCTGGCGGGTACGGGCCATGGACTGCAGCAGTACGATGCCGAACATGATGATCCCTTCCAGCGGAATGGCGCCGAGGTTGAGAGTCAGGCTGCTGATGGCGGCCGCGAGCAGCTCGCCATCTTGATCGCCGGTGTAGAGCATGGCTACCTGGCGCGGCAGCAGCTGGATCAGCAGCCAGACCGCCAGACCGTAGATGAGCGTGATCTTGAGCCCCATCTCCATCAGGAACTTGAGGTCACGATGGCGTTTGGCGCCGGCCGCCTGGCTGACCAGCGGCTGAATGCCGAAGGCCAGCCCCTGCAGGATGACGATGAACACCGCCTCGGTGTAACCGGCCACGGTGAAGCCGGCCAGATCCTTGACCGAACCGTGCACCATCAGCTGGCTGTTGTGCAGCAGCAGCAGCAGACCGAGGTTGAACTGGGCGATCAGGCTCGGCAGGCCGGTGAACAGCAGGTTCGGCATGGTCGGGAAGTCGGGCACCAGGTGGCGCCACTCTATGCGCAGTTTGGCATGGCGGGTAAAGAAATAACCGAGCCCGAGCAGGCTGACGACCCCTTCCGAGATGAGGGTGGCCTGCGCCGTACCGATCAGACCCAGCCCCAGCCGGCCCACCATGATGTAGTTGAGGATGATGTTGAGGATGGCGCCGCTGCTGACCAGCAGCATGGCGAGACGGGGGCGGCCGTCGTTGCGCAGCAGATAGGGGACCGCCAGGTTGCAGGCCAGCAGCAGGGTGCCGCCGCCAATCCAGTAGAGGTAGTCGCTGGCCTGTTGCCAGGTGTCGGTACCCTGTTCAATGCCCAGTGCCAGTAGGATGTCGATGTGCCAGTAGTGCAGCAGCAGTGGCGCCACGGCGCCCAGCAGTCCCAGCAGCCAGAGCGCATTGACCAGTGCCTGGCGGGCCAGACCGAAATTTCTGGCGCCCTGCTGGAAGGAGATGGCGGTGGCCGCCCCCATGCTGATCATGGCGGCGAGACCGATCAGTACCATGATTACCGGGTAGACCAGGTTGATGCCGGCGAGGCCGGCGGCCCCCACGTAGTGACCGACAAAGATGCCATCGACCAGGTAGTAGGCGCCGGATACCAGCATGGCCATGATGGAGGGGAGGGCATAGCCCCAGAAACGGCGGGTCATCGCCCGCTGGCGCAGAGTGAAGTAGGCAGACATATCTGTTCTCTTGGGGAGTTCGATTATCGAGCAGATAGTCTAGATTAATATTTTTTTATCGATAATCCGGTTTCTACTTGATGAATTGATGAGCCATATTCATCAATCAGCGTGACTGGTAGTGTCCCTTGAGCATGTCGATAAGGGCGCGCAGCCCGTTGCCCAGCTGATGGCGACTGGGATAGAAGAGCGAGAAACCGACGAAGGTGGGGCACCAGGGCTCCAGTACGCTCACCAGGGTGCCCTCGGCCAGCTGCCTGCTCACCTCCTCTTCCAGACAGTAGGCCAGTCCCAGTCCCGCCTCGGCGGCCCCCAGGTAGAGGGCCGGCGTGCTGGTGGTGAGCGGCCCGGTCACTTCGATCTCCAGCATGGCGCCCTCCTCGCCGGCAAAGGCCCAGCGATAGTGATGGGAGGGGGTGAGCCGATAGCCGATGCAGGCGTGCCGGGTCAATTCGCGCGGGTGCTGCGGGGTGCCGTGCTCGGCCAGATAGGCAGGGGAGGCCACCACCAGATAGCGCTGGGGCGGGCCGAGCGGGACCCCGATCATCTCCTTGGGCAGCAGATCCCCATAGAAGAGGGCGGCGTCATAGCCATCTTCGATGAGGCGCGGCATCAACTCCTGCTCCACCACCTCCACCTGCATGCGCGGGTAACGCACCATGTAATCGATCAGCACCGGGGCCAGCAACTCATCGATGGCACCGCGCGGTGCGCTGATCTTCAGCCTTCCTACCGGTTCGTCGCTGTGACGGGCCAGCTCACCCAGTGCGCTCTCCAGATGGCTCAAAGTTGGCAGCAACTGGGTCAGCAGGCGCTGACCCGCATCGGTGGGGACCACGGCGCGGGTACTGCGATTGAGCAGCCGTACCCCCAAACGGGTCTCCAGCCCTTTCAGGCTGTGGCTCAGGGCGGAGGCAGACACGCCGAGTTCGAGGGCGGCCTTGCTGAAACTCTGGTGGCGGGCGACGGCGGCAAACACCGCCAGTTCGGCGAGATCGGTACGGGTGATGGCCATATCAATTCAGCGAAAAAATGTTGAGCAACAGGGTACGTCAGCGGACGGCGAGGCACAACCCGAGCAATAAATAGTCGAATGTAAACAATTTGTTGTACCTACAAGGATATAGATACGGGTGAAACTACCTCTGTTTGTTAACGGCTGTTCACAAAATTGGGCTCGTAACGTGATCTATGACGCCAGAAAGGCGATTCCAGTCAAACTTTGGTTGATTAATTCAAAAAAACACTGTGATCGCTAAGGGGATTTAATTAGAGTCAGCGCATCGGAACAAAAGCGTGTTAGCGAGTTGTAAAGTCTGACGCGTTTGTGGCCCTCTGGCCTATGACCCGCTGGCTTGTTTGTTGCAATTTGGTTGTTACATGGAGTGATGACCAGCTTGCCGGGCTGGCGGGATGAGAATAACAGGGATGGACTGCAGGAGTTCCAGGGAGATGGGACAGGGCATTGCGCCCGGTTGACTAGAACTTTTCTATTTTCCTTGATGACAGGAACACCCCTATGTCTGACATGAACATTGCAGTAGAAGGCCGCTTAGCCAGTAATGCGTCTTCCCGTGGCATCAACAAGGCCGATGTGGTCTGGATGCTGGGTCTGTACGGTACCGCCATCGGTGCCGGTGTACTCTTCCTGCCGATCAACGCCGGTGTAGGTGGTCTGTGGCCGCTGGTCGCCATGCTGATCCTGGCCCTGCCGCTGACTTTCTTTGCTCACCGTGGCCTGACCCGTTTCGTGCTCTCCGGTTCTACCCGTGATGGCGACATCACCGAGGTAGTGGAAGAGCATTTCGGCAAGACCGCAGGCAAGTTCATCACCCTGCTCTACTTCTTTGCCATCTACCCGATCGTACTGATGTACTCGGTAGCCATCACCAACACCGTCGAGAGCCTGATTGTTCACCAGCTGGGCATGACTGCACCTCCCCGTGCCATCCTGTCACTGGCGCTGATCCTGGGTCTGATGGCGGTTGTTCGTCTGGGCGGCCAGGTTATCGTCAAAGCGATGAGCGTGCTGGTATTCCCGTTCGTGATCACCCTGATGGGTCTGGCGTTCTACCTGATCCCGCACTGGAACGGTGCCATCATCACCGAAGCGCCGGCCCTGTCCGACGCCTTCAACGGTGACTTCATCAAGACCCTGTGGCTGGCTATCCCGGTCATGGTGTTCTCCTTCAACCACTCCCCGATCATCTCCTCCTTCGCGGTGGACAACAAAGGTCGTTACGGTGAAGGTGCCGAGAAGAAGTGCAGCAACATCCTGCTGGGCGCCCACGTCATGATGGTAATGACCGTTATGTTCTTCGTATTCAGCTGTGTACTGAGCCTCTCCCCGGCTGACCTGGCTGCTGCCAAGGAACAGAACATCTCCATCCTGTCCTACCTGGCCAACCACTTCGACAACCCGGTTATCGCCACCGTGGCTCCGCTGATCGCCATGGTAGCCATCAGCAAGTCCTTCCTGGGTCACTACCTGGGTGCACAAGAGGGCATGAACGGTCTGATGGCCAAGGCGCTGCGTGAGAAAGGCAAGAACGTTGACGTCAAACAGCTGAACAAAGTGACCGCAGTGTTCATGATCCTGACCACCTGGGCCATCGCCACCATCAACCCGAGCATCCTCGGGATGATTGAAGACCTGGGCGGCCCCATCATCGCGATGCTGTTGTTCCTGATGCCGATGTACGCCATCACCAAGGTGCCGGCCATGCGCAAATACGCTGGCAACATCAGCAACGCGTTCGTGACCATCATCGGCCTGATCGCCATGTCCGGTATCATCTACAAGCTGATTGCCTGATAACACGGGTTACCCGGTTGAATGAAGCAGCCGCCTCGCAAGAGGCGGCTTTTTTTATGGCCGCTGTCCATGGATACGGCCTTGCATAAAACCGGGCATATTCTTGCCATCGTGCTTAACAAAGGGGCGGGGCAGGCCTAACATGGCGGGATGTTTTTCTAGTCGGGACAAAAGGATATGTCTGGGTTGAAAAAGGATCTCGGGCTCTGGCAGGGAATGGGGCTGCTCGCTACCTCGCTGCTCGGCACCGGGATCTTCGTGGTGCCGGCGACCGCCGCCTCGCTGGCGGGTGGGGCCTCGCTCTGGGCCTGGTTGCTGTTGATTGCGCTGGTGCTGCCGATTGCCTTCACCTTCGCGCGCCTCGGCCGCCGTTATCCCCACGCCGGCGGCGCGCCGCACCTGATTGGCCTTGCCTTTGGCAACGGCGCCGAGCGCTTCTCCGCCTTCCTGTTTTTGGCAGTGTTGCCGGTGGGCTTGCCCGCCGCCTTGATGATCGCCGCCGGCTTCTGGCACGCCCTGTTCGATCTGGGGGAGTGGACCCTGTGGGGCATCCAGCTGCTCACCCTGCTCGGGGTATTTTTGCTGGGGCTGCGCGGTGCGCGCTCCTCCGGCAACCTGCAACTGTTGATAGCTCTGGCCATTCTGGGGCTCACCCTGCTCATCTGGTTCAAGGGGGATATCAGCTGGCGCGACGCCGCCCGGCCGCTGCCGACGACGGACGAGTGGCCTGCCATGGCCACCGCGCTGGCGGTGATGTTCTGGTGTTTCGTCGGGCTCGAGGCCTTCGCCCACATGGGGGAGGAGTTCAAGCGGCCGGAGCGGGACTATCCCATCGCCCTGCTCGGCGGGGTGCTGCTGGCAGGGCTCATCTACTGGGTGCACTCGCTGGTGGTGCTCAAATACGGGCTCTACGGCGATGAGGCGACCAACGCCACCGCCATTCCGGCCCTGCTCTCGCTGCTGTTCGGTCCCACCGCCAAGTGGCTGGTGGCGGTGCTCGGCTATCTCTCCTGCTTTGCCAGCATCAACATCTACCTGCAGGGATTTGCCCGGCTGATCTGGAGCATGGCGCGCGAAGGCAAGCTGCCGGTCTCGCTGGCCCGTCTCACCGCCCGCGGCGCGCCGCTGCGGGCCTTGAGTCTGGTGCTCGCCATCTGTCTGGTCTGCATCACCCTGATCATCTGGCTGCGACTGCCCCTCGATGAGCTGATCCGCTATGCCAACGGCAACTTCGTGCTGGTCTACCTGCTCTGCATGGCGGCGGGCTGGCGCCTGCTCGGCGGGGTGGGCAAGGGGCTGGCGGGGGTGAGCGTGCTGCTCTGCGCCCTGGTGCTGGTGGCGCTCGCCTCCCAGGTGCTCTATGCCGTCGTGCTCAGTCTGGGGTATGGCTGCTTCTCGCTGTGGCGGCGCAGACGCCGCCGCTCGGTATCCGATGAACGTGTCTGCGCCATCAAGTAACCCGAAAAAAGCCCCGCAGTGCGGGGCTTTTTGTTGCAGGTCACAGGTTGGCGGGCAGGTCGCTGCGCAAGATGGCGTAGTGGCGCAGGGAGATAAAACCATCTCCCTTGCGTTCACACTCCCGCGCGGTGCCTTCGTAGTGAAAGCCCGCCCGCTCCAGTAGGCGGGCGGAGGGGAGATTGGGCTCCTCCACCACTGCCAGCAGCCGGTGCAGGTCGGTAGTGTGGTAAGTGAGCGGCAGCCACAGTTGCAGCGCCGCGCTTATCACCCCCTTGCCCCAATGCTCGGGATAGAGCCAGTAGCCCAGCTCGGCGTGCCGGTGAGTCGGGTCGGCATCGTTGTAACCGATGGCGCCGAGCGGTTCGCCCGTGTGCCGGTCACTAATGAGGTGCCAGGCGCCGCGGCCGGTACGGGTCAGCTCGGCATACCAGGCCATCTGGGCCTGGCACGCTGTCAGGCTGTCGTAGCTGACGCCGTAGTAGGCGACGACCCGCGGATCGGACAGGCCGCGGTAGATGTGGGGCAGATCGGCGTCGCTCACCGGATCCAGCCTGATGTGGGGTTGTTGCGTTGCTGTCATGGTGGCTCCTTGCGGCCAACCGGAGTTGGCCGCGAGTGTTGGGTCAAACAGGGATGGCTGGCAAAGCCGGTTGATGGCTCTGCTCATGATCCGACCAGCCCGAGCTGGTCGGTGAGCCTGGCCAGCTCGTCACGCCACTGCTGCTGCAGGCGCGGGGTCTGGTGCCTGGGCTTGCGGGCCAGATCGGCGGCGAGCAGGGCATCGAGTTCATACCAGCGTGCCAGCAGCGCCTCTTCGTCATCCGCCGGGCCGGCTGAGGCCTGCCCCATGGCGGCGGGGGCGGCCAGGCTTGCCTTGTCTGCTGCCGGCGAGGGCGCATCGCCGAGCAGCTCGGCATAGGCCCGCTCGGCACTGTGAGCCTCCTGGATGCGCCCATCTTTTATCAGCCAGAAGCGGTTGCAACTGCGCTCGATCAGCTCCCGATCGTGGGAGACAAGCAGCACGCCGCCCGGGAAGGCGGCAATCGCCTCGGCCAGCTCCTCCTTGCCCGCCAGATCCAGGTGGTTGGTGGGTTCGTCGAGCCAGAGCATGTGGTGGCTGCCGAGCGACAGGGCGAGAAACAGCAGCCGTGCCCGCTCGCCCCCGCTCAAGGTACGTACCTGCTGGCCGTGACGGGCATAGGGGAAGCCCGCCCGGATCAGCGCCTGACGCCGCGTCGTCTCCGGCAGAGGAGCCAGCGGGTAGAGGGCATCGCTCAGGGTGGCGTCGTCAGCCAGCTGCTGCAGGGACTGATCGTAATAGGCGATGCTGGCGCCGGGGTGGCAGTACCAGCCAGCCTGCGGGCTCTGCGCGGCCAGTTCGCGCCAGCACTGGCGCAGCAGGGAGGACTTGCCGGTGCCGTTGGCTCCGAGCAGCGCGACCCTGTCCCCCGCCCGCAGCCAGAGCCCTTCGGCGCGCAGAAGCGGCGGCAATGCTGGCGCTGGCGATACGTCGAGTGCCTCCAGTCGCAGCAGCGTGTCGGCAGGCAAGCTCACTCCGCTCAGCTCGAGCAGCCAGGGGGCCAGCGCTGCCACCTGGCTCTGCTCCTCCTGCAGGCGGGCGATGCGCTTCTCCATGGATTTGGCCTGACGCACCAGCTTCTCGTTGTCATGCTCTCGCCCCCAGATGGCGAGGCGTTTGCTGCTGGCGCTCAGGCGGTCGATCTCTTTTTGCTCGTCAGCCCGGCGCAGGCGGGCCTGCTCATCCTCGGCGGCCAGAGCCGCTCGCGCCTGGCTGCAGGGCAGGGCGAAGCGGTGCAGCTCGCCATCGCGCAGGATCAGGGTCTGCTCGGTGACCCGGTCCAGCAGACGGCCATCGTGGGAGACCAGCACGAAGGCGCCGCGCCAGCCCAGCAGAAACTGCTCGAGCCAGAGCAGGGCGGGTAAGTCCAGGTGGTTGCTGGGCTCATCGAGCAGCAGCAGGTTGGGTTGGCGCAGAAGGGCACGGCCTATCTGCAGCCGGCTGTGCTGGCCGCCGCTCAGTGTACTGACCGGCAGCGCGGCCTGGGCCTCCAGTTGCAGCTCGGCCAGCAGCTTGTCCACTTGCCATTCGGCGCTCGGATCGTTGCCCAGCACGTCAAACAGCACGGCGCGGGTGCTGAGGGTAGAGAGCCCGGCGGGTAGTTGCTGGGCCACGAACTCGCAGCGGCAGGCTGCGGCCTGCACGACACGGCCAGCTTGAGGCATGCGCTCGCCCGCCAGCAGCGCCAGCAATGTGCTCTTGCCGCAACCGTTGGCGCCAATCAGGCCGAGCCTGTCACCTGCGCGTATGCCGAGTTCGAGGTGGTCAAATAACGGAAGGTGCCCCGCACTCATCTGCAGGGAATGGGTACTCATCAGGGTTGTCATGCTCTTGCTCTCTTAAATCGCGGGATCGGAAATCCCTGTCATCAGGAGCGCTGGCGACAACGGCAGAGTCGAGAAAGGTCTCGGTATGGAAGGGAGTCGGCTTTGCTCGAACCCGCTATCGCAGCGCGATGGTATGCAGGCAAGAGCACTCGAATGTGCCGAACAGGCGAGCCGAGAACATCGGACACGCTTGGATAACCATTTTTTACCTCCTTGTGTTTCGTTATGGCACGGTGCGGCGATTATAAGCGCAGAAAAAATAACCGTCTATCCACGGCGGTGCCCTGCGGGTGAGGCGGGAAGGCGCTTTGTCAGCGGCGGGACAAAAAAACGCCCCGCTGGGCGGGGCGTGGTGATGGGGATGTCAGTCGCGCGGGGTCTTGAGCGCCTGGATTACATCTTCATTGGGGGCCAGCCCCTCCACGTGGTTGAAGCTGTCCAGCCCCTCCTGTGGATTGATGGTGAAGGCGTCGGCGCTCAGGTAGCTGCCGCTGCCGGCACTCTCGACCACGACGATGAGCTCGGGCTGCTTGTCGCCGTTGAGATCCAGCAGCTTGAGCTCCTTGATGCTGCCATCGCGCGGTAGCACCTTGCCGTCGATGAACTGATCCAGCGGGAACTGGGGGTTGGCGCCGGAGTAGAGGCGCACATCGTAGCTGCCGGTGGAGGCCGGTTCGCCGCGCCCTTCGCTGACGGTCACTACCTGGCCTGAGGGGAGCGTCAGCTGTTTGAAGAACCCGTCCGCCGCCTGGCTGGCGAGGGGCAGGGTGAGCAGGCCGAGTGTCATGAGCAAGGCTTTCATCGGTTTGACCCTTGTTACTGCGGCGGCGGTTGCCCGCCACCTGTGTCACTGTGCGAACCGGCCGGGCAATCCCGCCGGTTCGCGTCATCCGCCCCTCATCGGGGCGGTCATTACCAGATCTTGACCCGCTTGGCCGGGTCCAGATAGAGCTTGTCACCCGGCTGGATCTTGAACGCCTCGTAGAAGGCGGGGATGTTCGGCACCACGCCGTTGACCCGGTATTCCGGCGGCGAGTGGGGATCCGAGGCGAGCAGCATCTGCATCAGCTCGGGGCGATACATGCCCTTCCATACCTGGGCCCAGCCGAGGAAGAAGCGCTGCTCGCCGGTGAAGCCGTCCAGCACCGGGGCTTCCTTTCCATCCAGCGACAGCAGGTAGGCCTTGTGGGCGATGGTAAGGCCGCCCAGATCGCCGATGTTCTCACCCAGGGTGAACTGGCCGTTGACGAACTGCCCCTTGATTGGCTCGAAGCGGTTGTACTGGGCCACCAGCCGGCTGGTGCGGAAGCGAAACTCCTTGAGATCCTGGGGCGTCCACCAGTCGCGCATCACGCCGTCACCGTCGGATTTGGCACCCTGATCATCAAAACCGTGGCCCATCTCGTGGCCGATCACCCCCCCGATGGCGCCGTAGTTGACCGCATCATCCGCCGTCATGTCGAAGAAGGGGGGCTGCAGGATGGCGGCCGGGAAGACGATCTCGTTGTTGCTCGGGTTGTAGTAGGCGTTCACCGTCTGCGGCGACATGTGCCACTCGTCTCTGTCTACCGGCTTGCCGAGGCGCGCCAGGTTGTCGGCGTATTCGAAGGCGCGGGCCCGCTGCAGGTTGCCCACCAGATCGTCGGCACGGATCGCGATGGCGCTGTAATCCTTCCACTTGTCCGGGTAGCCGATCTTGGGACGGAACTTGGTGAGCTTCTCTTTGGCCTGGGCCTTGGTGGCCGGCGACATCCAGTCCAGCTCCTCGATGCTCTGGCCATAGGCGGTGCGCAGGTTCTCCACCAGCTGCTCCATGCGGGCCTTGGCCTGGGGCGGGAAGTAGCGCTCCACGTAGAGCTTGCCTACCGCCTCGCCCAGATGATCGTCCAGCACGCCGAGGGCTCGCTCCCAGGGGGCGCGCTGCTTGGGCGTGCCGTTCAGGGTGGTGCCGAAGAAGGCGAAGTTCTGGGCATCGGTCTGGCTGTCGAGGTAGGGGGCGTAATCGGTGATGAGATGCCACTTGAGGTAGGCCTGCCAGTCGCCGATAGGGGTCTGCTGCATCACCTCATTGAGGGCCGCGAGATAGGTGGGCTGGCCGATGACGAGGCTGCTCTGGCCGGCGAGGCCGGCCTGGGTCAGGTAGGCATTCCATTCGATGGTGGGGGCGAGGCGTTTGAGCTCGCTCTGGGGCCCCTTGTTGTAGTTCTTCTCCCGATCCCGCAGGGTGACGTTGTCCCATTGGATCCGGGCGAGTTTGCTCTCGAGGGCCAGGATGCGTTTGGCCTTGGCCCCGGCATCCGCCTCGCCGAAGCGGCCCAGCATGGTGGCGATGTGCTGCTCGTATTTTTGACGCAGCGCCTGGCTGGCGGCATCCGTCTTGAGGTAGTAGTCCCGATCCGGCAGACCGAGCCCGGCCTGGTAGAGGTAGACCGCATAGCTGTCCGGCGCCTTGGCGTCGGCATCGACCCAGAAACCGAACGGGGCACCGCCGCCGTTACGACCGCTCTGGGCGAAGGCCCGGGCCAGATCCTGTGGCGTGCGGATCTGCTCGATCTCGCTCAGCATCGGCATCAGCGGCGCCGTGCCTTTGGCGTTGCGGGTCGTCTGATCCAGATAGCTCTGGTAAAGGTCGTGGATCTGCTGGGCCGGTGTGCCAGCGGCGGCCTTGCCGTCCAGCCCTTCCACCAGCACTCGCACGTCCGCCAGGGATTTGTCGCGCAGCATGTAGAAGGCGCCGTCGGCGGGCCTGTCGTCCGGGATCTTGGCGGTGGAGAGCCAGTGGCCGTTCACGTAGCGAAAGAAGTCGTCACCGGGTTTGACGCTGGTGTCCATGTTGGCCAGCGCGAGGCCGGAGTGTTTGTCTGCGCCGGCCGGGGCCTGACTGCAGCCGGCCAGCAGGGCCAGCCCGACGAGGGCGGCCAGTATGCTTTTTTTGTTGTTCATTATGATGGATTCCAATTCGGGTTATGCGGCTTCCTTGCCCACGCAGGGAGCGTCTCACTCTAGCAGCCGGGTTAGCGCTTGATAAGCCCGAGTCTGCTAAGATCGGCCTGGTCGTATTGGGGAAGCCTATGATTTCTCGTATTTATTCTCGTTTTTGTCAGACTCTGCCCGCGCCGGAAGGTTCCCGTGGTCTGCTGGTGGCCTTCAGCGGCGGACTCGACTCCACCGTGCTGCTGGTGCTGGCGGCCCGTTTTGCCCGTGCCTACGGCCTTGCCCTGCGTGCCTTGCACGTCCATCACGGCCTGAGCCCAAATGCCGACGAGTGGGTGGCCCACTGCGAAAAGGTGTGTCAGCAACTGGCGGTGCCGCTGCTGGTCGAGCGGGTGCAACTTCAGCGAGGCAGTGGCGACAGCCTGGAGGCGCAGGCGCGGGAGGCCCGCTATCTGCGCCTCGCCGCTCAGCTGGGGGAGGGGGAGTGGCTGCTCACTGCCCACCATCAGGACGATCAGCTGGAGACCCTGCTGCTGGCGCTCAAGCGCGGCGCCGGCCTGCGCGGGCTTGCAGGCATGGTGCCGAGCCAGCCCTTTGCCGGCGGCCTGTTGCTGCGCCCCTTGCTCGAGGTGAGCCGGGCCGAGCTGGCCGACGCGGCGGCCAGCCTCCCCTATGGCTGGGTGGAGGATGAGAGCAATCAGGATGAGAGTTATGACCGCAACTTCCTGCGCCAACGGCTCATTCCCCAGCTCAAGGCCCGCTGGCCCGCCATGGCCCAGACCGCGGCGCGCAGCATGACGCTGTGCGCCGAGCAGGAGGCGCTGCTGGAGGAGCTGGCCGAGGCCGACTGGCGGCTGGCGGCAGCAGGAGAGGCGCTGCAGATCGCGCCGCTGCTGGCCCTGTCAGCTACCCGGCGCAACAACCTGCTGCGTTACTGGATCCGCTGTCAGGGGGGCGAGATGCCCTCTCGCGAGCAGCTTGGTCTGCTCTGGCAGGAGGTAGCGCTGGCACGGGAAGACGCCAATCCCCAGCTCAATTGGGGCGGGCAGAGCTGCCGCCGCTTTCAGGGCCGGCTTCATCTGGTGCGACCCGGGCTGCAGCCTCGCCACGAACAGCTGACATTGGCCGTGGGGGAGACGCTGATCCTGCCGGATGGGCTGGGGGAGGTGCGCCTGCTGCCGCGCCTGGAAGGCGAGGGGCTGCGGCTGCCAAGGGCGGACGAGCCGCTGTCGGTGCGCTTTGGGGTGGCCGCTGGCAGCATGCTCAAGCCGGTAGGGCGTGGCGGCAGCCGACGCCTCAAGAAGCTGCTGCAGGAGTACGGGGTTCCCTCCTGGCAGCGCGGCCGGATTCCCATCCTATATTACGGCGAGCAGGTGGCGGCGGTGGGCGAGCTGTTCCTCTGTGACGGATTCATGACGCAGGGCGCCGGTCTGGCCTGGCACTGGCTGCCGGCGGCGGCCTGTCAGCCCCCGGCGTGACGCTCTCATTCGCCAACGCGGATAACGGACAAGGCCGGCATATGCCGGCCTTGTCGTATTCAGCGGCTGGCCGGTTCAGTCCAGCAGGCCGGCCTTGCCCGCCTTCTTGCGGGCATAGAGGTGGGCATCGGCGGCCTCGTACAGGCTGTGCACGTCCACCCCGGACTGCCAGCTGGCGGCTCCCAGGCTGCAGCCGACAGAGAAGGTACTGAGTTCCTTGTTGGTCATCAACATGTGCTGCAGGCGCAGCCAGACCGGGCGCCAGGCCTCGGGTTCGGCGGGTTGCAGCAGCAGGGCGAACTCGTCGCCGCCGAGGCGAAACGCCTGATCCGTGCTGCGGATGCAGTGAGTCAGCAGCTGGGCGAAGCGGCTCAGCACCAGATCGCCGACCGGGTGGCCCCAGGTGTCGTTGATCTGCTTGAAGCGGTCGAGATCCAGCAGCACCAGCACCAGGCCGTGGGATTCCCGGCTGTGCTGCTCTACCGCCCGGCCGATGGCCTCGTCGAAGTAGGAGCGGTTGCCGAGCCCGGTCAGGTGATCGAGCCTGACCTGCAGCTCCAGCTGTGACAGGCGCAGATAGAGGGGCAGAGGCAGGCAGAGCAGCTGGTGATACTGCTGCAGGATCCGCTGCTGGCTGCCGCTCAGGGTATGTTCCAGGGTGTAGTGCAACTGGCCGATCAGCTGGCCATGCTGGCCGCGCAGCTCGAACGGGTAGCTGTGCAGGGTCAGGCTGGCCTGGGGCGGATGCTGGATCAAGGTGTGAGACTGGCCGCAGTCGAAGTGCAGGCTGTGGATCCGGACAATTCTTGCCGCACGATCGGCAAAGGTTGCCAGCAGGCTGCCGAGGTCCATCTGCACCAACAACAACTCGAGCAACTGGTTGCGATCCTGACTGGCCAGCGGCGTGAGCCGCTCCATCTGGCGAACCCACTGCTCGATGCCATGTCCCAGACCATTCAATGATGATGTGTTTTCCACGGTACAGCCCTCAAACAACCTACTTCCTGACACTTACCTGCAATCCTTGTGCCCAAAATATGTTCGATGCGAACAAGAGTGGCTGGCTAGGCTTAAGTAGATAAAAAGGGAGGAAATATTGTACGCAGATGTGTTGATCCTGCTGCTTGCCGCCGTGCTGTTGGTGGCGATTTTCCGGCGCCTCGGCCAGCCGGTGATCCTCGCTTACCTGCTTGCCGGGGTACTGCTCGGCCCCTATGGCGTCGCCGTGATCACCGGCCAGGCGATCATGCAGACCATCGCCGAGCTCGGCATCGTCTTTCTGATGTTCTCGCTTGGGCTCGAATTCTCGCTGCCCCGGCTCATCGCCATGCGTCGGCTGGTGATCGGGGTGGGCGGCCTGCAGGTGTTGCTCACATCATTGCTGTTTTTCGCCATCGCCTGGTGGTGGGGCCTGAGCCTGCCCCAGGCGCTGGTGGTGTCGGGCACCCTGGCGCTCTCGTCCACCGCCGTGGTGATCAAGCAGCTGGGGGAGCAGAAGCAGCTGCACACCCGCCGCGCCCAGCTCGGGGTGAGCGTGCTGCTGTTTCAGGATCTGGCGGTGGTGCCGCTGCTGGTGATGATCCCCATCCTGGCCAGGCCCGAGATCCAGGGTAGCGCCCTGCTGGCGGAGATCGCCTGGGCCACCCTCAAGGGGCTGTTTGCCCTGCTGAGCCTGCTGGCGGTGGGCAAGTGGCTGTTGCCGCTGCTGTTTCACGAGGTGGCGCGGGCCCGCTCCGACGAACTGTTCGTGCTGAGCGCCCTGCTGGTGGCGCTGCTGGCCGCCTCGCTGACTCAGTGGATGGGGCTCTCCATGGCGCTGGGGGCCTTTCTGGCGGGCATGATGCTGGGGGAATCCCACTATCGCCATCAGCTGGAGGTGGATATCCGGCCATTTCGGGACGTGCTGATGGGGCTCTTCTTCATCACCATCGGCATGACCATGGACTGGCAGCGGGTGGCACAGGACTGGTGGCTGGTGGCCACCAGCGTGCTCTGCCTGATCCTGTTCAAGTCGCTGCTGGTGCTGCTGGCCGGCCGGCTGATGGGGGAGCGCAAGCGCGATGCCATGGCGGCGGGGATCATGCTGAGCCAGGTGGGGGAGTTCGGCTTCGTGCTGCTGGCGTTGGCCAACCACCACGGTCTGCTCGACCATCGGCTGGTCTCCCTGCTCATCGGCATCGGCGTCACCTCCATCGCCATGACGCCCTGGCTGGTGTTGCAGGCCCATCATCTGGCCCGCTCCCTCACCGATCCGGCCCTGCTTACCCGCTCCGAGGTGGCCCAGTCGGGCCTGAGCAAGAGCCAGCACGTGATCATCGCGGGCTTTGGTCGGGCCGGCCAGACCTGCGCCCGTTTTCTCAAGCAGGAGGAGATCCCCTTCCTGGCGCTGGATCTCGACCCGGAGCGGGTGAGCGAGGCCAAGTCGGCGGGGGAGCAGGTGGCGTTCGGCGATGCCAGCCGCCGCGACATCCTGCTGGCCGCCGGCCTGCTGCGGGCCCGGCTGGTGATCATCACCTTTGACGATCACAAGCGGGTCGAGGCCATGCTGGCGTTGATCAGGGAGCTGGCGGGGGAGGTGAAGGTGCTGGTGCGCACCCGGGATGACAGTTTTCTGGAGGCGTTCAAGCGGGCGGGCGCCTTTGAAGTGATCCCCGAATCCCAGGAGGGGGCCCTGATGCTGGTCTCCCACCTGCTGCTCAACTGCGACATCCCCATCGGTCGGGTTATCCGGCGGATGGAGCACGAACGCAGCAGCCAGTACCGCTTTCTGCACGGTTTCTACTGGGGGGATCAAAGCGCCGGCAATCTGGAGACGGATCAGCTGCTCGAACGGCTGCACCCCGTGCTGCTGCACGAGCAGGCCTGGGCCGTGGGGCGCAGCGTGCAGGCCCTGGCGTTGGAGACGGTGCGGATCAAGGAGGTACAGCGCGGCGAGCTGCGGCTGGAACCCAAACCTGAGCTGGTGCTGGCGGCAGGGGATCGGCTGGTGCTGTTCGGCAATGGGGTGGCGGTGGAGCAGGCGGAGCAGCGTCTGTTGGAGGGGCGCTAGTTCTCCCTCAAGGTGTATTTATCCTCGCCGAAGATGAATGAGCCGCTTGCTGGTAGGCGTGCCGGCCCACCCTCAAGAGGCCATTTCAGGCTTCGACCGGTACCATCTCCTCTATCCCCAGAAACGCTTCGACCCGCCGGCGCTCGTTCAGAGTATCCAGGTAGCCCAGCTTGATCAGCTGCTGGCAGTAGCCGGGATAGAACATCAGGAAACTGGCCAGGCTGCTGGTCTCGTCCCCCGTCACCCCCAGTACCCGCAGCAGGCGGCGCAGGTGTACTGGCAGCTTGCGCAGATAGGCCAGCGCCAGCAGGTCGAGATCCTGGCTCGGCTTGAGCACGCAGGTCTCCACCCGTTTGAGTTTCAACCGGTTGCGCTCCCGCTCCGGGATGAGATCCAGGGTCTGGTTGATGCGCCACAACCGCTCCAGATCCGAGTTGAGGGTGTCGGTGAAGACGGTATCCAGCAGGTGGCTGGCGATGTTGGAGCTGGTCAGGTGGCCATGGTGGAAGGTGGGTGCCGTGTGCGCCGGCGGATCCAGGGTGATCAGCAGGATCCGCTCCGCCCCCAGGTGGATGGCGGGACTGAGCGGGCTCAATTGATGGATGGAGCCGTCGCCGTAGAATTTGTCGCCGATGTGAGTGGCCGGGAAGACGAATGGCAGCGCCGAGGAGGCGAGCAGGTGATCCGAGGTGAGCAGGGTGCGCAGCCCGCGCCGTCTGGCCCGCTCCCACGGCAGGTGCTCGGCTCGCCCCTGAAAGAAGGTGGTGGAGAGGCCATCGTCGTAGTCGGAGGCGGTGATGGCCAGCGCCTCCAGGCTGCCGTAGAGGATGTTGTCGTCGATGCGGTGATAGTCGATGAGTTGATCCAGCAGGCGGCGCAGCGGCGCATTGTCGAACAGGTGAAAGGCGTGGTTGGTGTGGGGGTTGATGAGCCCGGCCGAGCCCTCGTACATCAGCCGCCACAACAGGCGTCCCGGGTGAAAGTCGAAGATGTGGTGGGTCTCGAAGCGGCGCCAGACCCACTCCAGCTTGCGTACCCCCAGATGAAAGCAGGAGGCGTAGCAGGCCAGCGCGGTGACATTGATGGCGCCGGCCGAGGTGCCGCACAGGATGGGAAACGGAATGCCGAGATTGCGGGGATAGAACTCGGCGATCGCCTTGAGGGCGCCGACCTGATAGGCGGCGCGGGCACCACCACCGGTCAACAGAAGAGCTGTGTTGGGTTTGGCCATGATACTGCGCCTTATGCATGCCACTGGGGGTGTTGCCACCGAGCAATTTAACTATAAGACGCTGTATCAAATATAAAAACAGGCCTGCCAACCATTTTTTTCAGGCCCTTTTTGAGGCTGTTCAGTTGGCGCGGAGGGCGGCGCTCAACTGATCGAACGCGGCGAATGCGGGAGCACTGGCGAGGATGCGACCGTGGCCGAGGCCGCGGGTGCTCACCAGCCGGGTGCGACCATCCTGAGTGGCGCGCAGGGAATCGCCATGCGGGGCGAAGCGGTCCTCCTCGTCGTGCACTATGATGGCCGGCCCGCTGCGGCTGGCGAGCCGCCCCAGCGGGTCGACCGTGCTCAGGGGGTGCTGGTACTCCTGCTCAATCTCCTTGACCACCGCATCGAACAGCCGGATGGAGTAGCCGGAGCGCGCCACCATGCCGTAGAGCTGGGGCACGTAGTCGAGCACCGGCGAGATGAGCAGCAGCGGCAGGGCATCCAGCTCGCGTCGGCGGCTGGAGAGGGTGACGGCGCCCCCCATGCTGTGGGCGATGACGCCCTGCAGCGGGCCACACTCGGCCGTCATCTTCTCTACCAGTTCGTCGAAGGCGCGCACGAAGCGGGGCAGGTGGCCGGTATGGCCGGCGCTGTGGCCGTGGGCCGGGTGATCGTAGGCAATGGCCGTGAAGCCCTGGGCGGCGATGTGGCTCATCAGGGGGTAGAACTGGCCGGCGCTGCCTGACCAGCCGTGCATCAGCAGCCAGACCGGTCCCTGGCCGAGTCGGTAGCTCATCAGGGGGCCTTCGCTGGTGTGCACGGCCTGTTTGACCAGTCCGGCCGGCGCCGTGTCATCCCGCTGGTTGCGCTGGGGGGTGAGCAGCAGCTTGCTGGCGGTGCGCTTGGCATGAGCGGGGGCCAGGGTGTGATGCAAGCGGGTGCCAAGGCCAAGCAGCCATTTGCTCGGGCTGAAGCGGCGGGTGTTGAAGTAGATCTTGCTGCTCATGGTCATCCTGTGGTTTTTATGTGCGAACGGTCGTGCTTTTTTGTCGGTTTTAAAAAAGAGAGGTCAATCCATCAGCGCCAGCCATCCAGCAGCAACTCCACTTCAGGCCAGAAGTGGCGGGCCGGATCCTGACACAGATCGAGTGCATTGAACACCTGATCCGCCAGATAGAGGCCATAGAGGCGATAGACGGCGCGCCAGGGGTCCATGTCGCTGCGCCACTCGCCCTCGCTCTGTCCCTGCACCACCTGGCGGGCCAGGTAGTCGAGCCAGAAGCGCACCAGCTGGCGGGCGGCCTGCTGCACCTCACCTTCCTGAGCCGAGGTCCAGGCGTCGAGGAACATGCAGCGGCCGGCGAAGCACTGGTTCCATGCCAGCCAGGCCTGCAGCAGGGCCGTCAGCTTCGCTCGCTGGCTGCCGTGCTGCTGCTGGCGCACCGGCTGGATCACCCGCTCCCGGAACACCTCGGCGGCGTACTCCAGCACGGCAATCTGCAGGTTGTCGCGGGACTGGAAGTGGGCAAACAGGCCGCTTTTTGACATCTCGCAGGCGCTGGCAAGGGAGCCGATGGTGAGGCTCTCCAGCCCCTGCTGGCTCGCCTGCTCGAACGCAGTCTGCAAAATGTTGTCGCGGGTCAGCCGGCCCTTGCTCATCGCACTCTCCTTCATTGACCGGGGCAGCATAAAGTACGACCGTGCTATTTGTCGAGCGACGAATCGGTCTGCAAGAGGAGATGAGGCGAGCTCAGTCGTCCTTGATATCCATCTGTTGCAGGGCGATAACCGCCTGGGTGCGGTTCTTGACGCCGAGCTTTCTGAAAGATGGGCGTGATGTGGGCCTTGATGGTGGCAAGAGGCTCAGTCGTCCTTGATATCCATCTGTTGCAGGGCGATGACCGCCTGGGTGCGGTTCTTGACACCGAGTTTTCTGAAGATGGCAGTGATGTGGGCCTTGATGGTGGCCTCGGAGACGTTGAGCTCCCAGGCGATCTGCTTGTTGAGGCTGCCGTCACGCAGCATCACCAGTACCTTGTACTGCTGGGGAGTGAGGCTGGCCAGCTTGCTGGCAAAATCGGCGCCCTCACAAGGTTCGGGGTGGAGCGAGATGCCGGCCGGCACCCAGTTGTCACCCCCGATCACCGTATTGAGGGCGTTGACCAGCTCCTTCATCGGCGCCGATTTGGGGATGAAGCCGAGCGCGCCGAGTCGCAGCACCTGCTGGATGATAGCAGGCTCTTCCGAAGCCGACACCACCACGATGGGCAGGTCGGGATATTGGCCGCGCAGGTGGGCGAGACCGGAGAAGCCGTTGGCCCCCGGCATCTTGAGATCGAGCAGCAGCAGGTCGACTTCCGGGTGCTCACCTAGCAGGTGGGCCAGGCTGTCGATGGAGTCTGCTTCCAGCAGCTGGGCATCGTCGATGGCCATGTGCACCGCTTGATAGAGGGCGCCCCGAAACAGGGGGTGGTCATCTGCGATGACGATGGTAAATTGGCTGTCCATTGCTCACATTGTTGCTAACTGATTGTTTTGGAAAATCAAACTAGCACCGCTCCCGGAGAGGGTCAAACCTGCCGGCGCGCAAATGTGAAGCGACCGTCGGATGTCGTGCCATTGGGGCAGATGGGATGGTCAAGAACAACCCATGCAGGAGGCAATAGATGGGATCTCTGGTATTGACGGTGGGCACGGGCTCCACCTGGGCGATGCGGGCGGCGCTGGTGCTGGCCATGAGCGGGCTGGAGTGGCAGGAGCTGGTGTTCGACTTGGAGGATGCCAAGGAGCTGCAGCGGCTCAAGCGGCTGGCACCCGCCGGCCTGGTGCCCTGGCTCGATCACGACGGCGTGCGGATACACGACTCGCTGGCCATCGCCGAGTACCTGCACGAGCTCTGCCCTGCGCGCCGGCTCTATCCCGAAGCGCGAGCCGAGCGGGCGCTGGCCCGCAGTCTCTGCGCCGAGCTGCACGCCGGTTTTCGCCAAATTCGTACCCTGCTGCCCTTCTTCCTCGGCGCCCCGACCCGTAGTGAACCGCCGGTGGAGGCCATCGGCGAACTGGCCCGGCTGCAGACCATCTGGTCCCAGGCGCGGGGCTCCTTCTATTTTGGCGAGGCGGGGATCCTCGATGCCTTCTATGCGGTGATGGCCTACCGGCTGGCGAGCTACGGCATCCAGTTGCCCGGGCAGGCGGGCGCCTATCAGCAGGCGCTGCTGGCCTGGCCGCTGTGGCAGCAGACCCTGGTCAAGGCGCGTCTGCAGTGGCCGGCGACCGCTCGTCAGCCGCAGTGAGCCCGCGGGCATAACCGCTGTAAACAGCTTGTCTGAACGGCTGGTGTAAACAGAGAGGGGAGCCATTGGCTCCCCTCTCTGTTTGGGTTTGATTCCTTAAGCTGGATTACGGCTGGCGGCCGGCGAACACCACCACCACCTTGTCATCTCCCTTCTCCCGCACGAAGGCATAGGGGCTGTCGGCCAGTTTCTTGTGGCTGCCCGCCGCTACCGCCGGGTGGGCGGCGCGGAACTGGCCGAGCCGCTGCCAGTGCTTGACCAGCTCGGCCTTCTCGCCGCCGGCCAGCTCCTGCCAGTTCATGTCGGAACGCAGTGCCTGATCGAACACGCCACCATCCTTGGCGAGCCCGCGGCCGGACTCATCGCCGTAGTAGATCTGTATACCGCCCGGCAGCAGCATGAAGCTGCTGGCGACCCGGCGCTGCAACGGTACGTCCTGATAGTCGCCGAAGAACAGCTTGGTGTCGTGGGAGCTGATGTAGCTCAGCACGTTGAACTCGGGATCCTGATTGATGCGGCTAGCGTAGCCGGCATAGGTGGGCTCGGCGCTAGCCAGACACTGGGCCTGGGGCAGGGCAAACTCGCGCTGATAGTCGAAGTTGATCAGGGAATCGAAGCCGTGTCGGTACCAGAAATCCTTGGCCACCCCGTGATCCCACACCTCGCCCACCATGTAGAAGGGCAGGTCGTCGAGCTTCTTGGCCGGGTTCGCGGCTTTCCACTCCTTGAGGGCGGTGGTGCCGGCCTGCTTGAGGCGGGCCCACACCTCGGGCTCCAGGTGTTTGACCGTGTCGGCTCTGAAGCCGTCGATGCCGAAGCGGCGCACCCAGTCGGTGTGCCAGGCAATGAGATAGTCGCTCACGGTGGCGTTGGGCAGTGCCTTGGCCTTGGTATCTTTTTTCGCCGCCAGCAGCGGCGGCAGCCCCACCGGCTTGGTGGATTCGGTGAGGAAGTCCGGCAGCCCCGCCACCGAGCCGGTGACGTCGTCGGTGCCGGGCTGTGGGTAGCCGGGCAGGCCGGCTCGCACCCAGTCACCGCTCCACCACTGGTTCCACTTCGGCGACTGGTAATCGATGAACTGGTTGTAGCCATGCCAGTTGAGGCCGCCGCTCGGTTGCCACTGGTTCCAGCGGGCCGGCAGTTTGCCGGTGTTCTGGGTGAGATCGGTGAGCCCCAGATCTTGCAGGTCGGCGAGGGTGGCGTAGCCGGCGTGGTTCATCACCACGTCGAGGATGATGCGCATGCCGCGCTTGTGGGCCTCGTCCACCAGGGTCTTCAGGCTCTCCTCGTCGCCGTAGTTGGGATCTATCTTGGTGAAGTCGAGCGCCCAGTAGCCGTGATAGGCGTAGAAGGGGAAGTTGCCCTGCTCGCCGCCGCCGATGAAACCGTGCACCTGCTCTACCATGGGGGTGATCCAGATGGCGTTGATGCCGAGCTGCTTGATGTAGTCGAGCTTGGCGGTCAACCCCTTGAAGTCACCGCCGTGCCAGGTGGCCACTTCATCCTGACCGTCCTGTTGGCGCCCGAAGCTGTGGTCGTTGGCGGTATCGCCGTTGTTGAAGCGGTCGGTCAGCAGGAAATAGACGCTCGCCTGATCCCAGCTGAAGGGAGCCGCCGTAACCGCTTTGACCGGTTCGAGCAGCAGCAGGCCGCCGCTCTCTTTACTCGGCGTCAGGGTCAGCTTGCCGCCCTTGACCACCCCTTGCTGGCCCGAGTAGGCATCCCGCAGCTGGGTGCCGTCGGGCCAGACTCCTTTCAGGGATACGGTAACCGGGCCACCATCCCAGCTGATGCAGGGTTCTACTGGCGGCTGGCGTTTGAACTCGCTCTTCTTGGTGGCTCGCAGCACCTTGAGGCTGGGGGTATCCGGGTTGAAGGTGAACTGATAATCCCCTGCCAGCATCACCCGCAGGTTGAAATGCTGCCCCTTGCTGCACTTGTCCATCGGTTGGGCAGTGCCGAAGGGGAGCGGTTTAGCCTCGCTCGGGCCGAAGCTGGTGCCGCAGCTGTTGCCTGCGTCGCTGATGCGGATCTGGTGGCTCCCCTTGGTGAGCGGATGGGTCAGCTGCACTGCCCCCTTGTCCAGCGCCAGCGGCGCGCCGACTGGCTGGTCATCCACGTAGAGGCGCACCTCGGCGGCCATGGCCTGATGGAGGAAGAGGGGGCTGGCCAGCAGGGCGAGCCAGAGGGAAGAAACCGAGGGAGTGCGACGCATAAGCCATTCCTTGCTGGGGTTAAGCGGACCAGATTGCCGTCAATGGGGCTCATTCTAGGAGGCATGAGGGCGGGCTTGGACAGGCAAACCGTCGATTTGTGACATCAGTTCAAATGGTTACGTTTTCAAGAATGGAAAAGTGTGAGCGGGGTGTCGCGCCCATAAAAAAAGCCGGTCGATAGACCGGCTTGTTGCATTGCCACCTTCGTCACACGGTGAAGAACTTGAAGTTGACGAAGGCCACCGCGATGAAGGAGGCCACCATGCCGCTCAGGCAGAGCACGGCCGGG
Source organism: Aeromonas oralensis (assembly GCF_049665575.1). Taxonomy (NCBI): domain Bacteria; kingdom Pseudomonadati; phylum Pseudomonadota; class Gammaproteobacteria; order Aeromonadales; family Aeromonadaceae; genus Aeromonas; species Aeromonas oralensis. The sequence continues at coordinate 1,153,636 of NZ_CP187186.1, forward strand.
CGAATGGCCGGCCAGCGATGGGTCAGCAGGATGATTGCCAGCATGGTCGGATAGAGGCCGAACATGTAGCGCGGCATGGCGTTGAGCCCTGTCATCAGCGGAATGGTGCAGCAGATGAACATCAGGGTCGCCTCGGCCCAGCGCTTCTGGCTGAACAGATAGAGGTTCAGAGCCCAGCCGAACATTACCATGATGGAGAGGTAGGATTTGCGTCCGCCCAGCTCGAAGCCGCTCAGCCACCAGTCCAGCGGGCTGTCCATGTAACGGCCCCAGGCCACCTGGATATGCTTGAAGGCCAGCGCGTCACCGGTGAGGTGATAGAGATAGAACATGTAGGCGAACAGGCCGAGCGGGATCATCCAGAGGGTGAACACCACCTTGAAGGCGCGCTCGGTGAAGCGGAAGAACTCGCGCCAGCCGTAGGCCTGCAGCGCCAGGATCAGCACCGGGAACACCATCATCACCCCCAGGTTGCGGGTGGCGGAGATGAACACGCCGAGCAGCGCCACCATCAGCCACTGCTGGCGATAGGCGAACAGGAACATGCCCAGCATCAGCGCCATGAACATAGACTCGGTATAGCCGGAGACGAAGTAGGCGGAGAAGGGGGAGAAGGCGAGCAGCCAGACGCCGAAGCGGGCGGTGTCGTCACCCAGCTTGAGCTGGCGCAGCACCAGCAGCATCAGCGGCAGGCTGATGAAAAACGCCAGGTTGGCCACCAGCATCAGGCCGATCAGACTCTCGACGTTGAGCAGGTTGGAGATGGTGCCGGAGATCATCGGGTAGAGCGGCATGAAGGCCCAGTTGGCCGCATTGCCCTTGCTCAGCCAGCGCGGGTAGAGATCGTAGCCGTTCTCAATGATGCGCTGGAACCAGACACAGTCGAACTGGCAATAGGCCTGCAGCGGGCCTATGTCGGGGGAGCCGTAGAGCTGGACGCCGAAATAGCCCATGCCGTAGAGGGCGGCCCGGCTCAGCACGAAGGCGGCGATGATCATCAGCCAGTCACGGCTGCTGATGGCCAGTGACGGGCGATAGGGGCCCGCATTGTCAGGGGGGATGGAGGTAGTCATGTCATTCATCAGGCAAATACCCAGATCCTGGAGAGGAGGTAGGTGAGCACGGTGACTGTCAGGGTGGCGATCACCACCGGCAACAGACCGGAAAGACCCGCAAACAGCAGACCGCTCAATATCAGGTTACGCACCGCCAGCGAGAAGAGGGCGACCAGCAAGAACTTGCTGGCGGCACCCTGCTTCTGGAAGGTGATGTAACGGTGACCGAAGAAGGAGAACCAGAAGGCGATGGCAAAGGCCAGCGTTGTCACCAGGTGCTCCGAGATGGTGGGCCAGGTGTGAAACAGGGCGATGGAGGTGCCCAGATCGACGAGGGTGGCACCCCCGCCGACAAACCCGAAACGTACCAGCCGCCAGAATTCCTCGCGGGAGATCATTGAGAAGCCTGCTCCTGCTGATCATCAGCGGCTTTCGCGGCAGCAGCCTTCTTGCCGGCGCTCTTCTTGCTGCCGGTGGCGGCGTCTTGCTTCGGCTCTTCATCCTGTTTGGCATATTGGCCGTACACCCCTTCGATGAGGTAGACGGGGCGCTGCTTCACTTCCACAAACATGCGGCCGATGTACTCGCCGATGATGCCGAGCGACAGCAGCTGGATGCCGCCGAGGAACAGCACCACCGACATCAGGGAGGCGTAACCCGGCACGTCGATGCCGAAGAAGACCACCTGAGTGACGATCTTGAGGATGTAGAGGAAGGCGACGAAGGAGACGCCGACGCCGACGTAGCTCCATACCCGCAGCGGCCAGCTGGAGAAACTCATCAGGCCGTCGAGGGCGAAGTTCCACAGCTTCCAGTAGTTGAACTTGGTCTCACCGGCATGGCGGGCGGGGCGCTCGTAGGGGACGCCGACGGCGCGGAAGCCGGCCCAGGCGAACAGCCCCTTCATGAAGCGGTTGCGCTCCGGCAGCTGCTTGATCGCCTCGACCACCTTGCGGTCGATCAGGCGAAAGTCGCCAGCGTTCTCCGGCAGCTTGGTGCTGGTGGAGAGGGCGTTGAAGAAGCGGTAGAAGCCGCCGGCGGTGAGGCGCTTCATCGGGGTGTCGGCGCTGCGATCCACCCGGATGCCATAGACGGTGTCGTAGTCGCCGGTCTGCCACAGCTTGACGAATTCGAGAATGAGTGCGGGCGGATCCTGCAGATCCACGTCCATCGGCACTACGGCATCACCCTTGGCGTGATGCAGGCCGGCGGTCATGGCCGCTTCCTTGCCAAAGTTGCGGGCCAGGTTGACCAGGGTGACGCGCGGGTCGCGGGCGATGGCCTGTTCGACGACCTCACGGGTGCGGTCGCGGCTGCCGTCGTTGACGAATACAATTTCCAGCTGATCCTTGAGCGGCGCCAGTTCGTTATCTATCGCGTTGATGAAGGCATCTATGCTCTCTTCCTCGTTGTAAACGGGAACGATCAGAGAGAGTCGAAAATCGGCATGCGACATGAAAACTTCCTTATTTGGAAAATTATTTTATAAAACAGCGTATTGGAGAATACGTCTTATTGGGCGACGGTCAAGCGCACCGACTGGACATTGAGCGGCGTCGGGGCAGAGAGCGCCAGAAAGTTGGGACGCTTGGGGTCCGAGGTCAGCGACTCGCCCGGCAGGCTGAGACGGATCTCGTTGATGCCGGCCTTGGCCAGCTTGACGGTGGTGGTGAAATCGTGACCCAGCGCCACCTTGAGCAGCGCACCGGCCTGCGGGCTGTTGACCCGGGCCTGGATGGTCAGCTGTTCCGGCTGCGCCTGCTGCTTGGGCAGCACGAAGTAGAGGCCGCCCTGGCCGCTCAGTTCGGTGCCGTCCGCGCTCGGTTTCTTGGCCCAGCCTTCGCTGGAGAGGAAACGGCTCGGCTTGGTCAGATTGAGCTCGTTGCCAGGCTGATAGGTCATGCTGGAGTTGTGCTCCCAGAAGCGGGTCTTGCCTTCCAGGTAATAGAGCTTGTAGGCCAGGCTCACGTTGGGGTGGGCGGCCAGGTAGAGGGTATAAAGGTAGAAACCACTCAGCGCCATGATGGCGGTCAGAAAACCAAACTTTTTGTACGTCATATCACTCTCTGCGCCTCACGGTTTGTAGGCTGATTTCGCGCATATGCTAATCCAATTGCAAAAAAAGCATAGTGGATCACAAAAATATATTTGGTCACATATTAACCCCTTTCCGGCCGGTGTTCCAAATGTTGCTGTTCCCGTATTTTACCTGCCCTGGCGAGTCGGAGAGCCGGTGCAGGCCAGGCGCATTTAGGCCCGGCTTCGACAAGCATAAATGAGGGCGCCGCTCACACGGCTGGAAGCCTGCATCGCTGTGGCAGGATCTGTCGCCATTTTGCCTAGGCCGATTTATGATGGCGTATCACGCAGTCAAGGATGACCCATGAAGCTGAAACTCTGCTGCTGGATGCTCTGCTTGCTGGCGCCGCTGGCCTCGGCAAACACTCTGTGTCCCTCGCCCTTGCGGGTCGGTTTTGACAACTGGCCGCCTTATCACTATTACGCCGCCACGGCGGCCGGGCAGAAGGAGCTGCGCGGCTTTGCCGTCGAGGCGCTCACCGCCATGCTCAAGCGGCTCGACTGCAAGGCCAGCTATGTGGAGATGCCCTGGAAGCGGGGGCTGCACGGTCTGTCGCTGGGCTCGGTCGACATCGCCATGGAGGCCTATTTCAATGAGGACCGCGCCCGCTATGCCTGGTTCTCCGATGCCTACAATCCGGGCCGCAGCGCGCTCTGGATCCGCAAGTCATCCTCCTACTCTGAAACCGATCTGGCCAGCTGGCTGGCCGGCGGCCATACCCTGGGCATCACCAAGGACTACTACTATGGGGCCAAGATCAGCGAGTTGCTGCGCCGTTATGCTGCTCAGGTGAGCGTGGTCAATGACGAGCAAAACTATGGCAAGCTGGTGCTGGGGCGCATCGATGGCTTTCTCGGCGATGTGCTGGCCACCCCCTGGGGCTTGAAGGAGGAGGGGCTGAGCGATCTGATCGTCCCCCACACCATGGCCGTATATGAAGCGCCGACCTTCTTCATGTTTAGCAAGAAGCGGCTGTCACCCGAATTTGTCAGCGCGTTCAATCGCGAGCTGGCTGAATTTAAAGCAACAAATGAGTATGACATTATCTGGCGGCGCTACGCGCCCGCCAGCTAGTAAAGTCGCGGGCATTCACGCATCATGAGCGCCTTGACCGCCGGGTCTGACAGGCTGAAGTGAACCGATCTTGAGGTAAGCATGGGGAAGAAGTATTGGCTGGCATTGGCAAACCTGATCTGGCTGGGCTGCTGGCCGGCGGCCATGGTACAGGCCAGCGAGGGCCAGGTGGTGGTGAGCAATGCTGCGATGCAGCACGACTGGTATCAGAACAGCACGGCGGAGCAGGCCAGGCGTGAGCTGGAGCTGCAGCTGCAGGAAGCCGTACTGGCCCAGTTGCACCCGGATTTTTACACGCTCTGGAAGAAGCTGCAGGCCAAGCCGGCGGATCAGCGTGGCGCCCTCTATGACGAGGCGTTTGGCAGGCTGGCCCGGTTCCAGCAGGCGTGGCGGGCCATGGATCTGGTCTCCCGCGAGCAGATGCAGACCCTCAAGCTCAACCTCAGCAAGCCGCTGGCCCACGAGCCGGCCGGCGACAACCTGCTGGAGCAGGTCAGGCAGCTCAGACCCCAGGTCGCGGAATATGACGCGGTGCGCGAAGAAGTGCGCAAGCTGCTGGCGCTGCCCATGGCCAAGAAGTGGCCGACCCTGACCATGCCGACCCTGCGGGCCGGCGAGGTCTCCCCGGAACTGGGCCAGATCCGCTCCATCCTCAACGAGCTGGGTGACACGGCCCCGCGCCATGACGATGCCACCTACGACGCCGAGACTCTGCAGGCCGTCAAGCAGTTCCAGCGCCGCCACGGCCTGACCGCCGACGGCATCATAGGCCGGCAGACCCGCAGCTGGCTCAATACCGGGCCCGAGGTGCGCGCCAGCCTGCTGCTGCGCAACCTGTGGCGACGTGACCTGGTGGATCAGCTTTCCGGCGCCCGCTACGTGCTGGTCAACATCCCCGACTATCGGCTGAGCGTGGTGGAGTCCGGCAACGAGGTATTCACCAGCCGGGTGATCGTGGGCAAGGAGCAGCGGGCGACCCCGATCCTCGCCAGCGAGATCCGCTCCATCGTGCTGAATCCGGCCTGGCACGTGCCGCGTTCCATCCTGAGCAAGGACATTCTGCCCAAGCTGGGACGGGATCCCGCCTACCTCAATCGCGAGCAGTTCGAGGTGATCGACGGCGAGGGCAATCCGGTGCAGTTCACCGAAGAGGGCTGGCAGCAGGCGCTGGCGTCCGGCTTCCCCTACCGGCTGCGGCAAAAGCCGGGCGATCACAACGCACTGGGTCGCTACAAGTTCTATCTGCCCAACAACGAGGCCATCTACCTGCACTCCACCCCGCGCAAGGCGCTGTTTGAGCAGGGTGCGCGCGCCTTCAGCTCCGGCTGCATCCGGGTGGAGCATGCCGACGATCTGGCCGAGCTGCTGCTGGCGGACTCCCGCTATCAGCCGGACAAGGTGGCCAGCATCCTGAAAGAGACCCAGACCAAGTGGCTGCCGCTGACCACTCCGATCCCGGTATTCACCGTCTACTGGAGCAGCTGGATCGACGAGGATGGACGTCAGCAACTGCGCAACGACATCTATGGATTTGATCGAGTCAGCTACCAGAGTCGCTTGCTGTGATCCTCGCCACAGAGTGAAAAGCCCGGCCTGTGCCGGGCTTTTTCATGGCCCCTTGCGGTTTGACAGCGCCGGCTCGGCGGGTAGTTTCAAGCGCCTGTATCAAATTCATTCAACGGTTTCACCTCAACATAGCGATGGACGGACAAGGGATGCTTGATCAAGAGATAAGCCGACGTCGCCTGCTGCTGGGTGCCGGTTGCCTGCTGGGGGGCTCGCTGCTGTCCTTCCCCGCCACGGCGAGCCGCAGTACGGCAGGACGTGAACTCAGTTTCTTCAATCTCAATACCGGCGAGCGGGTGCGCGCCAGCTATTGGGAAGATGGCCGCTACCTGAAAGACGGGCTGGCCGAGCTCAACCACATCTTTCGCGACTACCGTCGCAACGAAGTATTCAACATCGACCGCAAGCTGTTCGACCAGCTCTACCTGCTGCAGCACAAGCTGGGTCGTCACGGTGAAATCCAGCTCATCTCGGGCTATCGCTCGCCAGTAACCAATCGCCAGAAGCGCAGCCGCAGCCGCGCCGTGGCCAAGCACAGCTACCATACCCTGGGGCAGGCGGTGGACGTGCGCATTCCCGGAGTTCAGCTGGCGCACCTGCGCAAGGCGGCGCTCCATCTCAAGGTGGGCGGCGTCGGTTACTACCCGAGTGACAACTTCGTGCACCTCGACACCGGGCCCGTGCGCAGCTGGTAACGGCCAGCTGCCGGCCACTCCTGCCCGGCGGGTGACTGGTCAGCGGGGTGGCCGAGCTGGTAGGCTCTGGACACCATGCAGAGGAGAACCAGATGAAACATATTTTGCTTGGCGGGCTGATTGCCCTGCTGCTGACCGGTTGCGGCAAGCTCAACCGTGAAAACTACGACAAGCTGAAGATGGGGATCAGCTACGCCGAAGCGAGCAGCATCCTCGGCAAGGCCGAGCGTTGTGACGATGCGCTGGGGACCACCAGCTGCATCTGGGGCGACGAGGGCAAGAACATCAAGATCCGTTTCATCGCCGACAAGGCGACCTTCTTCAGCTCGGAAGGGATCAACTGAGGCAGCCACAGCCCCGTTGCCCATATAAAAAAGCGCCTGACCGGCGCTTTTTTATTGGCTGCAATCCGTACCGGCTTGCCAGAAGCTGGCGCGCTCAGTGCGTGGCGTACTGGTAGTGGAAGGTAGGAAGCCCCCACTTGAAGCGCACCGCCAGGAGGCGCAGCACGAAGCCGATGCCGATGGCGCCGAAGGCGGCCCAGTCGTTGGGCAGGCCCTGATCCAGCGCCAGGCAGTAGATGGCGGCCGTCACCAGCGAGATGGCGGCATAGAGCTCGCGGCGAAACACCAGCGGAATGCGCTGGCAGAGCAGGTCTCTGAGCACGCCGCCGAAGGCCCCCGTCACCACAGCCATGATGCAGGCGATCCCGGCGCCGTGGCCCATCTCCAGCGCCCTTGCCGCGCCGAAGATGGAGAAGACCACCAGCCCCAGGGCATCGAGCGCCATGAACAGCTTGCCAAGGTAGCGCATCAGCGGCGCCGAGATGACGCCGGCCATGGCCGCGCCGGCGACCAGCAGCACATACTCCGGGTGTTCGACCCAGAGCAGGGGGTAATGGCCCAGCAGCACGTCGCGAATGGTGCCGCCCCCGATGGCGGTCGCCGATGCGATGATCACCACGCCAAACAGATCCATCCGTCGCCGGCCCGCTGCCAGCGCGCCTGTCATCCCTTCGGCCACCAGGCCCAGCAAGAAGAGTGCATGTAACATGAGATATCCCAGGGTGCGAGAAAGCTCCGCATCCTATCAACTCGCGCTATAGGGGACAAGCAATGAAGGGTATGCATTATTTTTTATAATGCAAAAATGAAACAGGGCTCCCCAAGGGAGCCCCGTTGTCACCACCAACTAGCTCAGCGTCTAAGCTGCTCCGCGCGGTAGTGATCGACCCACATGGCGGTGGCGCCGCAGATGGCCACCGGCATCACGAACAGGTTCACCACCGGGATGGCGGAGAAGAGGGTGACCAGGGCGCCGAAGCTCAGGCACTTGCCGCGCCGCTGCTTGAGGGCGTCGCGCATGGTGATGAAGTCGATCTTGTGGTTGTCGAACGGATAGTCGACGTACTGGATCGCCATCATCCAGGCGCTGAACAGGAACCAGAGCACCGGCGCCAGGGTTTGGCCCACTACCGGAATGAGGAACAGGATCAGGCAGCCGATGGCCTTGGGCAGGTAGTATTTGAGCTTGGTCCACTCGCGGCCGAAGGTGCGCGGCACATCCTTGACGATGTCCAGCATGCCGGTATCGCTGACGGTCTCGCCGGTGAGGGCCTGTTCCACCTTCTCTGCCAGCAGGCCGTTGAAGGGGGCTGCTATCCAGTTGGCCACCGAGCTGAACAGGAAGGAGAAGACCACCAGGATGGTGATGAGGGCGATGGGCCAGAGCAGATAGTCAAGCCAGTCGAGCCAGCTCGGGAGCTGCTGGTGCAGCCAGCCGAACAGGCCGTCCAGCTGCAGCAGCAGGGCGTAGAAGGCGCCGGCAAACAGCACGAAGTTGACCAGCAGGGGGATCAGCACGAAGGTGCGGATGCCGGGCTGGCGAATGAGCGAGAAGCCGCGCAGGAAGTAGTCTGCGCCGCTGATCGAGTCTTTTACCATACGGGGTGAGTGGCTCATCTGAGCTCCATCTGTTCATGGGAAACTGCCTGCATATTACAAACAAGCTTTTGATTTGGTAAAGTCGCCTGCCCGCCTCCTCTTTATTTCGTTACCCACATAGGCCGCCATGCGTCTGAAATTGATCAAACTCGCCGGTTTCAAGTCGTTTGTCGAGCCGACCCGCATCGAACTCAACGCCGACATGACCGCCGTGGTGGGCCCCAACGGCTGCGGCAAATCCAACGTCATCGACGCCGTGCGCTGGGTGCTGGGAGAGAGTTCCGCCCGCCATCTGCGTGGCGAAAACATGACCGACGTCATCTTCAACGGCTCCGTCAACCGCAGCGCCCACGGCCGTGCCTCGGTGGAGCTGGTGTTCGACAATCCCCACAACCGGGTGCCCGGCGAGTTCGGCCGCTTTACCGAGATCTCGGTGCGCCGCGAAGTGCTGCGCGACGGCTCCAACCACTACCAGATCAACGGCCAGAAGTGCCGCCGCAAGGACGTGACCGACCTCTTTCTCGGCACCGGCCTCGGGCCCCGCAGCTACGCCATCATCGAACAGGGCACCGTCAGCCGGCTGGTGGAGTCCCGCCCGGCCGATCTCAAGCTGTTCATGGAAGAGGCCGCCGGGGTTTCTCGCTACAAGGAGCGGCGCCGCGAGACCGAGCAGCGCATCCGCCATACCCAGGAGAACCTGGAGCGCCTGGGCGATATCCGCGGCGAACTGGGCTCACGCCTCGAGCATCTCAAGGCCCAGGCCGAGACCGCCGAGCGCTACAAGCAGCTCAAGAGCCGTTCGCGCGCCGCCCGCGCCGAGCTGATCGGCTCGGAACTGTGGGCGCTGGAGACGCGCCTTGGCGAGGCCAAGGCCGAACTGGCCCAGACCGAGCAGGCGCTGGCGGCGCTCGATGCCAAGCGTACCGCCGATGAGGGGCGTCACGTCACCCTGTCGGTGGCCCGCCAGGAGGCGCAGGCCGAGCAGGCCAGCCGCCAGCAACAGATTTTTCTCGGCGGGCAGGCCATCGCCCGCCTCGAGCAGCAACAACTGCACCAGAGCGAGCTTGGCCGCGACTGGCAGGCGAGGCGGCAAGCCCTCGGCGAGCGTATCGAGGGGCTCAAGGCCCAGCTGACCGGTCAGCTGGAACAGCTGAGCGAAAGCACGTTGCAGGGCGAGGTGGCATCGGCGCGTCTGGAGCAGTGTGAGCAGTTGCTTACCGACCAGCAGAGCGTGCGGGCGGCGGCGGCCGAGCGGCTCGAGCAGGCGCGCCAGCGCCAGCAGCAGTGGCAGCAGCAGCTGGGGCAGTTGCAGGGACGGCTCAACCAGACCCGCGCCGAGGTGAACGGTCTGCAGGAGCTGCAGGCCAAGACCCGGCTGGCCCGTCTCAAGCTGGAAGATGAACAGGCTGGGCCCCTTGGCGGGGAAGGGGAGAACCTGCAACCGGCGCTCGATGCGCTGGCGGCGGAGCTCGCGCTTTCCCGCGCCCGCCATGAGGAGTCCGAAGCGGCGTGGCAGGCCGCCGTGGCCCGCCACGAAGCACTCAAGGCAGAGCTGGGTCACCAGCAGGGCTCGCTGCGCGAGCTGGAGGCTCGCCTCGCCACCCTGGATCAGATCCTGGGGGAGCAGATGGCGGGCGCCACCCTGGCGGATCGGCTGCAGGTGCCCCCAAAGTGGGCCCGGGGGCTGGACAAGGTGCTCGGTCGCTGGCTCACCGCCACCCCGGCGGATGAGTGCAATCTGACGCAATCCGGGCTCTGGATCGGCCAGGCCCAGCCGGCGGTTGCCGGTACCCTGGCGGCGCAGCTGGGCGGCGAGCACATCCCTTCCTTCCTCAATGCCATCTGGCTGGTGGAGAGCCGGGAGGCAGCATTGGCCCGCCAGCCGAGCCTGGCGGCCGGTGAGTCGCTGCTCACTCCTGCTGGCGACTGGTTTGGTCCCAACTGGGCGGATCTGGGGGAGAGCATGGCCCTCGGTACCCTGGCGCTGCTCGGCGAGCGTGAGCGGTTGCACACCGAGCAGAGCGCAGGCCGGGAGGCGCTGCGCCGGCTCGATGAGCAGCTTGCCGCCGCCGATGCGGCGCGGGCCCAGCTGCACGGCGCCCATGAGCTGGCTCAGCGCACCCTGCGCGAGCAGGAGCAGCAGTGGCAGCAACTGCGCGAAGCCTGGAGCCTGCGCGAGGGGCAGCGGCAGGAGCGGTTGCAGCGCCTCGGCCAGCTGGGGGAAGAGCTGGCCCGACTGGTGCAAGAGCAGGCCGAGGAGGCGCAGCGGCTGGCGTCGGCCGGGGAGCGGCTTGAGCAGGGTGAAGCGGCCCTTGGCGAGCTGCAGGAGCAGGGCGAGGTGCTTGCCGAGGCGCTGCTGCTCGCCCAGGAGCAGGCGAGCGGGGCGGAGCGGGCGCTGGAGGAGGCACGCCTGCGCCGGGAGCAGCAGCAGGCCGCCTGCCAGCGGCTGCAACTGGAGCAGCAGAACCTGCGCCAGCTCATCGCCCTGCGCGAACAGGAGCTGGCCCGCCTCGGGCTGGAGCTGGCCGAGCTCAAGGAGCCGGGCGCTGCGCCGGGTCAGGATCTGTCGCCCCTGCTGGCCGAGCAGCGCAATCTTGAGGCCCAGCAGCTTGCCTGTCATCAGCGGCTCGCAGAGCTGGAGCGTCAGCTGACCGAACTGGAGCAGGCCAGAAGCGCCGATCACAAGCAGCTGGTGCACATTCAGGAGAAGCTGGCGACCCTGCGGCTGGAGCGTGAACGCAACCTGACGCGCCGGCAGGGGCTGCACGAGCAATTCGAAGAGCTGGGCGTGCGGCTGGTGGATCTCGATCAGGCTGTGCTGATTGCCGCTGATCGCGGCAAGCTGCGCCAGGAGATCCAGACCCTGGAGGCACAGGTGGAGGCGCTTGGCGCCATCAACCTGGCGGCACTGGAGGAGTATGAAGAGGCGAAAACCCGCTCAAGCTACCTGGAAAACCAGTGCCAGGACCTAGAGCAGGCGCTGGAAACCTTGAGCCAAGCCATTAAAAGAATTGATAAAGAGACACAAATACGGTTCCGGGATACTTTCGATAAGGTCAACGAAGATTTAAAATCCCTCTTTCCGAAAGTGTTCGGGGGGGGCAGTGCCTGGCTTGAGCTCACCTCCGATGATCTTTTGGAGGCCGGAGTGAGCATCATGGCGAGACCTCCGGGTAAGAAGAATGCTACCATTGCCCTGCTTTCCGGGGGGGAGAAGGCGTTAACCGCACTTGCGCTGGTTTTTGCCATCTTCAGACTCAACCCAGCACCATTTTGTCTGCTGGATGAGGTGGATGCACCGCTCGATGAAGTGAACGTCGGTCGCTTCTGTTCTCTTGTCAAAGAGATGTCGAGCACAGTACAGTTCGTTTACATCAGTCATAATAAGGTCTCCATGGAGATGGCTGAGCAGCTGGTTGGCGTCACGATGCAAGAGCCCGGGGTTTCGCGCATAGTGTCGGTCGATATCGGTGAAGCCGTCGCTTTGGCTGAGCAAAACTAGAAAGAGAAGCAGCTAATGCAGGAATTGCGTTACATCTTGGTTGCCCTGGGCGGTATTGCCATCGCGGCATTGCTCATTCACGGGTTGTGGAGCAACAGAAAGAATCGTCAGGCACCGATCAAAGAGAAACCTCTGGGCCGGATGGAATCCAAATCACGGGATCGTGACAACGACGCCTTCGACAGCGATGGCATCGGTCAGGTGCGAGTGGTCAGCGGTGGCCGTCGTGCCGAGCCCAAACTCCACCATGATGAGCCCCGCCAGCCGGAAGTCAGCCGTCGTGCGCCTGCGCCCGCCTTCGATGATGAAGATGACGATGCCGATCTGCCGCCGCCCGTGGTACGCAAACCTGCCGCCCGCCCCGTGCCGCCGCCCCCCGTCTATGAAGAAGACGAGGAGGAGTTCGAGGAGCCGGTTGCCGCAGCCGTCGAGGAAGTGCCTGCCGCGCCGGTGCGCAAGCCCGCCCAGGTCATTCGCCGTACCCCGGTCCACCGTTCCCGTCCCCAGCGCGAGCCGCTGCTGCAACCGCTGGACGAAGAGCCGCTGGTCGAGCCCGCCTACGCGACCGCACCCACTTTCGGTGCCCGCGAGCCGGCCCCGGTCGCCGCTCCCGAATACCAGGCGCAGCCCCGTCATGCAGCCCCCGAGCCTGCCTACGAGGAGCCCGTCTATGAAGAGCCGGTGCGTGCCGCGCCGGTCGAGAAGATCTGGCAGGATGTCTATGTCATCAACCTGATGGGCCGTCCGGGTCACGATCTGCAAGGGGCCACCCTGCTATCTTCCCTGCTGGCGCTGGGCTTCAAGTTTGGCGAGATGGATATTTTCCACCGTCACGAAGACCCGAACGGCAAGGGTGAAGTGCTCTTCTCCATGATCAACATGGTCAAGCCGGGCACCTTCAACCCGTACCGGATGGAGCAGTTCGCCACCCCGGGCGTGTCGCTCTTCATGCAGCTGCCGCTGCGCAGCAATGCTGCGTTTGCTTTCGAGGACATGCTGCAGGCCGCCGATCAGCTGGCAAGCGATCTCGATGCCATGCTGACCGATATGGAGCGCAGCCCGCTGAGCGACGAAACCATCGCCCGTTACCGGCATGAGCTGGCCGCCTACGAGGCCAGTCGCGACTAATACGCCATGCGGGTCGAATGAATAAAAAGTGCGGTACCCAGGTGCCGCATTTTTATTGGTCCGCTGGCCGGTTTTTCCATCACACTTCGAGACTTTTTCATGAGCGATATCCTCTCCCGCCACCGTCAACTGTGTGAGCTGCTGATCGAGTACGGTCATCAGTACTATGTGCTGGACAACCCCACGGTGCCGGACGCCGAATACGATCGGCTGATGCGCGAGCTGATCGCGCTGGAAGCCGAGCATCCCGAGCTGAAGACGCCGGCCTCGCCGAGCGTGCGGGTGGGGGGCCAGCCGCTGACCGCCTTCAAACAGGTACGCCACGAGATCCCCATGCTGAGCCTGGACAACGTGTTCAGCGGCGAAGAGCTGCAGGCCTTCGAACAGCGCATGCGCGATCGCCTCAAGCGGGAGGTGAGCTTTACCTTCTGCTGCGAACCCAAGCTGGACGGTCTGGCGGTGAGCCTGCTTTATGTGGACGGCCAGCTGGTGCAGGCCGCTACCCGGGGCGATGGCACCACGGGTGAGGAGATCACCGAGAACGTGCGTACCATCAAGGCCATTCCCTTGTCCCTGCGTGGCGAGGGCTGGCCGGCAAGGCTGGAGGTGCGTGGCGAGGTGTTCATGCCCAAGGCGGGGTTCGAGGCGATGAACGCCAAGGCGCTGGCCGCCGGCGAGAAGGTGTTCGTCAACCCGCGCAATGCCGCCGCCGGCAGCCTGCGTCAGCTCGACTCACGCATCACCGCCAGCCGCCCGCTGGCCTTCTACGCCTATGGCGTGGGGGTGGGCGGCGAGCAGCTCGGTGGCTCTCACTTCGGTCGCCTCAATCAGCTCAAAGAGTGGGGGCTGCCGCTCAGCCCCGAGGTGAAGCTCAAGGAGGGGGCGGCCGGTTGCCAGGCGTTCCACGACGACATCCTGGCGCGCCGCGGCGAGCTCCCCTACGAGATTGATGGCGTGGTCTACAAGGTGGATGCCATCCCCCTGCAGGAGGAGCTGGGCTTTGTGGCCCGCGCCCCGCGCTGGGCCACCGCTCACAAGTTCCCGGCCCAGGAGGAGATGACGGAGCTTGAGAACGTCGAGTTCCAGGTCGGCCGCACCGGCGCCGTGACCCCGGTAGCCAAGCTCAAACCTGTGTTCGTCGGTGGCGTTACCGTCTCCAACGCTACCCTGCACAATGCCGACGAGATCGAGCGCCTCGGCGTGATGATTGGCGATACCGTGATCGTGCGCCGGGCCGGGGACGTGATCCCGCAGATCGTGGCGGTGGTGGAGGCGCAGCGCCCGGCGGATGCCCGCGCGATCCTGTTCCCGACCGAGTGCCCGGTGTGCGGCTCGGCGGTGGAGCGGCTGGAGGGAGAGGCGGTGACCCGCTGCTCCGGCGGCCTGTTCTGCGAGGCGCAGCGCAAGGAGGCGATCAAGCACTTCGCCGCCCGCCGTGCCATGGACGTGGACGGCCTCGGCGACAAGATAGTGGAGCAGCTGGTGGACAAGGGGCTGGTGAAGACCCCGGCGGACTTGTTCAGCCTCAACGCCATTCAGCTGGCCGGGCTCGAGCGGATGGGGCAAAAATCGGCCCTCAATCTGGTGGCGGCCATCGATGCGGCCCGCAGTACCACGCTGCCCCGCTTCCTGTTTGCACTGGGGATCCGCGAAGTGGGGGAGGCGACTGCCTTGAACCTCGCCAACCACTTCCTGACTCTGGACGCCCTGCGCGCCGCCTCGGTGGAGCAGTTGCTGGAAGTGGCCGACGTGGGGGACATAGTGGCCAAGCACGTCTACTACTTCCTGCGTCAGCCCCACAACATCGAGGTGCTGGAGGCCCTGCTGGCCGCCGGCATCCACTGGCCGGCCATCGAGAAGAAGGAGGCAAGCGATCAACCTTTTGCCGGCAAGACCTTCGTGCTGACCGGCACCCTCACCACCCTGTCGCGCAACGACGCCAAGGCGGCGCTGCAGGCGCTGGGGGCCAAGGTGGCGGGCTCGGTGTCGGCCAAGACCGATGTGCTGGTGGCGGGGGAGGCGGCAGGCTCCAAGCTGGCCAAGGCGCAGGAGCTCGGTATCACCGTCTGGAGTGAAGAAGAGCTGCAACAGGCGTTGCAGGGCTGAGTCGCAGCGTCAACCAGATAAACAAAGAACCCGGCATGGCCGGGTTCTTTGTTATGGGGGCACTGATCAGCGCTCAATCACGCCAGAGGATCTTGTAGCGCCACTTGTCGGGCAGGGTGAGCTGCCAGCGGGCCAGCTCGCTCTTGCTGAACACATACTCGCCACGCAGGGCGGCGCGTGGTGCCAGGGTTTTGGGCTGGGCGCCCGCCAGGATGGCGTTGACCAGTTCGGCCGCCTTGGCCCCCTGATCGCGGCCATCCAGCACTAGGCCACCGATGGCCTTGCCCTTGCCCACCGAAAACTCCCAGAAACAGAATAGCGGCACCGGGCTATGGGCGCTGGTCCACTCCAGCAACTTGTTCTCATCCACATGGCGGCCCTGATCGTCGCTGAGGGTGTGGTAGAGGCCGATGAAGATGGCTTCATAACCACTCTGCTTGGCATTGAGCACGGCCTCCTGCCACAGGCTGTAGTCACCAAGGAGCTGGCTGTTGACCCGGGTCTGGCCGACCCGCAGCTCGGTCTGGGTCTTGAACTCATCCTGGATGGCGGTGAGCGCCACGTTGCTCGAGTCAAACAGCACCAGTACCTTCTTGATCCCCCCCATCAGCTGGCTCATCTCGCTGATGTTGCGTTTGAGCAAGGGTCGCTCCAGCACACCGGTGATCTTGGGGTGGCCGACCAGCCCCTTGTGGCGCGGGTTCTCGTTCATGCCGAGAAACACCACAGGGGGGCCGAGGGAGGCGATGTCGCTGGCCAGGTAGTTGATGGCGTTGTCATCGCCGAGCACCACCAGATCCGGTTTCACCTGGCGATAGTAGGCGAGCGCCTGCTCGGCTATCTGATCGAACTCCTCGGGGGGGCGGCGTTTGGTATCCATGTAGAAGTGGCTGATGTGGTGGTCACCCTTGAGGTTGGCGGCCAGGCTGGCGTTGTAGCTCTGATCCCACAGGTATTCGGGGTGGTAGCTGCTGATCACCAGGATTTCGGCCGCCCACAACCGCAACGGCAGGGCACACAGCAGCAGTAGCAGCAATAGCGGGTTGGTCATGTCGCTTCCCATCGAACAAGAGGAGTTGTCATTCATTATGTCCATCTTGGTGCAAACCTGTCCCGGTCAATTACTGTCGGAAGGGAAATCTTTTTCCCTCTGGCCGGTATCGGGCGCCAGCCCGCATCAGGCTTGAATTGGGCCTTGTATGGGGCCGTTTGTGACTGGTCGGGAACTGCGCCACTCGCCTCAAAACCTGTTCTGGATCAAGAAATACGGTCACGCTTTGGTGCCTAATAGACACCACATATAGGGCTGCATTCGTTTTTAATCCCTATATGTTGTGTTATTAAGCTGTGTACAAGCTGTTCCCTTCTCATCGTCAGCCCTGGCTTGTCAAGCCTCGGCTGAATTTATTTGCGCCGAGGACGAGGCGTGGAGAAGGGGGCCAAACAAGGGTAAGCCGAGGGCGAGAGCCTGGCCTTTTTAACGGGGAAAATCCATGAAACCGGTTGTGATCAAACGTGATGGATGTCGCGCACCATTCAATGCCCAGCTGATTGCCGAGGCGGTGGGCCGAGCGGCAGAAGCGGTCAATCAGGCCAGTCCGGCGCTGGCCGAGCGCATTGCCGCCGCCGTCACCCAGGAGCTGGAAGGACGAGGGGAAGTGGACATCCACGAGATCCAGAACCGGGTTGAGAACCACCTGATGGCTTCCGACGACAAGGCCATCGCCCGTGCCTACATCGAATACCGTCACGACCGGGATCAGGCCCGCGAGGCCCGTGGCCGGTTGGCTCAGGAGATCCGCGGCCTGGTGGAGCAGACCAACGCGGCCCTGCTCAACGAGAATGCCAACAAGGATTCCAAGGTGATCCCGACCCAGCGTGACCTGCTGGCGGGCATCGTCGCCAAGCACTACGCCACCAGCCACATGCTGCCCCGCGATGTGGTGCAGGCGCACGAGAGCGGCGATCTGCACTTCCACGATCTCGACTACTCCCCCTTCTTCCCCATGTTCAACTGCATGTTGATCGACCTGAAAGGGATGCTGACCCACGGCTTCAAGATGGGCAACGCGGAGATCGATACTCCCAAGTCCATCAGCACCGCCACCGCGGTCACTGCCCAGATCATTGCCCAGGTAGCGAGCCATATCTATGGCGGCACCACCATCAACCGCATCGACGAAGTGCTGGCCCCCTATGTGACCATCAGCTGGGAGAAGCACCGGGAAGTGGCGCTGGAGTGGGGTATCAGCGATGTAGATGCCTACGCCATGGCCCGCACCGAGAAGGAGTGTTACGACGCCTTCCAGTCGCTGGAGTACGAGGTCAACACCCTGCACACCGCCAACGGTCAGACCCCGTTCGTCACCTTCGGCTTTGGCCTCGGCGACAGCTGGCAGTCACGCCTGATCCAGCGTGCCATCCTCAGCAACCGTATCGCCGGCCTTGGCAAGAACAAGAAGACCGCCGTGTTCCCGAAACTGGTGTTCGCCATCAAGGATGGCCTCAACCACAAGCAGGGCGATCCCAACTACGACATCAAGCGGCTGGCGCTGGAGTGCGCCTCCAAGCGGATGTACCCGGACATCCTCAACTACGACCAGGTGGTCAAGGTGACCGGCTCCTTCAAGACCCCCATGGGCTGCCGCTCTTTCCTCGGGGCCTACGAGGAGCACGGCGAGCTGGTCCACGAAGGGCGCAACAACCTGGGGGTCGTGAGCCTCAACCTGCCACGCATCGCCCTGAAATCCCGCGATGAAGCGGATTTCTGGGACAAGCTGGACGCCGCCCTGCGGGTAGCCAAGACCGCACTGATGTACCGCATCAAGCGCCTCGACGGGGTCAAGGCCCGGGTCGCGCCCATCCTCTACATGGAAGGGGCCTGCGGGGTACGCCTCAAGGCCGACGACAATGTCAGCGAGATCTTCAAGCATGGCCGCGCCTCCATTTCGCTTGGCTACATCGGGGTACACGAGACCATCAACGCCCTGTTTGGCGATCAGGTGCACCTGTTTGACAGCGCCGAACTGCAGCAGAAGGCCATCGCCATCATTGCGCGGCTCAAAGCTGCCACCGACGAGTGGAAGGAGGAGACCGGCTATGGCTTCAGCCTCTATTCCACCCCGAGCGAGAACCTCTGCTCCCGCTTCTGCCGCATCGACGCCAAGGAGTTTGGCGTGGTGCCGGGGGTGACCGACAAGGGTTACTACACCAACAGCTTCCACCTCGACGTGGAGAAGCAGGTCAATCCGTACGACAAGCTGGACTTCGAGGCGCCCTATCCGCCCATCGCCAGCGGCGGCTTCATCTGCTACGGCGAGTACCCCAACATCCAGCACAACCTGGAAGCGCTGGAGAACGTCTGGGACTACAGCTATGACAAGGTGCCCTACTACGGAACCAACACCCCCATCGACGAGTGCTACGACTGCGGCTTCACCGGCGAGTTCGAGTGCACCTCCAAGGGCTTCACCTGCCCGCGCTGCGGCAACCACGACCCGGCCAAGGTGTCGGTGACCCGCCGTGTCTGCGGCTACCTCGGCAGCCCGGATGCGCGCCCCTTCAATGCGGGCAAGCAGGAAGAGGTGAAGCGCCGCGTCAAACATATGTAGGCCGAGCCCTCACCCTAGCCCTCTCCCAAAGGGAGAGGGAACCATCCGGGGTGCTGTTGGCGCCGCGTTGCTCCCTTCTCCTGCTCACGTTGCAAATCGTGGGAGAAGGGCCGGCGAGGAGGGGCCGCAATAGAGAGAGAAGATGCACTACCACCAATACTACCCGGTCGATGTGATCAACGGCCCCGGTACCCGCGCCACCCTGTTTGTCTCGGGTTGCGAACATCAGTGCCCCGGTTGCTACAACCAGAGCACCTGGCGGCTCGATGGCGGCAAACCGTTCGATCAGGCGATGAGCGATCGCGTCATCGCGGATCTCAACGACACGCGCATCAAGCGGCGCGGACTGTCGCTCTCCGGCGGCGATCCGCTCCACCCCGCCAATGTGCCTCAGGTGCTGGCGCTGGTGCAGCGGGTGCGCGCCGAGTGTCCCGGCAAGGACATCTGGTGCTGGACCGGCTATCTGCTGGGCGAGCTCAGCCCGGCCCAGCGCGAGCTGGTGGCCTTGCTGGACGTGCTGGTGGACGGCAAGTTCGAGAAGGCGCTGGCGGATCCCGGTTTGCTTTGGCGTGGCAGCAGCAATCAGGTCATCCACGACCTCAACGCCTGGCGGGAAGGGGGTGAGCGCATTCCCTGTCTGGTTTGCAGTTGAAGCCAGGGATGTTTATGGTTAGCCCATTGCTATCCCTGTGACATCGTTGACGAGGAAATCCGAGATGAACAATCTGCTCAAGATCCTGCTGGCCATCTTTCTGCCCCCGGTCTGTGCCTTTCTTCAGGTGGGCTTCAGCCTGCATTTTCTGATCAACATAGTGCTGACCCTGCTCGGCGGCCTGCCCGGCATGGTGCATGCGCTCTGGCTGGTGGTGAGCGACAAGCGCGGCTGACGCTGAGCCGCTTTGCCAAAAGCCAACCCGATGGGGTTGGCTTTTTTTATGCTGCTCAAACGGGTTTCGATTGTTACAGTAATGGGCCGGCAACCCTGCCGGGGAGGGGTGACCCCTCTGATCTGACTCAACAAGGAGTGTTGAATGGGTTTGAAGGTCTTGCTGCTGGGCACTGTGCTCGGTCTGCTGGGGGGCTGTGCCAGCCCCAGTCCCACCGTGAAGCTGAACCAGCCACCGCTGGAGGTGACCATGGCGGAGCTTGGCAAATACTGGGTGCAGGATGGCGAAGTGCCTCCATTTGAACCGGTGGGCGGCGCGCCAGCCAAGCGGCCCGTCAAGGGCTATGTGGAGATCCGCTATCTCATCGACTCCAACGGCAATCTGTTCAGCCCGGAGATTGTGGCCTCGGAGCCGCCCGGGGTGCTGGACCTGATCGCCCTGTCGGGGCTGGCCAAGACCCGCTATCGAGTGTCGGAGCAGAACCCGCAGGCCATTCCGGTGCGAGTGGTGGGTCGCTACGAGATTGAAGTGGAGTAATGAACAACCCCGGCCTGGCCGGGGTTGCTGTTTACTGCTGCTTGCAGTCGTTGTAGACGCTCTGCCACTCGCCATCCTTGTCGCGCATCTCGACAAAGCCTTCATCTCCCTTGTTCCACCAGACGGCCTCATGGTCGTCGGTGTAGCGGGCACCGGAGGCGGAAACGCTCTGTGGCAGGGTATAGTCCTTGCCGTCTGGCAGTGCCAGCTTGACGAAGTTCAGGCTCTGATCGGAGAGGGCGAAGTAGCGTACCTGCACCCGTTGGCCCTGTTCACACAGATAGGTGACGGGGTCGCCGCCGGTCACGCTCAGAGTGCCGGCGCCGCGTTCGCAGCCGCTCAGCAGGGTCAGGCTCGCGATGCCCAGCAGCAGAAGGTTGGCGTGCTTCATGTTGATTCTCCATCGGTGTCATCCGGGCGTGATCCTAACAGCTTGCCAAAGGTGCGCAATGGGCCTCGACCCGGCTTGCGTCGATATGCGTCCATGGGCGTCAAAAGAAGCGCTAATGAGCAGCGGCTCAATGTAGGCCGAGTCTGGCCTCGAAGGCGCGCACCAGTGCCTCGTAGGTGCCGTTGTTGCGGATCTTCTGCAGCCCCTCCTCGAAGCGCTTGGCCATCGCCTCGCCCTGGGGATGGGCGCGGGAGAAGGCGAGCCAGAAGCCGTCGGTGGAGATCTTGCCCACCTTGACCACCTTACCACTCAGCTGTTTTTGCTGGATCTTGAGGTAGCCCGGCATCTCGTTCATCAGGATGTAGTCGACCCGGCCACGCACCAGCATCTCGATGATCTGGGCATCGGACTTGGCTTGGAAGCGGGTGATCCTGGGGTTTTCCATGAAGTCGGTGGGGTAGGTGTAGCCAAGGGTGATGCCCACCGTCTTCTGTTCCAGCGAGGTGAGCTTGAGATCCCGGCGGGGTTCGCGGGCCAGGGCGAAGATGGCGAGATCCTCCTCGAACATGGGGGTCTCGTGCCAGAAGTACTGGTAGCGGTTCTCCTCGGTGATGGTGGCATCGAAGCAGCCGAGCACCTTGTCGCTGCGCGCCTCGTACATGCAGCGGGCGAAGGGGATGGTTCGAAACTCGACGTCGACCCCCTCGGCGGCGAAGGCCGCCTTCACCAGCTCGGGAGCCAGCCCCTGCGGCTGACCGCTCTGCTTGTCGAGGGCGCAGTAGGGGGCCCAGTCATCCTCGGCGGCAATGAGCACCTGCTCTGCCCGGGCACAGGTCATCCCCAGCAGCAGAGTGATTGCCAACCAGTGGATGTATGCTGCTCGTGCCATGGTCTCTCTCCTGTTGCCGACTGCCCTAGCAAGCATAGTTGCTGGGGCTGGCCGCAGGTGCCGCCAAACGGAAGGCAAAAAAACGCCCCGGTAGGCATAGCGGGGCGAAAGGCAGCACATCCTTGAGCCAACAACAGGGGGTCAATAACCGAACCGAGTGGCCTCGAAGCGGTTAAGCAGTCGGTGGATGAGGTAACAGGCCAGCAGGGTGGCGACGATGGCAAACAAGATGCTGCTGACCCGGTAGAGGGCGCTAAACACCAGATCGTTGCCCGGCGTCAGGTATTGGCCGAACAGGATGCCGAGGGTGGTGAGGGCGCCGAAGCCGACCCCGGAACCGCTCGCCTCCTTCACGTGGGCATGGCTGAACAGCATGGCGCCGAGCCAGAGCATGGGGGCGACCAGCAACAGCAGTCCCGACCAGTCGTATAGCACCAGCTGGCTGATCAGGCCGAAGCTCACCCCGAGCAGGGTGCCCATGGCCCGTTTGCGGGCATAGCTGAGGGCGCCGTCCCAGTGCATGGGGAAGAGCACCAGCAGGGTCGTGGCCTGGGCCGACATGGAGTCCCGCAGATCGAAGATCTGGAACACCATGAAGGAGAGGGTGGCGATACTGGCGCCAAGCAGTGCCTCGTGCCGCATCCGGTGCGGTGCCTTGGGGGAGGGGGTCGGTTTGGGGCGCTCCTCCACGTCCGGGATCAACGCCGTCATCAGGTAGGCGATGAGCACCGACAGCACGCTGGCCCACAGGTTGCTGAAGATGAGGTCGTTGAGATCGGTCTGCGGGTAGCTGGCAAAGTGCAGCATGATGCTGAGACTCAACACCCCGTTGGCACCGAACAGGAACAGACTGCCCCGCGACATGGCGGCAAAGCGGTAGAGAAACAGCAGGAAGGCGATGGGAACCATCAGGCCGGGATGGCCGCCAAACAGCCCCCCCAGCAGCCCCACTTCCAGCCCGCAGACCACGGCGGCGGCGATCAGCTGGCGGGCGGCATGGCCGTTCATCACTGGCACCATGCCCAGCAGCAGCACCGGGGTGACGGTGTAGAAGACGCCGTAGTTCCAGCCGAACAGCTTGCAGAGCAGAAAGCCGGTGGTGCTGCCAAAGGCGATGCGCAGGCATTGGCGCAGTTCGTTGGCGGTGAGGGGCCTGTGCCACAAAGTCATTGCCGTCACCTCAGTAGATGTAGTGCAGCAGGCTGAGCAGGCGGATCTGGGCGCGGGCCAGCAGTCCGGTCAGGGCGTTGTCGGGCAGCAGCTGCACGGTGGCGCGGGCACCGGCCGGCAGATGGGCGGGCAACTGCTCCAGCGCCAGGTGCAGGCGCAGACGCTGGGCGTCGCGCACCCAGCGATCCGACTCGGTAGGGCTGGCCAGGAGGCCGTTGGCATCGAACTGGCCGGCGCTGACCCCGGCATCCAGGCTGGTGACCCGGGCGGGATAGAGGCGACCCGGCTCGCCATCGAAGGCGACCAGTGCCTGGCTGTCCTGATTGACGTGGCGCAGGCTCTTCTCGCGAAAATCGGCGATCACGTCCACCTGCTCGGAAACCAATGCCAGCAGCGGTGCACCCGCCGCGGCGAAGCTGCCCGGCTTGAGCTGCAGGTTGGTGATGATGCCGTCCTGGCTGGCGTGTACCCGGCTGTAGGCGAGGTTGAGCTCGGCCTGGGCGAGGCGGTTGCGGGCTTGGCGCAGCAGCAGGTTGTCGTCGCCGGGCAGACCGCGGTTGACCCGGGCCTGGGTCATGCGGGCCTTGCTGGCCAGCAGGTTGGCCTGGGCGGTGCGAAACGCGCTGTCGGCATCATCCTTCTGCTGCTCGGAGACCATGTGGCGGCGATAGAGGGCATCGATGCGTTCCGCTTCCCGCAATTTGAGGGCGGCCTGGGTCTGCAGCGAACTGAAGTCGGCGCTGGCGGCATTGAGGGTGGCATCGAGCTGGCGATTCTGCTGCTCGGCCTGGGCCAGGGCGAGGCGGGCCTGCTCCACCGCCAGCTCAAAGGGGGCGGGATCGAGCACGAACAGCAGGTCGCCCTGCTTGACGTGCTGGTTGTTGCCGACGGCCACCTCGACTACCTTGCCGCTGACCTGGGGCGCCATCTTGGTCACGACGCGGGTCGCCATGGCTTGCGGGGTGAGCGGCATCTTGAGGTCGGCTAGCAGGAAGTAGGCAAACACCAGTACGAAGGCGCCCATGGCCCATTTTATCCAGCGCTTGAATTGTTGATCCGGGGTCATTTCACTCTCTCTCTTCACTCTGTGTACCTATCTTGCCAAGGGCATTGGCGCAGATGCGGTGCACGATATCTTCAAACTGTTCCAGCTCCCGCTGGCTGATGCCGGCGAGCAGCTCCCGGCGTATCTCCATGATGCGATCTTCAATCTGGTCGAGCAGCGCCTTGCCGGCCGGGGTCAGGGTGACGATGCGGGCCCGCTTGTCCTGACTGCAGCAGTGGCGCTCCACCAGCCCCTGCTCTTCCAGCTGGCCCAGGGTGCGCATCAGGGAGGGCAGTTCGATCTCCAGCGCTTCGGCCAGGGTCTTCTGGCTGAGGTGGCCACCGAGCCGGCTCAGCTTCCACAGCGCTGTCCAGCGGGGATGGGTGAGGCCGAGGGGGGCCAGTTCGAGATCGGCCACGGTGCGCCACAGCCGATGCAGTCGGCCGACCCGCTCGGCGAGGGACAGCTCGCGCAGCATTTCCAGATCCTTCATCATGAGACTCTCCATTTACTTAGCTTGCTAAGCATTGTAGTTGTTTAGCAGGCTAAGTAAATAGTGTGATCGCGATCTTGTTTATGAAAATTGGAGGTAGGTTTCTTGTGGAGCTTGCTTGCTAGGCTTGAGCACCCCGCCGGCAGCAACCTGTGTCTGCCGCGAGCCTATTTGGGTGAACAATTCCCGCCATGGGCCGGTGAAATAACCAAATCATGTCACCCATCGTGCTGAAAATAGTCTTGGAATAGCCATGACCGATAATGTTGGCAGCAGAAAAATATTATCAGCATTCGGCAGACTATTTTTTATCCACTAATATTGATGGGTCAGCTAAACAGGGAGGCGATAGCTGTGGAACGATATGAATCGGGTGACCCCCATTTTTCCATCGAGAGTCTGTTGCTGGAGGTGGAATATGTTGCCGATGGCCATTATGGGCTCAGCCTGGAAAGTACCGAAACCTGTCATGAATTTGACCCTGCCAATATTCCACTGTTATTAGCCGAATAGTTTTTCGGTTGGTGTCATGAGGCCGTCATCATCATCTGACGGTCTGTTGCAGGGCCCGCTTGTATCGGCTCAAACGCTCCCCTGAGGCAGGCACGGCCTGCCATGGGCAGATCATCCTTGTGGGCCTCTGCGTGATCGCCTGTCCTCAATCTTCCAGTTGTCTCTTCCGGTCTGCGGCGGTTTATCCGATTGGGATTTACTGATCTTGAGATCGCCAGTCAATCCTTGCTTGTGATCAGTCGAAATAGCATCGAGTGGCGAAAGCATGGTTTCCCATTATTGAGATGTATGCCGCCCATTATTTAATCGTTATTTGATAATAGCCCCATAAAGAGCCTGTTGGCATTGAGGGATGAGGGCTCTCCGGTTTGATTGGCGCAGCACAATAGTGCGCCTGAATAATGCCAATGACAGGCTGGGCGACATCCTCTGCCAGTCATAACGTTTAAGAATTTAATGTTTTTATATGCCTTTGCAGACAGGCTAACCGACAGGGGTGAGAGAGATGGCTAGAGTGGCGCCACACCACACGCTGGAGCATAACAATGAAAAACCTCTCTACCCCACAGACCCGGATCGCGCTGTTTGGCGACCGGCAGATTGCCGGCATGCCCATGATGATCTTCCTCGGGCTTGCCACCTGCGTACTCTTCTCGGGCTGGAACGGCTCTCTGCCACTCGGCATGGTCGGTGCGCTGGCATTGATGTTCGTGCTCGGCACCCTGCTGACCGAACTGGGGGAGCGCATCACTCCCATCCGTGAATACCTGGGGGGCGGCACCATACTCGCCATCTTCGGCGGCGCCGCCCTGTTTGAATACCGGATCCTGCCCGTCGAGGCGGGCCAGGTGATCATCGGCTTCATGAAGGAGGGGGCTTTCTCAACTTCTTCATCGCCAGCCTGGTGACCGGCTCGGTGTTCGGCATGAGCGGCGCCCTGCTGAAAAACGCCGCCATGCGCTACCTGCCGGTGATCCTGGGGGGCGTCGCGCTGGCGCTGCTCAGCGTCGGTCTGGTGGGCGCCCTGATGGGGTACGGCTTCAAGAATGCGGTGCTGCTGATCGGCCTGCCCATCATGGGGGGCGGCATGGGGGCCGGCGCCGTGCCGCTGGTGGAGATCCTCTCCGGGCCGCTGCAGATGTCGAGCGCCGACCTGCTGTCGCGCATGGTGCCGGCGGTGGTGATCGCCAACACCCTGGCTATCCTGGTGGGCACCCTGTTGGCCCGCCTCGGCCGCCGCTACCCCTCCCTGACCGGCAACGGCAAGCTGATGATAAAAGAGAGTGCTGCTGGCGTGGCCGAGGAGAAGGCGCAGGCGCCGACGCTGGAGAGCCTGGGTCTCGGGCTCTTCATCAGCTCCAGCATGTTCGTGCTGGGCTCATTGCTCGGCAACTTCATCCCCATGCATCCCTTCGCCCTGATGATCCTGGCGGTGGCCGTCATCAAGGTGAGCGGCCTGCTGCCCCGTCGTTACGAGCAGGCGGCGGCCGACTGGTACCAGTTCGTGGTCAGCAACCTGACTCCCTCCCTGCTGGTGGGGATCGGTGTCGCCTACACCAGCATCCCCGAGCTCATCAGCGCCTTCTCCGTCAGCTACTTCGTGCTGGTGTTGGTGACCGTGGTCGGCGGTGCCCTGGGGGCGGCGCTGGTGGGCCGAATGATCGGCTTCTACCCCATCGAGGCGGCCATCACCGGCGGCCTCTGCATGGCCAACATGGGGGGCACTGGCGACGTGGCGGTGCTCTCGGCGGCCCAGCGCATGACGCTGATGCCGTTTGCCCAGATCTCTTCTCGTCTCGGGGGCGCCGTCATGCTGATCCTGGCCACCCTGCTCATTTCGCTGCTGGCATAAGGAACAAGATAATGAACGACATCATGATGGGCACCAGCCTGCCCTATGCCGAACGCAAGCGACAGGGGCTGATGGGGCGCATGCCCCACAAGGAGGAGTCGCTGGCCCAGCAGCGGCGCCGCATCTACCGGCTGGTTTCGGCCATGCAGAGCCCGTTTGATCAGCACCTGCTGCTGCGCCAGCTGCAGGAGGACAACCCGGTACTGTTCTACGAGCTGGTGCGCCACCACCTGCCGGAGCTGTTGCCCATCATCTACACCCCGGTGGTGGGAGAGGCGTGCCAGCGCCACAGCGACCTTTATCTGCGCAGCCACGGCCTCTACCTCTCCTGGCACGACCGGGACGAGCTGGACGACATCTTCGCGGCGGTGGAGCAGGAGGTGGATGTCATCGTCATCTCCGATGGCGAGCGGGTGCTGGGGCTCGGCGATCTCGGCATCGGCGGCATGGGGATCTGCATCGGCAAGCTGGCGCTCTACTCCGCCGCTGGCGGCATCAACCCGGCGCGCACCCTGCCGCTGTGCGTCGACGTGGGCACCAATAACCCCGAGTTGCTGGAAGATGACTCCTACCTCGGCTGGCAGGCACCGCGGGTAGATGGTGAGCCCTATTACCAGTTCATGGACAAGGTGGTGGCGGCCATTCGCAAACGCTGGCCCCAGGTGGTGCTGCAGTTTGAAGACTTTGCCGGCAAGCATGCCGCCAATCTGCTGGCCCGCTACCGCGATGAGCTGTGCATGTTCAACGACGACATCCAGGGCACGGCGGCGGTGGCGTCGGCCTGCGTGCTGGCGGGCCTGCAGCAGGCGGGCAGTGTGCTGGCCGATACCCCGGTGCTGATCGTCGGGGCCGGATCGGCCGGCTGCGGCATCGCCGCCATGCTGGCCCAGCTGGCGGGCGGTACGGAGCGGGTGCAGCTGTTTGATCAGGATGGTCTGGTCTGCCTGGACCGTACCGGGCTCACCCCGGCTCAGCAGCCGTTTGCCCGCCCGGCGGCGGAGGCGTGCAACGCCTTGGCCGCGCTCATCGAGCGGCTGCGTCCCGGGGTGCTGATCGGGGTGAGCGGTCAGGGCGGCCTGTTCGACGAGGCGGTGCTGACGGCCATGGGGGAGGTGTGCGAGCGGGCCGGTGATCCTGCCGCTCTCCAACCCCACCCGCAGCGCCGAGGCGACCCCCACCCAGGTGTGGCAGGCTACCGGTGGGCGCGCCCTGCTCGCCACCGGCAGCCCCTTCCCGCCGGTGGCGGTGGACGGCGCGCCGCGGGTGGTCTCCCAGTGCAACAACGTCTATGTGTTTCCGGGCATCGGCCTCGGGGCCTGCGCGGTCAAGGCGCGGCGCATCAGTGACGGCATGTTGCGGGCGGCGGTGCAGGCAGTGGGCGCCTATCCGCTGGCCGAAGGGCGGCTGCTGCCTCCCATCGAGCAGGTGGGGGAGGTGGCCCGCGCCGTGGCGAGGGCGGTGGCACTGTGTGCCCGTGCCGAGGGGCTGGCGGATTTTGCCGGCGATCCCGCACCTTTGATTGACCAGACCTGGTGGCGCCCGCACTATTGGTCCGCGTCCTGATGTTGCAAGGCTAATCGATGAAACTGCGTCACCAACTGGTCACCCTCTCCCTGGGCTTGTCACTGCTCCTGATCGTCATCCTGGGCAGCCTGCTGGCGCTCTTCATCCGCCACCTGCTGGAAGTGAACCTGGAGGAGAAGGGGGGCGATCTGGCACGGGTGCTGGCGGCGGACCAGCGGGTAGTGCAGGCACTGGAGTGGGGCAGCGATCCGGGTCTGCGCGACTATGTGCAGGGGATCTGCAGCCGCACCGATGCCGCCTACATGGTGGTGACCGACGAGCACGCCCGCCGGCTGAGCCACCCCTCCCCGGAGCTGGTGGGTGGCCTGTTTCGCGGTGAGGATATCTGGCCCTCCCTCAACGAGCGCAGCAGCTACTGCTCCAAGGACGTAGGCACCCTGGGGCCGGCCATTCGCTGCTTCGCCCCGGTGATCGGGGCGGACGGACGCGCCATCGGCGCCGTGGTGGTGGGCTATCTGATGCAGACGGTGGAGGGCATCTATCTGGATCGGATCGCCCTGCTCATCAGCGCCATCGGCGCCGTGCTGGGCTGCGGCCTGCTGCTGGCGCTCTGGATCCAGCATCGGCTGCGCCGCACCCTGCTGGATCTGGAGCCGGAGACCATCGTCAACCGATTCGTGCTGCAGGAGCTGGTGCTGGAGCACATCTCGGAGGGGGTGATCGCTCTCGACAGCCTGGGCCATATCCGCATGCTCAACAGTGCCGCCTTTTACCAGCTGCGTCTGCCCGGCACCGGCCGCCACTCCCTGCTTGGCCAGCCGCTGGCAGAGCTGTCGCCGCCGCTTGCCCCGGCCCTGACCCAGGTCGAGACCGAGCTCGGCTTCACCGTGCACGGCGAGTCGTTCATCGGGCGCTGGCAGGCGGTGGAGGGCAAGATCCCCGGTCGGCTGCTGATCTTCAGTCGCCCCGAGGTGACCGGCAGCCTCGGCATGCAGGTGACTCACCTGCGCCAGTATGCCGAGATGCTGCGGATGCAGACCCACGAGTTCGCCAACAAGCTCAGCAGCCTCTCCGGCCTGCTGCAGCTGGGCCACGTGGATCAGGCGGTGGAGCTCATCCAGCAGGAGAGCGAGGCGTGCCAGACCATGCTGCACGATCTGCTGCGGGCCATCGAGGACAAACCGGTAGCCGGGCTCATCCTCGGCAAGTTCAGCCGGGCTCGCGAGCTCGGGGTGGAGCTGGTGCTGGATCCCGATTCGGCGCTGGGCGAGTACCCGGCAGCGGTGTCGGCGGATCTCATCACCCTCATCGGCAACCTGCTGGACAACGGCATCCGCGCCGCCTGGGCCCGGCGCAAGCAGTGTCCGCCACGGGTGCTCATCTCCCTCAACGACTTCGGGCGTCGGCTGGTGATCGAGGTGGAGGACAGCGGTGAGGGGGTGGACGAGGCGCTGGCGGATCATCTGTTTGATTACGGCATCAGTCGCCAGACCGGCGATCACGGTGTCGGCCTGTTCCTGGTCAAGGAGACGGTGGCCAGGCGAGGGGGTGTGATAGAATGGCGCCGCACCGCCGAACAGACGACCCTGTTCGGTATCTACTTGAATAAAAACCAATTGGTGTGATCTATGGAGCCCATTTTCACTCTGGTGATCGAGGATGACGAACGGATAGGATCCATTCTGGCCGAACTGGTCTCCTCTACCCCCGGATTTTCCCTGCTGGGTCGGGCCGAGAGCCTGACCCAGGCCGATCTCATGATGCGCGCGGCCCAGCCGCAACTGCTGCTGGTGGACATTTCGCTGCCTGACGGCTCAGGCCTGGAGTGGGTGAACCGGCTGCGCAGCCACAACCGCGAAGCCTACGTCATCATGGTGACCGCCTCCTGCGACGTGGAGACCATCCAGCAGGCCCTCAATCAGGGGGTACAGGATTACATCATCAAACCGCTGCGGCTGTTTCGCATCCAGCAGAGCCTGGACGAGATCCTCACCCTGCACCGGCGCATCTGCGAGCGCGGCTCCCTCGAGCAGAGCGACCTGGACCGCTTGATGGGCAAGGTGAGGCCCCTGGGGCGCGAGGTGCGCGACACCCCCAAGGGGATCGACGCCATCACCCTGCGCCAGGTGCTGGAGCTGCTGGCGGGCGAGCCGGACAGCGCCTTCTCCACCGACACGGTGGCGCTGCGCTTGTCCCTCAGCCGCACCACGGCGCGCCGCTATCTGGAGTATCTGGAGTCGGAGGACCGGGTGGACGTGGATCTCAACTACGGTCAGCGTGGCCGGCCCGAGCGCCGCTACCACTGGCGGCGGGGCAGTTGAGCCGCTTGCCGCCGCGGATGCATACCAACAAAAGAGGGAGCCTGAGCTCCCTTTTTTGTGTCTGTTGTTGGTGTAAAAACCGGTACGGCAGGCCGCTCAGGCCTCTTCCAGCAGGGCCGGACGGGCCTTCGGCTTGAACTGGGAGAGCATGACCCCCGCCAGGATGAGGCCGCCGCCGAGCAGGTGATAGCCGTGTATCGGCTCCCCCAAGCTGATGACGGCGATCAGCGCCGTGCACAGCGGCATCAGGTTCATGAACACCGAGGTGCGCTCCGCCCCCATGCAGGCGAGGCCGCGCATCCAGCAGTAGGCGGCGAAGAGGGAGGAGGCGATGCCGGCAAACAGCACCAGGCCCCAGCCTTCGGCCGGCACCGCCAGCGACTCGGCGCAGAGGGCCACCGGGATCAACAGCAAGACCGCCAGCAGGATCTGCAGGTAGAGGTTGAGCCAGGGGCCGAACGGCAGCTGCCAGCGGCGGATCAAGAGGCCATAGAGGGCGTAGCTGGCGGAGCCGAGCAGCATCAGGCCGTCGCCCTGATTGATACCGTCGTGCAGCAGTGCCAGCGGTTGGCCCAGGCTCAGCAGCCAGAACACCCCGAACAGGGAGATACTCATGCCGAGCAGCGCCTGTTTGCCCGGCCGCTGGCCGAAGAAGAGGGCGCTCTGCAGCAGGGTCAGCAGCGGGATGAGAGAGCCGATGACCCCCATGTTGGTGGCCGAAGTGGTGTGGGCGGCGTAGTAGGCGAGGCACTGGTAGAGCACCATGCCAAGGGCTGCCAGCACCAGCAGCTTGCCGAGCCAGGGGCGGACCTCGCCACGGCGGCGCCACAGCTGCGGCAGGCAGAAGGGGGTCAGTGCCAGCGCGGCGATCACCCAGCGGTAGAAGGAGATGGCCGCGGGATCCAGCACATCGGCAGCGGCCTTGGACACCACGGTATTGGTGGCCCAGATCAGCACGGCGAGCAGCGGAAACATCAGCGGGTAGAAGATACGCATCAAAGACTCCTTATTATCGAGGTGACCAGTCTACCCTTGTCTTTCTGATATCAAGTAACGTAAAACTGACAAATCATCCCGCGCAAAGGACAATCCGCCCGCCATGGCCATACGTCACTACCATCCGACGGACCTGCATCTGCCAGCGCCCAATCCGCTCTATCTGCGCTACCAGCAGATCCAGGCCGAGAGCGCATGTGCGCCCCACAGCCACCCCTGGGGCCAGCTCAGCCTCATCAGTCTGGGGGTGATGGAGATAGTGCTGGACGATCACCGGCTGGTGGCGCCGGCCGACTACCTCATCTGGGTGCCGGCGGATCTGGAACACGCCTCCTACAACCAGCAGGCCCTCGACTACACCTCCATCTACGTCAATGACGCCCTGGCGGCGCGGCTGCCGGCCGAACCCAGGCTGCTGCAGATGACCCCGCTGATCCGCGCCATCCTAGCCGATTTTTGCGATCGCAAGCTGGGCCACATGGAGGATGAGTGGGACGTGCGTCAGGCCGAGCTGCTGGTGGAGAAGCTGACTCGCACCCGCTGCCAGGACAGCTACCTGCCCATGAGTCAGGACAAGCTGCTGGCCCCCATGCTGGCGGCGCTCTACAGCGACCCCGCCGACCCGCGCACCCTGGCCCAGTGGGCCGAGCAGCTGCACACCACTGAGCGTACCCTGGCCAGGCGCTGCGTGCGGGAACTGGGGATGAATTTCGGCCAGTGGCGGGCCCGGCTCAAGCTGCTCAAGGCGTTGGCCTGGCTCAAGGGGGAGCTGCCGGTGCAGGAGATTGGCTGGCGGCTCGGTTACGGCTCCACCTCGGCCTTCATCGCCATGTTCAATCGGGAGCTGGGCTGTTCGCCCCAGCGTTATCGCCAGCAGCTGGGTATCGGAGCCGGGCAGGCGGCGCTCTAGCAAGGAGCGCTCTGGCAATGAAAAGGGCGCCCGCAGGCGCCCTTGTTGATCATGGGAGGAGCTTAGAAGAAGCCGAGGGGATTGATGTCGTGGCTCACCAGCAGGTTCTTGGTGTTCTGGTAGTGGTCCAGCATCATCTTGTGGGTTTCGCGGCCGATCCCTGACTTCTTGTAGCCGCCGAAGGCCGCGTGCGCCGGGTAGGCGTGGTAGCAGTTGACCCAGACCCGGCCGGCCTGGATGCCGCGCCCCATGCGCCAGGCCAGGTTGCTGTCGCGGGTCCACAGGCCCGCCCCCAGCCCGTACTGGGTGTCGTTGGCAATCGCCAGCGCCTCCGCCTCGTCCTTGAAGGTGGTGACCCCGAGCGCCGGCCCGAAGATCTCCTCCTGGAACACCCGCATCTTGTTCTGGCCCGAGAAGATGGTGGGCTGGATGTAGAAGCCCCCCTCCAGCCCGCTCACCCTGGCCGGGCCGCCGCCGATCAGCATCTTGGCCCCTTCGCCGCGACCTATCTCCATGTAGCTCAGGATCTTGTCGAACTGCTCGCGGGATGCCTGGGCGCCGACCTGGGTGGCAGTGTCGAGAGGGTTGCCCTGCACTATGGTGCGGGCGCGGGCCAGCACCTTGTCCATGAAGTCGTCATAGATGCTGGCCTGCACCAGGGCGCGGGAGGGGCAGGTGCACACCTCGCCCTGGTTGAAGAAGGTCATCAGCATCCCTTCCACCGCCTTGTCGATATAGCTGCTCTCGTGCTGCATCACATCGGCGAAGTAGATGTTGGGGGACTTGCCACCGAGCTCCACGGTGGAGGGGATCAGCTTGTCGGCGGCGCAGCGCAGGATATGGGTGCCCACCTCGGTGGATCCGGTAAACGCCAGCTTCTGGATCCGGTTGCTGGTGGCGAGCGCCTGGCCCGCCTCGGCGCCGAAGCCGTTGACCACGTTGACCACCCCGGCAGGCAGGATGTCCTTGATGAGATCCATCATCAGCATGATGGTGACCGGGGTCTGTTCGGCGGGCTTGAGCACGCTGCAGCAGCCGGCCGCCAGCACCGGGGCCAGCTTCCAGGCCGCCATCAGCAGCGGGAAGTTCCACGGGATGATCTGGCCGACCACCCCGATGGGCTCCTTGAAGTGGTAGCTGACGGTGTTCTGATCCAGCTCGGCGGCGGAGCCCTCCTGGGCGCGGATACAGCCGGCGAAGTAGCGGAAGTGATCCACCACCAGCGGCAGGTCGGCGGCCAGGGTTTCGCGTACCGCCTTGCCATTCTCCCAGGTCTCGGCGATGGCGAGCACTTCGATGTTCTGTTCGATGCGATCGGCGATGCGCAGCAGCAGGTTGCTGCGCTCGGTGACGCTGGTCTTGCTCCAGCTGGCGAACGCCTTGTGGGCGGCGTCCAGCGCCAGCTCGATGTCGGCGGCGTCGGAGCGGGCCACTTCGCAGAACACCTTGCCGTCCACCGGCGAGATGTTTTCAAAGTAGCGGCCGGCGCGCGGCGCCACCCACTCACCACCGATGAAGTTGTCGTAACGGGACTTGAAGCTGACCAGGGCACCTGCCTGACCGGGAGCGGTATAAATCATCTCATCATCCTTATGTGTGTGGTCCTGACCGGGCTGGCGGGCAACCCGGTTGCTGCTATGTATCGCAAGGGGCGTGCCAGAGGGTCTGACCAGCACAGCAAAAGTTACAAAAACGTTATCAAACGGGATGTGGCAGCGTATCTTGGTTAACCAATGACCAGGGCGAAGGTGAGGAAACTGTGCCGATTCTGGACAGTGACCGTGACAGTCGTGCCGTTTATGAACAGGAGGCGTGATGAGCGAATTATCTCAATCCAGTGCCAGCCCGATCGAGCGTTCCTGGCAGCGCTGCCTGCATCAGGGGCTGAGCCGCCGGCAGAGCGCCGAGCTGGACTTGCTGCCCCAGGGAGAGCTGTCGGCCCGTCAGGAGCAGCACAGGGTGCTGATCGCCAGCTTCCAGCGTTTCGTGTTGCCGCTGTTTGGCCAGTTGCTGGCAGGGCGCCCCTGTCGGTTGCTGCTGTGCGATGGCGAGGGTGCCATCCTGGCCGCCAGCGGTGACGACGGCTTCGCCCGCCACGCCGAGCGCATTTTTTTGCGCAGCGGCGCCCGCTGGGGGAGGCGAGCAAGGGCACCAACGCCATCGGCACTGCGCTGGCCGAACAGAGCGAGGTGCAGGTACTCGGCAATCAGCACTTCTTCGCCCAGCACAGCTTTCTCAGCTGCAGCGCCTGCCCGCTGCTCGGGCCAGACGGGCAACTGCTCGGGGTGCTCGACATCTCCACCGACGCGGCCCATCACGATGGCGACATGCTGGGCACGGTACGGCTGCTGGCCATGACCCTGGAAAACGCGCTGCTGGCGCGCCAGCCGGGCTGGCTGGTGGATCTCGAGCCCCAGAGTCTCTGGTCCGCCCGTCTGCTGCTGGGGGAGGAGGGCGAGCTGCTCGGGGCCAACCGGGCCGGTCGGCTCTGGCTCGGCCAGCACCCCTTCGACGGCAAGCAGCTGCTGCGGGATCGGCGTGGCTTGCGATTGGTGCCGGAGGCTCATCCCGTTGCGACCCTGCCCGGCCTGCCGGCCGATGCCGGCGGCTCGCTCGGCCAGCAGGTGCCGCTCAAGATGCTGGAGCGCGGCATCTCGCTGCTTATCGAGGGGGAGACCGGCAGCGGCAAGGAGCATCTGGTGCGCGAACTGCACGGGCAGTCGAGCCGGCGGGCGCAACCGCTGGTGTGCGTCAACTGCGGCGCCCTGCCGGCGGAGCTGGTGGAGGCCGAGCTGTTTGGCTATGTCGGCGGGGCTTTCAGTGGTGCCCGGAGCCAGGGCAGCCAGGGGTATCTGCGCGCCGCCCACGGCGGCATCCTGATGCTGGACGAGATCGGTGAGCTGCCGCTGCTGGCCCAGACCCGCCTGCTGCGGGTGCTGCAGGAGCGCGCCGTCACCCCGGTTGGCAGCCACAAGCCCGAGCCGGTGGATTTCTGGCTGGTCAGCGCCAGCCACCGGGATCTGGCGGCCATGGTGGCGGCCGGTACCTTTCGCGAAGATCTCTACTACCGTATCTGCGGCTGGCGGCAACTGCTGGCGCCGCTGCGCGATTGGCCGCCCCGCGAGCGGCAGGCGCTGGTCCGGCGGCTGCTGGCCGAGATGGATCCTGCCCTGCGCCTGACCGATGAGGCCGAGCGCCAACTGCTGGCCCACCCGCTGCCCGGCAACGTGCGCCAGCTCAAGCAGGCGCTGGAAGTGGCCTGCGTGCTGGCGGAGGGGCTGGGCTGGATTGAGCCTGCCCACCTGCATCTGCCGACCGTGGCGGTGGCGCCGGCCGCCACCACGGCGGTGGCGGGCAGCACATTGCGCCAGCAGAACCGGCAACGGGTGCAGCAGACCCTGACGGAGTGCGATGGCAATGTGAGCGAGGCGGCTCGCCGGCTCGGCATCAGCCGTACCACCCTCTATCGGGCGCTGCGGGAGGCAGGCTGAGGTGTTTGTTACCCGAGCTTTTTCGTGGTTAAGATGGGTCCACAAGAGACCCTTTGATGATTCTTGTGCATGGCATGGAGTGCTTTATGACGCGTACCCGATTTGATTGGCAAGACCCCTTCTTTCTCGATGCCCAGCTCGGCGAAGAGGAGCGGCTCATCCGCGACGCCGCCCGCGACTACTGTCAGGCGCGGCTGATGCCCAGGGTGCTGGAGGCGAACCGCCGCGAGCAGTTTGACCGCACCATCATGAACGAGCTGGGGGAGCTCGGGCTGCTCGGCGCCACCCTGCCGGAGCAGTATGGCTGCGCCGGGGTCAATCACGTGGCCTACGGCCTCATCGCCCGGGAGGTGGAGCGGGTCGACAGTGGCTACCGTTCGGCCATGAGCGTGCAGTCGTCCCTGGTGATGCACCCGATCCACGCCTATGGCGACGAGGCCCAGCGCCAGCGTTGGTTGCCGGGGCTGGCCCGGGGCGAGCTGGTGGGCTGCTTCGGCCTCACCGAGCCGGACGCGGGCTCCGACCCTGGCTCCATGAAGAGCCGCGCCGAGCGGGTTGACGGCGGCTATCTGCTGACCGGCAACAAGATGTGGATCACCAACTCCCCCATCGCCGATCTGTTGGTGGTGTGGGCCAAGCTGGATGGCGAGATCACCGGCTTCGTGCTGGAGAAGGGGATGGCCGGGCTCTCTGCCCCCAAGATCGAGGGCAAGTTCTCCCTGCGCGCCTCCATCACCGGCGAGATAGTGATGGAGCGGGTCTTCGTGCCAGAAGCGAACCGGCTGGCGGGGGTGAGCGGCCTCAAGGGGCCGTTCGGCTGCCTCAACAAGGCGCGCTACGGCATCGCCTGGGGCGCGCTTGGCGCCGCCGAGTTCTGCTGGCATGCCGCCCGCCAGTACGGGCTAGATCGCCAGCAGTTCGGCCGCCCGCTGGCCGCCACCCAGCTGTTTCAGCTCAAGCTGGCCAACATGCAGACCGAGATTGCCCTCGGCCTGCAGGGCTGCCTGCAGGCCGGGCGCCTGATGGACGAGGGGCGCTGTCCGGTGGAGCTGGTGTCGCTCATCAAGCGCAACAGCTGCGGCAAGGCATTGGAGATAGCCCGCGTTGCCCGCGACATGCACGGCGGCAACGGCATCAGCGACGAGTTTCACGTCATTCGCCACGTGATGAACCTGGAGGCGGTCAACACCTACGAGGGGACCCACGACATCCACGCCCTGATCCTGGGGCGGGCCCAGACCGACCTGCAGGCGTTTGAGTGATGGGGCCCCTTGCCGGCGTGCGTGTGCTGGATCTCAGCCGTGTGCTGGCCGGCCCCTGGGCCAGCCAGCTGCTTGCCGATCTCGGTGCCGATGTGGTCAAGGTGGAGGCCCCCGGGCGCGGTGACGACACTCGCCACTGGGGCCCACCCGAGCTGGTGGCGGGGGAGGCGGCCTACTTTCATGCCGCCAACCGAGGCAAGCGCTCCATCGCCCTCGACCTGGCCCGCGATCGCGAGACCCTGCTGGCCCTGGTGGATCGGGCCGACGTGGTGATCGAAAACTTCAAGGTAGAGGGGCTGGCGCGCTACGGCCTCGATTACCCGAGCCTCAAGGCCCGCCGCCCGGGGCTCATCTACTGCTCCATCACCGGTTTTGGCCAGGACGGTCCCTGGGCTCAGCGACCCGGTTACGATCTGCTGATCCAGGGGCTGGGCGGATTGATGAGCATCACCGGCCAGCCGGACGAGGCCCCCGGCGGCGGGCCGGTCAAGGTGGGGGTGGCGCTTGTCGACATCCTCACCGGCCTCTACGCCACCATCGGCATCCAGGCGGCCCTGCGCCACCGGGAGCGAACCGGGGAGGGGCAGCAGATCGATCTGGCCCTGCTCGACGTGTCGGTGGCGGTGCTGGCCAACCAGGCGATGAACTATCTCGCCACCGGTCAGGCGCCCGGGCGCCTTGGCAACGGCCACCCCAATATCGTCCCCTACGACGTCTATCCCACCCGGGATGGTCATCTGATCCTCGCGGTGGGCAACGACGGCCAGTTTGCCGCGCTAGCAGCCCTGCTGGGGGAACCCGGCTGGGCGACGGACCCCGACTTTGCCAGCAACAGCGCCCGGGTGCGCCACCGCCACCGGCTCAATGCCCTGATTGCCGAGCGGCTACTGGTTCGTAGCAGCGCCGAGTGGAGTGCCATGCTGGAGGCAGCCGGGGTGCCGGGCGGCCCCATCCTTACCCTGGATGCCCTGTTCGCCCTCGAGCAGGGGGTGGTGCGCGGCTGGGTGCAGCAGGTACAACGCGGCGATCAGCCCTTGCCCACCCTGGCCAATCCGCTGCATCTGTCGGCAACCCCGGTGCGCTACGGGCGCGCCTCGCCGGCGCTGGACGGGGACCGGGATAGCGTGCTGCGCGACTGGCTCGGGCAGGGCTGAACCGGTTGCTTTAGGCGGGGAAGTTGCGCCTGCCCGGCGCCATGCTCCCCCTTCTACCCTTATGTCCTCTCATCTGCCCCGGTGCTGGAGCCCGGGGCCGTCCCCCGTTATGATGCGCCCCGTCCATTCATCTGTTGAGGAACTTCCCATGGCACAACACATTGGCGCCCTGGCCCTGCTGGTGGCCGATTACGACCAGGCCATCACCTTCTTTACCCAGGGACTGGGGTTCGAACTGCTGGAAGACACGCCCCTCGACGAGCCGGGCAAACCGGGCAAGCGCTGGGTGCGGGTTGCCCCCAAGGG
Source organism: Aeromonas oralensis (assembly GCF_049665575.1). Taxonomy (NCBI): domain Bacteria; kingdom Pseudomonadati; phylum Pseudomonadota; class Gammaproteobacteria; order Aeromonadales; family Aeromonadaceae; genus Aeromonas; species Aeromonas oralensis. The sequence continues at coordinate 1,192,137 of NZ_CP187186.1, forward strand.
GGCCCCCGGCTCCGCCCTGTTGCTGGCGCGGGCCGCGACCCCGGAGCAGCAGGCCGCCATCGGCCAGCAGGGGGGCGGTCGGGTCTTCCTGTTCCTCGAGACCGACGACTTCTGGGGCGATTACCAGCGCATGCAGGCGTACGGTGTCCATTTCTGTGAACAGCCGCGTATCGAGGCTTATGGCACCGTGGTGGTGTTCGAGGACATCAGTGGCAACCGCTGGGATCTGCTGCAACTCGCTGCTGCCAACTGAATCTGAAAACGTTTATCATCCCGCCTGTCATAAAGTCATAAAAGTGTCACAGAAAGTTCTAATAATTGGCGCACCCATCTTCACAGAGGAGAGAGAAGGGATATGGCTAAGCGAATTCTGGTGGTCGAGGACGAAGCACCGATCCGCGAAATGCTCTGCTTCGTGCTCGAGCAGAAGGGATATGAAACAGTAGAAGCTGAAGATTTTGCCGACGGATTGGCGAAGGTGCGCGAACCCTACCCCGAACTCATCGTGCTGGACTGGATGATGCCGGGCGGCAGCGGCATCCAGTTCATCAAGCAGCTCAAGCAGGATGAGGTGACCCGCCAGATCCCGGTGGTGATGTTGACCGCCCGCGGCGAGGAAGAGGACAAGGTGCGCGGGCTGGAGGCGGGGGCCGATGACTACATCACCAAGCCGTTCTCGCCCAAGGAGCTCACTGCCCGTCTGCATGCGGTGATGCGTCGCGTCTCCCCCACCTCGGTGGACGAGGTGATCGAGGTGCAGGGGCTCAAGCTGGACCCCGTCTCCCACCGGGTCAGCGCCGAGGAGAAGGCGCTCGACATGGGGCCGACCGAATTCAAGCTGCTGCACTTCTTCATGACTCACCCGGAGCGGGTCTACAGCCGCGAGCAGCTGCTCAACAATGTCTGGGGTACCAATGTGTACGTCGAGGACAGAACCGTGGATGTGCACATCCGTCGCCTGCGCAAGGCCATTGAAGAGACGGGGCACGATCGCTTGATCCAGACGGTGCGCGGCGCAGGCTATCGCTTCTCAACCCGTCTGTAGAGGAAGTTATGTTGCAACCTTATGCCTGGCGGCGCCAGTTGTGGCGAATGGCGTTCTTCTATGCGCCCTTCGCCTTGGTCGGCTGGTTGACGAATACCCTCGCCCTTTGCCTGCTGGCGGCCACCGTGCTGCACCTGGGCTGGCACTATCGCTTCCAGAAGCGGCTGTCGGACTGGCTGTGGCACGATCGCAGCCTGGTGCCCCCCAACGGCAGCGGCAGCTGGGAGTACATCTTCAACGGCATCTACAAGTTGCAGCAGCGCCACCGGGCCCGCCGCCGCGAGCTGGCGGGGCTGATCCGCCGCTTTCGGGAAGGGGCGGAGGCACTGCCCGATGCGGCCGTGGTGTTTCGCACTGACGGCAGCATCCTCTGGTGCAACCGGCTGGCCGAGCAGCTGCTCGGTTTTCGCTGGCCGGAAGACGCCGGTCAGCACATCGGTAACCTCATTCGCAATCCCGCCTTCGGCGCCTACCTCGGCAAGGGGCAGTATGACGAACCGTTCGAGATGACCTCGCCCATCAACGAGGAGAAGTTTCTCGAGTTTCGCATCATGCCCTACGCCGAGGATCAGGCCATGCTGGTGGTGCGGGACGTCACCCGGCTGCGCAGCCTGGAGAAGACCCGCAAGCACTTCGTCTCCAACGTCTCCCACGAGCTGCGTACGCCGCTCACCGTGCTCAAGGGCTATCTGGAGATGACCGAGGAGCCGCCGCCGCCCGCCATGTGGGCCAAGGCGCACAAGGTGATGATGGAGCAGACCATCCGCATGGATAATCTGGTCAATCAGCTGCTCACCCTGTCGCGGATCGAGGCGGCGCCGACCGTGGATCTCTCCCACCTGGTGGACATGCCCGCCATGCTGGGGTTGCTGGAGCAGGAGGCGCGGGCGCTCTCCGGCGAGCGGGCCCACCAGATCGAGTTCATGGTGCAGCCCAATCTGTTGGTGCGCGGCGATCAGGATCAGTTGCGCAGCGCCGTCTCCAACCTGGTCTACAACGCCATCCACTACACCCCGGCGGGGCGCAAGATCACGGTGGAGTGGCGCAAGCAGGGGGCGATGGCGCTGTTTGCGGTACAGGACGAGGGGGAGGGGATCCCGCCCGAGCACCTGGCGCGGCTCACCGAGCGCTTCTATCGGGTCGACAAGGCCCGCTCCCGCCACACTGGCGGCTCGGGGCTCGGGCTTGCCATCGTCAAGCATGCCTTGAGTCACCACGACTGCCAGCTCGACATCGAGAGCCGGGTCGGCCTCGGCAGCCGCTTCAGCTTTCTCATCCCCGGCCGCATGGTGGTGGTAAAATAGTCTTTGCCAGCAAGGGGTTGGCATCAAAAGAGGGCGGCGATGGCGGCCCTTTTTTCATTTGTTAAACAAGCCCGCCATGTCATTAAAGTGTCACATTAAATCCATAAATTTGTCACTGCCAGGTCAGATACTGGCGCCGTCTTGAGAACGGACCTGTCGCCGGTTTGGCGCAGGGAGAGTACGAAACGCGACCGGCCGATCGCAGTGCTCGGGATGTGACCACTTTCGGCCTCAGATTGACGCTTGCCTTCTGCCACCGCAGGACTGGGGGAAGAGGGCAGGAAATGACACTCAGCGCATCGTCCGGCGTGGCCGGCGGTGAGCCAAGTTAACCCGTGTTTTGATGGACTGCGTTCTGCAACCTTGGAGAGATTGGATGAAACTCAACAAACTGGCTGGTGTAATCGGATTCACCGCAGCTACCCTGTTTTCCGTCAGCACCCTGGCTGCCGGTGTGGATAAAAACCTGCCGGATTACACTCCGACCAGCGGCATCTCGGGCAACCTGTCCTCTGTCGGCTCGGATACCCTGGCCAACATGATGACCCTGTGGGCCGAAGAATTTAAGCGCATGTACCCCAACGTCAACGTGCAGATCCAGGCCGCCGGTTCCTCCACCGCACCGACCGCACTGACCGAAGGCGTTGCCCAGTTCGGCCCCATGAGCCGCGCCATGAAATCCGGCGAGGAAGAGGCCTTCGAGAAGCGCTACGGTTACAAGCCGACCGCCATCCGCGTCGCGGTCGATGCCCTGGCGGTGTTCGTCAACAAGGACAACCCCATCAAGGGGCTCACCATGCCGCAACTGGATGCCATCTTCTCCAGCACCCTCAAGTGCGGTGAAGCCAAGGCGGCCACCAAGTGGGCTGATCTGGGTCTGGACGGCAACTGGTCCTCCAAGGATCTGCAACTGTTCGGTCGCAACTCGGTGTCCGGTACCTACGGTTACTTCAAGGAACACGCCCTGTGCAACGGTGACTTCAAGAGCGGCGTGAACGAGCAGCCGGGGTCTGCCTCCGTGGTGCAGTCCGTCTCCTCCTCCCTGAACGGCATCGGCTACTCCGGCATCGGTTACGTCACCTCCGGCGTGCGCGCCGTACCGCTCTCCAAGGATGGCAAGACCTTCATCGAGGCCAGCGCCGACAACGCCATCACCGGCAAGTACCCGCTGTCGCGCTTCCTGTACGTTTACGTGAACAAGCACCCGAACAAGCCGCTCTCTCCGATGGAGCAAGAGTTCCTGAAGATGGTGCTCTCCAAGGCGGGCCAGAACATCGTTGCCAAAGATGGCTACGTACCGGTACCAGCCAAGGTGGTCGAAGCCGACCTGAAGAAACTGGGCATCATGTAAGCCGGTTTCCTTTGCCAGACGGGCCCTGCGGGGCCCGTTTTGTTTTTTGGTCGCAGTCCGATTGCGGTATGTGACCGCTTTCGCCAGACCGGGTGATTTGCCGACTTGCACCGGACGCCCGCATTTCCGAAAATAGGGCATCTTTATGGTGAAGGACACCTCCATGACATCTCCCCTGTTCAAGCTTGGCCTGGCGGCACTCTGTTCCACCCTGCTCGCCAGCTGTGCCCAGTCTCCCACCGGCCGCAGCCAGATGCTGCTGTTCTCGCCTCAGCAGATGAGCAAGCTGGGGGCCGACTCCTTCGAAGAGATGAAGAAGCAGGAGAAGGTGAGCACGGATGCGAAGATGAACGCCTATGTCTCCTGCGTCGCCAAGGCGGTGACCGCCCAGGTGCCGAGCCAGTACGGCATCACCAACTGGGAAGTGGTGGTGTTTGACTCCAAGCAGGTCAACGCCTTCGCCCTGCCCGGTGGCAAGATCGGGGTCTACAGCGGCCTGCTCAAGGTGGCCAAGAACCAGGATCAGCTCGCCACCGTCATCGGTCACGAGTTGACTCACGTGCTGGCCCAGCACTCCAACGAACGGCTCTCCCGAAGCCAGCTGACCGGCCTTGGGCTGGCGGCGGCCGACATCGCCATGGGCAGCAGCGAATACCGCGGTGCCACCATGGCGGCGCTGGGGCTTGGGGTGGAGGTTGGCGTCATGCTGCCCTATGGCCGCGAGCAGGAGAGCGAGGCGGACCGGCTGGGTCTGGATCTGATGGCCCGCGCCGGTTTCAATCCCGCCGAAGCCATTCCCCTGTGGCAGAACATGAGTGCGGCTGCGGGCGGCAAAGCACCGCCCCAGCTGCTCTCCACCCACCCCAGCAACGAGAACCGGATCGCCGAGCTGCAGGCCCAGCAGGCTGAAGCCGTGCCGCTCTACGAGCAGGCCCGCGCCTCCGGTCTGGTACCCCAATGCAAGGCATAAGCCTGCGCATGGCGCGGCCCGATGACGCTGCCGCCATGACGGTGATGCAGCGGGCCAGCTGGCTCGCCGCATACGGCGGTGTGCTCGGTGCCGACATGCTGGCCCAGCTGGCGGTGACCGAACATCTGCAGATCTGGCAGCGCCGGCTGGCGGAGACGGGCCCAAGGCCCATGCTGCTGTGCCAGGACGAGGTGGTCATCGGCCTGCTCTACTGGCAGCCGGAGACGACGGGGGAGTACCCCACCGCCTGGATCCGCGCCTTTTACCTGCATCCCGACCATTGGCGCCAGGGCCACGGCAAGCGGCTGTGGCAGGCGGTGGCGATGCAGATGCGGCGCGCCGGCTGTGAAGGCGTCAGATTGTGGCTGCTTGATGGCAACCACATCGGCGAGGGGTTCTACCTGCGCCGCGGCTTCATGTTTGATGGTCAGGAGCGCACCCTGATGAGCCTCGGCCAGCCCTGCCTGCAGCGACAAATGTTTCGTTTGCTTTGATCTCTCTCCCGTTTTTCGCCTCCGGTCACTTTATTTTTTTTGCGAATTAATACAATGTCCCCCTCTGGACAGGCTGAGGTGAGGCGACTCATCGACAAGGGAGTGTGGCATGTATTACGGCTTTGATATTGGTGGCACCAAGATAGCGTTCGCTGTGTATGACGGCGCCTTGAATCTCTGTCACGAGGAGCGCATGAGCACTCCCGGCAATGATTACGAAGGGCTGCAGCAGCTGATCCGCGCGCGGGTCGAACAGGCGGATGCCCGTTTTGGCGCCCGTGGTGTGGTGGGCATCGGCTTTCCCGGCATTCTCAACCGGCACGACCACAGCATAGTGGCGGCCAATCTGCCCTCCATCAATGGTCGCCACCTGGGCGCCGATCTGGCCGAACTGCTGGAGCGTCCGGTCAAGGTGGACAACGATGCCAACTGCTTCCTCTGGTCCGAGGTACATCAGGGGGCGGCGGGTGGTGCCGACAGCGCCCTCGGCGTCACCATCGGCACCGGCATCGGTGGCGCCGTCTATCTGGCGGGCAAGCTTATCCAGGGCCGCAACTGGCTGGCGGGGGAGATAGGCCACTACCCGCTGCCGGCCACCATGCTGATGAAGTACCCCGACCTGCCTCGTCCCCGTTGCGGCTGCGGCCGTCTGGTCTGTTTTGAAACCTATGCCTCCGGCACCGGGCTGGAGCGGCTCTATCACCACTTCCACGGTCAGCGTGCCAGCGGCCACCAGATAGTGGGGCGCTTCGAAGCGCACGAGCCTCATGCGGTGGCCACGGTCGACTGCTGGCTCGAAATCATGGCTGCCGGGCTTGCCACCGCCATCTCGGTGGTCGACCCCGATGTGGTGGTGCTGGGGGGCGGCCTGAGCGGCCTGCCCGCGCTCTACGAACAGCTGCCGCTGCGCCTGCCTGGCCATCTGTTGCCCGGGGTCGCCCTGCCCGAGATCCGCGAGGCCCGCTTCGGCGGCGCCGGCGGGGTGCGCGGGGCTGCCTTGCTCAATTTATGAGATCAGATCCGGGGTCTGATCTCCCCAATAAAGGAGTCCATCATGACCTCTCTTGAAATCTGTATCGACAATCTGGAATCCCTGTTTACCGCCCAGGAGGCTGGCGCGAATCGCATCGAGCTCTGCTCTGCGCTGGGGCTGGGCGGCCTGACTCCCTCCTATGGCTTCATGCAGCTGGCGGCGCGCCATGCCACCGTTCCCGTCTACGCCATGATCCGGCCCCGGGCCGGCGACTTCTGCTTTGGCGAAGGGGAGTTCGAGATGATGCTGCAGGATATCGCGGCGGCCCGCGCCGCCGGCCTGCAAGGGGTAGTGGTCGGTCTGCTGGACGAGCAGGGACGGGTGCCTGCCGCCAAACTCACCCAGCTGGTTGAGGCGGCAGGGCCCCTTGGCGTTACCTTCCACCGCGCCATCGACCTCTCCTCCGACTGGCGTCTCGACTTGGAGACCATAGTCGCCGCCGGCTGCGAGCGCATTCTGAGCTCGGGCCACGCGCCGACCGCGCTGGCGGGGCTCGAGACCCTGCAGGCGATGCAGCAGGCGCTGGCAGGGCGAGCCAGCCTGATGCCGGGCGCCGGGGTCAATGCCGACAACGTGCGCACCATAGTGGAGTTCACCGGGGTGAACGAGGTGCACATGTCCGGCATGGGCTGGCGCGGCGGCATGGTGCCCCATGGCGTCAACATGGGCACCTCGGACGACGGCCGGGTCAATATCACCGACGGCGCCAAAGTTGCAGCGGTGCGGGCTTTGCTAGACAAGGCCTGATACGGACCGTGCGGCGGCATGGTGCCTCTCTCTGTGACATCAACATGAGTACCTCGGACGATGGTCGGGTCAATATCACCGACGGCGCCAAGGTGGCGGCGGTGCGGGCTCTGCTGGACAGGGCCTGATGCGGGCCGCGCGGCGGCATGGTCTCTCTTCATGGCGTCAACATGGGCACCTCGGACGACGGCCGGGTCAATATCACCGACGGCGCCAAAGTTGCAGCGGTGCGGGCTTTGCTGGACAAGGCCTTATACGGACCGTGCGGCGGCATGGTGTCTCGTCATGGGGCGTCAACATGGGTACCTCGGACGATGGTCGGGTCAATATCACCGACGGCGCCAAGGTGGCGGCGGTTCGGGCTCTGCTGGACAGGGCCTGATGCGGGCCGCGCGGCGGCATGGTCTCTCTTCATGGCGTCAACATGGGCACCTCGGACGACGGCCGGGTCAATATCACCGACGGCGCCAAAGTTGCAGCGGTGCGGGCGTTGCTGGACAAGGCCTGATACGGCTTGAATGTGAGCAGGGACGATGGTGCTCTGTTTTCCTCCCTTCTCCCCTTGCGGGAGAAGGGGCGGGGATGAGGGGGCTGATGTGAGGCACCTCCCACCTGGGGGCAAAACCGGGGACGGGTCGGCAGCACCCGGCGCAAAAGTCTGATATTATCCCGTCTCTTTTACCCTCAGGACCCGGAGCAACTTCTCAATGTCCCAATACGACTCTATCGAACAGAAGGCCAGCTATGGCATCGGCCGCAACATGGGTGATCAACTGGCGCAGCAAGCCTTCGCCGGTCTGGATATCCCGGCCCTGCAGCAAGGTCTGGCAGATGCCCTGAATGGTCTGGAGTTCGCGGTCAGCCGTGACGATATCAACGATGCCTTCCAGGTCATCACCGCCCGCATGCAGGAAGAGCAGGAAGCCGTCGCCAAGGCTGCCGCCGCCGAAGGCGAAGCCTTCCTGGCCGACAACGCCAAGCGCGCCGAAGTGAAGACCACCGAGTCCGGTCTGCAGTACGAAGTGCTGGTGGAAGGCAACGGTGCCGTGCCGGTAGCCGGTCAGTCCGTGCGCGTGCACTACCACGGTACCTTCACCCACGGTGGCGTGTTCGACAGCTCCGTCGCCCGCGGCCAGCCGGCCGAATTCCCGGTAACTGGCGTGATCGCCGGCTGGGTAGAAGCGCTGCAACTGATGCCGGTTGGCTCCAAGTGGAAGCTCTACATTCCGCAGGATCTGGCCTACGGCGCACGCGGTGCCGGTTCCATCCCGCCGTACTCCGCCCTGGTATTCGAAGTGGAGCTGCTGGACATCCTGTGATCCGGCTGGCTTGATTGATACAGACGGCGACCCTCGGGTCGCCGTCTGTTTTTTTGCGCCGCGCGCGGCGGGGCATGGGCAGCGCCTGCGCTTTTGGATATAGTCATGGCTCCTGCTGGGAGAGCGCCCATGACTGCCATCATTGAAGTCGTCGATCTCGTCAAGCACTTCCCCGGCGTCAGGGCGGTGGATGGGCTCAGCTTTGCCATTCCTGCCGGCAGCTGTTTCGGCCTGCTCGGCCCGAACGGGGCGGGCAAGACCACCACCATCGAGCTGCTGGAGGGGATCCTCACCCCGGACAGCGGCCAGATCCTGTTCCACGGCGCCCCGCTCGGCCCCGACTACCGCTCCCGCATCGGCATCCAGTTCCAGCACACTGCGCTGCAGGATTTCCTGACGGTGCGCGATACCCTGCGACTGTTTGCCAGCCTCTACCCGGCCCCCTTGCCCCAGGCCCAGCTCATCGAGCTGTGTGCGCTGGGAGAATTTATCGATCGGGACAGTCGCAAGCTCTCCGGCGGTCAGCGGCAACGGCTGCTGCTGGCGTTGGCGCTGCTCGGCGACCCCGAGCTGCTGTTTCTGGACGAGCCCACCACGGGTCTCGATCCCCAGGCCCGCCACCACTTCTGGCAGCGCATCGAGGCGATCAAGGCGCAGGGCAAGACGGTGGTGCTCACCACTCACTACATGGACGAGGCCCAGCAGCTGTGCGATCAGATTGCCATCGTCGATCACGGCCATCTGCTCAGCCTGGATACCCCGGTCGCCCTGCTGGCACAGCATTTTGACGGTGTGCTGGTGCGCCTTGCGGCTCACCCGGCCCTCGTCAGTCTCGGCTATCCCCTGCGCCCGCTGGGCGAGCAGGTGGAGCTGAGCTGCCCCGACGTGGCTGCGCTGCTGCCTGCGCTGCTTGCGCTCGGCGTGCCGCTGACCGGCATGCAGGTGCGCTCCCCCAATCTGGAGGATCTCTTCCTCCACCTGACCGGCCACAGCCTGCGGAGCGGCGCATGAAGGCGGCCCCGTGGCACCCCGCAGCGGCGCCTGCCGGCATGTCGCCCCAGCCTGTCAGCCCAAGGAGCACCAGATGACGGGATCCCTCAAGCGCATCGGCGCGCTCTTCTATGCCCGCAACCTGGAGTTCGTGCGGGATCGGGCCGCGCTGATCTGGAACCTGGCCTTTCCGCTGTTGCTGGTGCTGGGGTTCACCCTCATCTTCTCCGGCCCGCCCAAGCCGCTGGTGCAGATGGGGGTGGTGGGGGAGTTGCCCGCGGCCTATGCCCCGCTGCGTGCCGTGCCGCTGCTCAAGATCATCCCCTATGACGAGGAGGAGAAGGGCCGGCTCAAGGTGCGCCACCATCAGCTGGATCTGCTGCTCTCGCCCGGCACGGGCCGTTACTGGATCAACCCGGACGCCCCCCAGGGAGTCATGGCCGAGTACCTGCTGCGCCAGGCCGTGCCGGTGCCGCTGGTGCGGGAGACCCTGAGCGGGCGCGCCATTCGCTACGGTGACTGGCTGCTGCCCGGGGTGATCGGCATGAACCTGATGTTCTCCGGCCTGTTCGGGGTGGGCTTCGTCATCGTCCGCTACCGCAAGAACGGGGTACTCAAGCGGCTTGGGGCCACTCCGCTTTCGGCTGCCGAGTTTCTCTGCGCCCAGCTGCTGTCGCGCATCCTGATCACCCTGGTGGTGAGCCTGCTGGTATTTCTGGTGGCTTACTTCTTGCTCGGAGTGCCGTTGCTGGGCTCGGGCTGGCTGCTGCTGTTGATCGCCCTGCTGGGCGGGGCGTCCATGGCGTCCCTCGGTCTGCTGGTGGCGGCCCGCATCCAGAACGAGGAGCTGGCGAGCGGGCTGCTCAACGTCATCAGCATGCCGATGATGTTTCTCTCCGGCGTCTGGTTCTCGCTGGAAGGGGCCCCCGCCTGGCTGCAGCAGCTGGCGGCCTGGCTGCCGCTCAGCCAGATCATCGCGGCGGCCCGTGCCGTCATGCTGGAAGGGGCAGGCTGGGCCGAGGTGGCGGCGCCACTGGGCTGGGTCCTGCTGTTTACGCTCTGCTGCATCACCCTGGGCAGTGCCCTGTTCAAATGGAGTCACCGATGAAGTCACTACCTCTGGTTGGCGGGGCCCTGCTGGCCCTGCTGCTCTGTCTGCCGGCCAGTGCCGGCGCCATGCGCTGCAAGAATGCGCTGATAACAGAAGGGGACAGCACCGCCGAGATGCTGCTCAAGTGCGGCGAACCCATGCTGCGCGAGGAGCTGACCCGCAACGAGGAGAACCAGTTCGGCAACCTGATGCAGGTGAAGTATGGGGAGCGCTGGACCTACAACTTCGGCAAGAACGAGTTCATGCGCTTTGTCACCGTGCGCAACGGGGTGATCACCGACATCGAAAACGGCCCGCGCGGCGAGTAGCCGGCGGGCAAAGACGTGCATGGACGCAGACTACAAAACAGAAAGGACTATGGAAGTTACCCCAACAGCAGGGTGGTATGACGCAGGCCGCGAACCTCCAGATTGATCTGCCGGGCCAGACTCAGGGTCTGACGGCAGGTCAGGCTCTCTAGATTGATCTCGCCGCCGCTGAACTCGAACCGCCCGTGGGCCTCCACCATGAAGCTGCCGTGATGGAAGCTCTTGATGTAGCGGGCAATCTGGCGGGGAGACAAGTTCTTGAACACCTTCATCACAAAACACCTGTTGCGTGGACAGGGCACACTATGGCGTTGCCAGGTGACACGGATGTGACAGTTTGTGGAGGTTTGTATGAATCCGCTTTGTCTTCTGCCCGCACTGGCCGTCCATGGGAGGCGGGAGTGAAAAAAGGCTGCCATGACAAGCCGTTGCCCCGATATACTGCGGGCAGTTTAACGCCATGAACAAGAAGGGTCTGCGTGTGGAATGGGTGGATGTGGTGGATGGAAACAATCAGGTGGTCGGGGTTGCCGAGCGTGCCAAGGTGCGGCGGGAGAACCTCTGCCACCGTGCCAGCTATATCCTGGTGCTCGACGAGGCTGACCGCATCCTGGTGCAGCGCCGCACCCTCAGCAAGGACTTCTGCCCCGGCATGCTGGATGCCTGCGCCGGCGGTGTGGTCACCACGGGCGAGCAGATGGAGCCCTCCGCTCGCCGCGAGCTGGCCGAGGAGCTGGGGATCCGCGATGTGCCGCTGCAGGCATTCGGTGACTTCTATGCCGAAGGGGAGGGGTATCGGGTCTGGGGCGGTCTCTTCAGTTGCCGCTATCAGGGGCCGCTGCAACTGCAGGCCGAAGAGGTGAGCGAGGTGTGCTGGATGAGCCAAGTGGAGATCGCCGCGCGGGCCGCCGAATTTACCCCCGACTCCCTGCTCGCCATCGCCACCTGGCAGGCGCGGCGCTGACGCGTACCCAGCATGTAAAACGGGCAGCCAGTGGCTGCCCGTTTTGTTTCAGGGGGGATGTTAGACCAGCCTGAGTCGGCGGTTGGTGCGCCCGCACGGACTGGCGCCGGCGAGCCAGTGGCCCTGCCACTCGGTGATCAGACGCAGCAGCGGGTATTCCAGATCGAGCCGGGTCACCACCAGCTGACCGACGCCATCGCCGATGACCGGCTCGCCGCTGGCCAGATCGATGATCTCGATGATGTAGTTCTCGTTGACGATGAAGCCTTGGCCGGGCTGGCTCTCATAGGCGATCACCCCCGCATCCTGCAGCAACAGGCAGTTGAGCGCCCGGATACCGTGCACCGCCTGCAGCGGCCGGGTATCGGGGTGGGAGGATTCGCACAGCAGGGCGCAGCGCAGGCTGTTGCTCGGTACCTCGGCTCGCTCTGCCGCCTCCAGCAGATCCAGCAGCACCGCCAGCGGCCCGACGAAGCCGGTCGGCTCATAGCGCTGCAGTGCCTCCAGCTGGCGCCCGGTATCGTGGGGGCCGCAGGGCACCACGGGGGCACCCAGCTGGCGGGCGCCGTTGTCGAAGATGAAGGCGGTGGGGCTGATGTGGTAGTCGTGGCCGTTGAGCAATACCTCCCCGGCCTTGAAACCGGCAGCGAACAGGGCGCGTGCCGCCCCCCACCAGTCGGCACCGGCGTACTCGGGAATGGCCAGCTGACCCGGGCAGGCAAAGACCCGCAACGCCTGGCTGGCGGGGCGGCCGGTGAGGCCGGCAAAGGGCGGGTGAGCCTGCTGGGCGGCGAACAGTTCGCTGGCATTGAGCAGGGGCAGGCTGGTCAGCTCGCCCAGATCCTGCAGGCGACGCTGGCGGTAGGCACTGGAATAACCGGCGCAATACTGGCCGACATGGGTAAGCAGGTGATTGACTTGATCCAGTTGTTGCTGCTCTCGCAAGGCGGAGGGGCGAATTTCCAGTCCATCGTAATAGTGCTGCATGAGGCCTCCTTGGTCGGCTGATCCTGCTCAAGGTTAGTCCAAAAGGCGGACGGGATCGGGGTCTGTGTCACATGGCGGGAGTGGGGTAGACTGGAGCCCCTGCCATCCAGTTGAGGACGAGAGATCATGATAGCGATTGGCCAAGCCCTGCCTGCGGGCGAATTCACCTTCATCACCGCCGAGGGCAAGCAGCAGCGGGATAGCCAAAGCCTGTTTGGCGGCAAGCGGGTGGTGCTGTTTGCGGTGCCCGGCGCCTTTACCCCCACTTGCTCCAACGCCCACCTGCCCGGCTATGTGGTGCTGGCGGACGAGTTCAAGGAGAAGGGGGTCGATACCATCTGCTGTCTGTCGGTCAACGACGCCTTCGTGATGAAGGCGTGGCAGGATGCCCAGAACGCCGAGGCCATCACCATGCTGGCCGATGGCGACGGCAGCTGGACCCGGGCACTGGGTTTGGCCAAGGAGACCGGGACCTTTGGTGGCGTGCGTGCCCAGCGCTTTGCCCTCATAGCCAACGATGGCGTGGTCGAGCAGCTGTTCGTGGAGGCGCCCGGCAAGTTCGAGGTGTCGGATGCCCAGAGCCTGCTGGCGGCGCTGTGAAATATCAATCGGTGTTTGATTACACCTTGAAATAGCAAGCGGCCTCGTTACACTGAGGCCGCGTTTGGATGGAGCCAGGCAACTTGCCTGGCTCTCGTGTTTGCCGTGGATGAGATAGAACAATATGACCCTGGCTTTTGTTGCCCTGATTGCCGGACTGGCGCTGCTGGTCTGGAGTGCTGATAAGTTTGTCGATGGCGCCGCCGCCACCGCCCGTTACGCCGGCATGCCGCCGCTGCTGATCGGCATGGTGATCATCGGCTTTGGTACTTCGGCCCCCGAGATGGTGGTCTCGGCGCTGGCGGCCTCCCAGGGCAACCCCGGCCTCGCGCTCGGCAACGCCTATGGCTCCAACATCACCAATATCGCCCTGATCCTGGGGCTGACCGCCCTGATCAGCCCCATCGCGGTGGCCTCCCAGGTGGTGCGCAAGGAGATCCCCATACTGCTCGGCATCACCCTGCTCTCCGGCGCCCTGCTGCTGGACGGTCATCTGGACCGCACGGACGCCGTCATCCTTGGCGTGGTGTTCGTCGGCCTCATGGGCTGGTCGATCCGGGCCGGCATGCGCGGCAAGGGGGATGCGCTGGATGCGGAAACCGAGGAGAGCATCGACAGCGAGGGGATGTCCCTCAAGGCGGCCATCGGCTGGCTCATCATCGGACTGGTGTTGCTGATTGCGGCCTCCCGCCTGCTGGTGTGGGGGGCGGTGACCATAGCCCAGGCGCTCGGCATCAGCGATCTGGTGATTGGCCTCACCATCGTCGCCGTCGGCACCTCGCTGCCGGAGCTCGCCTCGTCCCTCATCGCCATTCGCAAGAACGAGCACGATCTGGCCCTTGGCAACGTGCTCGGCTCCAACCTGTTCAACACCCTGGCGGTGGTGGGGATCGCGGCGGGGATCCACCCGCTCGACGTGGCACCGGAAGTGCTCTCCCGCGACTGGAGCGTGATGATGGGGCTGACTCTGTTGCTGCTGGTGATGTGCCTGGGCCGCAAGGGGCTGGGGCGGATCAACCGGCTGGAGGGGGGCCTGCTGCTCGCCTGCTTCGTCGCCTACACCGGCTGGTTGCTTGCCAGCCAGTTTATCTAGCCGTTTGAGCTGGATGAAACGAAAGAGGGGAAGCCATGGCTTCCCCTCTTTGCATTCTGTTGATGGCGCTTAAGCGACTGCCACCAGCTTCTGTCCCTTCTGGCTGCTGTCCAGAATGAGGATGCTCGCCTTGGGGAAGAAGTTGAAGGTGGAGGCCGAGGCCCAGGTGTAGGCCCCCATCACCCGGCCCACCACCAGCTCGCCGATGGCCAGATCCGGCAGCATGATGCCGTCACGGATCACGTCCACGCTGTCGCAGGTGGGGCCGGAGAGCACCGAGTTGTGCAGTTCGCCGCGAGCCAGCGGGGTGCTCACCGGATAGGTGACGTGATCGTAGAGCTGGCCGTTGTAGCTGCCGTAGAGACCGTCATCCAGGTAGTACCAGATCTTGTCGCCGCGATGGGCCTTGCCCATCACGCTGGAGACCGAGGTCATGGCCGGCGCGCTGATGAAGCGGCCCGGCTCGGCAATCTTCTGCACGGTGGCGGGCAGCTTGGCCAGCGCCTCGCGGATCGGCGCGCAGAAGCCGTCGATGTCGAACTCACCGCCCTCATAATCCACCGGGAAGCCACCGCCGATATCCAGTACCCAGGGCTTGAGACCGAGCTCCCAGGCCTGCTCCATGATCTCGCGGCAGGCGTCGATGGCCTGCACGTGGCGACGGGCGTGGGGCACCTGGGAGCCGACGTGGAACGACAGCCCCATCACCTTGATGCCCTTGGCGTGGGCCAGTTGCAGCAGCGGCAGCGCCTGCTCCGGGGTGCAGCCGAACTTCTTGGAGAGATCGACCTTGGTCTCGGGGTTGGGGAAGCTGACCCGCAGCAGCAGTTTCACTTCGTCCTTGTAGGGGATGAACTTCTCCAGCTCCAGTGGGTTGTCGTAGACAAACACGGTGCAGCCGTACTCCAGCGCATAGCGGATGTCGCTGTCGCGCTTGATGGGATGGGTATGAATGCAGCGTCCCGGGCGGACACCCTGACTGCGCACCAGATCCACTTCGCCATTGGTGGCCAGGTCGAAACAGGCCCCCTCTTCCTTCAAGACAGAGACCACTGCCTCGTGGGGCAGGGGCTTGAGTGCATAGTGCAATCGTACATCGGGCAGGGCGGCCGCCAGGGCCCGATACTGTTTGCGGACGGCTGCCTTGTCGAGCAGCAGCAGGGGGGAGCCGAACTGTTCAACCAGCTGACGGTAATCTTGTGCTACCAGGGTCTCGTTCATTCTCTTTTGGTCATCCTTAGGGGGCGTGATATGCCCAAGCCATATGGGGTTGAACCGGCGACGGCCGGCTCAGGCGAGCGGTCCGGAGGGACCAACCAGGCACATTGCATAACTCCATTACAAAGTGCTTAGTTATGCGCGGGATTATCGGCTTATTGCGTTTGTGCGCAACCCTTTTGATTGGATATGTCGGCAAGTTTTTCTGGTCGAGACGAAATATCATCTTGATATGGCGGCCGTATCGGCTAGTGAAGCTGGGCCATCTGTGGCAAGTGGGAATAACTTATTGATAGTTAACGAACAAATAACAGATGGTTCGGTACGAAAAAAAACGGCGGCCGGGGTGGCCGAGTGGGAGACAGCTCACACTTTTTGGATTACCATGCCCGCTTCCTAATCCAAACTAGTTCGGATGAAGGTAGCAGGAGAGCGATGGGCAACCATCCACCGAAGAAGTGAATCTTTCAGGTACCGGGCAACCGGTGTGGACTGCTACTGGACGATACTCTGGAGAGTCCCGTTGAATCGGGCGCCGAAGGAGCAAGGCACCGTGATTGCATCGCAATCTGGCGCCGGAAACTCTCAGGCAAAAGGACAGAGGGGATGGGATGGTTGTACCTGAGCTTGGAACTGTTCACGATCTGTAGCGAGAGGTCGTCAGCAAGGCAAAGAGCAGCGCAGGAACCGGAGTGTATGTAAATACATGAGGCTTCCGAGCCGCGCATGAGCCTTGATCACGGCCTCGTAGCAAGAGTGTGAACACGTTCTTTGCCTGCATCCGATCGCCTTTGGGGATCGCGACACCTATGGGAAGATCATCCTTCTCCTCCTTAATTTCTGTTTCTTAAGGAGGATGCATGTCATCAATTCAATCGGCGCTCGCCGCCATCGATAGCTTTATCTGGGGTCCACCCCTGCTGATCCTGCTGGTCGGGACCGGTATCTACCTTACCCTGCGTCTGGGTCTGCTTCAGGTGGTGCGCTTGCCGCTCGCCCTGCGGCTGGTCTTTGGCCGCGATCAGGGTCAGGGCAAGCAGGGGGATGTCTCCAGCTTCGGCGCCCTGTGCACTGCCCTCTCCGCCACCATCGGCACCGGCAACATCGTCGGGGTGGCCACCGCCATCAAGCTGGGGGGCCCGGGCGCCCTGTTCTGGATGTGGATGGCCGCCCTGTTCGGCATGGCCACCAAGTACGCCGAGTGCCTGCTGGCGGTGAAATATCGCCAGCAGGACGCCAACGGCCAGATGGCTGGCGGCCCCATGTACTATCTGGAGAAGGGGCTCGGCTCCAGGCCGCTGGCCAAGCTGTTTGCCCTGTTCGGCATCGGCGTCGCCTTCTTCGGCATCGGCACCTTCCCGCAGGTCAATGCCATCAGTGACGCCATGAGCCTCTCCTTCTCGGTACCCCGTGAAGTGACCGCCGTGGTGCTGACCCTGATCGTGGCGCTGGTGACCCTGGGGGGCATCCAGTCCATCTCCAGCGTGTCGAGCAAGGTGGTGCCCTTCATGGCCATCTTCTACATCGTCGCCTGTCTGGGTGTGCTGGTGAACAATGCCGCTGCCCTGCCGGAGGCGATCGCCCTGGTGATCGGGAGCGCCTTCACCGGCCATGCGGCTACCGGCGGCTTCGTCGGCGCCGGCATCATGCTGGCGATCCAGTCCGGGGTGGCGCGCGGGGTCTTCTCCAACGAGTCGGGGCTGGGCTCGGCCCCCATCGCGGCGGCGGCGGCCAAGACCGATTCGTGTGTGGAGCAGGGGCTGGTCTCCATGACCGGTACCTTCATCGACACCATCATCATCTGCACCATGACCGGCCTGACGCTGGTGGTGACCGGGGTGTGGAGCGGCGATGCGAGCGGCGCGGCCATGACCAGTCTGGCCTTTGCCCAGGGGCTTGATGCCCATGTCGGCCAGTATCTGGTGAGCATCGGCCTGTTGTTCTTCGCCTTTACCACCATCCTTGGCTGGAACTACTACGGCGAGCGCTGCACCGAGTACCTGTTCGGGGTGAAGGCAATCAAACCCTACCGTCTCATCTATCTGGTGCTGGTGGCGAGCGGTGCCTTCCTGCATCTGGATCTGATCTGGCTGTTGGCCGACATCGTCAACGGCCTGATGGCGGTGCCCAACCTCATCGGTCTCATCGGCCTGCGCCACGTGGTGATTGCCGAGACCCGTGCCTACTTCAGCCGGGACCGGGATGCGGAGTCCGAGCCTGAGCCGCAGACGGCCTGATGCCGCAACCATCCATTCCAACGAAAAGCCACGACCCGGGTCGTGGCTTTTTTATGGGTGTTTTTGATGAGGGGGCCGGTTGTGGTGCCCGGCAGCAGGGCGCTGGGTTCACTCCTGGGTCAGCAGTGCGGTGAGTCGGGTTCGCACCCTCTCCACCAGCTCGTCCTCGCTCTCTTGCCAAGCGATGGCTTGCGCGATGGTGGTGGAGGTGCTGGGGAGAAAGCGCAGCTCGCCGCCCGCCAGCTCGTAGAAGCGGCTCGCCATCCGGGTGTCTTCGTCCACGTTGCCGGCCACCAGCAGCATGGCCTGGGCCAGTACGGCACCACTGTGATCCTGGCCCGGTGCCAGCCAGCGCTGGGCAGTGCCGGTCACCTTGCGACCCCCGATCACCAGATTGTACTGGCCATCGCAAAACGAGCCGGGCACGAAGTCATAGCTGCCCTCAAGACCATATTCCCCCAGCAGGGCGAGCAGCGGCGCCCCCAGCAGCCGGTAGTAGTGAGCCAGATCCGTGGTGGTGCGAGGCAGCATGAGCGACAGATTGAGGGTGCCGGCGCCATGGGGCACGGCGGTGCCGCCGCTGTCGCGCACATGCACGGGCCAGCCCTCGGCGGCAAGCTGCTCGCAGGCGGCCTGGTAGCGGGGCAAACGGGCGTCCTTGCGGGTGACGATAAGGCATTGGGGCGCCTGCCAGAGGTGGGCGCGGGGCTGGAGGTCATGGGCACACTCTCGCAGCCAGCGCTGCTCCTCGGCCAGGATCTGATCCGGGGTGTGGCTGCTGGGCAGGGGGGAAAGCAGGGTATAGGGCATGAAAGGCATCCTGAGCAGAGGCTGCCCAGCACACTACCCGTGGCAGCGAAGGAGGTAAAGCCCCGCATGGCGGGGCTTTGGTGCAAGGATGGCGGAGTGTCAGGCCTGTGCGGCGGCGCGCTTGGGCAGCAGCAGGTTCATGATGATGGCGGTGAGGCCGCCGGTGGCGACGCCGTAGGAGAGCACGCTCTTGGCCAGATCCGGCAGGTGCTGCAGCACTTCCGGCACCTGTGCCACTCCGAGGCCCATGGCTAGCGATACCGCCAGGATCATCAGGGCGCGGCGGTCGAGCTCCTCGCGGGAGATGATGCGTACGCCAGCGGCGGCGATGGTGCCGAACATGACGATGGTGGCGCCCCCCAGCACGGGCTCGGGGATCTGCTGCACCAGGCTCGCCACCGCCGGGAATAGGCCGAGCAGCGCGAGCATGGCGGCGATGAACAGGCCGACGTGACGGCTGGCCACCCCGGTCAGCTGGATGACGCCGTTGTTCTGGGCGAAGGTGGACATGGGGAAGGTGGAGAAGACCGCCGCCAGCATGGAGTTGGCACCATCGGCCAGCACGCCGCCCTTGATCCGCTCCATGTAGACCGGCCCTTCCAGCGGCTCGCCGGAGATGTCGGAGGTGGCGGTCATGTCGCCGATGGCCTCGAGCGCCGTCACCACGAAGATGATGGCGAGCGGCACGAACAGCTGCCAGTCAAAGCCGAGCCCGTAGTGGAGCGGGATCGGCACCATCAGCAGCGGGCCGTCGAAGGTGGGGACGTTGACCTTGCCCAGCAGCAGCGCCACCGCATAGCCCACCAGCATGGCGATCATGATGGCGGAGAGGCGCAGCCAGGGGTTGCGGCTGCGCTGCAGCAGCACGATGAGACCGAGCACCAGCAGGGAGAGGAAGAGGTTGGTGTGGCTGGCGAAGCTGCCATCCGACAGGGCGCCGTAGCCGCCCCCCATGCTGATGAGGCCCACCTTGATGAGGGTCAGGCCGATCAGCAACACCACTATGCCGGTGACCAGCGGGGTGATGATCCGTTTGACCAGGTGCAGGAAGCGGCTCATCACCACTATGGTCAGGGCTGCTGCCAGCATGGTGCCGAACAGGGTGCCCAGCAGATCCTCGGTGGGCATGGCCGCCTGCTTGAGGGCGAGGCCGGAGGCGATGATGGGGCCGAGGAAGTTGAAGCTGGTGCCCTGTACCGAGAGCAGGCCGGAACCGAGGGGGCCGAAGCGGCGGGTCTGGATGAAGGAGGCAATGCCGGACATGACCAGCGACATGGAGACGATATAGCGGGTGTCGGCGGCAGGGAGGCCGAGGGCGTTGGCAATGATGAGAGGGGGAGTGATGATGGCGACAAACATGGCAAGCATATGCTGCAGGGCGGCGAACAGGGTCTGGGGCAGGGGCGGGACATCCTCTATGCCGTAGACCAGTTCGCTGTGGGCTCGCCTGGGTGGATGGGCCTCTCGGGTTGCGCGTACGGCGGCAGCCTGTTCCATAAATACCTCGAATGTGTGGGGGAGGGGGCAGAAAATTGGGCGCTATTTTAGTGATTGAGAACGGGCTGACCAGCGCTAATTCGGGTTGCAACGGGTTTATTTTTTGATGGGTTGAAACGTTTGCGCGTGGCGATTATGATCCGCCGGTTTGTGTGACGACGCTCGCCCGGAAATGGGACCGGTTGCATAGGATTTTGCCGCCGCACGGCGTAGAATGAGCCCTCTGTTGCGATTTGGAGGCTCTGGATGCTGAAGCTGTCGGAGTTCTGGAGTGCCCGTGCCCACTCCGAAGATTTTACCCTGACCCGCATGGGCTTTATGACGGTGCGTCTTCGGCTGCTCACCTGTCTGTTGATGGTGGGCCTGCCCGCCTGGGCGGTGGTGGACTGGCTGACCTTGCCCTCCGCCCAGTTCGATGAACTGCTTCAGGCCCGGATCTTCTGTCTGCTTGCTCTCTCCCCGCTCATCCCCTTCTCCTACCTCATCCATTTCAGACGCGAACGCATGAAGCTGGCGCTCGGCTACCTGATGGCGGTGATGATGCTCTTCTCCCTCATCTGCCTGCACAGCTTCGGCGCGGATCAAGAGCTGCAGGCGGGCTACATGGCGTTCCCCTACCTGCTCATCAGCCTGTTTGCCATCTTCCCCATTCCGCTCTCCCTCGGCCTGCAGCTGGCGGGGGGCATTCTGGTCACCATGCTGGCCGGCAACTGGCTGCTGGTGGGGCAGCCGCTCTGGAGCGTGCAGACCCTCAACCAGATCTGGCTGCTGGGGCTGTTTGCCCTGGCCAGCAGCTGGGTGCAGTGCGGCCAGCTCAACATGCTGCTGCAGCTCTACCGGGAGTCCACCACCGACGAGCTGACCGGCATGATGAACCGCCGCCTGCTGATGAAACAGCTGGAGAAGGCGAGGATGAGCATGATCCGCAAGCAGGCGCCGTTCGCGGTGCTGTTGCTGGATCTGGACCGCTTCAAGCGCATCAACGACACCTTCGGCCATCTGGCGGGGGATGCGGTGCTCAAGGAGGTGGCGGCGACCCTGGCGGAGCAGCTGGAGCCCGGCATGGTGCTGGGCCGCTACGGCGGTGAGGAGTTTGCCATCCTGCTGCCCAACTGCGCCGAGCTGGCCCAGGCCAAGCGGGTGGCCGAACGGCTGCGGGTGGCGGTGGAGGCGCGGCTGGTGAAAAGCCCCACCTCCGACGAGCTGCTGGAGGTGACGGTGAGTATCGGCCTGACCCTGGCCCTGCGTGGCGAGGGGGTGGAGGATCTGCTCAACCGGGCCGACGAGTGTCTCTACATGGCCAAGATGGCCGGGCGCAACTGCGTGGTGGGGGAGCTGGGTGGCAAGCAGGCTCTGCCTGCCGTCATACAGACAGATGCCGCCTGAGGGCGGCATCTTGCTTGAGCGGGGTTGAGCGGGCTCAGCCCAGTTGGTACTTGCCGGAGAGCTGCTGGGCCAGCAGCTTGAACATGTTGAACACCGCCATGGTCTTGCCGGTCGGGGTGCCATCTTCGGCCAGGAAGAACTCCCCCTTGAACACCAGGATCTCCCCCTTCTGCTCCACCGAATCGGCACGCATGCCGTGGATGAAGTCTTCGTGTTCCTTGATGATCTTGTTGGCTATCTCCAGCAGGGCAGTCTCGGTGATCAGCTCTTTTTGTGGTTGCATGCTCGTCTCCTTAAACGACTACTGGGCAGGGGGCATAAGGGTCGGCCCTGCCTCTGATTGAAGAGGGGGTCAGCATACTGCAAAGCGGGATTTTCTGTCATTGATATGACCCCGCATTTTCCCGCTTTGCTCTCTTCCCTTATCCCAGCACCAGATTGCGCAGCCAGCGGCGCTGGCGGATGCGGCGCTGCACCAGCAACACCTTGCTGAGCTCTTCCAGCAACACCACCGCCACCACCCAGGAGAGGGGCCAGCCGAGCAGGTTGACCGCCCCCCAGGCGAGTGGCAGGCCGATGCACCACATGCCGACGATGTCGATGAAGATGCTGTAGTTCACATCCCCGCCCGAGCGCAGCACCCCTATGATGCCCACCATGTTGAACACCTTGAGCAGCATGCCCAGACACATGATGGCGAGCACCTGGCCGGCTTCCGTCATCAGCTCGCCCGGCAGGTTGCCGACCCACTGCAGCAGGTGGGTCTGCAGCAGCCAGACCGCGATCCCCACCAGCAGGGCACCGATGGGGGCGAGCAGCAGGAAGAGCTGAGAGTGTTGCCAGGCAATCTCGTACTCTTCCGCCCCGAGCCGGTGGCCGAGCAGGGTGGAGCAGGCCACCGCCAGCCCGAAGAAGAGGGAGATGAGGATGCTCTCCAGCGTGCCAAGGGTGGTCATGATGGCCAGCGAGTCGGTGCCAAGGTGCGCGTAAAGAAAGCCGTAGAGCAGCATGCCGAAGGCCCAGAGCCCGTCGTGGAACAAGAGCGGCAGGGCGATCAGGGTGAAGCGCACCACCTCCTTGCGCTTGAAGGCGGCCAGCCAGTCATCTTTTTGCGGGATCAGGCGCGCCTCGTAGCGTCTCACGTAGAGCAGCAGCAGGGTCGTTTGCAGCAGCCGGGAAAGGGTGGTGCCCCAGGCCGAGCCGGCCACCCCCATCGCCTCGAAGCCGAAATGGCCGAAGATGAGGGCGTAGTTGAGGATGACGTTGGCGATGATGGCGATGATGCCGATGCGGGTGGGGGCGGCGGCATTGCCGACCGAGCGCAGCGCCGACTCCAGCGGCACCACCACGGCGGTGCAGAGGATGGTGGCACCGGTGATCATCAGAAACTGATCGGCCAGCTCGCGCAGCGCGGGCTCCTGGCTGGCAAAGCCGAGCACGCTGCCCGGTGAGAGCACGTAGACCAGGGCAAACGGCAGGCTCACCAGCAGGGCCCCCACCAGCGCCAGCGCCAGCGAGCGGCGCACCCCGGCCATCTCGCCACGACCGTAATACTGTGCCGCCAACACCGAGACCCCGCCCGAGAGTCCCGCTATCACCAGCAGATTGAAGAAGAAGACCCGGTTACCCAAGCCGACCGCCGCCACAGCCGTGGTGCCAAGCTGGCTCACCATCATGATGTCGATGAGGCCGAGCAGGGAGAACATCATGGATTGCAGCGAGACCGGCAGGGCCAGCCGCCACAATCGGGTCATGAACTCACGATCGGTGGTTTGTTTTAAAATCGCTTGCCAATAATTCATTTATGTTAACCGGGTAGATAAAAAGCAAGGTTTGTCATGGGTATGATAGGGGGAGTGGCGGGCGGCTTCACTGTGAGCCTCTCTCGGCTTTCTTGTGTCAAACTATCCTGTTGAGGTGTTATGCCGTTTGTCAGCGAGTGTCTGGAAATTGCCCCGGCCTGCGAGGAGCGAATGCTAGGGCGCGAAGGGCTGCCGCTGCTGGGCGAGGCGGGCATCTTCCTGACCGGGCTCTCGAGCATCCGCGATCACTACCTGATCCGTCGCAACCGGCCGGAGTTCCACATCCTGATGGTGAGCCACGACGAGGGGGGCGCCCTGCTCACCGATGGCGGCGAGCAGCCCATTCCGGCCGGTTCGCTCATCTTCCTGCCGGCGGCTGTGCCCGGTGGTCTCAAGCTGGTGGGGGGGCAGTGGCGCACCAGCTGGATCCTGCTGGATGACGTGCCGCGCTGGCAGCACCTGCACCGGCTCGGCCACCGTATTTGGCAGGGGGAGGAGGGGGAGCAACTCTATCACCTGCTCAGCCTGATGCAGGGGGAGGGCACTCGTTCACCGCTGCAGCCCCAACTGCTGAGCCTGCTGCTGGCGCTCTTGGAGCGCACCCTGCAGGGGGAGGTGCGTGGCACGCCGGAGCTGCGCCTGCAGGCGCTGTTTCGCCGGGTGGAGGCGCGCCTCGACGAGCCCTGGAGCGTGGCCCAGCTCGCCGACCAGATGGCCTGCTCGGTGCCTCATCTGCACCGCCTCTGTCAGCAGCACTTTGGCATGGGGCCGATGGCAAGGGTGACCGAGCTCAGAATGAACAAGGCGCGCCAGTTGCTGCTTTATACCAATTGGCCGCTCAGCGAGCTGGCCGCCCGGGTCGGTTATAGCGATGGCGCCAACTTTGCCAACTCGTTTCGACGCCTGACTGGTCAGACCCCGGGGGCATTTCGTCGACTCGGTCGCAAACCTTTTGCAACGGATATGCAAACTCTTTGAAATTAATGACACAAGCCCCTAGGATCGGCGGATTCCTGCGTCTAGCTAACCGTTTAGGTATCAAGATCCATGTTTGAAGATAATAACCAGAAACGTCCTCTCTACATTCCCTACGCCGGTCCCGCCCTGCTGGAGACCCCGCTGCTCAACAAGGGCAGCGCCTTCACCAGCGAAGAGCGCAGCAACTTCAACCTCGAGGGGCTGCTGCCCCAGAATATCGAGACCATCGAAGAGCAGGCCGAGCGTGCCTATCGCCAGTTCATGGCGTTTGGCAACGACATGGACAAGCACATCTATCTGCGCAACATCCAGGACACCAACGAGACGCTGTTCTACCGGCTGCTGCACAACCATCTGACCGAGATGCTGCCCATCATCTACACCCCGACCGTCGGCAAGGCGTGCGAGGAGTTCTCCAACATCTATCGCCGCGCCCGTGGTCTGTTCATCTCCTATCCGGACAAGGATAGGATCGATGACATGCTGCAAAACGCCACCAAGCAGAACGTCAAGGTGATCGTGGTCACCGACGGCGAGCGGATCCTGGGTCTGGGTGACCAAGGGATCGGCGGCATGGGCATTCCCATCGGCAAGCTGTCGCTTTACACCGCCTGTGGCGGCATCTCGCCCGCCTACTGCCTGCCGGTGGTGCTGGACGTGGGCACCAACAACCAGCAGTTGCTGAACGACCCCTTCTACATGGGCTGGCGCAATCCGCGCATCTCCGGTGAAGAGTATGCCGAGTTCGTCGATGCCTTCATTCAGGCGGTCAAGCGCCGCTGGCCCGATATCCTGCTGCAGTTCGAGGACTTCGCCCAGAACAATGCCATGCCGCTGCTCAACCGCTACAAGAACGAGCTCTGCTGCTTCAACGACGACATTCAGGGTACCGCGGCGGTGACCCTGGGCAGCCTGATCGCCGCCTGCAAGGCCTCCGGCGCCAAGCTCTCCGAGAAGCGGGTTGCCTTCCTCGGGGCGGGCAGCGCGGGCTGCGGCATCGCCGAGCAGATCGTGGCGCAGATGAAGGCCGAAGGGCTGACCGATGCCCAGGCACGCAGCCGGGTCTTTATGGTGGACCGCTTCGGTCTTATCACCGACAAGATCCCCAACCAGCTCGACTTTCAGCGCCGCCTCTCCCAGCCGGTGGAGCGCATTGCCGACTGGCCGGTGGGGGACAACATCTCCCTGCTGGAGGTGATGGAGCACGGTCGCCCGGACATTCTGATCGGGGTCTCCGGCCAGCCGGGGCTGTTTACCGAAGAGGTGGTCAAGACTATGCACAAGCACTGTGCCCGTCCCATCATCTTCCCGCTCTCCAACCCCACCTCCCGGGTCGAAGCGACGCCGGCAGACCTCATCCGCTGGACCGACGGTCAGGCGCTGGTGGCCACCGGCAGCCCGTTTGCACCGGTGGAGTACAAGGGCAAGCGCTACGTCATCGCCCAGTGCAACAACTCCTTCATCTTCCCGGGGATCGGCCTTGGCGTCATCGCCTCCGGCGCCACCCGGGTGACCGACGCCATGCTGATGTCGGCCAGCCGTGCGCTGGCGGAGTGCTCTCCACTGGTGAAGGGGGAGGAGGGCTCCTTGCTGCCGGATCTGGCGGACATACACCAGGTCTCCCGTTACATTGCCAAGATGGTGGCCAAGACCGCCATGCTGCAGGGCAAGGCGGTACAGACCCCGGACGAGGTGATCGATCAATCCATCGAGGCCAACTTCTGGCGCCCCGAGTATCGTCGCTATCGCCGTACCTCCTTCTGATTTCGGCGGGAAGACGCAAAGCAAAAGGGATGCCTCGGCATCCCTTTTTTGTACATCGCGTTGTGGGTGGGCTTGCTCTCCACCTGTTGTTATCTGCACCTCTTCACACGTCTGGCACTGTGCTCTCTTCGTGGCTGGAATTACTGCTCGGCCGGGGCGGCGGCGGCCTCAGGGGCACCCTGAGTGCCGGTGACCCTGATTTCTACTCGGCGATCCGGTGCCAGGCAGTCGATGAGGGCGGCCCTGGCCTTGATGGCATCACACTGGCTGCCGGTGACCGGGTTGCTCTCGCCATTGCCCTGGATGCTCACCTTGTCAGCGGGCAGCCCCTTGCCGATCAGGAAGTTGGCGACCGTGCTGGCGCGGGCCTCCGACAGCGCCTGGTTGTTGGCATCCGACCCGATACGGTCGGTATAGCCCATCACCACGGCACTGCCATCCTTGGGCTTGACGTCGGCTATTTGCTGATAGAGCGACTCCAGCGCTTGCATCCCCTCCGGTTTCAGCTCCGCCTTGCCAAACGCAAACAGCACGTCCGAACTCAGGTTGAAGGTCTGATCCACCGGCTCGGGAGCGGGCGGTGGTGGGGGAACGACCATGGGCGCGGGGGCCGGCTCAACCGGTTTGCTGCGGTTGGGATGGATCACCAGCTCCAGAGTGGCGGTGCTGATGTCGCTGACCCAGCGTTGGGTACCGCTGCCTACCTTGTCATTGTCGGGATCGTCGCCGACCCGGACCATGTAGCGGTAGCGGGCCTGGATATCGACCCAGTCGTGCAGCTTGGCGGTGAGGCCGAGGCCGGCCAGCGGAGCCAGGTTGTTGTCGCCGCCGTTGATGGACTTGACGTGGTAGACATAACCGCCGCCCTCGGCGAACACCGAGAAGATATCCCCCAGCGGCAGTCGACCAATCACCGACAGGGTGGCGCCCTGGCTGCTGAAGTCGTTGCCCTGCACGTCCCAGTCACCGGTCGACAGGTAGCCGAGCTCGGCCCCCAGATTTTCGGTGAAGTTGTAGCCGCCGAACAGAGAGAGCGCGGTGGCGTCCTTGCTCGCATCCTTGCCAAAGTCACCCAGATCGTGAGCGATGGCCCAGCCACCCCCCACCCCGGCGTACCAGTCGTTGTCCGGCGCCGCCTGTGCGCCCGTGGCTGCCAGTGCCAGTGCAATCCAAACAGGTTTTACTCTTATGTTCATCGCGTATCCTCGTCGATGTCTGGTGTAGTAGGGCGCAAGCCCTGTTGTGTACAACCACCACTATTTATAGGCGATGCAGGTTTTTTAACCACTTAGGTGGTATCGAGGATGGCAATGAGCGGGATCTGCTGGTCAGCCGAGGTGTTCAGGGTGAGCGCCAGGCAATAAAAAAGGAGGCCAGATGGCCTCCTTTTCGGTCACCAAGGTGACTTACTGGGTGACTTGCTGTACGCCGGTGACGCGCACTTCTACGCGGCGATCCGGGGCCAGGCAGGCGATCAGCTGGGCCTTGGCCTTGATGCCGTTGCACTGGGTGCCAGTGACCGGGTTGGCTTCGCCACGACCTTCGATGGCTACCTTGCCGGCAGGCAGACCCTTGCCGACCAGGAAGTCGGCCACGGTACGGGCGCGGGCTTCAGACAGCTTCAGGTTGTAGGCATCGGAGCCGATGCGGTCGGTGTAACCGACGACCACGGCGCTGCCATCTTTCGGCTGTACGTCGACGATCTGCTGATACAGGGTGTTCAGGGCAGCCACGCCTTCCGGTTTCAGGGTGGATTTGCCGAAGGCAAACAGCACGTCTGAACTCAGGGCGAAGTTTTTGTCGACCACGACCGGCTCAGGAACCGGCTCGGGAGCCGGGGCTGCTACCGGTGCCACGTAAGTGGAGCGGTTCGGGTGCATCACCAGTTCCAGGGTGGCCACGCTCATGTTGGTTTCCCAGGTCTTCTGCTCGTCACCCAGGTTCCACATGTAGCGGTAACGGGCCTGCAGATCGATCAGATCAGAGAGCTTGGCGGTCACGCCCAGACCGGCAAGCGGCGCGGTACCGTTGTCGCTGCTGCCGTTGCCGTTGACGTGGTTGAAGTAGGCGCCGCCTTCTGCAAACACGGAGAAGATGTCGCCGAGCGGCAGACGAGCCAGACCGGACAGGGTTGCGCCCTGGGTCTTGAAGTCAACGCCATCGACGCCACCCTTGCCGGCGTAGAGATAACCCAGCTCGGCGCCGAAGTTATCGTTGAAGTTGTAGCCGCCAAACAGGGAGAGCGCGGTGGCATCCTTGTCGGCATCTTTGCCAAAGTCGTTCAGGTCGTGGCCATAAGCCCAACCAGCACCGATACCTGTGTACCAGTCGTTGGCAGCCTGAGCGGTGGAAGTCCCCATGGCCGCGATGGCCAGAGCAATCAGGGCGGGTGCCATTTTCATTTTCATCGTTTTATCCTCGTTGAGTTTGCCGTGCTAGGGCGTACTGCGCACTCTTCAGTTATACCGGTCACAAGTGACAATTCAGCTGTGACCTCCATGGTGAACCACGGTTGGCCTGAATGAAAAAAGAGATGGTTCCTGGATACTCACGAAGCCTTGGCTCCATGGACAACTAACCGGGCCGGAAGCACTTTTAATAGTTCATCCAATGCCTTACAAGCGGAGTTACTGTATTCTTTTGACTCGTGTTGATCAAGTTTCTGTACAGATATCCAGCGCTGGCGCGGCTCTGCACGAAGTAGCAGAAAGCCGGAAGAGGGAAATGATTTGACAGAAAGTGACGCGCCTTGCTGTGTTTTTGGTCAGTTGGTGGCGGGGAGACAAACAAAAGGGGATGCCGTGGCATCCCCTTTTCGCATCATCTGAACGGAGTCAGATTACTTCTGAACTTCTTGTACGCCGGATACGCGAACTTCAACGCGACGGTCCGGAGCCAGGCAGGAGATCAGCTGAGCTTTGGCTTTCACGCCGTTGCACTTGGTGCCGGTAACCGGGTTGGCTTCACCACGACCTTCAACAGCAACTTTGCTGGCGGCCATGCCTTTGCTGACCAGGAAGTTGGCAACAGTGCGAGCGCGGGCTTCGGACAGCTTCTGGTTGTAAGCGTCGGAACCGATGCGGTCGGTGTAACCAACGACAACAGCGTTGCCATCTTTCGGCTGGAATTCAACGATTTGCTGGTACAGACCGTTCAGGGCAGCAACGCCTTCCGGCTTCAGGCTGTCTTTGCCAAAGGCAAACAGCACGTCGGAGTTCAGGGCGAAGTTCTTCTCGACAACTTGCGGAGCCGGAGCCGGCGCTTCTTCAACAACAGGGGCCGGAGCCGGGGCTACGTAGGAAGTGCGGAACGGGTGGTAAACGGCTTCCAGGGTCGCAACGCTCTGGTTGGACTTGTAGCGTACGTCGTCCGGGGCATCGCCTGCGTGCAGGTCAGCCACGTCCCACATGTAGCGGTAACGAGCTTGCAGATCCAGCGCGTCGTTAACCTTGTAGGTCACGCCCAGGCCGGCCAGCGGGGATACTTTGGTGTCGCTGGTGCCCAGACCATCGGTGTGAGCCCAGTAGGCGCCGCCTTCAGCGAAGGCAGAGAAGTCGCCGCCCAGCGGCAGACGAGCGATACCGGACAGGGTGGCACCCTGGTTCTCGTAACGCAGACCGTCGGTGTTGCCGCGGCCAGCGTACTGGTAGCCGAACTCGGTACCGAAGTTTTCGGTGAAGTTGTAACCGACGAAGGCGTTGGCAGCAGCAGCGTCTTCAGTACCAGCGTAACCGCCACCACCGATCTTGTTCAGACCGTTGAAGTGGGCAGCACCGGCACCGGCACCGAAGTAGATGTCGTCAGCGGCGTGAGCTGCAGTTGCACCCATGGCAGCCATGGCGATGGCGATCAGGGAAGGAGCCATTTTCATCATAAAAAAATCCTCGTTGAGATGGCACGTTGTTCACGTGCTTCGCACTTTTTAATTTATGTAAGCTGCAGGCTCTGCCGAACAACAGCGTTGAGTCTGGCAGGGATCCCGGATCCATCCGGGAGGCACACATTCCTGGTGCACAAGCGAGCGGGTGGCAGTGTTAAGCAATGCCTTCAACCCTTCACGAACAGCCGATGTCATTCCGATGACGTGGCGCACTCTATGCCGATTTCAAAACATGATCAAGCTCACACATAATCCATATGGCAAATTGTGTCGTGTGGATAACTGGCTGTTTATCCAAATTAATTAGTGATCCAAATAGGCTCGGTGCAGTCTCTTCTCGAGTTTCATATAGGCCTGAACCCAGTCAGATTGCGCCATGGCGGGAAATTCCCTCGCCTGGAACACGGCCAGGTAATCGGCCTCGGTTGCTTCGCACAGTAAGGGTGTAAAACTGCACAAAAAATGACGGGCCAGGTAGGGATCGAGCGGCCAGATGTTGAGGATGGCCCGCGCCACAGGCTGTACCGCAGCTGAACAGCAGAAATGCAGGTGGCCTGCTTCGAGCCAGTTTGCCATCTCGGCCAGCCCTTTGACGGGGACCAGTCCGCCATCGCCCGGCTCTTTGGCCAGCGCCAGATGCTGGCCATTGCCAAGCAGCAGGGTGCCATCTTCCTGCATGACGCCGTCGTGACTGCGCAATGGCAGCCCGGTTGCGGGCTGCTCAAGAAACAGGCTGCTCTTGTCATCGAGCGCAGCCAAAACTGCTGTCGCCTGATCGTGCAGCGCTGTGGGCAACCAGAAGGCTTCGGCACGAGTCTGCTGGCCTTGCTGCAGTTGACGAGCGAGTTCTGCGGGGGAGGTGACTGGGTGTAAACAGGAGATTATGCCGGGAAGCGCCATGAGTTCTTACTCTTAAGGGATAGCCGGCGAATTATACGAGTTATTCCTGTGGCAACAATAAAGGTTTCTTTTCGAGACTGTTTACCTGAGGCGGTTGAGCGATTACCATCCCCGATGTTTGCAAGGGTTGTCGTCGAAAGACGCTGATTAAAGATAGAGGCTCGACCATAACGAGTCCGTTCAAAACTGATACACTTGACTACGAGTCGTCGCGAAAAATAAAGGTGGAGTCAATCCGCCGTACGGAGTATGGAACACATGAATTCAAATATCGTAACTGTTGGCAAGAAGATCCGTCAGATCCGTGAAGCGGTCGGCCTGAGCCGTCCCAAGTTTGCAGATCTGCTGGGCGTTCCCCCGACCACCCTGAAGAACTACGAACTGGGTTATCGTGAAGTTGGTGGCGCCTTCCTGGTGGCACTGGCTCATCACCCGGAACTGCACAAGTTCACCCTCTGGCTGCTGGCTGACAAAAAAGTCGCCGAAATCGGTCAGATCGGCCCGGACGATATTGCCAAGGCTTGATTTGATTGAGCTTTGACAAAAATGCCGCCATCGAGGCGGCATTTTTTTATCCATCAAACAACCCACGAAATTAATTAAATTTGGCTAATTGTGCTCTCACCAAGGCTTTTCACGAAAATACCTTGGCAAGCCGGATTAATCCTCAGAAAATTCTGACCGCTAAAATTAGCGGTATCCCTCGCATGATGCGCACAGTGAGACAAGCATGAGTCAAATCACCCCCAAGGCCAGAGATGGCTTTACCAGCAAATTCGGCGTCCTTGCCGCCACCCTGGGCTCAGCCGTCGGGCTGGGAAATATCTGGAAGTTTCCCTACCTGACGGGCGAAAACGGCGGCGCCGGTTTCCTGCTGGTCTATGTCATCGCGACGCTGCTGGTCGGTCTGCCGGTGATGATCTCCGAGATCATGCTGGGGCGCAAAGGCAAGTCCGATGCCGTCACCACCCTCAGCAAGCTGGCCCCCAAGGGGCAGCCCTGGTGGTTGATTGCGGCCATGGGGGTGTTGGCTGCCTTCCTTATCATGTCCTTCTATTCCGAAGTGGCTGCCTGGGTCTTTGCCTACATCTTCAAGGCCGTGGACGGCTCCATCCTGTCGATCGATCCCAAGGTGACCGGGGCGGCCTTCGGAGCGCTGATAAGCGACCCACTGCAGAGCCTGCTCTGGCAGTGGCTGGTGCTGGCCCTGATGGGTGGCATCCTGCTGATGGGGGTCTCCAAGGGGATCGAGGCGGTGACCAAGAAGCTGATGCCGGTGCTCTTTATCCTGTTGCTTGTTATCGGCATCCGCAGCCTGACCCTGCCGGGTGCGAGCCAGGGGCTGCATTTTCTGTTCTCACCGGATTTTTCCAAGATAACGGCCGGGGTGGTGCTGACCGCCATGGGGCTGGCCTTCTTCAAGCTCTCCATCGGCATGGGTTGCATGATGACCTATGGCAGCTACTTTCGGGATGATCAGAACATCCCGCTGACCACTTTCCGGGTGATGTGTGCCGACCTGTTCGTCTCCATGCTGGCCGGCATCGCCATCTTCCCGGCGGTGTTCGCCTTCGGTTTTGAGCCCACCGCCGGTCCCTCCCTGCTGTTCATCACCATTCCGGCGGTCTTCGCCAGCATTCCGTTCGGTCACCTGTTCATGGTGCTGTTCTTCGTGCTCTCCGCCATCGCCGCCACCGGCGCCATGCTCTCCATTCTGGAAGTGCCGGTCTCGGTGGTGTCAGAGCGATTTCGCATGAGCCGCCCCAGGGCGACCCTGCTCAACCTGTTGGTGCTGGGGGCGGTGGGGTCGACCTGTGCGCTCTCCAACAGCTCGCTGGCGGAGGTTCATATCGCCGGCAAGACCTTCTTCGACCTGTTCGATTTCGTCTCCTCCAACGTATTGATGCCCCTTGGCGGCATCTTCCTCTGCCTGTTCGTGGGCTGGGTGTGGGGCTTCGAGCGAATGAAGGAGGCGCTGACCAACGGCGGTGAACTGGAGCTGGCGATCCTCAAACCTCTGTTCTTCATCATTCGTTACGTGTCGCCGCTGTTGATCCTGATCGTGATGCTCAAAGGGTTGGGGCTGTTCTAGCCAGCAAGGTTGGGCTCACAGTTTCCACAGCAAAAGAGCGCCATAAGGCGCTCTTTTTGTTGGGGAGGACGAATCTGGTGAACCGTACTAGAGCACACCGAGGCGGCCGAGTTCATCCTTGAGCTGGTCGAGGTTGCGCTCGACGCAGGCTTCGCCCTCGTTGATGGCGTCGCTGGCGCGGTGGAAATCCATGATGGAGAAGCTGCCAAGGCGCGGGCAGAGCTGGATCTCGGGCGGGTCGCCGGCCATCCGGGCGCGGGTGATGCGCTCCTGCATGATGTTGATGGAGCCGGTCATCACGCTCCACATGCCCGGTGTGTTGGGGCTGTCGCCCCGGTTGAACCACTGGCTGAAGCGGTTGCCGCCACTCGGTTCATCCGGCTCGTCGGTCCAGGGCTGGTGCATGTCGGCGTTGAGGTTGACGGCGATCACCACCTCGGCCCCCATGGCGCGGGCCAGCGAGATGGGCACCGGATTGACCACGGCGCCGTCCACCAGCCAGCGATCCTCGACCCGGGTCGGGGTCAGGATGCCGGGCATGCCGCAGGAGGCACGCACGCACTGGCGCAGCGGCCCCTGCTGCAGCCAGATCTCGCGGCCGGTGTCGAGCTCGGTGGCGACGCAGGCAAAGGGGAGCGGCAGCGTTTCGATGGCGGGATCGCCTAGGTGGTTGGCGGCGATGCCGAACACCTTCTCGCCGCGAAACAGGCCGCCGGAGAGGGCCGGATCGAGCAGGCTGACCACCTGCAAGCGGCTGAAGCCGCGCACCCAGCTCTCCAGCTTGTCCAGTTCACCGGCGGCATAGGCGGCGCCGACAAAGCTGCCGATGGAGCATCCCGCCACCAGATCCGGTTTGACGCCGAGTCGCTCCAGCGCCCGTATGATGCCGATGTGTGCCCATCCACGGGCCGCGCCGCTGCCAAGAGCCAGTCCCACACGGGGTTTTCGTGCCACTTTGTCTCTCCAGGAGTGAGTGAGAAAGCCAGCTTACCCGCAGTTGCCGACGCCGTCATCCTGCCAGCGTTCGCTGCGATTGCGACCGTTGGCCTTGGCCTGATAGAGCGCCACGTCGGCCCGCCGAATGGCCTCCTGCAACTGGGTATCGGTAGTGCTGTGGTGGTAACCCAGGCTGACGGTCACCGCCAGGGCCGGCGCCAGCTCCTGCCAGGGGTGGCGGGCGATGCGCAGACGCAGCTGCTCGGCCAGCTGGTCGAGTGGTTCGCCCCCTTTGGCCGCCAGCAGCAGAAACTCCTCGCCGCCCCAGCGGATCAGGGCGTCTTCCCGCCGCAGGTGCTGCTGGCACAGGCGCACCAGCTGGATCAGCACCTGATCGCCCACCTCGTGACCAAAGCGGTCGTTGACCTGCTTGAAGTGATCGCAGTCGAACATGATCACCCCGACGCTGCCCCCGCGCTGCTGATGGCGGCGCTCAAACTCGTCGAAGTAGTGGCGGTTGAAGGCACCGGTCAGGGCATCGTGGCGAGAGAGGTAGTCGAGCTGCCGGTTCAGGCGGCGGGACTTGAGATTGGCAAGCACGGCCCAGGCCATGAAGAACAGGGCGATCAGGGTCGGGGCGGACTGGCAGAGCAGGGCCCACAGCAGCGAGGATAGGGGGATGCGGTGAAGCAGGGTGAGCTCGGTGTCAGGAATGTCGTACTGGAACTGAAAGGCCCCCTGCTGCCAGTGGTAGCCATCCCGAGCCTTTGACGGCTTTGGGACCAGCCCCTCCTCCTGTGCGTTGCTGGCCAGGATCTGCTGATGCTGGTTGATCAGAAACAGGCAGCCGATACCTGGGGTGGATTCGCGCAGCAGCTGCTTCAGCCGGGAGAGCAGCACATCGATGCTGATGACCCCCACCAGCACCTGATCCTTCACGATGGGCTGTGACAAGGTGATCATCTGGCCCGCGCCGGCAAAGTCCTCGTAGGGGCGCGAGACGGTGGCGCGCAGGCTCTTCTCCTTCTGCTTCAGGGCATCCTGCCAGTAGGACTTGAGATAGATGTTGCGCCGAAAGTGAAACTGGCTGGTGGGAACCCAGGGGTAGAGGTAGATGAAGTCATCGACCCCGGTGAAGTAGATCCAGCCAACCTTGTCCCCCAGCAGCTTGCTGGCGGTGGATAGCAGGGGGGAGAGGCTCAGCGCCAGGTGCAGCCTGGCGGCGCGTGGGCTGCCGGGGGCTGGCAGCGGTCCCAGCCCGGTCAGGTTGCCGCTGAGCCCCTTGGGCAGGTTGGCGGGCACCCGATCCAGCGCAAAGCCCTGGTCGCCATTCTCCCGCAGGGCGCCGTAGAGCTGCTGGGTGAGGGCGGATTGCGGGTTGCTGCGCAGCCGCTCTTCTGCCTGACCGCGCATGGCCTCGAGAAAGGTTTCCATCTGCTGAAACTGGGATTTCAAGCGGGAGGCGGTGCTGAGGGTATCGCTCTGATAATGGTCGGTGACCTGGGTCAGGGTCAGCTTGAGAGTGATGGCCAGCAGCAGGGCGACGAAGGCGCAGAGCAGCCATTGCAGACGATAGGTAACAAAATGAGATCTGGGTTCAGGCATAGGCGTTAGGCGGGATCCGGACAGGTTCGGAGCATCAGTTTAGGGCACAATCGTGAAGCCCGTCTTCTGCTACTGCTATTTCAATCAAATATCGCCGTTTCTGTTACGTTTTGTCACATTTATACATAGTCACGGCATAGTCAGGGGGTAACATGGTGACCATCATTGATGAAGTGCCCTCTTTTCTCTTAATTTCATGGATTGCTTGATGAAAATGCGTATATGGCTGGTGCTTGCCTGCCTCTCTCTGCTGATTTCCGCCGGCTGGTATTACCGCCACTCCGCCCCTGCCGGCAAACCCCAGCCACGTCAGGTCAACATCAGGGCGCAGACGGTCAGCCAGAGTCTGGCAGAACCCTCCATCAAGCTGGTGAGCAAGCTGGCCGCCAATCGCTCCGTGGTGATAAGCCCGGAGGTGACCGGCCGCATCGTCAAGATCGCGGTGCGCTCCGGCCAGCAGGTCAAGCAGGGGGACGTGCTGATCGCCCTCGACGCCGGCAAGCAGCAGGCGGAGCTGGCCGAGCAGAGCGCCAGCGTGCGCGACGAGAGCCGCAAGCTGCGGGACATGCGCCGGCTGGTGGCGCGCGGTGCCATCACTACCTCGGAGCTGGAGGGGCAGGAGGCCACGGTCGCCCAGGCTCAGGCCCGGGCCGATGCCGCCAAGTACGAGCTCTCCCTGCGGACCCTGCTGGCGCCATTCGACGGCTCGGTCAGCCTCATCGACCTGAGTGAAGGGGCCCTGGTCAACAGCGGCGATACCCTGCTCCACCTGGACGAGCTGGCCAAGCTGCGGCTCGATCTGGCGGTGCCTGAGCGCTACCTCTCGCTGCTGCGTCCCGGCATGGCGGTGACGGCGACCAGTTCGGCCTGGCCGGATCAAGCTTTCCGCGGCGTGCTGGAGACGCTGGACAGCCGCGTCTCCAACGATACCCAGAACATCAAGGCGCGGGTGATCATCCCCAATCCTGACGGCCAGCTGCGCCCCGGCATGCTGCTCAACGTCGAGCTCTCCCTGCCGCCACAGAAGATGACCCTGATCCCCGCCCAGTCGGTGGAGTATGCCGGCGAGCAGCGCTTCGTCTATCGTCTCGAACCCAATGGCAAGGTCAAGCGGGTGCCAGTGGTGCTGGGGGATACCCATGGCGAAGAGGTGTGGGTGACCGAAGGGCTCAAGGTGGGCGATCGCATCGTGGTCGAGGGGCTGGTCAACCTGCGTGACGGCGTCAGCGTGCACGATCTGGCGGAGGTCAAAGGCTGATGTGGCTCTCCGATATTTCCGTGCGCCGCCCGCTGGTGGCGGTGGTGCTGAGCGCGCTGCTCACCGTGTTCGGTCTGGTGGCATTTTCCAAGCTGACTGTGCGGGAGATGCCGGACGTGCAGACCCCGTCCGTCTCCATCACCACCATGTACGAGGGGGCCGCCCCCGCCGTCATGGAGAGTCAGGTCACCAAGCCCATCGAGGATCAGCTCTCCGGCATCAGCGGCATCAAGAACATCAACTCGGTGACCCGCAAGGGGCGCTCTGTCATCACGGTGGAGTTCAAGCTCGGCTGGAACATGGTGGAGGGGATCTCCGATGTGCGCGACGCCATCTCCCGTGCCCGTCCCAAGCTGCCGGACGAGGTGGACGAACCCCTGGTCACCAAGGACAACGGCAACGGCGACGTGGCGGTCTGGCTCAACTTCAGCAGCACCCAGATGGACCGCACCGCCATGACTGACTATGCCAACCGGGTACTGGTGGATCCCTTGAGCCTGGTGGACGGGGTGAGCGAGGTGTCGCTCTCCGGCGATCTGACCCAGGTGATGTACGTGCGGCTGCGCCCAGCCGACATGGCGGCGCGCGGCGTCACGGTGGCGGACGTGCAGGACGCCCTCAAGCGCGAGAACATCGAGCTGCCGGGCGGCGAGATCCGCAACAACAGCATGACCATGGCGGTGCAGATCGCCCGCCTCTACCACACCGCCGCCGATTTCCAGGCGCTGCAGGTGCGCACCGCCACCAACGGCCAGAGCATCTATCTGGCCGACATCGCCGATGTGGAGGTCGGGGCCAAGAACGAAGACAGCGCCTACCAGCGCAACGGCCGCGAGAGCCTGGGGATCGGCATCGTCGCCCAGTCCACCGCCAACCCGCTGGCAGTGGCGCAGGGGGTCGAGAAGAAGATGGCCGAGATGCAGCGCTTCCTGCCAGAGGGGGCGGCCCTGGAGGTCGACTACGACTCCACCATCTTCATCAAGCAGGCCATCGACGAGGTGTACGAGACCCTCGCCATCTGCGCCGTGCTGGTGGTGGCCGTGCTCTACCTGTTCCTGGGGCAGGGGCGTACCACCCTCATTCCGGCCATCACGGTGCCGGTCTCCCTCATCTCCGCCTTTATCGGAGCCTGGTATCTGGGCTTTTCCATCAACCTCATCACCTTGCTGGCGCTCATTCTCGCCATCGGTCTGGTGGTGGATGACGCCATCGTGGTGGTGGAGAACATTCACCACCATCTGCAGCGCGGTGAGCCGCCCCTGCTGGCCGCCTGGCACGGCACCCGCGAGGTGGGCTTTGCGGTGATCGCCACCACCGCCGTGCTGGTGATGGTGTTCGTGCCTATCGCCTTCATGGATGGCATGGTGGGCCGGCTCTTTACCGAGTTCGCCATCCTGCTGTCGCTGGCGGTGCTCTTCTCGTCGCTGATCGCGCTCACCCTGACCCCGGCCATGGGCTCCTGGCTGATGCGCTCGGTGGATCGGCCCAACCGGCTGACGGCGGCGCTCGATCGCGGCCTCGGTTGGGTGGAGACCCACTACCGCCGGCTGCTCGGCTGGATGCTGCACCACTCGCGCTGGACCCCGCTGGTGCTGGTGCTCTGCCTTGGCGGTATTGGCGCCCTGTTTGCCCAGCTGCCCACCAGCCTGACCCCGACCGAGGATCGGGGCGTGCTCTACGTTTTCGTCAAGGGGGCCGAGGGCACCAGCATCGAGCGGATGAAGCGCAACATGCAGCAGGTGGAGGCGGCCATCATGCCGCTGCTCGGCAAGGGGGTGGTGCAGGCCATGAGCTTCAGCACCCCGGCCTTCGGCCGCGGCGGCGATCAGACCGGCATGGCCATCATCCAGCTCACCGACTGGGCCGAGCGGGATGAAACCGCCACCGAATTTGCCAAGTCCCTGAGCGGGCGGCTGGCCGGTATTCCGGACGTGATGATCCGCACCTTCCAGCCGGGCTTTCGCGGCGGCTCCACCGCGGCGGTGCAGTTCGTGCTGCAGGGCTCCGATTACGCCGAGCTCTATCAGCAGGGGCTGGCCCTGAAAGAGGCGGCGGCCCAGAGCGGCCTGATGGAGACGCCGGATCTCGACTATGCCGAGAAGACCCCGGAGCTGCAGGTGACCATAGAGCGGGATAGGGCCAACCAGCTCGGCATCCCGGTCTCCACCGTGGCGAGTTCCCTGCAGGCCCTGCTCGGCGGCATCAGCCAGACCACCTATGTCGACAGAGGGGAGGAGTACGACGTCTACCTGCGCGCCAACCAGCGCGACTTCAACGGCGTCTCCGACTTGAGTCGCATCTACCTCAAGGCAGCCAACGGCGAGATGGTGACCCTCTCGACCCTGGCCACTGTCAAGCAGGTGGCGAGCCCGCAGCGCCTCAACCACTACCAGCGTCAGAAGGCGGTGACCCTGACCGCGGATCTGGCGCCGGGCCACACCTTGGGCGAGGCGCTGGATTACCTCGACGGCTGGGCTAGCGCCAACCTGCCAAGCGGCATGACGGTGGACTATGCCGGCGAGTCCAAGGACTATCGTGACAACCAGGGCGAGATGGTGATGGTGTTCGCTCTGGCCTTGCTGGTGGTCTATCTGGTGCTGGTGGCCCAGTTCGAGAGCATGCTGACCCCGGCGGTGGTGATGGTGACGGTGCCGCTCGGCATCTTCGGTGGCCTGCTCGGCCTCTGGCTGACGGGGCAGGAGATGAGCATCTACAGCCAGATCGGCATGATCATGCTGATCGGCATGGTGACCAAGAACGGCATCCTGATCGTCGAGTTCATCAACCAGTTGCGCCAGCGCGGCGAGGGGTTCGACGAGGCGATCATCGCAGGTTCGGTGCGTCGCTTGCGCCCGATCCTGATGACCTCGCTCACCGCCATCATAGGGGCCGTGCCGTTGATGCTCTCCATGGGCGCGGGCTACGAGAGCCGGATGTCGGTGGGGACCGTGGTCTTCTTCGGCCTCTCGCTCGCGACCCTGGTGACCCTGCTGCTGGTGCCCGCCATCTACCATCTACTGGCCAAGCGGGCCGGCATGACCGGGGCGCGGGATCAACTGGTGGACGAGGCGCTGGCGGCCAGCGAGGCCGCTTCGCAGCAGGACAAACCGGCGGCCTGATGCCTACACCCATATAGGTGAAAAGCACTGCAAGCTGATGGCATCCTCGGGTGAGCAGGTTAATATGCAGCTAGTTTAACGTTGAGGTGAACATATGTTGCCATCAGCCATTTATGAACCGCTGCCCTTTGCCTATATGGGCAGCGGTTTGCTGTTGTTGGGGATTGCCGATCAGCCGGGGCTGTTGCTGGCCGGGTTGGCATTCTATCTGGCCGGTTCGCTGGCCTGGTTTCGACGCGGCGCCTATCGCCGGCCCGACAAGCAGCAGCTGCGAAAGCAGGGATGGCCGCTGTGGCTCTACGAGAGCCGGCCGTTCGCGCTGATCCTGCTGGGCCTGCTGATGCTGCGCTTGGCCACCCACCCGGTGTTCCTGGCGCCCGCCCTGGTCTGGTGCCTGCTGGGTGGCTATCAGCTGCTGCAGCGTCACTACAATCGCATCGTGCTGGCCCGCGTCCTGGCCTGAGCCGACAATTGACCCGCACTTTTCAGGCGAGCCCCGCTGGCTCGCCTTTTCCGCATCTATCGTAGGGGCAAAAAGCCGTCGCCCCCGCCTTGCTCTGCCGGTATAATGCGCGACCCGAATTGTTCCAGGTGGTCAAAATGCAGCCGGTTACCAACCTCTTCTCCTATCCCCGTTACTGGGCCGAGTGCTACGGCACGGCGCCCTTCCTGCCCATGTCCCGCGCGGAGATGGACAAGCTCGGCTGGGACAGCTGCGACATCGTGCTGGTGACAGGCGACGCCTACGTGGATCACCCGAGCTTCGGCATGGCGGTGATCGGCCGCATGCTCGAATCCCAGGGCTATCGGGTCGGCATCATCGCCCAGCCGGACTGGTCATCGAAGGATGACTTCATGCGCCTGGGCAAGCC
Organism: Aeromonas oralensis; assembly: GCF_049665575.1. NCBI lineage: Bacteria > Pseudomonadati > Pseudomonadota > Gammaproteobacteria > Aeromonadales > Aeromonadaceae > Aeromonas > Aeromonas oralensis. Next base: position 1,232,807 of record NZ_CP187186.1, read on the forward strand.
CAACCTCTTCTACGGGGTGACGGCGGGCAACATGGACTCCATGATCAACCGCTACACCGCCGACAAGAAACTGCGCCACGACGACGCCTACACCCCGGGGGATGTGGGCGGCAAGCGGCCGGATCGCGCCACCCTGGTCTATACCCAGCGCTGCAAAGAGGCCTATAAAGAGGTGCCGGTGGTCATCGGCGGCATCGAGGCATCCCTGCGCCGCATTGCCCATTACGACTACTGGTCCGAGACCATCCGCCGCTCCATCCTGATCGACGCCAAGGCTGACATCCTCATCTACGGCAATGCCGAGCGGCCGCTGGTGGAGGTGGCTCACCGCATCGCAGGCGGCGAGACCATCGACACCATGCAGGACATTCGCGGCACCGCCGTCATCCGCAAGGAGCCGCTGCCGGGCTGGCGCGGGGTGGATTCGAGCAAGCTCGACCAGATTGGCCGCATCGATCCCATCCCCAACCCCTATATGGAAGGGGCGCCTTGCTCTGATGACGAGGGTACCGCGCCGGTGGAGCAGGAGGCCAAGCCCATCCTGGTGCAGCCCCCTAAGCAAAAGCCATGGGAGAAGACCTACGTCAAGCTGCCGGCGTTCGAGCGGGTGAAGGAGGACAAGGTGCTCTACGCCCATGCGTCCCGCATCCTGCACCACGAGACCAACCCGGGCTGCGCCCGCGCGCTGTCGCAGGCCCACGGCGATCGCATCATCTGGGTCAACCCGCCCGCCTTCCCGCTCGAAACCGACGAGATGGATGGGGTGTTCGGCCTGCCTTACCAGCGGGTGCCGCACCCTGCCTATGGCAACGAGAAGATCCCGGCCTACGACATGATCAAGACTTCGGTCAACATCATGCGCGGCTGCTTCGGCGGCTGCTCCTTCTGCTCCATCACCGAGCACGAGGGGCGCATCATCCAGAGCCGCTCGGAAGAGTCGATTCTGAAAGAAATCGAAGAGATCCGCGACAAGGTGCCGGGCTTTACCGGCGTCATCTCGGATCTGGGCGGCCCTACCGCCAACATGTACAAGCTGCGCTGCAAGAGCCCCAAGGCCGAGCAGACCTGTCGGCGCGCCTCCTGCGTGTGGCCGACCATCTGCCCGCACATGGACACCGACCACAGCCCGACCATCAACCTCTATCGCAAGGCGCGCGACCTCAAGGGCATCAAGAAGATCCTGATCGCCTCCGGGGTGCGTTACGACATCGCGGTGGAAGATCCGCGCTACATCAAGGAGCTGGCCAAGTACCACGTCGGCGGCTACCTCAAGATCGCGCCGGAACACACCGAAGAGGGCCCGCTCTCCAAGATGATGAAGCCGGGCATGGGCAGCTACTACAGCTTCAAGGAGCTGTTCGACAAGTACTCCAAAGAGGCGGGCAAGCAGCAGTACCTGATCCCCTATTTCATCTCCGCCCACCCAGGCACCACGGATGAAGACATGGTGAACATGGCGCTCTGGATCAAGTCCAACCGCTTCAAGCTCGATCAGGTGCAGAACTTCTACCCGTCGCCGCTCGCCAACGCCACCACCATGTATTACACCGAGAAAAACCCGCTCAACAAGGTGAGCCGCCAGGGCGGGGACGTGTTCGTGGTGAAAGGGGAGCGTCGCCGTCGCCTGCACAAGGCGCTGCTGCGCTATCACGATCCGGCCGGTTGGCCGATGATCCGCGAAGCCCTGCTGGAGATGGGCAAGGGTCACCTGATCGGCAACGGCCCCGACTGCCTGGTGCCGCCGGAAGGCCGTGGCGAAGCCAAGGCCGAGCGCAGCCGCAGCAAGGGCCTCAAGCCCGCGTTGACCCGCCACAGCGCCATCACCCATCAGCGCAGCAACGGGGCTAGTAAAGGCAATGGCAAACCAGTGGGATCCCAGCTCCAGAAAGGGGCTGGCAACGGCAAGTCCAGTTCGCAAGGTACAGGTCAGGGCGAAGCTCAGGGGAAATCGGCCGGCAAACCCGCCCATAAGGGCAAGGCACCGACCCGCGCAGGCTCAGCCAAGCCGGGTGCCAAACCTGCCACTCAGGGCGGCAAGCCCGCGGCCAAAGGCAATGGCGCCAAGCGACCTGCTCGGTGATATTTGCTGATTAGCAAAGCGATAGAAATAAAAAGGCGACCAAATGGTCGCCTTTTTTATTTTTTCCGTATGGGAACGTTTCGTTTTTATTTTCTGGAAAGAACCATCTATGTCATAAATATGGTGTATTTAGTACAATACACCACATCTTCATGGTTCATAAACGTCGATACTATATCTTTGTTAAAATTGGTTCTATTTCAAGGAGTTTTCCTACTTCTTCTATTTTCTTTTTTGAAAAATTCCACGCGGAACTACCATCTCGAGTTTTGATCCATTTTCCACCGAGGGATTTTAACTCTTCTTTTTTTGACTTAGTGTCACCACGAACAACAAAGGATTTTTCTGTGTAGTCCTCAAGATAAATGGCTAAGTCTCGAGCGCTTTGTGTATTTTTTGCAATCGGTGATGGAATTGTCGATACAGATTTCGTTGATTCCTTTGCTTCTTTAACTACAGAGGCAGCAACCACAGTTCCCACAGAGATGCCTCGTGTTACAATAGTTAGATGACGAGATAGTTTTGTTTTGAGTTCTTCAACGGTGGAATAGCTTTCTTGAATACCTTGATTGCGAATGCTTGTTTTAAATTCTTCAAGCTTTTCTAGTTGATTATTATCTATTTTGCTTGGCTGAACGGGGGCGTCAGAGTAATAAAGCATTACAGGTTTTTTATTTTTCAGAAACCATTTTATTTCTTCGACAGTTCCACTGTTCTCGACACCTGTTGGTGAGCCAATGCGAGTCCAGAACGCACCAATTAACATATCGCAGGACTTAACAACTAACTCATTAATAATGCCTTGAGGGCGGTCCCCCATGCTAGGAGCGCTGTGAGACTCCCACATAACGGGCAAGAGTACCTTTCCAGTGCTTTCTGAATGAAGTGAATTCCATTCATGCAAACTTTCTGCTATCGCTTGGCGTTCATTCGGCACATCAGATGGTGATGCAATTAATACATTAAAAACTGTTGCTGAGTATGGCATTTTTTCTCATCTCATATGTTCGACTAACGGCCGCTAATTTTACTTATAGTTCAGACTCAAAATTGTAGCGGCGTAATACGATAAAATCTAAATTTGCACACCAAATTACAGGTTTTCCTTTACCGGTATAATAGCAATCACCAATTATTAATGCATGACAGCCTTCAAGTTGCTCTAATGACTCTGTAACCTTGAAGTACTCTCTAAAAGGTTCTGTGATGTCAGGGTTAATTGCAACACTTAGTCCATCTGTTCGACGACCAGCATTCAACCATAATTTGCCATCTGGAGTGTACCCTGCATCACTAATGAATCCCCAGTAGATACGTTTTTTTTGATTGAGATCTTCGCTAACATCTTTAAAGTTAACAAATAGTTTGTTGGCTCTATCTGGCAGCTCTGGAAATCTATTGTCAGGGAGAATGACTTTTGTATCAGACAAATAAAGCTTGTCAGAGCGAACTAATTTATAAAGTATGTTTTTTAACGTTAAGTGTGCTGGATAATCTATTCCACCAGCATTCGTAATTTTTATTGGGGCTCTTTGCTGGCCCGTGGCAATATGAAGGTCAACATCTTTTTGTTTTACATCTATTGAGTAATTCTTATCCAAACCTAAATCGATAATAATTCCACTATCTGGTTCAGCCGCAGGTTGCCCATCTCCACCATCGCCCTCACCTACAACTTCATAATTTGTTGCCTCTATACATTGGTCAATATGGTGGGCACAAAAGTGAGGTGATTTATTTCCATAGCTTGATTGCCTAAACCAAGCGTCACCACCACATGTAGAACACACAAGATTGCGTCTGCGTGTTTGTAGCTCGGCATCGCTTAGTGCAAAGAATTCTGATGCTTTCCAATGTGAGTTATCCAGAGTACATAAAGCGGTATCCATACATTATTCTCCTCACGAAATTTATTTTCTCTCTGGTTTCTAGGCTTCTAATTTCATGCTTAGGAAACACTGTATTAGCGAAAATATGTAGCAGCTCAGGAATTACAGCTTCCAATATGCACTCTTGGCCCGCGCTGGCAGCAACCCATCGCAGTTCAACAGGTTCTGGATGGCTATGGTAAGCCAAACGAAACTGCGGATGTGAGTATCAAATTGACTTAACAATCAGAAAAGTTTCGTTTTTTGATCGGTATCAAACTCTCTTGGCTCCGGATCCTTCACATCACCCAGCAGAGGTCAGCCCCTAGCAGTTGGCCATCGAGCGGTAGTGATAAGGATTGGATGTCCAAGCTCAAAAGATGACTGTCTTCATCGGGGGAGGCTTTGTTATCTTGCCGGGAATGTTCAGGGGCGATAGGTGCCCCTTTATCTCACTCCAACAGGAGCAATCAGATGGCAATAAAAACGCGATCCCGCAGGGAGAAGGTGGGCAGTGGCCTTGGGTTGCTGCTCGGGATCATCGGCTTCAACCTGCTGGTGCCTTTTTTGTTTGAAAAGCAGGTGGGCTTTGATGGCAACCAGATGCTCTGGGCCTCCGTGACGGCGCTGGTCTGCGCCGAGCTGGGGGCCAGAGTGGGCAAGTGGCTGGATCGCCGGGAGCAAACGAGAGCCGGAGACTGACTCAGGAGGCGGCCAACAGGTCGCGCGTTGCTCTGAACTGGCTGGGAGTCAGGCCGGTGATGCGTTGAAACTCGCGATTGAAATTGGATTTGGTCTGAAAACCGGCGTTCATCAAGATCTGGGTGATGCTCTCATCCGTGTTAAGCAAGGCTTGCCTGGCATGGGCAATCCGATATTCGTTGATGACCCTGGGGATGCTCTGCTGGCGCACCAGATTTACGGCACTGGAGAGCTGCTTGGCGGGAATGCCCAGTTTGCGTGAGAGGCGGGCCAGGGTCAGCTCAGGATCCAGATAGCAAGCTTTCTCTTTCATCAGGTTATCGAGCAGGGCCACGATTTCCCGGGCGCGATCGTCGTTCAGCAGCGGTGCTTTCTCCGCAGGCTCGGGTTCGGAGGCTGGCATCTCCTCCTCTTCTGCGTCAGGGGCATTGACCCCCACCATCACCACGGCCGCCGCCAGCATGGGCACCAGCATCAGGTGACCCAGCGACAGGATATAGGGCGCCAGCTGGCCTTGATTGAAGGCGAAGTCGAGGGAGACGGCGGCATCGATGGCCGCCGAAAACAGCAGCATCCAGCCTGCGATATGTTCCGCCCGTCTGACCCCCTCCCACTCATTGAACGAGACATACAGCAGCAGCTGGGTCTTATCGGAAAAACGCACCAGCGCGATGCCGTAGCAGAGATAGATGGCGGTCAGCAGGCCATCCAATGGCAGTGGCAACCAGTTGTGGGTCAGCATGCCGAGGGCAACCAGCGCGGGACCGATGCCGTGCAGCCAAGAGACGCGGGCCCCTGGCGTCTTGGCCCGGCTGAAGATATGCCAGGCGGCCACCGGGATAAGTGAGGCAAGGATCGGCTGCGCGAGAGTGAGCAGCGCCAGATCGAAGGTCCAGCGCAGCCCCACCACACCGGTGGTGATGGCGCACAGCAGTAAAAAGAGGGCGGTCGTTCTGGCCGCCCGGCCGAGGCGCGCCAGCAGCACGGCGGCCAGCAGTGCCAGCAGCAAGGAGACGATAAAGGGTATGGGTATGGCCAGCATCATGTATCCCGTGTGCAAAGAGAGGCCGTTGACCGGCGGCGGCATGCCAGCATAACGGCTTGGGTCAGGCGAATGAAGCCCATGGTGGCGCAGGCGTGGTTCGAGGACGACCTGAAACCGGTTTGAGGACGCCTGGGGGCGCTTTGCTCCCCATGATAAGGGCTCCCAATCACCATACAAGGCAGGTATCCATGTTCTCTTTCTACTGGCTGGCGTGGCAACGCGCCCTGGATTTTTCGGGTCGCGCCACCCGGGCTGAATGTTGGTGGTTCATGTTGTGCCACCTGCTGGTCACCCTGATCTGCATCTGGCTGGACGTGCTGCTTGCCAACCTGGGCTGGCTGGATCTGAGCTACGGCCTGGTGAGCAGCGTGCCCCTGATTGCGCTGATCGTGCGTCGCTTGCACGACACCGGTCGCTCCGGTTGGTGGGGCTGGGTGTTTCTGGTGCCGGCCGTGGGGCCCTTGCTGCTTATCTATTTGCTGGCGCAGCAAAGCGGGGCAACCCATGTTGGCAAGGAGGCATCGGCATGAGACACGCACTCGGGTTGTTTATGCTGTGCTGCTCGCTGGCGGTGGTTGCCGTCGACAATCCCCACGATTTTCCCAAGGGGGCGCTGGGCCTGCTGCAGGTCGACAGCCTGACCCGTGGCGAGCTGCTGTGGATGCAAGGGCGGGTGGGGGAGGGAACCTATACCACCACGGATGCCGAGGGGCGTCACTGCGCCATCCGGGTGCCGGTGGCGGTCGGCAAGGTGGCGAGCAGCGGCCTTGGCATCGACTCCGCCGGGGGGCTTGCCATCATCGTCATGACGCCGCGGCTCGATGCGGCGCTCAGCAAGGGTGAGCGGGTGAACAGCAGCGACTTCATCTTCTCCCGCGAGGCCGCTGACCCGGCGGCTGACGGCTATATCGTCAGCGGGATCGCGGCCGACGAAGGGTTTGTGCTGAACTCGCGGCGGCGCTGGATAGCCTGGCTGCTGGAAGACAAACCGGCGCTGCGCTGTCAATGAGGCCTCCCTCGTCAGAAGGATGCGCCGGCCAAGGAAGGTCCACTGGCCGGTGTGCCTACTGCCACACTTCCTGGCCCTTGGCATTGAGCAGGGTGTGAAACAGATAGTGATCGTCCCGGTCGTAATAGACGGTGAGGGTGTGGCGCTGGGTGTAATCCGCCGCCACGCCGGCCACCGTCATGGGTATCAGGATCAGCTCCCCCAGCCCCATTGTCACGGCGCTCGCCGTGGCCTGGCCATTGCCGTCAGCGCGCTTGTGGATCTTGCCGAGCACGGTAAAGCGATCGCAGCCTTGCACCTTATCCTCGGTCAGAAAGGCGGCCTGCTGGCAGAGCTGGGGCTTGCCCAGCTCGGTGCGAATGGTCGTGCGGGTCTGCCCCGCTGCCAGGGTGTTGCGAAAGCGCCCCGAGTAGTGATCGATGGCGGCGGCGCAGCCGCTCAGCAGCCCGATCAGCAGCAGTGGCGTGAGCCGCAGACCGGCGCGTTTCATGGGCGGGCCTCGTTATCCGCCGAGGGGGCATAGCCCCGTCGCCCGGGTTCGCTGCGATGCAAAAAGGTGGTCAGGGTATCGCGCGGCGGCGTGATGCCGCACTGCACCAGAATGCGCCCGATCGCCCCCCTGTGATAACCGCCGTGGGTGACCAGGTGCAGCAGCATCTCGGCGCGGCTCATCTGCCCCTTGTCACCATCCACGAAGTTGAACGAGAGCACAGCCTCGCCATCTGCCTGGCTCAGGCCGGCGACGTAATCCAGATACCAGGCATCCAGCTTGCCGATGGCGCCGTGCAGCATCGCCAGGGTCGGTGTCTCGGGGGTATTGGTGGCGGTAAAGCCGTGCCGTTCCCCCAGCAGATTGGCCTTGAAGATGGCATCGACCACATGGATATGGTTGAAGATGCGCAGGGCCGTGTGGTGAGCCTCGCCATATTGCGCGGCATCCAGGGTGGCGAGGGCATTCAGCAGTTCGCCATCGGCCCAGGCCTTGTAGCGAAACAGCGAGAGCAGGGTTGAGCTTGGCATGGCACTCCTTGGCGCGTCTTATGGCCAAAAGCGGTCATCTTAGCCAGATGAAGCCAAAAATGACACTCCCCCGGCAAAGGGGGCGGTTGGGCCAGCCATCGGCTGTGTCCAGGTCGGCGGGGATGCTACCCTGTCAGCCGTTGCCGGATAAAACGGCGCCCATAACCCGCCGCCACAAGGAGTCCCCATGCGCATTGCCCTCGTAGGTCTTGGTGATATCGCCCAGAAAGCCTATCTGCCGCTGCTTGCCAGTGACGAGCGAGTCACCCCGCTGCTCTGTACCCGCAATCCAGCGGTATTGGACAAGCTGGCTCGCCAGTACCGGATCGCCGAGTGCTTCACCGGGCTGGGCGACTTGCTGGCAAGCCGCCCGGATGCGGTGATGATCCATGCCGCCACCGCGGTGCACCTTGAGCTGGCCGCCCAGTGCTTGCGCGCCGGCATCCCCACCTTTGTCGACAAGCCGCTGTGCGACACTCTTGCCGGGGTAGAGGAGCTTGCCAATCTGGCGCTGGCACAGAACCGTCCGCTGTTTGTCGGCTTCAACCGCCGCTATCTGCCCGCCATGAGCGCGGCCCGCGGCCAGCTGCTTACCGAGCTCAACTGGCAAAAGCACCGCCACGCCCTGGCGGGGGCGCCACGCTCGTTTCTGTTCGACGACTTTATCCATGTGCTCGACAGCCTCTGCTTCTATGGCGGCGCGCCGGATGGGGATCTGCATGCGGTGCTGCGGCGCTGTGCCCGTCAGCCGGCGCTGCTGGCCGGGGTGAGCGTCGCCTGGCAGAGCGGCCAGACGGCGGTGAGCGGCAGCATGAACCGCAGCGCCGGCCTTACCGAGGAGCGTATCGATGCCTATGGCGACAACCTCTCCCTGCATATCGAGAACTGCACCCGGGGCACCCTGGCCCGCGATAAAACCGTGCAGACCCTGGCCCCCGACGACTGGCAGTCGGTGCTTACCCAACGGGGCTTTGCCGCCATGCTGGCCCACTGGTATCAGCAGATTGAGGCGGGGCGGGCCGACGGTGCGCTGATTGAGAGTTACCTGCACGGCCACCGGCTGGCAGAGCGACTGGTGGCTCTGGCGGGGGAGTGAGGGTGAGCACCGCGCCGGTTTGTTCGGGCCATGGGCGGGGCGGCGGGCGAAAAAATCGCCTGACCACTGTATGAGATGGCGCATCCCTGCGCAGTTGATTGGCGGGGGCGCTGCCGCGCAAGCCAAGCGGGCGCTTGTTTGCTATCTTGGCGGCCATGAACTGCCAGCAGAGCGACAGAGTGTGATGAACCAGCTATTGAAACGGGGTGGCCGGCTGGCCACCCTTGCCAAACGGGAGCGGATCCCCGCCATGATGGCCAGGGTGGCCCGTCCATGAGCATCATTTTGGGGATAGACCCGGGTTCGCGCATCACAGGTTACGGGGTCATTCGCATCGTGGCGGGCAAGGCGGAGTACCTGGGCTCTGGTTGCATCCGCACCGATTTGGGCGAGCTGCCGTCGCGCCTCAAGCAGGTCTATGACGGGGTGAGCGAGATCATCACCCAGTTCAAGCCGGACGAGTTTGCCATCGAGCGGGTCTTTATGGCGCGCAATGCCGATTCGGCTTTGAAGCTGGGTCAGGCTCGCGGCAGCGCCATCGTGGCGGCGGTCAATGCCCTGCTGCCGGTGAGCGAATACTCGGCCACCCAGATCAAGCAGGCGGTGGTGGGCACCGGCGGCGCCGCCAAGGAGCAGGTGCAGCACATGGTGACCCACCTGCTCAAGCTCTCGGCCACCCCTCAGGCGGATGCGGCGGATGCCCTCGGGGTGGCGCTCTGCCACTTCCATACCCGTCAGATCCTGATCAAGATGGCCGGGCGCAGCACGGGAGCGGTGCGTGGTCGTTACCGCTGAGCCGACATTGCCGGTGTGATACCGGCAATCTCAGGCAAGCGGCCATGTGCCGGCCGGTTGCCCCTCTGGTTGCGGCGGCTGTCGGCAAAAGCCTCAACAGAGTCACAAGCTGTCGCACATCCTTTCCGCCTCATGTTGCTGCTCATTCGGGCGCTAACGATAATCTTCTCAGTTAATCAACGGCTTGTGATGCAAGTCACGTTTTTAGGCCTTCATCGCTTCCCTTCGCTTGCCCGATCGGGACTCCCATAATGTGCGCCGGCCGCGTGGTGCGGCCCGGTGAGCCGCAGGCTCCCGCTTCATCCATCATTGGGAGAGTTGAGAAGTGAAACCTTTTGCAGCTGAATTCATGGGCACCTTCTGGCTGGTGCTGGGGGGCTGCGGCAGCGCCGTGCTGGCCGCCGCCTTTCCGAACGTCGGCATCGGCCTGCTCGGCGTGGCGCTGGCGTTCGGTCTGACCGTGCTGACCATGGCTTACGCCATCGGCCATATCTCTGGCTGTCACCTGAACCCGGCCGTGACCATTGGTCTCTGGGCCGGCGGTCGCTTTCCGGCCTCCGGCGTGCTGCCCTACATGGTCGCTCAGGTATTGGGCGGGATTGCGGCAGCGGCGGTGCTCTATGTGATTGCCAGCGGTCAGGCCGGTTTCGATCTGGCGGCGGGCTTTGCCTCCAACGGCTATGGCGAGCACTCCCCGGGCGGCTACAGCATGCTGGCGGCGCTGGTGTGTGAAGTGGTGATGACAGCTTTCTTCCTGTTCGTCATCATGGGCGCCACCGACAGCCGGGCCCCGGCCGGCTTTGCCCCCATCGCCATCGGCCTGTGCCTGACCCTCATTCACCTCATCAGCATTCCGGTGACCAACACCTCGGTCAACCCGGCGCGCAGCACGGGCGTGGCCTTCTTCGTAGGGGACTGGGCACTGGGCCAGCTGTGGCTGTTCTGGGTTGCGCCCATCGTCGGTGCCATTCTGGGTGCATTGGCCTATCGCGCGATCGCGACCAAAGCCTGATCCGTCAGGGCAACAAAGTGTGGTATCGACACGCCCCCGGGCGTGTTTTTTCGTTTCTGGCGGGCACGAAAATGGGCCGCAAGGGCCCGCAGGGTTGTTTGGTCGTCAGAAAGAGGGGAGGGGCTTACAACCCCTTGGCGCTCAGCATGTCTTTGTAGCGCTGGCGCAGCAGTTGTACCCGCTCTACGTAGGCGCGAGTTTCAGCATAAGGGGGGATGCCCCCATGTTTTTGCACTGCGCCGGCGCCGGCGTTGTAGGCCGCGGTGGCCAGTGCCACGTTGCCGCCATACTGCTTGAGCAGCCCCGCCAGGTATTTCACTCCGCCAAAGATGTTCTGCTCCGCCAGCAGGGCGTTGCCCACCCCCAGCTCCCGCGCCGTGGCCGGCATCAGCTGGGTCAGCCCCATGGCCCCCTTGCGGGACACTGCCAGCGGGTTGAAGGCGGACTCGGCGTGGATCAGCGCCCGGATGAGGGCTGGCTCCACCTGATAGGCCTTGGCCGCCGCCTGGATGGTGCTGGCGTAGTCATAGAGAAACAGGCCGGTGGTGTGCCAGTTGACCTTGGAGTCGGGGTCGCAGGCGTAGCAGTCGTTGAACAGCAGCAGCTCGTAGTGACCCTGTTCCGGCATCATGTCGGAGTAGCGCACCACGCCATTTTTCTGCACCGATTTGTAGACCTGGATCTGGCGGGTGCCGGGCGGCAGCGGAGGGCTGGCCGGCTCGGGTGGGGGCAGCACCCCCGGGGTGTGCAGGGTGACGGGGGGCGCCGCGGGGGGCGGTGCCGGCGGCTCGGCGGTGAGGATCACCACCTCGGCCGGGGCGGGTGTCTGGCTCCAGCCGGGTGCGGAAAACAGCGGGATCAATCCCATCAACATCCATGCTTTCAACGGCTTGCTCCTTCAGCCTCGTTAGCCTTGTTGAGTAAAGCATCACGGCGCGGGCAGAACAAGCCCGCCCTGACCGACCCGTACACTCGGCCGAGAAAATAGCGGTGGCAGAGCAAATAAAGAGGCCGCCCGGTGGCGGCCTCGCGCGGCAGTGGCCGGTTTACTCCTGCAGCCAGAGGCGGGCGCTGCGGGCGGGAATGGCGACCCGGACCCACTGGCTCTGCACGTTGATCACGGCGTTTTGGTCGAGCACGTCCCGGTAGTTGCGATACCAGTTCATCTCGAATTTGGCGGTATCGAGCCAGTACTCCTGCTCGTAGTCGCACTTGTTGATGCCGACCAGCCCCTGCTTGCCGCGCTTGAACAGCACGAAGCAGTCGCCGCTGCCGACCAGCTGCATGGGCTGGCCCTGCACCGCGTTGTGGAAGCGGATCATCCCCTTGAGGTCGCTGCGCAGGTAATAGTCCTGCCAGCGCAGCCCGTCCTTGGCCTGGGTCTCGCCGTGATCCGAATAGACCAGCGGCGAGCCACCGTCGCGACCGAGCAGGTAGGCATAGGCCAGCTTCTCGTCGGTCGGGTTCAGGATCTGGTAGCGAAAGCCGTCGTTGGTGGGGATGTCGTGGGTGATGGCGAAGGTGACCGCCCGGCTGCCCGGTAGCGCTTGGCCATAGGCCCCCGGATCCGCCAGCTGGTTCATGCTGCCACCATAGCCGAGGGCCCCGCGCAGGGAGGCAAACAGCGGGAAGTCATAGGCGCCCTGACCGCTGCTGTCGAGATAGGGCTTGAGGAAGCGCTCGTAATCGTTGCTGCCGGCGCCGCCGGTGGTGATCACCTCGCCGAACACGTGCATCCCCTGCTTTATCTCGGGGGTGAACACGGCGTTGATCTGGTAATCGCTCATGTGCTTGACCGCATCGACCCGAAAGCCCTTGATCCCCATCCCCTTGAGCGCCTTGAGGTAGGCCTGCTGCTGGCTCACCACCCAGTTGTTGGGGTCAAGATCCGGCAGCCCCTTGTCACCGGCGCCACCGCACAGCCGCCAGTACTGCACGTTGCCCGGATCGTTCCAGTCGCTGATGCACCCTTCCGGGTGGAAGTCCTGACTGGCGAGCAAGTTCTGGCCCAGATCGCCAAACAGCTTCTGCCGCTCGAAGTAGCCGGGGTTGGCGGCATAGCTTTGCAGCAGCTCGCTGCCGGGGTAGTTGAGATCGCTGCGTTTCCAGCTCTCGTTGGCCATGTGGTTGAGCACCACGTCCGCATAGACGGCGATGCCCCGCGCCTGCATGGCGGCGATCAGCTGTTCGAGATCCTGCTTGTTGCCAAGGGGGGTGTCGATGAGGCGCAGATCCTGCGGTTGGTAGCGTGCCCACCACTCGTTGCCCGATGACTTGAGGGGCGGCGAGATGAGCACCTGTTTGTAGCCGGCGGCCTTGATGAGATTGGCCTTGGCGGTGACTTCACTGTATTTCCAGTTGAAGGCGTGCAGTATGACGTCGGCATGTGCCAAAGGAGCGATCAGCATGCCTGCGATCGCCCAGATTCCCGCTGTGTGTTTCATTATTGTCAGTCCTTGTTTTGGGTGCCCAGATGGGCACCCAGAGCCTCACACCGGCCTGTCTTGCCAGCAATCGCCGTGCGGCGATTTTGTGAGCACTTTCAAAGCGGACTGTGCGGATCTGTGACGGCTTGCAAAAAACCGCGCAGGCCGCGTCATTACTGACTTTTCAATCACTTCACCGGGCTTTTTTCGGCTCAGTCAATCCCGTTGTTGTAGAGTGGCTGCCAGGCGCAGTAGCGCTGGCCATTGCGCTGGTTGTAGAGCCAGAAGCGGTTGCAGTTGTCGTCGTAGTTGCTGGCGCCGACGTTGACGGCATAGCTGCTCAGCCGCTGCCCCTGCAGAGACTGGAACACCCCGTTGTAGAGCAGGGAGAAGTGCAGGTGCGGGCCGGTGGAGGAGCCGCCCTCGCACAGCGCCTCGTTGCGGTTGCTGGCATAGGTGCCGATGGGGGTGTCGGCGGCCACGTAATCGCCGCTGCGCACCGAGATCCCGCTCATGTGGTAGTAGTTGGTGGCCCAGCCGTTGGGGGCGGTGATGCGCACCTGGCAGCGGGAGAAGACGGTGACGGTGCCGCTGTTGGCGGCGGTGACCGTGTAGGTGGCACCGCCCCAGCCCGGCCAGTCGTAGGAGACATCGATGGAGGAGTAGGGATAGCCGGAGCCGGTATGGGAGTGGGCGCCATTGGCCTTCCAGCTGTAGCCCTGGCGCCAGGGCAGCTGGAACTGGCCGCCGGCCAGCGGTGCGGCGGGGGCGGCCGCGCCGCCTCTGGGGGAGGTCATGGCGTCCTGACCGAACAGGGTCTGCCACTGCTCACCGAGCTGGTGCTGCATTGATGTGCTCAGCAGACTGGCAATGGCGGCCTGGTGCGCGGCCTGTGGTGCCAGGGTGGGGGCGCTGCGCTGCATGATTTTTTGCTGGGCGCGGGCCTGATAGAAGCGCTCGGAAAGCTGGCGCGCCATCAGCTCCAGCTGATTGTCAAAGCCTTTGGCTTTGACCAGCTTGGCGAACGGTGCCGCCATGGCCTGCTCGGAGGGGGCCGAGATGAGCTGGCTGCTCGCCTCCATCAGGGCCAGCAGCAGCTGGGGGTTGAGGCTGGTGATGCCGCTCCAGTGCAGGATCACCTCCTCCTTGGGCAACAGGTGGGGCGCCTGTTGCAGCAAAAAGTCGTGCAGATCGAAGGCCATGGCCGCCTCGCCGAACACGAAGTGGGCCTCATCCAGGGGGAGGACAGGGGTCTGACTGGCGGCAAGCTGCTGCGCCGTGAAGTGATAAGGGGCAAGCGGGGCATGGATGTCGCCGGCCCAGCCGGCGGCGGGAAACAGGGCCAGCATCAGCAGGGAGGGGATCGGTCTGGACATGATAACTCCTTGGCAAAGTGGTGAGGTGTCGGTGTGGGGATGGACCCACGCGGGCAACAACAGCGCAAGGCTATGCCAAGGCTTCACCATAGGGGCAAATGCCAAGTTTGCTATTCGAATGGGGCTTTTCATGCCGAGGGATAGCGGTATTTCTTTGTTAACAAATGTTTACGAAAAGGGTTTGTAGAGCCAAATCAGTGAGTTGCGGGCCATGAAATGGCGGACTGCCGTAAAGGGCGGGGAAGAGGCGCAAACAGTGTCTGCCACTGGCTTGCCGTGATAGGATCGCCACTGGCCAGACCGGCTGACGGCATGTTAAAAAATATGCAACTCGGTGTGGTTATTGGCTTTTTTGTTATTAAAGGCCGTGATATCGTCAATCTGGTCGGATCTCTGCGACCGACTTCAATGTAAGAGGACCGGGCCGAATGGCCATGGATGGAACGGGTGTGATAGGCAAGCGGGCGATGGAACTCACGTTCGAAGAGTACTGTGATGCAGACCTTTCCCTGATCAGGGATTACTACGAAACCACTTTCTCCCACTATGTGCCGGATCTGGCCGAGCGGATCTTCGTGGTACGCGACGCCCACTGGCTGGTGGGGGCCGTGCGTCTGCGCGACGAACAGGATTACTACCACCTGTGCGGTTTTCGTCTGCTGCCCCACTACCAGTCGCTGGGACTGGGCTCGCGCCTGTTGCAGCACGCCTGCAGCGATCTGCAGGACAAACCTGTGGTGTGTCAGGCCTTGCCGTTTGAAAAGCCGTTCTACCTCAAGGCCGGCTTTGCCGACCTGCCCCTGCATGAACTGGAGGGGCCGCTCTTCTCGCTTTATGACCAGCAGCGCGAACAGGGTTACCAGATCGAGCTGCTGGTGCGCCAGGCCAAGGCCCCGGTCTACAACTGACGACTCACTGGGGCTTGGTCAACAGATGGATCTTGCCCGGTGACAGCTCCAGCCCCAACAGATTCTCCTTCAGCCAGGCCTGGTTCGGATCCTTGTCGTTGAGCCGATAGACCGGCTGAGTCTCCAGCCGCTTCTCCATGCTCTGCAGCAGCATGCCGAGCATGAAGCCGAACTTCTGCTGCGCCGCCTCCGGCTCCAGCTTGTATTCAATCAATTTCATGTTGTCGAGGAACAGCGCGCTCTGCGCCTTGTCGTAACGCGGTCTCGCCTCATAGGTCATGTTCAGCCGCGCGTCGTACTCGGTCTGATCCGGCAGGGCGATCTTGAGCTTGCCCTTGCCATAGACCCGGGCGGTGTCCGGGCTCTGGCGCCCGATCTGGACATCGCTCTGTTCGAGCTGCACATGAGCCTTGATGATGCCGGGCAGTTCCAGCTGTTTGTTCACTTGCACCTGGGATTGCAGGTACTGGTTTATCTGTTGCTCATTGATGTCATATGAGCCTTGACCTAGCATGGCCAGACTGAGCAGCATAGATTGCAGGATCATACTAACGACCTGATAGAATGGGTGTGTTTTACAGCATACCATCCCGGCTTCGCGGGATCTGCCCACCGCATTTCACTCGTCTGTAAAAGGAGTTCTCGTGATCAACGGTCTGGAGCACGACATCCAACTGCTGTTTTCCCAGTTCCTCGGCTGGTTGCTGCTGCTGTTTCACACCGTGATCGTGGCGGGGGTCTCATTTCGGGTGGTGATGAAGCGGCGCCCCATCGGGGTCTCGCTGGCCTGGCTCGCCCTCATCTATGCCATTCCGTTTGCCGGGGTCGGCTTCTACGTGCTGTTCGGCGAGATCCGCCTCGGCCGGCGCCGCGCCGAGCGGGCGCAGGCCATGTACCGCCCTTACGCCATCTGGATCCGCCAGCTGGCCCGACTCTTCCCCCAACACTGCTGCGAGGTGGGGGAGAAGGCCCAGCCGCTGCACGATCTGATCCAGGGCCGATTGGCTATGCCCATGCTCTCCGGCAACCGGATGACGCTGCTGAGCAAGCCGGAAGCCATCCTGCGCGAGATCGTGCGCGACATCCGCCAATCCTCCCAGTCCTGCTACCTGGAGTTCTACATCTGGCACCCGGGCGGCGACACCGACGAGGTGTGCGAAGCGCTGATGGAAGTGGCGGCGCGCGGCGTGGATTGTCGCTTGCTGCTCGATTCCATGGGCAGCAAGACCTTCTTCCGCTCGTCCTGGCCGAAAAAGCTGCGCAAGGCCGGGGTCAAGCTGGTGGAGGTACTGCCGGTCGGGGCCTGGCGCATCCCGTTCCAGCGCCAGGACCTGCGCATGCACCGCAAGCTGGTGGTGATCGACGACCGGGTTGGTTACACCGGCTCCATGAACATGGTGGATCCCCGCTTCTTCAAGCAGAACGCCGGGGTCGGCCAGTGGGTCGACATCATGATCCGGGTGCAGGGGCCCATGGTGCCGCTGATGTGGTCCATCTTCGTATGGGACTGGGAGATGGAGACCGGCGAGCGGCTGCTCGACAGCCTGCAGCACGAGCCGGAGGCCTGGCCCCAGAGCAACTACCGGGCCCAGCTCATTCCATCCGGCCCCTTCGTCGGCGGCGACTGCATCCAGCAGAGCCTGCTGCTGGCCATCTACCAGGCCCGCCACCATCTGGTGCTGACCACGCCTTACTTCGTGCCGGACGATCCGCTGGCTGCGGCGCTCTCCTCGGCGGCGGCCCGCGGCGTGCAGGTGCAGCTGGTGCTGCCGGCGCGCAACGACTCTCTGATGGCCAATTACGCCTGCAACGCCTTCATGGAGGAGCTGCTGGAGGCGGGGGTGGAGGTCTATCGCTACGACGCCGGCCTGCTGCACACCAAGAGCGTGCTGGTGGATGACGACTTCGCCCTGGTGGGCACGGTCAACCTGGACCGGCGCAGCCTCTGGCTCAACTTCGAGGTGACCCTGCTCATCGACAACCCGGTGTTCGTCGCCGAAATGACCCAGCTGGTGCAGGGCTACATGATAGAGGCGACCCCCATGTCGCTGGCCAAGTGGCGGGCACGCCCCTGGTACAAGAAGGTGATGGAGAACATGTTCTACCTGTTCAGCCCCTTGTTGTGACATCACTTAATTGCGGCAGGCGCCGAATTGCGCTTGCCTAGCCCCAAGCTGGCCCCGTAGAGTGCGGCAATCACTCCCTGGAGAAACAGAAGAAGATGAAGAAGCGAGTAGCGCTGGCCGTCACGGCGGCCTTGGTGGTGGGTGGGCTGGGTGCCTGCTGGTACACGGGCAACACGTTCGATCGCATCATGGCCGAGCAGATCGCCAAGGTGAAGCAGGAGAGCGGCGTCGAACTGAGCTGGCAGCCGAGCTCGAGCAACCTGTTCGCCCGCGATGGCGTGCTGAAGGTGGTGGTCACCCCGCAGACCCTGGCCAGCCTGGATGGTCAGCTGGAGGGGAGCGAGCCGGTCGAGGCGCAGTTCATCGTCACCAGCCGCATCCTGCCGCTCTACATCAAGAGCCACATGCTGCTCGACACCAAGCAGGGTTCGCTGGCGCCGGTGTTCAACGCCTTCAAGATGGAGCAGTGGCAGTTCGGCATCGAGTCGGTCAGCAGTCTGTGGACCGCCAGCAACAGCAGCCGCTTCTGGGCCAACGAGTTCAAGATCAAGCAGGGGCTCGACGAGTTCAACTTCCTGCCGATGAAGGGCGACTATCACGGCGATCTGGAAGGCAATGGTCACGTCACCTTCCACTGGCAGGGCATGACGGTGCACGAAGAGCAGAACAAGATGGACATGGTGCTGGCCGAGCTCAAGGGCAGTGCCGACATGGCCGAAATCAGCGGGATCTGGCTCTCTCCCCGCAGCGACATGACTCTCTCCGCGCTGTCGGTACAGCTGCCTGACAGCGTCAAGGTCTCCCTGAAGGGGCTGACCACCGAAACCCAGCTGGCGGGGGATGATGCCCAGACCCTCTCCAGCAGCTACCAGATGAAGGTGGACACCCTCAATCTGGAGAACGAGACCGACAACCTGGCGTTGACCCAGAGCAAGCTGGCCCTCAATCTAAAGGGGCTCGATCTGGAAGGGTATCAGGCGCTGCAGGCCTCCAGCGGCCAGGGCGTGGAAGAGGAGGCGATCCAGCAGGCGCTGGACAAGATGCTCAAGCGTGGCGCCACGCTGGAGCTGGTGGACTTGAGCTCCCACCTCAATGGCGAGCCGGTGGCCATGAAGGGCGATATCAAGCTGGCGGCCACCTCGCTCGAGCAGCTGTTCAACAGCGAAGAGGGGATGCACGCCCTCTCCGGCCTGCTGCACGCCAACCTGAGCGGCAAGCTGGGCAAGGCGGTGCCGCAGCTGGCGCCCATGCTGGATCAGTTCGCCGCCATGGGTTACCTCAAGGCGGACAAGGAGCTGCTGACGGCCGAGCTCAAGCTCGACAAGGGCGCCATGACCGTCAACGGTCTGCCGCTCTGATTGACGTTGCTTTAGTGCACATACAATAAAGGCTCCCGTGGGAGCCTTTGTTGTTTTCAGTGGCCGGGATTACTTGAATACCACCGTCTTGTTGCCGTAGACGAACACCCGCTCGTTCAGCACCAGCTCCAGTGCCCGGCTCAGCACCGATTTCTCCACGTCGCGGCCAGCCTTGGCCATGTCGTCGGCGCTGAAGGTGTGATCGACGTGGATCACGTCCTGCTCGACGATGGGGCCCTCATCCAGATCGTCGGTGACGAAGTGGGCGGTGGCGCCGATCAGCTTGACCCCGCGATCGAAGGCCTGACGATAGGGGCGGGCACCGATGAAGGCGGGCAGGAAGGAGTGGTGGATGTTGATGATCTTGCGCGGATAGGCCTCGACGAAACTCGGGGTCAGCACCCGCATGTACTTGGCCAGCACCACGTAGTCGGGCCGGTAGCCGTCGATGATGGCGCGCACCTGCTCTTCATGCTCGGTGCGGCTCAGATCCTCGTGGCTGACGGTGTGGAACGGAATGTCGAACTTGCCGGTCAACTCGGCGAGGGTGTCGTAGTTGCCGATCACCGCGACTATGTCCATGTCCAGCGCACCGGCGTAGTTCTTCATCAGGATGTCGCCGAGGCAGTGGGTCTCCTTGGTCACCAGGATGACGATGCGCTTCTTGCCGGCCTTGACCAGGCGGCGCTGGGCACCGGCGGGCAGGGCATCATCGAGGTCGGCCAGCAGGGTCTCGTCGTTGAAGCGTCCCTCCAGCTCGGTGCGCATGAAGAAGCGGCCGTTTTCGTGATCCACGAACTCGTCGTTCTTGTTGATGTTGAGCTGGTGCTTGTAGCAGATGTTGGTGATCTTGGCGATGAGGCCCTTGGCGTCCGGACAGTCCGTCAGCAGTATTTTCTTTTCCATCTCTGTCATGATTCCGTTTGTGTTGTTGGCGCCTGAGTCTGCGCAGGCAGCGCGTTTTTTCAGGCACTATGCCACAAACAAAATCAGAAAAGACAGTGCGCCGTGCGCCCTGATGCAATGCGGCCACAAGCGGTCCGCTATTCATCTTTGATGGGTTTTGGGCTGGTATCCGGCGTTTTTTTCTTTACGCTGTCTGCGCTTATTCTCAGGGCGGGGTGAAATTCCCCACCGGCGGTATCCCGATGTGATTCGGGGAGCCCGCGAGCGCCCGACCCGGTATTGCACCGGGACGGGGTCAGCAGATCCGGTGAGATGCCGGAGCCGACGGTCATAGTCCGGATGAAAGAGGATAAGACAGATATTGCAGGCAAGCCCCATGGGCCGGCCGCTGCATACCTATCTCTGTCTGCCTTTCCATGCCCTGATTCTGGTCCTTGTCTTGTTTAGGAGTCTTACCATGAATCAGTCTCTTCTCAGTGAATTTGGTGATCCCATTGCCCGTGTCGAAGCGGCGCTGGCGGCTCTGCGTGCCGGCCGCGGCGTGCTGGTGGCCGACGATGAAGATCGGGAGAACGAAGGGGATCTCATCTTCGCCGCCGAATCCATGACCAACGAACAGATGGCGATGATGATCCGCGAGTGTTCCGGCATCGTCTGCCTCTGCCTGACCGATGAGCGGGTACGCCAGCTCGAACTGCCGATGATGGTGGAGGCCAACTCCAGCCATTATCAGACCGCCTTCACCGTGACCATCGAAGCGGCGCAGGGGGTGACCACCGGCGTGTCGGCGGCCGATCGCATCACCACCATCCGGGCCGCCATCGCCGACGGTGCCAGACCGTCCGACCTGCACCGCCCGGGCCACGTCTTTCCGCTGCGGGCCCGCACCGGCGGGGTGTTGACCCGTCGCGGCCACACCGAAGCCACGGTGGATCTGATGCAGCTGGCAGGACTCAAACCGTTCGGTGTGTTGTGCGAACTGACCAAGGAAGATGGCTCCATGGCACGGCTGCCGGATCTGGTGGCATTCGGTCGCCAGCATCAGATGCCGGTGCTGACCATTGAGGATCTGGTGCAATATCGTCAATTGCTGTCAGAACGTTCAGCCTGAGCCTCATACGAAATTGTAATAAGCCCAAAATTTGGTTACGCTTTGTGCGAACCTCATCCAGAGACCCTCATTTTTGGCTTAACTTTGCACAAAAAGTGTACGTTTAAAAAAAAATGAGGGTTTTAATGCATTTATCTGTGATGGGGCCTATCCAAACTATGATTTTTTTGTGCCATAATCACGCCGCTTGCTAAACGTCTGGCGAGTTAAAGGGAGCTTTTAAAATGAAAAAAATGTTGTTGGTAGGTGTTGTTGGTCTGTCCGCTCTGCTGGGCGGTTGTGCAAACACCAGCGAACTGGAAACTTCCGTTCAGAATCTGTCTAACAAAGTTGACCAACTGGCTCAAGATGTTAGCGCTGTTCGTGCTGATCAATCCAAGATCGCTGCTGATGTTGCAGAAGCCAAGCAAGAAGCTATGCGTGCTAACCAGCGCATCGACAACATGGCTACTTCCTACAAGAAGTAATCCATGCGAAAAAAATGGCGCAGTTATGCGCCATTTTTTTTTGCCTGTAATTCGTCAAATCCTCGCATTTTCCTCTCTGATACCCGCCTGACAAGGCAATGCCGAACACTCGGCATCACCCCGTTTTTCATTCCCGCATCGATCAGTAGAGCAGGCTGTAGAGCTTGCGACGGTAGCTCTGTGCCGCCGGGTTGCTGCCCATGGTGGTCAGGATGTCGAGATAGGTCTTCTTGGCATCACCGAAAGCGAGATCCCGCTTGAGGATGGTAAACAGCAGCGTCAGCGCCTCTTCCTGCCGGCCGGCCTGGCTGTATTGCACCGCCAGCTCCTGGGCCAGGGCAAAGTTGTCCGGCTCCTGCTGGTGACGGACTTCCAGCGCCCGCAGTTCCGGGCTGTCGGCGGCCTGCTGGGCCAGTGCCAGCCGGGATGTCAGGGTCTGGTAGTGATCGTCCTGGGCGATCATCGGGATCTTGCCGAGGCGCTCCTGCGCTTCGTCCAGCAGATTGAGATCGAGCGCCGCCTGAATGAGCCACAGGCTGATGTCCCTGTTCGAACAGCAACTCCTCCTCCTTGGGGGCGAAGGCGGCAAAGTAGTGGCGCAGGGTGGCTTCGTCCTGCGGGCCTTCCAGAATGGCCTGCTCGTCAGGGCGGCCCTGATGGAACAGCACCAGCGCCGGCAGGGCGCGCAGGCCGAGCTGGCCTGCCAGCGGCTGCAGCTGCGGATCGTTCATGTCCACTTTGGCCAGGGTCACCTGGGGATTGGCCGGGCCGACCAGCGCTTCCACCAGCGGGGTCATGGCCTGACACTCCGGCATCTGGGGGGCGTGGAAATAGATGACGATCGGCTTTTTCATGGAAGCATCGATCAGGGCGCTTTGGAAATTCTGGGGATGGATGTCGACGATCATGAGGCTGACTCTTGGAAAATGGTGTGAGTTAACATGGGGTTGATAGGCACAGAATTCAAGCTGCCGTCGAGCAGCCAGCCGTTGACGGCGAGGGTCGGTGCGGCCAGGCTGAGCCAGCCCCGGCCGATGGGCCAATCCTGTACTTGGTAATCCTGTTCATCGAGTTGGTTGTCGAGCCGCCACGCTTCCTCTGGCACGAAGCGTACCTTGTCGAGGCCGGCGGCGATGCCGGCGCCTTGGGCCTTCAATACCGCCTCCTTGCGCGACCAGAGCCGATAGAAAGCCGACTCTTGCTCCGCCTCGGGCAGGGCGAGCAGCCACTCATATTCACTATGCGCATAAAAACGGCGGGCCAGGGACAGAGTTTGGCGGCGCCGTTGACCCATCTCTATGTCCACTCCGAGCGGGCCGGCGGCACAGAGGGCAATCGCCAGCCAGTCACCGCTGTGACTGAGGTTGAACTGCAAGCGCCCGTCGCTCAGTGCCGGCTTGCCATGCGGGTTGCTGCAAAACTGCAGCGCCTCGGGGCGGCACTGCAGGCGATCGGCCAGCAGCCGTCGCAGCAAGCCACGGCTGAGCAGGTACTCCTGGCGGCGTGCCAGCTGACCGATGGACTGCCATATCAGCCGTTCTTCGGGGGAGAGCAGGGTTTGCAGCAGGCTCAGCTGGTCGGCGTCCGTGTTTGCCGGTTTTAACAAATAGAGATCCACAGAGATCATAATTTTTCACTTAAAAAGCATGCTGAAACAGCGATAAAAGTCAGTTTGATCCGGCCTGGGTGGCCCCTTTCGAGATTGTATATTGTTTGGCCACGATCACATTAATCAGGAAAAATAATGCATTTCCTTGCAAAAATGTGAGGTCGATAGGGATTTTCGCTTGCCTCGATAGAATTCTTGGATATAGTCGGGTGCTGTTGCCTTATAAATTGCCCGTTCGGGCCGTATTTTAACAAGTTTTACTATTTTGCGGGGATAAAGGATTGCGCCACCTGATGCTACTGCTGGTCGCGCTCGGAATGGTGGGTTGTGCCTCGGCACCCCAGCCCGAGGTCGCGAGCAAGATCGAAGTTTCCATGATGGAACCCGTAATTGAACCGGAAGCTTCGCAAACCCCAGATGTAAACGAAATCCTGACAGTATACAAAGAGTGGCGCGGTGTTCCTTACCGCATGGGCGGCAGCAGCCAGCGCGGCATCGATTGTTCCGCCTTCGCCCGTGAAGTGTTCCGCAACGCCGTCGGCATCGAACTTCCCCGTGATACCCGCTCCCAAGTCCATGAAGGCACCCGCGTTTCCAAGCAGGATCTGGTCGAAGGTGACTTGGTCTTCTTCAAGATCAATCGCCGTCTCAATCATGTCGGCATCTATGTAGGCAATGGTGAATTCATTCACGCCTCCACCCGCGCCGGGGTGACGCGCTCCAAGCTAGACAGCTCCTACTGGCGCAGCAAATTCTGGCAGGCACGCCGGATCGACATCTGAGTCAGGCTGGACAAACGGCTCGCAGTACGGACTGTTTTTCCAACCTCACTTGAACCGGGCTCGACAGCCCGGTTTTTTATGGCCGTCATTTAGACTTTCCGGGGCCAAGTCACTATAGTGTGGGCCCGTTTTCCTCGGCAGGCCCAGCATGAAGACCCATTCCGACCGCAAATCCGGATTGCATCCACGCAATCGCCATCAGGCTCCCTATGATTTCGATGCGCTCTGCCAGCGTACCCCCGAGCTGCAATCCTTCGTGTTCGTCAACGAGCACGGCACCCAGACCCTGGACTTTGCCGATCCGGCCGCCGTCAAGGCGCTGAACAAGGCGTTGCTGGCGCTGCACTATGGCATTGCGCACTGGGATCTGCCGGCCGGCTATCTCTGCCCGCCCATCCCGGGGCGGGTGGACTATCTGCATCGGGTGGCCGATCTGCTGGCCGAGAGTGCCGGCAAGGTGCCGACCGGCAAGAGTGTGCGGGTGCTGGATATCGGGGTCGGTGCGAACTGCATCTATCCGCTGCTGGGGGCCCGTGAATATGGCTGGCGCTTCGTCGGCTCCGACATCGATCCGGTGTCGGTCAAGGCCGCTACTCTGCTGGCCAAGAGCAACGGGCTGGGCAGCCAGATCGAATGCCGTCTGCAGTGCAAGGCCGGCGACATCTTTCAGGGGATTGTGGCGCCGCGCGAGCGTTTTGCGCTGACCCTCTGCAATCCTCCCTTTCATGCTTCACTGGCAGAGGCGAGCAAGGGAACAGAGCGCAAGCTGCGCAACCTGGGCAAGGTGGTGACGGCCAAGCCGGTGCTCAATTTCGGCGGTCAGAAGGCCGAGCTCTGGTGCGAAGGGGGGAGGCCGCCTTTCTGGCGAGCATGATCACTCAGAGCAAGGCATTCGCCAGCCAGTGCCTCTGGTTCAGCTCGCTGGTGTCAAAAAAAGAGAACCTGCCGGCGGCCAAGCAGGGGTTAAGCCGGATCGGGGCCCGTCAGGTGCGGGTGCTCGAGATGGCCCAGGGCAACAAGATCAGCCGGGTCCTGGCCTGGTCTTTCCTGGACGAGGCGGCCAGCAGGCAGTGGTGGTCGCCAATGGCGCACGATAACGCCTGAACCGGCTGAAGCGGGACGACGACAAGGGGCATGCCGATGGTATGCCCCTTTTTTTGGCTCTGTCCCAGTTATGTGTTGAAAGGCTAATCTTGAAGTAGGTCATCACCTTGAGGGCCTCCACCATGGATACCCAAGCCTTTCAACACCTACTGTCCCTCTTCCCATTACTCACTTTGCGTCAGCGTCGTCTCGCGCAACATGAACTCACCACCCCTCACCCCATCACCTCGTTGGCCACTCAACTGCCCGCATGCCAATGCTGCCCTCACTGTCAGGCCGAGGCCACACAGTTGGCTCCCTGGGGCTGGTCTCGCGGGCTGCGCCGTTATCGCTGCAAGCAGTGTTTGCGCACCAGTTCCGTTCTCACCAACACGCCTCTCGCCCGACTTCGCAAGCCACAATGCTGGGAAGACTATGCTCAGGCCCTCATCGAAGGTCTGACCGTCCGGCAGGCGGCGCTCCGCTGTGGGGTCGGTAAAAACACCGCCTTTTTATGGCGCCACCGCTTCCTGAAGGCCATGGCTAGCCACCAGGCGGTACGGGAAGAGGGTATCGTCGAGGTCGATGAGACCTTCTTCTTAGCGTCGTTCAAAGGACAGCGCGGATTGCCCCGCCCGGCCCGCCATCGTGGAGGCAAAGGCTGTACCCGAGGCACAGGGCCGGATTACATCCCGGTGATGGTGGTGCAAGACAGAGCAGGTCACCTGGCTGACTTCCAGTTGGAGCAGCTGAATGCCAGGGCAGTTAAGGCGGTGCTTGAGCCGCTTATCGCCCCGGATGCCGTCCTGTGCAGCGATGGCGCTGGGGTGTATGCCAGTTTCAGCAAGTCGCAGGGCATGACCCACCAAGTGGTGCACAACCGTGCGGGAGAGCGAGTGGTAGGTGCATATCACATCCAACATGTGAACGGGTACCACAGGCGATTGAAGGAGTGGATGGAACGGTTCCATGGGGTCGCGACCCACTATCTGAGGAATTATCTGGGTTGGCGAAGGATGTTGGAGCGCTATGGGCGGGAAGTGAATATCTCATGTTGCTTGCATGAGGCGCTGGGGCGCCCCATGCAACACGTAATTGGGACATAGCCTTTTTTTGGGGAGCGTCAGTGGCTAGTCTGGGTCGATACCCGGCACCCATGACAATCGTTTTTCCCCTTGTGGCATCAGGGTTGGCGCCTGCATGTTAGTGATCACTTTCATCCTCGGTACAGTTGTACGCTGAGATTTTTTTGCACTTGCAGTTGAAACTTTCATAAAATAGGACTGGTTAGACCTCTTTACAGGCTTTGAATCGAATAGGGATCGGTACATGAAAGTTGTCGATTTTCTGAAGCGTAAGCGCGAAATACTGGCGCAGCACCCCTTTGAGCTCAAGGATTGGCTCTCTCCGGCGATCCGCGACTACTGGCGTGAGTTTCAGCAAAAGGCACACCTCCACCCTCTGCTGGGCCGGGTGCTGGATTTGCAGAGCGACAGCCAGTCCACGCAGCAACAGCAAGGCGCGGCGCAAGCCGTCAACGGCCAGCCCGCGTCGCTGGATACCCCTGCCGTCGAACTCAGCGGCGAGGCAGCCGCTCTGTTTGCCACCCTGCAGGAGCGCATCGGCGAAGAGACCCATGTCGGTGAGTGGTTGCTGGTCAGCCAGCAGATGATCAACGAGTTTGCCGCCGTGACCGGCGACAATCAGTGGATCCACACCGATCCGGAGCGTGCAGCGGCCGAGTCACCGTTCAAGACCACCATTGCCCATGGCTTCCTGACCCTGGCGTTGTTGCCGCGGTTGACGGGCAGCATCAACGAGGCCGCTCCCGAGTTTCCGACCGCCCGCATGGTTGTGAACTTCGGCTTGGATCAGGTGCGTTTCCCGTATCCCATCAAGGTGGACAGCAACATCCGTGCCCGCACCAAGCTGGCTCGGGTTACCCCGATCAAGGGTGGGCTGGAACTGCTCAAGGAGATCAAGGTCGAGATCGAGGGTATCCGTCGCCCAGGCTGCGTCATTGAATCGGTCACCCGGATCTACTTCTGACGGGGTGACGGTGTCACTCGCGGGCATGAATCGTATTGAAAAAAACAGGCTCACCTCGGTGAGCCTGTTTTGTTTATGGCGCTTGCTGTACTTGCCTATGTCGCCTCTATGTTGCCGCCACTCGCGGCATCCATGAGTTGTCCCGAGTACTAGAAGCTGGCTCCCAGGCTTATCAGATGACGCCACTCTTTGCCTGATAAGGGTGCCTGAACACCTTGATAATCCAATCTGGAGTCTTCCCAATCGAGCTCGCTCGACCAGGAGAGGCGCAGGTGATCGTTGAAGTAGTAGCGCATCCCCAGGCTGCCTTTTACGGCCTGCTCCCGGGTGATGTAGGGCGAGGGCTGGTCCAGATAGCGCTTGTAGGTGCCCTTGCTGAACAGCTCCAGTTGCTCCGACCAGAGCGCGATGGGTTGGCGGTAGTCCCAACCAAGGCCCATCAGGGGATAGTTGATGATCCTGTCGTTGAACAGATCGATGATAAAAATGGTGTTGATGTCATCCGGCCGGAAATAGGAACGCTCCAATCCCGCCTGGCTGATCAGCTCCAGCCGTCGCCGCTTGTCGTTCCAGAACCGGTAACCAGGCCCGGTCACATAGCCCACATCCATGTATTCGGGGCTTAGCATCTGGTATTCAAAGTCGACGGCGGAGCGCAGAAACCAGCGCTGATCGAAAAAGAAGTCCAGCATGGGCTTTAGCCGGTACTCATGGCTGTTGGTGACGTTGTTGGCAGTCTCGTAGATATACTCCCCATCCAGCGTATAGCGCCAGTCTCAGGTTGGCCACCTCGGTGGAGGCCTTCAGGTTGACGTTGTTGGTCTGCTTGTCGCTGTGCTTGAGCTTGACGTTCAGATCGCTGCTGCCGCTCCACAGCCAGGCTTTCTGGTCATCCGGCGTCAGGGCCAGCAGGGTAATGCCGGTCTTGACGGTCGGTTTGGGTTTGTCCTGCTTCTCGATGCGCCAGCGCTTTACCGCCTCGCGCTTGACGGTGACGGGCCCGCTGTAAGGGAGCGCGATGCGCACCTGCTGGTCACCTATCTCCTCTATGGTGCCGGTCAGCCGGTCACCGTTGTCCATCCAGAGGATGTCGGCTGATGCCGCCTGGCTCAGCAGCAGGGCCAGCAGACAAAAAATGCGGTAGCTCATGAAGATCCTCGTGAACATGGTTGGCCATCAGCCGCTGACGGGACGGGGGATACCGTTCTTGCTGTTTAGCACGCTGGCGGCCTTGTCACCATCGACTTCCGGTTTGGCGATGAAGGCCTCCACCTCAGGGGAGAGGATCAGCGGGGCGCCCTGCTCCAGCTCCAGTTCGGTGCGAGATAGCGGGGAGTGCACTTCCAGCCAGTGGTGGCCATCAGGCTCGATGGCGGTTTTGACCGGCTGGTTGATGACCCGCACCTGAGTGCCAATGGGAACAATCTTGAACAGGGCCTCGATATCGTCGGGGCGCAGCCGAATGCAGCCGGCGCTGACTCGCAGACCGACGCCAAAATCCTTGTTGGTGCCGTGGATGAGGTAGTCCTGCTTGCCATAACCGAGGCGCATGGCGAACTTGCCGAGGGGATTGTCGGGACCGGGTGGCACTACCGCCGGCAGGGTGATCCCTTTTTGCTCCAGCCAGGACTTGCGCACCATGGGGCCGGGCACCCAGGTCGGATTGGGGTTCTTGGCGATGACCGTGGTGGTCATCTCCGGCGTCTCCCGCCCTATGTCACCGATCCCGATGGGCAGCACCATCACCTCGTTTTTGCCTTTCGGGAAATAGTAGAGGCGCAGTTCCGGCAGATTGATGACGATGCCTTCGCGAGGCACGTCCGGCAGCAGCATCTGGGTCGGCAGGGTCAGCCGGGTGCCCGGCTTGGGCAAATAGGGATCGACCCCAGGATTGGCTTCGAGCAGCGCCAAAAAACCAATCTGGGTGTGCTTGCCGATGAGCTCAAGATGTTCATCTGGCTGGACTATGTAGTCCTCCAGTTCGCCGATCAGGCGGCTGCCAGCCGGGGGCAGCGGATAGGTGGTGGCGAGGACGGGAGCCGTCAGCAGGCTGGCGGCCAGCGCCAGCAATGAGAGGGTTCGTGCTATGAACATGTACTTCCTGTCTGATTGAGATGAGGGGGCCGCGAGGCGACCGCCTTGGGTAAAAGGGGGAAATTGTCAGTCAAACGGGTGACGATTGCCAGCTTGGCCGACCAGGGGTACAGCCGGGTCCCGACGTGGCAATCCATCATTTTGACCGTTTCTTGCCCGTTTTTAATGCAAAGCAGCATAACCTGCAATGAACAGCGTGCTTGGCGTGCGGTGGGAGAGGGGATGAGTGGTGAGTAGCGCCGGCGACCCCCATACAGGGGGCGTCTCTCGGCGTCGGTACTGCATCGACAGCAGGCACGACCGCGGTGAGCATCTCGCCACCGGGCGTGCTCATCTGCTGGTTTTATGTGCAGTTGTTTGATCTTTAAAGAGATTCAAGTTGATTTCCAGAGGCGGCTCCGGTAACAATGATGCCCCGTGGAGAGATGCCGGAGTGGCCGAACGGGATTGACTCGAAATCAATTGTGGCAGCAATGCCACCCAGGGTTCGAATCCCTGTCTCTCCGCCAAACACCAAGCCCAACCTATTGATTAGGTTGGGCTTTTTTCATTTTTTTATTTTCTGGTATGCCATTTGGTGTTGGCTGACATACTACCCGGATGGATTACATTGGACATCGATCCAGCCAAGTGTCCACGTATTGATGATGTTGCCCTCTCTTAGCGATTATATCAACCAAGGCAACGTAGTCTTGGCACTATCCGAGATAGCTCCCGTCAGCTCCGGCCTATTTTTCAATTCGACCATGCTGCCGACCCCGACCTGATCCCCCAACTTGAATTTGCTCACCTGGCTACCGATGGCCACCACTCGACCGATGATTTCATGACCCGGCACGATGGGATAGTGGGTCTAGCCCCAGTCATTGCGAGCGGTGTGCAGATCGGAGTGGCAGACGCCGCAATGAAGAATGTCGATCTCGACATCATCGGGGCACGCTGGTCGGCGAGTGATGGGGTACAGCGCCAGTGGCGCCGTTGCCGAGGTGGCGGCATAGGCTTTGACGGACTTGATCATGGTTGTCTCCTGTGAATTGGCATCGGATGCCAGCTTTTCTTGTTTTGGCCTGCTTGTGCCTCTGGGGGCCAGGTGCAGGCTCGATTGCACTGTGCGATGGCGAATGGATTTGCTAACGGATGGGTCAACTTACTGGCCAAGCGTGACGGGTTTGAGCCGGCTGCCATTGCCGACCACTAGGGAGGCTGCGGTCAGCAACAGGGCGCTGCCCATAAAGGTGGCGCTGATAGAGAGAGAGTCCAGCAACCAGCCTCCCACGGCGGCCCCCAACGTGATGGATAGCTGAATGGCGGCGACCATCAGACCACCGCCGCTCTCTGGCGTGTCGGCGATGCCCTGGGTGATCCAGGCGGACCAGGCGACCGGAATGGCGGAGTTGAGCGTCCCCCAGAGGATCAGCATCAGGGCCACCCCCCAGAAGTGATGCGCCACCGTCAGCAGAGCCAAGGTGATGACGCCGAGCGCCAGCGGCAACCAACGCAACATCCGGTAGAGATGACGGTGCAGCAGCAAGCTCACCGCCGTGGTACCTGCAAAACCGGCCAGCCCCAGCGCCAGCAGCAGCGCCGAGAGTTGTGGCAGGTCGACCAGGGTACGCGTCTCAAGGAAGGGGCGAAAATAGGTAAAGGCACTAAAGGCGCCGGCAAAGGTCAGGGTCACTCCTATGATGGCAATGACGACATTGGGCCTTTGCATCAGGCGAAATGCGCTTTGCGGGCGCGCTTGGGAACGCATAGAAGGCAGGCAAAGTGCCATCCACAGCAGATTGATCACTACTAGTGGCACCAGCAGCCAGAACACCCCCCGCCAGCCGATCAACCCTCCAAGGTAACTCCCAATGGGGGCCGCAAAGGCGGTCGCGACCGCATTGCCGGTATACAAGATGCCCAATGCTTTGGGGACGGATTGGCTGCCGACCAAACGCATGATGGTGGCCGTTGCCAATGCCCAGAACCCGCCGATGACGATCCCGAGCAGAGCGCGTGCCACCATCAGCACGGTAAAGTTGGGGCTAAGGGCAATCACGATTAAAGAGGTCAGCATCACAACGGCTAGCCCCAAGAGCACATGACGTCGGTCCAGCCTGTGAGACAGGGGGGCGATCAGCAAACTGGTCGGGACGGCAAACAGGCCGGAGATGGCAATAGCAAGACCGGCCATGCCATTGCTGGCACCAAGATCGGTGGCGATCGGCGTCAGCAGGCTGACCGGCATAAACTCGGCGGCAATTAGCAGTGCCACACACAGGGACATGGCGGCAACCGCAGACCAGTGTTCGTTGACGACAGCGGGTGTATGTGATGATAACGATGTTGCGTTCATGGCATGACCTGAAAGTGAAATATGGGCTTATTCGATTGCTTCGATCGTGATGCTGGCGACCGAGGTTGTGGTCAGGTGGGAGAGACCCGACTCAATGCGCCCCAACTTAATCAGTCCGGTTGAATAGCCAAAGTCCCGATAGAAGATCGCCAGATTGCCCCATGGGGCGTAATAGGTTAGATCCCCCATGTTCGGGTCAATGCCCTTTGGGGCGCCCTGCGTGGTCAATTTGCGGGGCAGATAAGCAATCTTCTCTGTGTCGGCGTAATCCTCGAGGGCCAGCGTCAGGGGGAGCATGGCAAAAAAGTCCCGGGCGCTGTGACTATCGTCCAAGGTGGCCGTGATGATCTGGCCGGCTATCGTCATCTTGATGTTCATACTATCTGCTTTGTTCTGAGCCTCAGTACTTGTAGCTGTTGCTGTGCTGGTCACCCCCAGCAACAGGGCCATCACGCTGACAAACACTCCTCTGGTCATTGCTCTTCTCCCTATGTGACGTGAATGGTGGCGTCGAAGCGAGTGAGAAAACGCGGCGAAGAGGCCGCCGCATTTTCGACGCTTACTTCAGGTTTGTTTTGAAGAACTGCTCGAACTTGGCGAACGGGATCTTGCCAGCCTGGTTGTCATACAGGTCGACATGATTGGCGCCAGGCACAACGACCAGCTCTTTCTGCTTGCTGCCAATGGCCTTGAAGGCATCTTCGGCAAAGTAACGAGAGTGAGCCTGCTCACCGGTCACGATCAGAGTGGGAATGGATATTTCGCTTGCATAACTCAGCAGCGGCATATTCATGAATGACAGCGGCATGGTAGTGGTCCAGGCCCCGTTGGAGTTCACCGAACGTGCATGGAAACCACGCGGTGCACGGTAGTAATCGAAGAACTCCTTGAGTACCGGGGGCGGGTTTTCCGGCAGCACCTCTGGCAGGGTGCGGGCAGCCGCTGTGACATTTCCCTTGTCATCGACATAGAGGTCGTGATTGCTATGGGCATAGGTGCCACTTTCCGCGTCTTTCCAGCGTTGTTCATTCAGGTATGCCAGAACGGCGCGGCGATCGGCGGTGGAATATCGATCCTTGCCATCGCCTACCCCGTGCCCCATGGCCCGACTCATGTCATACATCACGCTGGTTGCCACCGCCTTGATGCGGGTGTCGCCGGCGGCGGCATTGAGGGCCATGCCACCCCAGCCGCAAACCCCCAGCAGACCGATACGGTTGCGGTCGACCTCTTTTTGCAGGCCGAGAAAATCGACGGCGGCGCTGAAATCTTCGGTGTTGATATCTGGCGAGGCCACATCACGCGGCTGGCCGCCACTCTCACCGGTGTAAGAGGGGTCAAACGCCAGCGTGACAAAACCACGCTCAGCCAGGGTCTGGGCATAGAGGCCGCTCGATTGCTCTTTTACGGCACCAAATGGACCGCTCAGGGCAATGGCCGCCAGCTTGGCGTCTCCCCGGTTTTTCGGCAGATAGAGGTCAGCCACCAGAGTGATGCCGTAACGGTTCTTGAAGGTGACCTTGCGATGATCGACCTTGTCGCTTTGGGCAAAGGTCTTATCCCATTCGGTGACCATGGAGACAGGTTCAGTGGGGTTGCTGGTTTGGGCATGACTCAATGTCGAGACTCCGGTTAATGCGGCGCCCAGCAGCAGGGCAGACGCGATTGCTGTCAGTTTTTTGGGGAGAACATTCATGGCAAAGTTCCTCGAAATCGGATTTCTGATGCGTGGTCCTGGTGGTGGGGGGCTGGTTTTGTGACCCACGACACACAGTCTAGTTAGAACCATTAGTGATGATTAGAGGCGGTTTTTTGATAACATTAATGCGTATCAGTTCTGAATAAAGGCGTCTGATGCGGACCTGACTCAGGTCGTGGCGGACAGGAACATAGGGGATGAACAAAATGACAGGCCGTGAGAATTACAACGATCTCCACGTCTTTATGCTGGTCGCTCGGGAAGGGAGCTTTACCAAGGCAGCAGCTAGGTTGGGGCTTGCCCAGTCCGGGGTCAGCCGAACGATTCGGGATCTCGAGGCCCGGCTCGGGGTGCAGCTTCTGATGCGCACCACCCGCAGCCTCTCCCTGACTCAGGCAGGTGAGCAGTTGTACCGTACGGCGCAGGGCTGTTTTCAGTCCCTCGATGCAGGTCTGGCCACGCTCGCCCACTATCGTGATACCCCTTCAGGCACGGTACGGATCAACGCCAGCCAGCACGCCATCGACAAGGTGCTGCTTCCCAAGCTGGCTATCTTCAGGCAGCGTTATCCGGATATTCGGCTGGAACTCATCAGTGAAAGCCGCTTCGTGAACATCATCGATGAGCGCTTTGATGCCGGCGTGCGGCTGGGTGACGAGGTGGATGAGGGGATGGTAGCCGTGCGCATTGCGCCCGATCTGGAGATGGTGATGGTGGCCACACCAGATCATTTTCTTCAATACGGATTTCCCCAGACGCCGGCCGATCTGGCTGGACATCCCTGTATCGCTTACCAGTTTGCCGATGGCAGCCTCTATCAATGGGAACTGTGGCAAGAGGGCAAGGCGATTAAGCATCGACCACAGGGGCAGTGGGTCTTCTCTGACAGTTACATGGAGGCGGCTGCCGCCAAAATGGGGCTGGGACTGGCCTATGTGCCAGAAGAATTGGTGAGCGATGAACTTGAGCGCGGTACCTTAATCCAGGTATTGAAACCCTATGCTCACCGACTGGCCGGACAGTACCTCTACTATCCCCACCGCAATGTTTCACCCGCATTAAGAGTGGTTATTGATGCATTAAAATTATGAAAAAATTCATTCGTGGTGGTCTAACCATTCCGGGCACAGTTTTAGGTGGTACAGTCGTAATCATTACTAGGTTGTCAAACCTACGAGGACAAAACCATGAGCTACCAAATTCTCTCTGCTACTGTGACCGCCAGACCCAATATCGAATGGGCACACTGCGAGATGAAGGCCTGGGGGCTCTTTGTAACCTGGTGCATGCCTATGCCTGGCTCTCACTGGTTGCCACTGAAGGAATGCTGGAGGCTGTTATGAACTCGAGGCAACGATGACAAAGCCAGAAGTCAAAAAAGCACCGAAACTCTCTGAGCACTTGTTTGGCAAGATGTCATCAAAGGTTAAGAAAAACTCAAAAAAACATAGAAGGAAGCGGCCTTGGTGGACCACTTCCTTCTTATTTTGTTGGTAAATTGCCAACCACAAACTCAGCCCAATCATCCATCATGGGTCGACGCTGATCCAGCAAATCAGTTCGGTGGTATGCAGCTTCAACCTTGTTCTGCACCGTGTGAGCTAATGCTCATTCAGCGAGGTCGCGTGCATAGCCTTGCTCGCTTCTCCAGAGCGACAGGCTGTCAATATCACAAATGGAAGCAAGGCATGGCTAACATCAAATCTTGCCGAGTTGGCCAAATATTCCTTGTAGAACGCAGGAAGAAGACGCCTGTCCATGGCTGGCTGATGCTGGGTTCTAATTGCGTTGCCAGGTTGTTGCGGCAGGAGTTTGTCTACCACATCGACTGGATTGGCAGGGCAAAACCCATGAGCCCAAGCCAAGACGGCATGCAGCCGCTGTTTCACTCAGGGTGCGGTTTCCGGGATCGTTAACCAGATAGGCTGCAGTACACGTGCAATCTGGGCTGGAGTAATTGAATAAATAGGCTGTTGCCCGATAACTGGGAAAGCGTATTGCTCTAGGGTGGAGAGCCACTGCTTACCGTGTTTGGGATTGCGCCATCCAGGGAGTAACTGTTGGTGAACCTGGCGAGCCGCAATTTCGACAGTGGGTATCGCTGGCTTAGTGGCTTCTGCTTTCTTCATATCTAAGGGTCTAGCCCCTGGGATAATTGCTCACGCATCAGGCGAGCCTGGTTATCTGCATCTGCAACCGTGACTTCCTGTCTCTACGCTATCTTCAAGGCCCAAGCTGCCAGGCAGCTTGGGCCTTTCTCTTTGCAACGCTTGCCGGCTTGTTGCGAGGCAGGGCGTGTCAGGGCTGGCATGCCGGCGCGCGGATGGCAGGGGCAGAGCGCCACTGCCAGGGGCTTGTCACGGCGTTACATGCTGGAGAAGACATTCATGATCACCCCGCCCGAGATGATCAGCGCCATCGCCAGGATGGCGGGCAGATCCGGTTTTTGCTTGTAGAGGAGCATCGAGCAGATGGTGACCCCGACGATGCCGAAGCCGCACCAGAGCGAATAGGCCACCCCGACCGGAATGGTGCTCATGGCGCGGGTGAGGGCGAAGTAGCACAGGCTGTAGGCGCAGACGACCAGTATGGATGGCCCCAGTCTGCTGAAACCGTTGGTCTTCTTGATCATCGAGGTGCCGGTGATCTCAGAGCCGATAGAGAGCGCCAGCCATAAAAATCCGAAATTAAACATGGGTCATTCCTTTTTGTCAGTTGGCGATGTTGTTGTTCATGGGGGGAGAGAGAGGCTCGGCGGAGGCATCGGCGCCCTCTTCGCTGCCCATCTTGGAGAACAGGTTCATGATGACGATGCCGCTGGCGATGACGGCCATGCCGATCATGGCGGCGGTGTCCGGGTGCTGGCCGTAAAACGCCATCCCCAGCGTGGAGACCACCAGAATGCCGGTGCCGGACCAGGTGGCGTAGGCAAGCCCAACGGGGATGTCTTTTACCGCGCGGGAGAGGGAGTAGTAGCAGGTGCAATAGAGCAGCACGAGCAGACCGAGCAGTAGCATCTTGGTGGTTCCTTCACTGCTGCCAAACATCTTGAGAGTGGAGGTGGCCGAGGTTTCGGACACGATCACTAGCAGCATCCATAGCCAACATTTTGTTTTTGAAGACATAAGTTAAACTCCGGGTTTGTTATTTAAGGTAAGGTTGTTTTTCTTTTCTTCTGCTTTTCAAAAAATCGATGGCGGCATCGGTCAGCTGGGCCTCGGCCGTCTGTGCCAGCGTCGGATCTTTCTCAACATCGCTGACCGTGAGATAACGGCGCGCCGCGCCCGCCGGTACCGGGGCCGCGTCGTTCGCCGGTGCCAGCTTCTCCAGCAGCTCATTCATGGTGCACAGCACCACACCGATCTCGCCCAGACGGCTGAGCGCCGCCTGCATGTGCCCGGCGTATGGCGCGCCCGGTTGCGCCCCCAGCAGTTGGTTCAGCTCGCTGGCGGGATCGCAGTGATAGCGCAGCGCCAGTACCGGCAAGCCGCTCAGCAGGGCATCGTGCAGCAGCCGGGCGACGGGGCTTTGCAGTGAGCCGCTCAGCAGATCCATCGCCAGCGGGTAGTCGAGAAAGGGCAGCACCAGTGCGCGATAGGAGGCGGGCGGCAGGGCCTGTTGCCAGATGCTCGCCGGCACTGTCTCCCCCAGCGGTTGCCACAGCGCGACATCCTCGATGTCTGCTGCCAGCGCAAGCTGCAGGGGCTGCCCACAGCCGGCCAGACGGTTTCGAATGACCTGCCGATAGCCCTGGGCCGCGGTCACCATCACCAGCAGTGGCGGCTGCAGGCGCCTGAGTATCTGTTCGACCAGGCGTTCAATCTGTTGGTCGGTCATGGGGATCTCCGTTAGCCGAGCAGCCTGACCTGCGCGCCGTTTTTCAAGCCGGCGGCGTTGGCCTCTTCGGTATCGATGTGAAATTCCAGGGCGAAATCGTCGCGCACCCGCACCACCACCTCATCGAAGGTCAACTGGCGCTCGCCGTCGCTGCGTACGCTCACCTTCTGGCCGTGGGTCACGTTCAGCTGGCGGGCGTCTTGTGGCGAGAGGTGGATATGGCGCCAGGCGCAAATCACCTGGGAGCGCAACTCCACGTGGCCGGCGGGGCCGATGAGCAGGGCGCTGCCGGTATTTTCCAGCTGGCCTGACTCACGGACCGGCGCCTTTATGCCGAGGGTGAAGCAGTCGGCGCGGGAGATCTCCAGCTGTGAAACCGGCCGGGTCGGGCCGAGTACCCGCACCCGGGTTAGCGAGCCCTTGGGGCCGACCACGGTGACGCACTCTTCGGCGGCAAACTGGCCCGGCTGGCGCAGCGGTTTGAGCGGCGTCAGGGTGTAGCCCTTGCCAAACAGGGCCTCCACATCCTGTTGTGCCAGGTGAACGTGGCGATTCGAGATACCGACCGGGATCGCCGGGCTGACCAGGCTCAGACGGGCGGCGATCTTTTGATGCAGCTGGGGATCGATCATGCTTTCTTCCCTTTTCTTGCCGCGGCCTGTCGGTCTTCCGCCTGTTCGGCGGCAGGCTGGCTGGCCGGTGGGGTGGCCGGTTCGGTATCGGTACCGCTTGGCGGTGGCAGGGCCGGGGCTGCGGCCGTCAGCTCGGTCCTGGTGCTGGCCGGTACACGCGGCGGGTAGCCCTTGAGGTTGCCGAGCGCCGCTACCGCACTTGGCTCAGGACGGGCAATCACCAGAGAATGGACCTGCTGGTCAATGGTGGCGGCCACCGCGACGCCACGCTCGATGGCGGTGTGGATGGCGCTGATCTCCCCTTCGAAGCAGACACTCACCAGCCCGGAACCCACCTTGCGATAGCCGATGCAGCTGACGCCTGCCGCTTTGCAGGCAGCGTCCACCGCCTGAATGGCGGCGACCAATCCTCGTGTTTCAATTACGCCCAAACTTTTCATCGTCGACTCCTGTTAATGGCGGACCAAGCGAATATCGAAATCAAATTGTGCAAAGAAGGCCTCCAGCCGATCCAATTCGTCCGGCGTGTAAGAGGGGTCTTGCGCAATCGGGTAGGGCATGTCCAGCCGCTCATATTTCTTGCGGCCCAGCTGGTGGTACGGCAGCATGTCGATCCGCAAGATATTTCCCCGCTTTGCCAATTTCTGTACGTATTCGATGGCACCGGTAATGGCATCCCATGAATCGTTATATCCACGGATGAGCGGCATGCGCACAATCACCTTGGCGCCGTAATCAACCAGCCATTCCAGATTGCGGCGAATACCTTCATTGCCGATACCCAGCATCGCCTTATGCTGTTCGCTGTTGATTTGCTTGATGTCGAACAAAAAGGTATCGGTGACGGGAGCCAGCTGCTGGTAATTGGCCAGCGAGGTGGTGCCCTGGGTCTCGATGGCGGTATTGATCATCATCTTCTTGCATTCGCTAAACAGCGCGACGGCAAAGTCGGTCTGCAGGCTCATCTCGCCGCCGCCGATGGTGACGCCACCGCCGGAGGAGATGTAAAAGTCATAGTCCTGCATGATGATCTCCATCAGCTCGCTGACGGTGACATCCTTGCCCATGATGTCCAGCGCATGCTGGGTGCAGACCTCTTCGCATTTGCGGCAGCCGATGCAATCCTTATTGCGATCGACGAAGTGTTTCATGCTGCCGTTCTCTTCGGCCCGGTAATGGACTCCGGCCGGACAGACATTCACGCAGTCACCGCAGTTGATGCATTTGTCGTGGGAAAACATCACCTGAAATTGGCTGCTGAGCCCTTCAGGGTTGGCGCACCAGGGACAGCGAAGGTTGCAGCCCTTGAAAAAAACCAGCGTGCGAATGCCATCGCCGTCATATATCGAATATTTCTGGATATTGAATATGCGGCCGGTTAATTCATTATTTGCGATCACGCTTGCCTCCTCTCCGGATGTGGCAGGCCGCAGTCGCATTATTTGCGACCTGCCATTGCGGAGTACTTCCGGTTATTTTGGCGATTAAGAAAGACGGGTTATCAACACATCGATCAGAACTTCTCAATCACGGTGCGGCTGATGATCTCGTCCTGCACCTCTTTGCACAG
This sequence comes from Aeromonas oralensis, assembly GCF_049665575.1. Lineage (NCBI taxonomy): Bacteria > Pseudomonadati > Pseudomonadota > Gammaproteobacteria > Aeromonadales > Aeromonadaceae > Aeromonas > Aeromonas oralensis. The sequence goes on from NZ_CP187186.1 coordinate 1,271,808, forward strand.
CTCGACGAAATAGGCGCTGTAGCCGGCGACGCGCACGATGAGGTCGCGGTACTTCTCCGGCTCCTGCTGCGCCTTTTTCAGCACTTCGTTGTCGACATAGCTGAACTGCATCTGGCCATTGCCGAGGATGGAGGCGGTGCGCAGCAGGGTGATGAGGCCATGGCGGCCCTCCTGGGTATCCAGCAGCCCCTTGAGGAACTTGAAGTTATGCACCATGCCGATGTTCATGGTCTCCACGTTCATCTTGCTGACGGACTTGATGATGGCCGTCGGCCCCTGCTTGTCTGCCCCCTGGGTCGGGCTGATGCCGTCGGAGAGCGGCATCCAGGCCAGGCGTCCGTTCGGCGTGGCGTTGGTCAGCTCGCCGATGGGGGTGTTGTTGGAGATGGAGAGGGTGCCGTGGCTCAGGGTGGAGTAGAGCATCTTGTACTTGCGGCACTCTCGCTCGGTCCACTCGGTGATATCCAGCGCGTACTGGTCGACGTAGTTGTCGTCGTTGCCGTACTTGGGCGCATTGAGGCAGTCGCGGCGCAGCGCTTCAAACCCTTCGAAGTTGGCCAGCAGGGCATCGCGAATTTGTTCGAGAGTGTATCTTTGCTCCTCGAACACCAGCTTGCGGATTGCTGCCATGGAGTCGATATAGGTCGCCAGCCCCGAGAAGATGAGCCCCGGACCGTGGTTGACCACGGCGCCACCGGCGGCAACGTCCTTGCCCTTCTCCATGCAACCTTCCACCAGCAGTGACATCAGCGGTTTCGGCGCCACGTCGCGATGCACGCGCTGGCTGATCACGGTGCCGATGGCCGACAGGCGAACGATGTGGGCAATCTGCTGTTTCACCGCCGCATCGAACTGCTCGAAGGTGCGCAGATCGCGCAGATCGCCGGTATCCAGCCCCTGATGGCTGTCGAACAGCACCATGCGTCCCCGGTTGAGCACGAACTCGATGGCGATGGGCCACTGGGTGTAACCGGTGGAGGTCCACTGGTAGATTCGCCCCGATTTTTGCGGCTCGACGCAGCCCATCAGGCAGTAGTCGCGGGCGTCTTCAAAGTCGAAGCCCTTGCGCAGCATCATCTTGATGTGGGAGTCATCGAAGTGGCAGGCCGGGAAACCCATCCCCGCCTTCACGACGTCGACGATCTTCTCCATGTATTTCTGCGGTGACTGGTTGTGAATGCGGCAGGCCAGCGACGGCTGGTAGACCTTCACGAACCGCACGGCATCCATGATGAGGTAGGTCAGATCGTTGCAGGCATCGCCGCCGCTGCGCTTCTGGCCGCCCACGGTCAGGTTGATGAAGGGCTGATAGCCGGCGAAGTATTTCGCCCCCAGCTCGCTCGACATCCACATCAGCTCGGCACACTTGATGATGAAGGCCTGCATCAGCTCGAGCGCGCTTTCGTGGGTCAGACGACCCTCGCGGATATCCGCTTCGAACATGGGGTAGCAGTACTGGTCGACCCGACCGAGTGACAGGCCGGTCTGGTTCTCTTCGATCTCGAACAGCGACTCCACCGTCCAGATGCTCTGCAGCGCTTCTTGCAGGGTCTTGGGCGGGTTGGCCGGCACGTTCTCGTTCACCTCGGCGATGGTCAGCAGCTCGGTGCGGCGCTGGGCATCCTGCTCTTTGGCCGCCAGTTCGCGGGCATGGGCCGCGATGCGGCGGGCGTAGTTGACCACCCCTTCACAGGTTTCGACCGCTGCCTTGTAGTAGTAGATGCGATCGATGTCGTCCGGGTTCTCCATGCTCAGCTGATCGAGATGGGCCTGGGCGTCGGCCTTGATGCCGTTCATCCCCTTGGTGAACAGCAGCACGTCGTAGCCCGGGCAGGTGTCGCCGCCCCCGTTGATCTGGTGGTAGGAGAGGTCGCTGACGAAGGTCTCGCCACTGAAAGCCCAGACGCCGGCTTCCCGGTACTGCGCTTCGCAAATCTCGTCCAGCGAGCGACCTTCCCAGAACGGCACTATCTCTTCGCGGATGGTTTTCTTGTCCGCTTCGCTGATTTCAAAGGGATCTTGTGGGCGGGTGCTCATGGTATCGAGCTCGTCGCGTACCCAGCGCCAGGCAATGTCTGGCGAGAAGGCGCCGGCACGCGGCTTGCCGCATGGGTGGCCGACGATCAGCTCGTCGTCCTGGATAAGGATGGGGGCGGTTTCGCAGGCGTGGCGGAACGCTTTGGCCCGCAGCAAGATGGTCGGCATGCCTGGGTTGGCCTTGACGACCTCGGTAAAGGCCAGTGCCCGGTAGATGGAGACGCTGGGGCGCACGGTCAGATAGTGGTTGCGCAGGCGCTGCAGGCGCGGCGTCAGCCCCTCCATCACCGGCGTATCGGCACAGGCGGCAAACGGGACGGCGGAGACGTGCTGCACCGCGCGAAAGAGGCGAACCGGCAGCTTGAGGGCGCTCAGGTTTTGCTGGGCGCAGAGGAACATCTCGGAGAGCGGGTTGATGCTCGCCTGCTCCAGGCTGGCGCCGTGCAGCAGGGCATCAAACATGGGGTAGCCATCGATGGCGCAGGTGGCGCGCACTTCGCTCAGCTCTGCCAGCTTGAACCACAGGCACTCGACGATCTCGTACGCCTGCTGCTCGGTCAGCGCGCCGTTGGCGATGTCGCGCTGGAAGTAGGGCAGCAGCGCCTTGTCGGCCCCTTCCGGGTTGACCGCATAGCTGCCGTTGTCGAGTTGAAGCGCCAGCTGGAACAGGTAGAACGACTGGCAGGCCTCTTTGAAGTTGCGCGCCGGATGGGCCGGTACATGGTGCAAGATGGCGGCGCTGTCGCGCAGCTCGGCCTGGCGGAACGGGTTGGTTTCGGCGGCGGCCAGGGTTTCGGCGCTGTTGGCCAGGTTTTGCGCCAGCGCCATCAGGGCATCGCAGGCGTGGATGGCGGCGCGACAGCCGTTGACCTCGTCCATGCCGCTGCGGCTGACGGCGCTGCCCAGCGCGCGGGTTTTCTCTTCCAGCTGCTGCCTGATGGCCAGCACGCCCTTCTCCACCACCAGCTTGTAGTCGGGGGAGTCGATGGCGCTGTTCAGATTCAGGAACTGGAAGGTGGATGGGCGCTGCCCGGCACTGTCATCGTGGAAAATGGCGCCGTGCGGGGTGCGGGTCTGGTTGCCGACAATCAACTCGTCGGCACTGATGGTCAGCGGCAGCTGGCGCATCAGCTCGTAAAAGCGGCGTGCCGGTTTGACGGCGGCGGGAATGCCCGCGATGTCGCCATCCAGCCCGCTCAGAATCGTGGCGTGTTCAGTGCACAGGGTGCTGGTGTGCGCCAGTAAACGTTCAGCCAGCACGTTGACGCGCGGCGTTAAGCTGTAGTGTGCCATGAGGTAGGTTCTCCAGTTCTTGTTCTTAGTGGCCGGCGGCGAGAGTGCCGCACCATGCCTTGCGATAGAGTTCGGTCAATGCCCGGGCATCCGGTGCGCGCGGGTTGGTCGGGGTGCAGTTGTCGCGCAGCGCCTGGCTGACCATCTCCGCCAGCCGCTGGTCGAAATCGGCAGCGAGGAGGCCGGTATCGCCAATGCCGGCCGGCATCTTCATCTCCTCTTTGAGCGCCTGGATGGCCACCAGCAGGCTGTTGACCCCCTCGCGCGGCGTCTGGGCAGGCAGGTCCAGCAGGTGGGCCAGGCGGGCATACTTGTGGGCGGCTTGGGTATAGCACTGCCCGTCGTGGTCGGCGTTCCATGCCACCACCTGCGCCATCAGGAGCGCGTTGGCACGCCCGTGCGGGACGCGGAACACGCCGCCGAGGGCATGGGCCAGGCTGTGGGTGATGCCGAGCGAGGCGTTGGTGAAGGCCATGCCCGCCATGCAGGAGGCGTTGTGCATCTTCTCCCGCGCCAGCAGATCGTGACCGTCGCGCCAGCAGGCGGGCAGGTAGCGAAAGACCTGCTGCACCACCTTCTCCGCCAATGCGTCGGAAAAGTCGCTGGCCGCCCGGGAGACATAGGCCTCCAGCGCATGGCACAGCACATCCATCCCGGTGTCGGCGGTGATGGCGGGCGGTACCGATGCCACCAGCGACGGATCGAGAATGGCGATATCTGGCAGCAATGACGGGTCGACCAGCACCAGCTTCTCGCTGCGGGCCTTGACCACCGAGAAGCTGGTCACTTCCGAACCGGTGCCGCTGGTGGTCGGGATGGCCACGAAACAGGGGCGCTCGCGCCCCAGGTTCGGGCGGGTTTGCGCCAGGGCGAACATGACCGCTTTGGCTGCATCAATCACCGAACCGCCGCCGAGCGCGATCACCAGATCCGGATAGCAGCTGTCCATGAGCTTCATGCCGCGCACGACCGTGGTGATGTCCGGATCGGCCACTACATCGTCCCAGCACTGGAACGGGATGCCGCGCTGGCGCAGGATCTGCGTCACCCGCTCGGCCAGGCCAACTTTCACCATCATCTGGTCGGTGACCAGCAGTGCCTGGCGGGCGGGCACTTCGGCCAGGGCGGACAGGGCGTCCTGACCGAAGCGGATCCGGGGTTTCAGCAAAAATTCACTCATTGGGTCATTCACTCCTCAAGCGTCCCGAAACACCTTCTCGACAATGGCGACCACCGACATGGCCTTGTAGCGGTCTCTGTTGAGCGCGAGGTACTCCTCGGCCAGTACGACGTCGTGCATGCCTGCGCCGACGCTGTCGACGGCGACCCAGGAGCGGTCCTTCATCGGTTGCTGCTGATCGTCCAGCTGGGTGATCAGCAGCAGGTTGCTGCCACGCAGCTCATCGCACTTCTGGGTGGCGACCACATGTCCGGTTACCTTTGCGAGAATCATGGTTCTTATCGCCTTATCTCAATGGGTTACTTGCCAAGGCGCTCAAGCACCTGACGGATGACCCGCTCCACGTTCTGCTCGCTGATCTCGCCGCCGACCTCGGCGCTGGCGCCGGCAAAGCGGTCGTCGGCGCTGTGGCAGGCCGGCGCCGGGGCACTGAAGCGGGCATCGTCGAGGATGCTGCAGGGCTGGGGCGCGGCCGGGGCGGCGCTGGCGGGCTGCACTGCAACCGGCTGGATGGGGGCGCGCAGCTCTTCGATGGTGCGCACGCCATAACCCACTTTGCGGATATTGAGCAGGTTCATCGGGCCGACGTTGTCGGAGCTGGAGCCGCCGCCGACGGCGCCGCAGCCGAGGGTCAGTGCCGGCGTGAGGTTGGTGGTGGCCCCGATGCCGCCGAGGGCGGCCGGGGTGTTGATCAGGATCCGGTTGACCGGTTTTTCCAGGCTGAACTGGCGGATCACATCCTGATTGCGGGTATGGATCACCAGGGTGTGGCCCAGCCCTTCGTTGGTCAGCAGCTCGACCACCCGATGACAGGCGGCGCGCCACTCCTCTTCCACGTAGAGGCCGAGCACCGGGCAGAGCTTTTCACGGGAGTAGGGGTTGCTGTGGGAGACGGTGGTCTGTTCGGCCACCAGCACGCGGGTGCTGGGGGGGACGCTGAAACCGGCCAGCTGGCTGAGATGGAGCGCCGTCTTGCCCACCACTTTCGGGTTGATGGTGCCGTTCGGGCGTAGCAGCAGGGCAGCCATCTTGGCGGCTTCGTCTTCGTTCATGAAGTAGGCGCCCTGGGCCGCCAGCTCGCGATGAACCTCGTCGTAGATGCAGCGTTCGACGATGATCGACTGTTCGGAGGCGCAGATCACGCCGTTGTCGAAGGTCTTGCTGGTGATGATGTCCTTCACCGCCTGGTGAATGTCGGCGCTGCGCTCGATAAAGGCCGGGCCGTTGCCCGGGCCGCCACTGATGGTCGGGGTGCCGGAGGCATAGGCCGCGCGCACCATGCCTTCGCCACCGGTTGCCAGGATCAGCGACACGTCCTTGCTGTGCATCAGCTCGGAGGTGGCCTCCAGGGTCAGCTGGGTGACGCCATCCACGATGCCCGCCGGGGCACCGGCGGCTTCGGCGGCGCGCTTGACGATCTCGATGGCTTTCCAGCTGCACTGGCGTGCGCCCGGGTGCGGCGAGAAGATGATGGCATTGCCGGCCTTGAGGGCGATCAGGGTTTTGTAAAAGATGGTGGAGGTCGGGTTGGTGGAGGGCACCAGCGCGCAGATCACGCCCAGCGGCACGCCCACGTCCATCACTTTTTTCACCTGATCGTCATGAATGATCCCGACGGTCTTCATCTCTTTGATGGCATCGTAAACGTGCAGCGAAGCGAACCGGTTTTTCAGCACCTTGTCTTGCCAGTTGCCAAAACCGGTCTCTTCTGCGGCCATTTTCGCCAGCGTTTCGGCATGGCGCGCGGCTTCTTCGGCCACGTTCTTCACGATGGCGTCGATTTTCTGCTGCGAAAAGGTGGCCATAATCACCTGCGCCTGTTTGGCGTTGCGCACCAGTTCTCTCGCGTTTTGGCGGGAGAGCAAATCGGTATCGAGTTCAATCATGAATCTATCCTTCATCAGACTAAAAAAGTGCGGGCGGGGCGTGCCCTCTCAGGTCATGCCTTGTGCTGCGCCGCGATTTTTTCGATGTCGTTGTGTGGGCGTGCGATGACGCGAGAGGTGACCACTTCGCCAATGCGTTTCGCCGCTTCCACACCGGAATCCACCGCCGCATTAACCGCGCCGACGTCGCCTTTCACCATGGCGGTGACCAGGCCAGAGCCGACGTTCTCATAGCCGATCAGCTCGACGTTGGCGGCCTTGCACATGGCATCTGCCGCTTCGATGCAGGCCACCAGGCCTTTGGTCTCAATCAGACCAAGCGCTTCTTTCATCATGTTCTCTCCCGTTATTCGGCAATTTTGTAGTGGGCGACAATCTTGCTGATGTCGTTGTGCGGACGGGCGATGACCAGCGAGGTCACCACTTCACCGATGCGCTGTGCGGATTCCACGCCGGAGTCCACCGCGGCTTTCACGGCCCCTACGTCGCCTTTCACCATGGCGGTGACCAGGCCAGAGCCGACGTTCTCATAGCCGATCAGCTCGACGTTGGCGGCTTTGCACATGGCATCCGCCGCTTCAATGCAGGCCACCAGGCCTTTGGTTTCAATCAAACCCAATGCATCACCCATTTGCGATCTCCCGGCCTCAAGCCTTGTGTTTAATGACGATTTTGTTGATGTCGTTGTGCGGACGGGCGATGACCAGCGAGGTCACCACTTCACCGATGCGCTGTGCCGACTCCACGCCGGAATCCACCGCCGCTTTCACCGCGCCGACATCCCCCTTCACCATGACGGTGACCAGGCCGGAGCCGATGTTTTCATAGCTGATCAGCTCCACGTTGGCGGATTTGCACATGGCATCCGCGGCTTCAATGCAAGCCACCAGACCTTTGGTTTCGATAAGCCCCAATGCATCACCCATGGTGATCTCCTCAGAACAGATATGTGTGGTGTGGTTAAGGAACTCCGTCCGTGTCACGGCGTTGAGCCACGGTTGCGGCGTTCAATCGCCACTATAGGTATTGGCAGTATTTGTGGAATTTGAATCTGTAAAATTGAGATATTTAGTTTGTTATTCTGAATTTACTGTTTTTATAAGCCGTATTTATCTATTCATGCTGCGGCCACGAGGCTATTTTATGCCTTGCATAAGGCCGAATTCAGGCCCGGGAAAAGATCGTCGGTCGATGTTAATGAGTTGTTGGGTAATGGGGGTCGAGAGGTAATTTGGCCGGCAGCTAACTGTGGCGGAGCTCATGTTTTGCTGGCGACGCTAAATGTAAAAAGTGAGCCGGGTGTGACGGGAAGGAGAGATAAAGGTAGTGACGGCGGGCCAGACGGGGGAGGTTGCATTGAGAGCGGGCGCGAGTCATGTGGATGCCGGCGTGAGGGGGGATGGGACGGGCTGGAAAAGTAGCGGGAACCGGTCCTGCCTGGTGATGCGCAAGGGGCGTCTTGTCGGCACGGATGTGTAGTCGGGGGAAGGGATGGCCGGCAGTCACCACGGCACTGCCTTCAGGGCAAACAGGCGGACAGGTCACATTGGGGTGGCGTCATAGGGGCTTGCGCGGGTCAGCTTGTGGGGCAGGGCGATATGTGCGCGTCGTCGACGCTTGGGTCGGGACTGCCGCCGTATTGCCGGAACTAGTTCAGTTTGCTGCCGGATTTGAGGGTGCAGATCCAGAGCGGCGAGTTGATGGAGCTCAGCAGTATGGCCTGCTGATTGAGCCGCTGGGCACTCAGAAACAGCCCATCGTGACTGTCGGACATCTCGCGCATGAAGTAGTCGAAGATCACGTCCGGCGACTGATCGATGGAGGAGGCGCTCGCTTCCCATTTGTTGATGCGGTACTGACGCTCGGTGGTGGAGACCCGGTTGCTGCTGTAGGTAAACGTGACGTAGCGCTGGAGGTAGAGCCAGCCTGCGGCCGAATCGGTATAGCCTTCAACCACCATGGAGCCTTTCCCCTGGCGGCCGAAATTGAAGTGGATGTTGCCGTTGACGTTCTCTTTGTTCATGTCCTCAAAGCGCATGATGCCTTTGGTGGCGCAGCTCATGATGCCATCATTTTCGGTCGGCAGCTGATAACAGGCATAGAGTGCCGCGGCGAGAAACAGGGTGCAGGAGAAGAGAAAGAAGGGACGCGGCGCAAGTATCATCACGGCTTCCAGGAGTAGTAGAAATAGTTGTCGCAGTAGCTGAACGGGTTGTCTTCGTGCATGGCGCAGTGGGCCAGAAATACCCGGCCCAGGCCGTTGGTTTCCAGTCTGTCCCCGTAGAAAAACAAAAAACGCTCGCCCGGTTTGCAGCTGACGTTCAAACGCTGGCGCACCTGTTCGAAATGCTCACCGTAGGTCGTGGCGCTGACCGAGCGCAGCATCTCGTCGCTGGCCAGCAATTCGCACTGGCTGTTGGGGATCCCGCTCAGGGTGACGGGGCGCGGCTCACGGCCATTCAAGAGACCAAATGCCAGCAGCATGAGGGCAAACGCGAGCATGCAGCCCCCTGCGATGTACCAGCAGATGCCGCGTGAATGGGAGGTGAGGGGAAGTGGCCATTCGGCAGGCTCGAATGCCGGCTCGGCGGCGGCCAGCGTGGAGGGCGAAGGCACTATTTCAATGGCCGGTGCAGGCGCATGCTCAATAGGCTCGATGATGACCTCGGGATTGAGCTGCAAATAACCGCGTGACACCGTGACGATGATATTGTCGATATCGTAGTGGCGAAAAGCCTTGCGCAATATGCTCAGGTATTGGTTGAGGTTGCTGTTCGATGAGGTTAATCCGTTATCGTCCCAGACTTTTTTAAGCACTTCCTCGCGGCTGACTATCCCGGTATTTCGCAAGAAAAAATAAAACAGCGCATTGGCGGTGATGGATAATTGGCTGTCCGGCTCAACGCTTTCCCGCTGAGTCAGGGAACCATCGGTCGCGTCATAAATGAAGCGGGCATTGATGTGGTAGCGCATCTCGGCCTCAATCCATCCGCTTCACGTGGGGAGCGTCATATTATGCAGGGTCTTGACCAGCGCCTGACGGTGCTCGGTGCTCATGGTGCGCCCTTCGGTCAATTCCGATAGCCAGATGCCGTCTGCGGCATAACGCACCAGGGTGCCGGTATGGCCATTATCCAGCTCATCCCCTTGCGCCAGATGCGCCAGCATCCAGTCACGCCAGCATTGTCGCAGTACCGGCTCATCCGGCATGGCCAGCGAGAGCACCATCAGCTGGCGGCTCTCCTGGGTGTCCGTCAATTCTGGGGCAGAAAGATAGTGCAGGTAAGCACGGGTAAAGCGGCCGTAGGCGGTCTTGTCTGCCGCCATCAGTGCTGAGATGGCCTCTTCCATGATGGCCAGCAGACGCGCAAACAGGGCAAAGATCAGTGCCTGCTTGTTGGGGAAGTGGTGCAGCAAGCCCCCCTTGCTTACCCCGGCCTCAAAGGCAACGGCGTTCAACGACAGGGCGGCGATACCATCCCGGCCGGCGATGGTGGCGGCCGACTCCAGCAGTTGTCGATAAAGACGTACAGGGTCTTTTTTTCTATGTTGGGTTTCAATGTTCATGGCCCAATCATACCGACCAGACGGTATGATCATTCTTGATCGCCATCAATATGAGGAAATGGGGGGCGGGAGGAAAAGTCGTTATTGTGTGGTGCTTCACAAATAACCTTGAAATAAAGATGAAAGAGTCGCTTTAAATATTTTGGCTGGATTTGTTTGAGAACTTTACTTGTCAATTAATCACGACTTGTTTATCTCCTGCTTAAAGTCGTTATTAATAATAAATAACTATTTTAAGGAGTCGGAATAGGGGTTAAGTTGTCATTTATTTACCTCATTGCAGCAATCATTTTTCTGAGGGTTTATCTCTTCTCTTTAACCACGGCGCGGTTTTTTTAGTGGGAAGGTATATATTTCTGCCACCTTTGGTCGTGGCAGAAATATAAAAAAGCAGAGTGTTTGTTGGCGTCACCTTATTTTTCAAGGGGGGCGTCTGCCTCTTGCACCAGTTCGAGGAAGGCGCGCATGGCGGGGGTGATGCTGTGCTGGCGGGTGATGAAGGCGGTGTGGCCGATGTCGCGTTGCGGTGCCAGCGGCAGGCAGACCAGATCCGAGAGCTTGCTGGCGGAGCGGGCGAGGCCGGCACTGACGATGGCCCAGCCCAGCCGGTGGCGCACGGCGCTCACCAGGTGAAACAGGGAGTCGGTTTCCAGCACCACGTCAAGCCGGACGCCGGCCCGCTCGGCGGCGCGGTCCAGGTACTTGCGAAACTGCATGGTGCGGCTGGGCAGTACCAGCGGCTGCTGCTGCAGTGCGGTCAGGGTCAGCTCGTCGCCGGGGAGGCGCTGATCCGCCTCGTCGAGGTTCATCAGCACCGCCATCTGGTTGTTGCCCTGGGGATAGAGGTGAAAAGTCTGTTTGGCGGCGCCGGTGAGCGGCTCGTCAAACCCCAGCCCGATATCGCACTGGTGCAGCTCCAGCTGTGACAGCAGGGCTTCGTTGCTGAGCACCGAGAGACGAATGACGATATCGGGGTAGCGCTGCTTGCAGCGGGCGATGAGCGGCATGATGTCGACATTGGACTGGGGCACTATGCCGATGCGCAGGGTGCCGGAGAGCTCGCCATGAAATAGCGCCAGCTCCTGCTTGAGCGCCTCCTGTTCCAGCAGCATTCGTTCGGCATACTGGCGCACCAGCTCGCCCGCTTCGGTGAGGGCGACGAACTGGCTGGTACGCACCACCAGATCGGTGCCGAGGTTCTTCTCCAGTGCCGTGATGCTGGCTGAGAGGGTCGGCTGGGTGATGTGGCAGGCCTTGGCCGCTCTGGCAAAATGCTGGTGTTTGGCCAGTTCGTGGAAATAGTGCAGCTGCTTGATGTTCATGATCATTGGGGAGGTGAGGATGAACCTAAAAATTAATCAATTGAAAAAACGCCGTCAATAGAACAACTCTATTGCCATATAGATTTATTTCATTGGTTTTGCGTCTGCCGCCTCTCTAAACTTGAATGCAGTTTGCATTTTTAGGCCAACCTGCATGCCTGCCTACACGCCTGTCGACATCCCCGTCAATTTGCCTGCCTCGCCTTCACTGGATCATCTGGTGGAGGAGGTGGCCGTCGCCATCAACATCAATGGCATCAACCATGCGGTGATGATGGCGACCCCGGACGATCTCGACGACTTTGCCGTCGGCTTTCTGTTTGGCGAGGGGATCATCCGGCACAACCACGAGGTCCACGACATCCAGGTTGCGCCAGCCGAACAGGGTATTGTGCTGGATGTGACCATCGCCAACCGTTCCCTGGCTGCTCTGGCCCAGCACAAACGCCGGCTGACCGGGGCGACCGGTTGCGGCATCTGCGGCGTGGCGGCGGTGGAGCAGGCGCTGCCCGCACTGCCGGTGTTGCCGCTGACGCCGCCGCTGGATGGGGCCTTGCTGGCGGGGCTGCGCCCGCAGATCGCCCAGTGGCAGCTCAAGGGTCAGCAGCATGGCGCCCTGCATGCGGCGCTGGCGCTGGATGCCGAGGGCCGGATCCTGCATTGCCGGGAAGATATCGGGCGCCACAATGCCCTCGACAAGCTGATCGGCCTGCTGCTGCGTCAGCACAGTGCGTGCGACACCCTGGTGGTGACCAGCCGTTGCGGTAGCGAGCTGGTGCAAAAAGCCGTCCGCTTTGGTGCCCGTCATCTCATCTGCCTGGCATCGCCCAGCCAGCTGGCGGTCAGGCTGGCCCTCAAATACAACCTCAACGTCGTTCATATTCCCAAGTTTGATGCCCCGGTCAGCTATTCGAGCTATCGCCCGGCGGATCCCATCGGAGAGTGCCATGAGTCATATTGAAAAGCCCGCCAAAGCCGGCGGTTTTTCGTCCCTGCAATCCACCATGAAACAGGTGCTGCGCAGCCAGAAGACCCGTCAGAACATCAAGAACCTGCTGCGGGTCAACCAGACCGACGGTTTCGACTGCCCGGGCTGTGCCTGGGGTGACAACGACCACGGCACCTTCCAGTTCTGTGAGAACGGCGCCAAGGCGGTGGCCTGGGAGTCTACTGGCAAGACGGTAGGGGCCGAGTTTTTCGCCGCCCACTCGGTGCGTCAGCTGGCCACCCAGAGTGACTACTGGCTCGAGTATCAGGGGCGGCTGACCGAGCCGATGCGCTACAACCCGGCGACCGATCACTATGAGCCAACAAGCTGGGACGACGCCTTCACCCTGATCGCCGACACCCTCAAGGGGCTGAATAACCCGGACGAGGTGGAGTTCTACACCTCGGGGCGTGCCAGCAACGAAGCTTCCTACCTCTATCAGCTGTTTGGCCGCCTGTTTGGTACCAACAACTTCCCCGACTGCTCCAACATGTGCCACGAGGCGAGCGGGGTAGCGCTGATCCAGTCGGTCGGTATCGGCAAGGGGACTGTGGTGCTGGATGATTTCGATCAGGCGGATGCGGTGTTCGTCTATGGCCAGAATCCGGGTACCAACCACCCGCGCATGATGAATGCCCTGCGCCAGGCGGCACGTGGCGGCTGCAAGATCGTCAGCTTCAACAACTTGAAAGAGGTGGCGCTGGAGCGCTTCGCCAGCCCGCAGAGCCCGCTTGAACTGCTGACCCCGGCTGCCACCACCATCAGCCACCAGTACCTGACGCCGAAACTGGGTGGCGACATGGCCGCCATCCGCGGCATGGCCAAGTACATACTGGAAGAGGCGCCTGAGGCGGTGGATCGCGATTTCATCGCCCGCCACACCCACCACTTTGCCGACTACGAGGCTCAGGTGCGTGCCACCGATTGGGCGGCGATTGAGCAGCAATCCGGCCTGACCCGCGCCGACATCGTGCAGGCGGCCCGGGTCTTTGCCGCCAGCCAGCGCATCATCAGCTGCTGGGCCATGGGGGTGACCCAGCATCTGCACTCGGTCGATACCATCCGTGAAATCGTCAACCTGCACCTGATGCGCGGCCAGATTGGCAAGCCGGGAGCGGGACTCTGTCCGGTACGGGGCCACAGCAACGTGCAGGGCAACCGCACCATGGGGATCAACGAAAAGCCCACCGCCGCCTTTATCGACCGGCTCGAGCGTCACCTGCAGCTGAGCCTGCCGCGGGCCCGTGGCCACAATGTCTACGAGGCGCTCAAGGCGTTGCACGAGGGCAAGAGCAAGGTGCTCATCTGCCTGGGTGGCAACCTGGCGGCAGCGGCGCCCGATACCGACTTCACCTACGGGGCGATGAAAAAGGCCGAGCTCAACGTGCAGATCAGCACCAAGCTCAACCGCAGCCATCTGCAGGTGGGCAAGGCGGCGCTGATCCTGCCCTGCCTTGGTCGTACCGAGCTCGATATCCAGCGCAGCGGTAACCAGAAGATCACGGTGGAGGACACCTTCAGCATGGTGCACGCCTCGACCGGCGCAGCCGAGCCGGTGTCGCCGCTCTGCCTCTCCGAGACCGACATAGTGGCGCGGATGGCTCATGCCACCGTGGGCAGCGAGCGGGTCGACTGGCTGGCTCTGCGCGATGACTATGCTCGTATTCGCGATCTTATCGAGCAGACCATCGCCGGCTTTGCCGATTTCAATGCCCGTATCCAGCAGCCGTGCGGTTTTCATCTCGATAACTCCGCGGCGCTGCTGACCTGGAATACTGCCAGCGGCAGCGCCGAGTTTCGTGCCAGCACCCTGCCGCACTCTGTGCTGCCGGAGTGTACCCGCCATGCCGAGCAGATGGTGGATCAGCCGGTATTGCTGCTGCAGAGCCTGCGCTCTCACGATCAGTACAATACTACTATCTACGGCATGGATGACCGTTATCGCGGCATCAAGGGCCAGCGCAACGTGGTGTTCATGAACGAGGCGGATGCTCGCCAGCTTGGCTTTGCCGAAGGGGATCGGGTCGACATGGCGGCCATCTGCAACGATGGACGCGAGCGTAGCGTGACCGGTTTTGTGGTGGTGATCTACGAGATCCCGCGTGGCAACATCGCGGCCTACTATCCGGAGACCAACCCGCTGGTGCCCATCGACAGTATCGGCGCCGGTTCGTTTACCCCCACCTCCAAGTCCATTCCGGTGCTGGTGACAGCCTCCCGCCAGCAGGAGAATCTGTTGCTGCTATGAACTGGGAGGTTTGCAGGCGTGAGCCGGTTCAAGCCTGCCAGCCCAATGCAGTAGAGCCCAGACATCCTATAAACAACAACGCCGCATATCTTATGCGGCGTTGTTGTTTGCGTGATTGGTGCCGGTAAGAGGAGTTGAACCCCCGACCTTCGCATTACGAATGCGCTGCTCTACCAACTGAGCTATACCGGCGTGCCACTAGATTCCCGAAAACAGCGGGGCAAGTCAATGAGCTGTGCTCAGTTTTATGAGTGGGCTCATGGAGTTACGGTCAATGTCAGAGGTCGGCGAACTCCGGAATATGGGCCCGGCCGCGGCTTTCGAGAAAATCGAGCAGCGCACGGGGGGAGCGCGCCAGGATCCGCTCTGCCGGGAAGCCGGCTTCGGTGACCAGTCGGTGGCAGTGCTCGAAATCCCCGAGGCTGAATGCCACGTGGGAGTCGGAGCCGAAGGTGAGGTAGGCACCCATATCCCGCGCTGCCTCGACGATGGCGCGGCAGTTGTTTTCACTGCCCGGGCGGGAGTGGCTGAAGGAGGAGTTGTTGAGCTCCAGCGCCACCCGATACTCTGCCGCTGCCTTGACCACGGCCTGGATATCGATGGGGAAGGCGGGATTGCCGGGGTGGCTTATCATGTCGACCCGGCCGCTCCTGATGGCGTTGATCATGGCCTGGGTGTGGGTGGCCTGGTCGCAGGGGGGAAACACCGGCTCGTGAAAGCCCGCCATGATCATGTCGAGCCGCGACTCGTAGCGCTCAGGGAAGTCTATTTCACCGTCGATGTTCTTGATGTTGGCTTCGATACCGCGCAGGATGCCGACCCCGTCGACTACCCGTGGCAACACGTGCAGATTGACGAAGTGCCAGAAGTGGGGGGCATCGGCCATGTCGGGGCCATGATCCGTGGTAGCGAACAGCTTGATCCCCTTTGCCTTGGCGATGGGCAGGTAGTCGTGAATGGTGCTGTAGGCGTGGGTGCTGGCGACGGTGTGGGTGTGGGTATCGACCGTGTACTTCATCTTATCTTCCCCTCTGGCGTGAGGCGCCAGCATAGCAAAGGCGGCGGGTCGAGACCATGTCGTGGCTTGTCATACTTTGTCACAAATTGGGGTCTGGCTGACAAAGTTTGAACACGCTTGGCGGTCATGATGGCGTCATCGATGAAAGCCTGAACTCGCATCGATGGGTTGGATCAGGATGGTGCAACCTAATTTCCCCGCCGTCGCGCCCTGCGACGGTTTTTTTGCCTGTTTGCCAGCACGCTGCGAGGTTACCGGGCAAAAAAATGCCCAACTAGCATGAAGCAGGTTGGGCGAGACTTAATGTTTAATTGCAGTGGCATAGATATAGAGTCCGATTCGTCCGTGAAGTTCCCGCCTTGTTCCCCATTTTCAACAAAAACATTTCACTAACACCTGTTCACATTCTCTTGACACAAAAGGTTGTGAAACGTACTTTTTAAACATTCGTTTAAGTGAGGTGTCCTGTGAGTAAAATCGATACCAAAAACCGCATTCTCGATGCCGCTGAGGTGTTGTTTGCCGAACGGGGGTTCGCCGATACCTCTTTGCGTCTGATCACCAGCGAGGCCGATGTCAACCTGGCGTCGGTGAACTACCACTTCGGCTCCAAGAAGGAGCTGATCCAGGCGGTGCTCGATCGCTATCTGAGCCTGTTCATGCCCGAGCTGGATGCACGCCTCCATACCCTGATGGCGCAGGAGCAGCTCACCCTGCTGCAGGTGTTCGAGAGCTTCGTCGACCCGCTGATGAAGCTGGTGGCGGTGCGCACCAACGGCCCGGCCATCTTCATGCAGCTGCTGGGACGCGGCTACATCGACAGCCAGGGTCACCTGCGCCGCTTCATCACCGCCCACTACGGCCCCATTTTGCAGCGGATCACCCAGGCCATCTCCAAGGCCAACCCGGCCTTGTCGCCGGCGGATCTGTTCTGGCGGCTGCACTTCACCCTGGGCACCGTCGTGTTCACCATGGCCTCGGCCGATGCGCTGCGCGACATCGCCCAGGCAGATTTCGGCCAGCAGCTCGATGTGGAGGGGCTGGTACGCAACGTCATTCCTTATCTGGCGTCCGGAGTCGGGGCACCAGTGGAGTCGACCAGGCTCTCCCTGGCCGTGTAACAACCAACAATAAATCAACGGAAACAGTGAAATAGAAGGAACTTCGGTATGATCACATTGCTTATCCTGCTGGTGCTGGCGATAGCCGTCGTGCTCGGCGTGCCCTCCATCCGTAAAAAGGTGGTCACCCGCCCGGTGTTCGGCATCTTCAAAAAGATACTGCCGCCCTTGTCTGCCACCGAGCGGGAGGCCATGGAAGCCGGCTCCGTCTGGTGGGATGGGGAGCTGTTTCGCGGCAACCCCGACTGGAAAAAACTGCACGGCTACGGCAAGGCGACGCTGACCGCAGAGGAGCAGGCCTTTATCGACAACCAGGTCGAAACCCTGCTCGCCATGGTTGACGACTTCAAGATCGTCAACGAAACCAAAGACCTGCCGGAGCCGGTGTGGGACTATCTGAAGAAGGAAGGCTTCTTCTCCCTGATCATCCCGAAATCCTACGGCGGCCGCGAATTTTCGGCGATTGCCAACTCCACCATCGTTACTCGTATTGCCACCAAGAGCCTGAGCGTGGCGGTCACCGTCATGGTGCCGAACTCCCTTGGCCCGGGCGAGCTGCTGATGCACTACGGCACCCAGGCCCAGAAGGACTTCTGGCTGCCGGGGCTGGCCAACGGCAAGGAAGTACCCTGCTTCGCCCTGACCGGGCCGGAAGCGGGCTCCGATGCGGGCGCCATTCCTGACAAGGGGATCGTCTGCAAGGGGATGCACAAGGGTGAAGAGGTGCTGGGTATTCGCCTCAACTGGAACAAGCGTTACATCACCCTGGCGCCCCGTGCCACCGTGCTGGGCTTGGCGTTCAAACTCTATGACCCGGAAAAACTGCTGGGTGACAAGGAAGAGCTGGGCATCACCTGCGCCCTCATCCCCACCAGCCACCCGGGCGTGCGTGTTGGCGATCGCCACTACCCCATGGGTCTGGCGTTCCTGAACGGCCCGACTTTCGGCAAGGATGTGTTCATTCCGCTCGACTGGATCATCGGTGGCCCGGATTACGCCGGTCGCGGCTGGCGCATGCTGGTGGAGTGCCTCTCCGCCGGTCGCGGCATCTCGCTGCCTGCTCTGGGCACCGCTTGCGGTCACATGGCGAGCCGCACCGTGGGCGCCTATTCCTATGTGCGCAAGCAGTTCGGCATGTCCATCGGCAAGTTTGAAGGGGTGCAGGAAGCGCTGGCCCGTATCGGCGGCCTCACCTATCAGCTGGAAGGGGCCCGTCGCATGACCGCAGGTTCCCTGGACTTGGGTCAGGCTCCGGCCATCGTCACCGCGATCTCCAAGTACCACATGACCGAGATGGCGCGCCAGATCATGGATGATTCCATGGATATCCACGCCGGCCGCGCCATCCAGCTGGGCCCGAAAAACTACACCGGCTACGCCTACATGGGTATTCCGGTGGCCATCACGGTGGAAGGGGCCAACATCCTGACCCGCAACCTGATGATCTTCGGGCAAGGCGCCACCCGCTGTCACCCGTACGTGTTTGCCGAGCTGGAAGCGGCGGCCGATACCGACGTGGAGCGCGGTCTCGAGAAGTTTGACGCCCTGCTGATGAAGCACATCGCCTTCGGCGCCGGCAATTTCTTCGGTTCCCTGTTCCAGGGGCTGACCCTTGGCCAGTTCAACAGCGCGCCGGTGGCCGGTGAAACCGCCCGTTACTACAAGCAGTTGTCTCGCATGAGTAAAGGGCTGGCCCTGTGCGCCGACGTCTCCATGCTGATGCTGGGTGGCGATCTCAAGCGCAAGGAGATGATCTCCGCCCGTCTGGGTGACGTGCTGAGCCACCTCTACCTGGCCTCCGCCACCCTCAAGCACTACGAGGATCAGGGCCGCATGGTCTCCGATCTGCCGTTCGTGCAGTACGCGGTGGAGCGCAACCTCTACCTGATTGGCAAGGCGTTCGAGGGCTTCTTCCAGAACTTCCCGAACAAGGTGGTGGGAGCAGTGCTCAAGCGGGTGGTGTTCCCGTTCGGCGTCGGTTACAAGATGCCGGCCGACGATCGTTGCCACGCCATCTGTCTGGCCATGATGAAGCCGGGCGAGTTTCGCGACCGTCTGACGGCGCTGTGCTACGTAGGCAAGGACGAGGCGGATCCGGTCGGCCTGATGGAGCGTGCCTTCCAGGCCATGGTCTCGGTGCAGCCCTACGAGAAGAAACTGGTGCAGGCCCAGAAAGAGGGCAAACTGCCCCGCAAACTGGCGCTGCCGGAGCTGGTGGCCGCTGCTCTGTCTCAGTCCATCCTGAGCAAGGACGAGGCGGACAAGCTGCTGGCCGCCGATGCCCTGCGCTACGAGGCGATCCAGGTGGACAACTTTGCCCCGGGCGAGCTGGAGGGGTTATCCCAGCAAAATCCGGTGGTGCACGCCGCCTGAGAGAGCGCTCCCTCCTGAACCTGAAACCGGCCGTCATGGCCGGTTTTTTTGTTTGTTAACCCTGCATTTACAACCTCGATTAATTCCAGTTTAATGCAATGGCCCCCCACCCTTGGGGCAGGAAGCAAGGCCAGCGGAATGGCCGACAACAACAAACTCAGGAAGAGTGAATGAATCTCGCCAAAACGGCGATCGAACGCCCCATCTGGGTGGCGGTCTCGATCGTGCTGATTTTTCTGCTGGGCCTGCTCAGCATCCGGGGGCTGCCGATCCAGCTGTTTCCCGACATCGATCGCCCGCACCTCAACATCTCGGTGGACTGGCGCTCGGCCTCGCCCCAGGAGATGGAGTCGGAGATAACCGACCCCATCGAGCAGGAGATGCAGGGGGTGCAGGGGCTCAAGAACCTCACCAGCAACAGCTTCCCCGGCTTTACCGAAATCGACCTGGAGTTTGCCCTTGGCACCGACATGCAGCGGGCCCAGCTCGACGTCATCTCCCGTCTGAACCGGGTCTCCGGCCTGCCGGACAAGATTGGCGGCCCCTACGTCAACAACTACAGCAGCAACGACACCCTCACCTTCTTTTTCATCCAGCAACTGCCTGGTGCCAAGGGGCAGATTGACGATCACCAGGCGCTGATCGAGGCGCGGATAAAACCTGAGCTGGAGCGCATTCCCGGGGTGTCGACCGTCGATATTCAGGGGATCAATGAGCGCCAGATCCAGATCCGTTTCGACCCTTACCGCGCCGCCGAGCTGGGGGTGGAGATCCCGGTACTGGCCAGCCGGGCCAGCACCGGTTGGGACGTCTCCGCCGGTACCCTCGACATCGGCCGCTGGGAGTACAAGCTGCGCTTTGCCGGCCGCTACGACGTGGCGACCCTGGGAGACAAGGTAGTGGACTGGCGCGACGGCCTGCCTATCTATCTGCGGGACGTGGCGGAGATCCAGCTGGCCCGGGAGGAGAACCCGGTGCTGCGCATCCAGAACGGCAACACCGCCATCGCGGCCCAGATCTTCAAGGAGAGCGGTGCCAACGCCCTGGCGGCGCTGGAGGCCATCAAGCTCAAGGTGGGCGAGCTCAACCGCGAGGTGCTGGAGCCGGTCGGCCTGCACATGGAGCAGTCATTTGACGCCTCCCTCTACATCAACCGGGCGGTGAGCATGGTGACCGCCAACCTGGGGCTCGGCGTGCTGCTCTCCTGCGCCATCCTCTGGGTCTTTCTGCGCCAGCTCAAGGCGACCCTGATGATCGCGATCGCCATTCCCATCAGCATCATGCTCACATTCTGCCTGCTCAAGGTGTTGGGGCGGACCCTCAACGTCATCTCGCTGGCGGGCATCGCCTTTGCGGTGGGCATGGTGCTCGATGCTGCCATCGTGGTGCTGGAGAGCATCTACCGGCGCCACGAGCGGGGTGATCTCAGCAAGGCGGAGGCGGCGCTGGAAGGCACCAGCCGGGTGTGGACCGCCCTGGTGGCTTCCACCCTGACCACGGTCGCTATCTTCCTGCCGGTGCTGCTGCTCAACGACGTGGAGGGACAGCTGTTTGCCGATCTGGCGCTCACCATCGCCTGCGCGGTGACCGTCTCCATGCTGGTTGCGGTGACCGTGCTGCCGGCGGTGGCGGCGCGCTGGATGGGGCGTGAGCGGCTGATCGATCCCTATGAGGGGCTGTGGCAGGGCGCCACCCGACGGGTGATCCGTTGGACCGGCACCTCCCGCCAGCGCTGGACCGTCATCACCCTGATGATGAGCCTGCCGGCGCTGGCCACCTGGGCTCTGTTGCCGAAGATGGACTATCTGCCCGACGTGAAGCGCGATGCGGTGGATGTCTGGATGAATTTCACCCCGGGTTTCAACCTGCAGGCCCAGCGCGAGGAGGTGATCGACACCCTGATCGCCCGTCTCGCCCCCTACATGAAGGGGGATCAGGAGCCGGCCCTCAAGAACTACTACATCCTGCGCTACCCGGGTGGCGCCCAGATCGGGGTGCGGCCGAAAGAGGAGGATCAGATCAAGGTGCTGGAGCAGCTGTTGATGAAGCAGCTGCTGGTGGGGATCCCCGACACCCAGGTGTTTGGCGGCCAGGGGTCGCTGTTCGGCGGCTTTGACAGCGAGAACGGCATCTCCCTGCTGCTGCAGGGAGGCGATCTGGCCGAGCTCTACCAGGCGGCGCGGGCCGCCATGGCCATCGTCAAGCAGGATCTGCCGGGCGCTCAGGTGAGGCCGCAGCCGGATCTCGATTTCACCGCCCCCGAGCTGCGGCTGGTGCCGCAGGACAGGCGTCTCGCCGAGGTGGGCTGGGATCGTACGCCCATGCCTGCCATCATCCAGACCTTCGGCGACGGGCTGCGGGTCGGCGAGTATTTCGACGGGGAGGAGCGGCTCGACATCATGCTGATGGGGCAGACCT
This sequence comes from Aeromonas oralensis, assembly GCF_049665575.1. Classification (NCBI taxonomy): domain Bacteria; kingdom Pseudomonadati; phylum Pseudomonadota; class Gammaproteobacteria; order Aeromonadales; family Aeromonadaceae; genus Aeromonas; species Aeromonas oralensis. The sequence goes on from NZ_CP187186.1 coordinate 1,293,259, forward strand.
CGGCCAACCCGGACGAGCTCAAGGCGGTGCCGCTGGCGACCCCGTCCGGGCGCATCGTGCCGCTCGGCGAGCTGCTGCGGGTGGAGCACGACATGGGGCCGGCCAGCATCTTTCGGGCCGACGGCCGGCGCAGCATCAGCCTGCAGATCTCGCCCCCGGCGGGGATGAGCATGGAGCAGGTACTCGATACCCTGCAGAGCAAAAGCTTTGCCGCCATCCGGCCACTGCTGCCCGCTGGCGGCGAGCTGCGGGTCTCCGGCAATGCCGACAGCCTGCAGCAGGCGCTGGGCAACCTGGGGGCCATCTTCCTGTTTGCGGTGATGATCCTGCTGATCCTGTTGTGGGGGGTGTTTGCCTCCCTCAAGGATGCCGTGCTGGTGCTGCTGACCCTGCCACTTGCCACCGTCGGCGGCGTGCTGGCGTTGCACCTGAGCGGCCTCTTGGTGCCGCTGCCGATGGATCTGCTGACCATCATCGGTTTCGTGATTCTGCTGGGGTTGGTGGTCAACAACGCCATTCTCCTGGTGCATCAGACCCGCACCGCGGAGCGGGAGGGAATGAGCCGCCAGCTGGCGGTGGCCGATGCCCTGCAAAGCCGGATGCGGCCCATCGCCATGACCAGCCTCACCAGCATCTTCGGCATGCTGCCGTTGATGCTGAGCCCGAGCGAGGGCAGTGAAATCTATCGGGGGCTGGCCACCGTCATCGTTGGCGGCATGAGCTGCAGCACCCTGTTTACCCTGATCCTGTTGCCCGCCTTCCTGCGACTGGGAGAGCGGGCCGAACCACCGCTCGCCCTGCGCCAGCGGGCCTGAGCAAGGAGCTCATCGATGACACACGGTTTTACAAGGATGGTAGTGGGCGCGGCGCTGCTGGCGGGGAGCGTGTTCCCCGCGCTGGCGCAGGGCAAGATGGTGACCCTGGCGGACGTGACCCGGGGGGAGGCGGCGGCCAGCATCTGGGTCAGCGGCACGGTGGCGAGCCGCCAGCAGGCGGCGCTCAGCGCGGAGGTGAGCGGCCGGGTGGAGTGGATCGCCGAGTTCGGCAGCCGGGTCAGCAAGGGGGATGAGCTGCTGCGCCTCGACAGTGCGGCGCTGCGGCTCTCGCTGGAGCAGGCTCAGGCCGAGCAGGCCAAGTGGGAGAGCAACGTGCGCTTCGCCCGCGCCGAGTTTGGCCGGCTGGCGACGCTGCACCGTCAGAAGAGCACCTCCCAGAGCCAGTATGACAAGGCGCGTTATGACGTGGAGCAGGCTGAACTGGCCGAGCGGCTGGCGCGGGTGCAGGTGCGCCAGATTGAGGAGCAGCTGCGCAGAAGCCACATCTTCGCGCCGTTCGACGGGGTGGTGAACAACCACTTCATTCAGCCGGGGGAGCACGTGGATGCCGGTGAGCAGGCGCTGGAGCTGGTCAATCCCGATCAGCCCGACATCCGCCTGCAGGCCCCCATCGTCTGGGCCGGTCAGCTGGCGCCCCAGACCCGGCTGCGGGTGGAAGGGGAGCAGCTCAGCGGCCACGGTGTCTATTACCAGCGGGCGGCGAGCGCCGACCCCAAGTCGCGCCTCATCGAGCTGCGCCTCAAGCCCGAGGCGGGGCGCTTCATCATCGGCTCGCCGGTGCGGGTGGCGTTGCCGCTGGCGGAGCAGCAGACCATGCTGCTGCCGCGCGATGCCCTGGTGCTCAACACCGAGGGGAGCGTGGTCTATCAGGTGGAGCAGCGCGGTGAGGAGCTGACGGTGAACCGGGTGCCGGTGACAGTGCTGTTCGGCGACAGCCGGCAGGTTGCGGTGAGCGGGGCGCTCAAGCAGGGCGACAGGGTGGTGGTGCGCGGCGCCGGCAGCCTGCAGGACGGCGACAAGGTCGAACTGTTTCGCGGCTGAGGCGGCGGTTTCGCCATAAAAAAACGGCTCCCGCGGGAGCCGTTTTTGGTGCCGGTGAAGGGCGATTACTCGACCATCATCACCTTGCAGGTGTTGGTACTGCCGACGGTTTCCATCTTGTCGCCGTGGGTCAGCAACACCATGTCGCCGCTTTGCAGCAGCCCCTTGGCCTTGAGCACGTCCAGCGCGTCGCGGCACACCTCGTAGACCGGTTTGGTCTCGTCGCCGTCGAACAGCACAGGGGTGACGCCGCGGTAGAGGTTGGTCCAGGCCAGGGTCTTGTTGTGCGGTGACATGGCGAAGATCGGCAGGCCGGAGCTGATGCGGGACATCAGCAGCGGGGTGGTGCCCGATTCGGTCAGCGCCACGATCGCCTTGACCCCTTCCAGGTGGTTGGCTGCATACATGGTGGACATGGCGACGGCCTCTTCCACCGAAGTGAAGGTGTAGCTCATGCGGTGGTTGGAGACGTTCAGGCTCGGGTGCTTCTCGGCACCGACGCAGACGCTGGCCATGGAGGTGACGGTTTCGATGGGAAACTGACCGGCGGCGGTTTCGGCGGAGAGCATCACCGCATCGGTACCGTCCAGCACGGCGTTGGCCACGTCCATTACTTCGGCACGGGTCGGCAGCGGCGCGTTGATCATCGACTCCATCATCTGGGTAGCGGTGATGACGACGCGGTTCAGGCGACGGGAGTGGCGAATGAGTTTTTTCTGCACGCCGACCAGCTCGGGATCGCCGATTTCGACGCCCAGATCACCACGCGCCACCATGACGGCATCGGAGCCGAGGATGATGTCTTCCATCGCCTCGTCGGTGGCGACGGTTTCGGCGCGCTCGACCTTGGCCACGATCTTGGCGTTGGAGCCGGCTTCGCGGGCCAGCTCGCGGGCGTAGCGCAGGTCATCACCGCAACGGGGGAAGGAGACGGCTAGGTAGTCCACGTTCATGCGGGCGGCGGTCTTGATGTCTTCCTTGTCCTTTTCGGTCAGGGCCGGGGCGGAGAGGCCACCACCCTTCTTGTTGATACCCTTGTTGTTGGAAAGCGGACCGGCCACGGTGACCGTGGTGTGGATGCGGGTGCCTTCGACCTGCTCCACCTTCAGCTGCACGCGACCGTCGTCCAGCAGCAGGATGTCGCCGGCGATCACATCGCCCGGCAGGCTCTTGTAGTCGATGCCGACCTGCTCCTGACAGCCTTCACCCTTGCCGAGGGCGGCATCGAGGATGAACTTGTCGCCGACGGCCAGATAGATCTTGCCGTCCTTGAAGGTGGAAACGCGGATTTTGGGGCCCTGCAGGTCGCCCATGATGGCGACGTGACGACCCAGCTTGGCGGCGATGTCACGCACCTGGTTGGCGCGCAGGATGTGGTCTTCAGCAGTGCCGTGGGAGAAGTTCATCCGCACCATGTCGGCGCCGGCACGGATGATCCCCTCGAGGATCCCTTCGCGATCGGTGGCCGGACCGAGTGTGGTTACAATCTTTGTACGTCTTGGCATGAAAGACTCCAGTTTTGAAGTTGATATGACTTGAGATACTGCCCCGTCAAGCGCATGACCCATTGCACCCGCTTGCAAGCCATCTGGGTGGCTTTTGTTACTAAATTACAATACTACACCAAGGAAGGTGGCAGAGACAGCCGGGGGCCGAGGCCCCCGCTGCTTACGAAGAGTGGGGTGTATCAAAGCGGGATTCGCGCAAACCTTCTTTGACTTTCTTCAGGTTTTCGCGAAATTTCATGCCGCGGCGCAGGGTGAAACCGGTTGCCAGCACATCCACCAGGGCGAGCTGGGCGATGCGCGAGGCCATCGGCATGTAGACGTCGGTGTCTTCCGGCACGTCCATGGAGAGCACCAGGTTGCACTCGCGCGCCAGCGGGGAGTCCTTGGCGGTCATGCCGATGACGGTGGCGTCGTTCTCGCGGGCCAATGCGGCAATCTCCACCAGCGCCTTGGTGCGGCCGGTGTGGGAGATGAGCACCACCACGTCCCCTTCGCTGCTGTTGATGCAGCTCATGCGCATCATGACGATGTCATCGAAGCTCACCACCGGGATGTTGAAGCGGAAGAACTTGTTCTGGGCATCGCGGGCGACGGCGGAGGAGGCGCCAAGGCCAAAGAAGCTGATCTTCTTGGACTGGGTCAGGATATCGACGCAGCGATTGATGGCGGAGATGTCCAGGCTGTTCTTGGCAGCATCGAGGCAGGCCATGGTGGATTCGAAGATCTTGGCGGTATAGGTATCGGGCCCGTCTTCCGCCTCCACGTGGCGGTTCACATAGGGCGTGCCGTTGGCCAGGCTCTGGGCCAGATGCAGTTTGAAATCGGGAAAGCCTTTGGTATCGAGACGGCGGCAGAAACGGTTGACGGTCGGCTCGCTGACGTCAGCCATCTTGGCGAGGGTGGCGATACTGGAGTGGATGGCCGTCTGCGGAGAGGCCAGGATGACCTCGGCGACTTTACGCTCTGATTTACTGAAACTTTCCAAATTATTAGTAATTTTATCAAGGGTATTCATCATCACCACCAGGCGTTTTTGTAATTTAGCTTCAGTGTCTTTGCACTAAATTCATGGCTAAGCAGGTTTCCAATCAACTTGATGACTATACAAGACAAGCTCTTATCGAAACTAATCTCGGCCCTGCAAAGTATGACTCATGTCTAATTATTTCGTTGTTTTGGTTACAAACTTCCAGTGATTCCGTGAAAGCGCTTACAAATGTTGCAAAGCAACAACACTGTGAGCGGGCGCACAGTTGCACCCATCAAACGCGCCGCAAGGGGAGGGGCTCGGGTAGAATTGGCACCAAATAATAATTGCGGGACGGTAACGGCCGCCCCGACCCCAGTAACGAAGGAGTTGTTTTATGCAGCATACCCATGCGCTGGTCGGCGACGTAGGCGGCACCAATGCCCGGTTGGCCCTGTGCGAGCTGGCAACCGGCACCATTTCCCAGGCCAAGACCTATTCCGGGCTGGCTCATCCCAGTCTGGAAGCCGTGGTTCGCCTCTATCTGGATGAGCACAAGGTGCAGGTGGGCGAAGCCTGCATCGCCATCGCCTGCCCCATCAACGGCGACTGGGTCGCCATGACCAACCACAGCTGGGAGTTTTCCATCAGCGAGATGCAGGCCAATCTGGGCCTGACCCGGTTGCAGGTGATCAACGATTTTACCGCCGTCTCCATGGCGGTGCCGGTGCTGGACGCGGCTGACTGCATCCAGCTGGGGGGCTCGGCGCCCGTGGCCGGCAAGCCCATCGCCATCTACGGGGCTGGCACCGGCCTTGGGGTCGCCCATCTGGTGCACACTGGCGAGCAGTGGCTGAGCCTGCCGGGCGAGGGCGGCCACGTGGACTTTGCCGCCAACAGCGAAGAAGAGGATGCGGTGCTGCAGGTGATGCGCGCCGAGCTGGGCCACGTCTCGGCCGAGCGGCTGCTTTCCGGCCCCGGCCTCGTCAACATCTACCGTGGTTTGGTGAAATCAGACGGCCGCGAGCCGCAGGCGTTCGAACCCAAGGACATCACCGAGCGCGCGCTGGCGGGCGAGTGCCTGGACTGCCGCCGTGCCTTGAGCCTGTTCTGCGTGCTGATGGGCCGCTTTGCCGGCAACCTGGCGCTCAACATGGGCACCTTCGGTGGCGTCTACATCGCTGGCGGCATAGTGCCGCGCTTTCAGGAGTTCTTTATCGGCTCGGGCTTTCGGGTGGCCTTTGAAGACAAGGGGCGTTTCAAATCCTACCTCAAGGATATCCCCGTCTTCCTCATCACCCACGAGGGACCGGGTCTGCTCGGCGCCGGCGCCTATCTGCGCCAGTCGCTCGGCATCAAGTTATAAGCCGGCGGCTTGGCGGGGGACGGATCGGCCATGGTTCAGCCTTGATTCAGTGACCATGGCGTAGAGTGTCAACACGTACTCAAGAAGGCAGGGCTCCATAAGGAGTTGGGACTTGTCTTCATCCGCTGGGTGCGTTTGTCACCTGACAAGCCTGAACTGTTTCACCGGCCCTCGCGGCCGGTTTTTTTATGCCTGCGGTTTGCCGGCTGGATGGGGATGTCGTCCTTTGCGAAAGGATGGGTCGGTGCCGCAATGCACTGCGCCTGCCGGGTGGCAGGCGCAGTGGGCAGGGATGGGCTCAGGGCAGGTCGAGGGTGAAGCGGGCGCCCCCGAGTGGGGACTCATCCACCATGATCTGGCCGCCGTAGCTGTGCACGATTTCGGTGACCACCGCCAGCCCGATGCCCTGGCCGGGGGAGCTGTCGGCGCGCACCCCGCGCTGGAAGATCTGCTGCGACTTGCCGGGGTCGATGCCGGGACCGTCGTCCTCGATCTCGATCCGCAGCCGGTCGAGCCGGCGGCTCACCGTCACCCTGATCTCGCTGATGGCGAACTTGAAGGCGTTGTCGAGCAGGTTGCCCATCAGCTCCATCAGGTCCCCCTGCTCGCCGGCGAAGAAGACATCGTCATCGAACTTGAAGCGGGTCTGCAGCTTCTTGTGGCGATAGACCTTGGCGAGGCTGGCCAGCAGCTTCTCGATGAGAGGCACCGGCTCGGTGCCTTTGCTGGCGAGGCGCTGGCGGCCGGTAACGGCGCGGCGCAGCTGGTACTGGATGATCTGATCCATGGTCAGGATCTGCTCATTGATGTTGTCGTGGATGTCGCGTCCCAGCTTGACCTCCTGCGCCGTCATCTGGATCAGCGCCAGCCGTGTTTTCAGGCTGTGGGCCAGGTCGTTGAGGGCGTGCTGGTAGCGCTGGGTCTGCTGCCGTTCGTTCTCCAGCAGCTGGTTGACCGACTCGGTCAGCGGCGTCAGTTCCCGTTCATAGTCGTTGGAGAGTGCATCCCGCTTGCCGGCTCGGATCTCGTCCATCTGGCGCGCCATGGTGCGCAGGGAGCCCAGGCTCCAGAAGCTGGTGAGCAGCAGCAGGGCACCGAGCATCAGATAGGCCAGCAGGGCTTGACGAATACGCTGGTGGAGATAATCACGGGTCTGGGCCAGATAGCGCTTGGCCGAATCGACCATCACCACGTAATAGGTGGTGGGTCCGTCGCCGTGATTGCGCAGAAAACGCAGGCTGTAGATGAAGTAGCTCTCGCCATTCTTGATGGTGTGGAGCTTGAAGAAGTAGTCCTGATCCAGCCCACCCAGATACTTCATCAGATCCTGGCAGATGGTGTCCTTGGCCTGGATCACCTCTGGCATATGCATGCTGGACCAGCTCAGCTGGCCGTCGGCCCGGCAGATCAGGGTATCCAGATTGGGGTCGACGGCATCCGGGGTGATCCGGCCGAGATCCGTGGTTGCCCGGGCTTCCGGCAGCTTGGAGGAGAACAGCTTGGAGAGGTTCTCCTGCATGCGGGTGCTGGCTTTCTGGGCCTGCTCCTCGGTGTGACCCAGATAGAGGATGTAAACCGAGAAGGCCATGATGAGCGCGATGACCAGCATGGCGCTCAGCATCAGCTTGATGTGCAGCGAGCGGCGGATGAAGCGCATGGGGCGCAGCAGACGAACGTCCATCAGCTGCACGACAGGTTGAAGATGTAACCCTGGCGGCGGATGGTGGAGATGGGCTGGATGGTCCCCTCCGGATCCAGCTTCTTGCGCAGCCGGCTCACCATCACCTCGATGGTGTTGGGGTCCCCCTCGCCATCGCCATAGAGCTGGTCCAGCAGCTGTTGCTTGGAGACCACCTGGCGGGCGTTGCGCATCAGGTATTCGAGGATCAGGTATTCAAAGCTGGTGAGCACCACCGGGGTGCCGGCGATGGTCAGCTCCTTGCGGGAGAGATCCAGCTCGTAGTCGCCGGCCTTGACCCTGGGGGAGATGAAGCCGGCACTGCGACGCACCAGGGCGTTGAGGCGGGCCAGCAGCTCGTCCTTCTGGAACGGCTTGACCAGGTAGTCGTCCGCCCCGGCTTCCAGCCCTTCCACCTTGTCCTGCCAGTTGCCGCGCGCGGTCAATACGATGATGGGGAAGGGGATCTGCTGCTCGCGCAGCTGGCGGATGAGCTGCAAACCGTCCATGTCCGGCAGACCCAGATCGATGATGGCCACGTCGATGGGATAGTCGGCGGCGTAATGCAGGGCCACCTGGGCGCTGTCGGTGCTGTGTACCTGATTCTGGGCTTCGGTCAGCAGGGTGCTGAGGTGGTGATTGAGCAGCTTGTCGTCTTCGACCAACAATATTTTCATAAGGTGCGCGATCATGGGGATCCAGGCTGTCAATTAGAGGGCTTATGACGGGGAGAGTCAATCCGGATCCTAACAGCCCTGGCTGTATCGGGACTGAATCAGCACTCTATTGGTTAATTCCCTTTAACCCATTGCAGCAACGGTATTTATCCGCCAAGTGGCGCCAACAAAAAAGCCAGTCAGGGTCACTGACTGGCTTTTTTGTTGGCGCTTGTCGCGGGTCAGTCGATGAGACTGGCCCACAGGTCGTACTCGTCCGCTTCATCGATGCGGACCTTGACCATGTCGCCGGGCTTGAGGCCGGTTTCACCGTTCAGGTAGACCAGGCCGTCGATTTCGGGGGCATCGGCGGCGGAGCGGCCAGTGGCACCCTCTTCGTCCACCTCGTCGATCAGCACCAGCATCTCCTTGCCGACCTTGCGGGCGAGCTTGCGGATGGAGACCTGCTGCTGCAGCTCCATGAAGCGCTGGAAGCGCTCTTCCTGCACCTCTTCCGGTACCGGATCCGGCAGCTCGTTGGCCTTGGCACCTTCGACCGGGCTGTATTTGAAGCAGCCGACCCGATCCAGCTCCGCCTTGTCGATGAAGTCCAGCAGCATCTGGAACTCTTCTTCGGTTTCACCGGGGAAGCCGACGATGAAGGTGGAGCGCAGGGTGATCTCGGGGCAGATCTCGCGCCACTTCTGGATCCGCTCCAGGGTGCGCTCGACCGTGCCCGGGCGCTTCATCAGCTTGAGGATGCGCGGGCTGGCGTGTTGCAGCGGGATGTCGAGGTAGGGCAGTACCTTGCCGTCGCGCATCAGCGGGATGACGTCATCCACGTGCGGGTACGGGTAGACGTAGTGCAGGCGCACCCACATGCCGAGCTTGGCCAGCTCTTCGCACAGGGCCACCATGCTGGTTTTGACCGGCATGCCGTCGTAGAAACCGGTGCGGTGCTTGACGTCGACACCGTAGGCGGAGGTGTCCTGGGAGATGACCAGGATCTCTTTCACACCGGCCTCTTTCAGGCGCTTGGCCTCGGCCAGCACTTCGCCGATGGGACGGCTCACCAGATCCCCGCGCATGGAGGGGATGATGCAGAAGGTGCAGCGGTGGTTGCAGCCTTCGGAAATCTTCAGATAGGCGTAGTGGCGGGGGGTCAGCTTGACGCCCTGGGCCGGTACCAGGCTGGTGAAGGGGTTGTGGGTCGGCTTCTCGACGTACTTGTGGACGTGGCCCAGCACCTCTTCATAGGCGTGGGGACCGGTGATCTCGAGCACCTTGGGGTGGATCTCGCGGATCTGGTTCTCTTTGGCACCGAGGCAGCCGGTGACGATCACCTTACCGTTCTCGGCCAGGGCCTCGCCAATGGCTTCCAGGGACTCCTGTACCGCGCTGTCGATGAAGCCGCAGGTGTTGACCACCACCACTTCCGCATCGTCATAGCTGGGCACCACGTCGTACCCTTCGGTACGCAGCTGGGTCAGGATGCGCTCGGAATCGACCAGATTTTTGGGGCAACCCAAGGAGACGAATCCTACTTTGGGGGCCTGTTTTGTGTTGGACATCGCTCAATCACTCTTAGGTGGCTCTAGTTTTAGGGCGCGGATTTTACCGGAATGGCTAACCAAAAACTATACAGCCGGCACGGCGGAATCGAACAATATCTCCGGCGAGGCAGGATTGTGCCAAGGCAGGCCCGTTTTGAGCCGATACGGGCCGATGACGGCACCCTTGCTCCGTCAGTTCGCTGGCTGTTGAGTTTCAACTCAATTTTGCGAGAGCGGGAAGACGGGGGTCACTATACTCCCTGCAGGCAGACTGGAAGGAAGGACGGGATGGACAGCTCATTTGGCGAGAGAATGCAGAACGTGCACGCTACGCTCAGGCAGCGGTTTGACAAGTTGAGCCGGGTGGCCATCGCAATTTATGACCAGCACACGGACAGGCTCAAGACCTTTGCCCACAGCACCGAGGGAAGTTCCCCGCTGGTGCAGTACGAGGTCAAGCTGAGCGACGTCCCCTCTCTGCGCTATCTGGCCGAACACCGGCAAGCAAGGGTGCTCGACACGCTGGATTCGCTGCTGGGCTCCCCCTCCGAGCACAGCCGCAAGCTGCTGGCGGCCGGTTATGAATCCAGCTACACCGAGCCGCTGTTGTTCAACAGCAAGCTGTTCGGTTTTCTGTTTTGCGATGCCAGGGAGCCTGGCTACTTCGCCCCCGCCATCCGTGGCGAACTGGCGGCATACGCCCAGATCCTGGCGGCCATCATCGCGGTGGAATTTTTCTCGATTCAGACCCTGAGCGGCGCGCTTACCACGGCGCGGGAGTTCAGCCGCTACCGGGATGAAGAGACCGCCAATCACCTGCACCGGATGTCGGCCTATTCGCGGCTCATCGCCCGCGCCGTGGCCACCCGTTATCCCTTGAGCGACGAGGAGGTGGAGTTCATCTATCTCTTCTCCGAGCTGCACGACATCGGCAAGATTGCGGTGCCCGACGCCATCTTGCTCAAACCCCGCAAACTGACGCCAGAGGAATACGGGGTGATGAAGATCCACCCGCTCAAAGGGCGGGAGATGATCGCCCTGATGATCAGCGAGTTTGGCCTCGACGGCATCCATCACACCGACATGCTCAAGAACATCATCGCCTATCACCACGAGCGCTTCGATGGGAAGGGGTATCCGGAAGGATTGGCGGGGGAGGCGATCCCGCTGGAGGCCCGCATCGTCGCGGTGGCCGACGTGTTCGATGCGCTCACCAGCGAGCGGCCCTACAAACAGGCCTGGACGTTTGAAGCTGCTTTTGCCTACCTCGAAACCCACGCCGGCAACCAGTTCGACCCCGCCTGCGTCGCGGCGGCGCTGTGCAACAAGGAGGCGTTTCGCGCCATCCATCAGCAATACCGAGAGCCCGCCGCCAGCTAGACGGCGGGCCTGGTGTCATGACTTGCCCTACCTCGTTTTGTCCTGTTGCGACTCTACGCGAGATAGCGTGAGAGCGGCGGCGGGCTTTGCCCCATCGAGGCCGTCAATGGGATGGAGCCCATCATGACGAGCGTCACTGATTGACCCGCCTCGTGCCATTGGGCTTATCCGGCTTAGGCCAGATCTGCTACTGTGACCATCAACTCATCACAAAGGGTGGAGCACAGCATGAAGATTCGATTCCTGGTGATAGCAACGACCATGGCGCTGGCATCGGCCCCCAGCCTGGCTGACTGGGCCAAGGTGAAAGCGGCCGCGAGCGAGCTCGGCAGCGCGGTGAGCGACACCAGCAAGGAGGCGTGGCAGAGCGTCACCGACTTCTCCAAGGCGACCTGGGCATCGGTTTCCCTGTGGGGATCGGAGGCGTTCAACACCGCCGGCGCCTGGACCGACAAGAGCGTGGCGACCGGCAAGGAGTGGCTGACGGTGGCCGACAAGAAGCTCGACGAGATGCTCGAACCCAAGACGGCCGACGAGGCGCGTCTTGCCCTCGATACCATGGCCGACACCGCCCTGGTGCGGCTATTCAACCAGCAGCCCTCGGCCAAGCTGTTGTTTGACAAGGCCTATGGCTATGCGGTGTTCGACTCGCGCAAGTTCTCCCTGATGCTGCACACCAACCAAGGGGCCGGGGTGGCGGTCAATCGTACCAGCGGCAAGCACACCTACATGAAGATGTTCGGTGCCGGGCTCGCGGCCGGGCTCGGCGGCAAGTTCTACCAGCAGGTGATCCTGTTTGAAGACAAGGCCAGGTTCGATGCGTTCGTGAGCCAAGGCTGGGAGGCCACCTCCGAGATGGGGGCCGTGGCGGGCAAGGAGAGCGCCGAGCTCAGCGCCAAGTACAACGGCGGCATGGCCATCTACCAGATCGGCGAGAAAGGCTTGCTGCTGGATGCCAACATCTCTGGCTCAAAATATTGGGTGGACAAGGATCTGACCCGCTAGTCACCCGCTTTCCGGCCTTTTCCGTCGGCCCGCATCTTGCTGGCTGACGGGAAGGCCGTCACTTGGCAAATAATCTGCTCTCGCATCACCTGTTACGGGCTGCTTATCCACCCTCATCCCGCTTGCCTTGTGGTTTTCTACTTGTTGGCACCCTAATTGCTTACACCCTGACAGCGTCAATGATTTGTCTGGGGATGGAATATGGAAATTAGTGCAAGCAGCCTGATGCAAGAGATGCAGGCACTCAAGGTCGAAGCCGGCGCCACGCCGCTGACCCAGCCCGGCCATCAGGTCACGTCCGACTTTGGCCAGTTGCTGCAACAGGCCCTTGGCAACGTCAACGAGTTGCAGGGGGCCGCCAACGATCTGCGTACCCGTTTCGACATGGGCGACAACTCGGTCGACTTGTCCCAGGTGATGATCGCCGGCCAGAAATCCTCCATCGCCTTCGAGGCGACGGTGCAGGTACGCAACAAGATGGTCGATGCCTACAAGACCATCATGAACATGCCGGTATAAGCGCGCTCACCATGGCAACTGAACATCATGAACATGTCAGCAATAAGGACATAAATCGTGGCTAATGACCAAAACGGCGAACTGCTGATGAACGATGAGGGCAGTGCCGCCCTCGATGAGAATGAGCAGAAGAGTTCAGCACTCGGCTTTCTGTCCAACACGGATGTGCTGCGTCAGATCACCCTGATCCTGGGGTTGGCCATCTGTCTGGCGATCGCCGTTTTCATCCTGCTGTGGGGCAAGGAGCCGGACATGCGGCCCTTGGGCACCTACACCACCCAGGAGCTGGTCAAGACCCTCGACTACCTCGATCAGCAGAAGATCCCCTACCAGGTGGATGGCAAGAGCGTGCTGGTCAGTGCCGAGAACTACTCCAGCATCCGGCTGGCGCTGACCCGTGCCGGGCTGGCCAACGCCACCGATACCACCAGTGACGGGGAAGACATCCTGCTCAAGGACTCCAGCTTTGGCGTCAGCCAGCGGATGGAGAGCGAGCGCCTCAAGCTGAGCCGTGAGCGCCAGCTGGCCAGCGCCATCGAGCAGTTCCAGAACGTGGCCAAAGCCCAGGTGCTGCTGGCCATCCCGAAAGACAACGTGTTTGCCCGCAACGAACGCAAACCGAGCGCGACTGTGGTGCTGAGCCTCAAGGGCAATGCCCTCGGCCAGGGGGAGGTGGATTCCATCGTCGACATGGTCGCCTCCGCAGTGCACGGTCTGGAGCCGACCCGCGTCACCGTGACCGACCAGAACGGCCGCCTGCTCAACTCGGGCTCCCAGGATCCCGTCTCTGCCCAGACTCGCAAGGAGTTTGCGATGCAGCAGAAGCAGGAGCTGGAATACAAACAAAAAATTGACGCCATCTTGATCCCGGTACTCGGCGCCGACAATTATACGGCGGAGGTCGATCTCTCCCTCGACTTCTCCCAGCAGGAGCAGACCCGCAAGACCTACAACCCGGACTTGCCGGCGGTGCGCTCCGAAATGACCATGGAAGAGAACAGCGCCAACGGCAGCAACGGCGGCGTGCCCGGCGCCCTCTCCAACCAGCCGCCTGCCGCCTCCAACATTCCGCAGCAGGCGACCGGCCCCAATGCCGAAACAACTGCGTCTTCTTCCGGCCGCTCCCGCAAGGAGGCGACCCGCAACTTTGAACTGGATACCACCGTCAGCCATATCCGGCGCCAGATGGGTGGCATTCGCCGCATGACCGTCTCGGTGGCGGTGGATTACAAGGCGTCTACCGCTGCCGATGGCAAGGTGACCCGCGAGCCCCGTACCCAGCCCGAACTCGATACCCTGCGCCGTCTGCTGAGCGGTGGCCTTGGCTTTGATGTGACCCGTGGTGATACTCTGGAGGTGGTCGCCATCCCGTTCAACCGGCCCGAGCTTGAAAGCGTGGCAGAAGCGCCGCTCTACGAGCAGCCCTGGTTCTGGCGTGCGGTGCGCATCGCCGCCTCCGTGCTGGTCATCATAGTGTTGATCGTCACCGTGGTGCGGCCCATGCTCAAGCGCCTGCTTTATCCGGATGCCAAGCCGGAAGGGGAACTGGACTTCGACAACCACACCGTCTTGGGTGGGGATGACGAGCTCAGTCTGCTTGCGGCTCAGGCTGAATCCGAGCCGGTGTTCGGGGTACGTGACGGCCATCTGAAACTGCCGGATCTGCACCGTGACGAGGACTTGCTCAAGGCGGTACGTGCGCTGGTGGCGAACGAACCGGATCTGGCCGCACAGGTCATTAAAGAATGGGTAGCGAACAAAGATGGCTGACGAAAACAAGACACAGGTCACCGGCAATGACATCACAGACAGTCAGCGCCAGATCCTGGATCAGATGAGCGGTATGGAGATGGCGGCGGTATTGATGCTGAGCCTCAACGAAGAGGATGCCGCCCAGATCTTCCGCCATCTCGAGCCCAAGCAGGTGCAGCGGCTCGGCATGTCGATGGCCTCCATGTCGGATTTCAGTCACGACCGGGTGGCGGCGGTCCACCGTCAATTCATCGACGACATCCAGAAGTACACCAACATTGGTATCGGCAGCGAAGATTTCGTACGCAAGGCGCTGGTGGCGGCCCTTGGCGAAGACAAGGCCAGCAACCTGGTGGACCAGATCATCCTGGGTTCAGGTGCCCGCGGCCTCGACTCGCTCAAGTGGATGGATGCCCGCCAGGTGGCCAGCATCATCCAGAACGAACACCCGCAGATCCAGACCATCGTCCTTTCGTATCTGGAGCCGGAACAGTCGGCCGAGATCCTGAGCCAGTTCCCGGAGCAGGTGCGCCTCGATCTGGTGATGCGTATCGCCAACCTGGAAGAGGTGCAACCGGCGGCACTGCAAGAGCTCAACGACATCATGGAGAAACAGTTTGCCGGTGCGGCGGGTGCCCAGGCAGCCAAGATGGGTGGCCTGAAGGCGGCAGCCAACATCATGAACTACCTCGACACCAACATCGAAGGCCAGCTGATGGACTCCATCCGCGAGTCGGACGAGGAGATGAGTCAGCAGATCCAGGATTTGATGTTCGTGTTCGAAAACCTCATCGATGTGGACGATCGCGGCATCCAGACCATGCTGCGGGAAGTGCCGGGCGATCTGCTGCAACGGGCGCTCAAGGGCTCCGACGATCAGATGCGCGAGAAGGTATTCAAGAACATGTCCAAGCGGGCCGCCGAGATGCTGGCGGACGATCTGGAGGCCATGGGGCCGATCCGGGTCTCCGAAGTGGAAGCAGCCCAGAAAGAGATCCTCTCCATCGCCCGCCGTCTGGCGGATGCCGGCGAGATCATGCTGGGTGCCGGTGGCGGCGAGGAGTTCCTGTGATGAGTGGTCACGTCGGCGTGAATAGCAGAGCGGGCAGCGTTATGGCGAGGAGTGCGGCAGACAGATGAACAACAACAAGCTGCGCGGTTATGTCAGACCTGACGGGGATGAGAGCCAGGTCCAGACCTGGGGCTGGCCCGAGATGGAGGTCGAGGCCGAGGTCGAGACCAACGCCCTCGGGCTGACGCCGGACTGGTATCGGCAGGAAGAAGAGGTCCCGGTCGAAGAACCGGTGGAGGAGCCTGCCCCCAGCATCACTGCCGAGGAGCTCGAAGCAATTCGCCAGGCCGCCTGGGAAGAGGGAATGGCCGAGGGGCGTGACGCCGGTTACGCCAAGGGGCTCGAAGAGGGCAAGCTGGAAGGCCTGCAGCAGGGCCATGCCGCCGGGCTGGAGCAGGGCAAGGAGGAGGGGCTGGCCCTCGGCCGCGAGCTGGTGGATCAGCAGATGAGCCACTGGCAGGGGCTCATCGATCGCCTCGCCAACCCGCTCAAGGAGCTGGACGGTGCGGTAGAGCAGCAGCTCATCGCCCTGGTGATGCAGCTGGCCCGCGCCCTCATCCGTCACGAGGCGGAAACATCGCCCCGGCTGTTGCTCGAAGCGCTCAAGCAGGGGCTGGCGCTGTTGCCGGCCGCCGAACTGGGGGTCACCCTGATGCTGCACCCGGACGATCTGGCCCGGGTCGAGCAGGCGTTCGGCGCCGAGGAGTGCGCCAAGCGCCACTGGCGGCTGCAAAGCGATCCCACCCTCTCCCCCGGCGATCTGCAACTGGCCACCGAACTCTCCAGCATCGATCTAACCCTCGCGGGGCGCATCGATCAACTGCTGCGCAACTTCCTGCGCGACAATGCATCGCAGGATGCCCGCAGCTAAGGGCATGCGGGCCGCCAGGGGGCGGCCCGTCTGCTTTCTCTACCCATTCAACGTCATATCTCAGGAGGCCGGATGAGCGGCTCGTTACTCAATCGGTTGCAAGGGTATCGGGTTCGCGATATCGCCCCGAAACCGCCGGTGGCCGGCAAGCTGACCCGGGTGGTGGGGCTGACCCTCGAAGCCATCGGCTGCCGCGCCGCCATCGGGGCACTCTGTCGCATCGATACCCAGGATGGCTCGCTGGAGGCCGAAGTAGTGGGCTTCTCCGGCGATCGGCTGTTTCTGATGCCGAGCGAGCAGCTCAAGGGGGTCATTCCGGGTGCCCGGGTGGTGCCCATCACCGAGGAGCACGGCATCCCGGTCGGCATGAACCTGCTGGGCCGGGTCATCGATGGCATCGGCCAGCCGCTGGACGGGCTCGGCCCCATCCTCTCTTCCCAGACGGTGCAGTTTGCCCAGCACCGCATCAACCCGCTCTCCCGCCGCCCGATCCATCAGCCGATGGACGTGGGGGTGCGCGCCATCAACGCCGTACTGACGGTAGGGCAGGGCCAGCGGATGGGGCTGTTCGCCGGCTCCGGCGTCGGCAAATCCGTGCTGCTCGGCATGATGACCCGCGGCTCGGTGGCCGACGTGGTGGTGGTCGGGCTCATCGGCGAACGGGGCCGCGAGGTGAAGGAGTTCATCGAGGAGATCCTGGGGGAGGAGGGGCGTGCCCGCTCCGTGGTGGTGGCGGCGCCGGCTGATGCCTCGCCGCTGATGCGGCTCAAGGGGTGCGAGACGGCGCTGGCCATCGCCGAGTATTTCCGCGATCAGGGGCTCAACGTGCTGCTGCTGATGGACTCGCTCACCCGTTACGCCCAGGCCCAGCGCGAGATCGCCCTGGCGGTGGGCGAGCCGCCGGCCACCAAGGGCTATCCGCCCTCGGTGTTCGCCAAATTGCCGGCACTGGTGGAGCGGGCCGGCAACGGCAGCGACGGCCAGGGCTCGATCACGGCCTTCTTCACCGTGCTGACGGAAGGTGACGATCTGCAGGATCCCATCGCCGATGCGGCGCGGGCCATCCTCGACGGCCACATCGTGTTGTCGCGGGAGCTGGCCGATGCGGGCCACTACCCGGCCATCGACATCGAGAAGTCCATCAGCCGGGTGATGCCCATGGTGACCTCGCCGGAACACATGGAGCTGGCGCGCACCCTCAAGCAGTTCTACTCCCTCTACCAACAGAACCGCGATCTCATCACCATCGGTGCCTACAGCCAGGGCTCCGACCCCCGCATCGACCGCGCCATCATCCAGAAACCCTATCTGGATCAGTTCTTGCAGCAAGGCATGCGCGAGGTCATTCACTACGATGCGGGCCTGCAGGCCCTGCAGCTGGTGGCCATGCCGCTGATGCGTTGACGAGAAGATAAGAGGGAGGCGTGCCCATGAGTAAAGGCTTGGTAATGTTGTCGGAGCGGCTGGTGGAGGCCGAACAGCAGGCGGCGCTGGCGCTGGCCAAGGCCCAGCAGGATCTGAAAATCTTCATGGAGCAGCAGGACGCGCTCAACCAGTACCGCCAGATCTACCACCAGCAGTGGACCGACCGCGGCCTGCAGGGCATAGGTGCCCAGCAGAACAGCCAGTATCACGCCTTCATCAACAAGCTCGAGCAGGCCGCCACCCAGCAGTACGAAGGGGTGTTGCAGGTACGCCAGGCGCTGGAACTGCGCCGTGAGGAGTGGCTGGCCGCCCAGCAGCGGCGCAAGGCGGTGGAGTTGCTGCTGGCCAAGCAGGCGGGCCGCGAGCAGCAGAAAGCCCAGCGTCAGGAGCAGAAGATGCTGGACGAGTACGCCATGTTGCGCCGTTTCCACCATTCTGGCCTGTAACTTGCTTTCTTCTTGCCATCCCGTGTGCGCCTCACTTCCCCCGGGGAGCTGAGGATAAACCCGAAGCCGAATGTCGCCAGGAATCTTCACCATGATGCAGACACTGTTAACCAATTCCCCCGCCGCGCCGACAGCTGCCGCTGCCGACAAGAGCGCTGTGCTGACGGCGAGCCAGGATGGCGGTGAAGGGGCGTTGCTGAGCGACGGCAAGGCCGGCTTTTCCGAGGTGATGAACCGGGTGCAGCAGGCTGACAAGGTCAATGCCAAAGCCGATGGCAAGGCCCCGGCCCGGCCCGGCGCCGAGCAGGGGAGTGCTGGTGCATCGGAGAGCAACAAGCCGGTGCCGACCGCCAAGGGCGAGGTTGCCAAATCTTTGGCGAATGAGGCCGAAGAGGCCGCTGGCGCCGACGACAAACCACAGAAGGGAAGCGAGCCCGACCCCGCTCTCGCCCCCAACGATTTCTTGCAGCGTCTGCAGGATGCCCTCAAACAGGACACCTCCCTGGTCGCCCCGGCGGCCATCAATCTGGTCGCCACGGCTCCCGTCGTCGAGACGGACGGCAAGATGTTGCCGCAGAAGGGCCCGGACGCCGAGTCGGCCGAGGCAGCGGCCACCCTCACCCAGCCGCTCGCCGGCAGCGGTGAGAAGCAGGGGGCGACGACCAGTGCCGCCGCGCTGGCCCGCCAGGCTGCCAGCTTGCTCACGGGCGAAACCAGTGTGCCGGTTGATGCGAAGGCCGCGCAGCCGGATGCTGTCATGACGGATGACGCCGCCTTGGCGGCTCAGCTGCAGGAAACCGGGAAAGAGGGAAGCGGCAAGAAGAGCGGTGCCAATGCCGACCAACATGCCGATAACAATGGCAAAGAGACCAAGGGGAGCAAAAGCGAGCTCTCCGCCGCCGAGCGGGCGGCCTTGCTGAGCAAGGTGCCCGCCGCCGCGTTAAGCGAACAGGGTGAGAATGACACCAGGATCCAGCTGGAAGGCGCCGACAAGGGGGCCAAGCCTGTAGTGCCGCCCATGGCGGGCAAGGAAGAGCCGGTAAAAACCGCTCCGCTGCAGGCCACCCACCAGGCCGTAGCCACTCAGCCCGGTGCCGCCAGAGCGTTTGAAGAAGGGGTGACCCGCACCGATGGCGGCTCGAGCAGCGCCGCCGCTGACAAGGCGCCGACGCAGACCGCCGCCGAGGGGGATGGGCAGTCCAAGCCGGTGGCCGCCAAGGCCGAGGGCCAGCCCGCTCCTGCCGCCAGCAGCGGCGCACCGGCACCGGCCACCGCCCCCGCCAGCGAACCCGTGCTGGTGGCGCCACAACAGGTGCTGGCCAGCAGCGAGCCGCAGGGCCCGCAAGCGTCCCTGGCCAGTTTGTCAGCCGGACTCAAGCAGATGGAAGCCACCGAGCGCAGCGAAGCCACCAGAGCTCGCAGCGAGGTGAAAGTCGACGTGAAGCAGAAGGTGGCAGAGCTGGCTCGCGGCGGCGCCCAGGAGAGCAGCGAGACGACCACCACCCCGGAGAGCAGCCGCAGCCAGCAGGTCCAGCAGAACAGCCAGCCCCAGGCGGTGGGTCATGACAACCGGCCGGCGGCCACCGAAGCGACTGCGCGGCGCGAGCCCGCCAACCTGCCCCACCTCAAGCTGGCCGATCCGGAGGCGCCGGCCCAGTTGCATCAGAAGGTCAATCTGATGCTGGCGGACAAGCTGCAGCAGGCGGAGATCCAGCTCGATCCCCTCGGCCTTGGCAAGATGAAGATCCAGATCCAGATGGGGGCAGACAGCCAGGCCAACGTCCATTTCGTGGTGCAGCACGGCCAGACCCGGGAAATGCTGGAGCAGGCCATGCCCCGGCTGCGTGATATGCTGGCCGGGCAGGGCATCCAGCTGGGGCAGACCCTGGTGCAACAACAGCCGCAGCAGCAGTCACAGGGTCAGTCGGCGTTTGCCGGTCAGGGCCAGCAAGGCCAAAAAGGCAGCGGATCTTTTGCCGAAACAGGCCAAACTGAGGCAGAGGTCACGGGCGCTGGCATGCGTTTGTCGACGGAATCGACAAACGACAGCGGAATTGATTTCTATGCTTGATGCCAGCCCGAGTAAGTTTATGATATCGAACAAGTTTGAGACTAGGGTGGACAAGGGATGGCAGACGATAACGAACTGACGCTGAAAGATCCGGCGGCAGGCAAGAAAAAGAAGCTGATCATGATTATTGCCCTGGCCGTGATTGTGCTGGGTGGCGGTGGGGCCGGCGCCTGGTTCATGCTGTCCGGCGGCGACAAACCGACGGGCCGAGGCCGCGGGGGAGGGCAAGGATGCCAAGCCCAAGGAGGCGGCACCTCAGCCTTCGCTCTACGTGGGCATGCCGCGCCCCTTCGTGTTCAACGTCTCCGGTGGTCAGCGTGACCGGCTGGTGCAGATCAAGATCCAGCTGATGGTGCGCGGCACCGCCGACGAGACGCTGGCCAAGCAGAATATCCCCCTCATCGAAGGCACCCTGCTGCGGGTCTTCAGTGCGGCCACTAGCGAGCAGCTGATGACCTTCGAGGGCAAGGAGAAGCTGCGCAAGGATTCACTGGAAGAGTGCCGTCGGGTGCTCAATGACCTGGTCTCTTCCCCCGTTATCGAACAAGTGCTGTTTACCGGCTTTGTCATGCAATAAGGGTGAAGCGTGAGCGATCTGTTAAGTCAGGACGAAATTGATGCCCTCTTGCACGGGGTCGATGATGTCGAAGAGGAAGAGATAGGTGCGGCGGGAGATCCCGGCGTTGCCCAGTTCGACTTCTCCTCCCAGGACCGCATCGTCCGTGGTCGCATGCCGACCCTGGAGCTGGTGAACGAGCGTTTCGCCCGCCACATGCGGATCAGCCTGTTCAACATGATGCGCCGCACCGCCGAGGTCTCCATCAACGGCGTGCAGATGCTCAAGTTCGGCGAGTACGTGCATACCCTGTTCGTGCCGACCAGCCTCAACATGGTGCGCTTCCGCCCGCTCAAGGGGACGGCGCTCATCACCATGGAGGCGCGACTGGTCTTCATCCTGGTGGAGAACTTCTTCGGTGGTGACGGCCGCTACCACGCCAAGATTGAGGGGCGCGAGTTCACTCCCACCGAGCGGCGCATCATCCAGATGCTGCTCAAGCTGGTGTTCGAGGATTACAAGGACGCCTGGGCGCCGGTGATGGACGTGGGCTTCGAGTACCTCGACTCCGAGGTAAACCCGGCCATGGCCAACATCGTCAGCCCCACCGAGGTGATCGTGGTCAGCTCGTTCCACATCGAGCTGGATGGCGGTGGCGGTGACTTCCATGTGGCCATGCCCTACTCCATGCTGGAGCCCATCCGCGAGCTGCTGGATGCTGGTGTGCAGAGCGACAAGGGCGACACCGACGTGCGCTGGAGCAAGGCGCTGCGCGACGAGATCATGGAAGTCAAGGTGGAGCTGCGAGCCAAGTTGCTGGAGACCGAGCTCACCCTGCGCGAGCTGATGGAGCTGCAACCCGGCGACATCATCCCGGTAGATATGCCGGAGAACCTGCTGGTGTTCGTGGAGGACTTGCCGACTTTCCATGCCAAGATGGGGCGGACCAAGGACAATGTGGCGCTCAAAATCACCGACAAACTCAAGCGCCCGGAAGGGGTCAAGACCGAGATGCATCTGGTGACCCGGGGCGGTGTACGCATCGATGGCGAGGCCGAGCTGGAAGAGCTCGAGCGCAGCATCGAAGATCAACAACGATAAACGGCGATCTGCGCTGGCAGGCCGTCAAGAAAGCAGCATAAGGAATTCAAGATGAGCGGAACTGATGAAGAGGATCTGATGGCGGATGCCTGGGCTGCCGCGCTGGAAGAGCAGGTGACTGCCGAAGCCAAACCCGCTCCCCTCGAAGAGCTCAAGGATGATGCCCCCATCAGTGCCGAGGAGCGGCGCAAGCTGGATACCATTCTGGATATTCCGGTGACCATCGCCATGGAAGTGGGCCGCAGCCAGATCAGCATCCGCAACCTGCTGCAGCTCAACCAGGGCTCGGTGGTGGAGCTGGATCGGGTGGCGGGCGAGCCACTGGACGTACTGGTCAACGGCACCCTGATCGCCCACGGCGAGGTGGTGGTGGTGAACGACAAGTTCGGCATCCGGTTGACCGACGTCATCAGCCAGATTGAACGGATCAAGAAACTCAAATGATCCGCGTCTCCCCATTGCTGCTGTTGTCCTTCCCCGCACTGGCTGAACCCGGTGCGGGTGCCAATCCGCCCAGCCTCACCTCCTGGCTGCTCTCCAGCCTGATGGTCATCGGCCTCATTCTGGTGCTCGGTTTCCTGCTCAAGAAGAGCAAGATTGCCACTGCCATGGGGGGCGGCCAGATGCGGGTCATCGCCAGCCTGCCGGTGGGCTACAAGGAGAAGCTGCTGGTGGTCAAGGTGGGCGAACAGCAGCTGTTGCTTGGGGTGACGCCGCAGCAGGTCAACTTTCTCTATCGTCTGGAAGAGCCGCTGGACGAGAGCCAGCCCCAGGCGTTCTCCCAGCAGCTTGGCAAATTGATGGGCAAGCATGAAAAAAGCTAACGGCTCACGGCCGCACGGTGGGCTGCTGGTCGGCCTGTTATCCCTCCTGATCCTCTGCTCGCCGCTGGCGCTGGCCCAGGACGGCATGTCGGCAGTCACCATCAAGACCATGGCGGACGGCAGCCAGGAATACAGCCTGACCCTGCAGGTGCTGGCGCTGATGACGGCGCTCTCCTTCCTGCCGGCCATCGTCATCATGATGACCTCCTTTACCCGCATTATCATTGTGCTCGGCATTCTGCGCCAGGCCATCGGCCTGCAGCAGAGCCCCTCCAACCAGGTGTTGATCGGCATTGCCCTGTTCATGTCGTTCTTCATCATGTCGCCGGTGCTGGATCGCATCAACAACGAGGCGCTGCAACCCTATCTGGCCGAGACCATCCAGGCCAAGGAGGCGCTGGAGAAGGCCGAGCTGCCCATCCACCAGTTCATGCTGGCCCAGACCCGGATCAAGGATCTCAACACCTTCATGGAGATAGCGAACGTGCAGGTGGACAAGCCCGCCGACGTGCCGCTGCGGGTGTTGATCCCGGCGTTTGTCACCAGCGAGCTCAAGACCGCGTTCCAGATAGGCTTCATGCTGTTTCTGCCGTTCCTGGTGATAGACCTGGTGGTGGCCAGTATCCTGATGGCGATGGGGATGATGATGTTGTCGCCGATGCTGGTCTCCCTGCCATTCAAGCTGATGTTGTTCGTCATGGTGGATGGCTGGAATCTTATCCTGGGATCCCTGGCCAACAGCTTCGGGCTGGGTGCCGGTGGTTAAGGGCGAGCAACGCAAGGAGCGAACGGCATGAGTCCTGAAACCTTTATCGACGTGTTTCGCGAGGCGCTCTGGCTGGTCACCATCATGGTGTGTGCCGTGATCCTGCCGAGCCTCTGCGTCGGTTTGCTGGTGGCCATCTTCCAGGCGGCCACCTCCATCAACGAACAGACCTTGAGCTTTCTGCCCCGTCTCATCGTCACCCTGTTTGCACTGGGGGCGGGGGCGCACTGGGGCTTGCAGAGTCTGATGGACTTCTTCCTGCTGATGGTGAGCCAAATTCCGGAGGTGGTGGGATGAGGGGCCCGCTCGATCAGAGCGGCCTTCTGTGCCCGTTGCTGGCCTCGCTGGTCCACAAGGTGCCGGGATGACCTACACAACTGCTCTCATCATGGAGTGGTTGTCTTCCATCGTCTGGCCATTGGCGCGGGTGAGCGGGCTGCTGATGGTGATGGCGGTGTTTGGAAGCCGCCTGACACCGGCTCGCGTGCGCATCAGCCTGGCGCTGGCGCTGACACTGATGATTGCCCCTTTGCTCCCCCCCATGCCCAAGATCGAGCTGTTCTCGGTCGGCAGTTTTCTGGTGCTGGGCCAGCAGTTGCTCATCGGGGTCGCGCTCGGCCTCATGACCCAGTTCCTGATGGAGAGCTTCGTGATGGCCGGCCAGATCATCGCCATGCAGACCAGCCTGGGTTTTGCCACCCTGGTGGACCCCATGAACGGCCAGTCGGCGCCGGTGGTGGGCCAGTTCTACCTGATGCTGGCGACATTGGTGTTTCTGGCGGTGGATGGTCACCTCATCATGCTGCGCATGGTGGTGCTGAGCTTTGATACCCTGCCGGTCTCGGACAGCGGCCTCAGCCTGCCCTCCATTCGCGATCTGATCGGTTTTCTCGGGGTCATGTATCAGGCCTCGCTGGTGATGGCGCTCTCCGCCATCGTCGCCCTGCTGCTCATCAACTTTGCCTTCGGCGTCATGACCCGTGCCGCACCCCAGCTCAACATCTTCAGCATCGGCTTTGCGGTCAGCATGATGTCGGGCCTGCTGATCCTCTGGTTGACCATAGGTGGTTTCCTCGGCCATTTCGACAGCATGTGGGAGCGGGTGCAGGAGACCAGTTGCACCCTCATCGGCACCCAGTGTCTGGGGGGCCAGTAAGATGCCGGCGGCAGGTTGGGGGCTCCATTGCGCGGAGCGGACTGTCTGGGTTTGCCCTATTGGCTGCGTGCGACTCAACAACGGCGCTCAGGCGGCTTTGATGCCTGATTGCCTCGACCTGTACGGGGGTCAGCATGGCTGATACCGATCAGGAACGTACCGAACAACCCACGGGCAAACGACTGCAACAAGCCCGGGAAAAAGGGCAGATTGCACGATCCAAGGAGCTGGGTACCGCCAGCGTCCTGCTGGCGGCCGTGTTTGGCCTGCTGATGGTCAAGGAGAGCCTGGCCGGCGCCATGGTCAAGGTGCTCACCATGGGCTTTACCCTGGATCGGGAGCAGGCGTTCGATCCCAATGCCATGATGACCATGTTGCCGGCCCTGCTGCGTGAGCTGCTGCACCCACTCGGTCTGCTGTTCATGCTGGTGGCCATCGCCGCCTTCGTCGGCAATACCCTGATGGGGGGGATGAACTTCTCCTCCGAGGCCATGCTGCCCAAGTGGAGCAAGCTGAGCCCGCTCAACGGCATCAAGCGGATGTTCGGGGTACAATCCCTGGTCGAGCTGGTCAAGTCCATCGCCAAGGTGGTGTTCATCTCCCTGTTCGCCTGGTGGATGCTCTCCAGCCAGTTCAACCATCTGCTCAATCTCTCCCTCGAGGGCTACCCGGGCGGCATCATAGACGCGCTGGATCTGCTGTTGTGGATGCTGATCATTCTCTGCTGCGCCCTCATTCCCATCGTGGCCATCGACGTGCCGTTCCAGCAGTGGAACCACATGCGCCAGCTCAAGATGACCAAGCAGGAGGTCAAGGATGAGTTCAAGGACAGCGAAGGCAAACCCGAGGTGAAGGGGCGGATCCGCCGCTTGCAGATGGAGATGGCGATGCGCCGCATGATGGGGGATGTGCCCAAGGCGGACGTGGTGATCACCAACCCGACGCACTACTCGGTGGCACTCAAGTACGATACCGCCAAGCCGGGCAGCGCGCCCAAGGTAGTGGCCAAGGGCACCGATGAAATCGCGATGAAGATCAGAGAGATAGCCAGGGAGTACGAGATCCCGGTGATGCCGTCCCCGGCGTTGACCCGCGCCATCTTCCACGCCACCGAGATTGGTCACGAGATCCCGGAAGGGCTGTTTGCCGCCGTGGCCCAGGTGCTGGCCTATGTCTATCAGCTCAAGAAGTTCCGCCGTGGCCGTGGTCGCCGTCCCAATCCGCTGGCCAAGGATCTGCCCATTCCAACCGAATTCCGCAAATGACAAACTTCTGACACAGTCAAAATAAAATCATTATATTTCAATATCTTGTATTATTGGCTTGATGTTTGCTTTAATCTGGCATCAGCGGTTTGAGATTGAGAAAAACGATGAAACTCCAGGCATCATTGGGCCGAATCAAAGAGTACAAGTGGCTGTTGACCAAGGGCCTTGGGACGCCGCTGCTGGTGCTGGCCTCTCTTGGCATGGTGGTGCTGCCCATTCCGCCGCTGATGCTGGATATCCTGTTTTCCTTCAACATCGCGCTCTCCATCGTGGTACTGCTGGTGGCCGTCTACACCCGCCGCCCGCTCGAATTTGCCGCCTTCCCGACCGTGCTGCTGATCGCGACCCTGCTGCGGCTGGCGCTCAACGTCGCCTCTACCCGGGTGGTGCTGCTGGAAGGCCACAACGGCAGTGCGGCGGCCGGCCACGTGATCGAAGCCTTCGGCAATGTGGTGATCGGCGGCAACTACACGGTCGGCATCATCGTCTTCATGATCCTGATGATCATCAACTTCGTGGTGGTCACCAAGGGTGCAGGCCGGATCTCAGAAGTCAGCGCCCGCTTTACCCTGGATGCCATGCCCGGTAAACAGATGGCCATCGATGCGGACTTGAACGCCGGCCTCATCAATCAGGAAGAGGCCAAGAAGCGCCGCCAGGACGTGACCCAGGAAGCCGACTTCTACGGCTCCATGGACGGTGCCTCGAAATTCGTGAAAGGGGATGCGGTGGCGGGGATCATGATCCTCTTCATCAACATCCTGGGCGGTTTCATTATCGGCATGGTGCAGCACCAGCTCACCTTCGGCGAAGCGGCCCAGATCTATACCCTGCTCGCCATCGGTGACGGTCTGGTGGCCCAGATCCCGTCGCTGCTGCTCTCCATTGCTGCCGCCATCATAGTGACCCGCCAGAACACGGATCAGGACATGGGCACCGCAGTGCTGGGGCAGTTGTTCGACAATCCCAAAGCCCTGGTCATCTCGGCCGGTATCCTGCTGATGATGGGCAGCGTGCCCGGCATGCCCCATCTGGCGTTCCTGAGTCTGGGGGCCATCGCCGCCGCCGGTGCCTGGTGGCTGCTGCGCCGCGAGAAACAGCTGGCGGCCAAGGCGGCCAAGGGCGAGCTGATGCCGGCGAGCACGGAGCAGACCCACGAGCAGAAAGACCTGAGCTGGGACGACGTGATGCCGGTGGACATCATCGGGCTGGAGGTGGGCTATCAACTCATCCCGCTGGTGGATCGCAACCAAGGTGGGGAGCTGCTCAACCGGATCAAGGGAGTGCGCAAGAAGCTCTCCCAGGAGCTGGGTTTTCTGGTGCCTGCGGTGCATATCCGCGACAACCTGGATCTCGCCCCGAACCAATATCGCATCACCTTGATGGGAGTCAGTACCGGCGAGGCCAATGTTTACCATGATAAGGAAATGGCCATCAATCCGGGCCAGGTGTTCGGCCAGATCCAGGGGGTTGCGACCCGGGATCCCGCTTTCGGGCTGGAGGCGGTGTGGGTTGCCAAGGAGCAGGTCTCCCAGGCGCAGACCCTTGGTTACACGGTGGTGGATACCGCGACCGTGGTGGCCACTCACCTGAGCCAGATCCTCTCCAACCATGCCGCCTTGCTGCTGGGCCATGACGAAGTACAACAGTTGCTCGACATGATTGGGAAGCACCAGAACAAGCTGGTGGAAGGGTTGGTTCCTGAGGTCATCACCATGGGTAACCTGGTGAAGGTATTGCAGAATTTGCTCAATGAAGGCGTGCCAATCCGCGATATGCGCACTATCCTGCAGACCCTGGTGGAATATGCCCCGCGCAGCCAGGATCCGGAAGTGCTGACGGCGGCCTGCCGTATCGCCCTGCGCCGGCTGATCGTGCAGGAGATTGCCGGCCCGGATCCCGAACTGCCGGTGATCACCTTGGCACCGGAATTGGAACGTATATTGCATCAATCCCTGCAGGCAGGGGGTGGTGATGGCGCCGGCATCGAGCCGGGTCTGGCGGAGCGGATGCAACGCTCGCTGGTGGAAGCCACTCAACGACAAGAACTGGAAGGCCAACCGGCGTGCTTCTGACATCAGGGATACTGCGCAATACCCTGGCGAAATTTGTCAAGAATGCCATTCCTGGATTGCGCGTTCTGTCTTATCAGGAAGTGCCTGATGACAAGCAAATCCGCATCGTCAGTGCGGTAGGGCAGAACTAGTTAGCGGAGATGACGGGTGAAGATTAAGCGGTTTTTTGCCAAGGACATGCGAACGGCTCTGGCCGAGGTCAAGGAGACTCTCGGGCCCGATGCCGTCATCATGTCCAACAAGAAGGTCACCGGTGGGGTGGAGATAGTCGCCGCTGTCGATTATCAATCCCAGGTTCCGGGACCCAAAGATGCGCCGGTTCGCCGTCAGTTGAACGATGAGAGCGTCAATATCTCGTCTGCCGGACGGCAGATGACCCGCCCTGCACCGAGTCCGGCCCAGGAGCAGAACGAACATTATGCCGACACCCTGGCCGCCTTGCTGGCTCGCCAGCAGAAGTTGAACCCGGCCCAGAATGGTCAGGCGGGCCTGAACGGCGCCCCGTCGGCCGCTGCCAGCGGCGCGCCCCGTACTCTGGCCGAGCAGGGGCAGTGGGGGGCCGCTCCCGAGCCCGCCAAACCGAAGGCGAGAGCCGCCGCGCCCGGCCGTGCTCCCCAATCCCCCCAGCGGGATCAGGAGATGGAGGGAATGCGCAAGGAGATGGCCAGCATCCGCAAGCTGCTGGAGCACCAGATCTCCGGTCTGATGTGGCAGGAGGTGGAGCGTCGCGAGCCGATGCGTGCCCTGCTCATCAAGGAGCTCAAGAAGATAGGGTTTGACGATGCCTTTGCCGATCAGTTGGCCGGCCTTATCCCCGAGGATATGTCCATTCATCAAGCTATGGCCCAGTTGGCCGAGGTGTTGACGGCCCAGCTCAAGATCAGTGAAGACGAAATTCTGCGGCAGGGTGGGGCGGTTGCCCTGCTCGGGCCGACCGGGGTGGGCAAGACTACCACTATTGCCAAGCTGGCGGCGCGGTTTGCCATGAAGTATGGCGCCGAGCAGGTGGCGCTCATCACCACCGACAACTACCGGATCGGTGCCCATGAGCAGTTGCAAACCTATGGTCGCATCATGGGCTGCCCGGTGCGGCAGGTGCGGGATGCCGAGGAGCTGGCCAATGCGCTTTATCAGTTCCGCCACCGCCGGCTGGTGCTCATCGATACCGCCGGGGTAGGGCAGCGCGATATCCGGCTGACCGAGCAGCTCGATACTCTGGTCAAGAATGCCAAGGTACGCATCCGCAGCTACCTGGTGATGTCGGCCACTTCCCAGCGTCGGGTGATGCAGGAAGCGGTGGACCATTTCCGGCGTATTCCATTGAGCGGCTGCATACTTACCAAATTGGATGAGAGTCTGAATCTGGGCGAAGTGATTAACGTGTGTATCCAGAATGCGCTGCCCATCAGCTATATCACTGATGGACAAAGGGTTCCGGAAGATATTCAGGTCGCCAATGCGGCACAGCTCGTCGGAGCTGCCATGGGCTCGCTGGAGCGGGAAACAGAAGAACCCTATTTCTGGGGCACAGGCTTTGGCGAGGCCGAAGATTCGGAGTTTTATGAGTAACATGTATATGGATCAGGCGAGTGGTCTGCGCAAAATGCGTCAAAACAATCGAGTAAAAGTGATCGCCGTGTCTGGTGGCAAGGGTGGCGTCGGCAAGACCAACGTGACCCTGAACGTGGCGGGAGCCATGGCCGCCCAGGGCAAACGGGTGATGGTACTGGACGCCGACCTTGGCCTGGCCAACGTGGACGTCATGCTGGGGCTGCGGGTGCATCGCAACCTGTCCCACGTGTTGGCCGGCGAATGCACCATCGACGACATCATCGTCGAGGGCCCGTACGGCATGATGATAGTGCCGGCCACCTCGGGTACCCAGTCCATGGTCGAGCTCTCGCCGGTGCAACACGCCGAGCTTATCCGCGCTTTTAGCGAGATGAAGACCCAGGTCGACATCCTGCTGGTGGATACGGCGGCCGGCATCTCCGACATGGTGCTGAGCTTCACCCGTGCGGCCCAGGACATCATGGTGGTGGTGTGCGATGAACCGACCTCCATCACGGATGCCTACGCCCTCATCAAGATCCTCTCCAAGGAGCACGGCGTCTTCCGCTTCAAGGTGGTGGCCAACATGGTTCGCTCCTTGCGTGAAGGGCAGGAACTCTATGCCAAGCTGACCCGGGTCACCGATCGTTTCCTGGATACCTCGCTGGAGCTGGTTGCCTGCGTCCCCTATGACACCAATTTGCGAGCCGCCGTGCGCAAGCAAAAGCTTATTGTCGAAGCCTTCCCCAAGTCACCGGCCGCGCTGGCGTTCAGAGCGCTGGCCAACAAGGCGGCAAGCTGGCCCATTCCTAACCAACCCGGTGGTCATCTCGAATTTTTCCTGGAAAATTTGCTGCAAAAGCCGGTCATAGCACAGGAAGGTTCCCGTGAATAAAGCCCAAGCGTACTTGCGTCATCAGGATTCCTATGTGCTGGTCGAGCGTCATGCTCCGCTGGTGAAACGGATCGCCCAGCATTTGTTGGCTCGCCTGCCAAGCAGTGTCTTGCTGGATGACCTGATCCAGGCAGGTATGATTGGATTGCTCGAAGCCTCCCGCAATTTTGACGGCAGCAAGGGGGCGAGCTTTGAAACCTACGCCGGGATCCGCATCCGCGGTTCCATGCTCGACGAGATCCGGCGCGGTGACTGGGTGCCGCGTTCGGTACACCGCAACAGCCGCACCATCGCCGAAGCCATCGAAAATGTTGAACAAGCCCATGGCCGTGATGCTCGCGATAGCGAAGTCGCCGCCCAGATGGGGGTCAGCCTTGGTGAGTATCACGCCATGCTGCAGGATGTCTCCTGCGGCAAGATCATCGGCATCGAAGATCTTGGCGTCAGCGAGGATGTCATCGGTCATCCCGATGACGAGCCGGGCAGCAATGGGTTTGATGAACTGGCCGCCGAGCGTTTTCAAGGGGCGCTGGCCGAACACATCGGCCGCTTGCCGGAGCGGGAAGCGCTGGTGCTCTCCCTTTACTACGATGAAGAACTGAACTTGCGTGAAATAGGCGAGGTATTGAACGTCAGCGAGTCTCGCGTGAGCCAGATACACAGTCAGGCGATGCACAGATTACGCGCGCGTTTAAGAGATTGGCATGTATAAGTGTTTGTACTGGCTACACTGAAACAAAACTCTAAGGCATAATCCGCAAAACAAAACCTGCGATCTGCATCATGTAAGTGAGCCGCTCTGGCGGCTATTTAGGAGGGAATTTTGGACAAGAACATGAAAATCCTCATTGTTGACGATTTTTCAACGATGCGCCGGATTATCAAGAACTTGCTGCGTGACTTGGGATTCAACAATACCCACGAAGCAGACGATGGCAACACGGCCTTGCCAATGTTGAAAAATGGTGATTTTCAATTTGTCGTGACCGACTGGAACATGCCTGGCATGCAAGGCATCGACCTGCTCAAGGCTATTCGCGTCGATGACAAACTCAAACACCTGCCGGTACTGATGGTGACTGCCGAAGCGAAACGCGAGCAGATCATTGAAGCTGCCCAGGCGGGCGTCAATGGTTATATCGTCAAGCCTTTCACTGCTGCAACGCTCAAAGAGAAACTCGACAAAATCTTTGAACGAATCGGCTAAGGAGCAGCAGGGATGAAGGCCAAAACGAGTGCAATGATTTCGCTCGATCAGGCAAGGATGCTTGTTGCCCATCTTGAGCAAGGTGAATTTGAACAGGCCGACACTCTCATTGCCGATGCGTGTGCCCCCAATGCGGCGGCCCTGTTTGACAAAGTGGGTCAGTTGACCCGACAACTACATGATTCCCTACAAGATTTTCGGCTAGATCCCCGGATCCCCGATCTGGCCACCCACGAAATCCCCGATGCGCGGGAGCGACTCAGTTATGTCATCGACATGACGGACAAGGCTGCCAATCGCACCATGGATGCCGTGGAAGCCAGTCTACCGATTGCCGATCGACTAAATGACAATATTCAGCTTGTTCTGCCCAACTGGAATGCCCTGATGAGCAGAGAGATGAGTGTTGGGCAGTTCAAGTCTTTATGTCACCAACTGGATGATTTCATTAAGGCTTCTGAATCTGATGCCGATAAATTACGGCAACTGCTGACAGAAATCCTGATGGCGCAAGATTTTCAGGATTTGACCGGCCAGATGATCCGCAAGGTCATCAAGTTGGTTCAGGAAGTTGAAACTAAATTAATAGAAATGCTGACTATGTTTGGTGAGGCATCTGCTGAGCATTCTTCTCGCAGCCTTCCTGTAAGCGGGATTGAAGCTGAAGGCCCCATCATGAACCCTGAGACTCGTTCCGATGTGGTCAATGGTCAGGATGATGTGGACGATCTGCTGTCTAGCCTGGGATTTTAATGGAGTGACGCATGGCCTTCGAAGTTGATGAAGACATACTGCAAGACTTTTTGGTCGAAGCATCCGAAATATTGGAACAGTTGTCTGAACAACTGGTCGACTTGGAAAAGCGACCCGATGACAAGAATCTGTTGAATGCCATATTTCGCGGCTTCCATACCGTCAAAGGCGGTGCCGGCTTTCTCTCGCTGACCGAGTTGGTGGATGTTTGTCACGGTGCTGAAAACGTGTTCGATATCTTGCGCAATGGCAAGCGGACCGTTACTGCCGAGTTGATGGATGTCATTTTGCAGGCGCTGGATGCCATCAATGTGATGTTTGCCCAAGTGCAGAATCGCGAACCGCCAAGCCCGGCTTCCGCTGAAATCCTGCACGACCTGCATGAGCTCTGCAAGCCTGAAGGGGAAGAGCAGCTGTTGACCGCCTCTGTGGGTGGCAATGTGGCGTCCGAAGAGATGGCTCCTGCCATTGAGGAGGTGGTCGAGGTGGCCGCAGCCATCCCGGAACCTATCGCCGATCCTGTCCCCGCGTCTTCCGTCGTCAGCGGTGGGGGTTCCATTGATGAGATCTCTGCCGATGAGTTCGAACGCCTGCTCGATGAACTGCATGGGGTGGGAGGTGCTCCGACTGCTGCCGCCAGCCCTGTGGTGGCAAGTTCCGGAGATATTACCGACGATGAGTTCGAGGCCCTGCTTGATCAGTTGCATGGTCAGGGCCAACATGGCGGAGCCCCCGAAAGCAATCCATTGAAATCAGTACAAAAAGAAGTCGATGAACTTATCGATGATGATGAATTCGAGCGTCTGCTGGATGAACTGCACGGTCGTGGCCAGGGGCCGCAAACCAGTATTACGCCACCACCAGCCACGCCTGTGCAGGCCGCAGTAGTACCCTCTGCCACCACGCCAGCTCCGGCAGCCAAGCCTGCCCCGGCCGCCGCCAAACCGGCTGCTGCACCGGCAAAACCGGCACCAGCCCCTGCGCCAGCCAAGCAACCGGCCCCTGCTCCTGCAGACAACGCAGTACAAAGCGATACCACTGTACGGGTTGATACCAAGACGCTGGACGTCATCATGAACATGGTGGGTGAGCTGGTATTGGTGCGCAACCGTCTGGTCAGCCTTGGTATTGCCAGCAACGATGAAGACATGTCAAAAGCGGTTGCCAACCTGGATGTGGTGACGGCAGATCTGCAGGGTGCGGTCATGAAAACCCGCATGCAGCCCATCAAGAAAGTGTTTGGTCGCTTCCCGCGCGTCGTTCGTGATCTGGCTCGAACCCTCAAGAAAGAAATCGAGCTGGTGATGGTGGGGGAAGAGACGGATCTGGACAAGAACCTGGTTGAAGCGCTGGCTGACCCGCTGGTTCACCTGGTGCGCAACTCCTGTGACCATGGGGTTGAAATGCCGGATGTCCGTGAGAAAGCAGGCAAGCCACGGCAGGGTACCATTACCCTGAGTGCTTCCCAGCAGGGCGATCATATCTTGCTGTGCATCGAAGATGATGGTGCTGGTATGGATCCTGAGAAGCTAAAGTCCATCGCTATCAGCCGTGGTGTGCTGGATGCCGATACGGCGGCGCGGATGAGCGACAACGATGCCTACAACCTGATCTTCGCCCCCGGTTTTTCTACCAAGTCCGAGATCTCGGATATCTCCGGCCGTGGTGTCGGGATGGACGTGGTGAAGACCAGTATCGTCAGCCTCAATGGCTCGGTGCATATCGATTCGACCTGGGGCAAGGGCACCCGGCTTGAAATCAAGGTGCCGCTGACCCTGGCCATTCTGCCGACCCTGATGGTGGAAGTGGGTGAGCAGACCTTCGCGCTGCCTCTGGGCTGCGTGAACGAAATTTTCCACTTGGACCTCAAGAAGGCCAACATGGTGGATGGACAGCTCACCATCATAGTGCGCGAAAAAGCCATCCCGCTTTTCTATCTGTACAACTGGCTGGTCAGGGGCAAGCACAAGAAGTCACGGCAGGATACGGGTCATGTGGTCATCGTACAGATTGGCACGCAGCAGATCGGCTTTGTCGTGGATAACCTGATTGGCCAGGAAGAAGTGGTGATCAAGCCGCTGGACAGCCTGTTGCAAGGTACCCCCGGCATGGCGGGAGCCACCATCACCAGCGATGGTGGTATTGCACTCATTCTGGATGTGCCGAGTCTGCTCAAGGCGTATGCCCGTAGACATTGATAGCCCAGGCCCAAGGAGTTAGAAAAATAACAATGGCAGTCAAGGTATTAGTTGTCGACGATTCGAGCTTCTTCCGTCGTCGGGTCAGCGAGATCATCACTCAGGATCCCATGCTGACGGTGATCGATACGGCTCAAAATGGACGCGAGGCCGTGGACAAGGCGATCCAGTTGCGCCCGGATGTGATCACCATGGACATCGAGATGCCCGTGATGGATGGCATCAGCGCCGTACGCGAAATCATGGCCAAGTGTCCGACTCCGATCCTGATGTTCTCCTCTTTGACCCATGAAGGGGCCAAAGCGACGCTGGATGCGCTGGATGCCGGGGCGCTCGATTTCCTGCCCAAGAAATTTGAAGATATCGCCCGTGACAAGGATGAAGCTGTTCGTCTGTTACAGCAGCGAGTCAAGGAGATTTCTCGAAAGCGTTTCCTGATGGCGGCTCCTGCTCGTCCCAAAGCGCCTGAACCTGCCGCCCGTTCCCCGCTGGGCAGCTCAATCGCCCGGCCGGCAGAGCGTCAGGCCGAGCCGCCGCGCGCCATGCCAGCAGCTGCCTTCAAACGCAGTGGCAAGAGTTATCAGCTGGTGGCCATCGGTACCTCGACGGGTGGCCCGGTTGCGCTGCAGAACGTGTTGACCAAATTACCCGGTGATTTCCCTCATCCCATCTTGTTGATCCAGCATATGCCGGCAACCTTTACCGCCGCGTTTGCCGCTCGACTCAACGGTCTGTGCCAGATCGGAGTCAAGGAAGCGGAAGATGGCGATGTGCTCAAACCTGGCCATGCTTACCTGGCGCCGGGCGGCAAGCAGATGCTGCTGGAAGGGCGTGGTGCGGGTGCCCGCATCCGGATTGTCGATGGCAATGACAAGGTGAATTACAAGCCATGTGTCGACATCACCTTTGCGTCTGCTGCCAAAACCTATGCCGACAAGGTGCTTGCCATCGTGTTGACCGGGATGGGGGCGGATGGTCGGGATGGTGCGCGTTTGCTCAAGGAGCAGGGCTCTACCATCTGGGCACAGGATGAAGCCTCCTGCGTGGTATATGGCATGCCGCAAGCGGTTGCCAAAGCCGGCATCGCCACGGAATCACTGCCGCTTGATCGGGTTGCACAACGAATCCTGGTTGAGCTGGGCCGCTAACGATGGGCATGTTCGGCCTGATCCTGGCACTGGGAGCCATCGCCATTGCCCAGTTATGGCATGGCGGCAACCTGCTTACCCTGCTTGATGGGCCTGCTTTCGTCATCGTGGTGGGTGGAACCTGGGGGGCGGTCATTTTGCAGACGCCACGCAAGTTTCTGCTGGAAGCGATAAGACAGACCCGTTGGATGCTGTTACCTCCCGCCTGGGATCTGGTCGCCCAAGCTGAACGACTGCAAGCCTGGGCCGTGTTTGCACGTCAGCAAGGGTTGCTGGCGCTGGAGAACCAGGCTGATCAGGAGAGTGACGAATTTACCCGGCAGGGGCTCACCATGATAGTGGACGGGGTGTCGATAGATGATATTCGCATGCTGCTCGAAGCGGATATCGACATCGAGCAGGAGCGAAACGAACACTCCGCCAGAGTCTTTGAAGCCATGGGGGGTTACAGTCCGACCATAGGTATCATCGGTGCCGTGATTGGACTTATCCAGGCCATGTTTCATCTGGAAGAACCCGCCTCGCTGGGTGCCGGTATTGCCGTTGCGTTTGTCGCCACTATTTACGGGGTTGGCTTTGCCAACCTGTTATACCTGCCGATTGCCAACCGGTTGCGGGCTTTTCACTATCATTACGCCCTGTTTCAGGAGATGACGCTGGAAGGCTTGATGGCAATCGCCCATGGCGAAAATGGTCCTCAGGTTGAACGGCGGTTGAAGGCTTATCTGAAGGGAGAATAGCCATGCGCAAGCGCTACCGTTTGCATCTGCAAGGTCGGGAACATCTCGATCGCTGGCTGGTTTCCTACGCCGATTACATGACGCTGATCTTTGCCCTGTTCGTGGTGCTCTATTCGGTGGCGCTGGTCAACAAGGACAAGTATCGCGCGGTCATCGATGGCATGACCCAGGCATTCAACGTCATGCAGCCACGCAACGACGGTTTGCTGGAAGGGCAGGGAAAGTCGTTGTTGAACAACGAGGTATCTGCCGCCTCCTCGGTTCTGGAGAGCGCCACAGCCCGCTCACCCTCTTTGGCTCCCATCTCAGGTGTTCCCATCGTGCAAGATGGTATGACTCTTGCGAAGATCGATACGCAATTGCAGGAGAGCATGGGTTCTCTGGTCGATGCCGGGGTAGTCAAGTTGACGCTCAATGACAACTGGTTGACCGTCGAGCTGAGCTCGGGTCTGTTGTTCGGCAGCGGCAGCGCCTTCATGAGTACCAATGCCGATCCCGTGCTAAATACTCTTTCAAGTATTCTGAAGCAGGTCGATAACTATGTAAGAGTGCGCGGTTATACCGATAACCAGCAGATAAATAATGAAATTTTTCGTTCCAACTGGACGTTGTCTGCGGCAAGGGCGGAAGCCGTGCTCACCGCGCTCATCGCCAAAGGGATCGCGCCGCAGCGGTTGGCCTATGAAGCTTACGGGGAGTTTTCTCCCTTCACGGACAACAGTACCGAGCAGGGGCGCTTACAGAATCGCAAGGTGGTGGTCGCTATTTCCAAGTTCGCCTGGGTGCCACCCGTACCGGTATCAACTCCCTCGGTGCAGCCTGTAACGGAGACACCAGTGCCGGCAGTGCAACAGGCGGTCGAGGCAGGAGAGGTCAAGGTGATCACGCTGCCAGGTGGTGGCATACGCATAACAACGAGGCAGGATTGATACAGTGATTGTTTGGACGGTTGCCAACCAAAAGGGTGGGGTCGGTAAAACCACCACAGTGGTCTCGCTGGCCGGTATTCTGGCCCAGCGCGGTCAGCGGGTGCTGTTGATTGACACCGACCCTCATGCCTCCCTGACCTCTTATCTCGATTTTGATTCCGACCGGCTGGATGGCACTCTTTATGAGCTGTTTCAGGCGGTCAAACCAACGGCAGAGCTCGTCAATAAACTGACGCTGCGCACCAAGTTTGACAACATTCATCTGCTGCCCGCGTCAATCACCCTGGCGACCCTGGATCGGGTGATGGGCAATCGGGAAGGGATGGGGCTGGTACTCAAGCGGGCGTTGCTGCGCATTCAGGAGCAGTACGATTATGTGCTGATCGACTGCCCGCCTGTCTTGGGGGTCATGATGGTCAATGCGCTGGCGGCGTGTGACCGGATCCTGGTACCGGTGCAGACCGAGTTTCTGGCGCTCAAAGGGCTGGAGCGGATGATGAAGACGTTTGAAATCATGCAGCGCTCCAAACGGGAGAAGTTCCGTTATACCGTCATTCCCACCATGTTTGACAAGCGAACCCGTGCCTCGCTGATGACTCTGCAGTCCATCAAGGAGCAGCACGGCAATGCGGTATGGAATGCCGTCATACCCATAGATACCAAGTTCCGGGATGCCAGTTTGCTTCACATTCCCCCCTCCATCTATTCGCCGAGCAGCCGTGGCACCTATGCCTATGAGACCCTGCTCAACTATCTTGATGCGCAAGAGCGTCAGCGTGCTCATGAGGTGACATCATGAGAGATACCACCCAAGTTCGGGCCATGGATGATTACTTCCATTCCCTGTTGCTGGATGATGCGCTGCTGCTGGATTCGTCTGACGAGCCCGACTCTGCCCCCGTCATCCAGCTGCAGCGTCAGCCCCAGCCGGTTGCCGATAAGGTGGCGCAACCCTATCTGGAGGCGGATCAACGGCTGGAGCAGTTGAGTGAATTGCTGGCTCAGGTCGGTCAGGTTCAGTTTGAAATCGACGCGCTGAGTCATGAAGAGGTCGTCAGCGAGCCGCTTCAGATTGAGGCCGAGGATGCTCTGCTACCCGTCGAGCCAGTGTGGCCCGAGGTGATGCCTGAGCCTGCAGCTGCGGATCCTGCCACGCTGGTGGTGACAGAGACCGATGTTGCATTGGCGCCGCAGGAGGAGGTTGCACCCTCCACCTGGGAGAATATCGATACCGGCAAGGAGTTTCAGGCGCTGTTCTTTGAGGTCGCAGGTGTCACCTTTGCGGTGCCGTTGACCGAGCTTGGCGGTATTCATCAACTGGGAGAAGTGAACACCCTGTTTGGTCAGCCAGGCTGGTACAAGGGGATCATGACTTCCCGCGAACAGAAGATGAACGTGGTGGACACGGCGCAGTGGGTCATGCCTGGCCAGCATCTGGAAGTGCCCGATTACAAGTATTTGATCATGCTGGGTGAATCTCCCTGGGGACTTGCCTGTCATCATCTGAAGGGAACGGAGTTATTGCATCGTGACCAGGTCAAATGGCGCCATCAGGAGGGCAAACGCCCCTGGCTGGCGGGCATGGTCAAGGAGAAGATGTGTGCCCTGCTGCACGTGAAGGAATTGCTCCTGTTGCTGGAGCGCGGGGTCAACATAGAAGGTCGCTGATAACTTCTGCACTCGGGCTGTTTTATTGCTAGTTTTACCAGTAGACGTTTTCATAAAAGGAATAAAAACATGACAGAAAAGCGCAATATTGCACAGAATCTGGCCGAAGATGAAGTGCTGCAATGGGTCACCTTCCAGCTGGAAAATGAAACCTACGGCATCAACGTGATGCAGGTGCAGGAGGTGCTGCGCTACACCGAGATCGCCCCTGTGCCCGGTGCTCCCGAGTATGTACTGGGCATCATCAACCTGCGCGGCAACGTGGTCACCGTCATCGATACCCGTTCCCGTTTCGGCCTGCCCTCCGGCGATGTGAGTGAAAACTCGCGCATCGTTATCATCGAGGCGGAAAAGCAAGTGATCGGCATCATGGTCGATAGCGTGGCCGAGGTGGTTTATCTGCGCTCCTCCGAGATCGACGCGGCCCCGGCGGTGGGTACCGAAGAGAGTGCCAAGTTCATTCAGGGTGTCAGCAACCGCGATGGTCAGCTGTTGATCCTGGTCGATCTGAACAAGCTGCTCTCCGATGAAGAGTGGGAAGATATCGGTTCCCTCTGATAGGAAGATAATGTGTTGATGATTGAAATTGCCGCCTTGGGGTTGTCCTTGCTGGCGTTGGTGCTGGCCCTGTATGGGGTGATTGGCAGCCGACGTGGCCAGCGAGAGTCCGAGGCCAGGGTGGAGACGCTGCAAGGGCAGCTCGAGAGCCTGCGCAAGCAGATGATGGAGCTGCATACCGGGGCCATCGGCATGGGCCAGCGTCTGCAATCCGTCGAAGGGGCCATGCAGCAGATCAACGATCGCCAGCAGGAGCTGACCCTGCAGGATCCGGAACGGCGCCTGTACAGCCGCGCCGCCAAGATGGTGGAACTCGGTGCCGACCTCGATGAGGTCATGAACG
This sequence comes from Aeromonas oralensis, assembly GCF_049665575.1. Classification (NCBI taxonomy): domain Bacteria; kingdom Pseudomonadati; phylum Pseudomonadota; class Gammaproteobacteria; order Aeromonadales; family Aeromonadaceae; genus Aeromonas; species Aeromonas oralensis. The sequence continues at coordinate 1,333,141 of NZ_CP187186.1, forward strand.
AATGTGAATTGCCTAAGGCCGAGGCTGAACTGTTGATTTCATTGCGAAAAGGCCGCTCATGAATGTTCGGGAAGGCATCCGCCTTCCTGATTTTTTCCCCTCCCTTCAAGGCGGGATCTCCCCCACAAATCCTGCTGATAATTGGCATCTTTGAAAAGACGCTTCCCGATACTGTGTTAATATGCAGGCCGCTTCTTTTCACTGATTACATCCTCATGCTGCTTCAAATTCACAATCTGAGCTGCGTGCGTGAAGATCGCACTCTGTTTGAACATCTCTCCTTTGCGGTGGCTCCTGGTGATCTGGTGCAAATTGAAGGCCCCAACGGGGTAGGGAAGACCAGCCTGCTGCGCTTGCTGACCGGCTTGTCCCAACCACTCGCCGGTGAAGTGTGCTGGAATGGCGAAAATATCCGCAGTTGCCGCGATGAATATCACGCCAATCTGCTCTATCTCGGTCATCAGCCTGGCGTCAAGGCTGCCCTGACACCGCTCGAAAACCTCGCCTTCTACCAGAAACTGCATCATGCGGCCGATACCAGCGTGGATCTGTGGCGGGTGCTGGCCCGGGTCGGTCTGGCCGGGTTTGAAGACAACCCCACCGGTCAGCTCTCTGCCGGCCAGCAGCGCCGTGTCGCGCTTGCTCGCCTGTGGCTCAGTGACAAGCCGGCGCTCTGGATCCTGGATGAGCCGTTCACCGCTATCGACAAGCAGGGGGTGAAGGTGCTGGAGCGGCTGTTCCTGACCCACGCCGAACGAGGGGGCATGGTGATCCTCACCACCCATCAGGACATGACCCTGATGCAGGGACGGTTGAAGACCCTCTCTCTCACGCCCTTGCTGCAGGAGTAGTTCTGATGTTGCGCGCCGTAATGTACCTGATCCACCGCGAGTTGTTGATGGCCCTGCGCCAGCGCTCCGACATCCTCAACCCGCTCTGGTTTTTCCTCATCGTCATCACTTTGTTTCCGTTAGGGATCGGCCCCGAGCCCAAGCTGCTGGCCCGCATCGCTCCCGGCATCATCTGGGTGGCCGCTCTGCTGGCGGCCATGCTGTCGCTGGAGCGGCTGTTTCGCGACGATTTTGGCGATGGTGCGCTGGAGCAGATGATGCTGATGCCCCATCCGCTGGGCTTGCTGGCGCTGGCCAAAGTGATCGCTCACTGGTTGCTGACCGGCCTGCCGCTGCTGCTCATCTCCCCGCTGCTCGCCATTCTGCTGTCACTGGACATGAACACCTATCTGGCGGTGGTCGCCACCCTGGCGCTGGGGACGCCCGTGCTGAGCCTGCTCGGGGCGGTCGGCGTCGCGCTGACGGTCGGTCTGCGCAAGGGGGGGTACTGCTCAGCCTGCTGATCCTGCCGCTCTATATTCCGGTACTGATTTTTGCCACCTCCGCCATCGATGCGGCGGGGATGGGGCTGCCCTATTCGGGGCAGCTGGCGATTCTGGGGGCCATGCTGGCCGGTGCGTTGACCCTGACCCCGCTGGCGGTCTCGGCGGCGCTACGAGTCAGCGTGAATTGACGAAAGCGTCTGAAAAAGTGGCCATGGAAGGGCCGTTATAAAAAATATAATTGAGATAGATCAAGAGGATGGCTGCTTATTGCTTTCGGGGGATGTGATGTTTTCCGGCAGTGGGTATGGTAGGCCTCGCCACGATATTAATAACAGAAAGGTTTTGTGAGCTATGTGGAAATGGTTGCACCCTTACGCTAAACCCGAGCGCGCTTACCAGCTGGCAGGGACCCTGCTGCCCTGGTTTGCAGTGACAAGCCTGCTGGCATTCATCATCGGCACCCTCTGGGGGCTGGCCTTTGCACCTGCGGATTATCAGCAGGGCGACTCCTTCCGGATCATCTACATCCATGTTCCGGCCGCCATTCTCTCCATGGGGGCCTACTCCACCATGGCGGTGGCCGCCTTCATCGGTTTGGTGTGGCAGTTGCGGATGGCGGACATGACGGTGGCCGCGGTCGCGCCGGTCGGCGCCGTGTTCACCTTCATCGCACTGTTTACCGGCGCCGCCTGGGGCAAACCCATGTGGGGCACCTGGTGGGTGTGGGATGCACGACTCACCTCCGAGCTGATCCTGCTGTTCCTCTACCTCGGCGTCATTGCTCTCTACAACGCCTTCAGCGACAAGGTGCTGGCCGGTCGTGCCGCCGGCATCCTGGCGCTGGTGGGGGTGATCAACCTGCCCATCATCCACTACTCGGTGGAGTGGTGGAACACCCTGCACCAGGGCGCCAGCATCACCAAGTTTGACAAGCCTTCCATCTCCCCCGAGATGCTGTGGCCGCTGCTCATCATGATCCTGGCCTTTGCCGCCTTCCTCGGGACCCTCTCCCTGATGCGTTTTCGAAACGAGCTCTTGATGCGGGAGTGGCACCGCCCCTGGGTCAAAGAGATAGCCGAGCAGGAGAAGTAAGCATGCACTTTGCCTCATTCAGTGACTTTCTGGCGATGGGCGGTTACGCCTTCTACGTCTGGCTCTCTTTCGGTCTGACCCTGCTCTGCCTGGTCGGCATCGTCATTTCCACCCGTATGAAAACCCGCGCCCTGCTCGGTGAACTGCGCAACAAGCAGGCGCGTGAGGCCCGCCGCAAGGCGGCCCAGCAGATGGAGAACACCCTATGAACCCGAGACGCAAGAAACGCCTCACCATCATCCTGGCGATCAGTGCCGGGCTTGCCGCGGTGATCGGCCTGGTGCTCTATGCCCTCAGCCAGAACATCGATCTCTTCTATACCCCGAGCGAGCTGGTGGAGGGCAAGGGCCCGGACAAGATCAAGCCGGAAGAGGGACAGCGCCTGCGCATCGGCGGTCTGGTGGTACCGGGTTCGGTACAGCGGGATCCCCAGAGCCTCAAGGTGGCCTTCAAGCTGGTGGACAACGGCGGGCATCTGGTGACCGTCGAGTTTGACGGCATTCTGCCGGATCTGTTCCGCGAGGGGCAGGGCATCGTCGCCCAGGGCACCCTCAAGGATGCAACCACGGTCGCCGCCTTCGAGGTGCTGGCCAAGCACGATGAGAACTACATGCCGCCGGAAGTGGCCGATGCCACCAACGGCATGCACTTCAAGCCGGAATATACCGAGGCGCAGCTGAAGGGGAGCAAGCAATGAGCCCGGCAGCATTTGCACCGTTTTCACCTTTTCAAACCGGTTTACAGGGTCGTGCTGCGGCTCATTTGAAAGGAGTTCAGCCATGATCCCTGAATTGGGACAGTTTTCACTGATCCTGGCCTTCGCCACCGCCTTGTTGCTGGGCAGCTATCCGCTGCTTGGGGCCAAATGGGGGCGCCTTGGCATGATGTCGGCGGCCCGTCCGCTCGCCTATGCCCAGTTCCTGCTGCTGTTGCTGTCGTTCCTGTGCCTGACCTGGGCCTTTATCGACAACGATTTTACCGTGCAGTACGTGGCCACCAACTCCAACAGCTTGCTGCCGCTGGCCTATCGCATCTCTGCGGTGTGGGGCGCCCACGAGGGCTCTCTGCTGCTGTGGGTGCTGACCCTGGGGGGCTGGACTGCGGCCGTCGCCATGTTCAGCCGTCGCCTGCCGCTCGACGCGGTGGCGCGGGTGCTCGGCGTGCTTGGCCTCATCTCGGTCGGCTTTACCGCCTTCGTGCTGTTCACCTCGGATCCTTTCACTCGCACTCTGCCTTACTTCCCGGTGGATGGGCGTGACCTCAACCCGCTGTTGCAGGACCCGGGTCTCATCTTCCACCCGCCCATGCTCTATATGGGCTATGTGGGCTTCTCGGTGGCCTTTGCCTTTGCCATCGCGTCCTTGATGACAGGTCGGCTCGATGCCACCTGGGCGCGCTGGTCGCGTCCCTGGACCATGGCGGCCTGGGTCTTCCTCACCCTGGGTATCGTGCTGGGCTCCTGGTGGGCCTATTACGAGCTCGGCTGGGGCGGCTGGTGGTTCTGGGATCCGGTAGAAAACGCCTCCTTCATGCCCTGGTTGGCGGGTACTGCCCTGCTGCACTCGCTGGCAGTCAGTGAAAAACGTGCCACCTTCAAGGCCTGGACCGTGCTGCTGGCGCTCTCCGCCTTCTCCCTGAGCCTGCTGGGTACCTTCCTGGTGCGCTCCGGCGTGCTGGTGTCGGTGCATGCGTTTGCCTCCGACCCGACCCGTGGCCTGTTCATTCTGGGCTTCCTGCTGGCGGTAATCGGTTCATCCTTGCTGCTGTTTGCCTTCAAGGGTTCCCAGGTGAGAAGCCACGGCAAGCACGAGTTGTGGAGCCGCGAGACCCTGCTGCTGTGCAACAACATCATGTTGGTGGCGGGTCTGCTGACCGTGCTGCTCGGCACCTTGTTGCCGCTGGTGCACAAGGAGCTGGGGCTTGGCAGCATCTCCATCGGAACTCCCTTCTTCAACCACATCTACAGTTGGCTGATCATTCCGTTCGCCCTGTTGCTGGGGGTCGGCCCGCTGTTTCGCTGGCGCCGTCAGGAGCTGGGCGAGCTCAAGGGCAAGGTGGTGCTGGCGCTGGTATTGAGCCTGGCCGCCGCCATTTTGCTGCCGCTGCTGCTGGCCGAGGAGTTCAAGCCCTGGGCTGCGCTCGGTATCGGGCTTGGCGCCTGGATCATCGTGACCAGCGTGCAGGAGACCTGGGTGCGTGCCACCCACAAGCACAGCTTCGCCGTCGGCGTGCGCCGCCTTGGCAATAGCCACTGGGCGATGATCCTGGGCCACGTGGGCCTCGCGGTCAGCATCATCGGCATCGCCTGTACCCAGAACTACAGCATCGAGAAAGATCTGCGGATGCAGGCCGGCGATCGGGTCCAGTTTGCCGACTACGAGTTTGTCTTCACCGGCATCAAGGAGAAGAACGGCCCCAACTACGACGGTTTCAAGGGCGTGCTGGAAGTGCACAAGGACGGCAAGCAGGTCGCCCTGCTCAAGCCGGAGAAACGCATGTACAAGGTGACCCGGATGCCGATGACCGAGGCGGCCATCGATGCCGGCTTCACCCGGGATCTCTACGCGGCGCTCGGCGAGCAGCTCGACAGCGGCGCCTGGGCGGTGCGGATCTACTACAAACCCTTCGTACGCTGGATCTGGTTCGGCGGCGTCTTCATGGCCATCGGCGGCGTGCTGGCGATGCTGGACAAGCGCTACCGTTTCGGTCGCCGTGACGAGGAAGCCAAGGCATGAGCAAGAAGACCTGGTTGTTTCTGATCCCCTTCATCGTGTTTCTGCTGGGGGCCGTGTTTCTGTTCAAGGGGCTCTACTCCGATCCCACCAAGCTCGAGTCCGTGATGGTGGGCAAGGAGGTGCCCGTGTTCACCCTGCAGGACATCTATGACCTCAATAAACAGCATGACAGGAGCATCCTCAAGGGGCGCCCCATGTTGCTCAACGTCTGGGCCACCTGGTGCCCGACCTGCTATGGGGAGCACACCTACCTCAAGCAATTGGCGGGGCAGGGGATCTACATCGTCGGCATGAACTACAAGGATGAACGGGCCAAGGCCATCAACTGGCTGGCGGAGCTCGGCAATCCCTACCAGATCAATCTTTATGATCCCGACGGCATGCTGGGGCTGGATCTGGGGGTCTACGGCGCGCCGGAGACCTTCTTCATCGACAGTCAGGGCATCATTCGCTATCGCCACGTGGGGGACGTCAACCCCGAGGTGTGGGCCAGCACCCTCAAACCCATCTATGACGCCATGAAGTGAGGGAGAGCCTGATGAGAATGTTTATTGCGTCCCTGCTGCTGCTGGCGGGACTGGGCGGGGCAGGCCAGGCGCTGGCCGCCATCGATGTCTACACCTTTGACAGCGACGCCCAAGAGCAGACCTTTCGCGAGCTGACCAAGGAGCTGCGCTGCCCCAAGTGCCAGAACCAGGATATCGCCGACTCCAACGCGGGCCTGGCCAAGGACTTGCGTGACAAGACTTACCAGATGGTGCGCGAGGGCAAGGACAAGCAGGAAGTGGTGGACTACATGGTCGCCCGTTACGGCAACTTCATCCTGTACAACCCGCCGCTGATGGCGTCGACCCTGATCCTCTGGCTCGGCCCCCTGCTGGTGATCGTCATCGGTGTCGTCATGGTGGTGGTGCGCAGTCGCCGTCGTCCCGCGGCTGCTACGCCGGCGGATAGCGCCCTGAGCGCGGAGGAGCAGCGTCGTCTGGCTGCCCTGCTCAAAGAGGAAGAGAAACAATGACCGCATTTTGGATAGTGATCGCGGCCCTGCTGGCGCTGGTGAGTCTGGCGCTGGTGCTGCCGTTGTGGCGGGGTGAGGGCAAGCAGAGCATCAGCCGCTCGGCCCTCAACAAACAGCTTTATCGCCAGCGTCTGCTGGAGATCGGGGAAGAGCGCGAGCAAGGGGTGCTGGCGGAAGAGCATGACACCCTGATCGAGCTGCAACGCAGCCTGCTGGATGACATCCCCGACGTGGAGCAGACCGCCCGCGGCGGCAAGAGCATGATCTGGATCCCGGGTGTGCTGGTGCTGCTGGTGGTGAGCCTGGGGCTCTACTACAAGCTCGGCTCCTGGCAGGAGGTCAGCCGCTGGCAGGATGCCAACAGCCGGCTGGGCGAGCTCAGCAACCGCATCCTGGTGGAGCGGGACGCCGAGGTCACCGAGCAGGATCTGCTGGACTTCACCCTGGCCCTGCGCACCCGCCTGAAGGACGAGCCGAACGATTACCGCGGCTGGCTGCTGCTGGGTCGGCTGTCACTGGATGGCAATGATCCCGAGATGGCCCGCGAGGCGCTGGAGCGGGCCTACGGGCTGGCTCCACAGAAGGCGATGGTGGCGGTGCCCTACGCCCAGGCGCTGATGATGACAGGGGATGACGCGCAGGCCGATCAGCTGCTGCGGGTGGCCATTGCCCAGGATCCTGCCAATATCGAGGCTCGCTCCGTCTACGCCTTCATGGCGCTGCAAAAAGAGGACTTCAAGACCGCCCTGCAACGCTGGCGCGAGATGTTGCCGCTGATGGAGAAGGGTTCGACCCGTTACACCATGGTGGAGCGTTCCATCGACTACGCCGAGCAGCAGTTGAAGAAGCGCGGCATGGCCAGTGCGGTCGTGCCGGCTGAAGCTAGCGGGCAGAACGTGGCCTCTGACCAGGTGCTGGAGGTGAAGGCCGGCGAGTTCCCGCTCAAGGTGACGCTGGCCGATGGCATTGCACTGCCGGAAGATGCCCATCTGTTCGTGTTTGCGGTGATCCCAAACGGACCGCCCATGCCCATCGCGGTCAAGCGCATCCCGGGGCCGCACTTCCCGCTGACCCTGTCGCTGGGTGACGGTGACGCCATGATGGAAGGCAACAAGCTGGCTGCCTACCCCGAGCTGCAGTTCAAGGCGCGCCTCTCCCGTGGCGGCAACGTCATGAACAAGGAAGGGGCGTTTGAAGGCGTCTCCGTTCCGGTCGCGACCGGTTCGATTCCTTCAGCGCCGATTGACATCCGCATCGATCACGCCCTCTAATACGCCTTTGGCCCGGCTCCTCGATGGGGCCGGGCTGCCTATAATTCAGATTAATCACAATAAAAAGCTAGGACTTCCATATGTATGTGCGTGTAGGGGCATTGATGGTGGCCTTGTTGCTGGGCGGCTGTGCTGGCGGCCCGCCCAAGCAGGGGCCCGAGAGCCTTGACCTCAAGGAGACGCCGAGCCGGCCTGGTGCGACCAGCACGGCCAGCGATGGTCGTGACCCGTTTCAGGGCGCCAACCGGGCCATGTGGGCCGTCAACTACGATGTGCTGGAGCCCTATGTGGCCCGTCCCGTGGTGCACGGCTATGCCCGCTATATTCCGCAGGGAATGAAGGACGGCATCGAAAACCTGGTGGAAAACTTCAACGAGCCGAGCAGCATGGTCAACCATCTCATCACCGGCGATTTGAAGGGGGCGGGCACCAACCTGGGTCGCTTCACCCTCAACACCACAGTGGGTCTGCTGGGGATCTTCGATGTGGCCAAGCATGCCGGCTTGGCGCGCAACAAGCTGGAGCTCAATACCGTGCTGGGTCGTGCCGATATCGGTGATGGCGCCTACCTGATGGTGCCGGTGTACGGCCCGACCACCACCCGCAAGCTGGTGGGGGATACCGTGGATACGTTGTATTTCCCTTATGCCTTGCTGACTTTCCCGTTGAAGGTGGTGCACTGGGCGCTGGATGGTCTGGGTACCCGCTCCAAATTGATCGATCAGGAGCGGATCATCGACAACGCGCTCGATCCTTATGCCCTGACCAAGGACTTCTATCTGCAGTACAACCAGAACAAGGTGACCGGTCGTCAGACCGAGCTCAAGCAAGAGCAGCAGGAGAAGCAAGATGACAGCAATCTGGACGACTATCTGGATGAAATCGACCAGTGATGCCAGCGCATCCGGCTCGAGTAACGTAACAAAGGCGCCTGCGGGCGCCTTTTTCGTCTCTGCTGTTGCACAGGCATAAAAAAACGCCCCGCAAGAGCGGGGCGTTTTAGCAAGAACGGGGCTATCAGGCAGCCAGATTCTTGGCCACGAATTCCCAGTTGACCAGGGTCCAGAAGGTTTCCATGTACTTCGGACGCAGGTTGCGGAAATCGATGTAGTAGGCGTGTTCCCACAGGTCGACGGTCAGCAGCGGAGTGGTACCGGCTTCAGTCAGCGGGCAACCGGCGTTGGAGGTGTTGACGATGGCCAGGGAGCCGTCAGCCTTTTTCACCAGCCAAGTCCAGCTGGAACCGAAGTTGCCGATAGCAGACTTGGTGAACGCATCCTTGAACTCGGCGAAGGAGCCGAAGGCCTTGGTGATGGCATCGGCCAGGGCGCCAGTGGGCTCGCCACCGCCGTTCGGGGAGAGGCAGTGCCAGTAGAAGGTGTGGTTCCAGATCTGGGCGGCGTTGTTGAAGATGCCGCCAGTGGAGGTCTTGATGATCTCTTCCAGAGACTTGCCTTCAAACTCGGTACCCGGCACCAGGTTGTTCAGGTTGACCACATAGGTGTTGTGGTGCTTGCCGTGGTGGTATTCCAGAGTTTCCTGGGAGATGTGCGGTTCCAGAGCATTGATTGCATAGGGCAGAGCGGGAAGTTCGAATGCCATTTTCTACTCTCCATTGGCTGGCCGTGCGAAGGCGACGGTTGCAAGACATTGCGTACTCTTTTCTATCTTGAAAAGAATTGTTCTTGAAATAAGGGGGCCAGATGGCCCAAAGCCCATCGATTGTACCAGCATCAAAGATGGGCTAACAACTCTTGATTCTCGCCATGATCCGGATCAAGCTGCGGCGTATTGATTCATCACTTCTTGCACCCGAGGTGGTTTGCCAGTTTGTGGTCTGCCCGGATTGCAGTAGAATGGCCGCCGAAATCGCTCTAGTGAGGCACCTATGGAAACTATTGAAAAGATCAAACAGCAGCTGGCTGAAAACCCCATCATCCTGTACATGAAGGGTTCCCCCAAGCTACCCAGCTGCGGTTTCTCTGCCCAGGCCTCCCAGGCCCTGATGTCCTGTGGCGAGCCGTTTGCTTACGTCGACATCCTGCAAAACCCGGATATCCGCGCCGAATTGCCGAAGTTTGCCAACTGGCCGACCTTCCCCCAGCTGTGGGTGGAAGGTGAGCTGGTCGGTGGCTGCGACATCATGATCGAGATGTTCCAGGCAGGCGAGCTGCAGACCCTGATCAAGGAAACTGCCGCCAAACACAAGCAGGATGACGCCACCGCAGAATAAGGCAGCATCTGCATCATGCAAAAAGGGGAGCCGCTGGCTCCCCTTTTTTATTTCACAACTTTATCTTACAACAGGCATCAGGCGATGCGTTCGATGCGTGCCATGTAGAAGCCATCGAAGCCGGTGGCGGCCGGGCTGACGGTGTGGTCATCCCGCAGACGGTAGTTTTCATTGGCAGCGAGGAACTTGTCCACCTGCTGACGGTTCTCTTCCGGCAGGATGGAGCAGGTTGCATAGACCAGCAGACCGCCCACCTTCACCATCTGGCTGTAGCGCTGCAGGATCTCTGCCTGCAGGGCAACCAGCACCGGCAGCCGCTCGGCGGTGTCGCGCCACTTGGCATCCGGATTGCGCTTGAGCACGCCAAGGCCGGAGCAGGGCACGTCCAGCAGCACGCGATCCGCACTCTCTTTGAGGCGCTTGACGGTCTTGCTACTGGTGATCACCCGGGTTTCCACGTTGTGGGCCCCGGCGCGGCGGGCGCGCTGCTTGAGGTTTTCGAGCTTCCACTCTTCCACATCCATCGCCAGCAGGCGGCCCTTGCCCTCCATCATGGCGGCCAGATGCAGGGTTTTGCCACCGGCACCGGCGCAAGCATCGATGACGCGCATGCCGGGGCTCACTTCCAGCGCGGCTGCAACTTGCTGGGAGCCGGCATCCTGCTGCTCGAACCAGCCATCGGCAAAGGCCTTGGTACGAAACAGGGCGGCATCCGAGGTCACTTGCAGGGCTGAATCGACCCCTTCCACTGGAATGGTAGTGACCTGCTCTTTGGCCAGTGCGGCCTGCAGTTCTTCGCGGGTGCACTTGAGGCTGTTGACCCGCAGGTAACGTTTGGGCATCCAGGCCAGCGCGGCACGCTCGGCAGGCCAGGCTTCGCCCAGTTGCTCGCTGCCGAGTTTTTCCAGCCAGGTCGGGCAGCCATCCATCAGCACCGGGTTCTTCCTGGCTTCGGTCAGACGGCGACGAAACGCCTCTTCATTGAAGCGATCCAGCGTCGGATGGTTGGGTTGAGCTATCTTGTGAAAGGCATGCCAGCTGTGCAGCAGTGGCCAGACGTTCTTCTCGGCCTGACGGACCTGGATGCCGGTCAGGGCGCAATAGAGGCTGAGGCGACGCAGCAGATCGCCGGTGACCAGGGCAATCCTTGCCTGTTCTTGCGGTTTGAGTTCGATGCCGGAGAAGTGACGGGCATAGGCGCGGTCCAGGGTGAGACCCTGACCCAGCACATCGTCAACAATGGCAACGACCAGGTCCCCGAAACGGGGCAACAGTGGGGATTTGAGCATGAGATTAACCTTGGTCAGATAAAGACGAACCGTCGTCATGGTGACGCGGCTCAAAAACTGATAAATCCGCGCAATGATAGGGGCTAGACAGGGTTGGTGCAACACTCCCCATTCGGGGAATATCCGCCAGGTGGTGCTGGACTAAGCAGGGCGGCAGGCGAATGATGTCAGTTGCAGTTTGGGTGAGTGCATTTAAAAGGACTAAAAAGATGCAGTTGATGAAATTTTCTCCCTTGGCGCTGGTGATAGCCAGCCTGATGAGCTCGGGTGGCCTCGTGGCCAAGGAGTGGGACACGGTGGCGGCGCGCGCCAGCGCCGCCGACGGCTATGAAGTGCGGGCCAACCAGTTTCGGGTCGCCAAGGTGCCCATCGATTATTTTGCCGGCCTGCAGGCCGGGGCGCGTTCGCTGACCCTGCCGTTGCCCGACGGGGGAGAGGTGACCTTCACCCTCGAGGCCTATGATCTGCTGCCGGCCGATCAGGCTGCCAAATTTCCCGAGATCCTGACCTTCAAGGGCCATAACCCGGCGGCACCGGTAGAGACGGGGCGTTTTGACCTGGGGCCGCTGGGCTTTCACGCCATGTTCACCCATCAGGGCAAGACGGTGTTCGTCGACCCGCTGCGCAATGCCGACGGTTATGCCGTCTATTACCAGCAGGATGCCTACAGCCGGCTGGAAGAAGAAGCCGACAAGGTTATCGGCAGCGAGGCCAGCAGGGCGCTGGCGCACAAGGTGCAGGTGGATGGCAACGTGCGCAAGCGTTACGTCATCGCCATCTCGGCAGCGGGGGAGTACACCCAATTCCACGGTGGCTCCAAGGTGCTGGCCACCGCCGCCATCGCCACCCTGCTCAACCGGGTCAACGAGGTGTACCAGCGCGATGTGGGGGCCGAGTTTCAGCTGGCCAGCGGCAACGACAACATCATCTTTACCGATCCGGCCAGCGATCCCTTCACCAATGGTGATGCCGACGTTGACATCAACAGCGTGGTGCAGGCCAATGCCCAGACCCTGCCTAGCGCGCCGCTTGGACCGTTCGACATCGGCCATGTGGTCAATACCGGGGGCGGCGGGCTGGCCAGCCTCGGTGCGCTCTGTACCGCCACTCGTTCGCAGGGGATGACCGGCTCGGCCACGCCGGTGGGGGATGCCTTCTTTATCGACTACGTGGCCCACGAGATTGGCCACCAGTTTGGCGCCGACCATACCTTCAACGGCACCACCAACAGTTGTGGCAGCGGCAATCGGGAGGCGACCCAAGCCTGGGAGCCGGGCAGCGGCACCTCCATCATGGCCTATGCCGGGATCTGCGGGGACGAGAACATCCAGCCCCACAGCGATCCCTATTTCCACAGCAAGTCCATCGAGCAGATGCGGGCACACATGGCGACCGTGCCGGCCTGCGGCACCACTCTGAGTCTTGCCAACAATGCACCCCAGGCGGCGGCCGGGGCCAGCCGCATCATTCCGGCCAACACGCCATTCGTGCTCAAGGGAGCCGGCGCCGATCTGGACGGGGATCCTCTGACCTACACCTGGGAGCAGATCGATCTGGGCACGGAGTCGAGCAGTCCGGCCACCATGGTGGACGACGGCAGCCGGCCGCTGTTTCGCTTTGTTTCCCCCACCAGTTCACCGGAGCGGATCCTGCCGAGCCTGCCCTCCCTGCTCTCGGGTACGCTCGCCAAGGGCGAAGCCTGGCCCACCACCAACCGGGATCTCAACTTCCGGCTGACGGTGCGTGACGGCAAGGGCGGTGTCGCCAGCGACGACATGAAGGTCCAGGTGGTCAACACCGGCAGCGCCTTCCGGTTGACCGCCCCGCTTGGGGTGGCGTTGACGCCGGGGGCAAGCCAGGCGGTCAGCTGGGATGTGGCCGGCACCACGTTGGCACCGATCAGCTGCAGCAAGGTGGACCTGTTCATCACCCAGAACGAGGGAACCAGCTGGAGCAATCTGGCGGTCAGCCAACCCAACAGCGGCGCCGCCACCGTCACCCTGCCGGCGGATCTGGCCAGCGCCGCACGCCTGAAGGTGGCCTGCAGCGACAACATCTTCTTCGCCATCAGTCCGGCCAAGCTGCCGGTCGTCCAAAGCGGCGGCAGTTCGGGCAGTGGCGGCGGCGGTGGTGGCGCCCTCGGTCTCTGGACTCTGGCGCTGGCCCTGCTGGGTTGGCAACGGAGGCGCGGATGAGGGCTGGCTGGCTGGTGCTGATGTCCTTGCTTGGCGGCTGTCAGGTCGATGCTGATACCCTGGAGCAGGCGGTCAGCGCCAGTTTGGCCAAGCAGGATTACCGGCTGATCGTGCGGGCCGGGCGCGGCGAAGTGGCGCCCGGTATCGCGCCGGAGCAGCAGGCCTCGGCCAAGGCGCGCTGCGGCGTGCGCTACCTCGATGGCCTAGGGGATGTCATCAAGCCCGGGCAGGAAGAGGCCCAGGCCAAGCTGGCGGCCTATGCGGCCGATTACAACCGGCGCATGCTGGCGCATTGTCCCGCTGCCTCTGGCGAGCAATAAGCCTGCCGGCGGGCATGGCGTACCAAGAGCGTACGAAGGTTATACCAAGGGAGGGAGGCGTGAGCCTCCCTCTTTTTTGCAGCCGTCATTTGCCGGTCACAAGGCTTGTACCCATGGCGTGCTCGTCGCACAATGCCAGCACGCATGGCCGCATGGGCGGCAAAGAGAGAAGGAAAATCAAGATGATGGATGTAGCCGATCTGCGCCGCGAATACACCCGGGGTGGATTGCACCGGGCCGATCTGCCGGCCGAGCCTCTTGCCTTGTTCGAGAAGTGGTTGGCCCAGGCGTGCGAAGCCAAGCTGACCGATCCCACCGCCATGGTGGTGGGCACCGTCGATGCCGACGGCCAGCCCTGGCAGCGCACCGTGTTGCTCAAGCACTACGATGCCGAGGGCATGGTGTTCTACACCAACATGGGGAGCCGCAAGGCGCATCAGCTGGAGGGCAACCCCCGCATCAGCCTGTTGTTTCCCTGGCACACGCTGGATAGGCAAGTGCATGTGACCGGCCGGGTGGAGAAGATGAGCACCTTCGAGGTGATGAAGTACTTCCACAGTCGCCCCAAGGACAGCCAGATCGCCGCCTGGGTTTCCCAGCAGTCGACCCGTATCTCGGCGCGCGGCGTGCTGGAGGCCAAATTCCTCGAGCTCAAGCAGAAGTTTGCCAATGGCGAAGTGCCGCTGCCGAGCTTCTGGGGCGGTTTTCGGGTGCGGATCGACACAGTCGAATTCTGGCAGGGGGGCGAGCATCGCCTGCACGACCGTTTCTACTACACCCGCGAGGGGGAAAGCTGGCACATCGAGCGGCTGGCGCCCTGAGTGCCCGCTGCCGCTGACAAGGAGTCTGTATGCGTCTGTATGGTGACCTGAAGTCCGGCAACTGCTACAAGCCCTGGTTGCTGGCGCGCTGGCTTGAACTGCCCCTCGACTGGGTGCCGGTGGATGTGCTGGCGGGGGAGACCCGTACCCCCGATTTTCTGGCCATCAACCCCAACGGCAAGATCCCGGTGCTGGAGCTGGCCCACGGCGATACCCTGGCGGAATCCAACGCCATCCTCTTCTATCTGGCGCAGGGCTCGCCCCTGTGGCCGACCGAGCCGCGTCAGCAGGCCGAGGTGCTCAAGTGGCTGTTCTTCGAGCAGTACAGCCATGAGCCCTATATCGCGGTAGCCCGTTTCATCGTGCACTATCTGGGGCGGCCGGAGTCTCAGGAGGCACGCCTCGACGGGCTCAAAGCCGGCGGCGAAAAGGCGTTGGCGGTGCTGGAGCAGCAGCTCAAGCAGAGTCCCTACCTGTGCGGTGATTCCCCGACCATCGCCGACATCGCGCTTTACGCTTACACCCATGTGGCGGAGGAGGGGATCTTCTCGCTGCAGGGCTGGCCTGCCATCCGGGCCTGGATCGCCCGTATCGAGGCGCATCCCCGTCACCTGAGCCTGCCGGCTGCCTGCCAGGCCGGCTGATGGAGCTGCTGATCGAGCGGGCCCTGTGGCAGCCCCACTGGGCGCCGGTGCTGCAGGCCTGGCAACGGCAGGGCGGCCGCTGGCTGCTGCTGCAGAGCAAGGCTGATGAGGGTTTGCCGAGCGACATCAGCGGACTCTGGTCCTGTTGTCCGCCCGATGGCGTGCGTTCGGCCAGCGCGCTGCTGGCCGCTTGGCTGGATGGTGACTTGCCTGCCCAGCCCGCGAGGGATCCGAGCCGCCAGATCCTCATCAGCGGCTCGGCCTCCCTGCTGACCCTGGCCCGGGAGGAAGGGCTGCTGACGCTGGGGCCACAGGGCGCCGATCTGACGCTGACGGCGCAAGACGATCTGGGCGCGGTGCTCAACCGCCTGCTGGCCCGCCGCCTGACGGTGCCGGTGCTGGCCGAGCCCGCCTCGCCATCGGGGCCAGCCCTGCAACTGCGTCTCCTGCTGGCGCGCGATGAGGCCGACGTGGTGCGCTATTGCAGCGATGCGGCGCTCGCCCGCTACACCCTCAACATCCCCCATCCCTACCCGCCGGAGGCGGCCCGCGACTGGCTGGCCGGCTGTTGGCGCAAGGCGGCGCTTGGGCTGGGCTGGAGTTGGGCGCTGACCCTGCCGGGGGGAGAGGGCCAGGCGCCGCTGGTGGGGGTGATCTCGCTGCACTGGAATGGCGAGCTCGCCTGGTGGGTGGGCGTGCCCTGGCAAAATCGCGGGCTGGCGACCCGGGCCGCCCGGCTGGTAAAGGTCTTTGCGTTTGAGCGGCTGCAATTGCCAGTGCTGACCGCCCGCCATATGCCTGGCAACCTGGCCTCCGGCCGGGTGATGGCCAAGCTGGGCATGCGCTATTGCGGTCGGCGCGAGCTGAGTGGTCAGCCGCCGTGCGAGGTGAGCTACTGGCAGTTGGAGCGAAGCCAGACGCTGGCGGCGCCGCTGACACGGCAGTTGGCCCCTCTGCTGGCCGACAAACGGGTGGTGGCGGCCATCCTGCAAGCAGGCGCTGAGGAGGATGAACCGAGGCGGTTGGCCCTCTTTCTGGCGCAGCCGGAGCCAGAAAGCGGACTGGCTGTCGACTCCCTGCCCGAGCCGGAGAGTGACGGGCCGCTGGCGGTGGAGTATCACGACCAAGAGGCGCTGGCGCAGGCCGAGCCGGACCAGCTCTATCTGTACCGGGGACTGCTGCTCAAGGACTTTGAAGAGCAAGGGCTGGCTTATCTGCAGCAGCTGGCCAGCCTGCAGCGCCAGGGGCCGGCGCCGCTCACGCTGTCGGAGCGGCGTCAGCGGCTCGGCTGGCTGGGCACCTTGGCCCGCCGGGCGAGCGGCGAGAACAAACAGGGGGAGGGTGTCAGCCGCCGTTATCACCAGCTCTGGCTGCTGGTGGAATTGCCCGCCCTCATCGATGAGCTGGCCGGACGCTGGCATCGCGGCCCAGACCAGACGCTGAGCGGGCTGGAGCAGACGGATGCCGAGCTGTTTGCGGCCTATCGGGCGGCCATGACCACCCTGCAATCGAGCGATCTGCAAACCGTGCTGCACCTGCTGGCCGTGCGGTTTCCTGAGTCCACCCTCCCATTTCTCGACAAAGGTGCTCAGGGCGGCGGTCAGTTTGTGGAATAATGCCCGCTCTGCTGTACGAGGAGTAACGCTGTATGCTGAGAACCGAGCGCCCCGGCGACATGCTGCCGGTCTATGACCTGGTGAGCGCCGCCTTTGGCCGTTCCGACGAGGCCGAACTGGTCAACCGCCTGCGCGAATGTGGCGCCGCAGTGGTGACCATGGTCGAGGAGGAGGAGTACGAGTTCATGGGGCACCTGATGCTGAGCCCGATCACCATTAACGGCATGGAAGGGCCCTGGCTCGGTCTTGCGCCCGTGGCGGTCCATCCCGATTGGCAGGGGCAGGGCATAGGGTCGGATCTGGTACGCGAGGGGCTGGACACGGCGCTGGAGATGGACTGGAAGGCGGTGGTGGTGCTTGGTGACCCGACCTATTACAGCCGCTTCGGTTTTCGCCCCGCCAGCGAGTTCGGCCTTCACTGCATCTACGAAGTGCCCGCCGACTGCTTCATGGCGATGGAGCTGCAGGAAGGCGGCCTGACCGGGATGCAGGGTGAAGTGCTCTACCACCCGTTGTTTGATGAGCTTCCCGAAGAACAATGAGCAATGCAAACGGCAGCCCGCGAGCTGCCGTTTTGTTATCTGCATGAACAGCAGGGGCTGCGCCTTTCCCCTTGAATAGCGATGAGTCGTTGTGCTCCTCCACTCCATCATCCTGGGCGTATCCGCGCCCATGTCATTGAACAAACATCTCTTGAATCCGTGTCGGGATATATGGAGCGCGCCACCATATTCTTTGAATATGGAGTCTGCTGCCTGAGGGCTGGCCGTTGCTTTTTCCGGAGTATTCTGTTGCAATTTCTTGTTACAATTTTTTTATCAGAAAGATCTTTTTTTGTCTAGCGGGTAACATTTTTTGGTTTGACCTCATTATTAATGTTTGACTCAAATGAGGATGTAAAGGTAGGTTGTTGAATATATAAACAAGGAGGCCTGGTGCGATTGCCATGGCTTTAATTATTCATACCCATCCTTGTCTTATATATCGATAGAGTTGCTCTCGTTTGCATATCAATAATGCTGACGTGGTAACCTGTCTTCATCTTACATCCAAGAACAACAACCATATGCTCGGTCATGATGATATGGCCTGCCCAGCTATTGCCTGAAAATATCGGGCAATCTGGAAGAAATTGAGCACTGATAGGGATATATTATATGAAAAAACTTTCAGAAATAATCCATCGTGAGGTTTCACAAGGACGTCGTGATTTTCTGACGTTTTCCTCCATGTCGCTGATTGGTCTGGCTGCCAGCAGCGTTTTCCCTGCCCCGGTGAAGGCAGCCATTGCTGTCTTGAATAATGGCAATTTTGCTGAACTGGATGCGATAAATTTTTATGTGATGGCGTCTAACCAGCCCGCCATTGATTCAAATCGGGTCAACTTTGTACAAGAAACAGATGAAGCGCAATATCTTGCCCAGGTGATGTTTCAAGAGTTGATGAAGTACGAATTCCAGTATCAGAACAGCTCATTAAGCGAAGCATTAGGTCCTGGCATGAAGCCTAATAATAATGTGCTGACAATGAGTGATGGCATCAGCTCGGTCAATGCTATTTACAGCAGCAATCGACGCTATTTTACCGATAATATGGTTGAGTACGTGAGTGGCCTGTTACAGAACTCATATAGCAAGCAAACCAATGTCACAGTAGCTGACCGGAAGCTGTATAACTCTTGGGATATGGTGAAGGTAAATGCGAATATCAAGCAAGCAGAAAAGGGGGCGCAGTTTAAGGAGATTATCGATCAGCTATATTCTGTCGCCACCCATTATTGTCAAAATGGAAAGTTAACCGCCTACAAAGCAGGAGGAGAACTCTGGGCTCGTCAACTTATCGAGCACTACTCCAAGAATGAGGTGTTAGACGAGCTTATCAGTTCTTTTAAAGTTCAGGAGTATCTGGGGTCAGGCTCATCGTTTGAAAAGGCGATGTGGCAAGTGTACAACACCATCAACAAAGTAAGAGCGCTCAATATTTCATCCGGTCGTCGCATCACCGAAGATGAGCTGAAAAAATTTGAACGTACCATGACGGGATCTGTTTATAGCGGGTTTGCCATGAACATGAGCTGGGGTCACCAAAGCGAGAAATACACTGTCCTGGCCAACAGGAGAAATTTTGATGATGTGGTGACCTTGCTGAGAAATGAAAGCGGTACTCAGCGCACCTTCTGGAACAGTTTCTTCAACCAGAATAGTCCGGATAGCTTCTGGAATGAACTGAATAATATGAGCTTGAGAACGAGTACCTTGCAGGATGAAGGGGCTCGGCAGCGTATTCTTCAACGATATCCTGCTCTGGCAGGGACGACAGGCAGTATGGCTCCCACAGCCTTCTCCGGTGTGGCTCCCGCTGCCTTCCCCATAGATTCGTTCCTTTCCATGTTCACCTTGTTGCTGGGGGTGGGCAACTTTACCTGGTTGACGGCGACCGATCGAGAGGAATGGAACAACCCTGTTCCTTTGATGGAGTTGGGGGCAGCCCTTTTTGATGTGACCTTGAATCTGATCCAGCTCGGCCGGTTCCTTGATAAAGTGACCATGTTTATTTATGGCAATGGTGAAGGCATCATCAATAGCATTGCCATTAATATGGGGAAATTCAGTCAATTCTTGAGCAACCTTACCGCCAAAGGTCAGCATCTCACGAATGTGGTAGAGCGACAGATCGCCAGCAAGATGTTTCTCGCCACGCAAAATATTACTCGAGTCATCAATATATGTTTTGTTGGCTTGGCGGCACTGGGGGCGGCCCTGGCCGCGTATAACCTGTATCAGGCTGTCGAGGGCGGCGATATTGGGGATATTATATTTGCGGCAATCAATATGTTGGTCGCCACGGTGGCGTTTGGTGTCGCCATTGCCTCTTTTATGGGGTTTGCCATTGCCGGCCCCTTGGGTATCATTGTCGCGGTGATAGGCATAGTGGTGGCAATTGCCCAGTGGATCTACACGTTACTTAAAAAAGAAGAGATCAAACCTACACCGATCGCGAGATATACCAACGAATATATTAAGCCACGGGGACTTGAGTATGAAGATCTTGGTGCATATATTTGCCGGGTATCCAGTTACTGGAAGCGTACTCTGGTGTGCGCATTCGATGCAAGGACCATGAATACCGATTGGGATTATGTCCCAAGTATCGCTGATCATGATAATCCGATTTATACTCAGCCAGGGGCTCTGGTAACCTCGCCGAGAAATGGCAGGATTTATAACTTTGCCAATATTCAGAAGCCAGGTTACGGAAATATATCGAATTTCTTCACTGCGGGAGCCACCACACCAATCAGTAACTGGCGGCCAGGGAGTGATTTGCAGACCTGTTTGCATGCCGTTGAGAGTCAGTCAAGCAATAATAGTCGCGCCGCGATATTTGTGGCGCTGGGAAACAACTCAAGCTTTTCGCGCGCTTTCTTGACGTCTCACCTGGAAGATGCCCCGACAAACAGCAATGAGCTGACGAGTCAATTAAATCTGGAGTGGCAAGAATATCCGCTGGATGTGGTTGCCATCAATGGCCTTGATGAGACCATGTTCCTTATCTTCACTACCCGACATATCTATCAAGTGAAAGGTGGTGTAGCGCGCAGGATAATCTCTGACTTTGTCGGTCAGCGCGATGCACCGATAACCTACGGCCTGAATGCACTGGCACTCGGTACCAACGTGAATTTGATCTATCGGTTAAATGGTCTGCAGGCTCCCGAGACCCGCTACCATTATCTGCTGACCCGGGATGACAATGGTGACTATTCCCGTATGAAATTACTGCGGACCATCAATAATCCCCTGTCCTCAGACTCGCCGATTGTTGGCAGGTTGTTCAAGAAAACCAGCGATCTGGTTTCGCGGATGGATTTTATGTATCACGACGGCAAAAGTGGTTATGCCCGCTATGGCGCAATTATGAGTAAGACTGATGATGCCTCATTGTCATTGTACAACGGGGTTGAGTTTCAGGTACCGGACAATGGATTCCGATCCTTCTACAAGAATGCATTTATTCCGAAATAGGGGAGGTGACGCCCTTGTCCATTGCTTTACCATGAGTCGTCATTATTGAAGCGGCCATGTACGAAAACCAGGTGCATCCAAATAGGCTGCAAATAACAAAAAGGCGCCCTCGGGCGCCTTTTTTATCTCTGTCCGTCAGCTCAGCTGAAGAACCAGTAGCCGCGGTTGACCAAGCGGGTCAGCAGTTGCAGGAAGCCGGCCTGATCGGCAAGCTCCACCATGTCGGCCTGGGTGACCATGTCCTTGTCGCACAAGAGCGAAATGGCGGCCGCATCTTCGCTTGGCAGGGTCCAGGCTTCGCCGTCGATATAGCACTGCTGGCTCTCGCCGCTGAACCAGACGGTGCGCAGACCCGGCACCTTGATGGCGGGCTCGCCCTGGGTCAGCAGGTCGGCCACTTCCTCGGCGCTGTAGTCCGGCTCCACCGGATTGACGTCCAGATCGTGCTTGGCCTCGGAGATCATGGTGCCGAACCACTCCTTGAACAGGGTCTCGTCATCTAGGGCCTGCTGCATCAGCTCGCGCAGACGGTGCAGCTCGTGGGGCTGGATCTCGCCGTGGCGGGTGCGGGGCTTGAGGTCGGCATCGCCGTAACGCTCGGTGCGCACCTCGTTGTCTATCAGGTGATCGGCAAAGGAGGAGATAAGCGCCTTGGCATCTGGTGCGCGGAAGCCCACCGAGAAGTTCAGGGAGGGCTCGATGGCGTAGCCCTCGTGGGGGAATCCAGGCGGGATGTAGAGGATGTCGCCCGGCTCCATGATGACGTCGATGATCGCCTCGAACGGCTCGCAGTGCAGCAGGGCCGCATGGGCGGCAAACTCGTTCAAGGGCTTGGCATCGCCGACGCGCCAGTGGCGTTTGCCCTGGCCCTGGGTGATGAAGACGTCGTAGTTGTCGATGTGGGGACCGACCCCGCCGTGAGGGGTGGAGAAGCTCACCATCACATCGTCAAAACGCCAGCCCGGGATGAACTGGAACGGCACTGCCAGCTCGTTGACCTCGGGAGCCCAGTGGTTGCAGGCCTGCACCAGCACGGTCCAGTTCTCTTCACCCAGGTGATCGTAGGATTCGAAGGGGCCGTGGGCTGCCTCCCACTTGTTGTTGAAGCGGGTGACGAGGCGCGATTCAATCACCTCTTCCATGGCCAGACCCGCCAGCTCGTCCGGGCTGATGGGATCCTGAAAGTCGGTGAAGCCGCCCTTGATGAGCAGTGGGCGCTTCTGCCAGTAGTGCTCGAGGAAGTGAGCGATATCCAGATTGAGTTGGTACATAGATCTTCTCGTCAAAGGGTTCGACAAAGGTCAAGAGAGGTCTTGCCAGAGGCGGTGGCTGGCCTCGGGCAAGACCTCTTGCAAAGGGTGTATAGGGTGCCACATAAAATAACCGGGGCCCTGTTGCAGATCATGCACAGGGCCCCGGTGGTGTCACTTATCCGCTTATTTCAGCAGATCGACCAGACGCTGGGCGTCGCCGATGTAGTTGGCCGGGGTCAGCTTCTTCAGCTCTACCTTGACCGCTTCCGGCAACTCCAGGGTGTCGATAAAGGTACGCATCCCTTCGGCGTCGACGCGGCGGCCACGGGTCAGCTCCTTGAGCTTCTCGTAGGGCTTCTCGATGCCGTAACGGCGCATCACGGTCTGGATTGGCTCGGCCAGTACTTCCCAGTTGGCATCCAGATCGGCAGCCATGGCGGCGTCGTTGGCTTCCAGCTTGGAGATACCCTTGAGGGTCGCCTGATAGGCAATCAGGGAGTAACCCACCGCCACCCCCAGGTTGCGCAGCACGGTTGAGTCGGTCAGATCACGCTGCCAGCGGGAGATGGGCAGCTTGCTCGCCAGATGCTGGAACACGGCATTGGCCAGACCCAGATTGCCTTCGGAGTTCTCGAAGTCGATGGGGTTGACCTTGTGCGGCATGGTGGAGGAGCCAATTTCGCCGGCGATGGTGCGCTGCTTGAAGTGGCCCAGGGAGATGTAACCCCACACGTCGCGGTCGAAGTCGATCAGGATGGTGTTGAAGCGGGCCATGGCGTCGAACAGCTCGGCGATGTAGTCGTGCGGCTCGATCTGGGTGGTGTAGGGGTTCCAGGTCAGACCCAAGGAGGTAACGAACTCCTCGGAGAACTGGTGCCAGTCCACATCCGGGTAGGCGCTGATGTGGGCGTTGTAGTTGCCGACCGCGCCGTTGATCTTGCCGAGGATCTCCACCGCCATGATCTGCTTGTACTGGCGCTCCAGCCGGTAGGCGACGTTGGCCATCTCCTTGCCCATGGTGCTCGGGGTGGCCGGCTGACCGTGGGTACGGGACAGCAGCGGCATGTCACGATACTCGTGAGCCAGGCGCTTGAGCTCGGAAATCAGCTTCTCGCAATAAGGCTTGATGACCTCTTCGCGGGCGGTTTTCAGCATCAGGCCGTGGGAGTTGTTGTTGATGTCTTCCGAGGTGCAGGCGAAGTGGATGAACTCGCTGACTGCGGCCAGCTCCGGGTTCACTTCGACTTTCTCTTTGAGGAAGTACTCCACCGCTTTCACATCATGGTTGGTGGTGCGCTCGATCTGTTTGATGCGGGCGGCATCCTGCTCGTTGAAGCTCTGGACTATGCCGTCGAGCAGGGCACTGGCGGCCGCGCTCAGGGCAGGGACTTCCGGTATCCCGGCGTGGCTGGCCAGTTTTTGCAACCAGCGCACCTCGACTTCGACGCGAAAACGCAGCAGGCCGAATTCGGAGAAGATAGGGCGCAGGGCATCGGCCTTGTCGCCATAACGACCGTCAATCGGGGAAACAGCAGTCAGCGCGGACAGCTCCATGGGGTGAACTCCTGATGATTGGTGTGGGGGATCCGTATCCACTCATGCGTGGGCCCAGGGTGTCAGCAAGGGGATGTGCGGCTGCCCGCCTTGCTGTCGTCCCTCGGCCTGCGCGCGAGTCGATGATTAGTAACGTTTGGCCAGCTCCACCATCTTCTTGCGAGCGAAGATGATCTGGGTGCGGCTGCCACCGAGCTGACGCCACAGCACGCAGGCCCGGATGCCTGCCAGCAGCAGGGCGCGCACCTTGTGCTGCACCAGCGGCTGCTGCAGGAACAGCGGGGTACCCGCCACCTGGATGCGCGGCCCGATGGGGCTGATGAGATCGCTGTAGATGCTCGCCATGTTGGCCAGGATCTGCTCGTCGAGCAGATCGAAGTGCTGTTGCTGGCGGCCAATCTGGCTGATCCGCTCACCCAGCATGTTGAGGATGTCCTTGCGCTTGGCCAGCTTGCGCTCCAGCGCAATCAGGCTCACCACGTAGCGGGTCAGCTCGGCATTCTTCTGGTTGCCATCGGCGCCCAGCTGCTCGACCAGTGCGCGGTAGCCGTCGCGAATGGCCAGGTGGGTGTTGTTGAACACCTCGAGCGGCTGGCTCGGGTTGGTCACCAGAATGCTGGAGAGGCTCTCGCGCAGGGCCGCCTCGTCGCAGCTGCCGTCACGGGCCACCTTCTGCACCAGATAGGCGGCCTGGCAGATGCCGGCAAAGGCCATGGTTCTGTCTTGGAATTTGTCGCTCATATCTTCACAGCCCTGTTCTGTTCATTCACCGGCCGATGCCATGATCCGGCCCGGAAGTTGCCAATCATGTATCGCTGCCTTGTGCTGTTTTGTCTTTGTCCCCTCTCCCTCAGGGAGAGGGTCAGGGTGAGGGTGGTTACCCCCTCACCCCAACCCTTCTCCCGCGAGGGGAGAAGGGAGTACAGCGCGGACGCTCGTGAGCGCCCAGCCCTTAGACCGGATGGCTGAAACGCTGCTCGATGATGCCGCCGCCCAGACACACTTCCCCGTCGTAGAAGACGGCGGATTGACCCGGGGTGACCGCAGCCTGTTTCTCGTCGAAGATGACCCGGATGGTTTCATCATCGATGGGCTGGATCAGGCAGGGAATATCCTGCTGGCGGTAGCGGGTCTTGACGGTGCATCGACGCGGCTCGCGGATCGGGGTGCGATCCACCCAGTGCAGCTGGCTGGCAATCAAACCATCGGAGTAGAGGCGGGGATGTTCGCCCTGCGCCACCACCAGGGTGTTGCGCTCGACCTCTTTGTCGACCACGTACCAGGCCTCTTCGGTGGCATCTTTGCGCCCACCGATGCCAAGCCCCTTGCGCTGGCCCAGGGTGTGATACATCAGGCCCTGATGCTCGCCGATCACCTTGCCATCGACGGTTTCGATGGGGCCGGGTTGGGCGGGCAGGAACTTGGCCAGGAAGTCCTTGAATTTGCGCTCACCGATAAAGCAGATACCGGTGGAGTCTTTCTTCTTGGCGGTGATGAGATCGAGCTGCTCGGCGATGCGGCGCACCTCGGGCTTTTCCAGATCGCCAACCGGGAACAGGCTCTGACCCACCTGAGCTTCGCTCAAGGTGTAGAGGAAGTAGCTCTGATCCTTGTTGGTATCCAGGCCACGCAGCAGGCGCGGGCGGCCTGTGCTGTCGTCACGGCGCACATAGTGGCCGGTGGCGATGTAGGTGGCCCCCAGCTCTTCGGCGGCAAACTCCAGGAACGCCTTGAACTTGATCTCCTTGTTGCACAGGATATCGGGGTTCGGCGTACGGCCGGCCTTGTACTCTTCGAGGAAGTGCTCGAACACGTTGTCCCAGTACTCGGCGGCGAAGTTGATGGTGTGGAGTTTCATCCCCAGCTTGTCGCAGACGGCCTTGGCATCAGCCAAATCCTGGGCGGCAGAGCAGTACTCGTCCGTGTCGTCTTCTTCCCAGTTCTTCATGAACAAGCCTTCGACCTGATAGCCCTGCTGCTGGAGCAGGTAGGCCGAGACGGAAGAATCCACGCCGCCGGACATGCCGACGATCACCTTGATTTGGCTGTTGTCTGTCATTAGTCGAAGTTACCAGTTCGTTTAAACGGGGCGTATTCTACCAGAATTTCGCGCCCCCGGTCACATATCCATGCCGCCGTTCCCATCAGGAACCCGGCAGCAGGAAATCGTTTTTCTTGTCTCGGCCCCATCGCGTCAAAAAGAGCTTCCAACGGCTCTTAAATGAAGGCCTTGAGGGCCGACAGTGGCAGCCTGGTGCCGGCCAGATAGTCCTGAATGCACTGCCACACCAGAGGGCTTCTCAGGGCCGCTTTGCACTCGGCGATCTCCGCCAGGGTGAGCCAGTGGCAGGCCAGCACGTCGCCGTCAGGATCCTCTGGATGGTGCTGACCCGGCGCCTTTTCAAGGTCGAAGATGACGGCGGTACGCACAAAGGTGGCCTCGCTGTCCGCCGGCTTGTAGAGATAGACCCCGAGCCAGCCGGTGGGGGCGGCGGTGAGCCCGGTCTCTTCCTTCAGCTCGCGGCAGGCCGCCTGGATGAGATCTTCCCCCGGCTCCACATGGCCGGCAGGCTGGTTGAAGCGGCGCTGGCCCTTGATCTCCTCTTCCACCAGCAGGAAGCGGCCCTGCCAGTGTACCAGGGCGGCCACGGTGAGGCGGGTGGGCAGCGGTGGGTGATCGCTCATAGGGACTCCTTGTCTGGTTGGCTGTGCCCCGGCGGGGGCGCTGGATTCAAGTGTGCTGTTCATATGACGGCACGCTGGCCAAATGGCTTACTCGTGTCATTCCGACGGCTTGCTGCGGGCCGGGCGACGGGCGGTGCCGCGCCCGCCGCTGCGATTGCCGGGGCGCGGCGCGGCCTCGCGGCTGCCCCGCCCTTGGCCGGGTGCCAGCTCTTGGCCCTGATGCTGGAGGCGGCGAGCCGCTCGCGGTGCACTGTTGCTGCCTGTCCCTTGCGGCTTTCGTGCTTTACCTTGCGTGGCAGCTGGCCGCGGCGTCGGTGCCAGTTCAGGAGCGGGCAGGGCACGGCTCTCCCCCGGTGCCAGCCCATCGAGGGTCCAGTTGCCGATGGCGTAGCGGATAAGGCGCAAGGTGGGGTGACCGATGTGGGCGGTCATCCGCCGCACCTGGCGGTTGCGCCCCTCGACAATCTTGATCTCCAGCCAGCAGGTGGGGATCTCCTTGCGCTCGCGAATGGGCGGGTTGCGTGGCCACACCGCAGGTTCATCCATGATGCGCGCCCCGGCGGGCAGGGTCATACCGTCGTTGAGCTCGACCCCGGTGCGCAGAGCAGCCAGTTTCTCCTCGCTCGGCACTCCTTCCACCTGCACCCAGTAGGTCTTGGGGGTCTTCTCTCCCGGCTGGGTGAGGCGCGCCTGCAGCTTGCCGTCGTTGGTGAGCAGCAACAGCCCCTCGCTGTCGCGGTCGAGCCGGCCTGCGGCATAGATGCCGGGCTCTTTGATGTAATCCTTGAGGGTCTCGCGGCCTGCCTCGTCGGTGAACTGACAGAGCACCATGTAGGGCTTGTTCAAGAGCAGCAGCTTGCGATCGGCCGGGGCGGGGGCCGGTTTGCGCCCGCCTTCCTTGTCTCTCGTGGCGTGTTGCGCCTCCCGGTGTTGGGATGGGCGCGCCGTGGCGGCGGGTCTGCTGGCTGAACGTTCGGCGTCAGGACGGGCGGAGAGGGAGAGACGGGGGCGGGTTGATTTCATCGCATGCATACCAAAAACAGGGGAAGGGCGAGTGTACCACAGGGGGCTGTCGCGGGCATGAACGACGGGGACGGGAGGCCAGCCGCTCAGCCGAGCAGGCCATCGATGACGATGGCCTGACGGGCGGGAGCCGAGCTCGCGTGCCGCAGTGCGGTGCCTACCTGCTCGTCCATCAGTGCGCGGGCCAGCCGGGTGAGGGGGCGCAACCGCTCGGGAGCCAGGCCGGTGGGCACCGCCAGCAAAATCAGGGTCTGCACCGGCCCGAGTACGGAGCCCCACTCGATGGGCTCGCTGCTGCTGAGCAGCGAGAGCGCGGGGCGGCTGATGGCGGGGCAGATGACGTGGGGCATGGCGAGCCCGGGCCGGATGATGGTGGCGGCCAGCTGCTCGCGCGCGGCGATGGCCTGCTCCAGCGCTGGCCTGTCGCTTATCAGCGCGGCGGGCAGCAGATCTACCAGCACCGCCAGTGCCTGGCCCTTGTCGAGGGGCGCCGTGGCATGGCCAAGTTGAGCCAGGGTGAAGCAATAGTCGGGCAGCGCCTGGCCGAGGCGCAGCTCGGCCAGGGCGGCGCTGCCGGGGCGCCCCAGCGGCTGGCCCAGCTCCACGCACCAGCAGGTGAAGGCCATGTGGGCGAGCTCGGCATCCAGCCCCTCGATCAGCAGCAGACAGAGATCGCCGGGCTGGGTGGCCAGGGTGAGCAGGGAGAGCTGGTTGGTTGCCTCCACCGCCTGATGGCGGGTGACGTTGATGAACTGGATATGGGACTTGAACAGCCCGGCCAGCCGGCTCAACTGCTTGGCCTGGGTGATGGTGAGCCCCAGCCGGCAGTGAAAGGAGATCTCGCGGATCAGCATTCAGACGCCGGGGGCGGCGGTCTTGAGCACGGCCACCGCATCGAGCAGCACCGCCTCCAGCGCGACCTGGTGGATGGGACAGCCGAGGAAGCGATCTTTTTGCTCAATCTCGATATCGGAGGCGATCAGCACCAGATCGGCGCCGGCGATGTCGCGGGCGGTGAGGATGTTCTCCAGCCCCATGGCCCCCTGGGTTTCGACCTTGATCTTGAGCCCCAGCTTGTCGGCGGCTTTTTGCAGCGCCTCGGCGGCCATGTAGGTGTGGGCGATGCCGGTGGGGCAGGCGGTGACGGCGAGGATCTTCATGGGCTCTCACGGCAAATTCGGGTGGGGCAACAAGATAGCGCCAAGGGGCGGCCTTGCCAAAGAGACGGAGGCAAAAATGGGATCCCGACTGCGCTCTACTGAGGGGATGGGCAAGGGGTGAGCGCTTTTGCGGCCCCAAAAGGGACAAGTGGGGAAAAGAGGGGATAAAAAACGG
The DNA here is from genome assembly GCF_049665575.1 of Aeromonas oralensis. Taxonomy (NCBI): domain Bacteria; kingdom Pseudomonadati; phylum Pseudomonadota; class Gammaproteobacteria; order Aeromonadales; family Aeromonadaceae; genus Aeromonas; species Aeromonas oralensis. The sequence continues at coordinate 1,361,586 of NZ_CP187186.1, forward strand.
CCCGCCAGAGGGCGGGCCGAATGCACACTACGGAGTGAAACCGTGCGACCGGGCAGTGGCTGCCCGGTCTGCTTGGGCGGATGCCTGGGCTCAGGCGGACTGGGTCGCCAGGGTTGCTGCTTTTAGCTCCCGCTTGATGCGGCGGATCTTGCGCTCTTCGGCAACCGCGACGCAGGCCATCAGCACCAGACAGGCGGCGGCGGCCATGTCCAGCGCCGCGAAGGTGCCGGTCCAGCCGGTCAGGCCGAAGATGGGGGTACCGTCGGCAATCATGCCCAGACCCAGCTTGGCGAAGCTGTCACCGATAAGGTAGGCGAAGGTGCCCTTGACGCCATCGGCCACGCTGATGCCCTGCTTGGGCACGAAGCCCACGGCGGCCACGCCGATCAGCAGCTGCGGACCGAACACCAGGAAGCCAAGCAGGAACAGGGAGCCCAGGAACATGAACTGGGTGGTGGCGTGCTGGTAGAGCCCCAGGGTGGCGATGATCAGCGCCAGCGCGATACAGGCCACCAGACCACGGCGACCGTTGGCCAGATCCGAGAGATAACCCCACATCAGGGTACCGACCAGGGCGCCCACTTCGAAGAAGGTAAAGCCCTGAATGGCGACTTCCTTGGAGAAGCCGAGCTCCTGGTGGGCATAGACGGTGGACCACTGGTCGATACCGATACGCACCACGTAGAGGAAGATGTTGGCAAAGCAGAGCAGCCAGATCACCTTGTTCATCAGCACGTACTTGACGAAGATCTGCCACTTGGTCAGCTGCTGCTCTTCGGTGGCGATATCTTCTTCGCTGGCCACTTCGTCAAACAGCTCTTCCACTTTGCCCAGGCCATAGGCTTCCGGCGAATCGCTACCAAAGCGCAGGCCGATGAAGCCGACGATCAGCGCGATGATGGAGGGGAAGATGAACATGCCAAGCACGTTGCCATCGAACAGGTAGTTGGCACCGAACAGCGCCACCCCGGCCGCACCGGCCCCGCCCACGTTGTGGGAGAGGTTCCACATGCCGAGGTAGGTGCCGCGCTTGTTGCGGGGCGTCCACTTGGTGATGGTGGAGTAGCTGCAGGAGCCGCCACAGCTCTGGAAGAAACCGCTGGCCGCGTAGAAGAAGATCATCAGGTAGAGGCTAAAACCGGTGCCACCCATGCTGGCACTGAAGCCCAGCATGCAGAGGGAGGAGAGGATCAGCATCAGTGGCAGGAACTGCTTGGTGTTCTTGCCATCGGCATAGTAGGAGACGATGGTCTTGCCCACCCCGTAGGTGATGGAGAAGCCAAGGCCGATCATGCCGAGCTCGGTCATGGAGAGACCGTACTCCTGGATCATGTCGTTCTGCGCAATGTTGAAGTTCTTGCGGATCAGATACATGGTCAGGTAACCGATGAACACAACCAGATAGGATTGCATAAACGGTTTGAACCAGAGCTTGCGCCGGGCTTCGACCGGCAGGTTCAGGGTGGGGACCCGGACCTGTTCGAGCAGTTTAAACATCTTCGTTCATCCTCTGCGAGATAGACGCTGTTTCCGCCGCGTTCCTCCCTTTTTGATTGGAGTTGGAGGTCACGCCACGGAAAGAACAACAGGAAGCGGGCGCGGTGCACGGCGAGCCCCTGTCGATTGAACCCATGCCCGTCCCTTGCGCCATGGCGCGGGTCGGGTAACCACATCAGGTAGCGTGACTTTAATGAGGCGCGCTGCAAATGGCGTGAGAGCCATCCCTAGGGGGGTAGGAAAATTTCCTAGTTTGGCGGGATCCGGGCCGCGAAGCGTGAAGAGGATCACAAGCCGGCGTCGTACAGCAGAGGTGAACGGGCTCTCTCGAACCCGACAAAAGAGGAGGCCACCCGCAGGTGGCCTCGTCCGGTTTGGTCGCTCCCAGCAGGGAGGCTTGGTTGGGCGGGGATCAGGCGGCCTTGGCCAGGGTCACCTCGTCACTCTTCTTGACCCGCAGCTTTTTCAGGGCAACTGCCACCACGCCAGTGACGATGGCGCCGCAGATCATGCAGAGCAGCGCCAGCAGCGGCTTGTTGACGGCGCCGAGCAGAGCCACGATGGGGCCACCGTGGGCGACGCTGTTGGTGATGCCAAACAGGAAGGCCATCACGGCGGCGGTCATGCTGCCCAGCACGTTGGCCGGGATGACGGCCAGCGGATCACGGGCGGCGAACGGGATGGCGCCCTCGGAGATCCCCACCAGGCCCATGGCGCCGGCAGCCTTGCCCGCTTCAATTTCGGTGGCGTCGAAGATGCCGAGCTTGCGACCGAGCACGGTGGCCAGCGACATGCCAAGGGGGGCAGCCGGGATGGCGCAGGCCATGGAGCCCATGAACTGGGTCTGGCCGGAGGCGATCATGCCTACCGAGAACAGGAAGGCCACCTTGTTGACCGGGCCACCCATGTCAAAGCCGGCCATGCCCCCCAGCACGATCCCCAGCAGTACCAGGCTGCCACCGCTCATGGAGAGCAGCATGGCGTTCAGACCCGTCATCATGTCGGCAATGGGGGCACCGATGATGAAGATGAAGACCGCAGCGATAAACAGGGAACCGACGATGGGGGCGATCAGGATCGGCACCAGCGGCTGCACCATCTTGTGGTAGTGGCGGGTTGCAATCCAGCGCACCAGATAACCGACCAACAGGCCCGCGATGATGGCACCGATAAAGCCGGTACCGGCGTCAGCGCCGTAGAAACTGCCGTTGTTGGCGATCCAGCCACCGATAAAGCCCGGTGCCAGCGCCGGACGGTCACCGATGGCGTAGGCGATATAGCCCGCCAGAATGGGGATCATCAGGGTAAAGGCGGCCACGCCCACGTTGAGGATCTGGTTCCACATGCTCCCTGCCGGGATCTGCATGCCGCTCGGGGTCGGATCGCCGCCGATAGCCAGAGCCAGGGCGATCAGCAGACCCCCCGTGACCACAAACGGGATCATGTGGGAGACGCCGTTCATCAGATAACGGTAGAGATCCGAGCTGCCGCCTGCGCTCTTCTCCTCGCTCTTGCGCTCATCCTTGTCCGCCACATAGGCGGGGGCCTTGAGCGCCTGCTCGATCAGGCCCTTGCCATCCTTGATGGGGGCCTTCACGCCTGTCTTGATGAGCGGCTTGCCGTTGAAGCGGGCCATGTCCACCTGCTTGTCACAGGCCACCACGATGGCGCTGGCACGGGCGATCTCGGCCGCAGTCGGGCTGTTCTTGACGCCGATGGAGCCGTTGGTCTCCACCTTCACCTCAAAGCCCAGCTCCTTGGCGGCGCGCTCCAGAGATTCCGCCGCCAGATAGGTGTGGGCAATGCCGGCGGGGCAGCCGGTGACGCCGATGATCAACCCCTTGTCGGCGGCCGGGGCGGCCACTGGCGGCTCTTTCTTCTCGAGCAGCAGGGCCAGCGCATCAGTAGGCGTCTTGGCTGCCAGCAGGGCATCGATAAAGCCCTCTTCAATCAGCTTGGCGGAGAGCTCGGCCAGCACCTCGATATGGTGGTTGGCGCCACCGGCCGGGGAGGCAATCATGAAAAACAGCCGGGAGGGCTTGCCATCCTCGGCGCCGTAATCGATACCGGCGCGGCTGATGCCGATGGCCACCGCCGGGGTGCTCACTGCCGCACTTTTGGCGTGGGGCAGGGCAACGCCCTCTTCAAAGCCGGTGTTGTCCAGCTCTTCCCGGGCCCACAAGTCCTTGATGAACTGCTGCTCGTCGCTGACCTTGCCTTGCGCCGCGAGCAGACGGGTCATCTCGGTGAAGACCTCCTCCTTGCGCGTGGCCTTTAAATCGAGCGCGATCAGCTGCTCGTTGATAAGGGTGGTGATCATGGCGTTCTCCCTGCTCCTGGCCGGAGCCTGTTGGCATCTTTTCCTGGGCTACCGCCCAAGAGATGCAGACAAAAGTGACCCCACTATTATCCCGCCCGCAGTGCCGCGCACCTATCGGACAAAACTGCGAAATACTGGATTTTTGTGCGACATCACCTCGAGTGTGACCCTGATCGCAAAGCTGAATAGCTGCTGAAACGGGGGCGGATTGAATCGCTAGTATTTTAATTAATGATTAAAATCAATTGGTTGTGTTTGTGTGTGGTTCAGCGCCTTGGCCGTGTGGTGAGTTTTTACTTAGTGGATGGGAGCGCTCTTTCTGTAAATTTGTGAGGTGAAAAACGGCTGCGGGATGTGAGCCAACGCACAGAAATGGCTTCGTTGGCGGGAAGCGAGAGGGGGCGCAGGGGAGACGTGAGCAGAACAAGCTGGATAAATGGGTTGCACCATCGGTGCCAGACAGCCCACCGCAACGGGCAAGAAAAACCACAGCCATAGACGCACCGTAGGGTGCAATGAACAAAGTGAATTGCACCGCCTGTTTGTACAGATAGGGTGGTAAGAGAGGGGATGGCTGAAAAGATAGAGGTGATAACGCGAACGTCCGAATACGCTCCGCTATTCGAACCTACGGGCTCTTTTCTGGAACAGATATCTGGGGACTAGAAAGTAGAGGTGCAATGAGCTGTGCTTATTGCACCCTACCCATTTTCAGAGCGTCCAGCCACCGATCCTACTAGTGGTAGCTAGGGGAATGCAGATAAATATGCGTGTATGGTGTTTGTAAATACCTCAGAATATACGATTGCGATTATGTATTATTGGTCATGACTTATTTCTTTCGTTATAGTTTGATATTAATTTTTCTCGTTCGTAATTTAAAAATTCAGGCTTGTCATATATTTTTTTATGAAATATTTCTTTCAGTACCAAGTCTTGGTTTATATCCTTGCTTATATATTTCTCAATCTTTTCAATTGCGGATCTTGGAATTCCATATTCAGCAAGAATTGTAAGGTTCTCACGTATGAAGTCGCTTTCAATAGATGTAGCATAAAAGGTGTAATTACCCGCTTTTATGCCAAGCTCACTACACACAAACTTTTGAAGCTCATTTACGACAAGTAACCATTTTGGAATTTTGTATTGAAACCAATGCCTAAGTATTTGAAAACTATCCTTTATTGATTCATCTAGAATTTCATCATCAGTTACATTTTCCTTTGATTCAAGGCCGCGTTTATATTGAAAACTGCTTTTAACTAACTCGAGTATGCTTTTATTAAACCCATAGTCGAAAGTTACTTTGACTATTTTTTTCTTAGTCATAGGTTTTACATTCTCGCCTGGTTTTATCAAGTAATCCCATGCTAGTTCGAGACAATACTCAAGTTGCTTATATGTCGGGGTCGCATCCCAGCATATTAGATGATATTTTTCTAGAATATCAGCACGCAGCTTAGATATTAATGAAACTTGACCTTTTACATATAATGAATTTCGTGAAAATAGCTCACGCTCTTTTGGTGGAAGACTAGATATATATGAATATTGTTCACTTGTCTTATCAAGTACATCCTCATTTTCTATATTTATAAGAATTTCATCAGATATAGGGTTTTGTTCAAAAAAAGGGATGTCAATATATGTTTTGTTATGCTTCGGGGGTGGGTTGAAATTATATATGTTACCAACGTAATGAACCATTAGTCGTCCTGCCCTTCCTTTGATGTTTGAGTAATCGAAATAATCAATGGGAGTGCCACTTCCTTTTGTTGGGTCAAAAAAGATAACATTCTTCGCTGTTGTATTTACACCTTCAATAATTGTTGCAGTGCAAAAAAGAAAATTAAGTTCGCCATTGTTAAAGTAGTCTATTACAGAGGATGTAATATGCTTCTGTAAAGCACCATCATGAACCCCAATGCCATATTTTAAGCAATTAATTAATGACCACTGTGTTGATATGTATTTCTCTATCCATTCAATAATGGACAACTCTTTGTTTTTTATGCGTTCTTTTTTGTTGGTTAGGTATTTTAAAAATTGAACTGATAAGTATCTGGCTCTAGTCGGGGATGAGCAGTAAATAATTGTGCTTTCATTTTTAAGATTGAAAAGTAGGTCGAACAGCACATGTTCTTTATGAGTTTTCTTATTTCCTCTTACACCAAAAAGGCCATCGTGTTCTTTATATATATTTATTTCTTCACAGCTTACCAAGTTGTACTTTGTTTGATAAAAAATAGCATTGTATTTATCCGCAAAGCCATCTGATATTCCATCTATGTTCGGACCAAGTAGATAAAATTGTGGATTGAACCGGACGAGTATATTTCTAAAAGCATTATTTAATGAGTCAGCTCTCTCATCATCTCTCTTTGAGCTTAATTTATAGAACTCATCTAAAACAATAAAGTCAATCTTTGGGATGTTATTATATTCATTAACTCGCTCAGATGTTAAAAGGAATAAGTTGCCTTTTTCATTAGTAGCTTCCTGAGATGTTCTTACAATTATTTTATAATGTTCTTCATACTTTGACAGTTTTTTTCTTGTTTCATCTAGAAGCGCTAATGTAGGTTGTATGACAACAATATTTTTATACTTTAATGAGGCGACCACTTCTTCTATTAACAAGCTTTTGCCAAAGCTGGTTGGTGCGCTAACAATAACATTTTTACCGGACTCTAATAACTTTAAAATATGTTTCTGCTCATCATGGAAGATTTTGTTTACTATATTTGAAGAAATGTTTGTTGCTCGCCTTATCTTCGCACTTGTTGAAGATAGATTAAGATCTTCTTTTTCAAGATATGGATAGAATCCAACCGATTCGATTAAATCAGCCAGCATATTGTCTAAGGATGAAGACAGTTTACTTTTTGAGTTAAGTATCTTTATTAATGTATCAATGCCAGAAGTTTCATTTTGGATCAGTTGTGATGCACATTCACGATAAATATTAAATGTTTCTGAAAAATCAAATGATTGCTTCTGGTTGAGTTTATATACGATATCACTCATGTTAATCTCCAATAGCTTGTAATAACGATAGCTTGTTATGTAGTTTTTTGACTAAAGTTAATTTACATTGCACCGGGAATAATATTATTATTATTTTTAGCTTTGATTTTAAAGGATGATTGTTCTTACTTTCAAAGTATGCATTTAAGCTGCGTATTTTCTTTTCATATTCATCAATAAAATTAATGTCAGTTTCATCATTATACTTTGTAAACAAATCACAACTATATGTACACAATAATGGGATGTAAATTTCATTTAACTTATCTTTTAGTTTGGAAGATGATGACAATAACATTTTCCAGTGTTCAGACTCAGGTATGTTATCAAAGTGCTTTATTTTCTTTGCAATTAAACTAAATTCAGCATCTAGATAGTCAACCTTGAAATGCTCTTCAATATCATTTATTAATTCATTTAAACCCCGTTTAGGGTCGAGATAGAGCTTTGATTCACCTAACCACAGAGTCTTGCTCTCTGGTTCAATATGAACGCAATCAAAACCATGAACAGTATGACCTAAAGAGTCTTTGAAATAAATTTTGGATAGTAGTGGTATGGTATTAAATTGGTCTCTTAAAATTAAATGAAGAATTAACTCACCAAATTCACCTCTTCTTAAATATTTGTCATTAATATCATCATCTATACTACCATTATTATTATATATATCCCTGACCCGTTGAAATTCGTCTATTTTATAGATTGCATTCGCTGCTTCAACTATTTTATCAACAGTTTCTGTGTTATGGGTTACTGTACCTTCGTGAAAGCCAAAAGAAAATTCATGAATAACATTTATTATTTTGTTGATAAGTAAGCGCCATCTATATTGAGATGTGCCATCACTATCTAGGTCGAATCCGACTAAGAAACTTCGTAGTTTCTCTTCTGATATTATGGATTCAATAACGTTCCGTGAGCCGAAAGGACTATTATCCATGTGGTGAAATCCTTTGCTAGTATTAAATTACATTAATTAATGGTGGCTTAAGATTTAATATTGTTTCCAGCCGTTCTTAATAACTCTAATAGATATTCTTGCTATTAATGACGTCAACTTTTTGCTAAAGAAGATTAATAATTTTCCCTTGCACGATTCTACTACCTACTTATTAAGCCGAATAAATAAACCAATCTCCACGCTACCGCCCGTGGATTACAGCCTCCAGCCTGCTGCTGTTATCCGGCGATGTGGTGGATGGCGAAACGGCTGCACAGGGTTATCTCTGCAAAAGTGGTTGCCAAGTGGGGCATATTAATCGAGAGAGAGGCAGGGTAAAACCGCAGTCGGGCAAAAACCTGCCAGAGATCAATAAATTGCTCATTAGGTGGGTGTTATATGTCCGCTTGGCGCGGCGACCGCAAGCTGAGCTTTGCCTCTTGTCAGGGGCAGCAGCCACTCAATACTCCAGAAACTTCTCCCCGCAGCGCTCGCAGATCAGGTGCTTTACATGGGTGGCCTGGTAAGCCAGCGTTTCGCCAAACGCCCAGTTGGTGATGCTGCTGGAAGTAAAGGCTTGCCAGAAGGCTTTGCGCGGATCCTTGGGCATGATGTCCTGAGTGTGATCGCGGGCGACCAGCACCACGATATGGCGGGTGCGCTCCCGGCATTTGTCACAGCGATGGATTTCACTCGGTGGATTCTGGTCGTGCGGGTTGCTCATACAGGGGCTCGTGAAGAGAGTGGGCGCCCATCATATCCCTCTCCACTTGGCTCTCAATCTCTCCTTGCTAACCCAGTGAGCAGGCTCACATTTTTGCGCTCGCGCTTTTCTGCTTGACCACAACAACCCCTTGCCTGCGCACTACAACTGTGTGCCTCAGGCCAATGCCCGCTTTTGAGGTTTGTTGGTGAGCGGTGATGATATGGCGGGTGGAGCAACTTTCCGGGCTGCAGCAGGCTTGCCCAGCCAGCTTAGGCCGATGCCCGCTTTTGCAGGCTGGGGATGATGAGATGGCGGGTGGGGGCGAGCTCGGGTTGCTGCAATCGGGCCAGCAGGCGCAGGGCGGCCTGGCGGCCGATGTCGCGGGCCGGCGAGCTGACGAAGGTAAGGGCGGGGAAGGTGAGCTCGGCCTCCGCCACGTCGTCAAAGCCGAGCAGGGCCACCTGCTGGCCGACGTAGTTGTCCTTGCCTACGCTGCGCCCGCTCGCCTCGACGCCGTAGATGGCGCCGAGGGCTACCTCCGGGTAGTGACAGAGCACGGCGGTCACCTTGGGGTGCCGGTGCAGCAACTGGGCGATGGTGTCGGCGGCGCTGCGCTGGGTGCGCTCGCACTCCAGTACCCACTCCGGTTTGAAGGGCAGGCCGTATTGCAGCAGGCTGGCACAGTAGCCGCCGATGCGCTCGGCGCGGGTGAGGGAATCGGCCCGCCCGCCGACGTAGGCGATATGGCGGTGGCCCTGCTCGATGAGATAGGTGGTGGCCTGCTGGGCGGCGTGGGTGTTGTCCGGGCCGATAAAGTCTACGTCGTCTCGATAGTAGGAGCGGGCGGCGCACACCAGCGGCAGCGCCGAGCCGAGCAGGTGCTCCAGCGGCTTGGCGGCGGCGCCGCGCACCGGGTTGAAGATGATGCCCGCCACCCCCTGGCGCGACAGGGACTGGATGCTCTGCTGCAGCCGCTCTGGGCTGTGGCCGCACTGGGTCAGAAACAGCAGATAGCCCTGCTGCTCCAACACCTCGCTCACCCCGGCGGTCACCTCGGTATAGAAGGGGTCGGTGATGTCGCGCAGGATCAGCCCCACCAGGTTGGATTGCTGGCTGCGTAGGTTGGCGGCGGCGCTGTTGGGCACGTAGTCGAGCTCCCTGATCGCCTGCTGCACCCGCTCGGCGGTGGCCGGCGAGATGCGCCCCTTGCCGCGCAGCACCATGGAGACGGTGGTGACCGAGACCCCGGCCAGCCGGGCCACGTCGGTGATCTTGGGGTTGTTGGCGAGCAGCGGTTTGGGCGACATAGGCAGGCGGTGGCGATCAAGGCGAAGAGACGAGGTGCACAGCATACCCGCTTGGGTTGCCGAGTGAAACGTTACATCCCGCGCCCATGGATCTGCCTCACAAATTTGAGGAACAGCGTCCAGCAGGGCGGTTGAACTGTGATCCTGTCGGCACTTGTGAGTTGATAAAACGTTTTATCATCCAGCAAAACCAGATACGCCTCGCCGTTGCCATCCGTCAGGGAGGCTACCGGGCAGGCGTATCGAATGACCCTCACCTCACAAGGATCTGACACATGGCCAAGTCCCCCGCCAAATCCACCATCTGGGAGTTCCTGCAGAGCCTCGGCAAGACCTTCATGCTGCCGGTCGCCCTGCTGGCCTTCTCGGGCATTTTGCTCGGTGTCGGCAGCTCGCTCACCAGCGATGCGGTCAAGCAGAGCATGCCCTTTCTCGACAATACCGTGCTGCAACTGCTGTTCCTCTGGATGACCAAGGTCGGGCTGGTGGCCTTTATCTACCTGCCGGTGATGTTCGCGGTGGCCATTCCGCTGGGACTGGCGCGCGAAGAGAAGGGGGTGGCGGCCTTTGCCGGTTTCGTCGGCTATGCGGCGCTCAACCTCTCCATCAACTTCTACCTGACCGTGGCCAACGTCATCGGTGATGGGGCGGCGGAGAAGGCCTACGGGGTGAAATCCATCCTCGGCATCAGCTCCATCGACACCGGTATTCTGGGGGCCATCATCGTCGGGGTGATCGTCGCCAAGCTGCACGCCCGTTTCTACACCTACCAGATGCCCGATGCGCTCGCCTTCTTCGGCGGCGCCCGCTTCGTGCCCATCATCACCGCCATCGTGCTGGGGGTGGTCGGTCTGGTGGTGCCCCTGGTCTGGCCCTGGTTTGCCGCCGGCATCAACGGCATCGGGACGCTCATCTCCCACGCCGGCCCCTTCGGTCCCTTCCTGTTCGGTACCGGTGAGCGGCTGCTGCTGCCGCTCGGCCTGCACCACATTCTGGTGGCGCTCATCCGCTTTACCGAGGCGGGCGGCACGTCGCTGGTGTGCGGCAACGAGGTGAGCGGCGCGCTCAACATCTTCTATGCCGAGCTCTCCTGCGCCGACACTACCCAGTTCTCGGTGTCGGCCACCTCCTTCCTCTCTCAGGGCAAGATGCCGGCCTTCCTGGGCGGCCTGCCGGGAGCGGCGCTCGCCATGTATCACTGCGCCCGCCCGGAAAATCGCGGCAAGATCAAGGCGCTGCTGGTCTCCGGTGTGGTGGCCTGCGTCATCGGTGGCATCACGGAGCCGCTGGAGTTCCTGTTCCTGTTCGTGGCGCCGGTGCTCTACGTCATTCACGCCATCCTGACGGGTTTGGGCTTTATGACCATGGGGCTGCTCGGCGTCACCATCGGCAACACAGACGGCAACCTCATCGATTTTCTGGTGTTCGGCGTGCTGCAGGGCACCGCCACCAAGTGGTATCTGGTACCGGTGGCGGCCGCCATCTGGTTTGCCATCTATTACGGGGTGTTCCGCTTTGCCATCGTGCGCTTCAACCTCAAAACCCCTGGCCGTGAAAAAGAGAGCCGCGAGATTGAAGCCAGCGAGGCTGCCCAGCCCGCAGGCAAGAAGGCTGGCAACAGCGGCTACAACGGTGAAATCATCCTCAACGCCCTGGGCGGCGCCGACAATATCCTGGCGCTCGATAACTGCATCACCCGCCTGCGGATGTCGGTGCAGGACATGAGCCGGGTCGATGACAAGGTATTGAAGGCGAACGGCGCCATCGGGGTGATCAAGCTCGACGAGCACAACCTGCAGGTAGTGATCGGGCCCCAGGTCCATCTGGTGAAAAACCAGCTGCAGAGCCTGATGGGGGCCTGAGTCGGCCCTCTGTTACCCTGCGTCGGGGGGCGCCATGCTCCCTTGTTCATTGCTGTTTTACTGGTGAGAAAGAGATGCCCAATACCGACTTCTTTGATTTTGATCGCGTCGTCGATCGCCACGGCACCTACTGCACCCAGTGGGACTATGTGGCCGACCGCTTCGGCCACGCCGACCTGCTCCCCTTTACCATCTCCGACATGGATGTCGAGACTGCCCCCTGTATTCGCCAGACCCTGGCCAGGCGCCTTGAGCACGGGGTCTTTGGTTACAGCCGCTGGAATCACGATGACTTCAAGGGGGCAGTGAGCGACTGGTTCGCCCGCCGTTACTGGGCGCAGCTTGACCCAGACACGCTGGTCTACGGCCCCTCGGTCATCTACATCATCGCCCAGCTGGTGGGCCTCTGGTCAGCGCCCGGCGAAGGCGTGCTGGTACATACCCCCGCCTACGATGCCTTCGGCAATATGCTGGCCGCCAACGACAGGGTGCTGCTGCATTGCCCGCTTAAAAAAGAGCAGGGGATCTACCAGATAGACTGGGCCTGCTTCGAGCAGCAAGCCGCTCGCCCCGATTGCCGCATCCTGCTGCTGTGCAGCCCCCACAACCCCACCGGCCGGGTCTGGACGCGGGATGAGCTCGGCCGGATGGCCACTATCTGTCAGCGCCACGGGGTCAAGGTCATCTCGGACGACATCCATATGGATGTGAGCTTTGCCCGCTACCTGCCGTGGAGCGAGGTGGCGCAGGATGACAACTGGGCGCTGGTGAGCTCGGGTTCGAAATCTTTCAATATCCCCGCCCTTGGTGGCGCCTACGCCTTTATTGCCAACGCAGCGGCGCGGGCCGGCTATCTGCAGCGGCTCAAGGCGGCCCACGGCCTCTCATCGCCCCCCATTCTCGGGGTGCTGGCCCATATCAGCGCCTATCGGGACGGCGCTGCCTGGCTCGATGCCCTGAAAAGCTATCTGCACGGCAACCTCACCCAGGTGGCGGTGCGGCTCAACGCCGCCTTCCCCGCCATCGACTATCGGGTGCCCGAGGGGACCTATCTCGCCTGGATTGACTTGAGCGGCCTTGGCATCGACAACACCGAGCGGATGGATGCGCTGCAAACCTTGCTGGTGGAAAAGTACCGGGTCGCCATCATGCGCGGCGACACCTATGGCGCCGAAGGCAAAGGCTATCTTCGCCTCAACGTCGGCTGTCCTCGCTCAAAAGTAGATAAAGGCCTCGATGCCCTGATCAGCGCACTGCAAGAGCTGCTGGCCAGATAGCGCACCGCCGCCCTCGGGCGGCGGTTGCTATTTCGAGACGGCCTTGTCAGGCCGATAGCGGGTCTCTTCTATCTGATCGAAGCGCAGGATCAGAGTATCACCCCCCTTGAGGCGATAGGCGCAGTGGGAAGCGTTGCAGGCGATGCGGATATGGGGCTCATCCCCCAGCAGGGGAGACTGACTATGGGCCTCAGTCTGCGGCCATTTGTCTTGCCCGAGGCGGGTGATCTGTGTTTGTGCCTCTTCAACACCTTTCACAAAGAACCAGAGCGCACCCATGACGGGGATCAATACGGATAACGACAAGAAGGCAAATTTGTAATAGTTATTCCCCATCCAAACAAATGCTCTGAAAAGAGAGGGGGCGGGGTAACGTCGGCGTTTTTTGGCTCGTGTTACCAGCCAGCGGTATAAACACGACGTTTGCCATAACCAGGTGAGGTGGAGTCTGCCGCGGGAGCAAGTGATGAGGGTAAAAGCCATAAAGAAAATCGTGAATATGCTACCCAATACAGGCCACATCCAGGGTTTGAGCATATTGAGAGTCGTGAGAAGGCCAAAGGCCAGCAGATAATCTGCCGGCGGAGAAAATTCGGCATAGTCGAGGTTAAACGCCAGGGTATAGCCATAGTGATAGGCCATCCCCAGGAGGTAGGTCGCTGCTGTCAGGGCAGGAATGGCCGCCACGAGCAATCCCGCAAAGCGCCAAGTCGTCCCCTTTTCTTCGGGTTCCAGCTCAGCATTGCGCAATGTTTTTATATGTTGGCGAAGCCAGCGCCAACGGGCGGCTGCGGTTCGGTCACTCACTGGGCGTCCCTTCACTCATCTAGTTGATATATGAATCTGTCAGAGAATGGCGCGGCTGCGAAACAGCACCTTGCCGCAGGCCAGGCAGGTGTGGCGCAAACGGTAATCGCCGGCGCCGGTCAGCGGGTTGAACAGCACCTTGTGCGAACCGCAGGCACAGCAGCTGGCGTTTTCACTATCGTCGGTGGCGCATTCGGGATGGCGGGCAAGGTACTCGGGCAGGGTAGGCAGCTTGTCCCAGTCGGGCTGGGTCACCGCGCGATTCTTGAGAATGATGCCGGCGGTCATCAGACCCGCCAGGGTGAGCAGTACGTCCGTCAATTCCATGTTTTGCAAGGCTCCGTCCAGGTGCGGTCGCGAGGCCGGCTGGCAGGCGAAGGCACAATATGACTCCTATCTTATCGATCCTGAGGGGGAGGGTGCTATCCCCGTTCGGGCGGCTGCCGAACGGGGTTTGCTGCTGCCTGATGCCGAGATAAAAGAAGGGGCCCTTGGCCCCTTTTGTCATATATCTCTCAACTGCTGTTGTCAGGCCACCTGGCGCCCCGGCTGGGTGCGGGCCAGCAGCCCTTCCGGGTTGTGGATGGCCTCCCGGGTCTTGACGTCGATGACCTCGATATGGGCGAAGCGTTCCTTGTTCTTGATGGCCACGTCGTGGGCCAGGATGACGCAGCGGGCGTTGGCCACGTCTTTGGGCGTAATGCGGTTGATGATGCCGTTGGCGCCCTGGGTTTCCACTTTGAGCTTGATGCCGGCCTTGGCGGCCGCTTTTTGCAGGCTCTTGGCGGCCAGGAAGGTGTGGGCCACGCCGGAGGGGCAGGCGGTGATGGCCAGCACTTCGGCTTCCCCTTCCGCCTCGATGATCTGGTACTCCTCCTGGCGCTCGTTGCTCTCTTCGGTGTCGCTGACCGGCTTTTTCAGCAGGTTGACGATAAGAGCCGTGGTGAGGGCGCCGAGCAGGGTGCCGAGGATATAACCCATCTTGCCTTCCACCACCGGCAGCACGATCCAGCCGCCCCAGGGTGCGTGGTTGATGCTGTGCATCATGAAACCGGTGATGTTGCCGACGATGCCGCCTGCGACGATGGCCGGGATGACGCGCACCGGGTCGGCGGCGGCAAACGGAATGGCCCCCTCGCTGATGCCGATCATGCCCATGATGGCGGCTGCCTTGCCCGCTTCACGTTCCTCTTTCTTGTAGCGCTTGGGTGAGAGCAGGGTGGCCAGCGCCATGCCGAGCGGCGGCACGCAGATGGCGATGCCGACCCCGCCCATCAGCCAGGGCTGGGTGTTGACCTGGGTCTGGGCGAACAGGGTGGCCACCTTGTTGATGGGGCCGCCCATGTCAAAGGCGGTCATGCCACCGAGGATGGCCCCCAGCATCACCTTGCCGGAGCCCGCCATGCCGGAGAGCCAGTGGTTCATCCCTTCCATCATGGCGGCGATGGGCGCACCTATCACCCACATGACGATGCCGCACACCAGGAAGGTGCCGATGAGGGGATAGATGAAGATGGAGCCGAGCGAACTCATGGAATCCGGCAGCTTGATCCGTTTGAGCTGGTTGACGATGAGGCCGGCGATAAAGCCCACCAGGATGGCGCCGAGAAAACCGGTATGAAACTGCTGCACTGCAATCCAGGAGCCGATCATGCCGGGGGCCAGGCCCGGTTTGTCCGCCATGGAGTAGGCGATGTAGCCGCCCAGCACGGCGGTAAACAGGGTGAGCCCGGCAATCCCCATGTCGGCCATGTCCTTGAGCACGCCCGCCTCGGGCACGGCGCCCTTGCCGCTGATCATCACCGACAGCGACAGCAGCACGCCCCCCGCGACGATGAAGGGGATCATGTGGGAGGTGCCGAACAGCAAATGCTGTTTGAGGGTGTTGAGCTGGGCCTTGATGCCGCGCTCCTGCGGCTCCGTCGGCTGGGCGGATTGCGGCTGGGGGGCGGCTGGGGTAGCGGACGGCCCTGGTGCGGCCAGCAAGGCGAGTACCTCGGCGCGGCTGGTGGCCGCCTGCATGTTGGCGATGAAACCGGGTTCCAGCAGCTTGGTGGAGAGCTCGGCCAGCACTTCGATATGATGGTTGGCGCCGCCCGCCGGGGAGGCAATCATGAAGAACAGCTTGGAGGGCTCGCCATCTTCGGCGCCGTACTCGATGCCCTGGCGGCTGATGCCGACCACGATGGCGGGCTCTCGCACCGCCTCGCTCTTGGCGTGGGGCAGGGCGACCCCCTGCTCGAAGCCGGTGTTGTCGAGTTTCTCCCGCGTCCAGAGGTCGCGGACAAACTGATCCTGACTGGCTATCTTGCCGCTGGCCTTGAGCCTGGCGGCCAGTTCGACAAACAGCGCCTGCTTGTCGCGGGCTGCAAGATCGAGGCAGATCAATCCTTCATCTATCAGGGTGGTGAGCATGGTTCTCTCCTGGCTGGTGCCGTCCGAATGGAAGTGGTCCTGTTGAAAACGGTGGTGCAACTGGTTGACCTGCCTATTGTTTCTCCCAAGTGCCTCGGCTGAAATCGGAGATATGTGCCCTTTACTGGATTTTTGTGTCGATGCTGCCGGCCTGTGACCCTGCTCGCATTTTGTCCTGCCTGAATGAACGACCTCATTTTTATAGAAATACATTTTAAAACAGAAGGTTATTTTTAATCCGAGTAAGACTGATGACCAATAAGTGGTGAGCCTGAATGCTGTCGGCAGGCAGCGGGATGGAGATTTGTGTGCTCGAGCGGGCGGGAAAATTGTGAGCCGGTCGGCAAAAGCGGCGGCCTGGCTTTGGGGGATGCTCATGGTGGCGGGGTGGCAGGAAACGCAAGAATGAGGGGATGAAAAATCAGTGCATAATCGGCCGATTGAAAAGGGTGTGCGAATTTGTAGTGGTGTGCATTTAATTATTTGATAATTAATATGTTTTGGTTTCTTGAACGGAGCGGAAGAGGCGGTTTTGACCTCCTTTTGATGGCCTTCTGGGAGACGTTTAATCATTTTTTAGATTGCTTTTTGCATATCCAATCGTTTATTTAGTTGGACAGTTTTGGCAAACCGGAAGTCAAACCTGATGAACCGACAGGCCAACGCCCTTGATGCGGAGTGTGCCGTCAACCCGTTTTACTTGTCATGTTCACCCAGATGTAAGGAGACATCCCGATGGAAAAACTGGTCCAAGAGATCGACACCATGCGCGAAGAGTTCAAGCAACAGGAGCGCAAACAGGCCCACGACAAATGGCAGGCCAGGGTCGAAGAGCTGCAGCAGATCCGCGCTGAAGAACCTCAGCCGGAGGCAGTGGAGGAGTGACCCCTTGGCCAGCCCGGCGCTGAGGCGCACGCGGCCCGGCAGAATGCAAAACCCCCGCCAGCACGGCGGGGGTTTTTTATTGCGGCTCGATGGCGTTGTGGCTCTGCCACTGGCGCAGGCGCTGCTTGAGCGAGCCATCGCCGGGCGGAATGAAGTCATCCATCAGGTAGCAGCGATTGTCGCCGCTCTTTTGAAAATGAAGGCTGACCGTCTGCGGCTCTTTCTGGCTGTCGGAGAGGGCGAACAGATACTGCATCCTGACCGTTACTCCTTGCTCTTGTGCGTTGGCCAGGGTGAAGCTGACGGGTTCGCTTACCTCGCCATCCTGGGCATTGATCCAGGGGTCGGCATCGATGGCACACACCTCGCCGTCGGCGTTGCAGGCGGCCTCGCTGCTCAGCACGGCGAAGAAGTCGGGGGTGAGCAGCGCCTTGAGCGGCGCCGGGTCGGCGTAATAGAAATCCTTGTGCTCGCTCCAGAACGCCTTGGCCAGCCTGAGCGCCACTCCCTTGTCACAGGCGGCATGCACCGGGCTGCCCAGCAGCGCCAGCAGTAAAACGGATAGTCCGCAGTAGCCTTTCATGATGTTCTTCCTGAACTGGTGCCGGATGACTGTGGTGGCCCCGGCGAGGGTCAAGGCGCAGTGATAGCCAGACGGGCATGATAGCCAACCCGGCAGAGGACGACAGCAGGATCTGATGAATTTATGCCGCACATCAAGAAATTTGTCGGCAGAAGGCAGGGGGACGCGGTGGCTGAGACCGCCAAAAAACAAGGGCCATCATGGATGGCCCTTGTGGTCGTGGGTCGATGCAGACCGGTTTAGCAGCGGTTGCCGGCGCGGGCGACCCGGCCCTCGGCCAGCAGCTGGTAGCGGCCGGTGGCGGCCGGGATAAAGGCGGACTGACCCTTTTCGAGACGCAGGGTGTCGTCACCGCGCTTGAGGATCACGGCCTCGTCGATGGCAAACAGGATCTCGGCGCTGGCGGTGGTAAGCTGGTGCTCGCCCGCCGGGTAGACGCTGAAGGTGAAGTCCGGCACCGGCACCTCGAAGTGCTGCACCGCCCCTTCCATGCGGGGAGCAAGCAGGATCTGGTCGTCCGGCTTGGGCAAGCAGCGGGTACAGGCCAACAGCTCGGCCACATCTATGTACTTGGGGGTGAGCCCGGCGCGCAGCACGTTGTCGGAGTTGGCCATGATCTCGAGGCCGGTGCCGCGCACATAGGCGTGCGGGGTGCAGGCATCCAGATACATCGCCTGACCGGGCTGCAGGGTCACTACGTTCAGCAGCAGCGGCGAGAACAGCCCCACATCCCCCGGGTACTGGGCGGCCAGGCTGGTGATCAGCGCAAAGGTCTCTTCATCCTGATGGGCGGCTGCAAAGGCCAGCAGGCCCGCCAGTGCCTCTTCCTTGCGCGCCCCTTCCAGTACCAGCAACTGGTGGAAGAAGTGTTGCAGACCTGCTTCGTTCTGGCTGGCTGCGAGGGCGGCGACCAGCTCGGCAAGGGCGGGCAGCTTGACCCGCTCGAACAGTGCCAGGATGGCCGGGATGGCGCGAAAGCCGTTCATCGCCTGATAGGGGGTGAGGGCAAACACCAGCTCGGGCTTGTGGTTGGGATCCTTGTAGTTGCGATTGGCGGCCGTTGGCGAAATGCCGGCGGCCTCTTCCTTGGCAAAGCCCGCTTCGGCCTGCGCCTTGCTCGGGTGCACCTGAATGGAGAGGGCCTTCTCGGCGCACAGCACCTTGAACAGGAACGGCAGGCTGCCGAAACGGGCCTGGGTGGCCTCGCCCAGCACGGCGGCGGGGGCGTTCTCTATCAGGGTCGAGAGCTTCTGCGCCTGCCCGGCCAGCACGACCTCGGAGCAGCCATTGGGGTGGGCACCCATCCACAGTTCGGCCTGGGGTTTGCCCGCCGGATTGGGGATGCCGAACAGGGTGGTGAGGGCGTCATGGCTGCCCCAGTCGTAGCCTTGAATCGGATTTTGCATTGACAAAAAAGAGGGCAGATCGCGACTGCTCATAAGGGATGCCTCATTTGGTGTGCAGAAAATCGGGTGCAGAAAAGGGTGGCATTGCTGCCGTGGACCGGACTATAACATGGGCGGTCGCGGGCACCGCAACCGCTTGCCTCTCTCTTGATCAGGATCAGCATGTCTCTTGTCTTCAGCCAGTTGCTCGATGGCGCCCTCCACGAGCAGGCCCCCTTCGACCAGATCTGGTTCGCCCAGGATCAGGGGGTGCCGCCTGGTTTCAGCTATCAGGTCAACTTTCCCCGCCTCGAGCTGGTGTTCAGCGGCGAGTACCGCAACCAGATCTGGGACAGGGAGCAGGGCTGCCAGGAGATCTGCATCGCCCCGGGGCAGGCGCTCTACATCCCCCCCAACGGCTGGAACAAGCCGCTCTGGACTACCGACTGCTCGGTGCTGAGCCTGCTGTTCGGCAAGCGCCAGCTGGGCTTCAGTCTGGTGAGCAAGCGGCGGGAAGACCCCGATTTCTTTGACGTGCAAAAGCACAGCATCATGGCCCGGGCCGGCCATGTGAACGAACACATACTGGCGGCGCTCAACGTGCTGACCGAGGATCCCGCTCGCTCCCCCACCGACAATCACCTGTTGCAGGCGCTGCTCACCAGCGTGCGCCAGCTGCTGGCCGAGTCCACCTTCGAGCGGCCGCGGGGGGCCGAGCTGTTTCACGGGATCTGCATCTATATCCAGGAGAACTTTCACCGCCCCATCAGCCGGGATTCGATCGCCCATCGCTTCAACGTCTCGGCCAGCCACCTATCCCACCTGTTTCGCGAGCAGGGGCATATGCGCCTGGCCGATTACATCAGCTGGGTGCGCATCGATCGGGCCAAGTTCATGCTGAAAAAGTACCGGTTTCGGCTGGAAGAGGTGGCCAGCCGCTGTGGTTACAGCGATGTGAACTATTTTTGCCGGGTGTTCAAGCAGAAGACCGGGCTGACCCCCTCCCAGTACCGGGCACTCAGCCAGCCGCAGGGGCAGGCCGAGGGGCTGGCGGGATAAGCAGGGATGCTGCTGGAGCCTGTCCGAGTCAGGCGCTGGCGGGGCTGCTTCGGATCCGGAGCTGGCTGAATGGACGCATTGTGATCCAGTGCGCGACTATGGTCTGACATGCGTGCTCGCCATTTGATTCTGCAAATGGATGGGCTTAAGATGGCCGCGCGCAACTTACAGATTGATAACAAACGGAAGTTAGGAGATGCCGATGGAAAGCAAAGTAGTTATCCCGACCCAGGGCCAGAAAATCACAGTCGATGCCAACGGCAAGCTGCAGGTTCCCAACCATCCGATCATTCCGTTTATCGAAGGGGATGGCATCGGTGTGGACGTGACCCCGGCCATGTTGAATGTGGTGAATGCCGCGGTCGAGAAAGCCTACAAAGGCGAGCGCAAGATCGCCTGGATGGAGATCTACACCGGCGAGAAATCGACTCATGTCTATGGCGAAGGTGCCTGGCTGCCGGCCGAAACCCTGGATTTCATTCGTGAATACTGCGTGGCCATCAAGGGCCCGCTGACCACCCCGGTCGGTGGCGGTATTCGCTCCCTCAACGTGGCCCTGCGCCAGGAGCTGGATCTCTACATCTGCCTGCGTCCGGTCCGTTACTACGAGGGCACCCCGAGCCCAGTCAAGCGTCCTGATCTGACCGACATGGTGATCTTCCGCGAGAACGCCGAAGACATCTACGCCGGCATCGAGTGGAAAGCAGACAGCGACGAAGCCAAGAAGGTGATCGCCTTCCTGCAAAACGAGATGGGCGTGAAGAAGATCCGCTTCCCCGAGACTTGCGGCATCGGCATCAAGCCCATGTCCAAGGCCGGTACCGAGCGTCTGGTCCGTGCCGCCATCGAGTATGCCATCGACAACGATCGCGACTCCGTGACCCTGGTGCACAAGGGCAACATCATGAAGTTCACCGAAGGTGCCTTCAAGGATTGGGGCTACGCCCTGGCCCAGAAAGAGTACGATGCCCAGCTCATCGACGGCGGCCCCTGGTGCTCCTTCAAGAACCCGAAGACCGGCAAGACCATCGTGGTCAAGGACGTCATCGCCGACGCCTTCCTGCAACAGATCCTGCTGCGCCCGGCCGAGTATGACGTCATCGCCTGCATGAACTTGAACGGTGACTACATCTCCGATGCGCTGGCGGCCCAGGTGGGTGGCATCGGCATCGCGCCGGGTGCCAACATCGGCGACGGCGTGGCCCTGTTCGAAGCAACCCACGGCACCGCGCCGAAATACGCCGGTCAGGACAAGGTCAACCCGGGCTCCCTCATCCTCTCTGCCGAGATGATGCTGCGTCACATGGGCTGGACCGAAGCGGCCGACCTCATCATCAAGGGGATGGAAGCGGCGATCCGCAACAAGACTGTCACCTATGACTTCGAGCGTCTGATGGAAGGGGCCACCCTGCGCTCCTGCTCCCAGTTCGCCCAGGACATGGTCGACCAGATGTAATTTGGTCCCTGAAATGCAAAACCGGCGCCATGAGCGCCGGTTTTTTTATGGGTGATGGGCGGGTGCCGAGGGGGGCACCCAATGGGTCAGGTGGTCTTTTCCACGTGCTGCTGGTAGATCTGCTGCCATTTGCTGAACTCGGCCTCGTCTCCCTGGGCCTGCCAGAACTCGCAGATGGAGCTGGCGAGTTCGGATGCCATGGCGTGATCCCCATCGCGGCGACTCATCAGATATTGTCCCAGCCAGCTTTGATATTGTTTCATTGCCCGATCTCCTTATCTCGTGTGTCTTGCTGACCGCCGCCAGGCTTTGTGCCGGACGGGGCCATCAGGCCACGGTTTTTCTGCATGCCCGTGATGGTTGTGATCGGCGGATTGGGTCGCGATCTCGCCGGATCAGGGCGCCAACGTGGGTGCAGATGTCAAAAAACGGCCACTATCGTATCACAAAATAACCAGCTTGGGGGGATTGTCGGCAATTCAGGGTGTCCAGCTGTCTGGCCGTCTGATGTGTGGGATGATGAGCAGAGGCGCCATCTTGCTGATCCCACACGAGAAAAACCCGCCAGTCTGGCGGGTTTTATGGCTGAAAAAAGATCAGCGGCGGGCGCTGGCGAGGTACTTTTCCATCTCCTCGGCGGGCACCATGCCGCCGCCGGTGGCCCACACCAGGTGGGTGGCCCGAGCCATTCTGGCGGTATCCAGCCCCTGACCGGCCTGCCACTCAAGGTTGGCCGCCACGCGCCATGGGCCTGCCATGCCGGCCAGCGCAGAAGGTTCGAGCTTGATCTGCTCAGCGCGGGCCAAGAGTCCGAGCAGGTCGTACATCTCCTGATCGCTCAGGGTGTAGAAACCTGCCAGCAGCCGCTCCATGGCGCGGCCGACAAAGCCGGAAGCGCGCCCTACGGCGAGGCCGTCGGCCGCAGTGAGGTTGTCGATGCCAAGGTCTTGCACCGAAATGGCATCGTGCAAGCCGGTGTGCACCCCGAGCAGCATGCAGGGGGAGTGGGTCGGTTCGGCGAACAGGCAGTGGACGTTGTCCCCAAACGCGAGCTTGAGGCCAAAGGCCACCCCGCCTGGGCCGCCACCGACACCGCAGGGCAGGTAGACAAACAGCGGATGGTCGGCGTCCACCACAATCCCCATGTCATTAAACTGCTTTTTCACCCGCTCACCGGCCACCGCGTAGCCGAGGAACAGGGTGCGGGAGTTCTCGTCATCGATGAAGAAGCAGGCCGGATCGCGCTCGGCCTCCTTGCGGCCCTGCTCCACTGCGACCCCATAATCCTCGGCGTATTCCACCACGATGGCGCCATGTTCGCGCAACTTGCGCTTCTTCCACTCCCGCGCATCGGCCGACATGTGGACGGTGACGCGAAAGCCGAGGCGGGCGCTCATGATGCCGATGGACATGCCAAGGTTGCCGGTGGAGCCCACCGCGATGCTGTACTGGCTGAAGAACTGGCGGAACTCGTCTGTGAACAGCTTGCGATAGTCGTCCTCTTCGCAGAGCAGACCGGCCTTGATCGCCAGCTGCTCGGCGTGGGCCAGCACCTCGTAGATGCCGCCGCGCGCCTTGATGGAACCCGAGATGGGTAGATGGCTGTCTTTTTTCAGCAGCAATCGACCGGTGACCTCAAGGCCGTAACGCTGGTTGAGAGTGGCCTGCATCGCTGGAATGGCGGCGATCTCGGACTCCAGAATGCCCTTGCTGGCGCGGGTCTCGGGGAAGGCTTCGCACAGGTAGGGGGCGAAGCGGGCCAGGCGGGCGGAGGCATCCGCCACATCGCTGCCATCGAGCCCCACATAGGGAAGACCTTCCACCAGGGGGGTGGCCTTGGGGTTGAACCAGCTGACCGGTTCCAGTTCGATCAGGGATTGCAGCAGCGGAAACTGCTGGGTGAGTTGTGATACGTCGATGTTTTTCATGGTGTTCTCGGCCTCGTTACACGATACAGGAGAGCAGGAAAGTGCCGGCCAGCGCCATCAGGGAGGCGACGAAGGTGGCGGTAGTGTAGTACTTGAGCGTTTCGTTCAGGGTGGCGCCGCAATACTGCTTGACCAGCCAGAACAGGGAGTCGGTGACCATGGTGCAACCAATGGCGCCGGAGCCGATGGCGAGCGTCATGATCTCCGGGCTGATGTTCGGGTAGTGCACCATGATGGGGGAGACGATGGCGGTAGCCCCCATCATGGCGACGGTGGCGGAGCCCACGGCGGCGTGCAGCACGATGGCCACCAGCCAGGCCAGCAGGATGGGATGCATGTCGAGCTGGGAGAGAATGGTGGCCAGGCCGTCCCCAAGGCCACTGGCCTTGAGTACCCCGTTGAAGGCGCCGCCGGCACCGATGATCAGCAGTATGTTGGCAATGGAGGAGAAACACTGCTCGGTCTGGTCCAGCAGCCCTTCCATCTGCATGCGCCGGCGGATCCCCAGCACGTAGTAGGCGGTGAAGGCGGCGATGAACATGGCGGTGATGGGGTTGCCGATAAACTCCAGCAGGGTATAGAGGTGGCTGGCGTGATCCATGTTGAGCTCGGCCACCGTCTTGACCAGCATCAACAGGATAGGCAGCAGCACGGTGAAGAGAGAGGCGCCCAAGGTCGGCAGCTCGTCCTCGTTGCGGGCCTGGATGTCGGCAAAGGCGGCAGGCACCTCCTTGAACGGTACCCGCTTGCCCAGCAGCTTCAGAAACAGCGGGCCGCCTACCAGCGAGGCAAACAGCCCGACCGCGAGGCCATAGACGATGACGGATCCCACATCGGCACCCAGCTGGTTGGTGACATAGAGGGCGGCGGGGTGGGGCGGCACTATGCAGTGCACGGCCATCAGGGCGGTACAGAGCGGAATGGCCAGGGTAAGCAGCGAGGTGTTGGTCTTGCGGGCGATGGAGAAGGCCAGCGGAATGAGCAGCACCACCCCCACCTCCACAAACAGGGTGATACCGCACACCAGCCCGACCAGCACCATGGTCACCTGGGGTGACAGCCAGCGGCACTGCTGCAGGGCGAGGCCGATGCGCTCGGCGGCGCCCGACACCTCCATCATCTTGCCGAGTATGGTGCCAAGACCTATGACGGCGGCCAGAAAGCCCAGGGTGCCGCCTATGCCTTCCTCCATGGCATTGACCATCTTGAGCGGGTTCATCCCCATCAGGGCGCCCACATAGAAGCTTGCCAGCAGCAGGGCGAGGAAGGGGTGGACCTTGCCCTTCACTATGGTGACGACGATCAGCAGTATGCTGGTCAGCAGGGTTCCGACGATCCACATTTCTGAATTCATGGCGTGCCTCTGTCATGGGAATGATGTTGGCGTTATTGAATGAAAATGCAGGTTCCCTGACAAATGATGAAATTGGCAGCTTGGATGAGCTGGGTTGATGCAAAGGTGCCACATTCATCACATTTATGGTGTGAAGGTGGTTTTGCATGGTGTGAGCTGATGCAGAGGGCCACTTTTTCGGTATCATCGGTGCCGGTTTCGCAAGGGGGGCATATGTACGGCGAAGAGAACTATGTGGCGAGAAGCAGTGTTGCGGGAAACAAACTGCTCAACGGCTATCAGCTGGCCAGACTGCACACCTTCGAGGCGGCAGCCAGACACGGCTCCTTTGCGCTGGCCGCCGACGAGCTGGCGCTCAGCCCGAGTGCGGTGAGCCACCGGATAAGCGCCCTGGAGGAGGATCTCGGCTTCAAGCTGTTCCAGCGCTTTCACCGCAAGGTGGCGCTGACGGCAGACGGGCAGCGGGTATTCTGGGCGCTCAAGTCATCGCTGGAGTTCATCAACCAGGAGATCCTGGAGATCCGCCATCAGGAGCTGTCGGGCACCCTGACCGTCTACTCGCGCCCCTCCATCGCCCAGTGCTGGCTGGTGCCTCGGCTGGCGGATTTCTCCCGCCTGCATCCCCAGATCGAGCTCAACATCATGACCGGCAACGAGAACATCAATCTGCATGGTTACGGCATCGATCTCACCCTCTATTTCGACGACAAGACGCCTGCGCGGCTCGCCATCCATCCGCTGATGGACGAGTACATGGTGCCGGTGTGCAGCCCGGAGTATGCCGAACAGCACGGGCTGCTCGGCAACCCGGCCAACCTGGCGCACTGCCGCCTGCTGCACGATCGGCAAGCCTGGGGCCATGACTCCGACGGCGACGAGTGGTCCGGCTGGGCCGAGCAGTCCGGCGTGTCGCTTTCGGCATGCAGGGCCAGCATGGGGTTTGATCGCTCCGATCTTGCCATCATCGCCGCCATGAATCACGCCGGGATCGCCATGGGACGGCAGAACCTGGTGAGCAAGCGGCTGGCACGGCGCGAGCTGGTGGCCCCCTTCCCGGACATGGCGGTGCGCTGCGCCCAGCGCTACTACATCGCCACCCTGCCCAATTGCCAGAACCCCAAGGCGCAAGCCTTCATCGACTGGGCCTGCCAGCAGGCGGGGGAGAGGGCGCCGGTTTTGTAGATAAGGGCTGGCAAATAGAAAGGCTCTGTCCCAGTTATGTGTTGAAAGGCTAATCTTGAAGTAGGTCATCACCTTGAGGGCCTCCACCATGGATACCCAAGCCTTTCAACACCTACTGTCCCTCTTCCCATTACTCACTTTGCGTCAGCGTCGTCTCGCGCAACATGAACTCACCACCCCTCACCCCATCACCTCGTTGGCCACTCAACTGCCCGCATGCCAATGCTGCCCTCACTGTCAGGCCGAGGCCACACAGTTGGCTCCCTGGGGCTGGTCTCGCGGGCTGCGCCGTTATCGCTGCAAGCAGTGTTTGCGCACCAGTTCCGTTCTCACCAACACGCCTCTCGCCCGACTTCGCAAGCCACAATGCTGGGAAGACTATGCTCAGGCCCTCATCGAAGGTCTGACCGTCCGGCAGGCGGCGCTCCGCTGTGGGGTCGGTAAAAACACCGCCTTTTTATGGCGCCACCGCTTCCTGAAGGCCATGGCTAGCCACCAGGCGGTACGGGAAGAGGGTATCGTCGAGGTCGATGAGACCTTCTTCTTAGCGTCGTTCAAAGGACAGCGCGGATTGCCCCGCCCGGCCCGCCATCGTGGAGGCAAAGGCTGTACCCGAGGCACAGGGCCAGATTACATCCCGGTGATGGTGGTGCAAGACAGAGCAGGTCACCTGGCTGACTTCCAGTTGGAGCAGCTGAATGCCAGGGCAGTTAAGGCGGTGCTTGAGCCGCTTATCGCCCCGGATGCCGTCCTGTGCAGCGATGGCGCTGGGGTGTATGCCAGTTTCAGCAAGTCGCAGGGCATGACCCACCAAGTGGTGCACAACCGTGCGGGAGAGCGAGTGGTAGGTGCATATCACATCCAACATGTGAACGGGTACCACAGGCGATTGAAGGAGTGGATGGAACGGTTCCATGGGGTCGCGACCCACTATCTGAGGAATTATCTGGGTTGGCGAAGGATGTTGGAGCGCTATGGGCGGGAAGTGAATATCTCATGTTGCTTGCATGAGGCGCTGGGGCGCCCCATGCAACACGTAATTGGGACATAGCCAATAGAAAGGGCCACCTCTTGGGAGGTGGCCCTCTTTCCGTTCAAGCTGATGGTTGGTAAATCGCACCTGTCACTGGATCACAACGGTGGAAAGCTCAGGCCATTTCTTCATCATGTAGCGGTAGAGTTCTGGGTGCTTTTTAAGATTTTCTCCTGCAACAGGTACAGGCTTTTCCTCTGGGTACAGGGGCTTGTCATCCGCGACAAAATGTTCAACACCACGCAGGGCAAACTTTTTGCCATCTCGGTAAGCAAAATATTTCACATCACCGGGATCGAGCCCGCCGCGACAGGTCATTGAATAAGAGAGCAGCATTATTGTAGTCGCCCTTTTTCTTTTTCATTGAGAGCTTGACGAAATGAAACATCCAGAACGATCACTGATTCGGTGGTAGCGTTTGGATTCTCTTTTGGGCTCTTCCAGCGCTTGGTCAAATCGGCCTTTAATCTGTCAAAACCATCAGAATATGCTGGATATTTTTCAATAAACTTCAATATGGGCATAGCTATGGAGCTGAAACTTCCCGCCATCAGACAGACCTGTAACCACAACTCGGTACTACCAGCTTTGGCTTTTTCGAGCGCGAAAATAAGCTCCAGGCCATTCTCTGTGGCAAGGTCTTTCTCGGGTTTCAGTATGGAGTCAAGATATGCTAAACACGTCATCACGGTATCCAGCGTTTCTGGTGATTTAATGCCGGAATGCATCAAGTCTTGAACATCATTCATCAAGCTCATTGCGGCAAAATTTTCACTGTAGGGGATATCGAGCTTTATGTTGAGAACCCCAAGATGATGCATATCTTCAGCTTGCTCTATACGTTGAGCAAGGTAGAGTCTCTTCTCTCCAATGTCGATATAACTGCGTCCGTTTCCTTTACCTTTAAGGCGTGCGCCACGACCAGATATGGTATTGATTGTGGGTGAGAATTGCTTGAAATTCTCCGCCTGCTCCAGGACGCTCTTGTAGACCTCATCGTTGGCGACCGGCGGAAAGCCGAAGCTGTGTAGCAGCAGGATCAGGTCAACCTTCAGCTTGGCCTTGATATCGTCGCGGTTGCTCCAGTCCGGGTACTGGGTGGAGTCATCCACCGTCACCTTCATCGCCTTGGCTAGCTCCAGCATCCTCTCCTGGTCGTAGGTGAACTGGTACTTCACGCACATATGCTCGAGGATATCGAGAAACGCCTTCTCCTCCATATCGATACCTAGGTTGGCAAACGACATAATCTCGCCCTTGATATCGAGGATCATGTTCGCCATCTGCTCGGTAAAGGCGTCGAACTCCTCGCCATTGAGCACATCGTTCTCTTTGCGCTCGTTGTACTGCTCCACCAAGGCCCGAAAACGCTTGGAGAAGTTGATCCCCTGCAGCTGGTTCACCTTCTGAAAGTCGCTGATGGCTTTTTCCAGCATCTTCTGCAGCAGCTGCATCCGGGTGTTGGGCAGCTTGATCTTGTTGACCCGCGCCAGATATTCCTCGTCGAAGATGTCGATGGTCTCGGCCTGCTTATCCCCCAAGGCAAAGATCTCCTCCACCCCATCGGCCTTGAGCGCCTCGGCGATCATCTCGCGTACCCGCTGGTTCATCTGAGCCGTGTCGGGGGCATCCCCCTTGGTGAGCTTGTAGACGATGGAGCGCACCGCCAGATAGAAGTGAACCCATTCGCGCTCATCATTGATCAGTTCTTCGCTGCCCACACAGACGTCATAAGCGGCCTTGAGGCGCTTGACCAGCCCCATAAAACGCAGCTCCATCTTCTTGGTCTGCAGGGCAAACTCGGCACCCCGGCGCAGGCACTCCAGCTGCTTGGTCGGCTCGCCAGAGAAGTAATCACGGCTGTCGAATTTGTGGAACAGGGTACGCAGCAGATCCAGGTGGTTGCGTACCTCGGTGAGTGACTGGCGGATGTCTTCGAAGTTGACCTCATCGCTCTTGGAGTACATGGCCAGCGCCATATTCATCCGACTCTTGATGCCGATGTAATCGACCACCAGTCCCTTCTCCTTGCCCTCAAACTTGCGGTTCACCCGCGAGATGGTCTGGATCAGGTTGTGCTTTTGCAGCGGCTTGTCGATGTAAATGGTGTCGAGCTCGGGCACATCGAAGCCGGTCAGCCACATGTCCACCACGATGGCAATCTTGAAGTTGGACTTGGGATTCTTGAACTGCTTGTCGAGCTCCTTGCGGTACTCCTTGTTGCCCAGCAGGTCATACATCTCCTGCTCGTCATCCTTGCCGCGGGTCATCACCAGATTGACCATCGGCAGCGCCATCAGCTCCTTTTTATCCTTTTCGCTGAGATCCACCCCGTCGATGGCCTGCTTGGCCTCAAACCACTCGGGACGAAGCACCTTGATGCAGCAATAGAAGTCATAGGCAATCTCGCGGCTGGCGCAGACAAACATCGCCTTGCCCTTGACGCTTGCGCCCTCACTCACCCGATCTTCGTAATGGGCGACAAAGTCTTTGGCAAGCTCGGCTAGCCTGCCCGGGTCGCCCAGGATTGCGTTCATATTGGCGCTGGCTTTCTTGCTCTCTTCAATCTGGTATTCGCTCGCCCCTTGCGTCTCGCACTCCTGATAGTACTTCTCTATCTCGTCGAGCTTGCCGTTATCGAGCACCACCCTGGCGGCGCGTCCCTCATAGACAATGCGCACCGTGATCTCGTCATTGACCGCCTCGCTCATGGTGTAGCTGTCGATGGCCGGGCCAAACACATCCAGCGTGGCGTCGATCGGCGTGCCGGTAAAGCCGACATAGGTGGCGTTGGGCAAGGAATCGTGCAGGTACTTGGCAAAGCCGTAGGTCTTCTTGATGGTGCCGCGTTCAAGATCCATCACCAGCTTCTGATCCAGATTGACCTGGCTGCGGTGCGCCTCATCCGAGATACAGATGATGTTGCTGCGCTCCGAGAGCTGCTGGATATCTTCGGTGAACTTGTGAATGGTGGTGAGAAACACCCCGCCACTGGCGCGACCGGCCAATTTATCGCGCAGATCCTGGCGGCTGGCGACCGGCTCAATCACCGCATCGCCGATAAAGGCGGTGGCGCTGCAAAACTGCTTGGCGAGCTGCTCGTCGAGATCGGTGCGATCTGTGATGAGCACGATAGTCGGGCTCTCGAAATCGACACTCTTCATCAGCAGGCGCGCCAAAAACTGCATGGTGTAGCTCTTGCCACAGCCGGTGGCACCAAAGTAGGTACCGCCCTTACCGCTACCACCCTGGTTTTCTACCACCATCACCCCGGTGCTATCCGGGCGGCTCACCAGCTGTCTGCGCTCTTTTTTGATGTTGTAGTAGAGCTTGCGCGCCGCATAGTACTGGGGATAGCGGCAGCAGATCTTCAGATCAAATTTGGCGTTGTCGGGGAAGAAGACGAAGTTCTTCAGCACATCGAGCAGGCGTAGCGGGTGAAACAGCCCCTGAACCAGAGTGTAGAGCCCCTTGATCCCCTGGGCTTCGTTCTCCTTTTCGGTGGACTCGCAGCCGCTCACCTTGCGCCAGGCGTAGTAAAACTCGTAGGGGGCAAACAGGTTGCCAAGCTTGTTGTTCACCCCGTCGCTGATGATGCAAAGCGCGTTGTAGACAAAGAGCTTGGGGATATCGCGCTTGTAGCGCACACAAAGCTGGCGCCAGGCGTCATGGAGGCTGGCCGCCTCTTCTCGCACCGCCGATTTAAACTCGAATACCACCACCGGCAGGCCGTTGAGGTACAAGATGGCATCCGGGATGCGCAGTTGTACCCCGCCATCCTTGGTTTGTCCTTCTATCTCCAACTGATTGACCAGCCGCAAGCGGTTGCAGTCGCTAAGATCGTGCAGTTCGGCTTCACCGGCCATCCGTGCGGTGCTATTGCTGGCATATTGGTCGGCATTGGCAAACAGCACGGCCAGTTGGGCGGGCAGGGTGCGGCTGTCGAACAGCTCGATATAGAGATCTTTTTGGGTGCGGTCTTCGCGCTTTAACAAAAAGCCATTGCCGAGCCAGTGGCAGAAGGTCTTGTTGCTCTGGTAGAGATCGCTTGCCGGCAGAGTCTCGAGCTTGCGCACGATGTCGGCGATCTCCCCTGTCGTGATCCCCTCATCCCGATAGCGCACGGCCAGATAGGCGCGCAGATCCTCCGTGAGCAGCACCTCGCTCTTCTCTTTGCGTGGCAAACTGCTGCCAAGGACGTGGGGGTAGCAGGGCTTGCCCCCTTGATCGCGGTGTTCCCCTAGCAGGTCGATAATGGCCTGCTCCAGCTTGGCTTCAGTAAAGAGATGGCTCATGGCAATGGCTTCTTGTTTTATAAGTGATGGTTATCCATAACGGGGTTGGGCGAGTCTGATGATTTATCGCCTGGTTGGCAAGGGGCGGCACTGTACCGCCCCTGCATCAGGCCGCTCCCTGCTGGGTCGTCAATTCGACATCCTCGAGGGATAGCTCGCCGGAGATTAGTTTCGGAAGTAGAGTCTCTCGGAGATGTTCTAACGCTGTTCTTTCTAAAACATTGAGTTCCATTTTATTGAGATAACTTTTTGCGATAGCTGAAAATCTCTCAATCGTTTCGTTGTTTGGTACAAGTAGAGGAATGTTGTTGAATGTTTTTTTGCTTATTTCGGCGAAAGTTGTGCCACCGGCAATTCCTTTGATTTCCTCCATAGAGGAACTTAGCCAATATAGTACATATTCCTGTGACAGTCTTTTTGTGGAAGGAATGGCAATATAACCTTGATTAATCGCAAGTGGTATTTTTGTAAGTGTCAGGTAACCAATAGGAGCCCGTGAAGACATCAGCACTGTTTCAACGGGTAGCAACCCAGATGTTATTTTATTCAAGCCAGAAGTGGTGATTTTTCTCTCTGTGTCGAGCATCACTTTTTCTTGGCTTCCAGAGAGATCTTTAGGTGATGTCCAGTGAATATGTCCACCTTCCCAAAACTCAGGATTTGCGGTGCTGGGGGTTGATCCCCCCTTAACTGTCAGCTCATCACCAGTTGTCGATACACTCCACCCCTTCGGCACCCAGCCGCCGAGGCCAAGGGAGGGCTCATCGCACGTTTCAAAGGCGGCGGGGAAGAGCTGGCGAGTAGCTGCTGGCAAGGGCTTAAAGCCCACTTGCGCCCGCACGGCTTTGCGCGCCTCTGCGCGGCGCAGCAGCTCGTCGGGGAGGTCCAGCTCCTGCTCAAAGAAACCTGCATCCAGCGCGTTATCGACCACGGGATCAAAGTCCACAAACCACGACTTAAATAGCGTCTGCGCCATCTGTTCCAAGGTTTGGCTGATTTTTTGACTGAGGGTAATTTTGTTATCAATATCCTTCAAATGCTTTGCAATTCGTTTTTGTGCTGTGATCGGAGGAAACGACAGAATCACTTCTTTCAGCTCTGACTGTTTTATCCCCTTAACGGTACTGCCTGTTCCTCTTCCATCAAGTTGATGTTGGACATCATGGGATTGCAGCAGATAAAGGAGAAAATCGTTGTCTAGTAATCCTTTCTTGCCTCGGAGAGTAATAACCCGTTGTGCTAACGCTATTTTGCTAGCATCTAGTTGAGCTACTTCGCCTAAAGGGGCTTCTGTAGTTAGTACCACATCGCCTGATTGTGGAATGCCTCGACGCATCCAAGATGCATAGTCATCTTCTGCGATGAATTCGGTAGCATCTTGAATTCGACCATTCTTGATTATCTTTGCGGTAATCAAGGGAATACCAGATGTCGTTTTAGTCGGGGTTTTACCTCGATAATCGATTATTGCATCCATGCAATCTTCAAGACGCATTGAGGTCAAATTAATTGCCATAACCCAGCGCCTCCATATTGGCTCGGATCGCCTGATCCAGCGCTGCCGCCTCGTCCAGTTGGCGATAGAGGGTTTGGGTTAACTCCTGCATCTTTGTCTCAAAGGCAATACCATCATCTGCCACTTCGGCAGCCCCCACATAGCGGCCAGGGGTCAGCACATAGTCGTTGGCGGCGATGTCAGCCAGGGTCGCCACCTTGCAAAAACCGGCTTGGTCCTCATAGCGCTCGATGCTGATCGCCTGCGTCTTGATGCGGCGGGCCAGTTCGTCTTCACTGCTGCGCCAAGCGTGGAAGGTGTCGCTGATCCAGGCGATATCGGCGGCGGTCAGTTCCTTGCTGGTGCGACTCACCATGGTGCCCAGCTCGCGGGCATCGATAAACAGGGTCTCGCCACGGCGATCCCGATAGCCGTGCTTGATGCTGGCCCCCTTGTTCTTGCTCATAAACCAGAGGCAGACCGGGATCTGGGTGGTGAAGAAGAGCTGGCCCGGCAGGGCGATCATGCATTCGATGCGGTCATCTTCAATCAGCTTTTGGCGGATCTCCCCTTCGCCGCTGGTATTGGAGCTCATGGAGCCGTTAGCCAGCACAAAGCCGGCGGTGCCGTCTTCCGACAGTTTGGCGAGCATATGGAGGATCCAGCCGTAGTTGGCGTTGCCGGTGGGCGGGGTTTTAAAGCCATCAAAGCGCGGATCGTCGGTGAGCTCCGACTCGCCACGCCACCCTTTCAAGTTGAACGGCGGGTTGGCCATGATGTAGTCGGCCTTGAGGTCCGGGTGCTGGTCGTGAAAGAAGGTATCGACGGCACGCTCGCCCAGATTGCCTATCAGGCCCCTAATGGCCAGGTTCATCTTGGCCAGCTTGTAGGTGGTGGAGGTGAGCTCCTGCCCGTAGATGGCGATATCCTTGCTCTTGCCCTGATGGCTTTCGACAAACTTGAGGGACTGCACAAACATGCCACCTGAGCCGCAGCAGGGGTCGTAGATCTTGCCCTGATAGGGCTCGAGCATCTCGGCCAGCAGGGTGACAACGGATTTTGGGGTATAAAACTCACCGCCGCCCTTGCCCTCGGTGGCCGCAAAGCGCCCGAGGAAGTATTCATAGACCCGCCCCACCAGATCCTCTTCGGTGAGGTGGCACTCGTTGGCCAGGGTGTCGATATTCTCGATGGTATCGATCAGCGACGAGAGGCGGGTGGCCTCAAGCCCCAGACGGGAGAAGTAGTTGTCCGGCAAGGCACCGGCCAGCGCAGGGTTGCGCTTCTCGATGGTGGCCAGCGCCGTGTCGATCAGTACCGCCAGGTCATCTTGCTTGGCGCGGGCCTTCACATAGCTCCAGCGGGCCACTTCGGGCAGGAAGAAGACGTTGTCTTGCTGATAGAAGACATCCATCTCGACAAAGGCTTCCTGACCGCTGGCGATCAGCTGCTTGCGCTTGGCCTCGAACTTGTCGCTGATAAATTTGAGGAACACCAGGCTCAGCACCACGTGCTTGTATTCAGAGGATTCCACGTTGCCACGCAGTTGGTTGGCGGTATCCCAGAGGGTTTCTTCAAAGCCTTTGCCGGCTTTCTTGGCGGGTGTTTTAGCCACGATTTAGTCTTCCAAAAAGTAATCTGAATCCAGGGTTTTAATGGTAAGGGTCTGGCGAATGGTGACGCCAACCCCATATTCGATCATCAGGGCGGCCAGATGCGCGCCGTCAATCAGCACGATACGTTTCTCAATCAACCCCACATATTCATGCGCCTCACGGCTAAAGCAGGAGGTGGTTATAAAGACTCCCTTGCGGGCCTTGTGCAGATCCAGGGCTCCTGCGAAGGATTGGAGCTCGGGACGCCCGACGGTTTTGTCGGTGTAGCGCTTGGCTTGCAGGTAGATGGAGTCGAGCCCCAATCGGTCTTCCTTGATGATGCCGTCAATCCCGCCATCGCTGCTGTAGCGAGTGGGGCGGGCAGCATCTTGCTGGTTGCCGCCATAGCCCATGGCCACCATCAGATCGACGACCAGCTGTTCGAAGAAGCGAGGGGAAAGGCCAAAGATCTCGGCAAGCAGGTCATCGGCAAGGGATTGATTGATGGCGGCCAGCGCTTGCTCAATTTGCTCTTGTGGTGTACTGGCTTGCACGTTATGTGGCTCGTCCGCGGCATCGGTTGTGCCTTGTGGCAGCTTACCTGTGCTTTCACTGGACGCCAGAGTAAAGGTCACGAACTCCTTGAACTGAGCCAGATAGTGGTTGTCAATGGTCTGGCCCGATGCCAAAGCAGCCTTACCTCGTGCGGTGATAAGGCAGATGCCCCGCTTGGGCTGCTTGATGAGCCCCGCCTTGACCAAGTAGGTCTTGGCCCAGCCGACCCGGGAGCGAACCGTGGTTTGCCGCCCGCTAGGCAGGGTGTGAGCCAGTTGTTCAGGAGTAAAAGCATAATGAGCACATACAGCTTCATACACTTGTCGAAGCGTATAGCTGTTGCCGTCTTTCAATGAAAAAAGCACGGCAGGCATCATGTGCTCATAGCTGGGAATGGCGTCGATCATGGACGATAAATCCAGAAACAGTATTGTGCTGAATCATCTCACAAAGTCTGCTTGATTAGGTTGAACCAAGACTCAAAAGATCTCGTTTCCCCCCTATTGTGCAGATGCTCTTTGCGCCGTGAGGCTTGCTGAATGATCCACTGCAAAGAAAGCCCAAATAAAAAAGGGCCACCTCTTGCGAGGTGGCCCTTTCCAAACGTTTGGTGGAGCTGGGGGGATTTGAACCCCCGTCCAAAATTACTACATCCTCGGCACTACATGCTTAGTCACTCTTTACATTCGCCAACCCGCTGCGGAGAGACACGCCACGAATTGACTAGCTCGATTGGTTTTAATGCTTCCGCCCCGAGCAGGACTTCCACACGATCCTGTGAAGGATGACCTTCCGATTCCCTAGGACACAGGCAAGCTAGGGTAGAAGGGCTCAGCGCAGGTTATTAAGCTGCGAGTGCGTAGTTTTCGTCGTTTGCGACTATTTTTTTGCGGTTTATTAACGAGGCCTACCGCACCTCGGCATGCACCTTGGGTTTCGTGAATCTTGTCGAATCCAGAATCAGCCCCAAGTTGTTAAGAGGGATTGTACGCAAAAATCCTGCCATGGCAAGGCGTTGATGGTCATTCCCGCAGGGAGCCGCTTCGTTTGCCGATTTATTGTGCGCTCGCCTGGCGGGGGCGGGTAAGCGGCGGGCCGGAAAAGAAAAAGTCCGGGCAGGAGCCCGGACCTTGCAGCATCAAGCGGATTAACCGCGGTGCTTGTTCTTCATGATGCGCGCTTTTTCCCGATCCCATTCGCGGGCCTTGGTGTCTTCACGCTTGTCGTGTTCTTTCTTGCCCTTCACCAGGCCGATCTCGACCTTGACCCAGCACTGTTTCCAGTAGAGGGCGAGGGGAACGACGGTGTAGCCCTGGCGGGCGATCAGGCTCTCGAGCTTGTCGAGTTCGCGACGGCTCAGCAGCAGTTTGCGGGTTCGGGTCGGGTCGCACACCACATGGCTGGAGGCCGCTTGCAGTGGCAGGAAGCTGGAGCCGAACAGGTAGGCCTCACCATCGCGGAAGATGACATAGGCTTCGCTGATGTTGGCCTTGCCCGCCCGCAGAGATTTGACTTCCCACCCTTGCAGGGACAGACCCGCCTCGATCTTCTCTTCGATGAAGTATTCGTGGCGCGCGCTTCTGTTGAGTGCAATGGTGTTGGACCCGGCTTTGTTTTTACTGTTTTTTTTGCTCATGACGGGCGATTTCCGGCAATGACTGGGAGGAGGGCATTATACGTGGGCAAGGGCGGCTGTAAAACGCGCAGCGGGTCAACTGATGGCTTTATGAGCAGTTTGACCGAGGTTTTACCTCCACAAGATGAAACATGATGATAAAATCGCGGCGATTGGATGAGGAAAAGCCATGCCCCGTATTACTCGCAGTGCCCTGGTGATGTTCAGCGCCGAACAGATGTTCAGGCTGGTCAATGATGTTCACGCTTATCCGGAGTTCCTGCCCGGTTGTGTCGGCAGCCGTGTACACGAAACCGGCGATGACTATATGACTGCCTCGGTCGATGTGGCCAAGGCCGGGATTGCCAAGACCTTTACCACCCGCAATCTGCTCGATGCCAACCGGCAGATCAAGATGGAGCTGGTGGAGGGGCCCTTCAGCAAGCTGGCGGGCTGGTGGACCTTCACGCCGCTGGACGTGGATGCCTGCAAGGTGGAGTTTGATCTCGACTTCGAGTTCACCTCCAAACTCATCGAGCTGGCCTTCGGCCAGATCTTCCGCGATCTGGTGAGCTCCATGGTGCTCGCCTTCTCCAACCGCGCCAAGGTGGTGTACGGTGCCTGATCAACTCAACATCGAAGTGGTTTACGCCCTGCCCGAGCGGCAGACGGTGCTGCGGCTACGGGTGCCTGCACAGACCTCGGTGCTGGCCGCCCTCGAGCAATCCGGCATAGTGCAAAAACACCCCGAGATCGATCTGGCGGTCAACAAGTTCGGCATCTACAGCCGACCGGTCAAGGGCTCCGAGTTGCTGCAAGATGGCGATCGCATCGAGATCTACCGTCCGCTCATCGCCGATCCCAAGGAGATGCGCAAGAAGCGCGCGGAAAAGGCCAAGGAAGAGGGGCGTGCCGATGTGGTCACGGGTGGCCGTCCCAATGCCAATCGCAAACAGTCTGACTAAATGCCTGCATTGGCAGGCATGATACTTCGTATAAAAAGTGTCAGCACTGGCACGATACCTCATATAAAAAAGGCGCCTTGGCGCCTTTTTTGATCCCGTCATCCACCCGCCAGTCGAGGGACTTCACTACAGCTGGAGCAGCTGCTCGTTCTCGACCACTTCGCAGCCAGCGGGCTGGCGGGAGAGGGCGATCATGGCGCGGGCCACCTGGCCGGCCTCGATGGCGCGCCAGCGGCGCAACCTGCCAACCAGGAGCGGCTTCAGCAACGGGTAGATGGCCTGGAAAAACTGCTCCGAGCGGCGCGGTGGCTGGCGATCGCCCAGCAACATGGCGGGGCGCACGATGGCGAGCCTCTGCCAGGGCTGGGCCAGCAGAGCCTGCTCCATCTCCCCCTTGGTGCGCGGATAAAGGGCCGGGGAGCGCGGGTTGGCCCCCAGGCTCGAGACCACCACCAGCCGCTGGCAGCCGTGGCGGCGGGCCAGCTCGGCAAAGGCCAGCACATAGTCGAGATCTACCCGGCGAAAGGCCTCGGCCGAGCCGGCTTCCTTGCGGGTGGTGCCAAGGCAGCAGAAGGCGAGATCCACCGGTTCGGGCAGATTCACCTCGGCCAGCATATCGAAATTGACTGGCAGCCAGTGGTGGGCGGGTTGCGGCTGCCCGGGCTTGCGGCAGAGCAGGGTCAGTTGGTGCTCTGCGGGTAGTTGTCGCACCAGCTCGCGGCCGATGAGGCCGCTGGCTCCGGCGATCAGGATCCGGCTCATGCTGCTCTCCCTGTGTGATGAAAGTGACGCCGGCATCCGGCGAGGTGCCACCCTCTGCCAGCGGGGTGTTCGTGGCTGGCGGCGTTAAAACAAAACCGGCGCGAGGCCGGTTTTGTGGATTGGATCAGAGCGGGGTATGGAAGGCCGCTGGCAGCGGGAAGTCGCCGGTGACCGTGGCCAATCTGTCGTTGGCAAAGGTCAGGGTGAGCTCCTTGCGCTCTTTATCGCCGCGGCCCGGCTGGAATTCATAGAGGTAATACCAGGTGTTCGGGTCAAAGCCATCGCGCAGCATGGCGGAGCCCAGCACGAACTCGACCTGCTCGCGGGTCATGCCCTGGCGCAGTTTGTCGACCTGTTTTTGTTCCACATAGTTGCCCTGAGGAATATCGATGCGATAGACCAGGCTGCAACCAGACAGGGTGAGGGCGGTCAGGGCCGCGGCAATCAGGTGTTTCATCCGCATATCGAGTTCAGATCATCCATTCAAGTCTTTTTAAGCTCGGCAAATCATACCGGCTCCCTCTACGGAAGTAAAAAGCCATTGATCCATCAGCCAATAAAAAGGGCCGCCATGCGACCCTTTCTGCCGATTGCCCCCTTACATGGCGGCGCGGAAGATGGCGACGATCTCTTCGTGGCTCGCCTGTTTCGGGTTGGTGAAGCCACAGGCGTCTTTCAGGGCGTTCTCGGCCAGCAGGTTGAAGTCATCGGCTTTGACGCCGAGCTGCTCCAGCCCGGCCGGGATCTTGACGTCGCGCGCCAGCTGCTGGATGGCGGCAATGGCGGCGGCGGCCCCTTGCTCGTCATTCATGGCGCTCACGTCCACCCCCATATGACGGGCTACATCCTTGAGCCGGCCGGCGCACACCTGGGCGTTGTAGGCCTGTACGTGGGGCAGCAGCACGGCGTTGCAGACCCCGTGCGGCAGGTCGTAGAAGCCGCCCAGCTGGTGGGCCATGGCGTGCACGTAGCCGAGGCTTGCGTTGTTGAAGGCCATGCCGGCCAGGAACTGGGCGTAGGCCATCTGCTCGCGGGCGTGCAGATCGTCGCCCTGATTGACCGCGGTGCGCAGGTGCTTGGCGATGAGCTGGATGGCCATGATGGCGCTGGCATCGGTCACCGGGGTGGCGATGGTGGAGACATAGGCCTCGATGGCGTGGGTCAGCGCATCCATGCCGGTAGCGGCGGTGAGGCCGGCCGGCTTGGCCAGCATCAACTCGGGGTCGTTGACCGACATCAGCGGGGTGACGTGCTTGTCGACGATGGCCATCTTCACGTGGCGGGCCTCGTCGGTGATGATGCAAAAACGGGTCATCTCGGAGGCGGTGCCGGCGGTAGTGTTGATGGCGATGAGCGGCAGCTGCGGCTTGGCGGAGCGATCCACCCCTTCGTAATCCTTGATGCTGCCACCGTTGGCGGCCACCAGGGCGATGCCCTTGGCGCAGTCGTGAGGCGAGCCTCCGCCCAGCGAGATGACGCAGTCGCAGCCATTGGCCTTGAGCATGGCCAGGCCCGCTTCCACGTTGGTCATGGTCGGATTGGGCTTGGTCTCGTCGAAAACTGCGCTTTCAATGCCATGTTCTGCCAAGAGGGCGGCGACCTTGGCGACCACGCCGATCTGATTGAGGATCTTGTCGGTGACGATCAGCGCCTTGCGATGGCCATAACCCTTGATATCGGCTGCCGCCTCTTGCAGACAGCCTGCTCCCATCAGGTTGATTGCGGGAATGTAGAACTTGAATGTCGCCATGATGGACTCCGTTTTATTAGCCATTAAGTGGTATACGGACGCCAACATAACATCGTCAGAGGGGATGAAAAGGGGTCAATGGTATCTGCTTTGCAACTTTATGGACTCGATCACGTACCGGAAACATGGGTCGCGACAGGGATTGACAAGGGCCCTTGCCCGTTCGCGGGCAGAAAAACGTTTTTCAATTAATTCATCAGGTTAGCAAACGTTTTGCGCCGAATTTGTCACTGTCAATGCAAGGAAGTGTGAGATGCTTCAAGGAATTGGAAAGCGCTTTCGACCATAGTTGGCGCCTCCCCGACGAGGGGAGTGAAGGCTTGAAAGTACCATAAAGAATCATCTTAACTTGCGCCCTGACCATGCTGGTGGGGAGCAACCAGGAGTCCACTATGTCTGATGTATTTCACTTGGGTTTGAAGAAAGCGGATCTGCAAGGCGCCACCCTGGCGATCGTCCCTGGTGATCCCGAGCGCGTGAAGCGCATCGCAGAGCTGTTGGATAACCCGGTGCACCTGGCCAGCCATCGTGAATTCACTACCTGGCGCGGCGAGATGGACGGCAAGGCCGTGATCATCTGCTCCACCGGTATCGGCGGCCCGTCCACTTCCATCGCGGTGGAAGAGCTGGCTCAGCTGGGCATCCGTACCTTCCTGCGCATCGGCACCACCGGCGCCATCCAGCCGCACCTGAACGTGGGCGACGTGATCGTCACCACCGGTTCCGTGCGCCTCGACGGTGCCAGCCTGCACTTCGCGCCGATGGAGTTCCCGGCCGTGGCTGACTTCGACTGCACCACAGCGCTGGTCAACACCGCCAAAGAGCTGGGTTCCAAGCTGCACATCGGTGTGACTGCCTCCTCCGATACCTTCTACCCGGGTCAGGAGCGTTACGACACCGTATCCGGCCGCGTCGTGAGCCGGTTCCAGGGTTCCATGAAAGAGTGGCAAGCCATGGGCGTGCTGAACTACGAGATGGAATCTGCCACCCTGCTGACCATGTGCACCAGCCAGGGCCTGCGTGCCGGTATGGTGGCTGGCGTCATTGTCAACCGTACCCAGCAGGAAATCCCGAACGCCGAGACCATGGCGAAAACCGAATCTGATGCCATCAAGATCGTACTGGGCGCCGCCCGCAAGCTGATCTGATAGCACCACACCGAGTGGGGGGTGGGGGCCGTTGCGAAAGCACGGCCCCTATCTTTATCCGCCGTTTACCGTTTTGCTCCTCTTCTGCTTGCCTGCCCCTTGTTTCCCTGCTTCGGGTTACCCCGGTTGCCCCGTCATGGCCGCCAGCGCCTGCGCAAAGGGGGCCTCACAGCTGATCTGCATCAGTTCGCCGCTGACCGGATGAACAAAATCGAGTTCACAGGCGTGCAGCATCAGCCGCGGCGCCTGTTCGCAGCCGGGCGGCAGCAGGCCGCCATAGAGATCGCAACCAAGGATGGGATGGCCCAGCTGCTGGCTGTGGATGCGCAGCTGATGGGTGCGGCCGGTCTCCGGCACCAGTCTGACCCAGGTCAGCGGCACTGTCTGTCCCTGAATCTGCTGCTCCAGCCGCTCAATCACTTGATAGCGGGAGCGGGCGGGTTTGCCGTTGACGGTGCAGATGCTCATCAGCGGAAACAGCGCCGGATCCTTGGCGATAGGGGCATCGATCACCCCTTCGTCTTCGGCCAGGTGGCCGCACAGCAGGGCGCTGTAGGCCTTGCTCACCGTGCGCTGGCTGAACTGGCGGCAGAGCAGGGCGTTGATAGCCTTGTTCCTGGCCACCAGCATGATGCCCGAGGTACCAAAGTCGAGGCGATGGACCAGGGCGCTGCCGGGATAATCCTGCACCAGACGATGGTGCACCGAGTCGAGGTTCTGCGGGTTCTTGCCCGACAGGCTCAGCAGGCCGCTCGGCTTGTTGATGAGCAGCAGGTGCTCATCCTCGAACAGGATCTCGATGGTGGCCGCACAGGGCGGGGCGATGAAGGTGTCGACGATGACGGACATGGGGCGCACGGTTAGAAAAGGGAGGGGGATCATACCCGAACCGGCGAAGCGCGGCGAACTGACTTGAGTGCCGTTGGCAAGTGATTGATCTGTTTGGCCAAGGCGTTTTGTGACTCCCTCCAGAGTTAATCCTGCCGCAGCTTGCTAAGGTATGGCTCCCTGTCATGTTGTAAGGAGTCCGTCCATGGTGTTGCCTGTTATTCTCGATTGCGATCCCGGCCACGATGATGCCATCGCCCTCATCCTGGCGCTGGCCAGCCCCGAACTCAAGGTGCTGGCGGTCACCACCAGCGCCGGCAACCAGACGCCGGACAAGACCCTCAACAATGCCCTGCGCATCCTCACCCTGCTGGGGCGTGACGACATTCCGGTGGCGGCGGGGGCGCCCAAGCCGCTGGCCCGGGAGCTGATCATTGCCGACAACGTCCACGGCGAATCGGGTCTTGATGGCCCCAAACTGCCGGATCCGGGCTTTGCCCCCGTGGCCATGACCGCCCTTGAGCTGATGGCCAAGTGCCTGCGCGAGAGCCCTGAGCCCGTGA
Organism: Aeromonas oralensis; assembly: GCF_049665575.1. NCBI lineage: Bacteria > Pseudomonadati > Pseudomonadota > Gammaproteobacteria > Aeromonadales > Aeromonadaceae > Aeromonas > Aeromonas oralensis. Next base: position 1,404,183 of record NZ_CP187186.1, read on the forward strand.
CCCTGGTGCCGACCGGCCCGCTCACCAACATCGCCCTGCTGCTGGCGGCCCACCCCGAGCTCAAATCCAAGATCGCCCGCATCGTGCTGATGGGCGGCGCAGCGGGAGCAGGCAACTGGACCCCAGCGGCGGAGTTCAACATTTATGTGGACCCGGAAGCGGCCGATATGGTGTTCAAGTCGGGGCTCCCCATCACCATGTGCGGGCTGGACGTGACCCATGAGGCGCAGGTGATGGACGAGGATATCGAACGGGTACGCGCTATCACCAATCCGGTGGCCCAGTGCGTGGCCGGTCTGCTCGACTTTTTCATGATCTACCACCGGGATCCCAAGTGGGGATTTGCTGGCGCGCCTCTGCACGACCCCTGTACCATTGCCTGGTTGCTGGCCCCCGCACTGTTTCACGGGGTCGAGTGCCGGGTCGATATCGAGACCGGCGGCACCCATACTAGCGGCATGACGGTGGTGGATCGTTACGGTCTGACCGGCAAAGCGGCCAATGCGCTGGTGTTGCTGGGGTTGGATCGGGCCGGTTTTATCGATCTGCTGGTCACGCGGCTGCGGGCCTTTGACTGAACGCAGTTCCACTCTTGCAAGAAGGGGCGAAGCGATGTGGAAGACAGGGCTGGCACTGCTGGCCGGGTTGCAACTGACGGGGTGTGCCACGCCGTTCGAATCGATGTGGCAGGGACTGGCGACCTGCGAGCTGGACGATCTTTATCTCGACAGCGAGACCGGCCAGCCGGTGCATCCGCAGCTCAAACACTTCACCCCCTACAAGGTGACGGACGGCTTTGCCTGGTACAAGACCCGCCAGGATCTGCACGGTCTGCCCATCAGCGGCTTTCTCATCCCCTCGTCCACCTTCGAGGTGCATGCCCTGTTTGTGGATACCCCCATCGCCAATGCGCGGCGTCTGACCCACAACGCCTATGGCAGCGAGTTTTCCGACGAGCAGCAGCACGACGCCGGGCTGGCGCCCCTGCTGCTGCGCGACCCCAACAACCCCAAGCGCTCCATCATCGACTGCACCAAGGGGGAGACCCAGGATCCATTGCCGGAGGAGCCGTTCCCCGAGTGAGGGCTCTGTCAGCCGGGCCACTGATACAAGAAGGGCCAGCCTTGTCGGCTGGCCCTTCTTTATTTGACGGATTGGCTTGCCCCAGTCACAGACGATCAAGTCCGCGGCTTCAGGGGTAACCCAATGTCTCCTTGATGGCCGGCAGTTGGGCCTTTATCCAGGCAGGATTGATGGGTCCCCAGTCACTGATGCGATAGTGCCCCTGCAGATGACGAGCCCCCTCGGTCTGCTCGAAGCCGCAGCTGATGTCCAGCTCGGCCAGGGCGCTGAGCGTATCCTGCGCGGTGCGGCGCGGCATGCCGGTCGCCTCCATGATGGCTGGCACCGTATCCGTGCCCTGGCTGATGAGCCAGGCCACGTAGAGCCGGCGATAGAAGCTGGTGCGCGTCTTGCTCGGCTCACTCATTGTCCGTTCCTCCGGCAAGCGGCGTCGCTCATATCTCATCCTCGAGCCGATCGAAGTAGCGCCAGGTGGTGATGGCGGCTTTGCCCATCACCAGAGCCCAGATGCCGAACCAGAACCAGCGGAAGAAGCTCCAGGTGGAGGCGTCGGGCTCGGTGCTCTCAATCTTGGTGACGTTGGGGAACATGGAGAACATGTTGATGCGCCAGCCGTAGGAGGTAATGATGGCCAGCCGTTTTTCGAACTCCATCGACTTGGCCTTGGCCTGCACGTCGGCGGCGTTGAACTTGAAGTAGAAGGGCCAGCCCCACTCGGTGTCTTCGTTGCGGAATACGCGGATCTTCTCGCCGGGCCGTTCGGTATAGATGTAGTAGACGTCGGTGGTGGGACCGTCGGCCGGGTTCTTCTGGCTGATGGGGCCATCCTTGTCGGTGCGTTTCACCTCGACCCCGGTGATGGTGGCGATGGTGTGCTCCGGCAGATAGAAATCGAGCCAGATGGCGGAGACGAGGGCGATGAGCCCGAGGCCGATGAAGGCCGGTTTCTTGAAGGACAGCTTCATGATGATCTCGCATGAGGGGGAGTGACGTGCCTCTACCATACCCACATTTGGCGAGGTAGCCCAGCCCCTAATGAAGCCATGTTATAAAAAGAGCGTTTAAAACAACAACAAGCCGTCAGCTTCATTAACAGCAAGGCCCCGGATCCGGGGCCTTGTCTGCACTCACGAGGGCGTGGTTACAGCTGGAACTGGGCCAGTTGCTTGCGCTGCTGCTCGGCGAGCTGTGACAGTTCGTGACTGGCGGCGGCACTCTGGCTGATGCCGGCCGCGTTCTGATTGACGATCTCGTGGATGTTGGTGATGTTGCGGTTGATATCGGCGGTGACGCAGGACTGCTCCTCGGCGGCGGTGGCCACCTGGGCGTTGGCGCCGTTGATCTGGTTGACTGCTTCGGTGATGCCACCCAGCAGCGCCTGCACTTCGCCGGAGAGTTGCTGGTTGTGGGCCAGGATGGCGAGGGTCTCCTGCACGCCGCAGTTGGCCGACTGGGACTGGCTCTGCAACTGCTCGATGATGGCCTGGATCTCCTTGGTGGAGTCCTGGGTGCGGGCTGCCAGCATGCGCACCTCGTCGGCCACCACCGCAAAGCCGCGGCCGGTTTCGCCGGCGCGAGCGGCCTCGATGGCGGCGTTGAGGGCCAGCAGGTTGGTCTGCTCCGAAATCCCTTGAATGACCTCGATCACCTTGCCGATCTGCTCTGACTGGGACTTGAGCTGGGCCACCTGCGCGGCGGCGCTCTCGAGGCTGCCCGCCATGCGGCTGTTGGCCTGGATGCTCTCGGCAAACAGCGTCAGCCCCTGCTCGACCCTGTCGTTGGCATCGCGCGCGAGTTCATCGGCCAGGGCGGCGTTGTGGTTGACGTTGTCGGCGGTGCTGGCCAGCTCGGTGACGGCGGAGGCCACCTGCTCGGTCTCGCTGCGCTGCTGCTGGGCGTTGGCTTCGGACTGGGTCATCACGGCGGCGAGCTCGGTGGCGGCGGAGGCCACGTTGCCGCTGATGCCGGTCAGGGTCTGGATGGTGTTGCCAAGCTGGGTCAGGGTCTGGTTGATGTCGGCGGCCAGTTGGCTCAGCTCGTTGTCGCCGTCGGCGGCGGCGCGCACGTTGAAGCGGCCCTGGGCCACGGCGCGCATCACCTGCTGCAGCTGGCCGATGGGGCGCACGATCCGGCCGGAGAGCCACCAGCCGCCGAACAGGGCGGCCAGCAGGGCTGCCCCCATCAGCAGCAGGGTACGCAGTAGGGTGGCGTGGTAGTGGGCCTGCTCCTGGGCGATCTCATCCTGGATCAGCTGGTTGATATGGGCCGACATGGCATCGATCTGCTTGATGAGATCTTCCCCCAGTTCGCGAAAGCGCAGGCGGGCCTGCTCATAGGCGGCGGGATCGCCGCTGCCCTGGTGCTTGGCGGCCAGCAGCGGCAGCATGTTGTTGCGGGTGTGGCCGAGGTAGGCCTGCAGGGCGGACGCCACCCGGCTGTTGTCCTGCTCGGCGCCGGCGATGGCCAGTCTGGTCAGGATGGCGCCGATCTCCTGTTCGGCGGCGGTCAGGTCACCTGGCAGCGTGGCAAAGCGTTCGGGGTCGTAGAGGCCATAGATGGCGGTGGTGCGCAGCCGGTAGGTGGCGTGGATCAGGGTGGCGATATCGTCCTTGTGACGGGTTACGCTGACGGTGGTGTCGTTCATGTCGCCGATGGCGCTGTCGATGTCCTGCTTGCCGATCCCGATCATCAGGAGCATCAGCAGGCTGGCGAGCAGGAGAGGAATGAGGACTTGCAGACGGATAGAGAGGTTGTTCAATGACATGAAAGATCCTGACCCAGAAGAGGAACAAGGCGGCATCTTACACAGGCGCGACAAACCTTGTCACAGGTTTTTATGGCTGAAATCATGCTGAACGAAAAGGTTTTTTCTTGTGTTAAATGAATGTGATAGGCAAGATCGTCGGTCTGTTACCATGGAGGTGTAGTGTGTCCGACTGGATCGATCCTGCCATTTTGGCGCTGTTTATTCCCACGTTCTTTTTTGTCTCCGTGACCCCCGGCATGTGCATGACCCTGGCGATGACCCTCGGCATGAGTCTGGGGGTGCGCCGAACCCTGCACATGATGTGGGGGGAGCTCATCGGGGTCGGCCTGGTGTCGGTACTGTCGGTGATTGGGGTGGCGGCCGTCATGCTCAACTACCCGGCGCTGTTTGCCGCCTTCAAATACGTGGGCGGGGCCTATCTTATCTGGCTCGGCATCCAGATGTGGCAGGCCAAAGGCAAGCTGGCGATCCCGGCGGATCTGTCGGCGGCCCAGGAGACCCGTCCCCTGGCGCTGGCCATGCAGGGTTTCGTTACCGCCATCGCCAACCCCAAGGGGTGGGCCTTCATGGTCTCCCTGCTGCCCCCCTTCATCAACGCGGCTAAGCCGATGGCGCCGCAGATCAGCGCCCTAGTGGCCCTGATCCTGATCATCGAGTTCTCCTGCCTGCTGCTCTACGCCAGCGGTGGCCGCACCTTGCGCCACTTCCTCGCCAAGAGCGGCAACGTCACCCTGATGAACCGGATCGCCGGCTCCCTGATGTTTGGCGTAGGGGTCTGGCTGGCGCTGGGTTGATGCCATCGCTTGCCAGCTGGTCTGATTCTGCCGAAAAGCCCCGCCCAGCGGGGCTTTTTCGTGATGCCTGCGGATACAAGGAGCGAGCATGAATGCGGCCGTTGGGACGGGATGGGGGAGGCTGGCCACATTTGCTTACATTTATCCGGTTTGCAAACGGCCGCAATATCGTCAGTCTCGAATGGCATTCGCTTGCAGCCGCACGAGGATGCAAACGGTCCGTTTTTAACATTCTGAGCAAGGAGAATTAAGGATGATGAGGCTAACCAGCATCGCATTGCTCCTCTTTGCCGGCGCGGCGGTCGCCGACAAAGAGAGGAACCTCGATTTTTACAACATCAAGGAGCCGCAGCTTATCGAGTTGTTTGCCCGGCAGCAGGGCTCGCCGGGTCAGTCGATCAGGGATTTTTCCGGGCTCTTTCTGGGCAATCCCTACGTCGCCAACCGGCTGGTCGGCTCGAGCGATACCCAAGAGCAGCTGGTGGTGGATTTTGGCGGGCTCGATTGCTTCACCTATCTGGATTACGTCGAGTCACTGCGTCGCGCAACGAGTGTGCATCACTTCATCGAGAACGTGATGCACACTCGTTACGTGAATGGTGAGGTCAACTACCTGACCAGAAAGCACTTCTTCTCCGACTGGGTGCACGGTGACAACAAGGTGAACGACGTGACCCATCTGGTGGGGGGCGCCGTGGTGACCACGGCCAAGCAGCTCAACCAGAAGGCGGACGGTGGCCACTACATTCCGGGGCTGGGGGTGACGGCGCGGGACATCACCTACATTCCCTCCGCCAGCATCGACGAGAACACCCTGAGCCTGCTGGAAGAGGGCGACTACATCGGCATCTATACCGATCTCGCCGGGCTCGATGTGACCCACACCGGCATCTTCATCCGTGGCGAGAATGGCCCCGTGCTGCGCAATGCCTCCTCCCTCTCGAGCAAGATGCAGGTGGTGGACTCCCCCTTCCTGGAGTACGTGCAGAACAAGCCGGGGATCCTGGTCTACCGGGCCCAGGCCGACGGGTCGAGCTCCTAGGGCAGGCTTGGCTGGGCGCGCCTGGTGCCTGATAGCCTCATAAAGAAAAGCCCCGGGGTGATCCCGGGGCTTTTTCGTTGGCGGCGCATCCCCTCAATGGATCAATGGGGCTTGAAGCGGGCGACCCAGGGGTTGGCGGTCAGGCCGTGCAGGATGACGCTCAGGATGATGGTGCAGAGCACGGTGGCGATGATGGGGCGCTGGCCGAGGAGGGCTGGCTCGTGCTGCAGCACCATCACCGCAAAGACGATGCTGGCCAGTCCCCGCGGGCCGAACCAGCCGATGAAGAGCTTGAGCTCTGGCTTGAGGCCGGTGCCGAGCAGACTCAGCCAGACTGGCAGCATGCGCAGCAGGGTGAGGCTGGCGGCGGCATAGAGCCAGTATTGCCAGTGCAGCAGCTCCGTCAGCATGGGCATCAGGGTGGCGCCGAACACCATCCAGATCACCACCGAGAGCAGATCGCCATACCCCTCGCAGCTGTCCATATAGGCGTGCTTGTGTTCCCCCAGTTTGCGACCCATCAGCAGGCCGCCGACGAAGGCGGCGATGAAGCCGCTGCCGCCCAGGGTCTGGGCCAGCGCGAAGCAGAGCAGGGCCAGTCCTGGCATGGTGAGCTGGCGCCAGAGCGGCAGCTGCCAGCCGTTGAGGTAGGAGGTCTTGAGCAGGCGCAGGGTGAGGCTGGTCAGCCCCCAGGCCACCAGCAGGCCGATGCCGATCTCCTCCAGCAGCAAGGTGAGAGCCAGCGTCGCGGTGCCAGTGTGCTCCTCGGTAGGGGCGATGAGGGCGAGCAGCAGGAGCAGCACAGGCACGCAGATGCCGTCGTTGAGGCCGCTCTCCTGGTTGAGCCCTTCCCGGATGGGGGCGGGCACCGCCGGGTTGCTCACCACGGCTTTGCCGAGCGCCGCATCGGTGGGGGCGAGTATGGTGGAGAGGATGGCCATCTCCAGCAGCGGCAAGTCGGGGAAGAGCCAGTGACCGAACAGAGAGCCGGCTGCCAGGGTGAGCGGTAGACCGATCAGCAGCAGCCGGATGGGCAGGGCGCGGTTGGCTTGCAGCACCTGCCAGTTGGTGTTGGCGGCGTCACTGAACAGCACGATGACCAGGGTCAGCTCTGCCAAGAGCTTGATGCTGTCGCTGTCGATGGAGAGGGAGATCAGCTCGATGCCGCCCGGCCCCAGCAACCAGCCCATCAGCAGAAACAGCAGGGGACCGTTGACGAGGCGCGATTCAAAGCGCCCGGCGATCAGGCTGTAGACCAGCAGAAAGGCGGCGATCACCGCCAGGTTCTGGTAAATCAGGGACGCATCCATACAGCCTCCTGTGGCAGGGTCTCTGTGGTGGGGGTCAGTCGGTCAGGCAGTCCGGGTCGAACACGTATTCGCCATCCAGCCAGCGCAGGATCTCGCCGACGCAGGATTGGTCGCGAAACGGCAGGTAGCGGGCCTTGAGATGGGCCACCTGCTCAGGGGTCAGCTGGGCCAGCCCTATGTCCTGAAACAGCGGCAGATCGGCCTGGATCATGGCGGAGATCTGTGGGCCGCAGGTGGCATTGAGAGAGGCGTGCAGCGCCTTGTCCGGATCGTACTGCTTGCCGAGCTTGTAGCTCATCGGCAGGGTGGCCAGCGGCAGCACCGACAGCGCCGCCTGCTTCATGGGGTTGACCGCATGGCCTGAGGTCAGCTCGGCGAGTTCCGCCGGGCGGTTCTCGAAGGCGCGCAGGTGCAGGAAGCTGCTGGCCTTGCTGCCGTCGTTGACCGGGTAGTTGTCCCACAAGAACGGCTTGCGATGCAGCCACTCGGCCACCTGCTTGAGGTGGGCTGCCGGATAGTCGCTGGAGCAGACTTTGGGGCCGGTCCAGAAGATCTCGAAGCGCTTGTCCAGCCCCTGACCCAGATCCTGCAGATAGTGGGGTGGCATGGCGCCGAACACCTTCTCCAGCACGGGATCCGTGCTGTAGTAGCTGGGGCAGAACAGCAGTCGGCCAGCACGGGTGTGGGCCGCAATATCGTGGGCGATGGTGAGCTGCCAGTGGGCGAGATCCGGGGTATCCCCTTTCATGTCGTCAAACAGCACGGCCAGGATGTCGGGTTTGAGCTCCTCCTCGATGAGCCGCACCTTTTCCAGCAGGGCTGGCCGCTGGCGGGCATAGTCGTGGTGCGCGCCCATGGGGCTCAGGCCCACCCCGAAGGCGAGGCCGTTGTCGCGGCACTGGCGGGCGAGCTGGCGCAGCGCCTCGAGCTGGGCTGCAGGCCAAGGCTTGGCCCAGTGCTTGCGCAGATAGCCATCTTCCTTGGGGGCATAGAGATAGAAGCCGTAACCGTGGCGGGGCAGCCACTGGGCGTAGCGGGCGCGGGCTTCCCAGCTCCAGCCCTTGCCAAAGAAGCCCTCGATCACCCCCAGCTGGGGCGAAGGGGGTTGCAAGCCGGACAACAGGGTTTGGTAAGGCATAGGTAACTCCCTTCTCGCAGAGGACGAGGCAGACAACGACGATCAGACCGGATCTTCTTCCAGAAAGCGCACCCCGATCTTGCGGGGCTCACCCTCGTCCATTTCGGCCACGGTCCAGATCAGTCCCTGCCATTCGACGTGGTCGCCGACCACCAGATTATCGCCCAACTGGTGGGCAATGAAATGGCCAAGGGTCTGATCCGCCACCTCGCTCACATCCAGCCCGTACAGCGGGGCGAGATCCACCAGGTTGGCGGCCGCCTCCAGCAGGAAGTCGCCGAAGAAGCGGGGGCCCAGATCCTGCTCCGGCGCCTGGCTGAACAGCTGGCCGAGGGCGGGCAGGTCGCGCTCGTGGCCGATGACACAGAGGATGTCATCGGATTGCAGACAGGTACTGCCCGAGGGGTGCAGCAACTCCTGATCCCGGAACAGGGCGCAGATGCGGGTGCCCTTGGGCATGCGCAGATCCCGCAGCGGCGAGCCGATGCACCACTTCTCGTCGCTCAGGCGATAGACGAAGGTCTCCCACTGGCTGTCGAGATCGATCTCGAGCCCGGAGCGGTTGATGGGCGAGGGGGGCGCCGGTACCTCCACCCGCGCCAGCCTGGAGGCCAGCGGCAGCGAGCTGCCTTGCAAGATGAGCGAAACCAGCACCACGAAGAAGGCGACATTGAAGTAGAGCTGGGCGTTGGGCAGCCCCGCCATCATGGGGAATACCGCCAGAATGATCGGCACCGCGCCGCGCAGGCCGACCCAGGAGATGAACCAGCGCTCGCGCGGGGCGAAGTTCTTGAACGGCAGCAGTCCGATCCAGACCGAGATGGGGCGGGCGAACAGGATCATCCACATGGCCAGCGCCAGCGCCGGCAGGGCGATGGGCAGCAGCTTGTGGGGGGAGGCGAGCAGCCCCAGCACCAGGAACATGCCGATCTGGCTGAGCCAGGTCAGGCCGTCCAGCACCGACAAGGTGGTGCTGCGGCTGCGCAGGGAGAGGTTGCCGAGCAAGAGGCCGGTGAGATAGATGGCGAGGATGCCGCTGCCCCCCACCGCCGTGGTGAGGGCGAAGATGAGCAGGCCGCCGCTGACGGTGAGCAGCGGGTAGAGGCCGGGGGCAAGCTTGGCGCTGTTGATGAGCTTCCACAGCAGCCAGCCGCCGCCAAGGCCGATGCCGGCGCCCAGCCCGAACTGCTTGAGTAGCTGCAGCAGCAGAAAGCCGGCGTTGAGGTCTTGCTGGGCGCTGGCCAGCACCTCGATCAGGGTGACGGTGAGAAACACCGCCATGGGATCGTTGCTGCCCGACTCTATCTCCAGGGTGGCGCTGACCCGCTCGTTGAGGCTGCGCCCGCCAAGCAGGGAGAAGACCGCGGCCGCATCGGTGGAGCCGACAATGGCGCCGATCAGCATCCCCTGCATCAGGTTGAGATCAAACAGCCAGGCGGCGGCCAGGCCCGTCAGGCCGGTGGTGATGGCCACCCCGACCGTGGCCAGCGAGAGCGCGGGCCAGAGCGCCACTCGAAACGAGGAGACCCGGGTGCGCATGCCGCCGTCGAGCAGGATGATGGCAAGCGCCAGGTTGCCCACCAGATAGGCGATGGAGTAGTCGGCGAAGTGGATGCCGCCGGGGCCATCTTCACCGGCCAGCATGCCGACGGCGAGGAAGATCACCAGGATGGGGATACCGAGACGGGAGGAGAGCGCGCTCAACAGGACACTGGCGCCCACCAACAAGGCCGCGACGAGGAAAAAACTGTTGATGGTGACGGCATCCAATGGCGAACTCCTTCTGTCAAAATGCAAATCAGGCACATTATATGCAGTTTGTTGGGCTCGGTGTGGCTTAATTGTGCATTTATTTGCAGTTTTTTACATTTTTAGTGTCATGGCTGCGAAGGGTTCTGGCCGTCGAAAGGGGGTCGCCGGTGTCGCCAGCGCGATGAGCAACGTGATGATGTTCACAAAGTGGGCAGATAGCGACAGGGGCACCCGTGGGTGCCCCTGTCGGCGGACTCGAGTCAGTCGTCCTCGTCGTCCTTCACTTCCCGGATCTTGTCCTTGTAGCGGGGCAGCTCTTTCTCCAGTCGCTTCATGTCCTTGATGGCGTTGAGAAACAGGCCGAGCAGGAAGAGCAGTGGCAAGCCTATCCAGAGCCAGAGGTTCATGTGCTACTCCTTTCGTCGGTGGCCAGGGTGACATAGCGGGCCAGGATCTCGTCGAGGTTGGCCAGTATGGTCGCCTTGCCTTCAATATCCACCTGTTGCAGGCAAAGTGCCAGCGCGGCCGGGTCGAGCCGCTGCTCGCGTGACTCAGGCGCAAAGCTGAGGTGCCAGGGCTCATAGGCAACCCCGCTGCCGGCACCGACCGGTTTGGCGTAAGGCAGGAAGAAGCCGAAGTCGTTCATGCGATCCTCAAGCCACTCGCTCAGGTCGGCGAACCAGCCCCCGGCTTCATACTCCCAGGGCTCCAGCGCCAGCCTGGTGCCGGCGGGCAGGCAGTCCGGGTCGTAGATGTCGAGATCGGTGCCCCAGTGGTGGCGGCTGGTGCCGGGCAGGGCGCTCCAGCGGAGGATGGCGTGGAGGCGCTCCTCGTCGCTCAGTTGCAGGGCATCGATGGGCTGGCTGTGGGCATCGAGCAGCGGCCGCTCGCCGCGCCACTTGCCGTTCCAGATGGCGAGCTGGCGATCAAAGCCGCGCCAGCTGGAGGCGGGCTGCAGGTTGAAACCGGCGTGGGCGGCGGCCACCTGCATGTCGTTGAAGGCCGCCGCGGTGGCGGCCGTCAGCCGGTGCGGGCCTTGCCCCACCAGGATGAGGTGACCTTCATCCAACCCCAGCAGTTGCTCCTGGGTCATGCCAGCAACCTCGCGAGCACCCCTTGGTACATGTCTGCCAGCAGATCCAGATCGTCCGCCTTCACGCACTCGTTCACCTTGTGGATGGTGGCGTTGACCGGGCCCAGCTCGATCACTTCGGCGCCGGTGGGGGCGATAAAGCGTCCATCGGACGTTCCCCCGGTGGTGAGCAGGGCTGGCTGCTGGCCGTTTACCGCCTCGATGGCAGAGACCGCTGCCGCCAGCAGCTTGCCAGTGTCGGTGAGGAAGGGCTGGCCGGAGAGGGTCCAGCTGATCTGGTAATCCAGACCGTGCCTGTCCAGCAAGGCCTCGACACGCTCGCGGATATCCTGGTCGGTCAGTTGGGTGCTGAAGCGGAAGTTGAACTGGACGTGCAATTCGCCAGGAATGACGTTGGAGGCGCCGGTGCCCGCCGAGATGTTGGCTATCTGGAAGCTGGTGGGGGGGAAGTAGGCGTTGCCCTCATCCCACACGGTGGCGGCGAGCTCGGCCAGCGCCGGCGCGGCTTTGTGGATCGGGTTGTCCGCCAGATGGGGGTAGGCGACGTGGCCCTGCACCCCGCGCACCAGCAGATCGCCGGTGATGGAGCCGCGCCGGCCGTTCTTCACCACATCGCCGACCACGGCAGTGGAGGAGGGTTCGCCGACGATGCACCAGGTGATCTTCTCGTGGCGCGCTTCCAGGGTGTCGATCACCCGGGTGGTGCCATTGATGAAGGGCCCCTCTTCATCGGAGGTGATCAGGAAGGCGATCGACCCTGTGTGATCCGGATGTTCGGCGACAAAGCGTTCGACCGCCACCACCATGGCGGCCAGCGAGCCCTTCATATCGGCGGCGCCACGGCCGTAGAGCACGCCATCCTGGATGGTCGGCTCGAACGGCGGGGTATGCCATTTGTCCAGTGGGCCGGCGGGCACCACGTCGGTGTGGCCGGCGAAGCAGAACAGCGGCCCCTCGCTGCCGCGGCGGGCCCAGAGGTTGGTGGTGTCTTCGAACACCATGGGCTCGATGACGAAGCCGAGCTTGGCGAGGCGCTCCGCCATCAGGGTCTGGCACCCTTCATCCAGCGGGGTAACGGAGGGGCGGCGGATCAGATCCTTGGCCAGTGCGATGACATCCGACATCAGCGTTCCTTAGCAAAAAAGTTTAACGAGAGAAGAGGGATTGGTACTGATCGGCCTTGAAGCCCAGAGTCAGCTCGCCGTCCCGGTCCAGCAGCGGGCGCTTGATCATGGCCGGGTGCTCCAGCAACAGGGCACGCGCCTTGGCGGTGTCGAGCCCCTGCTTGGCCTCGTCCGGCAGGGCGCGAAAGGTGGTGCCGCGGCTGTTGAGCAGCGCTTCCCAGCCGAGCTGGCTTAGCCAGCGGTCGAGATCGTCCGGATTCAGGCCGTCGGCACGGTGGTCGTGAAAGCGGTAGTCGATGCCGGCCTGCTCCAGCCACTTGCGGGCTTTCTTGATGGTGTCGCAGTTCTTGATGCCATAGAGGGTGGTGGCCATGGGGAGTCCTTGTCTGCGGGCATGGGCCCGGAAAGCTGAAACTTGAGTCCTGAAACGGGAAATCAAGAAGAGGCCCGATTCTGGCATTGTGGCGATCTCAAGGCAACGCCGATGCGCATGGGGGAGGTGGGGCGAGGCGCTGGTCGGGCCTGGGGGGAGGGGAAAAGTGCCCGGCGCGGGACGCGCCGGCGGGCATCAGAGTTCGCTCTGGGTGCGACACCAGAGGTGCAGTTCGGATTCGAACCAGTTGAGCATGGCGTTGTTGTCGTCGCGACGATGGCGAATGAGGCTCACTTCGAAGGTGGGCAGGGCGAAGCGGGTCTCGTACTCCACCAGATCCAGCAGCGGCATCAGCGGGCGCAGCACCCGGGCAGGGGAGGTAAGCAGCAGAGGCGCGCACGGCAGGATGAAGGGGGCCGCCAGAAAGCTTTGCACTATCAAGGGGGTGTGCCGGGTCATGCCGTGGGCGGCCAGCAGATCATCGACGATGCCCCCTTCGCTGCCGCGGGGAGCGACCAGCAGGTGCTGGGCCTGGGCGAAGGATTCTATGCACAGCACCTGGCCCTGCAGCGGGTGGCTGCGGTGGGCGGCGCAGATCAGCTTGTCTTCGAACAGCGGGATGCGGCGAAAACGACCGGGCACCTCGTCCTGCTTGCTGATCACCATGCTGATGACCCCTTCGTCGAGCTGGCTCTCGTAGTCCGCATTGAGCGGCACCATGTGGATGCGCAGGTTGGGGGCCTGTTGCTGCAGCCGGGCCAGCAGGCTCGGCATCATCACGTACTCCACATAGGTGTGGGCCCCGATGCGCAGCACTCCCTCGAACTGGGCGGGGTCGAGCTGCTCGGGGGGGCTGAAGGTCTGCTCGATGTCGTGCAGGATCTCCCGCAGTGGCAACAGCAAGGCCTCCGCCCGGGCGGTGGGTTCCATGCCCTGGGGAGTGCGGATCAGCAGGGGATCGTCATAGAGCAGACGCAAGCGGGCCAGTGCCCGGCTGACGGCTGGCTGGCTCATGGCGAGCCGTTCGGCGGCCTTGGTGGTGTTGCGCTCCTCCAGCAGTGCCTTGAGCACCACCAGCAGGTTGAGGTCGACGCCTCGTAAATTCATTCTGTGCATAATGGAATACTAATAAATCATTTCCTTAAGCAGGGCCTTCACTTTAGTCTCGTTTCCCGTCGATGGTCAGCATGAAGCTTGGATAAATCAGCGATTTATGCAAACCCATGTTGTCCTGTTACCTCTTTCGCGTGGTGCCGGAGGTGGCAAGATTCGACAGCCTGAACTCTTTACTCTGGTCATCCAGAGCGTTGCTTGCTTAGTACCCGCCGTCTCGGCGGGTTTTTTTTGCCTGCGGTTCAGGAAAAGGGGCCCAAAGAAGTACAAAACGCGCCGGCGGGCGCGTTATTGTGAGGGGTGGATGACTCAGGGCGCAACCGGCCACTGGTAGTCAAACACCTTGGCACGCTCCCAGGGGGCCTCCGGCAGACTGGAGGAGAGGCCGGTATATTTGCCCACATCGTCCACCACGATGGCGGAGAGGATCGGCAACTGGTGCTCGGTGCAGTACATGCGGATGCGTTGCAGCAGCGTGCGCAGCTCATCCTGGCAATTCTCCAGCCCGGCCTGCCTGGCCAGCTTGGAGTAACGAATGGTGGTGCGTTCCTTTGCAGACTCGACGAGGATATCCCATAGCTTGTAGTCGCAGGTCGTCATGCCTGCGTTGGCTCGGTCTGTCATAACTCTCTCCGGCGCGAAACGGTCGCTGTGTGTCGATGCGCATCTTGGCCAGTTCACTGGCCCCTGACGTTGATCCAAAGCAAAAAAGCCTGAGGTTATTCGCCAGAACGCGTGGCAAAGGGATTCTAAAGGTTTGTCTTTAGTTTAAATTGCTGTTTTTTGTTAATTGAGTAGCATTTTGTTTCATTGAAAAGTGATCAAGCCATCTTTCTTGACGGGGATCAATGGGAAAGCGCGGTCAGACCACTAGATTTCGCTCCTCGATAACTTTATCAGGAGTGAATATTTGGAACTCGTCTTCGTCTTGCTCGTACTGCTGGCCGTGGTCTACGGCATCGTCAAGGATTACAACCCGCAGGCGGTGCTGGCGCTGGCCGGCATGGCCATCTTCACCGTCGCCTACTGGCTGGGACTGCACCCGATTCTGCCCGCCGACAAGAGCACCGGCTTCGCCCTGTTCGACCTGTTCGAGGTGTTCAAGGGGATCTTCTCCTACCGGGCGGCGGGGCTCGGCCTCACCATCATGGCGGTGGCCGGCTTTGCCACCTACATGTCCCATATCGGTGCCTCCCAGGCGCTGGTGCGGGTGGCGGTCAAACCGGTGGCGGGCATCCAGTCCAGCTACCTGATGCTGGCCATCTGCTACCTGGTGGCGGTCTTCGTCTCCCTGTTCGTTACCTCCGCCACCGGCCTTGGCCTGCTGTTGATGGTCACCATGTACCCGGTGATGCGCAACCTCGGCATCAGCCCGGCCTCCGCCTGCGGCGTCATCGCCACCTCCCAGGCGTTCGAGATTGGCCCGACCCAGACCAACGCCATCTTCTCCGCCGGCCAATCCGGCATGGATCCCACCAGCTATTTCGTCGATTACCAGATCTGGCTGGTGGCCCCCATGCTGCTGGTGACCATGGTGTTGCACTTCTTCTGGCAGCGGCACTGTGACCGCCAGGATGGTTGGGATCCGGCCCTGCATCGCGGCGAACACGCCGAGCTGGACGAGCAGGGCACCGAGGCGGTAGCGGCGCCCACCTGGTATGCCCTGCTGCCCATCATCCCCTTCGTGCTGATGATGACCTTCTCCAAACTACTGGTGACCACCATCAGCGTCAGCGTGGAGGTGGCCATGCTGCTGTCCGTCTTTATCGGCATGCTGTGCGAGCTGCTGCGAACCCGCTCGGTGCGCACCGCCTTCGCGGGGCTCTCCAGCTTCCTCGACGGCATGGGCAAGGTGTTCGGCCCCGTGGTGGCGCTCATCGTCTGCGCCGAGCTGTTCGCGGAATCCCTCAAGGCCATCGGCGCCATCGACACCCTGCTGCACTCTGCCAGCAATGCCGGTATCGGCAGCGGTCTGATGACGCTGGTGATGGTGGGACTCATCATGGTGGCGGCGGCCATCATGGGCTCTGGCAATGCGGCGTTCCTCAGCTTCTCGACCCTGGCACCGGCGGTGGCGGCCAAGTTCGGCGTACCTGCGGTGACCATGCTGCTGCCGATGCAACTCGCCTCCAGCATCGGTCGCACCGTCTCCCCCATCGCGGCGGTGCTTATCGCCTGTGCGGGCATCGCCAAGGTCTCCCCCTTCGTGGTGGTCAAACGCACCTGCGTGCCCATGGCCGGCGCCTTGGTGACCGCGCTCACCCTCAACTATCTGCTGTTTATGTAACCGGGTGGCGGACGGCCCGGGTCGTCCGCCCCTTTCATTCGGCCGTCGGGCGGGAGGTGTGTCCTCCCGTCCCAGGAGATGACAATGACAGACTCTCGCAACGCTTTTTCCCTGGACGCCTACCTGGCGGATCTGGCCCCGCTCATCAATCTCGATTGCGGTACCCGCACCCCGGCCGGGGTGGCTCGGGTCGCCGATATCATGGCCGAGAAATATGAAGCCATCGGCTGGCAGGTGACCCGCCACCAGTTTGCCGCCGAGTGCGGCCCCTGCCTCGAGGCAACCAATGCCCCCGGCGCCAGCCACTACGACGTGATGCTGGTGGGCCACATGGACACCGTCTTCCCCGAGGGGACGGCGGCCAAGCGCCCATTGAAAATCGAAGGCAATCAGGCCTTTGGCCCCGGCGTGTCGGACATGAAGAGCGGCCTGCTCTCCACCTGGTATGCCCTCAAAGAGATGGAGCCCGCCGTGCTGGCCAAGCTCAAGGTGCTGGTCTGCTGCAACTGCGACGAGGAGATTGGCTCCCCCTGGTCCAAAGAGTGGCTGGTGGAAAAAGCCAAGCAGAGTGGCTGCGTGCTGGTGGCCGAAGCGGCGCGCCCGAGCGGTGATCTCATCAGCGCCCGCAAGGGCAATGCCAAGTACCGCATTACCTTCCACGGCAAGGCCTCCCACGCCGGTTCGGCGCTAACCGAAGGGGTCTCAGCCATCACAGAGCTGGCTCATTGGGTGCTCGCCATCAACGAACAGGTCAATATGGAGACTGGCACCACCATGAACGTCGGCGTGGTACAGGGCGGTACCGGCGTCAATGTGGTGCCCGACTTTGCCGAGGCGATCGTCGATCTGCGCTTCTGGAGCAATGCAGAGGCGGCAGCGGTGCACGAGCGGTTCACCTTTATGGCCAACAACCCCTTCCTCACGGGCTGTCGGGTCGAGGTGGATCGCCAGAGCTTCAAGCCGGCGATGCGCCCGAGTGGCGACACCGAGGCCGTGATGGCGCAGGTGGAGGCGGCAGCGAAAGAGGAGGGGATCTCCTTCAACTGGCTGGAGGCCGGTGGCGGCTCCGATGCCAATTTCACCGCCGCTGCGGGTGTGCCGTCGCTGGATGGCTTCGGCCCCATGGGCGGCGGTTTCCACTCGGAGGCGGAATTCCTGCTGCTCGATAGCATCGAGCCGCGCATCCGCCTGTTGCAGCGGGTGCTGGGCAAGCTGGCCAACTAGGTCGTCGTCAAAGACAAGCAAAACGGGAGGCCATCGCCTCCCATTTTTTATCTGGCATGCCGGTTCAGACGAGCTGTCCTGCTACCCCTCATCCTCCAGCAGATAGGCGAGCTGCTCCTGACGGGCAACCTGCCAGTGGCCGAGCACCAGCGGCGCCGCAAAGCCCGGGCCGTCGGTCACCATGGTGTGGTACTCCCCCTGCTCGCCGCAGGCATCGAAGCCCTGGCTTGCCGCCAGCTGCTGCAACTCGGCGAGGGTGGTGGCATCGAGGGTGCGCCCCACCCACTCGGAGGCCAACACTTTGGTATCGACGCAGGAGAGGTGGGCGACGATGCCGCGGGTCAGCAGATCCGCCAGCAGCGCCTCGCGGCTTTGCTGCCAGAGCGGGGTGTGGACTTTGATACCAAGCGGGCGGCAGCGCTCGCGGATCCAGTTCGGCGCGCCCCCCACGCTGTCGATATCGCCGGTGACCACTCCATCCAGGCGCCACTCCTCTTTCAATGCCGCCAGCGCCGTTTCATAACCGAGATCGAACGGCGCTTCGATGGTGAGCAGCAGATGGGGCAGCCCGAGGGCCGCCGCCTGCCGACGCACCTGCGACAGGGGATGGGCCAGAAAGCGGGGTTCGGGCGGGGCAAAGGTGGCCAGTGCCACCACCTGATGACCCGCCTCGCGGGCATGGCAGAGGGCCTGCATGGCATCCTTGCCGCCGCTCCAGAGCACGATGACGCGAGACATGGGGGAGATTCCGCAAAGAAAAGAGGGGTCATGCTACCCAGAGTGCGGGCGGTTGGCAAAGCGGGATAGGGCAGGGGGCAAAACAGCAGGCCCCCGGGTGGGGGCCTGCTGGACTGGCTAAGCGGTGCCTGTTGCTTAGAGCAGTATGCTGGTCAGCAGATAACCCAGGGTACAGGAGGTGGCGACCCCGATCAGACCCGGAATGATGAAGCTGTGGTTGATGATGAACTTGCCGATGCGGGTGGTGCCGGAGCGGTCGAAACCGATACAGGCGAGATCGCTCGGGTAGGTCGGCAGCACGAAGTAGCCGTAGCTCGCCGGCAGGAAGGCGATCAGCAGCTTGGGCTCCACACCCAGCGCCAGCCCCATGGGAGCGATGGCGGTCAGGGCTGCAGCCTGGCTGTTGACCAGCTTGGAGATGAGGAACAGCACCAGGGCATAGGTCCAGGGCTGGGCCTGCACCACGTGGGCCAGGGTTTCTTTCAGCAGCGGCATGTGGGCCTGGAAGAAGGTTTCGCTCATCCAGGCGACCCCGAATACCGAGAAGATCGCCACCATGCCGGCCTTGAACACGGCGCCGTTGGAGATGTCACCCGGCTTGACCTTGCAGCGCATCAGGATGATGGCACCGGCAATCAGCATCATCATCTGGATCACCAGGTTCATGGAGAGCGGGCCTGTCTTGCCGCCCATCTCGAACACCGGGCGCAGGGAGGCGTCGGCCCCCAGCACCACCACGGCGGCGATGGCGGCGAAGAAGATCCAGGTCGACCAGTAGGCCTCTTTCGGGAACTTGGTGTTGAGCAGGGTCTCACCACCGCCGTAGACGAAGGCACGCTGTTCCGGATCCTTGATCTTGGCCTGAAACTCTTCGTCTTTGTCCAGATCCTTGCCGCGACGCAGGCTCCAGAGGGCCGCGACTATGACCCCGGTGAGCGAGGAGGGGATGGCTACCATCAGGATGTCGAGCAGGCTGTAGGCCTGACCGATGCCGTGACCGGCCGCCAGGATGGAGACCATGGAGACCACGGCAACGGAGACCGGCGAGGCGCAGATCGCCATCTGGGAGGCGACGGAGGCGACAGCCATCGGGCGCTCGGGGCGGATGTTCTTCTGCAGCGCGATGTCGGCGATGATGGGGAACATGGTGTAGACCACGTGGCCGGTACCGCACAGGAAGGTGAGGGTCCAGGTGGTGAGCGGTGCCAGGATAGTGATGTATTGCGGGTGGCGGCGCAGCAGACGCTCGGCCACCTGCATCATCAGGTTGAGACCGCCGGCGGTCTGCAGGGTGGCAGCACAGCCGATCACCGCCAGTATGGTCAGCATCACCTGCACCGGCGGTTCGCCCGGGGTGAGACCGAACACGAAGGTCAACAGGAACAGACCGATACCGCTGATGAGACCCAGCCCCATGCCCCCAAACCGGGTACCCAGCAGCAAGCAGCCGAGTACCACCAAAAACTCCATCAAGATCATTCCATTACCTCGCGTTATTTAATCCATGTCTGTGCTGTGTTGGGCTCATGGACCGGGATTGTCTGTTTTTTATTTAGCCCTAAAGGGTTAGTGGTTATTGTGCCTGCCAAAAAAGGGCAAAAATTTGAGGTACTTCAATAACTCATCGATTTTTGATTTAACGTCATAAAAACCACGTATTAACGTTTTTGTTATTTCGAGGGCAATAAGTGGCAGCGTATGGGGCTCAACGGCTGGCGCGGGGCGGGTGTGTCAGCAAGGTGGCGTGACGGAGGGGGGGCAAGAGTGATTAATTGTGGTGCTGGCAAGGCCGTCCGGCCGCCGGACGGGCAACAAAAAGCCGACCCTGAGGTCGGCTTTTAAGGCAACGTCCTGTAATCAGAACTCGGCGGTGCGCGGGGTGCGCGGGAAGGGGATCACGTCGCGGACGTTGCCCATGCCGGTCACGTAAACCACCAGGCGCTCGAAGCCCAGACCGAAACCGGAGTGCGGGACGGTACCGTAGCGGCGCAGGTCGCGATACCACCAGTAGTCTTCCTTGTTCAGACCCATCTCGGCCAGACGGGCATCCAGCACGTCCAGACGCTCTTCACGCTGGGAGCCACCAATGATCTCGCCGATACCCGGGGCCAGTACGTCCATGGCGGCGACGGTCTTGCCGTCGTCGTTGAGGCGCATGTAGAAGGCCTTGATGTCTTTCGGGTAGTTCTTCACCACCACCGGGGACTTGAAGTGCTCTTCGGCCAGGTAGCGCTCGTGCTCGGAGGAGAGGTCGATACCCCAGGAGACCGGGAACTCGAAGCTCTTACCGCAGTTTTTCAGCACTTCGATGGCGTCGGTGTAGTCAATCTGGGCGAAGTCGGAGGCGACGAAGCGCTCCAGACGACCGATGGCGTCCTTGTCCACGTGCTGGGCGAAGAACTCCAGATCGTCGCGGCGCTCACTCAGCACCGCGTTGAAGACATACTTCAGCATGGCTTCGGCCAGGGCGGCGTTGTCTTCCAGATCGGCGAAGGCCACTTCCGGCTCAACCATCCAGAATTCGGCCAGGTGGCGGCTGGTGTTGGAGTTTTCGGCGCGGAAGGTGGGCCCGAAGGTGTAGACCTTGGACAGCGCACAGGCGTAGGTTTCGACGTTGAGCTGGCCGGATACGGTCAGGAAGGTCTCTTTGCCGAAGAAGTCCTTGTCATAGTCCACCTTGCCTTGCGGGGTGCGCGGCAGGTTTTCCATGTCCAGGGTGGAGACGCGGAACATCTCGCCTGCGCCTTCGGTGTCGGAGGCGGTGATGAGTGGCGCGGCGATCCACAGATAGCCCTGCTCGTGGAAGAAGCGGTGGATGGCCTGGGAGAGGCAGTTGCGTACCCGGGTCACGGCGCCGACGATGTTGGTGCGGGCGCGCAGGTGGCCCTGCTCGCGCAGGTATTCGATGCTGTGACGCTTGGCGGACATGGGGTAGGTGTCCGGATCTTCGACCCAGCCCACCACCTTGACGTCGGTGGCCTGCAGTTCGAACGCCTGGCCGCTACCCTGAGACTCGACTACCAGACCGGTCACTTCCACCGAGCAAGCCGTGGTCAGACGCAGCACTTCATTCTCGTAATTGGCCAGGGTATTGGGGACGACTGCCTGTACCGGATGGAAACAGGAGCCATCGGAGATGGCCAAAAATGAGATCCCCGCCTTGGAATCGCGGCGGGTCCGGATCCACCCTTTGACTGTCTGGGTGGTGCCGACCGCATACTTACCGGTCAGCACATCTACTACGGATGCGTGCGTCATCGAAATATTGTCTCCAGCTTGTTCTTGCAGCGCTATTTGCAACACTTGGGGTCTGGCCCGGGCAATCTTGGCCCATCATGGCAGACTAAGCCGTCAATCTTACCCGCGCAGGTTTGATAAACAAGCAAAAATGTCGGACTCTGGGGGGGATTTCGGCGCCTATCGGCGGATTGGCAGGCCAGTTGGACGGGGGATGGACGTGAAAGAGCTGCGACGGGGGCCGGACCGGCTGACACGGGTGTTGCAGGGGCTGGTGATGCTCTGCTGGGGCGGCTTCATCGTCCTGCTCTCCCTCTATCATTTCGCCAGACCACAGACGGCCTACGGTTTTCTGGTCTATGGCGGGGTCAGGGTACGCCAGAGCTGGGATCCCCTGCTCACCCCCTGGCTGCTGCACGGGCTCTGGGGATGCTGCCTGCTGACCCTGGCGGTGCTGCTGGCGGAGCGCCGACGCTGCCGGCGGCAGGAGGACACGGGGCGGGTGCACCTGACCATCTTGCTGCTGATCCTGATGGCCAGTCTGCTGTTCTACTACCTGGGCTAGTCCTCTTTTCTTCTCTCTGTCGCCTTCTGCTCGCTCCCCTCCACCGGCGCGGCGGGTCGTTTGCCGAGCTGACGCTCCACGCTGTCGAGCATCTGGTTGTAGGCGAGCGCCACCCGGCCAATCTCGTCCCCTTCATCCCCTTCCAGCCGGTGGCCGAAGTCGTGCAGGTCGGTGGCCTCCTCCATGGAGCGGGTCAGCTGGTTGAGGGGGCGGACGATCCAGGTGCGGATGACCCAGAGGGTCAGCAACAGACCCAGGCCGAAGATGACGGTGAGGCTCAGCGCCGAGGTGAGGATGTTCTGCTCGACCCGGGTAAACAGGGTGTCGAGGGAGTAGTCAAAGCGCACCGCCCCCAGCACGGTATTCTCCGGCACCAGGTGGCAGCTGGTGCAGTCGGTGCCGCGAAAATCCTTCTTGGCCAGCAGCGGGCGGGTCACCACCAGCTTGCTGTGCATGCCGTCGTGCACCACCTCCAGGCTGCCCTTGCCGGCCAGTGCCAGCTCATCAAACCTGTCCTTGGGCTGCTCGCTCTGGTGGCCGCCCCCGTACTGCTTGCTCACCGCCTCGCTGCGCACGATGCGGGCATCCTCCACGTGGGCGTGTTCGAGAAACTTGCCGCGCAGGGTGTCGCGGGCATCCATCTTGCCGGTCAGCATCAGCATGTTGAGGCCATCGAAGTAGGCCTCGGTCTGCTCGCGGCTCTGCTCCTTGATGAGGGTCAGGATCAGGTCGCGTTCACGCACCGCCTGATAGGCGGCGGAGAACACCAGCACCATGGAGAAGATGAACAGCAGGAAGAAGTTGATTTTGGCAGCAATGGAGAGGCGCATGGGAACGGTACATCTGTTGGGTAAAACCCGCGCAGTCTACGCGTCTTGGCCGCCCGGGTCTGGTGTCTTGCTCACATTCTGATGAAAAAGAGTCAAAAGACCCTGCCTGGTCGGGCAGGGCCTGCCACGTCTGACTCAGAACTCGCCGCTGTGGATGGCGGCGGTGATGGCGTTGGTCAGCACGGTTAATTGTGCCGGGCTGATGACGAAGGGGGGCATCAGATAGACCAGCTTGCCAAACGGCCGGATCCAGGCACCCAGTTCGACGAACTTGCGCTGGATGCGCGCCACGTCCACCCGCTCCTTCATCTCTACCACTCCGATGGCGCCAAGCACCCGCACGTCCGCCACCGCCGGGTGCAGGGTCAGTTCCACCAGTTCGGTTTTGAGTTGGTGTTCGATGGCGCGCACCCGCTCCTGCCACGGCGAGGCGAGCAGCAATTCGATGGAGGCATTGGCCACGGCGCAGGCCAAGGGGTTGCCCATGAAGGTCGGTCCATGCATGAAGACGCCCGCCTTCCCATCACACACGGTGCGAGCCACATGCTCGGTAGTGAGCGTGGCCGACAGCGTCAGATAGCCGCCGGTGAGCGCCTTGCCCAGACACATGATGTCGGGGCTGATGCCGGCCCAGTCACAGGCAAACAGCTGGCCGGTGCGGCCAAAGCCGGTGGCGATCTCGTCGGCAATCAGCAGCAGGCCGAACTCGTCGCACAGGGCGCGCACCCACTGCAGGTAGCGGGGATGGTAGAAGCGCATGCCGCCGGCGCCCTGCACGATGGGCTCGAGCACGATGGCGGCGATTTCCTCGTGATGGTCTGCCACCAGGGTGGCGAGCTCCACCACGCACTGCTCGTCCCACTCGGCGTGGAAGCGGCAGCTGGGCGCTTCGACAAAATGGTGCTCGGGCAGAAAGCCCTTGTAGAGCTCGTGCATGCCGCCATCCGGATCGCAGACGCTCATGGCGCCGAAGGTGTCACCGTGATAGCCGCCGCGCAGGGCGACAAATTTGGCCCTTGGCGTCCCCTTGGCGTGCCAGTACTGCTGCGCCATCTTGAGCGCTACTTCTACCGCTACCGAACCCGAGTCCGCCAGAAAGACCCGATCCAGCTTGGCTGGGGTGATCTCCACCAGCTTGCGGCACAGATCGACGGCGGGGGCGTGGGTGAGGCCGCCAAACATCACGTGGGACATCTTGCCGAGCTGGGCAGTGGCGGCTGCATCGAGCTCCGACACTTGATAGCCGTGCACACAAGCCCACCAGGAGCTCATGCCATCCACCAGTTCGCGGCCGTCGCTGAGGGTGAGGGTCACTCCCTTGGCACTGGCCACTTCATAGCAGGGCAGGGGATGGGTGAGGGAGGTATAGGGGTGCCAGACGTGGTGTAGGTCGAATTCTTGGTTGGTCATTTTATATTCTGTTGTCAATTAATTTGATCTGGTTGGTGTTGACAGTCTACGCGTGCTCTCTACACTAGCCAACAATTTCAGCCACTTGGCTGCGTGCAGCCCGACTCGGGTGCAGGCCGGGTGGCGGCTTCTGCGTTTGCCCATGCAAGCTGGCGGCGCAGGATCCCACTTATAACAATTGGAAGCCATGTATGAATGCTCTCACCGCGGGCGCTCACGCCCTTCGTCACGACTGGACCCTCGCCGAGGTTCAGGCCCTGTTTGCCCTGCCATTCAACGATCTGCTGTTCCGGGCCCAGACCGTCCACCGCGCCCATTTCGATCCGAACGAAGTACAGGTGAGCACTTTGCTCTCCATCAAGACCGGTGCCTGCCCGGAGGATTGCAAGTACTGCCCCCAGAGCGCCCGTTATCACACCGGCCTTGAGGCCGAGCGGCTGATGGAGGTGGAGAAAGTGCTGGAGCGGGCCCGCGAAGCCAAGGCCAACGGCTCGTCCCGCTTCTGCATGGGGGCCGCCTGGCGCAACCCCAAAGAGAAGGACATGCCCTATATCCTGCGGATGATCGAGGAGGTGCGCGGGCTCGGCATGGAGACCTGCATGACGCTCGGGATGCTCACCGCCGATCAGGCGGCGCGCCTCGGCGCCGCCGGCCTTGACTACTACAACCACAACCTCGACACCTCGCCGGAGTTTTACGGTGACATCATCACCACCCGCACCTATCAGGACCGGCTTGATACCCTGGAGCATGTGCGCGGCGCCGGTATGAAGGTCTGCTCCGGCGGCATCGTCGGCATGGGCGAGCAGGCGAAAGATCGGGCCGGCCTCTTGATGGCGCTCGCCAATCTGCCGCGCCACCCGGAGAGCGTGCCCATCAACATGCTGGTCAAGGTGAAGGGCACGCCGCTGGAGAACCAGGAGAACCTCGATCCGTTCGAATTTATCCGCACCATTGCCGTGGCCCGCATCATGATGCCGGCTTCCCACGTGCGCCTCTCCGCCGGGCGGGAGAAGATGAACGAGCAGATGCAGGCCATGTGCTTTATGGCTGGGGCCAACTCCATCTTCTATGGCTGCAAGCTGCTGACCACCCCCAACCCGGACGAAAACAGCGATATGCAGCTGTTCAAGCGGCTCGGCATTCGTCCTGCCCAGCGGGCCCAGAAGCCGGATCAGGTCCAAGAAGAGGCGCTGCTGGCCGAGGTGAGCCGTCAGAGCGAACCAAGCGATCTCTTTTATGACGCCACCCGCCCCCGAGCTGGAGCCGCGCAGTCATGAACGGCCCTGCAGTAACGGGCCCCTTTGGGTTGGGCATGGCGCTGGCCGAGCGCGAGCTGGCGGGTCTGCTGCGCAGCCGCGTCGCGACCGACGGGGCGAGTGGCGGATGGCTCAGGGTGGCCGGGTGCGATTACCTCAACTTTTCCGCCAACGACTATCTGGGGCTTGCCGGTCACCCCGCCATCAAGACTGCTTTTCAGGAGGGGATTGACCGTCATGGTGCGGGCGCCGGCGCCTCGCCGCTGGTGACTGGCTACAGTCGTGCCCACCAACAGCTGGAAGAGACGCTTGTTGACTGGTTGGGGGTGGAGGCAGTGCTGCTGTTCAACTGCGGTTTCTCGGCCAATCAGGCGGTGCTCAAGGCGCTGCTTGGCAAGGATCACCTGCTGTGGCAGGACAAACTCAACCACGCCTCCCTGCAGGAGATGGGCAGCCAGTTGCCCTGCAAGATGAAGCGCTTCAGCCACAACGACATGACGGCTCTTGAGCGGCAGCTTGAGCCAAGCCGCGGCTTGATCGTCTCGGAGGGGGTGTTCAGCATGGATGGGGATCAGGGCCCCTGGCGCGAGCTCGCCGCCCTGGCTGCCCAAAGCGGCAACTGGCTGATGATCGACGATGCCCACGGCCTCGGCGTGCTGGGGCCACAAGGGCGGGGCACCCTGGCGGCGCAGGGGGGTGCTCCTGCCAGCGTACACATCCAGATGGGGACCTTCGGCAAGGCGCTCGGGGTGGCCGGCGCCTTTGTGGGCGGCAGTCGCGAGCTGGTGGAGTACCTGGTCAATTTTGCCCGCCACTATGTCTACAGCACCCATATGCCCGCCGCGCAGGCGTGCGCCGTGCGCCAGAGCATCGAGCTGGTACGCGTAGCCGACGAAGCCCGTGCCCACCTGGCTCGCCTTGTCGCCCGGTTCCGGCAGGGGGCGCAGGCGCTAGGCTGGCGGCTTGGGGCAAGCGATACCCCCATCCAGCCGCTGCTGGTGGGGGAGAGCGTCTCTGCCCTGCAACTGGCCGAGCGTCTGCGGAAGTGCGGTGTCTGGGCTGGTGCCATCCGCCCGCCCACGGTGCCGGTCGGCACGGCGCGGCTGCGTATTACTCTGAGCGCGGCTCACCGCGAACAGGATGTGGATCGCCTGCTCGAGGCCCTGGGACCCCGCCCATCCACTGACGAGAGAGGGGGCGCCCATGGTGCATGAGCGTTTCCAGTCGGTGGACAAGGCGCAGCTCGCCCGCCGCTTCGGGGCGGCGGCCCGCCACTACGACGCCCACGCCCGCTTCCAGCAGGAGGTGGGGCTGGCGCTGCTTGAGCGGATGCCGGACAGGCAGGTTGGCACAGATCTGACCGTGAGCGGGCTGGATCTGGGCTGCGGCACCGGTTTCTTTCTGCCAGCTTTGGCCGGGCGCTGCAGCGAGCTGACCGGGCTGGATCTGGCTCCCGGCATGCTGGCGCAGGCCGCCCTTCGCGGCAGCGGCGCCCGTCTGCTGTGCGGTGATGCCGAGCAGCTCCCCTTTGCCGACGAGACGTTTGACTGGGTCTTCTCCAGCCTGGCACTGCAGTGGTGCGAGCGACCGGCCCAGGCCTTCGCCGAGCTGCACCGGGTGCTCAAACCCGGCGGCCGGCTGCTGTTCTCGACCCTGCTGGCCGAGTCGCTTTGGCAATTGCGTGAGGCCTGGCGCACGGTTGACGAGTGTGATCATGTCAATCGCTTCCTCAGCCTGCCACAATTGCAGCATGCCATCGCCGCCGGCGGTTTTGCCGCCCCGACGTTGGAGAATCTGACCTGGTCGCTCGGCTACCCCGAGCTCAACGGCTTGCTGCGCGATCTCAAGGGGATCGGTGCCAGCCAGGTCAATGACGAGCGTCATACCGGACTGAGCAGTCGCCAGCGTCTGCAGCGCCTGAGCCAGGCCTATGAAGCCCATCGCCAACCGGATGGCCTGCTGGCCGCCAGTTATCAGGTGTGCCTCGGCCAGCTGATCCGCCGCTAACCGATCTCATGGGCCGAGAGAATTGAGAAGCCGCTGCCCGCCATTGCGAGCCCGGGCAGCGGCCCCGTATTGAGGAGTCATCATGGTTAAATCCTTCTTCGTCACCGGCACCGATACCGATGTGGGCAAGACTCTGGTCGCCCGCACCCTGTTGCTGGAGTTCGCCGCGCACGGTCTGCGCTGCGCCGGTTACAAACCCATCTCCGCCGGCTGTGCCCGCACCCCGGAGGGGCTGCGCAATCTTGACGCCGTGTTGCTGCAGGAGGCGGCGAGCCTGCCGCTGCCCTACGATCTGGTCAATCCCTACGCCTACGAGCCGCCCATCGCGCCCCATATCGCCGCCAGCGAAGCGCGCGATGCCATTACCCTGAAGGGGCTGTCCGACGGGCTGCGCCAGATTGAACAGGCGGGAGCCGAGCTGGTGGTGGTGGAGGGGGCAGGGGGCTGGTTCCTGCCGCTGGATCGCAAACATCTGCTGTCGGACTGGGTCAAGCAGGAGAACATGCCGGTCATCATGGTGGTGGGGGCCAAACTGGGCTGTCTCAACCATGCCCTGCTCACCTTCGCCGCCATTCGCAACAACAACCTGCCGGTGGCGGGCTGGGTCATCAACCGGCTACACGGCTCCATGAGCCACTATCAGGAAAACCTGGACACCCTGCGGGGCTTGCTGCCGGCTCCGTTTTTGGGTGAAATACCCTTTGTAAACAATCCGCTCGAGGCTGATCTGCGCGGGCGACTCGATATTTCGCCCCTGCTCTGAATCCGACATTCAGCGAACATTCATAGAAACTGTCTATTATGCGTGACAGGTGTGGTCCGACCGGCAGCGAACTGGTGACGGGCCACGCGTCCATATCTCACAAGGAGTCAATATGAAGCGAATTATGCTATTCCTGGTGACCAACCTGGCCGTCATGCTGGTGCTGGGGGTGGTACTCAATATCCTGTTCTCGGTTCTGGGGATCAACAAGTCCAGCATTTCCGGTCTGTTGGTGTTCTGCGCCGTGTTCGGTTTTGGGGGTTCCTTTATCTCCTTGCTGATGTCCAAGTGGATGGCCAAGCGCAGCTATGGCGTCCAGGTCATCGAGCAACCCCGTAACGAGACCGAGCACTGGCTGGTCAGTACCGTGGCCCGTCAGGCCCGTGAAGCAGGCATCAAGATGCCGGAAGTGGGGATCTACGACTCCCCCGAGATGAACGCCTTCGCCACCGGCGCCCGCCGTGACGACTCGCTGGTCGCCGTGTCGTCCGGTCTGCTCTACAGCATGAGCCGTGACGAGGCGGAAGCCGTGCTGGCCCACGAGGTGAGCCACGTGGCCAACGGCGACATGGTGACCCTGACCCTGATCCAGGGGGTGGTGAACACCTTCGTGATGTTCTTCGCCCGCATCGTGGCCGGCGTCATCAGCAACTTCTTCAGCTCCAACAACGACGAGGAGAGCAGCAGCACCGGTGGTTTTGCCTACATGATCACCGTGTTCGTGCTGGAGATGCTGTTCGGCGTGCTGGCCTCCATAATTGTCATGTGGTTCAGCCGTCAGCGTGAATTCCGCGCCGACGCCGGTGCCGCCAAGCTGGCCGGTCGCGACAAGATGATCGCCGCGCTGCAGCGCCTCTCCCGCGGTGCAGAGCCGCAACTGGAAGGCTCCATGATGGCGTTCGGCATCAACGGCAAGCGCTCCATGAGCGAGCTGTTCATGAGCCACCCGCCCATCGAGCAGCGCATCGCCGCCCTGCGCGGTTAAGCGTACCGTGCCAATGAAAACGGCTGCCTTCGGGCAGCCGTTTTGTTTTGTGCGCGCAGGCTACAGCTTGAAGTGGGCCATCTCCTGGCGCAGCAGCCGTGACAGCTGCTTGAGCTTGGCCGCCTCCTGCGAGACATGGCGGGCAGCGTCCCCCGACTGCTCGGAGAGGGAGGTGATGTTGCCGACGGTGGAGACCACCTCGTTGGCGGCGGTGGACTGCTCGCGCAGGGTGTGGCTGATCTCCCCCATCAGGCCGGTCAGGTTGGAGGCGTGGTTCTGGATGCTGGCGATGGCCTCGCCGGTCTGGCTGGCCAGACTTACCCCGCGGGAGACGTTGTTGACCGTGTTCTCCATGCTGCGGATGGAGGCATCCGCCCCGCTCTGGATTTTGCCGATCATGCCGGTGATCTGCTGGGTGGAGGCGGCCGAGCGGCTGGCGAGGTTGCGCACCTCGTCGGCCACCACCGCAAAGCCGCGCCCTTGTTCGCCGGCCCGGGCTGCCTCGATGGCGGCGTTGAGTGCCAGCAGGTTGGTCTGATCGGCGATGCCGCGGATCACCTCGATGATCTCCGAGATCTGCTGGGTGTGGCTGTTGAGATCCGCGATGCTGCTGGCGGCGTTGGAGACGGTATCCGAGATGCTCTGGATGCTGTCGAGGGTCTGCTTGATGACCCCTGAGCCCTCTTCCAGGGTGTTGGCGGAGACCTTGCTCAGCTCGTCGGCGTGGGTGGCGTTGTCAGAGAGGTGGCTGATGCTCACCACCAGCTCCTCGATGGCAGCCGCCATGGTCTGGGTGCTGGTCTGCTGGGAGGTGGCGAACTGGGCGGTCTGCTCCGCTATCTGGGCGATGCTGTCGGCCGAGCCGGAGAGCTCCTCGCTGGAGTGGGAGACCTGGGCGATGATCCCCTTGAGGGTGCCCTGCATGGTGGCGAGCAGGCCGATCAGGCTCTCCTTGGCACCGGCCGGCACCTTGATCGGCTGGGAAAAGTCTCCCTCGGCCAGGCGGTTGAGATCGCTTCTGAGCTGGCTGACCGAGGTACCGACCAGATCGAGCAGTGCCTTGTAAGTGCGCCAGAGGAAGAACATCAACACCAGGCCCAGCGCGATGAACAGGTAGCGCAGCATGGCGGACTGGCTGGTGGCATCGTCCACCGCCTGCTGGGTGCGGTGTTCCATCATGGCGTAGAAGTCGTCGATGGGGGACATGATGCGTCCCTTGTTCTGGTGATAGGCCTTGTCATGCATCATGGCGATGGCCTTTTGCTGGTTGGCGGCCAGATCGCCGTCCGTCTGTTGTACCAGCTTGAAGGCGGCCACCTCGGTGTTGACCAGGGCATCCGAGTTGTTCTTGGCCTCGTTGAGCTTGGCCAGCTCGTCCTCGGTAAAACCGGTGTCCTTCATCAGGTCGATGAGGCCACGGCGTACCTGGCTGTCGGGCCGCGGGTTCTGGCCGTTGGCGGCGACGAAGTCCCAGTAGATGCGGTTGTAGCCCTGCGGCCGGTTCTGCTCCCCGTTGCGAATGGCCAGGATCCGCATGTACTGCTGTTCGTAGGCCGGATCCTTGGTGATCACGTAGGTACGGCCGAGACGGGTCAGATCGTCAGAGGATTGTCGCAGTTCATCGGCCAGCAGATAGGATTGATAGCGCTGTTGATAGCTCTGCTCCACCTTCTTTTCTGACCAGCTGTAGGCAAAAAATACCAGCGACAGCAGGATCAGGGTAATGACGGAGAGCAGCAGGTTGAGCTGAAAGGCGGGTCTGTTCTGTTCCATGGTTTGAGCGTCCTTATTCTCACCAGATAACCCCCTTGGTCAGACGGCAAAGGCCGCTACGTCGGAGGGGTTTTGTTGTTGTTGCTGTGAGTATAGGAGCGGGGCCCGGCAAGGTTGCGCCGGGGGGACGAAAAGGGGCGAGAAAGAAAAAACGGGCCGCTGACGGGACGTGAAGACCGGTCGGGCAAGTAGCCCGGCCGGCCTTTTCAAGACTCGATCATCTTATTTGATGACAAGGTCGGTGAGTGGCACGGCGCAGCATGTGAGGATCTTGCCCTCGGCACGTTCGGCGGCGGTGATGGCCGGGGCATCGGGGTGATCCACCTCCCCCTCGAGCAGGGTCTGCTTGCAGCTGCCGCAGATGCCGGCGCGGCAGCTCCAGGGCAGATCCACCCCCTGCTTGTGGGCCTGATCCAGCACGGTGCCCTGATTGTTGCCGGCAAAACTCTGCTTGCCGATGCGCAGTTGCACCGCCTGGTGGGGGCGAGCCACAGAGAGGATGGCGCCGCCAAAGCTCTCCTGGCGGATGCGCTCGGCAGGCACGCCAAGGGCGGCCAGTCTGGCGGCCGCATCGGCCATAAAGCCGTGGGGGCCGCAGATAAACACCTCCCGTTCGGTGAGCTGCTTGACCTGCTTGAGGTGCTCATCGCCGAGTCGTCCCTTGAGCCCCTGCCAGTGCGAATCGGGCTGGCTCAGGATCAGGGTGAGGGCCATCCCCTGCTGCGCCAGGGCGTGCAGTTCGCTGGCGGCGGGAATGTCCGCCTCGCTGCGGCACAGGTGCATGAAGTGCACGTCGCCGAGCTCCCCGCGCAAGGCCAGAGTGCGGGCAATGGAGAGCATGGGAGTGACCCCCGAGCCTGCCGAGAGCAGCAGCAGGGAGCGCCCGGCACCAAGGTGAAACTCGCCGGCTGGCGCTGCGGCCAGCAACCGGTCACCGGGTTGCAACTGCTGGTGCAGCCAGTGGGAGATGCGACCGCCCCCCACCTTCTTGACGCTGATGCTGTAACGTTCGGGCCGCTCTGGCGTTGAGCTCAGGGTATAGCGGCGCTGCAGGCGCTCGCGCCGCAGACCCAGGCCAATGTCCAGGCTGATGGGCAGATGCTGGCCAGGCAGATAGTCGGGCAGGGGCTCGCCATCGGCCGCTTCGAACCAGAAGGTCTCCAGATCCCGCGCCAGCGGCTCGCGGGCCACGCACACCAGCTCCCGTTTTTTCGGGGCCGCGTTGGGGTAGACGGGGGGACGGGCGCGCTCCAGCACCTCGATCTCGCTGCCCGCCTCAATCCAGCCCTCGTTGAGGGCCACCAGGTTCTGGCCGAAGTAGACCTCGCCATCCTCGCCGCGCCGGTAGCGGGTGAGGGTAGCCAGCGGCTCCTTGAGGGCATTGAAGCGATCCGTACCCGGCTCCACCGTGGTCATGATACAGCGGCTGCAGGGCTTGGCGACCCGAAACTCCACCTCGCCGATGCGGATCCGCTTCCAGCCGTCCTCCTCGAAGGGGAGGGTGCCGCTCGCCACCAGGTTGGTGCGAAACTGGCTCATCTGGTGCAGCGCGTCGGATCTCAGGTTGAGATCCTCAAGCGAGGCCTGGCTTATCAGCAGCAGCGGATAGCCGTCGGCAAAGCTGACTCGGGTGCCGGTCTTCTCCCGAAAGCGGGCGGACTCTTCACCGAGCCAGAGCAGCTGAACCGGCTCCGCCGCCACCTGGCTCAGCCACTGATCGGCCTGGGGCTGGGTCTGCAGGGCGCTGAAGCTGTCGCTCCAGACCCCGGTGGCCCGGGGCGTGCGGGAAAAATCCCGCTCTTGCAGGATGAGAGGGTCAAGGCCCGGATAGCGCAGCTGCAGACCGCCCTCGATGGGGGTGGCCACTACCTGCTGCAACTGGGGATGGGTGCGGGCGGTGATGAAGCTGCCGTCCGGCTTGACCACCATGTAGCGGCGATCCCCTTGCAGCCCCTCTTCGGTGACCAGGGCGCGGGTCAGTGGCATGCCTGCCGTCGACTTGATGGGGTAGAGATGAATGCTGGCGAGCTTGGGCATGGCCGGGTCCTTGTGCTGTGGTGGTTCCAGTGCAGGAGACAAGATAACGGGAGCTGTTCCGTGCAGCAATCGTTGCAGGAGGACGGCCTGATGCGCCCGGCTCACGGGGCCGGAGAACGGCGTGGCGTTGCTTGCGGGGCGCGAGCCCGATCGGTGACTCCAGCAGATGGGCAAGATGTTACACGGGTCACGTTGTGCACTCCATACCTCATAAAGTGCAACATTTTTTGATCCTGATCCGTCATTCGGTACACAAATCAGTCCATTATCGAGTCAGCTTCCAGTTTCTAACGCTTTCGCTTCTTCCCCCTCCGGCCACCGTCTGCCCAGGCAAAACGGTATCAAGCGCCATCGGATGGGGCCTGTCACACAAAAAGAAGAAAGCAATGTATGAGCAAACAACTGGATATGACCCCACAGCCGGATCTCTCCCAGAAAACGGGAACAGGCCCGGTCCGTACTCGGCTACCCGTTTGGCGGCCGGCCCTGCCACCTTGCAACCATGCCTGCCCGGCTGGCGAGAACATCCAGGCCTGGCTTGCCCTGGCCGAAGCGGGCCGCTTTGAAGCGGCCTGGCAACGACTGATCGAAGAAAATCCCCTGCCTGCAGTCCACGGGCGGGTCTGTTATCACCCCTGCGAAACGGCTTGCAACCGTGCCCAGGTGGATGATGCCGTCTCCATCCACGCCATCGAGCGCTTCCTCGGTGACGAAGCGCTGGCCAAAGGTTGGCAGCCTGCGCCCCCCGCACCCGCCAGCGGCAAGAAGGTGCTGGTGATCGGTGCCGGTCCCTCCGGCCTCTCCTGCGCCTGGCACCTCAACCGGCTCGGCCATCAGGTGGAGATCCGCGAAGCGGGCCCGCTCGCCGGCGGCATGCTGCGCTTCGGTATTCCCGCTTACCGTCTGCCTCGCGATGTGCTGGATCGGGAGGTGGCCCGCATCGTCGCTGCCGGGGTGACGCTGACTCTCAACCACAAGGTGGAAGATGTGCTCAAAGTGCGCGACGAGGGTGGCTTTGACGCCGTCTTCATGGCCATCGGCGCCCATCTGGCCAAGCGGGTCGACATTCCGGCCCGGGAGGCGGGCAAGATCCTCGATGCGGTGAGTTTCCTCGAGCAGGCCAGTCTGGCGGAGGAAAAAGGCTTGCCGCCGCCCAAACTGGGGCGGCGGGTGGCCATCTACGGCGGCGGCAACACCGCCATGGACGCGGCCCGTACCGCCCGTCGCCTCGGGGTAGAGGAGGCGATGATCATCTACCGCCGCGACCGCGATCATATGCCGGCCCACGCCTTCGAGGCCGACGAGGCCGAGGAGGAGGGGATCAAGATCAACTGGCTGCGCACCATCCGCCAGCTCGACAGTACCAATATTGAAGTGGAGGTGATGGCGCTGGATGCCGAGGGCAAGCCGGTGCCCACCGGCCAGTTTGAAACCCTCGAAGCGGACTCCCTTATTCTGGCGCTGGGTCAGGAGGTGGACTTGAGCGTGCTGGAGAGCATTCCCGGCGTGCGGGTCAACAAGGAGGGGGTGGTGCAGGTTGGCGAGAACCTGATGACGGACGTGCCGGGTCTGTTTGCCGGCGGTGACATGGTGCCCTCCGAGCGCACCGTCACCATCGCCACCGGCCACGGCAAGAAGGCGGCGCGCCATATGGATGCCTGGTTGCGCGGTCGCCTCTATCACAAGCCGCTCTCCCATTTACAGGCAGGGAAGCCGCTGGTGGGGCCGGAGCAGTTGCAACTCTGGTTCCAGACCCATGCCCCGGCCAGCAGCCAGCCGGTCAAACCGCCCTCGGCGCGGGACGACTTTGGCGAGATCATCGGCGGGCTGGATGAGGTGGCCGCCCGTTACGAGGCGGCACGCTGCTACTCCTGTGGCAACTGCTTCGAGTGCGACGGCTGTTACGGCAGCTGCCCCGAGCAGGCCATCGCCAAGCTGGGGCCTGGTCTGGGGTATCAGGTAGATGCCGAGCGCTGCACCGGCTGCGGTGCTTGTCATGACCAGTGCCCTTGTCACGCTATCGAGCTGCGCCAACCGGAGGAGTCCCAATGAAACATGAACTGATCATGGTTGACGGCAACGAAGCCGCGGCCCGGGTGGCATACCAGCTGAGCGAAGTGTGTGCCATCTACCCCATCACCCCGAGCTCGACCATGGCCGAACTGGCCGACGCCTGGGCGGCGGAGGGGCAGACCAACCTGTGGGGCAACATCCCCACGGTGGTGGAGATGCAGAGTGAAGGGGGGCGGCCGGCACGGTGCACGGCGCCCTGCAGGCGGGGGCGCTCGCCACCACCTTCACCGCCAGTCAGGGGCTGATGCTGATGCTGCCCAACATGTACAAGATCGCCGGCGAGCTCACCTCGGCGGTCTTCCATGTGGCGGCCCGATCCTTGGCGGCGCAGGGGCTGTCGATTTTTGGCGACCATCAGGATGTGATGGCAGCGCGCAGCACCGGCTTTGCCATGCTCGCCTCCGGCTCGGTGCAGGAGGCGCAGGACCTGGCCTTGGTCGCTCACAGTGTCACCCTGCAGTGCCGGGTGCCTTTCATCCACTTCTTCGATGGCTTTCGCACCTCCCACGAGGTGAACAAGATCACCGCGCTGCATAAAGATGAGATCCGGGCGCTGATCGACAACGACTGGGTGCGCGCCCACCGTTCGCGGGCCCTCAACCCGGATCATCCGGTGATGCGCGGCACAGCCCAGAACCCGGATACCTATTTCCAGTCCCGCGAGAGCGTCAACCCCTTCTACGAGGCGGTGCCGGCGCGGGTGCAGCAGTGCATGGAGAGCCTCGGCGAGCTGACTGGCCGCCACTACCGGCTGGTGGAGTATCACGGCGCGCCCGATGCCACCGATGTCATCGTGCTGATGGGCTCGGGGGCCGCCACCGCCCGCACGACGGTGGATTGGCTCAACCGGCAGGATCGCAAGACCGGGGTGCTGGTCATTCGTCTCTATCGTCCCTTCCCGGTACAGGCGCTGCTCGATGCCCTGCCCGAGAGCGTGCGGCGCATGGCGGTGCTGGATCGCACCAAGGAGCCGGGCGCCGGTGGCGAGCCGCTGTTGCTGGATGTGCAGAGCGCCCTCATCGACGGCTTGCAGCGCGGCCTTATCAAGCGGCTGCCGTGGCTCAGTGGCGGCCGCTATGGCCTCTCTTCCAAAGAGTTCACCCCCGCCATGTGCGCGGCGGTATTCGAGGAGCTGGCATCCGATGCGCCGCGCCCCCGCTTTACCGTGGGGATAGTGGATGATGTGTCGGGCCTCAGTCTGGCTTGGCACCCCATCGGCGATCTGGAACCTGCCAGCCGGGTGCGGGCGCTCTTCTTCGGCCTTGGTGCCGACGGCACAGTCGGCGCCAACAAGAACAGCATCAAGATCATCGGCGAGCTGGAGGGCTTCCACGCCCAGGGCTACTTCGTCTACGACTCCAAGAAGTCGGGCTCGCGCACCGTCTCCCACCTGCGCTTTGGCCCCGAGCCCATCGACGCCCCCTGGCTTATCGAGCAGGCGAGCTTTATCGGCTGCCACCAGTGGGGTTTTGTCGAGTCGGTTGATCTGCTGGAACACGCCGCGGAAGGGGCGACCCTGCTGCTCAATGCCCCCCATGAGCCCGACCGGGTCTGGGCCGAGCTGCCCGAGCGGCTGCGTGCCCGCATCCGCGCCCTCGATATCCGCCTCTACTGCATCGATGGGGATCGGGTGGCCGAGCGCAACGGCATGGGTAATCGCATCAACACCATCATGCAGACCTGTTTCTTCGCCCTGGCTGGCATCTTGCCGCGGGATGAGGCGATTGCGCTGATCAAGGAGAGCATCGAGAAGAGCTATGCCCGCAAGGGGCCCGAAGTGGTCGAGCGCAACTTCGCGGCGGTGGATGACACCCTGGCTCATCTGCACCGGGTGGCCATCCCGGCCGGTGAGGAGCAGATCAGCGACTATCCGCTGCCGCTGGCACCGGGCGGCAGCGAGTTTGTCCAGCGGGTCACTGGCGAGATGCTGGCGGGGCGCGGCGATCTGATCCCCGTCTCCATGCTGCCGGTGGATGGCACTTACCCCACCGCCACCAGCCGCTTCGAGAAGCGGGATATCGCCCGCGAGATCCCGATTTGGCACTCCGATATCTGCATCCAGTGCGGCAACTGCGTCTTTGTCTGCCCCCACGCGGCGCTGCGGGCCAAGTTCTACCATCAGGACTGGCTGGCAACCGCCCCCGAGGCGGCGCAGTCGGTACCCGTCACCGCCAAGGGTTTCCCCGACAGCCGCTACACCTTGCAGCTCTACCCGGAGGATTGCACCGGCTGCGGTCAGTGCGTGCAGGCCTGTCCGGTGCGGGTCGGAGCGGATGCCCGTCATCAAGGCGAGAGTGCAGAAGGAGAAAGCCATGAAGGCGAGCGAGCCATCGCCATGAGGGACAAGGCCCCCCATCTGGCTGGTCAGAAACAGGCGCTGCGCTGGTTCGAGAGCCTGCCCTGGCCTGCTCGCGAGCGGGTGGACTTCTCCACCGTGCGTGGCACCCAGTTCCTCGAACCCCTGTTCGAGTTCTCCGGCGCTTGCGCCGGCTGTGGCGAGACCCCCTATCTCAAGCTGCTGACCCAGCTGTTTGGTGACCGCATGCTGGTGGCCAACGCCACCGGTTGCTCCTCCATCTACGGCGGCAACCTGCCGACCACGCCGTGGGCCAAGAACGGCGAAGGGAAGGGGCCGGCCTGGTCGAACTCCCTGTTCGAGGACAACGCCGAGTTTGGCTTTGGTTTTCGCCTCACCGCCGATCAGCACCACGGTCAGGCGGTGGCAGCCTTGCAGGCGATGAAGGGGGAGATCGGGGTCGAGCTGGTGGAGACACTTGTCAGCGCCCCGCAGCGGCTGGAATCGGAGATCCGCGCCCAGCGTACCCGGGTGGCGCAAGTGCGGGAACGGTTGGAAGAGGTGAAATCCGGCAAGGCCCGCGAGCTGCTGTCGCTTATCGATCAGCTGGTGCGCCGCTCGGTCTGGATCATCGGCGGCGATGGCTGGGCCTATGACATCGGCTCGGCGGGGCTCGATCACGTGCTCGCCTCCGGCCGTGATGTGAACGTGCTGGTGATGGATACCGAGGTCTACTCCAACACCGGCGGCCAGATGTCGAAATCGACCCCGCTCGGCGCCGTTGCCAAGTTTGCGGCGGGAGGCAAGACGCTGGCCAAGAAGGATGTGGCGCTGCAAGCCATCTCCTACGGCAACGTCTATGTTGCCCGCATCGCCTTTGGTGCCAACCCGCAGCAGGCGCTGCAAGCCTTGCGTGAGGCCGAGGCCTATCCGGGCCCGTCGCTTATCATCGCCTACAGCCACTGCATCGCCCACGGCATCGACATGGAGTTTGGCCTGACCCAGCAAAAACGGGCCGTGGCCTCCGGTCACTGGCCGCTGATGCGCTACAACCCGGTACTGCGCAGTGCGGGGCAGAACCCCTTCAGCCTCGACAGCCTGCGTCCCTCCATTCCGCTCGCTGAATATCGCCAGGAGGAGACCCGTTATCGGGTGCTGGCCCAGAGCCATCCACAGGAGGCTGAGCGGCTGATGCAGGTAGCGCAAAAAGTGGCTTGGCAGAAGTGGGCCACCTACGAGGAGATGGCCACTCGCGAAGCCAGCCAGTTCCATCCGCCGGTGTGATGATGGGGCGAAATAGGTATGATAAAGCGGGCCATTGGCCCGCTTTATCATGAGAGAAACTCTGATTATTTAAAGGGAAAGGAAATTGTTCCATCCGTTTAAAAAGTATTTTTAAAAAACACACATTTAAGTAAAGCGTTAGCGTGAGGCAAATTTATTGTTTATGGCATCTGGATGTCATTGCCTATTATATAGTGGTAGATTATTCTTCGGTGTTGGTGATGATGAGAGTTATAGAGCAACCTGAAGTTAAATTTAGCGATAGGATGACAAATGGAAAATAATGAAATGTTTAGACGGTTGGTAGATAATGCTTTCGACTTTCTAAATAAAGCTGTCGTGGAATTGAATGTTCATCCTAAGTTTTCAGTTATTAACTTCCATGCAGCTGTTGAATTGTTCCTGAAAGCTAGATTAATGAAAGAAGATTGGTCCTTGGTTGTTTCTAATAGACAGGAACCCAACTGGGATAAATTTATATCTGGCAACTTTCAATCAGTTTCACTTGATGATGCAGTCGATAGACTTGAAAAGATTGTGAGGAGTGGACTGACGAAGCCAGAGTTTAAATCATTTAAAGAAATAACAAGGCACAGAAACAAAGTTGTACATTTTTACCATGAAGCGCACTCGGCTACGGAAAATAGCGAGCAAATAAGAAGCATTGTTAAACAACAGCTGACTGCATGGTATTACCTCCACAACATATTAACTAACCGCTGGAATGATGTTTTTTGTAAATGGAGAGACCCTCTATTAGAAGTAGACAAAAAACTACGTTCGTTACATACATTTCTACAGATTGTTTATGATCAAATTAAGCCTGATATAGAAAAAAGAAAACAAAATGGTGAACTGTATTCAGTTTGTCCATCCTGTGGCTTTGAAGCTCAAAATCATCAGGTGGAGCTGAATGAAATATATGAGGCAAATTGTTTTGTATGTGGTCTGACTGATAATGTGCTAAAGGTCTCATGTCCTTCTTGTTACAGTGAAGTGATTTTTATAAATGAAGGATTTGGTAATTGTAGTTGTTGTGGTGAAAGTTTTGAACCAGAGAACTTGGCTGAGATGTTGATGGATGAGGGTTCTGCATATGTAGCGATTAAAGAGGGTGATTCATCGTGGGATCTAGGTAATTGTAGTAACTGTGATGGTTATCATACAGTGGTGAGAACAGAATCAGACGAGTATATCTGCACTAGTTGTTTCCTGACGCAAGAGCAGGTTGAGTACTGCCAATGGTGCAATGAACTCAATACAGGAGACATGGGAAATAGTTATTGGGCGGGATGTAGCCATTGTGACGGAAAAGCTGGATGGGATCGCGATGAATAAAAAACAAAATACTTTCACCTTGCCGGCATTTATCTATCTGCAGGCCAAGGCTTTCTTTTTATTCCAAGGCAGGTAAGCTGCGGGGCAAATAGTGTCAAGCAGGAGAAGGGACGATGACAGAGCAACATTTCGCCGGGACGATCGGTATTCTGGGGGCGGGTTGGCTCGGGCTGCCACTGGTGCGGACTTTGTTGGCGGTAGGCAGCAGATAGTTATCACGGCCAGCAGCGGCGAGAGTGCCGCCTGATATGGCTTGTTTAGCGTTGTCGTTAGCTGCCAATAAAAAAGCCCGGCGTCGGGCCGGGCTGGCAGGATAAGTTGCTTATCCAGGTATTCGTCGAGGCGTCTATTGTGGATGTTGTTTGAGGATGTCGTAGATCTCCTCTTTCAGTTTAAGTTTCTGTTTTTTCAGATCCTTCACCTCGGAGCTGTAGTCGCTGGCGTGATGCTTTTCCAACTTTCTAATCTCCACATCCAGGTCGTTGTGCAAGTCAAACTTCTTTTGGAAATGGACATCACTGCTCTTCAGTTGCGAGATGAGCTCTCTGTACTCTGGGAACATGTAATGCGGCCTCCTTGGTTTCGTTTGATTGTGCCTGCAAGACCAAACTACCGCGTCCCCCGCGAGATAAATGTGATCCGGCTCCAATTCGGGACCAATGATTTGCTGTATTCGACGGGCGATTTTTAACTGTTTGAATCACAAGCTGATAAGACTTTTATCGGTAAGCAGAGAGTCTGAAAAGTGCCGGATGGATCACAATTGTGACGGCCGGATGACAGCTTGTGGCTGCCAGGCGGGCAGCAAAAGGGGCGCAGGGCCCCTTCTTGGTAACAGGTGTGGCGTTTACTCTTTTTTCTTTTTCTTCTCGGGCAGCGGCTTGCCATCGCGGGCGATCACCTTGCCCACCTCGAAGCCGATCTGCGCCGCCAGCTCTTCCAGATCCGCGGCCTTGGCTTCATTGCCGATGGCGTACTGATAGTTGGCGATGGTGATCTTCTCGGCCACTGGGGTACCCGGGACGATGGGCTCGCGCCAGCCCTGACCCACATGGGCCACCAGGGTGCCGTTCATGATGAGCTCGCCGACGATCTCCTGGGTGGGGATGCCCTTGCCGTAGGTGAGACCCTGCGGGTGCTTCTTGCCGACCAGCGGTTCTTGGCTTGCGGGCATCAGCTTGGTGCGGATCAGCCACTTGGGCGATTTGGTCTTGCCCACCGCCTTGCCGGTCTGGTACTCGTTGATCTTGATGGTCTTGATCATCTGGGCCATGAAGTCCTTGGTCAGCGCTTTTTGCGCTTCACTGGTTTCATCGATGGCGATGGGGGCCACGTA
Organism: Aeromonas oralensis; assembly: GCF_049665575.1. Lineage (NCBI taxonomy): Bacteria > Pseudomonadati > Pseudomonadota > Gammaproteobacteria > Aeromonadales > Aeromonadaceae > Aeromonas > Aeromonas oralensis. The sequence continues at coordinate 1,445,214 of NZ_CP187186.1, forward strand.
CCAAGTCTGGGCCGCCTGTGCCTTGGGGGCGGCGGGGGCGGTTTGCGCCATGGCGAGCGGGCTGAGCAGGATGGCCGCCAACAAGAGTCCTATCTTCTTCATTGTGATTCCGCTTATGTTTCAACAAGAATTTTGTTTTGCCAGCGACGACTGCGCCAGCGCCAGAACATGGCCAGACCGCGCACCCACTCGTCGCAGGCGAGCGCCAACCAGATACCGACCAGTCCATAACCCTGCATGATACCAAGGAAATAGGCCAGTGGAACGGCAATCCCCCACATGGAGACGAGCGCCATGTAGAGCGGGAAACGGGCGTCCCCGGTGGCGCGCAGGGCGTTGATCACCACCAGATTGAAGGTTCGGCCGGGTTCCAGAATGAGGCTTATCAAGAACAGCTGCGCCACCTGGGTGATGATGTCGGCGTCATCGGTGAACAGGCTGATGATGGTGCGGCCGTTGAGAGCCGCCAGCAAGGCGATGAAGGCGGTGACGATGAGCCCCAGCTTCAGGCTTTTGAGCAACTGGCGGTAGGCCTGCTCGAAGCGGCGGGCACCCGCCAGATGGCCGATGATGATCTCGTTGCCAAGTCCGATGGAGAGGCCGAACAGCAGGATGAACAGGCAGATCTGGAAGAAGTAGGACTGGGTTGCCAGCGCCTTGTCGCCGAGCAGGCCGACGAAGGCGGTCACCACCATGAACTGCAGCATCCAGGAGAGGTTCTCGCCGGCAGCCGGCAGGCCGATATGCAGTACCTTGCCCAGCATCAATCGGCTGGGTTTGACGATCTCCGGCAGGCGCAACCGGATGCCGGTCTTGCGCGCCACCAACCATATCAGCAGCACCACCCCGACGATGCGACCCGCCACCGTGCTGATGGCGACCCCGGCCACCCCGAGCTGGGGCAGGCCGAACCAGCCGTAGAGCAGCAGCAGGTTGCCGACGAAGGTGATGAGGTTGACGATGAGGGTCACGTACATGGCCTGACGGGTGTGGCCGTGAGCGCGCAGGGTGGCGGCCAGGCAGAGCGCCGCCGCTTCCGGCAGCAGGCACAGGCCGATGATCTGCAGGTAGAGGGTGGCATCGCTCATCAGGTTGGCGGGCAGGTTCATCAGCGCCAGCATGGTACTGGCACCGGCGATGACGCCGACGGCGGCCACCAGCCCCACCAGCAGATTGAAACCGATGGCGGTGTGGATGACGACGCGGGCCTTCTCCTTGTCACCGGCCCCCAGATACTGGGTGATCACCACGCTGGTGCCGATGCTGACGAAGCTGAACAAGGTGATGGCGAGATCGAACACCTGGTTGCCGACCGCGAGCGCCGCTACCCCCTGATAGGAGACGTGACCCACCATGAAGGTGTTGAGGGCCCCGGTCAGAAAGTGCAGGGCGAGATCGATAAACAGTGGCCAGGTCAGGGAGAAGAGGGTGCCCGGACCTGCGTGGGATTGAGTTTGCATGGAGTGTCCAAATACTGGGGATGGCCCTCGTCAGCGCCATCTGGACGGGCATTTAACACCAAGCGGGTGCGAGGCGCAATCGCGGTGGTGACCAAGCAGGGGAAGAGAGCGTTGGCCCTGCCACCATGGGCAGGGCCAGCACTGGATCAGGCCGGGGTGGCGCCCGCCTCCTGTTCGCTTGGCAGGGTGAGGCGCGCCGAATCGGGCAGGGCGTCATCCTGAGGCCAGCGCGAGAGGATGGCTTCAGTGGTGCTCTCCACCACCTCGTCATCCTTGAACACCGGCTCGCGGTAGCAGCGGGTCATCCGCAGCGCCTGGTACATGTCGGGACAGAGGATGATCCCCTCGTCGCCAACCCGGATCCCGGCCTGCTTGAGCCACAGGCTCATCTGGCCGAGGCGACCGGCCATCACCATGTGGATACCGCGCCGTTTCAGATCCTTGTGCAGCTCCCCCAGCATGCTCATCACGCTGATGTCCTGATGGGTGAAGCAGGCCACCGCATCCACCACTAGGCATTTGGGGCTGTGGGGATCCTGTACCAGCAGCGCCAGTACCCGCCGTTTGAAGTAAGGGGCGTTGAAGTAGGTGAGCGGCGAGTTGAAGCGATAGACCAGGATGCCGGGAATGGCCTTGGCCTGCTCGTTGTCACCCAGGGTACGTACGACCCCTTCGTCGTCCATGCCGAGCAGCTGGTCGGTGGGGCGCATCACGTTGCGCAGGAACTGGAACAGCCCCAGCAGCACCGCGAGGGTGATGCCCGGAATGACCCCCATGGCCAGCACGCTGATGAAGGTGATGAGCGCCAGCCAGAAGGCGGCGCTGTCTGAGTGGCGCAGGGCCCACAGGCCGCGAAAGTCGGTGAGGGACAAAGACGCCATCACCAGTACCACGCCGAGGGCGGCGGTGGGGATGTATTGCAGCGGCGCCGTCAGGTAGAAGGTGACCAGGGCGATGACGGCGGCGGCGATGATGGAGACCAGCTGGCTCTTGCCGCCGTTGGCGTCGTTGACCGCGGTGCGCGAATCCGCGCCGCTGATGGCAAAGCCCTGAGAGGCTGCCGCCGCCAGATTGGCCATGCCGAGGGCCCGAAACTCCTTGTCTGCATCGATCTCGTAGCCGTTCTTGGCGGCGAAGCTGCGGGCGGTCAGCATCATGGAGACGAAGCTCACCATGGCCAGGTTGAGTGCCGGCAGCACCAGTTCCCGCATCAGACCGGGGGGAAACTCCGGCATCTGGAAGGCGGGCAGGCCCGAGCCGATGGCGCCCAGGGTGGCGATGCCGAACTGGCCGAGATCGAGCGCCCACACCAATCCCGCCGTCACCACCATGGCCACCATGGAGGAGGGCCAGGCCGGCTTGAAGCGCTTGGCCAGCAGCAGGGTGAGCAGGGCGGTCAGGCTCATGGCCAGGGTGGGTAGATGGGTCTGGGTGATGTAGCTGGCGCCGCCAGCGATCCGCTCGATGAGGTAGCGTTCGCTGAAGGTGAAGCCGAAGATCTTGGAGAGCTGGCCCACCATGATGGTGATGGCCACCCCGTTGAGCAGCCCCATCAGGATCGGGCGGGAGAGAAAGTCCGCCAGCACCCCCAGCTTGAAGCGGCTGGCGATGAGGCACCAGAAGCCGGTCATGGCGGTCATGGTCATCACCAGCTGCCAGTGGCGGGTGGCATCCCCGGCGGCGAGCGGGGTCACCACGGCGGCGATCACCGCGCAGGTGGCGGCGTCCGGGCCGACGATGAGCTGGCGGGAGGTGCCGAACAGGGCATACACCAGCATGGGCAGGATGCAGGAGTAGAGGCCGACCAGCGGCCCCACGCCGGCCAGCTCCGCATAGGCGATGGCCACGGGCAGGGCCACGGCGGCCACCGACAATCCAGCGCGCATATCCGGCATCAGCCAGGCCCGCTGGTATTGCAGCAGGGCGGCGAGGCCCGGTAGCCAGCGTTCGAGTGAGAAGAAGTCGCGCATTATTTAACCCATTGAGTTACAAACAGCTTTTCCTTAGTGTGCCCAAGGTTATCGAAACATTGCAATCAGGTTATGGCCAGTTCACCACCAGGTCAGGCCACAGCCGTTGCCACTCCTTGGCCTTGACCCGCTCGGTAAAGACCCGGCGCTCCTGGCGGCAGCGCGGGTTGGGATCCACCTGCAGGGACCAGTTGGGGGCAAAGCCGTAGGGGGCCAGCCACTCGAATGAATCGTCAGCCAGCAGCCGGACTCCGATGCAGGTGGGCACCTCCACCCAGTGGCTGAGGGCCGAGAGCGAGCTGGTGAAGGGGGGCACCAGCTGGCGCACATGCATGCGGGCCTGGTTGCGCACCTCCCACTGCTGGCCCGGCATTCTGGTGGCGAGCCAGGCTTCGTGTTCGGCCTCCGCCAACCCATCCGGGTCGGCGCTATCCAGATAGATAAGGTCGATGTCGTTGAGGGCGGTCGGCACCGATTTGCGGTGCAGGTGATCCCAGATGAGGTTGCGGATAAAACCGGCCCCCAGCGCCCAGTCGGGCAGTGCCAGTTCACGGGCTGCCCGCAGGCAATCCATGCGCTGATCATCTGCCCGCAGCAGGGCTTCGGTCTGCGCCTGCAGGTTGGCTTCCTGGGCGCTCAGGCGAGTGTGCGAGGCTGGCGTGCTGTGGCGCGTCTGGGTGTCAGCCGGCATTGCGGCGCAACCAGACGTCGATGTAGCTGCAGCTCGGCACTATTGTGAGCCCTTCTGCCTGGGTCCAGCTGTAGAAGGTGCGCGCCAGCTGATCGGCGATCCCCTGTACCCTGAGCTCGGGCGGGACGAAGGTGCTGTAGGCGTCGATGGTCTTGGCGTCGAGCCGCCGGTAACGCAGCCTGGACTCCTTGCCATCCACCACACAATGAATTGCTGCTGGTTGGCCTGATGAATGATCTCGCTCATGCTTGCTCCTCGGTACGGGGGATGGGGTTATCTGACCATGTTGGCGCCCCTTTGCCAACTGTTCGGGGTCGCTTACACTGCGAGCCCGGCCGGGTACATACCCGCTAGCCAAGGTATAGAACAGTTCACGAAGGATGGATCCCATTATGGCTTTTGCCACGCTGGAAGAGTTGATCGGCAATACCCCCCTGCTGGCGCTGCGTCGCATCAATCCCCACCCCGGTGTCACCCTGCTGGTCAAGCTGGAGGGTAACAACCCGGCCGGCTCGGTCAAGGACAGGCCGGCGCTGAACCTCATCAAGTGCGCGGAGGCGAGTGGTCACTTAGCGCCTGGGGCGCGGCTCATCGAGGCGACCTCCGGCAACACCGGCATCGCGCTGGCCATGGTGGCGGCGGCGCGGGGCTACCGGATGCGGCTCATCATGCCAAATACCATGAGCCAGGAGCGGCGCGATGCCATGCAGGCCTATGGCGCCGAGCTGGTGCTGGTGGATGGCGGCATGGAGGCCGCGCGCGACCTCGCCCTGGCGATGCAGGCACGGGGCGAGGGGCTGGTACTCGATCAGTTCAACAACCCGGCCAACCCGGATGCCCATTACCTCTCCACCGGCCCCGAGATCTGGCGCCAGAGCGAGGGGGCGGTTACTCACTTCGTCTCGGCCATGGGCACCACGGGCACCATCATGGGGGTCTCCCGCTACCTCAAGGAGCAGAACCCGGCGGTGCAGGTGATCGGCCTGCAACCGGCCGAGGGGAGCCAGATCCCGGGGATCCGGCGCTGGCCTGCGGCCTATCTGCCGGCCATTTTCGAGCCTGCCCGGGTCGATCGGGTGCTGGACGTGACCCAGCAGGAGGCACTCGCCATGATGCGCCGGCTGGCGCGGGAGGAGGGGATCTGCTGCGGGGTCAGCTCGGGGGGCGCCGTTGCAGGCGCCTTGCGGGTGGCGGCAGAGATCAAACAGGGGGTGGTGGTGGCCATCATCTGCGATCGGGGGGATCGCTACCTCTCCACCGGGGTGTTCAGCGACGAGCAGGCGTAAGAGCGCTGCGTCAGCGCGTGATTAACATGTTACGTATCAACAGCTTGCTGATACATTTCGCGATGTACACCTTGTAACAATCAACTCTGCTGGCAGGGTTGATTCCATTTGCCTCCTGTTTGACACTCGGCGCCCTTGGTTGACCGATGCAAACAGGAGTGTCCCATGATCTTGCCTTCCTCTCTTCGTCTTTCTCTGTTTGGCCTCTGTCTGGCCACGGCGGGTTGTACCGTCGAACCCTATGCCTATCAGTGCGGCGACAAACAGTGCTCGGTGATGGATCACCAGGGAAAGAAACACGAGCGGCCGCTGGACGAGGTGAAGCCCATCTGGGAACGCAATCAGGAGCGGGAAGAGGCCGTGCGCCGCAACAAGGAGTCCATCTGGCGCGAAAAGACGCCCGAAGCGCGCGACAACTACGGCGCTGGCGCTACCATCAGCTGGTAACAGGAGGCCCCGCGATGCGGGGCTTCTGTCTGATTACTCCCAGGCGAGCTCAAGCAGGCCGAGCAGCTGGGTGCGGTTGGCATCCTTGCGGTTGTAGAGCAGGGCACCGTCGTTGATGGCGAGATCGCGGATCTCGGGCAGCAGCGCCTTGTCGGTGACGCCGGCCTCGCGCAGGGTGCGCGGCAGCTTGACCGCCTGCCACAGGGTATCGCGCAGCGCCTGCAGCGCCTCGATGGCGGCCTGGGCCCGCGCGGCGGCCGGGGTTGCGGCAAAGCGCTCGGCCCCCACCAGCGGCAGCAGCAGGCGGGCCAGCTCGGGATCGATGCCCGGCCGGTTGTAGTCGAGCACGGTGGGCAGGAAGAGGTTCATGCACAGGCCGTGGGGCAGGTGGCAGCGGGCCCCCAGGCTGTGGCCGAGGGCGTGCACCAGCCCCACCATGGAGTTGGAGAAGGCCATGCCCGCCAGGGTGGAGCCTTCTGCCAGCTGCAGTCGCAGCCGCTTGTCCTGCGGGTTGCTCAGTACCTGGGGCAGGGCATTGGCGATCTTCTCCACCGCCATCAGGGCCAGGGCGTCGCTGACCGGGTTCTTGGCATTGCCGATGAAGGCCTCGATGGCGTGGGTCATGGCATCCATGGCGGTGGCAGCCGTGATGTTGAGCGGCAGCCCCTGGGTGAGGCGTGGATCCAGCACCGCCAGCTGGGGCAGCAGGAAGGGGGAGGTAAAGGGCACCTTGCGCCCGCTCGCCTCGTCCTTGATCACCGCCACCAGGGTCACTTCCGAGCCGGTGCCCGCCGTGGTGGGCACTACTGCCAGCGGTTGCAGCGGCCGGGTCAGGCAGCCGGCGCCGGCGTAATCCAGCAGCCGCGTCCCCCCCATGGAGGCGAGAATGTTGACCGCCTTGGCGGTGTCGATGACGGAGCCGCCGCCCAGCGCCACCAGGCTGTCACAGCCGAGCTCCCGGTGACGGGCCGCAATCCGCTCCACCACGGCGGTGGAGGAGTCGGCCGGGATCTCGTCCCAGATGGCGGCCACCGGCAGCTCCCCTTCGGCCAGCACCCCGGCCAGCAGGGTGGCCAGACCGGTGCCGCTGACCCCCTTGTCGGTGAGCAGCAGCGGCCTGCGCGCCCCCAACCCCGCCAGCTCGCCGGCCAGTTGCTCCAGCGCCTGCTCGCCCGCCATCAGTTTGACCGGACAGAAAAAATCGTAATAGCGACTCATGGTGCTCATCCTCTCGTTCAGCCGGTCAACAGACCCAGGTAGATGTGGCAGGCCCGGCTCAGCTTGTGGCGTGGGCTCGGATAGCGGCGCAGCAAGGGGCGGGCGATGAAGGCCGGCAGGATCAGCGCCTGCAGCTGCTCCAGGGCCCGCACCAGGTGCATGGCGACGGTGAGATCCCCCTCCACCAGCAGACGGTTCTCGCTGAACGCCTGATTGACCCCGAGCCGAAAGCTGAGGGCGCGAAAGGCGATGGCGGGATGCTTGAAGCGCACCCGCAGCGGATGCAGCCCGCCGGTATCGGGCGCGGGGCCGCTCTGCCAGCGGCCGGCCGCCTTGTGAATGGTGAGGCCGTGGGTCATGCCGCTCACCTCCAGCCGGATGGTGAGCCCGTCCGGCAGGGGGGCGAGCTCCTGGCGCACCGCCTCGTCGATGCGGGCGGCGCGGCACAGGGTGCGGCCGATGATCCAGAGCAGGCAGCTGATCCACAGGCGACGACCCAGCGCCGCCAGGGTATCAAGGTGTCTATTGTGCATAGGCGTGAACTCCCGAGATGGCTGACCAGAACAGGGCGAAGGCGCTGGCTTGCCAGTGGCCGTCCCGTCCCAGTTCAGGTTGGTCGACAAACAGCGAGGCGCAGGCCAGGAACTGGCCCTGGCATACCTCCAGCATCAGGGCCGGTGGAGCTTGCATCAATTCGCCGCTGGCCTGGCCCTGGGCCAGCAGGCGGGGTAGAAAACGCAGGGTGTCGCTCAGGATCTGGCTGCGCAGCGGACGAGCCAGCAAGGGGGAGTGAAAGAAGCCCAGCACGAACTTGAGCTCGTGGGGGTGGGCCTGCATCCAGGCCATCGCCTGGCTCCAGTAGTGGCATGCCTGCTCCTTGAGGGGCAGGGCGGCGTCGGCCTCGGTGATGGCGGCGCCAAGGCGCAGCTTGATGTCCTGGTAGAGGCTCTGGATCAGCACCTCCTTGCTGGGAAAGTGGTGAAACAGGGTGCCATTGGCCACCCCGGCTGCCTTGGCGATGCGGGCGGTGGCGGCGCCCTGCAAGCCATCTTCGGCACACAGGGCAAGGGCGGCATCCAGGATCTGGCGGCGCTTGTCGGTCACGGATGTGTTCATGCTGGTCTCGTCAGCGCAAAAACAGGGCCATCATCAGCCGCTGGTGCCAGCGCCGATAGGGAGGGTGCACCATGGTGCCAGTGCTGAAGCGTCCCCGGCTCAGCACGGTCTTGGCCTTGGAGAAGGTGAGAAACCCCTCGTGGCCGTGGTAGTGACCCATGCCGGAGGCTCCGATACCACCAAAGGGCACGTCGTCGGCCGCCACCTGGAACAGGCTGTCGTTGATGGCCATGCCGCCGGAGTGGGTCTCCCGGATCACCTTTTGCTGCAGGGCGGGATCCAGGCTCATCAGGTAGAAGGCGAGCGGGCGGGGCCGCGCGGCTATATAGGCGAGCGCCTCGTCCAGCGAGTCATAGGGCACGATCGGCAGCAGCGGGCCGAAAATCTCCTGCTGCATCAGCTGGCAGTGACTGGGCACTTCGGTCAGCAGATGGGGCAGCAGGCGGTGGGCGCCATCGTCCCGGGCCGGGCTGCCACAGGGGTGGATCTGGGCGCCTGCCCGCTCGGCTTCGGCCAGCCAGCTGGTGAGCCGTTCATATTGGCGGCCATTGATGATGGAGCCGTAATCCTGGCTCCCCAGCCCCTGGGGATAGAGGCGGGCGAAGTGATCGCGATAGGCCTCGACAAAGGCTTGCTCCTGACCGCGTGGCAGCAGCACATAGTCGGGGGCGACACAGATCTGGCCGGCGTTGAGGCTCTTGCCGAAGATCATCCGCTCCACCGCCAGCGCCAGCGGCATGTCGGGGGCGATGAGGCAGGGGCTCTTGCCGCCGAGCTCCAGGGTGAGCGGGGTGAGCTGGGGGGCCGCCGCTGCCATCACCAGCCGGCCCACGGCGGTGGAGCCGGTAAACAGCAGGTGATCGAAGGGCAGGGCGCTGAAGGCGGCCGCCACCTGGGCGTCACCTTCAATCACCATCACCTCGCGCTCGTCGAAGACGCCGTCCAGCAGCTCGCGCAGCACCCGGTTGGTGTGCGGGGTGAATTCGGAGAGCTTCAGCATGGCGCGGTTGCCGGCGGCGATGGCGCTGATGAGGGGGCCGAGGCTCAGCATCACCGGGAAGTTCCAGGGCACTATGATGCCGACCACCCCGAGCGGCTGATAGAACACCTCCACCCGGGCCGGTGCCAGCAGCAGGCCGGTGTGGCGGCGGTGCGGGCGCATCCAGCGCTTGATCCGTTTCTGGGTGTAGTTGATCTGCATGACGCAGGGGAGGATGTCGGCAATCATGCTGTCGTAGTCGCTGCGCTGGCCATAGTCTTTGGCCAGGGCATCGCACAGCGGCTGCTTGTGGGCGATCAGGGCGCGCTTGAGCTGGCTGAGGTGGGCTCTGCGCTCGCTCAGGCTCGGCATGGGATGTTGCTGACAGGCGTCTCTGAGTCTGGCCAGTCTGGCCGGGAGCGACAACTTGTCGGTGGCCTCCTGCAACTGCATCGCTTCCATGGCATACCCCGCTGGTTAGGGACCGACTGATTGGTCGGTCTAAATCTAGCGTCTTGTTAACTGGCTGTAAAGTTTTGCCCGTTGGCTTAGGATGGGGCGCGGATGACTCACCCGGCGACTGTGCTGGCCTCCACACTTTCGTGGATTTGGGGTTGGTGAATTATCCAATAAGGGGTAGTTTTTGGCTATCAACCGACAAGGAGAAAGAGTTATGACCAGGGAACTGAACAGCTTGTTGGCCCGCCTGGAAGATGTGGTCGAGCGGATGCCGGATTGCTTCAACACCTATGAATTTGCCCAGAAGCTGGCGCTGCAGCATCAGCGCGAGTTTTTTGCCGCGGGCCACTCCCTGGCCGAACAGGAGGGGCGCCTGCTGCGGGTGCTGCATGAGAAGATTGCCGAGGCCCTGGCCGGCAGCGACAAGGTGATCGAGGGGGCGCTGTTGCCCTGCGTGACCCCCTGGGGTGAGCGGGCCACCTCGCCGCGCTGGCATCGCAAACACTGAGCCATCCGTTGAATCAACAACAGGGCCCGTCGCGGGCCCTGTTGTTTTATGGCGGTCACTGGGTGAGGCGGCGCGCCTGCCAGTAGCGACTGTTCCAGTAGACGTTGTCGAGGCGTGAGCGGATCACCCCCTTGCTGGTGGAGGCGTGGATGAACTCCCCGCCGCCGGTATAGACACCGACGTGGTATTGCTGCCAGCCGGTCTTGAAGAAGACCAGATCGCCGTGCTGCAGCCGGTAGCGATCGACCGGCCTGCCCAGGTTGGCCTGGGATTCGGTGGTTCTGGGCAGGTTGAAGCCCATCACCTGCTGGTAGGCAAGCTGGGTAAAGGCGGAGCAGTCGAGGCCGGCCCGATCCGAACCGCCCATGCGATAGGGTACGCCGCGCCACTGCTGATAGAAGCCTTCAAAGGCGCTGCTCTGCTGGCGCGGCGGGGCAGGCTCGGGTGTGCTGGAACAGGCGGCCAGCAACAGGGTCAGCAGGGGTAGCAGCCATTTGCAATCCATGGGGGCTCCTTCGAGACGACAACGTCTCCATCATAAACGGGGTTCGGGGCTCGAACATAGCCTTGCTTGCAAGAAACAGCCTCTGGCTATCTCAAAAGAGGCGCAAATGCAGAGGGTTATAATATTATTTGTATTCATTTGAATAATATTTGCCGATTATCTTGAATGAGCATTTCAATATTAAAGTAGTTATTCCAATCAACCTTGGCATGAAATAATAATTAACCTTGTTGACACCGCCTCGTGATCTGTGTCACGTTCTGTCTCAGGGTTAATTCGTTATGATGGCGCCATCAAATAAATGGCAAGGGACCCCGCCATTTTCACCGCCAATATGATGGCAGCACCACAAGATATCTCTGGGTATATTCCCGCAACTGGTTCACATAATAATATTCGGCCAATGACTGGCGTCGGCTGACAATATCACCAGACAGAGGAGGGCCATCCCATGATATCCGGTCCATAGCAGTGAGTGTTCCCTCGCACCTGGAGGCCTGCGGCATCAGGCTGTCGCACCATCGTTCAGGCCGATGGGCGCTACCGCCAAGCCAACGGGCACAGTGCGAGATGCAAGGCGCAATCAGGCGACCTTGAGGGAAGATTGCCATCAGCGCGCGACTCCCGTGTAATAGCCTCGGCGCATGCCGAATCATTCACCTTAGATCGCATCGCGATCCTTGTTCTGTCAGCAATAAATGCATTCACCGCAACGCTGTTAATTCACGGCGAGAATAATGAATGTCATGACAGGCAAGTAGAATAACGCCCCGGAATATAACCGTGAATAATATGGTTATGCCATATTCGTTCATTGTTTAAATAGCTTGGCGTGATTCGACAAGGAGATAACTATGAAAAACAAAAAACCACGCAAATTCATCACGCAAGCCCCCACTCTCAGTCTGCTCGCGCTGGCCTTGTTGGCAGGCAGCGTGCATGCCGAAGATATTGGCGAACGTACCGACCAGGGCACCGCCATGCTGGCCAGCCTGCAATCCGAACAGGGTCTGATTTACCTCAATGCCGACGTCTGGCTGAAGGGGCAGGGGGCGACGCCGCTCATGACCCGGGATCAGCTGCGCGAGCGGGTGCTGGAACGGGGCGAGCGTCTGTTCATCGATTTCAGCGCCGTCACCGACAAGAATGAGCGACAGCAAGCCAGAAAAGCCATGGAGCAGCTGGCCGGCATCTCTTTTGATGCAGACTGGGTGCTGGTGTCAGGCTACAAGGGGGAGCTGCTGTTCACCCCGCTGGGGGGCGTCGATGACCCGGCCTTCTATCAGGTGATGGAGCGGGTCGAGAGCCTGGAAGGGCAGGGCAAGCGCCACAAGCGCTCGCTGACCCAGCCGCCCGCCGCCGAGGCCGGTCTGCCCCACGTGGCCTTCTACCTCAACGTCAACCGCAAGATCAGCGATGCCGAGTGTACCTTCCCGCGCTCGCGCACCTGGAGCCGGGGCGACCGGCTGTTCTGCGATTCGCCGAACATCTCGCTGGTTTACCGGGTCAACCTGGAGCGCTCCCTGCAATTTGGCAACACCGGCTCCGCCACGCCGGATGCCAAGATAGTGCGGATCTCGCTGGACGAAGAGTCGGGCCGGTGCCGGTATCCAGCTCAACGAGGATCTGAGCTGGAGCGAGAACATTGCGGACTATCTGCTGCTGGACGGCTGGGCCCGCGACTATGCCACCGATGCCATCGCCCAGGATTACCGCTTCAGCATCGAGGCGTCCAACACCAAGGCTGCGGTGCTCAAGAGCCTGCCGACCAACCTCAACAGCAAGTACGAGCATCGCGAGATCTCGGGTTTCGAGGTGGGGGTCACCGGCGGGGTCGAGGTGAACAAGGATGGGCCCAAGGCCAAGCTGGAGGCGTCGGCCAAGTTCAGCCAGCAGCGCCAGCTCGCCTACAACACCCAGGATTACCGGGTTGAACGCTCGGCGCCGAGCGCCCAGAAGGTGAGTTTCAGCTGGGTGCGCGATCAGTACGCGACCGCGGAGTCCCTGCTCTCCTCCAAGACGGCCACTGTCTGGGGCATGGGCTACGACGTGGATCACAACCGCATCCAGCCGCTCAGTTACAAGGGGTTCGTGCCGAATCTGGATGTCATCTACAAGGCGGCACCGGACGAGACGGGCAGCACCGAGTTCAAGATCGACTCCTCGGTCAACATCCGTCCCATCTATACCGGTATCTACAAGCACTACTACGTGGTGGGGGCCCATGTCTCCTTCCAGGGCTTCGAAGATACCGACAAGCGCAGACGGGTGACGGCGTCCACCAGCTTCAAGGTGGACTGGAACCACCCGGTGTTTACCGGCGGTCGCCCGGTCAACCTGCAGCTGGGGGGCTTTGACAACCGCTGCCTGAGCGCGGATGCCAACCATGGTCTGAGCGCGGTGACCTGTGACGAGACCTCGGCTGCCCAGTCCTTCATCTATGACCAGTACGGCCGCTATGTCAGCGCGCAGGATACCCGCCGCTGCCTTGACGGCAACAACCTCGGCCAGCTGCAGAGCTGCAGCCTGAGCCTGGGTCAGCGCTGGGAGTGGAAAGCGGACAGCGATGCGCTCAGCAACCTGAGTGCCCACCAACTGCTGGGTCATGACAAGCAGAGCGGGGCGCTGGGGCTCTACGACGAGAACGGCAATCCGCAGAATGTGAGCGTACGGACCCTGACCTCCTACACCCGCATCTTCGGGCCACCGGCCAGCCACTGACAGAGCAGGGCCTTGCGCCCAAGATAACAACGCCGGCAAGTGCCGGCGTTTTTACGGATGGTGGATCAGGCCTTGTTCTCGATGAGCGGGGCGAGCAGCTCCGCCAGCTTGTAGAAGGTCTGCACTCGGGTGGTGCTGGGGCGCCACACCAGCCCTATCTCACGGTAGGGATGTTCTCCCGGCAGCGGGATGGCCACCAGATCCGTGTTGTCGAGGATGCCGGCATTGATGGCCATCTGCGGCAGGAAGGTGGTGCCGAGCCCGGCGCCGACCATCTGCACCAGGGTGTGCAGGCTGGTGGCGGCAAACGGGTTGATCTTGCTCTTGTCCCGCAGCCGGCAGGCGCTCACCGCGTGTTCGGTGAGGCAGTGCTCCCGTTCCAGCAGGAAGATGCTCTGGTTGGGCAGCTCCTTGTAGTCGAACGGGGTGTGCAGGCTGGCCGCCATGCTGGCGGGCATCACCATGTGGAAGGGATCCTGGCCGACCGTCTTGCAGTGAAAGCCGCCGATCTCCACCGGCAGCGCCAGGATCAGCAGGTCGAGCTGACCCTGCTCCAGCTGCTTGAGCAGGTTGGTGGTGGTGTCTTCACGCAGCAACAATTCCAGCTCAGGATAGGTCTTGCCGCACACCTGCAGCAGCTTGCTTAGCAGGAAGGGGGCGATGGTGGGAATGCAGCCCAGGCGTACCGTGCCGTGCATGACCCCCCTTGATGCTGACCGAGTTCCATCAGATCCCGCGCATCGGAGAGCAAATTGCGAGCTCGCTCGACGATTTCCATGCCGACCGGGGTCATAATGAAGCTCTTGTGGTCCCGTTCCACCAGTTGCAGGTTCATCATGTCCTCCAGCGTCTGGATCCCGGTACTCAGGGTCGACTGGCTGACATGACAGGCCTTGGCGGCGCGGTTGAAGTTCTTGTGCTCGTCGAGAGCAACCAGATATTGCAGTTGTTTCAGGCTGGGCCAACGTTGCATAGGAAAACCCGATTAATGCTATCTATTTAATTTGATTTAACTAATCTACCATCGGGGCTATAGTTTGTCGCTTTAATTAGACGGACTTGGCTCTAGGTAGCCTGATCCTGACAGGATTGTTCACTTCACATAAAGAGGAATTGAATATGGTATTGGTAGGCCGTCCCGCACCCGATTTCACCGCTGCTGCCGTTCTGGGCAATGGCCAGATCGTTGACTCCTTCAACCTGGCATCCCACATCAAGGGCAAGGCAGCCGTCCTGTTCTTCTATCCGCTCGATTTCACCTTCGTCTGCCCGTCCGAGCTGATTGCCTTCGATCACCGTCTGGAAGAGTTCAACAAGCGTGGCGTGGAAGTGATCGGTGTTTCCATCGACTCCGAGTTCTCCCACAACGCCTGGCGCAACACCAAGATCGAAGACGGCGGCATCGGCCCGGTCAAGTACCCGCTGGTTGCCGACATCAAGCACGAGATCTGCAAAGCCTATGACGTCGAGCACCCGGAAGCCGGCGTTGCATTCCGTGGCTCCTTCCTGATCGACAAGAACGGTGTCGTTCGTCACCAGGTTGTCAACGATCTGCCGCTGGGCCGCAACATCGACGAGATGCTGCGCATGGTCGACGCCCTGCAGTTCCACGAAGAGCACGGCGAAGTGTGCCCGGCTCAGTGGGAGAAAGGCAAAAAAGGCATGACAGCCTCTCCGGATGGCGTTGCCAAGTACCTGTCCGAGAACGCCGCTTCCCTGTAATCGGGTCAGCAAACCGGATAGTGAAAAACCGATGCCCAGGCATCGGTTTTTTTATGGCCGTGATTCAACACTCTCGTTTCGCAACGGTGTCCAGCAACCTTTGTCCAGAAACCCTTGTCCAGCAACCCTTGCTCAGCAGGATTGCTGTTGCCGGCAGATTGCCGATAAACGGCAGGCATAAAAAAGCGCGCCCTTTGGCGCGCTTTTGTCATGGGTGGCCGGACTACTCGTCAAAGATACCGAAGTGATCCTTGGCGAAGTTGACCCGCTGCTCCACGTTCATCTTCACCTGGCCCAGCTTCTCGATGGTCTTGAGGTTGGGCACCAGACCACGGCCGTTGGCGATCTGGATGGCAAGACCGGGACGGGCGTTGAGCTCCAGCAGCATGGGGCCGCGGAACTTGTCCAGCACCATGTCGGTCCCGATGTAGCCCAGGCCCGACATCTCGTAGCAGGAGGCCGCCAGGGTCAGCAGGGTGTCCCAGTGGGGCACCTTGAGCTCATAGAGATCGAGGCCTGTGTCCGGGTGGTGGCGCAGCGGATTGCCGAACTGCACCGCTCGCAGCGCACGGCCGGTACGCAGGCACAGACCCACCCCCACGGCGCCCTGGTGCAGGTTCGCCTTGCCGTCGGATGCAGCGGTAGAGAGGCGCATCATGGCCATCACCGGGAAGCCCTTGAAGATGATCACCCGGGCATCGGGGACCCCTTCGAACGAGTAGCCGTCGAACACGTCATCGAAGTTGATGAGGCCTTCCACCAGCGCCACGTCGGGCTTGCCGCCCAATGAATAGAGCCCGGCCAGGATGTTGGAGACATGGCGTTCCAGATCCTGCCCGTTGGAGGCGCTGCCATTGGGCTTGTAGAACAGGCCCTCTTCCTGGCGCAGGATCACCAGGATCCCCTTGCCGCCGGAGCCGCGCGCCGGCTTGATGCAGAAGCCTGGCCAATCCTTCACCAGCTCGGTGATGCGGCTCACGTCGTGCTGGGCACGAATGGTGCCGATCAGTTCCGGTACCGTGACGCCGGCATCCAGCGCAATGCGCTTGGTCTGCAGCTTGTCATCCACCAGCGGATAGAGGCTGCGCGGATTGTAGCGGCTGATGTAGGAGTGGTTGCGCTTGTTCATGCCGAGGATGCCTGATTGGGACAGGCTCCACGGGGTGGTGTACTTTTCCCAGAACCACATCTGTTACTTGTCCTTACCCGGAGTGGCACCCGATTTGATCTCGTCCACCAGCGGCTTGAAGCGCTTGAGTTCGCTCAGCTTGTAGCCGGTGTAGTTACCCATCAACAGCACGGTCGCCATCAGCACCAGCTGCAGGCCGAGGAAGTTGAAGGTGAGGTGACGGATCAGTTCGTTATCCATGGCCAGATAGGCGATGACGGCCACCAGCAGAGAGCCGCCACCCTGGCGGAACACCTCTTTCGGACCCTCTTCTTCCCACAGGATGGACATCCGCTCGATGGTCCAGGAGAGGATGATCATCGGGAAGAAGGTGATCTTCATGCCGTCGGTCAGCCCCAGCTTGAAGGCAAACGCGGAGAAGATGCCGATCATCGAGATCACCATGATGATGATGGCCGATATTCGGGCGACCAGCAGCAGGTTGAGCCGCGACAGGTAGGAGCGGATCACCAGACCGGTGCCGACGATCAGCAGGAAACCGATGAGACCGGTGACCAGCGAGGTCTGGATGAAGGCGACCGCGATCAGCACCGGCATGAAGGTGCCCGAGGTCTTGATCCCCACCAGTACCCGCAGGAACACCACCATCAGCACGCCGATCGGGATCAGCAGCAAGCCCTTGAACAGGGTCTGCTCTTCCAGCGGCAGGCTGTGGATGGAGAAGTTCATCATCTCCGATTTTTCAAACTTCTGGGCCAGCGCCACGCTGACCGGCTGTTCCTGTTCGATCATCGAGAAGCTGACGCGGGAGTTGTGACCACCGGTCACGTCCAGCAGGGCGCCGGAGTTGTATTCCCACAGCAGCAGGTTGGCAGGGCGCCCCTGTTCACCGGTCTGCGGGTTGAACAGCTTGTAGTCGGTCGGGCTGTTGAACACCTGCAGGTAATCCACCAGCTCCTGACGACGGCGGCCATCTTCCAGGCTCAGGGCGTGCACGACACGGGTCGGCACGTCGGCGTTGTTGAGCAGTTCGGCTATCAGGTTGGCACGGCTCTTGTGCTTCTTCAGCAGCTCGGCGTTCTGTTCCTGCTTCTCGATCTCCTTGATGATCTCGCGGGTCAGGGTATAGCCGTCGGCGGAGCGCTCCTGGGCACGTTCCAGGATCTGCTTCATGGCGGTGGCGTAGGGTTCGCTCTCGATCTGCTTCTCGATGGCCGGCGGCAGCGGGTTGGCAGCCGGTTTGGCATGGGCATCGGCCATCATGTCGACGCGGTAGTAGAGCTCCTGACGACCGGAGGCGCTGCGGATGGACCACTCGGCGCGGGCATCGCCATCCTTCTCGACGAAGGAGAGGCCGTAGCCCGGGCTCGCGGCGTTCTCGTTCATCAGGGTGAAACCGGGCTGGGTGCCCGGAATGGCCAGGGAGGCGATCACCGGCTCGCCGGTGGCCTCGAACTCCAGCTTGGCTTCGATGGACCAGATCTGGCGTTTTTCACCTGGCGTGAGCGGTACGTCCAGCGCGATGTGGTGATAGAACGTCATCCCCAGGCCGACAATGTACAGCAGGGCTACCAGCAAATAGAACGGCTTACGGGAAACCATGGATTATTTCACATCCTTGAGCTTGGGTTTGGGTTGGATATATTCGCGGGCCACATCAACCACGGCGATGTCTTTCAAAAACTCACGGCCGAGCAGCACGGGGAAGGCCATGTCGCTGCGGTCTTTGAGGGTAAATTCGGCCTTCTCGGTCATGTCGCCGATGCGTACCGCGAGGCGCACCACCGGACGGCGGTCGAGATCGTCGGCGGAAGCCTGACGCACCCGCACGTGGCGCACCAGCGGCGCTTCAATCTGGATCTTGTCGTCCATCTCCTGATGGCTCAGGAAGAAGCGCACCCAGTTCTTGCCGTTGCGCTCGAAGATGGTGATGTCCTGGGCGCTGATGGAGGAGGTGGTGGCACCGGTATCGACCCGTGCCTGGAAGGCGTCGTTGGCCGCGTCAACCCAGATCCACTCCGCCTCGCCGACCAGCAGCTTGCCGTCGACGGTGTGACCCTGGCTCGGGGCCTGGCACTTCTCGGTCGGGATCGCCATGGGTTTGGGCGGCTCGGGCGGCAGGGATTCGAGCTTGCTGCCGACTTTGTTCACGGACTCTTTCATGTTGTTGACATCAGTGTTGAGCTGAACCAGCAGGTGCTGTTGCTGCACATACTGCTTCTGTTGCTGTTCCATGGATGTTTGCAGGCGCTGCTCGCTCAGATTGATCTCGTTGCGAAGCTCGGCCAGCGTCAAGGTAGGTACAGGGGGCGCTTTCTCCATACTGACACACCCGCCGAGACTGAGCAGGGAGAGCAGGGTCATTCCTTTTAATTTGCTTTTCATGTCATTCATTTAACTGTGCTTCCTGGAATTGGGTCAGTGTAACTTCCACAGCCGCCATCGGCTAGTCTTTGGCCTTTCTGGCAATCAGTACGGCACGTTTGGGTGCCGGGTGTCCTTCTACCGTGAGTGCGGGATTGGTTGGATCCAGATAATCACTCAGGGATTCATTAATCATCCAGTCGGTACGACGCTGTTCGTCGGTGCTGGTCATATTCTCGTCGACAATCCGCACATCGGTAAATCCGCAGCGCTCGACCCACAGCTTGAGGGCCGCGCTGGAGGGGATGAACCAGACGTTGCGCATCTTGCCGTAGCGATCGGTGGGCACCAGCACGTCGTTGACGCCGCCGTCGATCACCAAGGTCTCCAGCACCAGCTCGCCGTCGTCTTTCAACTGGTTGCGCAGCTGTTCGATGTGCTCGATGGGAGACTTGCGGTGATAGAGCACCCCCATGGAGAAGACGGTGTCGAACGCCCGCAGCTCCGGCAGCTCCTGAATGCCGAGCGGCAGCAGGTGGGCGCGCTGGTCGTTGCCGGCGAAGTGGCGGATGGCCTCGAACTGGCAGAGGAACAGCGGGCTCGGGTCGATGCCGACTGCCAGCTTGGCTCCTTCACCCACCATGCGCCAGAGGTGGTAACCGCTACCGCAGCCCACGTCCAGCACGTAGCGACCGGCAAGCGGGCTGATGTGGGGCAGTACCCGATCCCACTTCCAGTCGGAGCGCCATTCGGTATCGATGTGGATGCCGTGCACCGTGAACGGTCCCTTGCGCCAGGGCATGAAGTGGCGCAGCAGGCTCTCGACCTTCTTGCGCTCCCCTTCGCCAAGGCTCTCGGCCGAGCCGATTTCGACCCGGCTGTGCAGCTCGATGTGGCCGGGGGCCACCTGCGGCAGCTTGTTGAGGGCGCGGTTCCAGCGCGGCAGATCGCCGTGCTGGTTGTCGTGCTGCCAGGCGTGCAGCTGGGCGGGCAGGGTATGCAGCCAGTGGCTCAGCCGATTCTTGGCGATCAGCTGATAGAAGTTGGCAAAGTCGATCATGGCTGGGCAGGCTCGCTCGATTTGATGGCAATCATGGAGCCGAAGTTGAAGCACTGGAACCAGAGATCCTGATGGGCGAAGCCGGCGTCGCGCAGGCGAGTCTGATGCACCGGCAGGCTGTCGGTGCGCATCACGTTCTCAAGGGCGGTGCGCTTCTGGCTGATTTCCAGCTCGCTGTAACCGTTGGCGCGCTTGAAGTCGAGGTGCAGGTCGATGAGCAGCTCGTTGACCGGCGCATCTTCGAAGCGGAATTTTTCGCTCAGGATCAGGATCCCGCCCGGGCGCAGCCCATCAAAGATGCGCTGGATCAGGGCGGCCCGCTTTTCGGGCTCGACGAACTGCAGGGTGAAGTTGAGCACCACCACGGAGGCGTTCTCGATGGCGATGTCGCAGATGTCAGCCTCCACCAGCTCCACCGGTACCTCGGACTTGAAGCCGGAGAGGTGGGCGCGGGCGCGCTCGATCATGGGGTGGGAGAGATCCACCGCCGTGATGTGGCAGCCGGGCTGGCTGACGTGGCGACGCATCGCCTGGGTGGCAGCGCCGAGCGAACAGCCGAGGTCGTAGAGCCGACTCTGTGGCTGGGCGTAACGGGCGGCCATCATGCCGATGGCGGAGATGATGTTGCTGTAACCCGGCACCGAGCGCTGGATCATGTCGGGGAAGACATCGACGACCTGTTCGTCAAAGCAAAAATCCCCCAATCGAGCGATAGGGGCGGCAAAAATCTGATCTTTGGTATGCATGCTGGCGCAACCTGACAGCCGGTGCGCGAACCGACTGTTTTGTTCAATTGAATCGTTGGGTGACACCGGTCTGGGCCGGGTCGTCACCGGTTTACGAACGGGGTGGCGGGCCTTGAGATCCATCGGGCCGGTTCCGTTCGCAATGGACCATCATCCTGGTCCTTTCTGAGGGCGGCACCATCAGCGGCAACGAGTTGCAGCGCACTGGCGTCTGGGCCCTGTTTATGGCGCCGGAGGCCTGCTTGCATCGGATTGTGCTGGGCTGGCGGTCCGGGTCCTTACTTGGGGCGCTAGTGTAGAGGAAAGGTCGGCGTTTGTCTTGACGCCAAGCCCCGTCCAGCCACAAAAAAACGGCTTTTTTTCGCGGCAGGGAAGACGGGGTGAGGCGGCTGACTAAAAGGGCAGCACGCCTTGGTGTGCGCGATCGTTTTCCCCCGGCCAGGGGGCCATCTCTTCCCCCAGCAGGCGGGCAACCTGACGGGCCAGCTCGGGGGACAGTGCGTTGTCGGCTGTATGTATAAAGAGGTAGAGATCTTTTCCCTCCGCCAGCCACTGGCGCCAGTGGGGGAGCCAGCCTGGTAGGAAGGGGTGGTTGGCGGCCGGATCCGGCAGGCCGATGAGCCGCACCACGGGTGCATTGGCGGTGGCCAGCAGGTGCACCGGCAGCCTCGGCTTCTTGCCCTGGGCATCGATCATGGCTGCCGTGGTGGCTGGAACCGAGAACAGCGGCCGGCTGTCGAGCATGATGCGGTTAATGTCTCTCTCCATCAGCAGTCGGTTCAACAGCCGCTCTGCCTCGCCCTTGGCGAAGAAATCGGGGTGGCGCACCTCGAGGGCATAGCGAAACGCCGGTGGCAGCCGTTCGAAAAAGGCCGCCAGCCGGGGCAGCCCCTGTGGGCCGAAGCGGGCGGGCAACTGCAGCTTGAGCAGCCCCAGCTTGTCATGCAAGGGCTCCAGCAGGCGGATGAAGTCGCTCACTTGCTTGTCGGCGCTCACCAGATCGCTCTGGTGGCTGATGGTTTGCGGAAACTTGAAGCTGAAACGAAAGTGGGCGGGCACCGCATCGGCCCAGCGCCGGACCGTGTCGGGGGTCGGCGAGGCGTAGAAGGTGGTATTGCCTTCCACCGTGTTGAATACCCGGGCATAGTGGGCGAGGTGCTCGGCGGGCTTGGCGCCCACGCCCAGCAAGTGACCTGGCCAGGCCGGGTGAGACCATTGTGGCAGGCCCAAAAAGAGGCTCATGAGGGATCCTGTCTGCGGGTTTATCTCGTTTTACCCCCTTTTTTGCCCCGGGATGTAAAAAACAGGGCAAAGGAGGCTGCTGGCCATTTTACCCAAATGGGGGTTTTCCTCTATAATGCCAGCCCTTTTGTTTGCCAATTTGTTGTGACTCACGCCGCTGTACGCATATTGTGACGACGGCAGCGGCCATGATGCGGCCAAACAACAATCGCTTGCCGATGCCCTCCGCCCGACACCCCGGCCGCTTGCCAGCCGCCTCTGGTCGAGCCGATATCGGCGGCAGGTGTCCGATCCTGGCGGTCGGACGGTACGAGACAGATTTCAAACCGGGCAAGAACAGGATCTGGCCAGCTGTGAGACAGACGGTGCTTGCCAGTCGTGCCCGGCGACCCAGGTTAACCGTCTCTCTACAAATTCGAAGGAAGAAGTCCATGCGCTCTATCTATTGCGGACAGGTCAATGAGGCCCATGCAGGGCAGACCATTACATTGTGCGGTTGGGTCCATCGTCGTCGCGATCTGGGCGGCCTCATCTTTATCGACATGCGCGACCGGGAAGGGATCGTGCAGGTGTTCTTCGATCCGGACAAACCGGACGCCTTTGCCCTGGCCTCCGAACTGCGCGGCGAATTCTGCATTCAGGTCTCCGGCGTGGTGCGCACCCGTCCCGACTCCCAGCGCAACAGCGACATGGCCACCGGTGCCATCGAGGTGTTTGCCCACGAGCTGACCATCATCAACCGTGCCGAGCCGCTGCCGCTGGACTTCAACCAGGTCAACAGCGAAGAGGTGAGCCTCAAGTATCGCTACCTGGATCTGCGTCGCCCCGAGATGGCCAAGTACCTGAAGACCCGCGCCAAGGCCAGTGCCTTCGTGCGCCGCTTCATGGACGAGCACGGCTTCCTCGATATCGAGACCCCGATGCTGACCAAGGCCACCCCGGAAGGGGCCCGCGACTACCTGGTGCCGAGCCGCGTGCACAAGGGCAAGTTCTACGCCCTGCCGCAATCTCCGCAGCTGTTCAAGCAGTTGCTGATGATGTCCGGGTTCGATCGCTACTACCAGATCGTCAAGTGCTTCCGCGACGAAGACCTGCGTGCCGACCGCCAGCCGGAATTCACCCAGATCGACGTGGAGACCTCCTTCATGACCGCGCCGCAGGTGCGTGAAATCATGGAAGAGATGATCCGCAAACTGTGGCTGCACATCCTGAACGTGGATCTGGGCGACTTCCCGATCATGACCTTCGACGAAGCCATGCGTCGCTACGGCTCCGACAAGCCGGACCTGCGTCTGCCGATGGAGCTGGTCGATGTGGCTGATCTGCTGACTGCGGTCGAGTTCGCTGTGTTCGCCGGCCCCGCCAACGATCCGAAAGGCCGCGTGGCAGCCCTGAAAGTACCGGGCGGCGCCGAGCTCTCTCGCAAGCAGATCGACGAGTACACCAAGTTTGTCGGCATCTACGGTGCCAAGGGCCTGGCCTGGATGAAGGTCAACGAAGCCGCCAACGGCATCGAAGGGGTACAGTCCCCGGTAGCCAAGTTCCTCTCCGACGCCATCGTGCGCGAGATCCTGGCCCGCACCGGTGCAGCTGACGGCGACATCATCTTCTTCGGTGCCGACTCCAAGAAGGTGGTGTGCGATGCCATGGGCGCCCTGCGCCTGAAAGTGGGCCGCGATCTGGGTCTGTTGGAGAACAGCTGGAAGCCGCTGTGGGTCATCGACTTCCCGATGTTCGAAGAGGATGGCGAAGGTGGTCTGGCTGCCATGCACCACCCGTTCACCGCGCCGAGCGGCCTGACCCCGGAGCAGCTGAAAGCCAACCCGGTAGGCGCTTACGCCAACGCCTACGACATGGTGATCAACGGCTACGAAGTGGGTGGCGGTTCTGTCCGTATCCACAACAGCGAGATGCAGGCCACCGTGTTCGACATCCTGGGTATTACCCCGGCCGAGCAGCGCCTGAAGTTTGGCTTCCTGCTGGATGCCCTGAAGTACGGTACCCCGCCGCACGCCGGCTTGGCCTTCGGCCTGGACCGTCTGAGCATGCTGCTGACCGGTACTGAAAACATCCGGGACGTGATTGCCTTCCCGAAAACCACGGCGGCCGCCTGTCTGATGACGGACGCCCCCAGCTTTGCCAACGCCGCCCAACTGGGCGAGCTGGCGATTGCGACCACCGTCAAGGGTGATGAATAAGCCGTTACCGGCAGTAAAGGCCGCAGCAATGCGGCCTTTCCCTTGCATTAGTCATGACCAGTGTTACTGAAATTCAAAAATAACGGAGAGTCCCTATGGCAGGTCACAGTAAATGGGCCAACATCAAACACCGCAAGGCGGCGCAAGACGCCAAGCGCGGCAAGATCTTCACCAAGCTGATCCGCGAAATCACTACCTCCGCGCGTCTGGGTGATGCTGATCCTGCCAACAACCCGCGTCTGCGTGCTGCGGTAACGGCCGCCCTGACCAACAACATGACCCGCGACACCATCAACCGTGCCATCCAGCGTGGCGCCGGCGGTGGAGATGGCGAACAGCTCGAGACCATCGTGTACGAAGGTTACGGTCCGGCCGGCTCTGCGGTCATGGTGGAGTGCCTGACCGACAACCGCAACCGTACCGTTGCCGAAGTGCGTCACGCCTTCAGCAAGTGCGGTGGCAACCTGGGCACCGATGGCTCTGTTGCCTATCTGTTCAGCAAGAAAGGGCTGCTGACCTTCGTGGGCGTCGATGAAGATGCCCTGATGGATGCCGCCCTGGAAGCCGGTGCCGACGACGTGGTGACCGAAGAGGATGGCTCCATCGAGGTGTATACCACCCCGAACGATTTCGGCACCGTGCTCGATGGTCTGGAAGCCGCCGGCTTCAAGCCCCAGAGCGCCGAAGTGACCATGATCCCGTCCACCGAAGCCGAGCTGGATGCCGAGACCGCGCCCAAGCTGATGCGCCTCATCGACATGCTGGAAGATCTGGACGACGTGCAGGAGGTGTACCACAACGGCTCCATCTCCGACGAAGTTGCCGCGACCCTGTAACTCGGTTCGTGAACACCCAGGTGGCGATGCTCTGTTCGCCCCCGCTAAAACGGCAGCCTCGGCTGCCGTTTTTCTTGTGATGGCCTGACGCCTGACGCCTGAAGGCCGTGCCGGCCATGGCATTGCCCGCCTTAATTTTCCCTTAAGTTTGGCTTTTTAAGCTGCCTGCCGTGTCCGGGCCTCGCTGCCCCTTGCCGCCATCACCTCGGGAGGAGGGATCGGCAAGCGAGACTGCAACAAGAGGTGCCCTGTGTGGCCCCTGTCCTGCCTGGTTTGTCGGAGTATCGTTATGCGCATCACCCTGGGTGTGATGAAGGTGAATCTGTTGCTGGTGCTGTTGTTTGCACTGGTATTCAACTGGCCCATTTTCCTGCACTTTTACACCATTCTCACCAAGCTGGAACACGTCAAGACGGGCTTTGCCCTCTCGATCCCCTTCGTGCTGCTGGCCGCGCTCAATGCGGTGTTCCTGCCTTTTACCTTTCGCTATCTGCTCAAGCCCTTCTTCGTGCTGCTGATCCTGATGGGATCCGTGGTCAGTTACGCCATGCTGAAATACGGCGTCATCTTCGACGTGAGCATGGTGCAGAACATCGTCGAGACCAACACGGGGGAGGCGACCTCCTACTTCAATGCCTCCATCCTGCTCTGGTTCGTGCTGACTGGCCTGCTGCCGGCGCTGGCCCTGCTGTGGGTGAAGATAGAGTATCCCCGTCCCTGGTATAAGGGGCTGGGCCTGCGGCTCGGCTCCATCGCCCTGTCGCTGCTGTTTCTGGTGGGGGTGGCGGCGCTCTATTACCAGGATTACGCCTCGGTCGGGCGCAACAACAAGTCCCTCGGCAAGGAGATAGTGCCCGCCAACTATGTGCACGGCCTCTATCGCTACGCTACCGACATCCTGTTTGCCACCCCGATCCCGTATCAGCAGCTGGGCACCGATGCCAGGGTGGTGGGGCAGGGCGGCAAGCCGACCCTGATGTTTCTGGTGGTGGGGGAGACGGCGCGCAGCCAGAACTACTCCCTCAACGGTTACGGCAAGGCCACCAACAGCTTCACCGCGCGGGAATCGGGCATGGTCTCGTTTCGCAACGTGCGCTCCTGTGGCACCGCCACCGCGGTCTCGGTGCCCTGCATGTTCTCCAACCTGACGCGGCGCGGCTATGACGACACCCTGGCCCAGTCCCGCGACGGCATGCTGGATGTGCTGCAGCACGCCGGCGTCTCCGTGCTCTGGAAGGAGAACGACGGCGGCTGCAAGGGGGTGTGCAAGAACGTGCCCACCATCGAGATCGAGGCCAAGGATTTTCCCCAGTATTGCCAGGGAGGTTCCTGCTACGACGAGGTGATGCTGGAGGGGCTGGATCGGCAGATCGCGCAGATGAAGGGCAACAAGCTGGTGGCCTTCCACCTGATGGGCAGCCACGGTCCGACCTACTATCGCCGCTATCCCGCCAGTGAGCGGACCTTCGTGCCGGATTGCCCGCGCAGCGACATCGAAAACTGCACCAATGAAGAGCTGGTCAACACCTATGACAACACCATCCGTTACACCGACAAGGTGGTGGCCCGTCTCATCGACAAGCTCAAGACGCTGGAGCAGGATTACAACGTGGGGCTGGTCTATCTGTCGGATCACGGCGAATCCCTGGGGGCCATGGGGCTCTACCTGCACGGCACCCCCTACAAGTTCGCCCCGGACGATCAGACCCGGGTGCCGCTGATGACCTGGTTCTCCCCCCAGTTGCAGGCCGATCGCCAGCTGGATATGACCTGTCTGCAGCAGGAGGCGGCCAGCAAGCGCTTCTCCCACGACAACTTGTTCCACTCCATGCTCGGCATCATGGATGTGCAGACCCGGGTGTATGACGGGACGCTGGATCTGTTCAAACCGTGCCGGGCGGGGTGAGTCACCGCGTCCGATTACGCCGCTACGCGGCTAATCGAACCTACGCTCGAAGAATCTATCAATAAAAAACGGCAGCCAGTGGCTGCCGTTTCTCATTTCGCAAGGCCTCGGCCCTACTTCTGCTCCATGATGATCTGGAGCAGATCCCCTTCCAGCAGGGCCCGCTTCACCAGCGCGAAACCGCCGACGGTGGGCTGATTCTGGAAGCGCGCCTTCACGATGGGCAGGCCACGATGGAAGCTTGGCAGCGACTGGTGCTCCACACAGCGGCGGATGGCGGGGAACAGGATCTCTTCGGCGGCGGTGATTTCGCCCGCGATCAGCACCTTCTGCGGGTTGAACAGGTTGACCGTGATGGCAACTGCCCGTCCCAGATGCTCACCCACGTTCTCAATTACGCTGCGGGCCAGCTCATCACCGGCCATGGCCGCCTTGCACACCTCCTGGATGGTGATGTGCTTCTCCTGCAGCGAGCTCAGGTGGCCGCGGCTGATGAGCTCCTTCACCTTGTCGACGATGGCCTCGTTGGAGGCGATGGTCTCCAGGCAGCCGAAGTTGCCGCAGTGGCAGCGCTTGCCGAGCGGTTCGACCTGGATGTGGCCGATCTCGCCGACATTGCGGTTCTGGCCGAGGAACACCTTGCCCTTGGTGATGATGCCCGAGCCTGCCCCCTGGTGGACGCTCACCAGGATGGAGTCCATGCAGTCGCGGGACTCGCCGAAGAAGTGTTCGGCCAGTGCCAGCGAGCGGGTATCGTTGCCCACGTAGCAGGGCAGGTTGAAGTGGTTTTCCAACAGCTTGGCCAGCGCCAGATTGCGGATCTGGTACTTGGGGGTGTAGATGACCATGCCCGATTCCGGATTGACCAGACCCGGCATGGTCAGCGCGATGCTGATGAGGTTGCGGCTGCGATCCTGCTGGGAGTCGATGAAGGCACCGATCTCCCGCAGCAGCATGTCGACCACCGGTTGTTGCTCGATCTCGGTCACCTGGGTGATGTGCTGATCGAGCTCCTTGCCGTCGAGGTCATACAGGGCGAGCTGCAGGTAGCCGCGGCCGAGCTTGGCGGACACAAACTGAAAGCGATGCTTGATGGTGGTCAGGGAGATGGCGCGCCGTCCGCCGGTGGAGGCTTGCGGCGAGGTCTCCTTGATCAGGCCATGCTCGATCAGTTGCCGGGTTATCTTGGTCACGCTGGCAGGGGCCAGCTGACTCAACTCGGCAATTTTGACCCGCGAGATGGGCCCCTGCAGGTCGATGAGCCGATACACGGCTGCACTGTTGACCTGCTTGATAAGATCTACGTTTGCTATTTGTCCGCCAGTCATAGTGTCACTGTGTTGTGTAGTGTCCGTTAACCACGGTCCCGCAGACCGTGAAGGCCTGATCAAAGACAGTCAGGTTGGCTATTTTTCCGACCTGGATACTACCGAGACGTGAGTCCCATCCAATGGCGCGAGCAGGGTAAAGGGTGGCCATTCTCAGTGCTTCATCGAGCGGTAATCCGACCTGTTTGACCAGATTCTCCACCCCTTCAATCATGGTGAGGGCAGAGCCGCCGAGTGTACCATTCTCGTCGACGCACTGACCATCGCGGAAATAGACGGTTGCGCCACAAAAATCAAACTTCTCAAAGCCTTCCGGTGCCCCTGCCGGTGCGGTCGCGTCGGTGACCAGCACCAGTCGCTCTCCCAGCATCTTGTGTGCAAGGCGCACGTTGGCCCAGTGCACGTGATGGCCGTCGACGATGACGCCGGCGTAGACATCCTTGCGATCGTAGATGGCACCGACCACGCCCGGCTCGCGGCCGTTCACGGTCGGGGTCATGGCGTTGTAGAGGTGGGTGGCAAAGCGGATGCCGTTGTCGAATCCGGCCATGGCTTGGTCATAGTTGGCGGCGGTATGGCCCGCGGAGACCAGAATGCCGGCCTCCACCAGCCGGCGGATGTGCTCCGGCTTGTTGCGCTCCGGCGCCAGGGTGATCTTGGCGATGGCATCCGCGTTGGCGCAGAAGAAGTCGATCATCTCGTCGGCGGGCTGGCGGATCTGCTCGGCCGGGTGGATCCCCTTGCGCTTGAGGTTGGTGTAGGGCCCTTCCAGATGGACGCCCAGTACCTCGTTGGGGTGCGCAGCCATGTAGTCGCGGGTGACGGCGACGGCCTGCTTCATGTCCGCATCCGGACTGGTGATCAGGGTCGGCAGGAAGCTGGTGGTACCGGATTTGAGGTTGGCGGCCTGCATGGTCGCCAGAGTCTGGGTGGTGATGTGGCCGTTGAACATGACGCCGCCACAGCCGTTGAGCTGCACGTCGATGAAACCGGCGCTCAGGTTGGCACCCTTGAGATCAATGTGTTCGATACCGGCCGGCAGTTCGGCCAGGCGGGAGATGGCGACAATCTTGTCGCCCTCGATGACCACCCCGTAACCGGTCAGCACGCAGCTGCCGGTGTAGAGGGTGCAGTTGGTCAATGCGTACATGGTGACTCCTTACAGACGGCCGATGTTGGCGGCTTCGAGCTGCTGGAAGTAACGCACGGTCTTGACCTTGAGCTCCATGGTGGAGGGCTCGTCACACACCATCATTCCCTTCGGATGCAGTTGCAGGGTGGAGATGGTCCACATGTGGTTGACGCTGCCTTCCACTGCGGCCTGCAGGGCCTGAGCCTTGCCGTGACCGGTCACCAGGATCATGATCTCCTCGGCATCCATCAGGGTGCCGACACCCACGGTCAGTGCCAGCTTGGGCACCTGCTCCATGTCGCCGCCAAAGAAGCGGGAGTTGGCGATGCGAGTGTCTTCGGTCAGGGTCTTGACCCGGGTGCGGGAGGAGAGGGATGAGGCCGGTTCGTTGAACGCGATGTGGCCGTCGTTGCCGACACCGCCCATGAACAGGTGGATCTTGCCGTAGGACTTGATCTTCTCTTCGTAGCGCTTGCACTCGGCCACCAGATCCGGCGCGTTGCCGTTGAGGATGTTGATGTTCTCGGGGCGAATGTCGATGTGGCTGAAGAAGTTGTTGTGCATGAAGCTGTGGTAGCTCTCCGGGTGATCTTCCGGCAGGCCGACGTACTCGTCCATGTTGAAGGTGACCACGTTCTGGAAGCTCACTTCACCGGCTTTATGCAGTTCAATCAGGCGCTTGTAGGTGTTGAGCGGGGTGCCGCCAGTGGGCAGGCCCAGTACGAAGGGGCGCTCGGCAGTGGGTTTGAACCCATTGATACGGTCAACGATGTAACGGGCAGACCACAGGCCCACTTGGCTGGCAGATTTCAACGGGATCAGGCGCATTGTAGATACCTCTGTACGGGTTGCTGCCGGGATGTCGGCGGCAAATAGACTGGGACGGATTCAAGTTGTTTTATAGCGTAAATAAAGATTGCGAACTAAGCCACATCTATCCGCCACCTTTATCTCGTTTGGGTGATAATGATCACGATTACAGGTTTATTAATTTGCGCAGCGAAATAAAAGCCCTAGACTGCCAATCAAGCCTTGATGGCTTATGCGTCAAACGTGATAAGCACTTAATTTCTAGAAAAACATTAACTAAGGAGAGGAACCGTGAACATTCTCGGTTATTTGCAAAAGATCGGCCGTGCCCTGATGGTGCCGGTAGCGGTATTGCCTGCCGCCGCGATCCTGATGGGGATTGGCTACTGGATTGACCCGAATGGTTGGGGTGGTGGCAGTCCTGTCGCCGCGTTCCTGATCAAGGCCGGCGCAGCCATCATCGACAGCATGCCCGTGCTGTTCGCTGTCGGTGTTGCCTATGGTATGTCCAAAGACAAAGACGGTTCTGCCGCGCTGGCCGGTCTGGTCGGTTTCCTGGTAGTGACCACGCTGCTGAGCCCGGGCGCCGTTGCCCAGATCAAGGGTATCCCGGCCGATCAGGTCCCGGCTGCCTTTGCCAAGATCAGCAACCAGTTCGTCGGTATCCTGTGTGGTGTCATCGCCGCCGAGCTCTACAACCGCTTCAGCAGCGTGGAACTGCACAAGGCGCTGGCCTTCTTCTCCGGGCCGCCGTCTGGTGCCGATCGTAACCTCCGTGGTGATGATCGTCGTCTCCTTCATCCTGATGGCCGTCTGGCCGGTCATTTACGGCGGTCTGGTGAGCTTTGGTGAATCCATTGTCAGCCTGGGCTCCACCGGCGCCGGTATCTACGCCTTCTTCAACCGCCTGCTGATCCCTGTCGGTCTGCACCACGCCCTGAACTCCGTGTTCTGGTTTGACGTGGCCGGCATCAACGACATCCCGAACTTCCTGGGCGGCCAATCCTCCATCGACGCCGGCAAGGGCATCGTGGGTGTGACCGGCATGTATCAGGCTGGCTTCTTCCCGATCATGATGTTCGGTCTGCCGGGTGCCGCGCTGGCCATCTACCACTCCGCCAAGAAAGAGAACAAAGAGAAAGTTGCGTCCATCATGATCGCAGCCGCCTTTGCCGCCTTCTTCACCGGGGTGACCGAGCCGCTCGAGTTCTCCTTCATGTTCGTGGCGCCGGTGCTGTACGTCATCCACGCCCTGCTGACCGGTCTGTCCGTGTTCATCGCTGCCTCCATGCAGTGGATTGCCGGCTTCGGCTTCAGTGCCGGTCTGGTGGATATGGTGCTCTCCAGCCGCAACCCGCTGGCGACCCACTGGTACATGCTGCTGGTACAAGGCCTGGTGTTCTTCGGTCTCTACTATGTTGTGTTCCGCGCTGTCATCGTCAAGTTCAACCTGAAAACCCCGGGTCGTGAAGATGACGAAGCGGTACCGGCACAGGCTCAGACCACCGACCGTACCGAACTGGCACGCCAGTATCTGGAAGTGCTGGGCGGTCAGGAGAACCTGGTGACCATCGATGCCTGCATCACCCGTCTGCGTCTGACCCTGAAAGACCGCAGCATCGTTGACGAGCGCAAGCTCAAAGCCCTGGGCGCGGCCGGTGTGGTCAAGCTCGGTGAGCAGAACCTGCAGGTGATTCTGGGCCCATTGGCCGAAATCATCGCCGGTGAGATGAAGGCCCTGCGTTAATCGGGCGCCAAGCTCGCCTCAAGTCTAAGTCCATTGTTGACATAACTAAGGGCCCCGCCTCGGGGCCCCATATAAAAAAGCCAAGAAAATCCAACCTTTACTTCAAATGAGAGCAGCAGTTATGAACTTGAAACATTCTCTGTTAGCCATTGCCATGTCTACCGTTTTCGTCAGCCAGGTACAGGCAGCCGATGCCGCCAAGCAAGCCGTGGTCGATTCCCTCGCCAGCAACCTCGTCGTCAAGTACGAAGTCGTCACCAACGACGGTGCCGGTGCCGGCCTCGACTGCCAGGCGCTGGGCTCCGAGTGGGCGAGCTGCGGCGTTGCCAAGCTGCACCTGACCAATACCGGTGCTGACGTCACCTCCAAAGACTGGAGCATCTATGTCTCCTCCATCCGTCGTATCCAGCGGGTGGACAACGACCAGTTCACCATCACCCACCTGACCGGTGACCTTTATCGTTTGACGCCAACCGAGAAGTTCCAGGGCTTTGCCAAGGATGCCACGGTCGAAGTGCCGCTGGTGGTGGAGTACTGGGTGCTGTTCGAATCCGACATCATGCCGAACTGGTATGTCGCCAGCGAAGGTGCTGAGCCGAAAGTACTGGCCAGCATGAGCAACATCGACGATGCCAGCACCTACGAGAAGCCGATGCCGGCCGATGGCTGGAAGCGTACCAAGGATGACAAGAACATCCTGATGAACAGCGAAACCCGTTTCGCGGCCAACCAGACCAGCACCCTGCTGCCGGCTGGCAAGGTCGACAACCAGATCCTGCCGACCCCGATGAAGCAGGTGGTCAAGGCCGGCCCGCAGGTCGACTTCTCCACCATCAAGCTCAATGCCCTGGATCTGCCGAGCGATCGCGCCGAGGCCCTGAAGGCTCAACTGACCAAGCTGGGTGTTACCCTCTCCGACACCGGCTACCCAGTGACCATCAAGCTCGGCAGCAAGCTCAAGCAGGCCGAAGGCTACGACATGACCATCGGCCAGAAAGGCACAGTAGTTCAGGGTCATGACATCGAAGGCGCGTTCTGGGGGGCCCAGTCCCTGATTTCCCTCTTGGGGGTCAACGACAAGCTGGTCAGCCAGATGCACGTCGAGGATGCGCCGCGCTTTGAATACCGTGGCATGCAGACCGACGTGGCCCGTCACTTCAGAAGCCCCGAGACTCTGAAGAAGCTGGTTGACCAGATGTCGGCCATGAAGCTCAACGTGTTGCATCTGGGGCTGACCAACGATGAAGGCTGGCGTCTGGAGATCCCGGGCCTGCCGGAGCTGACCGACGTCGGCAGCCAGCGTTGCCACGACGAGTCCGAAACCAAGTGCCTGATGCCGCAGCTGGGCTCCGGCCCGACCAGCGACAACCAGGGTTCCGGTTTCTACAGCAAGGCCGACTACATCGACCTGGTACGCTATGCCAAGGCCCGCGGTGTGACCGTGATCCCGGAGATCAACATGCCGGCCCACGCCCGTGCTGCCGTGGTCTCCATGGAAGCGCGTTACAAGCGTCTGATGGCTGAAGGTAAAGAGACCGAAGCCAACCAGTTCCGTCTGACCGACCCGGCCGATACCTCCAACGTCACCTCGGTGCAGTTCTACGACAAGATGTCCTTCATCAACCCTTGCCAGCCGGGCGCTGCCACCTTCGTGGCCAAGGTGATGGATGAAGTTGCCCAGATGCACCAGGCCGCCGGCCAGCCGCTGACCGCATGGCACTACGGTGGTGACGAGGCGAAGAACATCATGCAGGGCGGTGGTTATCAGGATCCGGCTGTCACCAAGAAAGAAGAGCTGGTGGCATGGAAAGGCAACGTCGACTCCAGCAAGCAGGACAAGCCGTTCGGCAAGTCCCCGATGTGCCAGAAGATGATCGACGATGGCAAGATCAAGGACGTAGCCGAGCTGCCGGTTTACTTCGCCAAGGAAGTGGGCGAGATGGTCAAGGGCCACGGCTTCTCCACCCTGCAGGCCTGGGAAGATGGTCTGAAATACGCCAACAGTGCCAAGGACTTCGCCACCGACAACACCCGTGTCAACTTCTGGGAAACCCTCTACTGGGGTGGCTTCAATGAAGCGATGAAGTGGGCGCACAAGGGTTATGAAGTGGTGCTCTCCAACCCGGATTACCTCTACTTCGATTTCCCGAACGAGGTGCACCCGGCTGAGCGTGGCTACTACTGGGCAACTCGTTTCAATGACACCCGCAAGGTGTTCGCTTTCGCCCCGGAAAACCTGCCGCAGAACGCCGAGACCTCGGTTGACCGCGACGGCAACGCCTTCGTGGCCAAGGGTGACCAGGATCCGGTCAAGTTCAAAGGGATCTCCGGTCAGCAGTGGAGTGAAACCGTGCGTACCGACGCTCAGTACGAGTACATGGTCTACCCGCGTATCTTCTCCATGGCCGAGCGTGCCTGGCACAAGGGCGGCTTCGAGCTGAACTATGTGAAAGGTCGCGAGTTCTCCGGCGAGACCAAGCATGTCAACAAGGCCACCCTGAACAAGGAGTGGAACCAGTTCGCCAACGTGCTGGGTCAGCGCGTGCTGCCGAAACTGGACCAGGCCGGGGTGGAATACCGCCTCTCCGTACCGGGCGCCAAGGTAGTGAACGGTGTGCTGGAAGCGAACGTGGACCTGCCGGGTCTGCCCATCCAGTACAGCCTGGATGGCAAGAGCTGGAGCGCCTACGACGCTGCCGCCAAGCCGACCGTGGATGGCAAGGTCTACCTGCGTACCACCAGCTTCGATGGCAAGCGTACCAGCCGCGTCACCGAGCTGAACTGATAGTCCTCAATCCATAACGCAAGGTGGGTCGCAAGACCCGCCTTTCCCAAGGGCGATGGCCATCGGGCTTGGGAAAGGTTGACTGTGCGTGTGAGCCTTTGTTGTGTGTGTATTGTCTGTTTTTGTTTTTCATCACCTTGAACCCCGCCTCGCGCGGGGTCTTTTTTTCGCCAGTCCGTCAAACCGGCTACCAGTACGGGTCGTTTTGCGGCGCCAGTACCCCGAAACGGGCAAATTCAGGTTGAGACAGGGCGCGTAATGAGGGATCATATCCGGCTTGACGGCGGGGGTATGAGGGTGCCAGCCGGCACAACTTCCGCCAGTGACGCATTTTTGAGGTGAGCCATGAGTCAGGCGAACAGCCCAACTAACTTTATTCGTCAGATCATTGATGAAGATCTGGCCAGCGGTAAGCACAGCAGCGTGCATACCCGTTTTCCACCCGAGCCGAACGGTTATCTCCATATCGGTCACGCCAAGTCCATCTGCCTGAACTTCGGCATCGCCCGCGACTACCAGGGCCAGTGCAACCTGCGCTTCGACGACACCAACCCGGTGAAGGAAGATATCGAGTACGTTGAGTCCATCAAGCAGGACGTGCAGTGGCTCGGCTTCCAGTGGAACGGCGAGATCTGCTACTCCTCCGACTATTTCGACAAGCTGCACGGCTACGCCGTTGAGCTGATCGAAAAGGGTCTGGCCTATGTGGACGAGCTCTCTGCCGAGCAGATGCGCGAATACCGTGGCACCCTGACCGCGCCGGGCAAGAACAGTCCGTTCCGCGATCGTTCGGTGGCCGAGAACCTGGCCCTGTTCGAGAAGATGAAGAACGGCGAGTTTGCCGAAGGCGCCGCTTGCCTGCGCGCCAAGATCGACATGGCCTCTCCTTTCATGGTGATGCGTGATCCGGTCATCTATCGTATCAAGTTTGCCCACCACCACCAGACCGGTGACAAGTGGTGCATCTACCCGATGTATGACTTCACTCACTGCATCTCGGACGCCCTGGAAGGGATCACCCACTCCATCTGTACACTGGAGTTCCAGGACAACCGTCGCCTGTACGACTGGGTGCTGGACAACATCACCATCGACTGCCACCCCCGTCAGTACGAGTTCTCCCGGCTGAACCTCGAATACACCGTCATGTCCAAGCGCAAGCTGAACCTGCTGGTGACCGAGAAGCACGTGGAGGGTTGGGACGATCCGCGCATGCTGACCGTCTCCGGTCTGCGTCGACGTGGCTACACCCCGGCCTCCATCCGCGAGTTCTGCAAGCGCATCGGCGTGACCAAGCAGGACAACATCGTCGAGATGAGCATGCTGGAAGCCTGCATCCGTGAAGACCTCAACGAGAACGCGCCGCGCGCCATGGCCGTGCTGCACCCGGTCAAGGTGGTCATCGAAAACCTGGCCGCCGACGAAGTGCTGACTGCCCCGGCCCACCCGAACAACGCCGAGATGGGCACCCGCGAGCTGAACTTCACCCGCGAGATCTTCATCGATGAAGCGGATTTCAAAGAAGAAGCCAACAAGCAGTTCAAGCGACTGGTGCTGGGCAAGGAAGTGCGCCTGCGCAATGCCTACGTCATCAAGGCCGAGCGGGTCGAGAAGGATGCCGATGGCAAGGTCACCTGCATCTACTGCTCTTACGATCCCGAGACCCTGGGCAAGGATCCGGCCGATGGTCGCAAGGTGAAAGGGGTGATCCACTGGGTCAGCGCCACTCACTCCCTGCCAGCCGAAGTGCGCCTCTACGACCGTCTGTTCAAGGTGCCGAACCCGGGCGCCGAAGAGGACTTCGAAGCGGCCCTGAATCCGGACTCCCTGGTGATCATCGAGGGTGCCCGTGTCGAGGCTTCGCTCAAGAACGCCAAGCCGGAGCAGGCTTACCAGTTCGAGCGTGAAGGTTACTTCTGCGCCGACAACAAGCTCTCCAGTCCGGAGCATCTGGTGTTCAACCGCACCGTGGCCCTGCGGGACGTGTGGGGCAAGGCCGAGGCCTGATAACAGAAGAGGGCAGGGGAGACCCTGCCCTCTCTTGATCTGGGAGCTTGCTTACGATCTGTGACGAGAGGTTATCAGCAAGGTGAAGCCGCACAGGAACCGGCGCGTATAGAGAGATGTGAGGGGTCCGAGCAGCAGATGAACCTTGATCACGACCTCGGAGCAAGAGCGTAAACGGCTTCTAAACGACGGACACAAAAAAGCCAGCGTGATGCTGGCTTTTTATTGTCTCTGTCTGGCGGGTCAATCTTCGTGCTTGCACTCGCCGGCGGCGCAGTGGCCGTACAGATAGAGGCTGTGATTGGTCAGCCGGATGTTGTGCTGCTGAGCGATATCGCGCTGGCGCTGCTCGATCACCTCGTCGGAGAACTCGATCACCTTGCCGCAGTCGAGGCAGACCAGGTGGTCGTGGTGTTCCTGGGTGGCCAGTTCGAACACCGATTTGCCCCCTTCGAAGTGGTGACGGGTAACAATACCGGCATCATCAAACTGGTTGAGAACGCGATATACGGTAGCGAGACCAATCTCTTCACCCTGGTCGATCAGTCGTTTGTACAGATCTTCCGCACTGGTGTGCTGGCAGTCCGGCTGTTGCAGGATTTCCAGGATTTTGACACGGGGCAAGGTGATCTTGAGCCCGGCCTTTTTTAACGCTTGGTTGTTGTCTGCCATATTCTATTTATTCGCATTCTCGAAGGTGTGGTTATTCTGATTGACTGCCGCTGGAATGGCAACCACGAACTCGCTTGGCCTGTCATTATAGGTCGTAGCTCACCTAAAAATAAACCCAGTAATTCAAGGGCTTTAGCGCAGATGGCGCCATCCGGTGGAATTGGACGGATTCTCGTGACGGCTTGCTCGTTTGGTGAATGTTGATAAAATGTAACCTTCTTCACTGTCTGGTCGGATGAGATCCATGGATTGGCTTTTTGACAATGCGGCCTGGGTGCGCCGCGCCCTCAACGCCTGGCCTCCTTTCTGGGGCGCCGGTATCAAGATAGAGACATTGAGCGATGATTTTCGCTTCTGCCGGGTCACCCTCAAGTCCCGCTGGTGGAACAAGAATGCCAACCGTACCCAGTTTGGCGGCAGCATGTTTGCGATGACCGATCCCATCTATCCGCTGATGCTGATGGGCTATTTCAAGAACCGCTATTACGTCTGGGACAAGGCGGGCAGCATCAACTACATCAAGCCGGGCAAGGGCAAGCTGGTGGCCGAATTCAACCTCACTGACGGCAAGCTGGCCGCCATCGTGGCGGCGACCGATGGGGGAGACAAGCACTTCCCCGAGTTCGAGGTGACGGTGCAGGATCAGAGCGGCGAGCTGGTGGCCCAGGTCAAGCGCACCCTCTATGTGCGGGCCAAACCGGAGCACCGAAGTGGCGAGAAAGCATGAGCCAGAAAACAACAAGGGCCCCGCGGGGCCCTTGTTGTCAGAGAGGTTGGCGAGGCTGGGTCACTCCAGCTCGGCCAGGCACATCTCTTCGTGCAGCTGTTTGCACCAGCCCTTGACGCGCTCGGCGGTCAGCTCCGGCTGGCGATCTTCGTCGATGCCCAGACCCACGAAGTGTTTGTCATCGACCAGCGCTTTGGAGGCTTCGAATTCGTAGCCGGCGGTTGGCCAGTTGCCGATGACGATGGCGCCTTTGGCTTCGACGATGTCACGCAGGGTGCCCATGGCGTCGAGGAAGTACTCTGCATAGTCTTCCTGATCGCCGCATCCGAAGATGGCGACCAGCTTGTTGGTGAAGTCGATCTCTTCCAGCTCGGGGAAGAAGTCGTCCCAGTCGGCCTGGGCTTCGCCATAGTACCAAGTCGGGATACCGAACATCAGCAGATCGAAGCTGTCGATGTCGGCCTTGCTGCTCTTGGCAATGTCACGGACTTCAATCAGTTGTTTGCCCAGTTCTTTCTGGATCATCTTGGCGACAGCTTCGGTATTACCGGTATCGCTGCCGAAAAACAGACCTACACTAGCCATAGTGTTTAGTTACCCGTATCTGGTGTTAATGCTTAACGGTCAGATTGTGATGCCTGCAGCATGTGCAGACTCAATCTGTTGCTTCAGGATAGATTGGATCAGCTCGGCTCGGCTGACGTTCTGTTGTAACGCAAGTTGGTTCAGGCGTTCCAGCAACTCGGCCTCCACCTTTAACTCTACCCGCTTCAAACCGTTCTCCCGATCGCGCTTGAGCTGGTTGCGCTTGTTGATCTTGAGCTGGGTCTCGCGGGGGAGTGGGTTGGTCTTTGGCCTGCCGGGGCGCTTCTCATTTGCGAACAGATCCAATGTTGTTCGATCAGTTTGCTGTTTGGCCATACATCACAGATGAAAATAAGTTAGCCGATGCCTGAGCCTTCCCAGCCCAGTTCGATCAGCCCCTTGGCGACAAAACCTGCACAACCCAGGAAGAGTACCAACCAGACGATGAGTCGGCCGAAACGGGGCACGTTGCCACGTTTGAGCACGTCCTGAATGGCCAAGCCAATCAATACGAAAATGGCCACAAAGAATAACTTCAGGCCCAGACTCTCGATGAGATCGATATGTTCACTTAGCATGGATTGCGCACACTCCTTATGACGGGCGCACTATATCACAAAGGATTTGAAACTGTTAACCGCCTGTCGACAGGAAATCCACAACCAGTTTGTTGAACAAAACCGGCTTTTCCGCGTGCAGCCAGTGACCAGTACCGGCGATGACCCGGGCCTTGGCGGCGGGGAATTGTGCCATCACAGTATCGGTATGTTCAGGCTGCATGTAGTCGGAATCCCCCCTTGATGAACAGCGAAGGGCCCTCGAAACGGCTCTGTACATCGGGCCAGCCCATGATGTTGGCGTAGTTGCGCTCAAGGGCCGGGACGTTGAAACGCCAGCCCCAGCCGTGCCCGGTTTTGGCAAACGACTTGAGCAGGAACTGGCGCACGCCGGCGATCTCGATGTGCTGCGCCAGGATGGCTTCCGCCTCGCTACGGCTGTGCGGAGCCTGTTCGAGGGTGGCGTTGAGACCGGCGAACACATTCTGGTGGCGGGCGTGAGGGTAGGCGACCGGCGCGATATCGGCTACCACCAGTTTGGCAACGCGCGTTGGCGCGAGCTTGGCCAACTGCATGCCTACCTTGCCCCCCATGGAGTGACCCACAATGGCCACCTGCTCAAGCCCGAGCCGATCCAGCAGGGCGAGCAGATCGGCGGCCTGGGCAGGGTAGCTCATCTCGTCGGAGTGAAAGGAGGCGCCGTGGTTGCGCAGATCGACGCTGATGACCCGGTATTGTTCGCTCAGCGGGCGCGCCAGCAGGCCGAGGTTGTCGAGGCTGCCAAACAGCCCGTGGATCAGCATGACGGGCTGGCCCTGGCCCTGCTCCTTGAAGTTCAATAATGGGTTTTGTTGCAAAATGACACCTTGTCGGTCGTGAGTGTGTTGCGCGTTGTGATTTAACACACTGGAAAGAAAAGGATTTCACTCATTGCGGAGCAAAAATGTGTGGTTTTTTTTCTAAAAAAAGTCTGCCAGATCGGCTATCAGTGCGACGGATCACACACTTGGCCCGCTATTATGCCGTATTCTCGATGAGATTCATGCACATCTGTCCGCCCCTTGCTTGGGCTGCCGGGTTTGCCTATGTATAATCGCCGCATCCGAATTTCGACGAGTCCAGCGCATCCCTATGAAAACCATCGAGCTTGATGACGATCTCTACTTCTATATCGCCAGCCAGACCCGGCACATCGGCGAGAGTGCCTCCGATATCCTGCGCCGCCTGCTGGAACAGCCCGCCAACCAGGCTACGCCGGTTGCCGAGCCGGTGACGACGGCCCAGCCG
This sequence comes from Aeromonas oralensis, assembly GCF_049665575.1. Lineage (NCBI taxonomy): Bacteria > Pseudomonadati > Pseudomonadota > Gammaproteobacteria > Aeromonadales > Aeromonadaceae > Aeromonas > Aeromonas oralensis. The sequence goes on from NZ_CP187186.1 coordinate 1,485,414, forward strand.
CATGCCGTGGCCGATGCCATGGGGCTGGAGGCGCTGCTCGACTCCGGCGAGCTGCAAAAAGAAGAGAAGTCCATCAACCGCTTCATGCAGGTGCTCAGTACCCTCTACCGGGATGACCCGGTCGGGTTTACCCAGGCCACCGAAATCAAGGGGCGCAAGCGCGTCTATTTCTCGCGGGATCCCGATGCCCTGCGCGCCAGCGGCAGCACCACCAAGCCAAAGCCGGTGCCACAAACCCCGTTCTGGGTGATCACCAACACCAACACCAGTCGCAAGCAGAACATGGTGGCCCAGCTGATGACCAGCATGGGGTATGGCGACGAGGTGATCGCCCGGGTGTGCGGCGCAATTTAACGGTTCATCAGACTCAGGCCTTGCTGGGCAAGGCCGCCATCAAGCAAGGACAACGCCATGGCACAGCATTCCCACGCCGGTCAGCCGGCCCGTTTGAGCGACCTGACCAACATCCCCCGTCTGGTCAGCGCCTACTACCTCAACAAGCCCGATATGAGCCGCCCCGAGCAGCGAGTTGCCTTCGGCACCTCTGGTCACCGCGGCAGCGCCCTGCACTATGCCTTCACCGAATCCCACATCCTGGCGGTGACCCAGGCGTTGGTGGAGTATCGCCAGCAGGCCGGCATCACGGGTCCGCTGTTTGTCGGCATGGATACCCACGCCCTGTCTGAATCCGCCTTTGCCAGTGCGGTGGAAGTGCTGGCGGCCAACGGCGTCGAGACCCGCATTCAGGCTGGCCTCGGTTTTACCCCAACCCCGGTCATCTCTCACGCCATCCTGCGCCACAATGCAGGCAAACCGGCTGCCCGTGCCGACGGCGTGGTGATCACTCCGTCCCATAACCCGCCGGAAGACGGTGGCTTCAAATACAACCCGCCCCACGGCGGTCCCGCCGAAGGGGAGATCACCAAGTGGGTGGAGGATCGCGCCAACGCGATTCTAGAGGCGGGTCTGGCCGGCGTGAAGCGCATGCCGTTCGCCGAGGCCCTCAAGAGCCCGTTCGTGGCCGAGCACGATTACGTCACTCCCTATGTGGATGACCTGAAGAACGTGCTGGACATGGAGGCCATCAAGCAGGCTGGCATCAAGATCGGTGTCGATCCGCTGGGTGGCTCCGGCGTCGCCTACTGGGACGTCATCGCCAAGACCTATGGTCTGAACATCGAAGTGGTGAACTACAAGGTCGACCCGACCTTCTCCTTCATGACCCTGGATAAAGACGGCAAGATCCGGATGGACTGCTCCAGCCCGTTCGCCATGGCCAGCCTGATTGCCCTCAAGGACAAGTTCGACATCGCCCTTGGCAACGACCCTGACTACGACCGTCACGGCATCGTCACCAAGTCCGGCCTGATGAACCCGAACCACTACCTGGCGGTGGCAATCCAGTATCTGTTTACCCATCGTACCGGCTGGTCCAAAGAGTCTGCGGTCGGCAAGACGCTGGTCTCCTCTTCCATGATCGACCGGGTGGCCGGCGAGATTGGCCGCACCCTCAAAGAGGTGCCGGTCGGCTTCAAGTGGTTCGTGGATGGCCTCTACAGCGGCGAGTTCGGCTTTGGCGGCGAGGAGAGCGCGGGCGCCTCCTTCCTGCGCAAAGACGGCACCGTCTGGACCACCGACAAGGATGGTTTCATCCTGGCGCTGCTGGCGGCGGAAATTCTGGCGGTGACCGGCAAGGATCCGCAGGCCCACTACGATGCACTGGAAGCCAAGTTTGGTCGTTCCAGCTATCGTCGCATCGACGCCCCGGCCAACAGCGCCCAGAAGGCGGTGCTCTCCAAGCTGGATCCGGCGCTGGTGGAAGCCTCCACCCTGGCCGGCGAGCCCATCATCGCCAAGCTGACCAAGGCGCCGGGCAACGATGCCGCCATCGGCGGCCTCAAGGTGGTGACCGAGAACGGCTGGTTCGCGGCGCGCCCCTCCGGTACCGAGTCCATCTACAAGATCTACATGGAGAGCTTCAAGGGCGAGGCGCACCTGGACCTCATCCAGCAGGAAGCCCAGCAGATCGTCTCCGCCGCCCTGGCCAAGGCCGGGGTCTGAGTTCGACTCAAGCACCTGCGGAATATGAAAGAGGAGCCTTGATGGCTCCTCTTTTTTTATTGCGCTTGAGCTGGAGGGTCGTGCTCACGGCCTGCCGCACTGGCCGGTGCTCGCCCGGCGGGCCTGCCAGCGTTTGAAGAAGGGGCGGGCCGGCAGCTTCATCAGGAACAGGGAGAGCAGGATCACCCCGATGCCGAGCCATTGGCGAGCATCCAGCGTTTCCCCCACCATCAGTACGCCGCAGGAGACCGCCACCATGGGGTTGGTGAGGGCCAGCATGCCCATTACCTCCGGGCCGTGGCGCTTGAGCCCCCACAGCCAGGCCCAGTAGGCCAGCGCCGTGTTGAGCAGGATCAGCCAGAGCAGGCCTGGAGCGCTTGCCGGTTGCGGCAGCGGCATGGGGCCGGCCAGCCACCAGGCGAGCGGGATCAGCATCAGGCCGCCCAGCAGCAGTTGCCAGGCGGTCAGCGCCAGCAGATCGCTCACCGGCCAGCGCTGCATCCAGCGGCTGGACTGGCCGATGAGCAGGGTCGCCAGCAGGGCGCAGGTCACGCCGACAGGGTCCAGATTGGCGGAAGGGTTGAGCAGCAGCAAGACTCCAACCAGCCCCATCAGGCCCAGCAGCAGCCATTTCAGGGACGGCCTGACGCCATCTTGCAACCAGGCCAGCAACATCAGGACCAGCGGCAGGGTGGCACCCAGGGTGCCCGCCACGGCCCCTGGCAGCCGGAAGGCGGCCACGAACAGCAGAGCAAAAAACGCAGCGATGTTGCAAAACGCCAGCAGGCACTGCTTGCCCCAAGGCAGGGGCGGCAGACGCGGGCGTACCAGCAACAGGAGCAATCCGGCCGGCAATGCCCGCCACACCGCCACCCAGTAGGGGGAGTAGTCGGTCAGATAGAGGCTGACGACGGCATAGGTGCTGCCCCAGAGCAGGGGGGCCAGCAGGGCGATCAGCATGGGCATCAATTTGTCTCTTTATAAAGTATCTTTAAGTGAAGATAAATTAGCCTCAAATTGGTTTACCATCAAGTATCTCGATAAAAAGATAAGTGGCCGAAGATGGAATCAGATCATGTAGACCTGCTGCTGGCCCAATGGGCCCGGCAGCGACCGGATCTCGACTGCTCTCCCATGGGCGTGCTGGGGCGGGTGGCGCGGATGGCGGCGATCGCCGGACGGGAGGTGAGCGAGGAGCTCAAGGAGTGCGGCCTGCTCGGCAGCGACTTCGACATTCTGGCGACCCTGCGCCGGGCCGGCGAACCGCTCACCCCGACCGTGCTCTATCAATCCGCCATGTTGAGCTCGGGGGCCATGACCGCCCGCCTCGACAAACTGGCAGAGCGGGGCTTGGTCGAACGCCAGGCGGCCCCGAGCGATCGACGTAGCCTGCTGGTCTGTCTGACCGACGCGGGCCGCGAAATGGTTGATCGGGCGGTGGAGCGGCACGTGGCCAACGAGCGGCGCCTGCTGGCCCCATTGACCCCGGCCGAGCAGGATCAGCTGGCCGCCCTGCTCAAGCGCTGGCTGCTGGAAAACGAATAAAAAACGGGCCCGCGGGCCCGTTTTTGGTGTTGCCAAGTTTTGGATCAGTAACCGCCGCGGGCATCCTTGACCGCTAGCCCCAGCTGCCACACCGCCATGGCGTAGTGGGTGCTGTGGTTGTAGCGGGTGATGGTGTAGAAGTTGGGCAGGCCGTACCAGTACTGATAGCCGGTGCCCACATCCAGGCGCAGCAGGCTCGCCTCGCTGTGGTTGCCAAGGGTGCTGGTGGGGGTCAGCCCTGCGCGGCGCAGGGAAGCGACCGGGTAACGGGTCTGGAAGCCGTGCTCATAGCCGGGTAGTTGGCCCTGACCGCGCACAGCCACCGGTTGCCCCTTCTCCCAGCCGTGGGCCTTGAAGTAGTTGGCCACGCTGCCGATGGCATCCACCGGATCCCACAGGTTGGTGTGGCCGTTGCCGTTGAAGTCCACCGCGTAGCGCTGGAAGCTGGAGGGCATGAACTGGCCGTAACCCATGGCGCCGGCGTAGGAGCCCTTGGGTTCGGTGGGATCCATCCCCTCGTCGCGGGTCATCACCAGGAAGGATTCCAGCTCGCTGGTGAAGAACTCGGCCCGGCGCGGGTAGTCGAACGCCAGGGTCGCCAGCGCATCCAGGATGCGGGTCTTGCCCATCACCCGGCCCCAGCGGGTCTCCACACCTATGATGCCGACGATGATCTCCGGCGGCACCCCATACACCTGCTGGGCACGGTTGAGCTCGTTCTCGTACTCACGCCAGAAGCTGACGCCGTTCTGTACGTTGTCCGGGGTGATGAACTTGGCGCGGTAGCGATTCCAGGCGCCGGTCGGGCCGGTGGGCGGCGTGGTGGTGGGGGCCTGGGCATCCATCAGGCGGATAATCCAGTCATAGCGCTCGGCCTGGGCCAGCACCCGGTGCAGCTCGGCGCCGTCGAAACCGTGCTTTTGCACCATCCGCTGCACGAAGTTGTCCACGTTGGCGCGATTGGCGAAGTCTCCCTTGCTGACACCCGGCTGGCTCACCTGCCCGTAGAAGGGTTTGCTCGGCGGCGTCTGGTTGATGAAGGCGCTGTTGGGCTGGGGCTTGACCACGGGCTTGGCAGCCGGCGTGCTGCTGCAGCCATAGAGCATGGGAAACAGGGAGAGGGTGAGCACGGAGACAAGGCGACGCATAAGGTTCTCATGAGCCTGAAAAAGAGTGTCGCCATGGTAAAACATTGTCATCCATGCGCAAGTGTTCCGTAGCGGCCCCCTCCCGCCGTCCTGCCTCAACGCAGGGTGTGATAACCGCTCCAGAGCCGGGTCAGGGTGGTGATGGCGCAGAGCAGGGCAAAGCCGTAGGCGAGCGGGGCGAAGGCGGCGGGCCACAGGCACATCAGCACGAACAGGGCGATGGTCTCGCTCCCCTCGGTGAGGCCGCCCAGATAGTAGAGGGACTTGTGGTGGTAGACCGGATTGTCGATGCCCCGCTTGCTCGCCATGATGGCAAACGCCAGAAAGCTCGCGCCGGTGCCCATGAAGGCAAACAGCAGGGTGGCGGCGGGCAGCGCATTGGCGGGGGCTGCGAGGGCAAAGCCCAGCACCACGGCGGCGTAGAAGATGAAGTCGAGCGTGATGTCGAGAAAGCCTCCGCAGTCGGTGATGCCGGTTTCCCGCGCCACGGCGCCATCGAGCCCGTCCAGCAGCCGGTTGAGCAGGATGGCCGCGAGCGCCCACTGATAGCAGCCAAAAGCCAGCAGCGGCAGCGCCAGCATGCCGATGGCAAAGCCGGTGAGGCTTATCTGGTTGGCGCTGATCCTGGCGCGGCAGAGCGGTCTGGCGAGCCGGGTGAGGGGGCTGCGGATAACGGGGATCAGGTGGCGATCAAACAAGGTGAACTCCTCGGTCAAAAACGGGCTTCGGTGAGCTGAAGTATGGTGCCCGGCGCGTCCTCTTCGTCGTGGGTCACCAGAATGGCGGGGATGGCCAGCGCCTTGATCTGCGCGAACACCAGTTCGCGAAAGGCGGCCCGCAGCGGCTTGTCGAGGCGGGAGAAGGGTTCGTCCAACAACAATGCCTCGGGTTCGGCCAGCAGGGCTCGCAGCAGGCTGACGCGGGCCTTCTGGCCGCCTGAGAGCGCCCCCGGCAGCTTGTCTGCCTGACTTGTCAGATCCACCTGCGCCAGCGTAGCCACCGCCTTTTCTCGCCTCGCCCTGTGCCCCTTCACGCTGGCGGGCATGCCAAACATCAGGTTCTCCGCCACCGTCAGGTGGCCAAACAGCAGATCATCCTGAAACAGCATGCCGATGCGCCGCGCCTGGGGCGGCAGCTGGGTGAGCCGGCGCTCGCCAAGGATCACGTCCCCCTCCAGCCGGATCGGGCCGCTTGCTGGCAGTACCCCCGCCAGCGCCGCCAAGAGCGAGCTCTTGCCACAGCCGCTGGGGCCCATCAGGGTCAGCACCTCACCCGGCGCCACCTGCAGGGCGGGCAGCGAAAACAGCAGGTTTTCCTCCAGATAGAGGCGAAGAGGTGTGGTGCTCAGCATATGGCCATTTCCATCATGAGAGTTCATCGTGAGCTGCCCCCCTTGAGCGCCGGATTGAGTCGGGCTGGCAGCCAGAGCGCCAGCAGATAGATAACGAGCGGCAACAAGAGTTGCAGCAGGCCGTAGAGGCCCGCCAGCCGCCGGTTGAGGCCGCTGCCGATGGCCACCGCCTCGGTGGTGATGGTGACCACCCGGCCTGCGCCAAACAGCAGGGTTGGCAGGTATTGGGAGAGGCTCACCGCAGCCCCTACCGCAAAGGCAAACAGCAGCGGGCGTGCCAGCAGCGGCGCTTTGACCTGCCACCAGGCTCGCCACGGCGTTGCCCCCAGCAGCAGGGCGCTTTGGGTGATCCGCGGGTCAAACTGGCGATAGGGGCCGTGCAGGCAGAGATAGACATAGGGAGAGACAAACAGCAGCTGGCTCCAGAGCACCCAGCTCCAGCCGATGCCATCGCCCTCCCATCCGAGGCTGAACCAGTCCACCCCGAGACGGATGCCGAACAGCAGGCTGGCCTGCGGCAGCAGAAGTGGCAGGCAGATGAGCCAGAGCGGCCAGGGGCGACGGCCCGCCTGTGCCTCCAGGCTCAGCACCGCCATCACCAGCGCTATGGCCCCGCTCGCCAGCGCCAGCAGTATGCTGGTGGTCAGCAGCGACGACAGGGTCGGCAGCAGTTCGAGCCAATAGCGGCCGCTCCACTGGCTCGGCCAGAGGGTGGGAAAGGGCCAGCGCCGGGCCAGTGACCAGAGCAGCAAGGCCCCCAGCACCGCCAGATTGAGGACGATCAGGGCCATCACACTGCCGGTGGCAAGGGTGTGGCCAAGAGCGCTTGGTTTTGAGCGTCTGCCATCGAGCCAGCCGGGTTTGCCAAGGGTTCGATGGGCCAGCTCCAGCAGCCGCAACAGGGCCAGCAGCAGCGCCGTGATGGCGAGCAGCAGCAGGGCGCCGCTGGCAGTGGCACCGCGCCAGGCCAGATCCGGGTCCTGATACCAGAGCCACAAGCGCACCGCCAGCGGGGCGGGGGCATCGGGCCCGAGCAACTGGGCCAGATCCACCACCGCCACCCCGTAGGCGGCCACCGCATAGAGGGGCAGGCGCAAGGCAGGCCAGAGCGCCGGCAGCAGCAGGCGCCACCAGATCTGTGGGGCGCTGAAGCCAAGGCTCGCCCCCAGCCACTGCTGGTGCGCCACCCTGGCGGGGTCTTGCGCGCCGAGCGCCATCAGCAGCAGGAAGGGGGTCTCCTTGAGGGTCAAGGCGAGAATGAGCCCGAGCCCGGCGGGATCGCGCAGGGTCTGCCAGTCGGGGGGCAGTTCAAATCCGGTGAGGGTCGGCGAAAACAGGCGCAGCAACCAGCCGGAGGGAGCGAGCAGAAAGGCAAAGCCGATGGCAAAGGCGACATGGGGCAGCGCCAGCAAGGGTGAGAGCAACCGGCGCAGCCAGCCGAAGGCCCGGCTGTCACTGTGGGCCAGCAGCTGGGCGGTCAGCAGCAGGCTGAGCAGGGTCGAGGCGGCGCCAATCCACAGGCTCAGCAGTGCCGAGTGCCACAGGCCCGGTTGGGCCAGCAGCAATTGCAGATGGGGTCGGGTCAATCCCTCAGCCAGTAGCTGCCAGCCCCCCGCCAGCAGCGGAAGGCCAAAAACCAGGGCGCACCCTGCCGTGAACAGGGGGCGCCAACCGAGGGAATCGTAGCCAAACCGGCTCATCAGTGGCCGTAGCGCTCGGCCCAGGCGGCTTCGAGCCTGAGCTGCCAGCTGGGGTGGGGCTCTGCCACGGCCTTGAAGCGCAGTGCCGGCACCGGCTGCTGGGTGGCGGGCAGGGCATCGGCCCGCAGCACGCTGGGATCGCCCCAGAAGGCGGGCTCGGCCTTGCGTGCCTGGGCGGCGGGGCTCAGCAGGAAGTTGGCCACCACCTTGGCGCCGGCGCGGGCGTTGGCGTTGAAGGGGATGGCGAGGAAGTGGCTGTTGGTGAGCGCCCCTTTCGCCATGGCCACCGCCATCACGCTGGGGGGCAGGGTGCCATTTTGTACCGCGCTCTGCGCCTCCTGCGGATTGAAGCTGATGGCCATGGCCAGCTCGCCGTCATCGAGCAGCTGGCGGGTCTCGGCGGCACTGGTGGGGAACAGCTTGCCCTTGCGCCAGAGAGTCGGGTGCAGCTCATCCAGCCAGGCCCAGAGCGGGGCGGTAACTTTGGCAAAATCGCTCTCGGTCGCCTCCTGATAGAGAGGGGCGGGATCCGGCGTCAGCTCCAGCAAGATCTGCTTGAGAAAGCTGGAGCCGTGAAACTGGGGCGGCTTGGGGTAGGTGAAGCGGCCGGGGTGGGCCTTGGTCCAGGCGAGCAGGGCTGCCGCAGAGGTAGGCAGCTGTTTGACCTCTTCGCCATTAACCATCAGGTTGAGCTGGCCGATTCCCCAGGGGGCTTCCAGCCCCTCCACCGGCACGGTGAAGTCCTCACTCACCGGCAGGGTACGGTCGACCAGCGCCATGTTGGGCAGCTCACGGGTAAAGGGGGCGCCGAGCAGCCCCTGCTCCTTGAGCGCCTTGAAGTTCTCGCCGTTGACCCAGAGCAGGTCGATGGGGCCGCCACTGTGCTTGCCGGCCTGCTTGTTGGCCAGCAACTGGCTGACGCTCTGGGCGATGTCATCCACCTTCACCTGCACCAGTTTGACCTGGTATTCGCGCGCCAGCTCCTGGCCGGCCCACACCAGATAGGTGTTGATCTCCGGGCTGCCGCCCCAGGCGTTGAAGTAGACGGTCTGCCCCTTGGCCTCCTCAAGGGTCTGCTGCCACTGCGGGTTGTCGGCGGCGTAGGCCTGGGTGAAGAGGAGGCTGCCTGCCAGCAGAGGCAGGGCGCGCAACAGCTGTTTGAACGAGGGCAATGAGTGTCGCATCTGGGTTACCTGGAGTTGGGTCAGGCGCCGCGGCGCCAGCGGTGATAACGGGTCAGCAGCGCCAGCAGGGTGGCGGGCTGACGGGCCCGTCGCCACTCGCCCGCCAGATACTTGTTCCCCTCCATCAGGGTGGGATAGGCATGGATGGTGGCGAGGATCTTGCCAAGCCCCAGTCGGTGGCGCATGGCGAGCACGAACTCGGCGATCCGCTCGCCGGCGTGAGTGCCCACCAGGGTGGCACCCAGGATCTGATCCTTGCCGGGTACGGTGAGCACCTCGATAAAGCCCTGACGCTCGCCGTCGGCGATGGCTCTGTCCAGCTCGGCCAGCTCGAAACGGGTCAGCTCGAAGGGGATGCCCTGTACCCTGGCCTCTTTCTGGTTGAGGCCGACCCGGGCGATTTCTGGCGTGGTGTAGATGGCGGCCGGCATGACCCGATAGTCGGCCCGAAAGCGCTTGAACGGGCTGAACAGGGCATTGACGGCGGCATACCAGCCCTGATGGGCAGCGGCATGGGTGAGCTGGTAAGGGCCCGCTACGTCCCCCACCGCCAGAATGCTGGGGTAGTTGGTGGCAAGGAAGCCATCAACCGCCACCGTGCCGCGCGGCGTCAGCTCCACTCCCAGCGCGTCGAGCCCGAAGCCGCTGACGTTGGCGACCCGGCCCAGCGCCAGCAGCAATTGATCCCCTTCCACCACCTGCATTTCTTCGCCTCGGCGCAGTTGCAGCCGGATGGGGAGTTCCCCCGCGGCCGCGGGCAGATAGTCGGCTTGCTCGGCGCGCCAGCCGGTGAGCACCCGCACGCCATCGCGGGCCAGCTGTTCCGCCAGCAGCTCGGCCACCTCCCGCTCTTCGCGGGGCAGCAGCTGATCCGAAAGCTCTACCAAGGTAACGGGAATGCCGAGCAGGGCAAAACTCTGGGCCAACTCGCAGCCGATGGGGCCACCGCCCAGCACCAGCAGCTGGCGCGGCGCGGTGCGCAGTTGCCAGAGGGTGTCGGAGGTGAGCCAAGGCACCTGCTCAAGGCCCGGTAGCGTGGGCACCAGCGGCCGGGCGCCGGTGGCGAGCACGATATGGCGGCTGGCAAGGCGCTGGCCGTTCACCTCGACCTCCCAGGGGGAGACAAGCTTTGCCTCCCCTTCGATGCACTCCACTCCCAGCCCCTGATAGCGCGCCACCGAGTCGTGGGGTTCGACCTCCTTGATGACGCGAGCGACCCGCTCCATCACGGCTGCGAAATCGGCGCTGGTCTGGCTTGGGCCAAAGCCCAGTTCACTGGCCCGGCGCTGCTCGGCGGCAAAGCGGGCACTTCGGATCAGCGCCTTGGAGGGGACGCAGCCGCTGTTGAGGCAATCGCCCCCCATCTTGTGCTTCTCGATGAGCACCACCTTGGCCTTCACCGCCGCGGCGATATAGCTGGTCACGAGGCCGCCGGCTCCCGCGCCAATCACCAGCAGGTTGTAATCATAGTGCTTTGGCTTGCGGTAGGGGGCGTGCAACCGATGCAGGGCGAGGCGCCGCTGCAGCCCCTTGAGCAGCATCGGCATCAGCCCGAGCAGGGTCAGCGCCACCATCAGGCCGGGGGAGAGGATATTGCCGGTGCTGGTGAGGTTGGCAAGCTCGCTGCCCGCCAGCACGTAGACGAAGGTGCCGGGCAGCATGCCAAGCTGGCTCACCCAGTAGTAGGTGCTGACTCTGATGGGGGTGAGCCCCATCAGCAGGTTGACCAGAAAGAAGGGGAAGATGGGGATGAGGCGCAGGCTCAGCAGATATAGCGCCCCTTCCTTCTTCATGCCGGCCTGCAAGCTGGCCAGCTTGTCGCCAAAGCGCCGCTCGACCCAGTCGCGCAGCAGAAAGCGGGCGCTGAGAAAGGCCAGGGTCGCGCCAATGCTGCTGGCAAAGGAGACCAGCAACAGCCCCCAGGCAACGCCGAACACGGCGCTGCCAGCCAGGGTGAGCAGGCTGGCGCCGGGCAGGGAGAGGGCGGTGCTCACCACGTAGACGGCGACGAACAGCAGGACGGCGCTGACGAAATGGCGCTCGACCAGGGCGGCCAGCTCGGCCTGACGGGCCTGCAGCTGGGGCAGGCTCAGGTAGTGACCAAGGTCGAAGGCGAAAAAGGCGCCGATGAGGCAGCCCATCACCAGCACCAGCAGCAGGCGGGAGCCTCTCATCAGGCGTCCTTGTTATCCGGCCGGGCTGGCCGTTCGGGTTGCACCGGCAGCTGGCAGAAGCCCTGCGGGGCGATATCGAGGGCGGCGTTGAACTTGGCCGACATGTTCTGGAAGGCGATGAGGCCGGTCAGCTCCACCATGGCGTCGTCATCGAACCAGGGCTTGAGGCGGGCGGCCTGCTCGTCGCTGACCCCATCGAGGCCCGTCATCGCCTCGGTGTAGTCGAGCACGGCTCGCTCCCGCTCGTCGAACAGGGGGCTTTCGCGCCAGTTGGCGAGCGCCTCCACCTTCTCGCTGGAGCCTGCTCTCTTTACCAGGGTCATGGCGTTGATGTCGACACAAAAGCGGCACCAGTTGAGCTGGGAGACCCGCACCGTCACCAGAGAGCGCAGCACGGGGTCGATGGGGGAGCGCTTGCGGTTGATGACGCCATAGAGGGTGGCGACGGCGGCAAACAGGCGCGGCGAGCGGCCCCAGCACTTGCCCGGGATCAGCACCTGGCCGTAGTTGCGTTTTTGCAGCCAGAAAAAGGGGCGGATGAACCAGGCATATTCCCGATCGGGCTTGACCTCGACGCGCATGGATGACCTTCTTATTGCTTCAAGTTGGGTTTGTAGGCCTGACCCAGCCGCTCGTTGAGGCGGATCAGAAACTCCTCTATGCGGGCCCGGTTGGTGCCCAGGTCGCTCTGCCCCTGACGGGAGGCGGAGCGCATGTCGATGCGGGTCTCCTTGGGGCCGGCAAAGACCCGCAGCGCCACGTCATCCTGAAAACCGAACCAGCCGGTGGTGACCACCGCCTCGAGTCCTTCCGGGCTTGGCCGCACCTGCCAGCCGAGCTGCTCCATCAGGGCGTGGGCCTCGGTGATCACCTCGACCGGGGAGGCGCTGGTAAAGAGAGGACCGGGCTTGCCGTCAATTGCTTTCAAGGGGGCCGGATTAATCGGCAGATCCTGCGCCGTTCTGAGTTCGCTGGCCCAGTGCAGCTGGGGCGGGTTGTTGGGATCCGTGCTCACATCGTTGACCAGCGGCGTGCGCAGCGCCTGCACCACGAAGGCGAGGGGCAACAGCAGTGGCGCGGCGCCCCAGCCATTGGCGCAGCGGTTGCGGCACCAGGGCAGGCGAGCCAGCAAGACGAGGGAGACGAGGGCCCCGAGCAGGCAGAGGGCGAATCCCAGCCACCAGGGCCAGAGGTGAACACGGCTGCCGAGGGCGCCGGCGAGCGGCAGCAACCAGGCCAGCAGTGGCCACCACAAATAACTGGGCATAACGGTGATCCCCTGGTTATGATGAAGAAGTGCCCAGAAGGATAAACTTAATTGACTGATAACGTTAGTAAATTTATCTCAATCCTGCTGCTTTTCCCAAGTGTTCCGTTGTGGGCGGACAGCGCCGTGCTGGCGGCGGGGGACATGTGGCGCGCCGAGGCCGTCTACGAGACCCTGCCCGGGGTCAGCCGGGTGGAGCCGGGCTACGTCAGCCAGCTGGCGGCATCGGGGTCGAGCTGGCGGGAAGTGCCGCCGCGACGCCAGGCGGTGCGCATCGACTATGACCCGGTCAAAGTGGGGTACGGCGATCTGCTCAACGTGTTCTGGCAACTGGTGGATGGACGCGATGGCGACGGCCAGTATTGCAACCGGGGGCTGGCATTTGCGCCGGCCCTGCTGCCTAAAGATGACTATCAGTGGCGCTTGGCCCAGGTGAGCCTGACGCGCTGGCAGGCGCTGCACGGGCGGCCGAGCCGAGTTGCGCTCTGGCCGCAGAGCCGGTTCACCCCGGCGCTGGAGATGGAGGACTGGGCGGCGCGCCACCCCTGGCGTTTCGGCTTCTATGCCCGCCGCTGCGGCGGCTGGCCGGTGGAGTTGAACCCAGAACCCTGAACCGGGCCCTGAACTCAGTTGCGGTAGAGCACCTTGATGAGGTGGAAGCCAAACTTGGTGCGCACCGGGCCGAGTACGGTCAGCAGCTCGCCCTTGAACACGGCATCGTCAAACGCCTTGACCATGTCGCCTTTTGAAAACTCCCCCAGATCGCCGAAGCGCTTGCTGGAGGCGCAGGTGGAGAAGCGCTTGGCCATCTGGCCGAAGTCGGCTCCCTTGGCAATCTTCTCCTTGATCTCCAGACACTCTTTCTCGGTCTTGACCAGGATGTGCTGGGCACAGGCTTTTCTCATCGGGACGCTCCTCGGCGGTGGGCAAATCGGGGGCGCAAAGAGTACTCCAATTCCTGCCGCGCGTCAGCCGTCATGGCAAATTCAGCTGCGGACACGGGCAGCAAGCCGGGTTTTGGGCCGTGCCTGCCAGAGGATCTCCAGCCCGAGCAGGGCGTGCAGGCTCCAGATGGCCAGCGGGTTGAGCCAGTTGCCCCCCAGTTGCAGGGTCGCCAGGGCGCTGCCCGCCAGCAGCAAGGTGATGCCCGGCAGGCGCCAGTGGGTCGGCAGCGGTGCCAGCATGGCCATGCCCAGCAGGATAGCGAGCCCGAATGGCAGGTTCAGCGCGGTGAAGGCGAGCGCCTGCTGGCCGTTCATGCCGGTCAGCAGGGCCAGCAGGGCGCTGCAACAGGCGAGAAAGGTGATGAATTCGAGTCGGTCGGCGATGTAGTCCGCCATCTGTTCGCTGCGTGCGTGCATACGGTGTCTCCTCTGGTGGGATGCGAGCCTTGGTGCAATAAGCCCAGTGTGGACGAGAAGTGAGCAGGGGGGCAGCGGGATAAATCGATTGGGTTGAACGAGGCTTTGATTGCGTGATGGCAACTGCTTGATCCTGCAAGATAAAATGCACTACCTCTGCTGGCTTGGTGCAAGGCGGGCGGCCCAATGGCAGCCAGGATGCAGCTGGCGGGCCCGGCGAGAGGGGCGGTTGCCGTTATCTTGAGCAGTTGCCGACAGTTGATGTCGCGGCCATCGGCAAACAAGGGATGGCGCGATACCGAGCCGGATGGGCCGGCAGGGGCCATCTGGCATGGCCGTACTGGTCATGGATTGCCCTTTTTGGCCCGCAGTGGCATAAGTCTGCGGGGGAAAGTGTGAAAAATACGCGGCCTGCGCGGGCAAAGGCTTCAATAATATGGCGAAATTCGGTGTTACCCCGCTCTGATGTCAGGCCGGGGATATGCTAGGATGAGGCGCGTTTGCGATCGAGTGAGCCTCATATTCGTTCTGAATATCGCATTATTTTAATCATGTTCTTCGGGGAAATTGACGTTTGACAGGATGCAATCCGCCCCTGCCTGCAGGGATCTCACCGCCCGCACGGGCCTTTCGTCGTGGGCTTCGCGCGCTGGGACTGAGCCTCTGTCTGCTGCTGTTCGTCACGCCTGCCATGGCGGCCAAACTCACCTATCAGATCAAGGGACTGAAGGGGGAGAACAAGGACAACGTCGAGGCCTACCTCAATGCCCTGCCGGTCTATCAGGAGCGCCAGTACCGTCCGGCCCGCGCCAAGATCACCGAGAGCGTGCAAAAGGCGCTGCAGGTCTATGGCTACTACCAGCCCAAGATCACCCTGAGCCGTGACAAGAAGGCGCCCGCCAAAGTGATCATCGAGGTGGAGCCGGGCAAGCCGGTCATCATCTCCCGTCTCGACATCCTGCTGGAAGGGGATGCCAGCAGCGACGAGCTCTACAGCGAGCTGTTGGACAAGCTGCCCCTGAAAGAGGGGGATCCCCTCAACCACGGCAAATACGAATCCATCAAGGCGGATCTGGGCAGTCTGGGGCTGGCGCGCGGCTACTTCGACGCCAAGATCAGCAAGAGCCAGGTCAAGGTGTTCCCGGATCAGGGCACCGCCGAGATCTATATCCTGTTTCGCTCCGGCCCGCGCTACCACTTCGGCGAGATCCACTATGACGCCACGCCGGAGGCACTGCGCCTCATCCGTCCGCTCATCAACATCAAGAGCGGCGACCCCTATCTGGCGATCCGGCTGGCAGAGATGTCGCAGGATGTCTCCTCTACCAAGCTGTTCAAGCAGGTAGACATCAA
Organism: Aeromonas oralensis; assembly: GCF_049665575.1. Taxonomy (NCBI): domain Bacteria; kingdom Pseudomonadati; phylum Pseudomonadota; class Gammaproteobacteria; order Aeromonadales; family Aeromonadaceae; genus Aeromonas; species Aeromonas oralensis. The sequence continues at coordinate 1,500,558 of NZ_CP187186.1, forward strand.
GCCGCTCATCAGCCAGGCCGAGGGCAACCGGGTGCCGGTGCAGGTGACTCTTTCCAACCGGGTCGATCACGAGATTGAAACGGGTATCGGCTATGCCACCGACGTGGGGCCGCGCATGAGCGCCACCTGGGAGAAGCCCTGGGTCAACCGCTACGGCCACCGGCTCAACGCCACCGCTAAGGTCTCCCAGCCCGAGGCTGAGCTCAGCTTCGACTACCAGATCCCGGTGGGCAACCCGCTGCGGGATTACTACTCGCTGCAGGCCGGTTATCAGTACAAGGACAATAACGATACCCGCTCCGACCTGACCACCCTCAGCGTGCACCGCTGGAAGCGGCGGCCGGAGAGCTGGGACCGGGACGTGTTCATCCGGCTGGAGAACGAGATCTATACCCAGGGCGCCGACGAGGGCAACAGCTTGCTGCTGATCCCCGGTGTCTCCTGGTCGCGGCTGCGGGTGCGCGGCGGTCTGGTACCCGACTGGGGCGATCGCCAGCAGCTCACCCTGGAGTTTTCCGACCCCTACTGGGGCTCCGACATCAGCTTCGTGCGGGTGTGGGGGCGCAGCAAGTGGCTGCGCACCCTGGGGGAGGATCACCGCTTCCTGCTGCGGGCCGAACAGGGGGCCATCATAGGGGACAGCTTCTCGCTGGTGCCGCCTTCGCTGCGCTTCTTCACCGGTGGTGACCAGACGGTGCGCGGCTACGGCTACGAGACCATCTCGCCGCGTGGCAGCGACGGCAAGTTGCTGGGGGGCCGCTACGTGAGCGTCGCCAGCGCCGAGTACAACTACCGCTTCAGCGACAAGTGGCTGGGAGCCCTGTTCGTCGACAGTGGTACCGCCACGGTCGACTACAGCGAAGCCTGGAAGATAGGCACCGGGGTCGGCGTGCGCTGGGTCACCCCCATCGGTCAGGTCAGGCTCGATCTGGCGGTGGGCATTTCCGAGGAGGAGAAGCCGCTGCGACTCCACTTCGCGCTGGGGCCTGAACTATGATCCGGCCGCGCTCCACTCTTCTTCTCTTCTGTTCTCCTGACCGGCCGCTGCGGCTGCATCTTTCGCGGGGGTCTGCACTGTGATCTGGGTAAAACGCATCTTTCTCTGGCTGATGGGGCTCATCTTCCTGCTGCTCATCGGCGTCAGCCTGCTGGGCTTCACCCATCAGGGCAACAAATGGCTGTGGCAGCAGGCCAAGGCCGCCCTGCCTTCCCTCAAGGGGGAGCTGGTGGCGGGCCAGCTTGGCTATGGCTGGACCCTGGAAGGGGTCGGCTGGCAGGACGAGCTGGTGGACGTCACGGTAGATCGCGCCGTGCTGGACTGGGATCTGGGCAAGCTGCTGCAGGGCAAGCTCTGGATCAAATCCCTGAACGTCACCCACCCGGTGGTCAAGGTGGCCGACTCCGAGCCGACCCCGGAAGAGCCGTCAGAGCCCTTCGTCTGGCACCCGCTGCCCCTGAAAATTCAGGTCGACAGCCTCCAGGTGGCGGATCTCGATGTGACGGTGCCCGGGGTGGGGGTGAGCCTCAAGTCCCTCGACATCGGCGCCACCCTCAGCCGCAAGGGACTGATCGTGCAGGGGCCGGTGCTGGATGGCCTCAAGGTGACCCTGGCCGAGACGCAGGCCACCGAGGCTGCCAAACCGGCCAACCCCAAAGCAACCTCCCAAGACAAGGCTGCGGCCAAGTCGCCTGTCACCGCCAAAGCGAAGCCGGCGGATGAGAGCAAAGCGCAGCAGGCAACCAAGGCGGCCCCCATCGAGCTGCCCGCCATCCGGCTGCCGTTCCCCATCCAGCTGGAAGGATTGCAAGTCACGGCGTTTCGCTATCAGCAGGGTGAACTGGTAGAGGGGCTCGACAAGCTGCTGCTGTCGGCCAGTGCCGAGGGGAGCGACATCGCGCTGCGCGAACTCTCTCTGCGCCACGCCATGGCGGATCTGGCGCTCAAGGGCAAGATCCAGCTCAAAGACGATTACCCGCTCGCCCTGACCCTGGATGCCAAGGCCCGCAAGGGGCTGCTGGATGGCGAACTGCAGGGGCAACAGGCCAGCCTGACCCTCGGCGGTTCGGTGGGCAAGCTGGCATTGGCGCTGCAGGCCAAGGGGCCGGTGGCCGCCAACCTCAAGGGCTCTCTGGCTGCCCTCGACCCCGACTTGCCCTTTGATGCGGGGCTGGAGTGGAAGAGCCTGGGGTGGCCGCTGCACAAGCCCGCCAAAGATGAGCCCAGCTACCGGCTGGACAAGGGCAGTTTGAGTGCCAAGGGCAAGCTCTCCGGCTACCAGTTTGCCTTGAATACCGCCGGCAAGGGCACGGACGCCCCCCTTCAAGCTGGCGCTGACGGGCAAGGGGGATCTGACGCAGCTGAACCAGATCAACCTGCTGCTCAATGCCCTCAAGGGGGAGCTCAAGCTGGACGGCAAGATCGCCTGGGACAAGGGGGTGCGCTGGCAGGGCACCACGGAATTCAAGGGGATCAACCCGGCCGAGCTGGTGCCGGAGCTCAAGGGGGCGCTGGCGGGCAAGATTACCAGTCGTTTCGAGCTTGATGAGGCCGGCCACTGGCAACTGCAACTGCCCGAGCTGAAGGTGGACGGCAAGCTCAACCAGTATCCGCTGGCCATCAAGGGCAGCGCGAGTGGCAACGACAAGATGGAGTGGACCATCCCGGCGTTGGCGCTGCAAAGCGGCCCCAACCAGCTGCAGGCCAAGGGCAGCCTGAGCCAACAGGCGTGGAAACTGGATGCGGATCTCAATGCCCCCAACTTGGCCGGGCTCTACCCCGGCCTCAAGGGGGACATCAAGGGGCAGGTACGCCTGACCGGCAATCAGCAAGCGCCGCGGGTCACCACAGATCTAGCTGCCAGCCGACTCTATTATGCCGGCACCGATCTGAAGGGGATCGCCATCAAGGGCAATGCCCTGGTCGGTGACAAGCCGGCAGGAGAAGTGGCTCTGACGGTAGCCAGCCTGGTACAGGGGGCAACCAGCCTCAGCCAGCTGGCGCTCAATCTGAGCGGCGATCTCAACCAGCACGCCCTGTCGCTCACCATGAAGGGCAACCCGGTGGCGGCCAACCTCAAGCTGAGCGGCGGTCTGCGCGGGGATCGCTGGCGCGGCGCCCTCAGCGAGCTCAAGTTGAAGACGCCGCTGCGGCGCTGGGAGCTGAACGCGCCCTGGGCCCTCGATCTCGACCTGCCGCGTCAGCGGCTGACCATGGGGGATCTCTGCCTTGGCTCCCAGGGGGCCAGCCTCTGCGTCAAGGGCAGCCAGGTGTCGGCCCAGCAGGGCAGCCTGGAGTTTGCCCTCAACCAGTTCGACCTCAAGCGCCTGCGGCCCTGGCTGCCGGACAACTTCCGCTGGCAGGCGGTGCTCTCCGCCGACGGACGGGCCAGCTGGCGCGGCAATCAGCCGACCCTGCATGCCACCGTGCGCACCACACCGGGTACCTTCGTGGCCGACGAGCTCAAGACCGACTACCAACGCCTCGAGCTCGGGGTGGACTTCGAGCGCCAGCAGGCGGCGATCCGGCTCGACTTTGCCTCCGAGCAGATCGGCAACATCGACACCAAGCTCTATATCCGGGATCCGTCCGGTCGCGGCAATCTTTCCGGCCAGCTCAAGTTTGACGACCTCAAGCTGACCACCTTCGCCCCGCTCATCCCCGAGGTGCGCTCCCTGCAGGGGGTCATCTCGGCCGATGCCCGTTTCGACGGCACCCTGGCCTCGCCGCTGCTGTTTGGCCAGCTCAACCTGCTGGATGGGGAAGTGCAGACCCACTCCGACATGGTGACCCTCTCCAAGCTGGTGACTCGCCTCAAGATTGAAGGCAACCGGGCCGAGCTGGATGGCACCATGCTGGTGGGCAAAGGGCCGTTGGCACTGGGGGGCTGGCTGAGCTGGGCACAGCTGCCGGTCACCGGCAGCCTCACCATTCAGGGCAAGGAGCTGGAAGCCCAGTATCCAGGCATGGGCCGGGTGCGGGTCTCCCCGGACATCGCCATCTCGCTGGGGGAGGAGACCCGGATCACCGGTCAGGTGGACATCCCCTGGGCGCGGATCCTGGTCAAGAGCCTGCCCGAGAGCGCGGTGGCGGTGTCGGACGACGTGACCGTGGTCTACGACGATCTGCCGCCGGTGCCCAAGGCGGCGCCGCTGCCGATGGCGATCAAGCTGGCCATCCGGCTGGGTGACGACGTGCGGCTGGAGGCGATGGGGCTCAAGACCAAGGTGGGGGGCGGCATCAACATCCGCCAGGACCCCTCGCGGCCGCTGGCGGGCAACGGTCAGCTGGTGCTCAACGACGGGCGCTTCAAGGCCTATGGTCAGAACCTCATCATCAAGGATGGCCGCATCCTCTTCTCCGGCCCCCTCGATCAGCCGTTCCTCAACATAGAGGCGTATCGGGATCCCGATACCATCGAAGACAAGGTGACGGTGGGGGTGCGGGTGACCGGACCAGCCAGCAAGCCCAAGATCACCGTCTACTCGGAGCCGCAGCTGGCCCAGTCCGAGCAGCTCTCCTACTTGCTGCGCGGCAAGGGGCTGCAGACCAGCGGCGAGGATGGCGGCTTCAACGGCCTGCTGGTGGCGGGCGCGGTCAGCCAGGCCAACGGCGTGGTCTCCAGTCTGGGGGAATCCCTCGGCATGAGCGATGTGGCCCTCGACACCGCCGGCAGTGGCGACAACACCCAGGTGACTCTGTCGGCTTATCTGCTGCCGGGGCTGCAGTTCCAGTACGGGGTCGGGGTGTTCAGCCCCATCGCCGAGTTCAAGCTGCGCTACGAGCTGATGCCCAGGCTCTACCTGCAGGCCATGAGCGGGGTGGCCCAGGCGGTGGATATCTTCTATCGCTTCACCCTGTAGCGGGCGGGAAGAGACAACAACGGGAGGCACAAGCCTCCCGTTTTTATGGGTGGCGTTGATGCGGCTGACGCTGATGAACAATAAACAGAGGGGGGATGCTGAAAAGCGAAAACCCGGCGCGAGGCCGGGTTTTCTTGAATGATGGTGGAGGGAGAAGGATTCGAACCTTCGAAGGCAGAGCCGTCAGATTTACAGTCTGATCCCTTTGGCCGCTCGGGAACCCCTCCACGGGGTATTGCCAATTTTTATCCACGGCAGTTGCCGTGATTGCACTTGAAATGGTGGAGGGAGAAGGATTCGAACCTTCGAAGGCAGAGCCGTCAGATTTACAGTCTGATCCCTTTGGCCACTCGGGAACCCCTCCACAAGTGCGAGGCGCATACTAACAGATCTGCCGGGGTTGTGAACCCCTTGGCGGGATTTTTCCTGCTTAAAGGATCGTATTTGCGGCCGATAAAGGATGAAACCACCGTTTCCAAGAGTTATCTCATGCTACCCAGCGCCATTCGTGAGCAGTGGCTGGTGGACGAGGCCCAGCTGGGGCAACGTCTCAACCAGGATCTCCAGCACGGAGACAGGGCTGACTTTCGCCTGCATCTGGCCCTGCTGACCGATGCGGTGGAAGAGCAGCCCTGGTTCGATCCCAGGCAGCCAGCAAAGGCAGAGAGCCGGGTCTGGCGCAGCCGCTTTGAGCTGCCGCCTGCCACGCCCCTGCAGGGCAGTGCAAATGACGAAGAGGCCGCTCAGGTCAACGAGCGGCTGCAACAGGGGGGCTCCATGGTGGATGTGCGGCTCTGGCTGGCGCTGCGCTCACCGCCGCTGCTTGGCACCCCGCCGGCGCTGGAGCCCGCCGTTTATGACAACCTGTCGCCGCTTGGACGGGAGCGCTGGCAGGGCAAGCTGGCGGATCAGCCCAGACGCGACGATCCCCTGCTGATGCTGCCGATCCTCGATACGCTCAAGGCGGGGGTGGATGCCAGGCTGCACTGGCTCAGTGGTTGCTGAAAGCGACAAGCGCCGGTATTCGGGCAGCAAAAAGGCGGGAGATCCCGCCTTTGTCGTTGTTGGCTGTGCCGTGGCGCAGTTTAGGCGTCGGCTTCATCCTCTTGCGGCACTTCCTTGCCAATCGCTGCGGCGCGACGGGCGATAGGTTTCTCGGTATGGCGGTTGATCTGGCGCTCCAGCTTTTGCCCCAGTTCGGTGATGGCGGCGTACAAGTCCTCATGTTCTGCCTGGGCAAACAGCTTGCCGTTGGGGATGCCAGCAGTGGCTTCAACGATGAACATCAGACGCTCTTTGGAGACAATCACATGGGGTGTGATAAGAGGCACCTGAAGACGCTCGAGCTTGTCAAAACGGGATTCAATGCGCTCGCGGATAGCCGGGGTGATGTCGATGATTTTGCTGGTAATTTCGATTTTCATATTGGCCCCCTTCGGGTCGTCTTGCTTGTGTCTTCACCTTCAGATTACTCATGGCTGAACATTAAAATGTGATCTGCGTCACGAAGTGTGGCCTTGCTTCCGAGGGGAGGAATAAATTGTGATCTTTTCCCGTTCTGCACCAAAAAGCGCTTGAGCTCCACGAAACTGGCAGGCAGTATGGAGAAACTTGGATCGTTTCTGTCCCTTCGTGGCAGCGCCGCATGTCGACCTCATGTCCGGTTTTCACCGCTTAGTCTCGCATCTTTTGCACTTTCTCCCCGCACCGCCCTTGCCGACGTGCGCGCTGTGAATGTGGGCGCTGCCAAGTCGTCAGGGACTTGAACGTGGTTGTTGTGGTGTTGGAGTAGTACATGAAACAGCAGGCCACTCAGATGATGTGGTTTTATAATCGGCAACACGCCCAATGGAGTCTGTCCGATCATGCCTCCTACCAGCTCTGGCAAGGAGAGGGTCCTCACCCCTGGTTCGGGCAATTGGCGGCAGATGACGAGGCCGGCTTTGCCGACTTTCTCGCCAGACTTTACCACTCACAGCAACCGGCCCAGTTCATCGGTCACCTCTGCGAGGAGGGGGGCGAGGTGCGCCACGTGCTCTGGAGCGGCCAGTACGTGCCGGCCCAGCAGATGTGCTGCGGCTGGATTGCGCCACTCGACACCACCCGCAGCACCCAGCTGCCTGCCGACCTTTCCCAGCAACTGCCGCTGCTGCAAGACCCCTTGTTGACTCAGTTGGCGCAGGCGCTCTCTGCCCGGACCGGGCTCGATTTCTTCAATACCCTGGTCAATCAGCTCGCCCACATCCTGGTGGCGGACGCGGTCTGGCTGGCGGAGCGCACCGGCAGCGGACGGCTCAAGGTGCTGGCCTGCCACGGCATCGACCTCAAGGAGTACGAGCTCGATGGCATGCCTTGCCAGCAGGTCTATCTGGCGGGGGAGACCTGCGTCATTCCCCTGGCGAACGATCTGCCCTCCTGTACCGGTTTCAAGGCGGGGCAGGGCTACTACGGCCTGCCGCTGTGTGATCGCAACGGCCAGATCCTGGGCCACCTGGCGCTGATCTTCTCCGATGAGAGCGCGATCCCCAATCTGGGGTCGGTACTGACCACCTTCTCCATGCGCATGGTGGCGGAGCTGGAGCGGTTGCAGAGCGATGCCCAGCTACGCCTGTCGGCTGTGGCGTTTGAAACCCATGAAGGGATCATCATCACCGACCCCGATTTCAAGATTTTGCGGGTCAACCACGCCTTCAGCCAGATCACCGGCTTTGACAGTCAGCGGGTGATCGGGCTGCATCTGGGCAACGATCTCTGGTGCGGGTTGGGGGGCTTGGCTACGAGCTCGGCACCCTGAGCCGCTGGCAGGGGGAGACCCAACGGCTGCACGCGGACGGCTACCCCTATCCGCAGTGGGAGATAGTCACCCCGGTGCAGGATGACAGGGGGGGATCAGCCACTTCGTCATCTGCTTCGAGGATATCTCCGAGCGCAAGGAGGCCGAGCGCCGCATCCAGGATCTTGCCTATTACGACGAGCTGACCGGCCTGCCCAATCGCCGCCAGCTGCACGAAACCCTGGCCCACGCCTTTGACGAGGCAAGCCGCGACTATCTGATCGGTGCCCTGCTGTTCATCGATCTGGATCACTTCAAGACCATCAACGACTCCCTCGGCCACGCTACCGGTGACTGGCTGCTCAAGGAGGTCGCCAGCCGGCTCAAGCGGCTAGTACGGCAGGGGGATTGTCTGGCGCGGCTCGGTGGCGACGAGTTCGTGCTGCTGCTGCCCTCGCTCTCGGCGAGCCCCCCCAGGCTGAAATGCAGGCCGACCTCATTGCCGAGCGGCTCATCAGCGAGATTGCGGCCCCCTACAACCATGCGGGCCAGGTGCTGCACATCGGCGCCAGCGTCGGCATCACCCTCTTCCCCGGTCGGGAGCAAGGGGTGGACGATCTGCTCAAGCAGGCGGACACCGCCATGTATCAGGCCAAGTCGGCCGGCCGCAAGACCCGGCGCTTCTTCGATGCCTCGATGCAGTTGCAGGCAGATCGCAGGCTGCTCATTCACAACGAGTTGCGCAGCGCTCTCGACCAGCAGGAGCTGACCCTCTACTACCAGCCCCAGCACATGGTGGAGGGGGGGACATCATCGGCGTCGAGGCGCTGATCCGCTGGCAGCCGCCCGGCCGGGCCCTGGTGTCGCCCGCCGAGTTCATCCCCATCGCCGAGGAGACGGACCTTATCGTCGACATCGGCAACTGGGTGTTGTACGAGGCCTGTGCCCAGTACGTGCGCTGGGAGGAGAACGGCATTCACATCCCGCAGCTGTCGGTGAACGTCAGTGCCAAGCAGTTTCACGCCACCGATTTCGTCGACCGGATCCACGACGTGCTGGCCTCTACCGGCATGGATCCCGCCAGTCTGAATCTGGAGATCACCGAGTCCGTGGTGCTGGGGCACGCGGAAGACACCATCAGCAAGATGAGCGAGCTCAAGGCGCTCGGCATCAGCTTTGCCATCGATGACTTCGGCGCCGGTTACTCCTCCTTGAGCTACCTCAAGCGGCTGCCAGCAGACGAGCTCAAGATCGACCGCTCCTTCATCCAGGATATCCCGCGCGATGGCGACAACATGGCCATCGTCGAGGCGGTGATCGCCATGGCGCGCCACATGGGCTTCAACGTAACGGCAGAAGGGGTGGAGTCGCGTCAGCAGCTGGAGTTTCTGCAGGCCCAGGGCTGCCACTTCTACCAGGGCTACCTGGCTTCCAAGCCGCTGCCGGTGCCCTATCTGGAGCGCTACGTGCAGCGCCTTGCCCGCAGTGAAAGCCCGCTGGCCGGGGGTAAAAATAGTCTCGCCGGCGAGCTGTAGCCCCTCGGGTTAACGGGTAGAATGAGGGAATATGACACCACCGCCAACGGGCGGTGGCATTGCCTCTCAATGGAGACGTCTCTCGTGAAAGCCGTGCAGGGAATCATTTTATCGGCGCTGTGCGTGCCGGGGCTGCTGACGCAGGTTGCGGCGCAGACTCTGGAACAATCTCTCTATCGCCAGGCTTATGACGCGGTGCGGGCCGACGATCAGGCCCGTTTTCAGCAAATTCGCGCCCGTTTGACCCATTATCCGCTGCTGCCCTATCTCGATTACTACCAGTTGGCCTTTCGGCCCGGGGCGGCGGAGTATGACGACGTGACCCGCTTCATCCGCGAGCACGGTGACACCCCCCAATCCAACCGGCTGGAACGCAGCTACCTCACCTATCTGGCCCAAAGCCAGCAGTGGTCCCAGTTCCTGCGCTTCTATCCGGCCAAGCCGAACTCCACAGATCTGCTCTGCATGCACTATCAAGCACGCTACTACACCGGCCAGCAGAGCCAGGCACTGCAGGAGGCGGGCAAGCTCTGGCTGAGTGGCCAGTCTCGCCCCGATGCCTGCGATCCCCTGTTCCAGCTCTGGCAGCAGGCCGGCTTGCGTACCCAGGAGAAGATCTGGACCCGCATGACTTTGGCCTTTGAGGCGGAGAACCCGAACCTCATCCGCCACCTCGGTGCCCAGCTCGGCGGCGGCATGAAGGCGTACGGGGATCAGATGATTACCCTGTTCGAACAGCCCGCCAAAGCGATGAACACGGCCTATTTCACTACCGCCGCACCCTCCAAAAAATTGCTGCTGCTAGGGCTGGCCCGCTATGCCAACCAGCAGCCGGAAGCGGTGCTGGGGCAGCTCGGCTATCTGCGCTCGCGTTTCGCGCTGAGCGCCGCCGAGCTCAAGCCGGTGGAACGGGCGGTGGCCAGACGGCTGCTGCTGGATCGCTCAACCGCCCAGCGCAACTGGCTGGATGCTACCGTGGTGCGCCAGGCCGACCCGGATCTGCTGGAGCTGCGGGCCCGGCTCGCCATCTGGGAGCAGGACTGGAAAGGGCTCTCCGGCTGGGTCAAGCGCATGCCCATGGGTTTGCAGAAGGAGGATCGCTGGCGCTACTGGCTGGCTCGCTCGCTGGAGGTGCAGGGTCAGCAGAAACCGGCGCGGGATCTCTATCTGGAGACCGCCAATCTGCGTGGCTTCTACGGCTTCATGGCGGCGCAGCGCAGTGGCGTGCCCTATCGGATGAAGAATCAGAGCGTGGCGAAGAAGGTGCCGGACTGGCGCACCGCCAGCAGCCGCTGGCCCTTCCTGCTGCGGGTGCGTGAGTTGCTCGACATGAACGAGATCACGGCGGCGCGGGCGGAGTGGATCCACAACATGGATCGCAATCCGGTGGCCCAGCGCCTCGAGTTCGGCCACATCGCCCTCAACCAGGGCTGGCATGAACTGGCCATTCTGGCCAGCATCCGGGCCGAGGCCTGGGATGCCCTCGATTTGCGCTTCCCGCTGCCGCTCAAGCACACCTTCTCCCAGATGGCGCAGGAGCGGACCATGAACACCAGCCTGCTCTACGCCATTTCCCGGCAGGAGAGCGCGCTCTACCCGCTGGCACAATCGCCGGTCGGGGCGAGGGGGCTGATGCAGCTGATGCCGACCACCGCCAAAGAGACGGCCAGCAAGCTGGGAGTGCCCTATCGCAACGAACAGCAGCTGTTTGATCCCGCCATGAACATCCGCCTTGGCAGCGCCTATCTCAAGCGGCTGCTGGATGTGTACGACGGCAACCGGATCCTGGCGGCGGCGGCCTACAACGCCGGCCCCGGCCGGGTCAAACGCTGGCGCGATCAGAGTGCGGACAAGCCGATGGATGTCTGGGTCGAGAGCATCCCCTACAAGGAGACGCGCAACTATGTGCAGAACGTGCTGTCGTTCGATCTCATCTATCAGCACAAGCTGCAGCAGCCGCTGCGCTTCATGTCCGAGCGCGAGCTGAGTCACGCTTATTGAGACGGCTGCCGCCCTGGCGGCAGCCGGATTCCCATTCCCTCCCCAAAATGGTTATTATCCCATAAGGTTTTGTTACAAAAGGAAACCTGCCAGGTGATCGGGCGCCATCTCTTGGTCTGGCAGGTTCGTTATAATCGCCCGTTCAACACAGACAGGCTCCCCCAACAAAGGAATTGATAGTGGCAACGATTAAAGACGTTTCCCGGTTGGCTAATGTGTCCATTTCAACTGTGTCGCGAGTCATCAACAACACGGCGCAGGTGGCACCAGAAAAGCGTGAGGCCGTCATGGCGGCCATGAAGGAACTCAATTTTCGTCCCAACAGCTTTGCCCAGGCGCTGGTCAGCAAGCGCTCCAACTGCATCGGTGTGCTGGTGGGGGATCTGTGTGGTGGCCCCTTCTTCGCCCAGATGATGCGCGGCATCGAGAGCGTGGTGGACAAGGCAGACAAGTTCACCATCGTCATGTCCGGCAACCACGACGAGGTGCGCGAGCGCCACGCCATCCAGGCGTTGCTGCAGCGCCAGTGTGATGCGCTGATCCTGCACAGCAAGGCGCTGCCCGACGAGGAGCTGAGCGAGCTGGTGGCGGGCAGCACCCCGGTGGTCTTCATCAACCGCCAGGTGCCAGGCGCCGAAGATCGCTGCGTCTGGCTGGACAACCAGGCCGGCATCACCACCGCCTGCCAGCACCTGCTGGATGCGGGCCATCGCAAGATTGCCTTCGTAACCTCGGACGATGAAGAGTTCGTCGATGGCCAGCAGCGGATGGCAGGCTATCATCACGCCCTGCAGCGGGCCGGCATCGCGATCGATCCCGCCCTCATCGGCCGTGCCTTTGCCGACGAGAACGGCGGTTATGTGGCGATGGGCGAACTGCTTGATCGGGGGGTTGAGTTTACCGCCGTACTCGGCTTCAACGACGCCATGGTGGCGGGTGCCATCTCTTGCCTGCTGGAGCGGGGATACAAGATCCCGCAGCAGATCTCGGTGGTGGGTTTTGATGACATTCCCTATGCCCGCTACATCTATCCCAAGCTCACCACGGTGCGCTACCCCATCGAGGAGATGGGCGGCCGGGCTGCCGAGTTGGCGCTGAGCCTGCTGGATCACAAGCCGGCCGAGGGGCTGGAGCTCAAGTTCGAGGCCGAGCTGGTCAGACGGGAATCCGTCGCCTGAGTGAGCGACATTGGCCCTGAATGGGCCAATGTCGCTCCCCTATTTTGCGGAAAAATTGAAAGCGTTTTCAGAAATCCTTTTCAACTGTGATCCGCTTCAAAGCTTTTTGGACTGCCTGCCACTAGCATAGGCTCCACGAATTAGGAGCCTGCGCTCCCGATTTTCCCGCTGTGGGAGGTAACTGGTTAATCCAGCTATTTCCTTCGTTACTTTCGACGGTCATCATGGATGGCCGTTTTTTTTTGCCAGGATTTTGTCATGACAACAGAGAGTGAATACCAGACGGGGATTGTGGGCGCTGGCTGGCTGGGGTTGCCGTTGGCCCGGACACTTCAGGCCGAGGGCCGCGAGGTGGCGGTGACGGTCAGCTCGGTCGAAAAAGCCGCGCAGCTGACGGCAGAGGGACTGCAGGCCTGGCCACTGCAACTGGGCACCGGGCTGACCGCCCTGCCGTTTCGCTGCCGCGAGCTGGTGATCTGCGTGCCGCCGAGCAAGGTCGAGGATTACCCGGCCGCCATCGGGCGGGTGGCCGAGTTGGCGCAGGCCGCCGGCGTGCAGCGGCTGCTGTTCGTGAGTGCCACCTCGGTTTGGGCGCCGGGGCAGGAGGAGGATGAACACCCCATGCCTGCCCACGAGCGCGGGATGCGGATGCTGGCCTCCGAGCAGGCGGCGATGGGGGCCGGCATTCCCTGTGCCATGGTGCTGCGTCCGGCCGGGCTGTACGGGCCACAGCGTCATCCCGGCCGCTTCCTGGCGGGCAAGACCCTGGAAGGGGGCGGCCAGGCGGTGAACCTGGTGCATCTGGATGACGTGGTGGCCGCCTGTCAGCTGCTGCTGGCGCAGGGAAAGGATGGGGATGCCTACAACCTGAGTGCGCCGGTGCACCCGCGCCGGGAGCAGTTCTACCCCTTTGCCGCGCGCCAGCTGGGCCTGCCGGCCCCGGTCTTCATCGAGCCGGCGCCGGTTTGTCCCCGTCGAGGGGCTGCGCATCTGCGAGCATCTCGGTTTTGTATATCGCTGGCCCGATCCGGCGCACTGGTTTGCCGAGCTGGCGGCTCGGGGTCACTGAGCATCCCGCCTAGTGTTATGCGTATGCATGGTGGTGAGGTACAGGCGGCTCCAATGGTGTTGCGCGGCGGGCAATTGAGGTTTGCCAAGGGGGGGCTCGCCCCCTATCATGCCGCCATCCATATAGAGAGAGCGGTAAAGATGGTAGATACAAAACGTCACCCCGATGGGGAACTGTTGCTGAGAACCCTGGCAATGCCAGCCGATACCAACCCCAATGGCGATATCTTCGGGGGTTGGATCATGTCCCAGATGGATATAGGTGGGGGCATCATGGCCAAGGAGCTGGCAAAAGGACGTATTTGTACCGTATCCGTCGAGGGCATGACCTTTCACAGCCCGGTCAAGGTGGGCGACGTGGTGTGTTGCTACGGGCGCTGCCTGAAGATCGGTCGCAGCTCCATGCGGCTGAAGCTGGAGGTGTGGGTCAAGCCGGTGCTGCGTGAAAACGAGGCCCAGCGCTACTGCGTGACCGAAGGGATCTTCACCTATGTCGCCATCGACGAACAGGGAAAATCCCGTCCGGTACCGGTCTGATCCGGCTCAGATAAGCCGGGCGTTGATGATGGATATTTCCTGCTCAAACCCGGTTTTTTGCCGTATCATGCGTTCCAGCATCTCTTCCGAGCCGACGCACTGCTGGGTGTCGAACAGGCAGAGATCGCACTGGGGATCCCGTCTGATCTGATAGACGGTGGAAAGCTCCACTTGATGACAATTTCCTTGTTGATCATAAAATGTCACGCGGTACTGGTGCTGTCTCGCCATCGTTGAATTCCTTCTGGATGAGCCGGGCCGGACACGAGCTATCAGCCTAGTCGGCAGCGATGACATTTGTGATGGTCAGGACACAATGCAGAGGCAGGTGGTTGTTAGCCAATGAAAAATAGTTATCGCATTCTGGGTACGTCGCTGCTGACGTTGGGACTGGTCGGTTGTTTCGAGGTGCCGGATCAGGATCACCTGGTCACGGCGCAGGGCATCATTCCGGGCGCCAACTGCCAGAAGCCGCCGCTGGTGGCGCTGGCCTCCACCGCCTTGCCACGCGAGTTCGGCATTACCGTCTGGAATCTCTACAAGGGTCAGCGTAAAAACTGGCGCGAGGGGCTGGACGAGTATGCAAAATCCCAGGATCTGGTACTGCTGCAGGAGTCGGCGACCCGCCCCGACATGCTGGAATGGCTGAAGGCCGGTGATTTCCAGTGGCAGCAATTGCAAGCCTTTACCCAGGGCGGTGTCTCCTTCGGCGTGATGACGGTCGCCAAGACGCCACAGGCGTTCGTGTGCGGCGTGCGTTCCCCCGAGCCGCTGCTGCGCATCCCCAAATCCGGTCTGGTCAGCCTCTACCCCTTGCAGGGGGATCCTGACGGCGTGCTGGTGGTGAACCTGCATGCGGTGAATTTCGAGCTGGGGATGGCGACCTTTCGTGAGCAGCTCAACGATCTGACTGCCCTCATCCATCGCCATCAGGGCCCGGTCATTCTGGCCGGAGATTTCAACACCTGGAGCGACAAGCGCGAATTCTGGCTGAACAAGCTGGTGGGTGAACTGGGGCTGCAGGAGGCGATCCCGGTGCCGGATCTGCGCCGGACCGCCTTCGGCCGACCGCTCGATCACCTCTACTACCGCAATCTGGACCTGGTGGAAGTGAGCAGTCCGGCGACCGATGCCTCGGATCACAACCCCATCATGGCCCGTTTCGCGGCCCAGGCCATCACTCCCTGAAGCCGTACTGGTCACCAGGGTGGCCTGTTCCAGATAAAAAAATACCCCGCTTTTGGCGGGGTATTTTTTATGAAGCGATGAACGATCAGCTGTTGTTCTTCACGAACAGGGTCAGCTCCTGACCAGGCTTGAGGTAATCGCTCTTGCCCAGCTGATTCCAGCGCATCACATCCATCACGGCAACCTGAAAACGGGCTGCGATGGAGGAAAGGGAATCGCCGCGGCGCACCTGATAGACCATGGACTTGTTGCTGCTCTTGCCCTGCTTGGGCCAGACCACCAGCTTCATGCCAGGCTTCAAGGCCGACTTGGCGTTGAGACCGTTCCACTTGGCCAGCTCGTCATGGGTTACCCCGTGTGCCTGGCTGATGCTCCACAGATTGTCACCGGCACGTACCTTGTACTGGATCTTGCCGGCACTGCGGCTGGCGAGCTGCTGTGGCTTGCTCTGGGCGCTCTGACTGACCACCGGCTTGCTGCCGCTGGTCGGGATCATCAGGGTCTGGCCACGGCGCAGGTGGTTGCCACTCAGGTTGTTGGCCAGCTTGAGCTGCTGCACGCTCACCCCGTGATTCTGGGCGATGCGAGAGAGGGTGTCGCCGCTGGTGACCTGATAGGAGCGGGTGCGGATGCGCTCGCTCTGGGGCAGATCGGCCAGGGCCAGCTCCAGGGTATCGGCATACTCGACCGGTACCAGCAGGCGATAGGGCCCCTTGGGTGAGGTCGACCAGCGCGTCAGGGCCGGATTGACCTCTTTCAGCTGAGCCGGACGCAGGCCTGCCAGCTGGGCTGCCACGTTCAGATCGATCTGGCCGCCGGTGTTGACCACCCGCAGCTGAGGCTTGTTGGCCAGTACCGGCAGGGTGACATTGTACTTGTCCGCGTTGCGGATCATGTCGGCCATGGCTAGGATTTTGGGCACATACATCCGGGTTTCGCGGGGCAAATCGAGTGACCAGTAGTCGGTCGGTCGGCCTGCCTTCTGATTGCGGGTGATGGCGTTGCGCACCCGTCCTTCACCGGCATTGTAAGCCGCCAGCGTCTGCAGCCAGTCGCCGTCGAAGAAACGGTTCAGGTACTCCAGATAATCCAGCGCGGCATTGGTGGAGGCCAGTACATCGCGGCGGCCGTCGTACCAGTTGTCGTGGCGCAGGCCGAAGTTCTTGCCGGTCGCAGGAACGAACTGCCACAGACCCACCGCATTGCTGCGGGAACGGGCGTGGGGATCGAACATGCTCTCGATCATGGGGATGGTAATAAGCTCCATTGGCAGCTCACGCCGTTCGATTTCCTCTACCATCAGATACAGGTAGGGCTCAGCCCGGCTGGCAATGGTCGCCAGATGCTTATCATTGCGCAACAACCAATCACGCTGCTGACGGACACGGTCGTTCTCCTGCGGATCAAACTGCATATCATCGCTGATACGCACCCACAGGTTATCGGTGTCATCCAGTTCGTCGATCTGTTCGTCTCCGAACAGGAAGCGCGCCGAATGTTTTTTATACGCTTTTTTGTTGACTTGGGGGGACTTGATCGGCTCGATTGCCGTTAGCGCCCGGTCATCCTGATGGCTCAGGTTTTGGCAGCCGCTGAGAAACAGCGCCGCCAATAAGGCCGTTCGTACCTTCATCTCGCTCAGGTCATCTTTAGGAAAAACAGCTCGCATCATAAGGGGCAATGGCCCCCTGATCAAGGTTTGTTCAAAAAACGTCCTTCCAGGATCGCAGCACGGTGAAGGTATCCTCTGGATTTTCCAAGCATTTTAAGGCGTGTTTCTCAGCAGAAAATTTCACGGAATCCTGTTCGCATCGCAGAAAAACGTTGAACTCCCGCTCATCCCCCAGCCGTGATGGCAGACTCGGCAGACCCTGCTGGCGCAGCTTGCTGATCAGCCCGATCCGCTGCTGGATCGCCTGGTTGTCCGGCTCGACCGCGTAGGCAAAGCGCAGGTTGGAGAGGGTGTACTCATGGGCACAATAAATGAGGGTGTCGTCGGGCAGGGCGGCGAGTCGTTGCAGTGAGGCGTGCATCTGGGCCGGGGTACCTTCGAACAGGCGGCCGCAACCGGCACTGAAGAGGGTATCGCCACAAAACAGCATGCCGTGGCCGTAATAGGCGATGTGGCCATGGGTATGGCCGGGCACATGGATCACCTCGAGACTCAGACCGTGCCAGTTGATCTGATCCCCGTCATCGAGCCACTGGCCGTGATGAGCGGGCATGGGGTCAAGTTTGGGCCCATAGAGTCTGGCATGGGGGAAATGGCCGAGCAGGGCGGTGACGCCTCCCACATGATCGTGGTGGTGATGGGTCAGCAGAATTGCGTCGAGCTGCAGCTCCAGTGCGGCCAGTCGCTCCAGCACGGGTTCGGCATCGCCCGGGTCGACGACCAGGCAGTGATTTTCGTGTCGGATCAACCAGATGTAGTTGTCGTTAAAGGCAGGAACTGTGATCACTGGATACATGAGTCTGCTTCTCTTTATGGAGGGTATCTTATATAACTGGATGGCGTTCGAACCCCAAGTTGAGCCCTATTATGCAGGTGGCACGTACCGAACAACAAATCGAGATCCCGACCAGCTGGTCGGCACTGCCCATGGGGGACTGGGTAGCGGCCGAGATCCAGGAGCGGCTCGACAGCTGGTGTCCACATCTGTTTGGTTATCATCTGCTTAAAGTCGGGGCGCTGAGCGCCGAACTCTCCTGCGGCTGCTCTTCCATTCGCCACCAGATAGGGGTTGCCCCCAGCGGCAGATTGCTGGATCTCAAGGGTGATCCACTGGCCCTGCCGGTGCGCACCGGCAGCGTGGATGCCTGCCTGCTGGCCCACTGTCTCGACTTTTCGCCAGACCCCCACCAGGTGCTGCGCGAGGCGGAGCGAGTACTGACCGACGATGGCTGGCTCATCGTCAGCGGCTACAATCCGCTCAGCCTGGTCGGCATCGGCCACTGCCTGCCTTTCCTGCGCCAACATCTGCCCTGGTCGGCCCGCATGTTCACTCCGGCGCGGGTCACCGACTGGCTGCAGCTGCTCGGGTGTGAAGTGATGTTTGACGAGCGCTTTGGCTACTCGTTCATGGGCAAGCAGAGCCGGATCGGCTGGTGGCGGGAGAGTGTGGGGCGAGATTATTGCAGGCCGTTTGCGTCCGTCTACGTGATAGCGGCGCGCAAGCGGCGCTTTCCGCTGACGCCGGTGCGCCGCCGCTGGCGCTTGCCCGAGTCGATAGTGACGCCGGGCATGGCGCGCCAGGGCTGGTAGTCAGTCTCAGGCGCTCTGGTTGGCGAGTGACCCTGATGGGTGAGGCTGACTTGGATCAGGGTTGGTAGCCGGTATCCTCGGCCAGCTGCTTGCCGCTGGCGGCCTCGCGGGCCAGCTCGTCACAGCGTTCGTTTTCCGGATGACCGGAGTGCCCCTTGACCCAGAGCCATTCGATCTGATGGCGCGTCACTTCCGCATCCAATGCCTGCCAGAGATCGACGTTCTTGACCGGCTGGCGGCTGGCAGTCACCCACCCTTTCTTCTTCCAGCCGATGATCCACTGGGTGATCCCCTGGCGCACATACTGGCTGTCGGTGGTGAGTCTGACCTGGCAGGGCTCGTTCAGGGTGCGCAGCCCCATGATGGCGGCCATCAGCTCCATCCGGTTGTTGGTGGTGAGGCGAAAACCGGCGGCGAGCTCCTTGCGGTGCTTGCCATAGACCATGACGGCACCATAGCCGCCAGGGCCCGGGTTGCCGAGACAGGAACCATCCGTATACAAATCGATCTTTTTTAGCATGAGTCTTGGGGTAAACTAGCGGGTAAAGCCGAAGTTTGACATAGATTGGATCATGAACACACCCCAACTGAATCGCCAGATCATTCTGGATACTGAAACCACAGGTATGAACACCGCCGGTGGCCCCGTCTATCTGGGACACCGCATCATCGAGATCGGCTGTGTGGAGGTGATCAACCGCAAGCTGACCGGTAACCACTTCCACGTCTACATCAAGCCGGATCGGCTGGTGGACCCCGAGGCCATCCAGGTGCACGGCATCACCGACGAGTTCCTGCGTGACAAGCCGTCGTTCAGCCAGATCGCCGACGAGTTCATCGAGTTCATCCGCGGTGCCGAGCTGATTGCCCACAACGCGCCGTTTGACGTGAGCTTCATGGACTATGAGTTCGGCAAGCTCGGCCTCAATTTCAAGACTGCCGACATCTGCGGCATCACGGATACCTTGGCGATGGCGCGGGACCTGTTTCCGGGCAAGCGCAACAACCTCGATGTGCTGTGCGATCGCTACGGCATCGACAACTCGCACCGTACCCTGCACGGGGCTTTGCTCGATGCGGAGATCCTGGCGGACGTCTACCTGCTGATGACGGGTGGCCAGACCAAGTTGAATCTGGCTACTGAGAGCAGTGAGAATGAGAGCAATCAGGATACCAGCATCCGCCGGCTGGAGAGCAATCGCCCACCGCTCAAGGTGATCCGTGCCAGCGCCGAGATTGAGGCGGTGCACGAAGCGCGGCTGGATCTGGTGCAGAAAAAGGGAGGAGCCTGCCTGTGGCGGCAATGAGCAAGCTATGGAGTGGCCTGCTGTTATTGGCCTCGCTGACGGCCTCGGCCAACGAGGTGTTTGCCCCCTCCGACATTCCCCTGCTCGACAATCGCTTTCGCATCGATTACGGCGTGAAAGAGATCACCTTCATCGTGACGCGCAAGCCGGGTACCCCGTCGGTGATCCTGGTGCGTCCGGACGGCAGCAAGCTCTATGTGGGCAAGGTGACGCCCCCCGATGTGGGCTGGCTGGCGCTCAAGGATCAGGATCTCATCACCATTCGTGATCCTATGCCGGGCCCCTGGCAGGCCATCGGCGAGGTGGACCCGGATAACCGGGTGCGCCTGCTGTCGAACATCAGGCTGGAAACCGAGCAACTGCCGACCCAGCTCTATCAGGGGGAAAGGGTCAAGCTCAAGTCTTGGCTGCTGATCGACGATGCACCACCCAAGGCGGGTTATTACCTGACCGACCTTGGCATGACGGTGCGATTGCAGCGTTTCAACGACGCCAAGCAGGAGGGTGAGCCCATCGTTGACGAAGTGCTCGGCCACTATCGTGACGATGGCAAGGGGCTCGACGAGGTGCCGGGTGACGGCATCATGACCGCCGAGGCGGTGCTGGATGTGGCTGCGGGAAAATACCGGGCCATGTACAGCACGGGCAATCAGGTGTTCTCCCGCGCTCGCTACCAGGATGTGCTGATCTACCCGTTGCCGGTCAGCTATACCCTGGCGCCTCCCTCGCAGGAGTTTGGCGCCAAACTCTCCTTCCTGATCGATGCCGATGAGCTGGATCCGGCCTCCGTGGTCATTGAGGGCAAGGCGACAAACACGGTGGGAGCCAGCATGGCGTTCAATGCGGTGGCGACCGAACCCCGGGTGGAAGTGGATCTCTCCGCCATCAAGGAGGTTGGCCAGTATGAGGTGACTGCCACCCTGTTTGGCACCACCCGGCTGGGCCGCGAGATCCAAGTCACGCTGCCGGTGAAATCGTTCAATATCTTCCCGGTGCTGGCGGTTGAGCCATCGGCGGCCTCTGCTGCTTCTGAAACCTCGGCTGCAGTGCCCAATCAGGTAAAATTCGAGGAAGAACAGAGCAGCGGCTGGCTGATCTGGTTGCTGGGTGGGGTCGGCATCCTGCTGGTCTTGCTGGGCGGTGTCGGTTTCATCTTGCTGCAAAAGCGGCGAGCACTGAAAAAAGCGATGGCGGCGCAGAAGGCCGAGAACGAAAGCGCCAAGCCGGAAGCCAAATTGGATCTGAACCTGCCGGAACAATAACCGGGTAACCGCATGAAAAAGCCGCCTGTGGAGGCGGCTTTTTTATTTCTGGGTAACTAAGAGTCAGCCGAGCTGGAACAGCAGTGGCCAGCCCTGTTCCTGACAGTAGCGGTGCTCCTTCTCCAGATTCTGCATCAGCAACTTGTTCTCGTCGCACCAGTCCAGTGGCAGAGTGACCACCAGCTGATCGCCAGCGGCCTGCACATGCCAATCGGGCAGCAGGTTGTCCTGGCGCCTGTGGTGGGCGGCAACCGCGAGGCGCAGGATGCGGATGCAGCGCAGCACCGTCTGTTCGTCGTGGTTGGGCAGAGAAGGGAGCTCGGAGAGCTTGAGCCCCTTGCGGTGAAAGCGCACCAGCGCGGCCAGCAGGGCCTGATCGTCCTGGTTGAAGCCGGGCAGGTCGGTGTGCTGCAGGATATAAGCGGAGTGGCGGTGAATGCCGCTGTAGTTGATGGCAAGGCCGATCTCGTGCAGTCGCGCCGCCCAGCCGAGGATGGCGCGATAGGGCTCCTCCGGCATCTCCCAGGGGCCGCTGAGCAGATCGAACAGGGTCAGCACGCTCTGTTCGACCCGGCCAGCTTGACGCTTGTCGATGCGATAGTGGGTGGAGAGCGCCAGGGCAGTGCGCTCGCGGATGTCGTGATGCTGCAGGCGCTCCTCGAACTCGTACAGCAGCCCCTCACGCAGGGCGCCATCGGAATAGTCCATCCGCTCGATGGGCAGGGAGGTGAAGAGCCCGAGCAGGATGGCCACCGCGGCGGCAAACACCTCCTGACGCTCCTCGGTGAGGCCGGCCAGCTTGAGATCGCTGACTCGCTTGTGCCTGATCATCTCCTGCTTGAGCCGCTCCAGCCCGGCCAGGGTGATGGCGCCATCGGTCCACTCTTCCCCCTGCAACACATCGCGCACGGTGCGAATGGAGCCGGAGCTGCCGAGACAGCTCTGCCATCCCAGCTTGCGGTACTGGTTGATGATGGGGGCGAGCTGGTGCTGGGCTTCCAGCACGGCATTGTTGAAGGCTTTTTCGCTCAGCTTGCCGTTGGCAAAGAAGCTCTGGGTGAAGCTGACGCACCCCATCTTGCGGCTGGTGAGCGCCTTGTGATCGAAGCCCTCGCCGATGATGAGCTCGGTGCTGCCGCCGCCAATGTCCACCACCAGTACCTGGCCTTCGATGTGCTGGGTATGGGCGACCCCCTGATAGATGAGGCGCGCCTCTTCCTGGCCGCTGATGATCTCGATGGGGTGGTTGAGCACCTTGGCCGCCTCGCGCACGAAGTCGCGAGCGTTGCTGGCTCGGCGCAGGGTATAGGTGCCGGCGATGCGGATCTGATCCGGCTTGATGTTGGTCAGCCGCTCGGCAAACAGGGCGAGGCAATCGAGGCCCCGGGTCATGGCTTCGGCAGACATGCGGCGCTGGCCGTCCATCCCTTCTGCCAGCCGGACCCGCTCTTTTATCCGATCGACGATCTGCAGCCGTCCTTCGGTGAGGCGGGCGATGACCATGTGAAAGCTGTTCGAGCCGAGATCCACGGCGGCGTACAGGCTATTGTCCATTGTTTGACTCTATGCGTTTGAGGTAGTCGTAAATCGCGACCTGGGAACGGATCTTGCGGCGGTTGCCCCGCTTCACGTACTCGTTCTTCTGGTCGGCATCGATGACCCGCGCCTTGCAGGTGTCACTCAGTTGTAGCTCGAGAATGTCGAGGATGCGCTGCTTGAGCCGCTCGTCATAGATGGGGGTGCCCACCTCGATGCGGCCGTCGATGTTGCGGCTCATCCAGTCGGCGCTGGAGATATAGAGCTGGGGATTGCCCTTGTTGTGGAACACCATCACCCGCGGGTGCTCAAGGAAGCGGTCGATGATGCTGATCACCCTGATGTTGTCACTGAGGCCCGGCACGCCCGGACGCAGGGCACACATGCCGCGGATGATCATCTGGATGGGCACCCCGGCCTGACCGGCGGCATAGAGCCGGTTGATCAGATCCTTGTCCACCAGGTTGTTGATCTTGAGGGTGATGCCACTCGGCTGGCCCGCCTTGGCGTTGGCCAGTTCATTGTCGATGAGCCGGTAGAGCTGGCGGCGGCTGTTGATGGGGGAGACCAGCAGGTGGTTGAACTTGTAGCGCCGATAGGGGTATTCGATGTACTCGAACACCCCCTCCACCTCGGCGGTGATGTCTGGGTGACGGGTCAGCAGGGAGAAGTCGGTATAGATCTTCGCCGTCTTCTCGTTGAAGTTGCCGGTGCCGATGTGGGCGTAGCGCACCGCCTCACCCTGCTCGTGGCGGGTGATGAGGCAGAGCTTGGAGTGGATTTTGAGGCTCGGCACTCCGAACACCACCTTGACGCCGGCATCGGTCAGGATGTTGGCCCAGTCGATGTTGGCCGCCTCGTCGAAGCGGGCGCGCAGCTCTACCACCACGGTCACCTTCTTGCCGTTGTTGGCGGCGTCGATGAGAGAGTGGATGATGCGCGACTTCTTGGCTACCCGGTAGATATTGATGCGAATGGCGCTGACCGCCGGATCGAACGCCGCCTGACGCACCAGCTCGGTGAAGTGGTGAAACTTGTGGTACGGGTAGTAGAGCAGTATGTCCTGCTTGGTGATGGCGTCGAAGGCGTTGACGAAGCCGTCAAAATCACGGCAATCCAGCGCCGGCAGCTTGGGGTTTTCCAGATAGTCCCGGCCCACGTTGGGGAAGCCGATGAAATCCTTGAAATTGTGATAACGGCCGCCCGGCATGATGGCGTCGTAGGAGCTGATCTGCAGCTTGAGCTTCAGGAAGCTTATCATCGCAGCCGGCATCTCCCGCTCGTAGACGAAGCGCACCGGCATGGCGGTGAGACGCTGCTTCAAGCCGTCACTCATCTTGTCCACCAGGCTCAAGTCCAGCTGGTCGGAGAGATCGTATTCGGCATCCCGGGTCAGCTTGACCGCGTAGGCGGCTATCTCGTCGTAGTCGAAGAAGCCCTTGAAGATCTCGTCGAGACAGAAGCGGATGACGTTGTCGAGGATGATGATCTGCTTCTTGCGACGGGTCCCTTCCGGCGGCAGCTGGAAGAAGCGGGGCAGATCGTCGGTCGGTACCTCCACCAGCGCGTACTGGATCACCTGCCCGTTCTTCTTCATCTCTATGGCCAGATAGGTGTACTCGTCTTTCAGGAACTTGACCGGGTTGACCTCTTTGTTGAGCAGGATCGGGATGATGTGGCGCAGCACCTTCTCCTTGAAGAAGACCCGCAGCCACTGCTGGATGGACTCGGAGAGCTGGTACTCGTTGACCAGGAAGATGTTGTGGCGGGCTAGCGCGATCAACAGCTCCTTGTAGGTGTTGTCGAACGCCTCGCCGAGCGCCATCACCTTCTGCTGGATAGCGCGCAGCAGCACCTTGGCCTCGTCGTCGCCGCCGTGCACTTCGTTGATCAGGATGCGGCGCTTGACGTCCGACACCCGCACCTTGAAGAACTCATCCTGGTTGGAAGAGAAGATCCCCAGAAAACGGACCCGCTCGATGAGGGGCACCGTCTTGTCCATTGCCTCTTGCAACACCCGTTCATTGAATGAGAGCCAGCTCAGCTCTTTGTCTTCATACTGCTTGTCGGTGCTCATCTTGTGCCTCTGTTTCAGGTCGCGTCTGCGCGGCAGTTATGGCGTGGAAATATGACAGATTGATGACCATCCGCTCAGTCGATGATGGCTTGATCGATGTCGACCACCAGATCGTCCGACAGCGACTCCAGCGCGCTGATGAGATCCCCCAGTTCGAGTCGGGGCGGCAGCGCCACCAGGGCATGGGCGTAGAAGAGCGGGGCGCCGGAGTGGGGGGCCGGTTCGCAGCCGGTGGTGAGGTCGGCCACGTTGATGTTGAGCTGGCGCAGGATGCTGGCCACC
The DNA here is from genome assembly GCF_049665575.1 of Aeromonas oralensis. Classification (NCBI taxonomy): domain Bacteria; kingdom Pseudomonadati; phylum Pseudomonadota; class Gammaproteobacteria; order Aeromonadales; family Aeromonadaceae; genus Aeromonas; species Aeromonas oralensis. Next base: position 1,525,424 of record NZ_CP187186.1, read on the forward strand.
TCGTGGACGATGCCGGCCCGGTCGTTGCCGGTGACGCTGACCATCACCTGCCGTTCCGGTTCCTGGCTGAGCTGACCTTCGGCGAAGCTGACGGTGAGACCGGGCAGCATCACCAGCGCCTCGCACAGGCTGCGGTAGTGTTCGTCAGGCACACTCACGTGCAGGATGCCGGCAAATTGTCCCGCCAGCTCGCTCATGGAGCTGGCCAGCCAGTTGCCCTGCTGGTGGGTGATGACGTCCGCCAGACTCTCGACGATACCGGGCTTGTCAGCGCCTATCACGGTCACGACCAATTGCTTTTGCATCCTGCTCTCCTTGGAAAATGGGTACTCCGTAGCATTGTGCCTGCTGTCACAGGCCATATGAAGCCCCGCCCACCGCAAATATGGCGAAAAAGCGCCGCCGGGAGGGGGTTAGCGCCATTTCTGCACTGCCTGCGCCCGCTGCACCGTGGTAGAGTGATGCCCCTGTTTTGTATTGTGAACCGGATAGCTCTTGTGAACGGGATGTGCGCGTATGAATAGCCTTGTCGTATCGGGATTGGTGTTGTTGGTGTTGCTGCTGCTGGCGATCTTCTGGAGCAGGGGCAAGAAGGGCAAGGCGCTGCCCTATGATCTGCAGGAGACCCTGTTCAGCCCCGCCGAGCGCTCCTTCCTCGGCGTGCTGGATCTGGCGGTCGGCGACCAGGCCCGGGTCTTTGCCAAGGTGCGGGTGGCCGATGTGCTGACGCCGGAGGCGGGCATGAGCAAGAGCAAGTGGCAGCAGGCGTTCAACAAGATCAGCGCCAAGCACGTGGACTATCTGCTCTGCCACCCCTCCGATCTCTCCTTCATCTGCGCCATCGAGCTCGATGACAGCTCCCATCGCCACCAGAAGCGCAAGGTGCGCGACAGTTTCCTCAAGGCCGCTTTTGACAGCGCCGGTCTGCCGCTGCTGCAGATCCCGGCAAGCAGCCATTATCAGGTCGAAGAGCTGCGCGAACAGATCCTGCCGCTGCTAAGCGGCCCCCGCCGTGCTCCGGATGAGGATCTGCTGCCAGGGGATCGCCGCGAGCCCACCTTCAGCCCCCTGCAGCTGGATCGGGTCGAGGTGGAAGAGCCTCGCCATGGCGGTCGTGCCCCGGCCGTGGCCCCCATCAAGGCGATCGTATCACCGCGCAGTGCACCGCTGCCGGCGGCCGACGCCGAGCTGGTGGACAATCTATTTGCCGAGGTGGAGGAGGAAGACGACGAGCATCCCCATCAGGTGCCGCACTGCCCGCGCTGTGATGCGCCGCTGGTGGAACGGGAAGCCAAGAAGGGCCCCCATGCCGGCCGGTTGTTCCTGGCCTGCAGCCGCTTCCCCGAGTGTCGCTACGCCGCACCCCATACTCACGCCCGCCATTGATCCTCACCGCCTGTTTGCGGCCTGTTATTGGCCGCAAACAGGCGCACCTGCTCGTGTTTCTGCCTCTCTTGCTTGCCCGCTGCCCGCCCACCATACCCAAAAAAAGAGGCGACAAAATTTATCTTGTTGCGCCGTTGGGTCGATAAACTTAGGTGAAATGCGACAAATTTTGACAATGCGTCGGAATTTTGGCACTTTGTGCATCCTGCATAAAGTGCGTGGTTTGACCACATAAGCACAATAAAACAATAAGTTACGTCGAAAATAAGAGGGATGGATATGATGGCAATGGGAGTGTTGATTGTTGACGCCGATGCGCAGCGGCGCCAGCAGTTGGGGACAGTTCTCTCGTTCATGGGGATCCCCTGGCAGGACGTTGCCGAGGGCGATCTGGATGTGGCCATCGAGTCATCCGGCCCGCTGCAGGGGGTGTTGACCGGTTCCCTCAACGGCCGCCCGCTGGGCGAGCTGCTGACCGGATTCCCCCGGGTGCCTTTCCTGTCGCTGGTGGAGGCCGACTTCCCCAACAGCAACTTCATCGGGGTGGCCGAGGCGCCTTTCACCTACGAATCCCTGACCCGCCATCTGCACTTTTGCCAGGCCTTCGTCTCCCTCCATCCTCGTCAACAGACCCACGACAAGGGGCAGGCGCTGCTGCGCCTGCTGGTGGGCAAGGGCAAGGGGATCCAGGAGGTGCGTCGGCTCATCAGCCAGGTGGCTGAGACCGATGCCAACGTGCTGATCCTCGGCGAATCGGGTACCGGCAAGGAGGTGGTGGCCCGTGCCATTCATGAACTGTCCGGCCGAAGCCAGGGCCCCTTCGTGCCCATCAACTGCGGCGCCATTCCGGCTGAGCTGCTGGAAAGCGAACTGTTCGGCCATGAGAAGGGGGCCTTCACCGGTGCCATCGCGGCCCGGCGCGGCCGCTTCGAGCTGGCGCAGGGGGGCACCCTGTTTCTCGACGAGATCGGCGACATGCCGCTGCCGATGCAGGTCAAACTGCTGCGGGTGCTGCAGGAGCGGTTGTTTGATCGGGTTGGCGGCGGCAAGCCCATCCAGGCGGATGTGCGCATCATCGCGGCCACCCACCGGGATCTGGAGGCGATGATCCGTACCCAGGGTTTTCGCGAAGATCTCTACTATCGCCTCAACGTCTTCCCCATCGAGACCCCGCCGCTGCGGGAGCGGGCCGACGATATCCCGCTGCTGCTGCAGGAGTTGCTCAACCGCCATGCCGAGCTGCATCAGGGGATGATCCGCCTGACCCAGCGCGCCATGGAGTCCCTGATGCAGTACCCCTGGCCCGGCAACGTGCGCGAGCTCTCCAACCTGCTGGAGCGGCTGCTCATCCTCTACCCGCAGCAGATCGTCGACGTGGCTGACTTACCGAGCCGCTATCGGTTGCTGCCGTGCGAGCCGCGGGACGAGCGGCTGACCGAGATGGACGAGCGCGATGCGCTGGCCGCCGTGTTCCAGGATCCGCCCGAGCTGGATCTGCCCGCCAGCCACGCCCGCGCCATGCAGCTGCCTGAGGAGGGGGTCAACCTCAAGGAGATGCTGGCCGACCTGGAGGTGGAGCTGATCCGCCAGGCGCTGGAGTCCCAGGACGGGGTGGTGGCCCGCGCCGCCGACCTGCTCGGCATGCGCCGTACCACCCTGGTGGAGAAGATGAAAAAATACGGGATGAGCAAGGAAGCATAAGGGTCAAAGCCTTGACGCCTCGCTTCAAAGCTTTGATTTTATATGTGAATTTTAGTGGCATGGAAATTGAATAAGCTGACTTAGTCGCCAGTTTGAGGTCAGCTTTATGACAGCCCAGCCGCAGGATACCCCGCTCCAGTCTCACGAGGTGAGCCAGCTTTACGCCATCTTCACGGCGCTGCCTACCGGTGTCTTGCTGCTCGATGGCGAGGGCCGGATCACCCGCGCCAACCCGGCCGCCAAGGCGCTATTGGGAGAGCCGCTGGAAGGCCAGGCCTGGCGCCAGATCATCGACCGCTGTTTCCAGCCCCGCGAGGATGACGGCCACGAAATTTCCCTGCGCGATGGGCGCCGGGTCCAGCTGTCGACCCAGCCGCTGCCGGATCAGCCGGGCCAGCTGGTGTTCATCAACGATCTGACCGAAACCCGCCAGCTGCAAGATCGCATCAACCACATGAAGCGGTTGTCCGCCCTTGGCAACATGGCCGCCTCGCTGGCCCACCAAATCCGCACGCCGCTCTCCGCCGCCATGCTCTATGCCGCCAACCTGGCCAACCGCACCCTCAAACCTGAATCCCGCAGCCAGTTCCAGCAAAAGCTGATGGCGCGCCTGCAGGATCTTGAGAAACAGATCAGCGACATCCTGCTGTTTGCCCGCAACGGCGACAACCAGGTGGTGACCCCGACGTCGGTGCAGGGGTTGCTGGCCGAGGTGCAGGCCGGCGCCGAGGCATTTTGCAGCCAGCAGGGCTGTGAGCTGCACATGGAGGCACCGGAGCCCGATCTCTGCCTGCTGGCCAACAGCAGCGCACTGGCGGGGGCGGTCAACAACCTCATTGCCAATGCCCAGCAGGCCGGCGCCACGTCGCTTCTGGTGAGCGCGGTGCGCAGCGGCACCCGGGTGGAGCTGCGCATTCTCGACAACGGCAAGGGGATGCCCGCTCACCTGCTGAGCCAGATTTTCGAACCCTTCTTCACCACCCGCTCCCAGGGCACCGGCCTTGGGCTGGCGGTGGTGCAATCCGTGGTCCGTGCCCATCAGGGCGAGGTCAGCGTGGCCTCGGTACCCGGTGAGGGGACCTGTTTTACCCTGTCGTTCCCCCTGCACCAGCAAGCGGTGCAGCTGGGGGGTGTAGCATGAGCGTCAGGCTCGTGGAAATGAATATTGCAGCGGCCAGGTTGGCTGTGGTGGGAGGTGTAGCATGACTCAGGCCCGGATCCTGGTAGTGGAAGATGACAATGGCCTGCGCGAAGCGCTGGTGGACACCCTGTTGCTCGGCGGCTATGAGTGCCGCGAGGTGGACAGTGGGGAGCGGGCTTTGCTGGCCCTGTCACGCCAGAGCTTCGACATGGTGATCTCGGATATCCAGATGGGGGGCATGGATGGCCTGACCCTGCTGGCCAACATTCGTCAGCAATATCCCCAGGTGCCGGTGCTGTTGATGACCGCCTACGCCAACATCGACGGGGCTGTGCGCGCCATGCGCGAAGGCGCCATCGATTACCTGGCCAAGCCCTTCTCGCCCGAGGTGCTGCTCAACCAGGTCAGCCGTTATGTGCCGGCCCAGAAGGTGGAGAAGCGGGCCGTGGTTTACGGCGATCCCAAGACCGCCGAGCTGTTCCAGCTGGCGACCCGGGTGGCCAGAAGCGAGGCCACCGTGATGGTGACCGGTCCGAGCGGGACGGGCAAAGAGGTGCTGGCCCGCTACATCCACGATAATTCCAGCCGTGCCGAGCAGACCTTCGTCGCCATCAACTGCGCCGCCATTCCGGAGAACATGCTGGAGGCGACCCTGTTCGGCTATGAGAAGGGGGCCTTTACCGGCGCGGTACAGGGCTGCCCCGGCAAGTTCGAGCAGGCCCAGGGGGGACCCTGCTGCTCGACGAGATCACCGAGATGGATCTGGGGCTGCAAGCCAAGCTGCTGCGGGTATTGCAGGAGAAAGAGGTGGAGCGGCTTGGCAGTCGCAAGATGATCCCGCTCGACGTGCGGGTCATCGCCACCAGCAACCGGGATTTGAAGAAAGCGGTGCAGGACGGACTGTTTCGCGAGGATCTCTACTACCGCCTCAATGTCTTCCCGCTGCGCTGGACGGCGCTGTGGGAGCGTCCCGGCGACATACTGCCGCTGGCGGAGCACCTGCTGGCGCTGCATGCCGGTCAGCAGGGACTGCCGACGCCACAGCTGACCGAGCCCGCTCGCGAGCGGCTGCTGGCTCACCCCTGGCCCGGCAACGTGCGCGAGCTCGACAACGTGGTGCAGCGGGCCCTCATTCTGAGCCCGGATGGCCTCATCGGCTGTGAGCACCTGATCCTGGAAGAGGTGGAGGAAGAAGAGATCCGCCTTGTCGGCAGTGAGCGCAGCAGCGGCAGCGAACACCTGGGCAGCGAGCTCAAGCAGCAGGAGCACCAGATCATTCTCGACACCCTGCAGGATTGCAACGGCAGCCGCAAGGCGGTGGCCGACCGGCTCGGCATCAGCCCGCGCACCCTGCGCTACAAGCTGGCCCAGATGCGCGAGGCGGGGATCGACTTGCCGGCCTGATACCACTCGGGCCCGGCCATGGACCGCAGTGCGGGAGGCATCATGGTCTTGGCGGCCGGCCTCGATTATCATGGGGCCTCGGCGTTATGAGCCCGATTCCTGTCTGCATCGCAGCACAGGGGTCGGCGCCTTTATAAGGGACCCCTATGATCTCTCATCGAAAACTCGAAACCGTACTCAACCATCTGCTCGAACCGCATGCCATCAAGGATTACTGCCCCAATGGCCTGCAGGTGGAGGGGCGTGAGCGCATTCGCAAGGTGGTGACCGGTGTCACCGCCAGCCAAGCCCTGATCGATGCGGCCGTGGCCGCCGATGCTGACGCCATCCTGGTTCATCACGGCTACTTCTGGAGCGGTGAGCCGGCCCAGATCACCGGCATGAAACAGCGCCGCATCAAGACCCTCTTGACCCACGACATCAACTTGTTTGCCTACCACCTGCCGCTGGACGTGCATCCCGAGGTGGGCAACAACGCCCAGCTCGCCAAGCTGCTCGACATCAAGGTGCGTCGTGGCCTCGAGCCCTGGAACAGCAAGAGCGTCGCCATGGTGGGCAAGCTGGAAGAGCCCATGAGCGGCAGCGATTTTGCCAAGCTGATTGCCGAGCGGCTTGGCCGTGAACCGCTCCATTGCGGCGACAGTGGCCCCGAGCTTATCCGCTCGGTGGCTTGGTGCACCGGCGGCGGCCAGAGCTACATCAATCTGGCGGCGGAGCAGGGCATCGATGCCTTTATTTCCGGTGAAGCCTCCGAGCAGACCATCCACACCGCCCGCGAGATGGGGATGCACTTCTACGCCGCGGGTCACCACGCCACCGAGCGTTACGGCGTCAAGGCGCTGGGGGAGTGGCTGGCGACGGTGCACGGGCTGGATGTCACCTTTATCGATATCGACAATCCGGTGTAGGTTCGATTAGCCGCATAGCGGGGTCATCGGACGTGGCCGCAGGGCTGGTAGATAGAAATAACAAGGGAGGCCTGGGCCTCCCTTGTTGCATTTTAATACTGCGGTTAGCGGTTACTCGCTGGCATAGCCTGCCGGGCCAAGCTGCATGCCATCGAGCAAGGCAGACCCTGCTCGCATCTGCAAGCGGCCTTCACAGAACCACTGCACCACCAGCGGGTAGATGCTGTGCTCCTGCACCTGTACCCGGGCCGCCACCTCGCCGGCATCATCCTCTTCGAAGATGGGGACGCGCGCCTGCAGGATCACCGGGCCGCCGTCGAGCTCTTCGGTGACGAAGTGGACGCTGGCGCCATGCTCGTCGTCGCCGGCGTCGATGGCGCGCTGGTGGGTGTGCAGCCCCTGATATTTCGGCAGCAGAGAGGGGTGGATGTTGATCATCCGCCCGGCAAAGTGTCGCACCAGGTCAGCACTCAGGATCCGCATAAACCCGGCCAGTACCACCAGATCGGGCTGATAGTCCGCCATCAGCGCCAACAGAGTTGCGTCATACTCCTCCCGGCTGGCAAACTGCTGCTGGGCGAGGATGGCGGTGGCCACCCCCGCCTCTTTGGCACGCACCAGACCATAGGCATCGGCTTTGTTGCTGATGACGCCGACCACCTGACCGGCAATCTTGCCGCCAGCACAGCCGTCAAGGATGGTCTGCAGGTTGCTGCCGTTGCCGGAGATCAGCACTAATATGCGTTTCATGGGGGGGGTCATTTGGCTGTTGATCCGGTCATTCATTGAATGATGACCTGCTCCTCACCATCGGCCGCCTTGGCGATATGGCCGATATGCCAGGCGTTCTCGCCTTCGGCCTTGAGCAGGGTCAGGGCTTTTTCCAGCTGATCCGCCGGCAGGGCGATGATCATGCCGACACCGCAGTTGAAGGTGCGGTACATCTCGTGGCGGGTGACGTTGCCAGCCTGCTGCAGCCAGCTGAACACCGCCGGCCACTGCCAGCTCTGCTCGTCGATCACCGCCTTGGTGTTGGCGGGCAGCACGCGCGGGATGTTCTCCCAGAAGCCGCCACCTGTGATGTGGGACAGGGCGTGGATCTCGCACTCCTTGATGAGCTTGAGCACGGGTTTCACGTAGATGCGGGTCGGCTCCAGCAGGGCGTTGGCCAGGGTGGTATCACCCAGCGGCTGCTGCACGTCGGCCTTGGAAACTTCCAGGATCTTGCGCACCAGCGAGAAACCGTTGGAGTGGGGGCCGCTGGCGGCCAGGGCGATCAGGGCATCTCCTTCGCCGACCTTGCTGCCGTCGATGATCTCGCTCTTCTCCACCACACCGACGCAGAAACCGGCGATGTCGTAGTCTTCCCCTTCATACATGCCCGGCATCTCGGCGGTCTCGCCGCCCACCAGGGCGCAACCGGACTGCTCGCAGCCGGCACCGATGCCGGTGACCACGGCCGCGGCGGTGTCGACGTCCAGCTTGCCGGTGGCATAGTAGTCGAGGAAGAAGAGGGGCTCGGCGCCCTGCACGATCAGATCATTGACGCACATGGCCACCAGATCGATGCCGACGGTGTCGTGCTTCTTCAGGTCGATGGCGAGGCGCAGCTTGGTGCCCACCCCGTCGGTACCGGAGACCAGCACCGGCTCCTTGTAGCCCGCAGGGATTTGACACAAGGCCCCAAAGCCGCCAAGACCACCAAGGACTTCAGGACGACGAGTGCGCTTTGACACGCCCTTGATACGTTCAACCAGTGCATTGCCGGCATCGATATCCACGCCAGCATCCTTGTAGCTCAGTGAGGTTTTGTCAGTCACGCGTATTCCCCGTCATTTAAAGAAGTGGAGGGTAAAATTCGGGGCGTATTCTAACAGTGGCGGTGAAAAACCAGAAAGGAAATCGTTTGCGCGTTTTTGCGTGGAAATGCTCTACAAGCGGCGGCTTTTGTTGTATGATTCCGCGATTTTTTTGCGGCAGTTAGAGGAGATAATAATGAAAGTCGTTGAAGTCAAACACCCCCTGGTCAAGCACAAGATCGGTCTGATGCGTGAAGGCGATATCAGCACCAAGCGTTTCCGTGAACTGGCCAAGGAAGTGGGCAGTTTGTTGACCTACGAAGCGACCTCTGACTTCGAAACCGAGAAGGTTACCATCGATGGCTGGAATGGGCCAGTGGAAGTTGACCAGATCAAGGGCAAGAAGGTCACCGTCGTGCCCATCCTGCGTGCCGGTCTGGGCATGATGGATGGCGTGCTGGAGCACATGCCGAGCGCCCGCGTCAGCGTGGTCGGTATCTACCGTGACGAAGAGACCCTGCAGCCGGTTCCCTACTTCGAGAAGATCGTCAGCAACATCGAAGAGCGTCTGGCGCTGGTCATCGACCCCATGCTGGCCACCGGCGGCTCCATGATCGCCACCATCGACCTGCTCAAGAAGAAGGGTTGCCAGTCCATCAAGGTGCTGGTGCTGGTTGCCGCGCCGGAAGGCATCAAGGCGCTGGAAGCCGCTCACCCGGACGTGGAGCTGTTCTGTGCCTCCATCGACCAGGGCCTGAACGAGAAGGGCTACATTGTCCCGGGTCTGGGCGACGCCGGCGACAAGATCTTCGGCACCAAGTAAGCCTCGATCACCTCATCGCGCGCCAGCAGGCGCGCAAACGGAGCCGGCATCCCGCCGGCTCCGCTGTTTCTCCCGCCCCGGCTTGCTGCCATGCGCGCCTTGCCGCTACCATAAGCACCATCTCCCATTTCGAGACTCCTCTCATGCTCAAACGTGTTGTGACCGCCCTCTGCTGCGGCTTGTCATTCATGGTGTCGGCCGCCCAGGTGACCGATCTCTATCAGGGCAAGGCGCCCACCAGCGGCGACATGGCGGCGGCCCAGTCCCAGGCTCTGGGCGAGGTGCTGATCAAGGTGACCGGCAAGCGTGACATCTTGACCCAGCCGGCGGTGGTCAAGGCACTGACGGCTCCCGGCGAGTTCGTGCAGCACTACGGTTATCAGGATGTGGGGCCGGTGAAGTTTCTCAAGGCCGATTTCGATGTGGCCAAGGTCAATGCCTTGGTGGCCGAGAGCAGGTTCGCCCTGCTGGGTCCGGCTCGGCCTCAGGTCGCCATCTGGCTGGTGATCAATGAAGGGGAGCGGCGCATTCTGCCGGATCAGTCCAGCGATGGCTGGGCCGCTGCCCTGCGAACCCAGGCCCAGGCGATGGGGCTGCCGGTCAGCATTCCGCTGATGGACTTGGACGACAACATGGCGGTCAACGCCACCGACGTCTGGGGCCGCTTCGCCGACCCGATTCTTAAGGCGAGCCAGCGCTATGGTGCCGAGATGGTGGTACTGGGCAAGCTGACGCCCGATGGCAAGGAGGAGGGCAAGTGGAGCATCGACTGGAGCCTTTATGGGGCCAAGGCCGGCGGTGAGCTGAGCGAACTGACCAAGGGCGAGGGCTCCGGCACCCAGGCCGAGGTGGCGCAGACGTTCGCCGATGCCCTGGCAGGCTGGCTGGTGCAGAACTACGGGGCGCGCATCTCGGGTGTCGCCTCCAGCCAGACACTGGTGGTGGAGGGGTTGTCCGGCATCGACGGCATGATCACGGTGCAGAAGATGTTGCAGGGGATGGCCAGCGTGACCAAGGTGGAGATTGGCAAACTGGAGGGGGACAAGGTGACCTTCAACCTGAGCCTGCAAGGGGACAAGGCCGAGCTCATTCGCGGGCTGCAGCTCGAGAGCCGGCTGCGCCAGCTGGCGGATACCCCCGAGGGGTTGAGCTATCAATGGTCGCAGCCCTGATCCTGGCGAGGATCTTGACTGGCTGTCCGCGCACAACCAGCGTGGGCCCAGAGTGCGGTTTTTCAAGCAGGCCAAGGAGTAGCCGCTTTCGTTAGCAATGGTCGCAGCCTGGATCCTTTATGAGGATCCACACCGCCCGGCATCGTCCGGGCGGTTCTCTATCCGCCTTGGCGATGATACACTTGCCCGCAAATGTCACAGTCAAAGCCCAACGAGTGAAGCAACCGGCCCAACTGTCTTTAGCCGTACAACTACCGGATGATGAAACCTTCGTCAGTTTTTATCCCGGCAACAATGCTCATCTGATCACCGCCCTCAAAAATGCGGCCATTGGTCAGGGCTCACCTTTCCTCTATTTCTGGGGGGCCAAGGGATCGGGCCGCTCCCATCTGCTGCACGCTACCTGCGCCGAGGTCAATGCCCGCGACGCCGCAGCCGCTTATCTCTCCCTCGATCAGTTCGAACAGCTGGATCCCAGCATGCTCGACGCCCTCGAAAGCTTGCCGCTGGTCTGTCTCGACAGCCTGGAGGCGATCGCCGGCAATGCGCTGTGGGAGCGGGCCCTGTTCGATTTTTACAACCGTTGGCAGGAGAAGGGCGAAGGCACCCTGGTGGTGACCGGTTGCAGCGCGCCACGCAAACTGGGGCTGCAACTGCCGGATCTCGCCTCCCGCCTCGACTGGGGAGTTAGCTTCCACCTCGACGAGCTGGACGATGAAGGCAAGCTCAGTGCCCTGCAGCTGCGTGCCGAGCTGCGGGGCTTCAAACTGCCCATCGACGTGGGCCGCTTCCTGCTCAACCGCCTCTCGCGCGACATGCGCACCCTGCTCACCACTCTCAATCAGCTCGACAACGCCTCCTTTCGCGCTAAGCGCAAGCTGACCATCCCCTTTGTCAAAGAGATCCTCGAGCTCTGAGCCCTGCGGGTGTGCTTGAGCGCGAGCAGCGCCGAGGCAATGAATAAAAAGAAACCCCGGTCAGTGGCCGGGGTTTTGCTATCTCAAGGACTCTCACAATGAGTTCCGCCTATCAGTGGAACTGATCTTCTTCGGTGGAGCCGGTCAGCGCGGTCACCGAGGACTGGCCGCCCTGAATGACAGTGGTGACTTTGTCGAAGTAACCGGTACCCACTTCCTGCTGGTGTGCCACGAAGGTGTAACCCCGCTCGGCAGCGGCGAATTCCGGCTGCTGCACCATTTCGACATAGTGCTTCATCCCTTCGCCACGGGCGTACTGGTAGGCCAGCTCGTACATGTGGAACCACATGTTGTGGATACCCGCCAGGGTGATGAACTGGTACTTGTAGCCCATGTCTGACAGCTCCTGCTGGAAGCGGGCGATGGTGGCATCGTCCAGGTTCTTCTTCCAGTTGAAGCTTGGCGAGCAGTTGTAGGCCAGGATCTTGTCCGGGTACTGGGCCTTGATGGCTTCGGCAAACTTGCGCGCCTCGTCCAGATCCGGCTTGGCGGTTTCGCACCACACCATGTCGGCGTAAGGGGCATACGCCAGACCGCGGGAGATGGCCTGTTCGATACCGGCCTGTACCTTGTAGAAGCCTTCTGAGGTGCGTTCACCGGTCAGGAAGCCAGCATCGTACGGATCGGCGTCTGTGGTCAGCAGGTCGGCGGCGTTGGCGTCGGTACGGGCGATCACCAGGGTGGTGGTGCCGCAGACGTCGGCTGCCAGACGGGCCGCGATGAGCTTCTGTACCGCTTCCTGGCTCGGTACCAGCACCTTGCCACCCATGTGGCCGCACTTCTTGACGGAAGCGAGCTGATCTTCGAAGTGTACGCCGGCGGCGCCCGCTTCAATCATCCCCTTCATCAGCTCGAAGGCGTTCAGCACGCCGCCGAAACCGGCTTCGGCATCCGCTACTATGGGCAGGAAGTAGTCGATGAAGCCCTTGTCCTGCGGGCCCACCTTGTTGGCCCACTGGATCTGGTCGGCACGGGCGAAGGAGTTGTTGATGCGCTCCACCACGGACGGCACCGAGTTGGCCGGGTAGAGGGACTGATCCGGGTACATGGTGGAGGAGAGGTTGTTGTCCGCCGCCACCTGCCAGCCGGAGAGGTAAATTGCCTCGATGCCCGCCTTGGCCTGTTGCACCGCCTGACCGCCGGTCAGCGCGCCGAGGCAGTTTACATAGCCTTTCTTGGCGCCGCCGTGGATCAATTCCCACAGCTTGTCGGCACCGCGCTGGGCCAGGGTGTGCACCGGTTGCAGGCTGCCACGCAGGTTTACCACGTCTTCGGCGCTGTAGCCGCGCTTGATCCCTTTCCAGCGGGGGTTTTCCGCCCAGTCTTTCTCGATAGCCTGGATCTGTTGCTCACGGGTCAGTGCCATATCAGTTCCCTCTTTCATTGATTTCACGTTTCCATTGACTTGTTATTGGCGAGCCCCGCTGGGGAGGCCCGTAGTTCAGAGCCGCTCGTAGCCGGGCAGCGTCAGAAAATCGATCAGAGTATCGGCGCAGGTGATCTGTTCCATCAGCTCGCTCGCCTCGGCGAAGCGGCCTGCCTGCCAGCGCTCGGCCCCCACTTCGGCTTTGACCACCTCCTGCTCCTCGGCCAGCATCTGGCGGAACAGATCTTTGGTTACTACCTTGCCATTCGACAGGCTCTTGCCGTGGCGGATCCACTGCCAGATGGAGGTGCGGGAGATCTCGGCGGTGGCGGCGTCTTCCATCAGACCGTAGATGGGCACACAGCCATTGCCGTTGATCCAGGCTTCCAGATATTGCAGCGCCACCCGGATGTTGGTGCGCATGCCTGCCTCGGTGCGTTCGCCCTCACAGGGAGCCAGCAGCTCGGCGGCGGTGATGGGGGCATCCTGCTCGCGCAGCACGCCGATCTGGTTGTTGGCGCCAGCCGGGATGGCGGCGTTGAACACCGCCATGGCGGTATCGGCGAGACCGGGGTGGGCGACCCAGGTACCGTCGTGGCCGTTGTTGGCTTCACGCTCTTTATCAGCCTTCACCTTGGCAAATACCTGTTCATTCACGGCAGGATCTTTCGCCGGGATAAAGGCTGCCATGCCTCCCATCGCCAGCGCGCCGCGCTTGTGGCAAGTCTTGATCAGCAGCCGCGAATAGGCGGAGAGGAAGGGTTTGTCCATGGTCACCACCTGACGATCCGGCAGGACCCGATCGGGGTGATTCTTCAAGGTCTTGATGTAGCTGAAGATGTAATCCCAGCGGCCGCAGTTGAGGGCGACGATGTGATCCTTCATCTGATAGAGCAGCTCATCCATCTCAAACACCGCCGGCAGGGTTTCGATCAGCACGGTGGCCTTGATGGTACCGCGGGGCAGGCCGAATTTGTCCTCGGTCCAGGCGAACACTTCGCTCCACCAGCGCCCTTCCAGATGGCTCTGCAGCTTGGGGACGTAGAAGTAGGGGCCGGAGCCCTTGGCCAGCAGCGCCTGATAGTTGTGCAGGAAATAGAGGGCGAAGTCGAACAGGCCGCCGGGAATGGGAGCTCCATCAAAGGTGACATGTTTTTCCGGCAGATGCAGACCCCGCACTCGGCAGATAAGCACGGCCGGATCGGCGTTCAGGGTATAAGCCTTCCCTTCCGGGCTGGTGTAGGAGACGGTGCCGTTGACCGCATCACGTAGGTTGATCTGACCCTCGATCACCTTGTTCCAGGCGGGAGCCAGTGAATCCTCGAAGTCCGCCATGAATACCTTGACGTTGGCGTTGAGGGCGTTGATCACCATCTTGCGCTCGACCGGGCCGGTGATCTCCACGCGGCGATCTTGCAGGTCGGCGGGAATGCCGCGCACCGTCCAGTCCCCGGCGCGGATGTGGGCGGTTTCAGGCAGAAAATCGGGCAGCTCACCGCCGTCGATGCGGGCCTGGCGCGCCACACGTTGTTTCAACAATTCGTCCCGTTGGGGAGCAAAGCGTTCCACCAGTTCGGATACCAGGGCCACCGCATCCGGCGTCAGAATTTGCGCGTAATCGGGATGCGTCTCGCCCTGGATGCGCAGACGAGCGCTGCAGTGGGTCTGGGCCGGTGCCGACATAGGGTTCACTCCTTTGAGAATTACATTTTGAACTAATTAACTACGACTAAAGTCGATCCCTGTTTTTTCAAACTTCCCGTAACAACGGGGTAACACGATTCATAAGGTGCGAAATATTGCTCTATTCGTCAACAGGTTTTTTAAAACGCACGTTTTGGTCATGATATTAAGTGTATGTTTATAAATAACTTATATGATTAGCGTAAAAACTCTATGCAGATGGTTATGCTCTTGTTTTTCATCCCCTGCCGGTGGCGGATGGTGAGGGGGGATAGGGATGCAGGGGTGTAAGTTATTACGTAATAAAATTACAAATGCAAAAACAAATCCCGACCTAACTCCAAGCTTCTAAAAAACACACGTATGAAATGAAAGATGTAAACCCAGTAGGCAAGTAACTCCTGCTAGTGTTAAGGAGAGAACGTTTGTTTAAAACTGAAATGACCAAAAGGGGTCGAATGGGATCTGGTCGGCAGAAGAGGAGAAAGTGAGGTGCAATAACGTAGGTTTGTATCACTTGGGTTGATGAGGAGCCCGGGGGCGGGGAGGGGATGTAGCAGTGGATATGACTGTTGTTGTTTATTTATTCAGCATTTTATTGTTATTTGTGTCAGCGGGCCATCCTGGCCCTCAAAGGAGGTAAAACGGGACGCCATTTCCAGTGCCACTGCCATTTTCTCCCGCTAGTTCAAGAGCGGCATGTCTGCGCCGTCGGCTCAGTAATCATCGTCCGGGGCCGCCAGATCGACGACATCGAGTCGCACCACCGGGCCGTGTTCGGTGGCATACTGATTGGTTGCGGACTCGGTAGCCGGTTGGGGCAGAGGGGCGTACTCGGGCTGTGTTTCAACTGCTTTGGTCATGGTTGCTTGCCTCATTGATTGCAAGCCGGTCGGTGACTCCATCACCCGCGCTCCCACCTCCCTGTTTGAACTGCCGGCGGAAAAGTTGCGTATCCTAGCGGGACTCTTGAAAGGTTTCAAGCGGTTCTGAGTGAAATTTGTACCACAACTATGTAGCGAATCTGCGACAGGCTCGCTCAGGAAGAGCATTCAGAGGGTCGACTGATGCGCTACAACAGTTGTGGCGGAAATATAAAGAAGCAAAAAAATAGCCCAGTCGTGAGACTGGGCTATTTTCGGGGAAATTGGTCGGTGTGAGAGGATTCGAACCTCCGACCCTCTACACCCCATGCAGATGCGCTACCTGGCTGCGCTACACACCGACGAGGTCAGTTCGAGCTGACGGAGGGAAGTCTAATGATCTGAGCAAATGGGTGCAACTCCTTTTTTATCAGGGAGATGCTGACTGCTTCTTTATTGTGCAGGCAAGATGCGACTTGGGGCTGTGGCGCAGATTTGGCATAATCGCCGCCCCGTATTGCCGGGGAGCCCGTTATCATGCTGCTTGGCTGCGCTACCCGGTTGCGGCCAATGAGCAGCAGGCAATCAAGCTGCAAGTGCATCGCCGGCAACCCGTCACAGAGAGGAACCAGGGTGTGAAACCATCAGACGTCACAGAATCAGTGAGCCAGCGCGAGCAGGATGAACGCTGGATGCGCCATGCCATGGCGTTGGCCGAAAGGGCGGAGGGGATCGGCGAGATCCCGGTCGGGGCCGTGCTGGTGCTGGGTGACGAGATCGTGGGGGAGGGATGGAACCGCTCCATCAGCGAGCACGATGCCTGTGCCCATGCCGAAGTGATGGCGATCCGGGCCGCCGGCGTTCGGCTGCAAAACTACCGTCTGCTCGATACCACCCTCTATGTCACTCTGGAGCCCTGCTGCATGTGTGCCGGTGCCCTCATCCACAGCCGGGTCAAGCGGGTGGTCTATGGCGCCCGTGATCTCAAGACCGGCGCGGCGGGCTCGGTGTTCGAGATCCTGCAGGACCCGCGCCACAACCACGGGGTCGAACTGACTGGCGGTGTGCTGGCCGATGCCTGCTCGGCCCAGTTGTCGGATTTCTTTCGGCGGCGGCGCGCCGAGAAAAAGGCCGCCAGATTGGCACTGCAACAAAGCGGCGGTCCCGCCGACTGAGAACGGCGAAGTTGGCGAGGCCGCCTTCGCGCTTTATATTTTTCTTTATCTTCTTATAAAACAGATGGTTGGCAATGCTGTTTGCCAACGGATCCTGGTCTAAATTCCCCTTCAAAATAACCTCTTCCCAGAGGGCCTTGATGTAACAAAACTGTCATGCAACCGCCATATAATGCCGCCAAGCCTAGCTCACATTGAGGTTTTGCATGTCATCGGAATCGATAAACTTAGGTATGGCGGGCAGCAGAAAGCGCCGTATCAAGGATAAGTTGGCCAAGTACGGGGTCACCACGGGTGGTGCTCTGGTGCTGGTTGCCCTGTTGCTCATTTTCTTCTATCTGCTCTATGTGGTGAAACCCATCTTCAATGGCGCCACGATGGAGCCGACTGCGTCATTTACCTTGCCCGTGGCGGGCAAGACCGCCTGGCTCGGGGTGGAAGAGCAGAACGAGATTGGCTATCGCTTCAGCGACAAAGGCCAGGTCAACTTCTTCGCCGTCCAGGGAGATGGCAAGGTCAAGGTGGGGCAGGTGCTGGGTCAGGCGCAGGTGAAGGGTGACATCACCGCTGTCGCCCCTCCCGCACCAGGCCAGAAGCTCATCGCCTATGGTTTCGCCGACGGCAAAGCCCAGGTGGTGCAGCCCTATTTCAAGGTCTCCTATCCCAACGACGTGCGGGTCATTGAGCCCAGCCTGCAGTCCCCCTTCGGCGAAGAGCCGGTAGTGGTGGACCCCCAGGGCAAGGCGCTGACGCTGATGGTGTTTGAGGCCACCAAGGACAAGATGGCCACCGCCGCCGTGACCGCCGATGGTCGTGGCGTGATGGCGGTGATGAGCGGCGAGGAGAACTTCCTCTCCGGTGACATCGAGTGGAGCGCCCAGAACTACAGTATCCCGTCCCTGCCGCGTCATGTGGATCAGATGCTGCTGACTCCCAACCTGCGCATTCTGTTCGTGCGCGAAGGCAACCGCCTCTCCGTCTACGACATTCACAACCTCAATGACATCTCCTTGCGCGATGTCATGGAGATCAACGCCCCCAACGCCAACGTGACCCGGGTCGAGCTGCTCTCCGGCGCCTCCTCCCTGCTGGTGGGCAACGACAACGGCGTCATCTCCCAGTGGTTCGAAGTGGCCCGGGATGGCAAGCGCCAGTTCACCCAGATCCGTGACTTCAAGGGCGATGGTGCCGTGGCGCAGCTGACCCCGGAACACTTTCGCAAGGGCTTCATCAGTGCCGACAAAGAGGGCACCGTCAGCTTCTTCCACGCCACTGGTGAGACCAAGCTGCTGAGCGAGAAGGTAGAGGGCGGCGCCCTGTCGGCCCTGGCCATCTCACCCCGTCACAACGTGCTGCTGATGCAGCAGGGCGATGCCTTCAAGCTGTTCGCAGTGGAGAACGAGCACCCCGAGGTGACCTGGTCGGCTCTCTGGCAACAGGTGTGGTATGAAGGCTATCCCGAGCCCCAGTACGTGTGGCAGTCCACCTCCGCCAGCAACGACTTTGAAGCCAAGCTGAGCCTAGTGCCGCTGGTGTTCGGTACCTTGAAAGCCTCCTTCTATGCCATGGTGTTTGCGGTGCCGCTCGGCGTCGCCGGCGCCATCTACACCGCCTACTTCATGTCGGCGGGGCTGCGCAAATACGTCAAGCCGACCGTCGAGATCATGGCGGCGCTGCCGACCGTTATCCTGGGCTTCCTGGCCGGTCTGTGGCTGGCACCCATCATCGAGGGGGCGCTGCCCGGCGTGGTGTTGCTGCTGATCCTGCTGCCGATGGGGATGCTGCTGACCGCCTTGATCTGGAACTACCTGCCGGAGCGCGGCAAATCCTGGTTGCCGGAAGGGTGGCACGCCATCTTGCTGATCCCGGTGCTGCTGCTGATTGGCTGGGGCGCCTTCGCGGTGAGCCCGCTCATCGAGAACGCCTTCATGCACGGGGATTCGCGCATCTGGCTGACTCACGAAATGGGCATCAAGTTCGACCAGCGCAACTCGCTGGTGGTGGGCATCGCCATGGGCTTCGCGGTCATTCCGACCATCTTCTCCATCGCCGAAGACGCGGTCTTCTCGGTGCCCAAGCACCTTACCCAGGGCTCATTGGCACTGGGGGCCACCCCGTGGCAGACCCTGAGCCGGGTGGTGATCCTCACCGCGAGCCCGGGCATCTTCTCGGCGGTGATGATGGGCCTTGGCCGCGCCGTGGGCGAGACCATGATAGTGCTGATGGCCACCGGCAACACGCCCATCATGGACTTCTCCATGTTCCAGGGGCTGCGCACCCTGGCCGCCAACATCGCGGTGGAGATGCCGGAATCGGAAGTGGGCAGCTCGCACTATCGGGTGCTGTTCCTCGCTGCCTTCGTGCTGTTCGTGTTCACCTTCTTGTTCAATACCCTGGCCGAGTTCATCCGTCAGCGGTTGCGTGAAAAATACAGCTCTCTGTGATGGGCTGCTCTGAAAGGACCGAGGAATCGACAATGGGTAAGTGGTTTAAATCGGGGGCCCCCTGGATCTGGATGACCGGCGGCGCCGTCAGCCTGAGTCTGGTAGCGGTACTGGGTCTGCTGCTGCTGATCGGCTGGCGTGGTCTGGTCTACTTCTGGCCCCATCCCATCTATGAGTGGCAACTGGAAGACGCCCAGGGCAACAAGAGCGTGCTGATCGGCGAAATCAACGACCGCGAGCTGGTGCCGGTAGAGCGGCTGCGGGCCGCCGGCCTGCCGCTGGCAGGGGAAGAGCGCGAGCTGCTGACCCGCTATCTGGTCAAGACCGGCAACCGCGAGTTCGTCGACCTGGACTTCCGTTGGGTACTGGAGACCGACATCAAGTCCCAGAGCCTGCCGACCGAGCTGGCCATGGTGGAGCGTGCCACCAATGGCAACTTCTACGGCTACATCGTCGGGGTGAAAGAGGATGGCAAGGCGCTGACCGAGAACCTGCATCCTGCCCTGCAGCGGGTGCTGGCACGGGCCAACGGTCTCTCCGAGCAGGCCGACGATCTGCAAAAAGGGGACATCGGCAGCATCAACTATCAGCTGGAGCGGCTGCGACTCAAAGAGCGCAAGGCCGAGCTGGACGACAAGCTGACCGATCAGCTTAAAGCCGAGCTGGCGAGCGAGCGTCAGGCCCTCAACGACCGTTATCAGGTGCTGGAAAAAGAACTCTTCTCCCTGCGTGCCCAGGCGGACAGAGACAGCATCACGGTCAAGGACATGCGTGGCGAACTGGTGACCATGCCCATGTCCAAGGTGCTGGATGTGGTGTGGCCCAACGACATGAGTCTGCCTGCCAAGGTGGGCTACTGGTTCCACCAGATCGGCAAGTTCGTCTCCGACGATCCGCGCGAGGCCAACACCGAGGGCGGGGTGTTCCCGGCCATCTTCGGTACCGTGTTCATGGTGTTCCTGATGGCGATCATCGTGACACCGCTCGGCGTGGTGGCGGCGGTCTACCTGCACGAATACGCGGGCAAGAACAGTCTGACCAAGATCATCCGCATCGCGGTGATCAACCTGGCGGGCGTGCCCTCCATCGTGTACGGCGTGTTCGGTCTGGGCTTCTTCGTCTACACCCTCGGTGGTTCGCTGGACCAGCTGTTCTACCCCGAAGCGCTGCCGAGCCCGACCTTTGGCTCCCCCGGCGTCATCTGGTCGGCGCTGACTCTGGCCATCCTGACCCTGCCGGTGGTGATCGTCTCCACCGAAGAGGGGCTGGCCCGGATCCCGAGCACCATCCGCCAGGGCTCGCTGGCACTGGGGGCCACCCAGGCCGAGACCCTGTGGCGCATCGTGCTGCCGATGGCAAGCCCGGCCATCATGACTGGCCTCATCCTGGCCATCGCCCGCGCGGCCGGTGAAGTGGCGCCGCTGATGCTGGTGGGGGTGGTGAAACTGGCGCCGACCCTGCCGATGGACGGCAACTTCCCGTACCTGCACGTGGAGCGCAAGTTCATGCACCTGGGCTTCCACATCTATGACGTCGGCTTCCAGAGCCCCAACGTCGAGGCGGCGCGCCCCCTGGTCTACGCCACCTCCTTCCTGCTGGTGACGGTGATCGTCGGCCTCAACCTGACGGCCATCGGGATCCGCAACCACCTGCGGGAGAAGTTCCGTTCTTTGGAACATTGATGACGATGAGCCTGATGGGCATCCGCAACCATTTGCGTGAGAAATTCCGGTCGCTGGAACATTGATAGACCAGCACCACAGAGACGGGCAGGGAACGGGGTTCCCTGCCAGCCAAGCGTTCCGGCCGCGGGCAATGAGAGTGCCCGCCGCCACCGACAGATTTTGAGGTAACAGATGATCAACGTAACGACCGCATCCAGCCAGCACACCGCGACCGACCTGCTCAACCTGAGCCCGGAGCAGACCGCGCTGGAAGTGAAGGATCTCAACCTGTACTACGGCAACAAACAGGCGCTGTTCAACGTCAACATGAAGATCCCCAAGGGCCAGGTCACCGCCTTCATCGGCCCCTCCGGCTGCGGCAAGTCCACCCTGCTGCGCTGCATCAACCGGATGAACGATCTGGTGGAGATCTGCCGCATCGAGGGCGAAATCCAGTTGCACGGCCACAACATCTACGACAAGAGCGTCGATGTATCCGCCCTGCGTCGTCAGGTGGGCATGGTGTTCCAGCGCCCCAACCCCTTCCCCAAATCCATCTACGAGAACGTGGTCTATGGCCTGCGTCTGCAGGGCATCAACGACCGTCGCACCCTGGACGAGGCGGCCGAGCGCTCCCTGCGCGGCGCGGCCCTGTGGGACGAGGTGAAGGACCGTCTGCACGACAACGCCTTCGGCCTTTCCGGCGGCCAGCAGCAGCGACTGGTGATTGCCCGTGCCATCGCCATCGAGCCGGAAGTGCTGCTGCTTGATGAACCGACCTCGGCGCTCGACCCCATCTCCACCCTCACCATCGAGGAGCTGATCAACGAGCTCAAGAGCCAGTTCACCGTGGTGATCGTGACCCACAACATGCAGCAGGCGGCGCGGGTCTCGGATCAGACCGCCTTCATGTACATGGGCGAGCTCATCGAGTACTCGGACACCAACACCATCTTCACCACCCCGGCCAAGAAGAAGACCGAAGACTACATCACCGGTCGTTACGGCTAAGTGCTGGCGATGGAGATGAGCAAGATGAGCATCAACAAACAGATTACCGGTCAGTTCAACGACTAAGGCATACTCGGAGCATCAAGGATTATTTGTATGGACAATATGAACCTCAACAAACACATCTCCGGTCAGTTCAATGCCGAGCTCGAGAGCGTGCGCAACCAGGTGCTGGTGATGGGCGGGCTGGTAGAGCAGCAGCTGACCGACGCCATCGCGGCGATCCACGATCAGGATCTGGACGCGGCGCGCAAGATCGTCGCCAACGACCACAAGGTCAACGCCATGGAAGTGGCGATCGACGAGGAGTGCACCCGCATCATCGCCAAGCGCCAGCCCACCGCCTCCGACCTGCGGCTGGTGATGGCCATCATCAAGACCATCACCGATCTCGAGCGCATCGGCGATGTGGCGGACAAGATCGCCCGCATGCTGACCGACAACGCCAACAAGCCGCAGCCGCCGCTGGTGTCGCTGGAGAACATGGGCCGCCGCACCATCAAGATGCTGCACGACGTGCTGGACGCCTTCGCCCGCATGGATCTGGACGCGGCCCTGGCGGTCTACAAGGAAGATGACAAGGTGGACCGCGAATACGAGTCCATCATTCGCGAGCTGATGACCTACATGATGGAAGATCCGCGCACCATCCCCCAGGTACTCAACGTGCTGTGGGCGGCGCGGGCCATCGAGCGGGTGGGGGATCGCTGCCAGCACATCTGCGAGTACATCGTCTATTACGTCAAGGGCAAGGACGTGCGCCACACCAAGGCGGACGATCTGGGCACCCTGCTGGGGAAAGGGTGAGTCTGAGATGAATAAAAAGGCGCTTTGAGCGCCTTTTTTGTTGCCTTTTCAGTCAGTGCAAGATATCGCCACCCGCTTGGCGCTTTTCTGCTAGAATATGCCCCCTGTGTGAGTCCCGGATTGACTCACGGTCCGGTCTCCCGGACCCAGTTTGCCGTCTTGTGCTAAGGCGGGTGTAGCAATAGGTTAATCATGAGTTTTGCCGATAGTTTATTTTTTCTGATGCTGCTGGTCGCCGGTAGCGTGTTCTTCTCTCTCTCCGAGATCTCCCTCGCCGCCTCCCGCAAGATCAAGTTGCAGGTGATGGCCGATGAGGGCAACCGCCATGCCGAAAAGGTGCTGGCACTGCAGGCCCAGCCGGGCAACTTCTTTACCGTGGTGCAGATCGGACTCAACACCGTCGCCATCCTGGGCGGTATCCTGGGCGAGTCTGCCCTGAACCCGGCCATCAAGGCGTTTATCTCCGAGTTCTATCAGGGGCCCTGGCTTGGCGAGATCAGCTCGGCAGCCTCCTTCGTGTTCGTCACCGGCATGTTCATCCTGATCGCCGATCTGATGCCCAAGCGGCTGGCCATGACCATGCCGGAGCGGATCGCCGTGGTGGTGGTGCGCCCCATGCTGCTGTGCGTCACCCTGCTGATGCCGCTGGTGTGGCTGTTCAACGGCATGGCCAACGGCCTGTTCCGGCTGATGCGCATCTCCATGGTGCGCAACGACGAGATCACCTCCGACGATATCTATGCGGTGATGGACGCGGGTGCCGAGGCGGGTGTCATCCAGCGCGAGGAGCATCAGCTCATCGAGAACGTGTTCGAGCTGCAGTCCCTCGGTGTCACCTCCGCCATGACCGCGCGTGAGAGCCTCATCTACTTCACCCTGCAAGAGGGCGAGGAGAGCATCAAGGCCAAGATCGCCGAGCATCCCCACAACAAGTTCCTGGTGTGTGACCACAACCTCGACAGCATCAAGGGCTTCGTCGACTCCAAGGAGCTGCTGATCCGGGTCATCAGCGGCCAGAGCATCGATCTCAACAGCGGCTCGCTGGTGCAGAACGTCATCATCATCCCCGATACCCTCAACCTCTACGAGGCGATGGAGTACTTCAAGAACCACAGGGGCGACTTTGCCGTGGTGATGAACGAGTACGCCCTGGTGGTGGGGATCGTCACCATGAACGACCTGATGAGCACCGTCATGGGTGAGTGGGCTACCCACGTGGTGGAAGAGCAGATCGTGCAGCGAGACGAGAACTCCTGGCTGGTGGACGGGGTGACCCCCATCTCCGACGTGATGCGCGCCTTCGACATCGAGGAGTTCCCGGAAAACCAGAATTATGAAACCATCGCCGGCTTCATCATGTACATGCTGCGCAAGATCCCCAAGCGAACCGACTCGGTCAAATATGCCGGTTACAAGTTCGAAGTGGTGGACATCGACAGCTACAAGATTGACCAGCTGCTGGTCACCCGGGTCGAGCCCACGCCGGCCGAGAAACCCGCTCAGGAATCGTAAAAGGAGCTAGTTAGCAATCATGAAGATGCAGTCTCATTCCCGTGCGCTGGCCTGTGTGGCGCTCGCCTTGGCACTCGGTGCCTGCAGCCAGAGCGCTCCGCGCAAGGCCACCACAGTCGCCAAACCGGCAGCCCCCAAGGCGGCTGTAGTCGTGCCGCAGCAGGATCCAGATGCGGTGGTGCAGAGCGCCGTGGCGGAGCCGAGTCCGGTGTTCGACGAGGAATATCACGGTCCGGATCAAGGATCGCTCGAGTCGGTGACCGCCCTGTTTGCCCGTGGCTACATCGAATCGGCCATGCGCGAGACCATGCTGGCGGCGGTGCACAGCGACTACCCGCTGCTCGGCATGCGGGACGTGCGCCTGACCGATCCGGTGGCCAAGTTCCTCACCTCCGCCCAGGCACGCACCACGGCTCACGACTACCTCTATGCCGGGGTGCAGCGCCGATTGGGCCGCCCGCTCAGCCCCGCCCAGTGGGAGCAGATCTGGCAGGGATATCCCCAGCAGGGTCGGGTGTCCGACTGGGTCAAGCAGACCAAGCGGGTACTGGCCGGGCGTTGAGCCGCCAGATCATCTGTTGCCACAAGAGGCCACCTTAGGGTGGCCTCTTGTCGTTTCTCATCCCGGTGTTGAGCCTTCAACAGCCATACCTCCCTTCCTTTGCCGTTATCTCCCTGAGCTTGTTCAGATTTGTTCGTAGCACCCGATTGCCTCTTGTTCTACTTTGGGTCATGATGAAAAGGCATTCTAGCCGTCTAGATGTTTTGATGGCTTTTTTGACTCAACACAATAAATACCCGTCACGACGGGGACACGCAGAGAGACAGAGATGGATACAAAGGATTTGTGGGTACTGGATGGTGGCATGGGACGCGAGCTGGCACGGCGGGGCGCGCCGTTTCGCCAGCCGGAGTGGTCGGCGCTGGCCCTGATGGAGGCCCCCGAGACGGTGCGCGAGGTGCATCAGGCCTATGTGGCGAGCGGGGCCCGGGTCATCACCACCAACAGCTATGCGCTGGTGCCGTTTCATATCGGTGACGCGCGCTTTGTGGCAGAGGGGGAGGGGCTGGCTGCGCTGGCCGGCCAGCTGGCCCGCGAGGTGGCCGATGAGCAGCCGGGCAGCGTGCAGGTGGCTGGCTCCTTGCCGCCGCTGTTTGGTTCCTACCGCGCCGACTTGTTCGACGCGGGCAGGGTGAGCGAGCTGGCAACCCCGCTTATTCGGGCGCTCTCCCCCCACGTGGATCTCTGGCTGGCCGAGACCATGAGCCTCATCGCCGAGCCCCTGGCCCTCAAGGCCCTGCTGCCCGAGGACGGCAAGCCGTTCTGGGTCTCCTTTACTCTGGAAGACGAGGTGCCGGGCAGCGAGCCCACCCTGCGCTCCGGCGAGCGGGTGGCGGATGCCGTGACCGCGTTGGCGTCGGCCGGGGTGGATGCCATCCTGTTCAACTGCTGCCAGCCCGAGGTGATTGAAGGGGCGCTCAAGGTGGCCGGTGCCGCATTGCAAGAGCAGGGTCGCAGCGACATTCGCCTCGGCGCCTATGCCAACGCCTTCCCGCCCCAGCCCAAGGAGGCGACCGCCAACGATGGGCTGGACGAGATCCGCACCGATCTGGGACCGCTTGATTACCTTGGCTGGGCCGAGCGCTGGCGCGCGGCCGGGGCAAACCTTATCGGCGGTTGCTGCGGCATTGGGCCGGAACACATTCAAGCCCTGGCCAGCCGGCTGCGCTAAGGAGAGCCCATGAAAGAGAGCAAGATCGGGCTCTGGTCCCTCACCGCGCTGGTGTTCAGCTCCATGGTAGGGGCGGGGATCTTCAGCCTGCCGCAGAACATGGCCGAGGTGGCTGGCGCCCGCGCCGTGCTGATCGGCTGGGGCATCACCGGGGTGGGTATCCTGGCGCTCGCCATGAGTTTTATGTATCTGTCGCGATTAAGGCCGGATCTCGACGGAGGCATCTACAGCTATGCCCGCGCCGGTTTCGGCGATCTGGTGGGCTTCTTCTCCGCCTGGGGCTATTGGCTTTGTGCCACCATCGGCGTGGTGGGCTATCTGGTGATCGCCTTCGCGGCGCTGGGCAGCTTCGTCGATACCCCGGGGCAGGTCTGGTTTGGCGAGGGCAATACTCTGGCGGCCTTCATCGGCGAGTCCTGCATCCTTTGGGCGGTACACCTGCTGGTGGCCCGTGGTGTGCAACAGGCGGCGCTGTTCAACCTGGTGGCGACCCTGGCCAAGAGCCTGCCGCTGCTGCTGTTTATCCTGTTCGCTTGCTACTGGTTCGACCCGGTCACCTTCGCGGCGGATCAGGGGGCAGCACCCTGGCGGTGCCGGTCTCCGAGCAGGTGCGCAACACCATGCTCATCACCCTCTGGGTCTTCACCGGCATCGAGGGGGCAGCGGTGCTGTCGGCCCGGGCGAGAAACAAGCGGGATGTGGGCACCGCCACCGTACTCGGTGTGGTGCTGGCGCTGCTGCTCTATGTGCTCATCTCGGTGCTGGCGCTCGGAATATTGAGCCGCCCGGAGCTTGCGGCCCTGCCCAACCCCTCCATGGCGGGACTGATGGCCCAGATGACCGGCTCCTGGGGCAAGCTGCTCATCAGCACCGGTCTCATCGTGTCGGTGCTGGCCTCCTATGTGAGCTGGACCCTGTTCTCGGCCGAGGTGCCGTTCAGCGCGGCGCACCACGGCGCCTTCCCGGCCGTTTTCCGGCGCCAGAACCGCAACGGCACCCCCATCGCATCGCTGTGGCTCACCAGCCTGACGGTGCAGGGCTGTCTGTTGCTGGTGTGGCTGCTCGGCAAGGGCTACACCAACTTGCTGCTCATCTCCACCTCGATGATCCTGGTGCCCTACCTGTTGATCGGTCTGTTCCTGTTCAAGCTCTCTTTGCGTGGCGAGGGCAATGGTCTGATGCGGGCGGTGGCGCTGGTATCGAGCGGTTACGGCCTCTGGCTGCTCTACGCCGCCGGGGTGGAATACCTGCTGCTCTCCTTGCTGCTCTACGGGCCGGGTCTGCTGCTGTTTCTCTACAGCCGCCGCCAGCTCGGTGCCGAGCTGCGGCTCAGCGTGCGCGAGCGGCTGCTGGCTGGGGTGACACTGCTGAGCCTGATCCCCGCCATTTGGTCTTTTGCCCACGTCTGACCGGGCTGTGACCAACAATGAAAGAGAGCGCCCTTGGGCGCTCTCTTTTTGTCTGCGGGTTATCTGCAGTGAGTGCTCAGCGGCCGGCGGGACCCGCCGGTTTGCCAAACAGTACCGCGAGCTTTTGCCGCCAGGGCAGGCTGCGGGCCTCTTGCAGCATGTCGCGCCACTCATGGAAGGTGAGGGTGAGCGGGTTGAAGCTGTGGATCGGCTTGGTGATGCCGAAGCGACACGGCTCGGCCGGGTCTTCTTCCACGAAGGTGCCAAACAGCCTGTCCCAGATAATGAGCACGCCGGCGAAGTTGCGATCTATGTATTTGGCGTTGCTGGCGTGGTGCACCCTGTGGTGGGAGGGGGTGTTGAAAACCCACTCCAGCCAGCCGAGCTTGCCCACCACCTGGGTGTGGACGAAAAACTGAAAACCCAGGCTGAGCAGCACTGTGGCCACTACCGCCTCGGGCGGGAAGCCGATGAGGATCATCGGGATCCAGAACAGCCACATGCCGGAGACCGGGTACATCAGGCTCTGGCGAAAGGCGGTGGAGAGGTTGAGCCGCTCCGAGCTGTGGTGCACCACGTGGGAGGCCCACAACCAACGCACGTGGTGACTGGCGAAGTGGAACAGCCAGTAGCAGAGATCCTGCAACAAAAAGAGCAACAGCAGACTCCAGAGGTTGAGATCGATATCCAGCAGCCGCCAGCCCCAGAGGGCGTCGTAGAGGTAGGCGATGGCGATGGCCGTCAGCGCGTCGCCCCCCTGATGCATCAGCGCCAGGGTGGCGTTGGCGAAGAGATCCTTCCACTGGTAGCCGGCGGTGGGATAGGCGGCGCCATGTTTGCGCAGATAGAGCATCTCCCAGCCGATGAAGGCCAGAAAGAGGGGCGAGAGGTAGAGCAGGATCAGTTGCACATCCATGTCGGGTATCCAGTCAGAGCAATTGCTCTCCAGCATAAAGGATGAATTTAATCTTTCATTAACAATTTTCACCCGATGGACGTCGCCATCTGATGCTGGCGGCAGGAGTCTGCAAGTGCATGGCCATGAAAGGGCGTGATGGCCCTCTGAGCCATGGCGCAGTGACTATGCTTGATGAGGTTTTCTACCTCTGGAGTGGCAGATGATGCGGCTGTGGTGTTGTTTGTTGATGGGAGTCTGCCTGCTGGCGCAGGCCAAGACCCGGGTCGAGATCCTGGCCGATGCCAACTATCCACCCTACTCCTGGCAGGAGGGGGAGGAGGTGAAGGGGATCTATGCCGACATAGTGCGCAGCGTGACGGCCTCCATGGATGAGTACGAGGTGGTGCTCAAGGCCATGCCCTGGCGACGGGGTCTCAGCATGGTGGAACAGGGCAGTGCCTTCGCCATCTTTCCGCCCTATTACCAGCCAGACAGCCGCCCCTGGATGTGGCCCTATTCCCAACCCCTGCTCGACGAGGAGCTGGTGGTGATGTGCGGTGCCGGGGTGGCGGTCAATACCCCGCAGGCGCAATTCCCGGCCGACTACTACGGACTGCGCTTTGGCATGAATGCCGGTTTCACCATAGGTGGTGCCTCCTTCTGGCAGGCCGTCCAGCAGCAGAAGATCGGGTTGGAGGAGGTGAAGAGCAACCGGGAGAACCTGCTCAAGATAGTGCGCGGCCGGGTGGACTGTACCGTCAACGACCGCCTCTCCCTGCTCTATGAGTTGCTCAACATGATCAAGGGCAACCAGCTGGCGGTGGCCGACATGTCCCAGCTCAAGCAAGGGCCGGTGCTCAGTAAGGAGCAGGGGTTTCTCGGCTACAGCCGCAAGGGGGAATTCGACTTCAAGCAGGACTTTGCCGAGCAGTTCGACAAGCGGCTCTACGAGCTCAAGAAGCGGGACGGGATCCGGCTCATCGTGGAGCGTTATCTGGGAAAGTCCCCGCGCTGAACTGATAAGGGAGCCAGTCAGATTCAGCCGATAAACACAGGGTTTCGGCCAACAGCAGAGGGACTGAGAGTCCCTCTGCTGTTTTTGGTGGGTTACCGGTGACGGTGGGGGGAAAGGCAGCACCACAGGGAGTTGCCGGCACAGATCCGGATGGCAATCATATACCTTGCGCGCATCACCACCATCTGGCGACTGGTCTGTTTGATGAATCAATGTAACCTGTTGTTTTTATATGATTAGCGAGGTGGTTATGCAGTGGGTGAAAAGAGGGGTTGTCATCGCCCTGGTGTGGAGTGGCAGTGTGTGAGCCGATCCCGCTCAGGAACTGGTCAACCTGCTCAACAGCGAGCAACAGGCGGAGCAGCTGCAGGCCCAGATGCAGGCACAGATGATCCCGCTGATCATTCGTGGCGCCGGTGAACATGCTCAGGAGTTGGCCCAGCACCGCGATGTACTGGAGGCCTGGGTGAGCCGTTACCTCTCCTGGGGGGCAATGAGTAGCGAAGTGGCCGCTATCTACCGCAAGCATTTCACCGAGGCTGAGCTCAAGGCGCTGATCGCCTTTTATCAGAGTCCGGTCGGGAAGAAATCTCTGGATACCATGCCGGTCATCTTTCAGGAGAGCTCGCTGGTGGGCCAATCTCTGGCCGAGCGCAACATGCCGGCACTGCAAGCCATGCTGGATGAAGCGAAACGCAAAGCGACAAAATAGATATGGTCGGCAAGGTATAAGCAGAAGAGGGAGCCATGGGCTCCCTCTTCTGCTTTTTATCACCGGCGCTATTACAGCACCTGGCTCAGGAACTGGCGCAGGCGCGGGGAGGGGGGATTGTCGAAAAAGTCCGTCGGCTTCTCGTCTACCAGCAGCTCGCCGCTCTCCATAAAGAGCACCCGATCTGCCACCTCACGGGCAAAGCCCATCTCGTGGGTTACCACCACCATGGTCATCCCCTCGCGGGCCAGCCCCTTCATCACGTCCAGCACTTCGCCCACCATCTCGGGGTCGAGCGCGCTGGTGGGCTCGTCAAACAGCATGATGCGCGGCTGCATGGCGAGCGCCCGGGCAATGGCTACCCGCTGCTGCTGGCCGCCGGAGAGCTGGGAGGGGTAGCTCTCGGCCTTGGCCGACAGGCCGACTTTGAGCAGCAGGGCCTTGGCTCTGTCTTCGGCATCGCGACGCGACAGCCCGCGCACCTTCTGCGGGGCGAGGCAGATGTTGTCCAGCACGTTCAGATGGGGGAAGAGGTTGAAAGACTGGAACACCATGCCCACCTCCTCCCGCAATTTGTTGACGTTCCCCGGCTCGGTCAGGCTGATGCCATCCACCACGATATTGCCGTCGTTGATGGTCTCCAACTGGTTGAGGGTGCGCAGGAAGGTGGACTTGCCGGAGCCACTGGGGCCGACGATCACCACCACTTCCCCCTCGGCGACCTGGGTGCTGACGTTCTTGAGGGCGTGTACCTCGGTGCCGTAGAACTTCTCTACACCACTGGCTGTGATAATGGGATCAGTTGCTGCGCGCATATTTCACCTCCAGACGACGCACCAGGAAGGAGAGAGTGCCAGTCAGCACCAGATAGAGCAGGGCCACGGTGAACCACACCTCGAACGGGCTGAAGGTGGAGCTCACCACCTCGCGCCCCGCCTTGGTGAGATCGGTGATGGAGATGACAGAGACCAGCGAGGAGTCCTTGATAAGGTTGATGAACTGGCCCGCCAGCGGCGGCAGCACCCGCTTGAACGCCTGCGGCAGGATGACGTAGCGCATGGTCTGGGCCGAGGTCATGCCGAGGCTTCTGCCCGCTTCCATCTGCCCCTTGTGGATGGAGCTGATGCCGGCACGGACGATTTCCGCCACGTAGGCGCCGGTGAAGACCGCCAGTGCCGCCACCCCGGCGGTGAATCGGTCGAGGTTCAGCACGGTGCCGATGAAGAAGTAGACGATGAAGATCTGCACCAGCAGCGGGGTGCCGCGGATGAGCTCCACGTAGGTGACCGCCAGGTTGCGCAGGGCGGGGTTGGGGGAAAGTCGGGCCAGCCCGGCCAGGGTGCCGAGCAGGATGGCGAAGATGCCTGCAACCAGCGAGAGTTTGACCGTGACCCAGACGCCCCAGGCAATGGGGCCGGCAGTCCAGCTCAGCTGGGTGTCGAGGGTGTCGCCACGAAAGACGGTGTCCCCTTCTGCTACCTGGCCGCCGCTGATGGCGATGGCTTGGCGCTGGTTGGGATCGAGATCGTTTTGCAAAAACAGCTTGCCCTTGTCGGCCTCGGTGGTGCCGGCGACCACGGTACCGTCAAATTCGGCGTAGTTTTTCTGTTCCGCCTGATAGGCGATGTACTGGGGGATCCGCTCCCAGCGCCAGGTGTAATCCACCGATTGCACGGCCTTGTAGATGCCAAAGATGGCGGCCAGCACGACCAGCAGGAAGATCCCGTGCCAGAGCAGTTGATTGGGTTGTTTTTCCATCTGTCTTGTTGGGTTGTGCACTGTCGCAACCTCGTTGTAGTTATTGTGTGGGGATCTGCGTGAAGGGGCGGCGGGCCGCCCCTTGCGAGGTTACTTGAGCTGGTTCAGCCAGGCGGTGGACTCGAACCACTTCTGGTAGAGTCGGTCGTAGCTGCCGTCACCCTTGATTTGGCGCAGGTAGTTGTTGAACCAGTTGAGGGTGTCTTGGTCGCCCTTGCGGATGGCCCAGGCCAGCGGTTCGAAGGTGAACGGCTTGTCGAGGTGCACCACGGCCCCCTTGTTCTGGGTGGCGAAGATGGCGTTGTAGGGCAGGTCGTAGACGAAGGCGTCGACCTTGCCGTTGAGCACTTCCAGCTTGGCGTCATCCTGGGTTTCAAACTGCAGCAGGGTGGCTTTCGGGATCAGACGCTTGACTGCCTGCTCGCCGGTGGTGCCGAGCTTGACCGCGATCTTGTACTTGGGATCGTTGAGGTCGGTGAAGGATTTGATCTCGCCGGCCTTGTCCTTGCGCAGGACGATGGTCTGCCCGACCACGATGTAGGGGTCGGCAAAGTTGACGCGCAGGTTGCGCTGGGGAGTGACGGTCATGCCGCCCATGATGACGTCGAACTTGTCGGTCAAGAGGGCCGGAATGATGCCATCCCAGGCGGTGTTGACGAACTCGACCTTCACGCCCATCTCCTTGGCGACCATCTTGGCCAGATCCACGTCAAAGCCGATGTACTGGCCCTGCTTGTTGGTCATTTCGAAGGGTTGATAGCCGGCGTCGAAACCGACCCGCAGCACGCCGCGCTCCAGCACGGCATCCAGGGTGGAAGTGGGCGCGGCGTTGGCCAGCCCGCACAGCAGCAGGGTAGAAAGAATGAGTTTTTTGATCATAAGTGACGTCTCTGTCAAAAGTGTGTTCGGCCTTGAACCTGATCCCGTGCGACTCCGTGGCACAAGAGACTGCTGCATCCGGCAACAGGGCAAGACAGGATTATTGTCTTGATTGAGGCAAAAGCCCCATATGAGATTCTATTTGCTGCCGGCTGAGTGAAAAATGTACCAAATTCCGATTGTGCCAGACGACTCAATAGGTTAGTGGCGCTTTTTCCCCGTGGCGGCACTCATAAAATCACACGAAAACAACATATCTATCTAATGAGGCGGGTTCAAGCCAAAAATGTATTCAGCACATTTTGTTACAAGCCAGCCCGCCATCAGTAGTGTCAATTGTTGCTCACCTGGCCGCCAAGCGCCAAAAAACAGATTCGAATGAATTTAGTGTGTGCGATTGCCGCCCACTAAATGGTTTTTAATTGAGGATTTAGTCAGACACCGCTGGGTCTTGTTTTGCGCTTCAAATATACTCAGTTACCTTCGTTTAGTGGCACTGGTATGGACGCCTCAATACTGCTCAAGCTGGATGTATTCACTCTGATGATCATGGCGCTGGGTGGCTACAGCCTCGGCTTCATCACTCTCTCCATCATCTGGTCGACCCACAGGGAGATCCCCGGACTCGGATACTGGTGGTGGTCCAGTCTGTTCGCACTGGTGGCCCAGAGCCTCTTTACCCTGCAGGCCTTCATGCCGAGTCTGGCGGGGATCTGGCTGGCCAATCTGCTGATCACCGTCTGCATCGCCCTGATGCCGCTGGCGCTGCAGCGTTTCTTCGGCCAGCCCCTCAGCTGGTCTGCCAGCGGCTGGTTCATGCTGATCTATGTGCTGATCCTGAGCTGGAGCATTGCCTTCAACGATCAGATGGCCCCCCGGGTGCTGCTGGCCTGCCTGAGCTACATGGTACTGGGGGCGGTGATCGTCTTTCTCATCTGGCGGTACGGTTATCCCGCCTATCTGCCCGCCGTACTGGTGTTCACCGTGGTCAACATCCTGCTCTATGGCTTCAACCTGCTGCGCATGGCATTTCTGCTGCAGGGGGATGCCAGAGTCTTGATGGATCAGAGCGGTGTCAACGTGCTGCCCTTCCTCTCCATGCTGATGGGCAGTTACCTCTCCACCTTCGGGGTGTTGCTGCTCTGCACCCAGTACCGGGCACTGGCCCTGCGCCAGCAGGCGAGCCACGATCCGCTCACCGGTCTGCTCAACCGGCGCGGCTTCATGGAGCTGATGGCCCGGCGCCGGATGACCGAATTCGGTGCCCTGGCGGTGCTGGATCTCGATGACTTCAAGCAGATCAACGATCGCCATGGTCATGAGATGGGGGACAAGGTGCTGGCGGCGGTGGGGGCCTATCTCGGCGCTCAGCAAGAGCTGGTGGCCAGTCGCTTTGGCGGCGAGGAGTTCGTGTTGCTGCTGCCGCAGGAGGATGAAACGGCCCAGCAGCAGCGCTGCGAGCAGATCATCCGCTCTCTGGCGGCGCAGGACATGCACGGGATCGGCATCACCGTCAGCATGGGGCTGGTGCGCTGCCAGCACAGCTGGCACTTCGACCCCCTGTTCAGCCAGGCGGATCGCGCCCTCTATCAGGCCAAGCGGGAGGGCAAGAATCGGGTCTGCCGGCTGGCGCAAGCCTAGCCGGTCAATCGGCGTCGCGGGGACGCGGCGCCTGCGCCTTGAGGAAGGGGAGCAGCAGCAGGGCGGAGACGCCGGCGGCCACCGAGATCACCACGAAGAAGCCCTGCCAGTGCCAGATCTCCAGCACCCTCGCCAGCGGATAGCCAGAGAGCGCCGCCCCCATGTAGGCAAACAGGCCGACGAAGCCGGTGGCGGCCCCCGCGGAATTCTTGTGGGAGCACTCCGCCGCCGCCATGCCGATCAGCATCTGGGGGCCGAACACGAAGAAACCGATGGTGAAGAAACAGGCCGCCTGCATCACATAGCTGAAGAAGGGCATCAGCCAGAGCGATCCCACCGCCAGCAATATGCCCACCGCAAAGATGAGGTTCATCGGCCCGCGGTTGCCGTTGAACAGCTTGTCCGATCCCCAGCCCGCCACCAGGGCACCGATAAAGCCCCCCACCTCGAACATGGAGATGGCCGAGTTGGCGCTCATCAGATTGAAGCCGCGCTGCTCGGTCATGTAGAGATTGCCCCAATCGTTGATGGCGGTGCGTACCACGTAGACCAGCACGTAGCAGCAGGCCAGCAGCCAGATATAGGGGTTGCCGAGCACGTATTTGCGCAGGATCTGGCGATGGGATAGGCCGGCATCCTGAGTCTGCTGGGCCAGCTCCATGGCATCGTTTCGCCACTCGCCCACCGTGGGCAGTCCCATTGCGGTCGGGGTATCGCGCAGCCGCCAGCAGAGGAACAACCCCGCCAGGATGGCGATCAGGCCGGGCACTATCATGCCGTAGCGCCAACCGTGCTGCAGGGCCAGGGTGCTGACGATGAGGGGAATGAGTGCGCCACCCACGTTGTGGGCCGTGTTCCAGGCTGACCACCAGAAGCCGCGTTCGCTGCGCGAGTACCAGCTGGTGAGCAGCTTGGAGCAGGGGGGCCAGCCCCAGCCCTGGAAGAAGGCGTTGGCCACCCAGAGGGCGGCGAACAGCCACAGCGACGACGAGAGCCCGAACAGGATATTGATGACTCCGGTCGCCATCAGCCCGAGGCCCATGAAGTAGCGCGGATTGGCGCGGTCGCTGATGATGCCGGAGAAGAATTTGGAGCAGCCGTAGGTGATGTAGAACAGGGTCCACAGCATGCCGATGTCGGCCTTGTTCAGCATGCCGCTGGCCAGCATGTCCGGCATGGCGAAGTTGAAGCTCTTGCGGGTGAAGTAGAACACCGCATAGCCAAGATACATGGTCAGCAGGATGTGCAGCCGCCAGTGGCGATAACAGGCGTCGATCTCGGCCTGATCGCGGATGAGGGGCTGGGGCGGTGCGCTTCTCATGAAACTGAGCATCAGGCGGTCCTTCCCTGCAGCAGGCTGTTACTCATGACTCTCCTCCCGTTTGCGGCCGGGCAGGGTCACGGTCAGCTGGGTGCCGTGCACGCAGGAGAGCTGCAATGCGCCTCCCAGTGCCTGCACCCGCTCGCGAATGCCGAGCAGGCCATAGCCCTGGGGCGTGCGGTGTTCGGGCAGGCCGCAGCCATCGTCTTCCAGCAGCAGAGTCAGTCGCTCGCCCTGGCGGTGGGCCCGGATGGTGACCGAGCTGGCGTTGGCGTGTTTCACCACGTTGTTGAGCCCCTCCTGACAGACCCGAAACAGGGTGACCCGCTGGGCATCGGAGAGGCCGGCGTCCGCCAGCTGCCACTCAAGCCGGGTGACGATGCCGCGGCGCTCCAGCTCCAGCTCCCGCAGCAGGCCGCGTACCGCCTGCTCCAGGCTCATGTCGTCAAGCTGGCGGGGGCGCAGCCGGCCGAGCAGGCCGCGCACCGCATCGTAGATGCCCAGCGACAGCGTCTCGATGAGGGCGCTGCTCTGGCCGACCCCGGCATTGTCCGGGGCGAGGCGGCGCACTATGCCGGCCTGGGTACGGATGGCGGTGATGGTCTGGCCGATGTCGTCGTGCAGCTCGCGCGCCACCTCCTTGCGGATGCTCTCTTCGGTCTCCAGCAGCCGTTCGGTGAGCTGGCGATTGTGGGCAAGCTGGCGGGTCAGCGCCTGGTTGAGCTCGCGCTGGCGCTGGATGCCGGCGCCGAGCAGCAGGCCGGTGAGGCTCTGGGCCAGCAAGGAGAGCAGCAGATCGAGCGGATGATCGTGCCAGGCCTGGCCGGCCATCAGCGCCACCGTGTTCATCAGGGTGGCGAGCAGGGCCCCCTGCCAGCCGTAGCGCCAGGCCATGGCCATGATGGGAATGGCCAGACAAAACGGGGTGAAGCGCACCAGCGAGTCCGGCAGACCGAGCTGCAGCCAGAGGCTCAGCACGAACAACAGCAGATACCAGACCAGATGGCGAAAACGCCAGTCCACCGGTTGATCCACCAGGGTTGGCCCGAGCGGTACCCAGGTGGCGCGGGTGAGGTAGTGCCAGATCAGCATGCAGGTGGAGGTCAGCGTCAGCCCGCCGGTGAGGGTGAGCAGCAGCGCGGTGAGGCCATCCTCGCCAGCCAGATGCCAGAGCAGGGATTGCAGCCCCGCCGCCACCGTGACGGTAGCCAGCAGCACCAGCAGCTGCTGCCAGTCGTTGCGCACTGGCTGGCGGCGGGCGATGAGCAGCGGCAGCAGGGTGAGCAGGCTGCCCGCCTGAATGAGCGGCCACAGCGGCAGCCCCACCTCCTGATTGAGCCAGTAGAGCAGCAGGGATTCGCACAGCAGCAGCGGCGGCCAGTAGGCGATCGGGCTTTGCAGCAGCAGCCCCAGACGCAGGCCGAAGGGGAACAGCAGGGCCGCCAGCATGGGCGATCCCGCCAGGTGCAGGCCGATGCTCCACAGGCAGAACCAGCCGGCAGCAAAGATGAAACAGGCCGCCAGCGAGATGGCGACATAGCTGGCAAGACGGGGGATCACCAGCTGTCCAGCATGCGGTGGGCCAGCTCCACGTTGTTGCTGACCTTGAGTTTGTCCATCAGGTTGGCGCGGTGCACGTGCACCGTCTTGGGGGAAAGACCAAGCTGCTCGGCGATGGCCTTCACCTCCAGTCCCCGCGCCAGCAGCTGGGCCACTTCCCGTTCCCGGTTGGTGAGCGGATCCTGGCTGTTGCAGGCCAGCTTGTGGGCAATGTCCGGGGTGAGGTAGCAGCCGCCGTGGGCGGCGGTACGCACCGCGGCGATCAGTTCGTCCGGGCTGCAGCGCTTGGAGAGGAACCCCTTGGCGCCAGCTTGCAATGCCTGCTCGATCAACGCCGGGCTGTCGTGCACCGACAGCATCACCACGGCGAGGCCGGAAGGGAGGCGCTTGAGCAGATCCAGCCCGGACTGGTCCGGCATGGAGATGTCGCACACGCACAGCTGCACGCCACTGCCGGGCAGTCCCGCCAGCGCCTCGGCGGCGGAGCCAAATTCGGCCACCACCCGCAGGTCGGGTTCGAGATTGAGCAGTTGAGCAAAGCCGGAGCGGACGATCTGGTGATCGTCGATGAGGGCAATCTTTATCATGATGTCAGCCTGAAATCTGCGGCCAGGGTGCTGGCGCGGCCAACAAGATACCTGCCGCCTCGCCCGGGCTCAAGAGAAAGCAGGGCATGTGAGCGGGATTGGCGGCGCTTCTGTGGCAAAGCTTGATCGGGATCAGGGGCGGGCACGTGCGCAGGCCTGCGCCAGCGGCTTGGCACGTACCCGGGAGGATTAGCGGTGCAGCTCGCCGGCACGCTCCGGCTGATAGACCACTTCCAGGATCTCCACCTCGATGGTGCGACCGGCCGGGCCGGGCCAGGCGATGCTGTCGCCTACCTTCAGGCCGAGCAGGGCGCTGCCGACCGGGGCCAGCACGGAGATCTTCGACTCGTCACCCTGCACGTCCTTGGGGTAGACCAGGGTCAGGCAGAACTCGTTGCCGCTGCTCGGCATCTTGAAGCGCACCGTGCTGTTCATGGTGACCACGTCCGGGGGCATGTCGGCCGGCTCGCGCATCTCGGCGCGATCCAGCTCCTCCTGCAGGGCCAGGTGCTGGGGATGGTTGCCGAGCAGTTGCTCGATGCGGTCGAGATCCAGGCTGGAGATCACGAGATGAGGTTGTTTCATAAGATATTCCTTATCAATGGGTTAAAGGACCAGGATGACGGGCAAGCTGGTCGAAAAAGATTGTGCGATACGAAAAAACAGATCGGGAATGCGACGCCCCCGAACGACTCGCTGTCGGAGGCGAGGGCGGGGGCTCAACGGGGTGTGAGCTGGCTTGATAAAATAATGAGCGCTTTCATGGGGATACCATAACCATTCTGGACTGCTTTGGCAATTATCCTGACAAGCTTGTCAGGGTGCCTGGTAATCGTACTGCTTGATGATGCGCGCCAGGCTGCCATCGTCGTGCATGGTGGCGATGATCTTGCGCCAGCGGGTTGCCTCGGCGGGCGGGAAACGGGGGCTGGCAGCCAGGTAAAGCGAGGCTCGCTGCAGGGTGTCGCCGCGCACCAGATCCGTCAGTGGCAGACCGGCCTGCTGCTGGTTGTAGCGGGCGCTGTTCCAGGCCACCGCCCAGCCCTGGATACGGCCCAGCGCCAGCTTGTCGGCGTTGTGGATCTCTTCGGCCACCAGCGCCTGCTTCACTTGCGGGTAGGGCTGCA
The DNA here is from genome assembly GCF_049665575.1 of Aeromonas oralensis. Classification (NCBI taxonomy): domain Bacteria; kingdom Pseudomonadati; phylum Pseudomonadota; class Gammaproteobacteria; order Aeromonadales; family Aeromonadaceae; genus Aeromonas; species Aeromonas oralensis. Next base: position 1,563,900 of record NZ_CP187186.1, read on the forward strand.
GCAGGCTCTGGCCATAGGAGCCGCGCATCACCCCGACGGTGAGGCCGGGCAGCGTGTTGGTGGTGAGAGGCGTCGGGTGGTGCTGGCGATGGCTGACCAGCACGAAGGCCTCGTCCAGCAGCGGCGCAATCCACAGGAACTGCGGCTCGCGCTGGGGGCTGCGCACCGGCGGCACCAGCAGTACGTCCTGGCGGTGGCGAGTCTGGCTGAGGGCGCGGGCCAGCGGCATCAGCTCGATGGTCAGCGGCTCCTTGAGGCGGCGGGCCGCCTCCTCCAGCACTTCGATGGCCATGCCGCTCGGGGCGCCCTGATAGGAGCGGATGACATAGGGGGGGATCTCGGCGGCGATGACCACCACGGCCTGGGCCTGGGCGGCGGGGAAGAGCAGGGTGCAAAGCAGCAAGAGAAGGGAAGTTCGCATGGCTGGCCGGATTTGGGATGAGTACACAGAGTGTAACATCCCGTCAGCACAAATCAGCTCACCCCATTCGGGGCGTCCCGTCAGTCGAAGAAATCCCGCAGATCAAGGGTCTGGTAGCCGTCCAGCTGCTGCCAGGGCTGGCTCTTTGGCAGGGGCTTGAGGGTCACCTCCATCCGGTAGCTGCGATAACCGTCGAGGCTCGCCGACTCCACCACCAGCGGCAGCTGCCAGCGGCTCGACCAGAGGATGCGGGTGCGCTGGTTGCCCTCGCGTTTTTCATACCAGCGCGCCTGTTCGGGGGCTGCCTCGTCGAGGGGCGTCATTTCCTGCAACAGGGCCGGGTTGATGAGATGGCGGATCCGCGGCCAGTCGGGCTTGAAGGCCACCTGACCGTACTCCTCTTCAGGCACCTCCACCAGCTGGTTGTGCCAGCTGTCGGCGTAGCGCAGTTGCAGCATCCCCTGCTGGTCGCGGGTCACCCAGCGCGCCGCCATCTGGTGGGTAAAGTGCTTGTGGCCCGGGGTGGCATCGTGGGTGGCGTGATAGGCGCGGGCAAGGGGCAGCGGGATGAGCCGTTGGCTCCACACCTGATCGCCAACCCGCAGCCACTTCTCCTGCCACTGGCTCTCCTTGCTGATGCCATCGCTGCTGGTCACCCTGTCCTGATAGCGGATGCGGGCGGCCAGATCGGGGATTTCATCGGCAAGGAGGGGAAAAGAGAGGCTGCTGGCGAACAGCCATAGCGGAAGTAAATATCGCATCATGGGGGATCGCTCGAACGAGCAGGGCCCGGCACCCTGCCGGGCCCTGCCGTTTACAGGCCGAGCGCCTCCTTGAGCTTGCCGAACACCCGGGTGTTGTCCAGCGTGCCTTTGAAGCGGCTGCTGCCGGCACCGTCGGCGAACAGCATGACATCGCCGCCACCGTGGGTCTCGGAGCCGAGCTTGACCCCGGTCTCCTGCAGGTAGTCGTCCGCCATCACCTGATCGCTGGTGAGGGTGGGGCGCACATCGGGACGGTTGGGGCCGTTGCCGAACACCAGGGTGGTGAACGGCTTGCCATCCACGTCGTTCTGGGTCGAGCCATCGCCATTTTTCACCAGATCCAGCACCTTGTTGCCCTTGGCGGAGTAGCCGTTGATGGTCATGGTGTGGTCATGGTCGGCGGTGACCACGATCAGGGTATCTTTCAAATCCACCTTGCCGAGCGCCGTCTTGACCGCCTCGTCCAGTGCTACCGCATCGGTGAGCGAGCGCTTGGCATTGGTGCCGTGCAGGGCGTGGTCAATGCGGCCCCCTTCCACCATCAGGAAATAACCCTGGCTGTTCTGGCTGAGCAGATCGATCGCCTTGGCGGTCATCTCGGAGAGCGACGGCTGGGTATTGGCCGCCCCCTTGGCGACGCGGTCCAGCTCGTAGTCGAGGTGGGATTTGGCGCTGAACAGCCCAAGCACCTTGCCCGAGTTGACGCCAGCCAGATCATCTTTGGTGGTGACGTAGCGATAGCCCTGAGCGGTCAGCTCGGCGGTGAGATCCCGTCCGTCGGCGCGGCCCCCCTTGTTGCTGGTGCTGTTGTAAGGCGTCCAGTGGTTGGCGCCGCCCCCCATCAGCACGTCGACCCCGTCCCCCAGCGCCTGGTTGAAGCCGGCACCGCCCGGTACCGCCTGCGCGGCGATGGCGTAGGCAGCATCCCGGTGGCAGATGTGGGAGTAGGTGGCGGCCGGGGTGGCATGGGTCAGCTCGGTGGTGGTGACGGCCCCGACCGATTTGCCTGCCGCCTTGGCCAGCTCCAGGATGGTGGGCACCGGCTTGCCGTTGTCGCTGGCGCAGTTGTTGACGCCCTTGTTGCCGTTGGCGTCCTTGCCGGGCGCGATGGCTTTGGTGTCGCTGCTCATGGCGATCACCTCGTTGTTCATCTTGACCCCGGTGGTGTAGGCCGCCATGGAGGGGGCCGAGTCGGTGGTCTGGGCATCGTTGGAGAAGGTCTTGATGCGGGCGCTGCGAGCCAGCTTCATCATCTCCAGATTGCCCTCCTCCCCCACCTTGTAGAGGCGGGTGGCGGTGAGCACGGTGGGGCCCATGCCGTCGCCGATAAACAGGATGACGTTCTTGGCGTCGCTGGCCTGTGCCTGGGCCGCGCCGCCGAGGGCGGCCAGCAGGGCCGTGCTGACCAGGGTTTTATGCAGGTTCTGTTTCATGGATTGGTTGATGGCTCTTTTCATGGGAATGCTCCTTACAGCCCGGCCGCAGCCTTGACCTTGCCGAACACGGCGGTGTTGTCGAGTGAGCCGTGGAAGCTGTCCGCTCCCTGGCCGATGGCGCCTAGGAAGACGTCGGTGCCGCCGTGGGTCTCGTTGCCGATTTCGCCCACCTTGACCACTACCTCCTGGTGATAGTCGTTGGCGGAGACGGTGGCGTCATCCAGCGGTGCCACGCTGCTGCGCGGCCCGTCCACCCGGTTGTAGCCGTTGCCAAAGCCGATGATGGTGTAGGGCATGCCATCGGCATCCTTGCTCGGTTCGCCGGTTTCGTAGTTCTTCACCAGCCCGAGCACGCCGGGGTTGTCGGCGGTGGTCTTGCCGGTGCGCTTGGCATAACCATTCAGGACTAGCGTGTGGTCATGGTCGGCGGTGACCACGATCAGGGTGTTTTTCAGCTCGGGATCGGTTTTCTTCACCTCGTCGAGGGTCGCCTTGATGGCGTTGTCGAAGGCGAGGGTGTCCTGCAGGGCTCGCTTGGCGTTGGTGTCGTGCAGGGCGTGGTCGATGCGGCCCCCTTCCACCATCAGGAAGTAGCCCTGTTTCTGGTCTTTGAGCTGCTTGATGGCGGCCAGGGTCATTTGGGCCAGGGAAGGCTCGCTGGCGGGTCGGTCCAGGTCATATTTCATGTGGCTTGAGCCAAACAGCCCCAGCAGCGGCTTGCCCGCCTCGGCCTTGTTCAGCTCGTCCAGATTGCCGGCAAACTGGTAGCCCTTGGCCTTCATCTCATCGATGAGGTTGCGGCCATCCTCGCGCTTGCCCTTGTCGGTCTTGGGCAAAAAGAAGCTGCTGCCGCCACCGAGCACCACGTCCACCCCCTCTTTGAGGGCGCTGTTGTAACCGGCACCGCCGGGCACCAGCTGGGCGGCGATGTCGGCTTCCAGATCCCGGTTGCAGAGGTGGGCATAGGTGGCGGCCGGGGTGGCGTGAGTCACCCGGGTGGTGGTAACCACCCCAGTGCCGCGGCCGGCGGCCTTGGCCAGCTCCAGCAAGGTGGTGACCGGCTTGCCGCCGCTCTTGCTGCAGTTGCTCTCCTGGGTGGCGTCGCTGTCCATGCTGATGACGCCGTTGTTGCTCTTGACCCCGGTCATGTAGGCGGACATGGAGGGGGCCGAGTCGGTCACCTGGGCGTCATGGGAGAAGGTCTTGATGAAGGCCGTCTCCGGCAGGGTATCGATGGTGAGGCTGCCCTCTTCACCGACGCCGTAGATGCGGGCGGCAGTCAGGGTATTGAGGCCCATGCCGTCGCCGAGGAAGAAGATCACGTTCTTGGCGCCGGTGGCGGGTGCACTGCTGTCGTTGTTGGAGTTGCAGCCGGCGGCCAGGGCGGCGCCGATCATCAATGCAAGTCCTGCCATCTTTCTCATTGGGGTTCGCTCCTTGTAAAACCTGAGCGCAGCCTAGAGGTCGCAGATGACACTTTTAGTGAAACGGGATGACAATCCGATGAAGGTGTTGCGTGAATGTTATGTTGTATCAATAGCTTATATTAATGCAGCCGTAGCACGGGACGCCGGTGGGCGAGGGGGGCGGGTGGGGGAGAATCTGGCCGGATTGCGGGCTGGCGGCTAGAATGGCCTGTCAAATCAGGGCGTGTGCAGGTAAAATGCGCCCCCTTGCGACGCCCTGCGTCCGCCACCGCTCGCCGCTCGCACCACCGCAAGCCAGCGCCCGCAGTCCCTAGATGAGAGTAACGGATATGTCCATCAACTGGTTCCCCGGCCACATGCACAAGGCCCGCAAAGAGATTGCCGAGGTCATGCCCCAGGTCGATGTCATCATCGAGATGCTCGACGCCCGCATCCCCTTCTCCAGTGAAAACCCGCTGGTGCCCGAGCTGCGCGGCGATACTCCGGTGATCAAGGTGCTCAACAAGGCGGATCTCGCCGACCCCGAGATCACCGAGCTGTGGGTGGCCCACATGGAGCAGGAGAAGGGGATCAAGGCGTTGCCCCTGACCCAGCAGGAGCCGGAGAAGATCAAGCAGCTGCTGACTCTCTGCCACGAGATGCTGCCGGAGCGCAATCTGGAGCTGCGCGGCGTGCGTGCCATGATCATGGGCATTCCCAACGTGGGCAAATCCACCCTGATCAACACCCTGGCCGGGCGCATCATCGCCCGCACCGGCAACGAGGCGGGGGTGACCAAGTCCCAGCAGCGGATCAAGCTCGACAACAACGTCATCCTGACCGATACCCCGGGTTTCTTGTGGCCCAAGCTCAACCCGCCCTCCTGCGGTTATCGGCTGGCCATCACCGCTGCCATCAAGGACACGGTGTTTGACTACGCTGACATTGCCATGTTTGCCGCCGATTACTTCATCAAGGCCTACCCGGAGCGGATCCAGGCGCGCTATCAGCTGAGCGAGCTGCCGGAAACCGAGATCGAGCTGCTGGAGCTCATCGCCCGCCAGCGCGGCTTCATGCGCAAGGGCGGCCTGGCCGATCTGCACAAGGCGTCCGAGATCCTGGTCAACGAGTTCCGCTCAGGCCTGTTGGGTCGCATCTCGCTGGAGACCCCGGCGATGGTGAGCGTCGAGATTGTGGAAGCCGAGGCCGAGGCCGAACAGAAGGCCAAGGAGAAGGCGGAGCGGGAAGAGGAGCGTCAGGCACGGGCGCGTCGCAAGTACGCCAAGAAGCGTCATCGCTAACCGGCATTGTGCCTGGTACTGATGAAGAGGCGACCCTGGGGTCGCCTCTTCGTTGTTGGGCAGATTGAGCATCAGTGACGAAGCGGCTTGGCCACTGTGGTCGCGTACTTTTGTGTGTCGCTGCCCGCTGCCCGCTGCCCGCTGCCCGCTGCCCGCTGCCCGCTGCCCGCTGCCCGCCATCATGTTCATAGCGCCGCGAATGAGCTATGAGAATGATCGACCGGCCATGCCCTCACCAACACTGCCAAACTACCCGTTAATCAAGGGGATGAACCGGGCTGCCGAGCAAGCGCTGAGCGGTGCCAAATGAGGTTTTATTGCCTGCGCGAAAAAAACATCCCCTGCGCCAATTAACGCCGATTGACAATGGCATTGGCGGTGGCATGATGCGCTCGCATTTTGACTCTCCTCACGGTATTACCCATGACGACCTACACCCGGCCAGTGCTGTTGTTGCTCTGCGGCCTGCTGCTGCTCACGCTGGCCATCGCGGTGTTGAACACCCTGGTGCCGCTCTGGCTGGCCCATGACAATCTGCCGACCTGGCAGGTGGGCATGGTCAGTTCCTCCTATTTCAGCGGCAACCTGCTGGGCACCCTGCTGGCGGGGGCGCTGATCAAACGCTACGGGTTCAACCGCAGCTACTACCTGGCCTCCGCCCTCTTTGCCGCTGGCTGTGTCGGGCTCGGCATGACCCTTGGTTTCTGGAGCTGGCTCGGCTGGCGGTTCCTCGCCGGCATCGGCTGCGCCATGATCTGGGTGGTGGTGGAGAGCGCGCTGATGTGCAGCGGCAACGCGCGCAATCGAGGGCGCCTGCTGGCCGCCTACATGATGGTCTACTACCTGGGGACCGTGCTTGGGCAACTGCTGGTCAGCAAGCTGCCGACCGGCCTGATGGAGGTACTGCCCTGGGCGACCGGGCTGATATTGGCGGCTATCCTGCCGCTGTTATTCACCCGCATCGTCAGTGAGCGCAATGAGCAGCAAGGGAGCACCCGGGTCTGGCCTATGCTGCGACTGCGGCAGGCGCGGCTCGGGGTCGATGGCTGCATCATCTCCGGCATGGTATTGGGGTCGCTGTACGGCCTGATGCCGCTTTATCTGAATCACCGCGGGGTGAGCGATGCCGGCATTGGCTACTGGATGGCGGTGATGGTGAGCGCGGGCATCCTGGGGCAGTGGCCGGTGGGCCGTCTGGCGGATCGGTTTGGCCGCCTGCCGGTGCTGCGGGTGCAGGTGCTGGTGGTGATCCTGGGGTGTTGCGCCATGCTTGGCGGTGTGGCGATGGGGCCGGCGCTATTTGTGCTGGGCGCCGCCGGTTTCACTCTCTACCCGGTGGCTATGGCGTGGGCCTGTGAGAAGGTCGAGCACCATCAGCTGGTGGCGATGAATCAGGCGCTGCTGCTGAGCTACACCATCGGCAGCCTGCTGGGGCCGGCCTGTACCGCGCTGTTGATGCAGCACTACTCGGACAATCAGCTGTTCATCGTGATTGCCGGCGTGTCGTGCGTTTATCTGCTGATGTTGCTGCGCAAGCTGGGTGAACACCCAACGCCGGTGGCACACGCCTGAACGGGCAGCAGGACGCCAGTTTCGCTTCCCGACATGGGGGCAAGACGGAGCTAGGGTGCCCGGTATCAATAGGGTACCCGGTATAAAGAAGAGGCGGCCCCAGGGCCGCCTTGTTGGTTGCAACGGTTGTCAGGCAGAGATTGACGAAGAGATAAACGGCTAGCCGTAGTGCTTTTTCGCCTCTTCAAACAAGGACATATGTAGCGGGATCAACTGCTGCCAGTCACGCCGGTAGCCGCCGCCCGGCACGGCGGCGATGGGCAGCCCGTGCCGCTGTGCGCAGTCAAATACCATGGCATCGCGCTGGCGGACCCCTTCATCGCTCAAGGCGAGATAGCCAAGCTCGTCGTCCTTATGCACATCGACCCCGGCCTGATAGAGGATGAGGTCGGGGGCATAGAGCCGCAGCGCCAGGTTGAGCGCCTCTGCCAGCGTGGTGAGATAGGCATCGTCCGCCATGCCGCTTGGTAGGGGAAAATCCATGTGGGAGGCGGGCTTGTGGCGGGGGAAGTTGTGCTCCCCGTGCAGGGAGAGGGTGATGATGTCGCGCCGCCCCTGGCACAGTGCTGCGCTGCCATCCCCTTGATGGACATCGAGATCGACGATCAGTACCTGCTCGCAGCGCCCTTCGTCCAGGCACATCTGGGCGGCGATCACCAGATCGTTGAAGAGGCAAAAGCCGCTGCCAACGTTTCGATGGGCGTGGTGATAGCCGCCGGAGATCTGCAAGCCACAACCCTGCTCCAAGGCGTGGCGGCTGGCGGCCAGGGTGGCCCCCACCGAGCGCAGAGTGCGCTCAATCAACAGGGGCGACCAGGGGAAACCGAGCTGGCGAATGGCGCCGGCATCAAGGGTGCCGGCGAGGGCTGCCTCCACATAGGCGGCATCGTGCACCCGTTTGATCTGCTCAGGGGTGGCGGGGGCTGCTTCTGCCAGCTGATAGCCGAGGCGGCCGAGTCGCTCGAACAGCGCCTGGTACTTGGCCAGCGGGAAGCGATGATGCGCTGGCAGGGTCAGGGCGGAGTAGAGGGGGTGATAGAAGATGCGCAGTGACATGACGGCAAGGGCCTTGCTGGAGAGGCAGATATGAAAAAGGGGAGCCAGGCTCCCCTTGTCGCACGAAACGAGTGCTCGCGCGCCATTACTGCTGCTGGATCACCCAGATCTGGAAGGCTTTGCGAGTTTCCGCATCGGCCTTGTTGTACCAGTTTTGCAGCTGGGTCAGGGCTTCCGGGTTGCTCTGAGCCTTGCTGGGGGCTACTTGCACCGGGGCGCTGTTGGCGGCCATGACGGCGGCGGTGGAGATGGCAACAGTTTTGGGCTGATTGAAGGCTTTGCCCATGTTGATCAGTTCTTGCTGATAGTCACGGGTCAGCTGGAAGCCTTCGACTTTCGGCAGCACGAACTGCTCGCTGGCAACGACCTGGTTGCTGTTCTTGTCTTTCAGCGCGACCTTCTGCTCTTTGACGAACAACTTGGCTTCAGCTTCGTTGCGCGGCTTCTTGTAGTCCAGCACCAGCTTTTGGTTGTCGGCGGCGGTAAAGTTGATCACCAGCGGTTCGGCAGTGACCAGCTTGGTCTCGCTGCGGCTGGAGTAGTTGCCTTCAAAAGCGACAACCAGTTGGTGCTTGCCCGCTTTGATAGGATAGGTACTCGTCTTGTCGAGCAGCTTGGGATTGATGGATTGGCCATCGACTAGCTGTACGACGTAAGGGTTGGTCACTTCCAATTGAGCATCGGCCAGGGCACTACCTGCCCACAACAGACCAGCCAGGGCCGGCACCAGAACAGTCAGTTTCATTTCATCTCCTTGAACAGTCGGCGAGTGCCCACTGAAAAACAGGGGCTCATTTTTACAGGTTTGCCCAAGGGCAGCAATAGGCGTTTATGGCGCCTGGGTTGCCTCTCGGCCCCGTTGTTTAAAGCGAATGCGAGCCACGGCACGGGTTTTGACCGAGCCCATCGTCCCTTGTCTTACTCAATCCGACGGCTGAAGGGGGGCAGCGCGTCGAGCAGTCCCTTGCCATAACGCTTGGTCAATAGACGTCGGTCGAGGATGGTGACCCGGCCCCTGTCTGCCTCTTTGCGGATGAGACGACCGCAGGCCTGAATGAGCTTGCGCGACGCCTCAGGTACTGTCAGCTGCAGGAAGGGGTTGCCGCCCCGCTTCTCGACCCACTCGGCGGTGGCCTCTTCCACCGGCGAGTTGGGCACCGCGAATGGCAGCTTGGTGATCACCAGGTTGGTGAGGTAGTGGCCGGGCAGATCCAGCCCTTCCGAGAAGCTTCCGGTACCGAACAGGATGCTGGCCTGGCCGCCATCGCACTTTTGCTTGTGTAGGGTGAGCAGGGCATTGCGGGAGGCTTCGCCCTGCACCAGCAGGGAGAGCCCCTTGGCCCGCAGCCCCACCGCCACCTCGTTCATCTGCCGGTAGGAGGAGAAGAGCACCAGGCTCGCCTCCTTGCCTGCCAGCAGGCGGGGCAAGGTGCTGATGAGCTCCTGAGTGAAGGCGGGGGCGCTGGGCTCATGTTCCATTTTGGGCAGATAGAGCTCGGCCTTCTGGTAATCGAAGGGGGAGCGCAGCCGCAGATAGCGGGTACCATCGTGCTCTTTGAGCCCCACCTGGTGGCGGAAATAGCTGAAGGAGGAGAGGGCGGTCAGGGTCGCCGACACCAGCACGGCGCCAAGACACCTGGACCAGAGCCACTCTTCCAGCAGATAGCCGACTTCGATGGGGGAGGCATGCAGCCAGATGTCGCCGTCATCGCTCTTGACCATCCAGCGGGCCAATGGCGTCTTGCCCTCGGGCACATGGCGCCCCAACATCTCCCACAGGGCACAAAAACCCTCCAGCCGCTGCAGATAGAAGCCGCTCTCCGCCAGCAGAGGTTCTGCCTCCTTGCGGCGGATCTCGCCATCCTTCAACGCCTCGCCAATGGCGCCCTGCATTCTGTCCAGCGCCCGCAGCGCCTTCTTGCTCGCCTCCTTGAGGTTCTCCGCCAGCATCGGCAGAGGGTCGGGCAAGACGCCATCGGCGAAGCGATAGTGTTTTTCCTCATTGAACAGCCGGTCGTTGGCGGCGAGCCACTGCTCCAGCGCCTTCAGATCCGGCTGCAGGGAAGCCAGCGCATCCTGCAGCTTGAGCTGGGGATCGAGCAGGCTCTCCTTGTTGAGGGTTCTGGCCAGCTTGCCGGCACCTTGTGCCAGCTTCTCCAGCCAGCGGCGCGAACCCTTGACGCTGGCCGAGGCGGCGCCGTGATCGCGGGCGATGGTGGGCAAGTGATGGGCTTCGTCCAGCACATAGATACACTCGTCCGGCGGCGGCAGTATGATGCCGCCCCCCATGGTGAGGTCGGAGAGCAGCAGGGCGTGGTTGACCACCAGCACATCGGTCGCATCCATGTCGTTGCGGGCACGGTGGAAGGGGCAGTGCTGATGATGGCTCAGCGCCTTGTTGCAGGTGTGGCGGTCGGCGGCGATGCGATCCCAGCAGAGATCGGTGATGGGTTTGGGCCAGTTGTCCCGATCGCCATCCCATTTGCCGTCGGTGTAGGCCTGCCACAGCGCCTGATAGCAACTCTTGTCGGATTCTGACGGCTTGTGCTTGCTAAGGCTGCCGAAGTCGAGTTCGAAGTTGGCCATCTCGCTGCCGCTTGCGGCCTGTTCCAGCAGGTGCTCGCAGCAGTAACGCTGGCGCCCCTTGACCAGCATAAAGCGAAACGGCAGCTCGCTGTGGCGGTGGTAAAAGGGGAGGTCCTTGTGGATCAGCTGCTCCTGCAGCGCCACGGTGGCGGTGGAGATCACCAGCTTCTTCTGGGTGAGCCGTGCCACCGGGATGGCCCCCTGGGCATAGGAGAGGGACTTGCCGATGCCGGTGCCGGCTTCGGCCACCAGGATGCGACGCTGTTTGTCATACTCCCCGGTCAGTGTCTTGGCTATCTCGGCCACCAGAAAATTCTGCTCCTTGCGCGGCACAAAACCGGGTAAGCCATCGGCAATTTGTCGATAGGTATTGCGAATGGTGGTTTTGAGACGGGTAGACAGCATGAAAAAAATGACCGTTGCACAGGGTGAAGGGGAACAGGATACCTGCAACTGGCAACCCGGGTCGAGGCATGTGGCAACGCACAGATCCGACCTCCTCTTCTTTATATAGGGCGCGGCACCGCTATTGTGTGATAAATCACCAATCTGACCGAATAATACCAGCGGTTATCACTGTAAACGTTTTCCCATGACGTGCAAACAATGTGGGATTCAGGTCACAATTTTTCCGCTATGACTATGCTTTTCGTAAAAAGTTCCAAGTTTTTTCATTGCGGATTGGAAAACCCGGTGCTAGTCTCGGCGCCATAGTGATGCAAAGTACATCGCTAACACAGGGAATAACAACGACTTAGTGTTTAATTACAGTAGGCATTGGAAACTATGAAAAAGACAATTCTGGCTATTGCTATCCCGGCTCTGTTTGCATCTGCCGCTAACGCTGCAGTGGTTTATGACAAAGACGGTACCACTTTTGACGTATACGGCCGTGTTCAGGCTAACTACTACGGTGACCACAACAAATCTGTAGCTGCTACCGATGGTTCCTGGGGCTTCAGCGGAACTGGTACCCCGGAATATACTCCTGGTACCGCGGCTCATTACTCTGATGTTGATGGTGAGCTGATTGGTTCTTCCCGTCTGGGTTGGTCCGGTAAGATTGCCCTGAACAACACCTGGTCCGGTATCGCCAAGACTGAGTGGCAAGTTTCTGCTGAAAACTCCGCCAACAAGTTCGATTCCCGTCACATCTACGTTGGTTTCGACGGCACCCAGTACGGTAAGATCATCTTCGGTCAAACCGATACCGCGTTCTATGACGTGCTGGAACCGACCGATATCTTCAACGAGTGGGGCGACGTAGGTAACTTCTATGACGGTCGTCAAGAAGGTCAGATCATCTACTCCAACAGCTACGGTGGCTTCAAAGGCAAACTGTCCTATCAAACCAACGACGACAAGGCCGTCAAGGTTACTGACGTAGGTCAGGGCATCAAAGAAAACGCAGTGTACGGCAAGGATGTTAAGCGTAACTACGGTTATGCCGCGGCTGCCGGTTATGACTTCGACTTCGGTCTGGGTCTGAACGCAGGTTACTCCTACTCCGATCTGGAAAGCACTGCAACCAACAAAACTGGTGACAAGAAAGAGTGGGCACTGGGTGCACACTACGCCATCAACGGTTTCTACTTCGCCGGTGTTTACACTCAAGCTGACCTGAGCTACGACAACACCACCGGTGGTAACAAGGACAAAGGCCGTGGTTACGAGCTGGCTGCTTCCTACAACGTTGATGCCTGGACCTTCCTGGCAGGCTACAACTTCACTGAAGGTAAAGCTGCTTCCAACACCGCTGGTGCTGAGTACAAAGACATCGTTGACGAAACCCTGCTGGGCGTACAGTACGCTTTCACTTCCAAGCTGAAAGCCTACACCGAGTACAAGATCCAGGGTATCGACAAGATGGACGACGAGTGGACCGTTGCCCTGCAATACAACTTCTAATCTAGCCTCTGCGCTGATTGAGTTGATGAACGGCCAAGCTTGCTTGGCCGTTTTGTTTTATCTGCTTCCCACCTGATTGCCTCTCTTCTCCTCTGTTGATCATCCTCTCCTTCTCCTGTTTGGCTTGCGCCAGTTCACGTTGTCTCTTTTCTGTACTTGGCTCCCGGGCAGAGAATCGCTAGATTATTCAGCTCGTTGCAGGATGTTCGGCAGACAGGGAAGGATGACGCTTGATTGACTTTAGTCACCCACAGTGGCGGGAGCTGGCCCGCCAGCTGCTGGATAACCCCACCTCGGTGGTCCGCGCCCGCCAGTGGCAACCCCTGCTGGGCCTGCTCAAGGACAACCAGCTGCTGCTGGCACTGGGCAACCACCACTATGAGCTCACTCCCGCCGGTCGCCGCTACTTGACTCGAGAACTGACGCTGGCCGAGATCGCCACTGCGCCGCCAACCCCGGAGGAGTGGCTCCATGGGCAGGGGTGGCAACTGGCGGAGCAGGTCAACGAGCGGGTACTGGCCGCGCTCTATCGCAAGAGCGAGGTGAGCTTTACTCCCAACGAGCAGATCGACTTCGAAGACAAGGGGATCCGGCTCTGCGCCGATCAGCTGCTGCGCCTGCGCGCCTCTGAGCCATTCAGCCTCTTCTTCAGTGGCGGCGCCCTGCTCGATGCCGCCCCCTGGTTGCAGGCGCTTGGCGAGGTGGCACTGCCCGAACGTACCTTGGCCGGCCTCGGCAAGATCCTGTGGGGGGAGGGGGAGCTGCTGCGGGTGATCACCACCGACAGCGTCGGCGCCTTTGCCGAGCTGGTGCTGCCGGTGGGGACCCTGCTGGTCTGGGCTCCCGCCTCGGCGCAGCAGGTGCTGCAGCAAGTGATCGCCGCTCTGCCGCCCCAGGTGCAGTGGAGTCATCTTACCTCCCTCGACCCGAGTGGGGTTGATCGGGTGCTGACTCTGGCCCAGCGGCTGGGTCGTCCGGCCAGCTGGTGGCTGCCTACCTCACTGGCTCCCATCATGGCGGCCTATGCCCTGCCGCTGACCGACTCCCGCCCCTGGGAGCCGAGCCGGATCCCCAAGTCATTGTTGGCAGTTTGTAGCGGTTTGGTTGAGTCCAATGGTGGCTTGTCTGCCGAGGTGTGCGCGTTGGCGCCGCAGTGGCATGCCATCGGTTGAGATTGCCGCAGATCCGGCCGAAAAAGCTGTTTGCCCCTACTCTGCACGGTGATATAAAGAGTTGACGAAGCGCTCGCCAGATGGGCGCTTTTGTTTGCCACGTGTTTTGCGTGTCACGGACGGTGTGCCAACACGCTTTGCCAGCCAACGAACTCAACGGAATACAGGGAATACCATGTTTGAAAAGGTTGTTGCCGCCCCAGCGGATCCGATCCTGGGCCTGACCGAAGCCTTCCGTGCTGACTCTCGCAGCCACAAGATCAACCTGGGGGTCGGGATCTACAAGGATGAGACCGGTGCCACCCCCATTCTCCACTGCGTCAAGCAAGCCGAGCAGAAGCTCTTGACCGACGAGAAGACCAAGAATTACCTCGGTATCGAAGGCAATATCGAATATGGTCGCATCGTGCAGCAACTGCTGTTCGGGCAAGATTCTGCGTTGGTCGCCAGCGGCCGGGCCAAGACTGCTCAGGCGCCGGGCGGTACCGGTGCCCTGCGCATCGCCGCCGAGTTCGTGGTGCGCAACGGTCTGGCCAAGACTGTCTGGATCTCCGATCCCACCTGGGCCAACCACGTCAGCGTGTTCCAGGCTGCCGGCCTTTCCGTCAAGTGGTACAAATACTACGATGCCGCCACCAAGGGCCTCGACTTTGCCGCCATGCAGGCCTCGCTGGCTGAAGTGCAGGCAGGCGACGTGGTGCTGCTGCACGGCTGCTGCCACAACCCGACCGGTATTGACCCCACCGCTGAGCAGTGGCGTGCACTGGCCAAGCAGAGTGCTGCCGCCGGCTGGCTGCCGCTGTTTGACTTCGCCTATCAGGGCTTTGCCCGCGGTATCGAAGAGGATGCCGAAGGTCTGCGCATCTTCGCCGAGTGCCACGACGAGCTGCTGGTGGCGAGCTCCTTCTCCAAGAACTTCGGCCTCTACAACGAGCGGGTCGGCGCCTTCACCCTGGTCAGTGCGACCAAGGAGATCGCCGACGTCGCCTTCACCCAGGTCAAGACCGTCATTCGCGCTAACTACTCCAACCCGCCGTCACACGGTGCCGCCGTCGTCACCGCCGTGGTGAGCGATCCGGCCCTCTATACCGAGTGGGTGGAAGAAGTGGCGGCAATGCGGGTGCGCATTCGCGAGATGCGTGAGCTGCTGGTGGAGAAACTGGCGGCGCGCGGCGTGAGCCAGGATTTCAGCTTTATCCACGAGCAGAACGGCATGTTTTCCTTCTCCGGTCTCTCCAAGGATCAGGTTGAGCGCCTCAAGAGCGAATTTGCCATCTACATCGTCGGCTCGGGCCGGATCAGCGTGGCCGGTATCACCCGTGCTAACATAGATCCGCTGTGCGATGCGATCGCCAAGGTGTTGTAAGCACTACCATCGGCATCTGTTCAGTAAAAAGCCCGCCGGGGAGACTCGGCGGGCTTTCTTGTCTTTATATATAGCCGCATCATCATGCGAAAACGGCCTTGTTCACCCGTGCGAGCAGACCGGGCAGTCGGGGCGTTTGGGTAGCTTCATTTCGCGAAAGGTGCCGCCAAGGCCGTCGATCATCAGCAGGCGGCCGCTGTAACTGCGGCCCATCCCTGCCAAGAGCTTGATGGCTTCGAGCGCCTGCAGGCTGCCCACCAGTCCCACCACAGGTGCCAGCACCCCCGCTTCGACGCAGGTGAGCGCCTGCTCGCCAAACAGGGCGCTGAGGCAGGCGTAGCAGGGTTCCCCCTCCTGCCAGGTGAAGCTGCAGACTTGTCCCTCCAGCCGGATGGCGGCGCCGCTGACCAGCGGCACGCCGTGCTGGCGGGCCTTTTGGTTGAGCAGGTTGCGAATGGCCAGGTTGTCGGTGCAATCCAATACCAGCTGGTGCTGTGGCAGCAGGGTATCGAGCAGCGCCTCGTCGGCCACGGCGGCGTGGGTCTCCACGTTGAGCCAGGGGTTGAGGGCACGCAGGGACTGGGCAGCGGATTCCACCTTGTAGTGGCCGATGCGCTCATCGGTGTGCAGCACCTGGCGCTGCAGGTTGGAGAGTTCCACCTGATCGAAATCGACCAGGGTGAGCTGGCCAACCCCGGCCACAGCCAGATACTGGCTGGCGGCGCAGCCCAGGCCTCCCGCACCGATCACCAGCACATGAGCCTGCTTGAGCGCCTCCTGCCCCTCGAAGTCGAAGGACTTGAGGATGATCTGGCGGTTGTAGCGCAAGAGTTCGGCGTCGCTCAGGATCTCGCTCACAGCAGCAATCCCCCGAATGGTTCGACGGTGACCGTCTCGCCTGCCGCGACACGCCCCCGCTCGCGCTCCAGGACGATGTAACAGTTGGCCCGCGACAGGGAGCTGAACACGGCGGAGTCCTGCGAGCCGGTGCTGCGCACTTCGAGGCCGTTTGGCCCCTGAGTCAGGATGCCGCGCTGGAAGTCGAGCCGGCCCGGCGCCTTCTTGAGCGGCTCTGTGGCAATGGCTTGCAGTTGAAGCGGGCGTTCGAAACGTTGGCCGGCCAGCTTGGCCAGCGCCGGTTGCACCAGCTGATCGAAGGTGACCATGGCGGAGACCGGGTTGCCCGGCAGGCCGAAGAACCAGGCATGGGGCAGACGACCGAAGGCAAACGGCTTGCCCGGCTTGATGGCCAGCTTCCAGAAGCCGATTTCGCCGAGCTCCTCCAGCAGCTGCTTGGTGAAGTCCGCTTCCCCCACCGAGACGCCGCCGGTGGTGATGAGGGCGTCGGCTTCGCGATCGGCCTTCAGAAAGGCGGCGCGCAGTTGGGCCGGATCGTCCGGGATGATGCCAAGGTCGAGGCAGTCGCAGCCCATGCGATCCAGCATGGCCCGCACGCCGTAGCGGTTGGAATCGTAGATGTCGCCGTGGGCGAGGGGGGTACCGACCGGCTTGAGCTCGTCACCGGTACTGAAGATGGCCACTTTGAGCGGCCGACGTACCGGCACGCTGGCAATGCCGAGGGAGGCCAGCAGCGGCATCTCCCGGGCGGTGAGGCGAGTACCGGCAGCGAGCACGCTGGCGCCCTCGCAGATGTCTTCGCCGCGGCGGCGAATGTTCTGGCCGGGCACCGGCGTGGTCAAAAAGGTGATCCTGTCGCCGTCGGCCTGCGTTTCTTCCTGCATCACCACCGCATCCGTCCCGGCGGGCACCGGGGCGCCGGTCATGATGCGCACGCAGTGGCCGGCGGGCCACTCGCCCTGATAGGGCTGCCCGGCAAAGGCCTTGCCCGCCATGATGAGGGGGCGCCGCCGGCGAGATCCGCCAGCCGCACCGCGTAACCATCCATGGCGGAGTTGTCGAACGGAGGCACGGAGAGAGGGGAGGCGATATCCATGGCGAGTACCCGGCCAAGGGCCTCTGGCAGGGGCAGCTGTTCGCTGTCGCAGCAGCCGTCAAGCTGCGCCAGCATGCCCTGCAGGGCGTCGCTCAGGGGGAGTAGTCCGCTGGTATCAAATCCCATGTCATGACCTCATTGTGTGATGGAGGGGGAGTAGAGGGCGGATTATCCCAAAAATCCAGCTGGATGGGCAGGTTGCCGCGGGATAAAACCGACTGGCTGCACAGATAGGCAGCGACCGGAGCGAAAGGGTACCCCCGTATGGGGAGCGCCGGCGGGGTAAAATTCGCCGGATTGGCATAAAGTCAGGGAACGGGCTTGAGTTAGCTTGAATTATGACAATAATCGCCGTTTACTATTGCGCCAAAACAGAATGCCGTCATAGACAAGGCGGCCATCACAGTCCCTGAGCGTGGGAGAGGAACAAGATGACGAGCTTAAGTCGGGAAGCCCTGTTGGTCAGGGCCGCCCTCGAGGCCGAGGGCCTCGAAACACCTCTGGTGGCCAATGCACTGGACGGTCAGCAGAAGCGGGAGAAGATCGAAGGCCACATGCGCGCCATCATGGAGACGCTGGGGCTGGATCTGGCCGATGACAGTCTGGCGGAGACGCCGCACCGCATCGCCAAGATGTACGTCAATGAGATCTTCTCCGGCCTCGATTACGCCACTTTTCCCAAGGTGACGGTGATCGAGAACAAGATGAAGGTGGACGAGATGATCATGGTGCGGGACATCAGCCTCACCAGCACCTGCGAGCACCACTTCGTCACCATCGATGGGCTGGCCCATGTGGCCTACATCCCCCGTGGCAAGGTGATCGGGCTGTCGAAAATCAACCGCATCGTGCAGTTCTTTGCCCGCCGTCCCCAGGTGCAGGAGCGACTGACCCAGCAGATCCTGCTGGCGCTGCAGACCCTGCTCGGCACCAAGGATGTGGCCATCAGCATCAAGGCGACCCACTTCTGCGTGAAGGCCCGCGGTGTGATGGACTCCACCTCCTACACCACCACCACCTCCCTCGGTGGGGTGTTCAAGACCCAGCCCGATACCCGCGCCGAATTCCTGGCCGGCCTGAAGCGCTGATCTGCCCGGAGACGTGCCGCGGCGGCATGTCTCCTCGCTCTCATCTCCTTTTTCCTTCTCCTGGCTGCTCGCCGGTCACCCGACGATTTTCCTCAAGGGATTGGCAGACCCGGTCGATATAGCTTTTCATGGCTTGGGTGCGCTCTTTGGGAGTGCAGGCAAGCCGGCAAGGTGCCTGTTCCGGCGGTTCTCTCGACCGGGTCTTGCTGCCGTTTCCCTGCCATGCGCCATCGCGGCTTGGGCTCGGCTGTTGGGCAGATCGGCACTTTGGCAACACTGTTCGCCTCGTTCATGCAAGGACATAGATTCATCAAGGCTGGATGAGCCGCCATGGAGGCGGTGACCGCGGATCGTATCGCTACGGTCCAGACGAGCGTTATCTGTTCACTCATATCCAGGACACGCCATGAATACCAGTACCATGACCATTGGCAAGAAACTCACCGCCGGCTTTGCCGTGCTCGGCCTGATGATGGCCTTTATCGGCGGTTTCTCGTTGCTGCAGTTCGGCAACATGAACCGGGCGGCCATCGGCTTTACCGACAGCATACTGCCCGCCGTGGTGCGCACCAGCACCCTGGGTGAGACCATCAACACTCTGCGCCGCTATGAACTGGATGTGTTTCTGGTGGCGGCCGATCCGCAGCAGAGAGCCCACTATCGGGATCTCAGCGAGCAGAGCCTGCAAGAGGTTGCCCGCCAGGTCAAAGCCCACGACGCCACCATCTGGGCAGAGGATGTGGAGGAGCGTCGCACCTTCGACATCGTCAAGCAGGACTGGGACAAGTACGTCGGCCTGCACCAGCGCGTGCGGTTGATGCAGGATGGTGGCCAGCTGGCCGAGGCCCAGCAGCTGTTCATGAGCGAGGGGATCACCCTCTATACCAACCTGGCCAAGTCGGTGGCGGATCTGATCCGCATCAACCACGGCTACTCCGTCAACTCCCGTGCCCAGGTGGTGGAGGCGTTTGACAGCGCCAAGCTGAGCATCATCATCGCCCTGCTGCTGGGACTGGGGCTGGCGGCCGTGTTATCCACCGTGCTGACCCGCCAGATCCGCGATCCCTTGGTGATGCTGGCCCGTCAAGCGCAGCGCATCGCGAGCGGTGATCTGGGCAAGGGCGAACTGCAGGAGTGGGTCCGCGCCAGTCGCTTCAAGCGCGACGAGCTGGGTCAGCTCGGCGCCGCCATCGATCGCATGCAGGGTGCGCTTGCGGATCTGGTGAGCGAGATCGCCGGCTCGGTGAGCCAGCTCAGCAGCGCGGTGGAGGAGGTGAGCGCCATCTCCGAGCAATCCGCTACCGGCATGGCTCGCCAGCAGAGCGAAGTTTCCCAGGTCGCTACCGCCATGAACGAGATGCAGTCCACCGTCAACGAGGTGGCCCGCAACACCACGGACGCCATGAGTGCCGCCAAGGATGCCTCCCGCACCTCGACCCAGGGTAATCAGGTAGTGCGCAGCGCCATCAGCAGCATCGAGGAGGTGTCGGTGAAGATTGAGCAGGCGGGCGCCGTGGTGCAGCAGCTGGAGCAGGACAGCAACAACATCAGCATGGTGCTGGACGTCATTCGCGGTATCGCCGAGCAGACCAACCTGCTGGCGCTCAACGCGGCCATCGAGGCGGCCCGTGCCGGCGAGCAGGGTCGTGGCTTTGCGGTCGTTGCCGACGAGGTGCGCTCCCTGGCCCAGCGCACCCAGAACTCCACCGCCGAGATCAGCAAGATGATCGAGGTGTTGCAGGAGCGTACCGCCGAGGCGGGCAGCGCCATGCAGCTGAGTCGCCAGCAGATGCAGGAGAGCGTGGGGCTGGCCCGGGAAGCGGGCAGCAGCATCGACACCATCAATGGTGCCGTCACCCAGATCACCGACATGAACACCCTGATCGCCACCGCCACCGAGGAGCAGAACGCGGTGACGGAGGAGCTCAACCGCAGCATCGTCAACATCCACAATGCGGCCGACGAGAACGCCCTGGGGGCCCAGCAGACCGCCCAGGCTTGTGTGGAGCTGAGCAAGCTGGCCAATACGCTGCACCATATGACCCAGCGCTTTACCCTCTAAGGCTGACCCTTGGTCACAGATAACAGAAGGCCCCGCCAATTGTTATACCGTGTAGAAACGATACAAATTTAAGCTTAGGTATTCATTTACAGAGCATTTGCAGTAGTAACAAAACTAAACGAAACGGCCACAAATTTTTCGTGGCCGTTTTATCCTCAATTAGGCATAGGTGTCAGGGTTAGTTGGGGCAATTCACTAAAATTTATGCCAAGCTACGTTTTTGCCTCACTATAAAAACTCTATACATAAAATAATCTTTTTTATTACTATGTGTGTATGAAATCTTCTGAACTAGTCAAGCAACTTAGATACTTTGACCAGCAGCACGACTACTGGCTCTACTCTCTAAACGAATTGGCCCTTATCTTCCCAAGCGAAAAGCCGCAGCAGCTAAAAAACTCTCTTGTGAGGCAGTGTAAGGCTGGGAACCTATTGAAAGTGGGTGGAGGATTGTATGCTTGGCCGGATGCCCGCTCTGCTCCCATGTACCGCTTAGAACACCTCATCAATCGACTGCGTCCTCGTGAGCTGTCATACATAAGTCTGGAGTCTGCACTCAGCATGCACGGTTGGATCTCTCAGATCCCATTAGCAGTATTAACCGTGATGACGACGGGGCGTTCGTACCTTCAACAGACCGCCTATGGATTAATCGAATGGACCCATACAAAGCAGTCTGACACCACCATTTTAAATGGAACCATATGGGACCCATCAAGGGGGTGCATAATAGCGAAACCTGCTCTGGCATATCGGGACATCAGACGGATTGGACGAAATCTTGACCTTGTTATCCCACAATCCGATGTAGATGTGTAATAAGAGCTGATTTGCATTCCTACTCTCGTCATCAAGTGAGTAACTCGCTCTTTTCATCTCATACTGCCGGAGTTTTTTAAATGTCTGTATGCTGAGAGGTAACCCATTAACTTCCACAGTGGAAACTCTATTGTTTGGTATTACCACAGATGGCCGAAATTTTACGGCTTCAAGATACTCAGTCTTGGTAAATAGCGCTCGTACACATTCTTCGACATATCGTTGATAGGTTCGCTTGGGAGGCTACCTTTCCAAAGCGGAGACACTGGTTGTCGAAAAAATGAGGAATGGTTATCATACGAGACCTCAAGTAAGCATATGGGCTTTAACAAGGAGAGTACAATGAAAACCATTTTTGCCAAAACATTTGGAGGGCTGGATAAATCCTATTACCTTCGACAACTTTTTTTCGGGGCGTTACTTCCTGCGTTTATCATTTTCATGACTACCCAGAACCCAACCGCAAAGCCAATGCCGGTATCGGCAATGTTCTATTTAGGTTTAAATACGATACTTTACCCTTACTCTAAATTTGTGTGGGATAGCATTAAAAACTTTTTAATGGGAAGTAATATCGTCACACTCGCTCTACCATTTTTTTTGTTGGTTAAGCTGTTCACTATTGTTATTTGTTGGGGGATGGCGATCTTCATTGCACCAATTGGGCTAGCTTGGTTGTGGTGGCATCACAGTAAATCCGAGGTGTAAAATGAAAGCTAAAAAATTATAGCTTAGCCGATACAGGTGATGTGATGGTATAAAAGGGCTGAAATCCAGCCCTTTTATATTACTGAGAAATAGCATTAAATTTAATTAATATTTTTTTGATAGTTTTTCAGCTAAAAGCTCATTAATTAAATTTTTGATAAAAACTTTCTCTTCCTCATTAAAATTCTCCAGATCACCTTCGATTTTCACGAGATATTTATCACCATTATAAGTGTTAGCGATCTGTTTAAATATCTTAACAGTATCATGGCATCTAAAAGCTGTGAGAGCTAGATGTCCGGGCTTCCAATATGATGATGACATAAAAGCATTGACCAGCTCATTACGTGCTGTCTTACAGCGATCCCAATCAAAAAAGTAGAAAAATCTCATTAGTTCAGGAACCTCATGTGAGGTTGCCAATTCCTGATAGATAATAGGGAATAAGGCTGAAATCAATAATGATACCGGTTGATCTCTAGCTCGTAGCAGTGATGGTAATAGTTGGCTTGCCGCATCCACTAATATAGTTCTTGGTACTACTGTCTCTGCCTCAAGCATTAGTCTAGCACAAGCATCGTAAGCCTTTTCAGTAAGGTCTAGAACTAGCCGTTCTTTCAATACTCGCGCAATATCATCGGCAGCAGTAATAATTATATGGCGTGCAGTTAAAGGAGCCTTATCAAAGAGAATAAGGTTACGGCTAACAACCTCTTTGTTGATATTGCAATTTAACCCCTCCCTCACGACCCATGCTCCGTTAAGTTGTGCGCCGAGAATATCGAACAACATAAACAGAATTTCAGCCTCATCACCATCAAATCGGTTACGCAAAAATCTTCCAAGCACGCACCCAGAGATCTCTAACTTCGATTTATCATCAAGCTTGGGAAGCACAGCCTTTATGAGGCGGACATGCTCGTTGATCGGAAGGCTTTCTTGCAATATAGCCCGCGTAAATATATCAAAATTATCATCTGGAACAGCGGAAAGGACACGATTGGATATATCTCTGTTAGATAGCAGCGTTGTAAACTGTCTTTCATCCGCACGTCTTAGCACATCGATGAGTAGCTCAGTGGATACAGATTTTGGCAGGCCAGTCTCGCCCAAAAGCCAAAGTACATCGTCAATAACAGGCTCAATTGTTAACGCTAGCAACTTGGCTGATCTTGCTGAAACACTAGATAAAATCAAGGTATCACGAACTAATTGTAACCCACCGACTTCACGTGCACGGTCAATGAGCATTCTACTGAGCCGTGTAGCTTGGAAGTCGTTGGCATCTCTCAGCCTATGTAACTGTATTGCAACATCTTGTATGCCTAGTTTACCGAAAATAGGCACTGCTGCAGGAAGCTGTCGATCCTCAACGATAAATGGTAGCAACATCATACCAGCTTTATCCGCAAGCTCTCGGTCTACCTCGAATAGGGCAGCACCTATTGTTTCAATAAGCTCATCATCTCCTGCAACATAACGCGTCAGAGAACCTCCTTGTGAAACAAGGCATACTATAACGTCAGTAGGTAGTTGGATAAGTGCTGATTTGACGCTTGTAAGGACTCCGTTACCTAGGCCGATCGCTATGCTAGGGATCAAACTGTCTATCACCCGGTCTCGGTCGCCTTGTTGCAATAACCCCAATATCCCATCTGGGGCCTTCTCAGAAAGGTATATTACAAGTTTTTCAACAGCGATCTTGATAGCAGGCATGGAATGCGCTTGCATTTTCCGTGTAATAGCTCCCACAAATTCCCAGGCGTCGATCGGAAGTAGAAATCTCTCAGCCATACCCATACTTTCGATTAGCCGTGGTTCCAGTAACTTCAATGCTTCCACACGATTAACCATTCCCGAGTTGGCAATATCCAAAAGCCCCAATGCAGCGGTAGGAGTCTGATTCAGCTTTTCAAACAGCTCCTCCCATAATAATGCGATACGCAAGGCTACGGCGCTATCCAACTTACGGTTGCCTAACAGAGTAATCTCACTATCCGACAGTAGCCTTGGAACCTGGCCTTCGAAGCTGCGGTTCACAATCGTTCTTGTCCATCTATGTCGCTCAATTTGAGATAAGCGACCTTCAACACGACGTCCAGGCCAATCGGAGAATTTGGCCCGAACACTCGATGGAGCAAAAACAAGGTCTAGATCACGGCCTCCTATTTTTCTGGGCGACAATGCAAACGTCGAAAGTGCGAATCGCCGACGCATATCGGGCCACAATGAAGTGATCAGATGTAAGGCGATGACCTCTGGTTCAGGTGCATCAAAAACTACAACTGGTTTAGGCTCTTCAAGAAATAGCGCCTCCATCATCTCATTTACGTTGAACTTCGGAGCTGTAGGAAGGCATACCTCAAGCGTCGCCTCCAACTGAATACGGGTTGCATCCATTTCATTTGGCAACTGCGGTGAGCTAAGCAAACGAAGAAATGCGAAGGGATGAGAGCTTTGGGACCAGAGTTGAGTATCTAGTATCAAGCTTTTAGTTCGGACACAACCAGCTCTGGAAACACTTAAATCCTGCCATGTTTTAGCCACAACATAGTAGGAACCACTGGGGAGTGGATACATGGATAGATAGGGTTCTATTAGCTCCTTAGGGCGTAAAGGTCCCGCAATATCTGAGAGGCGATCAACAACAGCTTGGTCGTCTTTGGATAACTCAATGGAAGAGGCTAATAACTGGTGCCCCTTGCGATAGCCATGGATTTGAACATCGATGAAAGTCACAGTATTAAAGTCCTACTGCCCATGCAATTGGCAGTGTTACATCGGAATCTTTGCGCCATTTATCTCCATCGCGTACAGCAACCCATCCTTGTCCTTCCATACCCGCTTCTAAAAAGGCTTGTCGGTATAATTCATCATGTTTCAAATCACCACCAACAACGCTTAGACCAAATACTTGAACATCTAAGGTATCTAAGTCTGCCAATCGACCTGCAACAAGAGGATATTCACTCTGCAGATAGGCAATAGGCCCATGTTCAAATGTATCGGCATCAACAAGATCCCAAGCCGAGACCACAACGGATAAACGTGGAAGCCCACCATCCTCACGGTTAGCAAGCGAGTCTTCAAGAAAATGTATCAATTCGCACAACATCACTTGCGTTGGGAGGCCCTGATCTTCTACATCACCAATTTTTTCAAGCATATTGCGTGAAGTTACCCAATCGAGAGGTCGAACATCTTGATCAGAACAAACACGCACGAACAGTAATGCCGCATCCGCATGCTGTAGTTCGTTAACCCAGTCAGGGGCAATCTCATTGTCAATGACCGCACTGCGCCATAACTCACCTGAGACATCGGGCACAACTACTTGGGCTCGGGAACCATGTTCCCTTGCAGCGACAATGACCTTGAAATCGCGTCTTGCGTCACTGTGTTCGGTACGAGGAGCAAAACCACCTTGAAAAAGGTGATCTGTGATTTCGAGCACGAAATTAATATCCTCGGGCTGTTCTGCTGCATGCAGCGTACCTGTTTCACTGTCTAGCGCTTGCCATAAGCGACCAATATAGTTTGTTTTTCCCGAATCGGGGCCACCAAGTAGTATGATCGATCGAGTCATCGGTCTCTCCTATAGTTTAGGTAAGCTCGGCTGCCTTCACGCGGTTCACTTGATGGCCAAAAGGGGGGCGTGCTGCTGGCTCTCCAACTGTCATATCAATCAGTTTGGTAATCCCAAATCCTGCTGGCACTACATCGGGTTGATCTGAAAAAGGAGCCACATCAACTATCTCGGCGTTGGCACCTCGTCGAAGAGTTTCCCTCAGTAAACGGTCCGCGACAATGTCGTTAACAATATGCAAGTCACGATGAGTTACTACTATAAGTAACCGTGGAATGTGGCCATCCAGCATGGTGCTCAAGCGTGCTGCTAGCTGTCCAACCCTAGCAATAAGTCCCTGACGTTTCTCGAGGTCAGCAAGAGTTCGTCCATCAAGTACAATCCAAATCGTGTCAGCTGACTTAATGAAACTCAGCCGATCAGAGCGCGCTGAGGTAATAAGTGCTTGTGTCCACTCTCCTGGTACATCTGGTAACGCCAAATCGATACGGCGTCCATCTGCTTGTCTGATGAGCCTAAGGTGAAGGAAACCTGGTCGATGTTCGTCAGCTAACTCAGTATGGGTGGTCATTTGTTCCGGAACCACACCATCATTCCAATCACGCGCACCGCGAGCGATCTCCTCAAAAGCAACTAAGCTGCGGCTGTCTGCAAAAGACCATCCTTCCAACATAGCATGTGACACGAGCAAATACAGGCTTGCTAAGCATGCTGTTTTACCGGACTCGGGCTCCCCGAGGATTCCTACCACATTAAAGTATCTGCTCCCCATCATTGCATTGAGCTCTTCCAACCCGATTGATCGGCTAGAAACAGGTGCATTAGAAGGTTCTGGTTCGACAAGTACAGGAGCACCCAACAGATCAGAAGGGAGTGATAGCTCTTCATTCTCGTTGTAATTAGTAGAAGGTTCAGATATCTCGTTGGCTACTATATTGGTTACGCGATTACTGCAAGTAAGTGGATCGCCAGAGAGTGCGCAAAGCCCAGTTTCGTCAACAGTGCATCCGTCGAAACTACATGTTCCACTCATAGTTTACTTATTCCTTGAGGCAGAAATCTGACGAATGCGGTTTCCAACAATGCTCTAGCCCCCCACTCAGAAACTGGTCGCTTAATCGAAGCAGCAACTCCTTCTACCTCACCAGTCACCAAAGCGTGTAGCAGAGGGAAAACTGAGGGGTAGGCAAGAACATCCTTTTCAGCAACTACATTAAGAAGAGCTGCTCGGTCTTCTCCAATCGCTGTGAGTAGTTCCGCTAGATCGAGTTCTATATCCTGATCCAAAGTACGTAGAACTATTTCACGATGTACTTCGCAAGGAAGACGACGCAGTATCATTGCCCCTTCAATTCCAGCAGCAACTAGCCGTGTAGGCTCGTTAATATCGGAGAGTTGTTTCTTAAGTAACCTGCTACGCCCTAACTGTGCCCACCACAGATAATCTAACTCTTCACGGTCCAATGCAGCATTACTACGCAGAGTTTCAATCGTTTGAGTTATTGCCGCATTAAAATTATTAGTTACATTATTTTCATCATCAATAGTGATTTTGAGACTGGATGGGTCAGGAACATCGCTTCGTTTTCTTGCCTTATCAGCTGATGCAACACAGAAATCTGTAGCCGCGTTAAGAACTTCACGGCGGAGATTCTCGCGTCGCTCAGCATTAAGTACAGGTTGGTAAGAAAGAGAAGACCAGAGGGCTGCTGCATAAACATCAACAATGGTCCAGCCACTCCCGGTTGGAGTATTACCTAATACTGAAAGCATAGATAATCCAGCACATACACTAATGTCTAGATAGCGCTCTTCGTAAAGGAATGATGGAGACTTTTTTTGAATTGCTGTTTGGATTTCCTCTCCCAGCTCTGGAGAAGGAGTACCATCCCCCCCAGCACAGCTGCTATGTCCACAACCTTAGATATTATGTTCGAGGGGGCTCGAATTTTAGTCCAACTTGTGACAAGGCTTGTTATTGCAGTCTTTCTAGACTCGACATCACTATCGCTTACCGTAACACCTGAAATGCGCATGTGCGTTGCAAGATTATTCATTATTTGACACCATCCTTACGCTCTTCAATTAATTGTTTGATCATCTGTTCAATTTCACTCAATCGACCATTACGAACAAGCATGTCAAATAATCTACGCTCTATACCTTTTGACATCCGCTCATTAAAATTCTCCGGGATCGCATTTAAATTAACGAGTATACGAAGACGTTCTATTTCGAATAGGTCGCGGAAAAAACGGAGACGAGCAAGTTCATAACCTTGCTCCATCGGTTGCATAGCCTGCATTCCCTCGAACGCTTCTTCTGAAGCCACCTCGGATATCGACACTGCTGGAAGTGAAAGACCTTCTGTAACCAGACTATCTATTTTTTTAATAATTTTTTCTGGTGTTGGTCGATCTACTTTACGAAAAGATGGACAGGCTAATCGGAAATTAGGACGCTTTCCACCCAAGCGCTTGTGATCATCTTCGAAACAAGTACGTTGAGAATTCCATGCTCTTGGATGAATCGTAACAGAAAGCCCATCGATCTCTTCATCCCAATCGAACTCTATTATGTTGTATGTAAAGGTATATGTGTCATCTGACTTATAAGGGACCGTTGCGCCAGCAGATAACATCATAATGTCACAACCATCTTCCACTCTTTCAACCGAAACTTTTGGATTATGTTCATGTCCCGATATAAAAACCCGAGCTCTACTGCGAATATAGGTACGAACTTGCTCCTGATCTTTATACCATTGAAGAGGATGATGAACGAGGACAATATTTTCAACGCCATCTTCACGAGGGATAGCAAACTGTCGTGAGCCTATCATTAACTCCGGATTATCATCTCTTTCCTTACCGTGACAAAGGAGAGCAGAATTAAATCGGATAAAACGGATAGTTCTCCCGTGAGCAATTTTCACTTCCATATCAGAGGCATAGCTACCCTCGTTATTCAGCGGGCAGTTGTAGCCAAAACTGAAACGTTCATATTCTTCAAATCTTGCAAAAAGTGCTGCTCGGTCAGTTGGGTTGCTTAAGATAGTCTCA
Organism: Aeromonas oralensis; assembly: GCF_049665575.1. Lineage (NCBI taxonomy): Bacteria > Pseudomonadati > Pseudomonadota > Gammaproteobacteria > Aeromonadales > Aeromonadaceae > Aeromonas > Aeromonas oralensis. The sequence goes on from NZ_CP187186.1 coordinate 1,592,167, forward strand.
TATTCTTGTGCTCCACCTGCCCGGATATGGTCAAGAATCGTCTGTCCAGCGAATGATAGTTTTGAGCGGTCTAGGTCATGGTTACCTGGTACCATCTGAACACAATGAATCTCTACACCAATACCAGCAGCTAGTTCATCAAGCCATTTGCCAGCATCCTCATATTCAGCGCATGTGCCAGAGTGAGCGATGTCCCCAGTGACCAAGATACCATGCGCAACTCCGCCAGCTATACCAGATATGACGTCCCTAGCGTCGGCTATGAGTTGCTTTTTTACGTCAGTGTGGATGTGAACTCGATCATCCTTTTCTTGGCCGAAATGGATGTCAGACACATGAACAAATACTGCCGACATTTGCTTCCCCAGATTTGTGATTTGAAAAATGACTCATCATTGTTGGTCCTAGAGGGTGGCAATATATCAAACTTTAAGACTCCTCGCCTTGTTGTTAGTTAAGTCAACACCTACCCTTGTTGATACCGAAACTAGTACCCTATCTTCAGGTTTAGCTTGTGGAAGTTAAACACCAAAGCCCTTGGTATCAAGGGATAGCTAGGGTTACACCTTGGGGCGGACAAGCTCGCAGTGTCGACCAACTCATCTGATGTCTCGATATGCCAAATAAGACTTCGCAACCAGTCTAACTGATACTCAATTGGTTCCACCCGAGGTAACTGTACCCAATCGTGCATGCGAGCGCTGATTCCTGACTGATGTGCGAAAGCTCTCCAGGGGGCTGTCGATTGATGTGATTATCTATCCGATACATCGGGGTTGAGCTGGTATCTGGTCAAGTATTCAACCCTCCGTCCATTTTCAGTAGGTTACCAGCCTTACACTATCTCATGAGAGAGTTTTTGGCTTCATCTGGGAAGATAAGTGCCAACTCTTGGAGAGAGTAGAGCCGGTAGCCATGCTATCGGTCAAAGAGCCTGAGTAGTTTGATGAACTCGGAGAATTGCATGGACATAGAATAACTAAAAATGATTACTTTATGTGTAGCGCTATAGAGATCTCAACCTGATCTAACCGTTACCTAATGGTCACTTGAACGCGAATTGCTCATTCAATGATCTTCCGGATTGCCGAAACAAAACCTATCTTGAAAATACAGCGTCCGTTGACGGTCAGGATTCGGCCATGCTCATCAGTTTTCCAGCCTTCGTCGTGCATAAGTTGGTCACTGACCGCATGTCTTAATGCAGCTCTTTCTGATTCGGTAAGGCCCAGAGATATCGGTAGGATCTGGATGGTCTCCGGTGAATGGCTTGATTTTTTTGCAGTCATGTCGATGACTACTTCGGTGTGTGTCTTAAGCAGGTTCACTTCGCCACGAAGCTTTTTGTTCTCGGCAAGTACAGCTCCCATAACAGCACGCACCGCTGGATCTGGGATCTTGTCTAACACTGCATAGATGGGGTTTTCACTTGTCTTGCGCAGCTTGCGGGTCATGCCACCAGTATGGTTTGCCCATGCCTTGATCAGGCCTTTAAAGTCATCTCCTGTCTTGTTGTGTATCGTCGATTTAACCGGCCCACCGCGCTCTTTAGAGAGCCTAGAGATAGTGGCAACCGTGAAATCGGTGCTGCCACGCTCATGCTGCTCCCGGCATACGTCATAAATAATATCGAGGTTCTTCGCCTTACGTGGCGTCGCATTAGCCTTAAGTTTTTCAAGAACGTCGTCAGGATGCATAACTGTCTCCATCGTATACAGTACTGCGAGCAGTATTAATGAGTTGTCTGATAGAGGTACCGGATACCTTTTCGCTGAGTACATTCCAAGTTTCTTCGACTAACCCAATCTCCTGCAGTCTGCGACGGCCTTCTGCAAATTCAAGCGCCCCTTTGAGCGAACCAGTGCGAGCCTGAATGAGCTGCATGACTGCATTGCCTACTTCCAGTTGCTGTTGAGGGCTCAGACGGAAGAAGATCGGTGGCATCTTGTTAAGCGCCAGCATGCAGTCAAGTAGTTGGGCGCGACGCAAGGAGGGTTTACGCGAATCTATCTCCGGGTAAAGAGTGGCGTTTTCACAAAGTATTTCAAGCTGATGCAACTCCGATGCAGTCTCAGTAAACACCATTTGGATATCGTCCATCTCGCCCACAGCAACAAGTTGTACCCCATCCTGGTTGGCTTGCTTCATAATCTCAAGAGATCGTCCGATTAAGTGATATGTTGCCTGGAGATCATTGATGACCTTACCCATAGCCTCTGCCTCTGCTTCATAGCGCTGCGAGAGCTTTTCCAGTTCTCGGGTTGCGGTAAATAAACGGCCATCACGTTCACATTCAGCGCGGTGATTTTCCAAATCCGTAATGGCTGCTTGCAACTCATTGTGCCTTTCTGCACGCTCGTGAGCCTCATAACTGAGAGAATTGAAATGGGCTTGCAAACCAGGCAAAAACGCGGGGCCGGATAAAAAGAAACGGCAGCGGACGCAGTTACGCTGTTCCGGGTAGCCGGGCACGGGGGCGTAGACGGGATATCTCTGGTTTTCGTTGACGCACTCACCGCCCACGGCACACAACGTTCCACTCGCTGAACAAATTCCCTTGTCCTCGAAAACGAAAGTTGCAGCCGACTTATGGCCAACTGCAGCATATACGGCATCCGAACTGATGCTGGCAAAACGCTGGCTTATCTGCTCCATCGTCGCATCCATGAGAAAGCGTCGGTGGTTGGTCTCCTCGGCAGCCAGCGCGTTGCGCTCGGCAGCACTCAGTACTTCTTTCATGTAGGCGTACCCACATTTGGTGTAGTACAGAGTCATTATGAGTCGTGCGTGGCCAGCGATCAGCTTGGAAACCACTGCCAGAGGTAACTGGAGATCGAGTACCAAGTAGCTGATAAGTGAGACTCGCAGAGCATGGAGAGGATAGAACGTTGTTGTGGGGCTGTTCTCATTGACGAACTTGATCTGCGTGCCATCGTCCAGCGTTTCAGCACGCATTAGGCAACGTTGCTCTAGCCGAGCTAGAAGTAGATACCAAATTCGGTCAAGAGCAGCACTTATAATTGGCTTTTGCCTATCATTCCCATTTCCTGCTGCATCGCGAAACAAAAAGCAAGTTGATCCCCGTTCCTCTAACACTTGGGGATGTGGTGGGGTGACACCGAAATGTTTCCACTCCAGTTCAGTCCATGCTGTCGGTGTGCTGAGTGGGTTGTATCGTTCTTGCCAGCGGCGCAGTTTCGTCAGCCAATACAAAACCGTTTCGTTAACCCAAGGTATAACATAACCCTTATCATTTTCGGCCTTGCCGTAATCAGCAGTTTTGTTGGTATTAATGAATAATCCAGCCCCGGATTCATTCAAACTTCGGTGGAAAACTCCACGCTGATAGGGCCGCGCAACACTGCCGGTAGCGAGCGGAGAATCATTCAAAACGAAATTGCCACCTTGTAGTCCATGTATATAGGACCATGTGTCAGCCTCTCCAGAATCGAGCATTCGGACCTGAAAAGTACGCAGCGGCAGTTCCAGCTTGAGATAGAGAGCAACAGCTCTCACTGGGGACCACATCTCGGTCACGAGGGAAGGAGTCTTGAAATACTTGCGTTCATATGCACTAGCTGCACGCTCTCGCCAGACGCAATCTGGGTCGTCGGGATCAATTAGATAGGGGGGGACACGAAACCAGTCACCGCCAGAGCTGCCAGCCTCCATTGCCTGTTGAGCCCAGAGCCAGTCACGGAATACCGGCCCTTCGGCAAGCATCGTACGTAATTCCTCGATATAGCGGATGGAGAGCGCGGCCTTGGTAGTTTCCGTCGGTACAATAAAGCCAATTTGGGATTGTCGTACTACTGGATTGTGTAGTGAAGGGGGGATGACCTTGAGACCATGTTCATCCTCAATCGATAGCTTATCGTTAAGTACCCAATCAAGGAATTCAGCAACAGAATTATTAAGCTTGATATCAGCACGACTTAACTGACCGATGGCCCCCTTGGTTTTGACATTTAGCAGGACATCATGAAAGTGTTGAGCGGGTGGTGATGCTCGGGACAGGTAAGTAATGGGATTACGCGCTAGTCCGCAACCTATGATGTATGCCACTAGGAATTTATCTAGAGCGACGTGCCAAGTAGGGACAGCCCTTTTTTGCTGGCTCAGCCACTCGGCTGCAAGTTTTTGCCAGTGACTCATGCGTTGGTCCTGTGCCACCACATAGTCAAAATTGAGATCGGCCCCTTTGTGGGTGATTTTAATTTTAAGGCGAGGAAAGGGGTTGTGCAGATGTTTTGGCTTCACGAGGAAACCATCGGCATCGGGTTCAGTTAGGTGGGTATGCAGCACCCATTGGAGAAAATCACTTATATGATCGTGCAGTTTAATTCCCGCACCGCTTTTGTACGATGCTAGATTCAGCGTCGTCCATAGATCCGGCAGACAAGAGCCAGCTTCAAATATAGCTACAGGGCGCTTGTCCAACTGTAGCTTATACAGGTAGCGTACGAAGAAGGCGGTAAGTGGGGCTGCGTTTGTTTGTGTACGGAAACCAGGCTGCTTCAAAAACCACTCACTGGCAAGTACCTGCCACTGCTCGAAGGCTGGATCGAGAGCAAGCAGGAAGCGAAACTCGGGGTCAAAAAATTGGTTAGTACCCTTAACTCTATTCCCTCTACCCATCTCATCTTTTCCTCGACAGTTTTGGTGCCTGGCCGCTCATTAACCCCAATGGATCAACGTCCCTGAAGCCATAAATTAGGGGATCAGGTGGTGGCAGAACGATGCCCATTTGCTCACGCACAGCAGCTTCCTCCAGAGCTCGAACTAACCTAGCGCGATCTGGCTCGGTATACACAACCTGCGATTCTAGGGACTTGTGATGTAGCGCCTTTTTGCGTAAAACAGGATCAATCCCTACATTTGTCAAAGTTTGACCATAGGCGTGGCGATGCCCATGTGGCGAGGTACCTATGGCTTTGGCGGCCACAAGCCCAATGCGCTCAACTGCTCGTCGATGTTGACGTTCAAACGAGTCGATGGCGTACGGTTTTCCGTTCTGGGTCACGAACGCAAACGGGTGGTCGCAGGCTAGCTGAGCTCGATGTGCCATATAAAGCACCCAAAGCTGCCAAAACAACTTACCGGCCCACTGCGGGAACCAGTTTATGTACATGAAGTGAGATTTCGAGTCGAGGGCGTTCCCCTTCCATCCGGCAAACAGCTGATCGCTCAAGGCGTACTCATTGCGTGGGCGAAGGCCGTACTTACCATTCAAGTAGGCCAAGCGGTTACATATCGTCGGTTTGCCATTGGCACCTAACCAGTCAGGCGGAGCAGCCCCCTGGCTAGGGTGGTAGATACGCACCAACGCGTGATCCGGGTGAATCGGGTCGGGCACTACATCTTGCACGTACAGATGAAAGGGCTCAGACATACGAACTCCGCCGTAATGCATCAGCAGCGTGATCAGGATATCCCGTATATTAAGCCGTTGTTCAAGGCGGGGACTCGCTTGCTTACCTGGCACGATGAAGCCTTTGAATAGTAAGTCCGACATATGCTCATCTGGGAAACGTTTTACTTGCTCATGGTCGATAACTGGAGTTCGCTTGAGTAAGGTGTTGCGGGCATGTGTCATGGCAAGCGATGCCTGTCCTCGATCCCATGTATGTGCTAAAAAGGCACGGTTGTGCTTCTGGTGCCAAGCGGCCCACGCAAGCATTTCCTCACTTTTCGTGGCGTCACGCCAAGGATTGAGCGACTTGGTATCTAATCCCCGCGCCATCCAGTCTGAGAACCTTGAGATGCAATTCACCAGCACCCTTACCACGGCAGGGGTGCGCCCCTGCCAATAGAGGCCACTGGGGTCAGTACCATTTTCGCCCACTGTGCCGGTATACAAGCGATTGCTGAAGACTTCGAACAATACTTTTGGGTCATCGAAGCAGGTTTGGTTCGCAGTCATGTAGTCGAGTAAGAGACCTACTGCCTGAGCTGTTTTAGTCATCCAAGCACTGCTGCGTACTTGTACGTGGGCTAAGAAGTAGTCAACCAACGGCCTTAATGGCCCATGTTCGGTCAGGATGACAGGGATTTCGGTAACCACGCCGGTATGGTCACGATACACCTTGCCACGGATGGTGGTGTGTTCCATCAATACTCCTTACGTAATAATGGGCTACGTAACCATTGATGCTCCAAAAATCAATGGCGATCTTTGGAGTACTCGAAGACAGGAACATTGCAAGATTCTGTTCTTATGAGTGATGCCCGGTCATCATTATTGAATTAGTAAGTGAGTTACAATTAGTATCAGTAATGCGCCATAGCTATACTCTGTCAAGTTAAAAAAAGGCCACCATCAAGTACTGAGGGTGGCCTTTTTGATACCTAATAGTAATGAGTACCTACACGGTATAACAATCGGTGGGGCCTTGTTGTTTCTGGCAGGTTTGCTGATCGCAGGGTTGATGAGCGCAGCGTCATCGGGCGGCGCCAGACCCTTTATCCGACCATTCAGCTCAGGCCGACTATCTCGCCGTTATCGTCGATATCGATATGACGGTAGGCCGGCAGGCTGCCAAGGCCCGGCATGGTCATGATGGGGCCCGCCAGGGCATAGACGAAACCGGCACCGGCGCACAGCTTCACCTCCTCGATGGGCACCTCGAAGTCCGTTGGCACCCCCTTGAGGGCCGGATCATGGCTGATGGAGAGCGGCGTCTTGGCCACGCAGACCGGCAAGTGATCCCACCCCTCGGCAGAGAGTTGTGCCAGCTGCTGGCGCGCGCGCTCAGAGAGCTGCACGCCGCGCCCGCCATAACCGCACTCCACCAGGGTTGCCAGCTTGGCGTCGAGGTTCATCTCGTCGGAGTAGAGCAGTTTGACTTTGCCTGGCTGCTCACAGGCGGCCACCACGACCTGGGCCAGCTCGCTGGCACCGGACCCACCCTGGGCAAAGGCGCTGGAGATGGCGCTGCCACAAGCGCCGGCTCGCAGCGCCGCGCGGGCCAGCAAGGCCAGTTCGGCTTCGCTGTCGGTGGGGAAGCGGTTGATGGCGACCACCACCGGCACCCCGTAGCGGCGGGCATTGGCGATGTGCCAGCCGAGGTTGGCGCAGCCCTGCTCGAGGGTCGGCAGATCCTCGCGCAGCAGGCTTTCCGGCAGCGGCTGGCCCGGTCGAATGTCGAGCAGGCCACTGTTGGCCTTGAGGCCGCGCACCGTCGCTACCAGCACCACGCAGGCCGGCGTGATGCCGGACTGGCGGTGCTTGATGTTGAAGAACTTCTCCAGCCCCATGTCGGAGCCAAAGCCCGCCTCGGTCACCACGTAATCGGTGAGGCCGAGGGCCATGCGATCGGCGATCACCGAGGAGTTGCCGTGGGCGATGTTGGCAAAGGGGCCGGCGTGCACCAGCACCGGGGTCTGCTCGGTGGTCTGCATCAGGGTTGGCTGCAGGGCCTCTTTGAGCAGCACCGTCATGGCCCCCGCCACTTCCAGCTGCTCGGCGGTGATGGGCTTGCCGCGCAGGTCGCGGGCCAGCTGGATGCGGCCGATGCGCGCGCGCAGGTCTTTCAGATCGCTCGCCAGCGCCAGAATGGCCATCAGCTCGGAGGCGGCGGTGATGACGAAGCGATCCTGGCGCTCGATGCCATCGGCAGCGCTGCCCTGGCCGACGGTGAGGTGGCGCAGGGCGCGGTCGTTCATGTCGAGGGTGCGTGGCCAGAGGATGTTGTCTGCATCGATATCGAGCCGTTGCAAACCGGTTCTGGCGCTGAACTGGTCGCCGAGCTTGCGCTCATGGAACAGACGGGCATCGAGGGCCGCCGCCGCCAGGTTGTGGGCGGCGGTGAGGGCGTGAAAGTCACCGGTGAGGTGCAGGTTCATCTCCTCCATCGGCACCACCTGGGCGTGACCGCCACCGGCGGCGCCCCCTTGACCCCGAACACCGGGCCCAGGCTCGGCTGGCGGATGGTGGCGATGCTGGGCTGGCCGATGTGGTTGAGCCCCATGGAGAGGCCGAGGGTGGTCACCGTCTTGCCCTCGCCAAGCGGGGTGGGGGTAATGGCGCTCACCAGCACCAGCTTGCCCGCCGGTTTGGGGAGAGACTTGAGCAGCTCGAGGCTGAGTTTGCCCTTGTAGTGACCGTAAGGATGGAGCTGGTGCGAAGGGATGGCGAGGCGTTCGGCCAGCGCGTGAATGGAGAAACGGGGGGACTGGCGGGAGATCTCGATATCGCTTAGCATCAGCACCTCGTTGGCATGTCAGGTCAAATATGCGGCGCAGTCTAGTGGAATCAACAGGGTTATCCAATGAGTAATAATATTTTGTCCGGCAATCGTGAGCTGCATCTAACGCCCATCGAGCTGGATCTAAACACCCTCTATCACCCGCCCAAACAGCCGTTGACCGCGCTGGGGGTCGTCAGCGCCTTCATTCCGCTGTTTGGTTATGGCTGGCAGGCGATGACCCAGGATCCCGAGACCCATTTTCGCCATGAACTGGGCAAGCGCATCAACAAGCACAAGACCGACGAGGCCAATCTCATCCTGACACTGCAGCTGGCCGGCATGCTCGACTGCCACTGTCTGCACATCACCTTGCCCTATGCCTTTGACGAGGCGCAGTTGGCGACCCTGCGCCAGCGCCTGCCGCGCTGGCAGCTGAGCCTGCACGACCTGCTGCTGGTGGCCGAGCTGCCGCTGCCTGCCGATAGCGTCGCCTCATAGCCATTCTGTCACCGCGGCAAAACTTAAGCCTTGCGATCCCAGTAGTGGGGGGCGAGATAACGCTCCTGCACGAATTCGATGAAACAGCGCACCTTGGCCGAGACGAAACGGCGGTGCGGATAGAGGGCATAGAGCCCCACCTGCCCCTTCTCCCACTCCGGCAGCAGTGACACCAGGGCGCCGGAGCGCAGCGCATCGCCGACGATGAAGGTGGGCTGCAGTATGATGCCCTGGTCGTCACAGGCCGCCCGGGTCAGGGCCACCCCGTTGTTGGCCCGCAGCGGCCCCTGCGGGCGCACGCTCAGCTGCTCGCCATCCCGTTTGAACACCCAGTCCGGCTGGGTCAGGGTGTAGAGCAGGCAGTCGTGCTGCTTGAGATCCTCCGGGGTGCTCGGCGTGCCTCGGCGGGCCAGATAGGCCGGGCTGGCACATACCTCCAGCCGCATCATGGCCAGCGGCTTGGCCACCAGGGAGGAGTCCGGCAGGTTGCCGATGCGCAGCGCCAGATCGAACCCCTCTTCCACCAGCGCCACCCGTCGGTCGCTGTACTCTATCTCCAGCTTCAGGTCCGGGTAGCGTTCACGAAACAGCGGCAGGGCGGGGGAGAGGTGCAGGTAGCCGAAATCCATCGGCACCGAGAGCTTGAGGGTGCCCTGGGGTTGCTGGTTGTTGCGGGTCAGCTGGCTGTGGGTCTCTTCGAGCTCCGCCAGCAGCGCCTGGGAGCGCTGGTAGTAGAACTGGCCGGCCTCGGTGGGGTTGACCTGGCGGGTGGTGCGCGACAACAGCCGGGTGGAGAGCGACTCCTCCAGCTGCTGCATCAGCTTGGAGGTCATGGCGACCGAGATGCCGAGCTGGTTGGCGGCCTTGGTAAAACTTTGACACTCCACCACCTTGATGAAGGTGCGCATGGCGGCTATCTGGTCCATCTTTCACTCTCAGTTGATAATTATTTTAATAAATCGCTGATTATCTATTCCGATATGGAGGTTAGCATCTTGGTTGTTGTTGTGAACCCCCAATATGAAGGAACGAACGGATGAAAATGACCAAGGCCCTGCTGGCCTCCTGCCTGTTTATGGCGGCCCCCCTGATGGCGGCCGATTACGATGTCGATGCGGCGCACACCACGGTGCAGTTCAAGGTGGGTCACCTCGGCTTCTCCGAACTGGTGGGCCGTTTCAATACCTTCAGCGGCACCTTCAGCATGGACGACGCCAACCCGGCGGCGGCCAAGGCGAGCTTCGAAATTGACGCCGCCAGCGTGGACTCCAACCACGAGCCGCGCGACAAACACCTGCGCAGCCCCGATTTCCTCGACGTGAAGCAGTTCCCCAAGATGACCTTCGTCAGCTCCGGCTATGAGGGCACCAAGGATAAAGGCGTACTGAAAGGCACCCTGACCCTGCACGGCGTGTCCAAGGAAGTGGCCTTCGATCTGGTCCACATCGGTGAAGGCAAGGATCCCTGGGGTGGCTACCGCAGCGGCTTCAACGCCACCACCACCATCAAGCGCAGCGATTTTGGCGTGAACTACATGGTGCCGAACATCCCCGACGAGATGAGTATCAATCTGTTCGTCGAAGGCGTGCGCAAGTAATGGGCGCGGCACTCCTGCTGCAAACCCTGGCGGCTCCTTTGGGAGCCGCTTTGCTGTCGTGGCGCTGGCCGCGGCTGGGGTATCTGTGGGGCGCCCTGGCGCTCTGGTTGGTGGGCTGTCTGCTGGGCGGAGCCTACGGGCTGCCGGTCAAAGCGTGGCAGTGGCTGCCGCTGACTCTGCTGGTGCCCGCCCTGGCGGCGCAGCTGGCCGACCAGCGGGCCGCGCTTGCGCTGTGTGCCGCTCTGGGGGCGCTGGTGTGGTGGCAGGGGCTGGCCTCGGTGCTGGCGAGCGAGCCTGCCATCTGGCTGGCGTTGCTGCCTGCCATCGCCTGGCTGGGATGGACCGGGCTGCGTGGTGACAGCCGCGAGGGGCTCGGCTTTGCCCTCGGCTTCATCTGGCTGGCGCTGGTGATCGGCATCGACGGCAGCCTGCTGATTGCCCAGCTGGCCGGCGCGCTGGCGGCTTTCGCCGGTTTCCGTGCCCTGCTCGGGGCCTTTGCCGGCTGCCAGGTGGCGCCCGCGGCGCTCGGATTGGCGCTGGCCTTCGTCCAGATGCTCGCCTGGCAATACGTGGAAGTGCCGCTGCTGGTGCTGTTGCCGGTCTGGTTGCTGCCCCTGCTGGAGTGGACCTTGCGCAGCAAGCCCTGGATCCAGCGCTGGACCCTGCTGATCCTGCTGGCGGGCGCAGGAGCCGGACTCAGTCTCTGGAAGGTGTGGCCGGAAGCCTCGTTGTACTGATTTTTAGCATAAAAAACAGACAATTAACCCGAAAGTTGCCGACTTCGTCATAGCCTGCACAGATAAAGATTGAGCCCCATAGTGCTTTCAGATAAAAAGGATTTTCAATTATCTGGACACACACAGGACCCGGTCTGACCGGGTTCTGTTTGCCTGCTTGTTTGCGGCGCGCTAAGGAGGCCACAGTTGCGCAGTCAAGGATCTGAGCATCTGTTTTTTCGCCATTTCACCGAGCAGGGACGTCTCGACGGGCTCTGCATCCTGCTGGTTACCCATCTGCTTCCCGATCGCCCCCAGTTTATCCAGGCCCTCGATCAGATCGGGCGGATTGGCGCCATCCTGCCCAAACCCAAGTCGGTGCATGGACCGACCCTGACCTGGGCCCAGCAACACTATCCGGTACTGCCCCTCAATCGCCAGTGGACCAATACCCCGCAGGGGGTGATCGAGCACATAGCCCCGCTGGTGGCGCCCCATGAGCGGCTGATCATCCTCGATATCGGGGGCTATTTCGCCAGAACCCAGGCTACCCTCAGCGAGTATTTCGGCCCCCGCTTCCTCGGGGTGGTGGAGATGACCGAAAACGGCCATCAGCGCTACGAGCAGGAGGTGCTGGCCACCCCGGTCATCTCGGTGGCGCGCAGCCCCCTCAAGCAGGCCGAGGATATCCAGATTGGTCTGAGCGTGGTCTACTCCGCCGAATCCCTGGCCCGCACCCTCAACCGTACTTTCAATGTCTGCCAGGCCGCCCTGTTCGGCTACGGTAAGGTGGGCCGCAGCATCGCCCGCGAGCTCAGATGCCGCAACCTGCACCTGGAGCTGGTGGAGACCGACGTGCTGCGCCAGGTGGAGGCGCTTTCCCACGGCTTCAAGCTGGTGGGCAAGGCCGAAGCCCTCGGTCGGGCCGAGCTGGTGATCTGCTCCACCGGCAACGGCGCGCTGGACTTGGCGGATCTGCAGCAGCTGCGCCCCGGCACCATGGTCGCTTCGGTCACCTCGGCGGACGACGAATTTGCGTTCTGCCTCTCACAGCTACCCTGGCCGAGCGAGGAGGTGTGCCCCCACGTGCTGGCACTGACCCGTCCCGACGGCAGCACCATCTTCCTGCTCAACCGGGGCGAGGCGGTCAACTTCGTCCATGGCGCCGTCATCGGCGAATATGTCTATCTGGTGCTGGCGGAGATCATCGAAGGGGTGCGTCAGCTGGCGTTGCAGCCGCTGGCCCCCGGCCTGTTCGACCTGCCGCAGTCGACCATGCGCACCATTGCCCGTCACTGGCTGGCCGACTTCCACGGTGTCGCCCAGTGAGTGCCTTTTTCTTAGCCGCCATTGATGGAGTGACCACATGAGCGAGACGACGCTTTCCAGCCCCAAACCCCGCATCGAGATCCGCTACTGCACCCTCTGCCGCTGGATGCTGCGCGCCGCCTGGCTGGCTCAGGAGCTGCTCTCCACCTTCGACAGCGATCTGGGCGAGGTGGCGCTGGTGCCGGCCAGCAAGGGTGAGTTTCGCATCCTGGTGGACGGGGTGCTGGTGTGGGATCGGGTGGCCGACGATGGCTTCCCCGAGGCCAAGGAGATCAAGCAGCGGGTGCGCGATGTCATCGCCCCCGAGCGTGACCTGGGCCATGCCGATCGCAAGCCTGCCGCCGAGTAGGCCACAGCACCAATGACTAAAGAGAGGGAGGCACAGGCCTCCCTCTCTCGTTGTGGCGTCCGGTCAACGGTCGGCAGCTGTACCCGGCTCATCTTCGGCGGGGAGGCCGATATAGCGGGCCCGCTTGTGGGGCTTGAGGCGGCTCACATCCACCCACACCAGGCCATCGATGCAGTGGTTGAAGTCGGGGTCGATGCCAAAATCCATGAACTGCACGCCACCCGGCTCGCACAGCTCGGAGTACTGCTTGTAGAGGGTGGGAATGGCGCAACCCAGGTTGTCGAGGCGGGCCTTGAGCTCCCGCAGATCCGCGCCGTAATCCAGCCCCGCAAACAGTGGCGGCGTGGCGGGGTAGGGGCGGCGCGAGGGGGCGAGTGCGAGCTCGGGGGCAAAGTGCTGGCGGTAGAAGCTCACCAGCAGATCCTTGGCCGCCGCCGGCAGGCTGCCGGAGAGCGACACCGGGCCAAACAGGTAGCGATAGCGAGGATAACGCGCCAGATAGGCGCCGATGCCGAACCAGAGGTAATCGAGCCCCCTCTTGCCCCAATAGGCGGGCTGGATGAAGCTGCGGCCAAGCTCGATGGCAAGCTCCAGCCTGGGCAGCAATTTCTCTTCAAAGCCGAACAGAGTGTGGCTGTAGAGGCCATCGAGCCCCTTGCTGGTCAGCAGTTCGGCCACCGGGGCGAAACGGTAGGCACCGATGATCTCGAGCCGGGCCGGATCCCAGAGAATGAGGTGGTGGTAGTCATCGTCGAAGACGTCGAGATCCCGCCGCCTGCCGGAGCCTTCCCCCACCGCCCGAAAGGCGATTTCCCGCAGGCGCCCCAGTTCACGCAGGATCACCGAATGACTCTGCTCGTGGCGTCGGTAGAGGTAGATCCCCTGACCGTCCGGGGTGTGGCCGAGCGCCTCGCAGGCGTCGATGGCCTGTTTGAGCTGACGGCGCTCTTCCGGCAGGGCGATGGGGGCCTCGGTGGCCAGCAAACCCCGCTTGCCGCGCCCGACTCGGTAGAGGTGGCTGCGTACCAGCCGGGCCGCGCTCTTGGCGGGCAGCTCCTGCACTCCGCTCACCGGGATGCGGGCACCGATGGTGATGCCGATGCGTTTCCCTTGCTGGCGAAACAGCTGCTTGACCAGCAACAGCCCCGCCCAGTCGTTGTGGAGCCAGGCGGCGAGATAGAAGGAGAGACTATTGCGCCCGTCCAGGTGGATGGGCACCAGCGGGGTACGGGTGCGCTGAGCCAGCTTGATGAAGCCCGCCTGCCAGGGGCCGTCCTTGACCCCCTTGGGGCCGAGGCGCGACACCTCGCCGGCGGGAAAGATCACCAGCGCCCCTTCACTCGCCAGGTGTTCTCCCATCGCCAGAATGGCGCGCCGGTCGGTCTTGCCGCCCAGGTTGTCCACCGGCAGCAGCAGGGGGCGCAGCGGCGTCAGCTGGGCCAGCAGCTGATTGGCCACTATCTTGACGTCCGGCCGGATGCGGCCGAGCAAGCGCAGCAGGGCCAGCCCGTCGAGGGAGCCGATGGGGTGATTGGCGACGATGATGACCCGGCCGCTGGCCGGAATGTGCTCGAGCTGGGCTTCGCTCACCCGGTAGTCGAAGTCGAGCTCGGTCAGCGCCTGCTCGACGAAGTCGAGTCCGCGCAGGTGAGGATGACTCGTGGCAAAGCGTTGAAACGCCTGCTCGTGCAGCAGCCAGCGAAGCCCCTGCCGGAGCAGGGGGCGCAGCAGGCCGTGGGCCGAGAGGCGGGGCAGGTGTTGTTGTAGCAGGGCATCGACACTGAACATGGGCTGGGCTCCGATGAGTCGTTACCCTAGCGTGACGCCCTTCTGTTCCCGCCCCATGGCAGCGGCATGACAGTTTGATGGCAAAGAGGGGAGCCGGTTAACCGGCTCCCCTCTTTGGTCATGGCGGTGACGATGGCCGGTTTAGCCGCGCCAGGCGGAAGTCAGACGCACCAGCTCCACTAGGGTGGTGACCGCTTTTTCCATGGATTGCAGCGGGATGAACTCGTGCTTGCCGTGGAAATTGTGGCCGCCGGTAAACAGGTTGGGGCAGGGCAGCCCCATGAAGGAGAGCCGTGCGCCGTCGGTACCGCCGCGAATGGGCTTGATCCTCGGGGTGACGTCGGCGGCCTGCATGGCGGCCTTGGCCAGCTCGACGATGTGCATGTGCGGCTCGATCTGGCTGCGCATATTGCGATAGCTGTCGGTCAGGGTGAGCTCGATGCGCGCCCTGGGCGCCTCCAGCTGCAGCGAGGCGACCCGCTCCTTGAGCTGGGCCTTGCGGGCGGCGAAGCCCTCGTCGTCGAAGTCGCGGATGATGTAGTGCAGGCTGGTCTCTTCCACTGTGCCGTTCATCTGGGCCAGGTGGAAGAAGCCCTGATAGCCGTCGGTCGCCTCCGGGGTCTCGTCGGCGGGCATGGCGGCGTGGAAGCGGGCGGCCAGGGTCTGGCTGTTGATCATGCAGCCCTTGGCGGTGCCGGGGTGCACGTTGTTGCCGATAAAGCGCACGGTGGCGCCGGCGGCGTTGAAGTTCTCGTATTCGAGCTCACCGAGCTCGCCGCCGTCTACCGTATAGGCCCATTTGGCCGGGAAGCGGTCCAGCGGGAAGCGGTCGGCGCCGCGACCTATCTCCTCGTCCGGGGTAAAGCCGAGCCAGACATCGCCACGGGGGATCTCGGGGTGGGCCAGCAGGTGGTCGATGGCGGTGAGGATCTCGGCGATGCCCGCCTTGTCATCGGCCCCCAGCAGGGTGCTGCCGTCGGTGGTGATGAGATCCTGTCCCAGATAGTTTTTCAGGAAGCGGTAATCGCGGATGGCCAGTACCTCATCCCCCTTGCCCAGACAGATGTCGCCGCCCTGATAGTTTTCGATGATCTGGGGCACCACGTGCGCCGCCTCGTAGTCGGCGGTATCCATATGGGCGATGAGGCCGATGGCCGGCGCGTCCGGCTGGTTGCCCGGCAGGCAGGCGGTGAGGTAGCCGTATTGGTCCAGGGTGACCCGGCTCAGTCCCATCTGCTGCATCTCGTCGCACAGGGCGCGGGCGAAGACCAGCTGTCCCTCGCTGCTGGGGCAGGCGGGATTGGTCGCATCGGAGCGGGTATGAAAAGTCACGTAACGCAGAAAACGCTCAAGCAAGGTATCCATTGGCAAGCCTCGTACCGGTGGGGAGGGGCCATTGTGGCCAATCTGGCGGCGCGGCTTTTTGCGTCAGCGCAGTTTTTGCCGCATTTTTTGGCGAAGATCTGGCTGTAAACGTGTAAGGTGGTTCAGGCTGTGGTTGTTGATATCAAGCGCAGCATAAAATATCCAATTGCTGACATTTTTAAGCGGCTTGTGATGTGGCTCGGCAGGCGTTCATTACTTATGGTGTCGGGGGCGACAACGGATGGCGCAAACCGGCGTTATTTTCAGGGTGGAAAAGAGGGGGTGGGCAGACTTCTTCCCCCGCTTGCCAGGCCTGCTGGCAGCAAGATTTGATCGCCTTATTAAAAGCAGTTTTTGAACACTATTTTTTATTGTCACCGCTGGCGGTAAGTGTGTACACTCCGCGCCGATCCAAGGGCAACCCTGAGCAGGCAGAGGCCGCCAGACTCCCGGAAGATCAGACGCCTATAGGGCGAGGCACGCAGCAACGACAGACACTGCTAGGGTATGGTTTCTTTAATACCGGTTAGGCTCCGGTATCAGGGAGAACAACGGACACTCAATGTCCAGCTGACCGAGTGAGCCAACGGCTCATCATCTTCCCTTGTCATGGGCGGTCACTGGTGCTGAGCTGGCTGTGGTGGTTGTTGTCGTCTATCAACACGCACGCGTGCTGACGCCTTCGCTTCTCTTCCTTGAAGCCTTCCCTTGCTGTCGTGATGGCTGCCGAATGATGAACGGACCGCGTGGCTGATGCTGTCCGTCATCAAAGTACCGCGGCGCTGTTAGCACAGCACCGCATACCGTTGAGCTTGATGTAAAGCCACCAGCCCCACATCAAGACTCGTTACTTCCCCAAGATCCACCAGGCAGCCTAGGCTTGCCGCGATGTGCAAGGGATGTGACGGAAGGGCCCGAGTCAACCCGCCGCGTAGTGCGCGCAGGTTGCAGAAGTCGCCCTTCCCGAGCCGGCAGGCCGCCTCGGCGCGCCGCACCTTGTCATCGATGGTCTGGATGTGATTGAGGGTAACGAAGGCGGCCACCGGCCGCTCATTTGCGAGGCATAGCCCATGACTAACTGGTCCAGCAAGGACTCCTTGAAGGTCTACAACGTTCCCTACTGGGGTGCGGGTTTTTTCAACATCAATGACGCCGGTCATGTGACCGTCGCTCCCGACAAATCACGCCCTGATACACAGATCGTGCTCTCCGACGCCATCGAACAGTTGCGTCAATCCGGGCTGACCACTCCGGTACTGCTGCGTTTCCCCGACATCCTCAAGAGTCGAGTCGATGCGCTGTTCAACGCCTTCGGTCAGGCCATCGAGAAGTCAGGCTATGAAGGGGACTATCTGTGCGTTTACCCGATCAAGGTAAACCAGCAGCGTCGCGTCATCGAGACCATCAGCCAGTCCTACAGCGACAAGCCCCGGCTTGGCCTGGAAGCTGGTTCCAAACCGGAACTGCTGGCCGTGCTGTCCCATCACCATGAGCAAGGCTCGGTGATCGTCTGCAACGGTTACAAAGACCGCGAATATATCCGCCATGCCCTCTTGGGCAACCTGATGGGCCACAAGGTCTACATCGTGGTGGAGAAGCCCTCCGAGCTGGAAATGGTGCTGGACGAGTCAGCTCGCCTCAACATCAAGCCCAACATCGGGGTGCGTGCCAAGCTCGCTTCCACCGGCTCCGGCATGTGGGAATCGAGCGGCGGCTCCATGTCCAAATTCGGTCTGTCCGCCTCCCAGATCCTGGCGCTGATCGAGCGTCTGCGCGGCCTGGGTAAGCTGGACTGCCTGCAACTGCTGCACTTCCATCTGGGTTCCCAGATCGCCAACATCCGCGACATCCAGGGCGGCATCCGCGAGTGCGGCCGTTTCTACGCCGAACTGCGTCGCCTCGGTGCCAACATCGAAGTGGTTGACGTGGGCGGCGGCCTGGGGGTGGACTACGAGGGAACCCGTTCCCAGAGCCACTGCTCCGCCAACTACAGCCTCTCCGAGTACGCCAACAACGTGGTGTGGGGCATCGGCGATGTCTGCCGCGAGTTCGACCTGCCGCACCCGACCATCATCAGCGAGTCCGGCCGTGCCCTGACCGCTCACCACGCCGTGCTGGTCACCAACATCATTGGTGCCGAAGGGGTGGAGATGAACGACATCAGCGCACCGGACGAGGATGCGCCCACCATTCTGCAGAACATGTGGAAAGGGTGGCTGGATCTGCGCGGCGAAGATCCCTCCCTGCTGGAGATCTTCCACGACTCGGTGGCTGACCTCGGTGACGTCAATACCCAGTACACCATGGGTCTGCTCAACCTCGAGCAACGCGCCTGGGCCGAGATGCTGCACCAGAACACCTGTCTGGCGCTCAAAGAGATGCTCAACCCGGTCAACCGCAACCACCGCGCGCTGGCTGACGAGCTCTCCGAGAAACTGGCTGACAAGTGCTTTGCCAACTTCTCCCTGTTCCAGTCCCTGCCGGATGCCTGGGGTATCGGTCAGGTGTTCCCGGTGATGCCGCTGGCCGGCCTCGAGCGTCCGCTCACCCGCCGCGGCATCCTGATGGACATCACCTGTGACTCCGACGGTCAGGTCGAGCACTACGTCGACGGTCTGGGTGTGGAAAGCACCCTGCCGATGCCGGTGTATGGCGAGAACGAAGAGTGCCACGTCGGCTTCTTCCTGGTGGGTGCCTATCAGGAGATCCTCGGCGATCTGCACAACCTGTTCGGTGACACCCACTGCGCAGAAGTGTGGCTGGACGAGGAAGGCAAGATGGACATCCGCAACGTGGTGCGCGGCGACACCGTCGACCAGCTGCTGCGTTACGTCAACATCGACCCGTCCGTCATTCGCGAGAACTATCAGCGGATCGTCTCCCACCCGGCGCTGGACGACGCGACCCGCAAGGCCCTGCTCGACGAGCTGGAGCTGGGTCTGCAAGGCTACGCCTACCTGGAAGACGAATAAGCCCAAGGCTTGTTCACCCGCCCCGCGAGACCACGTGGCGCGGAGATAAAAAAACGGCGCCTGCGGGCGCCGTTTTTGTTGCGCACGATCCGCCGCAGCAGGCGCCGGCGGGGTGAATCTTGCGCTTTGTGTGGCTGATGGATGAGGGTGTTGGGCCGCAGATTCGGCAGATATCCGGGGCGGCCGTCGCTTCCCTTGATCTGCATCAAGTTTGCAGCGGCCGGGTTATCTTACGGTCAGAGTGATGTTGAAGGGATGTAACAAAAGGATGTGCGTATGGAACTTGAAAGGGACCCGAGATGCTATACCGACGTCTGTATCGACGGTAAGTGGTGTCACTACGATCATTGCAGCACCCACGTCTACATGCTGATGGGGGGCGCCGCGCCGAGCCTGCAGCTCGCTTATGAGCCCAGCAGCGAGGAGGAGCTTATCGAGATGCTCCGCCAGCTCGCCCGCTGCTGAACTACATTGCCAGCATTGCCTGCGGCCATCGGCAGCTTGCCGATGGCCGCACTTCATTTATCAGCTCAATTGCTCCGCTTCTGCCCCTGCAGTGCCTTGCCGAGCGCCTGCACGGCGATGGCCGCGGCGTAACCGGCGTCCGACTTGCCTATCTCATCGGCTACGTAGAGGAAGTTGGAGCTATACTTCTCCACCGCCTCGCGCGGGTTGGCCGCGTCGATGAAATCCTCTTCCACCTCGAACCCCTGCGCCAGCAGCGCCGCTTTCTCGGGCAGGAAGGTGGGGGAGGCCATGTCGATAAAGGTGTACTGCTGCCGGTTGGAGGCCGGGATAGAGAAAAACTGGTACTTCGCCATTTGCGATACCTCGCTTGAACTTGTGTGTCGTGATGCGAGCTTCCTATCGTCGAACTCTTGTCGAACTGCCTCTCGGGCGTCGAACTGATCCCCGGGCCTGTGGCAGGCAAAAAGGTAATGTTCGAGTCTTGTTGTGGCTGAAGAATACCCCGCTTTCTCCTCATCGCACAATGGATCGTCGATACTTTTTTCGCCAAGAAAACAATGCGGCCCGGCCGCCTGAATTTGCAAAAAAAAGCCAGCCCGGCAAGGGGCTGGCGTGGGTGACGGGCGCCGGCTCAGAGCACGAAGCTTTGCACCATGGTACGCAGCTGCTCGGTGAGCTGGTGGATCTGGCGGGCGGCATCACGGGCGGCGTTGGCAACCTGCAGCGCCTCGTCGCTGCCATCGGAGATGCGCACCACGTTGCGCTCTATTTCGTTGACCACGGCCCCCTGCTGCTCGATGGCGCTGGCGATGACCGAGTTGGTGTCGACCATGCTGCCCACCCGTTCGGTGATGGCACCAAAGGCCTGCTGGGCCTCCTGGGCCAGACCGACCCCCTCCTGCGCCTCACGGCTGGCGGCGGACATGGCGCTGACCGAGGCGCGGGCGCCAGTTTGCAACTGCTCGATCATCTGCTGGATCTCGACCGTGGCCCCCTGGGTGCGGTTGGCCAGCGAGCGCACCTCGTCGGCCACCACCGCGAAGCCGCGCCCCTGCTCACCGGCGCGGGCCGCCTCGATGGCGGCGTTGAGCGCCAGCAGGTTGGTCTGCTCGGCGATGCCGCGGATCACCCCGATGACGCCACCAATCTGGCTGCACTGTTGCTCCAGCTGGCCGATGGTCTCGGCGGTGCGTAGCACCTCGCGGTTGATGTGGTCGATGGCCTTGATGGTACGCTCGACCACCGCCTCGCCTTGGCCCACCACGGCCTGCGCCTCCTGGGTCATGCGGGCGGCCTGCTGGGCATTGCCTGCCATGTCGTGGGAGGTGGCGGCCAGCTCCTTGATGGCGGTGGCCACCTGATGGGTCTCCCCTTGCTGATCGGCGATCACCTCCTGGGAGCGGCAGGTCCGCGCTTCGATTTCTGTGGCACTCTCCACCACGCTGACGCCGTTCTCCCGCATCCGCAGCATCAGGGTGCGCAGGGTCTGCAGGGTCACGTTGTAATCCCGGCTGATGGCCGCCAGCTCATCCTGGCCGACGATCTCGATCTGCTGGCCGAGATCCTGGGCGTTGACCCGGGCGGCGATCTCCCGCACCCGGCCCACGGTGGCGCGCAAGGAGAGGTAGGCGCCAATCATCAGGTAGAGATAGACCAGCAGGATGGCGGTCAGCGGCCCGGTCACCCACCAGAAGTGGTGTTGGTTGGCGGTCATGCGCTGATGCAGATCCGCCTCCAGCCGCTGACGCACCTGACCGGCCAGTGCCGTGATGGCGGTATCCAGCCCATCCCCCAGCGCCAGCACCTCCTTGCTGGAGAGCTGCACCTGCTGGTCTTTCATCATCTTGTTTTCCAGGGTGTCGACCCCCTGATGGGCCTGCTGCAGCAGGGCGTCGGTCTGCTGGCCCAGTTCGCTGCGATAGACGGGGGCCATTTCATAGAGCAGGGTCAGGTCGGCCTCCAGCTCCTGCAGGGTGGCGTTGATGAGGTCGAGGCGAAAGCGCAGCGCGCTATACCCTTGCGCCTGAAACAGGCCGAAGTCGGCGATGGTGGCGGCCCGATCCCGCACCTGGGCCAGCAGATCGCGCAGCTGCGGCAGCCGCTCGCTGGCGAGCACCACCATGTAGTAGGTGCCGAGCGCGGGATCCTGAACCAGGCTGCTGGCGGCGGTGATGCTCTTGTAGAGGTGGCGTACCTCGGTCAGCAGCTTGTCGTGGCGCAGGTTGCTCTGATCCACCTCGAGCCCCAGCGCCTCGCTTTGCAGGCTGGACCACTCCTGGGCGAGGGTATCGAACACGGGGTTTTGCTGTTTGGTGGCGGCAAAGGCGGCCAGGCTTGCATCGACGGCCCGGGCCGCAGCCTTGACCTCCTCTTCGCCGACCGGGTTCTGCTCATAGCCGTGCCGGGTGACCAGGTTGCGATGGGTCAGCAGGGCCTGTTCGATGGCGGGCAGCGGCGCCAGCTTGACCACGCCGGCCAGCTCCTTGCGGGCCTGGGCGTTGTCGTCCTGCAGCCGACCCAGCAGGTTGGTCATGCTGTAGGCCAGCGGCAGCAGCATCAGACAGGACCAGAGCAAAAACTTGTACTTGAAGGAGAGCTGATTGCCGAGCCGGATGGCGGGCGTGAATATCCATTTCATATGAAGCCTCGGGCCCCGACGGGGCGTGTAGCGGGATGGCTGGATATTACTCCTCGCCGGGTGGCTCGGCTGGGGGCGGGGTGGAAGTTGTGATCCCCTTGGCTTTTTCCCGTGGCGAGGGGGCTGAATGGGTCAGAAAAACGGGCCGCCCCCAGGGTGGCCCGTTGCCGATGGGAGAAGGTCGCGTCTCAGTTGAACGCCAGGAAGGGCGAGACGCAGAGCAGCAGGCCGGTGACGATGATGATGTAGAGGGAGACCCCCTTGTACTTGTGCAGCGCCGGCACCTGATAGACCAGATAGGCCGGGATGAGGCACCCCACCATGCCGAAGATGGGGCTGCAGATGGAGGTGAAGCTCAGCACTGGGGCGTTGAGCACGATAGCCCCCCAGGAGAGCAGCACGGTGAACAGCATGATGCCCTTGCCCACCAGCCCCTTGTTGATGCGATCTTCCGGCATCACCCGGCGCAGCAGGTTCATCGCCAGCCCCTGGCAGGCCTCGCGAAAGCCCAGATAGACGCCGAAGTAGGCGGTCATCACCGCGAAGATGTTGAGGGTGAGGCTGAGCAGCTTGAGGGTCTGGCCCGGCATGCCCTGGGCCACCATGGCCAGCGCCGAGATGTTCTCCTCGGAAGCCTTGACCGCCTGCTCGTGGCCCATGGCCAGAGTGAAGGAGACGGCGTAGAAGAACACCACCACGAACAGGATGCCGAAGGCGATGTTCATGGCGCGCATCGCCTTGAAGCGGGCCACTTCCAGGGACTTTTCCCGCGAGCGGTAGGAGATCACCATGGGGCTCAGGCTCTGGATGAAGAGAATGGAGGTGAGGGTGAAGGGGAGCATGACGATGGCATCCTTCAGCCAGTCACCGCTGGCCGGCATGGCGGTGATGTTGGCGGCATCCCACTTGCTCACCATCATCAGGCCGAGCACCGCCACTACGCTGATCTTGGTCAGCACCATGAAAGTGGAGATCTTGAACAGCAGGTTCTCGCCGCGCGACGCCAGCGCCACCAGGGCGCAGATCAACACCAGGCCGTAGAAGGGATTCTCGGAGAGCAGTTGCTGGGTGACCCCGAAGCTTTGCAGGAAGGAGGCGCTGTCATTGGTGATGGCGGTGGAGTAGACGAACACCCAGATCACCAGCATCACGAAGTAGAGGGCACCAAGCAGCACGCCCCAGTTCTTGCCAAGGTAACCGCTGATGACGCTGGGGTAGTCCTTGCACTCGGGCGAGGTGGCCAAGGTATTGATGAAGAGGCGCTGGAACATGTACATGGCCGGGTAGCCGATCACTGCCGACAGCAGAAACACCCACAAGCCCATCAGTCCTACCTGCACCGGCAGGAAGACGATCCCCGCCCCGATGGCCATGCCGATGCTCATGATGACCCAGCCCCAGTCGGTGCTGTCAAAACGAACCGCTTCTTTCCATTCCAGCGTGCCCATCACGGGCCGGGTGAGTGTCGTACTGTGCGCGTCCATAAAATACCTTGTTTTTGTAGGGGTAAAAATCAGGCGCAAATATAGTTGAATAAAAAGCGGCAAAACAATGCTTTTTATCGCTCTTCTACCTAAAGAGGGAGACAGATCACGCTTTCAATTTGCGCCTGCTACCGAATTTATCGCTGTTTTTGCAGGTTTTAGTTGAATGGAATGCCTAATAAGCAAATAATGTTGAACAAGACGAGACTATTGATTGCAAAAATAATTGCATTTTAAGGAGTGGCGATATGAAAAAGATCATAGTGGCGGATGCCGCACCCGATGCCATCGGTCCCTACAGCCATGGCACTGCCTATGGCGACCTCATCTTTACCTCCGGCCAGCTGCCGGTGTGCAAACAGCAGGGCGGCGTGGTGGAAGGGGGCATCGAAGCCCAGAGCCGTCAGGCGCTGGAGAACCTCAAGCATGTCTTGGAGGCCGCCGGCGGCAGCCTGGATACCGTGCTCAAGACCACCTGCTATCTCGCCGAGATCAGTGATTTTGTCGCGTTCAACGAGGTTTATAAACGCTATTTCCTGAAAGATTGCCCGGCCCGCAGCTGCTTTGCGGTGAAGGATCTGCCGATGGGTGTCAGGGTGGAAGTGGAAGCGATCGCTCACATCGCTGGTTAATGTTGATAGAAAGGGTGTTCTGATGAAGCAAGCGTGGCAGCAGTATCTGCAGATTATTCAACAGGTTGTCAAACCGGCGCTGGGTTGTACCGAGCCCATCGCCGCCGCTTATGCCGCCGCCGTCGCCGCTCGGCAACTTGGCTGCAAGCCCGTCCGGCTGGAGGTTGTGGTCTCGGACAACCTCTACAAGAACTCCATGGGGGTCTATGTGCCGGGCACCGGCAAGATCGGGCTGGCCATTGCCGCCGCCGCCGGCGCCATCGGCGGCAACGCCGAGGCCGGGCTGGAGGTGCTGGCCGCCATCACGCCGGCCCAGGTCGCAGAGGCGCAGGAGCTGATCGATGCAGGCCAGGTGCAGGTGAGCCGCACCTCGGCCCCCGAGTTCATCTATTGTCGGGTCCGGCTACTGGGCCTTGATGCAGAGGGCACCGAGCACAGCGCCGAGGTGACCCTGTGCGGTGGCCATACCCGCATCGTCGAGCAGCGCCGCAATGATGAAGTGACCTTCACGGCCGAGCAGGGCCAGGGTGGCGCCACCGGTGCCATTTGCGATGGGGTCGACATCAGCATCGCCGCCATTTATGAGTTCGCCACCCAGGTGGAGTTCGAGCAGATCCGCTTTATCCTGCAGGCCTCCGAGCTCAACAGCAAACTCTCCGACGAGGGGATGAACAACCCCTACGGCCTCGAAATTGGCCGCACCATGCAGCAGAACATCCAGGCCGGCCTCATCGGCGAGGACGTGATGAACCGCATCGTGATGCGCACCGCGGCGGCCTCCGATGCCCGCATGGGGGGGCCAGCCTGCCGGCCATGAGCAACTTTGGCAGCGGCAACCAGGGCATCGCCGCCACCATCCCGGTGGTGGTGATCGCCGAGCGTTTCGGTGCCAGCGAAGAACAACTGGCCCGCGCCCTCATCATGAGCCACCTGGGGGCCATCTACATCAAGTCCCACTATCCGCCGCTGTCGGCCTTTTGCGGCAACACGGTGACCAGCGCGGCGGCCGCCATGGCGATGGTCTATCTGGCGGGCGGCAGTTTCGAGCAATCCTGCCACGCCATTCAGAACGTGCTGAGCGACAGCGCCGGCATGGTGTGCGATGGCGCCAAGGCCTCCTGCGCCATGAAGGTGAGCACCTCCTCCGGGGCGGCGGTACGCGGCTTCCTGATGGCGCTCAACAGCCACGGGGTATCGGGGCAGGGGATCGTGGCGGGCAACGTGGAGCAGACCATTCGCAACGTGGGCCAGATGGTCAAAGACGGCATGTCTGCCACAGACAGCACCATTATTGATATCATGTCCGCCTGAGTGTCCCTGTCGGCTGCCGCCCTTGTCCGGGTCGGCGGCCCTTTTATAAGGTTTCAATGTGAAGCTGCAAGAGCTGAGTCCGACCGATTTCGAGATCCTCAAGGCGATGGAGATCATCGTGGACGGCATCGCCGCCATGTATGGTCAGCACACCGAGGTGCTGCTGCACAGCCTGGATGCGCGCAATCCGTCGATCATCAAGATTGCCAACGGCCATATCACGGGGCGCAGCGTCGGTGCCCCCATCACCAACCTGGCGATGATGAAACTCAAGAGCGGGCAGGATATCTCCAGCCCCTACATGACCAAGTGCGCCACCGGCAAGACGCTGCGCTCGCTCACCACCGTTATTCGCAATGGTGAAGGGCAGGCCATCGGTCTGCTCTGCATCAACACCGACATGGATGCCCCGCTGCAATCCGTGCTGCGCACCATGATGCCGGAGTGCCTGCACGGCCACGATGGTCATGCCACCCCGGAGGTGTTTGCTCGCAACATCGACGAGGCCCTCAACAGCACCATCGACACCGTCAGTGCCGAGGTGCGTGGCAATGAGGCGGTGCCCCCGTCCCAGAAGACCCGGGTCATGGTCAACCAGCTGCACGAGCTCGGCATCTTCGAGCTCAAAGACAGCGCCCAGATAGCGGCCCGCCAGCTCGGCATCTCGGTTCACTCCATCTACCGCTATCTGCGGGAGATCAAGAAGGGCTGAGCACGGCGCCAGCCAGCATTAACGGGTCAGCATTGACCCGTTTTGTTTTTTCCGCCCCCCGCCTGCGCCTTGGCTGCCCCGGCACATCTGTTATCATGCCTCTTCAGTTTTTGTTATCTCATTGAACCTGCTGGAGAAACCATGTCCCGTACCCTCTATCTGCTGCGCCACGGCCAGACCCGTTACAACGCCGAACTGCGGCTGCAGGGGCGCTGCAACTCCGAACTGACCGCCAAGGGTGAAGCCCAGGCCCTCGCCATGGGGGCCCGTCTGGCCAAGCTACTGGCCGAGCCTGCCGACTGGACCCTTTACGCCAGCCCCCTCGGCCGGGCGCGCCAGACCGCGGAGCGGGTATGCCAGCAACTTGGCCTGGACCAAGCGCGTATCGTCTGGGACGAGCGGCTGGTGGAGCTGGGGATGGGGGAGTGGGAGAGTCGCCGGGTGCCCGAGTTGCTGGCGGCCCACCCCGAGCTCGATCTGGAACAGCCAGACTGGTATCTGCAAGCCCCCGCGGGGGAGAGTTTTCAGAGCATTCAAGGCCGGGCCCTGAGCTGGCTGCAGGATGAGCGTATCGCTGAGCGCGCCATCGTAGTCTCTCACGGCCTGTTTGGCGCCATGTTGCGCGGTGCCTATGCGGACTTGGACTACACCACCACCTGGCTGCAGGAGCTGCCGCAAGATGCCTTCTTCAAACTGAGCGGTGGCCGCATCGAGCGGATCCCCTGCTGACCCCAAAACAGCTCGCCATCGGCGAGCCGTTTTTTTATGAGCGAAGCAGGCGCGTTATTCTCGCACCAGCCTGGGCAGCGCCTGGTAAAGGGCCTCACGCTTTTGTGCCTGGTTGACGCCATAGTGCAGCTCACGGTGGCAATTAGGGCAGAGCGCCACCGTGTTGCTAATGGTATCCGAACCCCCTTCGGCGAGTGTGCGCAGATGATGCACCTCTAAGAAGGCGTCCCCTGTGGTGGCATGAAAAGGGGCCGGTTGTGCGCAGCTTTCGCAGTGGCCCGCCGCCGTCATCAATACCCAAGCCTTCACCTTTGGATCCCGCCCATAGCTAGGGTTGGCTCCATAACGCTGCTGTGGTTCTTGGATGCCGATGGGCGTGGGGAGTGTTGGCTTGCTCTTGTAGCGGCTCACTTGATGCTCAAAGGCGGCCTTGCCGGTATAAGGTTGGCCATCGAGTTCACAGAGCAGGCGCTCTATGATGGGGGCATTGTGGGGGCCCACGTTTTTAGCCGGCTTGAGACCTGATACCCAGGTCCGTCCTAGCAGGGCGCAGATATAGGAGATGTTCTGCATTCGATACTCGAATGCCTTCTCGGTGCGGCCAAACTGGTTAGCGAGTTCGGTGTAATAGCGCTTTTTGACGAAGGGGACGCCATTTTGCTCCATGGTGCGCATCGCCAGATAGGCGCTGACCGTTGCCCTTAGTTCCTCTTCTGTCCATGTCCCGCGCAAAACTGGCTCCTCAGCCCTGTTTCTCGGTCGCCTCAAGCCCCGATTTGATCGGGATGGCCCCATCCGAGTTACCTGATATGGCGCGCATCTTAATCCAATCGACACCTTATTTCAGCTGTGTTGGCACAATAATGTGTGTATCATCAAGCAATTAGCTGATAGTAAGCAGTAGGCTAGAGTGGGTCCTTTCGTTGAGGACTGAGAGTAGGGGAGTTACAAACGTCAATTCACCCAGGTCAACCACAAGGAGGTGGTGATGGATCCGGTTTCTTATCTTTTCTCGGCTTATCTCAACCTGGTACAGCAGCAGGTATCGGATATTTATGGCACTGAGCTCAAATCGCTGGTGGTGGAGTATGAGGGGGAACAAATCCCCTTTGCCTTCCAGTTTTGGCAGTTGCAGCCGAAAAGCGTCTGCCGCAGTTACGAGCAGGATGCACGGCGCTTCAGCCAATGCACCGTCAAGGCGGCAGCGCTATTTAGCAAGCTGTGCGATCAGTTGTCCCACCAGGACGACAGCAACGCGCAGCAGCCTCAGTATCGCGCCATGTATTGCGCAGCTTCCGTTAACTACCGCCCCATGATCGCCGACATTCGTGAGAGCAAACCGGATGCGGCCCGGCAGGCTGAGCGCGCCTGCAATCAAGCCATTCTGGCCGCGATGGACAGTGATGATGACACCCTGCTGTCCCAGCGTGATCAGGCGTGTCGCACCCAACAGTGAAGGTCAACGCCACCTTCACTTAGCTAGCGGCTCTGCTCGGCCATCTTTGCGCCATTCAGCACAGATGCTGGGTGTGTGCTTGGGTATGATGAGGGTGCCCACAGGTCAGTCTGTCGGGCCAGCGCTATCGACACACATAAACCAGGAGGGGACATGATCAGCCATATCGACCATCTGGTATTGACGGTCAGCGACATCGAGCGGGCCGTTGCGTTTTACAGCTCGGTGCTCAACATGGAAGCCATCACCTTCGGGGCAGGGCGCCGGGCCCTGCGCTTTGGCAACCAGAAGATCAATCTGCAACTGCTGGGGCAGGAGCCGCGCAACCGGGCGCAGGTGGGCTCGGGGGATCTCTGCCTCATCACCCGCTGGCCGCTGGAACAGGTCATCGCCCAGCTCCATTGCCACGGGGTGGAGATAGTAGAGGGGCCAGTGACCAAGAGCGGGGCCTGCGGCCCCATCGAGTCGGTCTACTGCCTGGATCCGGATCACAACCTGATAGAGATTAGCCGTTATCCCTGATGGCGCTTGGCATCGGGCGATTGACGGTGGATGCCGCCCTGCCTGAGCAAGTGCAGAAGATCTTCCTGGTCGGCCCCATACTGCTGCACCGCCGCAACGGGCTCTAGGCTGCGTTCCTAAAGTGGTTGAAAAGCAGTCTCACCACTTTGTAGAGCCCTATCCCTCCAAAAACACAGCATTTATTCACTTCAAAACCACGTAAATCAGGCCTCTTTAGAGGCCCAGTTCATGGCTTGAAATTGCTGCACCTGAAATATGACACGTTAAGAACACAGCCTAGGAACGCGCAGCTGATACAGTCTTCGTAATGCCAGTTCTAATAAGGCTCTGACGGATTGGTCTCATTCGAAAATGAATAACATGAAAATCAAGCTCCAAATGGGCATTGTTATTATCCACATAGATGCAAATGATAATGAATTCTATTGGTATGTAGGAAGCGTTATCACATGAGTGTGGCTATCGAAGACCTAATCGTAATATCCCCTAAAACACTAACAATAATAACAACTTACCAGTGCACAGCCGCTTGTGCTGAGTGCTGTTTTGAGTGTACCCCCAAGATCACACATCGACTTAGCCTTAAAGAGATACTGGGAGCCATTGACTCTGCAATAGAAATGTATCCTGACATTGAAATTGTTGTATTCACCGGAGGTGAGTGCTTCATGCTCAAAGAGGATCTTTTTACCGCCATTAAGCATTGTACAAGTTATGGACGACAGACTCGCTGCGTTACAAATTCATACTGGGCGAAGAACGTTGACATGGCAGTCCGTTATGCACGGAAGCTGCATGACTCTGGAATCAGTGAAATAAATATCAGTACTGGCCTCGATCATCAACGTTGGGTTTCGGAAAAAACAGTACTTAATGCAGTAGAGGCATTAACTGAAAATAATATTTTCACACTGGTTACAGTCGAGAAAGATACCGACTCATCAAGTTGCTTAGAAAGCATACAGAAGAATGATTTAATAAAAAACTACAAGCAGACGATACTAAATTTAAGTTGCAGTCTAATGCGTGGATGACATTTTTTGAGGATAGTACAGCGAGAGGATATATAGACAGAGATGCTATTGATAAAGGCTGTGACCAAGTATTCGAAAACATTGTCATAACACCCAAGAAAAAAATATCAGCATGCTGCGGCCTTACTTTGGAACACATCAATGAAATGAAAGTGGGTGAAATCCATGACTTAAGTGGATATGTAGAACACCAAAGAAATTATTTCTTAAAATTATGGATTAAAGTCGATGACCCAATAAAAATAATAGATAGTCTACTTGGGGAGGGAAACAATAAAACAAAGAATGTAAGCCACCAATGCGAGGCTTGTGTAATGCTCCATAAAGATCCTGAAATTATTATAAGCCTTAAAAAACGCTACCAGCACTATATTCCATACGTGCTGAACAAATACTTATTAACTAAGTCTGCGACTACAAACCAGCAGTGAGCTAGAGGATACAATGAAAAAATACGTGGAATACGGCCTTATTAGTTTTGTTGGACTGAATGCGAACACTGTATTGGCTGAAGACAACGACAATACACTAAAGAAAAGAAAGTTTGGCGAACCTGAAAGTGTGAAACTCAGCAATAACGCTGTGACTACATCGCTACGGCTCTCTATGAGCAGGGTTCATCTTCCACCCGAAATATGGGCAGACGTTGAAAACCTATCAAATACCTGGAGTGTTCTCATTGGGGCAAAGCTCACACCAAAGGAATATACCAAAGCGGTTAAGTCGTTGAAGATATCTGATACAAGTAAAAAACACATTACCAGTTCTAAAGAATATAAAATATTAACGTCTCTAGCTTCAGAGAATAATCTTGCTCTGGCAAAAAAGGGAGACTACGAACAACTTATAAATAATTTAATGGCTGAGGGAATATTAGATAGTAATGCAGAATCGCACTTAACCAATAAAATTGAAAATCTAATTACTAAAAACAAAGTTATCAGAGCGACTATTGAGGATGGCTTCAATACAAACCAAACATTAAATGATGTTTCTCAAACAGACTTGGAGCAACTGGTCTCAGTATTTAGTGCCAGCCGAGTTGAGCCTAGGGCATGCTCAGTGGCAGCAGCGTGTGTTGCATTCATCGCAGTTGCTGTTGCTACCTATGCTGGAGCAGCAATCAACGTCGCAGCAGCGCTTAACGTAGCCGTTCAAATTTCGGTAGCTGTGAACGTAGCAGTGACTATTGATGGATGTGGTGTAAATTGCCATGAGCCATACTCAGTGGGGAGTCTTGAGAGGCCCATGAGAGATCAACTATCATTAATAGAAGCGTTTTCCAAACAATCTGAAACCCCCATGCTTTACAGTAAAGCGATTGTTGATTTCAAGAGAAAAGAAGCAAGAGCTGTTCTCCAAGCTGTAATAAATCTAGGGGTGGTAAGTATTACCGATGAACAACAAGAGACGGCACTAAGAGCTCTTGATAATATTGTTCTTGACTCCCTTGGAGTTGTAGGAGAAGTACAATGACCTATGATATTCCTTGGTCGATTCAAAGTATTGCATACGCTGTATTAATGCTGTTTATTTTACCTGTAGTATTTACCTCTGGCTCGGAATTTATTTTTACAAAGAGGTTATCCTTCGGAGTTTCAATTTTTTCCCTTGCATTAGGTGGCGTGCTCCTAATGATAGGTACACTACAAATCGTATCATCTAAAGTGATTATAGATAATAATTCGATCACATTATCTAGTCTTATGTACAATGAGACCTTCATTTTTAATGATATCGAGCACGTATCAGATGTATATGATATGACGTTACCTCGCCATGATAAACCAACTCTTCGGAAGAACGGAATTGGATTACTTGGCTATAATGCAGGTACATTCCGATTTAGTGATAATAAAACTGGATTTGTAATGATGGCAACCCCTCCATATCTAGTTATTGAGTTGAAAGGAGGGAATAGAAAGGCGGTTTTTTCAGCAGATAGAAAAGTTCATGAAGAAATTAGAGGGCACTTAACCTCATTGGTTCATGATAATCATTCTTGAATCAAAATATTAATCAAACACCGGCCTCAGGCCGGTGTCTCTCCCCTTCCTGAACAACCACTTTAGGAACATAGCCTAGAAGGGAGCCTCGCTCTCCTGCGCATCTTGTAGAAACTGTTCCCTCTCCGCCTGATAGGCGGCCTCGTCTTCGCTGTCCCAGACCGGGGTTGGCTGCTTGCCGGCCGGCGGTTGGGCAGGTGCTGTCAGCGTCTCTATCACCTTCTCCTGCAGATAGGGGTAGAAGGGGTTGGAGGAGGTGCGGGTGAGGGCGCCGGGGTTGACGATCAGCACCCCGCGCTCACCGCGCAGGGCCAGGCCCCCCAGGTTGATGCCGTATTGCTCCCGCTGCTCGGGCCGTGGCGCCATGCCGTAGAGGGGGTCATCCATCGGGAAGGGCAGGGCCACGTGGGAGAGGGAGTAGATCTCCCTGGGGTAGTCGATGTCGAGGGGCTGGATCTGCTCAGGCCCACCGCCGGCCGGCAAACTGCTGGCCTGGGTACGGGTGCTGGCGGGCGCCTGGTTGCCCACCACCGTCAGCCGGTAGGAGAGCGGTGGGCGCGGCAGCAGGTGGCTCAGCGCCAACTCAGAGGCGCTGCTCAGCAGCGGGCCGAACAGGGTGCCGCGGTTGATGTCGAACAGTACCAGCTCGCTGCCGTTGGCAGGCAGGAAGTGATAGAGATCGGCGATGATGGAGCGGGTACTGACGGTGTAGTCCATCACCGACTGGAAGGTGAGGGTGGGCGGGAAGGTCGCCAACTCGCCGCTGGCTGCTTGCTCACGCACCTGCTGCTGGATGGCGTGGGTCAGCCGGTAAGACTGGCGCGCGCCGTTGACCGGAAACGAGTTGTACTTGAAGGGATTGAACTCCGGCATGGTGTCGAGCCAGGCGGCGCTGGCAAAGGCGGGCAGCAGGGCGGGCACCGCCTTGAGGCCGGCGAAGCGGGCAAAGCGGGTCACCCCTATCATGGGGGAGATAAGCACCAGCCGATCGGGCCTTGCCAGTGCCCCTGTCTTGTCACCTTCCGCATCGAGCGCATATTTCACCGCCAGCGCGCCGCCGTTGGAAAACCCCACCAGATGCAGCGGCAGCGGGCTTGGCGCCAGTACCCTGGCCTCGCGCACCGCCAGCCGGGTGGCGGCCAGCCAGGTCTCCCAGTCGATGTCGATCAGCCCGGCCGGCACGGTGCCGTGGCCCGGGATGCGCAGCCCCAGGGCGATGAAGCCCTGTTCGCGGTAGCGCTGGGCCAGGTGGCGCAGGCTGTAGGGGGAGTCGGTCAAACCGTGCAGGAACACCGCCACCCCTTTTACCTCGCCGCTCGGGCGCAGCAGATAGGAGCGGTTCCAGTCGGTTGCAAAATGAGCCGGATTGATGGGGGCATCCCGATAGTAGCGATTGCTGTCGAGTTGCTGCTCCGGCGGCGTTCTGGCGATCACCTCCTTGGTTACCAGCTCGAACAGCTGCTGCTCGTGGGCCAGATAGGCCTGCCAGTCGCTGTGATCGAGCTGCTCGGCGCTGAGCTCGGGCGGCACCAGGGTGTGCCAGGGCTGCAGCGGCGCCGCCTGCCAGGCGAAGTAGGCGACCAGGGTCCAGCCGAGCAGCAGCAAGCCCAGCAGGCTGAGAAGAAGGCGGCGAACGAGGCGGCGGGTGCGAGCCAGCATGGGAGAGTCCTTGGCACTGATAAAAGAGGGGCGGCCCCGTGTCCACGGCGGCCGTACTAAGGGTCGAAAGCTGGCTTAAAGCCTAAGGGAAACAAGGTGATAAGTACAGACAGTGAGCGGCTCATCCACTCAAACAGAGGGCAGCCCCGGGGCTGCCCTCTGTGGTATGGGGATCCGTCTGTGCGGTTGTTGAGAGTGTCAGCAGATCCCCTGGGCCAGCATGGCGTCGGCCACCTTGACGAAGCCGGCAATGTTGGCGCCGCTTTCGTAGTTCACGTGACCCGTCTCATCCTGGCCATAGTGCACGCAGGTGGCGTGGATGCTGGTCATGATCCCCTTGAGGCGGGCATCCACCTCCTCCCGGCTCCAGCAGAGGCGCTGGGCATTCTGGCTCATCTCGAGGCCCGAGGTGGCGACCCCGCCGGCGTTGGCGGCCTTGCCCGGGGCAAACAGCACCTTGGCCTCGTGCAGGCGACGGATGGCGGCGGCGCTGCTCGGCATGTTGGCCCCCTCGGCCACCAGTTGCACGCCATTGGCAATCAAGGTGGCGGCGTCCGACTCATCCAGCTCGTTCTGGGTGGCGCAGGGCAGCGCGACGTCCGTCGGCAGGTGCCAAGGAGTGCGGCCGCTGAAAAACTCCAGCCCCTCTTCGTGGGCATAATCGGCGATGCGCTTGCGCTGCTCGTTTTTGAGCGCCATCAGCCGCGCCAGTTTCTCGGGGGTAAAGCCCGCCGGATCGTAGACGGTGCCGCCGGAGTCGGAGGCGGTGATGACCCGGGCGCCGAGGGCCATCGCCTTCTCGATGGCGTACTGGGCCACGTTGCCTGAACCTGACACAGAGACCGTCATGCCGTCCAGGGATTGCCCCCGGTTGGCCAGCATGGCCTCGACGAAATAGAGCAGGCCGTAACCGGTGGCTTCCGGGCGGATCAGGCTGCCGCCAAAAGAGAGCCCCTTGCCGGTAAAGACGCACTCGGCGCTGTTGGTGAGCTTCTTCATCATGCCCGCCATGTAGCTCACTTCGCGCCCGCCCACCCCGATGTCGCCGGCCGGCACGTCGGTATCGGCGCCGAGGTGGCGATGCAGCTCCAGCATCAGCGCCTGGCAAAAGCGCATCACCTCTCCTTCGCTCTTGCCCTTGGGATCAAAATCGCTGCCCCCCTTGCCACCGCCCATGGGCAAGGTGGTGAGGGCATTCTTGAAGGTCTGCTCGAAGGCGAGGAACTTGAGCACCGAGGTATCCACCGAGGGGTGAAAGCGCATCCCTCCCTTGAAGGGACCGATGGCGGAGCTGTGCTGCACCCGGTAGCCCCGGTTCACCTGCACCTGGCCTCGATCATCCACCCAGCTCACCCGAAACTGGATCAGCCGCTCCGGCTCCACCAGCCGCTCCAGCAGGCCGTGCTGCAGATAGCGGGGGTGGCGCGCCAGATAAGGCCAGATGGAGGCGATCACCTCGCTCACGGCCTGAATGAACTCCGGTTGGTGGGGGTTGCGGCTGGCGACCTGGGCCAGAAAATCCGCCTGGGAGAGGGAATGACTCATCTGTAACTCCTGTAGTGAAGGGTAAAGTGGCCTCTTGCCAGAGAAAAGTGCACACCCTGCAGCCAAATTTATGGTTTTTGTCAGGCCTGGATGCAGGTGAATATTTGGTGTTTTTCGCAGTTGAGCGAAAATTGTTGTGCGAATCGCCGAAAACAGCAGAAAAGAGCGTTGATAGGGGCAGATAATTTGCGCGAATCAAAATCTTTTTATGCATTTTTGATTAATAAATAGCAAGAAAATGTTGCTGTCATTTGGCTTGGGTTATCGTTTCTTGCATATTTCATGCATCTTTGTGGCGTAGCGAGAGGATCCAATGCAACGGCGGAAGTGGCCATTGCCATGCTGACTTCGGTGGCGCTGGCGGCAATCGGACGGCCGTGCATGACGATGCAATGCCGGGGGCTGGCCGCGTGACAGGGGGCGCATTTTGCGAGAAGGGGGCGGGCCGAATGCAACTATCCGGCGTGTGTCAGGGGGCAATATGTTAATGTGTCGGCGCTTTTTGCCGGACAGGTCGGTAGCGGCCTTTTTTGAAGATGGAATGATATGCACAATTTTGAGTTAGTGAACCGGCAGCGTGCCGCCCTGATGACCCGGATCCAGGCCGCAGGCCAGTGGCAGGTGACCCATGCTGGCTGATGAATCCATGCGCCTGAACAAATACATCAGCGAGAGCGG
The DNA here is from genome assembly GCF_049665575.1 of Aeromonas oralensis. Taxonomy (NCBI): domain Bacteria; kingdom Pseudomonadati; phylum Pseudomonadota; class Gammaproteobacteria; order Aeromonadales; family Aeromonadaceae; genus Aeromonas; species Aeromonas oralensis. The sequence continues at coordinate 1,627,844 of NZ_CP187186.1, forward strand.
CATCTGCTCGCGCCGCGAGGCCGACCGCTTTATCGAGCAGGGCAACGTCTTCATCAACGGCAAGCGGGCCGGGGTGGGGGATCAGGTGTTTGCCGGGGATCTGGTCAAGGTCAACGGCCAGGTGATCGAGCCGCGCGAGGCGGACAGCCTGGTCTTCATCGTCCTCAACAAACCGGTGGGCATCGTCTCCACCACAGAGGCGGGCGAGAAGGACAACATCGTCGATTTCGTCAACCACAGCACCCGGGTCTTCCCCATCGGGCGTCTCGACAAGGATTCGCAGGGGCTGATTTTTCTCACCAACCACGGCGATCTGGTCAACAAGATCCTGCGGGCAGGCAACGATCACGAGAAAGAGTATCTGGTGACCGTGGACAAGCCGGTCACCGACGAGTTTATCCGGGGCATGGGCGCCGGCGTGCCGATCCTCGGTGCCGTCACCAAGAAGTGCAAGGTGAAGAAAGAGGCGCCGTTCGTGTTTCGCATCACGCTGGTGCAGGGGCTGAACCGCCAGATCCGCCGCATGTGCGAGCACTTCGGCTTCGAGGTGACCAAGCTCGAGCGCATCCGCATCATGAACGTCAGCCTCAAGGGGTTGCCGGTGGGCGAGTGGCGCGATCTCACCGACGACGAGCTGATCGAGCTGTTCAAGCTGATTGAGGACTCCTCCTCCGAGGTGAAACCGGCCAAAGGCGGGCAAGCTGCCGCCGGGCAGGGCGGTAAACCCAAGGCGTCCGCCGCGCAAGCCGGCAAGCCGGCACCGGGCAAAAAACCGCGCCGGGATGATGACCACGAGATTGGCGGGCGTCCCAACGTGCCGGGGCCGTCGGCATTCGAAAACAAGAGCCCGGCTGGCAAGGGGGCTGCTGGTAAAGGCGGCGCGGCCAAAGGTAGCGCAGGTAAAGGCGCCCCGAACAAGGGGGCCAAACCGGCCGCCGGCAAACCGCGCGCTGGCCAAGGTGGGCGGCAGAAGAAGGGGCGCTAAACCCCCTCTCACTCCCCGCGTTGACAGTAAAAAACACCGGCCACAGGCCGGTGTTTTTATATCGATGAACCGCGATTCAGAGGTCTTCGCGGGGCTGAGTGGTGTAATCAGGCAAGGCGCTGATGGCGCTCTCTTCCTGCGGTACGCTGGCAAGGTCAAGATCGCCGCCGACATTGCGCGGATCCGTCGGTATGGTGGAGGGGATCACCACCGCTTGCTCCGCCAGCCGCCAACCCAGAATGGTTTCCAGGCGTCCACCTTCCTCTTCCGGTCCTGTGATGGCTTCCAGCTGCAGCGGCAGGGGGTGACCAATCAGGCGGCCGACCTCATCGACGGCGCCGGGATCGGCCAGAGTCTGCTGGGTCGCGTAGAGGTGGGGCAGCGCGGTGCGGGGCACATACACCCGCAGCAGCACGCCATTGCGGATGCGGCCACGGGCATCCGCTTCCTGATCCTGGGCGTAACCGTAGGCGAGGGCCGGATCGCCGGCGACATAGAAGCCTTGCCAGGGGACGATGGAGGATTGATCCCGTTCATGCACCCCTTCAAACACTATGCTGTGGGCGGCTTCGAGGAAGGTGCCGTGATAACCGACGAAGAGATAACCGCGCGCCAGCAGCTGGCGATGGGCTTGCTCCAGGCGGGTCACCGACCAGTTGCGAGTACCGGCCGTGCTGAAGCTGACCTCGTCCCCGTCACCCAGGAAGCTGGCACCGTTCGGATAGTCCCGCTCCTGCAGGGCATCGGCGCTGTCGGCCGGCGCCAGGCAGTTGAGATCGGCGGCAGGGCAGGTGAGATTGACCACGTCGGCGCTGGCGGCCTGTTCTTGGCTATTGCCCGCCTGCTGGTGGCTGAAGGCGTCGCTCTGGGCGGCCGCCATGCTCAGGGCCAGCCGTGCCTGGGCCGGGTTCTCCCGAATGGCTTGTGCCAGCTGCCCTCGTGGCGTTGAACCATCCTCTGGCGTGGTGTTGGCCAGCGCCTGGGTGATCACGGTATCAAGCTGAGACCATGGCAGGCGGGTCAGCAGATAGAGGGTGATGAGATTGTGGACCGGATAACCGCACTGGCTGAGCTCTTCCCAGCCTCTGGGTTGACGGCTTCTGGCCAGGGATTCAAGCGGTATGGCGCAAACCTGATGAGTGGTGAGGGCCGCCAGACCGTCTCCCTTGGCAAAGTGCAGACGATGACTGATGGCGGTCGGCACGATATGGGTGTCGTGAGAGGCGGGTGCGCCGGCCAATACCCGGTAGACCTTGCCTTCCCAGGTATCACCCAGGTTGCAGGTGCGCTGCGACAGGTAGTTGTAGACCGCATCCAGCGGATCCAGCAGGCACAACACCTTACCGGTGTGCCACTCGCTCCAGCGCTTCTGACGGCTGTGCTGGGTGGGCGCCGCCACGAAGCCGACACCGGCCGCACTGAGGGTGAGGCTGCGATTGATCTGATTGTTTTCCACGTGCCTGACGAAGAGCGTCGAGTTGCTGGCCATGCTGCGCAGCAGGTCGTCGCTCACTTCGATGCTGTAGATGGGGGAGATATGGCTCACCTCGGATCCTGCATCCAGCTCGTGGAAGAAGACCTTGATGCTGGCGGGCGCATCGTCGCCGACGGGAACCAGCCAGTGCAGCGACCAGTTGCCGTGTCCCTGGCGGGTATAGCTGTAGGTGCGCGGGCCTTTGCCCGCGGTGGCGCTGATCAGGGTGATGGTGGTGCCATCCGTGCGCAAGGTCAGCGCATTGCCGAGGGCCAGTTTGAGGCTGTCTCCCCCTTCTTCCAATACCATGGAGTAGTGCAGTACCCCTGATCCGGCCTGTTCACCCAGCAGGCCGGCGACATCGAGCTGGCTGGCGCGCACCCCTTGGGCCAGATCCAGAGTGCAGCGGGTGGCGCACTCCTGCCACAGGTTGAATGACTCGTCGGCCATGACCGGTGAGATGGCACCGCCTAGCATGGCCAAGCCACCGAGTAGAGAAGCCCATTTTGTGTTTGTCTGCATGTGATTTCCTTTGAGTAATGGCAAAGCCACTAACGCGTGGCGTTCTCCTCCTTGATGAATACAGCCTCTTCCCTGTCAGACGAAACGAGATTAATTCTCGTCTGAGTGCCTTACCTTAATGGGCTCATATGGCGGTGCAACCCACCATATGGGACGGTTTAATATGTTATAAATCAAATAGATATGAAGTTTATTGCTGATGGTTTACTCAGCAGGCCCGATACCGGAAAGCGAGCAAGGAATGGGGAGAGGCTGGAGGGGGGTGAGCTTGCCTCCTCATTCGGGAAAGAGGAGGCAAGCACAGATCAGCTGATGGGAGTGGGGGCGGGAGACGGTGTGGCCAGCTTCATGGCGCTGGGGTAGCGGCGCGGATCCAGGCGCAGAACCAGCAGGCTCATCAGCACCAGACCGGCCAGCTGCCACTGCCAGGCGGCGGCGAAGTCACCGCTCAGGTGATGCAGGCGTGCCGCCACCCAGGGGCCAGTGGCCGCCAGCATGAAACCAAATCCCTGCATCAGGGCGCTGAGGGTGCCGGCTCGGCGCGGGTCCGGCAGGTGATCGAGCGCGATGACCATGATGAGGGAGAAGCTGCCGCCAAGCCCGGCGCCGCACAGCATGCACCAGAGGATGGGGGCGGCAGTCGGCGCCAGCCAGAGGCCGCCAAAGCCCGCCAGTTGCATGGCGATGGCCAATCCCATCCAGGGGCGGCGGTCGAGCCGGCGGGCGGCCAGCAGCGGCAGGCCGAGGCCGCTTACGGTCTGGGCCAGCGCCAGCCAGGCCACCAGCTCGCCCCCCTGCTGGGGGCTCCAGCCCTGTGCCATGTAGGCCGGCGCCAGCCAGGCAACGACGATGCCGTAACCGCTGTTGATGATGCCAAAGCAGCTTATCAGCAGCCAGCTGCGGGGCAGGCTGATGAGGCGCTGCTCGCCGCCACCGGACATTACCACCGGCGCTGCGGGCAGCCGTACCCGCCAGCCGAGCCAGCCTATGGCCAGCAGCACCGGCAGGCTCCACAGCGCCAGCGCCTGGGACCAGTCGAGCCGGGCGGCGAGCTGCGGGGTGAGGCTGGCACCCAGCGCCCCGCCCCCCATCATGCAGGCCGAGAAGATGCCCATCACCAGCGGCACCTTCTGCGCAAACGCCTGCTTGATGAGGCCGGGCAGCACCCCCTGCACCAGGGCCGAACCCAGCCCGCAGAGGGCGGCGCTGGCGATGAGCAGGGCGCCGCTGCCTACCTCAAAGCGCATGGCGCTGCCCAGTCCCAGCAGCAGCAGGGCCGTCCCCAACAGCTGACGCGGCCCGGTGCGACTGCGCAGGGCCGGGGTGAGCAGCACGCCGCCGCCGATGAGCCAGAGTGGCAGCAGGGTCAGCCAGGCCAGGGTGTCCATGCCGAGCCCGAGCGCCTCGGCAATGTCGCGGCTGAGGGGGCCGATGGCGGTGAGAAACGGCCGCAGGTTGAGCCCGATCAGGATCACCAGCACCAGCAGGGCCTGCTGCTGGCGCGTATCGATGCGGGCCTCAAGCATGGTCTTGTGCACCGTAGAGCTCGGCAGCAGCCAGCGGGCTCGGCAGCTTGATGAGTGGCAGGGGGGTGGCGCGAGGGGCAGGCCCAGCTTGTGGTAGGCGGCCGTGCTGTCAAAGCCGAACGGGGCCGCATCCTCGTTATCGAAGGCGTAATAGACGGCGGCAATGCCGTTCATCACCAGAGCGCTCAGGCACATGGGGCAGGGGTGACCGCTGGCGTAGACGATGGCGCCCGCCAGCGGTCCGACCTGGCTGGCCTGGCGCAGGGCTTCCAGCTCGGCGTGGCGGGTGGGGTCGCCATCCTGGTGCATGCCGTTGACGGCGCTGGTCACCAGCTGGTTGTCTCGCACCAGCAGGGCGGCAAAGGGGCGGCCTCCCTGCTGGCGGTTGAAGAGGGCCAGTTGCAGAGCCTGCTCCAGCCACTCCTGATGGCTGGGATTGGCGGTCAACGACGCGATCAGGCGTGCGCCGGCGGGTTCGGCAAGGGAGTGGGGCATGACGGATCCTCGAGGCAAGGGGATGGGAGGAGACCAGCCTAGCGGGGGAATCAGTCATGGGGAAATTAAATGATAGAATGACATCCAGTGGTTTTGTAAATGGAGTCGCCATGCTGGATCCCCTCTTGCTGCGCAGCTTTGTCGCCATCGTCGACAGCGGCAGTTTTACCCGCGCCGGTGAACGGGTGCACCTCACCCAATCCACCATCAGCCAGCAGATGCGGCGGCTCGAACAGCAGCTCGGCTGCCCGCTGCTGGACCGCTCTGGTCGCCAGGTGGTAACCACGGCAGAGGGAGAAAAGCTGCTGGGGCTGGCCCGCAGCATCCTGGCCCTGCTGGCCCGGGCCGAAGAGCAGGTGGCCGAGGCCAGTCTGCAACTGAGCCTGGGGGTACCGGAGGATTTTGCCGCCGGTGCCATCGCCCCGGTGCTGGCGGCCTTTGCCCGCGATTACCCGCAGGTGCGGTTGGAGGTGCACAGCGGCCTCAGCCACGAGATCTGGCAGCGCTTCGAGGCCGGCGAGCTGGACTTGGCGCTGGTCAAACAGGCGCGGGGACAGGGGGCGCCGCGCGCCTGCTGGCGCGAGCCGCTGGCCTGGGTCGACAGCCGAGCCTGGCCCGCCAGCGAGCGGGATCCCCTGCCGCTGGTGGTGTTCCCGAGCGAAGGGCTCTATCGGCGGCAGGTGACCGAGGCACTCGACGGGATGGGGCGGCGCTGGCGCATCGCCTACGTCAGCGCCAGTCTGGCCAGCCTGCAGGGGGCGGTGAGCGCCGGGATCGGGGTCAGCCTGCTGCCCCGGCGCTTGCTGCAGCCGGATCAGCAGGAGCTGACCCACTGGCCGGCAGTGGCGCCGGTGGAGCTGGCACTGCACTTGGGGGCGGAGCGCGGCGAGCCGCTCACTCGCCTCTGCGAGGCCCTCATCAGCCTGTGTGATCGGGTGATGGGGCCCGCTGAACGGTGAAGGGACGCAGGCTGGGGCGCTGCTTAGCGCCCCCCGATGCGCACGATGAGCAGGGTGATGAGCGCCAGGGTGAAGACGAGCGGAGCCCAGGCACCGTGATGGCTCACCAGGGTGGCGCCGGCGGCAGCCACCCCAGCCACCCCCTGCTGCAGGAAGCCGCACAGGGCCATGGCGTAGGCGCCGTGCTCGCGGCCATCGCTCACCGCCAGCGCCATGCTGTTGGGAAAGAGCACCGCCTGCCCGAAGATGATGAGGCAGTAGCAGGTCATCATGGCCATCAATCCACCGCTGCCCCGCAAGGCGCCCAGTGCCCAGAGCAGCAGCATGCCGCTGGCCGCCAGCAGTATGAGTGCCGCCCCCTGGCGCATCAGCTGGCGGCCTCCCACCCGGGCGACCCGCCGGTTGACCGTCATGGCGCCGGCGAAGTAGGCGATACCGATCAGCAACCCCAGGCTGCCGAAGGTGGTGACCTCGAGGGCAAACCCCTGCTGCAGCACGAAGGGGCTCACCTCCTGCAGGGTCACCGTGATGGCAAAGCCGATGCCACCGGCGCAGGCCGGCCAGAAAAAGCCGGGGCGGCGCAGCAGGTTGGCGTAACGGGCCCACATGCCGCCGCCCGTCGCCGCCGGATTGGGCCCCTGCAGCGACAGGCTGCTCATCAAGAGCAGCGCCAGCACGCCAACCCCGGCCATCAGCACGAATCCCAGCTGCCAATGGGCATAACGGCTGATGAGGCCGCCTATCCACTGACCGCCGCCGAGGGCGGTGATAAAGGCGATGGAGAGCACCGAGAGGCGGCGCGCCAGCTCATCGCCGTGCCAGTGATCCCGCACCAGGATGCGGGCGATGATGGCCGCCCCGCCGGCCGCCACCCCTTGCAGAGTGCGCAGGATCAAGAGCAGCGGCCCCTGGCTGGTGGTGGCCAGCAGCAGGCTGAGGCCGACAAACAGCAAGAGTGACAGGGCGAGGGGCAGCCGGCGGCCATAGCGATCGGCGGCGGCGCCCCAGAACAGCACCGGCAGGGCGGCGCCGATGACGAACAGCGAGATGGAGAGCTCGGCCCCTTGCCGGGTCATGGCGAGATCCGTCATCACCACGGGCAGGGAGGGGAGGTAAACAGTGGTGGCCATCTGGGCCATGAAGACGATGAGGCAGGCCAGCGTCATGATGCGGGCGGAGTGGCTCCAGAGACCGGCCTGGTCGAGACATTCCTGGTTATCCATAACAACTCTCGGGCAGTAAGGGAGCCATATCCTTGCACTGCCCGAGCGCCGAGTCAGCCCCTCGTCTGGGTTAAACCTTGCCGGTGTATCAAGGCAGAGATCGCGGGATGCTCAGGCGATGGCCTGGCGCGGCAGCACGGCGAGCCAGAGTTCGACCTCGCCGCTGCCGGTGTCCGGGTCAAAGGCGGCGCCATAGCGCTCGAAATCGGGCTTGTGGGCCGACTGGTAAGCGGACTGCGCCAGCCAGTCCAGCGCCTGCTGCCAGGTGTGCGGCATGGTCGAGACATGCCCCTGATGCAGGAAGACGGCATAGGTCTGGGGCTCGATGCGCACACGCTCCAGCGTCTTGGGCAGCAGCTCCAGCGCGGCGACCTCCACCGCACACATGTATTCGCACTCGGTGGCGGTTACGCCGCAGATGACGCCGTAGGCATGCTCGCCCAGCTGGCCCGGCAGCGGACCCAGGGCGCTGAAATCGCGCCATTGGCCGCCGAAGTCGGCGTGGGCGAAGGCATGGTGACGGCGCAGGCCGCCAAGCAGCATGGGGCGGCCGGTTTCAAAACGGATGGGATCAGTCATGACACCTCCTGTGCAAGATGGGGTGGCAAGGCAACCTTGCTCAGCACTCCTTGCCTTCGTTGAGCTTGCGCTGATAGTCCGCGGAGACGATGGCCAGCGCCGCCAGGGCGAGGGCCGGCTCAATCCGGTTGGTCTCCAGCAGTTCGATGAGATCCACCGCGAGCTGAACCTCGGGCGGGGCAGTTTCCAATGACATGACAGACTCCGTAACGGGGAAAACGCCATTATACAGGGCCGCTCCCGGATGGGGACCTGTCTGGTGTTGCGGGCAACCCGGCTAGAGGTGCTGGCGCATCTCCTGCTCAATCTGCTCGCGCAGGGCCATCAATTTGAGGGCGTACTGCTGCAGTTGCCGATCGCTCTCGTTTTGCGGTTGCCACTGGGGCACCTGGGTCGGTTTGCCGTTCTCGTCCATGGCCACGAAGATGATGATGCAGTGGGTGGTCTTGTGGCGCTCCCGGCTGGCCGGATGGCGGCTGTAGACATCCACCGCCAGGTGCATGCTGGTGGTGCCGGTGTGGATCACCTGGGCGTGTACCTCCACCAGCTGGCCTATCTGGATGGGGCGCAGAAAACGGATCCCCCCACATAGACGGTCACCGCGTAGCCGCCGCACCAGCCGGCGGCGCAGGCGTAGCCGGCCTGATCGATCCACTTCATCACCATGCCGCCGTGTACCTTGCCGCCGAAGTTGACGTCGGCGGGCTCGGCCAGAAACTGAAGGGTTAGCTCGCGGGGTGGGGTCATGGGTGCTCCTTGATTGAGGGTCATTGCCGGTAGCTCTTGCAATAGGCGTCAGCCTGCTGGCAAGGGACCAGGTTGTTGAAATCGGGCCGCTTGTTGCCCTCGCGTTGGCCAAAACTGGCGAACTCCTGCTGGCATTTGGCGGCCTTGCCGCCCGCCTTGATGCAGGCGTCGATCCGTTGCTGCTTGCCCTGCTCGACCAGCTGCTGCTGGGCCTGCTGGCAGGCGGCATCCAGCTTGGCTTGCTGGGCCGGACGATCAAGCTCGCTGGCGGCATGAGCGGGGCCGCACAGCAGGGCCAGGCCGAAGGGGATCCATGGAGTGAGGGTGCGCATCCGGTTGCTCCTTGTTGACCTGTTTCAGGTATACCGCGAATGGCGATGGGATGCACAGGCTGTGCTGCGATAATGGGGCCTCATTCACTCTTGGTTCATCGACCCGGCGCAAGCATGGGGGAGTCAATTGCGAGGAGTCATGATGAAACAGATGCTTGATCAGCTGTTGGGCGCTGGCAAAGGCTGGCTCAACGAAGGCGGCGACAGCCGCAAGGCGCAGATGAAGGGGATGGCGCAAGGGGGCCTGGCGGCCGGCGCCATGACCCTGCTGCTTGGCAACAAGAAGATGCGCAAATATGGCAGCAAGGTGGCGGCGGTGGGCGGGGCGGCGGCGCTCGGCGGGCTGGCCTACAAGCTGTATCAGGATTGGCAGGCCCAGCAGTCAAGCCCGGCCCAGCCCCTGGATACCCTGCAAGGCAACGCGCTGGATGCCAGAGCTGCGCTCCTGGTGCGAGCCATGGTGGCGGCAGCGCGGGCCGACGGCCATATCGACGGCGACGAGCGCCAGAAGATCCAGCAGTACCTGACCGAACAGGGGCAGAGCGATGCGGCTCGCTGGATTGATGCCGAGCTGGCCCGCCCGCTCGATCCCCACGCCCTGGCGCGGGAAGTAACCGACATGGAGCTGGCGACCGAGGTCTACCTCGCCTCCCTGCTCGCCATCGAGGTGGATCACTTCATGGAGCGCGGTTATCTGGACGAGCTGGCCCGCGCCCTCAAGCTCGATGACAACCTCAAAGGCAGCATAGAGCGGCAGGTGGCCCAGCTGGCGCAGCCGGCCTGAACCCCGTCAGGGACAAGGATTGTCGATGAGGCCCCGTCATGGGGCCTTGTTGTGTCTGGTCACTAGTCACTGGTCACGGCACTTCTTATTGGCGCGGGCAGCCACTATGATGACTCTTTGGCCAAAAGGGAGCAGATGAGACTGTCGCATCGCTCAGGCACATCATCGCCAGGACACAGAGGCAAGGAGCATTCATTGGAAATACGCAAGGCACAGGAGCAGGACATCGACGCCATCCTCGAGCTGAACCGGCAGATAGGAGAGATCCACTTCGAGCAGGCCCCGCAGGTCTTTTGTCCTCCATCCCCCGAGGAGCGGGCTTTCTTGCTGGCGGCCATCGCCGCCGAAGGGCGGCTGTTTTGCGTTGCCGAGCAGGAGGGGGCCGTGGTGGGTTTTCTGACTGCGCGCATCGACATCAACGAAACCATCCCGTTTCTGAGCAAACAGCCGATCTGCCGCATCGGCACCGTGGTGGTTGATGAAGGGCATCGATCCCAAGGCATCGGCAAGGCGCTGATCGCCCATTGTGACGAGTGGGGCAAGGTACACGGTGCCCACCAGATCCGGCTGGAGGTGATGGCATTCAACGAGCGCGCCAAGGCACTCTACGAATCCCTGGGGTTCACGCGCCAGTCAGAAATTTACGCCAGGTAGCCTGCTCAAGTCGGGTAAGCCAGTCGGGCCCCGTCACGGGGCCTTGTTGTTTCTGGCGGGGACAGGGCCCAGTTGACGATGGATAAGCTCGGCCAGCCGGACTAGGGCCGCCTCCAATTGCTCGCTCCAGGGATGGGAGCTGTTGAGGCGCAGGCAGTGGTTGTGCAGCCCCTTGCTGGAGAAGAGGGCGCCGGGGGCCAGTGAAAAACCGCTGGCCAGCGCCTGGGCATGCAGGGCGCGGCTGTCGATACACGGGTCAAACTCGAGCCAGAGAAAGTAGCCGCCATCGGGGGAGGAGATGCTCACTTCCCCCGGCAGCAGGCGCAGCAGGGCGGCCCGCATCTGCTGCTGGCGCTGGGCCAGGGTGTGGCGCAGCCGGCGAAAGTGGGCATCCACGCCGCCCTGGCGCAGCATCTCGGCCAGCGCCAGCTGGCTTGGCACATTGGTGGAGAGGGTCGATATCAGCTGCAGTCGCTGCACCCGCTCGGCGTGACGGCCGGCCAGCACCCAGCCGACCCGAAAGCCGGGCGCCAGGCACTTGGAAAAGGAGCTGCACAGCAGGCTGTCGCCACTGGTATCCCAATACTTGATGGGCCTTGGCCGCTCGCGGCCGAAGTAGACCTCGGCATAGACGTCGTCCTCCACCAGTGCCACCCCGTGCCGATTGAGCAGCGCCATCAGCGCCTGTTTGTGCTCATCCGGCATGGTGTGACCGAGCGGGTGCTGGACATTGCCCATCAACCAGCACGCCTTGATGGGGCGCTGGGCGAGGGCCTCCTCCAGCAGGGCGAGATCGATGCCCACCCCCGGGATCACCGGGATCTCCACCGCATTGAGCTTGAGTCGCTCGATGGCCTGCAGGGCGCCGTAGAAGGTGGGGGACTCCACCACCACCCAGTCGCCGGGCTCGGTCAGTACCTGCAGGCTGAGGGAGAGTGCCTCCATGGCGCCGGTGGTGATGATGATCTGCTGGGGGTCTACCGCCAGCCCCTCGCCAGCGTAGCGCTGGGCGATGGCCCGGCGCAGCGCCTCGTTGCCAGGTGGCAGATCTGCCACCGTGCTGAAGGGGTCGAGTCGGCGCATGCTGCTGGCCAGCGCCCGGCCGAGCTGGGGGTGGGGGAACAGGGTGGGATCGGCCACCGCCATGCCGAGCGGCACCAGTTCCCGCGACTTGCTCGCCTGCAACACCTCGAACACCAGATCGTTGATGTCTACCGAGCCGCTGTAGTGCGCCTGCTGGGGCAGACTGGCGGCCGGGCGGGAGGGGGCCGCCTTGACGTAGTAGCCGGACTGGGGCCGTGCCAGGATGAGGCCGCGGCTCTCCAGCAGTTGGTAGGCCTGCAGCACCGTCATGGGGCTGAGGCCATGGGTCTTGCAGCTCTGGCGGATGGAGGGGATGCGCTCCCCCGGCTGCCAGAGGCCGCTCGTTATCTGCTGTTGCAGCTGATCTGCCAGCTGGCCGTATAGGGACATGGGATTGTCAAACTGTTATAGGTGTATTTCACTATAACTGCATCTGTTATAGGTGTCATGGACCGTGATGTACTTAACGGGCGAAAACCTGTCTGTTAAATGCAACATAGAGAGTCATGCATGATAAGCCTGGATGATGTGGTCAGCCTCTCCCGAATGCAGTTCGGGGCGACGGCGATGTTCCACTTTCTGTTTGTGCCCCTCACCCTGGGGCTGTCCTGGATCCTGGTGATCGCCGAGTCGGCCTACGTGATGACCGGCAAGGTGATCTACAAAGACATCACCCGTTTCTGGGGCAAGCTGTTTGGCATCAACTTCGTGATGGGGGTGACCACCGGCATTACCCTGGAGTTCCAGTTCGGTACCAACTGGGCCTACTACTCCCACTATGTCGGCGACATCTTCGGCACGCCGCTGGCGGTGGAGGGGTTGATGGCCTTCTTCCTCGAGTCCACCCTGGTGGGTCTGTTCTTCTTTGGCTGGGACAAGCTCTCCCGCGGTCAGCACCTGCTGGTGACCATGCTGGTGGCGCTCGGCTCCAACCTCTCCGCGCTCTGGATCCTCATCGCCAACGGCTGGATGCAAAACCCGGTCGGCGCCGAGTTCAACCCCATGACCATGCGCATGGAGCTGGTGGACGTGGCCGCGGTGATCTTCAACCCGGTGGCCCAGGTCAAGTTCGTGCACACGGTGGCGGCGGGTTATGTGGCGGCCTCCCTGTTCGTGATGGGGGTGAGCAGCTGGTATCTGCTGCGCCGCATGGAGGTGCGCTTCGCCCTGCGCTCCTTTGCCATCGCCTCGGGCTTTGGTCTGGCGGCCATCCTCTCGGTCATCGTGCTCGGCGACGAGTCGGGCTATCGCACCGGCGAGGTGCAGCAGGTGAAGCTGGCCGCCATCGAGGCGGAGTGGCACACCGAGCCGGCGCCGGCCTCCTTCACCCTGTTCGGCTTTCCGGATCAGGCCGCCGAGACCACCCATGCCGCGGTGAAGATCCCCTATCTGATGGGCATCATCGCCACCCGCTCCCTCGATGAGCAGGTGACGGGCCTCAAAGATCTCAAGGCGCGGCACGAGGCGCGCATTCGCAGCGGCATGCTGGCCCACGAGGCGCTCGAAGCGATGCGGGCCGATGGCAGCAACCAGGCGGCGCGAGCGACCTTCGAGCGTCATCGCCAGGATCTGGGTTACGGCCTCTTGCTCACCCCCTATGCCAAGGAGATTGGCAAGGCGGACGAGGCGGCCATCGCCAAGGCGGTGGCGGACTCCATCCCCCAGGTGGCGCCGCTGTTTTGGAGCTTTAGGCTGATGGTGGGCATCGGCGTGGTGTTGCTGGCGCTGTTTGCTGCCGCCTTCCTGCAACTGTGCCGGGGCAAGCTGGTGCAATCCCCACGTCTGCTCAAGGCCCTGTTCTGGTCTATTCCGCTGCCCTGGATTGCCATCGAGGCGGGCTGGTTCGTGGCCGAGTTCGGTCGCCAGCCGTGGACCATCAGCGACGTGCTGCCGGTGTCGGCGTCCGTCTCCTTGCTGACCCCGGGCCAGCTCTGGTTCAGCCTGATCTCCATCTGTCTCATCTACACCAGCCTGCTGGTGGTGGAGTTGTTCTTGTTGCGTCATGTGATCCGCAAAGGGCCCGCCAGCCTGCAGACGGGTCGCTATCAAGGTGAAGTGTTGCAAAACGGGAGTCCTGCCTGATGGATTACGAAACCCTGAAATTGATCTGGTGGGGGCTGGTGCTGTTCATGCTGGTCGGCTTCGTGGTGATGGATGGCTTCGATCTCGGCGTGGCCATGCTGCTGCCGGTGGTGGCCAAGAACGACGAGGAGCGGCGGGTGCTGCTCAACAGCGTGGGGCCGGTGTGGGAGGGCAACCAGGTGTGGCTCATCGCCGGGGCCGGCGCCCTGTTCGCCGCCTGGCCGCTGGTCTATGCCGCCGCCTTCTCGGCGCTCTACGTGCCCTTCATGTTCCTGCTCTTCGGCCTGTTCCTGCGGCCGGTCGGTTTTGACTATCGCAGCAAGCTGGTGGACCCGGTCTGGCGCCGCTGGTGGGATCGCGCTCTGGTGGTGGGCGGCCTGCTGCCGACCCTGGTGTTTGGCGCAACCTTGGGCTTTTTGCTGCAGGGGCTGCCGTTTCGCTTCGATGCGGCCCTTCGCATTCACTACGGTGCCTTTGACTTCCACTGGCCGCTGCTGTTGACCTGCATGGGAACGGCGCTGGCGCTGCTGTTGCTGCACGGCACCAGCTTCCTGCAGTGCAAGACCCAGGGAGAGATCGCCCGGCGCTGCGCCCGCCAGAGCCTCTGGCTCGGTCCGCTGGCGAGCGGCCTGTTTGCCCTGGGCGGCGTCTGGCTCAGCCAGATGGCAGGCTACCGGGTGCTGGAGATAGGGGATATCAACGGGGCGCTCACCCCGCTGATGAAGGAGGTGGGGGTGGCCCAGCAGGGTTGGCTTGCCAACTTCGTCGCCCATCCCTGGCTCTGGAGCGTGCCGGCGCTTGGCCTGGTGCTGCCCATGGTGAGCAGCCTGGCCAGCGCCCGCGAGCTGCCGCGCACGGCCCTGCTCGCCAGTGGCGGCGCCTGCGCCAGCATGATGCTGACCATTGCCATCGCTTTGTTCCCGTTCGTGCTGCCCTCGTCGCTGGATCCGTCCAGCAGCCTGACCCTGTGGGACAGCACCTCCAGCGAGCGCACCCTCTTCATCATGCTGGGGATTGTCGGGGTGCTGATGCCCATCAACATCGGCTATACCCTCTGGGTCTACCGGGTGGTGCGCGGCAAGATGAGTGCCCAGCAGATCCGCCAGCACGGCCACAGCCTCTACTAACCCTCTTCAACCCAAGGATCATGCGATATGTGGTATTTCACCTGGATTCTGGGACTGGGCTTCGCCCTGTTGTGCGGCCTGGTCAACCTGCTCTGGCTGGAGGCGCGCTGGGCCGCCGATGAGGATCTCAAGGAGTCTTGAGACGCCTCCATGAAAAGGCCGACACAGGTGTCGGCCTTTTTGCATCTTGTTGGAGGGCTCGTTTAGGCGGGGAGGGCAACCCGGGCGGCCTGCCGCTCGCTGACATGGGTGAGGCCGTAGGCCAGCAGCACGATCAGCGCACCGATCCAGGGGGTGTGCATCAACCCCAGGTGTTCCACCACCAGGCCGCCGACGACGGAGCCCAGTGCGATGCCGACGTTGAAGGCGGCGATATTGAGGCCCGATGCCACGTCTACCACCCTGGGGGTGTGCTGCTCGGCCTGCTTCACTACCAGCACCTGCAGACCCGGCACGTTGCCAAAGGCAAAGGCGCCCCACACCAGTACGGTCAGCACCGCCAGCACCGGGTGCGGCGCGGTGAAGGTGAGGGCCAGCAGCACCAATGCGAGACCTGCAAACAGCAGCTTCAGCGCAGGCAGCGGACCCATCTTGTCAGCCAGCTTGCCACCCCAGATATTGCCGACGGCGACCGATACCCCGTAGACCAGCAGGATCAGGCTCACCGCACCGGCACTAAAGCCACTCACCTGCTGCAGGATGGGGGCGAGGAAGGTAAACGCCGTGAAGGCGCCGCCGTAACCGAGCGCGGTCTTGGCATAGACCAGCAGCAGCGGCTTTTTGGTCAGTACCGAGAGCTGTTCGCGGATGGTTGAGGCCGCCCCCTTGGGCAGGTTGCTCGGGATCAGCAGCAGGCTGCCCACCATGGCGACGAGGCCCAGCAGGCTCACCACCAGAAAGGTCTCGCGCCAGCCAAAGACCTGACCAATCCAGGTACCGAGCGGGACGCCGGTCACCAGCGCGATGGTGAGGCCGCTGAACATGATGGCGATGGCGCTGGCCGCTTTCTCCTTGGCCACCAAGCCGGTGGCGATGGTGCTGCCCACCGAGAAGAAGACCCCGTGGGCCAGCCCGGTCAGGATGCGGGCCACAATCAGGCTCTCGTAACCGGGGGCCTGCCAGGCCAGCAGGTTGCCGGCGGTAAAGAGCGCCATCAGCCCCACCAGCAGCCACTTGCGCGGCACCTTGCCGGTCAGCGCCGTCAGCACGGGGGCACCGATGGCCACGCCAAGGGCATAGAGGCTGACCAAGAGGCCTGCGGAGGGGAGCGAGACATTCAGCTGCTCGGCGATGGTGGGAATAAGCCCCACGATCACAAATTCGGTGGTGCCGATCGCAAAGGCACTCAGGGTGAGGGCAAATAACGCCAGTGGCATAACAACTCCTTGGATAGGGACTCCCGACGGGAGAATGGCGCCAGTATGCCGAGGGCGTTTGTTGGTAAAAATGACAGCAACATCAAATTACTTTTGCCAAATAAGCAGCAATGAAACCGTGGAAGGAGGAGTGGCTGAGGCAACGCGGCAAGAACAGGTCGTAGCGTGCGAGGTGGGTGCGGAGATAACGTGTACGGCAGCAATCAGTACATAGCGAACCGGGACAAAGAGGAAAGAGGTAAGAAGTAAAGGGTTGAGAGAAGGCTCTGGGGGGGGCTGCACGGGCTGCCGTGGTGCGGTGTTGGAGACAAAAAAGCGGGAGGCACAATGCCTCCCGCTAGGGGTTGGATAAATATCCCGGATCGTTCTTACCTCCCTTCTCCCCTGGCGGGAGAAGGGTCGGGGATGAGGGGGCATTCTGTATATGCAGCAAAACTAGCCTAGGGTAGTCTGCTATACCCTCACCCTAGCCCTCTCCCATGGGGAGAGGGAACAATCCGGTTGAACCTGCTGATTAGTCCCAATTCGGCGCAAAGTCCGGGTTGGCGCAGCGCTCACCCCGATCCAGGGTGGCAATCTGCGCCATCTCGTCGCTGCTGAGCCGTACCTTCAGCGCGGCCAGGTTGGCGGCCAGATTCTCCCGTTTGGTAGAACTCGGGATCACCGTCATGCCCTGGGCCAGCAGCCAGGCCAGCGACACCTGCGCCGCCGAGACGCCGTGGCGCTGGCCGATCTCCATCAAGAGCGGCTCGGCGAGCACCTTGCCATAGGCGAGCGGCATGTAGGCGGTGATGGCGATACCGTGGGCCTGGCAGAATTCCACCACCTTGCGGTTTTGCAGCAGCGGGTGGATCTCCACCTGCTGATGGGCGATGACGCCCGGCCCCAGAACCTCGATAGCTTCTTTAAGCTGGGCCACGGTGAAGTTGGAGACCCCGATCTCGCGGGTCAGGCCCCGGGCTTTGGCCTCGGCCAGCTGCTCCAGATAGACCGCCATCGGCACCTCATCCTTGGGGGAGGGCCAGTGAATGAGCGCCAGATCCAGATAGTCGGTGCCCAGTTTTTCCAGGCTCACCTCCAGGCTCGGGATCAGCTTGCCCGGACCGAACTCGCTGGTCCACACCTTGGTGGTCAGATAGATATCCTGGCGGGACACGCCGCTCTCGCTCATCAGCTGGCCCACTTCGGCCTCGTTGTCATAGATCTGGGCGGTATCGATATGGCGGTAGCCAAGTTCCAGCCCCTGGAGCAGGGAGTCGCGAAGGGGCTGATCTTTCAGGCGGAAGGTTCCAAGACCCAAGTTGGGCATCTTCATCATCAAATTCCTCAGGTTAGTGTTTCTACGCTCAATGCTTTGTCTGTTTGCCGGGCCTGCGGTGCAGATCCGGCGGGGAGGGCGCCGGCAGCCTCAGACCCTGTGATAGCGGCGCACCAGGCTGCTGGCAAACCACTCCTGGGTGTCGGCCACGAAGGCGAGAAAATGGGGCTGCTGCTGGTGGGCGCTGAGGGCTGCTTCACTCTCCCACTCCTCGTACAGCATCCAGCTATGGGGGCTCTCCAGGCTCTGGTGCAACTGGTAGCGAAGGCACCCCGGCTCTTGCAGGGTCGCGGCGATCAGCGGCTCGAGGGCAGCGCGAAACTGGGCGGCGAATTCGGGTTTGGCGTCAAGCTGGGCAATCACAATCAGGGGGGATGGCATCTGAACCTCCTCGTTAAGACGGGAGTCAGTATGCCCGCCCCAGACTGGGGGATACAGGGCAGCAGTCGCAAAACACTATTGAGGTGAGTGCAGCAATGTGGCCTCCCCATGGCTGGTCGTGGTGCAGGTGGGCCAGGGGAGGGCGGAGTATTATCAAGCGCTGGCCGGTTCGGACCAGACCGCAAATTCATTGCCGCTGGGCTCGACAAAGTGAAAGCGGCGGCCACCTGGAAAGTCGAACAGGGGGCGCACTATGGTGCCGCCATGCTGGCTCACCTTGCCCTGGGTCGCCTCGATATCGGCGCTGTAGAACACCAGGAGCGCCCCGCCCTGAGCACTCTGGCTGCACAGTTCGGCGCGGTAGAAGCCGCCATCCAGCCCTTCCCCTTCGAAGGCGCAATAATCGGGGCCGTAGTCGGCAAACTGCCAGCCAAAGGCGGCGGTGAAGAAGGCTTTGGTAGCGGCAAGATCCCTGGCCGCAAATTCCACATAGTTCAGTTTTTCATGGGCCCTGGTCATAAGGGTTTCCTTGTCGATATCGGTGGTTATTTCGGTTGCCAGCGCTTTTGCGTGGGGCTTGTGGAGTGGGGCAAGGCGTCCCAGGGGGTCAGCTTGAGCTGCTTGCGCCGAAACCAGAACCAGGTCCCCATCAGCAGACCGACCCCTATGCCAAACAGCAGGCTCTGGCGCAGGGCGAATGCGGGGCTTACCTCATGTTGCCAGCCGAAGAACCACATCAACACCCCCCAGATAGCGCCAGGGGGGATCCCCAGAGCAAGGGCATTGACCAGAAAGCGTTCGTAGTGGGGCGGCCTGATGGTGAACCCAGCCTTTCGCAGCAGCCAGGTGATCGGCGGGTTGTAGTTGAGCGTCTGCACGCCCTTCTCAGCCAGCTCCCGGTGGGCGGCCACCAGCCTGCGTTCGAACTCCATGATGTTTTTCCTTGAGATGCTTGGTGTCATACGATGCCATCTTGCCGCATTCTACTGGCAAACCATCAACGCGATGTGGGCTCGTGGTCACGTTATTTATCTATACGCTTTCCAATCACTCCAGGGCCGCCATGATGGCTGGAAGAAATCTTCTTGCGACCACCATACCAAGGATAATGGAAGCGAATAGAGGAAGAAGGTCACGACTGCGTTGATAGCTGCGCCAGTTGCCATTGTGGTAGCGGAAAAGCCGGTAGGTGAGAACCAACAAGCCAATGGCCATTGGAATGACGCAGTGAACTGAAAAACTGATAATGAATTTAACGAAATCGGGCAAGATGGGGGTCCGTGTCTATAGCTTGTATTACATCTGGTGCCAATTTGCGGCGGGGTTTCAGCCTTTTCCTGCCGCGCTTTCACGGATGGATTGGCGTGCTAACTGTTCCCATGGGGTCAAATCAAGCTGCCTGCGCTTCAGCCATAGCCTGATCAAGGTAACGAGGCCAAACAGGCCAGCGAATAGCGCTGTGCTGAACAAGGATGATACGAAAGATCTTCCCTCTGGGTGCCAAACGAACGTCCACATAATCAGACCCCAGATCGGCGCGATATTGAGGCTGGCACAAAGAAAATTGACCAGCCAGCCCGTGTAATAAGGGGGCTTGACGGTGCAGCCGAGTTTGCGCAGCCGCTTGAACATCCATGGGTTGTAGTCGTATTCCTTGATGCCTTGGTCAGCCAGAGTCTGATGGGCTATGGTCAGCCGTTCTTCAAATGTCATTGATTTACCTTATATCGCAGCAGCGTCATATGGTGCTTTTTTGCAGCATTCTACGGATTAGGCAGGCTGAGGGGTAGCAGCCATATCAGATTATTTCTCTGCTAAATACCAGCACAGCTACTAGAGCATCCTTGCCAATCCAGGGCCTCCGTGCCTATAAAGACCCATTACTCTTGTCTGGATTGCAGCAATGAAGACCCATTCTGATGAACTGACCCTGTTTGTGGCGGTGGTGGAGGCGGGCAGTTTTCGCCAGGCGGCGGAGAACCTCGGCATGGACAACTCGGTGGTGAGCCGCGGCATCAAGCGGCTGGAAGAGAAGCTCTCGACCGTGCTGCTCAACCGCACCACGAGGCGGGTCAGCCTGACCGAGGAGGGGAGCTGGTTCTATCAGCGAGCGGTGAAGATCCTGACCGAGATGAGCGAGGCGGAGGGGCTGCTGCTGATGCGCCGCGAGCAGCCGGAGGGGGTATTGCGGGTCGATGCCGCCACCCCCTTTATCCTGCACCGGCTGGTGCCCATCATCGGCGAGTTTCGCCGCCGCTACCCCGCCATCGAGCTGCAACTGCACAGCTCCGAGGGCTTCATCAACCTGATGGAGCGGCGGGTGGACATGGCCATTCGCATCGGCGAGCTGACCGACTCCTCCCTGCGGGCGCTGCCGCTGGGCCGCTCGCGGCTGCGGCTGCTGGCGTCCCCCGACTATTTGCGTGAGCGCGGTACCCCGCGCCAACCGGCGGATCTGCTGAGCGGGCACGAGCTGCTCGGTTTTTTGCACCCCGATCACCTCAACCACTGGCCGTTGCTGAGCCAGGAGCAGGGGGACCGCTTTCCCATCACCCCGACCCTGCGCGCCAGCAGCGGTGAAACCCTGCGCCAGCTGGCGCTGCGGGGGCAGGGGATCGTCTGTCTGTCGGATTTCATGACCGGGCAGGATCGGATGAGCGGGGCCTTGGTGGAGGTGCTGGCCCGCAGCAACAGCGGTGCCTCGCGCCCCATCAATGCGGTGTTCTACTCCGATGCCCAGCGTGACATCCGGCTGCGGGTCTGGCTCGATTTCCTCAAAGAGCAGCTCGGCAGCGAGAGGCTTTAGCGCCCCAATTCTGACCGGGCCACACGATAGAAAGGGCCTGCCGTGCTTGGGGTGCCTGCCGAGGCAGGATAGGGGGTGTTATCATCGGGGCTGCGCTAAAAAACAGAGAGGCCGACATCGCTGTCGGCCTCTCACATTTTTCAGCTCAGAGCTGTGTCGGTTGCCCGATCACTCCTCTTCTGCCCAGCGGCGTGAACGTTCCACTGCCTTCTTCCAGCCGTTGTAGCGCTTGGCGCGATCGTCGCGGTCCATCTGTGGGATGAACTCGCGGTCCACGCTGAACTTGTCTTCCAGCTCATCCGAGCTCTTCCAGAAGCCGACTGCCAGACCCGCCAGGAAGGCGGCACCCATGGCAGTGGTCTCGATACGGGTCGGACGCACCACCGGGGTGTGCATCATGTCGGCCTGGAACTGCATCAGGAAGTCGTTGGCTACCGCGCCACCGTCCACCTTAAGGGCGGCCAGCTTGATGCCGGAGTCCTGCTGCATCGCATCCAGCACATCGCGGCTCTGATAGGCGATGGATTCCAGCGCGGCACGGATGATGTGGTTGCGGTTGGCGCCACGGGTCAGACCGACCATGGTACCGCGAGCATACGGATCCCAGTAGGGAGCGCCCAGGCCGACGAAGGCCGGTACCAGGTAGACGCCGTTGGTGTCGCCAACCTTGGAGGCGAAGTAGTCGGTGTCGCGGGCATCGTGAATGATCTTCAGCTCGTCACGCAGCCACTGGATGGTGGCGCCACCCATAAATACCGCACCCTCAAGGGCATAATTCACTTCCCCTTTCGGGCCGATGGCGACCGTGGTCAGCAGGCCGTTGCTGGAGCGAACCGGCTCGGTGCCGGTGTTCATCAGCATGAAGCAGCCGGTGCCGTAGGTGTTCTTGGCCATCCCTTTCTCGAAGCAGAGCTGGCCGAACAGGGCAGATTGCTGGTCACCGGCGATACCGGCGATGGGGATGCGGGAGCCGCCGCCACGGGTGGTGTAGCCGTACACTTCGGAAGAGGGCTTCACTTCCGGCAGCATGGACATGGGGATGCCCAGCTCGTCCAGCATGCGCTGATCCCACTTCAGGTCGCGGATGTTGTAGAGCATGGTACGGGAGGCGTTGGTCGGGTCGGTGACGTGCACTTCGCCGTTGGTCATCTTCCACACCAGCCAGGTGTCGATGGTGCCGAACAGCAGCTCGCCGTTCATCGCCTTCTCGCGGGCCCCTTCGACGTTGTCGAGGATCCACTTCACCTTGGTGCCGGAGAAGTAGGCATCCAGCACCAGACCGGTGTTTTCACGCACGTACTCTTCCAGGCCGCGCGCTTTCAGCTCTTCACAGATGGCCGCGGTGCGGCGGCACTGCCAGACGATGGCGTTGTAGATGGGCTTGCCGGTGGCCTTTTCCCATACCACTGTGGTTTCACGCTGGTTGGTGATGCCGATGGCTGCGATCTCTTCGCTGCGAAGGCCAGTCTTGGCCAGCACTTCGGTGAAGACGGAAGACTGGGTCGCCCAGATCTCCATCGGGTCGTGCTCCACCCAGCCCGCTTTCGGGTAGTGCTGGGTGAATTCGCGCTGGGAGGTACCGACTATGTTGGCGTCCTGGTCAAACACGATGGCACGGGAAGAGGTAGTACCCTGGTCCAGAGCGACGACATATTTCTTTTCAGCAGACATGATGTTCTCCACGTTTTTATTTTCCACGTTTTTACACGTTGGGGAGGGCCACTCTTAGGCGGCGGCCTCTTCTTTGTTAGACAGCTTGGCGGCTTCTTCGGTGGCGACGCGGTTACCCGGCACACAGGGAGCCAACACTTTTACATAGAGGGCAGTACCGATCTGGGCACCGACGATGGGGCCGAGGATGGGAACCCAGAAGTAGGGGTTGTCACGACCACCGGTCATGGCTACGTCACCCCAGCCGGCCAGGAAGGCGAACAGTTTGGGGCCGAAATCACGGGCCGGGTTCATGGCGAAACCGGTTAACGGGCCAAGGGAGGCGCCGATCACCGCGATCAGGATACCGATCAGCAGGGCGGCGGCGAAGCCTTTGGGGGCACCGTTGTTGTTGTCACCCAGTGCCATGATGCCCAGCATCAGCACGGCGGTGATCACCATCTCGACCGCGAAGGCCTGCATGTTGGAGAGCAGGGCGTTCGGGTAGGTAGAGAAGATGCCGGCGCTGCCGAGGCTCTCGACGCTGCCGCGCACCACGTTGTGGGTCACTTCCCACTGGGTGAAAAGGTTACCATAGAGGAAGTAGACCAGCGCCGCGAAGCAGAAGGCGCCGGCAACCTGGGCGATGATGTAGGGCACCACTTTGCGCTTGTCGAACCCGCAGAAGGTCATCAGCGCCAGGGTCACGGCCGGGTTGAGGTGGGCACCGGAGATACCGCCGGTGACATAGATGGCGATGGCGACGCCCAGACCCCAAGTAATGGAGATTTCCCATTGCCCGAAGTTGGCTCCCGCCAGTACCAGTGCGGCCACGCAGCCGACACCGAAGAAGATCAGCAGGCCGGTTCCGATAAACTCGGCGATGCATTCGCCAAGCAGGGTATTGGGTCTTTGTATGCTCATACCGTTATTCCTTATATCCACCCAGAGTAGGTTTGATGTTCCGTTTTGTTGTTTTTCATTCCCATTATTGCGTCCGAAAACGTTTCTTCTTGTTTTTTGAGCTGACGCAAACGTTATGCTCGTTTGCGCTCGTTCTCGGACGAGAGAGAAAATAAACCTAAATCGCCCATTCACCACTCCCTCCCCGCAGGAAATGTGGACAAGATCCCACTCATTGCTAAGAAAATGTGACGGAAAGCAAGTTGATACAGTGGTTATACCACTTAGTGGGTAGCCAAAAGCCTTGCTACACAAGGGATTGCGGCTGATGAGTGATTGCTCATTTGACACTTTCTTTTGTAATAAAACTGCAATATTTCAGCCTCCATCACAGATTAAATGTTCACATGTGAGCACAATAGGCTCGCTTTCGAATCAGGACTCATCTGATTGGTCAGCATGGACAGGGCACCCTCAACCGCCCACAACAACAATAAGGAAGCAGAACATGCTTAGTCTCTTCAGGCCTGCACCACACATAGACAGGCTTCCGGCCGACAAGGTCGACCCCTTCTACAAACGCATGCGTTGGCAGGTGTTTTTCGGGATCTTCTTCGGTTATGCCGGTTACTACCTGGTACGGAAAAACTTCAGTCTGGCGATGCCCTATCTGATCGAACAGGGCTTCTCCCGCGGTGATCTGGGTCTGGCGCTGTCCGGCGTCTCCATCGCCTACGGTCTCTCCAAGTTCCTGATGGGGAACGTGTCGGACCGCTCCAACGCCCGCTACTTCCTCTCCGCCGGTCTGCTGCTGTCGGCCGGCATCATGTTCATGATGGGGACCATGCACTGGGCCACCTCCAGCATCGCCATCATGTTCGTGCTGTTGTTCCTGAACGGCTGGGCACAGGGCATGGGCTGGCCGCCCTGCGGTCGCACCATGGTGCACTGGTGGTCACAGAAGGAGCGCGGCGAAGTGGTCGCGGTCTGGAACGTGGCCCACAACGTGGGTGGCGGCATGATAGGCCCGCTGTTCATTCTGGGGATGGGCTGGTTCAACGACTGGCGCAGTGCCTTCTATGTGCCGGCTGCTGCCGCCGCCGCCATCGCGGTGATCGCCTTCTTCGTGATGCGTGACACCCCGCAATCCGTGGGTCTGCCTCCCATCGAGGAGCACAAGAACGACTATCCGAAGGACTACAACGAAAGCCACGAGCAGGAGTTTTCCGCCAAGGAGATCTTCGTCAAGTACGTGCTGCACAACAAGCTGCTGTGGTACATCGCCATAGCCAACGCCTTCGTTTACCTCATCCGTTACGGTGTGCTGGACTGGGCGCCGACCTACCTGAAAGAGGCCAAGGATTTCAGCGTCGACAACTCCTCCTGGGCGTACTTCCTGTACGAGTGGGCGGGTATTCCGGGCACCCTGCTGTGCGGCTGGATCTCTGACAAGATGTTCCAGGGCCGCCGTGCGCCGGCCGGCATCCTGTTCATGGTGCTGGTGACCCTGGCCGTGCTGGTCTACTGGTTCAACCCGGCCGGCAACCCGACCGTCGACATGATGGCGCTGGTGGCCATCGGCTTCCTGATCTACGGCCCCGTCATGCTGATCGGCCTCTATGCCCTGGAGCTGGCGCCGAAGAAGGCCGCCGGTACTGCGGCAGGCTTCACCGGTCTGTTCGGTTATCTGGGTGGCGCGGTCGCGGCCAACGCCATGCTGGGCTACACCGTTGACCACTTCGGCTGGGATGGCGGCTTCATGGTGCTGACCGCCTCCTGCGTGCTCTCCATCATCCTGCTGGCGATGACCCTCAAGCACGAGAACCAGTCGATTGCCGCCAAAGCGGCTGCCCATAAGGCATAAAACGTGATCCTGCCCTTATCGATTGGAAAAGGGATCAGGTAAACTCCCCAAGGCCCCGCATCTGCCGGGGCCTTTTTTCGTCTCATCATCGGAGTTCAAGCGTGAAGCAAACCCAACGACATCTGGAGATCCTGGACGTCCTGACGCGGCAGGGCTTTGTCTCGACCGAGGATCTGGTGACCCACTTTGACGTCAGCCCCCAGACCATTCGCCGGGATCTCAACGATCTCGCCGAGCAGAACAAGATCCGGCGCCATCATGGCGGGGCCTCCCTGCATTCGAGTACCGTCAACACCGCCTACAGCGCCCGCAAGGTGATGCAGCTCAAGGAGAAAGAGCGTATCGCCCGTGAAGTGGCCGCCAATATTCCCGACGGTTCATCGCTGTTCATCGATATCGGCACCACCACCGAAGCCATCGCCCGCGCCCTGCTCGATCACCGGGAGCTGCGCATCGTCACCAACAACCTCAACGTGGCCAGCATCCTCACCGCCAAGGATGACTTCACCGTCATCATCGCCGGCGGCGAAATTCGCAACCGGGACGGCGGCATCGTGGGGGAGGCGACCCGCGACTTCATCGGCCAATTTCGCATGGACTACGGCGTCATCGGCATCTCGGGCATCGACAGCGACGGCTCATTGCTCGACTTCGACTACCACGAGGTGAAGATTGCCCAGGCCATCATCGCCCACTCCCGCCAGGTGTTCCTGGCCGCCGACCATACCAAGTTTGGTCGCAACGCCATGGTCAACCTCGGCAACCTCAGCCAGATCCACGCCCTGTTCACCGATCAGGAGCCGCCGGAGAAGCTGATGCGGTTGATGTCCCAGCATCAGATCGAGTGCCACATCTGCTGAGTTGCCGTTAACCCGTTCCAGCACCAGGCCGCCATCGGGCGGCCGCTTCGTTTTCAGCCTTCCCGCGTTTCTGCCCGCCCTCATCCCACCGCCAATGTCGTGTTGATGTCCCCAAAAGCGCGATCTCGCTCACAGCCTTGCCCCCGTTTTCCCCAGGCGGCGCCGCTTTATCACCGACCGGCAGCATTTTTAGCATTGCCAAAACAATCGCGATCACATTTTCTCCATAAAATGTTCGTTTATCATTTTTTCATGCTCTAATATGAGCGAAATCAAACATTGCGACGGTTTCGCAAGGTCAAAATAAGAAAGTAGGTGAACATGAGCGAACATTATGATCTGGTCGTCGTCGGCGGCGGCATCAACGGGGTAGGCATTGCGGCTGATGCAGCGGGGCGGGGTCTGAAGGTTGCCCTGTTCGAGGCACGCGATCTCGCCTCTGCCACCTCTTCCAACTCCAGCAAGCTGATCCACGGCGGCCTGCGCTACCTCGAACACTACGAATTCCGGCTGGTGAAAGAGGCGCTGGCGGAGCGGGAGGTGCTGCTCGGCATGGCCCCTCACATCGCCCGTCCCATGCGTTTTCGTCTGCCTCATCGTCCGCACCTGCGCCCGGCCTGGATGATCCGCGCTGGCCTGTTCCTCTATGACAACCTGGCCAAGCGCGACAAGCTCAAGGGCAGCTGCGGCGTGCGCTTCCTGCCGCAGGATGGCCTCACCGCCGGCATCAGCAAGGGGTTCGAGTATTCCGACGCCTGGGTCGACGATGCCCGCTTGGTGGTGCTCAATGCCATGATGGCGCGCGACAAGGGCGCCGACGTGCAGACCCGCACTCGCTGCGTGAAGGCGGTGCGCGGCTCCAAACACTGGACCCTGACGCTGGAGCGGGAAGGGGGCGAGCAGTTCAACGTCACCTGCCGCGGTCTGGTCAATGCGGCCGGCCCCTGGGTCAAGACCTTCTATGACGAGAGCCTGCACGAGAAATCTCCGCGCGGCATTCGCCTCATCAAGGGCAGCCACATGATAGTGCCGCGCATCCATGAGCGCGAAGAGGCCTACATCCTGCAAAACGAGGACAACCGCATCGTCTTCGTCATCCCTTATCAGCAGGACTACTCGCTGATCGGCACCACGGACGTGGAGCACAAGGGCAGCCCGCGTGAAGCCAAGATCAGCGACGCCGAGATCAACTACCTGTGCAAGGTGGTCAACGCCCACTTCACCCGTCAGATCGCCCCCAAAGACGTGATCTGGACCTACGCCGGGGTGCGCCCGCTGTGCGATGACGAGTCCGACTCGCCGCAGGCGGTGACCCGCGACTACACCCTGGAGCTCTCCGGTGAATCCGACGGTGCGCCGCTGCTGTCAGTGTTTGGCGGCAAGCTCACCACTTATCGCAAGCTGGCCCAGGCTGCCTGCAACAAGCTCAAGCCCTGGTTCAGCCAGATGGGGGATGACTGGACCGCCAACAGCCGGCTGCCCGGTGGCGAGTTCGACTGCTCGGTGCGCGAGCTGGCGCGCGCCTTTGCGCTGGAATTTGACTGGCTCGATGATCGCAGTGCCCTGCGCATTGCCGAGGCCTATGGCGCCCATGCCCGTCTCTGGCTGCATCAGGATCGTGGCCAGCATTTTGGGGCCGGCTTGTATGAGGCGGAAGTGCGCTACCTTATCGAACGGGAGTGGGCCTGCAGCCTGGAAGACATTCTGTGGCGCCGCAGCAAGCTGGGGCTGCGTCTGTCCGAAGCCGAGCAGCAGCAACTGGCTGCCTGGCTCAGCGAACACCACCACGCCCTGCCCGAAGCCTGCTGATCACCCCCGGTGGGCGGCCCTGGCCGCCCGCCGTAAAAATGCAATAAACCTCTGTTATAACAATAACCTACATCCCATAAACAATAACAAAGAGCACCGCGCATGAAAAAACACACTCTCTCCCTGCTTGCCCTTGGTCTGGGGGCCGCCCTGGCATTGCCCACCCTGGCGGCCGATGAAGGCAAGATAGTGATCGCTCACCGGGGGGCCTCCGGCTACCTGCCCGAGCACACCCTGGAGTCCAAGGCATTGGCCTATGGCATGGGGGCCGACTATCTGGAGCAGGATCTGGTGATGACCAAGGATGACCAGCTGGTGGTGATGCACGATCACTTCCTCGATGGCATCACCGATGTGGCCGAGCGCTTCCCCGGCCGGGCCCGCCCGGATGGTCGCTACTATGTGGTGGATTTCACCCTGGACGAGGTGCGCTCCCTGCGCATGACCGAGCCGTTCCAGCTGGTGGAGGGCAAGCAGGTGCCGGTCTACCCGGCCCGCTTCCCGCTGTGGAAGTCGAGCTTCAAGATCCATACCTTCCAGGAAGAGATCGAGATGATCCAGGGGCTCAACAAGAGCACCGGCAAGAACATCGGTATCTACCCGGAGATAAAAGCCCCCTGGCTGTTCCGCCACGAGGGCAAGGACATCTCCAAGGCGGTGCTCAAGGTACTGAAGGAGTACGGTTACACCAGCAAGAACGACAAGGTCTATCTGCAGTGTTTCGATACCAACGAGCTCAAGCGCATCAACAGCGAGCTGATGCCCGCCATGGGTATGGACTTGAAGCTGGTGCAGCTGATGGCCGAGACCGACTGGAACGAGACCATGGTCTATGACGCCAAGGGCAAGGCGACCCCCTACAGCTATGACTGGATGTTCAAGCCGGGCGCCATGAAGGAGATCGCCGGTTATGCCGAGGGGATCGGCCCCTGGAAGCCGATGATAGTGCCGGAGCCGGGTACCCTGGGCAAACCGACCTTCACTGACATGGTAAAAGAGGCCCACGCGGCCGGCCTCAAAGTGCATCCTTATACCTTCCGTCAGGATGAGGGCCAGATCCCGGCCTATGCGAAAGACTTCACCGACCTGCTCAACATCTTCCTCTATCAGGCCGATGTGGACGGGGTATTCAGTGACTTCCCCGACAAGGCGGTCGAGGTGATCAAGGCTCACGGCAAATAATAAAAGAAGAGCAACACGGGAATGCAAGCGGGGCCAGGTGCCCCGCTTTTTTATGCTAGTTGGCAAGAGAAAACAGAATGAGTGTAATCATATGTTTACGATTTTGGTGTGTGGAGCATGTGCGGATCGCTACTTTCTGGCCGAAAGGGTCTCTTTTGTGGTCATTTATCCATCTGTCAGCGAATAAATCCACTGGTTTCACTTGATTGTTTGTTTTTAATTGGTAAGGTGAGGGCGGTTGCGTAACAAAGTGCTGACTTGTGTAAATAAAAATGAACAGTCAGCGCAATTGGCTTGAAACAGTAGAGAGAATGAGAACATGCAAAGAGATCCCCTGAACAACATCCATATCCAGTCCGAACAAGTGATGATCACGCCTGCCCAGCTCAAGGAGAAACTGCCCATCTCCGATCGCGCGCTGGCCTTCGTGCAAGGGGCCCGCAATACCATCGCCGACATCATCCACCGTCGCGATCACCGCTTGCTGGTGATCTGTGGTCCCTGCTCCATCCACGACATGGACGCCGCCAAAGAGTACGCAACCAGACTCAAAGCGCTGCATGACGCCTATCAGGACTCTCTCTACATTGTCATGCGGGTCTATTTTGAGAAGCCGCGCACCACGGTCGGCTGGAAGGGCTTTATCAACGATCCGAACCTGGACGGCACCTTCGACGTGGAGCTGGGGCTGCACCGCGCCCGCGAGCTGCTCTGCTGGCTGGCCGAGCTGGAGTTGCCGCTGGCCACCGAGGCGCTCGACCCCATCAGCCCGCAATACCTGGCAGAGCTCTTCTCCTGGTCGGCGATCGGTGCCCGTACCACCGAATCCCAGACCCACAGGGAGATGGCCTCCGGCCTCTCCATGCCGGTCGGCTTCAAGAACGGCACCGACGGCAACCTGGGCACCGCCATCAATGCGCTGCAGGCGGCCTCCAGCCCCCACGCCTTCATGGGGATCAACCAGCAGGGTCAGGTCGCGTTGCTGCAGACCCAGGGCAACCCGGATGGCCACGTGATCCTGCGCGGCGGCAAGCACCCGAACTACGACTCGGTCAATGTGTCGCTGGCGGAAGAGGCGCTGGAGAAGGCGGGCCTGCTGCCCGGCCTGGTAGTGGATTGCAGCCACGGCAACTCCAGCAAGGATCACCGCCTGCAGCCCAAGGTGGCGGACAACGTGATCCACCAGATCCAGGAGGGCAACCGCTCCATCATCGGGGTGATGCTCGAATCCAACCTGTTCGAAGGCAATCAGTCGAGCGAGCAGCCCAAGTGCGAGATGCGCTACGGCGTTTCCATCACCGATGCCTGCATCGACTGGGAGACCACGGATGCGCTGCTGGCCCGCTGCCACAGCCAGCTGGCGGCACCACTTTTGGCCAGAACCAAGGCATAAGCCGTGGTATCTTGTCAGCACTGATTGAACCATCGAGGTGTCACCGGCCGAGGCGGTGGCACCTCGTTGCCTCTTGAATCACAGGGCGTCGCTGCGGGCGGCGCCGCAGGGACCGGATATGGCTAAAGAGTTGAATGCCCTCAGGGACAAAATCGATGTGGTGGACAAGCAGCTAATTGATCTGCTGGCTGACCGTCTCGCCCTGGTGAGGGAAGTGGGGGAAGTGAAGAGCCGGCACGGCCTGCCCATCTATGCGCCGGATCGGGAGGCGAACATGCTAGCCCGCCGCCGCACCGAGGCCGAGGCACTGGGGGTGCCGGGAGATCTTATCGAAGATGTGCTGCGCCGGGTGATGCGCGAATCCTATATTCTGGAGTCCGCCAGCGACAAGGAGCATCACTTCAAGTGCATGAAGCCTGAGCTCGGCAAGGTGGTGATCATCGGTGGCGAGGGGCAGCTTGGTCGACTGTTCGGCAACCTGTTCAGTCTCTCGGGCTACCGGGTCGAGACCCTGGGTCAGGCCGACTGGCCGCGCGCCGACGAGATCCTGCACGGCGCCGGGCTGGTGATGGTTGCGGTGCCCATCGACGTCACCTGCGAGGTGATCGACCGGCTCGGCAACCTGCCAGCGGACTGCCTGCTGGTGGACGTCACCAGCGTCAAGAGTGAACCGCTTGCCCATATGCTGGCGGTACACCAGGGGCCGGTGCTGGGGCTGCACCCCATGTTCGGGCCGGATGTGGCGAGCCTCGCCAAGCAGGTGATCGTTTGCTGTCAGGGGCGCGAGCCCGCCGCCAGCCAGTGGCTGCTGGAGCAGATGACCATCTGGGGGGCGCGTTTGCAGCAGGTGGAGGCCAAGGCCCACGACGAGGCGATGACCTTTATCCAGGCGCTGCGCCACTTCGCCACCTTCGCCTACGGCTGGCACCTCTCCCGCGAGCAGGCCAACATCGATCGCCTGCTGGCGTTGAGCTCCCCTATCTACCGGCTGGAACTGGCCATGGTGGGACGGCTGTTCGCCCAGGATCCCCACCTCTACGCCGACATCATACTGTCGTCGCCGCAGAATCTGGCGATGATCCGTCGCTACTACCAGAACTTCGGCGAGGTGCTGGGTCTGCTGGAGCGAGGGGACCGGGAGGGCTTCATCGAGGCCTTCAGCCAGGTCTCCGGCTTCTTCGGCGAGCGGGCGGACGAGTTCCTGCGCGAGAGTCGCACCCTGCTGGCGCAGGCCAACGATCGTCGCCATCACGGCTGACGATTACGAAAAGCAAAAGGGGCCTGTCGGCCCCTTTTGCTTTTGCACTCCCTCTTGTGCGCTGCGGCGCCTTTATTCCGGCTGCGGCAAGCGCAGATCGGCGCCATCCCAGCCCAGCGGCAGGGTCAGCAACTGATCGATCAGCTCCCGGCGATCGGATTTTTCCAGATAGGCGAGGTAGAGCGGACGGCTCAAGGCCTGGGCGCCTTCCACCAGGTGCAGGCGCCCTTGCTCGAGGAAGGGGCTCACCATGCGCCGTGGCAGGTAGGCGGCGCCACCGTTGGCCAGCACGAACTGCAGCGCCATGTTGGCGGAGCTAGAGTGCAGCACCGGGGTCTTTTGCAGGCTCTGCAGCCGGCTGGGCTGGGGCTCAAAGCTGGTGCCCCAATCCAGATGAATGTGCGGCATCTGCATCAGGCTGTCGGCGTTGGCGGCGGCATCCCGGCTCACCAGCTCGAACACCAGCTCGCCGATGGGGTGCAGGGCAATCTCGTCGATCTTGGTCGGCTCGGAGAGCAGGGCGAGATCGAGGGAGCGCTCCAGCAACTGGCGGCACAGGTGCTCGCGGGAGGCGGTTTCGAGCCGCACCGCGAGGCCAGGGGCCAGGGCATAGACATGGTTGAGCCAGTCATTGAAGTCGAGCTCCCAGAACACGGCGGGGGCGCCGATGGCGAGTTGCTGGCTGAAACCGGGGGAGAGGGCCACATCCTGCTTGGCGCGGCCCAGGGTATGCAAGATGGCGTCTGCGTAGGGCAGCAGACGCTCACCGGAGGCGGTCAGGCGGATGTTGTTGCGATGGCGGGCAAACAGACTGACCCCGAGTTGCTGTTCGAGCTGGCGGATCCGAAAGCTCACCGCCGACTGGGTCAGGTAGAGATTTTCAGCTGCCCGGCCGAAGTGCCGGGTCTTGCTGACCTCGATAAACGTCCGAAGCAGTTCGGTATCCATTAATCGATGGACTCGTCGCTGCCACCACCGCTGCCACCTTCAAAGCCGCCACCGCCGGTCTCCTCGTTGGCACCGCCGGCGACGGTGCACAGACGGTGCACGCGCTTGGGACCGATCACCTTCAGATACTTGAACCATACCTTGGCGTGGGGGTTGCTGCCGGCGGCGCCGGATTTGACCTGTTCGATAAAGGCGCTTTCTACGTCATCGCGCGGGGCCAGGTTGCCCTGATAGAGCGCGAGCATGGCGGTGCCGTATTTTTCCAGACTGTCCGCTTCGGCCACAGTGAATTCGCCACTGCGACGCAGGCCACGGGGAAAATGTTTGAAGTCGTTGAAACGCTTGTCTGATTCGAAGCTCATAGTGCTCTTTTTCTGGTTAGTTTGACCTTTGCGGGCAAGTATCATCAGGCCGTCGCAGAGTGCAAAATCAATTTTTTCACTATATGGATAAATATCTTTAATCGAAAGCGGTTTAGCCATGATCCAGTGGGTCTGAGCCGGGGTTAAGTGCAAAAAAGTGAGAAAAAAAGCGGAGTTATGTCAGGTTCTGTAAAGGTTGGAGGCTCTGGTCAGACGACATTTGGCCAAAAATAAAGCGCCATTCGGCGCTCTATTTTGTTGTATTCATGAACCAAAACGGGAGGTTTGGTCTCGATGGAGACTTACTCTATCATGGCTGGCTGAGCCAGGGTGTCGGCACGCCACAGACGGTAGCGCACTTCATACTCCTGCGGTACGTAGAGCACGAATGGCAGCTTGGAGTTGTAGTTCACGAAGAAGCCCTGACCGTAGATCTGGACGAAGGTCTCTTTCTTCTGGCCATCCGGGCAGGCCATCAGGGTGCTGATGGGATCGGACACCTTGCCGAGCATCAGGTAGTTGTAGCCCCAGCCTTTGACGCTGTGCTGTTCCAGGTTGCCGGCAAAGCGCGGCACATTGCAATCGACCATCATTTTTTTGCCGACCTGCAGCTCGACCATCATGTCGGCTTCGTTCTCGACTTCCGGCAGGCGGATCACCACACGTTCCTGGTTCACTTCGGCGGCCGGGAACATGCTGATATCAAATTTTTTCGGTTCGGCGGCGAAGGCATGGCCACCCAGCAACAAGGCGCCCAGCAGGCTAAAACGCAATACGGTTTTCATCTGTACCTCATGGGGTTGGTTCAACGCCGCTAGACTAACCGCTCTGCCCGTTTCATGCCAGCGATCTGCTACGTAAAAACTGCGTAAAATGACGCAGATCCGGCACACAATGACGTGTTCTGGCTATTTTCTGACAGGACGGAAGAGAGGCTAAGCGGCAGGCCGGGTGCCAAATGCGGGTGGCCAGTCGGGATCCTGTGTTCATCAGGATCCCCTGGCCACCCGGCTTCATCAGCGCACCAGCAACACCTGCTTGGCCCAGGCG
The DNA here is from genome assembly GCF_049665575.1 of Aeromonas oralensis. Taxonomy (NCBI): domain Bacteria; kingdom Pseudomonadati; phylum Pseudomonadota; class Gammaproteobacteria; order Aeromonadales; family Aeromonadaceae; genus Aeromonas; species Aeromonas oralensis. Next base: position 1,661,576 of record NZ_CP187186.1, read on the forward strand.
CCGGGCGCCCGCATGCCGACGGCGCCGCTGGTGATATCCAGATAGGCAACCCCCTTGCTGGCCGGTACCGGGGTCGAGGACCAGAGATAGACGTAGCCGTCGGTCACCTCTTTTCCTTCACCGGCCATGGCACGGGGGAAGATGGTTTCGTTGAGTGCCGGCTTGTAGCAGGCGGACTCAAGCACGCTGGCCAGCTCCTTGATGGTGGGCAGGCGCCAACCGCCGTGGCCGCCGAAGTTATAGAGGGCATGGCTCGGCTCGGTGCGGATCCGCTCGGCGGTCAGCAGGGCCTGCTGCCAGTAAAGCCGGGTCGGTTCGCCGCTGCAGCTCTGGTTGCGCCAGGTCTGGCCGAGCTGGCAGCGCATCCAGGTCAGGCCGGTGGATCGATCCGTGACGGTGCCGTTGCCGCGGTCGATGAAGCGGGCTGTGGGGCTGGTTCTGGGCATGCTGTCATCACAGATGGCGGTGGCCAGGGCGAGGGGGCTGCCAAGGATCAGCAGCAGGGTCAACATCAAGCGGTTCATCGGGTTACCTCCGCCACCAGCCGCAGTTGCAGACCGTTGGCATCATTGCTGTTTTGAACTGGGGTGGCGTAGTCGGTGCCTGCGTCATCGCCAAGGAAAATATGGGCAATGGCGCTGATGGGGGCGCTCTCCAGCCGGCGCGACGGGGTCAGGGTCTGGCTCCAGTAGTAGCCGTTGAACACCATGGTGGGATTGGTGCCGACATCGGGGAAGTAGCGCACGTCCATGCTCACCGGCTGGTCGTCCTGGCGGGAGAGGGAGCCGTAGTGCTGCAGGCTCATCAGCTCGCGCGAGTGGGGCATGCGCCAGCTGGTGATGCCGCACAGCTGTTGGGCGTTGAGCCACTGGCGGTACTGCTCCGTGGTGCAGATGGCCTCGCCCTCGGGGCAGGCGTAGTCACGTTCCTCCTGAGTGGGGTGATAGTCACCAAGCTCCCAGGCGAAGGTGCGGTGCAGATCGCGCGGGCTGGCGGGATCATCGAGCTTCTTCTCCCAGACCAGGCCGGTGTTGAGATCTTCCACGCACTCCCAGGCGGGGGCGTCATCGGCCAGCGGCTGCCCTTGGCCGTCGAGCTTGCGATAGCGCAGCGGCGCCTTGTTGAGGCTGGCTTCCTGTCCCGGGTGGTCGGCGGGCTCCTGGGTGAGCAGGTAGTCGACCCCGTCCGTGTAGGTGGTGACGCCGCTGCCGGTGATCAGCGGATGGGAATGCTGTTGCTGCAGCCGTGCGCGGACGTCTGCTTGCTGGCTGGCCAGCTCGCCGTGCAGGGCAAAGTGGCTGACCAGCTCGGGCAGCAGGCTGTCGATGGCCGGCCACACCAGCATATGCAGGGTGGCGGTCGAGAAGCCCTCCTGCGCCTGTAGATCGGTCTCGACGATCGCCTGCAACAGCTGGCCCAGCGCCAGGTTGAAGTCGCTCAGCTGCGACAGGGCGGCCAGCTCCTGGCCCGGTTGCAGCAGCGCCAGCGCACTCAGCAGCTGGTCGAGGGCTTGCCTCGGGGGCTGCCCCTCGGCGATGCGGTATTGCAGCAGGGTGCTGAGCGGGCTGGGGGTCAGATGCTGGCCGTCGAGCTGGGCGGCGGGGTGCAGCAGCACGGGGGCGGCCGGGTTGCTTGGCAAGAACAGCAAGGTACTGGTCAACAGGGCCGGGGCGCTGCCGCTCAACCGGTGAGTACCGGCCGCGCCGCTGACACTGGGCTCCCCCGCATCACAAGATGCATTCTGGTTGAGGTTGACGCACAGGGTGCCGGCTTCGGGCAGGGTCACGGTCAGGCTGTAGTCGGGGGCCGCCAGCGGCGCCTCGTCCGAGCCGCCACCGCCACAGGCGGTGAGCAGGGGGGCCAGCAGGCAGGCCAGGCGGGAGTAATGTGGTGTCATCTCTTGTCCTTGGGCAAGGGGGCCTTGGCCCCCTCTTCTTATATATGGATGGGGTGGATTCAGGTGCGCTGGCGCAGGCGGCGCCAGAGCGTCAGCGGCAGCAACCAGAGCAGATTGGCTGCCCCGCCGCCGCTGCCGTCGTCCACCTGGAAGTGGATGATGCCGTCATCGGGCGGTGTGACCGGCTTGCTGCACTGGGCTCCGGTGCGCTGGCTGATGCTCCAGCCGTTGATGCGGCCCCGATTGCCTGGCTTGCTGTCCACTATCTCCAGGGTCCAGCGACCGGCCAGCGGCTCCCCTTCCAGCGCGCTGAAGGGCTGCAGAGGCAGTAGCTCGGTGGGGAATACTCCTTTAAGGCGCGGCAATGGGCTGTAGCCCTTGTTCCAGATCTGGATGCGGGTGCCGGAGGGGGAGTTGAGCCAGATCTCCAGCTCATCGAGCGCCGGGTGTTGCAGATCCAGGTTCAGCTGCAGCCGGTCACTCACCCTGGCCTCGCTGCTCTCTATCAGCAGGCTGGTTTCACTGAGGCCACGTACCTCGTCGCTCATGGCATCGTTCAGGGTGAGCGGCTGGCCGCTGGCACGGCTGACGATGGGGGCGCCGATGGGCAGGGTCAGCGACTGCTGCCACTGGCGCTCGGTCGGACTGGTGCCGCTCATGGTCAGACTGACCGGCAGCTCCACCTCGTCGCCACAGGCGAGCGGGCTCTGGGCCAGCAGGCGCAGGGTGGTGGTCATGCTGGCACCCGCCGCGAGGGTCGCCGGTTGCCAGCTGTAAGGATCGGCCTGCAACCCGGTTGACAGAGTGAGGGCCAGCTCATTGAGGGTCACCGGCGCCTTGCCCTGGTTGGTGAGGGTCAGCTGCACCGACTGGCGCTGCCCCAGCTCGATGACGCTGCCATCACTCAGACCCACATTGACCGGTGCCTGCAACAGGCCGTGCTGGCGAAACGCCTGCTCCAGCAGCCTGGCATAGGGGCGCGCCGGGTAGAGCCGGGCGGCGGTATCCACCGTGATGCGGGCCAGTTGCGGCATGCGGATGGCCGGGCCGAGACCGAAGTGGGACTCGATGATCAGGCGATCAAACTCGTCCCGCGCCCCTTCGCCCTGCTCGGCGACCGCGGCCAGCAGCGCCTGGAACAGCGGGGTGCCCCATAGCTGGTCGCCATTGCTGCCGTTGATGGTGCGGTGGGCCGGGTAGTTGTAATCCGGGTGGTAGCGGGCGCGCAGATCGTCCAGCTGACGCGGAGTTCGGTCGGTGAAGCGGGCATCCCAGTTGAACACCATGGCGGGTTCGAAATGACGGGCCGGCTTCGCTGCGCTGGCGGTGGCTGGCAGCCAGGTAGTCGCTGAAGCCCTCGCCGATGGCGCCCCAGTCCGCCTCGTCCCCCAGATCCGGCACTATGTGGTGCTGCACCGCATGGCCGAACTCGTGCCAGATCACCATGGGATCCTCGGCATCGGGCACGCCACTGCGACCCAGCTCCAGCCGGCGCTCGAACGGATCGTAGAGGGAGTTGTCCTGATAGCCGGCCTCGGTGTCGATGTCGAGCGCCCCCGGAATGAGATCGGTAAAGCCGAGGTGCTTGAGGTGGCGCTGGGCCAGATCCAGGTGGTAGTAGGCGTTGATGTCGGCAAAGCCACGATCATCGCGGGTGAGGCGAAACGCCTGCGGGCTGTCGGCGCTGAAGGGAGCTGTGTTCGGTTCCATGGCATCCACCACCCGGGCGTGGGGGCCACTCAGCAGATAGCGTCCACCCGCCAGGGTGACCGGCAACGGCACCTTGTCCTGATAGGCGGCGTCCGCCAGTTGCAGGGCTTCGTGCCAGACCAGGCTGGCGTCGCGCAGCTGGGTACGGGGATCCGGATCGAATACCCGAGCCTCCAGCTGGGTGTCGCCGGCGTCGGCGACGCGGCTGGCCTGAGTGGTGGCCGCATCCATCCAGCGACCGAGCTCGCGGCTGCCGTCACAGCTGGCGAAGAGCTGCACATAGCTGGCCTTGGCGTTGCCCGCCTGATGCTCGCGTACCCGTTGGCGCAGGGCCGGCACCAGGGTGTCACCGTCGCGCCAGTACCAGGCTTCAACCGGACCAAGGGTGTCGATGTCGCTGCCGCCATCGCGCAGCTGCTCCAGCAGGGGTTCCAGATTGCCGGTGGCGTCGCAGCCGGGTTCGCTGCTCTGCAGCGGCCGGCTGTTGTGATAGATGCGCCAGGGCTTGCCGGTCGAATCGACGCTGACGGCGGCTTGAATGGTGGCCACTGGCAGGCCGTTGACCAGCTGGCGGAAGCTGTAGTGATGGCCGAGCAGGCTGGCCCGCTCGTAGTCGGGAGTCAGGCTTACGCCAAGGCGCTGTTCGAGCCACTTCTGGGGCGTGGTGGTCAGCGGTTGTTCATCGACAAACTGCAGCTCGGCCGCCAGCAGCGGCTGGGAGAGCAGGGTTGTCGCCAGCCAGAGGGCCAGGGAAGAGGGTTTCATGGTTTACTCCAACACAAAAATGAGAAAAGGGATCACCGGCGGGCGCCCGCCAGGGTGAGCAGGAAGGCGTACTCGCGGGCCGCCTGCTGGCGCGCGTTGCCCGGGCTGGTGCGGTGGCCGCCGTCGAGGGCCGTGCTGAGCAGATAGGGGCCCGCTCCCGTGCTGTGTTCCCGCAGGCGGGCCACCCACTTGAGCGGCTCCCAATAGGGCACCTGACTGTCGTGCAGCCCGGCCGTCACATAGACGGGGGGATAGGGGGCTGCATGCAGGTTGTCGTAAGGGCTCAGGCGGCGCATGGCGGCGTAATCGGCGGTAATGGCCGGGTTACCCCACTCGGCGTACTCCTGGCGGGTGAGCGGCAGTTCGGGATCGCTCATGGTGCCGATGAGATCGACAAAGGGCACCTGCAGCACGGCCCCGGCGAAGCGGGTCGGTGCCTGGTTGAGGGCCGCTGCCACCAGCAGGCCGCCGGCGCTGCCGCCCATGGCAAACAGCCGGGTGGGATCGATGGCGGGATCCCGGGCCAGCGCAGCGGCCACGGTCAGGAAGTCGTCCACGCTGTGCTGCTTGTGGCGGCCGCGTCCCGCCAGATACCAAGCATCCCCCAGCATGCCGCCGCCGCGCACGTGGGCGATGGCGTAGACGAAGCCGCGATCCAGCAGGCTCAGCACCTGCGGCTGGTAGTAGGGGCGCATGGGGGTGCCATAGGCGCCATAGCCGTAGAGCAGCAGCGCCTTAGGGGTGTGGATGTCCTTGCGCCACACCAGGGAGACCGGCACCTTGACGCCATCCTTGCCCACCACCCAGCGGCGCTCGCTCTGGTAGGGGGAGGGGAGGGCGGCCCGGGCGTCTGGCAGCCAGCGGCCGCTGGCGAGATCGAGCAGGCGCTGGTGCGGCGGCTCAGCCATGCCCTGGCGACGGATCAGGATCTGCCCGCTGGCGGGGTCGTGGGCGCCCTGGATCCAGGCCGTGCCGGCCCCCTCGGTCAGCAGCAGGCGATGGCTGAGCCGGCCGCGGCCATCCAGCACATCGAGCCAGTCATCCCCGTGATGGCGATACTGCAGCACCGTGTAGTCGGCAAACAGGCGCCACTTCTCGAGGCTTCTCTGCTCGCCAGACCAGAGCAGCTGCCACTCTCCCTTGGCCACCTGGCTCAGGTCGGCCACCTGATAGAGGCCGAGGGCACCGTCCCGGTTGCTCTTGAGCAGCACCCGCTCCCCCTGGGTATCCAGGTAGTACTCGAGGCCAGCCTGACGGGCCTTGAGCAGGGCAGGTTTTCCCTCGTCCAGCAGGTATTGCTCGGCGCTGTCGTGGTTGTTGCTCTGCAGCAGCAGGTGGCGCCGATCCGTGGTGCGATAGAGGCTGAGCAGCCAGGCGGGATCCGCCTCCTGGTGGATTTGCAGCTCCTTGCCATCGCGCCAGGCCCACAGCTGCCACGGGCGCAGGGTGCGAGGTTCGTTGGCTAGGGTGTAGAGGGTCTTGCCATCCAGGCTCCAGAGCAGATCGCTGGCCCGGTGCGTCAGGGTGGCCAGGGGCTTGCCGTCGGCCAGGTCGAGCAGGGTGATGCGGTAATCCCGATCCCCCTGCAGATCTTCGGCCAGGGCCAGCCAGCGCCCGTTCGGGTGCAGGGCCCAGCTGGCGAGCTCGTAGTAGCCGCTGGCCGGCTGGCGGGCCGCCAGCCGTTGGCGGGGCTCAGCCTGTTCGCTGTCTCGCTGCCACAGGCTGCCGTCGGCTTCCATCCGCCACTGGCTGTCCGCCTCGCTCAGCCACTCTTGTGGCATGGGTTCACCGCGTGCTTGCGCCTGCCACTCGGCCTGCAGAGCCTGCTCCAGCGGCCGCTGGCCGGCGAGCTGCTGCTCGGTCCAGCGGTTTTGCTCGCCCAGCAGGGCCAGCAGGGCGGGATCCTGGCGGCTGTCGTCGCGCCAGCCGCCATAGGGATCGAGCCGGGCCCTCTCCCCCTGCATCGGCAGCGGGCGGTGAGGGATAAGCGGGGCCGCGAGCGACGCCGATGTGGCGATGGCCTGGCTCGGGGTGCCGGCTGTCGCAATGGCAGCAGACTGGGCGGGCGCCGGATTGGCCAGCAGGCTGGCCAGCATCAAGAGTGCGTGCATCAGAGCCCCACAAAGGTGTAGCGCAGGCTGGCGCTCAGGGAGCGGCCGGTCTGGGTATAGAGGCCCTCATCCGTGCCCGCTTCCTGCCCGGCGACGTCCTGATAGCGGGTGTAGCGGGTGTCGAGCAGGTTATCGAGCTTGAGGTTGGCCTTGAGGGCGTCAGTGATCTGCCAGTCGGCGGTCAGGGCGAAGCTGAGCCAGCCGGCGGTTTTCATGCATTCACCCTGCTGCTTGGTCAGGCTGTTGCCGCAGGTGGGCACCCGGCTCATGGCGGTGGCGTAGTCGGCCTGCAGCCCCAGGCTCCAGTCGTTGGCCTGATAGCTGAGGCGGGTGTTGCCCTCAAGCGGGGTGAGGTTGCGCGGCGATTCGCCCTGGCTGGTCTTGCCGTCGACCCAGCCCAGCTTGGTGGCCAGCTCCCACTGCTGGGTCAGCCAGTAGCTGGCGGCGAGCTCGGCACCCCAGGTTTCGGATTTGGCGACGTTGCGGTATTGACGCAGCATGATCCCGTCATTCAGGCGAAAGCCCACCTGACGCCAGTCGATGAAGTTGTAGTAGCGGTTGTAGAACAGGGCCGGCTTGATGCTCCACTCATCCCCTTCGCCGCTCACCCCCCACTCGAAGCTGTGACTGGTCTCCTCCTTGAGGTTCGGGTTGGCGATGATCTCGAACGGCGGCAGGGCAAAGTAGTGGGGGATGTTGCCGTATACCTTGTCATAGGAGGGGGCGCTGAAACCGTTGGCGTAGCTCAGCCAGCTGCGCCACTGCTCGTTGAAGCGGTAGCTGGTGGCCAGGCTTGGCGAAAGGTGCCCACTGTGGTTGCTCTCGCCCCGACCGTCCTGCGGGCTCAGCCACTGCTGATCCATGCGCAGGGTCGGGGTGAACTGCCATTGGCCCAGGGTCGCCACGTCACCCAGCCAGATGCCAGCCCGATCGGTGCGGGCGCTGCTGAAGGGGGCGGACTGGCTAGGTTGGGGAATGCCGGCTTCCAGCATCAGTTTTTCTACTGGCCGCTCGTGCCGGGTGCGCTCCAGCTCGATGCCGTAGCTCAGCTTGTGCTTGATGGCACCGGTGACCAGATCGCGGCGGATATCCAGCTCGCTGCCGAGCAGGTGCTCGGTGAAGGTGGCCAGCTCACGTTCGCTGCGATAGCGGGGGTAGCCGCTCAGCTCGTCATTTTGCAGCAGGCTGCGCTTGTTGGCAGTGTTCTTGGCGTAGTTGCCGTGCAGGTTCCAGGTAAAGCGGTCGGCCAGCGCGTGGCCGAGATCCTGCGCCTCCCAGCTCAGCTTGCCGCCCTGAGAGCGTTGGGTTCCGTTCTCGCGATACTGGCGCACCTGCCACTTGCCGTCGGGCTGGGGAATTTCGTGCGGCCCCTGATCCCGCTTGGCGTTATCTTCGAAGTAGTCGAACTCAACGCGCAGCAGATGCTGTTCATTGAGGGTCAGGCTGGAGCTGGTGGAGGCGCTGAGGCCATCGAGATCCGCCGGAATGCGGTTCCGGTCGTAGTTGGCGGTCTCGTGCCCCTGCCAGCCGGAGAGGCGCAGCAGGTGGGCGCTCTCGCCCCAGCGGGCGGCGCCGGTGGCGCTCAGTTTCTGCTTGTCGCTGCTGCCATCGTGCAGCACCTTGCTGCTGAGGTAGGCATCCTGCCCCTGCAGGTAATCTTCCGGCTGCTTGGTGGTGATGACCACGGTGCCGCCGATGGCGTCAGAGCCGTGCAGGGCGGAACCGGCCCCTTTGGCCACTTCGATCTGCTTGACGTCATCGAGATCGAAGCTGAAACGGCCCACCTTGTCGTTGAGGTCGTTGGCGCCGAAGCCGTCGCTGACCCGGACCCCGTCCTTGATGATCAGCACCCGGTTGCCGCCAATGCCACGGATGGTGATATTTTGCGGCCGGCCCGCCGAGCCGGTCACCGAGACGCCGGGTTCGTTCTTGAACACGTCGGTGAGCTCGGTGGCGATTTGGCGCTCCAGATCCTCTTCGGTGATGACGGTGATGGAGCCCGAGATGTCGGACAGTTTCTGTTCGACCCGCTGACCCTTGACGACTATGGTCTCGCGCGCCTTGGGCGGGGTGGTGCCGGAGGTGTCTATTCCGGCGGGATCGCCTGCAGCCAGCGCTGTACCGGACAGCAGCATGGGCCAGTAGTGAAGTAGTGTTTTCATTGTGAGAATAATTATTATTTAAGCCTGAAGGCCGCGGATTATTGCAAAGAGGTCCAATCAGATCAACGATTGATAATCATTATCATTTTGTTTTTATGATCCTGATCAGGCTGCATTTTTTGATTGATGTGTCAGTAGCAAGGCGGGCCAACGTTTGCGCCTGCAGGGCGCTGGGTGGGTAGACAGGGGATGCGACGGGGGAGGGCGGCAACGAGCCTGCTTGGAGCTTTTCAGGTCATGCCCAGTTGCAGACGGCAATAAAAAACCCGCTGCAAGAGCGGGTTTTCAAGGGGCATGAGGCGGTTATCAGGGGGCGCGATAGAAGCGGTTCAGCTCGTTCATCACCTGGATCATGACGCCCATGTCGGGGGTGCCGTGCTTGATGGGACGGTAGCTGTTTCGCTCCAGCAGCTCGAAGTCACCCTGTTTGTTGAAGTGGGTGATGGTGTTGCCCTGATAGATGGCAAAGTCGCGCTGATCCCCCGCCAGCAGCCAGTTGCGCGGGCTGGTGTCGAACAGGTTGCGGCCGATGCTGTAGTCCCGTGGCGCATTGCGCACTCCCAGCATGCTCTGCATCAGGGTTGGCACCAGATCCAGGTGGCTGCTCACCGGGCTTGTCGGCAGGCTATCGTTGCCCGGCCAGGCCAGCACGAACGGCACCTGCACCTGATAGGGCGAGTAGTTGGTGCCATAGCCCCAGCTGTTGTTCTGGGTCTCGTTGAACTCCTGACCGTGGTTGGCGGTGACCACGACGATGGTCTGCTCGCCAAGCCCCTGCTGTTGCAGCTGGGCCAGCATCTGTTCCAGCAACTGGTCGGTATAGAAGACCGCATTCTTGTAGCGGTTCTCCAGCTTCACCAGATTCTCGGCCTGATAGGCGGTGGCCGGGTTGAACTTGGTGAGCTCCGGCTGGAAGGGCCCCTTCACGTTGGCCGGCAGCTGATAGTCGCCCGGGCTCGACAGATAGACCAGTGAGAACCAGGGTCGGTCTGGCGAGCGCTTGGCAAGCCACTGCTGCCAGTCGCCGATGAGCTGGGTGTCGTTGGTCTGCTCGGAGACGAACACCTGCTTGCGCAGGCCGGAGAGAATGCTTTGGCGGTACTTCTGGGCATCTTCCAGCGCGCCGAACAGGCCGAACTGGTAGTCCTGGCGCAGCATCTCGTCGAACAGCACCGGCGGCGTCTTGTCGTTGCGAATGTCGTCGTAGTAGTGGCCCGGCAGGCCGTAGAACAGGCTGAACATCCCCATCACATCGTCGTTGCCGCCGCTCATGTGGTTGGCAAAGTTGAGGTGCTGATCCGCATAGCGCTGCAGATTGGGCATGTTGATGTTGTTGAGCATGTCGGCCCGCAGGGAGTCGACTACCACGATCAGCAGGTTCTTGTGAGTCAGCGGGGCGTTGACGCTGAGCGGGCGCAGCGGGTAGCGCAAGCGGCTCGCATTGTCACCATCCTGTGATTCGGCCTTCTTCTCGTACTGATCCAGATCCAGCCAGCCGTGCTTGGCGAGGAAGCTCTTGGCGGTCATCGGGTAGGAGAGCGGGAAGTTGGCGCGCTGCATGGTGATGGGCTGATACAGGGTGGCATCGGCCCAGCTGTTGACCACGTGGGTCAGGATGAAGCAGACCAGCAGGGCCAGCCCCACCTGATTGCCGTACTGACGGCGCTTGCGCTTGTTGATCTTGCGCCAGACATAGGCCGACAGCAGCAGCTGCACCAAGAAGATGGTGGGCACCGCCACGAAGATGATGCTCCAGATCGAGCCCTCCTCGGTCTGGGCCTGATCCAGCAGCAACTGCCACACCTGGCCGTTCAAGTGGAACTTGAACAGCTGGAACACCTGGGTGTCGATGAGCAGCAGCACCAACGCCAGGGTGGCGATGATGGCAGAGATGAAGCGCAGCGGCTTCTCTTTGGGCAGCACGAAACTCAGGGGGAAGATCGTCAACAGATAGGTGACAAAGCTCAGAAACGAGAAGTGACCGATCCAGCTGATGATGAGATAGGTCACGCCGAGCGTGGTCGACGGCCAGCTGATTGCCCCCAGGTAGCGGGTGGCAATCAGCATGGCCAGAATGATGTTGAAGAAGGAGAACCAATGCCCCCAGGTGATCAGGCGAGAAACATTATCACGATAGGGGTTGCCGGTTTCGACCATAGTGATCCATCTGCTTGAAAAACATCAAAGAATGCGAAGAGACTCAGTGAGCATCGTGGCGATGATCCACCGAGGCGGTGAGCGCCTGGATGTATTTTTCGGTGATCGCCTGACGCTGGGCCGGGGCCATGCCATTGATGATATTGGTGGTCAGGTTGCCGAGCACCATCAGACTCAGATCTACCGGCGCCTTGTGCTTCTCCAGGGCGGTGATCAGGTCGTTCATCAGGGCGTCAAACTGCTCGTTATTGTACTTTGATACGATGGGCATAATCTTGGGTTCATCTCGGTTCAAAGCGCCTTATAATACTTCACCCTTTCGGCTAACACTATGGCTTTGTGACATGAGTCTCGATATCGACAAGATCATTCTTCACTCCCTGCGCCAGGGCGGCGATGGTCAACCTCACGCCGACACCCGCAGCCAGCTTCTGCCTGCCGATGAGGCGGTACAGGGGCTGATGGCGGAGCTGCATCGTATTTACAACGGCAAGGGGGGCAAGGGCTTCGGCTTCTTTGCCGACCCCGAGGCCGCCGTCGCCGAGCTGACGGAGGGGGAGATCGCCCCCAAACAGCCTTCTCCGCTCTTTCGCATCGCCCTCGAACGGCTGCTCGGCGAACAGACCGACTTTGTCCCCTTCTCGGTCGAGATGACCCAGCTGCTGGTCAAGCAGCTGGTGGAGCACGCCCTCGACGAGCAGGGGGTGCTGCTGTTTGCCAAATACAACTACGTGGGGGTGGATTATCTGATGATCGCCCTGCTGGAGGGCAAGGAGAGCGTCACCGTCAGCGAGGCGCTCGAGCTGCGCCACATCCAGTATCTGGATATCGGCAAATTGAACCTGGTGGCCCGCATCGATCTGACCGAATGGAAAACCCAGCCGGATTCGCGCCGTTATATCACCTTCAGCAAGGGCCGGGTCGGTCGCAAGCTGGGTGACTTTTTCATGGATCTGCTGGGTGCCCGCGAGGGGATGGATGCCAAGATCCAGAATAAGGGGCTGCTGCAGGCGGTGGACGATTATTGCGACAGCCGCCAGCTGGAGCCGGCCGAGCGCAACGACTACAAGAAACAGGTCTTCAAATATTGCACCGAGCAGGCCAGCGCCGGTGAAGAGATCGAGATCAAGGAGCTGTCGGCGGAATTGCCGGGCGATGGAGATCTCGATTTTTACAGCTTCATCGGTCAGGAATACGAGCTGGAAGATCGCTTCCCGGCCGACCGTTCGACCCTGCGCGGCTTGACCAAGTTCGTCGGCTCCGGTGGCGGGCTGACTTTGAGCTTCGAGCAGAAGCTGCTCAACAGCCGGGTGTTCTACGATCCCCAGACCGATACCCTGACCATCAAGGGGGTCCCGCCCAACCTCAAGGATCAGCTGCTGCGTCAGTCGTAATGTGATCTGCTTTCCAGTTTTGGCAAAAAGACACCGCACTTCGCTGCGGTGTCTTTTTATTTAACGGGGTAGGCAGCAGCGAAACCAACTCGGTGCTTTGTTAACAAATTAAACAGAATAATCCCCGTGAAAGGGTTTTCAGTGAGGTGAAAACCCTTTCATTCATGTTTTTTTATTTCTCTTTGGTAATTTAATTTCTTAATTTGGCGATAAATATGCCAATAAATGGCGATAACCCCCTGAAATAAGAAAATGTTTTCAGAACTTTCTGGAAGAAAATACGTAATTGCGTTTCAAAAATGCGAGTTGCGTCATGTGAGGCGGTAACGGCTTGGGATAATATTCATCTCGCACACAATGCTCTTACAGCGCGGAACTAATACAAGGAAAGGCTCATGAAAAAGAAATTGCTGTCATCCCTGATCGGTCTGGCTACTCTGGGCGTGGCTTGCTCTGCCACTGCCGCCATTGACGAAGGTCAACTGACCATCTGGATTAACGGTGACAAGGGATACAATGGTCTGGCCGAAGTAGGTAAGAAGTTTGAAGCCGAAACCGGCATCAAGGTGACGGTTGCGCACCCTGATCAGGTGGAAGTGAAATTCCAGCAAGCCGCTGCCACCGGCAACGGCCCGGACATCTTCTTCTGGGCTCACGACCGTTACGGTGAGTGGGTCAAGGCCGGTCTGCTGGTCCCCGTGACCCCGAATGCAGCCACCAAAGCCAAGTTTGAACAGTTCGCCTGGGATGCCATGACCGTCGATGGCAAGACCTACGGCTACCCGGTTGCCGTGGAAGCGGTCAGCCTGATTTACAACAAGGATCTGCTGCCGGAGCCGCCGAAGACCTTCGAAGAGATCGCCAAGATTGACGAGACTCTGAAGAAGAACGGCAAGCGCGCCATCATGTGGGCCTATGACACCCCCTATTTCAGCTACCCGCTGGTGGCTGCCAACGGTGGTTATGCCTTCAAGAAAACCGCTACCGGTTATGACGTGAAAGATACCGGCGTGGCCAACGCGGGTGCCAAGGCAGGTGTGGGCTACATCTCCGAGATGATCAAGTCCGGTCACCTAGAAAAAGGCATTGACTACGGTGTGATGGACGCCAAGTTCAACAAGGGCGAAGTGGCCATGATGATCAACGGTCCTTGGGCCTGGAGCAACCTGGACAAGAGCGGCATCAAGTACGGCGTAGCGCCGCTGCCGACCCTGAAGGGCAAACCGGCCAAGGCCTTCGTTGGCGTGCTGGGTGCCACCATCAACGCCGCCAGCCCGAACAAGGATCTGGCCATCGAGTTCCTGGAAAACTACCTGCTGACCGACGCCGGTCTGGCACCGGTCAACGCCGACAAGCCGTTGGGCGCCGTGGCGCTGAAGTCTTTCCAGAAGACCCTGGAATCCGATCCGCACATCAAGGCCACCATGCAAAATGCCCAGAATGGCGAGCCGATGCCGTCCGTGCCTGAGATGAGCCGTTTCTGGTCCTCCTTCGAAACTGCCCTCAAGAACGTAACCTCCGGCCGTCAGAGCGTTGACGAAGCCCTGGATACCGCTGCCAAGCGTATCGTTCAGTAAGCACGCACTACCCGGGAGGCCGCAACGGCCTCCCACTCTCTCAAATCTCTCTTGGCGTTATAAAGGTTAATTGGCATGGAAGTAGTACCTTCTATTGAATCCTATGCCGGTCCGAAGGATAAGCACACCTGGCTTAAGTGGACCATTGCTGCTCTGGTAGCCATCCTCAACGGTTATGCAGCCGTGATGATGTACGCCAGCGGTGAGTGGGTATTCGCTCTGCTGGACCTGGTGGTGGTCTCCGTCGGTCTGTATGTCTTCATGAACAAGAAGACCTATGCCCACCGCTATATCTTCCCCGGTGTGGCCGGCATGGTTGTTTTTATCATCTTCCCTCTTGCCTACACGATCGGCATCGCCTTCACCAACTATTCGGGATCCAACCTGCTCTCCATCGAGCAGGCGCGAGATTACCATCTGAAAAAAACCTACAAGGTGGCGGGCGGTGAATTCGATTTCACCCTCTTGGGTGGTGAGAACAATCAGTTTCAGCTGCTGCTGAAACAGGACGACCAATCCTTTATCAGTCAACCCGTTACCCTGATGAGCAACAAGGCCCGTGAACTGGCTGTCCGCGAGGGCAGAGTCCATGAGCCGGTACAGGTTGTTCAACTGCAACCCCTGGCAGGGGAGGCCGTGGACAAGGTGGCACCCATCCGGGCCATCGTTGACCATCGCACCCACCTGAGCGCACTCGATCTGGTGCTGCCGGATGGCGGAACCCACCTGACCCTGAGCAGCCTGCGCAAGTTTGCCGCCCAGAAGCAGCAGTACACCCGTCTGCTGGACGGTGCCGTGCTCAAGTCCGGGGTGGTGATCAAAGACAGCAACCTGCTGCGTGACAACCAGAGCGGCGAGCTGATGCTGCCCAACGGCGACACCGGCTTCTATCAATACATCGACGAGCAGGGCCAGTTTGTCGGCAAGAGCGTGGCGCCAGGCTTCGTGGTGAGCGTGGGCTGGAAGAACTTCGCCCGCATCGTCACCGATCCGGGTATCCAGGCACCGTTCCTGCAGATCTTCGTCTGGACCGTGATCTTCTCCGCCTGTTCGGTGGGCTTCACCCTGGCCATCGGCATGGTGCTGGCTTGTCTGGTGCAGTGGGAGTCCCTCAAGGGGCGCGGCTTCTACCGGGTCATGCTGATCCTGCCCTATGCCATCCCGGCGTTCATCTCCATCCTGGTGTTCAAGGGCTTGTTCAACCAGAACTTCGGTGAGATCAACCTGTTCCTGGAAGCGGCGTTCGGCATCAAGCCGGACTGGTATACCAACCCCTTCCTGGCCAAGGTGATGATCCTCATCGTCAATACCTGGCTTGGCTACCCCTACATGATGATCCTCTGCATGGGCCTGCTCAAAGCCATTCCGGAAGATCTCTATGAAGCGTCCGCCATGGACGGTGCCGGTCCGGTGCAGAACTTCTTCAAGATCACCGTACCGCTCTTGATGAAGCCGCTGACCCCGCTGTTGATTGCCTCGTTCGCCTTCAACTTCAACAACTTCGTGCTCATCCAGTTGTTGACCAACGGCGCGCCGGACATCATAGGCGCCAGCACCCCGGCCGGTACCACCGACTTGCTGGTGAGCTACACCTACCGGATCGCGTTCCAGGGCTCGGGTGGTCAGGACTACGGTCTGGCCAGTGCCATCGCCACCGCCATCTTCCTCATCGTGGGTGCGCTGGCCTTGCTCAACCTGAAATTGTCCAAAGCCGACAAGCAACTGTAAGGAGGCTTCAACATGGCAATCGTACAACCCAAATCAGTCAAATACCGGGTGTGGGCAACCCACCTGGTGATGTGGGGCTTCCTGGCACTGATCATCTTCCCGCTGATCATGGTCATCGCCATCTCGTTTAGAAACGGCAACTTCGCGGTAGGGGAGATCATCCCCTCCAACCCGACCCTGGATCACTGGAAGCTGGCGCTGGGCATGTCCATCACCAACGCCGACGGCAGCATCACGCCGCCGCCGTTCCCGGTGCTGACCTGGTTGTGGAACTCCATCAAGATCGCGGGCATCACCGCCCTGATGATAGTGGTGCTCTCCACCACCTGTGCCTACGCATTTGCCCGCCTGCGTTTTCGTGGCAAGTCCACCATCCTGCAGGGCATGCTGATTTTCCAGATGTTCCCGGCGGTGCTGGCACTGGTGGCCATCTATGCGCTCTTCAACAAGATTGGTGACTACATCCCCTGGCTGGGTCTCAACACCCACGGCGGCCTGATCCTGGCCTACATGGGCGGCATCGCCCTGCACGTCTGGACCATCAAGGGCTACTTCGAGACCATCGACTCCTCCCTGGAGGAAGCGGCGGCCATCGACGGTGCCACCCCGTGGCAGGCATTCCGCCTGATCCTGCTGCCCCTGTCGGTGCCCATCCTGGCGGTGGTGTTCATCCTGGCCTTCATCGGTTCCATTACCGAGGTGCCCATGGCCTCCATCCTGCTGCAGGATGTGAACAATCTGACCCTGGCGGTCGGGGCCCAGCAGTACCTCTATCCGCAGAACTACCTGTGGGGTGACTTTGCCGCGGCGGCCGTGCTGTCGGGCTTCCCCATCACAGTGGTGTTCCTGCTCGCACAGCGCTGGCTGGTAGGTGGTCTCACTGCCGGCGGCGTGAAAGGTTAAGGTTCATGGCCGGGGGAGCCGACTCCCCCGCCATCACGATTTGCAAAGATTCAAGAGCGGAGCTCGACATGGCTGAAGTAGTACTCAACAACGTTCGCAAAAATTACGACCCGGCTGTTCACAAGGACACCCTGCGCAATATCAACCTGGCCATCAAGGAAGGGGAGTTCATCGTCTTCGTCGGTCCGTCCGGTTGCGGCAAGTCCACCTTGCTGCGGATGATCGCGGGTCTGGAAGACATCACCAGCGGCGAGCTGACCATCGGCGGTCGTTACATGAACGACGTACCGCCGGTAGAGCGCAACGTGGGCATGGTGTTCCAGTCCTATGCCCTCTATCCGCACATGAACATCTACGAGAACATGGCCTTTGGCCTGAAGCTCAAGAAGATGGACAAGGAGAACATCCACAAGCGGGTGATGCGTGCCGCCGAGATCCTGGGTCTCGAGCCGCTGCTGGACCGCAAGCCCAAGGCACTCTCCGGCGGTCAGCGCCAGCGGGTCGCCATCGGCCGCTCCATCGTCCAGCAGCCGCAGGTGTTCCTGTTTGACGAGCCTCTGTCCAACCTGGATGCCGCCCTGCGGGTCAAGATGCGCATCGAGATCGCCAAGCTGCACAAGGAGCTCAACTCCACCATCATCTACGTGACCCACGACCAGGTGGAGGCCATGACCCTGGCCAACCGCATCGTGGTGCTGAGCCCCCTCAAGGGTGAGGCGACCACCAACCTGGAGCAGTTCGGCACCCCGCTCGAGCTCTACCACAACCCGGACAACAAGTTCGTGGCCGGTTTCATCGGCTCTCCCAAGATGAACTTCTTGGCCGGCGAGTTGGTGGAGATTGGCGAGCAGGAGTGCGTGGTCAAGCTGACCACCGGCGATACCGTGCGTGCCCGGGTCGATGCCCGTAGCGGCGCAGTCGGCGACAAGGTGGAGCTGGGCATTCGTCCCGAGCACCTGGTGCCGCTGGATCACCCCCATGCTGACAGCAAGGTGAGCGGGGTGGTACAGGTGGCTGAACACCTGGGGGCCGAATCCTTCGTCTACATGGACGTGGCAGGCCACGACTTCACCGTCAAGGCCAGCTCCGACGTGGACGTGGCCACCGGTCAGCAGTACAGCGTCGGTATTCCGGCCGAGGCCTGCTACCTGTTCGATGCCAAGGAGCAAGCCTTCCCGCGCACGGCCAAATACATCCGCACCTGACCAGGGGCGGCTGCCGAGGTTTTCCTTTCTTTAGTCAATGCCTTTTTGCCGGTCGCAAGACCGGCTTTTTATTGCCTGCCGTTTGGCGAAAACGGCAGGCGAGGTGGCAGGGCTCAGCCCTCGAGTGCGGCGGTAATGTCGGGCACGAAGTGCTGGCTGGCCAGCGGCGGGCGCTCATACCCCTCGGTGTTGATGGGGGGCAGGGTGATGGGCTCGTAGTGGATCGCCTCATAGGGCACCTTGCCCAGCAGGTGGGAGATGCAGTTGAGGCGGGCACGGCGCTTGTCGTCCGCCTCCACCACGAACCAGGGGCAATCCTCGGTGTCGGTGTAGGTGAACATGTCGTCCTTGGCGCGGGAGTACTCCACCCAGCGCGAGCGGGACTGCAGGTCCATCGGGCTGAACTTCCAGCGCTTGATGGGGGTGTTGATCCGCTCCTTGAACCGTTTCTCCTGCTCCTCGTCGCTGACCGAGAACCAGTATTTGATCACCGTGATGCCGGCGCGGATCAGCATCCGCTCGAACTCGGGGCAGGCGCGCAGAAACTCGCGATACTCGTTGTCGCTGCAAAAACCCATTACCCGCTCGACCCCGGCCCGGTTGTACCAGGAGCGGTCGAACAGCACCATCTCGCCGGCGGCGGGCAGGTGCGCCACGTAGCGCTGAAAGTACCACTGGGAGCGCTCGCGATCCGAGGGGGCGGGCAGCGCCGTGACCCGGCAAACCCGGGGGTTGAGGGGCTCGGTGATCGCCTTGATGACGCCCCCCTTGCCAGCGGCATCGCGCCCCTCGAACAGCACCACTACTTTGAGCCCCTCCTGCTTGACCCACTCCTGCAGCTTGACCAGCTCCTCCTGCAGATGGGCCAGGTGGTGCTCGTAGGTTTTCTTTTCCAGGCGCGGGCGCTTCTTGCTCTTGTCCTTCGGCATGTTCGTCTCCTTATTGAGTCCTTTCCAGATTGCACCAGGCAGGCGTCACTGCCAAGAGGGTCGTGCTACACTGCCGCCCCGTCAATAGTCGGCACCAGAAACAGGAGAAAACATGAAGCAATTTATGGAGATCGCGGGCCGCCAAATGGCCTATCTGGACGAGGGGCAGGGCCCGGTACTGTTGTTTGGTCACAGCTACCTGTGGGACAGCGCCATGTGGGCGCCGCAAATCGAGGCTCTCAAGGGGCAGTATCGCTGCATCGTGCCCGAGCTGTGGGGCCACGGCGACTCCGACGCACTGCCCGAGGGGGCCTGCACCCTGGCAACCCTGGCCCGCGATCATCTGGCGCTGCTCGATGCGCTCGGCATCGATGAGTTCGTGCTGGTGGGGCTCTCCATCGGCGGCATGTGGGGCGTCGAGCTGGCACGCATGGCTCCCGCACGCCTCAAGGGCCTGGTGCTGATGGACAGCTTCGTCGGCCTCGAGCCGCAGATCACCTGCGAGCGCTACCTCGGCATGCTGGCGATGATCGAGCAGCTTGGCACCATCCCGGCCCCCATCGTCGAACAGGTGGCGCCGCTGTTTTTTGCCGACCAGCCGGATGCCGACCTGATGAGCGGCTTCAAGGCACGTCTCGCCGCCTGGCCGGCCGACAAGGTGGCCGCCATGGTGGCGGTGGGCCGCAGCTTCGTGACCCGCGAGGATCGCATCGAGTGGCTGGAAGAGATGGCCGTGCCTGCGCTGGTGATGACCGGCAGTCAGGACAAGGCTCGGCCGGTGCTGGAAGGCTACCTGATGGCCGAGGTGCTGGGTTGCCCGTTCAAGGAGGTCCCGGCGGCCGGCCACATCTCGTCGCTGGAAAATCCGGCCTTCGTCAATGAGCAGCTCGGCGCGTTTCTGGCTGCGCTCTAAGGTGTGTACTGAAGATAAACAAGAAGGGAGCCGATGGCTCCCTTCTTGTTGTGCGAGTGTGTGGCCTAGTCGTTGGCTGCGGTGCCGGCTACCAGATGTAGCCGATCCCCACGCCGGCATAGAGTTCGCCAGTGTGTTGGACCAGCGGGCTGTGCTCGATGTCGCCGTCATACCATTCGTAGTTCATGGCAAACATGCCAATCCAGTTGGGGCTGAAGCGATAGCTGGTGATGAGCGCCGCCATCGGGGAGAGGGTTGACCCCGTATCCCAGGCCGGGCGCTGGGCGGTGGCCTCGCTTTCGGAGATGCCGCCGAAGTAGTAGTTGGCCAGCTTGTCGCTGCGCAGCATCAGCCCCATCCCCGGCATGATCAGCAGCTTGTCGCGCAGGATGGGAAAATCGGCCCACAGCAGCAGCTCCTGGCCCTTGCTGCGGCCGCTGATGTCGCTGCTGGCCCGCACGGTCAAGAGGGCGTAGGGCGTGATGAGGTTGCCACCGATCCCCCCTCCAGCTGCCCCTTGCGCTCGTCCATGCCGGTAAACGCCGGTTCATCGGCGGGATCCAGATTGCCAAAGCGCACCCGGCCATAACCGTAGAGGGCAACGCGCTCATCCTTGTGCAGGTAGTAGCGGGCGCGGTCTCCCAGGTACATGAATTGCTCGCCGAAATAGAGAAAGCCCGGAATGGGGTAGAGGGTGTTGTCTTGCGCCTGATAGCGGGCCTGCCCGCCGAGGAGGACGGCGCCGCCCACCAGCCCCCGTGGCACCGGGCTGCTGGGGTTGGTACTGGAGAGCAGATCCAGCGAGCCGAGGTCGATGTCGGCCCGGGCTGGCAGCACGGTGAGGAGCAGGGCCGCCAGCCCCGCCCGTTTGATGGATTGCAACACGCGCATGGACACTCCGTTGTCACTGATGGTGGGACGACTATCGCACTATTTGGTCGCGGCGGGCAGCTCTTCGCGCTTGGGCCAGGCGTTGAGCACCGCCTTGACCAGGGTGGCGAGGGGAATGGCGAAGAAGACCCCCCAGAATCCCCACAGGCCGCCGAATACCAGCACGGCGATGATGATGGCCACCGGATGGAGGTTGAGCGCCTCGGAGAAGAGGATGGGCTCCAGCACGTTGCCGGTGAGCACCTGAATAACGGTGTAGACCACCATCAGCCAGGTGAACTCCGGCGTCAGTCCCCACTGGAACAGGGCCACCATGGCCACCGGTACCGTCACCGCCGCGGCGCCTATGTAGGGGATCAGCACCGAGAAGCCGACCGCCACCGCCAGCAGCACCGAGTAGCGCAGCCCCAGCATGGCGAAGGCCACATAGCTGATCACCCCGACGATCAGGATCTCGATGACCTTGCCGCGGATGTAATTGAGGATCTGCTCGTTCATCTCCACCCAGACCCGGTTGACCAAGGTGCGGTTGCGCGGCAGGAAGCGGCGCAGTCCGCCCATCAGGATCTGCTTGTCCTTGAGCATGAAGAACACCATCAGCGGCACCAGAATGGCGTAGATGAGGATGGCCACCACGTTGATGAGGGAGCTGAGGGAGGCGCTCACCAGCTGCTCGCCCCCGGTCAGGATGCGCTGGCGGATGTTGTCGATGATGGTCTCTACCAGGGTGACGTTGATGAGCTCGGGGTACTGCTCCGGCAGGGTGCGCACATAGTCCTGGGCATGGGAGAGCATGGCCGGCGACTCCTTGGCCAGATTCAGCCCCTGGCTTGCCAGGGTCGGGATGAGCCCGAGGAACGCCATGGCGGTGAGGGCGATGAACAGCAGCAGGATGAGACTGGTGGCCAGGGTGCGCGAGAGCCCGGCCCGCTGCAGCCGGCTCACCGGCCACTCCAGCAGGTAGGCCATCACCAGTGCCACCAAGAGCGGCGCCAAGAGATCGCCGAACAGCCAGAGCACGGCGAAACAGGCCACCAGCAGCAGGAACAGGGTGACGGCATCGGGATCGGAGAAACGGGTCCGATACCAGCGCTTGATGACTTCTAACATGGCGACATCCTTAGGTTACTGGGGCTTGCCGTGGTGCTGGGCCCCGACCACCAACTGCAAAGAGAGGGTATTGTCTGGCGCCTCCTGCAACGTGAAGGCATGACCCTGGCGTTGCAGATAGGCGGGAATGTCCTGCCGGGAGCCGGCATCGGCCAGCCGGATGGACAGGGATTGACCGGCGTTGGCCTGACGCAGCCAGAGCTTGAGCCGGATCAGCGGCTCGGGGCAGCGCCAGGGGGTCAGGTCGAGGTATTCCATGGAGGCTCCATCGCGCGTGAGGCGGCTATTATGGCCGTGATGAGAGCGCGAAACAACGCTTGTAGCCCTTGATGGGCAAGGGTATTCTGCCGGTGTCCCGGTAGGGTCTGATTGGAGATAGAGATAACGTGGCACGCTTTTCCCCCCTGATGGCATCGCTCCCCCTGCTGGCTTCCCTGATGGGTGCCACTTTCCATGCCCAGGCCAACAACCAGCTTCCCGACATCGGCACCGCCGGGGTGGCCGCCCTGCCCATCGAACAGGAGGTGCGCTACGGCAACGCCTTCATGCGCTTTGCCCGGGCCGGCTTGCCGATCATCGATGATCCCGTCTTGAGCCAGTACATCGACGATCTGGGCCAGCGGCTGCTCTCCAACGCCGATGGCGTGCGTTTCCCGTTCACCTTCTTCCTTATCAACGACCCCAGTATCAACGCGGCCGCCTTCCTCGGCGGGCGGGTCAAGGTGCACACCGGCCTGTTTCTCTATGCCGACAGCGAGAGCGAACTCGCCTCGGTACTGGCGCACGAAATCACCCACGTGACCCAGCGCCACATCGCCCGCTACATGGAAGCGCAGGCGAGCAGCTCCGCCATGACCCTGGCCGGGCTGGTGGGCTCCATCGCGCTGGCGGTGATCAACCCCACCGCCGGGATCGCCGCGCTGCAGACCACGCTCGGTCTCTCCATGCAGTCGGCCATCAACTACACCCGCGACAACGAATACGAAGCGGACCGGATCGGCATGAAGACTCTCTACGACGCCGGTTTCGATCCCATGGGCATGGCCAACTTCTTCCAGAAGCTGGCGGCCGAGTATCGCTACGCCAGCAAGCCGCCCGAGATGCTGCTGACTCACCCGCTGCCGGAGACCCGGATCAGCGAGGCGCGCGCCCGGGCGGGCAGCTATGGCCGCCGGGATCTGCCGCCGAGTCTCGACTTCTGGCTGGCCAAGGTGCGCATCCAGGTGCGTTTCGGCACCGAGAGCCCGCAAGCCCTGCTCACCTATTTTGACAACCGCCTGCAGAAGGGGGACTACCCGCTCAAGGATGCGGCCACTTACGGCAAGGCGCTGGCGCTGCTGCAGCTCAAGCGCACCGACGAGGCCGACGCCCTGATGCAGGAGCTGGCGACTCGCCACCCGGAAGATCTGTTCGTGGTTGATGCCCTCACCGACATCGACTTGGCCAAGGGGCGCAGCGCCCAGGCCATCGCCCGGCTCGAGAAGTTCCGCACCCGCATGCCGGACAACGAGGTGGTGGTGGTGAACCTCGGCAACGCCTATCTGGAAGGGGGTAATTACAAGAAGTCCATCGCCATTCTCGACCCCTATGCCCGCGAGCACGAAGAGAACAACCTGGCCTGGAGCCTGCTCTCCGATGCCTATCGCAAGGCGGGCAGGATGACCGATCTGCACATGGCTCGGGCCGAGATGCTCTCCCTGCGGGGTGACTACCAGGCGGCCATCGACGAGCTGATCGTGGCGCGCGGCACCACCAACGACAAGTTGACCCTGGCCAGGTTGGAGGCGCGCATCACCGAGCTGGAGCGGGCCAAGAAGGATCTCGACAGCCTCAAGGGTTGACGGGCCAGCGGCTCTCACTCGTGACAAGGGCGCCCCAGGGGCGCCCTTGTTGTTTTATGATGGCGAAGAGAATGGCGGGAACGCCAGCGGGCTGGCTTTTTCGCAAGGATTTGGGTGCTCAGTGGCCCACTGATTTGACGGATGCCCTGAGGGCCTCGAGTCGTGATGGGTTGAGTTCGCCAACCAGGGTCTGCTGGAGCTTGCCCTCACCATCGAGCAGATAGCTGGTGGGCAGCCCGGCGGGGTGGGGGAAGGGGAGGCTCGCCTCCTGCCTGGCGATGAGCAGTGGCACCTTGATGTGGTACTGCCCGGCCAGTTTGGCGAGCTCGGCCGGGGTGGCCGGGTCGTAGTTGACCATCACCACGGCAGTTTGCCCCTCATGAGCCAGCGCCTCCAGCAGCGGTATCTCCCGCAGGCAGGGGGCACACCAGGGGGCGAAGTAGTTGACCAACAGCGGCTTGCCGGCAAAGTCGGCCAGGGCCACCGGCTGATTCTGGCTGTCGGTGAACGGAGGCGCCGGGCTGCAGGCTGTCAGCAGGCCGGCCACAATCAGCCAACAAATTCGTTTCAATTCCTGCACTCTCGCGCTTACCCTGACCATCAGTTTCCCCTACAATAGCGCCGTTTCTTGTCCCATCTTGCGATTAATCAGGGAGTTATCATGAGCGAGACCCAAATCTACCACAATCCGCGCTGCTCCAAGAGCCGTGAAACCCTGGCCTTGCTGGAACAGCACGGGATCGCCCCGGATGTGGTGCTCTATCTGGAGCAGGCTCCGAGCGAGGAAGAGATCCGCACCCTGCTGAGCCAGCTGGGGTTCAGCGATCCGCGCCAGCTGATGCGCACCAAGGAGGATCTCTACAAGGAGCTGGGCCTTGGCGAGGTGAACGGCGATGATCTCATTCGCGCCATGCACCAGCATCCCAAGCTGATCGAGCGGCCCATCGTGATCAAGAACGGTCAGGCCCGCATCGGCCGTCCGCCCGAGCAGGTGCTGGAGATCCTCAAGTGAGCACCCGCTTCGCCCGTCTGCTGACCCTGGTCGGCTTCTTCGGCCTGCTGGGTTGGGTCATCCTCTGGCATCTGTGGCTCTCGCCCCACCCGGATCTCAACCCCTGGCTGCTGCCGGTGATCTGGACGGTGCCGCTGCTGTTCCCGCTCAAGGGGATCGTGCAGGGCAACCCCTACACCCACGCCTGGGGCAACTTCGTGCTGATGCCCTACTTCCTGCACGCCCTGACCCTGATCACCACGGACGAGGGGGAGCGGTGGCTGGCGGTGGTGGAGTTGGTGTTCACCGTGCTCGCCTTCATCGGCACCATCTATTACGCCCGTCTGCGCGGCCGTGAGCTGGGCCTGAGCATTCGCAAGAAGAAGGGCGAGCCTTCGGCGCAAGACCACTGAGGCCCGCGTCAGCGCGCCTGCTATCTGCAAACCGGACCTGGAGTCCGGTTTTTTATGGGTGCGCAGCCCCGACACGACCGGGGCTGACCTGACAGCGGGTGGGCTAAAATCTTGCTGGCAACGCAGATGTCCACTGTATCTCGCTGATCTTGCAGCAACTATGTCGACGTGATCACATCTTGGCCGTTGCGAGGTGGGAGGGGGCGGGCGGCTGACTATCCTCATTAAGCTCCCATACAGCGGCAGCCGTTAGCCTGTCGTTTTCACCAGCCTTGAGTGATGCACCCTATGAAACGCCAATCCCGCCCCTTGCTCCAGAAAACCCTGTCGGCCTTGACCATGGCCCTGTCGGTCAGCTCGCTGGCCGATGCCTGCACCCGCGCCGTTTATCAGGGCGACGGCGGTCTGGTTGTGACCGGCCGCACCATGGATTGGCGCGCCGCCATGCCGACCAACCTCTGGGCCTTGCCGCGCGGCATCGAACGGAAGGGGGCGGCGGGGCCGCACTCCATGACGTGGAACGCGCGCTATGGCTCCCTGGTTGCTGCAGGGTTTGACGCGGGCACCGCCGATGGCATGAACGAGAAGGGGCTGGTGGCCAACCTGCTCTACCTGACCGAGTCCGAGTATGTGACTCCGAGTGACAAGGATCCGCGCAAGACGCTCTCCATCTCCCTCTGGGCCCAGTATGTGCTGGACAATTTTGCCACCGTCAGCGAGGCGGTTGCCGCCCTGTCGAAGGACGAGTTCTATGTGGTGACCACCCTGACGCCGGATGGCAAGCCGGGCCAGCTACACCTCTCCATCTCGGATGCCAGCGGTGACTCGGCCATTTTCCAGTACGTGGATGGCAAGTTGCAGATCCACCATGACCGCAGCTATCAGGTGATGACCAACTCCCCCGTGTTCGACAAGCAGCTGGCACTCAACGAATACTGGGAGGAGATAGGCGGGCTCACCATGCTGCCGGGCACCAACCGGTCGGCGGATCGTTTCGCCCGGGCCTCTTTTTATATCAAGACCCTGCCCAAGACGGATCAAGCCAATGAGGCCGTGGCCGGTGTGATGAGTGTGATGCGCAACGTCTCGGTGCCCATGGGGATCAGTACACCGGATCAACCCAATATCTCCACCACCCTGTGGCGCAGCGTGTCGGATCAACAGCATCGCCGCTACTTCTTCGAGCTGACCCATCTGCCCAATACCTTCTGGGTGAGCATGGACCAGCTGGACTTGAGTGCGGGCGCCCCGGTCAAGAAACTCCCGCTGACCGAGCGTCAGCTCTATGCGGGGGAAACAGCGGACAAGTTTGTGCCGGCCAAGGCGTTCACCTTCCTGCCTGCCACGCCAGGGGCCTGATGAAGCGTTGGTAGAAGGCCCCTCACGGGGCCTTTTTTATGGCCACAAGCCGGCGTGGCCGCCGGTTTCGCGATAGTGGGCCAGCTGCTGCACGCTGTGGTTCATCAGCTGGGGGTAGAAGCGCAGAAAGCCCGCTTCGCACTCATGCCATTGCGCCTCCTTGAGGGTGAGCAGCGCATCGCCGAGCGGCAGGGGGCGGCGCAGCCGGCGGCCGATGCCGTTGAGGGCCTGCGCCAGCCCCTCTTTGTGCTGATAGGAGGCGATCCAGTTCTGCTCCGCCATCCGTCGGAGGGGCAGCGGTAATCCATCCGGCAGGCTGTCTGCATCCACCAGCAGGTGCCGGTAACTCTGCTGCAGGAAGCGGGGCAGGGCCTCGTCATGAAACTGCGGCCAGTGCAGGCTGAGCCAGTGGTCGTAGAGCATGTCCACCAGGATGCCGCCAAAGCGGCGCCAGGGGGCCTCGAAGCAGGCCACCGCCGCCCTGTGTTCGGGGTGGCTGTCGGTGAAGGTGTCTATCTTGCGGTGCAGCCAGATCCCCTCGTCGAGTTCGGTGCCGAGCGTGCTCGGCAGGGCGCCCTTGACGAAATCCCCCAGCAGGTTGCCGGTGAGAGAGCTGTGGGTATGGGCTGCCAGATGCAGGTGAGCCAGATAGTTCATGAAGGGTGACGTCAGCCAGGGGAATTGTCGCTGAGCCTAGCGGATCCGGCGGCCCTTGCCTATGGGAACGGGCGCTTGGCCGTGAGGAAGTGCTTCCCTCCATGACCGCCGGCTGGGTAGAGTGCAGCATGGCTGGCGCTTTGTGGCGCCCATCATTATCACGAGGAGCATGCACATGTTGACCCTGATCGAGGGCGCCGAACTCTATGGCCCGACTGCGCTGGGCCGCCAGGATCTGCTGGTGGCCGATGGCCGCATCGCTTGGATGGGCCGGGGCTTGTCAGTCCCCGCCGACTGGCCGCTGGCGCGGGTCGATGGTCGCGGCCGCTATCTGGTGCCCGGGCTGGTGGATCCGCTGGCCCACATCACCGGGGGCGGCGGCGAGGGGGGCTTTGCCTTTCGCACGCCCGAACTCGCTGCGAGCGAGGCCCTCAAGGCGGGGGTGACCACCCTGGTGGCGGCGCTCGGTACCGATAGCCTGACTCGCAGCCCGGCCCAGGTGCTCGGCAAGGTGCGCGAGTTTCGCGCCGCCGGGGTGAGCGCCTTCATGTATACCGGCTCCTACCATCTGCCGGTCAAGACCCTCATCGGCACGGTGGAGTCCGACATCATGCTCATTCCCGAGGTGCTGGGGGTGGGGGAGGTGGCCATCAGCGATCACAGATCCAGCGCGCCGACCCACGACGAGCTGGCCCGCCTGGTGAGCGAGGCGCGGGTGGCCGGGCTGCTCGCCGGCAAAAGCGGGGTCAGCTTCTTTCATCTGGGGGACGGGCGCGGGGCGCTGGCGCCGCTGCGGGCTTTGCGCGATGGCACCGACATCCCGCTGCGCCAGCTCTATCCCACCCATTGCAACCGCAATCCCTGGCTGTTTGCCGAGGCCATCGAGTGGGGGCGGGCCGGCGGCTGGGTCGATCTCACCACCTCGAGCTTTCCGGACTTGCTGGACGATGGTGAGCTGCTGGCGGCCGATGCCCTGGTGGAGCTGCTGGCGGCCGGGGTGTCCGCCGATCGTATCAGCTTCAGCTCGGACGCCAACGCCAGCCTGCCGCGCTTCGATGGCGAGGGGCGCCTCATCGAGCTGCGTTGCGGCAAGATAGGCAGTCTGTGGCAGACGCTGGTGGAGAGTTGCGACAAGGGGGTCGCGCTGGAGGTGGCGCTGGCAGTAGTGACGGCCAATCCGGCCAGGGCGCTGGGGCTGGCGACCAAGGGCACGCTGGCGGTGGGGCAGGATGCGGATCTGCTGCTGATCGAACCCGATACGCTTATCATCGAGCGGGTGATGAGCGGCGGCCGCTGGCGCACCTGAAGGCCGCTAGTTGACGGCAGGGTTATTACGCCTAGTTCCCCCTTTTAAACGACAAGTCCGGCAGCAGTGCCGGGCTTGTCGTTGTTGACGGAGGGGGCTCAGGGGCAATCAGATAGCCAGGAAGCCCAGGATCAGGATGGGGCCGAGCAGGCTCAGGATAAAGCCGGAGACGATGGCCACCGGCACCACCTGGATGCCGCCGGATTTCTGGATGACCGGCAGGGTGAAGTCCAGCGCCGTGGCGCCGCCATAGCCGATGGCGGCGGAGGGGTGGCGGCGCATCAGCATCGGAATGATCAGGATGGCGATGAGCTCGCGCCCCAGATCGTTGATGAAGGCGGCGGAGCCGAGCACCGGGCCCAGCTTGTCGGCCACCAGGATGCCGGAGAGCGAATACCAGCCGAAGCTGGAGCTGAGGGCCAGGCCGTGGGTCAGCGGCATGCCGAGCAGCTGGGCGGCCAGCAGGCTGCCGAGCCAGCTGCTGAGGATGACGGTGGCGGCGATCTTCATGCCCCAGGGGTTGAGCAGGATCTGGCGCAGCCGCATGCCGGAGTTGCGCATCTGCACCCCGATGAGAAACAGCAGCAGCATCAGTGCCCACTCGCTCCATTTGTCGATGGGCAGGGCGCGCAGGTCGACCAGCAGCCCCAGCAAGACGCCGCCCAGCACCACGAAACAGAGCTGCAGTGACTCCCACAACAGGTGCAGCTTGCTCGGCATCGGGCCGTCGCTGGCCTCGTGGGTGGGAGGTGAGCGCCTGTCCAGCCACCAGAGGGCCAGCAGGTTACACAGGGTAATGGCGGCGAGCATCACCCCGGCCACCTTGAAGATCACCGCCAGATTGCTGCCCAGGTTCTCCACGTAGGCGAGCCCCAGCCCCATCAGGAACAAAATG
Source organism: Aeromonas oralensis (assembly GCF_049665575.1). Lineage (NCBI taxonomy): Bacteria > Pseudomonadati > Pseudomonadota > Gammaproteobacteria > Aeromonadales > Aeromonadaceae > Aeromonas > Aeromonas oralensis. The sequence continues at coordinate 1,690,490 of NZ_CP187186.1, forward strand.
AGATAGACCATCTTGCCCAGCGATTGATTGACCAGCTTGATCAAACGGGCAGAGGAGAGGGGGACCAGATAGCCGATTACCAGCGGCAGCAGGATCAGCAACACATTGAGCAACATCGGGGCCTCGATCACAAAAACTGACAAAAATGACACCTTATCATCACTTATTGGGCCTGTGTCACATATTTGTGTGTTTGCCTGCTCCATCCGGAGCTTTTTTATCAATATGTTATGTTTTTGGTGCGAAATGAGGCCCGCTGTTGGGGCGCCGGCCCATTCTGGTGCAGCCAGAACGGGGTCCGACAGGCCTATTTTTCAACAGGATGCGTGTACTGTATGGTTGAATAAAGTCAACCTGGGTGACTCGCGGAAAAAACGTAGGAATCTTCTTGCCAGCCCTGCGCTGTGGGTATAAAAAGGCGGTGTCGCCGGGCAGGGTGGATTAGCGTTTTATGCAGACAAAGTGCTGAAAAATACCTGTTTGACCAATAAAAATACAGACAAAACACCAAAGACCTCGGTTCTGTATTGTTTTTTAACTATCCGAGTGATATTTTCGCTGAAGGTTGCCATCGGTTAACTTTTTGTTAAATAAATGATGGCGTGAGTCACGCCCCAGCGGCGTCTAGGGACAGACAAGGTTGTAATGGATGAGCGACGTTGCCGCACTGGAAGTTCGTGATCTGCACAAGTATTTCGGCACCCACGAAGTGCTCAAGGGCATCGATATGACCGCCCACAAGGGGGATGTCATCTCCCTTATCGGCTCCTCCGGTTCGGGGAAGTCGACCTTTCTTCGTTGTATCAATTTGCTGGAAACACCCTCTTCCGGCACGGTTTCCCTCCATGGCGAACTTATTCGCATGAAAACCAACCGGGCCGGTGAACGGTTGCCGGAGGACGTGCGTCAGGTGGAGCGCATTCGCAGCCGCTTGGCCATGGTGTTTCAAAGCTTCAATCTCTGGTCCCACATGACCATCATGCAAAACATCATCGAGGTGCCGATCCAGGTGCTCAAGGTGCCCCGCGCCGAGGCGATGGCCAAGGCGGAACACCTGCTCAACCGGGTGGGACTGTGGGAGCGGCGCGACTACTACCCAGGTCACCTCTCCGGCGGCCAGCAGCAGCGGGCGGCCATTGCCCGGGCGCTGGCGGTGGAGCCCGAGGTGATGCTGTTTGACGAACCCACCTCGGCGCTTGACCCCGAGCTGGTGGGGGAAGTGCTCGGCCTGATGCGCGAGCTGGCCGAAGAGGGGCGCACCATGCTGGTGGTGACCCATGAGATGTCGTTTGCCCGCGATGTGTCGAACAAGGTAATGTTTTTGCATCAGGGCCGCGTGGAGGAGGAGGGCAATCCCAAGGAGATCTTCGCCCATCCCAAGTCCGAACGGTTCAAGCAATTCATCTCCTCCATCTATTGATGGCCGGGGCTGAACCCCAATAATCTGCAATTGCAACAGTCGATGACTTTATCAAGGAGAGATACATGAACAAGCTGATGCTGGCGACCGCCATAGTCACTGCCCTGTCTTCCGGCAGCCTGATGGCCAAGGAGTGGAAAGAGGTGCGGATCGGGGTGGAAGGTGCCTATCCCCCCTTCTCCTGGACCGAGCCGAGCGGCGAGGTGAAAGGTTTCGACATCGACATCGCCAACGCCCTGTGCGAGGAGATGAAGGTGAAGTGCACCCTGATCAAGCAGGACTGGGACGGCATCATTCCGGCGCTGCTGTCGCGCAAGTATGACGCCATCATCGCCACCATGGACATCACCGAAGAGCGCAAGAAGAAGGTGGACTTCACCCAGAAGTACCAGCACATTCCGGCCCGCTTCGCCGCCAAGAAGGGCACCGAGATCAAGCTCGACAAGGAGTTCATGAGTGGCAAGACGGTGGCCGTGCAGCGCGCCACCTCCATGGACACCTATATCACCGACAACTTCCCCAACGCCACCATCAAGCGTTATGGCACTGCAGACGAGGCCTATCTCGATCTGAAATCCGGCCGGGTTGACTACGTGATGGCCGATTCCGCCGCCATCAGCGACGGCCTGCTCAAGAAAGAGGGTGGCGATGGGTTCGAGTTCATCGGCCCGAAACTGACCGATCCCAAGTGGTTTGGCGAGGGTGCCGGCATCGCGGTGCGCAAGGCCGACAAGGATCTGAAAGAGAAATTCAACGCCGCCATCCTGGCGCTGCGTGCCAACGGCAAGTACAAGGCGATCAACGACAAGTACTTCGACTTCGACGTGTACGGCGAGTAACCCCGAAGGCGCGCTACCGCGGTAGCCGCCGGCGCAATTGCGGCGAATCATCACGACAGGTTGACCCTAGTCTGTAGTCATCGGGCCCGTTGTCTCTCGCCAGGGAGCGATGGGCCCGCTTAGTTGCAATGGAGCTGCATGTGTTTGGTTTGAAAGGATATTGGGTCGGAAGATTCCGCTCAATAAGTTGCAATGGAGCCGCATATGTTTGATTTGAAAGGATACGAAACCTCCCTGCTGGAGGGGGCCTGGGTCACCCTGGAAGTGGCGCTGGCCTCCCTGCTGCTGGCGCTGGTGCTTGGCATGCTGGGGGCGCTGGCCAAGCTCTCCCCTTATAAATGGGCCCGCGGTTTTGCCACCGCCTACACCACCGTCATTCGCGGCATCCCCGATCTGGTGCTGATGATGCTGCTGTTCTTCGGCGGCCAGGTGCTCATCAACAACCTCTGTACCTGGGTCAACGAGAGCTACAACAATTACCTGCTGGCGAGCAATCCCAACCAGGAGTGGGTCTCCCTGCTGCCCGATTACATCGACATCAGCCCGTTTGCGGCTGGGGTCGCCACCATCGGCTTCATCTTCGGCGCCTACATGACCGAGACCTTCCGCGGTGCCATTCTGGCGGTGGACAAGGGCGAGCTGGAAGCGGCCCGGGCCTTCGGCATGCGGGCAACCCAGGTGTTTGTGCGGATCCTGTTTCCCCAGATGATGCGCCACGCCCTGCCAGGGTTTGGCAACAACTGGCTGGTCTTGCTGAAAACCACGGCGCTGGTCTCCATCATCGGGCTCGATGACATGGTGCGCAAAGCGTCCCTGGCGGCGGGTTCGACTCAGCTGCCCTTCACCTTCTACATGGCGGTGGCCCTGATCTTCCTGATCTTCACTGCGGTCTCCACCTCGGCACTGAAATGGGCCGAGCGTCACTATGCGATAAAGACGAGGTAAGCCATGGATTTCTCAATCATTCTCACCGAATGGCCAACCTACTGGCAGGGCCTCTACACCACGGTGCTGCTGGTGGCGGCCTCCCTGATCCTCGGGCTGATGCTGGCGGTGCCGCTCGGTATTCTGCGCAACAGCCGCAACTGGCTGATCAAGGGGCCGATCTGGGCCTACATCTACTTCTTTCGCGGCACCCCGCTGCTGGTGCAGTTGTTCATCATCTACTACGGCGCCGCCCAGTGGGAGTGGCTGAAAAACAGCGTTGCCTGGGAGCTGTTCGCCGAAGCCTGGTTCTGCGCCCTGCTGGCGTTCACCCTGAACACCGGGGCCTACACCGCCGAGATCGTGCGTGGCGCCGTGCTCAACATGCCCAAGGGGCAGATTGAGGCGGCCAATGCCTTCGGCATGACCCGCTGGCAGACCCTGACCCGGATCATTTTGCCCAACTCGTTTCGTCGGGCACTGCCGGCCTACAGCAACGAGGTGATCTTCATGCTGCAGGGCTCGGCGGTGGCGGGCATCATCACCATCGTCGATCTGACCGGCGCCGCGCGGATCATCAACTCTCGCTACTACAGCCCGTTCGAGGCGTTCCTGACAGCCGGCCTGCTCTACATGCTGCTGACCTTCGTCATCGTCTGGCTGTTCAAGAAATGGGAAGCCCGCTGGCACGCCCACCTGCGCCCCCGCACCGTGTAAACGCCATAAAAAAAGCCCGCAATCGCGGGCTTTTTTGTCGCTGCGTGTTGCTCAGCGGCCTAGGTATTCCCGGTCGAAGAAGGTGTTGACCCAGTGGGGGCGGTAGATGGCGAGCAGGGTCATGGTCATGCCGTTGAGCAGCGCTTCGGGGAAGAGCAGCAGCGGCCAGATGGAAAGGTAGTCGGCGCTGATGGTGTACCAGGGGTAAGTGTCGCTAAGACCCATCAGGAGGGCGCTGGCCATCACCTTGACCGAGATGGAGAGGGCGCCGCCAAGAAAGGCCACCACGAACAGGTAGACGAACAGGTGGCGCGGCAGCCAGGCCCAGCTGGCCAGAAACAGCAGCCAGGTGGTGGCGACCGGCAAGGCCACGCCGATGAGGCCCTGCCAGCCGATCTCGGCCAGCGGGATGACGCCAAAATAGCTGAGCACCAGCAGGGTGAGGCAGGGGGCGAACAGGGCGAGACGCCAACCCAGCAGCAGGGTTAGGCTGGTGAGGCCGAGAAAGTGCACGTCCAGTCCTTCATGCAGGCCGGCCCGCAGGGTCCAGAGCGGTACCAGCACGATGGCGCCACCGAGGCAGAGATGCTGATAGAGCGAATGGTGGTAGAGGGTGCGCAGCAAAGCGCCGCGCAGGCTGAATATGAGCAGCAGTACCCAGAGCAGCAGGGCGGCGGCTTGTCCTTCACTCATGGCAGATCCTTGTCCGGTGACGGCATGCAGATGGGCGAAGCCCGATGTGAAAGGGGCCGGCGTGTTCCCGGCCAGCCCCTGAGCTATCAGTATTTGACGTTGTTGTGGTACTTGGCGAGGATGCCCTGGACGCGGTCCATGGTCTCCTTGCTGGGTGGCTTGATCCCGTTGAGATCATAGGTGTCGCCCAGTACGTCCCACTTGTGCTTGCCGAGTTCGTGGTAGGGCAGCAGTTCCACCTTCTCGACGCACTCTCCCAGTTCGGCGATGAACTGGCCGAGCCCCTCGGCGCTCTCGTCGTCGTCCGACCAGGTCGGTACCACCACGTAGCGGATCCACATGGTCTTGCCCTTGGCGGCCAGATAGCGGGCAAACTCCAGGGTGTACTTGTTGCTGACGTGGGTCAGCGGAATGTGCTTGTCGTCGTTGATCTGCTTGATGTCGAGCAGCACCAGATCGGTATTGTCGAGCACCTTGTCGAGCTGCTCGTCGTAGTGGCGCACGAAGCCGTTGGTGTCGAGGCAGGTGTGGATGCCCTTCTCCTTGCAGGCGGCGAACAGTTCGGCGATGAAATTTTGCTGCAACATGGCTTCGCCACCGGAGGCGGTGACGCCGCCGCCCGAGGCATTCATGAAGTGACGATAGCTGGTGATGTCGCTCATCAACTCCGGCACTGTCACCTCGCGGCCGCCCTGGGTGTCCCAGGTGTCGCGGTTGTGGCAGTACTTGCAGCGCATCAGGCAGCCCTGCATGAACACGATGAAGCGTATTCCGGGGCCATCGACGGTGCCGCAGGTTTCAACGGAATGGATCCGGCCAATGACCCCGGATGCATCGGCGGTCACACTGGTTTCAGCGGCGGTGGCGCTGACTTCGACAGCGGGGATCCGATTAATGACAGACATAGACGACTCCAATGATTCGAGCAGGCCGTTATTTTATTACATAAAGCCCTATAAATCCTACATGTTTAGCCCGGTACCGCGGCACCCAGAAGGCTCTCGAGGGCTTTGGCGGTGAGCGGCCGGCTGGTCAGGAAGCCTTGATAATGCTGGCATCCGAGGGATTTGAGGATGGCGAGCTGCTCTTCATCCTCCACCCCTTCGGCGGTGACGGTAAAACGAAAAACCTTGGCCAGTTCCAGGATCGCCTTGACGATGGCCTTGTCCTGTTCGCTGTGTACCAGGGTCTGAATGAAGCTTCTGTCAAGCTTCACCTCGTCCGCCGGCAGGTCGCGCAGGTAGGCGAGCGACGAGTAGCCGGTGCCGAAATCATCGATGGAGAGCAGGATGCCGAGCTCCTTGAGCTGGCGCATTCTGGCGATGCTTTCCAGCCGGTTCTCCAGCACCACGGATTCGGTCACCTCCAGCAGCAGGCGGGAAGGAGGCACCCCGGTATCGCGCAGTATGTATTCCACCTGCTGCACGAAGCCGACGGTGTGGAACTGGCGGGCACTGACGTTGACCGACAGGTGGGGAATGGCCAGCCCGCGATTGAGCCAGAAGCTGTACTGGGCGCAGGCGGTCTTCATCACCCAGTAGCCGATGTCCTGGATGAGGCTAGTCTCCTCGGCGATGGGGATGAACTCCGCCGGTGGCACCATGCTGCCATCGCTGCGTTGCCAGCGCAGCAGCGCCTCGATGCCGGACAGCGCACCATTGTCGACCCGGTATTGCGGCTGATAGTGCAACTGCAGCTCGTGGTGGCGCAGGGCGTCGCGCAGCTGGTTGTTGAGCGCCAGCTTGCTCTTCTCTTTTTCGGCCATCGCTTCGCTGAAGAACACATAATTGCCCTGGCCGGATCGCTTGGCCATGTGGGTGGCGGTGTCGGCCTGCTGCATCAGCACCAGGTGATCCTTGTCCTCGCTGGAGAAGAGGCTGATCCCCACCGAGGCGCTGCAGTGCAGCTTGTGATCCTCGATATCGAACGGAATGCGAAACAGCCCCATCAGCTCGCGGGCGAAGTGTTCGGCCAGGATCTTGGCGGTGACATAGCCCTGGCCCAGGGCGCTGAACAGCAGGGCGAATTCGTCCCCCGAGATACGGGCCAGCACCAGGTTGTCCTGCGGCAGCCCCTTGAGCCGCTCCACCACCGCCTGCAACAGCAGATCGCCGCAGGCATGGCCGAGGGAGTCGTTGATCGACTTGAAGTTGTCCAGATCCACCAGCAGCAGGGCGCCCCACTGGCCGCTGGCCTCCTGCAGAGTGCGCTGCATGATGTCGTTGAGGCTGCGGCGGTTGTAGAGGCCGCACAGATCGTCGTAGTAAGCGAGCTGCTCGATGTGGCGTGCCGCCTCCTTCTCCTTGCTGATGTCGTAGAAGCTGCAGACGTAGTGGCTGATCTCGCCGTGCTCGTCCTGCACGCCGCTTACCATCAAGCGCACCGGGAACAGGTGGCCATCCTTGTGCAGGCAGCGCTCTTCCCCCATCCAGAACTCCTGGGCCGCCACCGCCTCGCGTACATCCTGCGCCAGGTGATCGCCATAGTAGGTGGGCCTGAGCCGGACGATATGCTGGCCGATCATCTCATCGTCGGCAAAATCGGTAATGCGGACAAAGGAGCGGTTGACCTTGAGGATGATCCCTTTGTGATCCATCACCAGCAGGCCGTCGTGGGTGTTGAAGGCCACCTCGGCCAGCCGCAGTGCATCGTCGGCGGCCAATCGTTGCAACTCGACGGCGGCCCGCTCGTGCTGGCTGCTGAGGGCGTCGAGCAGTGGCATGGGGTCGGCCAGCGGTGTGTCGAGCAACAGGGTGAGCTGGCCGATGGGGGCGCCGTGCTGGCCGTGCAGCGGAATGCCGACATAGACGGGGGCATTGAGTGCCAGCAGCTGGCTGGCCTGGGGATAGCGCAGGGGCAGGTCTTCCACATAGACCGCCTGGCCGTGCTGGAACAGCTCCTGGCCGGGGCCCGGGTCCATCTGGATGGGTTTGAGTACCGAGAAGGTCTCCCCCTCCAGCACGCAGCGCGGGATCATCCAGAGATCCTGGCCACGGGGCTGGTACTCGCCAATCCAGCCGATGCGCGCACCGCTGACGCTCATGCCCCAGCGCACCAGCGCGCGGCAATAGGCGATGCCGGTCAGCAGGGCGAGCTCGGCCGGCAGGGCCAGCACAGGGTTGTGCACAGGTTCAGGGAGCGGTTGCCAGTGGCCGAGCAACTGGGCACTGTGCCGCACCAGTTGCAGCATCTCCTCGCTGAGCGGGGTGGCGTTGAGGTATTCGAGGCTCAGCACGCCGATGAGTTTTTCCTGCTCCAGCAATGCGCCGTCGAGGCGCGAGCTCACCCCCGCATTGGCCAGGTAGTAGTGCTGGCTCAGCATGGGCTGGTGCGCCGCCTCCGAAAAGCTCAGGGATTTGCGGGTGCGCAGGGCGCGGATGTAGCGGCTGTCGCCGCGAATGGCGGCCACTTCGTCGGCACCGAGAGTGAAGACCGGGGTCAGCTGTTCGCTGCCGAGGGGACCGTTGGCCTGATAGTGCCAGAGAATGAGGCGATCGGCCCCCAGGCTCTCCTTGAGGGTCTCCAGCATGGCGGCAAACTGCTGCTGGCTCGCCATCTGGCTCAGGCGCGGCAGGTGCAGCGCCAGATCGGCCACCGGCTCCTGGCGCAGGGTCTGCAGGCAGATGAGCCAGAAGGCATCTTGTTCGTGGGAGAGGGCGACGTGCCATTGCTGGCCGGCAAAGCGCAGCACCAGCTTGCCGCCATGGCCGCTGGTGAGCGCCTGCTCGATGGGCAGGCGCAGCGCATCCGGCAACTGAGCCGGCCAGGGGCCTCTGGGCTCATCGAGCCAGTAGAGCGGGGTTTGCATCACATCGGTCAGGGCGACCAGCCGCTGGCTGCGCACGTCCAGACGAAAGAACAGCGGTGTCTGGCTGGCAGAAGAAAGGTGACTGAGCGCGGTTGACGACATGAACTGATAACATCCTGTTGAACGACTGTCGGGTGGCAAGAATACTGCAAAATCGGTACAAACAAAATTTCATTGAATTCTAAATTAGAAATCGCTAATTTAATGACAATCTGTCGTTTACTGGAGTCTTGCTGATGAAACGGATCCTGATTGTAGGCGGTGTGGCTGGTGGTGCCTCTGCGGCGGCCAGAGCACGCCGTCTGAGCGAAGAAGCGGAAATTGTGGTGTTCGAGCGGGGCGAGTTCGTCAGCTTCGCCAACTGTGGGCTGCCATATCACATCGGGGGCGACATCCCCAACCGGGATGCACTGCTGTTGCAGACCCCCCAGAGCTTCAAACGCCGCTTCAACGTGGATGTGCGGGTCTTTCACGACGTCATCGAGATAGACAAGGCCGGCAAGAGCCTGCTGGTGCGCAACTTGCTGACCGGCGAAGAGCGCCGTGAAGCCTATGACGTGCTGCTGCTGAGCCCGGGGGCGGCCCCCATCCGGCCTCCGTTCCCTGGCATCGACAGCCCGGGTGTGCGCACCTTGCGCAATATTCCCGACATGGATCGCATTCTGGCGGCGCTGGCGCACGATCAGCCGCGCCACGTCACCGTGGTGGGAGGCGGTTTCATCGGGCTGGAGATGATGGAGGCGTTGCACCAGCGCAAGCTGGACGTCACCTTGCTGGAGCTCTCCGATCAGGTGATGGCGCCGGTGGATAAAGAGATGGCCAACATGCTCCATGCCCGTATCCGGGAGGAGGGCATCGATCTGCGCCTGCGCACCGGCCTCTCGGCCATCGAGAGCTTGGATGTGCTGGCGGAAAAAACCGCTGCCGTGGCCACAGAACAAAGGGGTGGATTACGCCTGACCTTGAGTGATGGCACCCGGCTCGATACCGGGCTGCTGATCCTCGCCATCGGCGTCAAGCCCGAGACGCTGCTCGCCGCCAAGGCGGGGCTGGAGCTGGGGCCGCGCGGCGGCATCAAGGTGGACGCCGGCATGCGAACCTCGGATCCCTTCATCTATGCGGTGGGGGATGCGGTGGAGGAGATCGACTTCGTCACCGGCGAGTCTGTGCTAATCCCGCTGGCGGGCCCCGCCAACCGGCAGGGGCGCATCGCCGCCGACAACATGCTGGGTCGAGCCGAAACCTACAAGAAAACGCAAGGGACCGCCATCTGCAAGCTGTTCGATCTGGCGGTAGCCAGCACCGGCCTCAATGAGAAGCGGCTGCTGCAGCTGGGGCTGCCGTTCGAGAAGGCCTATGTCCACCCGGGCAGCCACGCCGGTTACTACCCCGGTGCCCACCCGGTCAGCCTCAAGCTGCTGTTTGCCCCCGATGGCAAGATTTACGGCGCCCAGGCCATCGGCAAGGACGGGGTCGACAAGCGCATCGACGTGCTGGCGGTGGCCCAGCGCGCCGGTCTCACCGTGTTTGATCTGCAGGATCTGGAGCTCACCTATGCACCGCCCTTCGGCTCGGCCAAGGACGTGATCAACATGGCCGGCTTCGTGGCCAGCAACCACTTGAAGGGGGATACCCTGCTCTGCCACGCAGCCGAGGTAGCGGCCCGTCACCCCCATCAGAAGGTGCTGGACGTGCGCAATGGTCCCGAACTCGACAAGCTGGGTCGCATCCCGGGCGCCTTGCACATCCCCCTCGATGAGCTGCGCGGCCGCCTCCATGAGCTGCCCAGGGATAAAGAGCTGCTCATCAGCTGCCAGGTGGGTTTGCGCGGTCACGTGGCCTGTCGCCTGTTGAGCCAGCACGGCTTCAAGGTCAAGAACCTCTCCGGCGGCTTCAAGACCTGGCAGATGGCGGTGATGGAGTAACCCGCCACAGCCGCAAGAGAGCGCTGACCCCAGGGTCGGCGCTGTTGCATCTGGCGGAGGCTGCTGGCGTTTTAAATGCAATGAGTTTTGTGTCAAGCGAGCCTGATCCCTTATCCTGTTGGCTATTGCGCTGCACTGGCAGCGAGCCAATCAGGGATGACATTTTATGCGCCGCGTCGACTCTCACCCTCGCCTCTCTTGTTCCTCACCGCAACAGATGACCGCCCCCGGGCGCCGCTGGTCGGCCCTGCTGCTGTCCGGGTTGGCCGGTTTGCTGCTGGCCGGTTGCGGCCCCGACAAACCTGTCGCCAGTGGGCAGAACACAGAATCCACAGCCCGGCAGGAGGCCGGGGCGCCAACTTCTGTAGTGCAGGCCAATGCCCGTCAATATCGGGATGCCCCGGCGCTGGCGCTGGTCTTCTCCGGCCCCCTGGCGCCCAAGGCAAACTGGCAGAGTTGGCTCGGGGTCAGTGAAGGGGGCAAGCAGGTGCAGGGGGAGTGGATCCTGGCCGACGATGGTCGCACCCTCTATTTCCCGAACGTGCAGCCCGACAAAAGCTATGAGGTGAGCCTCAAGGCGGGGCTGGGCCCATCCCCCCAGAGCTGGACCCTCAAGACCCGGCCGCTGGAGGCGGGAGCCTCTTTTACCGCCAGTGGCATGGTATTGCCGCTGCGCGACGAGCTGCGCCTGCCCATCAGCGCGGTCAACGTGGATGAGGTCAATATCGACTTCTTCCGGGTCGATGCGGAATACCTACCCCGCTTCCTGGCCGAGTATCGCCCCGGTGCCGGCATGGGCAACTGGGAGCTTGAGCAGATCACCAAGCGGGCCAAGCGGGTGTTCAGCGGCCGTTACGCGCTGGAGCTTGATGCCAACCGGCGCGAGACCCGCCTCATCAATGTGAAGGAGCCGCAGCTGGCGGAGGCCGGCGTCTACTTTGCGGTGATGTCGCCCCTTGGCAACTACGACTGGCGCAAGGAGACCACCTATTTTGCGGTGAGCGACATGGGGCTCAGTGCCCGCCGCTACCGCGATCAGCTGGAGGTGTTCGTGAGCTCCCTGGCCAGCGCCGACCCGCTCAAGGATGTGCAGCTCTCCCTGCTCGACGAGAAGGGCAACCGGCTGCAGATGCAAACCACTGATCCGCAGGGCCATCGTCGCTTCGATCAAGTGCAGGGTGCTCGCTTGTTGCTGGCCGAACAGGGCAACCATCTGGCGGTGCTGCGCCTCGATGGGGCTGCGCTCGATCTCTCCACCTTCGATCTCGGCACCCAGCCCTGGCAGGCCCAGCAGCTTTATCTCTTTAGCGGGCGCGATCTCTATCGCCCCGGCGAGCGGCTCGACAGCGAGATCCTGCTCAAGGGGCAGGATGGCCAGCTGCTGCCGGGCATGGCGGTGGAGCTGGAGGTGAAGCAGCCGGACGGCCAACTGCTCGAACAGAAACGGCTGTTGCCGGACAATTTGGGCGCCGCCCATTACGGCTTGCGTCTGCCGGACGATGCGCCGCTCGGGCGCTGGACCATCAACCTCAAGACTGCCGCTGGTAGCCGCTTCGAGTGGCCTTTTCTGGTGGAGGAATTTTTGCCGGAACGGTTGAAACTGCAGCTTGGCAAGGGGCCGGATGGGGAAGTGACGAGTCTGGACGCCGCCCTCAGCCTGCAACTGCAGGGGGACTATCTCTACGGCGCGCCGGCCAGTGCCACCAAGGCCAAGGCGGAGGTGAAGTTAAGCCGCGCCACCATGCCTTTTACCCAGTGGCAGGAGTTCACTCTGGGTGACGTGCTGCTTGCCGAGCAGGGCAAGGATCTCGAGCCTCTCAATCTCACCCTCGATGCGCAGGGGCAGGGGACTTTTTCGCTTGCTGATGAACTCGATGGGGTGCGCGCCCTCGGGCCGCTGGAGGTGGCCTATCGGGTGTCGCTCGCCGAGCCCGGTGGCCGCGCCGTCAATCGCAGCCGCACTCAGTATGGCTGGCCCGCGGGCAGCCAGTGGCCGGCGCTCAAGGCCGATTTTGTGGCTGATCGGGTAGAGGGGGGCAAGCCGCTCCCCTTCCAGATCCTCAACCTCGATGAGCAAGGCCAGCCGGTGGCGGGGGCGGTGAAGGTGCGCCTCATCAACGAATACCGCGACTACTACTGGCACTACGCCGATGGCGAGGGGTGGAAGTACGAGTTCAACAGTCAGCCCTATCTGGAGCAGGAGCAGGCCCTGCAGCTGGATGGCAAGGGGCCGACCCCGCTCACGCTGCAACTGGCGGCGGGCTGGTATCGGTTGGAGGTTGAGAACAGTCAGGGCCATCAATCCAGCCTGCGGGTGGAGATAGGCAGTTACGCCTGGGGCGGTGGTGGCGAGCAGGCACGGCCTGACAAGATTGCCATCACTCTCGACAAACGCGCCTATCAGGCGGGCGACAAGGCCAAAGTGACGCTGGTAGCCCCGCGCCCCGGCAAGGGCTTGCTGCTGGTGGAAGATGGCGACGGCCTGCGCTGGTGGCAGCGTATCGAGCTCAAGGGGGCCGGTGGCGATGCCAAGGATGCCCGCGGCGAGTTCGAGATCCCGGTCAGTCCCGAGTGGCAGCGCCACGATCTGCATATCTCGGCCCAGATCGCCGCGCCAGACAGCGCCTCCAAACCGGTCAGCAGCCAGCAGGGACAGAGCCTGCGCTCGGTCGGGCTGGTGCCGCTCACCCTGGATCGGGAAGCGCGCCGTCTGCCACTCACCCTGAGCGCGCCTGATAAAGCGGTGCCGCTCACCCGGCTGGAAGTGACCGCCACTTCCACCCCCAACAGTCAGGGACGGGTGGTGCTGGCGGCGGTGGATCGGGGCGTGCTCAATATCAGCGACTACCAGCCCCTCGACCCGTTCGAGATCTTCTTTGGTCGCAAGCGCTTCGCTCAAGATTTGTTCGACAACTACGGCCAGGTGATCCCGCCGCAAGATGGCAAGCTGGCCCGCCTCAACTACGGCGGCGATCGGGCGCCGCTGAAAAAGGGCGGCGCGCTTGAGAGCCGGGTCGAGATCGCCGCGCTGTGGAGTGGCGAGGTGAGTTTTGATGAGAGCGGCAAGGCGGTGATCCCGCTCGATCTGCCCAACTTCAACGGCGAGCTGGCACTGATGGCGCTGGCCTGGAACGAACAGCAAGTCGGGGAGGCCGAGCGCGCCGTCAAGGTGGTGGCGCCCTTGGTGGCCGAAATTGGCTGGCCGCGCTTTGGCGCCAGAGGCGATGAGACCCGGGCGCTGGTGCAGCTGCGCAACATGAGCGGCGAGGATCAGACCCTCTCCCTTGCCTGGACCCTCAACGGCGGGCTCAAGGCAAATGGCGAGCTGCCCGGCACCCTTTCCCTTAAAAACGGCGAGGAGCAGTGGCTGACCCTGCCGCTCACCGTGACCGGGGCGAGCGGTGTGGCGAGCCTGCAGTTGGCGGCCAGCGGCAAGGATTTTGCCATCAGCCGCGACTGGTATCTGCCGCTGCGCTCCCCCTGGCCGGCCGAGACTCGCCAGCGCTATCAGATGCTGTCCCCCGGCCAGCAGATGAGCTTTGCGCCAGCTGAGCTGGCCGGGCTGGATCGCGCCAACCTGCAGGGGCTGCTCAGCCTCTCCGGCACTCCCCTCTGGGATCCGGCAGCCCAGTGGCAGGCGCTGGCCGATTACCCCTACGCCTGTCTGGAGCAGACCCTGTCCCGTGCCTGGCCTTACTTGCTGACCACGGCGGATGAGCGGGTCGCCTGGAGCAAACCCGCAGAGGGCAAGAAAGCGGCGAGCGAGGCGGATGTGCAACGCGCCCTGCTGCAACGGCTGCAGCGGTTGCAACTGCCAAGCGGCGGCTTTGGCCTCTGGGATGGCCGCTCCGACGAGGAGCAGTGGCTCACCGCCTACGCCGCCGATTACCTGCTGGCGCGCAAGGAGGCGGGCGACGCAGTGCCGGAGGCGATGCTCAATCAGGCGCTGAACCGGCTGCAGAGCTATCTCACCGACAGTCAGTATGGTGAGCGCTGGAGCAGTGCCCCCGAGCACAGCCGGCTGGCCTATCAGGCCTACAGCGCCTATGTGCTGGCCCGGGTGGGCAAGGCACCGCTCGCTACCCTGCGCCTTGTCTGGGAGCAGCAGGCCGATCACGCACGCTCAGGTTTGCCGCTCTTGCACCTCTCGCTGGCGCTCTCGGCCATGGGGGATGAGCAGAATGCAGCCAAAGCCCTCAGCCGGGCATTGGCGAGCGAGCGCGGGGACGACTATCTCGGGGATTATGGCTCACCGCTGCGTGACCAAGCCCTTGAGCTCTCCCTGCTGCGCCAGCACAAGCTGGCGATGGATCGCTGGCCAGCCCTCAGCGCCAAGGTGGCCGATACCCTGGCTCACCGTCAGTGGCTCAGCACTCAGGAGCGGCTCGCCCTGCTGCGACTCGCCCGCTTCGATCCGGCCGCCGACTGGCAGGCCAAGGTAACTTCCTCTCTTGGCAGTGGATCCCTGAGCGGTTCGGCTCCGCTGCAGCAGGGCGCCCCCGAGGCGCTGGCGGCGAGCACCGTCACCAACGAGGGCAAGGGATCCCTCTATGTGCAGCGCACTCTGGTCGGTTACCCCGAACAGGCACCGGCACGGATCAGCAAGGGGATGAGTGTGACCCGCAGCTGGTTCAACAGCGACGGTCAGCCGTTTGATCCCGCCAAGGTGAAGGTCGGCGATCTGGTGGTGGTGCGGCTCAACGTCAGCAGCGAATCGGCGGTGCCCGATGCCCTGCTGGTGGAGATGGTGCCCGCCGGCTTCGAGCTGGAGAACCCGGCCCTTGGCAACAGCATCAAGCTCGAAGAGCTCTCCATCGAGGGGAAACCGGCGTGGCAGAGCGAGTGGAACGACTATCTCAAGCATCAGGAGTTTCGCGACGACCGCTATACGGCAGCGCTGGATCTGAGTGAGGGGAGCAACCAGCAACTGGTCTACCTGATGCGGGCGGTGACGCCGGGTCGCTATCAGGTGCCGCCGACCCAGGTGGAGGATATGTACCGACCCGAGCTGCGTGCCGTGGGTGAGGATATCCATGAGGTGATCATCTCTGAGTAACATTCCCTCCCTTGAGCGGGTTCGCCCGCTCACTTTCTGGCAGCGTGGCTGGCTGAGCCTGGGGCGCACTGGCCGCGCTGGCTGGCACTGGCTTGGTGGCCTGCAACGCTGGCTGCGCTTTTCGGTGCTGGGCGTTGTAGCACTGCTCCTGTCATTGCTGGCGCTGGATCGATTGTTCCCGCCGCCGCCACTCGACCCTGCCTACGCACGGGTGGTGCTCGACATGAAGGGGCGGCCGCTGCGCGCCTTTGCCGATACCAGCGGCGTGTGGCGCTACCCCGTGACCCTGGAGCAGGTCTCCCCCCGCTATATCGAGGCGCTGCTGGGCTACGAGGATCGCTACTTCTGGCGTCATCCCGGGGTCAATCCGGTGGCCATGGTGCGCGGCATCGGTCAGTGGCTGCGCTATGGGCGCGCCGTGTCGGGGGGCTCGACCCTCACCATGCAGGTGGCCCGTCTTATCGAGCCCTACCACAGGAGCGTGCCCGGCAAGCTGCGCCAGATGGCGCGCGCACTGCAGCTGGAGTGGCACTACGACAAGCGCACCCTGCTCACTGTCTATCTGAACCGGGCGCCCTTTGGCGGCAATCTGGAGGGGGTGCAGGCGGCAAGTTTTGCCTATCTCGGCAAGAGCGCCGCCAAGCTGACCTATGCCGAGGCGGCGCTGTTGGCGGTGCTGCCGCAGGCTCCCAGCCGCAACCGACCGGACCGGCATCCCGAGCGGGCCCGCACCGCCCGTGACAAGGTGATGCAGCGGCTGGTAGCGCAAGGTGTCTGGCCCGAACAGGTGTGGCTGGAGGGGCGCATCGAGCCGGTGCTGGCCCGCGGCCACTTTACGCCGATGGAGGCGCCGCTCTTTGCCCGTCTCGCCGCCGACAATCAGGCCGGAGCGCTGGTGCACACCACCATAGACGGCGATCTGCAGCGCTGGCTGGAGGGGCGGGTGGCAAGCTATATCCGGCGCTTCCCCGAGCAAACCTCAGCGGCGTTGCTCCTGGTCGACAACAAAACCATGGCGGTGCGCGCCTATGTGGGAAGTGCCGAGTATGGCAATTTGCGCCGCCACGGTTATCTGGACATGGTGCAGGCGATCCGCTCTCCCGGCTCCACCCTCAAGCCCTTCATCTACGGTCTGGCCATGGACGAAGGGTTGGTGCACTCGGCCTCCCTGCTCTCCGATGCGCCAAGGCTGGGCTCGGACTATCGCCCCGCCAATTTTTCCGGCGCCTTTCAGGGGCCGGTAACCCTCGCCCAGGCGCTGCAGCAATCCCTCAACGTGCCGGCGGTGCAGGTGCTGGAGGCGCTGGGGCCCGACAAACTGGTCAGCCGTCTCGACAACGCCGGGGTGAGGCTGGCCCTTTCCGACAAGCCCAATCCGGCCATAGCGCTGGGTGCGGCGGGAATTCGGCTCGAGCAACTGGTTGCCCTCTACAGCGCACTGACCCGGCAGGGGCAGGTGGCGATGCCGGTTTGGCTGGCGGGGCAGCAGGCGGTGTCGCGCCCCTTGCTGAGTCCGGGAGCGGCCTGGATCATCTGGCAAATATTGAGCGCGCAGGGACGGGCGGACCAACCCTTTGCCAGCGAGGCGACCGGCCGGGTCAATCGACTGGCCTGGAAGACCGGCACCAGCTATGGCTACCGCGACAGCTGGGCGATGGGGGTCTCCGGCCGCTGGACCATCGGCGTCTGGCTTGGGCGCCCCGACGGCACCCCCATGCCCGGTTTTTACGGCCAGAGCGCGGCGGTGCCGCTGCTGCTTTCGGTCTACTCGCGGCTTGCTGACAACAGCCCCCTGCCGGCACAACCCAATACGGTGAGCGAAGCCGAGATCTGCTGGCCGCTGGGGCGCAAAATGAGCTCGACCTTGCCAGAGGCCTGTTTGCAGCGTCAGAGCGCCTGGTTGCTGGAAGGGCGCGATCCTCCCACCTTGCCGGACCCCATGGATTGGCCCTCGCCGCTGCGTCAAGTTGCATTGACCGCCGCGGGCAAGCCGACTCTGGCCCGCTGCCAAGATGCGGCGCAATCCGGCTTTCGGGCCCTCTGGCCATTGTCGCTGGAGCCGTGGCGAACACCCGGCGAGCGGCGGCAGGCGCTGCTGGCCAGCGGCTGCGCGGGGGAGGGGCAGAGCGCCGAGCTGCAGGCTCCCATTCGCATCGTGGCGCTGGGGGAGGGCAGCCTTATCCGCAGCCAGCGTTACCGGCTGCAGCCCAAGGTGCTCGGCGGTGTCGGCAAGCCAGCCTGGTTTCTCAACGGCCAGCGGCTGCGCAGGGATGGGGATCAGGTGCTGAGTGTGGCGGGGCGCTATCAGCTGGTGGTGGTGGATGAAGCAGGCAACAGCGATCGCATCGAGTTTCGCTTGGAAAATCCCTCCTGAGGGGAGGCGCCTCTCTTTGGGGTGTCAGAATATTGACGACATCGGGGGATGGCTCCGATGCCGTCAGCAGATTGTCGATTTCCTAGCAGGGCGTCGCGGACTCAGGGCTTGACCTGACCCAGTCGGGTGAAGAAGTGCTGACTCTTGCGCTGGTGGAAGTGGCTCTTCTTGATGGAGTGAAACACCAGCTTGCTGTCTGGATGGCTTGCCTTGAGGCGATGGATCATCGCCATGGCAGGCAGGCCGGTACTCACCAGGGTAGTGAGCGGCAGGCTCTGGGTCTGCGGCCCCAGCAGCTGGTTGAGCCCCTGCTGGGCCTGCTCGAAGCGGGTCAGAACGGCGGGCTCTGCGTAGCCGCTGCCCAGCATGGCGAGCAGGGCATCGAGCGCCTGATTAAACTCGGCCAGCTGCTGGCGAAAGCCGCTGCGACTGCGCAGGGCAATGAGCTCTGCAAACGGGATGTCGACCAGGTGAGTGGGCACTTGCAGCGGGATCTCGAGGTGGAAGCAATCCTGCCCCCCCCGGTTGTGATAGCGGGATTCAAGCAGGTGCAGCAGCCGGTCCAGATAGTCGTGATCGGTGATGAGGGCCCCCTCATTGGCGAGTGCCCACTCGCGGGCGAGCCGCATGGAGAGCAGGTTGGCAAAACGCCGTGCCATCCTGAACCCGCCCTCTTCCCGGCTGGCAAAACCGTGTGCCAGGCAAAAGCCGTGCAGCCGCTCCAGCCCTGCCTGGGCCGGGCAGAAGCAGTCGTGGTTGGCTGGCGTGCGCCAGCGACCGATCAACTCCTTGTTGCCAAACACCTTGTGACGCACGAAGTCGGGGGCGAGCAGGCTGCTCAGCTGACTCTCCAGCTGGGGAGTGATGGCGGCAAAGAAGGCGGCATCCGGCCGCTCGGCCAGCAGGTCCGTCTCCTGTTCGAGCGTCTGCAGCAGGGCGGTGAGGCCGCTCTTCTCACTGACGGTGAAGACGAAGGCGAGCCGCTCCAGATAGAGCAGGGCAAACTTGAGCCAGAGCTCGTCGCGCACTTCCATGCCGGGGTAGTAGATGTAGGTCTTCATCGAATGGGTCTGTGGTCAGGAATGTTGCCGGGACGCAGGTTCGGGAATATACGCAAGATTGCCTTGGTGCGGCAAACATTGCGTGGGGGAATGTGAGCAAACGCTCATCCAGTAGGCGCTGGCCACAAAGTTCTGATATAATTCGCGCCCTTAAATCAAGGTCACCCGAGTCATTACCATGAAGTTCATTATCAAGCTGTTCCCGGAAATCACCATCAAGAGCAAGTCGGTTCGCCAGCGTTTCATCAAGATCCTGCAGGGCAATATCCGCAATGTCCTGCGCCGCTTCGACGACGATGCCCGGGTGCGGATGGATTGGGACAAGCTGATCGTGAGCTCGCGTAATGACCAGTTCCGTGAACAGGCCATCGAAGCCCTGGCCTGCATTCCCGGCATTCAGGCCTTCCTTGAGGTGCAGGCCAGCAAGTTTACCGACCTGCACGACATCTTCGAGCAGGTGAAAGCCGTGTGGGGTGACCAACTCGAGGGGAAAACCTTCTGCGTGCGCGCCAAGCGCCACGGCAAGCACGAGTTCTCCTCTCTCGAGATTGAGCGCTACGTGGGAGGTGGTTTGAACCAGCACTGTGAAAGCAACGGCGTGCGCCTCAAGAATCCGGATGTGAAGATCAACCTCGAGATTGACGGCGAAGAGCTCTTCATCGTCAGCGCCATCCATCAGGGGCTGAGCGGCATGCCCATCGCTACTCAGGAAGATGTGCTGAGCCTCATCTCCGGCGGTTTTGACTCCGGTGTGGCCTCCTTCCAGTTCATCAAGCGCGGCTGCCGGGTGCACTACTGCTTCTTCAATCTGGGTGGCGCCGCTCACGAGATCGGTGTCAAGCAGGTGGCCTATCACCTGTGGAACCGCTTCGGCTCTTCCCACCGGGTGCGTTTCACCGCGGTGGACTTTGAGCCGGTGGTGGCCGAGATCCTCGAGAAGATCGACAACGGCCAGATGGGGGTGGTGCTCAAGCGGATGATGATGCGTGCCGCCGCCAAGGTGGCCGACGAGTTCCAGATCCCGGCGCTGGTGACCGGCGAGTGCGTGGGTCAGGTTTCCAGCCAGACCCTCACCAACCTGAACGTCATCGACCGGGTGACCGACAAGGTGATCCTGCGCCCGCTTATCACCTGGGACAAGCCGGACATCATCAGCGAAGCCCGTCGCATCGGTACTCTGGAGTTCGCCGAGACCATGCCGGAGTATTGCGGTGTTATCTCCAAGAAGCCGACCGTGAAGGCCGATTTGGCGCGCATTGAAGAGGAAGAGGGGAACTTCGACTTCGCCATTCTGGACAAGGTGGTGGCCGAGGCCCGTTACCTCGACATTCGTCGCATCGGTGAAGAGACCGCTGCCGAGGTGCAGGAAGTGGAGACTACCGCCGAGAGTGGCGACAACGAGGTGATCCTCGATATCCGCGCCATGGACGAGCACGACGAGAAGCCGTTGCAGGTGGAAGGGCGTGAGGTCATGCATATCCCCTTCTTCAAGCTGGCCACCGCCTTTGGCGATTTGCCCAAGGAGAAGACCTACCTGCTCTACTGCGATCGCGGCGTGATGAGCAAGCTGCAGGCGCTCTATCTGAAAGAGAAGGGCTTTGCCAACGTCAAGGTGTACCGTCCGTAATGTGACGTTCAAGCATGCATAAAAAATCCGGCCAATGAGCCGGATTTTTTATTTCACTCGGTAGAGAGGGCCTGCGTTAAGGGCAGGGTACCGGGGTAAAGGTGGATTGCCCCTGGCAGCGCCACCCCATCTCAGCCTGGCGCATCTGCCACAGGTTGTTGCTGCGAAACAGGGTCAGGATGTAGATCATGTCGCTCTTGGTGCCGTCAAGGGCAACGGAGAGCACCAGATCGTTGTCCAGCTGTTGTGCCTGGATGCGACTGGGGATGTCGCTATGGCCAACAAAACGCAATGCCACTTCACGATAGTCATTGACCCAGCTCTGCTGGGCAGTGCTTGCCTGTCGGATCTGCTGGTTGAACTGCTGCACCGGGGTGGAAGCCAGCCGTCCAAATAGTACCTGCGCTTCGGCCTGCGCCGTTGCCACATTCATCAAGAGCAGTGATGTGATGAGTCCAAGTTTTTGCATGAGGGATTCCGGCTTACAACACTGAATCCTATGACAACAGAAAAGCCTGCTTGGTTCAACGCAACCTGGCCAGGAGTGCGACTCGCCCCCTGGCCACGGCATCAATTGCGCTGCAGGGAGAAGGTGGGCAGTGACAAATGCCAATAGATGGCCGCCACCCGCAAACCGAACACCGCCGTCATGCAGATGAGCATGGCGGTCACCCGATCCACGTTTATCTCCAGTGCCAGGGTATAGAGGATGCCCCCCAGGATGCAGGCGGTGGCATAGATCTCTTTTTGCAAGACCATGGGCACTTCCCGGGCCAACACGTCCCTGATCATGCCGCCAGCCACCCCTGTCATGGTGCCCATCAATACAGCTATCAGCCCTGATGTACCAAAGTTGAGGGCCTTTTGCGCCCCGATCACGGTAAAGAGTGCCAGCCCGAAGGCGTCGGCGACCGGCAGCACGTACCAGGGCATGCGGCGGGGCAGCTTGACCATCCACATGCCGATGAGCGCCGTGGCAATGATCACCCAGATATAGAGAGGGTCGCGTACCCAGAAGACGGGGGTGGCCCCCAGGATCATGTCGCGGATGGTACCGCCCCCGATGGCGGTGACTGCCGCCAACACCATGACACCAAAACCGTCCATCCTGAGGCGGCCCGCCACCAAAACCCCCGAAAACGCGAATACCGCAGTACCAAACATGTCGCTGATGTAAACAATCTGCTCAACCAGTGTCTGCATGGAGAACAACTCACGTCCAATTGTTGATGGGGCCGCGATTTTAGGGGGGATTGTGGCGTCTGACCAATGGCTGCCTGCAAGAAGTGGGAGCCAGACCAAGTTTTTGCTGGCGGTGATGTTGCTGGCCGTCGTCATGGTATCTGAACGGTACCAGATGGCCAGCCAGGTTCACGCTGCCTCGCCTATCGCCCTCTGTTGCTTGCCTAGTGAACTTAGCGGGAAGAACAGAGCATTTTTTTCCTCAAGTTCAACGAGAACATGCCGATAAATAGGGTAAGCGGCGTTAATGCGATGAAGCGTTGAAAATAATGCTAAAGACATCGAAAGAGAGGCCGTTAAATAAGACGCATCGAACAGGAAAGACAATAAAGTTCGAGCAAATTAGATAGTAAATTTAATAGCTTAGGAGAATGGTCATGGGTCTTTATATCAATACGAACGTTTCATCGCTTAACGCTCAGCGTAACCTGATGAACACCAACAAATCTCTGGATACATCCTACACCCGTCTGGCATCTGGTCTGCGCATCAACAGCGCCAAAGACGATGCTGCCGGCCTGCAGATTTCCAACCGTTTGACCTCCCAGATCAATGGTCTGGATCAGGGCAACCGCAACGCCAACGACGGCATTTCCGTCGCCCAGACTGCTGAAGGCGCCATGGATGAAATCACCTCCATGCTGCAACGGATGCGTACTCTGGCACAACAGTCCGCCAACGGCTCCAACAACACCGATGACCGTACCGCGTTGCAGCAAGAGTACTCCCAGCTTATGACAGAAATCGACCGGGTGGCCAAAGATACCACTTTCGGTGGCCAGAACCTGCTCAAGGGGGTTATGTAGGCTCCTTCCAGGTGGGCGCCGATGCCGGTCAGACCATCACGTTCCGGATGACCACTGCGTTCAGTATTTCGGGTATGGCCTCTGCGACCAGTGGTAGTGCAACTGTAGCGACCACGACTACCGGCGAGCCTTATACCATCACCAAGACGGCAGGGACTCCGGTCAGCTCTACCAGTATGTCGACCATTACTGCGGCAAGCTCTGCCCAGTCGGCCATGGCCAACCTGGATTACATGATCAAGGTGGTGGACAGCAAGCGTGCGGAGCTGGGTGCGGTGCAGAACCGGTTCGATTCGACCATTCGCAACCAGGCGAACGTCTCTGAAAACGTCAGTGCCGCGCGCTCACGGATCCGCGATGCCGATTTCGCGACAGAGACCGCCAACCTGACCAAGCAGAACATTCTGCAACAGGCTGCCTCGACCATACTGTCCCAAGCAAACCAGCGTCCGCAGTCAGCACTCTCCCTGCTGCAGGGCTGATAAAAGAAAACAGGGCGGTTGTTCAGGCCGCCCTGGTCAAGAGATGGAACAAAGGGGTGTTCGGTTCGCACTCTGTTCTATCGGGAGAGAATCTATTCTCTACTAGTAAAGCCAAGTGTTGTACAGCTGTTCAGTTCTGTCACGCTTGGTCATATTCTCCTGAGCGTATGCTCGTTTTAGGCCGGATTTTCCGGCCTCTTTTTTATTGTGCCGTCAAATTGACGCCACTCCCCCATAGCAAAGCACAAACTGTGCCAAATATGTTCATTCATCCCTCCAAGTTGGTTTCAGGTCTGGTGCCGTGTCCAAGGACATGGGGGGCCTGCCGTTTGCCGCTTGCCGGATAAAACTTGCCGCCTTCGGCAATTATTTTCCTAAAGCTTGTCGCTCTGCAGCCGTTAAATAAAGTGAAGCAATCGAGGGGTGTTCGGAATCCAACGTTTGCACTACTGCGGGTGGCCTGTCCGTTCAAACAGACACCCGCCAGAAGAATCAGGCTCGTTCAACCTGTTCTTCTAACGGTGGGACGCCGCTTTGGCGGCGCAACCCGCAGTCGCATGTTCTTCGGGAGAATATTTTATGGCCATGTATATCAACACGAATACTTCATCACTGAACGCCCAGCGTAACCTGATGAACACCAACAAGTCCCTGGATACGTCCTATACCAGACTGGCTTCCGGTCTGCGTATCAACACCGCCAAGGACGATGCCGCCGGTCTGCAGATCTCCAACCGTTTGACCTCCCAGATCAACGGTCTGGATCAAGGTAACCGCAACGCCAACGACGGTATCTCTGTTGCCCAAACGGCAGAAGGGGCCATGGATGAGGTGACCAGCATGCTGCAACGCATGCGTACGCTGGCACAACAGTCCGCCAACGGCTCCAACAACACCGACGACCGTACTGCGCTGCAGCAAGAATTTGACCAGCTGACTACCGAGATCAACCGTATCTCCAACGACACCACCTTTGGTGGTCAGAAGTTGTTGGATGGTAACTACAAAGGTTCGTTCCAGGTAGGTGCTGATGCGAGCCAAACCATCACCTTCAAGATGACCTCTGCTTTCACCATCAGCGGTATTGCATCATCAACCAAGGGCAGTGCGACCGTTGCGACCAGCGCCACTGGCGAGCCTTACACTGTGACCAAGGGTACGACAGCCGTAACCTCTACCAGTGTGAGCAGCATCAAGGCAGCAAGTTCGGCTCAGCTGGCCATGGCGAACCTTGATTTCATGATCAAGGCAGTTGACAGCAAGCGGGCAGAGCTGGGTGCGGTGCAGAACCGCTTCGACTCGACCATTCGCAACCAGTCCAACGTTTCCGAGAACCTGAGCGCAGCACGCTCTCGTATCCGCGACGCAGACTTTGCGACCGAGACGGCCAACCTGACCAAGCAGAACATTCTGCAACAGGCGGCGTCCAGCATCCTGGCGCAAGCCAACCAAAGACCGCAATCTGCTCTGTCCCTGCTGGGTTAACAGAAACGCAGTGATGAGATAGAAAGAGGAGCGACGATATGGCCAATGAAATTGGGATCCCGTCATCGGTCACTCCTTCTTCTCTTCAGTCAAGTAGCAAGAGCGGCCAATCGGCCGCTCAAGTGCTATCTGGCACGACGGAAGAGCAGCGGGTGACGGCACAGGATGTGAAAAAACAGCAAGCGGGACAGCCTGGTGAAAAAAACGCCAAACAGGATGTGCCTCAAGCAGACATTGAAAATGAGGTCCAAAAGTTGCAAGAGTTCAGCAAGTTGCAAGGCTGGACCGTCAATTTCAGTGTTGAAAAGGATCTGGATCAGGTGGTGATCAAAGTTGTCGACGCCGAAACCAAGTCAATGATCCGGCAAATCCCGAGTGAAGAGTTGCTGGCTATCAGCAAACGAATTAAAGATCTGCGTGAGAGTGATGCGACCGGAGGCGGTTCACGCGCCGGGTTGCTGCTCGATAACGAGATCTGATATGAAAACTTAAGAGGAGAGTGAGTATGCCCACCATTACGTCTGCAGGTGCCGGCTCCGGACTCGATTTGGAGTCAGTGATTGCTGCCAGCGTCGATGCCAAAAAAGCACAGCTGATGCAGCCCATCACCACCAAGAAGACCAACACTCAAATCACTCTCTCCGGTGTGGGGCAGCTGAAATCTGCCATCGCCTCTTTCGTGACTACCCTGCAGGCGATGGCGAAAGATGATGCGTTCAACAAACGCTCCATCAACATTACCCAGGACAAGGACAAGCCTGTGCTCAAGGTGGAGAGCAAGGCAGGGGCCTCGAATGGGCAATATGACATCAGCGTCGAACAGCTGGCAAAAACCAGCAAATTTGACGGTACCTTCGACTCGTCGACCACACCTCTTATCACCCAAGACGGAAAATTGACGTTCAAGGCTGGCGACAAGACCTTTGATGTTGATGTCAAAGCTGGCGATTCGCTGCAATCCATTCGAAAACGCATCAACAATGACGCAGACAACTTCGGTTTGAGCGTCAACATCATGAATACCTCCGATGGTAAATCCAAGCTGATGATCGATTCCGGGGTCAGCGGCAGTGGCAAGGATCTGCAGATCACCGGCAACACCACGGAATTGACCGACAATCTGGTCTCCAAGTTGACCAAGCGCCAGGATGCTCAGGATGCCAAGATCAAGGTGGATGGCAACACGCTGACCAGCGCGACCAATACCTTTGATGGCACCATCGTTGGGCTCAAGCTGACTGTGCTCAGAGAGTCGGACAGTACGACCTCTACCGATGCAGATGGCAATCCGGTCAAGAACTACAGCTCGAACAAGGTTGATGTGAGCACCGACAAGGCCGGCATTAAAGACATGGTCAAAAGCTTTGTCGATGGCTACAACGCCCTGGTGAAGAAGAGCAATGAGCTGGGCAAACGCAACTCCATCGTGGCGGGAAAAAGCCAGAATGATGGCGGGGCCTTGGCTGGTGACGCGACAACACGCGCCGTGATCAACATGATGAACGGTGCCATTACCGAACCCTCAAAAAAATCCTCAACCTATTCCACGATTTTCCAGATGGGTGTGAAGATGGACAACAAAGGGGTTCTCTCCATTGATGACACAAAGTTCAGCGAGGCCATCGACAAAAACTTCGATCAGGTGGTGGCCGTTTTTGGCGGCAAGGATGGGGTGGCAGGTAAACTGGCCGGACAATTGGAAACCTACTCCAAAACCGGGGGCTTGTTGGCCAAGCGGGAAGATACGCTGAATTCGGATTTGCGTGAAGTGAGCCGAAAGGAGTCGGATGTCGCTTCCCAGCTGACCAAGTATCAGGAGACCCTGCGTGCCCGTTATGGCAGCCTTGACACTATGCTGGCCAAGATGAACAAGTCGGCTTCTTATCTCAATCTGCTCAATACCAAATCGAATTAATACGTAGTCAGGAGTCGTGTCTCGTATGTATCGGAAAAATATCAAGGCCTATACCACCCAGAATCTGCAGTCCGAGCTGGCAGTAGCAGATCCCTACCGGGTGATCCAGCTGTTGATGCAGGGCTGTCTCGAGCGACTTGCCCAGGCCCGTGGTGCCATCGAACGCCGTGATTTCGAGGCAAAGTCCCAGTCCATCTCCAAGACTATGGCGATCATCAACGGTCTACAGGACTCGCTGGATCTCTCCTATGGCAAAGTGCCTGAAGATCTGTTTGCACTTTACGACTATATGAAGGTGCGCATGATGGATGCCAGCCGCGATATGGACATCGCAGCCATTGATGAGGTGATGACCCTGATGCTGACCGTCAAAAGCGGCTGGGATGCCATTCCGGTGGAAGAGCGTGACAAGGCCATTGCCCAGCAAAAAGCGGGCAGGACGGAATGAGCGATGCCATTTTGTCCGGATTGATGGCTCACGGTAACCAGCTGTTGCTGCTGCTGGAGAGAAATGAGTTGTCGGCAGCTGAGGTACAAATGGATCACTATCTTGATGCTTTCGATGGCGTGTTTCGGCAGTTCCCCGTGGAAAGCCACCTTGATATGGAACAGCAGCAGGCTCTGTTGCAGTTTCAAATGATCCATGAGCGAATTGCGAGCGCCAGGAGTCTGGCAGAAGATGAATTGCGCCAATTCTCCAAGGCTGGGCGAGCAACAAGCCTTTACAAGTCGAATGCGGGTTAAATATCGAATGGATTTTAATAAAAACATAGAAAGTGCAGAGGAAGAGCTGTCCCGTCTTGCAGTTCAAAAAGAACAGGAGGCCGCCATGCTGACGGTGTTGCCTGTTCGTCATCAGCTTAATATGGCCGCCTTTGAAAAATACATGCCAGGGATCCATGCATTTTTCAAAGAGTACCAGCCAACCAGACCTTTTCGGTTTTTCTGTAATGAAAATGGCATTCCAAATATTTTGTGGCTTGATGACAAGGTTTCCCTGTATGGGGATGATCCCTTTGCCGAAGCACAAGCCCAGATTGCCGAGGTGATCGAACAGAGCGTATTGCAATGCATCGACTTTGTCCCCCAATGGTATCTGGAAGGCCAAATTCATATTGCCTACAACAATGCCATTTCAGAGCTCAAAGAGAATGCTTCCCTTGAGGGATTACCGCTTCGCAAGGCGCTGGATGCTGATATTCCCTTGTCATTCATGTACGGGATCGGACTGGGTTATCAGCTTGGCTATCTCTATGAGAAATGCAGGATCAGAAATCTGTTTGCCTTAGAGCCCGACCTCGATATGTTTTATGCCTCGCTTTATTGTTTCGACTGGCACCAACTTCTCGAATATATGGAACAGGAGTCGCTGAGCCTGCATCTTTTCATCGGTGTGGATGAGCAACTGCTGGTGGCAGACATGATGGAAGCGTTGCATCGCAAGGGGGCATTCTGGTCGGCGAGCTATTTCTCATTCTGTCATTATCACTCACCCAAGCTGCATGCCTTGATCGATAAGGCTGAGGGGGAGCTTTATCTGCTCAAAACGGGCTGGGGCTTCTTCGATGACAATATTTATGCGCTGGCCCACAGCCACACTCATCTGCAGGATGGTACGCCGTTCCTGAAGCGGGAGCGTGATACCTCACTGGCCGAGCAGGTACCGGTATTCGTGGTCGGTAATGGGCCGTCGCTGGATCAGAGCATCGATTTTATTCAGCAGCATCAGGGACAAGCCATCATCATCGCCTGTGGTACCGCCGTCAGTGCCCTGCACAAGGCGGGCATCAAGCCTGACATATACGTGGCGGTGGAGCGAACCAAGAGCTCGGCAGATTTCCTGCGCATTCTCGGTGCGGATGATTTTCTCAAGAATGCAGTATTCCTCAGCGTCGATGTGATCCACCCTGAGTGCAAGACCTTTTTCCGCAAAACGGGGCTGACTTTCAAACCTAATGAACCCATGTTTGCCATGCTGGCCAGCCGTTTGGGGCAGGCTTTCGAATATGAGTCCATTGAATTTTCCAACCCCTTCGTTGGCAATACCGGTCTCAACTATGCAGCCCTGCTCGGTTTCAAGCAGGTATACCTGTTCGGGATAGACAATGGCTACAAGTATGCAGACAAGCATCACTCCAGTCTGAGCCTCTATTACAACGAGAAGAAAGAAGCCAAGTACGACGAAAATCTGAAGGATACTTTCCCGGCTCCGGGTAATTTTGGCGGGGAAGTGCGGATCAACCACCTGTTTGGTCTGGCCATTCATAATATGGCGCGTGTGCTGACTGGCCATCCGGATATACGCTGCCTGAATTGCAGTGATGGTGCTTATATTGACGGTGCCATCCCCCAACCGGTTGATGCTCTGCAAATCAGCGGCCCTGAGCTGGATAAAATCGCTCTGCTGGATGAACTGATGGCGCGCAGCTTCCAACCGTTCGATATGACCAGTATCGACTTCAATGCCGCACTCAACGTACCGCTGTTTGACGATTTGCTGGAGAAGTTACGTACCGACTGGCAAACGGTCAAATACCAACACAATGAGATATTGGCCATGATGCAGCGTCATCACGATTATCTTCTTTATTTGCTGATGAGCCGTGATTGTCATCTTTATCGCATTTTGATTGGCTCGATGAACTATTTCTACGCCAACATCATTGGTTTGATGATGACCCTGCTTGACGCTACTCCTGAAAAGTTCGAAGCCAAGATAAAAGAGGCCGAGACTATCCTGGAGCGGTTCTTTGATGATGCGAAGCCGATTTATGCCGATGCCTTCCAGCGTCACGATTCTGTTTATTTCGTCGGGCTGGATATCTTCAAGCAGAAGTAACGGCTATCCTTCATCACATCTCTGCTGAATAAAAAAACACCGGCTCTGGCCGGTGTTTTTTTATTGCGAAAATGACCAAGCTGCGCGTTTTACAGGCTTGGCAATTGTGCCTCTTCAATGGCATGGCATATCTGCTCCACGGCGTTGAGCGCTCTTGGGGTGAAACGGTGCAGCTCATCCGAGTTGATGAGCTGCAGGCGCTGATGGCGGACGGCGTCCAGATTGGGCCACTGTTGCCAGTGGCGCAGAGCGTCGGGGTCTTGACTCCCAGCCAGGATCAGTGCCGGATTGGCCTTGATCACTTGCTCTAGGCTGACCTGAGGGTAGGGCGTGCGGGCAGTTGCCATCACGTTTTCCCCGCCGCACAGTTCGATGGCCTGGGCGGGCCAGGCCTTGCCGCTAACGCTGGTGAGCGGTGGATACCAGAGCTGATAAAACACCTTGATATGTTTGGGCTTGCCGTAGCGCTGCCCAAGTGCGGCCAGGCGAGCAAGATAGGCATCGGCCTCGGCATTGGCGGTTTGTTCCACCCCCAAGGTTTTTCCCAGCGCCCGCATCTCGGTGGCGAGGGAGGCAAAGTCGGTCGGTTCTGAATAGAACACCGGGATCCCTAGCTGCTTGACAGGGGCCAGCATACGGGATTGGGCGGAGCGCCAGGCGACGATCAGGTCGGGCTTTTGGGCCAGCAGGGCTTCCAGATTGATGCTGCGGTAATTGGCCACCTGGGGCAGGCGTTTGACCTCGGGCGGATAATCGGAGGCATCGTCGGTGGCCACGATGCGATCGCCGGCGCCGATGGCAAACAGCAGTTCGGTCAGATGAGGAGTGAGGCTGACGATGCGTGTCGGTGTCCCGGCCAGCAAGGCGGGCGACACGCACAACAGGCAGAGCAGGGGGAGCCATCTAGCCATGCAGGTGTTCCAGCACAGTGAGCAGCAATGCCAGCGCCAACCAGCCCCAACCGGCTTGTTGCAGGCGGTTGAGCAGGCGCAGGGCCGTGCCGGCATCCGGCTCGGCGGCGGCGTCAAACACGGGGAAACGGATCAAGCAGCCCTGATAGTAACGGGGGCCACCGAGCTTGCAGCCCAACGAGCCGGACAGCAGCGCCAGCAGAATTCCCATGGCGGGATAGGGCCAGCGTATCGCCGTGCGCAGCCGGCTTGCCAGCTGGCGCAGCTGGGTCAGGCACAAGGGCAGTGCCAGCAACAAGATGGCAGGGGTGCACAGAGCCTGATAGAGCACGGCGGCGGCCCGGCCAAAGTGGGCAAAGGCTGGCTGTTTCGGGCTCCAGCCCTGATTCATCAACTGGGCGAGGCGCCACAGCAGGGCGCCTTGAACTCCCGCCAGGGCAAATCCCAGCAGAGGGCCGGCCCACTGTCCTATCAGGCGCAGGGCGCAACTTTCGCTGACAGCCTTGGCAAGCCCCATCAGAGAGAGCTTGCCGGTATCGCGCCTGAGCCAGGGGGAGGCCTGCAGCCGGGCCACCACCAAGGTATCCTGGTCTGTCAGCGAGCGAGTGGCACGGGCCAGCTCCCGCAGCGGACGCGATTCCAGCATCAGCAGCAGAAACAGCAGGTCGAACAGCGGCTCCGAGAGCGAGAGATTGCGCACCGCCCAGAGTCCGGCGGCGCAAGGCAGCCAGACAATCAGCATGGCCAGCAGACCGGCCTGCAATTGCTGCCCGGGGGCACCGTCGGGGCGGCACACCTTGTGACCCAGCCGGGTCAGCAGCGGCACGACGGCGGAGAGGCGATAGTGGGCCGGCCAGGGCACGATGGCCTCCAGCAGGGCGGCACCGAGCAAGATGGCCGCCGGAGTGGCGACCATCTGTTCCAGCGTGGTGAGTGGGATCACAGCTTGCCGAGCATCTTGATGATTACTTCGGCGGAGTGCTTGCCGGCCACCTCGATGAAGGCATCGAAAGATTCAACCTGTTCCTTGCCGGCGATATCGGACATGGCGCGCACCACCAGATAGGGCACCTTGAACATGTGGCACACCTGGCCGATGGCAGCGCCTTCCATCTCGACTGCCAGCATCTGCGGGAAGTCTGCACGGGCTTTGGCGATGGCGTCCGGCTTGCACATGAACTGATCGCCGGTGCAGATGAGGCCGACTTTGGTTTGATGCTTGCCCTGCTCGGCGATGCAATCCTGGGCGACAGCGATGAGCGTCTCGTCGCAGGGGAAGGCGGCCGGTTGCTGCGCCATCTGGCCCATCTCGTAGCCAAAAGCGGTGACATCCACATCGTGGAAGCGCATCTCGCTGGCGATCACCACGTCACCGATGTGAAGGTCCTGGGCAAAGCCGCCGGCAGAACCGGTATTGATGACGTAGTCGGGGGCGAATTTTTCCAGCAGCAGGCTGGTGGCGACGCTGGCGGCCACTTTACCGATGCCGGAGCGGGTCAGGATCACTTCTTTGCCTGCCAGGGTGCCCTGATAGAACTCGCAGCCGCCCAGTTGCAGGGTGGTCGGGTTGCTCATCTGGCTGCGCAGCAGGGCCACTTCCTGTTCCATGGCGCCGATAATACCTACTTTCATCACTCACCTCGTCTTGATGGCCATGCGGCCGAATAAGTTGCTGTGGATCATAACAAAAGTTGGCAATGGCGCCGAGCATTCCGATGCTGCGCGATGTGAAGGGGCGCTTAAGGGTAGCGCTTGGCCAGATCCGCCAGCTCGCCGCTCTCCGCCAGCCGTTGCAGGGCATTGGCGAACAGGGCCAGCCGGGCAGGGGAGGTGCGCTGGTAAAACAGGATATAGAAGGGGATGGTTTCCATGGCGGTGGGGAGGATACGAATTTGGCCGCTCAGATGGTGGCGCAGCAAGTCGCCCTCGAAGCCGGGTGAGCGGTAGTAGACGAAGCGCCCTCGTTTCATCAACAGCTTGTCGTAATTGGCAGCACTGTTGATCCCGCCGCTGTCGATGATGAGCCCCTGCAGGGCCTGCAGCCGTTCGATGGCGCCGCTGCCGTGATTGATGAGGATGATGCCCTTCTCGCCAAGGGCCCTGACGTCATCCCACTGGTGGATCTCGACCGGATCATCGCTGCGTACCGCCAGGTGGTAGCGCACGGTGAAGATGGGGGGCTGCAGATAGAGGAAGTGGTTGCGACGGCCCGGGTTGTCGCCCACGCCGCAGATGAAGTCGAGCTGGCCGAAACGCACCTGTTTCTCCAGCCGCTTGAGGGGCACAAAGCGCTGATCGCCCTGGATGCGCAGGGCGGGCTCCTGGCGTTCCAGTAGCCGAAACAGCTCGACGCAGAATCCTCCGATGCGGCCATCCGCCATCTGGGTGTATTTGGGGGCGGATTCGGGTTGCGCCGCCGTGCGATATATTTCGGTGGCAGAGACGACCCGATGAGCGACTGCCAGCAGACAACCCAGCATCATCACCCGGAATATCATGTCATGCTGGCCCTCGACCTGTGGGGAAATGCGACGTTGCCCGCCGATGTCACGGCGCTAGTGCTGAAACATTACGCCATATATCAGAATCTTATCAACCAAGCGCCGTATCGAGGGTCATCATCAAGGCAAACCCGGCCATCAGGCCTAGGGTGGCGTGGGTCTGGTGGCCGTTGCGGTGAGTCTCGGGGATCACCTCGTGGGAGACCACGAACAGCATGGCACCGGCGGCCAGTCCGAGGCCAATGGGATAGGCGATGGCCAACCCGCTGGAGAGGCCGACGCCGAGCAGCGCCCCGAGCGGCTCAAGCAGGCCGCTGCCGATGGCGACCAGCACGGCTTTGCCGGGGCGAAAACCGGCGGCGCACATGGCGAGCGCCACCGCCAGCCCTTCCGGAATGTCCTGCAAGGCGATGGCAGTGGTGAGCGGGAGACCTACCGACATGTCACCCTGCGAGAAGCTCACCCCGATGGCCATCCCCTCCGGCAGGTTGTGCAGGGCGATGGCGAACACGAACAACCAGACCCGGGAGCAACTCTCGTGACCGGGACCACAGGGGCCGGTCTTGTCATGCTCATGGGGCGTGAATTGATCGAGCCCCAGCATGAGGAGCACCCCGAGGGTCATGCCTGCCACCACCACGGCCGCGGCGAGAAAGCCGTTGCCGGTGAGCCCCTCTGCCGCCTCGAGCCCTGGCAGCAGCAGGGAGAAGGCGCTGGCCGCCAGCATCATGCCGGCGGCAAAGCCCAGCATGCTGTCTTCCACCCGTTGGGGGACCGAGCGCAGAAAGAGGGCAGGCAAGGCCCCGAGCGCGGTGGCGGCAAAGCCGGCCAGGCCGCCGAGCAGGCCGTAGCG
The DNA here is from genome assembly GCF_049665575.1 of Aeromonas oralensis. Lineage (NCBI taxonomy): Bacteria > Pseudomonadati > Pseudomonadota > Gammaproteobacteria > Aeromonadales > Aeromonadaceae > Aeromonas > Aeromonas oralensis. Next base: position 1,723,968 of record NZ_CP187186.1, read on the forward strand.
AACGCCGGGGCTGATGTCGCCGGCGGCCAGCATCACCAGGCTCTGCAGCAGCAACAGCACGACGGCCGCCAGTGCAACGAGCAGGCCGATGGCGATCACCGGGCGTGCCCGCAGTTGCTCGCGCAGCTGGGCAGACCAGGAGGAAAGGGGCAGGGCCGACGCGTTATCCATGAAGATCACCTCTCTTGCTTGATGGCGGGGACGGCGAGGCGCCATCCGGGGACTCTTGCATTACAGCGAGCCGGGCCTGACTTGTCCATGCCGGTGCATCGATTGCATTCATCGGCTAACTATTTGAAATGATTTGGTCGCCTTGAATAGTTTGTGATGAAGATCAGGTTGTATGGAAAAACAACTTGCTTTGTTGCGGCAAAAGCTGGTGAAGGAGTAGGCAGGTTTGTGGTAAAGTGCCGCCCTCGCGAAACCCACCCTTCCCTTGGTCTTTCGCAACGTCCCATCTCCCGTCAGGAAAGTCCGGGTTACCAGTTCATACGGATGTGATCGCCACTGTGCACCTGCTTGTCAGCAGTCGAGGATCACCAGCCACCATGTTTTACAAAAATCTGTCTATCGGCAAAAAGATTGCCGTGGTCTTTGCGGTCATTGCCGCCGTCAACGTGATATTCGGTATTTTTCTCTCCAGCGAGCTGCGCGGCGTGCGCGATCGCGTGCTGAATTTTACCGACTCCACCCTGCCGAGCGTGCTCTCGGTCGAGAACCTGCTCTACGACGTATCCTACGTGCGCCGTGCCCAGTTTGCCCTGCTGATGGTAGATGACGCCACCGATCTGCAAGCCCGTCGCGGCCGGATCCAGGCCAGCGTCCAAAAGGTCGAGCAGGCCTTTCGTGCCTATGAGGCCACGGTCGGTGCCGACCATGAGCGCCAGGTGTTCAACCGCGCCAAGCAGGAGTGGCAACGCTATCTGAACTCGGTCAATGTGGTGGATCAACTGCTGGTGCAGGGTCAGCTGGCCCAGGCCAAGGATCAGCTGTTCCAGTCCAACCCCATTTATGGCGAGTTGGAGCAGGCGGTCAACGGTCTGGTGGCAGTGAACCTCGGTTTCGTGAAAGAGAACCGTGGCAGCCTGCTTGACAGCGTCAACATGGTGACCAGTTTTGCCATGGTGAGCATCGGCAGCCTGCTGCTGTTCATGGTAGCCATGACCTGGTTCCTGACCCGCCAGATCTGCCTGCCGCTGCAGGCCGTGGTGGCGCAGGCCAACGCCATCGCAGCCGGCGATCTGACCCATCAGCTGGATCGCCAGCACATCGGTCGCGACGAGCTGGGCATGCTGGCCAAGGCCTCCCTCAAGATGCAGGACAACCTGCGCGGCCTGATTGAAGAGGTGGTGGCGGCTGTGACTCAGCTGGGTGCCGCCATTGAAGAGGTGAGCGCCGTCTCCGAGCAATCGGCACAGGGGATCCAGAGCCAGCAGCAGGAGATCTCGCTGGTCGCCACCGCCATGGCTCAGATGAAGGCCACCGTGGCCGATGTGGCGGGCAACACCGAGACCGCATCCGAGTCGGCCAGCTCCGCCAATGCCTTGGCACGCCGTGGCAATCAGGATGTGCAGAGCTCGCTGATGTCCATTACCCGGGTTGCCGAAGAGATTGAACAGGCGGGCACCCTGGTTACCGAACTGGAGCGTGAATCCGCTCAGATCAACGTGGTAGTTGACGTGATCCGCGGCATCGCCGATCAGACCAACCTGCTGGCACTCAACGCCGCCATCGAGGCTGCCCGCGCCGGCGAGCAGGGCCGCGGTTTTGCGGTGGTGGCCGACGAGGTACGTACCCTGGCGGGGCGCACCCAGGCCTCCACCGGCGAGATCGTAGCCATCATCGAAACCCTGCAGGCACGTGCCAACCAGGCCAAAGAGGTGACCGGCCAGAGCTGCGAGATGATCCGCCAGTGTGTGGAGCAGAGCGAGCAGACCAGCAACGGCATCCAGCAGATTGAAGAGGCGGTGGCCCAGATTGCCGACATGGCCATTCAGATCGCCAGCGCCTGTGGCGAGCAGGATGCGGTCTCCGATGAGCTGGGTCGCAACGTGGAGCGGATCAACGAATCTTCCAACGAGGTCGCCGTTGGGGCCGATCATACCGCCCGCGCCTGCCTGGAGCTGAGCCAGCTGGCCGCCGGTCTGCGTCAGACCATCGGTCGTTTCCGTCTGGCGTAATGCTGCTGCGCGCCAGGGAGGGCGACACAACCGCTGCCTGCATGGGCAGGCACCCAGACAACCCGGCTCAGGCCGGGTTGTCTGTTATTGGACGGTGGCCACGCTCTGGGACATCTGGTTTGCAATGAAGGGAGAGCAAAGCGAGTTCCGTGAACGGTGCGGCAAGCTCGCGACGGCAGAAGCCGACAGCCAGGTCGATGTGAGAGCAGCCTGAGGGGCGAGGCCGGATGGTGGCGCTGCGCGGTTCGGAGGGGGTCGCATCCTCGTGCCGTGTTGAAGATATAGCTAGCAAAGGGCCACCCTGGCTGGGTAACGGATGCTGCCACCCCGATGGAATAGGTAGGGCAATGGCGTTTAGGGATATGGGCGTACACAGGCACGCGTTCCTTGCTGGCGGCCATAAAAAAACCCGGCCTTGGCCGGGTTTGTGGTACGTGCGCTGCGCGAGGCTGGCTTATTTGGCCAGGGACTCCGGCAGGTTTTCACGGATCTTGCCGAGCATCTCTTTCAGAACGCGCGGGTTGGCAACCACGATGTTGCCGGAGTTTTCGTAGTTGTGACCACCGATGAAGTCAGTGACGATGGCGCCAGCCTCTTTGGCCAGCAGCTCACCGGCTGCGGTATCCCAGGGCTTCAAGCCGATTTCCCAGAAGCCGTCGACGCGACCGGCAGCTACGTAGGCCAGATCCAGCGCGGCAGAGCCGGCACGACGGATGTCGGCACACTCGATGAACATGCTCTGGAACATCTTCAGGTACGGCTCGATGTGGTGCTTCTGCTTGAACGGGAAACCGGTGGCCAGGATGGTGCCGGCCAGTTCTTTGGCCTTGCCGACACGGATGCGATAACCGTTCAGCTGGGCACCGCTACCACGGGTAGCAGTAAACAGCTCGTCACGGATCGGATCGTAAACAACGGCTTGTTCAGTCTTGCCCTTCACGCGCAGGGCGATGGAGACGGCAAAGTGCGGAATGCCTTTGACCAGGTTGGTCGTGCCATCCAGTGGGTCAATGATCCATTGGTAGTCCGGATTGGTACCGGTAATCTCGCCAGACTCTTCAGCCACGATGCTGTGTTCCGGGTAAGATTTTTTGATGGTGTGAATGATGGCCGCTTCGGCTTCACGGTCAACGTTGGTCACGAAGTCATTGCTGCCTTTCTGGATAACCTCGATGTTCTCGGGTTGAGAGAAGGCTTTTACTACTACTTGACCGGCGTTGCGCGCAGCGCGCACGGCGATATTCAGCATCGGATGCATAGGTTCACCACTGGATGTTAAAGAACGGGGGAATAAAAGGACGCGGTATAATACCAGTCTTCGCGAGAATGGCAACCGTTATACGCCATCCCCCCAGCCTTGGCGACTGCCAGATCTGACGGCTCCAATATAGGCTCCTTTTGGTCTAGTCTTATGGGCAGCAGCCGAATAACAGGCTGCATTGAGCATAGGGACGTGGATCATGAATTTGTCATTAGTCAGTCAAAAACCGTCGGCAATCACTACCCAGGGGCTGCTGGCTGCCTTGCGCGCATCGACCGGATATGGCGACTACTTCAACGAGGTGAGCATTGCCCAGCCTTGCCAATGGCAGCCAGGCAAGGAAGAGGCGGCGATCTTGCTGCTCGATGGCGATGCGGCCTGGCCGGAATTTGCCTGGCAGCGCAACAGCGATACGTTCGGCTTGCCGGTGTTGCCGCTGCTGATGCGCAAAGGCGATGCGACTCTCACCATTCAGGGGCCGGACGTGCGTGACCCGCGCTTCTACTTCGTCTCAAACGGCATAGTGCTGGACGAGTCTGAACTCGCCGATCCCGCCTGCAGCCGGGTGCTGCTGAGCAAACTGGAATCCTACTTCCCGCTCTTGTCCCGCCTGATCCTGCTGCGCCAGCGCCAACCCATGGGGCTGTGCAACTAGTCGCGCTCTTCCCTGCGTCCGGGCTGTTCAAGCGGCACAATATTTGTCATAAGGGGCAGGGAAACATTTTACGCCAGTCGTTGGCATGAATGTTCCAAGAAACAGGGAGGCATTTTACACCAGACTCAACAGTAACGAGAATTTCAAAAGGCTCTCTTTGGAGCTTTTTTCGAGGTAACAATTAGTTACCTATAGATGGCTTACTGGATGTTCATGGTAGCAATATGGATCGAGACGAGATTTATATGAAAACATGGATGAAGTCGATGAGGCTGATTTATATACAAAATGACCCTTTTGGATCTCTTTGTGTTGGTGAGTTCCGTGGAGCCTTCCTAACTTGAAGCCATTATGTAAGATCCTGGGCCTCCGATGGGCTTGATCGCCCATTCGTCGCATGCAGTAGAACTAACAACACCAAAGGCATTTTTGGATCTAGCTAATCAGTTTATTTTCATTTAAAAAACAGTTGCTTATGCATTTTGTAGAAGAGAGTGAAAAGCCGCAACTGCAAGCAGTTGAGGCTTTCCCACGTAGTCACGAGTCCGCGAGTGACTACTGATGTACGTATGTATAAGCAGGTATCTGTTGAATTTCTGTATTAAAAATGTACTGCTACAGAAAGTCGGCAGTAGTCAATCGTACTCGCTGCACTCGTTACTCATGACTACATGGGAAGAACTCCTTACCGCAAGCGGCAGCGGCGTTCTTCATTGCCTTTTGATTGATCAGAACTGAAAAGGTGGGAATAACTCCCTATAATATATAAGGTATTAAATCCCACTCATTCCTCGTATCCACTACGCAGCCTTCCTCAGTCCGGCTGTAGACTGGTGCTTCTCGTACCTCTCCATGAAGATCTCCCGTTCCCAGTCAGTACAGCTAGCATTGGCTCCTTTGAACATCCACTTCCTGAACTCCTCCAAACTTGGGTTCTTTTGGAGCTTCCTTCTACAGCGTTCAGAAGCGGCGGCGTCCAGCTTGAACTGCTTCACAGGTGCACCGACAGGTTTCTTGATGGGGTTATCTGATGGGAGCTGTAGGTCAATGTGCTTGATGTTTGTCCCTAGTGCTTCTGCTTGATCGCGGTCGAGAACATAGACTCGTTGAGTTTGGGTTGAACTGTACTCCCTGCTACACCCCCTCAGTACGAATTGATGCATAGCCTCGTGTTCCCTAGAGCTAATGAACTCGTTATAGGTAATGCCGAATAAATGTTCAATGTGTGCAGCTTCGGCGGGACTCGGTTTGAGAGTCGCAAGCCAGACACAGGCTTCATATTTTCTAAAGTCATTCAAGCCACGAGCTTCTACACTGATTTTTTGCCCTAGCAGCTCGTATGCCTCCCCGCGAACGTTCTTGCGTTTGTCGTCAGAGTTGTTGTGGGTGTAGTAGTAATCAGCACCTAAATTTGTGCGTAAGTAGTCATAAATTTTGGTTAAGCACTCATTGTTATCATTCTTCCAGGTCGTTGATGCTCGTGTGTGCTCCAGAAAGTAGAAGATTTCTAGGCGATCATCCAAAGGGACAGTTCTTTCTTGTACATAGGGTAGTGTGATTTGTCTGAATAAGTGCTTGTGTGCCTTGTAGATCATGGAGTTAGTGAAGTTCGCTCCAATGAAGGTCATATCTAGGTCAGCATCTATGTACTTCTGCAAATCTCGCCAAGCAGTGATGTTCAATTGGGACTTTGAACTGTCATAAAACCAGCTCGAATCCATGAAGAACTGGTCATTATCCTGAATAATGTCGAGAGTTTTTCCCACTGTAGTTGTTATATCGCCCGAAAAATCACGCTTTGTTCCTATGCAGTACTGCTCGCTGGATTGTCCCTTTTTCGCTTTCTTACTGGTGGTCATGTCATAGGGGGCCAGCTTCAACAACTCATCTTGGACTAGTCGCTTTGCTGCTGGTGTGGCGTCGTTGAGAGTTATATGAGAACTGAAAGTTACAACGTCATCCAGATAGATTTTGAATTTTTTCAGTAGCTTAGGATCTAGTTTAAAGAAGATTTTATCACTAATTATCAGTGCTTTGTGGCTGATCTGGGGGGCTCGTAGGTAGTCCAGAACTGCTTGTAGAATGTCATGGCAGTAGTTCTGCGAGTCCTTATCGCTGACTAAGGTGTGGGCTCCATCGATCTTTGACGCCACATACTCTTGCATCTTGTTAGTGCCGAAAACGAGAATGAAAAATTGATCGGGTTTTGAGCTGTTTATCTCTTTGATCAGGGCTGTTGTTTTGCCAGCTCCACAGCCATAAGCCGCAAACTTAAGCTTATGAAGGTGTGGGAACAGTAGATCGAAATTTATTAGAATGGAGTGTTTTATTGTTTTTATTTTCATGAGATACCTTTTTATACATCCCAGTAAATCATTGTTTACTGGTGATTTTTCACTCATGCATACGCATACAGAGAAACTGTAGGGCTGGAGGCTCTAGGGTTTGATATGGCGTAGCATGGGTGCCATTAATTTGTAACACATGCAGGGGGGAGGATTTCAAAAATCACAGATAGTCGCGTTAATGCGATGGTCTTGATAGAAGGAAGAGTAAGGGAATAGGATGAATTCCCTCTGAGCCCTGCTTGTTGTGTTGACCTAGACTGACTGGCCTTCACTCCCCAAAAGTATCAGACCCCAGCCCCACGGCTGTTGAATTGAAAAGTCCAAGGAATCTCATACTTAGAACAGAAATCAGCCTGTTTTTATCTGCACTGGTTAAAAATCATCTGAGCCACTGGAATCACATTTGATGTGGCACAACTGGAAAATGTCAAGATATATTTTATCTTTTTGTGATTACCCACGAGTCTCAGATGTGAATTAGTAAGATGGCTCAGTGGTTCGCGGGTAAGGTGAATCGGCCGGGGGAAAGCAGTCTTGAAACTCAGTATATATGCCAGCCATTTTACCGGCCTCTGCTGGTACGCCAGCCAGGATCAAAAGCAGATTACCTGCAATCCCCAGCAGCCCATTCGAGAGTCGGATTTGCATCAGAACCAGCTCAGGCGGGAAGCCTTTGCCATGACGATTCACTGCATGGATTCCACCGTGCACAAAAGAGCTCAGAGGCCGCCACGAGTAATGTTTGAACTCCTTGAGATGAGCCACTGGTGCATGTGGTGCCTTCTCTTCGATTGCTTCTAGCATTTGGCTGAGCATCGGAATTTTGTTGGCTTGCTTAGCAGTATCCTGCGTGAGCTCAGCGAGCATCAATTCAGCTTGGCTGTCTGTTGCAACATAAAGCACCCAAAGAGAACGAACCAGCGACTCATACTGCACGCGAAGTAGGGCTGCGGCTGATGTATGTAGGCCTGCTGCCACTAGATACTTCAAGCTTTGAGCATGTTCAAAGCTAAGGCTAGCAAGTGCCCTAGCAGCCTGTAGACGACTGGAATCATTTACCAGCGGTAACGAGATGAAGTCAGCTAGTCGCTCCTCCAATACCGCAGAACGTGCAAGCAACTGATTAAAAAGCATATGGGCCTACCTAAAACATTTTTTAACAGATCATTTGCAAATTTAAGGCTATCCCAACTCTCAACAGCAGAAAAGCGTTTCGTGATAACCCATCAAACTCAACCATTCTGAGTAAACGGCAATTACTGATTTGATAGAGTGTGATCCCGGTTGAAAAAGACACTAGAGGAAAATCTCTTTTGAGTACTCCCTAGTGATACCGATCTGCCGAGTCTCGTTTAGTATCATTTAGATATTGAAACAATCTATACGATACAGTATCATTTGCCTAATTTAAACGATACTCAATGGCCGACAGGGGTAAGAACATGATTTTTGGGTATGCTAGAGTCTCAACAAAAGATCAAAGCCTTGAACGCCAATTAGCAGTCTTGGAACCTGTTTGCGATAAGATCATTTCTGAGAAGGAATCGGGCAAGTCCACCAGCGAAAGGCCAGAACTGCTGAACCTACTTTCACACCTCCGTGAAGGCGATACCCTTGTTGCCCATTCCATTGACCGCCTTGCACGCAATACCCGTGATTTACTGGAAATGATAGATAACCTTGTTGATCGAGGCATTGTCGTTCGCTTCCTGGCTAACGGGATGAGCTTTGACAACTCCCCGCAAAGTCGTCTGATCCTGACCATGATGGGTGCTGTTGCGGAGTTCGAGCGAGGCATGATTGCTTCAAGGCGTAATGAAGGCATAGCGATTGCTAAAGAGGCTGGTCGGTACAAGGGAAAGCAGAAGAACAGGGAACTACACAGCAAGATCACTGAAATGCTCTTGGCTGGGAAGAACACACCTGATGAGATCGCGAAGCTGTGCGACTGCGGTAGAGCAACAGTGTTTCGTGTCAAAAAGGAAATGATGAGTACAGAACAGGGATGATATCTAAAGAAAAAGGATATGTGGAAAAGTAACCACATATCCTTTTGTTATTTGAGTGTTAACTTTCGGATCTATCAAGAACTAAGTAGCTTGGCTGGCACATACTTCCACGTTCTTGGAGCCAGTAATAATCCATGTCAGCCACTCGAACATTTAGCCCAGAATCCACACGGTTAATTTGTAAGCGTAGACCTGCCATTTCATTGTAGGACAATCCCGATTTGACGATGTACTTGTACTGAACACCGCTTTCCTGTTCGAAATTTTTTAAGAAAGGAGTCATGTGCTGCTGAACTTCTTTTAGGCACACAACCTCATTGCCAATCTTGAATGGTGGTTCAATTTTACCAGATGGTACAGTCGTTGCTAATGCATTACACGATGCTGATATGGTTAATGAAAGTAAAAGTCTTTTTATCACAATGTGTGCTCCATTGGGATCGGATTTGAAATTATGAATATGAATTCTTGTCCCTGAATATATAATGGATTATCCAGACAAAAATCCAAATCCCCCCAGTGAGTAGAGCCATAATGCCATGAGCTATGTGTGGGAATTTCTTTGCTTGGGATGATGAATTTTGTAAGTTGTTGTTATTGCTAACCACGATATTGGAGTTGTTCTTTTCCCTCATGAGTCTTTCAATGTCTCGCATCTGGGGATCTATTATCTCACCGCAGTGCTTACATTTCTTTGCCTTAGCTGCGATCAATTCATTGCAGTAGATGCAATTGATCTGGTTTTCATTTTTATCCATATCTTAAGTCCAGTTAGTAAATGCAGTTTTCCCTAAGAGACTTTGATTACATTACCTTTTCCATCGACGGTAACTTTTATGTTCTTCGAACAATTTCGGCATTGACCAATACCTGTTCCACTCTTAGCGACACCAGTCTGAACGGTGGTGGTGCTGCGGCAGTGTGGGCAAGCGATAGTGAAATAATTTGCCATAGTTTATTCCTTGTGATGGTCGAATGATTTATATCTTTCAGGCCAAATGATATGAGAAGCCACACCTATATAGTCAGCGATAATCTGCTCACCTTTAGGCCAGTGCCGCTCAAGTGCGTTATACAATGTCCTTTCATGCAGACCATTTGTCCTAGATAGCTGTGCCAGCGTTCCCCCCTTCTTCTTAATTGCTGCAAGTATGTCTGCTCTATGCCAGTTCTTGGTACTGGCATCCTGCTCCTTTTTCTGCGATTCTTTAGGATTATGAATACTCATAATGATCACTCGTTACTTACATTGAGCACATGATTGATCATCATATGGAACATGTCAAACCCAAATAAGGAACTTTTGTTCCCTTTGTTGCGGTGATAGGTGGTAGTATGGCGGATAAGAAAGAGAGCGTTTTGCAGTTCAGCGAGAGGCTAAAATCAATTGTCCCTGCGGGCTCTGGCCGCGACTTTGCTAAGAGGGCTGGGATTGGCTACAGCACTGTCCATAACTACCTACAAGGCGTCTCAAGCCCGACCCTAGAGAATCTTGTTTCGCTTGCTAGAGCTGGGAATGTCTCCGTGGAGTGGCTGGCGACAGGTGAAGAATTTAGAGGGGCGGCTCTGGCTATAGCTCAGGAAGCAGAAAATGGCAGAGTGCTGAATATTCCTTTTATAGATAAAGGAGGGTTCCTTCTTCTGGACTCTGAAGCCTTCCCGACTCTCCAGGAGAAAGCTGGCCGTCTTGCTGCTCTGCAAGTAGATAGCGATGTGATGGAACCTACGTTTGGCGTAGGGAGCATTCTAGTCTTAGATCAGGGCCAGAAAGACCTCAGGGATAGCAAAGTCGTTGTGCTCCGTAAGGGAGGAAGCTACTTGTACAAGAGGGTTCAGATAGTTTCTGAAGGGTATCTATTGAGTAGTGATAACAAGCTGTACAGTGAAATGATTGTTACTGATGAGTCGCTAAGCACCTTCGAGATATTAGGAGAAATTATACTTGTTTTTAATATGTTATAGAGATGAAATAGTCAAATAGAGTCATGAACATGTTCCTTAGGATTAATTAAATGAAGGTTTCAAGTGAAAGAAGTTTATATCCGAGCACTCTAATTCATTTTACTAGAGAATATAGTACATTAATCGAAATTTTAAAATGTTCCTATTTTAGAGCCTCTCATTCCAATGAAGAAATTTATGGTTCTGTTAAGGTGAAATCACGGAAATTTGCAATTCCAATGGTTTCATTTTGCGATATCCGTATATCTCATCTTATGGAACACACATCTAAATATGGAGGTTTTGGCATTGGATTAAAAAAATCATGGGGGGTAAAGAATGGATTAAATCCTGTTTTTTATATTAATAGTGACTGCTCAATGATAGATTATTTCAACGAAACCTTGCGTACGTTCAAAGAAAAATATCTGTCAGACCTTGACGACGAGAACTATTATGCTCAGAAAAAAATATATAGAGCCTTGATCAATCCTTTTCGTTATATGAAAAATTACGAAGGAACTTTAAATAGAAAAAATCAAGAACCAATCTTAGACTATCGATTTGCAAATGAAAATGAATGGCGATATGTTCCTGATATCCGCTCTAACATAGCTCCAATTCGATTTAGAAGAAATAAAAAGAAAGGTGATGAGAAAATAAGAGATTGTAAAGAGGCTATTCTTCATTTTTCTTACGAGGATATAAAGTATATTTTTGTTGAAGATGAATCATATTTAAATGAAATTGTTAAGGATATAAACACAGCCTATTCTGGAGAAATAAAAAATAAGTTGCTTTCAAAGATATTTGTAACATCAAATATCTTCAATGACTTGTGATGCATAGGCACTTTATATTCTGGCATGTTAGTTGGTGATATGAATAACGATATGAAAAATTCTAATCTTAAAGCACTCAAAGATAATCAGTTTTTTAAAGATGAATTGCATAAAATATCATATGTATATCATTTTTATCGCAACAATGATTACAATTTTGATAGTATTGAGAGCGATTACATTTGGTTTTCAGAGTTAAGTGATTTCAATGATCCATTTGAAGTTATTGTGAGGGATGGTGATTTTGATTTTAATAATTTAACTAAAGAGCAATTCACGGATTTTTTAATGTGTAACCCATTAATTTCACTTGCAGATCCAGACTCTGATATGGAAATTATTCCAAGCGAAATGCCTAAAGACGTTGTTAGTGATCTGGTTAATATTTTTTTTAAAGACCTAACAGGGCCAATTAATAAAATTGTTATGGATGTGATTGATGAGAAGCAAAAAAATAGATTTCAGTGTTTTTCTCATGATATAAAAAACGACCCATTACAAAGTAGGCTAATGTGGTCTCATTATTCTGATGGTTTGAGAGGATTTGTAGTTGAGTTCAAGTTCGATGAACTACTTGACTCCCTAAGTAAAAAAAATGAGAACTATTTTGGGGGGTATACTTTAATGAATTATACAGATCTGGGTTTCAATGATTATATTAAGGATATTGTTGGTAAGAATGAACCTTTGTTTATAGATAAAATGTTGTTTACAAAGCATATAGATTGGAAGTATGAAGATGAAATTAGAGTTTTGTGTTCTAGAGATAAAGGGTTTTATGATCCATCTTGTATTTCTCGAATAATAATTGGTAAAAAAATGCCTCAAGAAAGACAAGATGAATTGACCAGCATACTAAAGGGTAAGAACTTATTATCAAAAACTTACATTGCAAATTTTGATAGAAATAGTTTCGGTATTATACTCTCAAAATATTAATTAAGCTGTAAAGTACTAATTATTAATTTAATTTTAAAAGTTATTTAAGTTAATACTATCCCAATGCATTACATTTGTAATGCATTGGGACAGTCTATATAATATATTCAGAGGTTCCTCGTTATGCACCTATGATTTGGGTTTAATTGATTCTTTCTGCTTCTCGGTCGCTACCCCAACAATATATCCTGTTATGACGGATACATTAGGTCAAAGAGCGTATTCTAGCATAATGCAACGATAGAGTACCATTTACGGTGGTTAACTATGGGGATATGTTGTTTCCTAGATTAGCTTCAATTTCATTAGTTGCTTCCTCAAGCATTTTTACCCAGAGGTTAAATGCGATTTGATCTTCCTCTTTAAATTTTACTCCAGTAATAGATATTTTACCTGTACGAATATCAATACTACCCGAATCAAAATGAAATGTTAAATTATCTGAAATATGAGACTTACTTATCACATCATTTTTCTTTATGTCATATATGAACAGATGGCTAATGGAATCTGTGTAGTACTTAATCCAACACTGAACCAAGTTGTCATCACGAACAATAGCTATCTGTTTTATAACTTTTCTTAAGGCAACATTGGTATCTTGTCTGAGATATGTATTAGCCTGATCATGGACTAACTCCAAGTCAGGATTGAAGTCAATATAGGTATCAGTACTAGCCATAAGACCATTTAACTCTGAGACTAATCCATTTAGAGTCTCCTTGTTCTTTTTTATTATACGAATAATCCGAAGCTCAAGGTCGTTATCATCTAAATCAACAAGTTCTTTATTGAAGTTGCTAATTCTTCGCTCAATATCAACTATCTTTAAACGACATTCATTAATATAGTTGGTCTTATCATTCTCACCCGTATAGATAGCACTCCAGTTCAGTTCTTTGATGTGCTTTAAGATAGAGGTTTCAAACTGAGTGTAGTTTACTCCTATATTTGTGCAGGTTTTTTCAGAACGGCGGCCTAGGCAGGTATAGAATAGGTTTCCACGCCCATTAGAACAAACAATAAATGGGTTTCCACATATTCCACAAGTACTAATACCATTAAATAAGTTTCGCATTAACTTGGTTGTCTTGGGTTTCTGTGTTCCATGTTTTGATGAGTTTATTTTAGTTTGGACCCGATTGAATAACTCCTGGTTAACAACAATAGGGAACGCATCATCAACACTAATGAGATTATTTTTTATTTCTTCTCTTTGCTTACTCTGTTCTTCTTCGCTTTTATTTGTATCAACAATCCTTTGTTTACCAATAACCATCTTCCCAGTAAGACGCTCATCTTTTAGTACTTTATGAAGCGTGAGGGTGTTCCAAAGTTTGCCATTGTTTAGTTTACCCTCATCATTCAGTCGGCGAACAATCGCGGAGCTTCCATGACCATCTAGATATTGCTGATGAATGGAAAGCAATATCGCTGCTTGCTCAGTATCGAGTATGTACTTACCGTCTTGTACTGATAGCCATCGTGGGCAGATCTTAACGCTCGCCTTACCCTCATCCCTCAACTTAGTGATTCTGTTAGCCCAAGTTTTCTGGCCCATATTGGACTTACGCTTGGACTCGTTATGAGCCCGTGAAATGCTAATGTTCAGGATTGAGTTCGATTCGGGTATCCGGTCAGAGAAACATGTGCCTGACTCAACTTCGATGATATCTATCCCATGGGTGATCAAGGTGGTGAGTTTATGTGCTGCTTGGTAGTTAGAAAGGCGGGTCAGACGGTCGATGTTCTCAACGATCAGGGCACCTTGCCGGATTCGACCGCTGACCACAGCATCGTAAAACCTGCCAAGGTTGCTATCTGGCTTCCAGTTGTTACCTCTGAAAGCTGATCTACCTATGTCAGATTCAAGAATCTCATAATCGTTCGGGTTGAGCTGGTAGCCCAAGCGGCTATCGAGTACTGCATTCTCTAAAAAGTCTGTTACAGTCTGAATCTGTCGGTCGATGCCAAACCCTTGCACTTGTTGAAGGCTACTGATGCGGGTGTAAAGGTATGATTTCACTAGCGATAGTCCTACTGATTATATGTCTTAAATCATATCACAGTTACAACTGACCAGTATTGTGCCGCTTTGCCATGCAGGCGCCGGAGCAAATGCCGGTGCGGCATCCGATCTGTGTCCGTTGTCGTCTCGCATGAGTGAGGCTGTGGCCGTCTTTGCACCAATGTGTGAATCACAAGGAGTTCATGATGATCGATTTTTACACCGCCGCTACGCCAAATGGCTTCAAGGTGGCGATTGCCCTGGAAGAGCTGGGCCTGTCCTATCGGGTGATCCCGCTCGATCTGTCGGCGCTGGATCAGAAGAAGCCCGAGTTTCTGGCCATCAACCCCAACGGCCGTATCCCGGCAATCGTCGATCGGGATAATGGTGACTTCGCCGTGTTCGAGTCCGGCGCCATCCTCCTCTATCTGGCGGAGAAGGCGGGCAAGCTGCTGCCGGCAGATCCCAAGCGCCGCTCCCAGGCCATCCAGTGGCTGATGTTCCAGATGGGCGGGGTCGGTCCCATGATGGGGCAGGCCAACGTCTTCTATCGCTACTTTCCGGAGAAGATCCCGGCCGCCATCGAGCGCTACCAGAAGGAGGGGCGCCGTCTGTTCGAGGTGCTCGACAGCCACCTAGCTCATCACGAATATCTGGCCGACGAGTACAGCATCGCCGACATCGCCACCTGGCCCTGGGTGCGCATTTATGACTGGAGCGGCATCTCCATCGAGGGGTTGCCCCATCTGCAAGCCTGGATGGACCGGATGGCCGAGAAGCCCGCCTGCCAGAAGGGGATCACCATACCGCCGCGCAACGAGAAGCCGGAGGACCTGGTCAAACAGGCCCAGCAGATGGTAACACGTTGATTTTTATTGCTGACGGGGCTAAAAACCCCGTCACATTAGAAAAACTAGGGAAAGCTGATTATAAAGATTCGTTCGTTTTTCGTGATCTGAATCACTAAGATCACCGCAAGCCTAGGGGGTGTCCTGCTCCCGGCCGGTGCGGGTTCTCCGCCTTGTATTTTCACCTTTGATTGACTCTGTGTTTTTGGATCCCCTCTGCAGGTTTCTGCCAGGGGTGCGGCAGCTTTTTGATGATTTTCGGGACTGAGATATGTATCGGCACAGTTTTTATCCGCTGTTTTTTCTGACCATTCTGATGGTCGCTGTGGGCCAGATGACCCAGACCCTGTATGTGCCCTCCATTCCCATGATGGCGGGGGACTTCAACGTGGCCTCCGGCCAGTTGCAGGCGGTGATGGCCTGTTACCTGATCCCGTACGGGCTCTCCCAGTTTGTTTACGGCCCGCTCTCGGATCGCATAGGTCGTCGCCCCATCCTGCTGATCGGCATGATGGTGTTTCTGGTGGGCACCCTGACCATTCAGTTGATCCCAAGCTTCATGGCGCTGCTGGTGGGCAGCTTCATTCAGGGGCTGGGCACCGGGGCAGGCGGCGCCATGAGCCGGACCGTGATGCGCGATCGCTACAGCGGCGCCGAGCTCAACCGGGCCAACAGTCTGGTGAGCATGGGGGTGATCTTCTCCCCGCTGTTGGCGCCGGTACTGGGCGGCTGGTTGACCGAGCTGTTCAACTGGCGTGCCGGGTACTGGTTCCTGTTCGGCTTCGGTGCGGTGACGACCCTGGCGCTGCTGGCCTGGTTTGCTGAAACGCTGCCGGCGACAGCGCGCCAACAGCCGCTGCGAGTCGGCGCCGCCTATCGTCACGTGCTCGGCAATCCGCGTTTTCAGGGCAACCTGCTTTGCCTGATGGCGACCTTTGCCGGTCTGGCGGTGTTTGAGGCGGCGGCCGGCGTGCTGCTCGGCGATGTGCTCAAATTGAGTGCTCGCACCGTCAGCGTGTTGTTCGTGCTGCCGCTGCCCGGTTATCTGTTCGGTGCCTGGCTCTCTGCCAAGCTCAGTTTTCGCCTGAGTCAGGGCAAACTGATGCGCCTTGGCATCGTCTTCCTGGCGCTGGGGTCGTTGATCATCCTGTTGCCGGGTCTGTTCGGGGTAGTGAGTGCGGCCTCCCTGGTTGGCGGCGCCGCCGTCTACTTCATCGGCAGCGGCATTCTCTATCCGACAGCCACTTCTTGCGCCATCGAACCCTTCCCGGGTCAGGCGGGCACCGCCGGTGCCATCCTCGGTGGCATGCAGAACCTGGGGGCCGGTATCGTGACGCTGCTGGCAGCCTGCTTCCCGATGAAAGGGCAGGTGACCCTGGGGGCCATCATGACGCTGATGGTGCTGATCGTGGCGCTGAGTTTCCTCTGGCTGCGCCACCACGGCTCACCCCATCAACAGATGGCTGTCTGAGCCGAGCGCATAAAAAAGACCCGCCCAAGCCGGCGGGTTTTTTATGTGCCGCTTCTGGTGTGGTTGGTGGCGCGGGCAGTGCTGAAGGGTTGCAGCGGCAGGGGAGAGGGATGGTGCAGGAGATAAAGAAAAAGCCCGTCACGCTGGTGACGGGCTTTTTGCTATTGGTACCCCGGAGATGCCGTTGCCGGTTTGGGCCCTTGAACCGTCGGTTCAAGGCGGGGATCGGATCTGACCGCAGGCTTCTCGGTCGTGCCGAGCATGCGCAATAGCCAGAAGGCAGATCCCCTGTTTGGTATGAATATCGGCTCGGGGACTTGAACCGGCTGACAAACACCCCAGGGAATTTTAAAACGGTGGACGATTAGGGCTGCAGGCCTTCGTCGCTGGATTCGCCATATTGTCCGTGCTCGATCAAGGCCGCTTCGATGGTGCGTTGCAGCATCTTGATCCGCTTGTCCATGGTCTCAGAGTATTGGTGATTTTTCTCTTTTTCAAGGCAGAGCTCATGGCAAAAATTGAGCGCTGCCATCACCGCCAGCTGTTCGTTGCTGGAGACCTTGGAGCGTTGACGCAGCTCGATGAGTTTATCAGTCAGCTGGTCGGCGGCCTGGCGCAGGGCATCCTGCTGTCCCAGGGGACAGGATACCTTGTAGGGACGTCCCAAAATGACGATTTCTACGGCCTCTGTGCTCATGCCTTCCTCAATACGGCGGAGCTGATTTCCGCCTTTATCCACGTGGACAACTGGGCGGGACTATATAGCGCAGATGCAGAAGTTTCAAGGCCTTGCTGGCTCTGGAAGGGGGAGAATGCTAGGATCCTGACCATTAATTCTGCATATTTGCCTGAACTTTGAGCGGATCTTCGATGAGCAAAACGAACCCCCTGAAATACGCGGCCGTGGCCGACCTGATGGAGCAGCATGAGCTGATGGCGACGGCTGTAGAGGCCCATGGCGTGATCTGCGGTCTGGTGTGCGGTGGTGTGGCACTGGACGACAAGAGCTGGCTGCCCCATTTCAATGATCTGGTCAACGACGGTTTCGGTCTGCCGGCCCCGGTGCGCCAGGTGATGACCGATCTCTATCACCAGGTGATCGAGAGCCTGATGGCCCAGAAAGGGGTCGAGCTGCTGTTGCCAAGCGACGAAGCGCCGCTTGACGAGCGCATCGACTCGCTGGTGGATTGGTCCCAGGCTTTCCTGGCCGGTTTTGGCGTGGTGCAGCAGGAGCTCTCCAAGGCTTCCGAAGAGCTGCAGGAGATGATCCAAGACATCGCCAGCATCACCCAGGTCTCCGCCGAGTTCGATCAGGAAGATGAAGAGAACGAAGCCTCCTTCCTGGTGCTCTACGAGCACGTGCGCCTCGGGGTGATGATGAGCTTCGAGGAGTTCGGCAAGCGGCCGGATGCCCCGAGCACGCCGCCGACCCTGCACTGAGTCGGTCGAACCCTAAAAAGAGCGCCTGGTGGCGCTCTTTTTACATCTGGATGTTGCCCGCGCCAGACCGCCGTGATGAGGCAAGTGACGACAGGGACTGCGCTTTTTTGCCCGTGGCTTCGCATCCCGACCCCACGCTTTGTGTTAGCATGACCCCACGTTTTCAGTCTTTCCCCTCATCTCATGTCTCAATCTGATCTGAACCACGTCGATGTGGCCATCGTCGGTGGTGGAATGAGCGGCGCCGTGCTGGCGCTCTCCCTCGCGACCCTGCCAGGGCCCAAGCCCCTGCAGATCCTGCTGCTGGAGGCGAGCGCTCCCGAGCTCAATGCGCATCCCGGTTTCGATGCCCGCGCCATCGCGCTCTCTGCCGGCACCTGCAAGGCGCTGGCCCGACACGGGCTCTGGTCCCGTTTTGCTCCCCATTGCAGCCCCATCAGCCAGATTCATGTGTCGGATCGGGGCCACTTCGGCCAGGCCGGCTTGACGGCGGCGGAGTATGGCCTGCCAGCCCTCGGCCAGGTGATCGAGTTGTCGGCGGCGGGCATTGCGCTGCAGCAGGCGATTGCCGCCAGCCCGCAGATCCGCATGCTGTGTCCGGCCCAGCTCGAGCGCGTGGAGCCATTGGCGGAGGGGGTGAACCTGACCCTGGCCAGCGGCGAGCGTTATCAGACCCGCCTGCTGGTGGCGGCCGATGGCGGCAACTCCTTCGTGCGCCAGCAGTGCAAGCTGGCGGTAAGTCGTCACGACTACGGTCAGAGCGCCATCATCGCCACCGTCAAGACGGCCGAAGACCCGGCCGGACGGGCTTTCGAGCGTTTCACCCAAGGGGGGCCGCTGGCCCTGCTGCCGATGCAGGGCGGGCTCTCCTCCCTGGTCTGGAGCGTGGCGCGGGATGAGGCGCCGGCCTTGATGGCGCTCGATGACGCCGCGTTTCTGGCCCGCCTGCAGCAGGCTTTCGGCTGGCGCCTCGGCCGCTTCCTGCAAACCGGTCAGCGCCACGTCTATCCGCTGGTGCTGACGGTGGCCGACTACCCGCTGGCCCAGCGCACCGTGCTGGTGGGCAACGCCGCCCATCTGCTGCATCCCATCGCCGGTCAGGGATTCAACCTCGGCATGCGCGATCTGGACCTGCTCACCCGGGCGGTGGGCCGGGCGCTGACGGCGGGGGAGGATATCGGCAGCTTTGAGGTGCTCAGCGGCTACTGGCAGCTGCGCAAGGGGGATCAGGCCCAGACGGTCTGGCTCACCTCCTCGCTGGCCCAGCTCTTCTCCAATGATCATGACCCGCTGGTAGCGGGCCGCAACCTGGCACTCTCCCTGATGGGGCGGCTGAGCTGCCTCAAGGCGCCGCTGGCCTCCCGCACCCTGGGCTTTGTCGCCGATGTGTGCCGCCCCTGAGGCGGATGACGTCATGGGTATTGAACGGGTGCGCCTGCGGGCGTGCCCTCGCTGATCCCGGCGATCAGCCCTGAAAGGATATAGAACGATGCAGATGCAAAACGTGGATGTGGTGATTGTGGGGGGCGGCATGGTGGGCCTGGGGCTTGCCGCCGCGCTCAAGGGAAGTGCGCTCAAGGTCGCCGTGGTCGAGGGCCAGCTGCCGGAGCCCGTGCTTGATGAGGCGCCGGACAACCGGGTCAGCGCCTTGAGTCTGGCCAGTCAGCGTATCCTGCAGCAGGTAGGTGCCTGGGCCGGGGTCGAGGTCCGTCGCCTGCAGCCCTATGGGCAGATGGAGGTGTGGGAGCAGGACAGCTTTGGCCGGATCGCCTTTGATGCCGCCAGCCTGCGCCAGCCCGAGCTCGGCCACATCGTCGAGAACCGGGTCATCCAGCTGGCGCTGCTGGAGGCGATCCTCGATGGCGACAATATCCAGCTGCTGAGCCCGGCCCGGGCGAGCAGCCTGCAAAGTGGCGAGGCGGGCTCCCTGCTGCTGCTGGAAGATGGCCGCGCGCTGTCGGCCAAGTTGGTGGTGGCGGCCGATGGCGCCCACTCCTGGGTGCGCCGGCAGGCCGACATCCCGCTCACCAGCTGGGATTACGGCCACCACGCGCTGGTGGCGACGGTGCGTTGTGCCGAGCCCCATGAGGCGGTGGCGCGTCAGATCTTCACCCCCGAGGGGCCGCTCGCCTTCCTGCCCCTGTGGCAACCGGATCTCTGCTCCATCGTCTGGTCGGTGCCCGCCAAACGGGCCGAGGCGCTCTGTCAGTGCGATGAAGAGCAGTTCAACCGCCAGCTCACCACCGCGTTCGACGGCCGGCTGGGTCTGTGCAAGGTGGCAGGGGCGCGCAGCGCCATCCCGCTCACCGCCCGCTATGCCCGCGACTTTGCCCGCGAGCGGCTGGTGCTGGTGGGGGATGCCGCTCACACCATCCACCCGCTGGCGGGGCAGGGGGTCAACCTGGGGCTGCTGGATGCCGCCGCCCTGGCCGAGCAGATCTTGCGCAATCAGGCGGCGGGCAAGGACATCGGCCGGCTCGCCAACCTGCGCGGTTACGAGCGCTGGCGCAAAAGCGAGGCGGCCAGCATGCTGGCGGCGATGGAGGGGCTCAAGCGGCTGTTCGCCGGCAGCAACCCGCTCAAGAAGCTGGTGCGTGGGGCCGGGCTGTGCGCCTTCGATCTGTTGACGCCGCTCAAGCAAAGCGTGATCCGGGCTGCCATGGGGTTAGAGGGTGAGTTGCCGGCCTTGGCCAAGGGGAACAATTTGCCAACCTGGCCGAAGTAAGAGGGTGATCCGGGCCGCCATGGGGCTGGAAGGTGAGCTGCCCGCCCTGGCCAAGGGTGAAAAAATCTAATAATACCCGGCTGTTTTCACAACAAAACTAATGTGATGAGGCTGATGACCCGGTTTGGGCATCAGCCTTTAATCTGGGCGGCCAGCGAAACGTTTTTCTCCAAATTGTGACGAAACGGTAAAAATCGAAATTTAATATCGCCATTACCGGGTTTGGTCTGTTTTTATCACTGTTTTTACCTTAGTGTCTGGGGTCTGTTTACTGGCGGTGGATTAGTTTTTTTTGAGCGGCATGTGCGTCCGCTTGGCTTATAATCCGCTGCGTTCAAGGAATCACTCTTGCCCTGCGGGGCCGGAACGAGCACAGACTCAGGCACGTTGCTTGCTGCCACCCAGGTAGACAACCGGATGGTGGCTGCCGGGCGAGCGATGCGTGAGTGTTGTCGCGAACGCTTAAGGAAACACAGCGATGATCCAGACTACAGTACTGCATCCCAAGCACCTGGAAGCCGGCGCCAAGATGGTGGACTTCCACGGTTGGGAAATGCCCATCAACTACGGCTCACAGCTGGAAGAGCACCATCAGGTGCGCACCGATGCCGGCATGTTCGACGTTTCCCACATGACCATCGTCGATTTGACCGGCGAGCGGGTCAAAGCCTTCCTGCAACACCTGCTGGCCAACGACGTGGCCAAGCTCACCGTCTTCGGCAAGGCCCTCTACAGCGGCATGCTGACCCCGGAAGGCGGTGTCATCGATGACCTCATCACCTATTACCTTGGCGAGACCTTCTACCGCCTGGTGGTCAACTCCGCCACCCGCGAGAAGGATCTGGCCTGGATCCGCCACCACGCCCAGGACTTCGGGGTGACCGTGACCGAGCGCCCCGAGCTCGCCATGATCGCGGTGCAGGGCCCCAATGCCAAGGCCAAGGCGGCCAAGGTGTTCAGCGCCGAGCAAAATGCCGCAGTGGAAGGCATGAAGCCCTTCTTCGGCGTGCAGGCCGGCGAGCTCTTCATCGCTACCACCGGCTACACCGGTGAAGACGGCTACGAGATCGTGGTGCCGCAAGAGCAGGCGTGCGATCTGTGGCAGGCGCTGCTGGACAACGGCGTGGCCCCTTGCGGCCTGGGTGCCCGTGACACCCTGCGCCTCGAGGCCGGCATGAACCTCTACGGCCAGGACATGGACGAAACCGTCTCGCCCCTTGCCGCCAACATGGCCTGGACCATCGCCTGGGAACCGAGCGATCGCCAATTCATCGGCCGCGCCGCGCTGGAAGCCCAGAAAGCCGCTGGCAGCCAGCCCAAGCTGGTGGGTCTGGTGATGGAAGAGAAGGGCGTGCTGCGCAGCGGCATGCCGGTCACCTTCACCACCGCCGCTGGAGAAGAGCGGGAAGGTGTGATCACCTCCGGCTCTTTCTCGCCCACCCTGGGGTACAGTATTGCGTTGGCGCGGGTGCCCCGTGATATCGGCGAGCAAGCCTCGGTGGAGATCCGCAAGAAGCTGGTCACCGTCAAAGTGACCAAGCCGGCTTTCGTGCGCAACGGCCAGAAGCTGGTGTAACGACCCATTGCGGCGAAGGGGCTGCCCTTCGCCAGACCCCCTTGCCCCGGCAACGTCTGTCGAACGCGCCGGGACAAGTGATCCAAGTGAATAAAGGAAGCACAAATGAGCCATATCCCGAGCGAACTGAAATATGCCACCTCCCACGAGTGGATCCGTGTCGAAGCCAACGGCGAGGCCGTGGTCGGTATCACCGAGCACGCCCAGGAGCTGCTGGGTGACATGGTGTTCGTCGATCTGCCGGAAGTGGGCAAGCAGGTCGGTGCCGGTGATGACTGCGCCGTGGCCGAGTCGGTCAAGGCCGCCTCTGACATCTACAGCCCGGTGAGCGGCGAGATCCTGGCCGTCAACGAAGAGCTGGAAGGCAGCCCCGAGCTGGTCAACTCCGACCCCTACGGTGCCGGCTGGCTGTTCCGCATCAAGCTGGACGACGCGGGCGAGCTCGCCAATCTGCTGGATGCCGAAGGCTACCAGAACGTGGTGGACGAAGAGTAATGCCCCCGGGCCCTGCCAATGCGCAGGGCCTGTTTGTATAGGTGCCCGTCGGCCTGGAGGCCGGCCGGCGAGGGTGAAGTCGTCCGCACCGGTTTGCCCGCGGCCAACCGGTCAGCCGCAAGACGACCCCCTGTCGCTATGAGCGACATCCGGTGCTGGCAGGGGCTACCCTGCCAGCCGAACATGAGTGAAGCCGGCCTAGGCCGGCTGTCAGGCACTTAGTTATCAGGACTTTTTATCAGGAATAGGGAAATGACCCAGTCACTGTTTGAACTCGAGCAAAAAACCGATTTCATCCGCCGCCACATCGGGCCGGGTGAGGAAGATCTGCGGGCCCTGCTGGCCGTGGTGGGCGCCGAGAGCCTGGATGATCTGATTGAGCAGACCGTCCCCGCCGCCATTCGCCGGCCGGGTCCGCTCGGCATCGGCGCCTCCATGACCGAGGTGGAAGCGCTGGCCAAGCTCAAGGGCTATGCCGCCCAGAACAAGGTTGCCAAGAGCTACATCGGCATGGGCTATCACGATACCCATGTGCCCCACGTCATCTTGCGCAACGTACTGGAAAATCCGGGCTGGTATACCGCCTACACCCCGTACCAGCCCGAGCTGGCGCAGGGCCGTCTCGAAGCCCTGCTCAACTTCCAGCAGCTGACGCTGGATTTGACCGGCATGGATCTGGCCAGTGCCTCCCTGCTGGATGAAGCGACCGCCGCCGCCGAGGCGATGGCGCTGGCCAAGCGGATGGCCAAGTCCAAAGCCAACCTCTTCTTCGTGGCCGACGACGTGCACCCCCAGGTGATCGACGTGGTCAAGGAGCGGGCGGTCCACTTCGGCTTTGACGTGGCAGTCGGCCCGGCCGAGCAGGCCTGCGCCGAAGAGGTGTTCGGTGCCCTGTTCCAGTACCCCACCACCACGGGTGAAGTGAAAGATCTGCGGGCCCTGATTGCGGCAGTGCAGGCCCAAAAAGGGCTGGCCTGCGTCAGCGCCGATCTGCTCTCCCTGCTGCTGCTCAAATCCCCAGGCGAGCTGGGTGCCGACGTGGTGCTGGGCTCGGCCCAGCGCTTTGGCGTGCCCATGGGCTACGGTGGCCCCCACGCCGCCTTCTTCGCCACTCGCGATGCCTACAAGCGCTCCATGCCGGGCCGCATCATCGGTGTCTCCAAGGATGCCCGTGGCAAGGCCGCCCTGCGCATGGCGATGCAGACCCGCGAGCAGCACATCCGCCGCGAGAAGGCCAATTCCAACATCTGTACCGCTCAGGTGCTGCTGGCCAACATGGCGAGCTTCTACGCCGTCTACCACGGCCCGGTGGGACTGAAAACCATCGCCTCCCGCGTCCACCGTCTCACCACCATTCTGGCGCTCGGCCTCAAGGCCAAGGGCGTGGCCATCAAGCACGCCAGCTGGTTCGATACCCTGACCGTGCAGACTGCCGACAAGGCCGCGCTCATTGCCAAGGCCGAGGGGCTCGGAATCAACCTGCGTGCGGATCTCGATGGCGCGGTAGGGGTGTCGCTCTCTGAAACCACCACCCGTGGCGATGTGGCCGAGCTGTTTGAACTGTTCCTGGGCGCAGGCCACGGCCTGGAGATCGAGGCCCTCGACCAGGCGGCGCAGGCCCATCACGCCATCCCGCAGGATCTGCTGCGCACCGATGCCGTGCTGACCCACGAGGTGTTCAACAAGTACCACTCCGAGACCGAGATGCTGCGCTACATCCACCGTCTCGAAGCCAAAGATCTGGCCCTCAACTACGCCATGATCTCCCTGGGCTCCTGCACCATGAAACTCAACGCTACCGCCGAGATGATCCCGGTGACCTGGCCCGAGTTTGGCAAGCTGCACCCGTTCGCTCCGCTGGCTCAGGCCAAGGGTTATCAGCTGCTGCTGGCCGACCTCGAAAACTGGCTGGTGAAGGTGACCGGTTACGATGCGGTCTGCATGCAGCCCAACTCCGGTGCCCAGGGCGAATACGCCGGCCTGCTCGCCATCAAGAAGTACCACGAATCTCGTGGCGAGGGGCATCGCGACATCTGCCTCATTCCGGCATCCGCTCACGGTACCAACCCGGCCTCCGCCCAGATGGCGGGCCTGCGGGTCATCGTCACCGCCTGTGACAAGTCGGGCAACGTGGATCTGGACGATCTGCGCGCCAAGGCCGCCGAGGCGGGGGAGAAGCTTAGCTGTCTGATGGTGACCTATCCCTCCACCCACGGGGTGTACGAGGAGACCATCAAGGAGGTGTGCGACATCGTTCACCAGCACGGTGGTCAGGTCTATCTGGACGGCGCCAACATGAACGCCCAGGTGGGCCTCACTGCACCGGGCTTTATCGGGGCGGACGTGTCCCACCTCAACCTGCACAAGACCTTCGCCATTCCTCACGGCGGTGGCGGCCCGGGCATGGGCCCCATCGGCGTGAAGAAACACCTGGCACCGTTCGTGGCCGGTCACGCCGTGGTCAAGACCGACAAGGAGAGCCGCAACAACGGCGCCGTGTCGGCGGCACCGTTCGGCTCGGCCAGCATCCTGCCCATCAGCTGGATGTACATCGCCATGCTGGGGGACGAGGGGCTGAAGAAATCCACTCAGGTGGCCATCCTCAACGCCAACTACCTGGCCAAGAAGCTGGGTGAATCCTTCCCCGTGCTCTACTCCGGTCGCAACGGTCGGGTGGCTCACGAGTGCATCCTGGATATCCGCCCGCTCAAAGAAGCCTCCGGCATCAGCGAGATGGACGTGGCCAAGCGGCTGATGGACTACGGTTTCCACGCGCCGACCATGAGCTTCCCGGTTGCGGGTACCCTGATGGTCGAGCCGACCGAGTCGGAATCCAAGCGCGAGCTGGACCGCTTCGTCGAGGCGATGACCGCCATTCGCGCCGAGATCGCCAAGGTGCAGGACGGGCAGTGGAGCCTCACCGACAACCCGCTGGTCCATGCCCCGCACACCCAGGATGACGTGATGGACGCTGAGTGGTCTCGTGGCTACAGCCGCGCCGAGGCGGTGTTCCCGTCGGACGCCGTTCGCGCCGCCAAGTTGTGGCCGTCGGTCAACCGCATCGACGACGTCTACGGCGATCGCAACCTGTTCTGCTCCTGCATCCCGACCGAGGATTACGCCAAGTAAGGGCAGCGTCGCTTCGACCCGAACAGAGAGACCAAGGGCCTTGCATGCGCAAGGCCCTTTTTATTAGCGGGGAGGATGGCGCTGAAATGGCGGGGGAGTTTTGGTTATTTCAATGATTCTTGTATAGTTGAATTCATGCAGAGATAGACGGAGGTTTGCATGAACAAAGCGATCGCTACCAAGGTGTTTGAGTCCCTCGCGTCCGGCATTCGTCTCGATGTGTGGCGCCTGCTGGCCAAGGCAGGTCTGGAAGGCATGGTGGCCGGCCAGCTTGCCAGCGAGCTCGACATCGCCCCGAATACCCTCTCGTTTCACCTTAAGGCCATGTTGCACGCGGGCCTGCTTTCGGTGGAGCAGGAGGGGCGTTTCTTGCGCTATCGAGCCAACATCCCCCTGATGCTGGATCTTATCGGTTACCTCACCGAGGAGTGCTGCGCCGGTCATCCAGAGGCCTGCGGGGTGGCAGGTGGCGAGTCCCTCTGTGCGCCTGCCTGTTGTGATAAAGAGTAAGGGCGCTGTCTGCCCGCCATTCGTTACTCTTCTGGGAGTTTCTCCATGAGTACCAATGCCTGCTGCGATCTGCCCGTCAGCAAAAAAATGCGCTTTCTAGACCGCAACCTCACCCTCTGGATCTTCGTCGCCATGGGCATCGGGGTTGGGATTGGTTATCTGTTCCCTCAAGTTGCCCAGTGGAACGAGGCGATGTCGGTCGGGACTACCAATATACCTTTGGCCATTGGCCTCATCCTGATGATGTATCCGCCGCTGGCCAAGGTGAATTACGCCACCATGGGAACCATGACCCGGGATCGCCGCGCCATCACCCTCTCGCTGGTGATGAACTGGCTGGTGGGCCCCATCTTGATGTTCGTCATCGCGCTGGTGTTTTTGCACGATCAGCCGGGCTATATGGTGGGGCTCATCTTGATAGGTCTGACGCGCTGCATCGCCATGGTGCTGGTGTGGAACGATCTCGGCGGCGGCAGCAAGGAGTACGGCGCCGGCCTGGTGGCGCTCAACAGTGCGTTCCAGATCCTCACCTACAGCTTTATGGCCTGGTTGTTTATTACCGTGCTGCCGCCGCTGTTTGGTTTGCAGGGCTTTGCAGTGGATATCACCATGCTGGATATCGCGCAAAGCGTGCTGATCTATCTGGGCATTCCCTTCTTGGCAGGCTTCTTGAGCCGTCACTATCTGGTCAAGGCGAAAGGGGAGAAGTGGTACACCGAGCGTTTTATTCCGGCAATTTCCCCCATCACGCTGATCGCTTTGCTGCTCACTATCGTGCTGATGTTCAGTCTCAAGGGAGAGATGATCGTCGAACTGCCCATGGATGTGCTGCGGGTCGCGGTGCCCCTGGTGGTCTACTTCGTGCTGATGTTCTTCACCAGCTTCTTGGTGGGCAAGAAACTGGGTATCCCCTATGACAAGAACGCTTCCATTGCCTTTGCCGCCACTGGCAACAACTTCGAGCTGGCTATCGCCGTCGCCATCGCGGTGTTCGGGCTGAGCTCGGATCAGGCCTTTGCCGGGGTGATCGGCCCGCTGGTGGAGGTCCCCGTACTGATCGCCCTGGTCAATGTCGCCCTGCGCATGAAACGCTCTTACACCACCCCAGAGAACCCATCATGATTGACGCCCAAATCACCATCTACCACAACCCGGCCTGCGGCACTTCCCGCAATACGCTGGCCCTTATCCGCAACTCAGGCGTTGAGCCGACCGTCATCCACTATCTGGAGACTCCGCCCAGTCGCGATACCCTGCTGGCCTTGATTGCCGCCATGGGGATGCCGGTTCGCGACCTGCTGCGCCAGAACGTGCCCCCTTATGAGACGTTGGGACTGGCCGAGAACAAGTTCAGCGATGATGAACTGGTCGATGCCATGCTGGCGCACCCCATCCTGATCAACCGGCCCATCGTGGTGACCCCGCTTGGCACCAAGCTGTGCCGCCCATCAGAAGTGGTACTGGGTATTCTGCCGAGCCCCCAGCAAGGGGCCTTCAGCAAGGAAGATGGGGAGCAGGTGGTGGATGCACAAGGCAGGCGCATCGGCTGACCCCGGCGCTCAGGTGCGTGGCGACTGTCTCGGCCCTGATTTCGTACAGATTCAGCACAAGGAGTGGCCATGGACAGTACCCAGCGATTCTCGACCCGGGTCGAGGCTTATGTGAAATATCGGCCAAGTTATCCTGCCGCCATGCTCGATTTTCTGGCCAGCGAGTTGGCCATGGGGCCGGCTGCCCGGGTGGCCGATATCGGGGCCGGCACCGGCATCCTGACCGCGCTGCTGGCCCCCCGGGTGGCGCGGGTCTGGGCGGTCGAGCCAAATGCGGAGATGCGCGGGGCGGCCCGGCACCAGCTGCAGACAGTGACCAATATCGAGTGGCAGGATGGCAGTGCCGAAGCCACCGGTCTGGCAGACGGGTCGGTGGATCTGGTGACGGTGGCGCAGGCGTTTCACTGGTTTGATCGCGCCGCCTTCAAGCAGGAGTGCCGGCGGCTGCTCAGACCCGGTGGCCGGGTTGCCCTCATCTGGAACGACCGGCTGACCGACACTCCATTTCTCAAGGCTTATGAGGCGGGCCTGCGCACCTATTCGGGAGATTACGAGGAGGTCAATCACCGCAATCTGGGCGAAGGGGACTTTCAGGCCTTCTTCGAGGGGGAGTACCGGCTCGATCGTTTCGCAAACCGCCAGTTGTTCGATCTTGACGGGGTGCTGGGGCGGCTCAACTCCTCTTCCTATGCCCCGGTGGCCGGCTCGCAAGCCCATGCCGCGCTGACGGCGCTGATCGCGCGGGAATTTGCCCGCCATGCGGTCGATGGCGTGATTGCCTTCAACTACGACACCCTGCTCTACAGCGGCCGGGTGTAGCCGTCGGGGTAGAAACAAGGAGCCCAGATAAACAGCGGGCCCTTGCCACCGGTGGCGAGGGCCCGCAAGGGCATGGCTGATCCTGTTCGCAGCCGTGGGCTGTGGTGCCTGCGCTAACTCTTGTTCAACCCCAGCATGGCCATCGCCTTGGCCAGGGTATCGACGGACTCCTGATGCTTGCCAGCCTTGTGCAGGACTTCCCCCTCGGCGCGCAGCTTCTTCACCTCGGCCAGTTTGTCGGCGCTGAGGGCGGGTTTGGCGGCGAGGGCATCATCGATCTTCTTCATGTCGGCGGGGCAGTGAAAGGCGAGGGTGCTGCCGGTAAAGAGCAGGCTGGCCAAAAGCAGGGCTGGTTTGATCTTGATTACCTCGTTGGTGGACATCAGCAAGGATAGAACTCACCGCCGCCCTTGTGTTGGCCGGTATCACAACTCGGTTCGCCCTGCGAGAGGGGGCTGACGCCAGCCCCTCAGACGCGGCCAGGGGCGATGCGGGGAAAGGAGAGGGTAAAGCAGCTGCCTTTGCCCGGCGCCGAGCGAGCCGTCAGGCCGCCACCCAGCACCGAGGTGGCGATGCGGCGACAGATGGAGAGCCCCAGTCCGGAGCCCCCTTTGCCCAAGGTAGTGGTAAAGAAGGGATCGAAGATGTGGGCTAGTACGTTGGGCGCCATGCCGCGACCGTTGTCCAGCACCTCCAGGTGGACGGATTGTTGGTCCTGATGGGCCCGGATCTCGATACGTCCATCTTGGCGATCCCCGATGCCATGGAGGAGGGCGTTGTGGATCAGGTTAAGCAGCACCTGACCAAGGGGGCCCGGGTAGCTGTCGCAGAGCAGCTCCTCGTCGATGAGATTGTGCAGCACGACCTGATCAAACCCGGGGCCGGATTTGAGGCTGGCCAGATTGTCGTCGATGAGACGCCTGAGATCGAAGCTGCGCCTGCTCTCCGAGGTCTGCTCGATGGCCACCTGCTTGAAGCTGCTGATCAGCTTGGCCGACTGGGTGATGGCCTGCAGGGCCAGCTCGCTCATCTCTTGGCTGGCATGAACAAACTCTTCCAGCGTGGTACGACGGATAGTCTGAGCCCCCAACTGGGCGGCCAGCTGCCGGGTTTGCTCCTGCAGGGCCGTGGTGGCGATCAGGGCGTTGCCGATGGGGGTGTTCAGTTCATGGGAGATGCCTGCCACCATGGCCCCCAGTGCCGCCAGGGTTTCGGTGTGGATGAGCTCCTCCTGGGTTTTTTTCAGGCTGTCGAGGGTGTGGGTCAACTGCGACTTGTGCTGCTCGAGCTCTTCTTGCGTCTCCTGCAGACGAATATTGTCGTAGAGGGTGTGCATGCCCTGCTGCACCGAATCACGAAACTGCAAGAGTAGTTGCCGGTAGAGGCCGCCGTAGTCGTTTTCCTCCCGGCTCAGTACGCAGATGGTGCCGAAGAGTCTGCCATCTGGCCAGCAGAGCGGCAGACCGCAATAGGAGATCATGCCGACTTTGATGTCCGGATTGTGCTGCCATTCGGGATCCTTGAGGGCATTTGGCACCAGGAGCTCCTGGCGGGTATCCATGACCCGTTCGCAATAGAGGCCGGAGTCGAGGTGTTCGCGGGCACCGGCCGGATAGCAGTTGTCCGGCGTCTGGCTGGTGATGAACACTTCTATCTCGCGAGGGTGTACCCGCATGATGAGTCCGGCCGGCACGTGAAACAGCTCAGCCATCAGGTTGACGGTCTTCTGCCAGGAGAGACGCAGGGAGTCCGGGATCTCGAACTCGGGGGCGATCGGGTATTTGGATAGGCTCGCAGACATGAAGGCGTTCCTGTTTGCTGGGGCTGGGGTGAGTGGACTCTATTCCTATTCTAGTTGTCCGGTGTGGGCCCTGCGTGTCATGAGTTGACTGATCCCGAGAGGTTGAAGAGGGCAGGAAGCAGACGGTACCATGGTTGTTTTGCTCACGATTGAGCCAATCAGGGAGACCCCATGACACTCGCAAGGTTCCTCTCACCCCTGACCAGTTTGGTGATCTTCATTCTGGGCCACGGCATGTTCAACACCCTGCTGACGGTGCGTCTCTCTGCCGAACAGGTATCGGCCCAGGCCATCGGCCTGGTATCGGCCGCCTACTTCGGCGGGCTGGTGCTGGGGGCCTTCGTCAACGCCCGCCTCATCATCCGTGTGGGTCACATTCGGGCTTATGCGGCCTATGCCTCCCTGCTCTGCTTTCTGTTTCTGCTGCATGGCATGGTGGTGGAACCACTGAGCTGGGCGGCGCTGCGGCTGGTGGGGGGCTTTGCCACCGGGGGCCTGTTCGTGGTGCTGGAGTCCTGGATGCTGGTCTCCAGCACGCCGGCCAACCGGGGCCGGCTGATGTCCCTCTACATGATCCTGCTCTACGGCTCCCTGGCCATGGGGCAACTGCTGCTCAAGTGGGTGGATCCCATGGTGTTGACCCCGTTCGCCCTGTGCGCCATGGCGGCGACCCTGTCGGTGATCCCGCTGGCCATTTCCCGGGTAGCGACCCCGGCCATGGTGGCGCCCCAGCCGGTCGGCGTGCTGGAGCTGGTGCGCCTCACCCCGGCGGGGATGGGCAGCAGCTTTACCTCCGGCCTCATCCTCGGGGCCATCTACGGCCTGCTGCCGCTCTATTTTACCGACAGCGGTTCGTCGCTCTCCAAGGTGGCGGACATGATGGCGCTGGTGATCCTGGGGGGGATGTGCCTGCAGTACCCCATCGGCCGTCTCTCCGATCGTTACGACAGGCGGCTGGTGATCCTGCTGCTCGGCGCCGTGCTGGCGCTGCTGGCCCTGTTGATGGTGCTGTTGCCCGCCGGCTGGCGCGAGCCGCTGATGGGGGGGCTGGTGTTCCTGCTGGGCGGCATGGCGTTCTCCATCTACCCCTTGAGCCTCAGCCACGCCTGCGACGAGCTGCGCCCGGATCAGGTGCTGGGGGCCAATCAGGGGTTGCTGCTCGCCTACAGCCTGGGGGCCATGACCGGGCCGTTGCTGGCGCCTTTTGTCATGGCGCAGTTTGGGCCAGAGGGGCTGTTCGTCTATTTCGCCCTCTGTGGCCTGCTGCTGGCGGGGTATCTTGGCTGGCGCAAGCGGCAGCGGGCACCCATTCCGCTGGCCGATCATCAGGTCTTCATCCCGGTGCCGCCCAATACCCCCATGACGGCGGAGCTGGAGCCGAGAACGGATCTGGCTGGGGAGGCGGTGCCCGCCAGCTATGCCACTCCCGGATCGGAGGAAGGCCAGCAGGCGAAGGTCGGCTGAGTCGTGGGTGCGTAGCAACAAAAAAAGCCGACTCTGTGAGTCGGCTTTTTGTTCATCTGGTCGCTATCAGGCGGTGACGGCGTCAGCTTTGGTCGCTTCCGGCGCCGGATTGCGAATGAGGTAATCAAACGCTCCCAGTGCGGCGGTCGCCCCTGCGCCCATGGAGATGATGATCTGCTTGAACGGCACCGTGGTGGCGTCCCCTGCGGCGTAGACGCCGGGCAGGGAGGTGGCGCCCTTGGTGTCGATCTCGATCTCGCCAAAGCGGGTCAGGGCCACTTCGCTCTCCTTGAGGAACTCGGTGTTCGGTACCAGACCGATCTGGACGAAGATGCCGGCTACGGCCAGATGCTTGATCTCGCCGGTGGTGCGATCCTCGTAATCCATGCCCACCACCTTGCTGCCATCACCGATCACTTCGGTGGTGCGGGCGCTCATGATGATGTCGATGTTGCCCATGGAGCGGGCCTTCTTCTGCAGCACCTCGTCGGCACGCAGGGTATCGGCAAACTCCACCACGGTGACGTGCTCGACGATGCCAGCCAGATCGATGGCCGCCTCGATACCGGAGTTACCGCCACCTATCACCGCAACCCGCTTGCCCTTGAAGAAGGGGCCATCACAGTGCGGGCAGTAGGCCACGCCCTTGGTGCGGTACTCGAGCTCGCCCGGCACGTTCAGGTCGCGCCAGCGGGCACCGGTCGCCAGGATCACGGCGCGGCTCTTCAAGGTGGCGCCAGAGGCGAGATCCACGTTGACGTAGCCATCCTTGCTGATGGCGGCAGCGCGCTGCTCGGTGATCACTTCCACGCCGTACTGCTTGACGTGCTGCTCCAGGCTCGCGGCCAGCTTGGGGCCTTCGGTGTAGGGCACGGAGATGAAGTTCTCGATGCCGACGGTGTCCATCACCTGGCCACCGAAACGCTCGGCAACGATGGCGGTGCGAATGCCTTTACGAGCTGCATAGATGGCGGCGGCGGCGCCAGCCGGGCCACCACCGACGACCAGCACGTCGTAGGGATCTTTCTCATTCAGCTCGGCGGCTTTGCGCTCGGCGGCACCGGTGTCGAGTTTGGCGACGATCTCTTCCAGCGAAATGCGGCCCTGGCTGAACGGTTGACCGTTCAGGTAGACGTTCGGTACTGCCATGATTTGACGTTCAGCGACCTCTTCCTGGAACAGGGCTCCGTCGATCATGGTGTGGGTGATGCCGGGGTTCAGGGTCGCCATCAGGTTGAGGGCCTGCACCACGTCCGGGCAGTTGTGGCAGGAGAGCGAAATGTAAGTCTCGAAGTGGAACTCACCCTTGAGATTGCGGATCTGCTCCTGCACGGCCGCATCGGCCTTGGAGGGGTGACCGCCGCTTTGCAGCAGGGCGAGCACCAGCGAGGTAAATTCATGACCCATGGGGATACCGGCAAAATGAACGCGCGGGGCCTGGCCCTTCGGCGCGACGCTCATGGAAGGCTTGCGGGCATTGGTGCCAGAGGTCTGGGTAATCTTGGGGGACATCTCTGCGATCTCGCCGGCCAAGGCCAGCAGTTCTGCGGATTTGTCGCTGTCGTTGCCGGACACGCTGATCTCGATGGGATTGACGATGTACTGCAGATAGGTGTTCAGCTGTTGTTTGAGGTTGGTATCCAACATCTTCGAATTCCTTCTTGTGATTGCGGGTCGGCGCGAAATGTAAGCCGGTAAGCAGACCGGCGCCTTTTCTGAGGTCCGTAAATAAAACCGGCCCTTGAATGGGCCGGTCTTCAGAGCGGGGAGGCTTAGATTTTGCCTACCAGATCCAGGGACGGGGCCAGGGTGGCGTCGCCTTCTTTCCACTTGGCCGGGCACACTTCACCCGGGTGAGCGGCAACGTACTGGGCAGCTTTGACCTTGCGCAGCAGTTCCAGTGCGTCACGACCGATACCGCCGGCGTTGATTTCAACGATCTGGATGATGCCTTGCGGGTCGATGACGAAGGTACCGCGGTCAGCCAGACCGGCTTCTTCGATCATCACGCCGAAGTTGCGGGTGATGGTGCCGGTCGGGTCGCCGATCATCGGGTACTGGATCTTCTGGATGGTGTCAGAAGTGTCGTGCCAGGCCTTGTGAGTGAAGTGGGTGTCGGTGGAGACGGAGTAGATCTCGACGCCCAGCTTCTGGAATTCGGCGTAGTTGTCAGCCAGGTCACCCAGCTCGGTCGGGCAGACGAAGGTGAAGTCAGCCGGGTAGAAGAACACCACGGACCACTTGCCTTTCAGGTCAGCGTCAGACACCTGAACGAATTTGCCATTGTGGTAGGCGGTGGCGTTGAACGGCTTGATTTCAGTGTTGATGTAGGTAGACATGTATTTGCTCCTTGGTGATGTACATATGCCTGTCTGGGTTTGAAGAGTCGTGCCGGACGAGGCGTTTAACTTTCGATGGATTCATCATAGGGACTTTTCCTAATCGATCAAAGCCGCATTTTTGAATCACTTAAATCTACTTATTAGATAAACCATGGCTGCTGTACCTAACATGAATATCACCGGCATGCCGGGATAACTCCTTGTCGAGGTTCAACATCTGTGCGCGGCTTCGGCTTTTCAAGGGGGCGGGTGGCAGTCTGCCAACCGCAGAGAAGTGGGGGTTGCCGCCTTGCGATGTGCAGGCACCGGTACGCACGGGGGCGAGGGGAGGGAAAATACGCGGATAAAAAAATCCCGGCGTCGTCGCAAGGACAAGGCCGGGTCATCAAACAAGGAATGGCTATATAAACAAAAGCTTTACAGCAAAGACTAACTACGGGGTGTGCAAACTTGCAGACATATGAGAGGAAGAGGACGGGTGCACAATCCCTCGTCTTCCGCTCGGCAACTATTGCATGACGGTCATGATAGTGTGATGCAGATCACAAAGCAAGGTTGTGGTGTAATTTTTCAATCAAAATGAAAGGGTTTCAGCTTTTTTGCCGATCAAGTACGCTGAAAACGCTTTTATTGTAATTTTATTACATGAAATCAAGATCAAAATTCGCCAGGCGGCTCCTGCTCCTCCATCAGTTCCAGCAGGTTGATGGCGACGGCAATGAAGTCCGACTCGGTGACGATGCCGATCAACTTGCGCCCTTTGAGTACCGGCAGGCAGCCGTATCTGTGTCGTTGCAGGTAGAGCGCCGCCTCCTTGATGCCGGCGTGGGGATCCACGCTGGCCACCTGGCGGGTCATGATCTCGTCGAGCTGCACGCTGTCGGTGAACTCCGCCTCCCGCTCCGGATTGATCAGCAGCAGTTTGGACTCGCGGGTGGCCAGGATGTCGGAGAGGGTGACCAGGCCCAGCAGATGATGCTGTTCGTCAACGATGGGGATGTGGCGGATCCGCTCCTGCTGCATCAGATCCATCGCCTGTTTGACGCTGTTTTCCGGACCCAGGGTGAAGGGGTGTTCAGTCATGATCTCGGATAGGGTCATCATGGTGGGCCTCCTTGTGTATCTGCTTTCACCCTAGCCCAGCCCCCCTCGGTAAAACATGATCAGGGTCAATACAAAACCTTAAAGGTTTTTTAACCGGCCCTGCTTCACATAATTGCTCGCTATCCCTTGTCTCCCTTGGGTTTTTGGTCTTTTGGGTTGCCTTGGAAGAAGGGGATAACTAGACTAGCCGCCGATTCCCCCCGAGGTGAAAGATGCAAGTATCCGATTTTCATTTTGATCTGCCAGACGAGCTGATTGCCCGCTATCCCATGACGGAACGTACCGCCAGTCGTCTGTTGCAGCTCGATGGTCAAACTGGCGCACTGTGCCACGGTCAATTTGTGGATGTGCTGGACCAGCTCAACCCCGGCGATCTGCTGGTGTTCAACAACACCCGTGTCATTCCGGCGCGCATGTTTGGCCAGAAGGCCAGCGGCGGCAAGCTGGAGGTGCTGGTGGAGCGGATGCTGGACGAGCACAGCGTGCTGGCTCATGTGCGCTCTTCCAAATCGCCCAAGCCCGGTACCCGGCTCATTCTGGATGGCGGGGCCGACGGCGAGAAAGTCGAAGCCGAGATGCGTGCCCGTCACGATGCCCTGTTCGAGATCCATTTCCTCGACCCTCGCCCCGTGCTGGAGATCCTGGAAGCCATCGGCCACATGCCGCTGCCTCCTTACATCGACCGTCCCGACGAGGATGCCGACAAGGAGCGCTACCAGACCGTCTACAACCAGAAGCCGGGTGCCGTAGCGGCGCCGACTGCCGGCCTGCACTTCGACGAGCCGCTGCTCGAGAAGATCCGTGCCAAGGGGGTGGAAACGGCGTTCGTCACCCTGCACGTCGGGGCGGGCACCTTCCAGCCGGTGCGGGTGGACAAGATTGAAGATCACCACATGCACTCGGAGTATGCCGAGGTGCCGCAGGAGGTGGTGGACGCCATCGCCGCGACGCGCGCCCGCGGTGGCCGGGTGATTGCGGTGGGG
Source organism: Aeromonas oralensis (assembly GCF_049665575.1). Lineage (NCBI taxonomy): Bacteria > Pseudomonadati > Pseudomonadota > Gammaproteobacteria > Aeromonadales > Aeromonadaceae > Aeromonas > Aeromonas oralensis. The sequence continues at coordinate 1,760,408 of NZ_CP187186.1, forward strand.
ACCACCTCGGTGCGATCGCTCGAGAGCGCGGCCAAGGTGAGCCTGGCCCAGGGCAAGCCGCTGGCGCCGTTCTTCAGCGACACCGACATCTTCATCTTCCCCGGTTACCAGTTCCAGGTGGTCGATGCCATGGTCACCAACTTCCATCTGCCGGAGTCGACCCTGATCATGCTGGTCAGCGCCTTTGCAGGCTACGACAACGTGATGGCGGCCTACCAGGCGGCCGTGGCCGAGCAGTACCGTTTCTTCAGCTACGGGGACGCCATGTTCGTCACCCGTCGCCGGGCGCAGGCATAAGCCACACCCTTTATACCGGGCCCTCGGGCCCCCTACTGTCAGACTGTTTCTCTGACGCAACGAGGTAGCAATGAAATTTGAACTGAAAACCACTGACGGCCGTGCCCGTCGCGGCCAGCTGGTATTCGAGCGCGGCACCGTGCAGACCCCGGCCTTTATGCCGGTCGGCACCTACGGCACCGTCAAGGGGATGACCCCGGAAGAGGTGCGTGAGACCGGTGCCCAGATCCTGCTCGGCAACACCTTCCACCTCTGGCTGCGGCCGGGGCAGGAAGTGATGCGCGCCCACGGCGATCTGCATGATTTCATGAACTGGCAGGGCCCGATCCTGACCGACTCCGGTGGTTTCCAGGTGTTCAGCCTGGGACACATTCGCAAGATCACCGAAGCGGGGGTGCACTTCCGTCACCCCATCAACGGCGAGAAGATCTTCCTCGACCCCGAGAAATCCATGGAGATCCAGTACGATCTGGGCTCCGACATCGTGATGATCTTCGACGAGTGCACGCCGTACCCGGCCACTTACGAAGAGGCGCGCAAGTCCATGGAGATGTCCCTGCGCTGGGGCAAGCGTTCGCGCGACAAGTTCGATGCGCTCGGCAACAAGAACGCCCTGTTCGGCATCATCCAGGGTTCCGTGTACGAAGATCTGCGGGATGTGTCGCTGGAAGGTCTCTTGGAGATCGGTTTTGACGGTTACGCGGTCGGTGGTCTGGCGGTGGGTGAGCCGAAAGAGGACATGCATCGCATCCTCGAGCACGTCTGCCCGAAAATCCCGGCCGACAAGCCGCGCTACCTGATGGGCGTGGGCAAGCCGGAAGATCTGGTGGAAGGGGTGCGCCGCGGTATCGACATGTTCGACTGCGTGATGCCGACCCGCAACGCCCGCAACGGCCACCTGTTCACCACCGACGGGGTGGTCAAGATCCGCAACGCCAAGTATCGCGAGGACACCAGCACCCTGGATGCCGACTGCGATTGCTACACCTGCAAGAACTACACCCGCAGTTATTTGTACCATCTGGACAAGTGCAACGAGATCCTCGGTGCCCGTCTGAACACCATTCACAACCTGCGTTATTACCAGCGTGTGATGCAGGGTTTGCGGGACGCGATCGAGCAGGGTAAATTAGACGACTTTGTAACTGAGTTTTACCGTCGGCAAGGGAAGCCCGTGCCTCCGTTAGCTGAAAATGACGTGAAATAACAACGATATATAAGCTAGTTTTCAAATCTACATCAATAAGAGGTTGTTAAATGAGCATTATCTCCAAGGCGTATGCAGAAGGCGCAGTTCCGGGTGCACAGGGTGGTGGCATGGAAATGATCATCATGCTGGCCGTATTCGGCCTCATCTTCTACTTCATGATCTATCGCCCCCAGGCCAAGCGCGCCAAAGATCACCGCAACCTGATGAGCTCCCTCTCCAAGGGTGACGAAGTACTCACTTCCGGTGGCCTGGTCGGCAAGATCGCCAAAGTATCCGCCGACAGCGAATACCTGGTGCTGGCCCTGAACGATCAGACCCAGGTCACCATCAAACGTGACTTCGTCTCTGCCGTTCTGCCCAAGGGTTCTATCCAGTCCCTCTAATCTCCCGAGGAGCACAGCGTGTTAAATCGCTATCCGCTGTGGAAATACCTGATGGTGGTCGTGGTGATCGCCATCGGTTTTCTATATGCAGCCCCCAATCTTTACGGCGAAGACCCGGCCTTGCAGATCTCTGCCAGCCGGGGGGCCGAAGTCAAGCTGGACACCCTTGACCTGGTGAAGGAGACGCTCGATGCGGCTCAGATCCCGGTCAAGCATGCGGCGTTCGAGCACGGCTTCATCCTGGTTCGTTTCAAAAATACCGAAGAGCAGCTCAAGGCGCGTGACATCGTCGCCAACAAGCTGGGCGACAACTTCATTACCGCTCTCAACCTGGCGCCTTCCACGCCTGCCTGGCTCGAAGCCATCGGTGCCAACCCGCTCAAGCTGGGTCTGGACCTGCGCGGCGGTGTGCACTTCCTGATGGAAGTGGACATGGCCGAGGCGCTGACCAAGCAGCAAGAGCAGATGGTGCAGGATTTCCGTTCCGAGCTGCGTACCCAGAAGATCCGTTATTCTGGCGTGCGCCGGGCCGGTGATCAGGTACAGGTGCTGTTCCGTGACGAGGCCGATCAGGCCAAAGCCATCTCTCACCTGCGTCGTCAGAACCCGGATCTCGTCTTCACCACCGAGCAGAAGGGGGACGAGTTCGTCCTGCTGGCCTCCTTGAGTGAAGCCAAGATCAAGGAAGTGAAGAAGTACGCCCTTGAGCAGAACATCACCATCATCCGCAACCGGGTGAACGAGCTGGGCGTGGCCGAGCCGCTGGTACAACAGCAGGGTGCCGAGCGCATCGTGGTGGAACTGCCCGGTATCCAGGACACCGCCCGTGCCAAGGAGATCCTGGGCGCGACCGCGACCCTGGAATTCCACATGGTCGATGAGACTGCCGACATCCAGGCCGCGGCCGATGGCCGGGTGCCGCCGAGCTCCAAGGTCTACAACGATCGCAACGGACGTCCGGTGGTGCTGCAAAAGCGCATCATCCTGACCGGTGACCACATCGTGGGTGCCCAGTCCGGTTTCGACGAATACAGCCGTCCCCAGGTCAACATCAAGCTTGATGGCCAGGGTGGCAACAAGATGGCCAACTTTACCAAGGACAACGTTGGTAAAGGGATGGCGACCGTCTTTATCGAGTACAAGCCGGTCGGTCAGCCTGGTCCGGACGGCAAGCGCAAGTTCCGCAAGCAGGAGGAGGTGATCAACGTCGCCACCATCCAGTCGCGCCTTGGCAGCCAGTTCCGCATCACCGGCATCGACAACGCCAACGAAGCCCACAACCTGGCGCTGCTGCTGCGTGCCGGTGCGCTGATCGCCCCGATCCAGATCGTGGAAGAGCGCACCATAGGCCCGAGCCTGGGTCAGCAGAACATCGACAGCGGTATGGAAGCCATCGGCTGGGCCATGCTGGTGATCGTGCTGTTCATGGGGATCTACTACCGTGCGTTCGGCTGGGTGGCCAACATCGCCCTCACCATGAACCTGGTGCTGATCGTCGGTATCATGTCAATGATCCCGGGGGCCACCATGACCCTGCCGGGCATCGCCGGTATCGTCTTGACGCTGGGTATGGCGGTGGATGCCAACGTGCTGATCTACGAGCGTATTCGTGAAGAGATCCGCAACGGTCGCGGGGTGCAGCAGGCCATTCATCTGGGCTTTGATCGGGCATTCTCGACCATTGCCGACTCCAACGTCACCTCGCTCATCACCTGTGTGATCCTGTTCGGTATCGGTACCGGCGCCATCAAGGGCTTCGCCCTGACGCTGGGGATTGGTCTGAGTGCTTCCATGTTTACCGCCATCACGGTATCCCGCGCCATCATCAACCTGGCCTGGGGTGGACGGCGCCTCGACAAGCTGCCGATCTAAGGAAGAGACATGTTTCAGATTCTACATTTTGAAAAGCCCATTCCCTTCATGCGCTATGCCAAGCCGGGTGTGGTCTTCTCTACCCTGCTGATGGTGATCTCCCTGTTCTTCCTGTTCGACCGGGGCCTGAACTGGGGCCTGGACTTCACCGGCGGTACCACCATCGAGGTGGGGTTCCAGCAGTCGGTGAGCCTGGACAAGGTGCACCAGGTGCTGGATGAGCAGAAGATTGAAGGGGCGACCCTGCAACACTTCGGTTCCAGCCGTGACGTACTGTTCCGCCTGACCCCGAAAGAGGGGGTCAAGGTGGAGCAGCAGGGCAACGAGGTGCTGGCTGCGGCCAAGCTGATCGATCCTGCGGCCGTGCTCAAGCGCGTCGAGTTCGTCGGCCCTTCGGTGGGTGACGAGCTGGCGACCGACGGTGCGCTGGCCATGCTGGCCTCCATCATCTGTATCCTGATCTACGTGGCGGTGCGCTTCGAATGGCGTCTGGCCATGGGGGGATTCTCTCCCTGGTGCACGACGTGGTGATCACCCTCGGCGTCTTTGCCTACTTCCAGTACGAGTTCGACCTGACCGTGCTGGCGGCATTGATGACCCTGGTGGGTTACTCCCTGAACGACACCATCGTAGTGTTCGACCGGTTGCGGGAGAACTTTCGCAAGGTGCGCAAGGGGGATACCGAGTACATCCTGGATCTCTCCATGACCGAGACCCTGAGCCGGACCATCATCACCTCAGGCTTGACCTTCGTGGTGGTGCTGGCGCTGCTGCTCAAGGGCGGTCCGCTGATCCACGGTTTCTCGGTGGCCATGGTGATCGGTGTCGCCTTCGGTACCTACTCCTCCATCTATGTGGCTAGCTCGTTTGCCATGTTCTTCGGGGTCAAGCGGGAGCACATGCTGCCGACCCAGGTGGAAAAAGAGGGCGCGGATCAGCAAGAGATCCTGCCGTAAATGACAAGGGCGCCGCGAGGCGCCCTTTCTCTTATCGTCCGGGTGAGTCATTATGACGGTTTCACCCACGGCTGTTGGCCAACAGGCAAGGAGCAAGCCATGCAACACAATCCCCGTTTTCTGGCACTGGTAGAGGCCATTCGTCCCCATGTGAGGGAGACCGACGTGCACCAGATCAAACGCTGGCAGGATGAGGGGCGTACCTTTCACCTGGTCGACGTGCGGGAAGAGAGCGAGTGGGCCAGGGGCCATCTGCCGGGGGCAACCTACCTCGGTCGCGGGGTGATCGAGCGGGACATCGAAACCCGTTACCCGGATCCCGACACCGAGCTCTACCTCTATTGTGGTGGGGGATTTCGCTCCATTTTGGTGGCGGAGAACCTGCAGAAGATGGGCTACGGCCGGGTGGTCAGCGTCGATGGTGGCTTTCGGGGCTGGTGTGATGCCGGATACCCTGTCGAATCCTGATTTATTTGAGGGAGAGAGGCTCAGCCACATGACAAAGTGTCGGCTGACCTTTACCATATGCCGGGTCAAGCGTAAGCGTCGGAGTGTTCATTGAACGTCAGGAAAGGGATTGGATACCTCCTTGGTATCCTGTTGCTGCTCCCCATGTGGGGTTGCAGCAGTAGCAGTCAGGTTGAAGCGCCTCAAGTTCCCAAGCCGCAACCCGCTTCACTGGTATTGGCGACCCCCCTGCAGGTCTCTTACCAGAGCGAGTTGGCGTTGGCGCGACTCGGGCAGATGCTCAGTGAGATGGAATTGACCACGGAGCAACGGGCTGAACTGTTTTATGAGCGTGCTGTCGTGTTTGACCGGGTAGGCTTGCGCTCCCTGGCGCGGCTGGATTTCAACCGCGCTCTGCGGGAGAAGCCGGATTTTGCCGAAGCCTATAACTTCATCGGTGTCTATCTGGTGCAGCAGCAGAATTATGACGAGGCCTACGAGGCATTTGATTCCGCCCTCGAGCTGGCTCCCGATTATGACTATGCCTACCTGAACCGTGGCATTGCGCTCTATTACGGCAATCGTCCCGAGCTGGCCGCGGCCGATATGAAGCGCTTCTACGAGGCGCAGCCGGAAGATCCCTACCGGGTGATCTGGCTCTATCTGGCCGAACAGAAGCTCAATGCACCGGCCGCCATGAGCCGGATGCGCGAGCGGCTCAACAAGTACGATGACGATGCCTGGAACTGGGATCTGGTGCGCCTCTATACCGGCGAACTCAATGCCACCCAGTTGATGGGCAATGTGGTGAAAGGGGTGAAGGACAACCGGGAGCTCGCCGAGCGCCTGTGCGAAACCTACTTCTACCTCGGCAAGTTTGAACTGGCCAAGGGCAACCGCAAGGAAGCCATCAGCTACTTCAAGCTGGCGCTCGCCAACAACGTGTATGACTTCATCGAGCACAGATATGCCCTGCTCGAACTGGAGCTGATGGCGCGCAAACCCCTGCCGCCCGGTGCCCAGAGTGCCCAGGGCAAGAGCAGCAAGCAGGCATCCTGAGCTTGCCCTGTTGCCGGTTTGAATGATGTAGAAAAGGCCTCATTGCGAGGCCTTTTTGCTGTCCGGGTGTGATGCTAGGGTGTGAGTTACCCCCGTCAGATGGTACACCGCCGGCTCATTGGGCCAGCATCATGCCGGGGATCTGGCGCCAGTAGCCGTTGCAGTCGCGCTCCTGCTGCAGGGGCAGGGGAGCCTGCCCTTGTTCATTGGCCTTGAAGCGCTCCAGCATCATCAGGGTGTCCAGCCCCTCGGGGGAGAGGCGCACCACATCCACCAGACCTTCCATCCCGGCCAGATCGTTGCCCAGGTTATAGCAATAACCGGACTGGGTCTGGATGCCGTTGAGGTTGAACACCTTCTGCCCCTCGCGGCTGCTGGCGAGCCGGCCGGTGGGGTAGTCGATGCAGGCCAGTTCGCAGTTGTCCTTCGGCCGGTCGAGGGAGCGGGCGGTGAAGCAGCGCGCCGAGTAGGCGAGCGGCAGGTGGCCGTAGGCGAACACCTCCACCTCGAACTGCTGGCGGGCACTGCCCAGATCCTGATTGAGCTGCACCAGCCAGTCGCGGGATAGCTCCACCGGCATCACCCAGCGCTGCATCCCCTGTTTGAGCAGCATGCGCAGCACGTCGGCGTTGTAGGCGTTGATGGCGGGGCCGCAGACGAACGGCAGCCCGGCTTCACTGGCGAGCTGGACCGCTCCCAGATCGTTGGCCTCGATCATCAGCTCGCCGTTGTCGACCAGCCGCTTGACCTCCTTGAGCTCGGAGGGGGCGGAGATGAGCGCCAGCGTGGAGAGCACCGCCTGCTTGCCCGAGCCGGCCACCTGACGGGCGAGGGCAATCCAGTCATCCACTTTCAGTTCGCGGCGCTTGCTGCAGACGGTTTCCCCCAGATAGACGATGTCGGCCTGGCTGGCGGCGGCCGCCTGATAGAAGCCCTGGGTGTCGGCCTTGGGCCAGTAGAAGAGCAGGGGGCCGAGAGAGAATTTCATGAACAGGGCTCCTTATTGCCACTGGCGATGATAGGCACCGAGGGTGGTCTGACTCCCCTCGGAGACGCGGGCGAGCTGGGCATCCCACTCGGCCTTGACCTGATAGGCTTCCGGATTGGCCTGATAGGCGTCGATGGCGGCGCGCCAGACCCGGGTGACCTGCTCCACATAGGCGGGGCTGCGTTGGCGTCCTTCAATCTTGACCGACTGGATACCGGTCTGGAACAGCTCGGGCAACAGGCCAAGGGTATTGAGGCTGGTGGGCTCCTCCAGCGCGTGGTAGGTCTGGCCATCCACCTCGAAGCGGCCCTTGCACAGGGTCGGGTAGCCGGCGTTTTCCCCGGGGCCGTAACGGTCGATCAGCACCTCGTTGAGGCGAGACTCGAGGCCGCTCGGGGTCTCCTCCCAGCGCACGAACTTGGCCGGTGAGCAGGCGCCGACGGTATTGGGGCTCTCGCCGGTCATGTAGGAGGAGAGGTAGCAGCGCCCCTCCGCCATGATGCAGAGGCTGCCGAAGGCGAACACCTCGAGGCCGACGTCAGTCTCGCGGGCCAGCTGCCTCACCTGATGCATGGAGAGGACGCGCGGCAACACCACCCGACCGACGTTGAAGTGCTGTTGGTAGAAACGGATGGCGGCGGCGTTAGTGGCACTGGCCTGCACCGAGACGTGCAGTTCCAGATCCGGGTAGCGGCGGCTGGCATAGTCGAGCACGGCGAGGTCGGCGATGATCAGGGCATCGGCACCCAGTGCGGCGCCCTTGTCCACCGCCTGCTGCCAGCGGGCATCGGAGCCCGGGTGGGCGAAGGTGTTGATGGCGATGTGGAGTTTGCGGCCATGCTGGTGCACATAGTCGACCGCTTTCTCCAGCTTGCTGTCGGTGAAGTTGAGCCCGGCGAAATGGCGGGCGTTGGTGTCATCCTTGAAGCCGATATAGACCGCATCGGCCCCGTTATCCACGGCTGTTTTCAGTGCCGGCAAACTGCCTGCCGGACAGAGTAATTCCATCGGGTACGCTCCGAGAGGGCAAAAAATGCAAAAGTGGCCCGATTGTATTCACCGGCGTCTTTCCACTTTTTGACCTGAGGCAGCTTTGTGTGGCTTTACCCTTCTTGAGGTAAGTGGGCACAAGTTTGATTTCCAACAGGATCATGGCTGCGGCCCTGTGCTTGAATGCGCAAAAAACTGGGAGTTTATCGTGTTTCAACAACTGCAACGTCGCCTGGTCGAACAGGCTCCCCGCATTCTGCGCCATCCCCTCAAACTGGTGCCATTTTCCTTGCAGCAGAGCCTGATGGAGCGCCTGCTGGCCAGCGTGTTCAAAGAGGCCATCGCAGATGGCGACTTTGAATTTCTGGCGGGCAAGTGGCTCAAGGTCGAAGTCTCGGATCTGGAGCTCTGCTGGTTCATCAGCGAGCAGGATGGCAAGCTGGTGGTGGCTCGCCACTGCGAGCAGGCCGATGTCTGTTTCAGCGGCACCACCAACGACCTCATCCTGATTGCCGGACGCAAGGAAGATCCCGACTCTCTCTTCTTCCAGCGCAAGCTGAAGATTGAAGGGAACACCGAGCTGGGGCTGGAGGTGAAAAACCTGATGGACAGCCTGGATCTGGACGGTTTGCCAAGCCTGGTACGTTATCCCTTGCTGGATCTTGCCACCTTCATCGAGCGGGCGAAGGCGGGATCAGCGCAAGAGGCGCACTCTGCGCCGGCGGGTGGGGTTGCGCCTCAGTTGTGAGACCAGCCCATCGGCATGGTGGCGGTAGTGATTGCGAGCCCACAGGCAGCGACAGGCCCACAGACAGGGCAGCAGTGCCAGCAGGGCGCCGGCGTTGGGAAGGCGCGAGAGCAGCAGACCCAGCGCCAGCCAGATGAACGGCTGGGCCTCGTAGAGCCACTCCGGCTGGAACCAGCGTTTGGTCGGGAAGATGACCAGATCGGTACGCCGATAGCTGGATCGCATCATCCAGACGGTGGCACCGGCGACAAACAGCAAGGTGCCCGCCAGCCAGAGCAGCGGGGAGTGGCTGAGCAGGATGATGCCGACCGCCACCAGCAGATAGCAGACCGGCAACCTCTCATAAAGCCAGCGTGGGCACATGTTGCCTCCACTTTTCACCTTCCCATCCTTCAAGTCTAGCCAGTCAGCGCACCCGTCTCATACCGCTTTGTTCTGCAAAACGGCGTCATTGTTGTGAATTGGCGCGCCATTTACGGTGCCAAAATAGCGATTGGCTATGTTACAATTGCGCGCCATTTTTGACTGAAGATTGACTGGGCATGTTGGATCAGATTCGTATCGTGTTGGTAAACACTTCTCACACCGGCAACATGGGCTCTGCGGCGCGCGCCATGAAGACCATGGGCTTGAGCCAGATGGTGCTGGTTGATCCGCAAGCACAGCCCGATGACAACGCCTATGCGCTGGCCGCCGGTGCCAGCGATCTGCTGGCCAATGCCCGTATCGTGTCGACCCTGGATGAAGCTATTGCGGATTGTGGTCTGGTCATCGGTACCAGTGCCCGCTCCCGCACCCTGAGCTGGCCCATGCTGGACCCCCGCGAAGCGGGCGAGAAGCTGGTAACCGAGGGGACGCAGCATCCGGTGGCGCTGGTATTTGGTCGTGAACGCACCGGCCTGACCAACGACGAGCTGCAAAAGTGCCATTACCACGTGGCCATTCCGGCCAACCCTGAGTACAGCTCCCTCAACCTGGCCATGGCAGTGCAGACCCTCTGCTATGAGGTGCGAATGCACTGGCTGCAGCAGGAACAGGTCGGCGAGAGCGACATGGCTGTGGATTATCCCAGCGCCGAGCAGCTGGAAGGCTTCTATCAGCATCTGGAGCAGACGCTGCTCAAGACCGGCTTCATCGCCGATGACCATCCGGGACAGGTCATGAGCAAGCTGCGCCGCCTGTTCAACCGGGCTCGGCCGGAGGCGGTGGAACTCAACATCCTGCGCGGCATATTGACCTCGGTACAAAAACCGAGACCGCAGGATTAAACCCGACTGGATTACTCAACCATATACTTGACTGATTTAGTCGGGTATGTGACCATATGCCCATATTGATTGGTTCGCAAAACGGTAAGGCATATGAGACTGACCTCAAAAGGACGTTACGCTGTGACTGCCATGCTCGACGTGGCGTTGCATGCTGAGCAGGGGCCCGTGCCCCTGGCTGATATTTCGGAGCGCCAGGGCATCTCCTTGTCCTATCTGGAGCAGCTGTTTGCCCGCCTGCGCAAGCATGGCTTGGTGAGCAGCGTGCGTGGCCCGGGCGGCGGTTATCGCCTCGGTTTGGCGCCGAATGCCATCTCGGTCGGTCAGGTGATCACCGCGGTCGACGAATCGGTGGATGCCACCAAGTGCCTCGGCAAGGGCGGCTGCCACGGCGGCACCCAGTGCCTCACTCACTCCCTGTGGCGTGACCTGAGCGAGCGGATATCCAGCTTCCTGGGGGACATCACCTTGGCCGAGCTGGTTGATCAGGCCGATGTGCGCCGGATTGCCGGCAAGCAAGATGAACAAATGAAAACCGTGTTGTCCCTGGTAGATCGGGCAGAACGCGGCGATGTGAGCTTGAAAGTCCAACTATAAACAAACGTGCTTTCCACAGCTGGTCGATGTATGACCTTGGCTGTAACGGAGAAAAACATGAAACTGCCTATTTACCTTGATTATTCGGCAACCTGTCCGGTGGACCCGCGTGTCGCAGAAAAAATGATGCAGTGTCTCACCATGGATGGCCTGTTCGGCAATCCAGCTTCCCGTTCCCACCGCTTTGGCTGGCAAGCCGAAGAGGCGGTCGATCTGGCCCGTAATCAAGTGGCAGAGCTGATCGGTGCCGACCCGCGCGAGATCGTCTTCACCTCCGGTGCGACTGAATCTAACAACCTCGCCATCAAGGGCGTCGCCCATTTCTACGCCGGCAAGGGCAAGCACATTGTTACCTCCAAGACCGAACACAAGGCGGTACTGGATACCTGTCGCCAGCTGGAGCGCGAAGGCTATGAGGTAACCTACCTCGAGCCGATGCCCAATGGCCTGTTCACCCTGGAACAGATCGAAGGCGCCCTGCGTGATGACACCATCCTGGTCAGCATCATGCACGTCAACAACGAGATCGGCGTGGTACAAAATATCGCCGCCATCGGCGAGCTGTGCCGCTCCCGCAAAATCCTGCTGCACGTGGATGCAGTACAGAGCGTGGGCAAAATCCCGGTGGATGTGGAAGCGCTCAAGGTTGACCTGCTCTCCATGTCCGCCCACAAGGTATACGGCCCGAAAGGCATTGGTGCCCTCTACGTGCGTCGCAAGCCGCGTGTGCGCCTGGAAGCCCAGATGCACGGTGGTGGTCATGAGCGCGGCATGCGTTCCGGCACCCTGCCGACTCACCAGATCGTCGGCATGGGCGAAGCCTTCCGCATCGCCAAGGAAGAGATGGTGAGCGAAGGTCAGCGCATCATGGCGCTGCGTCAGCGTCTGTGGGACGGCATCAAGGATATCGAAGAGGTCTACATCAACGGTGACCTGGAACAGCGGGTGCCGGGCAACCTCAACGTCAGCTTCGCCTATGTGGAAGGGGAATCCCTCATCATGGCGCTGAAGGATCTGGCGGTCTCTTCCGGTTCTGCCTGTACCTCGGCCAGCCTGGAGCCCTCCTATGTGCTGCGCGCACTGGGCCTGAACGACGAGCTGGCGCACAGCTCCATCCGTTTCAGCATGGGTCGCTTCACCACCAAGGAAGAGATTGATTACGCAATCAAGCTTATCCGTGACTCCATCGGTCGTCTGCGCGAGATGTCTCCCCTGTGGGAGATGTACAAGGACGGCGTCGATCTGAACACGGTCGAATGGGCTCATCACTGATCCGCGGGATCGGTGTTCAACGGAATTAGCAGGAGTTAGATATGGCTTACAGTGAAAAAGTAATCGACCACTACGAGAATCCCCGCAACGTAGGCGGCTTCGACAAGAACGATCCCAGCATCGCTACCGGCATGGTCGGTGCACCGGCTTGTGGTGACGTGATGAAGCTGCAACTGAAGATCAGCGACGACGGCATCATCGAAGATGCCAAGTTCAAGACCTACGGTTGTGGTTCCGCCATTGCCTCCAGCTCCCTGGTGACCGAGTGGGTCAAGGGCAAGACTCTGGATGAAGCGGCCGGTATCAAGAACACCGACATCGCCGAAGAGCTGGCGCTGCCACCGGTGAAGATCCACTGCTCCATTCTGGCCGAGGATGCCATCAAGGCCGCCATCGCCGATTACAAGCAGAAGAAAGGTCTCTAAGGTCAGGAGCGCAGTATGGCCATTACCATGACAGATGCCGCAGCGGCACGGGTTTCCTCGTTTCTGACCAACCGGGGTAGGGGCATCGGCCTGCGCCTCGGCGTCAAGACCACCGGCTGCTCGGGTCTTGCCTATGTGCTCGAGTTCGTCGATGAGCTGGCAGATGAAGATCAGGTATTCGAGCAGGATGGGGTCAAGATCATCGTCGATGCCAAGAGTCTGATCCACCTGGATGGCACCGAACTGGATTTCGTCAAGGAGGGCCTCAACGAGGGCTTCCAGTTCAATAACCCCAACGCCAAGGGCGAGTGTGGTTGTGGCGAAAGCTTCAGTGTCTGAGATGTGTGCAACACATGATCGCTTGTCCGTTGAACTGGCCGGCCACGGCCGGTTCAACCATGCCACTTCGCCCACCTGAGCGCGAGCGGCATGGGGGCAGCATCAGTGTCTAAGAGGTCTGCATGAATTATTTCGAGCTGTTTGGGCTGGTTGAAGGCTTCGAGCTCGATACCCGTCAGCTGGCAGAGACCTACCGCCAGTTGCAAACCCAGTTTCATCCCGATCGTTTTGCCACCGCCCCCGAGCGGGAGCAGCTGGCTGCGGTGCAACGTGCCGCCCAGATCAACGATGCCTTCACTACCCTCAAGGCGCCCCTGCGCCGAGCCGAGTACCTGCTCTCCCTGCGTGGCACCGAACTTCGTGGCGAGCAACAGACGTTGCAAGATACCGCGTTTCTGATGCAGCAACTGGAGTGGCGCGAGCGGCTGGCCGACCTGAAAGGGGAGACTGACCCTGAGCGTGCCATCAAGGATTTTCGCCAGGAGATCAGGCATGATCACCAGTTGTTGATGCAGCAGCTGACCCAGGCCCTCGCCACAGGCGAGGATCCGCGCGCGGCTGATTGTGTTCGCAAACTCAAGTTTGTCGACAAGCTCCTCGAGGAGCTGGAACGATTCGAAGACTCGCTGTTCGAGTCTTGATCCTTTAACGCTGGAAGTTTGATTACCCATGGCATTACTGCAAATCGCCGAGCCCGGCCAGAGCGCCGCACCTCATCAGCACAAACGTGCCGTTGGCATCGATCTTGGCACTACCAACTCGCTGGTCGCCGCCGTGCGCAGCGGTCAGGCCGATACCCTCTGCGACGAGCAGGGGCGTGATCTGCTGCCCTCCGTCGTGCATTACCAGGCTGATACCATCCGGGTCGGCGTCGATGCCAAGCGCGAGGCCGCCCTCGACCCGCACAACACCATCGTTTCCGTCAAGCGGATGATGGGCAAGGCGCTGGCCGACATCGATACCCGCCAGCAACCCTATCAATTTGTGGCGGCCGACAACGGCATGCCGCAACTGCAGACCCGTCAAGGGCTGGTCAACCCGGTTCAGGTCTCGGCCGAGATCCTCAAGAAACTGGCCGAGCGGGGCGCTGCCGCCCTCGGTGGCGATCTCGACGGCGTGGTCATCACAGTGCCCGCCTATTTCGATGACGCCCAGCGCCAGGGCACCAAGGATGCGGCCCGCCTGGCCGGTCTGCACGTGCTGCGCCTGCTCAACGAACCGACCGCCGCCGCCATCGCCTATGGCCTCGACTCCGGTCAGGAAGGGGTGATCGCCGTCTATGACTTGGGCGGCGGTACCTTCGATATCTCCATCCTGCGTCTGCATCGCGGGGTGTTTGAAGTGATGGCCACCGGCGGCGATTCGGCCCTCGGCGGCGATGATTTCGATCACCTGCTGGCAGACTGGTTGAAAGAACAAGCCGGTTTGACTGGCGAGCTGGATGCCCGTCTGCAGCGCGAGCTGCTGGATGTGGCCGCCGCGGTCAAACACGGTCTGACCGACGCCGACACCGTTCCCTGCACCTTTGCCGGCTGGCAGGGCTCTGTCACCCGCAGTCAGTTTGACGAGCTGATCCAGCCGCTGGTCAAGCGCACCCTGCTGGCCTGCCGCCGCGCCCTGCGCGACGCGGGGCTCGAGCAGGAAGAGGTGCTGGAAGTGGTGATGGTCGGCGGTTCGACCCGTGTACCGCTGGTGCGCGAGCTGGTGGGCGAGTTCTTCCAGCGTCCGCCCTTGACCAGCATCGACCCCGACAAGGTGGTGGCCATCGGTGCCGCCATCCAGGCCGACATCCTGGTGGGCAACAAGCCTGACGCCGAGATGCTGCTGCTGGACGTCATTCCGCTCTCCCTGGGTCTTGAGACCATGGGTGGCCTTGCCGAGAAGGTGATCCCGCGCAATACCACCATTCCGGTGGCCCGCGCCCAGGAGTTCACCACCTTCAAGGATGGCCAGACCGCGATGGCGATCCACGTGGTGCAGGGCGAGCGCGAGCTGGTGGCCGATTGCCGATCCTTGGCCCGCTTCACCCTGACCGGCATTCCGCCCATGGCGGCCGGCGCCGCCCACATTCGCGTCACCTTCCAGGTGGATGCGGACGGTCTGCTGTCGGTCAGCGCCATGGAGAAATCCTCCGGCGTGCAGGCCGAGATCCAGGTCAAGCCCTCCTATGGACTTGGTGAGGATGACATCCTCAACATGCTGAGCGCCTCCATCGCCAATGCCCAGCAGGACATGGACGCCCGCATGCTGGCGGAGCAGCAGGTTGAGGCCGACCGGGTGGTCGAGAGCCTGAATGCCGCGCTGGCTGCCGATGGCGATGCACTGCTCAATGCGGCAGAGCGCGCTGAAATCGACGCCGCCATCGCCCATCTGCTGACCATGCGCAGCACGGGCACCACCAACCAGATCAAAGAGGCCATCGAGGCGGCGGACGCTGCCAGTGGCGAATTTGCAGCCCGCCGGATGGATGCCTCCATCCGCAAGGTGCTGACCGGACAAAACGTCAACAAGGTGTAATATGCCAAAACTGATTATTCTGCCCCATCCCGAGCTCTGTCCGGACGGCGCGGCCCTCGAAGGCGCGATCGGTGAAACCATTCTGGACATCGCGCTGCGCAACGGCATCGAGATCGAGCACGCCTGCGAGAAGTCCTGCGCCTGTACCACCTGCCACTGCGTGGTGCGTGAAGGCTTCGACTCCCTCGAGCCGAGCGACGAGCTGGAAGACGACATGCTGGACAAGGCGTGGGGGCTGGAGCCGGAATCCCGTCTCAGCTGCCAGGCCAGACTGGCGGACGAGGATCTGGTGGTGGAACTGCCCAAGTACACCCTGAATCTGGCGTCTGAGCGCCACTGATGACCCCTTAATTACACATGAGTGAATTGCGCGTGCAGCATCTCGTGGTGCAGTAATGATATGGTGAAGGCCGTGACCCTTGAGGGAGCGGCCTTTTTTGTGCCCGTGATTTCCCTATTCGTTGATGAAAGTGCCAATAAAAAGGAAGCAAGAGAACATGGCTGACATGATGAACGTACGGTTGTCTTCCCAGGCTGCCGCCGCCCACTGGGGCGAGGGTGCCCTGCTCAGTTTCAACGGCGACGAAGCCCATCTCCATCTGGGCAGTGGCCAGGAGAAGGAGGCGCTGCGCGCCATCCAGCGCGCTGCCAGACGCCTCGAGTCGAGCGGCATCAAGCGCGTCAAGCTGGTGGGTGAGGGCTGGAGTGGGGAGCGTCGCTACGCCTTTGCCCAGGGCTTCTATGCCGCCAAGGGGGTTCGCGAGCTCGATTTCGGCGAGCAGAGCGACCAGGAGGCTGCCGAGCTGGCGGCTTTGCTCAAAGCGACCCGCTGGGTGCGCGAGGTGACCAACGGGTGCCCGCAGGAGATCTACCCCATGAGCCTGGCGGAATCCGCCCTGCTGCTCATCCGCAGTCTCGCCGGTGACAAGGTGACCGCCCGCATTACCGCCGGGGAGGCGCTGCAGGAGGCCGGTCACATCGGGATCTGGTCGGTGGGCCGCGGCAGCGAGCGCGAGCCGGTGCTGCTGGAGCTCGACTACAACCCGACCGGAGATGCCAATGCCCCCGTGCAGGCGGCGCTGGTGGGCAAGGGGATCACCTTCGATTCCGGCGGCTACTCCATGAAGTCCTCCGACAACATGCTGCCGATGAAGTCCGACATGGGCGGCGCTGCCATGGTGACCGGCGCGCTGGCGCTGGCCATCAGCCGCGGCCTGAACAAGCGAGTGAAACTCATCCTCTGCTGCGCCGAAAACCTGGTTTCCGGCCATGCCTTCAAGCTCGGCGACATCCTCACCTATCGCAACGGCATCTCGGTCGAGATCCAGAACACCGACGCGGAAGGTCGCCTGGTACTGGCTGATGGCCTGCTGGCCGCCAGCGAAAGCGGGGCTGCCTACATCCTCGACGCCGCTACCCTGACCGGCGCCGCCAAGACCGCGCTGGGTCGCGACTACAACGCCGTGTTTGCCCTCGATGAGGCCGAGCAGGTACGCGCGCTGGCTGCCGCCAAAGCCGAAAACGAGCAGGCCTGGCCGCTGCCGCTGGAGCCCTGGCATGCGGGCCAGCTCAACTCTGCGTTTGCCGAGCTGGGCAATGTGGCGTCCGCCGAAGGCACCGCCGGTGCGACCACGGCGGCGGCCTTCCTGTCGCGCTTCGTGCGTGACGAAGGCAAGGGCTGGGTGCACCTGGATCTGGCCGCTTCCTATCAAAAATCGGGCAACGATCTGTGGGCGACCGGTGCCAAGGGCCACGGCCTGCGCACGATTGCCCGCTGGCTGCAGGAGGTGAGCGCATGAACGTCTGGTTGAGCCGAGAGTTTGCACCGGCCGAGTGGGGGGAGGGGGCGCTGCTCTCCCACCGCGCCGACGGCATGGTGATCCATCTGGTGACCGCCAGCCCCTTGCTGGATATCCAGCAGGCGGCACGGCGTCTGTGCAGTCAGGGGATCCAGCAGGTGGTGCTGGCCGGTCACTGGGAGCGCGAGCAGCAGTGGGCCTTTGCCCAAGGGCTGCAGACCCCCAAGGTGGAGGTCGAACTGCAGTGGGCCACTTCGTCTGAGGAGGATCGAGAGGAGCTGGAGGCGCGCTGGCTGTGCGGACGCTGGGTGCGGGAGATGACCAATGCCACGCCGGAACAGCTGGGGCCGCTGGAGCTGGCGGTCGAAGCTGCCGCCTTCATCACCGAGCTGGCACCGGACCGGATCAGTCATCGCATTCTCAAGGGGGAAGCCTTGCAGCAGGCGGGCTGGGTCGGTCTCTATCAGGTCGGGCCGTGGCAGCGAGCGCGAGCCCGTGATGCTTGAGCTGGACTTCAATCCGGGCAAGGATCCCAAAGCTCCGGTGGCGGCAGCGCTGGTGGGCAAGGGCATCACCTTCGATTCCGGCGGCTACTCCATGAAGACCTCTCAGGGCATGCTGACCATGAAGCACGACATGGGCGGTGCCGCCATCGTCACCGGCGCCCTGGCACTGGCCATCCTGCGTGGCCTCGACAAGCGGGTGAAGCTCATCCTCTGCTGCGCCGAGAACCTGGTCTCCGGTCACGCCTACAAGCTGGGTGACATCCTCACCTACAAGAACGGCACCACGGTGGAGATCGTCAACACCGACGCCGAGGGGCGGCTGGTGTTGGCCGATGGCCTGCAGCTGGCCGGGGATTCCGGCGCGCCGCTGGTCATCGACGCTGCAACTCTCACCGGGGCGGCGGTGATGGCGCTGGGGGGCGTTACAATGCCCTGTTCGGGCTGGACAAGGGGCTGGTGAGCCGTGCCATGGGCTATGCGGATGCCGAACAGGAACCCGCCTGGCCGCTGCCGCTGGAACCCTGGCATCGCCAGCAGTGCCCGTCCCACTATGCCGACACCGCCAACAGCCGGCCCGTGCCTGGTGGCGGTCCGGGTGGTGCCTCCAACGCGGCGGGCTTCCTCTCCCGCTTCGTCGCCAACGAGGGGCAGGGCTGGCTGCACGTCGATCTCGCCGCCTGTTTCAGCGAGAACGGCGACAACCTGTGGGCGCCGGGGGCCAATACCCTGGGGATGCGCACCATCGCCCACACCCTGCTGGCGGAGGTCCGCTGACCGGCAACGACAAGGGCTCCTGCGGGGGCCCTTTCGACAGGGGGAGGGTGAGCAATAGCCTGGGTTTCAGGGGGTTAACACGACTATCGTGCACAAGCGCACATTTTTTCCTGCCGGCCTGGGCCAAGATGAGTGGTGATGTTGTTTTAGGGAAGAATTTGTTTAATAAAAAGTTGCTTTTCTGTGTGTTATTTCGCTTTTTGTTTACGTATAATCGCCGCCGAACATGGATTCTAACAATAAATCTCTGTAGTTAAGGAAAGATCTCAATGGCCATCGAACGTACCTTCTCCATCATCAAGCCGGATGCCGTCAGCAAGAACCTGATCGGTGCCATCTACAACCGTTTCGAGAGCGCTGGCCTGAAAGTCATCGCCGCAAAAATGCTGCACATGAGCAGCGAGCAAGCCGCCGGTTTCTATGCCGAGCACCAGGGCAAGCCTTTTTATGACGGCCTGGTCAGCTTCATGACCTCCGGCCCCGTCATGATCCAGGTGCTGGAAGGCGAAGAGGCCATCCGCCGCCACCGTGAAATCATGGGCGCTACCAACCCGAAAGAGGCCCTGGCCGGCACTCTGCGCGCCTGCTTCGCCGAGAGCATCGACCGCAACGCCGTACACGGCTCCGATGCACCGGCCTCCGCTGCCCGTGAAATCGCCTACTTCTTCTCCGACGCCGAGATCTGCCCGCGCGGCTGATTTCTGTCGAAAGAACCCCAAGGGAGCCTCGGCTCCCTTTTGTTTTTTGGTCATTCGGTCAATATCCACTTATTCTCCAGGTGGAAAGCCGGACCCATAATTTGTACAATGCCGCCCCCTGACGTAGGTCAGCCGATAATTTATGAAGTGTGTGAGCTGAGGCCCTTGATGAGCGAAACAAAAACCAACCTGCTGGATCTTGATCGAGATGCCATGCGTGCCTTCTTCGTCGAACTGGGCGAGAAGCCGTTTCGGGCAGATCAGGTGATGAAGTGGATCTATCACTTTGGTTGTGATGATTTCGATCAGATGAACAACGTCAACAAGGTGCTGCGCGAGCGCCTCAAGGCGATCGCCGAGATCCGGGCGCCGGAAGTGAGCCGCGAACAGCGCTCCTCCGACGGCACCATCAAGTGGGCGCTGCAGGTTGGCGGTCAGGAGGTGGAGACCGTCTACATTCCGGAAGAGGATCGGGCGACCCTGTGCGTCTCCTCCCAGGTAGGCTGCGCCCTGGAGTGCAAGTTCTGCTCTACCGCCCAGCAAGGCTTCAACCGCAACCTGAAAGTTTCCGAGATCATCGGCCAGGTATGGCGCGCCGCCAAGATCGTCGGCGGCAAGCGTCCCATCACCAACGTGGTGATGATGGGGATGGGTGAGCCGCTGCTCAACCTCGCCAACGTGGTACCGGCCATGCGCCTGATGATGGACGACTTTGGCTACGGCATCTCCAAGCGCCGGGTGACCATCTCCACCTCCGGCGTGGTGCCGGCGCTGGACATGCTGGGCGACCAGATTGACGTGGCCCTGGCCATCTCTCTGCACGCTCCTAACGACAAGCTGCGCTCCGAGATCATGCCGATCAACGACAAGTACAACATCGAGGAGTTCCTCGCCGGTGTTCGTCGCTACCTCGGCAAGTCCAACGCCAACGGCGGCCGGGTGACCGTGGAATATGTGCTGCTCGATCATATCAATGACGACATGCAGCACGCCCACGAGCTGGCCAAGGTGCTCAAGGATACCCCGAGCAAGATCAACCTGATCCCGTTCAACCCCTTCCCGGGCAACCCCTACGGCAAGCCGAGCAACAGCCGTATCGACCGTTTTTCCAAGGTCTTGATGGAGTACGGCTTCACCGTCATCGTGCGCAAGACCCGTGGCGACGACATCGATGCGGCCTGTGGCCAGCTGGTGGGGGAGGTGATCGATCGCACCAAGCGCACCATGAAAAATCGGATGCAACAGGATGGGATTTCCGTCAAAATGGTTTAACTTGCTAAGCCATTGTATAGTCAGGGAATGGATACACGTACATTGATCGTAGTGGCAGCGCTCTGCGCGCTGCCCGGCTGTGTTACCGAGACCACTTACGCTGGCCAGAATTCCACCCAGCGTGAAGTGGGGCCTGATCTCAAGGCAGCAGCCCAAACCCGTCTGGATCTGGGTATTCAATATCTGCAACAGGGCAACGCCGAGCAGGCCAAGTTCAATCTTGACCGCGCACTGCAGTATGACCCTGCCAACCCTCAGGTTTACGTCGGTTTTGCCTACTTCTACCAGCAGGTGGAAGATTTCAAGGCGGCCGAAGAGAGCTACAAGACAGCCCTTGCCATGGATCCGTCCAATGCTGACGCGATGAACAATTATGGCGCCTTCCTTTGCAATCGTGGTCGCTTCGACGAGGCAGAAAAGGCCTTCCTGCAGGCTGTCAGCCAGCCCAACTACATCAAGATTGCCGATACCTATGAAAACGCGGCACTTTGCGCCGCGCAAAATCGCAGAAATGATAAAGCAAGCGAGTATTATCGCTTGGCCTTGGGGTATAATCCCCGCAATCCAAGGTTATTGCTGGACATGGCTGAGCTTTCCATGAAAGATGGCAAGCTGCCTGATGTGCAGGCCTATCTCGCCCGTTTTGCCGATGTGTCAGACGAGAACGAGAACAGTCTCTGGTTGAGATTGCGGCTGGCGCAGGCCATGGACAAACCGGCATTACTTCACCAATTCGGGACTGAGCTGGTAAGGCAATATCCCACTTCGCAACAAGCCAAGCGTTACTTAGCCAATGACTACTGAACAGCCACACGATTTTCAAGACGACTCCCAGGCAGTTGGCCCAGGCCAGCTGCTGCGCAACGCCCGTGAACAGCTCGGCTGGACGCGAGAACAGGTTGCGTCTCGCATTCACCTTCGTCTGACCCTGATTGCCGCGATCGAATCGGATACGTATGACAAGCATACGTCCCATACCTTCATTCGCGGCTATCTGCGTACTTATGCCAAGCTGGTCGGTATCCCGGAAGAGACCATCCTCGCGGCTTATGACAAGCTGGGGCTGACTCCCCCCGACAACATCGACATGCAGAGCTTCTCCCGTCGCTCCCGTCAGCAGGCCAACGACAGCCGCCTCAAGGTTGTCACCTGGCTGGTGATCCTGGTGCTGATCGCGCTCTCCGTCGCCTGGTGGTGGCAGAGCACGGCGCGTCGCTCCGCCGGTGACGAGGCCCTGGCCGCGACTGAAATGGGCGCAACCAGCAACACCCCGAGCGCCACCGTGCCGCCGGCGGTGGACGTGGCTGACCCTGTGGTTGCTCCGGCAACTTCCGCTGCGGCCGCGACCTCGGTTGACCCCGTGGCGAGCGCCGCCGTGACCACGATGCCGGTCGATGCCAGCAGCGCCGTGGCGACCACGGCTGTTGCGACCTCTGCCGCCACTGCCACGCAACCGGCTGCCGACACCGCCGCGAGCGAGCCGGCCAAGGTGCCCCAGCTGAAGATGAGCTTCACCGCCGACTGCTGGCTGGATGTCAAGGATGCCAAGGGCAAGACCCTGTTCAGCGGCCTCAAGAAGGCCAATGACGAACTGGTACTGGAAGGACCCGAGCCGCTCAAATTCATCATTGGTGCGCCCATGGCCGTCAATATCGAATATCAGGGCAAGTCCATCGACATGAGCCGTTACAACAACGGCCCGGACTGCTCGCCTCTCACTGCCGCAGGAGTAATCTGTCCGCCATGTCCGCTCACGAATCTCCCATCATTCGTCGTAAATCCAGGCAGATCATGGTCGGTAATGTACCGGTTGGGGGCGATGCCCCCATCACGGTGCAGACCATGACCAACACCAAGACCACGGACGTGGCCGCCACCGTCGAGCAGATCCAGCGGATCGAGCGGGTTGGCGCCGACATCGTGCGGGTCTCGGTGCCCACCATGGAAGCGGCGGAAGCCTTCAAGCTCATCAAGCAGCAGACCCGTATTCCCATCGTCGCCGATATCCACTTCGACTACCGTATCGCCCTGAAAGTGGCCGAGTACGGTGCCGATTGCCTGCGCATCAACCCGGGCAACATCGGCAACGAGGAGCGGGTCCGCGCCGTGGTCGACTGTGCCCGTCACTACAACATCCCGATCCGCATCGGCGTCAACGGCGGCTCGTTGGAGAAAGACATTCAGGAGAAGTACGGCGAGCCGACCCCGGAGGCGTTGCTCGAGTCAGCCATGCGCCACGTGGACTATCTGGATCGCCTGAACTTCGACAACTTCAAGGTGAGCGTCAAGGCGTCCGACGTCTTCCTGGCAGTCGGTGCCTATCGCCTGCTGGCCAAGCAGATTGAACAGCCGCTGCATTTGGGCATCACCGAGGCGGGCGGTTTTCGCGCCGGCGCGGTGAAGTCCGCCATCGGTCTTGGCATGCTGCTGAGCGAAGGCATCGGCGACACCTTGCGCATCTCGCTGGCGGCCGATCCGGTGGAAGAGATCAAGGTGGGTTTCGACATCCTGAAATCCCTGCGTATCCGCTCCCGCGGCATCAACTTCATCGCCTGTCCCTCCTGCTCCCGCCAGGAGTTTGACGTCATCGGTACGGTCAACGCCCTGGAAGAGCGACTGGAAGACATTATCACTCCGATGGATGTCTCCATCATCGGTTGCGTGGTGAACGGCCCGGGCGAGGCGCTGGTCTCGGATCTGGGGCTGGCGGGGGCGGCTAACAAGAGCGCTTTCTACGAGGGTGGTCAGCGGGTGGACCGGCTCGACAACAAGGATCTCATCCCGACCCTGGAGCGCCGCATTCGCGCCCGGGCCGCCATGCTGGATCCGGCCAACCAGATCCAGGTGGACGAGGGTTGAGCAACCAAGGGCCACTCAGGGTGGCCCTGTCTTTAGGTTGCTGATTTTACATCCCGCATTGGAATACCCTGATTTTACCTCGGGGTCGAAAATCCCTATAATGCGGCCAAATTTTACCTCTTTTTCTCGAGTATCAACGTGGCAAAACAGATCCAAGCTATTCGCGGTATGAATGATTGCCTGCCGGAGCAGAGCCCGGTATGGCAGAAAGTAGAACAGATCCTGCGCCAGGTCGTGGCCAGCTATGGCTACAGCGAAGTGCGCATGCCGATTGTCGAGCAGACCCATCTGTTCAAGCGCGCCATCGGTGAAGTGACCGACGTGGTCGAAAAAGAGATGTACACCTTTGAAGACCGTAACGGCGACAGCCTGAGTCTGCGTCCGGAAGGCACCGCCAGCTGCGTGCGGGCCGGCATCGAGCACGGTCTGCTTTACAATCAGGAACGCCGGATGTGGTACATGGGCCCCATGTTCCGTCACGAGCGTCCCCAGAAGGGCCGCTATCGCCAGTTCCACCAGTTCGGGGTCGAGCTGTTCGGCATCAACGGGCCGGACATCGATGCCGAGCTCATCATGCTGACCCACCGCCTGTGGCGTCTGTTCGGCATCAGCGAACACGTGACCCTGCAGCTCAACACCCTCGGTCAGAGCAGCGAACGCGCCGCCTACCGCGATGCGCTGGTGGCCTACCTGGAGCAGTACAAGGATCAGCTGGACGAAGAGAGCCAGCGCCGTATGTACAGCAACCCGCTGCGGGTGCTGGACTCCAAGGACGAGAAGGTACAAGCCATTCTGGTGGGTGCCCCGCGTCTGTTCGATCACCTGGGCGAAGAGAGCCTGGCCCACTTCGAGGGGCTCAAGCGCCTGCTCGAATCCGCCGGCATCCAGTATGAAGTGAACGAGCGGCTGGTACGCGGCCTCGACTACTACAACCTCACCGTGTTCGAGTGGGTCACCAACAGTCTGGGCGCTCAGGGCACCGTCTGTGCCGGTGGTCGTTACGACGGTCTGGTGGAGCAGCTCGGTGGTCAACCGACGCCGGCTGTGGGTTTTGCCATGGGCATGGAGCGACTGGTGCTGATGCTCGAGACCCTCGAACTCAACGCTGATATCCGCCCGGCGGTGGATGTCTACCTGGCCATGGTGGGCGAGGGCACTGAACAGGCCGGTTTCCAGCTGGCCGAGCGGCTGCGCGATGCCCTGCCTGACTTGCGCCTGATGAGCCACTGCGGCGGCGGCAACTTCAAGAAACAACTCAAGCGTGCCGACAAGAGCGGCGCGGCCATTGCCCTGATCCTTGGCGAGACCGAGGTGCAAAACGGGGAGATCACCATCAAATATCTGCGTGGCCAGGCCGAGCAACAGACCGTCACGGTCGACGCCGCCATTGCCCTGCTGGCAGCCAAAGGAGAGTAAGCTGTGGAAGTTTATACCACCGAAGAACAACAGGTTGAGGTCATCAAGAGCTGGTGGAAAGAGAACGGAACCTCGGTGATCGCAGGAACTGTTATCGGTCTGGTTGGACTCTTTGGCTGGCGCTACTACAACGAGCATCAGCAGACCAGCCAGGAGGCCGCCTCCCAGGCTTACAACGAGATGGCCGCCCAGCTGGCCAAGGGCGATGCCGCCGGCTTCGAGCAGGCGCAAAGCTTCATCAGCGCCCACAAGGGTGACTCCTATGCCGAACTGGCTGCCCTGCAGCTGGCCGCCGCCGCCGTCAAGGCTGGCAAGCTGGATCTGGCCGCCGAGCAGCTGACCCAGGTGGCCACCAGCGGTGACGAGAGCATTCGTCCCATCGCTGCCCTGCGTCTGGCCCGGGTTTTGAATGATCAGGGCAAGGCTGACGAGGCGCTGGCCCAGCTTGGCAAGATCAACAACGATGCCTTCAAGGCTCAGGTTGCGGAAGTGCGCGGCGACGTGCTGCTCAAGCAGGGCAAGGCCGAAGAGGCGCGCGATGCCTATCAGGCGGCGGCCGATGCCGGCGGCCTGCAGGGCAGCGCCGAGCTCAAGCTGAAAATGGACGATCTGGCGTTGCCAGCGGTGACCACGGGTGAGGCTCCGGATGCGTAATCTGTTCAAGATGGTGGTGTTGGGGGCTGCGGTCTCCTTCGCCCTGCAGGGGTGCTCCCTGTTCAGTTCGGAAGAGGATCTCAACCCGATGGCGCCACTGCCCAAGGTCGAGTCCGCCTTCACGGCCGATACCAGCTGGTCCTCCTCGGTGGGTGACGGCATCGGCGACTTCTACTCCCAGCTCAAGCCGGTGGTGGAAGAGGAGCGCATCTATGCGGCGGCCCGCGATGGCGACGTGACCGCCTTTGACCGCGAAAGCGGCAAGGAGCTGTGGAGCGTGGATCTGGCTGACTTGCCGATCAATGCCGACAAGCGCAGCGCCCGCCTCTCCGGTGGCCTAGTAT
Source organism: Aeromonas oralensis (assembly GCF_049665575.1). Lineage (NCBI taxonomy): Bacteria > Pseudomonadati > Pseudomonadota > Gammaproteobacteria > Aeromonadales > Aeromonadaceae > Aeromonas > Aeromonas oralensis. The sequence continues at coordinate 1,786,098 of NZ_CP187186.1, forward strand.
CCCGTTACGGCAAGCTGTTCCTGGGTTCCGAGAACGGGGTGGTGTACGCCCTGAACCAGGAGAACGGTGAAGTGCTGTGGCAGACCACGGTCCCGGGTGAAGTGGTGGCGAGCCCTGCCGTCGAAGATGGCCGGGTGGTGGTGCTGACCACCTCGGGTCGTCTGGTGGCGCTCGATACCGATGAAGGCAAGCTGCAGTGGACCCTGGCGGAAGAACAGCCGCCGTTGACCCTGCGCAGCGCCGGCGCCCCCATCATCACCAACGGCGCCGTGCTGTACGGCCGCGCCGATGGCAAGGTGGGCATCGCCCTGCTCAGCAACGGTCAGCCGGTGCGCCAGTCCAAGGTCGCCGACCCGCGCGGTGCCACCGAGCTGGATCGGATGGTCGACGTGGACGCCACCCCGCTGATCGCCGGCGATGAGCTCTATGCCATCGCCTATAATGGCCAGCTGATGGCGCGCAAGCTGATGACCGGTGACGAGGTATGGAAGCGTAAGTATTCCGGCTACCGCGACATGGCGGTGACCGGCAATGCCATCGTGCTGACCGACAGCCGCAGCCACCTGTTTGCGGTCGACCGTCGCAATGGTCTCGAGCTGTGGTCCAATACCCAGCTGGAAAACCGCACCGTGACCGCCCCCGTCATCCTGGGTGACTATGTGGTGGTCGGTGATGTGGAAGGTTACCTGTATTGGCTGGATCGTACCGACGGTACCATCAAGGCCATGCAGCAGCTCGACAGCAGTGGTCTGTACGCCGCCCCTCTGGTGGACGGTGACACCCTGTATGTGCAGAGCCGTGGCGGCAAGTTGTACGCTTTGCAGCGTCCCTGATCGCCCGTCAATCTGAATATCCGGCTCCTGGTCTTCGGACCCGGAGCCTTTGTCGTCTTGAGAATGAGGCTTTTATGACTCCTGTAGTAGCCCTGGTGGGCCGCCCCAACGTGGGGAAATCCACCCTGTTTAACCGCCTGACCCGTACCCGGGATGCCCTGGTGGCTGACTTCCCCGGTCTGACCCGGGACCGCAAGTACGGCCAGGCGAAGTTGGGCGAGCTGGAATTTATCGTGGTGGATACCGGCGGTATCGATGGCACCGAAGAGGGGATCGAGCTGAAGATGGCCGAACAGTCCCTGCTGGCCATCGAAGAGGCCGACGTGGTGCTGTTCATGGTGGATGCCCGTGCCGGTTTGACCGCGGCGGATCAGGCCATCGCCGAGCACCTGCGCAAGACCCACAAGAAGGTGTTTCTGGTGGCCAACAAGACCGACGGCATCGACGGTGACTCCGCCGTGTCCGAGTTCTACGGTCTGGCCCTGGGCGAGGTCTACCAGATGGCGGCCGCCCATGGTCGTGGCGTACTGAGCCTGCTAGAGCTGGCGCTGGCCCCCCATCTGGAGACCCTGGTCGACGCCGCCACACAAGAAACCGCGCAGGATGAGGAAGAAGAGGACTTCGACGAAGAAGCCCTGCTGCGCATGGTGGCTGCCGGTGAACTCGACACCAAGGAAGACACCAAGGAGACGCCGTTCGCCGATCTGCCCATCAAGTTTGCCATCGTCGGTCGCCCCAACGTCGGTAAATCCACCCTGACCAACCGCATGCTGGGTGAAGATCGGGTCATCGTCTATGACATGCCGGGTACCACCCGCGACTCCGTCTATATCCCGATGGAGCGTGACGAGCAGAAGTACGTCATCATCGACACCGCCGGCGTGCGTCGTCGCGGCAAGGTGCACGAGACGGTGGAGAAGTTCTCCGTCATCAAGACCCTCAAGGCGATTGAAGATGCCAACGTCTGCCTGCTGGTGATCGACGCCCAGGAGACCATCACCGATCAGGACTTGAGCATCCTCGGTTTCGTGCTCAACACCGGCCGTTCCGTGGTACTGGTGGTGAACAAGTGGGATGGTCTGGATCAGAAGGTGAAAGAGGACGTCAAGAACGAGCTGGATCGTCGTCTGGGCTTCATCGACTTCGCCCGCGTGCACTTCATCTCCGCCCTGCACGGCAGCGGTGTTGGCCACCTGTTTGAATCCATTCAGGAGGCCTACCAGTCCGCCACCCGCCGTACCAGCACCGCCATGCTGACCCGCATCATGCAGATGGCGCAGGAAGACCACCAGCCGCCGATGGTGAACGGTCGCCGGGTCAAGCTCAAATATGCCCACGCCGGTGGCTACAACCCGCCGCGCATCGTGATCCACGGCAACCAGCTCAACGACTTGCCGGATTCCTACAAGCGCTACCTCATCAACTACTTCCGCAAGTCGCTGAAGATCATGGGGACGCCGGTCCGGGTCGAGTTCCAGGAGTCGGCCAACCCGTTCGAGGGCAAGAAAAATACCCTGACCCTGAGCCAGGAGCGGCAACGCAAGCGCCTGCTCAAGGCCAAAGCCAAGAAATAAGGCCCAGCGGCTGCCCTCACCGGCAGCCGTTTTTTCTGAGGCCAGGGGAGGGGAATGTGCAGTGGGTGGGCCCACTGCACATTCACTTTGCAAGGAGCCAACCATGAGCCACCTTCACTGCCCTGCCTGTCAGGGCGAGCTGGACAGTCGCAGCCGCGAGACCACCTGCAGCCAGTGCCAGGCCCGTTTCCAGATCCGGGCTCTCTGCCCGACCTGCCGGCAGGAGCTGGAACGGCTCAAGGCTTGCGGTGCGGTGGATTACTTCTGCAATCACTGCAACAGCCTGGTATCGAAGCGGGCAGTGGTCTTTGAGGTGAGCCCGCAGGCGGGGAATTGAGGCGATAAAAAACCCGGCAATTGCCGGGTTTATGCTGTGTGTTCTGCTATCAGCAAGGTGAAGGAGCGGTTTCTCCGCCATATCTTGCGTTTGATGTCATTGAGCTTGAGTTTGCGTCTGGGGCTCCAGCCGCACTTTGCTTTTCTGACCAGTGTCGTTCTTCTGCGAGCTCGCATCTTGGTCTCCTCCCATTGGGTGGCCATCCCGGCCTTGGGTGATGATGGGAGCCTATCTGAAAGTGCTGTCATCCCGAGTACAAGTGGATGAAATAGCGCGATAAAAACAGTTTCGGATAGGCTCCGGTATGGGCGGATGGTAACAGAGAAACCACCCGAAAAACAAACCTGTCAACAAGGGCTCAGCGCAGGGTGATCTGCTTGACCACTTCGGCGATGACGGTGGGGCGCTCGGCACTGGGCGGCTCGCTGCTGTCGTCATCGTCCAGCTCTTCACGGCGGTGGGCTTTCTGTTGCTCGTTGTCGAGCCAGAGCAGGCTCTGGTAGTACTGGCGCACGTTGTTGACGTAGTTGCGCGCCTCGCCGCCACGGGCATAGCCGTAGCGTACCTTGCGATGCCAGCGCGACTGCTGCAGCAGCGGCAGCACCTCTTTCACATCGCTCCAGGCATCGGGATTCTTGCCGAGCTCCTTGGTCAGGCGGCGGGCATCCATCATGTGGCCGTAACCGATGTTGTAGGCGGTGAGGGCAAACCACACCTTCTCGTCATCGGGCACCGAGGCGGGCACCTTCTCCATCATCTGCTCCAGATAACGGGCGCCGCCCTTGATGCTCTCCTCCGGGTGCAGCCGGTTGTTGACCCCCATCGCCTTGGCGGTGGGCTCGGTCAGCATCATCATGCCGCGCACCCCGGTGTAGGAGCGCGCCTCCGGATCCCAGTGGGATTCCTGATAGCTGATGGCGGCCAGCAGGCGCCAGTCCACCACGTTGGCGTGGGTCTTGAACAGATCCTGATACTTGGGCAGCAGGCTCTTGGCCCGCTGCAGGAAGGTGCGGGTGTCGACGAAGTCGAAATTCTGCACGTGGCCAAAGTACTTCTCGTCGAGCTTGGCGATGGCGCCGTCCATGAAGCGCTGGCCGAAGAAGTCGATGATGCTGGCGTAGAGGCTGTCGTCCGGCAGCTTGGTCATGGCCCAGGCCACGGTCTGGTTCTTGGCCAGGGTCATCCCTTCGGTGAGCTCGGGGTAGTAGCGCTGGGTGCGGGCCAGCACGGTATCCTGCACTACCGTGTAGTCAATCTTGCCGTCGGCCACCTGCTTGAGCAGCTCCTCCACGTCGGCATCCCGATTGGTGCTCCACTTAAGGTTGGGGTACTGCTTGGCCAGCTCCTTGAGCAGATCTTCGCCGGTGGAACCGGCCGGCACCACTATGTTGCCCTTGAGATCGCCGATGTCCTTGGGCTTGGGAGAACCGTTGCGATAGACCAGCTTGGGGGAGACCTGGTAGAAGCCGGGGCCGAAGCGAAACAGCTGGCGTCGCTCCGGGGTGACCACGATGGCGGCGGCAGCCAGATCCAGCTTGCCCTTTCTCAGCAGTTCCACCAGTTCGGCGGTGGAGTAGACCGGCACTATGGTCAGCTTGACCCCCAGCCAGTCGGCATAACTCTTCGCCAGCTCGTAATCGAACCCCTGGGCGGTGTCGTCACGTTGGTAATAAGAGGTGGGGCCGTAGATGGTGCCAACCCGGATCTCGCCTCTCTGGCGGATCTGCTCCAGCTGGCTGGAGGGGGTGTAGAAGTCGCAACCGACCAGGGTCAGCAGCAACATCAGCCCGATAAACAGTCGAAAAATGCAGCGCAAGTAGGTGAGTACCCTTGTTGAAAAAATCGGCATTTGTCAAAAAAGAGGCACCTTTATACCAGAGAGTGTGCACCGAGTCACACTGGGTAAAACAAGAAAAACGTTTGTCCGGCATGGGCCTGATCCCTATAATACGCGCGTCTCAATTCCCCCCCACTTCAACACTTGGTGAGAAAGGTCATATGGATATCTTGCGTGGTGCCCCCGCACTGTCTGAGTTTCGTGTCCAAAAACTGCTGCAACGCTTCGCGCAGATGAAACAGGAGAGAGGAGTAGAGATAGAGGATGTCTATGCCGAATACGTGCACTTTGCCGAGCTCTCGAGCCCGCTGTCGCCCCCGGAGCGAGCGACCTTGGGCCAGCTCCTGCGCTACGGCCCGACCATCCCCGAACACACCCCCAGCGGTCAGCTGTTTCTCGTTACCCCCCGCCCCGGCACTATCTCCCCCTGGTCTTCCAAAGCAACCGACATCGCCCACAACTGCGGCCTGAATCAGGTCAAGCGGCTCGAACGCGGCATCGCCTATTACGTGCAGGCCAGGGGGGAGCTGAGCGCCGCCCAGCGTGCCGACGTGGCCGCCGTGCTGCACGACCGCATGATGGAGACGGTGTTTGGCGAGATGAACGAGGCCTCCGCCCTGTTTGCCCATCATGAGCCGCGCCCCTTCACCCAGGTGGATGTGCTGGGCGGTGGTCGCGCCGCACTGGCCGACGCCAACGTGGCGCTCGGTCTGGCGCTGGCCGACGACGAAATTGACTATCTGGTGGAGAATTTCACCAGGCTGGGTCGCAACCCCAACGACATCGAGCTCTACATGTTTGCCCAGGCAAACTCCGAGCACTGCCGCCACAAGATCTTCAACGCCGACTGGACCATCGACGGTGAGCAGCAGCCCAAGTCGTTGTTCAAAATGATCAAGAACACCTTCGAGCAGACGCCGGATCATGTCCTGTCTGCCTATAAAGACAACGCCGCCGTGATGGAAGGAAGCCAGGGTGGCCGCTTCTTCCCAAGCCCCGCCAGCGGCGAGTATCACTATCATCAGGAGCGCGTCGACATCCTGATGAAGGTGGAGACCCACAACCACCCGACCGCCATCTCCCCCTTCCCGGGTGCAGCTACCGGCTCCGGCGGTGAAATTCGCGATGAGGGGGCCACTGGTCGCGGTGCCAAGCCCAAGGCGGGTCTGGTGGGCTTCTCGGTCTCCAACTTGCGTATCCCCGGCTTCGAACAGCCCTGGGAGCAGGATTTCGGCAAGCCGAGCCGCATCGTCAGCGCGTTTGACATCATGCAGGAGGGGCCGCTCGGCGGCGCCGCCTTCAACAACGAGTTCGGCCGTCCGGCCATTCTCGGCTACTTCCGTACCTTCGAAGAGCAGGTGCCGAGCCACAACGGCGTCGAGGTGCGTGGCTACCACAAGCCCATCATGCTGGCGGGCGGTATCGGCAACATCCGCAGCGAGCACGTCCAGAAAGGGGAGATCCCGGTCGGGGCGGCCCTCATCGTGCTGGGCGGCCCGGCCATGAACATCGGTCTGGGCGGTGGTGCGGCATCCTCCATGGCTTCCGGCCAGTCGGCAGAAGATCTCGACTTTGCCTCGGTGCAGCGTGACAACCCCGAGATGGAGCGCCGTTGCCAGGAGGTGATCGACCGCTGCTGGCAGCTCGGGGACGACAACCCCATCGTCTTCATCCACGACGTGGGGGCCGGTGGCCTCTCCAACGCCATGCCGGAGCTGGTGAGCGACGGCGATCGCGGCGGTCGCTTCGATTTGCGCGCCATTCCGAACGACGAGCCGGGCATGAGCCCGCTCGAGATCTGGTGCAACGAATCCCAAGAGCGCTACGTACTGGCGGTGGCCAAGGAGAAGCTGCCGCTGTTCAAGGCGCTGTGCGAGCGCGAGCGCGCGCCCTATGCCGTCATCGGCACCGCCACCGAAGAGAAGCATCTCACTCTCTCGGATGAGCACTTTGACAACCACCCCATCGACTTGCCGCTGGACGTGCTGCTGGGCAAGACCCCCAAGATGCACCGCGAGGTTGCAAGCCTGCCGGCCCAGGGCAAGCCGTTGGCGCTCGATGGCATCACCCTGGGTGAGGCTGCCGAGCGGGTGCTGCGTCTGCCCACCGTGGCGGAGAAGTCCTTCCTCATCACCATCGGCGATCGCAGCGTAACGGGCCTCGTCAACCGCGACCAGATGGTCGGCCCCTGGCAGATCCCGGTGGCCGACTGCGCCGTCACTGCCGCCACCTACGACAGCTACCACGGTGAAGCCATGTCCATGGGCGAGCGCACCCCGGTAGCGCTGCTCTCCCACGCCGCCTCCGCTCGCATGGCGGTGGCGGAAGCGCTCACCAACCTGGCGCCGGCCCACATCGGGTCTCTGAAGCGGGTCAAGCTCTCCGCCAACTGGATGGCCGCCGCCGGTCACCCGGGCGAAGATGCCGGCCTCTATGAGGCGGTCAAAGCGGTGGGCGAGGAGCTCTGCCCGGCCCTTGGCATCACCATCCCGGTGGGCAAGGACTCCATGTCCATGAAGACCCGCTGGCAGCAAGATGGCAAGGAGCACAGCGTCACTTCGCCGCTCTCCCTGCTCATCTCGGCGTTTGCCCGGGTCGAGGACGTGCGCAATACCGTCACGCCGCAGCTGCGTACTGATCTCGGTGAGACTGACCTTATCCTCATCGACCTTGGCAACGGCAAGCAGCGCCTCGGTGCCTCTGCGCTGGCACAGGTCTATCGCCAGCTGGGTGACAAGGCCCCGGATCTGGACAACCCGGTCCAGCTCAAGGGGTTCTTCAACGCCATTCAGGCGCTGGTGGCGGATTGCAAGCTGATCGCCTATCACGACCGCTCCGACGGCGGCCTGTTCGTCACTCTGGTGGAGATGGCCTTCGCCGGTCACTGCGGCCTCGACCTGCAGCTGGATCGCATCGGTGGTGAGCTGCTGCCGGCCCTGTTCAACGAAGAGCTGGGCGCCGTCATCCAGGTGCGTCGTGAAGACAAGGAAGCGGTGATGACCCTGCTGGCCGGTCACGGCCTGGCGGCTTGCTCCCACGTGCTCGGCACGGTGCGCGAGGGGGATCTCATCACCCTGCAGCGGGCCGGTCAGGAGGTTTACCGCGCCAGCCGCACCGCCCTGCGTACCATCTGGGGCGAGACCAGCTGGCAGATGCAGCGCCTGCGCGACAACCCGGAGTGCGCGGATCAGGAGCATGCCGCCCGTCAGGACGCAGCCGACCCTGGCCTGCAGGCCAAGCTCAGCTACAACCCGGCCGAGGATGTGGCTGCACCCTATATTGCCCGTGGGGTCTCCCCCCGTCTGGCGGTGCTGCGCGAGCAGGGGGTCAACTCCCACGTGGAGATGGCGGCGGCGTTTGACCGCGCCGGCTTTGCGGCGGTGGACGTGCACATGAGCGACATCCTCTCCGGTCGCATCAAGCTGGAGGAGTTCCAGACCCTGGTGGCCTGTGGCGGTTTCTCCTACGGTGACGTGCTGGGGGCGGGCGAAGGCTGGGCCAAGTCCATCCTGTTCAACGACGGTGCTCGCGAGCAGTTCCAGCGCTTCTTCGAGCGCGGCAACACCCTCTCCCTGGGTGTGTGCAACGGTTGCCAGATGATGTCCAACCTGCGCGAGCTGATCCCGGGTGCCGATTTGTGGCCGCGCTTCGTGCGCAACCGCTCCGAGCGCTTCGAGGCCCGCTTCAGCCTGGTGGAAGTGCAGGACTCCCCGTCGGCCTTCTTCGCCGGCATGGCAGGCTCGGTGATGCCGATTGCCGTCTCCCACGGGGAGGGGCGAGTGGAGGTGCGCGATGCCGCTCACCTGGCGGCACTGCAACAGAGCGGGCTGGTGGGGCTGCGTTTCGTCGACAACCGCGGTCAGGTGACCGAGCAGTACCCGGCCAACCCGAACGGCGCTCCGGCGGGGATCACCGCGGTCACCACCACCGACGGTCGCGCCACCATCATGATGCCGCACCCGGAGCGGGTGTTCCGCACCGTGGCCAACTCCTGGCACCCGGACAACTGGGGTGAGGATGGCGCCTGGATGCGGATGTTCCGCAACGCCCGGGTACGTCTGGGTTAAGCGCGCATTGCAAACAAAAAAACCGGCCCAAGTGGCCGGTTTTTTTATGGGAGTGAGACCAGTAAAGGGCGTTGCAGGGCGAAGGGAAGCGGGGAAAAGGGCGAGGCAGATAGCGCGCTGCTGCTTCATGGTGCCGCCACTTCGAAGATGAGAGGGGGGCGGTGGTTGTAGCGGGGCATGGGGCTGTGGGCCGACGGTCGAGAAAGATAACGCTCCGTCCCGCTTCAGGTTCCCGAGAGGCGAGGCGCGTTGGGCAGATAAAAAAACCGGCCACTTGGGCCGGTTTTTTTGGGTGGCGTGAAATCAGTGCAGCACCACGTTCTGGAAGCCCTGCACCAGGCTGATGACCGGCTGGGGATAGAGACCCAGTGCCACCACCAGCGCGGCGGAGAGCAGCACCACCAGGCCACCGGAGGTGATGGCCCAGTCGCCCTTGGCGTCGCGCAGCTGCATGCCGGGTTCGCGCAGGTAGAGGGTGACCATGACCCGCAGATAGTAGTAGAGACCCAGCGCACTGCCGAGCACGATGGCGCCGGAGAGCCACCACAGCTTCGCATCGACGGTCACCCCGATCAGGTAGAACTTGCCGATGAAGCCGAGCGTCATGGGGATACCGGCCAGCGAGAGCATCATCACGGTCAGCACGGCGGTCAGGTAGGGACGACGCCAGAACAGGCCGCGGTAGCTGTGCAGGGAGTCCGCATCCTTGCCGCGATAGGGGCTGGACATCATGCTGATGACGCCGAAGGCCCCCAGGCTGGTGAACAGATACATCAGCAGATAGACGCCGGCCGCTTCCACCGGCATCTGGCCGAGACGGCTCGCCACGATCACCGCCAGCAGGTAACCGAAGTGGGAGATGGAGGAGTAACCCATCATCCGCTTGATGTTGGTCTGCAGCAGAGCCAGCAGGTTGCCGATGACGATGGAGACCACCGCCATGGCGGCCAGCAGCCAGTGGATCATGGGATCCGCGGCGGCAGGCACCGCCAGATAGAAGCGCAGCAGCACGCAGAACACCGCGATCTTGCTGACGGTGGCTAGGAAGGTGGCTACCGGGGCCGGCGCCCCTTCGTACACGTCCGGGGTCCAGAGGTGGAACGGCGCCAGAGAGAGCTTGAAGGCAAAGCCAACCAGCATCAGACCCAGACCGCCCATCAGCAATGGGTGGTGGGCCGGGGTGGTGGCCAGGGTCAGCCCCAGATCGCTGAAGCTCAGGCTGCCGGCCTGGGCATAGAGCAGCGCCATGCCGAACAGCAGGAAGGCGGTGGCGGCGGCGGAGAGCACCATATACTTGATGCTGGCCTCCAGCGAGTGGCGCTCGCGATAGGCGTAGCCCACCAGACCGAACATCGGCAGGGTCAGCATCTCGATCCCGATGAACAGGGAGGCGAGGTGACGGGAGCCAGCCAGCACCAGGCCACCGGCGGTGGCGATCAGCAGCAGCAGGTAGAACTCTTCCCGGTTGTCCGGATAACCCTTGAGCCAGGAGCGGCCGAAGGTACAGGTCGCCAGGGCACCGATAAGCACCAGGCCCATGTAGAAGACGGCGTAGCCATCGATCTGCAGCAGCGGGGTGACCCCTTGATCTCCTTGCGCCATCACGATGGGCAGGGAGAAAAGCGCCAGGTTGAGACCGGCGATGGTGACCACGAAGGCGGTGTCATCGCACCGTTTCCAGGCGATAGCCAGCATCAGGGCCACCATGGCCCCGGTTGTCAGCAACAAGGGCAGCAGGGCCAGCAGTTGCGAAGCGGTGAAGGTCATTGCAGTGCTCCTGTAATGGACAAGGAAGGCAACAGGGCCAGCGGTTTAACAGCGGTCACTCTCATTGCAATGCTCCTGCGAAGGGCAGGGCGTACCAGTGCAGCACGCTCAGCAGGCTGTTGCCCGCGGTGTCGAGCACAGGTTGGGGATAGACACCTAGCAACACCAAAAGACCGGCAATGGTCATCATCATCACCAGCTCGCGACTGTCGAGCCCCTTGAGGACGCTCTCGTCCTTGGGGGTACCGAAGCAGGCGCGCTGCAGCATGATGAGGGAGTAGACCGAGGCCAGCACCAGGCCGAAGGTGGCGATGATGGTGAGCACGGGGGCAACCTGGAAGCTGCCGATGAGGATCAGGAACTCGCCGACGAAGTTGCCGGTGCCCGGCATCCCCAGAGAGGCGACCGAGAAGAACAGCATCACGCCGGGCAGGTAGCGCAGACGACCCCACAGCCCGCCCATCAGGCGCAGGTCCCGGGTGTGCAGCCGCTCGTAGAGCTGACCGCACAGGATGAAGAGGCCGGCGGCGGAGAGGCCGTGGGCGATCATCTGCACCACGGCGCCCTGCAGGGCCAGTTCGCTGCCAGAGTAGATGGCGATCATCACGAAGCCCATGTGGGAGATGCTGGTGTAGGCCACCAACCGCTTGATGTCGGTCTGGGCGAACGCCACGATGGCGCCGTAGACGATGCCGATGAGACCCAGCACCATGGCGTAGGGGGCAAATTCGGCGGACGCCTCGGGGAACAGCGGCAGGGCGAAGCGCAGCAGACCGTAGGCGGCGGTCTTCAGCAGGATCCCCGCCAAGTCCACGGAACCCGCGGTCGGTGCCTGGCTGTGGGCATCCGGCAGCCAGCCGTGCAGCGGCACCAGCGGCATCTTGACCGCGAAGGCGATGAAGAAGCCCAGCATCAGCAGCCACTGCACACCCTTGCTCATCGGGGTATTCAGCAAGTCCTGATAGTCAAAGGTGAACACGCCGGTGGCGGCATGGTGAGTCAGCACCAGGCCCAGGATGGCGACCAGCATGATGAGGCCGCTGACCTGGGTGTAGATGAAGAACTTGGTGGCGGCGTTGATCCGGGATTTGCCGTCGGTGACCGAGTGGCCCCACAGCGCAATCAGGAAGTACATCGGTACCAGCATCATCTCCCAGAAGAAGAAGAAGAGGAACAGGTCTAGCGCCATGAAGACGCCGAGCACGCCACCCAAAATCCACAGTAGGTTGAGGTGGAAGAAGCCGATGCGCTGCACGATTTCCTTCCAGGAACAGAGGATGGCCAGCACGCCGATGAAGCAGGTGAGGATCACCATCAACAGCGACAAGCCATCCACCGCCAGGTGCAATGAGATGCCGAAGCGGGGGATCCAGGGCAGTTGCAGTTCGGCGGCCCAGACGGGCACGCCGCCCTGGGCTGCCAGGGTGAAGTCTCCGCTCCACCAGACGGCGCAGGAGAGCAGCAGGCAGGCGCTCATCGACAGCAGGGCGACCCAGCGTACGAAGTACTCGCCGAATCGCTCGGTCTGCCAACAGAGCAGACCGCCGATGAAGGGTATTAACAAGATCCAGAGTAAGGTCACGATATCAGCTCTCGTCTATGTTCTAGTCACTGTGCAGGCCCGTGGGCTTGCTGCGAGTTCAGGGGCTGCATCACGGGATCAGCCGAGCAGCAGGGCCAGGATCAGGGCGGCGCCCATCCCCATGGAGGCTGCATACCAGCGCAACTTGCCGGAAACGGTCCAGGCCAACAGCTGGTGGCCACTCTGTGCCAGCCAGGCCGGCAGGTTCATCATCCAGTCCAGCGGATCCTTGCCGAGCAGCCGGGTCGCCAGCAGATACGGCTTGACCCACAGCTGATCGTAAAGCCAGTCAAAGCCCCAGGCATTGAACCAGAGAGTGCTGAGCAACTTGCCCGGTGCGCTGTTGGCCACGCTGCTGGCCAGACGGCGCTCGCCCAGGAACAGGAAGGCGGCCAGGGCAATGCCGGCGATGGCGATGATGGCGGAGGTGATCTCCAGCCCATGACGCCCCTCTTCGATGTGATCCCCAGGACCAGCCGGCAGTACGCCCGCCAGCGGCGGCACGATCAAGGCGCCGATACCGGTGGAGAGCACCAGCAGTACCAGCAGCGGCAGCTGATGGGCCAGACCGTGACCGGCGTGAGCCTGGGTCTGCTCCTTGCCGTGGAAGGCGATGAAGATCAGGCGGAAGGTGTAGAGGGAGGTGAGGAAGGCACCGCCCAGACCGGCCCACAGCAGGGCGCTCTGGCCACTGGCCTGCACCTGCCACAAGATGGCGTCTTTACTGTAGAAACCGGCGGTCACCAGCGGCAGCGCGGCCAGGGCCGAGCCCCCCACCAGGAAGCAGGCATAGACCAGCGGCAGGCTCTTGCGCAGGCCCCCCATCTTGAAGATGTTCTGCTCGTGGTGGGTCGCGACGATCACGGCACCGGCGGAGAGGAACAGCAGCGCCTTGAAGAAGGCGTGGGTCATCAGGTGGAAGATGGCCCCTTCCCAGGCGCCAACACCGAGGGCCAGGAACATGTAGCCGATCTGGCTCATGGTGGAGTAAGCCAGGATCCGCTTGATGTCGGTTTGCACCAGGGCGGCAAAGCCTGCCAGCACCAGGGTGATGGCACCGACCAGCGCCACCAGATGCAGGATCTCGGGGGCCAACAGGAACAGGCCGTGGGTACGGGCGATGAGATAGACACCGGCGGTCACCATGGTGGCCGCGTGGATCAGCGCCGAGACCGGGGTCGGGCCCGCCATCGCATCCGCCAGCCAGGTCTGCAGTGGCAGCTGGGCCGATTTGCCGACGGCGCCGCCAAGCAGCATCAGACAGGCAAACGACAGGGCAGGGGAGCCCTCGGCAAACATCAGCGGCGCACGTACCAGCAACTCGTGAATATTGAGGGTGCCGAGCTCCCGGTAGAGGACAAACAGACCGATGGCGAGGAATACGTCGCCGACTCGGGTCACCACGAACGCCTTGAGGGCGGCGGCGCCGTTGGCCGGGTTGCGGTAGTAGAAGCCGATCAGCAGGTAGCTGCACAGCCCCACCCCTTCCCAGCCGAGGTAGACGAACAGCAGGTCATCGGCCAGCACCAGGAACACCATGCTGGCGATGAACAGGTTGGTGTAGGTGAAGAAGCGCGAATAGCCCTCTTCCCCGCGCATGTACCAGGAGGCGAACAGGTGGATGAAGAAACCCACCCCGGTGACCACGCCGAGCATGGTCAGCGACAGGCCGTCCAGCGCCAGGCGGAAGGTCGGGGTGAAGTTACCCACCGTTATCCACTGCCACAGGGTCTGGGTATAGACGCCGCCTGTTGGCATGGTGTTGAGGAAATCGATGCCGACCCACAGGGTAGTGAGGGCCGACAGCCCTATGCTGCCGACGCCGATGAGCGCAGCAGTGCGCTCGCCGAAACGACCGATGGAGAAGGCCAGCACCAGCCATCCCAGCAGCGGAAATAGAAAAGTCAGGTATAGGAGGCTCATCCGCGCATCTCGCTCACAGTGTCCACGTTGAGGGTGTGGTAACGACGATAGAGCAGCAGTAACAGGGCGAGGCCGATACTGGCCTCCGCTGCCGCCAGAGAAATCACCAGTATGTACATGATCTGGCCATCAGCCTGGGCCCAGCGGCTGCCAGCCACCACGAATGCCAGTGCCGACGCGTTCATCATGATCTCGATACTCATGAGGATAAACAGCAAGTTGCGACGTATCAGCAGGCCGCACAGGCCGATACAGAACAGCACGGCAGCCAGCAGCAGGCCGTGTTCCATCGGGATTCCGTTCATCATTGACCTCCTTCTTGAGACGGATGTGCCGAGGCTTTTGGCACGGAGAGCACTTCCCCGCTCTTGTCTTCACGGCCCAGGTGATAGGCGGTGACCAGACCCGCCAGCAGCAGGATGGAGGCAAGCTCCACCGCCAGCACGTAAGGACCGAACAGGGCGATGCCGACCGCTTTGGCACTGACGTCGGTCAGACCGAGTTCACCGCCGGTGACCCCGAGAATGCCGTAGGCCAGAAAACCCAGCAGAATGAGCGAAAGCAGGCCGGGGCCCACCCAGGTGGTGGGGGTGAGCCAGTTCTTTTCCTGATCCTGGGCCGAGCCCAGGTTCAGCATCATCACCACGAACACGAACAGCACCATGATGGCGCCCGCATAGACGATCACTTGCAGGGCGCCCGCGAAGGAGGCGCCCAGGCAGAAGAAGATCATGGCCACGGCGATGAGGGAGATAATGAGATTGAGCAGCGCGTGCATCGGATTGCTGGTGCTGATCACCCGCAGCGTGCTGTAAATGGCGACCAGGGCCGCGGCATAGAATGCCAGTTCCATGATTGACTCCTCAGGGCAGCAGGCTCTTGACATCGATGGGCTTGGCTTCGTTCTCGGCATCCCCTTTCGGCTTGCCGTCGATGGCCATCCCGCTCATGCGGTAGAAGTTGTAATCCGGATACTTGCCGGGGCCGCTTATCAGCAGATCTTCCTTCTCGTACACCAGATCCTGGCGGCGGTACTCGCCCATCTCGAAATCCGGCGTCAGCTGGATGGCGGTGGTGGGGCAGGCCTCTTCGCACAGGCCGCAGAAGATGCAGCGGGAGAAGTTGATGCGAAAGAACTCCGGGTACCAGCGACCATCTTCCCGCTCGGATTTCTGCAGCGAGATGCAGCCGACCGGGCAGGCCACCGCACACAGGTTGCAGGCCACGCAGCGCTCGTCGCCGTCCGGATCGCGGGTCAGCACGATGCGGCCGCGATAGCGGGGCGCCGCATAGACTGCCTGTTCCGGATAGTTGAGGGTCTCGCGGGGGCTCCAGGCATGGGAGAAGACCATGCCCAGGCTGCGCAATTGGGTGCCGACACCCTTGATGATGTTAATAATTTTCATAGTCGTGCCTCACTGCACATTCATCAGCACCACAGCCCGTACCGGCTGCATCCCGAGCGGGATGCAGGGCGGCGGGCAAGCAGACGTTCCAGCCAAACGGCATCACAATTTTTCTGTCCATTGCGGCCTCACTGCGCATTCAACAGCACCACGGCGCCGGTGACCAGCATGTTGAGCAGGGTCAGTGGCAGGCAGACTTTCCAGCCAAACGACATCACCTGG
This sequence comes from Aeromonas oralensis, assembly GCF_049665575.1. Taxonomy (NCBI): domain Bacteria; kingdom Pseudomonadati; phylum Pseudomonadota; class Gammaproteobacteria; order Aeromonadales; family Aeromonadaceae; genus Aeromonas; species Aeromonas oralensis. The sequence continues at coordinate 1,801,646 of NZ_CP187186.1, forward strand.
TCAAAGCGCGGGCGGGGCAGGGAGGCCCGCAGCAGGATGAAGAACACCATGAAACAGGCGGTCTTCAGGGCAAACCAGATGAAGGGCGGCAGCCAGGGGCCGTGCCAGCCACCGAAGAACAGAGTCACGATGAGCGAAGAGATCAGCACGATGCCGATGTACTCGCCCACGAAGAACAGACCCCATTTCATGCCCGCATACTCGATGTGATAACCGTCGGCGAGCTCTTGCTCGGCTTCCGGTTGGTCAAACGGATGGCGGTGGGTGACGGCGACGCCGGCAAACAGGAAGGTGATGAAGCCCAGGATCTGGGGGATCACGTTCCACAGTCCTGCCTGGGCTTCCACGATATCCCGCAGGTTGAAGCTGCCGGTCTGGATGACGATACCCATCAAGGAGAGGCCCAAAAACACCTCGTAGGAGAGGGTCTGAGCCGAAGCGCGCAGGCTGCCGAGCAATGAGTACTTGTTGTTGCTCGACCAGCCTGCGAACAGCACGGCGTAGACCGCCAGCCCCGCGATGGCCAGGATGTAGAGCAGCCCCACGTTGAGGTCCGCCACGCCCCAGGTGGGGGTGATCGGCACCACCGCAAACGCCAGAATGAAGGCGGTAAAGGCGATGATGGGGGCCAGCACGAAGATCCGGCGATCGGCGAATGGCGGGATCCAGTCCTCCTTGAAGAACATCTTGATCATGTCGGCCGCCAGCTGCAGCAGGCCGAAGGGGCCTACCCGGTTGGGGCCGTAACGATCCTGCCACAGCGCCAGCAGACGGCGCTCGATGAAGCTCATGAAGGCGCCGGCCCCCACGATCCCCACCAGCACGATCAATGCTTTGCCGATTTCCAGCAACAGATCGATCAGAGAGTCACTCATGCGATGGCCTCCTGCAGGTTAGCGAGATATTGCTGGTGCAGGGCGGTCGGCAGACCGTTGATACCGAGCGGCAGACCCACCAGACCCGCGGTCAGATGCTCGCTCAGACGCAGGGTCAGCCGCCAGTGGTGGCCACCCCAGGAGAAAGCGACCTGGCTGCCGGCATTGAGGGCTAGACGGTTGGCGTCGGCCGGGTTCAGTACCAGCACGGGCTCGCTCATGCGGGCCTGGATGACCGGGCTTCTGGCAGACAGCTCTTCGCCGCCAAACAGTTGGTCATAGCTCACCACCTGCAGCGCCTCTTTGGCGCTGAACGGGGCGGGGACGGCGTCGAACCAGCCGAGGCTGTCCTCGCCCGCTTCCAGCAGACGGCGACCGGGATCCCCGGCGCGCAGGTTGCCACCCACTTCATCCTGGAACTTGTTCCAGGCGGACGGGGAGTTCCAGCCCGGCGCCCAGGCGAACGGTACCTGTTGCAGCGGCTGGCGGGCACCGGCGTAGCCTTCCATGGAGAAGTTGAAGGGCGAGTCGGGATCCTGAGCGACTCTGGGCTCGCTCACGTTCTGATCCGCCAGCATGGAGGTGCGGCCACTGTAGCGGTGCGGCTCGCGGGCGAGCTTCATGCCACGGATGCGCAGACCCGCGTTGGGTGCGGCTTCGCGCATGCTGGTCAGCAGCGGGGCGCTGGCGGCGCAGGCACTGCTCACCTCGTCGAAGGTGTTCCAGCGCAGCGGTTTGCGATCCAGCACGCCTTGCAGGGCGGCCAGCCAGCGCCAGCTCTCGCGCACCTGGATGTCGGCGTTGTAGAAGGCGGGGGCATAGACCTGGAAGAAACGCTGGGCGCGGCCTTCCATGTTGATGAGGGTACCATCGGCCTCGGCGAAGCTGGCGGCAGGCAGCACCAGGTTAGCCTTCTGGGCGGTGCCGGTATCCTGATGGTCGATCACCAGCAAGTGCTGAAGATGGTCGATGGCGGCATCGACCCGGCTGCGCGGTGCGCGGCGGTAGAGATCGTTCTCGAGCATCACCAGCGCGAGCTTCTCTTCTCTTTCGATACGATCAAAAGCCGCTTCCAGCGGGGCGGCATTGCCGGCCAGCATGGCCAGCCCCAGGCTGTTGGTCTCCTGGGCTACCAGAGCGAGCTCCACGGCCTGGCCACGGCCCTTGAGGGCGCGGGCGATGTTGCTGGCCGCCTCGAGCAGGGCCTGGCTGCGGGCACCGGTGCCGGCGATGATGAGCGGCTTCTTGGCGTTGCCGAGCAGCGCGGCCCAGCTGGCGGCCAGGGCCTGTTGTTCGGGGGCGAGATCGGTCAGGGCAGGGGCGCTGCCATCGAGCAGATGGGCGATGGCGAAGCCGAGGCGCGCCTGATCCGCGTGGGGGGCGTGCAGGGTGCCGCTCGCCACGTCGTCCAGTCGGGTGCTGTCCAGGCTGGTGATCAGCAGCGGGTAGCGCTCGTTCTGGGCCAGTGTCTGCACCGCGGCGACCTGCCACAGGTCCACCTTCAGCTTGCGGGCGATTTCGCGGCCCTTGCCCTTGACTGCCTGACGCAGGGCCAGGGCAATGCGGGCGGCGGTCTGGGTGACATCCTCGCCGAGCACCAGCACGGCGTCGGCCTCTTCCATGTCACGCAGGCTGGGGGTGCGCAAACCACCGTGCTGCAGGATCTGCAGCATCTTCTGCAGGCAGTTCCATTCGCTTTGCTCGACACCGCTGTAGAAGTTGGCGGCACCCACCAGCTCGCGCAGGGCGAAGTTGCTCTCCAGCGACGCGCGGGGCGAGCCGATGCCGATGACGCCGGCGGCGGTGCGCAGGGCATCGGCAGCCCGGTTCAGGGCACCGTCCACCGTGATTGCCAGCTTGTCACCGCCATCCTGCAGCAGGGGCTGGCGCGGGCGGTCGGTCAGATTGACGTGACCGTAGCCGAAGCGGCCGCGGTCGCACAGGAAGTAGTGGTTGAGGGCACCGTGATAGCGGTTCTCGATGCGGCGCAGCTCGCCATAACGCTCACCCGGGCTGATGTTGCAGCCGACCGAACACCCTTGGCAGATGCTGGGGGCGAACTGCATGTCCCACTTGCGGTTGTAGCGCTCGGAGTGGGTCTTGTCGGTGAACACGCCGGTGGGGCAGACCTCCACCAGGTTGCCGGAGAACTCGCTCTCCAGGGTGCCGTCCTCGACCCGGCCGAAGTAGACGTTGTCGTGGGCGCCGTAGACCCCGAGATCCTCGCCACCGGCGTAGTCCTTGTAGTAACGGACGCAGCGATAGCAGGCGATGCAGCGGTTCATCTCGTGGTTGATGAAGGGGCCCAGATCCTGATTCTGGTGGGTGCGCTTGGTGAAACGGTAGCGGCGGCTGTTGTGGCCGGTCATCACCGTCATGTCCTGCAGGTGGCAGGAGCCACCCTCTTCGCACACCGGGCAGTCGTGGGGGTGGTTGGTCATCTGCCACTCCACCACCGTCTTGCGGAACTCCTTCGCCTCTTCATCCTCGATGGAGATATAGGTGCCATCGGTGGAGGGGGTCATGCAGGACATGACCAGGCGGCCGCGCTTGTCGTCGGCATTCTGATACTGCTTCACCGCACACTGGCGGCAGGCGCCGACGCTGCCGAGCGCCGGGTGCCAGCAAAAATAGGGGACGTCCAGACCAAGGGACAGACAGGCTTGCAGCAGGTTATCTGCCCCGTCTACCTCGTACTCTTTACCGTCTACATGAATGGTGGCCATACAACTTCCCTGACTTCAATGAGATAAATTCTTTGGCTCGCGCCGGTTCAGCGGGCCCGCGGCGGGCGCACTGCGCGCCTTACCAGCGCTCGCCCAGCAGGTTGGGCTGGATACCCTTGAGCTGCTTGCGATTATCCTGCGGCGCCTTGACGCCGGCCTCGAATTCGGACCGGAAATACTTCATCGCACTGCCCAGCGGCTCGATGGCGCCAGGGGCATGGGCGCAGAAGGTCTTGCCTGGGCCGAGGAAGCTGACCAGCTGCTCCAGGGTGGCGAGATCCCCTGGCTGACCTTCACCCCGCTCCAGCGCGCGCAGCAGCTTGACGCTCCAGGGCAGGCCATCGCGGCAGGGAGTGCACCAGCCGCAGGACTCGCGGGCGAAGAACTCTTCCATGTTGCGCAGCAGGGAGACCATGTTGATGCTGTCATCCACCGCCATGGCAAGACCCGTGCCCATCCGGGTGCCGACCTTGCCGATGCCACCGGCGTACATCTGGGCATCCAGGTGCTCGGGCAGCAGGAAGCCGGTACCGGCGCCGCCCGGTTGCCAGGCTTTCAGGCGATAGCCGGGCTTCATGCCACCGGCATAGTTTTCGAACAGCTCGCGGGCGGTGATGCCAAACGGCAGCTCCCACAGGCCGGGGTTGTTGACCTTGCCGGAGAAGCCCATCAGCTTGGTGCCGTGATCTTCCGAACCCGGCAGCGCCAGCCCCTGATACCAGGCCACACCGTTGCCGATGATGGCGGGCACGTTGCACAGGGTCTCGACGTTGTTGACGCAGGTCGGCTTGCCCCAGACACCGGAAACGGCGGGGAAGGGGGCTTGGCGCGCGGGTTGGCGCGGCGCCCTTCCAGGGAATTGATGAGCGCCGTCTCTTCGCCGCAGATGTAACGACCCGCGCCGGTGTGGACGAACAGCTCGAAGTCAAAGCCCGAGCCCAGTATGTTCTTGCCGAGCAGACCGGCAGCCTTGGCCTCGATCACCGCCCGGCGCAGGTTGGCGGCGGCATCGACGTACTCGCCGCGCAAAAAGATGTAGCCACGGTAGGCCTTGAGGGCCTTGGCCGAGATGATCATCCCTTCGATCAGCAGGTGGGGCAGTTGCTCCATCAACAGCCGATCCTTGTAGGTGTTCGGCTCCATCTCGTCGGCGTTGCAGAGCAGGTAACGGATGTTCATGCTCTCGTCTTTGGGCATCAGGCCCCACTTCACGCCGGTGGAGAAACCGGCGCCACCGCGACCCTTGAGGCCAGCATCCTTGACGGTGCCGACGATCTCGTCCGAGCTCATCTGGCTCAGTGCCTTGCGGGCCGCATCGTAACCCTGCTTGCTCTGGTATTCATCCAGCCAGACCGGCTGGCCGTCGTCGCGCAGCCGCCAGGTGAGTGGATGGGTCTCGGCCGCGCGGGCGATGCGGTTGGCGGTACCAAGGGATGCCAGACTCATGGGTAAGCCTCCAGGGTCTTGAGCAGGCTGACGGCGTCGAGCCCACCGTAGGTGTCATCGTCGATCATCAGCGCCGGCCCCTTGTCACAGTTGCCGAGGCAGCAGACCGGCAGCAGGGTGAAGCGGCCGTCGGCGGAGGTCTGGCCGGGGGCCAGGTCCATCACCTCTTTCAGCCCGGCCAGCAGTTGTTCGTGGCCGTTGATGTAGCAGACCATGCTGTCGCAGACGCGGATGATGTGGCGACCGACCGGCTGGCGGAAGATCTGGCTGTAGAAGGTGGCGACCCCCTCCACGTCGCTGGCGGGGATGCCGAGCTCGGCGGCGATGGCGTGGATGGCACCGTCAGGTACCCAGCCGCGGGCCTGCTGCACTATCTTGAGCGCTTCAATGCTGGCAGCACGGGGATCTTCGTAGTGGTGTTTCTCATGCTCGATGGCATCGCGTTCTGCCTGGCTCAGGACGAAATCCTTCCCCTTGCCCTGGCATGAACTCTGTCCCTGCGGGGACTGATTGTGTTGGCACTGACATTGCTGGCTCATGGCTTAACCTTTTGTGGCTTGTCCTTTTTGTCGTGTAACGGGTCTTGGTAACAGCCGTTACTCAACGGTCCACATCCGACATAACAAAATCGATACTGCCCAGATAGACGATGAGGTCCGACACCATCTGGCCACGGATCACCGAGGGGATCTGTTGCAGGTGAGCAAAGCTCGGGGTGCGGATCCGGGTCCGGTAGCTCATGGTGGAGCCATCGCTGGTCAGGTAGTAACTGTTGATCCCCTTGGTCGCCTCGATCATCTGGAAGGACTCGGCGGCCGGCATGACCGGGCCCCACGACACTTGCAGGAAGTGGGTGATCAGGGTCTCGATGTCCTGCAGGGTGCGCTCTTTGGGCGGTGGCGTGGTGAGCGGGTGATCTGCCTTGAACGGCCCTTCCGGCATGTTCTTCATGCACTGCTCGATGATGCGCATGCTCTGGCGCACCTCCTCGATGCGCACCAGGGCGCGATCGTAGGCATCACCGTTGGCGCCGACCGGCACCTCGAATTCGAACTGATCGTAGCCGGAGTAGGGGCGCCACTTGCGCACGTCGAAGTTGAGGCCGGTGGCACGCAGACCACCGCCCGTGGTGCCCCAGGCCAGCGCCTGCTCGGTATTGTAGGCGGCGACGCCGATGGTGCGGCCACGCAGTATGCTGTTGCGCATGGCGGCCTTCTCATAGTCCATCAGCCGCTTGGGCAGCCAGCTCAGCAGGTTGTCCTGCACCAGTCGCTGCCAGCCGACGGGCAGATCGTGGGCCACGCCGCCGATGCGAAACCAGGCCGGATGCATACGGGCGCCGGTGATGGCCTCGATGATGGTGTAAATCCGCTGCCGGTCGGTGAAGGTGAAGAAGACCGGGGTCATGGCGCCCACGTCCTGGATATAGGTACCGATGAACAGCAGGTGACTCTGGATGCGGAACAGCTCAGCCAGCATCACCCGGATCATGTCGACCCGCTGTGGCACCTTGATGCCGGCCAGCTTCTCGACCGCCAGTACGTAGGGCAGGTTGTTCATCACCCCGCCTAAGTACTCGACCCTGTCGGTGTAGGGGATGTAGCTGTGCCAGGACTGGCGCTCGCCCATCTTCTCTGCACCGCGGTGGTGATAACCGATGTCGGGCACGCAGTCGCGGATCTCTTCGCCATCGAGCTGCAGCACCAAGCGGAAGGCACCGTGGGCGGAGGGGTGGTTGGGGCCGAGGTTCAAGAACATGTAGTCCTCGTTCTCGTTGCCGCGACTCATGCCCCACTCTTCCGGTTTGAACAGCAGGTTGTCCTGCTCCTGATCCTGCTTGACCGCATCGAGCATGAAGGGATCAAATTCGGTGGCGCGCGCCGGATAATCCTTGCGCAGCGGGTGACCCTGCCAGCTCTTGGGCATCATGATGCGGGTCAGGTGGGGGTGACCATCGAAATTGATGCCCATCAGATCCCACACTTCCCGTTCATACCAGTTGGCGTTGGGGAAGTGGCGGCTGACGGTGGGCAGCGTCAGATCACCCTCTTTTAATGGCACCTTCAACATCAGGTCGGCGTTGCGATCGATGGAAATGAGGTGATAGAAGACGGTGAAGTCGCTGTCGGGCAGATCGTGGCGATGGCTGCGCATCCGCTCGTCGGTGGCGCTGAGATCGAACAGCATCACGAACGGGGAGGGGAGCTTGCGCAGGAAGCCCATGACATCCAGCAGCAGCTCGCGGGAGAGCCAGACCACCGGCACGCCGGTGCGGGTATTCTGGATGGTGAAACGTTCGGCACCGAAATGGGCGAACAGCTCGCCGATCACCTGAGCGTCTTTGTGATCACTCGGTTGCCACTGGGCCATGGCGTAGTTGCTGGGAAATTCTCGAGTCAGTTTCATGGTCATATCTCATCCGGCGTGCGCAGGTTGGTGACGTTGATCCGCTCGCCACGCTTGCGGTCCTTCTCGGCAGGCATTTGAGGGCGATAGATGCCCTGATCGCCAACCACCCAGGAGAGCGGACGGCGCTCTTTGCCGATGGAGTCCTGCAGCAGCATCAGCGCCTGCAGGAATGCCTCGGGACGGGGCGGACAACCCGGAATATAGACGTCGACCGGCAGGAACTTGTCTACGCCCTGAACGACCGAGTAGATGTCGTACATGCCGCCGGAGTTGGCGCAGGCACCCATGGAGATGACCCACTTGGGTTCGAGCAGCTGTTCATACAGACGCTGGATGACGGGGGCCATCTTGATGAAGGGGGTGCCGGCGATCACCATGAAATCGGCCTGGCGCGGTGAGGCACGAATGACTTCGGCACCGAAGCGGGCCACATCATGAGGGGAGGTGAAGGCGGTACACATCTCTACGTAGCAGCAGGAGATGCCGAAGTTGTAAGGCCAGAGGGAGTTCTTGCGGCCCCAGTTGACCGTGTCTTGCAGCACCTCTTCGAGGCGCCCGATCATGATGCCGCGGGAGGCCTCTTGAGCAAGGGGATCCTCGACGGTCTGGCGCTGTTCCTGGGGGTAGCGCTCAACGGGCGCATCTGGGTCGATCCGGGTCAGGGTGTACTTCATGGTGCAACCTCAAAGGGATAATCAGTAATTCAGTCTGGCTTCTTGTCGGTCAGGACGCGCTTTTTCGGTGCCCAGTCGAGGGCGCCAATGCGCCACAGGTAGACGAGTCCTACCAGCAGCAGGGAGATAAAGATGGTGGCTTCGATGAAACCGACCCAGCCGCTTTCTCGAACGGAGACGGACCAGGCGAAGAGGTAGAGTGCCTCGACGTCGAAGATGACGAAGAACATGGCAACCAGATAGAACTTGGCGGAGAAGCGTAGACGGGCATTGCCCACCGAATCGACGCCAGATTCGAAGGGTTTGTTCTTGGCACGACCATAGGCTCGACCACCCAGCAGGGCGGCAAGGCCAATCATGGTCAGGCAGATGCAGATGGCCCCAACTACATAGACAGCAAAAGCCCAATGCTGGACAGCTATATCAGCAAACATAGGAGTTTTCCCTAACCGAATTAATCACGTGGCTTAACAAGGATGTTACTTATTATGCCACTTTCGTACTGATTTACATGTCATTTCAAAGGATTAATTATTAATCAGCGGGAGGAAAATCGTATTTTGCTAGCGGAGTCAATGTTCCTGTTTGAGAATCGTTTTCAATCGCTTTTATGGGGCTGTGGAAATGGCGGGATCGTTTGAAAAATAAACTAATCGTGAGAGGAGAGACCCCGCCAGGCGGGGTCTGCTTGATCAGGGTTTGAGGATGGGTAGCGCCTCTTCGGCCGCCTTGCCCTGGGAGAGGGTGATCTCGACCCGGCGGTTTGCCTGACGATGCTCAGGTGTGTCATTGGGATAGCGGGGCTGGGCATCCGCTACCCCCTGAGCGATGACCCGGGTGGCATCGAGTTTGGGGTTGGTCAGCAAAGTGTGCACGATGGAGGCAGAGCGCAATACTGACAGTTCCCAGTTGCTGCGATAGAGCTCAACCGGGGCCTGGGAGTTGTCGGTGTGGCCTGTGACCACCACCTTGCCCGGAATGTCAGCCAGAATGCCGGAGATCTTGTTGACCAGCGGGATGAACTGGGGCTGCAGGAAGGCGGAGTCGGCCGGAAACAGTGCCTTCTCGCCGATGCGGATCACCAGCTGGCTGCCCAGTTGTTCCACCTCCAGATCCTTGGATTCAATCTGTGCCTTGAGCTGCTGCTCCAGCTTCTTCTTGGTGACCTGTACCCACTCCTGTTCCTTGGTTTTGTGAGGCCATGACTCCGTTGCGCTCGGCTTTTCCGAGGCGCCGATGGTCTCGTTGAAGGGGTCCGAGGCGGCCATGGGGGCATCCTTCTCCAATACCGTCTCTTTCTTCGGGCTGCTGGGGGTGGTCTTGGACTCGGGTTCCAGGATCCCGGTACCGCCCTGCATCACGGGGGAGCCCGCGGGAGGGGAGATGAGGCCAATTTTGCCCAGCGACTCGATGAAACCCTGGATCAGCACCCGGGTTTCAGACTGCTTGGCCATGGCAAAGGAGTAGAGCACCACGAACAGGGCGAACAGCAGTGTCATGAAGTCGGCATAGGAGACCAGCCAGCGTTCGTGGTTCTCCGGCGCTTCAGCCTTTTTCTTTTTTGCCACCATGGCCTCCGAGGTAGGGTTCGAGGGTGACTTGCAGGCGTTGCTGTGATTCGCCGTCCACGATGCAGAGGATACCGGTGAGGGTCATCTCCTTGTAGTGGCGGATCTGATGGGCAAACGCTTTGTAACGGTTGCCGAAGGGCAGGAAGATCAAGTTGGCGGCCGATACCCCATAGATGGTGGCGATAAAGGCCACCGCGATGGCGCCACCCAGTTTGTCAGGGGCATCCAGCAGGCCCATGGCGTGGATCAGGCCAAATACGGCGCCGACGATCCCCATGGTCGGGCAGTAGCCGCCCATGGCTTCGTAGAATTTGACGGTCTGCTCGAGATCTTCTTGCTCGAACTCGATCTCGTTCTCCAGCACCTCGTGGATCTTGGTCTTCTCGTAGCCATCGACCATCATCTGCACCCCTTTTTGCAGGAAGGGATCCTTGATCTCGTCGATCATGCCTTCAAGGGCCAGCATGCCGCTGCGTCTGGCATTACCGGCCAGGTTTTCCAGCAGTTCGGCCTGCTGCTGCATGTCGAGTTTGAGAGGGGCCAGCAGCCACTTGAAACGCTTGAGAGTGCTGCCGACAACGGAGAAGGGGAACTGGGTCAAGGCGGCACCTATGGTACCTCCGATCACGATGAGGAAGGCGGGCAGATCGAGCAGGGCGCTGGGATGTCCACCCTCGATCATGTTACCGCCCAGGATGGCGATCAATGCCAGGACCAAGCCGATTAAACTCATTTTTTATACATCCCTGAATATTGATAATGGCTAGTGTAGCTATTTAAGTATCAGTTTTTCAAAATGATATCCAATCGATGAGCAATAAAGTCAGAGCCTTGACCTTGATGGACAGATTTCTTTCCCGGGTGGCAAGCCGCCGGGCCACGAAGGGCGTTTTACCGAAAAAAAGGGGGCTGTCGCGGGATTTTGACGAGAAGGGGGTCTGGCATATCAGACTGCAAATGCTGAAAGGTAAAAACCGGCACCTGAGCCGGTTTTTTTAGATTGGGTGATGGGGAGAGATGCGTCACTCTGCGTGATCCTTTCGGGGTGGAAGCCAGCCGTTCGCCACAGGTAACGTTGCTTGCCCCCGTGGGGGGTTGCTTTTTCTAACGGGAGTTACGCATCTGAAAACCCAAAAAGCAAAAAACCGACCATCAGGTCGGTTCTTTAAAAATTTGGCGGTGAGGGAGGGATGATTCGCCACTGCGTGGCTCACCCCTTCGGGGCGGCCTGCGGCCGTTCATCGCAGCAAGCTGCTCTGCTCCAACCCGGCGAGGGTTCTCACCCTCCCTCTGTGGGCATCAGATTTGCTGTGCTCCCAGAAGCAAAAAACCGACCATCAGGTCGGTTCTTTAAATTTGGCGGTGAGGGAGGGATTCGAACCCTCGATACGTTGCCGTATACACACTTTCCAGGCGTGCTCCTTCAGCCACTCGGACACCTCACCAAATTTTCGCTCACAGCGCCGTTGCGCTGGAACGGGGCGTAATTTAGGGGAAAGGGCTGCCTGGGTCAACCACTTTTCCCCTTATTTTTCATAATCTTTATCGAACGCCTATCCCTTGAACAGAATGCCGGTTTTTTAAACCCGCTCAGGGCTTGGGGAGGATGATCAGGCTGTCCGGCAGCTCGTTCTGGTCACGGGTAGCGGGGAAGGCGTCGGTGAGAATTGCGCTGGTCCGCTCGATGCACTCGAGGAAACCCTGCTCCACCTCCTTGTTGCGCACCCGGCGGGTGAAGTCATCGATGATCTCCTGCCACTGGCCATTGTCGATGTGCTGGGCGATGCCGTCATCCACCAGAATCTCCACGTAGTGCTCGGCCACCGAGACGAAGATCAGCACCCCCAGCCTGTCCCGGGTACGATGCAGCCCCTGTTCGACGAACTGCAGGCGTGCCATCAGGGCGGCCCTGTGCTGGCGAACCTGTTTGGGGATCAGGTACATCTTGATGGGGGTCCAGTGGAACAGGATGCTCAGCACCAGCCAGACCGACCACTGCACCAGCAGGATTTCGTACCAGCCGAGCCAGAAACCGAGCTCGAATACCAGCAGCGGGGTGAGCATGGCCAGCAGCGCCGCCCACAGGGTGGGGATGTAGCGATAGCCGTCGCTGGCGGGGGCCAGTACGGTCACCAGCTCGGCATCGGTTGCCTGCTCCGCCTGTTTGACCTTGGCCTGCAGCGTGTGAAAGAACTGTTTCGAAATCATGTGTCGTCTCTTAATCCCTGTTACCAACCACCGGAGGCACCGCCGCCGCCGAAACTGCCGCCCCCTCCGCTGAAACCGCCGCCGCCACCAAAGCCACCACCGGAACGACCGGCACCGAAGCCACCGGCAAAGTAAGCGGCGCGGCGGCGGCCACCTCTACCTCCGCCACCACCGCCACGCAGGTTGTGCAGCACGATCATCACAATCACCATCAGGATGAACAGCCAGGGCCCGCCCAGCTTATCCTTGCTGGCGTTGTCTACCGGTTTGTACTCGCCCGCCAGCGCCTGCATGATCGCCTGGCTGCCGGCGACTACCCCGGCCACCATGTCGCCGCGTTTGAACGCGGGCAGGATCCGGGTCTGGATGATGTTGGCGGCGATGGCATCGGGCAGGGCACCTTCCAGCCCGTAACCCACCTCGATCCGTACCTTGCGTTCATCCTGGGCGATCAGCAACAGCACCCCGTTGTCCTTGCCCTTCTGGCCGATGCCCCAGTGACGGCCGAGCTGATAGCCGTACTCCTCGATGGTGTCGCCCGCCAGCGTGTCGATGGAGACCACCACCAGCTGGATGCCGCTACGCTTCTCGAATGCCGCCAGCTGCTGGGTGAGCTGGTGGGCCTGCTTGCGGGACATCAGGCTGGCTTCATCCACCACCCGCCCGCTCAGCGTCGGGAAGTCCGGTGCCGCTTGCAGGGCACTGGCCCAGAGCAGCAGGCAGGGAAGTAACCAGCGCAGCATCATTTTCATTGGAAGCTGACCTTGGGCGCCTCATCGGCACCGGGCTTGGCGCTGAACGTGGGTTTGGCCTCCAGATCCGAGTAGAGCAGCTTGGACCAGATAACGCCGGGGAAGGTACGGATCTCGGTATTGAACTGACGAACCGCTTCTATGTAGTCGCGCCGGGCCACCGAGATACGGTTTTCGGTGCCTTCCAGCTGGGCCTGCAGAGTGAGGAATTGCTGATCCGCTTTGAGTTCCGGGTAGCGCTCGACCACCACCATCAGCCGGGAGAGGGCGCCGGAGAGCTGGTTCTGGGCCGCTTCAAACTCCTTGAGCTGGGCGGGATCTCTGACCTGCAGGCTGCCCACCCGGGCTCTGGCATCGGTCACTGCCTTGAGGGTCTCCTGCTCGTGGCTGGCGTAACCCTTGACGGTGGCTACCAGATTGGGGACCAGATCGGCACGGCGCTGATACTGGTTTTCGACCTGGCCCCAGCTCGCCTTGACCTGCTCATCCAGGGTCGGAATATTGTTCATGCCGCAACCGGTCAGGCCCAGCAGCAGGCTCATAACTAACAGGGACTGGGTTGCCCTCTGCCAGAGTGAAGTGGCCATCTTGTTGTTCTCCATTGACATTTTTTGCAGATAACGGCTCACCATACCAGCTTGTGGTCAACCGCCACAACGGGCGGGCAGCCTGGGTTTGTGGTAAGCCATCGAAACCTTGGGCAGTTGCGGCTTGTCCTTGAGCCAGGAGGCCAGCTCGGCGCCGCAGCCGTTGCCGGGCGGGATCGGCGCCTGAGGCTGGCAATCCGGGCTGCCGGGCCGGGCAGCGCAGACGCACATGAAAGTGGCTGAAGTGGCCGACCCAGGGGCGCAACTTGCCGACCCAGGGTTCATCAGGCGCCCGTTTGCATACCTCGGCCTTGAGCACCGGGTTGATGAAAATGCGGGCGACCTCGGGCTTGCTTGCCGCCAGACGCAGCAGGTTTAGCTGCTGGGGGCCGAAGCGCCCGGGCAGCACCTGGTAGCTGGGCTCATCGATCAGGGCCCACTCCTTGGGGGCATCCTGCTCCCATGTTGAGATGGGTTGGTTGGCCATGCGAAACCAGATGTCGGCGTCGAGGCCGGTCTGGTGGCTGCGGTGACCGGAGGTGAAGGGACCGCCGTGGGCCATGGCGAGATCGGCGATATAGAGGTCCGGCATGCCGGCCATGCGGGTCTGGTTGGCCAGGGTGGTCAGGTAGGCGATGAGCTCGGGGTGGCCGTAGTAGCGCAGTCGCTTGGTGCGGATCACCTGATAGCCGGGGCCGGTCAGCGGCAACGCTACCCCGTTCTTGAGGCAGCCGGCGGAGTAGCCGCCAATGGCTTCGGCCTGGTGGGGATGAGATTCGGCAAGAAAAGTACTGGCCATGAAGAGCAGGGTGGTGGCAAGCATGAGACTCCTGACAAGCATGAAAATGGGCTCAGATGAAGAGAATGATATCAAGAGTCCGGTGAGGCCGTCACCCGATGAGCGAGCCCGGTTGCATCCCGGTGTCGGGCTCGCGCACAATGCGCGACAAAATTGGCGCATCCAGGGCGTGTAAACCCACAGGCAAGAGGAGAAGAGAATGAAGGTCAGTGAGCTGGTGAACAAAGAGGGTCTGGTCTGGCTGATGCCCCCTGCTCGCCGTTTCTATCCGGTGATGGTTGTGCTGCTGCTGGCGAGCCTGGTCACCGTGCTGGCTGCCGTCGGTCTGGGTTATCCGCAAATGGGTTTACTGCCCTGGGTGGGGCTGGTGTTTGGCGGCATAGTACTGCTGATGATGGTACTTCCTCGCAGTTGGCAGCGCTGGCGGCTGGCGGAGCTGGCCTGGGACGAGACGCACCTTTACCTGCTCAATGGCAGCAGTGATCGGGCACAGGCCCTGCCAAGATCGGCACTGGTCGGGGTCGAGCGGGATCGCAAGGTGGGCCACGATGGTCAGTGGCTGGCCTTCAGCCTGGATCTGGCGCTCAACGATGAGCAGCTGGCGGCCGCCACCGCGCTGATGGAGTTGAGTCGGGAAGGCACCCATGTCGTGGCGCCCGGTATCTATCGCTTTGGCTTTAAGCGCGCCTGGCATGGTCGACGCACGCTGCAGGGGCTGCTGGATACTCTGCTCCCCATATGAGCTGACTATTTTCTCGACAATCTTCCCCAAAGCTCAGATACTGCCAGTGACTCGAATTGATCTTGCCCGTTCTGTTCACCCAAGAGATCAATGACTTGAGTGAACCGTACGGGGGAGTGCCCAGGCATGATGCCCTGGCAGGTCCGGCATGGGGGTTGTGCCCTTACCTTTGTGTTGGTGATTGGATAGAGAAGGCACCTTGAATCGAGAGTGGATGGCATGAAGATTTACGTAGGTAATCTGTCGTACCGGATGACGGCCGACGAACTGACAACCGTGTTCAGCCAATTTGGGCAGGTAGACAAGGTCGATATCATCATCGATCGCGATACCGGTCAGTCCAAGGGGTTTGGCTTCATTGAAATGCCTGTCAATGGCGAGGCTGAAAAGGCCATCGCCGGTTTGCATGGCACCGAAATCGGTGGCCGTACCATCACAGTCAACCAGGCCAAGCCGAAGACAGATGCACCACGTGGTCGCCCCCAGCGTCATCGCTGAGCTGCCTCGATAACGCAAAACGGCATGGGTTTCCCCCATGCCGTTTTTGTTTTTGGCGTTTACGGGATGAATTAGGGTACGTCGTAACCGAGCGCCGCCTTGCGAATGCGGAACCACTGCTGGCGATTGAGGACGATGGCTTCAGCGGCCACGGCGGCGGCGATGCGCTCCCGCTTGCCGGAGCCTATCAGCGGCAGCGGCTGGCTTGGCAGCATCATGACCCAGGCGTAGACCACCTGTTCGATCTGCTCGGCGCCCACTTCCTGGCGGATCTGCTCGAGCTCGGCGCGCAGCGGGGCATATTCGGGGGCCTGGAACAGGCGCCCGCCACCGAGGCAGGACCAGGCCATCGGCTTGATGCGCAGTTGCTGGCATTGGTCCAGGGTACCGTCCAGGGTGGTGCTCTGGTTGAGCGGCGAGATCTCCAGCTGATTGGTCACCAGCGGGAAGGGCAGGCGCGACTGCAGCAGTTCGAACTGGCGAGGGGGGAAGTTGGAGACCCCGGCATGCTTGATCTTGCCCGCCTGCTTGAGGGTAATGAAGGCATCGGCCACCTCGTCGGCATCCATCAGGGGATCCGGGCGGTGGATCAGCAGCAGATCCAGATGGTCGGTGGCCAGCTTTTGCAAGGAGGCCTCGGCACTGGCGATGATGTGCGCCTTGCCGGTGTTGTAGTGATTCAGCGCGTGTTCCGGCTTGGCGGTGAGGGCGATGCCGCACTTGCTGACGATCTCGATCCGGCTGCGCAGAGAGGGCTCAAGGCGCAGGGCGTTGCCGAAGGCCTCTTCGCACTGGTAGCCACCATAGATGTCGGCGTGATCGATGGTGGTGACCCCCAGATCCAGGTGGTACTTCATCAGGTCCAGCAGGGCGCTCGGGGAGAGCTGCCACTCCATCAGGCGCCAGTAGCCCATGATGAGGCGAGAGAAGGTCGGGCCCTGTGGATGCAGGGAGAGGCGGGATACGGGCATGGTGGCTCCTTGGCGGATAAGGGAAAAATGCTGCCAGCATCTTGGTCTCTTCTGGCTGGCAAGGCAATAATGCGGCTTTTGTTAATTCGAACTTTGGTTCTGAAGGGGAAGGAAATGGACGGTTTTGCCGAGCGCTTGCAGAGCCTGATCGGGACGGGCAGCATCAGTGCCTTTGCCCGCAAGGTGGGGTTGAGCGAGGCCCTGATCCGTAAATATCTGAAAGGGGCCGAACCCGGCCTTGGCAAGGCCAACCAGATTGCCATGGCCGCCAACTGCTCGCTGGAGTGGCTCGCCACCGGCTGCGGCTACCTTTATCGGCAGGCGGAAGTGGTGGACCGAGAAGCGCTGAGCGCCGCCGGCACCCTGTTGCAAGAACAGTTGCCGCAGCAGCGTCTGCCCGCAGAAGACGAGCTGGTTACCCTGCTCGCTTACTACCAGTTCTTGCGCAGTCACAAGCAGGCTGACGGATTTCTGGATCTGGCGCGGGCGCGCGAATTTGGCAAACACCTACATGAGGCGTGAGCCTGGATGGGGATGGCCGGGCAACGGCCGGGGATTATTCTGATACCCTCTAAAGCAGATGAGGACAGCGGGGAGAGGGTGATGGGCTATCTGATCTTGGGCAGCGGCGGATTGGGCACGGCGCTGGCACATGAGCTATCCGCCCGTGGCGAGGAGCTGGTGCTGGCCGGCAGGCAGCTGCCCAAGGGCGTGGATCCCGTCTGCTATTTCCCGTTGCAGGAGGTGGATGTGCTCTCCTTCGATGCCCTGTTCACCCTCTATGACACGGCGCCGTTGCCGAGCGTGGTGATCAACACCATCGGCCTGCTGCACGACATCAACTTCATGCCGGAGCGGCGGGTGGAGGAAGTCAACCCCAGGTGGCTGTGCGACAGCTTGCTGGCCAACGCCTGGCCGCAGCTGGCTTTAGCCACCTGCCTGAGCCGCCGGATGACGGAGGATGCCCGCCTCTGGCTTTGCACTCTCTCTGATCTTGCCGGCAGTCTTGGCGCCAACGAGACGGGCAGTCGTTACAGCTACCGGATGAGCAAGGCGGCCCTCAACATGGGGGCAATAACGCTGGCCCACGAGTGGCGGGTGCGCTTCCCCGCTGCCGGGGTTGTCACCGTGCACCCGGGGCTGATGGCTACCCCCATGAATCAACCCTTCGTCGATGAGCTGGCAGCAGAGACCTTGCAGGATCCGGCGCTGGTGGCGCCGCGTCTGCTTGATCTCATCAACCAGTTGTCGCCGGCCCAGTCCGGCGGCTTCCTCGACCTGCAGGGCCAGCCGCTGCCCTGGTAAGCCGTCACCGGCTTCACATTCCGGAAACGGCCCGCTTGCCAAGTCAGCTCCTGCTGGCTAACGTCATCCTCCTGCTTCAGGAGGGATGTCATGCGCTATATCGATTTACGAAGTGATACGGTCACCCAGCCCACGGATGCCATGCGTCAGAGCATGCTGCATGCCGAGGTGGGGGATGATGTCTACGGGGAAGATCCCGGCGTCAATGCACTGGAGGCCCGCGGGGCCGAGCTGCTTGGCAAGGAGGCCGCGCTGTTTGTTCCCTCTGGTACCATGTCCAACCTGCTGGCGGTGATGAGTCACTGCCAGCGGGGAGAGGGGGCCATCGTCGGCCAGGCGGCCCACATCTATCGCTATGAGGCACAGGGGAGCGCCGTGCTGGGCTCGGTCGCGCTGCAGGCGGTGCCCATGCAGGCCGACGGTTCGCTGGCAGTGGCCGATGTCGCCGCGGCGATCGCCCCTGATGATGCCCATTTTGTGCAGACCCGGCTGGTCTGCCTTGAAAACACCCATAACGGCAAGGTGCTTCCCCTTCATTACCTGCAGGCGATGCGCAAGTTCGTCGATGAACGCGGGTTTCAACTGCATCTGGATGGTGCCCGTTTGTTCAACGCCGCGGTGGCGAGCGGTCATGGGGTAGACGAGCTGGCTGCCCCCTTTGACAGCATCTCCATCTGCCTCTCCAAAGGGTTAGGTGCACCGGTAGGGTCGCTGCTGGTGGGCTCCCGCGTCTTCATCGCCCGCGCCAGACGGCTGCGCAAGATGCTGGGTGGCGGTATGCGCCAAGCGGGGATCCTGGCTCAGGCCGGTCTGTTTGCCCTCGAGCAGCATGTGACCCGGTTAGCGGACGATCACCGCCGTGCCAGACGGCTGGCCGAAGGGTTGGCTGCCTTGCCTGGTATAACCCTGGAGCTGGCCCAGGTGCAGACCAACATGGTCTTTCTGCAGCTGGCAAAAGAGCAGAGCGGCCCCCTGCTTGCCTTCATGAAGGAGCGGGGGATCCTCTTCTCCGGTTATGGCGAGATGCGGCTGGTGACCCACCTGCAGATCACCGATGACGACATCGACGAGGTGATCGATGCCTTCACCGAGTATCTTGCCGCACGTTAAGGTTCACCCAATAAAACAGGGCGCCAAGGCGCCCTGTTTTATTTTTTGAGAAGAAAGCGGGTCACGCCTGGCGCTGGCCGCTCATCAGCATGGCCTCGTCGGTGGCGTCGTAGATCATTACCGCGATGTGGGTCACCTGACCGCCAAAATCGGCCAGCGGCACCAGCGTCAGGTTCTGGAACATGTGGGGGGCGGAGCCGGTGATCGGGCGGTAGTTGGAAAAACGCAGCAGATAGGGTTTCTGCTCCCAAGTGCTGAAGGCGCGGTTGTTGAGCTTGAACACCATGTTGGCCTTGCGTTCGAACCAGGCCCGATCCACATCGGGGAAGAGTTCGAACAGCACGCCATCGCGCACCTCGCCGGCCAACCGGCCGCTGTGGCTCTCCATGAAGCCGTTCCACACCTGCACCTTGTACTCCTTGTCGAGCACCACCAGCCCCACATCCAGGTTCTGGACTATGTTCATCAGCCAATGAAATTCACGGATTTCCATGGTCACTCCTAGAGCATGTGCATGATTTTGTTGTTCATGGTGGCGATGGAATCTTCGGTAAACAGCAGCAGCAGATCGCACTGCACTGCGTAATCCTGGACCCGGTAGTTGATCTCGATGGCCAGGGTGCGGCGCCAGCGGCTCTTGTTGGTGTTGATGAGCTCGTTGATGGGCCTGTGCTGGCCGAGTACCACAGGATGGCCCTGACTGAAGGGGGTATCGAGCTGGCTGGCATAACCGCGCAAAAAGGCGCCGATCAGCACGTTGGCGGTATCCATCAAGAGCTCCAGCTCGGCATTGCGATCGAGCATGCCCTGATGGTTCATCAGCCGGGCCAGATCCTTGAAGCTGGAGTCGTGGAACAGGATCAGCGCCTCGCCGGCGATACCGGCTCCGATGAAGCCCTGGCAGACGGCGGAGAGAGTATCCGAGTCGGCGGCGGCCGAGAGGGCCATGTGCAGCTCGGACACTTCCAGCACGTTGACGTTGGGAATGGGCAGCACCACGAAGGCGTTGAGCAGGCGGGCCAGCAGGTCGGCAGCCTGACCCATGGAGACGTTGGCGAGTTCTTGATAGACGTCGCGTACCTCGGGACTGATCTTGATGCCGGTATCCAGACTGCCGACATCACTGACACTCTGGCCGGCGGGCCGGATGTCATGTGCCGTAGCGGTGCCTTTGGCCTGCCACAGATCATGCTGTTTCAGCAGGGCGTTGAGGGTTTCCGGTGCGGCTGGTTTCTTGATGAAATCCAGCGCTCCCAGCCCCATCACCCGCTGATAGGCTTCCGGCTGGATATCGCCAGAGACAACGAAGACCTTGTTGCGCAGACCCTCCCGCTGGAGGGTCTCCAGCACGCCGTAGCCATCCATTTCCGGCATGGTCAGGTCGAGAAAGATCAGATCCCCATGACCCATCAGCACCTGCTCTATCCCTTCCAGCCCGTTGGCGGCGTAATGCAGCGTCACATCCCAGTCTGCGGGAAGGGCACGGGCCAGCTGTTTACGGGCGAATCCTGAGTCATCACATATCAATACATTCATAGTGTTAGGCTGGCCTAGTCAACGAGGATTGCTATAAGTGTGGCCCGCCAACGGTCAGATGCAATGGGACAGGCTGGTCGCAGGTGAAAATTGATTGTCCCATTGGCGATTCCGGTAGCGCGCTGAATATTTTTCAACAAATTCAGCAAACATCTTAACACGCAGCGGAGCAAACTGAGGCTGACAGCGCAACATATAGAAGGGCCGGTTGCCGGTTTTCCAGTCAGGCAGTACCGGGACCAGTTGCTCATCCTGCAGGAAGGGGTGCACGTAGTGGAGTGGGGCATTGACGATCCCCAGGTGGCGTCTGGCTGCCCGCACGGCGGCCTGGGTCTGGTTGACGGTGAGTTTGGCGGTACGCTTGATCTGTACCGTCTGCTCGTCCCGATCGGTCAACTGCCAGTGCTGGTGTGGCCAGCAGTAGATCAGCGCGTGCTCTTCCAGCTGGGCGGGATGTGCCGGTATGCCCATCTTCTCCAGATAGAGCGGGGAGGCAAACAGGCCGTATTCGATGTGGCCAAGGCAGAGTGCATTGGGCAAGGATTGCGGCAACTCACCGTTGAAGAACACCAGATCCCGGTCGTTGTCGAACAGATGCTGGTGGTCGTTGGTCTGGGTAATGTCGAACTGCACTTCTGGGTAGTGCAGGCCAAAGTCCGCCAGCATGTCCACCAGGATGGTGTTGGAGAGGGCGATGGGGGCCGCCAGACGGATCACCCCGTTGATGTCGGCCTCTTTGCCCTGGATCTCGCCGGTGGCCTGCTCGATCGCGGCCAACGGGGTGCACAGGCGTTCGTAGTAGCGCAGCCCTTCGTCGGTGAGGCGGAGTTTGCGGGTGGATCTGTGTAGCAAGGAGCAGCCGAGCTGCTCTTCCAGCTGAGAAATACGTCGACTGATGGTGCCGGTTGGCATGCCCAGTGCGGCAGCCGCGTGGGAGAAGCCTCCCTCTTGCACCACCTTGACGAACAGATAGAACTCTTCGATGTACTTCATAAGCGGTGTTCTGGGTGTAACAAGCCAGTGACCTTAAGAAGAGGTGCCCGCCTTGGCAAGCTCAATCCGGCGTTTAATTGATCTGGATTAGATTCGACTCCCGCTGGTACTGGTGCAACAGCCGGACAAATTCGACCGGATCCCGGTCAAGGCTGTTGTCCGGCACCAGCAGATCATAGCCGAGCAGCTCGCGCAGCCGGGTCATGCGGTTGGCCAACATGGCGATCACCCCCTCATAGCGCTGGCCGGAGGGAGAGCGAAAATGGCTCTCCTCCAGCAACCCCTCGCCCTGAAAGGCACAGGAACCCCCACCGCCGCTGCAGGCCGGCTGTTCGCTACGCAGTGCCTGCAGCAAGACGCTGCGTTGCTCGGTCAGCAGGCGTACTGCCAATCTGGGTGTGATCAATGTCAAAAAATCGTCGTAATCTTTTATTTTCAAACCGATATAGGGCAGGGGGACCAGATCCCAGCCCAGATGAATGCGCGGCTGGTCTATTCGCTGAATATTTCTCCATTTCAGGATCCAACCACCGTATTTATGGTGATATTGCAGACAATCGTGACAGAGCGAGAGACTGAAGTGAGGCTCAATCAACTTCAATGAGCCGATAAATATCATCATCAGACCGGCCAGCAGGCCGGAGACGAGGGGGATTAGTGGTTGTTCACCGAATAAAAAAAGTATAAAAATCATAGCAATGGTTACTATGATGCCCAACAATACCAACGTGAGTCCGTTTTTTCTGACCATGGGTTTCACATGTAGCGTTTTCATATGAAGTCAGCCCTTTGCGCATGCTTGTTTCACATTATGGGCTGGATCCGATTTTGTACCAGCACCGGGTGCCCGGGAGGGCCCTCCGTCGCTGGGTTTCCCTGTGATCACACATCATGAATCACCATATTAGATGAATACGCTAGACGAACGGTTATTGAACGGGATGGATGTGTTGCATACCCCAATCTGGGTTTATGACATCCGGCATCACCACATCTACTGGGCCAATCGCGCTGCCTTGAGCGTGTGGGAAGCGAGCTCGCTAGGCGAGCTGCAATCGCGCGACTTCTCGGCCGACATGGCACAGGCCATCGATCTGTTGCTGCAGCGCTACCTCGGGGATTTCCAGCAGGGGCGCAGCTACAGCGAGTGGTGGACGCTTTCCCCCAAGGGCGTGAAAAAGCAGATCTACCTGCGTCTCTCCGGCATCCAGCTGGCGGGTCGGCTGATGATGATGACCGAGGCGGTGATCGACGCCGATACCCTCTATCAGGAGTCCTCGCTCGCTACCGGCGATACCCTGGCCTGTCTGTTTGACAATCAGGGCCAACTGGAGAGCGGCAACCACCATTTCGACATGTGTTTCGGCAACCAGATCCGCTACCTCTCCCAGCTCTTCTCCGGCAATGACGAGGCTTTCTACCATAAGCTCTCCCGTCTCGATGAGGTGGTGGCCGAGGGGGAGTGTCGTACCCTCAAGGGGATGCGCTGGTTTCAGTACCAGTTTCGCCACATTCAGCAGGGGGCGCAGATCCTGCTCACCATGCGCGACATCACCGACCGCAAACTGGAAGAGCTCGAACACCGCCACCTGGCGTGGCACGACTCGCTGACCGGCCTGCTCAACCGCTATGGCTTGATGAAATCGCTGGAGGCCTATTGCGGGCTGGGTGGGCGTTTTGCGTTGGTGTTCATGGACTTGGACAATTTCAAGCTGGTCAACGACAACTACGGCCACAAGGCCGGTGATCGGCTGCTGGAGCGGGTTGCCGGCCGGCTCAAGCAGATCTGTCCACGCGATGTGGAGCTGGCCCGGCTCGGTGGCGACGAATTCACTGCCCTGGTGCCGCTCAGCCACTCGAGCGATCGGGCGCAGGAGGTGGCTGACCTCATGCTCTCCCAGATGACCAAGCCGCTGCAGCTGAGCGGCGTGCCCGAGGTGACCATCGGCGGCAGCATCGGCATCGCCATCTATCCGGACGATGCGGACGACGGTGACAACCTCATCACCCGCGCCGACATGGCCATGTACCAGGCCAAGCAGATGGGCCGGCTGCGCTGGCAGCGCTTCACCCCCAGCATGCAGCAGACGCTGCATCGCAAGCTGACCCTGAAGCAGTTTCTGGCCAAGGCCATCGGGCGGGGGGAGCTGAGCCTCTGCTACCAGCCTCAGGTGGATGTGGCACAGGGCAAGCTGCTCGGCTACGAGGCGTTGCTGCGCTGGCACAATCCCGTGCTGGGTCACGTTTCACCGGTGGAGTTCATCCCGCTGGCGGAAGAGATGGGGCTGATCCGTGAGATAGGCAGCTGGGTGTTGTCGACGGCGCTGGCCCAGATGGCCCACTGGCAACGGGAGTGGCGGGTAAACGTGCCGGTGTCAGTCAATCTTTCCGGCTTCCAGCTCTCTTCCGCCCTGCCTGAACTGGTGGCCCGGCAGCTCAAGGAGTTCGGGGCGGCGGCCAGCCTGCTGACGCTGGAGTTGACAGAGACGGTATTGATGCTGGACATGAAGGGGTGCATCGAGATCCTCGACGCCCTGAGCGCGCAGGGGATCAAGATTGCCATCGATGATTTCGGTACCGGCTACTCGTCGCTGGCCTATCTCAACCGGCTGCCCATCGACACCATCAAGCTGGATCGCTCCTTCGTGGTGGGTCTCAATCTGCCGGTGATCCGCGCTACTGTCGCCATGGCCACCAGCCTGGGCCTTGGCATCATGGCCGAAGGGGTGGAGGATGAGCACGAGCTTGCCGCCCTGCGCACCCAGGGCTGCCACGTGTTTCAGGGGTTCCTGTTCAGCAAGCCGATGACGGTGACGCAGGTGGAAGAGAGCCGTTTCATGGTCAGCTGCAAGGCCGGCAGCTATCCGCTGGTAGGCTAGCGGATGACTCTGTGGCGGTGCTAATGCGAGGGGCCTTGGGCCCCTCGCTGTTTTTGGGTAGAGTGTGGGCTTCGTCTCTGGAGGCAACATGAACCTGACTCTCGACCTTATTCTCGCCCATCGCTCCATTCGTCAATTCACCGCCGAGCCCATCACCGACATTCAGCTCGACCAGATCCTGAGCGCGGCCCAAGCCGCTTCCAGCTCCAGCTTCCTGCAGGCCAACAGCATCATCCGGGTGACCGACAAGGCACTTCGCAGCCGCCTGGCTGAGCTAGCGGGGCACCAGGCCTACGTGGCCCAGGCCGCCGAGTTCCTGCTCTTTTGCGCCGACTACCATCGCCACTGCGAAGTGGTGCCGGATGCCCAGACCGGCTTTGTGGAGCAACTGCTGATCGGCGCCATCGACGGCGCCCTGATGGCCCAGAATGCCCTGTTGGCAGCCCAATCCATGGGACTTGGCGGCGTCTATATCGGCGGGATCCGCAACAATCCGGCCGCCGTGAGCGAGGCGGTGGGGCTGCCACATCAGGTGATCCCGCTGTTCGGCCTCTGTCTCGGCCACCCCGCCCAGGCACCCGAGCAGAAACCCCGCCTGCCTCGGGCTTTGGTTGTGCATGAAAACCGCTATCAGACCGAACTGGATCGGGATCTGCTTGCCGGCTACGACCAGCAGATCGAGGCTTACTACCAATCCCGCAGCAGCAACAACAAGCAGCAGAGCTGGAGCGGCCAGATCCGGGGCATCCTGGGCAAGGAGGCGCGCCCCTTCATGCAGGATTTCCTGCGATCCAGGGGGTTCAACCTCAAGTAATGGGCCCGATGGGCGATACTAAGGGGTAATGGCGGTGTCGCCAGCGCCGCGTGATCCTGGCTTTCCCTGATGCTCCTGCCCGTCTGGGCACAACAAATCGGGGGCAAGCCCTGCGCTGCGGACTACCTTAACTAGGTAAGCTGTTGTAGGATCACGCAATTGGATTGGGACAGGAGTTTGGACTTCCTATGATTTTAACCCTGGTATTGCTGTCTATTGGCGCACTCCTGTTTCTGGTCATCGCCTATAACGTGGTGCAGCAATATAAACAGAAGGCAGAGGCAGACAAGCGTCACGCCATCGCCCGCCACAAGTCGGTGGTGGATGAAACCGAAGAGATGCTGCTCAACGTCAACCTGGTGCCCTTCTCCAAGAACATAGTGTTGCTGCTGCAGCACCGGATCCTCGATGCCTATCGTGCCATCGCCCTGGTGATGCCAAGCGGCCAGCTCAAGCAGCGCATTGCCGACGTGCAGACCCAGATCAAGAACGTGCAGGAGAACTACAACAGCCAGGATGAAGGGCACTTCAAGACCCCGGAGTCGGATCGTCAGGCTATTCAGATGTTGCAGCTGGTCAAGAAGATGCGGGCTGTGCTGCGGGTTGAACACAACAAAGGCAAGATAGATCCGCAAGGCTTTGCCCAAGAGGATCGCCGCCTCGAGCTGATGCAGCTCAAGGTCAACATCGCCAACCTGGTGAAACGGGCCATGGATGCCCAGATCCAGGGGCAGTTCGGCACCTGCCGGCAGCTCTACACCAAGGGGCTCTCGGCCCTGGCCAGCGTCACCGACAAGGATCCCTACCTGATGGCTCGTGAAGAGGACATGCGGCAGGGCTTGGCCGGACTCGATGCCCACCTGCAAGAGCACAGCGAGAAAGAGCTGCAAAGCATCAAGGACAAAGAGGCGGACGAGCTGGACGTCCTGTTCCAACCCAAGAAGAAATGGTGATTATGTCGCACTCACTCGATACCACACTGGGGCCGATGGCCCCATTTGTTTGCCAGCTGTTGACCGAGCTGGAAGCCCTCGCCATCCATCCCGCCGCCATCGAGGTCGACCACCTCTGCTACCGGGCCGCCACCCTGCTGGAGTACCAGACCCTGAAGGCACAACTGGCAAGCCATGGTGACCTGCTGGTGGAGGGGATGATCGGCGGACGGCCCATCGCCACCTACCGCCTGCATCAACCGGTGCCCCACACCCACGGCATCGTGCCCTGCATCGAGCTGGCGGCGCCCAAACCGGGTCGCAGCCACCAGGCGGGGCTGGAACATATCGAACTGGTGGTGCCTTCGCTGGACGCCTTGCTGGCGGCCCATCCCGA
Source organism: Aeromonas oralensis (assembly GCF_049665575.1). Lineage (NCBI taxonomy): Bacteria > Pseudomonadati > Pseudomonadota > Gammaproteobacteria > Aeromonadales > Aeromonadaceae > Aeromonas > Aeromonas oralensis. The sequence goes on from NZ_CP187186.1 coordinate 1,827,870, forward strand.
GGTGCCCTTCAAAACCGGCAACCTGCGCGATGAGCGCAATCCTGACGTGGCGGTGATGCTGGCCTCGGGGCAGATCAAATTCCATCTGCGCACCTTGGCCGAGGTGATCGAGGAAGAACTGGTGAGCGGCGCCGTGGTGCCGGTGCCTGCCGGCTACTACGACTAGGTTTGATGCGACGGGGTAGCTTGACCGGCCCCGTCTCATAGCCGAGATAGCATCAGGGATGGCAGATGCGGGGGCGGGCGGGGCGCCCCTTCAAGTGGCCGAGCCAGAGGCTCAACCCCGCCGTGATGACCAGTACCAGCTCGATGCCGAGCACCAATCCCCCGAGCCCCCCCTGCTCCCAAAAGGGGTGCAGATAGAGCCCGCCCAGACTGGCCCCCATATAGTAACCCACCAGATAGAGCGATGAGGCGAGCGCCCGGTTGTGCTCCACGTGTTGGCCGACCCAGGCGCTGGCGCAGGCGTGGGCAAGGAAAAAGCCGAAACTCGAGATGAGCAGGCCTGAGAGGATGGCGCCGAGCGAGCCGCCCAGCAGTAAGGCGCTGCCGAGTGCCATCAGGGCTATTCCGACCAGCAACAGGCGCTGTGCCCCCCAGCGATGGGCGCAGCGGCCGCTGAGGGAGGAGGCCACCGTCCCCGACAGATAGGTCAGAAACAGCATGCCGAGCCACTGGGTAGGCAAGGAGAAGGGGGGCTGGCCAGCAGGAAGGTGAGGTAGCTGTATTGGTTCAGAAACACCATGAAGTTGAGGCCGCCGATGAGGTAGGCCCCCACCAGCAGCGGATTGCCGAGGTGGCTGGCGATGGCCTGGCGAAACTGGCCCGGCTTGGCGATGACGGGCACGAAACGGGTTTGGGGCGGCAGCAGCCAGATGACGAGGGGCAGCAGCGCCAGGCTGATGAGGCCGATGCCGAGAAAAGTGTGCTGCCAGTCGCCAAACCAGCCGGCCAGCAGACCGCCGACCACCCGGCCGGCGATGCCCCCCAGTGAGTTGGCAGCGATGTAGACCCCGACGGCGGAGAGCAGGGCCCGCTTGCTGAACTCTTCCCCCATGTAGGCGATGGCAGTGGCGGGCAGCCCCGCCAGCAGGACCCCCTGCAGGATCCGCAGCAACAGTAGCTGTTCAAACTGACTGACCAGGCTGATGAGCAGGGAGAGCAGGATGGCACCGGCCAGACTCCACAGCATGATCCGGCGCCGGCCGAAGCGATCCGCCAGCCGGGCGCAGACGAGCAGCGAGGCGGCGAGCCCTGCGGTGCAACCGGCCAGGGTCCAGCCGGCCGATAGCGAGCTGACGGAAAACACCTCGGCTAGCAGCGGCAGCAGCGGGTGGGTTTGATAGAGATTGAGAAACACCAGGAAGGAGCCCAGGCTGAGGGCCAGGGTGGCGCGGATCCATTCACGACTACCGACTTCGATCATATGCAATTGTCCTGACAGCTTTGTTGCAGGTTAGTGCGCGCCAGAACATAAATATAATATATTTAAGTTATCCATCTGATAAATTGAATTGATATGGATCTGAAACAGCTCACCTATCTGCTGGCGGTGCGGGATGCCGGCTCCTTTACCAAGGCGGCCAACGGGTTGCACGTGGCGCAGCCCGCCATCAGCATGGCCATCGCCAAGCTGGAGCAGCAGCTCGAGCTGCGCTTGTTCGACCGCCAGGATCGCAACGTGCGGCTCACCCCGGAAGGGGAGGTGCTCTGCCGCCATGCCGAGCGCCTGCTGCGCCAGATGCATCAGGCCGAAGCCGAGATGGCCGAGCTCAAGGGGCTGGAGCGCGGAGAAGTGCGCATCGGCATCCCCTACATGATGGGCTCTTATTACTTTCCGCCGATCCTGATGGCCTTCAAGCATCGCTACCCCGGCCTCAAGATCCGGGTGGAGGAGGCGGGCACTCGCGAGCTATTGAGCCGCATGGTGGACGGCTCGCTGGATCTTGCCATCCTCATCACCAGCGATCTGCCGCCAGCGCTGGAAGGGGCCCAACTGCTGCGTGAAGAGATGTTGATGGTGGTGGGGGAGGAGCATCCGCTGCGCCAGGCCCGGAGTGTGTCGCTGAGCGAGTTCTTCAGCCAGGAGCTGGCGATGTTTCGCCGCGGCTTCTATCACCGCGAGCACATGGAAGCGCTGGCCCAGGGGCTGGGCTGTGAGCCTGATATCGCCTTTGAGAGCAACCTCATCCCGCTGCTCAAGGCGGTGGTGAAGCAGGGCTTTGCGGTGACCACCTTCTTGCGGATGGCGCTGGACGAAGAGCCTGCCCTGACCGGGATCCCGTTTGCCCCCCCGATCTTCCTCGATCTCTGCGTGGCGTGGCGGCGAGGGGATCCGCTCTCCATGGCCAACCGTGCCTTGCGGGATTTTTTGCTGGCGCAGGCACAACCATAAATGGCCAAGAAGGAAGGGCTATCAGGCAAAAGTTTGTTAGTATTAGTTCAAGTCGCCTTTAGAGCCTAACATCATGAAACTCCAACAATTGCGTTATATCGTTGAGGTTGCCAACCACAGACTGAACGTGTCGGCAACGGCAGAGAGCCTCTACACCTCTCAGCCAGGGATCAGCAAACAGGTGCGCATGCTGGAAGATGAGCTGGGGATCCAGATTTTCGAGCGCAGCGGCAAACATCTGACCCAGATCACCCCGGCTGGACGGGACGTGATCAAGATTGCCAACGAGATCCTGGGCAAGGTGGAGAGCATCAAGTCGGTGGCGAGTCAGCACACTCACCCCGAGCAGGGCACGCTCCACATTGCGACCACCCACACCCAGGCCCGTTATGCGCTGCCTGACGTGATCAAGGGCTTCATCAAGCGCTTTCCCAAGGTCTCCTTGCACATGCACCAGGGCACGCCGACCCAGATCAGCGAAGCCGTGGTCAAGGGCCAGGCCGACTTTGCTATCGCCACCGAGGCGCTGCACCTGTATGAAGATCTCATCATGCTGCCCTGCTACCACTGGAACCGCAGCGTGATCGTGCCCAAGGGTCACCCGCTGACCCAGGTTGGCAACCTCTCCATCGCCGACATCGCCCGCTTCCCGCTGGTGACCTATGTGTTCGGCTTTACCGGCCGCTCCGAACTCGACACCGCCTTCAACCGGGCCGGTTTTGAGCCCAACATCGTCTTCACTGCCACCGATGCGGACGTGATCAAGACCTATGTCCGGTTGGGGGTGGGGATTGGCGTAATGGCGACCATGGCGCTGGATCCCCAGGTCGATACCGATCTGGTGGCGCTCGATGCCAGCCACCTGTTTGCCCACAGCACCACCAAGATCGGCTTTCGCAAGGGCTCTTTCCTGCGTACCTACATGTATGACTTCATGACCCGTTTTGCCCCCCATCTGACCCGGGACGTGGTGGAGCGTGCCATCGCGCTGCGCTCCAGTGACGATGTAGATGCCATGTTTGCCGATATCGAGCTGCCCATCCGCTAGCGCTGCGGCGATACGAGAGCAACAAAAAACGCCTCCCGATGGGAGGCGTTTTTCATGGCGATGAGCGGCGAGGCGGGATCACTTCTTGAACATGTGATCCAGCTTGTTGGCCTTGGTCGAGAGGTAGAACTCGTTGTGGGGATTGCGTCCTTCCTGCAGGGGCACCCGTTCCGCCACCGGAATACCGAAGGATTCCATCGCCTTCATCTTGCGCGGGTTGTTGGTCATCAACTTGAGGGATTTCACCTCCAGCTGCTTGAGCATGTCGGCGCAGATGGTGTAGTCGCGCATGTCGGCGGCAAAGCCGAGCGCCACGTTGGCCTCGACGGTGTCGGCGCCTTGATCCTGCAGATGATAGGCCCGGATCTTGTTGAGCAGGCCGATGCCGCGCCCTTCCTGACGCACGTACAGCAAGACACCGCGGCCTGCCTTGGCGATGTTTTCCAATGCAGCCTGCAGCTGGAAGCCGCAGTCGCAACGCAGACTGAACAGGGCATCGCCGGTCAGGCACTCGGAGTGAATGCGGCCCAGCACCGGCTCATCGCCCGTGATATCGCCCATCACCAGTGCGGCGTGATCCTTGCCGGTGCCGGTTTCCTGAAAGCCTACCAGCGTGAAAGTGCCCCAAGGGGTCGGCAACTTGGATTTAGCCACGAGGGTAACGCTGCTCATAGGTTGCTCCTTACTACAGCTGCTTAAAAAAGGGCGGCCAGTTTAGCGCGCCTTGTGCGGAACAACCATAAGAACAAAACCTTGCACAACTTAATGGTTTGCCTGGTGGTACACAAAGAGGACAGTTGCGACTGGTTTTGCGCAAATGTGTGCCACGACGACTGCCAGGCTCGGCACATTTGGGTATAATCGGCGCCCATTACCCCATCCCTCCCGGGATGTGTGCAACAAGTGTGCAGGAGAGACGTTATGCCGCAGATGGCCCCCGTGATGACAATTGATGGCCCGAGTGGTGCAGGCAAGGGCACCCTGTGTCAGTTGCTGGCTGAAAAACTGGGTTGGCACCTGCTCGATTCCGGCGCCATCTATCGGGTGCTGGCCCTGGCCGCCCTGCATCACGATGTAGAGCTCGATGCCGAAGCTGCGCTGGTTCCCCTGGCCGCCAATCTGGACGTGCAGTTTCAGGTCGATGCCGAGCAGGTGAAGGTCGTGTTGGAAGGGGAGGATGTCTCCCGTACCATCCGTACCGAGGAAGTGGGCAATGCCGCAAGCAAGATTGCCGCCTTCCCGCGGGTGCGCGAAGCCCTGTTGCGTCGTCAGCGAGCATTTCGCCAAGCCCCCGGCCTCATCGCCGACGGTCGTGACATGGGCACCGTGGTTTTCCCGGAAGCCGAGGTGAAGATTTTCCTCGACGCCAGCGCCGAAGAACGGGCCCAGCGCCGCTATAAGCAGTTGCAAGATAAGGGCTTTGATGTTAACTTTGAGCGTCTTTTAACCGAGATTCGGGAACGCGACGATCGCGACAGAAATCGCGCCGTTGCCCCCCTTAAACCGGCAGAAGATGCTCTCGTGGTGGATTCAACTGCCATGTCCATAGACGAAGTGCTGGTAACGGTGCTTGCCTATGCAGAGCAACAACTTGGTGATGTCAGTACAAACTGATATCAGTCGTCTGCACCATGGATGGCGCAGATAATTTAAAACAACCCCGCTTGTGCCGGATTGCAAGTGGATGTTTCATTTGTGACATAAACAATGATCGAATCTTTTGCTCAACTCTTTGAAGAGTCCCTGAACGCCGTTGAAACCCGTCAAGGTTCCATCGTCAAGGGTACTGTCGTTGCTATCGAAAATGGTTTCGTTCTGGTTGACGCCGGTCTGAAATCCGAGTCCGCTATCCCGGCTGAAGAATTCAAGAACGCCATGGGCGAGCTGGAAATCAACGTAGGCGACTCCGTTGACGTGGCTCTGGACTCTATCGAAGATGGTTTCGGCGAAACCAAGCTGTCCCGTGAAAAAGCCAAGCGCCACGAAGCCTGGCTGCAGCTTGAAAAAGCTTACGAAGAGCAAGCTACCGTTATCGGTATCATCAACGGCAAGGTCAAGGGTGGTTTCACCGTTGAACTGAACGGCATCCGTGCCTTCCTGCCGGGTTCTCTGGTTGACGTGCGTCCGATCCGTGACACCGCTCACCTGGAAAACAAAGAACTCGAGTTCAAAGTCATCAAGCTGGACCAGAAGCGCAACAACGTTGTTGTTTCCCGTCGTGCCGTGATCGAGACCGAGAACACCTCCGAGCGCGAAAGCCTGCTGGCTAACCTGCAAGAAGGTCAAGAAGTTAAGGGTATCGTCAAGAACCTGACCGACTACGGTGCATTCGTAGATCTGGGCGGTGTTGACGGCCTGCTGCACATCACCGACATGGCGTGGAAGCGCGTTAAGCATCCTTCCGAAATCGTCAACGTTGGCGACGAGATCGCAGTCAAGGTTCTGAAGTTCGACCGCGAGCGTACCCGTGTATCCCTGGGTCTGAAGCAGCTGGGCGAAGATCCCTGGGTTGCTATCGCCAAGCGTTACCCGGAGACTACCCGTCTGTCTGGCCGCGTGACCAACCTGACCGACTACGGCTGCTTCGTTGAAATCGAAGAAGGCGTGGAAGGCCTGGTACACGTATCCGAGATGGATTGGACCAACAAGAACATCCACCCGTCCAAGGTTGTTAACGTTGGCGACGTGGTTGACGTGATGGTTCTGGACATCGACGAAGAGCGTCGTCGTATCTCCCTGGGTCTGAAGCAGTGCAAATCCAACCCGTGGCAGCTGTTTGCCGAAACTCACGCCAAGGGCGACCGTGTTTCCGGCAAGATCAAGTCCATCACTGACTTCGGTATCTTCATCGGTCTGGATGGCGGCATCGACGGCCTGGTTCACCTGTCTGACATCTCCTGGAACAACCAGGGCGAAGAAGCCGTGCGTGAATTCAAGAAGGGCGACGAGATCGAAGCCGTTGTTCTGCAAGTGGACCCGGAGCGCGAGCGCATCTCCCTGGGCGTCAAGCAGATCGAAGAAGACCCGTTCAATAAGTACCTGTCTGACAACAAGAAAGGTGCTATTGTGAAGGGTAAGGTTACCGAGGTTGATGCCAAGGGTGCCGTGATCGAACTGGCTGACGGCGTAGAAGGCTACCTGCGTGCCTCCGACGCTGCTCGTGACCGCGTAGAAGACGCCACTCTGGTGCTGTCTGTTGGTGACGAAGTTGAAGCCAAGTTCATGGGCGTTGATCGCAAGAACCGCACTGTAAGCCTGTCTGTCCGCGCTAAGGACGAGGCTGATGAGCGTGTTGCTATCGACAGCCTGAACCAACAAGAAGAAGTTGTGTTCAGCAATGCCATGGCTGAAGCGTTCAAAGCCGCCAAGGGTGAATAATCCTTGATGCAAGAAAAGGGCGGCGTGTCACGCCGCCCTTTTTTATCATTGGCGTAATGAATATTGCATGTGATCGGGGAAGGAGATTTAACGTTATGACCAAATCAGATCTCATCGAACAATTGGCTGCCAGCCGCATGCATATGCCGGCCAAGGATGTCGAAGCTGCCATCAAGGAGATCCTTGAGCAGATGGCATCGACTTTGCAAAACGGCGACCGGATTGAAATCCGCGGATTTGGAAGTTTTTCACTGCACTATCGTGCCCCCCGCGTGGGCCGCAACCCCAAAACCGGGGACAAGGTTGAATTGACCGGGAAATATGTTCCCCATTTCAAACCTGGCAAAGAGTTACGCGAGCGAGTGAACATCGCTGAATAATGCAGAAAATGGCATACTTGGGTATGCCTTTTTTGTTTTTATGGTTTGCCTTGTGGCAATTGTCCGGTTTCTCCAAGTCTTTTCCCATTCGCTCTAGAGTCTGCCGGTGATTTTAAGGATAATCAGCCTTTCATTAGATACTGACAGGGAGCTCCTATGAAGCGTATCTTGGCCCTCATTCCACTGGTGCTGGTGTTTATTCTGACCCTGGCCGTCGGTTCGCAAAATGGCCAGCTGGTGCAGTTCAACTATCTGATTGCCCAGGGCGAGTTTTCACTCTCCATGTTGCTGGGATTCTTTTTTGGTGGTGGCTTCCTGCTGGGCTGGCTGGTATTCGGTCTCTTGTTCCTGCGTCTGAAGATGCAGAATCGCACCCTCAATCGCACCATGCGCCGTCAATCCCGCGAGTTGGAGCTGGCTCGGTCGGCTGCCAAGGAATAATGTCCCTCGATGCTTGAACTGCTTTTCCTGCTGTTGCCCATTGCTGCCGGCTACGGCTGGTACATGGGGCGCAGGAGTGTTCGCCAGGACACCCAGAAACAGAGTAACCAGTTTTCCCGCCAGTACGTGGCGGGTCTCAATTATTTGTTGTCCGATGAATCAGACAAGGCGGTGGATCTCTTTATCCAGCTGCTGGAAGTGGACAGCGAAACCATCGAAACTCACCTCTCCCTTGGCAACCTGTTTCGCCAGCGTGGCGAGGTTGATCGTGCCATCAAGATCCACCAGAACCTGGTCACCCGCCAGCTGACCCGGGAACAGCGCCAGCTGGCGTTGCAGGAGCTGGCGCGCGACTTTCTTGCTGCCGGCCTGCTGGACAGGGCAGAGGCGCTCTGGAACGAGCTGTGCGATGACAGCGACTATGAAGAGACTGCGCTGGCCCAGTTGTTGATCATTCATCAGCAACTGCGGGATTGGGACAAGGCCATCGACGTGGCAGTACGGCTGCAGAAGTTTCAGGGCAAGAAACTGGCCGAACCCATTTCCCATTTTTACTGCGAGCAGGCAGAGAGCGCCTTACGTGAAGGGGACAACCCCGCCGGGCTTGCCAAGCTCAAGCGGGCGCTCAGCGTCAACCCCGCCTGTGCCCGTGCCAGCCTGCGTCTGGCAGAACTGGCCATGGCAGCAGGGGAGTTCGAGCAGGCCAGCAAGGATCTCTTGAGGGTGTTCGAGCAGGATATCGACTTTGCCTCCGAAGCCATTCCCTCCCTCAACGAGTGCTATCAGCGGCTGGGTCGTGCCCACGATCTCATCCCCCTGCTGGAGCAGGCGGTGGAGGATCATGCCGGCGTCAGCGTGACCCTGGCACTGGCCAAGCTGGTGGAGGAGCGCGACGGCCTGAGTCAGGCCCGTGCGCTGGTGCTGCGCCAATTGCGCCGTCATCCCTCCATGAAGGGCTTCTATCAGCTGGTGGGCTTCCAGCTGGCAAGCGCTGAGGAGGGCCCCGCCAAGGAGAGCCTTGAGCTCTTGCAGCAGCTGGTTGGCGAGCAGATCAAGATCAAATCCACCCACAAGTGCCGGCAGTGCGGTTTTGCCACCCACTCCCTGTTCTGGCAGTGTCCCTCCTGCCGCCAGTGGGGGTCCATCAAGCCGATCCGCGGCCTGGACGGGGAGTAAGAGTCACCACAAGATCATGAGCCAGGCCCCTGCGGCCTGGTGTTTTCAGGTCGAGCCGGGGCCAAGCTCCGGGCGGCGAATAACCATCGATAGGAAGTGAGATGCTAGATCCCAAAGTACTGGTTGCGCTGGATTATCAGCGCGAGGCCGATGCCTTCGCCTTCATTGAACGTATCTCCCCGGCCCAGTGCCGTCTCAAGGTAGGCAAGGAGATGTTTACCCTGTTTGGCCCCCAGTTCGTGCGTCAGCTGGTTGCCAAGGGATTTGATGTCTTTCTGGATCTGAAGTTTCACGACATTCCCAACACCGTCGCCAAGGCGGTGGCCGCCAGTGCCGAGCTCGGCGTCTGGATGGTGAACGTGCACGCCAGCGGTGGCGAGCGGATGATGCGGGCCGCCAAGGAGGCGTTGCTGCCTTATGGCGACAAGGCGCCGCTGCTTATCGGGGTGACCGTGCTGACCAGCATGGAGCAGGCCGACATGGCGCCGCTGGGGCTCACTGTCGGCCCGGCCGAGCAGGTGATCCGGTTGGCCAAATTGACCAAGGAGGCGGGGCTCGATGGGGTGGTCTGCTCCGCCGAAGAGGCGCGTGAATTGAAGGCGCTGCTCGGTGCCGACTTCAAGCTGGTGACGCCGGGGATCCGTCCCGCTGGCTCGGCAGCCGGCGATCAACGCCGAGTCATGACACCGCTGGCGGCGGTGGAGGCGGGGGCCGACTATCTGGTAATTGGCCGCCCCATCACCCAGGCGGCCGATCCTGCCGCTATGCTGGCAGGCATCAATACAGAGCTGGCAAATCGATAATGGACAGGATGCCGGCCCGATGGGGCCGGCATTGCATCAGGGGCGGCTCACTCCTTGGGAGCGGGCTCGCGCAGGGTGATCGGGAGCAGGCCGAGCAGCAGGCCGGCGCCCGAGCCAATCAGATGTGATTCAATGTGTACCCTGGCGCCGATGAGGGCGGACACCGGGCTTTCCCCCGCACTGTAGAAGTCCACCCCGAGCTTGATCGCCACCCCTGCCAGCATCAGCCAGCCGGAGTAGCGGCGATAGTGGATATCCTGCAGCGTCCCCCAGACGAACAGGCCGTGCAGCGCGCCCGACAATCCCATGTACCATTGAGTCTGCGGACACCACCACCAGATACCGAGCCCGACGGCGGAGCCGAGCAGCAACAGCAGCAGCGGCAGCCTAAAACCGGTCAGGTATTCGCGAAACAGGCTGTAAAGTACCCACAACCCGCTCAGATTGAGCAGCAGGTGCCACAGATTGGTGTGGGCCACATTGCCTGTTATGATGCGCCACCCTTCACCCTGGGCTATCAGGGTGCGATCGAAGGAGAGCTGGTGATTCGGCACGATGAAAAAGAGCAGCAAACTGGCGAGTGAAAGCGTGATGACCCAGAGCAATCCTGATTTTTCTGACAACATGAAACAGTCCGACGACAACAAGAGCCGCTACTGTACACGTTGCACCAGAGCCCTCAAAGCCTGTCTGTGTGATTATATTCGGCAGGTGCCGCATCGCGCCCCTCTCCATATTTTGCAGCATCCAAGTGAAGTCGGGCATCCCAAGGGTACCGCTATTCTGCTGGCCGCCTCGTTGGCGCAGGCCCGCTTGCATGTAGGCGAACAGGTGGCCGACGTCCCCGAGCTGGCTGCCTTGCTGGCCGATCCCGCGCTGCAGTGTTATTTGTTGTGGCCGGATGAGGAGGCTATCTCGCTTGCCAGGGTGCGGGAGAGGGGGGCGGCTGAGCCGGCTCGCCGGGTCTGTTTTTTGCTGCTCGATGGAACCTGGCGCAAGGCCTACCGGATGTTGCACAGCAACCCTGAGTTGCAGCAGCTGCCGCGGATAAAGCTGGACGCCGTCGCGGGGCAATATTCCATTCGCAAGAAGCCGTTTCCAGAGGCGCTGTCGACCCTGGAAGCGGGCTACCATCTGTTGTCCCAGTGGGAGAGGGCGCCCGATCGCTTCGCCCCGCTGATGACCCTTTTTACCCATTTGAACCGGCAGTGGCACGATTTTGCCCAGGGCCGGCGCAGTTGAACTGCCCAGAGGAGAGTAATTCGTGAAAAAAGCCGTCGTGGTATTCAGTGGTGGTCAAGACAGCACCACCTGCCTGGTCCAGGCCTTGTCCCGTTATGACGAAGTGCACGCCATCACCTTCGATTATGGCCAGCGCCATCGGGAAGAGATCGAGACGGCGCGCCGTCTGGCCAGCCAGCTCGGCATCGCCGCCCACAAGGTGATGGACGTGACCATGCTGGGCGAGCTGGCCATCTCGGCCCTGACCCGGGACGAGATCCCGGTGAGCTTCGAGCTGCAGGACAACGGTCTGCCCAATACCTTCGTACCGGGCCGCAACATCCTGTTCCTCACCCTGGCCGCCATCTACGCCTATCAGGTGGGGGCCGAGGCCGTGATCACCGGGGTGTGCGAGACCGATTTCTCCGGTTACCCCGATTGCCGTGACGAGTTCGTCAAGGCGCTTAATCAGGCAGTCTCCTTGGGCTTGGACCGCGCCATTCGCTTCGAGACCCCGCTGATGTGGCTCGACAAGGCCGAGACCTGGGCACTGGCGGATCACTACGGCCACCTCGACACCGTGCGCCAGCAGACGCTCACCTGCTACAACGGCATTGCCGGCGACGGTTGCGGTGCCTGTCCTGCCTGCGATCTGCGTAGTCGCGGCTTGCAGCAGTACCTGGCCGACAAAGCGGGCGTGACGACGCGCTTGCACCAAAAAACCGGGTTGGGCGAGAAAAGCCGATGCTGAACCTGCGCCTCGGCCATGCTTGGGGTATAATCCGCGACTTTTGCAACCAGCCGTGACCAAGATGCACTACCCAATCAACGAGATATTCCAGACCATCCAGGGGGAGGGGGTCTTCACCGGCCTGCCCGCCATCTTCGTTCGCCTGCAGGGCTGCCCGGTGGGCTGCCCCTGGTGCGATACCCGTCATACCTGGGTGGTCGATCCTGCTCGTGAAGTGGGGGTACAGGCGGTACTCGACTGCTCCAACGAATCTGATGGCTGGAGCAAGATGAGCACGGAGCAGATCCTGGCCAGCTTCCAGCAGCTCGGTTATCAGGCACGCCACGTGGTGATCACGGGTGGGGAACCCTGCCTCTATGATCTGCAGGATCTCTCTGCCACCCTGATTGAGGCGGGTTATCAGGTGCAGATCGAAACCAGCGGTACCAGCGAGATCCAGACCCATGAGCAGACCTGGGTCACCGTATCCCCCAAGATCAATATGAAGGGAGGGCTGCCGGTGCTGGTCTCTGCTCTCGAGCGGGCCAACGAGATCAAGCATCCGGTGGCTACCGAACGCCATGTGGAGGAGCTCGATGCGCTGCTGGCCACCGCCCGCTTGCGTGAAAACGTGGTGATCGCGCTGCAACCCATCAGCCAGAAACCCAGGGCCACTCAATTGGCGATGGCAACCTGCATTGCCCGCAATTGGCGGCTCTCCATCCAGACCCATAAATATCTGGATATCGATTGAGATGGAGTGGTTGTCCGACGAGCGGGTATTGTTGTCCCTGACCAACAAGATGCCATACGGCAAATATCGGGGACGTCGCATCATCGATATTCCGGAGCCTTATCTGGTGTGGCTGGCCCGCACCGGTTTTCCCGCCGGCTCACTGGGTCAAACGCTGGCGCTGGCCTATGAAATCAAGCTCAACGGGCTTGAATCCATGATTGTTCCCATTATTAACAGGATGTCGGTATGAGGATATATACGAGGCAGGGTGACAAGGGCATGACTCGCCTGGCCGATGGGCTGCAACTGGCCAAAGACGATATGCGGGTAGAAACCTATGGTTATATTGATGAATTAAATTCTCATATAGGTCTTCTTATTGCCGAGGTGCCTGCGGCCGAAACCGGATTATTGGCTGACTTGTTATTATTGCAACAGGAATTGTTCGATCTGGGTGGGGAGCTGGCATTTTCCAGCGCCGCTCAGGAAGCAGCCATCTGGCAGGTGAATAATGAGTGGACCTTGCGGCTGGAGCAACAAATTGATGCCTACAGCGCCAATTTACCTGTGCTGCGCAATTTTATTTTGCCCAGTGGTTCCCGTGCGGCGGCGCAAGCCCATGTGGTACGAACCCTCACCCGGCGCTGCGAGCGTCTGCTGCTGACCCTGAGCCGCAGCGAGCAGCTCAATCCGGCCATTCTGCCCTACATGAACCGGCTGAGTGACTGGTTCTTCACCATTGCACGCTATCTGCTGGCCTGTACGGCGACCCCCGAAGTGCTCTGGGTCAAGGCCGCAGAGCGGGGTTGATAGCCAGGCTACAGACAATAAAAAACCTCGCGATGCGAGGTTTTTTATTGCGCCGATACGGCTTTATCAGATGGCAAATTCTTCGACAGATTTACCTTCGGCAACGGCCTTGGCAATCACGGAAGGCATACGGCCCTGGCCAGTCCAGGTTTTTTCCACGCCGTTGTCCATATAACGGTATTTGGCCGGGCGGGGAGCTCGTTTGCCCTTGCTGGCCTTGGCGGGTTCAACGGCCACGGTACCAACCAATTCGGCCGGATCGATGCCGGCGGCTTTCAGCATTTCGGCGTATTCGTTAATTTTGCGCAGATGTTCTTCGCGCGCCTGACGCTCGGCGGCTTCATCCTGCTGGCGCTCGCTTACAATAGCGGAAAGCTTTTCCAGACCTTCTTCCAATTGTTCCAGCGTCAGCTCACGGCAAGCGGCACGCAGGCTACGGACATTCAGCAGGACTTTCAAAAATTCGTTCATAGTGTTCACCACGCGAGCAAAAGAGTGAATTAAATAGATATAGTAATTTTGGCTAATTTATACGGCCATTTATGATCAAGTCAAGTCAGCTGAATTAATAAATTCATAGTGGAAATTAAGTGATCTATTTTGGATTCAGGCCCGATTCAGAAATATTGGCAACATACATACTCGACTGAGTTCTTGATAGATGAAAATAGCGACAAAATCATAATCTTTGCACCATTTGACTACCACTATGCCGTTTTAAACCGCGCCATTTGGTGATTTAATCAAAAAACTTGCTATAACGTGCCGGCACGATAAAATGTGCCTCGAATACCTTTAAGTAGAGGCGCGCTGCCTATGACTACTTGTGCGGAGGGTGATGCCTGTGATGCACGAGGAAAGGAGTCAGCGCCGAAGTGGCCAGGCCATCATACCGGGCTGCTGGTTCTGCATCTAATAGGTGCAGGACTGCCATAGTCATCCACTATGGAGCGCTACCTGAAGGGGCTGAGGAGTATTACCTCCCCATGGGTTTTGTTTCTTTATCCTCTCGGTAGATCTCCACCTGCTGTCTTTAGGTGCAAAGAGATCATGGACATCATTCACTACGCCGACTCCGGTTGGTCAATCATTCCGCCCCTGCTGGCCGTTGCCCTGGCAATCCTGACCCGTCGCGTCCTGCTGTCGCTGGGGGTGGGCATAGTCACTGGCAGTCTGCTGCTGAACCAGTTTTCTCCCCTCGATTCCCTGCATTACATGTTGAACACCGTGCTCAAGATCTTCTGGGTCGACGGGGCACTCAACCGTGACAACATCAACATGCTGCTGTTCATGCTGCTGCTGGGCGGCCTCATCAGCCTGATGAGCGTTTCCGGTGCGACCCGGGCCTTTGCCGAGTGGGCCGCCAAGCGCGCCAAGACCCGCAAGGGGGCCAAGACGCTGACCGGCATGATGGTCTTTGCCTTCTTCATCGATGACTTCTTCCACAGCCTGTCGGTGGGGGCCATCTGCCGTCCGGTGACTGACCGCTTCCAGATCTCCCGCGCCAAGCTGGCTTACTTGCTGGACTCCACCGCCGCACCGGTCTGCGTGCTGATGCCCATCTCTTCCTGGGGGGCTTATATCATCGCCCTGGTAGGCGGCATCATGGCGGCTCACGGCATCACCGGGCAGAGCCCCATCTCCGCCTTTGTCGAGATGATCCCGATGAACCTCTATGCGGTGTTTACCCTGATCATGGTGCTGGTGGTGATCGCGTTCCAGCTCGACATCGGCCCGATGCGTCAGCACGAGCAGTGGGCGCTGGAAGGCAAGCTGTGGGATGAGTCCAAGGGGCGCCCCATCGGCCTAGACATGGAGAGCCCGGAGGAGAGCAACGGCGGCATGATCGACATGGTACTGCCGATCCTGACCCTGACCGCGGCCACCGTCTATTTCATGATTGACTCCGGCGCGGCCGTGCTGGCCGCCAATGGCGAGCCGTTCAGCGTGCTCGGCTCGTTCGAGAATACCAACGTCGGCTCGTCCCTGGTATATGGTGCTCTGTGCAGCCTGGTGGTCTCCATCGGTCTGGCCATGCGTCTCAAGCTCGGTGCCAAGAACTGGATCAAGGCTGCGCCGCAGGGGGTCATGGCCATGTTGCCGGCCATCAATATCCTGCTGTTTGCCTGGACCATCGGCTCCGTGGTGCGTGACGTCGAGACCGGCAAGTACCTGGCATCGCTTGCCAACGGCAACCTGCCCATCGAAGTGCTGCCTGCCGTGGTCTTTATCCTCTCCTGCGCCATGGCGTTTGCCACCGGCACCAGCTGGGGCACCTTCGGCATCATGTTGCCATTGGCCGGTGACATGGCTGCGGCCAGTGACATCACGCTGATGCTGCCGATGCTGGCCGCCGTGCTGGCCGGTTCCGTGTTCGGTGATCACAGCTCGCCCATCTCCAGCACCAGTATCCTGTCGGCCACCGGTGCCGGCTGCCACCACATCGACCACGTGATGACCCAGCTGCCCTATGCTCTGGCCATCGCTTTCGGCGCCGCCCTCGGCTATCTGGTGATGGGGCTGATGCACTCGGTGCTGGCAGGTTTCAGCGTCAGTGCACTCTGGTTCGTCATCTTCTCCAGCTACCATTTGCGCAAGGCAAGGTCCCAAGCGGCCCTGGCCATCGCATAAAAAATACAAGGGGCCGCCAGGCCCCTTGGTTTTACTGGGGGCTTTGGTTAGCATGCGCCCCATAAATTCAGTTTCGGAACAGTACCATGGCTTCACTGCACTACAAGTTTGCCACCATGAATTCAGGCAAATCGACCCAGCTCATTCAGGCGCACTTCAATTATCTGGAGCGGGGCATGCATCCCTTGGCCATGACACCCGCCATCGACGACCGCTTCGGGGCCGGTGTGATCAGTGCCCGGGTAGGGTTGGAGCTGAGAGTCGAAGTGTTCAGCGATAGCTGCGATCTGTTCGAGATGGTAAAAGCCCGCCATGCCGAGCGACATATCGATGTGTTCATTGTCGATGAAGCCCAGTTCCTGACCAAGGAACAGGTCTATCAGCTGGCCCGTCTCGTCGACGAGCAAGACATTCCGGTGATCGCCTACGGCCTCAAGACCGATTTTCGCGGTGAGCTGTTTCCCGGCTCCTACCACCTGCTCTGCCTGGCCGACAAGTTCGAGGAGCTGAAAAGCATCTGCTGGTGTGGCAACAAGGCGCACATGAACTCCCGGGTCAATGAAGCAGGGCAAGTGATGCGCGATGGTGAGCAGGTGGAGATCGGCGGCAATGATCGTTATGTCTCCCTGTGCCGCAAACACTATCTGGAAGGACGGGCCTTCAAATAATTCCCTCTTCATTGCGATGAGTGGATAGAAAAAGGCGCCAATCTGGCGCCTTTTTTGTTGCTGGCGGTTCAGTCAATCTCGATGTCGACGGGGGCTATGATGGGATCGGCCACCGGCAGGCGGTGGAACAGCTGGCGAAAGTGCTGCTGCACCCGGCCGATATCCACCAGCGACATGCCAGAGGCGAAGCCAAACCAGACATAGAGACCGGTGAGATCGCGAAACATGGGGGGCAGATAACGGGGCGCACTGATGAGCCCCTCCAGATAGTGCTGATAGAGCACCGGGATGTCGTCCAGGGTCACCTTGCCGACAAACAGCATGGGCAGGATCTCGGGAACCCCCTCCAGCACGGCGCTGCGGATGAAGTTGACCGTCTCCACATAGCCCTTCACATAGGAGAGATCCTTGGTGAAGCAGGCTCCCCCTCGACCATGCCGCCGCGAAACACCCGCTGGGTGATCTTGTAGGCGTCGTGTTCGCTGGTGCCCTGGCCGACGAAGTGCTGGAACACCTCGATGAAGTCGGCGCCGCGCTCCGCCATGTCGATGGCCATCACCCGATCCGAGATGCGCTTGGCCCGGTCCGGGAAGGAGCTGAAGGTGAGGGTTTCTATCAGCACCGCCAACCCCTCCTGACAGGCGGTGATGCGCGGCGAGCCCGCACTGAGCCAGGTGGCATAGGGTTGCTGGCGGCCGTTGAGGGTGGTGCCCACGTGTACCCAGCCCTCGTGGACCTCCAGCACCTGCAGATCCAGCTCGGAGAAGCGGGCGTTGGAGTTGAGCTTGATGTAATCGCCGCCGGCCGCCGCGTCCGAGACGATGCCATCGCTCAGCTTGACCTGCACGGTGCCGTCACTGAAATAGTTCGACAGCTTGCCCTGCAATTTGGCCACCGCCGCTTCCCCCTCGAACTCTTTGGGGTAGGGGCGGACCAGGTGGCGGGCGCCGGGCAGGGAGAAGATGTCGCACAGCCTCGCGCCCAGCTCCTTGAGGGTCTTGCGATCACCGCGCAGGTGATCGCCGGCCGAACCGTACAGCAGCTGGCTGTAGCGCAGGAAGTCCGGTTGGCCGCGCTGGCGCAGCATCTCGATGACCACCATGTATTGATCCACCGTCTCCTGCAGGATGCGACCAAGCTCGTCCTGGGGACCGAGTCGGCGGCGGATCCTGTCCCGCAGCTCCTTGAGCTCCAGATACTTGTTGCGGGGATCGAAGCCGAGGGGGAGCCTATCATAGAAGGCTTTGTTGACGGCCGGCAGCGTGCGTCTTCCACTGGCCAAAAAGTCGGCCTGCAGGTGACGGGGCCACTTGATGGCATCCAGAATGCGGATGGGCTTTTGCAGGATCAAGAGTTCATCCGAGAGGGATTTCAGATGCAGGCGGTACTTTTCTTGGATGGTCATTTAGCCCCCTGTGGGGCGAGTGTGGCGCTGGAATGGGCTGAGTATATGCAGGCGGCTTGCCAAAAAGAAGCGAGGCATGTGCTTATCCGGCCAGTGCGCTTTTGGTTGCCGGAAAATTGGTTTAGACTGCGCCCCTTGATCCCAATTGTGTCGTGGAAATGATGAATATCCCCAGCTCCGAAATGATAATGCGTTGGTTGCAGCAGGCTCGTATCGAGCACTACGTCTGTGATCAGTGCCACGGTATCCACATTGTCTCTCTGCAGTCCGTCGAAGGCATTCAGGAGAGCCGGATCTTCGTCGAAGAGGAAGGGCTGCTGTTTTCATCGGAGCTGGAGGTGCGTCCCTCCGCCTTGCTGCCGTTGGTGGCCGAATTGGGTCGTCTCAACATGCAGTACCCGTCGCTCAAGGTGTTCCTCGACATCATCGATGACAACCTGCCGCGTCTGGTGGTGGGCCACACAGTCTTCACCAAGGCCGGTCTTTCGGTCGAGCAGTTCCTGCTGTTCGTCGAAAGCACCATCGCCACCACCCATGAGGTGGTCTCCGAATGCGAGCGGTTGGGCTTCCTGAATCTGCCGGAAATGCAGGTTGCACCGGAGTCTGTGCACTGATTTGTGCGTTAAATGTGCGAACGGTTCGCCTGATGCAAAAAGCCGTTGACGCCGGCGGGGCTTTCCCCTAAATTACGCCCCGTTCCAGCGCAACGGCGCAGCGAACACCGTGCTTGCTGAGCACGTTAAACAACAGACCAAAATTTGGTGAGGTGTCCGAGTGGCTGAAGGAGCACGCCTGGAAAGTGTGTATACGGCAACGTATCGAGGGTTCGAATCCCTCCCTCACCGCCAAATAAAACAAAAGGGCCTGTCTTGTGACAGGCCCTTTTGTTTTATTCGGTGACGGGCGGCGCGGTTCGGGCCCTGGACGGCCAGAGGCCGCCCGCAGGGCGAGCGCCATGGATGGCGCGAGTCAATCCCGACCCAGCGTACAAATTGAAAAACCGACCTGATGGTCGGTTTTTTGCTTCTGGGAGTACAGTAAAACTGATGCCCACAGCGGGTAGGTGAAAACCCTCGCCGGGTTCGAGCAGAACAGCTTGTTGCGATGAACGGCCGCAGGCAGCCTCGAAGGGATGAGCCACGCAGTGGCGAATGATCCTCTCCTCATAATACCCAAACAACGTAAAAGGGCCTCTCTTGCGATAGGCCCTTTTACTTTATCGGCTGAAGACTGCCTGCCCGGTTCTGACCCAGGCTCGACCTGCGGGCAGGGTAGCCCGGCTGGACGGTCACAGCCCTCCCACAGGGTGAGCGTCAGGGATGGCGCGAATCAATTCTGAGCCACTTGCCCACTTTAAAAGCCCGACCTGCTGGTCGGGCTTTTTTGTTGCTGGCCGGTGATACATCTGTCGATGCGAAGGGCAGGGAATATAGAGCCAAAGCCATGTAGTCAGTGGCAGTCATAGATTGCCCCGCGATGCTCCTTCCTCGCTAGCCATATCACACTATCCAAGTAACCGGCCTGATGGTCGGTTGCTTGGCTATATGGGTGATGCTGTGCTTTGTGCAAGGAAGCTTGCCAAGCTGCCCCATTTTGTTGAGCAGTGCGCTCATCACGTTGCTTCTCTTCTTCTTTGTTACTCTGACGCCAAGAGGCCTGACTTTCGAAGACCTCTTGGCGCGCTTCTTTCTGTTTATCTTTGCCACGGTGAGAGTCTGTGGTGTCCCGCTATTTAACTGGCAAAGAGCCTCTTGCTCAGTGAGTGAACCCTGGGTAATTGGTGATGGGAATAGATATAAACTCTGCCTTGCGCAATGGATTGCCATTTATTGAGTGATTAGTGCTGGTTGTGCAAGGAATAGTGGTTTTATGTGCCAACTACGCAACTTGTTGCGCCGCATGGCGGCTGTGCAAGTGAGAGTTTATTTTAATCGTTTGTTTTTTAAAGAAAAAACTGTTTGGCATGGTCACTGCTAACGGATTCGGTCGAGTGTCATTACCGTTCAACCAATCAGGAGCATACCCATGCCAACTCCATGTTATATCAGCATCGAAGGTAAAACCCAGGGCAACATCACCGCCGGTGCCTTCACCTCTGACTCCGTCGGCAACATCTTCGTGCAAGGTCACGAAGACGAGATGCTGGTACAAGAGTTCCAGCACGTCGTGACCGTGCCGACTGACCCGCAATCCGGTCAGCCTGCGGGTCAGCGTGTCCACAAACCGTTCAAGTTCACCGTTGCGCTGAACAAGGCCGTGCCGCTGATGTACAACTCGCTGGCGTCCGGCGAAATGCTGCCGAAAGTGACCCTGAAGTGGTACCGCACCTCTGTCGAGGGCAAGCAGGAGCACTTCTTCTCTACCGTGCTTACCGATGCAACCATCGTTGACATCGACTGCCAGATGCCGCACTGCCAGGATCCGGCGAAGTCTGACTTCACCCAGCTGATCCAGGTCTCTCTGGCCTACCGCAAAATCGATTGGGAACACACAGTTGCCGGCACTTCCGGTGCGGACGACTGGCGCGCGCCGATCGAGGCGTAATTTGCCAATCAGGGGCACTGCGTGCGGTGCCCCTTGTTTTCCTCACCCATAGCCCGTTGCTTTCAACCAAGTCAGCTTATTTCTCCCTCATTTTTCTTATGTCCGTTTGCCTGGCGTGAGCGGGTACAAGAAAAAATCCGGGTTTACGTCTTGCCGCACGCCGTCAAGGGCGTGCGGTAGCCATGGTGTCAGAAAAACCGGGGCGAAGGCGGATCTCTCACCCGGCTTGCAGTGTCCCACCCGATGGGGCTACACGACATCTCAGAGGCGCGCAGCGATGGCAGACAGCACAGGATTACAATTTACCGTCAAGGTGGGGGCCCTGCCCGAGAGCACCTTTGTGGTGGCCGAGTTTGCGCTGGAGGAAGCGCTCAACCGGCCGTTCAGCCTGCGCCTGGAGCTGGCGAGTGCCCAGCCCGACATAGACTTTGGTGCCGTGCTGGACCAGCCGTGCGAGCTGATGGTGTGGTACAACGGCGAGCCGCAGCGCCGGGTGTGCGGGGTGGTCAGTGACTTCGCGCAGGGTGACAGCGGTTTTCGCCGCACCCGCTATCAGCTCATGGTACAGCCGGCGCTGTGGCGGCTGTCACTTCGCCAGAACTCCCGCATCTTTCAGGCGCAAAAGTCCGATGAAATCCTCTCCATCCTGTTGCAAGAGCACGGCATCACCGACTATGCGTTTGCCCTGAAAAACGAGCACGCCAAGCGGGAATACTGCGTCCAGTACCGGGAAACTGACCTCGATTTCGTGAACCGGCTCGCCGCCGAAGAGGGGATGTTCTACTTCCACGAGTTTGAAGCGGGCAAGCACCGCATCGTGTTTGCCGATGACGCAGCCGCCCTGACCGCCGGCCCCGAGCTCTTTTTCAACCTAGGCAATCGTTCCCTCGAGCAAGGCCCCTATGTCCGCCAGTTCCACTACCGCGAGGCGGTACGCCCCTCGGATGTGGAGCTCAAAGACTACAGCTTCAAGACGCCGGCCTATGGTCTCTCCCACAAGAAACAGGGCGCAGAGCTCGAACACCAGCGCGATACCTACCAGCACTTCGACTATCCGGGTCGCTACAAGCAGGATGGCAGCGGCAAGGCCTTTGCCCAGCACCGGCTGGATGCGCTGCGCAACGACGCGGTGGCGGGCCAGGCTAAGTCCAACTGCGCGGCCTTGCAGCCGGGGCAGAGCTTCTCGCTCACCGAACACCCCAACGGCAGCCTCAACACCGACTGGCAAATCGTGCGCATCCAGCACACCGGCTTGCAGCCGCAGGCGCTGGAAGAGGAAGGCGGCAGCGGCCCCACTGTCTATCACAACGAATTCGGGGTGGTGAAAGCGAGCACTACCTGGCGAGCACGCATCGGCAGCCCCGAGGCCCCCCACAAGCCCATGGTGGATGGCCCGCAAATCGCCATGGTGGTGGGTCCCGAGGGGGAGGAGATTTACTGCGACGAGCATGGCCGGGTCAAGCTGCAATTCCCGTGGGACCGCTACGGCTCGAGCAACGACCAGAGCTCCTGCTGGGTGCGAGTCTCCCAGGGCTGGGCCGGCGGTCAGTACGGCATGATTGCCATCCCGCGCATCGGCCACGAGGTCATTGTCTCGTTCCTGGAGGGGGACCCCGACCAGCCCATCATCACCGGTCGTACCTACCACGCCACCAATCGGCCGCCCTACGAGCTGCCGGCCAACAAGACCCGCACCGTGCTGCGCACCGAAACCCACCAGGGGGAGGGTTTCAACGAACTGCGCTTTGAAGACCAGGCGGGGCAGGAAGAGATTTATATCCACGGTCAGAAAGATCTGAACGTGCTTATCGAGAACGACGCCGCCTGGCACATCAAACACGACGAGCATCGGGATATCGACAACGAGCGGGTGACCCGTGTCAGGAAGGTACCGGGTGAGGAGGGGGCCCCGCCCAGTCTTGGCAACGATCATCTGACCGTTGAAGGAGAGAAGCGGGACCATATCAAGGCTGACTACTCGCTGACCGTGGATGCCTCCATGCATCAAAAACTTGGTCAGCGCTGGCTCACCCAGGCGGGGCAGGAAGTGCATGTAAAAGCCGGTGCCAAGGTGGTGTTGGAAGCTGGCTCTGAAATTACCGTCAAGGTAGGTGGCTGCTTTATCAAGGTTGATGGCGGCGGCGTCACTCTGGTCGGCCCCACCATCAAGATGAACTCGGGTGGCAATGCCGGCTCGGGAACTGGGTGGTCTGGAAAATCGCCACTAGGGCCCTTGGGAGTCAGTGTACCCCCTATACCCAAAGTACCGCTTAGCCCTGCCCAACTGGCCACCATGAAGAGTGCCGCCCCTTTCTGTGAAGAGTGCGAAAAATGCAAGGAGAGTGGTTGTGAAATTTGAGACCACAGCACTGAAGGAATGGGTGCAGATGCAATCTGCTCCCCTTTACGCCTTACTGGGGGCGGCGAGTGACGCAGCGCCTTTGCAGCATTATTACCAGCTGGATGGTCGAGACACACCACGAGGGCTATATCTGGGCACACCTTACCATGATTGGTTGTCTGTGATGCCCTATCTGGTAATGCTCGACAAAGACAGCCCATTCATCGATTGGGCGGAGACGACGGATGCGCATGACTGGGGTTGGCTCGTTGCAAGCGATCAGTCTATCGATTCCCTTTATGCTCATCTGCAGGGACTGACCCAGGTCTGGCATCAGGGGGATGCGGTCTTCTTTCGTTATTGGGATGGGAAGTACCTGTCGAGCATTGTCAATCAGCTTGGTGACGGTGTGACTGCACTGCTGCCTGAGATGCGGAGCTTGTGGTGTCTTGGGCGTGCATTCTCATGGGCTCCTACGGAGCCGCGTGCTGCGCGTCCTTTTCCCTGGTGGGCGCTGCCCCCTGCCATTGCCGCGACATTGGCGAGGCAGGATACCGGCCCCCTCGTCAACAACCTGATGCAGCAATTGGCGGATCAAAACGGTCAGCTCTACTGGTCATTTCCAGAGGCGAACCTGCGCTGCAAGGTTGCTCGCTTTGTCTCCCGTCATTCATCCCCTGATATCGATCTATTTCCGGCGCTGGAAGCGGCGCTGATCAACGAGGTTCAAGCATGAGCAATGCCGGCCAGGCCGTCTTCAACGAAGTGATCGCCGATTATCGCAACGTTCTGAATGCCTATCGCAAGGATGCCGAGTGTTTCTTTCTGGGCGACATGCTCAGCATGGACATGGAGCAGACCATCAAGGTGGGCGACAAAACCATCACGGCATCGTCCAACAGCAAGAAGGCGCAGTCCGTGGTGACGCAATGCCCGCTAAGCGGCACCTTGCGCCTGGTTCATCTGTTTGAATCCGTACGTTTTATTCCTATCGGCAATACCCCGTACAAGGTAGAGGCGGGGAAACTGGTGCGCGGACGATTTGTCAGCGAGGCGGTAGCCAAGGAGGGAACCCTGGATGGCAAGGGCATTGCCGAGGTCGGTAAGCTAACCCCAGGCAAGTCCTATCGAGTGACCTTCTACCCCAATGTGAAGAAGAGCGATCTGGATACCTTGTTCACCTCTTATGTGCCCGTTCAAAAAGACCTGGAGGCATGGCTTACCAAGGAGTGGAACAGTGAGCACAAGGCTGCTTGGGCTCGTTACAGCGGTACTGGTGGTGGGTTTGGCAGCCATGCTCTGGCGGCAGCAAGCGGTATCGGCAAGGCACTGGTCGGGGTGTGGGACGATCTTAAAACCATCTACAACCTGCTGGCCGATCCGGTAGGCAACGCCAAAAAGCTGGCCGCCTTCGGAGTGGACGCAGCGGCCATGGCCAAGGCTGGGGCCTCCCAGATGGAAGCTGCCATGTTGGTACTGCAAGATGAAGCGCTGCTTTATCTTTATGCCTATGCCTTGGTGTGCTGGGTCAAGATGTTGCCCCCTGATCAGCAAACCGAGTTTGGTGCTCAGGTGATTTCGTCGGTGCTGATTGATGTGATCATCGGTGTGGTGCTGACCGGAGGAGCTGGCCTCGCGGCGCGCTATGGTGCCAAGGCTGCCTCCATGGCCAAGAACAGTGACCGGGTTATGCGACTAGTCACCTCCTTGGTCAATCTCTCCAAAAAGCACAATTTGGCCCAGCACGCCCAGAAGGCGAAGAAGGTACTGGTCGCGGGGGCGGCGCCGTTGAGCCCGGCCAAAAAAGCGGATCTCAAGTTGGTCGATGGCAATGCCAAAACGTTGGTGGAAAAAGGAACGGCGGCCAAACGCCGGTTCCAGGGGCACACCGAGATCAAGCAGGTGAACAAGACTCCGGATGCCTCCAAACAGGCGGTTACCCCGGCCAATCGCCCCCATCAACCTGAAGCCAAAACCTGCAAAAACAACTGCCCGGTCTCCATGGTGACCGGGGAAGAACTGCTGGCCCTGCAAGATGGCGAACTGCCCGGTTTGCTGTCCTTTGTCTTTGGGCGCCTCTATCGCACGTCCGCCGTCTCGCAATCCTGCGGCATGGGGATCGGCTGGACTCATGCCCTTGCGCACCGGCTTGAACGTCACGGCGATACCCTGACCTGGTGGGATGAGGAGTCCTTGGCAACTGAGCTGCCATTGCCATCGGTAGCCAGACCCATGGCGACCAACCTGCTGTCGGAGGCGGCGGTCTACCTCGGTGACGAGACTGATGAGGTCATCGTAGCCAAGGCCGGTTCACCATTCCTGCATTTCACTTGGCATGGCGACAGCGGGCGGCTGACCGGTTTTTCCGATCCCTATGGCAATCGACTGACGGTGCGTGCGGACCGTCAAGGACGCCCCGCCTGGGTGGAAAACGAAGGGGGGCTGGCCCTTCGTCTCACCTATGAGGGCGACCACATCATGGCGCTCGAGTTGCAGCGCTTTGATGGCATTGCCTGGCAGTCCCAGGCCACGCTGCAACACTACCACTACGATGACCATGGTCACCTGGTAGCGGCCGAGAATGGGACCGGGGAGTGCGAGCAATATCGCTATCGTGATGATGGGGTTATTGTGGAGCGCCGTCTGGCTGGCGGTGCCGCCTTCTTCTGGGAGTGGGAAGGGGAGGGTAAGGCCGCCCGAGCCATCCGTCACTGGAGCGATGTGGCGGGTTTTGATGTCATCTATGACTGGGATGATGACAAGGGCGAGGTGACGGTCATCAATGCCGATGGCAGTCAGGAGGTGTATCAGCACGACAGTCAGGCGCGTCTTGTTCGCCAGAGAGATCCGGATGGTGCCATTACCGAGTCTGCCTACAATGCCAAAGGGCAGAAAGTGCTGGTCCGTGATCCGCTGGGTGCCGAGACCCATTATCACTATGACGAAGAGGGGCTGTTGGCCCTCGAAGTGGCTCCCGATGGCACTCAAACTGCCTATCAATACTGGGATGGCCGGGTTCGCAAGATAGTGCAGGGGGAGCGCGAATGGCGTTTCGAGCACAACCTGCAAGGCGATCTGATTGCCAGGCGGGATCCTCTGGGGAGCGAAACCCGTTATGACTATACCCCCCAGGGCAAGCTCTGCGCTGTGGTTCACCCAGACGGGAGCCGCACCGAGCTGGTGTGGAACCGCCTAGGCCAGTTGATCGAAGAGAAAGGGGTCGATGGCGGGATAAGCCGTTGGCGCTATGATGAGCGGGGCCGCCAGATCGTGCGGCAAGACCCGCGTGGCGCAATCACACGCTATGAATGGGACGCGGCCGATCGTCTGAGTACCGTTCATTTGCCCGGAGGCGGCATTCGCCGCTATGAGTACAACGCCTATGGCAAGGTCACGGCGCAGTGGGACGAGCAGGGACGTGAGACACGTTTTGAATATCACCCCGGTCTGCATCTGGTGAGTCGGCGCATCAACCCAGATGGCAGCGAGCTCAAATACCGCTATGACAACGCCAAGCTCTTCCTCAGCGAGATTGAGAACGAGCATGGGGAACAGCATCGTATCCACTACCATCCCAACGGGCTGGTGGCACGGGAAACCGGTTTTGATGGGCGCACCACTGCCTATCGTTATGACCTCAACGGACGTCTGAGCGAAAAGGTGGAGTTCGGCAAGCAGGAGACCGAACTGGTCACTCGCTATGAGCGCGACCCCATGGGGCGCTTGTTGACAAAATCCCTGCCAGATGGCCGCGAGTTCGCCTTTGAGTACGACTCCCACGGTCAGCTCATCCGGGTCGATGATGGTGCCTGGCCCCTGGCATTTGACTACGATAGCGCCGGCCATCTGGTGGCCGAGCATCAGGGGTGGGCCTCAAGCTATTTCCAATACGATGCCATGGGGCGGCGGTCACATTGGCAGCTGCCTGACGGCAACCAGCTTGGCTATCACTATCAGCACGGCGCGCTTGGCGGAATTGATCTCAACGGCGCCGAGCTCACGCGCCACCAAGTGGTGGGTGGGCTTGAGCTGCGCAGGCAGCAAGGGGCGCTCACTCAGCAGTATGAATATGACGAGCAGGGGCGCCTGACGGCATTGCGTCTGCAGCGGGGCAAACAGGTCTCCCGCGAGCGGCGTTACGGTTATGACAGAACGGGCAACCTGCTACGTATTGATGACAGTGTGCAGGGAGAAGTGCACTACCGCTACGATCCGCTGGACCGCTTGCTGGAGGTGCGGGGCGAGTTGACCGAGCGCTTCCTGCATGACCCTGCCGGCAACCTCCTGGGTGAAAGCTCGGGTGGTCAGTTCGATGGTGCCCGTACCCAGGGGAACCGGCTGCTGTTGAGTGGGGATCGTCACTTCGAGTACGACGAATTTGGCCGATTGGCAGTAGAGCGGCGCGGCAAGGGCCAGCAACTGGTGACCCGCTATCACTACGACTGTCAACATCAACTGGTGAGGGCCGAGCTGCCCGATGGCAGCAACGCCTGTTATGACTACGATGCCTTTGGTCGTCGCATTCGCAAGACGGTGAGTGGAGCAAAAGGCGGGCAGGTCACCGAATTCTTGTGGCAGGGCAACAACCTGATTGCCGAGAGCAGTTATCAGCTCGGTGATGATCAGCGCCGTACTGACGAGCAGTACCGCAGCTTTATCTATGAACCAGGCAGTTTCAAACCCTTGGCACAACTGGAAGGGGAAGGGCAGAAGGCCGAGGTATTCCATTACCAGCTTGACCACCTTGGTACACCATTGGCACTGACCCGCACAAGCGGGACTACCGCCTGGCAGGTGCGCTATCGAGCCTATGGCAATGTCTGGCGCGAAGAGATCGCCGAGGTGGCCACGCCCTTGCGTTTCCAGGGGCAGTATTTTGACGCCGAGACGGGACTTCACTATAACCGCCACCGCTACTATCAGCCCGGTACGGGTAGATTTATCACCCCCGACCCGATAGGCTTGGCCGGTGGGCTGAATAACTATCAGTATGCCCCTAATCCTATAGGTTGGGTTGACCCGTTAGGACTTCAAAATATCCAGATGGTTTGTCCTGGAGTGAAGGATGCAATAGCTAAGAGTGACTCAGCAAAAGAGTGGGGAACACTGCCTGATGGAACCAACCAAGGCGTCAAGCACTTTGTAGATTATTGGGATAAATATCCGGAAAGAATACCGTCTCTTGAGCAGCGACTTGGTTTGCCAGAGGGGACGTTTAGTCCATCTGTAGAAGGTTTTGAAGCTTTCACTAAGTCGGCCAAAAGTGTTGTTTCATCTGGAGTTGAAAAAGTATTGCCTGATGATAAAAAAATATATTTTAGGCCTGGTGCACAGAAAGAGGCGAAAGGTGTTGTTGTTGTGTTACGACATGGGAAAATACAATCGATGATGCCTAGTGATCCAAAGTCTTTTGGGAAAATGCAATGAAAGTTATAGCAGCCAACGCTCTAGGGTATGAAAGAGAACTAGAAATTATCCTTGGTGGTTTAGTTATATATTGTACGACAACAGTCTTCAGTAAATATGCTGATGTACCATGTGTTGACACTGAGATATTAAATGCAACTATAAAAGATAATTCATTTAATATTGAGTATGCGGTGTTGTTGCGAAATTTGGATGTGATGTTTGAGCAGCCGATTGTTCGTTCGCCAAGTACTATACTGAGTGGGGTTTGTATTGAGAGAGTTGAAGATGACTTATTTTTAATTAGTAATGATTTATTAGGCGTAGTTTCTGTTTCATTTGAGAAGTCAACTGGTTTGTCAGTGGGGGAAAGAATATCTCTGCGTGGGGAGTTATGTATTAATAGTGAGTGTATAGTCTCAATGTGAATTATTATAGACTAGTCTCAGTATTAATTAACTGTTATTTCCGTTTGTATGCACAATGGCGGGTTTTTACACCGACAGGTTTTTAGTTGCTAGCTATTAATAGTGGTGTGTGAAATTATTTTTGGATATTGATGGATTACATAGCATTATTTATGAAAAAAAATAACTTACTGTGTGCGGTTTCATTGTTAATGTTTGGTTGTTCAGTATCGCCAGTAAATGTCTCTGAGTCAGAATTGACTCAAGCTGCCCAGCAGGGCCAGGGTAAGGCGCAATATGAGCTAGCCAACCGTCTGGCGGCCAAGCCGGATTATCCCGAGGCGATGCGCTGGATGAAGCAGGCTGCCGATCAAGTCGGTCCGCTGGCGGCGGATGCCGATATTAGGGGCAAGGCTGCGCTACAGGTGGGAAGTTGGTATCAGGCGGGGTTGGGAGAACCTAAAAATCCTGTACTGGCCAAGCAGTGGTGGCAGCGCTCCGCCAAGTTGGGCAATTCGGAGGCCAGCTATCAACTGGGTCAGGACTGCCGGCAACGGCACAAGGGCAAGCTGGCCAGTGAGTGCCTTGACTGGTTCGAACAAGCTGCCAAGCGCGATCATGCGAATGCCCAGTTGGCTCTGGGGCAGTGGTATGCAGGTCAGGCGGGGGCTGATGAAGATGCCGTCAAGTGGCTGGAGAAAGCCGCCGAACAAGGTAATCGTGATGCCCAATTCCAGCTTGGCGCTCGCTATGAACAGGGGAAAGGGGTGAGCAAACGCCCTGATCTTGCCCTGCGCTGGTATGAGAAAGCCGCCGCTCAGCAACAGCCGGATGCTTTGTTGGTTCTGGCGCGCAAGGCGCCATCTGAAGAGGCATTCGGCCTCTATCAGCGAGCTGCCAATGCGGGGGCTGTATCGGCTCAGCTGTGGTTGGGACAAGCCTACCTGGTCGGTGACCTGGTTGCCCAGGATCTTGCGCTTGGCCGTTATTGGCTGGAGCTGGCAGCAGGCAGTGGTTCCCACGAGGCCGAATATCAATTGAGCCTGCAACAGAGCGATAGCGCCGCGCGAGAACATTGGTTGACACGTGCCGCAGAAGGGGGATTCAGCGAAGCCCAGCTAGCATTGGCGCAATGGCAGAAAGAGCAAGGGGATCTCGTCACAGCGCGCCAGTATTTTGCTTTGGCAGCAGCACAGGGCAACGTCGATGCTCACTATGCCTATGGCGAGATGCTACGGCTGGGATTGGGCGGCAAGGAAGACTACCCGCAGGCGCTTAAACAGTATCGGCTGGCCGCCAATGCCCTGCACCGATCAGCCCAATACCGCATGGGCATGATGCGAGAGCAGGGGTTGGGAGCTCCACGCAATAGACTGCATGCTTATGCGTGGTATCTGCTTGCTGCCACGGATGGAAATAGTGAGGCTTCTGAAGCACGTGACGAGCTTGAAAAAGGTATGACTGAAAAAGAGAAGAGCGCAGGGCAAAAACTTGCTCAGCATTGGTTTGTAGCGCTTTCCCAAGGGAAGAAATTGAACAGTTAGTCTATTTTTTGTCAACAATGATGAGTTTACAATCTACCTGAACGGTCGATGACCCAGAGCGCTTGATATAAGCCGCCTTATCCTGGTGATATCGTCGTGCATATTATGTTCTTCAGTCCCTTCATTGTTTGGCATGGTGAAGGGATTTTTTGTTCTTGAATTGTCATTTTTTGTTACATATTTTTGTCTGGTCGCGACCATCTTTGTCGCACTGGCTCATGGTGAGATGTATGGATCACTAACATTCAAATTTATTGACTCTGGAATCTATTTTTCCGAGAGTGAGGTCTAGTTTCAAGAGTCACATGCGACTATCTTGATTTGATTGTAACTGTCTGTTTTTACTTTACTTTTATATTTCATTTCCTCTTCGTTGATAAATAATCAATTGACTATCTGTGCCACACGCATATACCATGCGGCGCAAATGGCTCTTAGGCCAATATGACCTCTAACAAAGAGTAGAGGCAAAATCGGATTGTATAGATAACAAGATGCATACTGCGTTTTTGGTTATTAGAGCTTCTGCTTTGGTATATCGGAGACGCATCGTCAGCTGATGAACTTCTCACTGAATCCATCGGTGGTTCAGTCAACTGTCATTTTTGACAGTTGTTGGCAAGGGCGTTGGCTATAAGCTTTAGGGTCTTGGTTGACCCTTAACTTGGTATTTAGAGCATGGGAAAAGGAATTGACGGCGGCACTGTTGCGCCCAAAGAACGTATCAACATCAAATATGTACCGGCAACCGGTGGTCAGCAGGCGGAAATAGAGCTTCCGTTGACCATGATGGTGGTCGGCAATATGAAGGGCCGTACTGAAGACACTCCGATCGAGGAGCGTCAGACCGTCTCCATCGACAAGAATAACTTCTCGTCTGTCATGAAAGAATCCGCGCTGGAACTGAAGTTTTCCGTTCCCAATCGTCTGGAAGAAAACAGCCAGGATGAGCTGCCGGTTTCGATCAAGATCCAGTCTCTGGAAGACTTCACCCCTGACAGCGTGGCACAGCAAGTGCCCGAGCTGCGCAAGCTGCTGGAACTGCGCGAGGCCTTGGTTGCCCTGAAGGGGCCGCTGGGCAATATCCCCGCCTTCCGCAATCGTTTGCAGGATCTGCTGTCCAGTGATGACGCTCGTGAGCAGCTGCTCAAAGAGCTGGATTTGATTAAGCCTGCCGAGTGATCGCCGGGTTGGATTGACTGAACGAGAAAGGAACAAACATGTCTTTGGTCGAAGAACAGGTTCAAGCGGGGGCGGGTGCCGCCTCCTCGTCCTTGCTGGACGAAATCATGGCGCAGGCTCGTATCACCCCGGTGGATGAAGGTTACAGCGTTGCCAAGCAGGGGGTTGCAGCCCTGATCGCCAACATTCTGGACAGCGGTACCACCAGCGAGCCAGTCAACAAGGCGCTGGTGGACAGCATGATTGTCGAGCTCGACAAGAAGCTCAGCAAGCAGATGGACGTCATCCTGCATGCCAAAGAGCTGCAGGAGATGGAGTCCTCCTGGCGCTCCCTGAAGCTCTTGGTGGATCGCACCGATTTTCGCGAGAACATCAAGATCCAGGTGCTACATGCCACCAAAGAAGAGCTGCTGGAAGATTTTGAGTTCTCGCCCGAAATCACCCAGTCCGGCCTCTACAAGCATGTCTACTCGACTGGCTACGGTCAGTTCGGTGGCCAGCCCGTCGGCGCTGTAATCGGTGATTACGCCTTTACCCACAGCTCACCCGACATCAAGCTGATGCAATACGTCAGTGCGGTGGGTGCCATGGCCCATGCGCCGTTTATCTCTTCCGTCGCACCAGCCTTCTTCGGCGTCGACAGCTTTACCGATCTGCCTTCCATCAAGGATCTGAAATCGGTTTTCGAAGGGCCGGCCTACACCAAGTGGCGCTCCCTGCGTGAATCGGAAGATGCCCGTTATCTGGGGCTGACCGCACCGCGCTTCCTGGCGCGTCTGCCCTACGACCCGACCGAAAACCCCATCAAGGGCTTCAACTATCAGGAAGACATCAGCTCGGATCACGACCACTATCTGTGGGGCAACACCGCCTACCTGATGGGTACTTCCCTGACCGACAGTTTCGCCAAGTATCGCTGGTGCCCGAACATCATAGGCCCGCAGAGCGGTGGTGCCATCCACGACCTGCCGGTGCACGTCTACGAGGCCATGGGTCAGCTGCAGGCGAAGATCCCGACCGAGGTGCTCATCACCGACCGTCGCGAATACGAGCTGTCGGAAGAGGGTTTCATCACCCTGACCATGCGCAAGGACAGCGACAACGCCGCCTTCTTCTCCGCCAACTCGGTGCAAAAACCCAAGGTGTTCCCGAACACCAAGGAAGGCAAAGAAGCGGAAACCAACTACAAGCTGGGTACCCAGCTGCCCTACATGTTCATCATCAACCGCCTGGCGCACTACATCAAAGTGCTGCAGCGCGAGCAGATCGGTTCCTGGAAGGAGCGTCAGGATCTGGAACGCGAGCTGAATGGCTGGATCAAGCAGTACGTTGCCGATCAGGAAAACCCGCCGGCAGACGTACGTAGCCGTCGTCCGCTGCGCGCCGCCCAGATCAAGGTGCTGGATGTGGAAGGGGAGCCGGGCTGGTACCAGGTTGCCATGGCCGTGCGCCCGCACTTCAAGTACATGGGGGCGAGCTTCGAGCTCTCTCTGGTAGGTCGACTGGACAAGGAATAAGGCCCGATGCCGCATCTCTCTTCCTGGGATAGAGGAAATGCGGCCAGCCTGTTTGATCGCATCCGGGGGGAGGGGCTTGGCTCCTCCCCTCGTTCGGAAGTTGATGAACTGGTCGACTCTGTCAAACGGCAGCTCGACCAGATCCTCAACACCCGCCCCGGCAATTGCCGCAGTGCACCCGATCTGGGGGTCATTGATCTCAATGACGCCACTCAGGGCAGTGCGGATATCAAGGGGCGGATCCGGGAGGCGATCCGGCAATGCATCCGTCGTTATGAACCACGGATCATCCATGTGGATGTTCGTTCACCCGACTATCAGGCGAGTCCACTTGAGATGTCGTTTCAGGTGACGGCCCACGTTCGGCTGGAGCATATCGAGCAAGTTACCTCGTTCAACGTCCATATGGACAGTCACCGTCATTACCGCATGGTCTGATCAATGTCGCTGGAACATTACTTCAGGGATGAACTGGCATTTTTGCGCCTGCAAGGGCGCGAATTTGCCGACGCCTATCCCGAGCTCACCCGCTTTCTGTCGGAGCAGAACACCGATCCGGACGTGGAACGCCTGCTGGAGGGGTTCGCCTTCCTCACGGGCAACCTGCGCGCCAAGATTGAGGATGAGTTTCCCGAGCTGACTCACGGTCTGCTTAACATGCTCTGGCCCAACTACCTGCGTCCCGTGCCCAGCATGACCATCATGCAGTTTTCGGTCATTCCGGGCGCCATCGCCCAGCCGGCGCTGGTCAGGCAAGGT
The DNA here is from genome assembly GCF_049665575.1 of Aeromonas oralensis. Lineage (NCBI taxonomy): Bacteria > Pseudomonadati > Pseudomonadota > Gammaproteobacteria > Aeromonadales > Aeromonadaceae > Aeromonas > Aeromonas oralensis. The sequence goes on from NZ_CP187186.1 coordinate 1,861,392, forward strand.
TGTCAGCTCGACAGTCTGCCCCTGGACGAGGTGACCTGTCATTTCCAGACCTGTCACGATACCTGGGTCTATCCGGCCGATATCCGTCATATCGCGGCCCAGAGCGGCAACGATCTCTCTACCATTTCGCTGGATATCGTCCTGCATGCTCCTTTGCCGCTGAGCGAGTTGCAGCTGGACAAGCTGCGCTTCTTCCTTGGTGGTGACAGCTACACCGCCTATGAACTCTACTTCTGGCTCTCCAACCAGCTCTCCCATATCGAGCTGGAGATCGACGGCAAGCGCTTTCGCCAAGGGGCCAAAGCCCTCAAGTCGGTCGGCTTCGAGCGCGATGACGCGCTCTTGCCCTATCCGAACAACGTCTATTCCGGCTACCGGATCCTGCAGGAGTACTTCTGCTTCCCGGAAAGCTTCCTCTTCTTCGAACTCTCCGGTGGCGAGTGGCCCAAACAGCCGCTGCCGGTGAGCGAATTCAAGGTGCACTTCTGCTTCGACCGGCCATTGCCGGCGGAGCTCAAGATCCGTCCCGACTCCTTCATGCTCAACTGTGTACCGGCCATCAACCTGTTCCAGCACGACAGCGAGCCGGTCAACCTCAACGGTCGTCAGGCGGAGTATCCCCTCAAGGCGAGCTATCGCCATGCCGACAGCTTCGAGATCTTCTCGGTGGATCAGGTGGAGGGCTGGGTCGAGGGGAACCTCGGCCGCTCCCGCGGTACGCCGCGCATCTATCAGCCGTTCGAGAGCTTCCAGCACCAGATCGAGCGGGCCAAGCAGCGGCTGGCGCTCTACTACCGGGTGCGGGTCAAGGAGGCGGTGAGCGGGGATGGCTTCGAGCACAGCCTCTCATTCGTGCGCGGGGATGAAACCACCACGGTCGAACTGGATGAATCCATCTCGGTGACGCTCACCTGCACCAACCGCTCTCGCGCTGCCCGTCTCAAGGTGGGCAGCGTCTGCGTACCGACCGGCAGCTCGCCCTCGTTTGCCACCTTCCGCAACCTGATCCGGCCGACCCGGCCGCTGCGCCCGGCGCTGGACGGCAGTCTGCACTGGACGCTGATATCCAACCTGTCGCTCAACTATGTCTCCCTGCTGCGCCGCGATGCCCTGGTGCAGGTGCTGCGCACCTACGACTTTCCGGCGCTGCACGACAAGCAGGCGGAGCAGGCCTCGCGCAAGCGGCTGGCGGGGATCGAGGAGATCGAGACCAAGCCGGTGGACCGGCTGGTGCGCGGCATGCCGGTGCGGGGGCTCAAGTCGGTGCTCTCCATCCGCCAGTCCGCCTTTGGCAGCGAAGGGGAGCTCTATCTGTTCAGTACCGTACTGGCCCACTTCTTCTCGCTCTATGCCAGCGTCAACGCCTTCCACCTGCTTGAGGTGGTCAATCTCGACAACAAGGAGCGCTATCAATGGCCAGTCCAGATCGGTCAGCACTCCCTGATGTGAGCGCCGCCCGGGAGGCGCCCCGCTTCAACTTCTTCCAGCTGGTTGAGCTGCTCAATCGGCTCGATGGTGCCGATCAGGAGCGGGGGCTCGACTACCTGCCCGGTGACGAGAACATCCGCTTCAAGGCGACCGCCTCCCTGGGGTTTCCCACCAGCGACGTGCTGCAGATTGGTCGGGACGGGCAGGGGCGTCACGAGTTGGAGGTGGCCTTCCTCGGCCTGCACGGCAGCCAGTCGCCGATGCCCGGCTATTACCTCGATTCGCTGGCGTGGGAGTACGCCCAGGGGGAGCAGAAGCTCGGCCTGTTTCTGGACTTCTTCCACCACCGTCTGCTGACCCTGCTGCACCGGATCTGGCGCAAGTATCGCTACCACGTGCGGTTTCAGGACAACGGCGAGGATGGTTTCTCCCGCCTGATGTTCGCCCTGGTGGGGCTTGGCAATGAGGCGGTCTGCCAGAGCCTGCCGGTCAACCGGGCCAAGATGCTCTCCTACGCGGGCATGCTGGCCAGCCCCAGCCGCTCCCCCGAGGTGGTGGCCGGTCTGGTGGCCCACTGCTTCGATCTGGCCGACGTGCAGGTGAGTGCCTGGCAGTGGCGCAAGGTGCCTATTCATGAGGATCAGCAAAATCGCCTCGGCGGCGCCTGCGCCACCCTGGGGAGCGATTTTGTCATCGGTGACAAGGTGAATGACTGTGCCGGCAAGTTCTTGTTGAAGATCAACAACCTGAGCTTTGGCCAGTTTCTCGGCTTTCTGCCGAACGGGGAGCACTTTCATGCCCTGGTGACCTTCGTCTCCTTCATCCTGCGCGATCAGCTGGCCTGGGATCTACGTCTGGGATTCGGCCAGGAGCAGGCGAGGGGGTTGAGGCTGGGGGAGGAGCAGAGTGCCCGCCTGGGGTGGAGTACCTTTCTCGGCCAGCCGCCGAGTGATCCGTTCGTGACCATCTGCGTGCAGGAATGAGTGCAGACATCAGCAGCGCAGAAAATTTAACTACAGGAATCAGTGCAGGAGTAACTGTGGACGATTTTAACCAGCAACTTTCCCTGGTGGTGCTCAACAGCGAACAGCTCGACGGCAGCCAGCAGGTGCAGTACCGCTTCGACGAGATGGGGGGGACCCTGGGGGCCTCCGAACAGGATGACTGGCAACTGCGCGACAGGCTGGGGGCCGTCATGCCCGCCCACGCCCGCATCGAGCTCAACGACGGTCGCTTCTGCCTGTGCGATCTGAGCGGCCAGACCTATATCAACGGGGCCACCTCGCCCATCGGGCGGGCCCGCAAGGTGCATCTGGAGCAGGGGGACGAGCTCGTGGTCGGCCCGTTCCGGTTGCGCGCCTACCTGGGGGCCATCACCCCCGAGCAGAGCCTGCAACAGGTGCTGGGCAACCGTCCCACCGAGCAGCTCGACGAGTGGCTGACCAGCGATGAGCCGGTCGTACCGGCTGACGATCCGCGCACCCTGGCGGCCGATCCCTTGCTGGCATTGCAGCAGGAGCGCAGAGCGCCCAATCCGTTGATGGATGGTCCGCTGGCGGACGGTCGCCTGCAGGCTTCACTGCGTTCACAACCGGATGTGGACGTTCCCCCTCTTGCCCCTTTTTCTGCTGTCGAGAACACCATGAACCAAGAATTTCTGGATATGCCCGCCATCGAGAACCATCCCGATTATCAGCTGTCGCTGGACGGCGTCGACCACGTGGCACTGACCCCGCTGATGCGTGGCCTGGGCCAACCCTTGCAACTGCAGGACACCCAGCAGGCCCACGACATGCTCGAAGAGATGGGCAAGACGGTGCGGGCCATGGTGGAGGGGCTGCTGCAGCTGCAAAACGAGCAGGCGGCACTGGCGGACAAGCACCTGCGTCCCATCGAGGACAACCCGCTGCGCCTGGGCCTTGATTATGACGAGACCCTGGCGGTGCTGTTTGCCGAGCAGAAGAGCCCGGTCCACCTGAGCGCACCGGCGGCGGTGGCCGAGAGCCTGCACAACGTGCGCATCCACCACGTGGCGAACCAGCAGGCCATCGGCGCGGCGCTCGACAGCATCTTGCAGGCGTTTTCGCCGCAGGCGCTGCTGGGGCGTTTCGAGCAATACCGCCGCAGCGGTGCACCGGGCACGGCCGACGAAGGCTGGGCCTGGGACATGTACCAGCACTACTACCGCGAGCTCACCTCCGCCCGCCAGCAGGGGTTCGACAAGCTGTTCCACCAGGTGTATGCCCAGGCCTATGACCAGGCCGTGCGTCAGCAACAGGGACTGATTTGATGATACGAGCGCTGATGCTGGGCGCCGCGCTGCTGGCCCTGGCAGGTTGTACCACCATGGGCAAGATGGCAGACGTGGCCATGAACCCGGATATCCAGGTGGGCAGCAACAATGATCAGCCCTCTACCCTGGGGCTGAGTCTGCTGGCGGAGCCTGACGTCAATCCCAATGAGAGCGGGGAGGCGGCGCCCATCGAGTTTCAGGTGGTGTTGCTGGCGGAGGATTCCAAGCTGCTTGCCACCGACTACGACCAGGTGACCGCGGACGTGGAGAAGGCCCTTGGCAAGAACTACCTGGACCATCAGGACTACACCCTGCTGCCGGGCCAGTTCAAATACCTGCCCCCCATCAAGCTCGACGAGAAGACCCGCTACATCGGGGTGATCGCACGCTACGCCGACCCCGACAGCGCCGAGTGGCGCAAGGTCATCAAGATCAAGAGCAAGGGAACGGCTTATCAAATCCTGGTGCACCTGCGCCTGGATGAAGTGGAACTGCAAAAAGAAGAAGAATAACCATGTCGAGTCGAAATCGGGTTATCTGGCGTGAGGGGCTGTTCATCAAGCCTCAGCACTTCCAGCAACAACAAAGACATTCGGATTACGCGCTGCACGCTCGCCTGAGCGCGCTGTCCGACTATTTCTACGGCTTGCAGTCGCTTGCCATCAACGAGGACTACCTGGGCTTTGGTCGCATAGCCCTGGTGGGGGCCACCGGCATTCTGCCGGACGGTACCGTGTTCAACATCCCCAATGACGACGTGCTGCCGACCCCGCTGGAAGTCACCGACGCCTCGGTGGCCAACCAGAAGGTCTATCTGGCGCTGCCGCTCTCGGTGAGCGGCGTCAACGAGGTCAATCAGGGCGGTCAGGTCGCTACCCGGTTGCAAGCCCATCGCCACGACGTGCGCGACTTGCACAGCGAAGGGGGGGACGTGGTCTCCCTCGAGGTGGGGCGGGTCAGCCTGCGGCTGATGCTGGAGCGGGAGGATCGCAGCGCCTACGCCTCGCTCGCCATCGCCCGCATTCTGGACAAGCGTCCGGACGGCGGCCTGGTGCTGGATCCCAACTTTATGCCCTGCAGCATCAGCGTCTCCGCCATCCCGACCCTCAAGCGCTTCCTCGGCGAATCCGCCGGCCTCGTGGCCGAGCGGGCCCGCAGCCTCTCCCAGCGCATCGCCGCGCCGGGTCAGCAGGGGGTGGCCGACGTGGCCGAGTTCATGATGCTGCAACTGCTCAACCGGGCCCAGCCCCAGCTCTCCCATCTGGCGCGCCTTGGCACCCTGCACCCCGAGCGGCTGCATGAGGCGCTGGTGCAGATCTGTGGCGAGCTGATGACCTTTACCGACGAGTCCCGTCTGCCGCCCGAGTTCCCCGCCTATCGGCACGACGATCAGCAGGTGAGCTTCGAGCCGGTGATGCTGGCCCTGCGCCAGGCGCTCAGTACCGTGCTGTCGCCGCGCGCCGTCTCCATCCAGCTGCGCAAGCACCAGTACGGCATCATGGTGGCCATGGTCAACGAGAGCGAGCTGATGACCAGCGCCGACTTCGTGCTGGCGGTGCGTGCCCGCATGCCGCAGGAGCAGCTGCGCAAGCAGTTGCTGCAGCAGACCAAGGTGGCCTCCAGCGACAAGATCCGCGAGCTCATCAGCCTGCAACTGCCCGGCATTCCGCTGCTGCCGCTGCCGGTGGCGCCGCGCCAGCTGCCCTATCACGCCGGTTACAGCTACTTCCAGCTCGACCGGCAGAGCCCGGCCTGGCAGATGCTGGCGGTGGGCAACACCCTTGCCTTCCACATCGCCGGCGACTTCCCCGAGCTCGACATGCAGCTCTGGGCCATTCGCAGCCAGTGATCGCACCAAGGAATAAGCAGAGATGACCACGGACATTATCAAGAACGAGCAACTCAGCGACCTGCTGTTCGATCATGCCGAGCAGCTGGACATGGATTCGGACTACTGGTTCCGCCTGCGCGGCCAGAGCATCAACCCGATGATCGATGCGGTGACCCCCTTGCTGGGGCTGGTGCAGCGGGTGCGCCTGCTGTCGCGCTACGACCGGGTGCCCGAGCTCTACCAGCGGGTGGTGACCGAGATCCAGGCCATCGAACAGGAGCTGATGGCCCAGGGCTACGAGAACGGGGTGGTGCTGTCGTTTCGCTACATCCTCTGCACCTTCATCGACGAGGCCGTGATGGGCCGCGACTGGGGCAGCCAGAGCGAATGGTCCGAGCACTCCCTGCTGACCCGCTTTCACAACGAGACCTGGGGCGGCGAGAAGGTGTTCGTGCTGCTGGCCCGCCTGCAGGAAGACCCGGTGCGTTATCGCGACATTCTGGAGTTCATCTACCTCTGTCTGTGCCTCGGTTTCGAGGGGCGTTACAAGGTGATGAGCAAGGGACAAGGGGAGTTCGAGCGCATCGTGCGCCAGCTGCACAAGCAGTTGGCCCCCGAGGCCGGTGGCGAGGCGCCCAGCGTGTTTCACCTCGATCTGGGCCAGCAGGCCTCCCGCTACCAGCTGCGCAAGCAGGTCTCCCTGCGCAGCCTGTTCATGGGCGGCGCGCTGATCCTGGCGCTGATCTTTGGCCTATATCACCACCAACTCAATAACCAGACCCAGGACGTACTGCGTCAACTGGGCGAATTATTAAAATAAATACCTAAGGAGAGCACGCCTTGATTCGTATAGAGCTACCGGTACTGGTGGAAAGACTCAACCCCATCTGCCGTCACATGCTGGAGGAGGCTGCAGCCCTCTGCGTCAATCACCAGGGAGCCGAGATCCGCATCGAGCATTTGCTGCTCAAGATGCTGGAGATCCCGCTGAGCGACGTGCGCCAGATCCTGAAGGTGGCCGAGGTGGAGGTGGAAGAGCTCAAGACCCTGCTGCAACCGTCCGCTGCCGACAGCAGCTATGGCCAGGGTTACCCCTCCTTCTCGCCCATGCTGGTGGAGTGGCTGCAAGACAGCTGGCTGCTCGCCTCCGCCGAGCTGCAACATGTCCAGCTGCGCAGCGGCGTCATGCTGCTGGTGCTGCTGATGACCCCCCAGCGCTACCTGCCGGGCTCGGTGACCCGCCTGCTCGCCAAGGTCAATCGCGAGCTGCTGCGCCAGCAGTTCGACGAGTGGGTCAAGGAGTCTGCCGAGACACAAGTGACCATCGCCTCCGGCGGCAAGACGGCCCAGGCCGCCCTGCCGGCCGATGCCAGCCTGCTGGCCCGCTTTACCGTCAACGTGACCGAGCAGGCCCGCCAGGGCAGCCTGGATCCCGTGCTCTGCCGGGATCACGAAATCGACCTGATGATCGACATCCTCTCCCGTCGTCGCAAGAACAACCCCATCGTGGTGGGGGAGGCCGGTGTCGGTAAAAGTGCCCTCATCGAGGGGTTGGCCCTGCGCATGGTGGCGGGTCAGGTACCGGAGAAGCTGCGCGGGGTCGAGCTGATGACCCTGGATCTCGGCGCCATGCAGGCCGGCGCCTCGGTCAAGGGGGAGTTCGAGAAGCGCTTCAAGGGGGTGATGCAGGAGGTCAAGGACGCCGTGCAACCGGTCATCCTGTTCATCGACGAGGCGCACACCCTGATTGGGGCCGGCAACCAGGCCGGCGGACTGGATGTCTCCAACCTCATCAAGCCGGCGCTGGCCCGGGGCGAGCTGCGCACCATCGCCGCCACCACCTGGGGCGAGTACAAGAAATACGTGGAAAAAGACGCGGCCCTGTCGCGCCGCTTCCAGCTGGTGAAAGTCGGTGAGCCCGATGCCGACGAGGCCACCGTGATCCTGCGCGGCCTGCGCAGTATCTACGAGAAGGCCCACGGAGTGCTGATCGACGAGGAGGCGCTGCAGGCCGCCGCCCAGCTCTCCGCCCGTTACATCTCCGGCCGTCAGCTGCCGGACAAGGCTATTGACGTGCTCGATACCGCCTGTGCCCGGGTGGCCATCAACCTCACTACCCCGCCGCGTGCGGTCAGCCACCTGCAAAACTCGCTGCGCCAGCGCGAGCTGGAGATCCGCCAGCTGGAGCGCCAGAGCCTGATAGGTCTTGGTGACAACGCAGAGCGCTTGGCCGAGTTGCAGGCGGCCCAGCAAGCTTGCCGTGAAGAGCTGGCCGAGCAGGAGGCCCGGTGGCAACAACAGCAGGGGCTGGTGCACCAGATTGTCGAGCTGCGCGCAGCCCTGCTGGCCGATCAGCAGGATGAGATGCTGGCCAGAGAGGCGCTGGATCTCGCCGATGCGCCGCTCGATCCGCAGGCCGCTGCCGAGCAGCTGGCCACCCTCGAGCGCGAGCTGACCGAGCTGCAGCAGGGGGAAGTGCTAGTCTCCGCTCACGTCGACAAGACCCAGATTGCCGCCGTCATCGCCGAGTGGACCGGGGTGCCCCTCAATCGCATCTCGCAAGGGGAGCTGGATGTGGTGACCCGTCTGCCGGAATACCTCGGCGAGCTTATCAAGGGGCAGGATGTGGCGGTGGCTCACCTGCACAAGCACCTGCTCACCGCCCGCGCCGACCTGCGCCGTCCCGGCCGTCCGCTGGGGGCCTTCCTGCTGGTGGGCCCGAGCGGGGTCGGCAAGACCGAAACCGTGCTGCAGATTGCCGAGCTGATGTTCGGTGGTCGCCAGTATCTGACCACCATCAACATGTCCGAGTATCAGGAGAAGCACACCGTCTCTCGTCTCATCGGCTCGCCGCCCGGCTACGTCGGTTTCGGCGAGGGGGGCGTGCTGACCGAGGCCATTCGCCAGAAGCCCTACTCGGTGGTGCTGCTGGATGAAGTGGAAAAAGCGCACCCGGATGTGCTCAACCTCTTCTATCAGGCGTTCGACAAGGGCGAGCTGGCGGATGGGGAAGGGCGCATCATCGACTGCAAGAACGTGGTCTTCTTCCTCACTTCCAACCTCGGTTTCCAGACCATCGTCGACCATGCCGAGCAGCCCGACGTGCTGCTGGATGCCCTCTATCCGGAGCTCGCCGCCTTCTTCAAGCCGGCCCTGCTGGCGCGCATGGAGGTGATCCCTTATCTGCCGCTGGGTCACGATACCCTGGTGCAGATCGTCGGCGGCAAGCTCAACCGGCTGGTCAAGCTGCTCAAGGAGCGCTTTGGCGCCGAGGTGGTGCTGGACGGTGAGGTGGCGGAAGAGATCCTGCTGCGAGCCAATCGCAGCGAGAACGGTGCCCGCATGCTCGAATCCGTCATCGACGGCGCCCTGCTGCCGCCGGTCTCCCTGCAACTGCTGCAGCGCCTCTCGGCCGGTGACCCCATCAAGCGCGTCCACTTTTCCGTGGCTGATCACCAGTTCGTGGCCGAGGTGGGGGCTTGAGTATGGAGCAAGCCCTCGCATTTGCCCTGGCCCTCACCGCCCAGCGCGATGAGCCGCACCTGTGCCACTGGTGGAGCTCGACCCTTCATGCCAGCTTCCAGCCCAAGGGGCTGCTGCTCGGCATGCTGGATGTGAGCGGCCGTCAGCTGGAGTGCCAAGGCTGGGTCAGGGGGAAGGAAGTGGCGCTGGGGCTGGCGGTGGACGATTTTTCCCACCCCCTTGCCTATGTGCTGCACAAGGCCCAGTCCCGCACCTGGGACTCCCTCTACGGCGGTGCTCGCATCGAGCACGCTGGTTTTCGCGCACTGCTGGCCAACCTTGGCCAGCAGTGCGGGCTGCACGCGTATCCGCTGCTGGATGGCAACGGCAAGCCGTTTGCCGTGCTGGCCCTGATGGATGAAGGGGAGGTGCTGCGGGCCTGGGCCGACGGCCCCGAGCTGGCCCAGCTCTCCCAGGTCTTTTGCAACCAGCTCACCCTTATTCGCGATCTCGGTCGCAGCCGGCGGGATCAGGGGGTACTGCGCGACTCCCTGCGCCAGATAAAGGGCGAGGGGGAGCGGCTGCGTCAACACGAGAAGCTGCTCGGCGATCAGCTGGTCGGCCAGTCGGCGGTGATCCGCGGGCTGCGCGAGCAGATCAATCAGGCCGGCCAACACAAGCTGACCGTGCTGATCCAGGGGGAAACCGGCAGTGGCAAGGAGGTGGTAGCCCGGCTGGTGCACCAGTGCTCCGAGCGCGCCAACAAGCCGTTTGTCGCCATCAACTGCGCCGCCATCCCGGAGAACCTCATCGAGAGCGAGCTGTTCGGTTACCAGAAGGGGGCCTTCTCCGGCGCCCTTGCCAACAAGACCGGGCTGGTGGCCCAGGCCAACGGTGGCACCCTGTTTCTGGACGAGGTGGGGGACATGCCCGCCGCCATGCAGGCCAAGCTGCTGCGGGTGCTGGAAACCCGCAGTTACCGGCCGCTCGGGGCCGAGCAGGAGTATCACTCCGATTTTCGCCTCATCGCCGCCACCCATCAGCCGCTCACCCGCCATGTGGAGGAGGGGCAGTTTCGGGCGGACCTCTACCACCGCCTCTGTCAGTGCCTGCTGCTGATCGCCCCCCTGCGCGAGCACATGGATGACGTGCCGCTGCTCTGCCAGCACTTCATGGCCCAGTTTGCCGCCCAGGATGGCAAGACGCTCGCCGGCTTGCAGCGCAAGTTCTTGAAACAGCTGCAGACCTATGACTTCCCCGGCAACGTGCGCGAGCTGCGTAACCTGCTGGAGGTGGCCTGCGCCCATACCCGTCACGGGGAGGAGGTGGGGCTGGAGGCGCTGCCGCCGGAGCTGCGCGAGCGGGTCTGCGTCGAGTTGCCCGGCGCCATGGACGACTACAACCACATCCGCGATCTGCGCCGGGCCATGCAGCAGTACGAGGCTTCCGTCATCGAGGCGCGGCTGCGCCACTTCCAGGGCAATCGGATGCTGGTGGCCGAGAGCCTCAACATTCCCAAGCGCACCCTGGATCACAAGTGCCAGAAACTGGAGGTGAACTGATGAGCATCCTCGGCTTGTTACCGCTGCTGCTGGCCACCAGTGCGGCCGAGGTCCCGCTGGACATGGCGCGCTGGCAGGCCTGCCGGCAGGAGCCCTCGCCGCTGGTGCGGCTCGCCTGCTATGACGCCATCGGCAATGGCGCGGCCAGTGCCGCCGAAGGGGCCGCCCCCAAGTCGGCTGCCTGGCAGGCCATCTGGGCCCAGGAGCAGGCCCGCATGCCAGCGAGCGCGCCCTTCCTCTTGCAAAGCGATGAAACGCGCGGCAGTGAAACCCTGACCCGCCCGGCACTGCGCGGGGCGACGCTCTCCATCGGCTGCGTCGACAGCATCACTCATATCCGGCTGCGGCTGGACTCTCCCTGGAGCGGCGAGAAAGTGCAGGTCGAACTGGATGGTCAGCCGAGTGCCGGTTCCCAGAGCTGGTTTATCCGGGATCAGGGTCTGCTGCTGGAATATGGCCGCGGTCTGCCGGCCATCGAGGAGCTCAAGCGCTGGCTGGGCCATCGCGAGCTGCAGGTGCGGGCCGACAGCGGCGCCCTCTTGCGGGTCGACCTGAGCGGCCTGAAAGAGGCGCTGGCACCGCTGCGTCAGCAGTGCCGCTGGTAGGAGGGACTATGAGCTATCAACACCCCTGGTGTGCACGCCTGCTCACCAGCCTGCCGGATGAACAGATCAGAGGCGCCGTGCTGGCTGACGAGCCGCGCTGGGACTACGTGGAGACCGAGCTGGTCAAGCTGGGATCCCTCGCTCACAGCCAGGTGGATCTCAATGCGGTGGCCGAGGCCTGCCTTGGCTTGCTGGAGAGCCGCACCAAGGACATGCGGGTGCTGGCCCAGCTGCTGCGCTGCCTGCAGCACCCGGCCAAGGCGACTCCCTTGGGGGCTGCGATCAGCCTGCTGGAGGCCTGGATCCAGGCCTACTGGCTGCTGGCCTGGCCCGGCAATGCCAGCCAGAAACAGCGGCTGATGGTGCAAATCGTCAAGCGCTTCGAAGGGGCCCTGCCGCGCATTTGCGAGAGCGCCTCGGCGGCCGAGCTGGCCCAGTTGCTGGCCCAGGCCGAGCAACTGGAGCGGGTCTGGCTGGCCCAGTGTCCCGACAAAGGAGAGCTGCTCGACCCGCTGGTGATGGGGCTGAAGCGGGCCCAGCGCCAGCAGGTGGCACAGGCCGAGGCGAATGCGGCAGGACAGCCCCAGAGCAGCGACGCGGCGGCAGCGGGCCCCCCGGCCTCGGTGGCATCGACCGCCAGCGGTGCCAGCGCCATGGTACTCAGCGGCGGTGGCAGCAGTGCTGGCGTCGACATCGACAGTGCCAACGATCGCGCCTGGCGCCAGACCCAGCTCAAGGTGGCGGAACTCCTCATCGAGCGCCAGCCTGATGCTGCGGTTGGCTATCGGCTGCGCCGTCACGCCGTCTGGTCCGGGATCACGACGGTCCCCATGAGTGGGCCGGGCAATAAAACCCCGCTGGCACCCATGTCGGCGGACATGGTGGACGAGTACCGCGCCGCCATGAACGCTCCTGATCAGGGGCTCTGGCAGCGCATCGAGCAGAGCCTGACCCTGGCGCCTTACTGGTTCGAGGGACACAGGCTCTCGGCCGAGGTGGCCCAGAAGCTCGGCTTTGGGACTGTGGCCCAGGCGATCGCCGAGGAGCTCGGCGCTTTCCTGCAGCGCCTGCCGGCCCTGCGGGAGCTCGCTTTTAGCGACGGCTCGCCGTTTCTCTCCCCCGAGTGCGGCCGCTGGCTGCAACCGGCCAAGGGCGGCAGTGCGGGCAGTGGCGAGGCGGGGCTGGCCGAGGAGGTCGCCCAGCGCCACGGCGAGCAGGGGGTCGCGGCGGCGCTCGCCCTGCTCGATGAGCGGATTGCGCAGTTGAAAGAGCCAAGAGATCGCTTCCACGCCTTGCTGGTGCAGGCGGAGCTGTTGGCGCAGGAAGGCATGGAGGCGCTTGCGCGCCAGCACTATCAACACTTGTGGCAAGAGGCCAGTCGCCTCGGGTTGTCGCACTGGGAGCCCGGGCTGGTCAACCGCCTGGAGAGCCTGGCGGCGCCGTTGTCGAAATGAATGCCGAAATGAGTCATTGAGTCGGAGTTGGATCACATTTTATGTTCAAAACCATTTTTACTTTTCTGCGGCAACAGCTGCCGAAATTGAAACCCTCCTGGCCCCTGCTCGGTGCTGTGCTCTGGGTGCTCGCCCTCATCCTGGTGTGGTGGCTGGGCCCTCGTTTCGAGGTGCGCGGCACCAAACCGTTCGAGCCGCTGTGGGGGCGGGTGGTGTTCACCCTGCTCTGGCTCTGGTTGCTGCTGGGGGTGGCCTCCTGGCGGGTGTGGCGCAAGATGCAGCAGCTCAAGGCCGAGCGCCAGCACGAGGTGGTGCTGGAACAGGACCCGGTCAAGGGGCTCATCGACCGGCAGGCGCTGTTCCTCGATCGCTGGCTGCAGGCGTTGAATACCCATCTGGGCAAGGGGGCGCTCTACGCCATGCCCTGGTATCTGGTGCTGGGCCTGCCCGGCAGCGGCAAGAGTAGCCTCATTCACCGTGCCAACCCGGCCAACAAGCTCAACCCGAGACTCGACACCGAGCTGCGCGACGTAGCGCAGGATCAGCTGGTGGATTGCTGGTTGGGGGAACAGGCAGTGATGCTGGATCCCGCCGGTGTGCTGCTCTCCCAGAGCGAAGCCGAACTGGATCCGCAGGCCCGCAAGCATGAGCGGCTCTGGCTGCATCTGCTTGGCTGGCTCAATGAACACCGCCGTCGCCAGCCCCTCAACGGCCTGGTGCTGACCGTGGATCTGGCCTGGCTCTCCCACGCCAGCGTGGCCGAGCGCAAGGCCTATGCCCAGCTGATGCGCTCGCGCCTGCAGGAGGTATCGGCCACCATGAATACCCGGTTGCCGCTCTATGTTACCTTTACCAAGCTCGATCTGCTGCGCGGCTTTGACGTTATCTACCAGCAGCTCGACAAGGAGGCCCGCGAGGCCGTGTTGGGGGTGACCTTCAAGCCGGGCGCCGACTGGCAGCAGGATCTGGCCCTGTTCTGGGATCAGTGGGTGGACAACCTCAACCAGAATCTGCCCGAACTGATGCTGAGCCGGCTCGATGCCGCCCAGCGCAACGCGCTGTTCTCGTTCGTGCGCCAGCTGGCGGGCCTCAAGGATTACGTGAGCAGCCTGCTGGCCGAGACCCTGGCCATTGAGGAGAGCAAGCCGCTCTTGGTGCGCGGGGTCTATGTCAGCTCCGTCTATCAGCAAGGGGTACCGTTCGATGCGTTTGCCCAGGCGGCCTCCCGCCGCTACAACCTGCCAGAGCCCATCCACTCGGCCCTGCGCGGGGAGTCCAACACCTACTTCGTGCGCCAGCTGTTCTCCTCCATCATCTTCCCGGAGGCCCATCTGGCGGGTGAAAACCGGCTGCACACCCTCTATCGCCGGCGTCGCATGGCCATCGGTCTGAGCTGCCTGTCGCTCTTCTCGGCCGCCCTCATCGGTGGCTGGCACTACTTCTACCGGGTCAACGAGGAGGCGGGCCGCAACGTACTGACCAAGGCCCAGGCCTTCATGGAGACCAACGAGGTGGCCGATGCCCACGCCTTCGGGGTGAGCCAGCTGCCGCGCCTCAACCTCATTCGCGAGGCGACCCTCTCCTTTGGCAACTACCGCGAGCGGATGCCGCTGGTGGCGGATCTCGGCCTCTATCAGGGGGACGAGATTGGTCCTTATGTGGAAGGATCCTACCTGCAACTGTTGAGCCTGCGCTTCCTGCCGGCCCAGATGCAGGGATTGCTGGCGGATCTCAACCAGGCGCCTGCCGGCAGCGAAGAGAAGCTTGCCATCCTGCGGGTGATGCGGATGCTGGACGATGCGTCCGGTCGCAACAAGGAGCTGGTGGCGCAGTACATGGCGAGCCGCTGGCAGAAGGCCTTCCCGGGGCAGGGGGCGGTGCAGGAGCAACTGATGGGGCACCTGGACTATGCCCTCGATCACACCAACTGGTATGGCGCCAGGGCCGAGCGGGATCAGGCCGCCATCACCGCCTTCGTGCCGTTCAAGGAGCCGGTCTACGGTGCCCAGCGCGAGCTCGGCAAGCTGCCCATGTATCAGCGGGTCTACCAGAACCTGGTGGTGAAGGCGGGCGATGTGCTGCCGCCGGATCTCAACGTGCGTGACGAGGTGGGCCCCACCTTTGACACCGTGTTTGCCCTGCGCAGCGACAACGCCGGTCAGGTGCCACGGCTGCTCACCTGGCCCGGTTTCAACGACTTCTTCCTCAAGCAAGACAAGGCGCTCATCGATCTCACCGCGATGGATGCCTGGGTGCTGGGCCAGCGCAAGCTGAGCCAGCTGAGCGAGGCGGATCGCAAGGAGATCACCCGTCAGGTCAATGACCGCTACGTCACCGATTACGTCAACCAGTGGCAAAAACTGCTGACCAATCTGGACGTGCAGACCCTGGAGAGCCCGGAGCAGGCGCTGGACGTGCTCGCCGCAATCACCGGCAACGATCAGCCGTTCCAGCGGGTGCTGGCCTCGCTGGATGACAACACCCGCATTCGCAAGATCTCCGATGTGGAAGGGGACCCGGCCCAGGCCATCAGTGCCCGCATCGGTCGCCCCTTTATGGCCACTAATGGATTATTGGCTGGCCGTGGCGAGCAGGGACCGCTCATTCAGGAGGTCAACCAGAAGCTGGTGGAGCTGCAGCACTATCTCGAGCTCATCGTCAACGCCACCGAGCCGGGTCAGTCCGCCTTGAAAGCGGTGCAGCTGCGCATGACCAACAAGTACGCCGATCCGGTGTTCGCCCTGCAGCAATATGCCCGCAGTCTGCCGGCTCCGCTCGATCGCTGGGTGGGTCAGCTCTCCGAGCAGAGCTCGCGGCTGGTGATCGACCTGGCCATGTCCTCCCTCAATCAGGAGTGGCAGGACAAGGTGCTGACCCCCTTCAACAGCCAGCTGGCCGATCGTTATCCGTTTGATCCGAGCTCGAACAAGGACGTGCCCCTCTCGGAGATGGAGCGCTTCTTCGCACCTAACGGGACGCTGGACAGCTTCTATCAGGTCAACCTCAAACCCATGGTGGAGAGCGGCCTGATGGAAGGGGAGTTCAGCTCGCCCATCCAGGCCGAGCTGGTCAAGCAACTGGACCGTGCGGCTCGCATCCGTCAGATCTTCTTCAGTCAGCAGGGCAACCTGGAGGTACAGTTCGCCCTCGAGCCCATCGAGCTCACTGCCAACAAGCGGCGCAGCGTGCTGAACCTGGATGGCCAGCTGCTGGAATACGCCCATGGCCGCCGTACCAAGATCCCGCTGGTGTGGCCCAACACCATGCGCGACGGGGCCGAGAGCAAGATCACCCTGGTGCCGGCCGCCCGCGAGCGCTCACCGCGCAGCGAAGGCTTCGTCGGCCCCTGGGCCATGTTCCGCCTGATGGACAAGGGGGAGCTGACCCAGGTCAATGACGCCACCTTCGATGTGCGCTTCCCGGTGGATCAGGGTGCCATGACCTATCGCGTCTACACCGACAGCGCGCAAAACCCCTTCACCGGCGGCCTGTTCAGCCAGTTCAGACTGCCCGAATCCCTCTATTGATCGCGTCGGGGGCACGTTGTGCCCCCTTCCTGCGTTGGAAGTCCATATGTCACAGAATCAACAAGGTCAGCAGGCCCTGAAAGTGGGGCGCGACCCCAGGATGCTGCCGGAGTACGAGGCGCTGCGGGCCGAGATCAACAAACTCAGCCACGCTTCGCGCCCCGAGGTGGACTGGCAGCGGATCCATCAGCTCGCCAGCCTTATCTTCGAAAAACACGGGGTGGATCTGCAGACCGCCATCTACTTCACCCTGGCCCGTTCGCGCCAGCAGGGGCTGAGTGGTTTTACCGAAGGGTGCGAGTTTCTCGCCAATCTCATCGTCACCCAGTGGGAGAGCTTCTGGCCGCCGGTCCATCAGGAGCGGGCCCGCATCGAGATGCTCGACTGGTTCATCGCCCGCATCAGCGACGTCATTCGCCAGTACCAGATCAGCCACGAGGACAAGCGGCTGATCTATCGCTGCGAGCGCGCGCTGCAGCTCATCAGCGAGAAGCTGCACAACGCGGATCTGAGCCGCATTCCCCGGGTCGAGAATCTGGTGCACTTCATCGAGGGGTATACCCACCTGTTCGATGAGACCGAGATCGTCATCGTCTCCGACGAGCCGGGCCTCAAGGAGGATCTGCAGATCCCGCCCATGGTGTTCTTCAAGTCCGACATGGAGAGTGATCACGGCGGCACGGTTTCGGCATCGACCCCGCACCTGCCTCAGGGCAGCATTCTGGTGGGGCGAGAGAAGGGGCAGGTCAAGCCTACCGTGCTCAAGATTGAGCAGCACCGCCGGCAGCGTCCGGCCTGGTTCTGGTTTGGCTGCGGCCTGCTCAGCTGCGCCCTGCCGGGGATGGGCTGGCTGGGCTGGCAGCAACATCAGCAGGAGAAAACCGTGGCGGCCCAGCGTCTGGTGCAGCCGGCCGCCGAGCTGCCCCGAGCCCTCAGCTATGACGACATTCGCCAGGCGCGCATCGTGCTGGGGGAGCAGACCCTGCAGAACATGGAGAGCGATCTGGTGGCCCGCTACCAGAACCAGTTGACCCGGCTCGAGCAGACGTCGCCGCTCTACTGGTATCGCTACGGCGAGGGGCTGCGCAACTCGCTCTCGATGCTCTATCCCGACTCGCTGGCGGTCAAGGCGCTGGACAAGCAGTGGCAGGCGCAGCTTGGCGGTCAGCAGGGGGATGTCATCAGCGTGCCCACCTACCTGGATGCCCGCGCCGGGGTGGATGCCCTGCTCGATCAGCTGCTGGAGTTGGAGCGCCAGCGCAAGACGGTGACCATCTCCTACCTCAAATCCCAGCTCTACGAAGTGCAGAAGAACCTGATGCAGAACATCCCGTTCAGTCTGCGCCTCGGTGAACTGGAGGCGAGAAAAGCCTCCCAGGAGCCCATCACGGCTGCCGAGCTCAAGAGCTTGGAAAATGATCTGAAAGCGCTCAACATCCGCCTCTATCAGCTGCAACAGGGCGTTTCTGGTAGCTGAAAATGCCGCCCTGAGCAAAAAATTGCGCAAGGTGTGGTGAGTTTGACTGGCAAGGCAAGGTTTGCCGGGAAACTTGCCCTGTCTTGCGCAATGGATTGCAGCAGATTGGTCTGATGCCGCGAGCTTGAATCGTAATTGACTGATTTTTAATGTGATTGTGGGCGACTTTGCCATGGCATGGAGGCTGCTGGGTCGCCGCTTCAACTGTCTCTGCACCAGGCTGCGCTTGCACCATGGTTGCCCCACGGAGAATCCAGATGTGCCCTTCTATTGCATTGCTCGGTGACATCGGCACCGACCACGATGGTTTCCACCCATCCCCCGTGATTGCCGCCAGCCCAGATGTGTTCCTCGATGGCAAGCCGGTGGCCCGCCAGGGTGATCCGCTGGCCCCCCACGACAAACCCAACAATCCACCCCATCCGCGCAGCATCTCGGGCGGCGTCGGCTCTGTGCTGGTCAACGGCAAGCCCATCGCCGTGACCGGCACTGCCGTCGGCTGCGGCGGCGTGGTGATTGGCTCAGGCAGCGGACAGGCAGGTTAAGGAGCGCTTCATGGCAGACAGCACAGGATTACAATTTACCGTCAAGGTGGGGGCCCTGCCCGAGAGCACCTTTGTGGTGGCCGAGTTTGCGCTGGAGGAAGCGCTCAACCGGCCGTTCAGCCTGCGCCTGGAGCTGGCGAGTGCCCAGCCCGACATAGACTTTGGTGCCGTGCTGGACCAGCCGTGCGAGCTGATGGTGTGGTACAACGGCGAGCCGCAGCGCCGGGTGTGCGGGGTGGTCAGTGACTTCGCGCAGGGTGACAGCGGTTTTCGCCGCACCCGCTATCAGCTGCTGGTGCAGCCGGCGCTGTGGCGTCTGTCGCTTCGCCAGAACTCCCGCATCTTCCAGGCGCAAAAGCCCGATGAAATCCTCTCAATTATCCTGCAAGAGCACGGCATCACCGACTACGCCTTTGCCCTGAAAAACGAGCACGCCAAGCGGGAATACTGCGTCCAGTACCGGGAAACTGACCTCGATTTCGTGAACCGGCTCGCCGCCGAAGAGGGGATGTTCTACTTCCACGAGTTTGAAGCGGGCAAGCACCGCATCGTGTTTGCCGATGACGCAGCCGCCCTGACCGCCGGCCCCGAGCTCTTTTTCAACCTAGGCAATCGTTCCCTCGAGCAAGGCCCCTATGTCCGCCAGTTCCACTACCGCGAGGCGGTACGCCCCTCGGATGTGGAGCTCAAAGACTACAGCTTCAAGACGCCGGCCTATGGTCTCTCCCACAAGAAACAGGGCGCAGAGCTCGAACACCAGCGCGATACCTACCAGCACTTCGACTATCCGGGTCGCTACAAGCAGGATGGCAGCGGCAAGGCCTTTGCCCAGCACCGGCTGGATGCGCTGCGCAACGACGCGGTGGCGGGCCAGGCTAAGTCCAACTGCGCGGCCTTGCAGCCGGGGCAGAGCTTCTCGCTCACCGAACACCCCAACGGCAGCCTCAACACCGACTGGCAAATCGTGCGCATCCAGCACACCGGCTTGCAGCCGCAGGCGCTGGAAGAGGAAGGCGGCAGCGGCCCCACTGTCTATCACAACGAATTCGGGGTGGTGAAAGCGAGCACTACCTGGCGAGCACGCATCGGCAGCCCCGAGGCCCCCCACAAGCCCATGGTGGATGGCCCGCAAATCGCCATGGTGGTGGGTCCCGAGGGGGAGGAGATTTACTGCGACGAGCACGGCCGGGTGAAGCTGCAGTTCCCGTGGGACCGCTACGGCTCGAGCAACGACCAGAGCTCCTGCTGGGTGCGAGTCTCCCAGGGCTGGGCCGGCGGTCAGTACGGCATGATTGCCATCCCGCGCATCGGCCACGAGGTCATTGTCTCGTTCCTGGAGGGGGACCCCGACCAGCCCATCATCACCGGTCGCACCTACCACGCCACCAACCGGCCGCCCTATGAGCTGCCAGCCAACAAGACCCGCACCGTGCTGCGTACCGAGACTCATCAGGGGGAGGGTTTCAACGAACTGCGCTTTGAAGACCAGGCGGGGCAGGAAGAGATTTATATCCACGGTCAGAAAGACCTGAACGTGCTTATCGAAAATGATGCCGCCTGGCACATCAAGCATGACCAGCACACCGATATCGACAATGAGCGGGTGACCCGCATCAAGGCCAACGACCACCAGACGGTGGAGGGCGAGAAGCGCGACCAGATAAAAGCCGACTACTCGCTGACGGTGGATGCCAGTTTGCACCAGAAGCTGGGGCAATCCCTGCTGGTGGAAGCCGGGCAGGAAGTGCATATCAAGGTGGGCGACAAGCTGGTGCTGGAGGCAGGTTCCGAGATCACCCTCAAGGGAGGCGGCAGCTTTGTGAAAGTGGACCCGAGCGGCGTCAAGCTGGTGGGCCCCGCCATCAAACTCAACGCTGGCGGCAGCGCAGGTTCAGGCTCTGGCTGGGGTGGCAAGGCCCCCGTAGTGCCCAAGGGAGTTGAGGTGGTAAAAGCCCCTGAACTGGTTGAACTGGTCAAGGCCATCCCCACCGAGAAGGCGATGGAGGCGCTCTTGAAAGAAGAGAAGCCCGGTGCGTTCTACCTCTTTTCTGAATAAGGAAACAGCATGAAGTTTGCATTTCCCATCCTCACTGCCAAAGGGGAAGAGTTCAAAGATGCCAAGGCATTGACGGCGCTGATCAATGGCGAGCAATCGGGTCACTATCTTCTTGGCAATCACAACAAATGGCATGGTGGCATTCATATCAGCGACAAGAGTGCCCCTTGGTGCAAGGATAAGTATCCTGTCAGAGCCATGGCCGATGGCAAGGTGGTGGCCTTCCGGATGATGAAGGATTACCTGACCTCTGAATTTCAGGGTGAGTCCTTGCGTTATTCCAACTGCTTCTGCCTGGTACAGCACGAATATTGTGAAATCAATGCAGAGACCAAGGCGAAAAACGAGTTCACTTTCTACTCGCTCTATATGCATCTGCTGCCTTGGGATCAGTACCAAAGTACCGAGAAGCTGGTACTGAAGAAGGGATGGAATGCGCGCAATTCCGTTCCCCATGCCAATCCTGATGCCGAGCAGCCGCGTGTTGATGCCGCCTTGCCGCGCTTCACGCTACCTAAAGATACCGAACTGGAAATGGACAGTAACACGCCTCCTCAAAAGGGGATCATTGGGGGCAAGGAGTATGATTTCATCAAGGTGACGATCAAGAGCCAGCTGTCCAATACCCAGATGAAAGAGGCCGAGAAGGCCGGTGTTGTGGTCAGTCAAGGGAGTTCGGTCTGGATCGCCAATAGCCCGGAAGCAGTGACCTTTATCAAGCCCAATGTGCCAACCTGGCTATTTGACCAAATAGATGCCGAGCTACTGACGAATATGGTTGGTCGTGCGGATCCTGTTCTCAATGGGCCTACAGGCCGTCTGATGGCGGGAGACCGAAGCGTTGCTCTGCCTGCAGGAACAAAAGTGAAGTATGATGCCCACCGACTCGAATTCCATTGGGTGGGTGACAAAGCACGCAAGATGGCCAGATGCGAATATGTGACACCGAATGCAGATGGTGCTGCGGGTAGTTGCGGCATGGCCTGGGTGTGCGTCGAAGATGAGTTTATCAAAGTAAATGTGCGTACACCTTCCCATCTCGGTGAGTTATATGTGTTGCCATCTCCCGTGGTCATTGCCGCAGGTGAGACTATAGGCTATCTCGGCTTGGTGGAAACGCCAGGCTCTCTGATTGGAGGCAAAAAGAGCAAGCATCAAGTTCATCTTGAAGTCTTCACCCAAGATCCTCGTCTTGACGATGTGCTGGCCAACAAGGCGGGAACAAAAGGTGGTGCCACCTATGCCAAGGTCCCGGCGGGACTCATCTTGCACGAAAAGAAAAAGCAGGATGGTAAAGATCTCTGGGTAGCGACTGCTGACAAAAGCCAAGAAGAACTGGTTGAATCACCCAAGCTTGAAAAAGACACTGCCAAGCAGGAGTGGCTCAGCGTATCGTCAGGAAAGTATGTCAAGAAAGAGCAAGTGGAGCTTTTGAGCCAGCATGACTGGTTGAAGATTGGTTTTAAAAAGGTCGATGGTTCCAGTTCCGATGGGTATTTGGATCCTGACACGCCACCCACCTTCTTTACCGAATTGGTAAAAAGTTTCGATACTGATAAGAGTGGTGAGCTTAGCAGTGAGGAGATACAGGCGGCTCTGCAAAATAGCAGCAATGCAGAAAAACTTCAGAAGCTCATCGTCAAGCACCCCAGCGAATGGTATGAAAAATCATCAGCCAGCAGTTATCTTTGGTTAGATAAATTAATGAAAAAAATTGGCTTGCCTGATTTTGATCTCTTGGTGGATCACGAGAAACAGCGTATCGATAAGCTGGAGTGGATGCAGAGTGCTGCCAAGCTAAAGCTTGATAAGGAGGTCTGGCATTTTAATCCATTGTCAGTATTGATTAATGAAAAAGTCAGTTCATGTTATCGATTACTTTGGGGGCAGAAAGTAACAGTTTCATTAGGAAGCGAAAAAGCTTGTGAGTTTAGACGCAGAGTTGTTGATATATGTGCTGAAGTTTGGGGTGAGAATAAAAAAATTGAGTATGCAAATGTTTTAATGGCTTGTATGGCTGTTGAAACATCAAGGATATTCACTTCTTCTGTGGTTCTTCTTAAACCACTTAGGGATACTAATGGTGCATATATATATAATAAAAATGGTAGGATTAAGAAATCATATCAACCTATACCTAAAGAAGAAATTATAAACGATGTAAGTATTGCTAAAAAAATCCGGTTGGCTTAATACAATTTACTGGGCCTGCGGTCCAACAAATTAACAAAGTTCATTCTACCAATATAACCAAACAAGATTTGGCGTTAATGGATGAGCTTGAACAGTTGGATTATGTAAAGAAATACTTCACATCAAGAAAAGACCTTATCGAAAAATTCAAGGGACCGGAAGATATATACCTTTTTATTTTCTGTCCTGAAGGTGTTGGAAAAGACGATGATTATGTTCTTTATAGTAAGCAAGATGATGATGAATTTGGGGTTGATTATTATAAGAGCAACAGTAGCTTAGATTCAAATCTTCATGGTAATGAAGGTAACAATGATCAGAAAATCCAAAAGAAAGAACTATTGTCAAGGTTGAGAAAGTTAATGGTTGAGGGGGAGGAGTACATTAACGAGTGTTGTTGTGGTATCTCTAAAAAAGAACTCTCTCGTTTGGAATTGAGCGGCGAAAAATGGGTAAGCCGTTATCCAACAAGCAAGAGTATAGATGACCTTGAACTTGGGTTTTCTAATAATGTAAGGAAGTTTATATCTGCGATCGAGTCTGCTGGTGGGCAGGTTAGAATTTCTGCAACCTATCGGCCAGTTGAACGTGCTTACTTGATGCATTATTGTTGGCGAATTGCTAAAGAGGGGTTTGCTCCCGACAAAGTACCAAAGATTCAAGGTGTTGATATTGACTGGGAGCATAATAATGAAAATGGTATACCAGATAAGCAAGCTGCAATCATGGCAGCTAAAAAAATGGTATCAGCATACAACATAATATATAAGCCATCTTTAACCTCTCGACATACAGAGAAAAAAGCCATAGATATGACAATCACTGGAGTTCGAGGTCTATTTATTAAAACGAATAATGGGAAACTTATTGAGATAAAAAATAGCGATGACCTGCACCGTGTTGGAGCAAGTTATAATGTCTTTAAGTTGGTAAGTGACCCTCCGCATTGGTCCGTTGATGGGAGATGATATTTTGAAGTATATTTTATTTTTCTTTATAAGTTCTATCGCGTGGGGGAGTTATGCTTCTAATTCTTATCAACCCGGAATATTTGTAAAAAATTCTAATGGTAAATATAATTTTCTTGTAAGCGGCGGTATTAATAGTGGAGGGGTACTGCTAGTTGCTGATGAATGTGAAGGCTCTAAATGTTACAAGAAAGTAGACTCTTCGTATATTCTTAATAAAGGGGAGGATTTAAATTCTAGCGATGAGATTAACTTCAACAAAGTTTACAGATACGAGGTTTCAGGTATAAATATTAAAAATGAAATTACAATTGCATATTATTTTTTGAATAAGGAAGCTTTATCCATAACAAGCTTAATAAAAAATGGAAGGCAATACCTTATTAATGTTGGCGGGGATATCAATAAAGGATTTGTTTGTAAGTCTGAAGAGGGGGTTCACTTGTATATACTCTCTACAAACAATAACATTAATAGTCATGTGTATTATTCTTTGGGATATAGTGTTAAACCAGATTGCGATAGGTTTATGTATGAATAAATTACTTTCAGTAAAAGCAATGGTTTTAATTTTTGTTTTTTCTTTTATTTTTCCAGTAGAGGTTTTTTCTAGTGTATTTAATAAAAAATTAATCCTAAATCAAAAACAAGAGGAATTAATTGATGGTGGTATGGCTAGCCAAACTTATATATTTGATTTCGACGGTGATAAAGCCTTTCTAAAGATAAAGTCATGGCATTCTATGTATTCCTGTGATGGGAACTATGTCGCTATAAATGAAAATGGCACTATATCGCTTTCATGGAATGTATCAGTCAATGGGAAAGACTATTTTTGTGACTCTCCATCTCCACAGTTTAAAATTAAAATTAAAAACAATAAATTTTATTTAAATAGTCAGTTATTAAAAGATAAAAATGAATGGTATCTCATGACTGAAAAGTAACTTTAAGTTTATAGCGGTAGTGTTGATAGCGTTTCCAACTGGGTGTAACAATAGAGCGAATAGCTGTAAAATAACACTGGCCTAACGCCGGTGTTATTTTATTATCATTAGTAATGAAATCGGTAGAGTGGTCTGGGAATTTCTGTATCAAGATGATGGCTTGTAGTGAGGATGGATTGAAGTTGGAGCTCAAAAAATGAAACTAGCCATGGGTGGGGGAAGGATTGCAACACTTGTACTGTTCTAGTTATTACCTGATGAAGGAGTCAAATCGGAGCCTTGTTTACACAACTTCAGTGTGTACAGTTCTAGTTATCACCTGACATCGGCCTCAGACTGGTGTCTTTTCATTTTTCCTCAGTGTTTACAAGCATTTTCCAGAATATAAACTCAAGGGCATGCTTGTAAAAGTGGAGGAAAGAGAATCATCAGTTAATGGTGGCTAAAATGCTTGTTTAGCAATGTGGTATTTGAAAAGTGAAATGTTAATAAATGCTATCTACTTGCATTCTGTATTTTATCTGTGTGTGATTATTTTTTTGAAAATTTCAGGGTAAAAGAAATGCTAATGCAATTGAATATTTCTTTAATTTACATCGGTTTTATAAAGCCGACCATAGATATCTTCTTTATGTTAGGCGTAATTAATGAAAAACATTCTCTGTGCCGTCTTTTTTCTTTATCCATTTAGTGAGATAACAGCATGTGAAAACGCAAGATTCAATGAAGTTCAGAAGGGTAATAAAGTTGCGTATGATGTGTCAAATGTTGTCGTCACATCGAAAGGTCGCACTTTTTTTATGACATTCCTCTTGATGAGTGTAAGTCGAAAAAATTCATTATTAATGGTGATAAGGCAATTTCATATGCATCATACAATGGATTTCAATATGTTAGCTATCTAGACCGAAAAGGTGAAGCTCATACGGGGTGGGTTGATTCATCTCGTATCACAAAAAAGAAAAACAACCTGAATATTTCAATGTTCAAAGAAGTGACTTTGCCATTCACTTCAATGGTTATGATATAAAAGTTGGTGGTGATTATAGTGAGGTTGTCGGATCTTTTAACGGACTCACTGAAATGGATAGTGGAAATGACTTCGTCGATGTTTTTAAAAACATTAACGGTGTAGATTATAAATTTTACCCCCATGACTTTGGCTTTATATATAGAGAGTCATTAAACCTTGACTATAATAAATTAAAAAGAGGCTTTGATGATTATAGAATAACTAAAGTCATTCTTAAGAAAGATGTGGGATTTAGTAGTAGAGGGATCTATGTAGGAAGCAAGATGCTTGATGTCATAAAAGTATATGGAGTACCTGTGTCTAAAAAAGACGGTGCTTTAACATATATAAGTGATAACTACATGATGAAATTTTTTGGTTCTGAAGTAGTCAATGAAATAGAGATATCTATCAATCCAATGTAAAAACTTTTAATTAGTATTTATATACAGCTCTACTGATTGTACAGGTCTGGTTATCACCTGACACCGGTTTCAAACCGGTGTCCTTTTATGCTGCTTTAGTGTGCTCTTCTTTCGGTACCAAAGTCAGAACCTTTTTGAAAATGCGGTAGGGGGGGCATTTCAATTATTCTGCTCTGATGTGGCAGCTGGTTGCGTGGTGTTCCAAATAGCTGTCTAGGTCTGACTACAGCCCCACCGAGTCATGCCAAGTGGTTCCCCCTTTGATGTCCACAAGGTCTGATACGGGTTACTGGCAACCGCCATCATCAATGCTGATGCCTTTTAGAGTGTCGCCTGTGCGACCAGTTACTGGCATTTTTTCAGCAACGGGCAGGGCATTGGAAGGGCGGTTTATGTCTACCGGATTTAAACAGATAGGATTGAATGTTTTCTGAAAGGAGATAATGGGGTGGCTGATGGGGCTCGAACCCACGACAACCGGAATCACAATCCGGGACTCTACCAACTGAGCTACAGCCACCACTGAAAATATCCATTAATGCCTGCATCGGAGAGATGCATATCATCAATGGCGCGCCCTGCAGGATTCGAACCTGCGACCCACGGCTTAGAAGGCCGTTGCTCTATCCGACTGAGCTAAGGGCGCATTGCCTCGACAAGCCTGGCGGCATGTCGAAAAACCTGGTCGGTGATAAAGGATTCGAACCTTTGACCCTCTGGTCCCAAACCAGATGCGCTACCGGGCTGCGCTAATCACCGAAAATCTCGTCTCCAGCATAGCGACAGTGGCTGTACTGGACAACGGGCCGGCATCATACCCAAGCGGGAAAGCCAGCGTCAACGAATTTTTCCACCAATGAATTCAAATGCCTACTTATTGCCCTCCATGCGAGAGCCGCTAACACCCGTGGCAAAAAAATGCGACAATGCGCGGCAGTTGAACACATGGTGAGTGAAGAACGATGTCTGCCAAAATCATTGATGGAAAACAGGTTGCGCAAACGATTCGCAATCAGGTCGCAGCGCAAGTCCAACAGCGGTTGGCACAAGGGAAACGGGCACCGGGCTTGGCGGTGATCCTGGTCGGGGTGGATCCTGCCTCGCAGGTCTATGTCGGTAGCAAACGTCGCGCCTGTGAAGAGGTGGGTTTTATCTCCCGCTCTTACGATCTGGACGCGACGGCAAGCCAGGAAGAGTTGCTGGCACTGATCGATAAGCTGAATGAAGACGCAGACGTTGACGGTATTCTGGTACAGCTCCCCTTGCCGGCTCACTGCGATACGACTCAGGTATTGGAGCGTATTCGCCCCGACAAGGATGTGGATGGTTTCCATCCCTACAACGTGGGTCGGCTGGCACAGCGTATCCCGGCACTGCGTCCCTGTACGCCCAAAGGCATCATGACCCTGATTGAAGCGACCGGTGTGAAAACGCACGGTCTGCATGCGGTAGTAGTCGGGGCATCCAACATCGTCGGTCGGCCCGATGACGCTGGAGCTGCTGCTGGCAGGTTGCACTACCACCACCTGTCACCGTTTCACCCAGGATCTGGAAGATCAGGTTCGCCGTGCCGACCTGCTGGTGGTGGCGGTTGGCAAACCCAACTTCATTCCGGGTGAGTGGGTCAAACCGGGGGCACTGGTGATCGACGTGGGTATCAATCGGTTGGCAGACGGCTCTCTGGTCGGTGACGTGGAGTTTGAGACCGCGCGCAATCATGCCTCCTTTATCACGCCCGTACCGGGCGGCGTTGGCCCCATGACGGTTGCCAGCCTGATGGAAAATACCCTGAGTGCCTGTCAGGACTATCACGACAACGCGCAATGATCTCCTTCTAGTCTGCTCGGGGGAACGAACTTCTCCTGTAAATTGCAGCAATAAAAAAACCGGCAACCTTGCGGCTTGCCGGTTTTTTTATTTATCCAGTTCGACTCTTACATGTTCTGTGCTTCGTTTGGCACAATGACAGAGGCGTGATTGCCTTTCGGCCCCTGCTGCAGTTCAAAGTTGACTGCTTGACCTGCTTTCAACGTCTTGTAGCCTTCCATTTGTATCGTGGAGTAGTGGGCGAAGATATCTTCACCACCTCCTTCCGGACAGATAAACCCAAATCCTTTTGCGTTGTTAAACCACTTGACTGTTCCGGTTGCCATACATCTACATCCTTTTATTGATTACCTTGAAGTCGTTGAGTAACCTGCGCCAGCCCTTTATAACTAGTAACATAGCCCATAGCAGACGGGCGCCGATTAGCAAGTAACCAATCTAGTCTAACTTTTGAGCGAGTCAAGGAGTTGTTAACAACTGATGTGATCTGGTTAACAAGTCTATTGACAATCTTGTGTTAGGCGGTAGTAATCTAGAGGTACCAAAGCGCGATTATGAGCAAGCAGAAAGAACTCTTTGCTAATGAAGAGATTGCAGAAGCAGAGAAAACCAAGCTGCAACCGCCACCCATGTACAAGGTCGTCCTGAACAACGACGACTACACACCGATGGAGTTCGTGGTGGAGGTGCTGCAAAAGTTCTTTGGTATGGATTTGGACAAGGCCACTCAGGTGATGCTGAGCGTGCATTATAGTGGTAAGGGAGTCTGTGGCATGTTCACCGCCGAGATTGCCGAAACCAAAGTGGTCCAGGTCAACACCTATGCACGTAACAACGAACATCCACTGCTGTGTACCATGGAAAAGGCTTGAATCTGATGACTTGATGGCGATGACGACACCACATTGTTGCTGTACTAGGGGAGGTGCCTATGTTGAATAAAGATCTAGAAAAGACGCTGAACGAGGCTTTCAAACTGGCCCGTGACGAGCGCCACGAATTCATGACTGTCGAGCACCTGTTGTTAGCCCTGCTGGATAACAGCTCAGCCCATGAGGCACTGAGTTCTTGTGGTGCTGACGTGGAGCTGATGCGCAAAGAGATCAGCGCATTCATCAGTCAAACAACCCCGCTTATTCCCCGTGACGATGAAGATCGTGAAACCCAGCCCACACTGGGCTTCCAGCGGGTGCTGCAACGCGCCGTGTTCCATGTCCAATCATCGGGCAATACGGAAGTCAGTGGTGCCAACGTGCTGGTTGCCATTTTCAGCGAGCAGGAGTCCCAGGCCGCTTACTTTCTGAAAAAGGCCGAGATCAGCCGATTGGACGTGGTCAACTTCCTTTCCCATGGCGTGCGCAAAGACAGCAAGCCGGACAACAGCAGCAACAATGCCGAGTCCGACGATGATGTGTCTGCCGCCCAGATAGAAAGCTTTGCCACCAACCTCAATCAGCTGGTGCTGGAAGGGCGTATCGATCCGCTCATCGGGCGGGATCAGGAGCTCAACCGTACCATCCAGGTGCTCTGCCGCCGTCGCAAAAACAACCCCTTGCTGGTCGGTGAGGCCGGGGTAGGCAAGACGGCCATCGCCGAAGGGCTGGCCTATCGTATCGTCAAGGGCGATGTGCCCGAGGTGATTGCGGGCAGCACCATTTATTCTCTGGACATGGGATCGCTGCTGGCGGGGACCAAGTATCGCGGCGATTTCGAGAAGCGCCTCAAGGTGCTGCTCAAGCAGATCGAGCGCCAGGAAGGGGCGATCCTGTTCATCGACGAGATCCACACCATCATAGGGGCTGGTGCTGCCTCTGGTGGTCAGCTGGATGCGGCCAACCTCATCAAGCCGCTGCTCTCCAATGGCTTGCTGCGTTGTGTCGGCTCCACCACCTATCAGGAATACTCCCAGATCTTTGAGAAGGACCGTGCTCTGGCGCGTCGCTTCCAGAAGATCGATATCGTCGAGCCCAGTGTGGATGACACCACCCGCATCCTGATGGGTCTCAAGAGTCGCTATGAGGCTCACCACGGGGTGCGCTACACCGTCAAGGCCATCCGCGCCGCGGTGGAGCTCTCTGCCAAGTACATCAATGATCGCCATTTGCCTGACAAAGCGATCGACGTGATCGACGAAGCCGGTGCCGGGCAACGGCTGCTGCCGGCGAGCAAGCGCAAGAAAGTGATCAATGTGCAGGAGATCGAAGCCATTGTGGCCAAGATTGCCCGCATCCCGGAGAAATCAGTCTCGTCTTCCGACAAGGAAGTGCTGAAAAATCTGGAGCGCAATCTCAAGATGGTGGTATTTGGTCAGGACAAGGCCATCGAGGTGCTGACTGATTCCATTCGCTTGTCACGTTCGGGCCTTGGCAATGAGCGTCGCCCGGTGGGTTGCTTCCTGTTTGCCGGCCCGACCGGGGTGGGCAAGACCGAGGTCACTCAGCAGTTGGGCAAGGCGCTCGGCGTCGAGGTGCTGCGCTTTGACATGTCGGAGTACATGGAACGCCACACTGTCTCCCGCCTGATCGGGGCACCTCCCGGTTATGTGGGCTTTGAGCAGGGAGGCCTGCTGACCGACTCGGTACTCAAGCACCCGCACTCAGTGGTATTGCTGGACGAGATCGAAAAAGCGCACCCGGATGTATTCAACCTGCTGCTGCAGGTGATGGACAACGGCACCCTGACCGACAACAACGGACGCAAGGCGGATTTTCGCAACGTGATTCTGGTGATGACCACTAACGCCGGCGTGCAGGAGACCCAGCGCAAATCCATCGGCTTCCAGCAGCAGGATATGAGCCACGATGCCATGGCGGTGATCAACAAGACGTTCAGCCCGGAGTTTCGCAACCGGCTCGATCACACCATCTGGTTCAACCATCTGGATATGCAGGTGATACATCAGGTGGTCGACAAGTTCATCGTCGAGTTGCAGGTACAACTGGATGCCAA
The DNA here is from genome assembly GCF_049665575.1 of Aeromonas oralensis. Lineage (NCBI taxonomy): Bacteria > Pseudomonadati > Pseudomonadota > Gammaproteobacteria > Aeromonadales > Aeromonadaceae > Aeromonas > Aeromonas oralensis. The sequence continues at coordinate 1,891,953 of NZ_CP187186.1, forward strand.
GGGCGTGTCTCTTGAAGTGTCCGAGGGTGTCCGCCACTGGTTGGCCGAGAAGGGATATGACAGGGCCATGGGAGCGAGACCCATGGGGCGGGTCATCCAGGAACACCTCAAGAAACCCCTTGCCAATGAGATCCTGTTCGGATCCTTGGTCGATGGGGGGTAGTGAAGGTTGAGTTGATAAATGACAGCCTCAGCTTTGACTATCAGGTCAATGTTGAAGCTGTTTCCCACTAAGCTTAACGCTGTTGGAAAACCACAAAAAACCCCAACCGGAAGGTTGGGGTTTTTTGCTGAATTCCTGGCTTAGCGAGAGCGGAAAACAATACGTCCCTTGGAGAGATCGTACGGAGTCAGAGCTACCGTTACTTTGTCCCCAGTCAGGATACGGATGTAGTTTTTGCGCATCTTGCCGGAAATATGAGCGATAACCACGTGACCATTCTCCAGTTCCACACGGAACATGGTATTGGGCAGGGTTTCGAGAATAGTGCCCTGCATCTCAATACTGTCTTCTTTAGCCATTGAATCCTCTTGATAAGCCACAACAAAAAATCCGCTGGATCATGCCGGATTTAAGGCTATGTGTAAAGTTTACTCGGGCTTGCTGTCGATATTTTTCCATTCCCCCTGTATCAACCGTTCATGGGGCAGATACTGGCGCTTGTAATTCATCTTGCGGCACTCCTCCACCAGATAGCCCAGATATAGCCAGTTCCGACCGGTTCTTCTGGCCAGTTCCAACTGACTCAGAATGGCGAAGGTACCGAGGGAACGATCCGCATGGGCCGGGTCAAAAAAGGTGTACATGGCGCTGAGGGAATGGGGCAGCAGATCCGTGGTTGCGACCCCGATGAGCCGGTTATCCTTGCGCATTTCCAGATAGAGGGGCGGCATCCAGTCACAGTGCAGGAAGCCCTTGTACTGGGTGCGGCTGGGGGGATACATGCTGCCGTCATGATGGCGTTCGCGAATGTAGCGCTCATAGAGCTGATAGTACTCGGGCTTGTCGTCGTAGCTGAGCACCAGCTCGATATCCTGATTGAGCAGGCGGATCCGCTTCTGGCTGCGGCTCGGCACGAAGCGCTCGCTGTGGATGCGCAGGGACTGGCAGGCATTGCAGGCCGGGCAGTGGGGACGATAGATGTCGTTGCCGCTGCGCCGAAAGCCGGCCGTCAGCAGGCGTTCGTAGCCGCTGGCATTGAGCAGGCTGTGATCCATCAACACCAGCAATTGCTCCTGCTCATGACCCAGATAGCTGCATTGGTGCTTCGGGGTCAGCCCTACCTTGAGGATCACTTCTTCGGTCATAACAGAATGCTCCCCGTTTGCCAGCAATTGGCCGCCAGCGGTTGTCGGCTCAGTTGCGCCAGCGTCGTCAAAAATTGGCGTCTCGGCCACTCTTCTATTCCCAGGGTGGCCAAAAAATCGTTCTGCATCTGGCAATCGATCAAGGCGCCATCATGGCGGGCGAAGTGTCGGCAGAGGGCTACCATGGCCAGTTTGGCGCCGTTGTCGATACGGCTGAACATCGACTCGCCGCAGAATACCCGGCCGAGGGAGAGGCCATAGAGGCCAGCTTGCAACTGGCCCTCCTGCCAGATCTCGATGGAGTGGGCATGGCCAAGGCGGTGCAATTGTCGATAGGCGTCGATCATGGGTGTGCTAATCCAGGTTCCACTGGCACTGCGACGGGGCGCGGCGCAGGCCGTTATAACCTCATTAAAGGCGCGATCGATGGAAATATCGAATGAGGTACCACGGATAAATTTGCGCAGGGTGCGACCGATATGCAGCTGTTCCGGCCGGATGACGCCTCGGGGATCCGGTGACCACCACAGCAGCGGCTGGTGGGGTTCATTCCACGGGAAGATCCCCTTGTGGTAAGCTGCCAGCAGGCGGGCAGGGGAGAGATCTCCGCCGATCGCCAGCAGGCCGTTGGGTTCCTCCAGGGCATGCTCGGGGTCGGGAAACCAGCACAGCTCATCATCCAATTGGGTAAGATAGCGAGACATAAGGTAACGAGGTTCACAGATGAAGGCCATTATCCTGATAGTATCCAGCTTGTTTTGCTTTGTCACTGCGCCCGCCTGGGCGCAGGTCTACGAGCGCAATACGGCAAGACCCGTGAATCAGGTGGTGTTTGGCCAGGTCGAGACGGTGCGCAACATCACCCAGCGCCAAATTCTGGAGTCAGAACACTCCGGCTGGAAAACTCTGGGGGGCGCCGTCCTGGGGGGCTGCTTGGCAACCAGTTTGGTGGCGGTCATGGCCGTGAAATCGCTACTGCGGTCGGTGCATTGGCGGGGGCGGCGCGGCGCAGCAGTATCAATCGGGTGGCACCGTGGTGGAGAACAAGCTGGTGGAGCTGCTTATTCGCAACGAGCAAAACGGGCTGGTCAACGTCATTCAGGACTACGATCCGGCCATGGTGTTCATGAACGGCGACAAGGTGCGCATCCTCTATTTCGACGATGGCGTGCGGGTCGACAAGACCTATTGAAGCTGGCGCTGGCTCAGACGGTCATCAAGGGGGGAGAAGTGACCCGACACGCTGCCGGCTGGGCAAGCGGTCGGGCGGGTACTACACGGAGAACATCTGGCCAGGTAACGTCAGGCCGATGAGTCCTGCGACACTATCTTGTCACGGCCGGTGTTCTTTGCCTGATAGAGCAGGCGATCTGCCTCGCTCAGTGCCTCGTCCATGGAACCGCGCCCGACCTTGATCACCCCGAAACTGGCGCGAACAAACAGCGGCGTCTCCCTGGACAGCGGCTGCTGGCGCATCTGCTGGCGCAGCCCCTCCAGCCGTTTGAGCAGCACCGGCACGGTGCAGTGGGGCACCATCAGGGCAAACTCCTCGCCACCAAAACGGGCGATCATGGCATCGGGGAAGAACTGGGTGAGCAGCCGGGTGAGGTGGCAGAGCAGCTGATCGCCGATGGCATGACCCCAGTGATCGTTGACCTGCTTGAAGTGATCCACATCGAGTACGCACAGCGCAAGGGGCGTCTCCTGACGCTGGTGCTCCTCGAACCATTTCTGTCCTTCATTGAACCAGTAGCGCCGGTTGTAGAGCCCGGTCAGGTAGTCGCGATTGGCCGACTCCTGGATGCTGTTGAACTGCTCCAGCGCTTCCAGGTTGTGGCTGACCCGGCATTGCAGCTCTTCCGGTTCGAACGGCTGGTTGAGGAAGTCGTTGGCGCCCTGCTTGAGGTAGCGGGCGGAGAGGCCGCGCTTGTCCGACACCGAGATGCCGATGATGGCGAGTTGCTGCTTGCTGTAACGCTCGCGCAGCATGCGCACCAGGCTGATCCCGTCAATTTCTGGCATGTAGTAGTCGACCAGTACCAGCCGAATGGTCGGGTTCTGTTCGAGCTGGGTCAGGGCCTCGCGGGCGTGGCTCGCCTCATGCACCTGCAGCAGCTGCTTGCGCAACTGGGCCATGGTGCGGTGGCGGGAGGTGCGTGAATCATCGACCACCAGGACTTCGATGCGCTGGTTGAGGTAGAGGCGATGAACCAGGCTGACGGCGTATTGCAGGGAGTGGCGTGAATCCTTCATCACATAGTCCAGTACCCCTGCCTCCAGCCAGGCTGCGCGCTTCTCCTCGCTGATATCGGCAGTGAGGATCACCACCGGCAAGCCTCGCTCCAGCAACACCTTGACCGCTTCTCCGCTGGGGGCATCCGGCAGGGTCAGATCCACGAGAGCCACCACGTACTCTTCTCCCCGACAGTGGCGGGCCCCCTCCAGGGTATCGAATGCATCGATCTCCAGCCCGGTTTGCTGGGCAATGGCCTGGATCAGCATCCGTCGAATGGTCAGACTGTCCTCGACTATCAATATTTTCTGTTTCATCCGGCTCCTTAAAGTAAAAAGGCATGCCTCGCGGCATGCCTTTTATATCCCTTGTGCTTATTGCGCGTCCAGATAGCGCTCGGCATCGAGGGCGGCCATACAGCCGGTGCCGGCCGAGGTGATGGCCTGGCGGTAGGTGTGGTCGGCCACGTCACCGGCGGCAAAGACCCCTTCGATACTGGTCTGGGTGGCGAAGCCGTCGAGGCCGCCACGCACCTTCAGATAGCCGTTCTGCATATCCAGCTGGTCGGCGAAGATCTGGGTGTTGGGCTGGTGACCGATGGCGATGAAGACGCCCATCAGTGGCAGGTCGGTGGTGGTGTCGTTCTGGGTGTTGCGCAGACGCACGCCGGTCACCCCCATGTCGTCGCCCAGCACTTCGTCCAGAGTCTGGTGGGTGTGCAGCACGATATTGCCGCTGGCCACCTTGTCGTGCAGACGCTTGATCAGGATCTTCTCGGCACGGAACTCGTCGCGACGGTGAATGAGGTGCACCTTCTTGGCTATGTTGGCCAGATAGAGCGCCTCTTCCACGGCGGTGTTGCCACCGCCGACTACGGCCACTTCCTGATTGCGATAGAAGAAGCCATCACAGGTGGCACAGGCGGAGACGCCGCGGCCCTTGAAGGCCTCTTCGGAAGGCAGGCCCAGATACTTGGCGGAGGCGCCGGTGGCGATGATCAGCGCATCACAGGTGTATTCACCGTTGTCGCCCTTGAGGCGGAACGGACGCTGGGTCAGCTGCACTTCATTGATGTGATCGAACAGGATGCGGGTGTCGAATTTCTCCGCATGCTCTTTCATGCGCTCCATCAGGGCCGGACCGGTCAGACCCTCGGGGTCACCGGGCCAGTTCTCCACTTCGGTGGTGGTAGTCAGCTGACCGCCTTGCTGCATGCCGGTGATGAGCAGCGGATTGAGGTTGGCACGGGCGGCATAGACGGCGGCAGTGTAACCCGCCGGGCCTGACCCCAGGATCAGCAGTTTGCTATGAGTGACTTGGCTCATGATGTGATTTCCGAGACGTGATGAGTTTGCGCGATTGTAGGTAATTCGTGATAAGGGGTCAAAGGCCAGTGAGTCGATTGCATCAATCGGTTGGCGGGGTGGCAGGGGGGTAAGAAAGTGCTGAAAACCTGCTCTGTCTCGGAAGGCTCCTCAACCAGGCCCAGGGCTCCTTGATAAGGAGCACAACGGCTCTCTCACCATGATGATGTGAGAGGTGGCGCTTGGTATCCGTTGGCGCTTCCCGAACGTGGTGCGCATTTCTATCGATAAGGTGGGGAAGGGCGCTTGCAGTCGCGTTTGCCAGCGGGTGTTGCCCGCCAGGCTGATCCTGTCCGCTGGTGTGGCGGCGATATAGGCGCGATTGACAAGTTTTGGCGCAGTGGCCCTCGCTGCCGGTGCTTTGTAATGCAGTGCATCAGGCCAAGCCTGCCCCATGAGGGTGGGGTGCACACATGATCAGGCCGCGTACTGACAGGAGGTGGTACCTCGCTGGGGTGGCCGCTCCCCGATGGGCACATTCATGATGGCGACCTCCCGTTATCCTGCAGGGCGAATGTCAAATCATTGCCGGGCTGCCGCGACGAAGACGCAGGGGGGAGTCGTTATGTTTTGAGTCTGATGGATACGCCGGGCGCGGTGAAAATTGCTGCAACGCAGGACAAAATAGCGACAGTGGCAGCGCGATAATCTGCACCACCTGAATCAATGCCGCTTCCTGCGCCGCTTTGGGCGAAAACAGTATGGTTTCGTGCTGTCAGTTCACGTACACTGGCCACAGCCATGCCTACGCGGTATTCATGGTTTTTTATTTCTTTAGGTACACCGATAATCATGCTATCCCTCGACTATCGATTGGTGGTTTATGTTGCAAGCTAGTTTGGCAACATTTGCACCTTGTATATTCAGGTATTGACAGGATTTGTGACCATAATTATAAAATGACTGGTGATTCTTACCAAAAAATAGCCAAAGGATGGAATAAATGATGGAAGCTAAGAGTCGGCTAAAGGATTTGGACAGGATTGACCGCAACATTCTGAATGAGCTGCAAAAGGATGGCAGAATTTCGAACGTTGAGTTGTCCAAACGAGTTGGCCTGAGTCCTACACCGTGTCTGGAACGGGTTCGTCGCCTCGAGCGACAAGGGTATATCGAAGGGTATGCCGCCATTCTGAACCCTCATTATCTGGACGCGTCTCTGCTGGTATTCGTGGAAATTACCCTCAATCGCGGTGCCCCCGATGTGTTTGAACAGTTCAACAAGGCTGTTCAGGTGCTCGAGGAGATCCAGGAGTGCCATCTGGTCTCCGGCGATTTCGACTATCTGCTCAAGACCCGAGTCAGCGACATGTCGGCCTATCGCCGTCTGCTGGGGGAAACCCTGCTGCGTCTGCCCGGTGTCAACGACACTCGCACCTATGTGGTGATGGAAGAGGTCAAACAGAGCAGTCGTCTGGTGATCAGCACCCGTTGAGTCGGGTTATGCTGTGGCTTGCCAGCCTTGCGACAAGTCACGACATTCAGAAACGAGCGGCCGGTCCGCTCGTTTCTTCTTATCGAGTCGGTTGTGAATATGGCCGCCACGCCAGGCACTGGCTGACAACCGGTGGGCTTTTCAGGGATACTAGGCCCCCTTATCCCCCTGCATTACATGTTTTCAGAAAGGAGCCGGAGTTTGGCCGATAAAAAGCTGTTTACTCCTTTATCAGGTACACAACGGATCTTCGAAGCCGTCTTGATCGCCATCACCCTGATGGCTGCCTATCTCTTGCTTGCCCTGTTGTCCTACCACCCCGCCGATCCCGGTTGGTCCCAGACCTCCTGGCAAGGGGAGGTGAAAAACCTCGCCGGCAGCGCGGGGGCCTGGCTCGCCGACATCACCATGTTTACCTTCGGGGCGTTTTCCTATCTGGTTCCTCCCCTGGTCGTGCTGCTGGGCTGGAGCCTGTTCTGGCGTCCAAGCCGGCTGCTTGATGTGGACTACCTCACCCTGTCGGTGCGCATCGTCGGCTTCGTGCTGACCGTGCTCGGCATGTCCGCCATCGCCAGCATGAACTTCAACGATCTGCAGAATTTTTCCGCCGGCGGTCTGGTGGGGGACGTCATATCCTCCGCCGTGGTGCCGCTGTTTGGCGGGGTTGGTGCCAACCTGATGCTGCTCTGTTTCGTGGCCACCGGCATCACCCTGTTCACCGGCTGGTCCTGGCTGACCATCGTCGAGCGGATCGGCGCCGCCTGCACCGGTTCGGTCAGCGCCGTTTACCATTTTCCCACCACCCTCGGCCGCTGGTTGACCGGTGGCTGGCGCCAGCCGCGCGTTGAGGGACCGGATCCCTTGCTGGAAGGGGGCGTGGGGGCCATAGAGCTCGATGACGAGGAAGATGAGCCGCACTCCAGCTGGACCCGTCGCCCCAAGGAGAAGGCCGCAGCCAAGAGCCAGAAGGCCAAGTCCGATGAGTGGCTGCCCGAGCTTGATGAGGATACCTTCCAGTTCGACCCGCAGTTTGACGATGAAGATGACGAGCCGGCCCCCGTGGCCAAGGCCAAGCGAGCAGCCACCAACGGCGCTCGTCGTCAGCCAGCCCTGGTCACGGCCGATGACGAAGACGATGATCTGGACCTGCCCTGGGCGGAAGGGGATGAGGAAGCGCCAGCACCGGCGGCTCCCACGCCCGGCAAGCCCAAGCGCCGCCTGCAACCTGGGCTGCCCCCTTGCCCAGCATCGAGCTGCTGGACCGTCCGCCCGCCAAGACCCAGATGATGAGCAAGGACGAGCTGGAGCGCATGGGCCGACTGGTGGAGGCGAAACTGGCCGACTACAACGTGCAGGCCAAGGTGGTGGGTGTCTATCCGGGCCCCGTCATCACCCGTTTCGAACTGGATCTGGCGCCTGGCATGAAGGCGAGCAAGATCACCAACCTCTCCCGCGATCTGGCCCGCTCTCTGTCGGCCAGCAGCGTGCGGGTGGTGGAAGTGATCCCGGGCAAGACGTTCGTCGGGATCGAGCTGCCCAACCGGGTGCGTCAGACCGTCTACTTGCGCGAGACCCTCGACTGCGACGCCTTCCGCGACAGCCGCAACCCGCTCACCATGGGGCTGGGTCAGGACATCGCCGGCGAACCCGTGGTGGTGAACCTCGCCAAGATGCCCCACCTGCTGGTGGCCGGTACCACCGGCTCCGGTAAATCGGTGGGGGTGAACACCATGATCATCTCCATGCTCTACAAGTCGACGCCGGACGATCTGCGCTTCATCATGATCGACCCCAAGATGCTGGAGCTGTCGGTCTACGAGGGGATCCCCCATCTGCTGACCGAGGTGGTGACCGACATGAAGGACGCCGCCAACGCCCTGCGCTGGTGCGTGGGCGAGATGGAGCGTCGCTACAAGTTGATGTCGGCGGTCGGGGTGCGCAACCTCAAGGGCTACAACGACAAGGTGCTGGCGGCCATCGAGGAAGGGGAACCCCTGCTGGATCCGCTGTGGCGTCCAGGCGACTCCATGGATCAGATGCCGCCTGAGCTGGAAAAACTGCCCCACATCGTGGTGGTGGTGGACGAGTTTGCCGACATGATGATGATCGTCGGCAAGAAGGTGGAGGAGCTGATCGCCCGTATCGCCCAGAAGGCGCGGGCGGCCGGTATTCACCTGATCCTCGCGACCCAGCGTCCGTCGGTGGATGTCATTACCGGTCTCATCAAGGCCAACATCCCGACCCGTATCTCGTTCCAGGTGTCGAGCAAGATCGACTCCCGTACCATCATCGATCAGGGCGGCGCCGAATCCCTGCTCGGCATGGGCGACATGCTCTACATGCCGGCCGGTACCTCCAACCCGACCCGGGTGCACGGCGCCTTTGTCGACGACCACGAGGTGCACAAGGTGGTGGCGGACTGGAAACTGCGCGGCGAGCCGAACTACATCGAGGAGATCCTCTCCGGTGAATCCGGCGGCGAGGGCGGCAGCGGCGAATATGGCGGTGGTGACGACGAAGAGCTCGACCCCCTGTTCGACGAGGCGGTGGCCTTCGTGGTGGAATCGCGCCGCGGCTCGACCTCCAGCGTGCAACGCAAGTTCAAGATTGGTTACAACCGGGCGGCCCGTCTCATCGAGCAGATGGAAAACCAGGGCATCGTCAGCGCCCCGGGCGGCAATGGTCAGCGCGATGTGCTGGCTCCGCCACCGGTACGTGACTAAGCCTCACCCCTCTATCATCCTGGCCATGCCCCCTGCGGGCGTGGCCTTTTATCGAGATAGCCGTTATGAAAAGCATGATGAAAAAACAACTGTTGATGGGCACTGTGCTGCTGGTTGCCAGTAGCCAGGTGTGGGCCGACGCGGCCAGCGATCTCAAGCAGAAGCTGGCGGGGGTGAGCCTCTTCTCCGCCAAGTTTGCCCAGACCGTCTATGACAGCAAGGGCAAGGAGCTGCAGCGCGCCGGTGGCGATCTGCTGGTGCAGCGCCCCAATCGCTTCAACTGGCACACCACCTCGCCGGACGAAAGCCTGATCGTGGCCGATGGCAAGGATGTCTGGGTCTATGATCCCTTCGTCGAGCAGGTGACCGCTCTCAAGATGAAGGATGCCGTGCTCAACACCCCCTTCGTGCTGATCGCTGGCAACGACAACAGCCTCTGGAAGAACTATGACGTGACCCAGGAAGGGGATGTCTATACCGTCACCAGTCGCAATCAGGACGAGCTGATCGCCTCATTCCGCATCACCTTCGACAGGCAGAACAACATCAGCCGCTTCGACGTGAAAGAGGCCCAGGGCCAGTGGAGCGAGTTCACCCTGAGCAACTTCAACCGCAAGCCGGTGCTCAAGGGCAACGAATTTGTCTTCAAAATCCCGAAGGGGGTCGCGCTGGACGATCAGCGCTGATGAGCAGACGGTCGCTGGATTTCTGGTCGGTCCGTCGGTCAATGTCAACGGACATGACGCTGGGGGTCAATACCGATGAGTAACCTCTTGTTGGATGTCTCGTCGGGCCGTTTTTCCATGGCGGTATGCGTGATACTGAACGGTCAAAACAGATGAGCAACTTGTCGCTGGATTTTTCGTCGGACTTTCGTCCGCTGGCGGCCCGGATGCGGCCGCAAACCCTCGAGCAGTACATAGGTCAGCAACATATCCTGGGGCCTGACAAGCCCCTGCGCAAAGCGATCCTGGCCGGCCACTGTCACTCCATGATCCTGTGGGGGCCTCCCGGCACCGGCAAGACCACGCTGGCCGAACTGATGGCGCACTACTGCCAGGCCGAGGTCGAGCGGCTCTCGGCGGTCACCTCTGGCATCAAGGAGATCCGCGCCGCCATCGACAAGGCCAAGGAGAACAGCTGGCGCGGGGTGCGCACCATCCTGTTCGTGGACGAGGTACACCGTTTCAACAAGAGCCAGCAGGATGTGTTCCTGCCTCACATCGAAGACGGCACCATCACCTTTATCGGCGCCACCACCGAAAACCCCTCGTTTGAACTCAACAACGCGCTGCTCTCCCGGGCCCGGGTCTATCTGCTCAAGCGATTGGAGGAGGAGGACATCCTTACCCTCATCGATCAGGCGATGCAGGATGCTCGCGGGCTCAATCATCCGGCGCTGACCTTCGCCCCCGGGGTGAAGGAGGCGCTGGCCAAGGCGGTGGATGGGGATGGGCGCAAGTCCCTCAACTACCTGGAGCTGCTGGCCGACATGGCCGAGCCCGACGGCAGCGGCCACAAGCTTATCGACAGCACCCTGCTGGCCGCCGTGGCGGGGGAGCACGTGGCACGCTTCGACAAGGGGGGTGATCACTTCTACGACCTCATCTCGGCGGTGCACAAATCCATTCGCGGCTCGGCGCCGGATGCGGCGCTCTACTGGTATGCCCGCATGGTGAGCGCCGGTTGCGATCCGCTCTATATTGCGCGCCGGCTGCTGGCGATTGCCTCCGAGGACGTGGGCAACGCCGATCCCCGTGCCATGCAGGTGGCGCTCTCGGCCTGGGACTGCTTCCACCGCATCGGACCGGCGGAAGGGGAGCGGGCCATCGCCCAGGCGATCGTCTATCTCGCCTGCGCGCCCAAGAGCAATGCGGTCTACACCGCCTGGAAGGCGGCGCTTCACGACGCCAAGAATCTGCCGGACTTCGAGGTGCCGCCGCACCTGCGCAACGCACCGACCAAGCTGATGAGCGAGCTGGGCTATGGTGCCGAGTACCGTTACGCTCACGACGAGCCCGGTGCCTATGCCGCCGGCGAGCAGTACTTCCCGCCCGAGCTGGCCGGCAAGCAGTACTATCAGCCCACCGAGCGCGGTCTTGAAAAGCAGATAGCCCAGAAGCTCGACTATCTGCATGAGCTGGATCGGCAGAGCCCGCGGCAACGGGACAAATAGTGGTGCGATGGCGGCTGGTAGCGAGGCTCTCCCGGGTCTGTCTTGCCTGGTTGCGTGTTATTTGGTCAGCCGATTTGATCCAGGTCGTCATCCCCCGGAAAACAGGGCAAAACGGGCGCAATAGTCCCTGTTCGGGCGGGGGGGCGGTCTGATACACTGGCCCTCTGACCCCGCTTGTCTTGGCCTGGTGCCATCTTCTTGATTTCGAAGGCCTGCTCACCATAGGCCCGATTCTGAAAGACGACAGGGGGGCGCCAACCGATGTTAACTTCCGGATCTGTTTTCCAGCCCGTCATGATGACTCAGGCCCAGATCCCATTTTAAAAAAGTAGGTAAACCATGCTGGATCCCAAATATCTGCGCAGCGATATCGCCGAAGCTGCCGCTCGTCTGGCGACACGTGGCTACGTTCTGGACGTAGCGGCTGTCAATGCTCTGGAAGAGAAACGCAAGGATCTGCAGTCCCGTACCCAGGAGCTGCAGGCCGAGCGCAACGCCCGCTCCAAATCCATCGGTGAGGCTGCCCGTCGCGGCGAAGATGTTGCCCCGCTCAAGGCCGAGGTCACCAAGATCAACGAAGAGCTCGAGACCAGCAAGGTCGAGCTGGATGCCCTGCTGGCCGAGCTGAAGGTCATCGCAGACGCCATCCCCAACCTGCCGAGCGACACCACCCCGGTTGGCCGTGACGAGAACGACAACGTGGAAGTGCGCCGCTGGGGCACCCCGCGCGAGTTCAGCTTCCCGGTACGCGATCACATCGATCTGGGTGAAGCGGCCAAGGGCGTTGACTTCAAGAACGGCGTCAAGCTCTCCGGCTCCCGCTTCGTGGTGATGAAGGGCCAGATTGCCCGTCTGCACCGTGCCCTGGCCCAGTTCATGCTGGACCTGCACACCCTGCAGCACGGTTACACCGAGTGCTACGTGCCCTATCTGGTCAACCCGGACAGCCTGTACGGCACCGGCCAGTTGCCCAAGTTCTCCCAGGACCTGTTCAATACCGGCATCGACGGCGAAGGGGAAGAAGAGGGCAAGGTACGCAAGTTCTCCCTGATCCCGACCTCGGAAGTACCGCTCACCAACATGGCCCGCGACGAGATCTTCGACGAGCAGGAACTGCCCATCAAGATGACTGCCCATAGCCCCTGCTTCCGTTCCGAAGCCGGTTCCTACGGCCGTGATACCCGTGGTCTCATCCGCATGCACCAGTTTGACAAGGTCGAGATGGTACAGCTGGTTCACCCGGAGAAATCCTGGGAAGCGCTGGAAGAGATGGCGGGTCACGCCGAGAAGGTGCTGCAGTTGCTGGAGCTGCCGTATCGCGTGATGGCACTCTGTACCGGTGACATGGGCTTCTGCGCCGCCAAGACCTACGATCTGGAAGTGTGGCTGCCGGCCCAGAACACCTACCGCGAGATCTCCTCCGTCTCCAACTGCACCGACTTCCAGGCGCGCCGCATGCAGGCTCGCGTGCGCATCGATGGCAAGCCGCAGCTGCTGCACACCCTGAATGGCTCCGGCCTGGCGGTGGGTCGCACCCTGGTGGCGGTGATCGAGAACTACCAGCAGGAAGACGGCCGCATCGCCATTCCGGCGGCGCTGCAATCTTACATGGGCGGCCTGACCCACATCGGGTAAGCGCTCATTGCAGACGACAACGCCATGGCATGCCATGGCGTTGTGCATTCTGGCGTCGGTCAACCGTTTCAATGGGCCGTGAATGCGCTGGTTCGCCGCCTATTTGGACCGTTTACACATTTTTATCAAGCATTGCGCAATCGTTTTTGTTAGACTGCGCCGCAATTTCGCAGGACATCTTTTTCTATGGTCTGGATTGATTACGCCATCATCGGCATCGTCGGTTTCTCTGCTCTCATCAGCCTGGTGCGCGGCTTCGTCAAGGAGGCCATGTCCCTTGTCACCTGGTTCGTCGCCTTCTTCATCGCCAGCCATTTCTATTCGGATCTCGCCATCTACTTCACCTCGTTCAGCGACCCGCTGGTACGCAACGGCCTGGCCATCGCCGCCCTGTTCGTGGCGACCCTGATCCTCGGCAGCGTGGTGAACTACGTGGTGGGGCTGCTGGTGGACAAGACGGGGCTGTCCGGGACCGATCGGGTGCTTGGCATCTGTTTTGGCGCTATTCGCGGGGTACTGATCGTCAGTGCCCTGCTTTTTTTCATGGATACCTTCACCAACCTCTCCCAGAGCGACTGGTGGACGGCGTCCAAGCTGGTGCCTGAATTCAAGCCGGTCATCCAGTGGTTTTTCGGGTTCATGTTGAACTCATCGAGTTTTCTTAAACAGGTATAGTGACTTCGAGGTAGCAAAGACATGTGTGGTATTGTCGGTATAGTTGGCACCACCCCCGTCAATCAGGCCCTCTACGACGCCTTGACGGTGTTGCAGCACAGGGGACAGGATGCCGCCGGGATCGTGACCATTGACAGTGGAAACTTCCGGCAACGCAAGGCCAACGGCCTGGTGAAGGACGTGTTTGAAGTGCGTCACATGCAGCGCTTGAAAGGGCATATCGGCATAGGACATGTCAGATATCCCACCGCAGGCAGTTCCAGTGCCGCTGAAGCCCAACCTTTTTACGTGAACTCCCCCTACGGCATGGTGCTGGCCCACAACGGCAACCTCACCAACGCCAAGGAGCTTAAGGAGCAGCAGTTCAAGGTGGCCCGTCGCCACATCAACACCACCTCGGATTCCGAGGTGCTGCTGAACGTGCTGGCGCACGAGCTGGATCTCTGCGACAAGATGGCGCTGCGCCCGGAAGACATCTTCTCGGCAGTGCGCAAGGCGCACCAGCAGATCCGCGGTGCCTATGCCGTGGTCTCCCTGGTGATCGGCCACGGTCTCATCGGGTTCCGTGATCCCAACGGCATTCGCCCGCTGATCCTGGGTCGCCGGGTCGACGAGCAGGGGCAGGTGGAGTACATGCTCGCCTCCGAGAGCGTGGCACTTGACGCCATCGGTTTCGAGACGGTGCGCGACGTCGCGCCGGGGGAGGCCATCTACATCACCGAGCAGGGCCAGCTCTTCTCCGAGCAGTGTGCGGAGAACCCGCAGATGAGCTCCTGCATCTTCGAATACGTCTACTTCGCTCGCCCTGATTCGTGCATCGACAAGGTGTCTGTCTATGCTGCCCGCCTCAACATGGGCCGCAAGCTGGGCCAGAAGATTGCCCGCGAGTGGGAAGATCTCGACGTGGACGTGGTCATTCCCATCCCCGAGACCTCCTGCGACGTGGCGCTGGAGATCGCCCACACCCTGGACCTGCCGTACCGTCAGGGCTTCGTGAAGAACCGATACATCGGCCGTACCTTCATCATGCCGGGCCAGACCCAGCGCAAGAAGTCGGTGCGCCGCAAGCTCAATGCCATCAGCTCCGAGTTCAAGGGCAAGAAGGTGTTGCTGGTTGACGACAGCATAGTGCGCGGCACCACTTCCGAGCAGATCATCCAGATGGCCCGTGAGGCGGGGGCAGCCAAGGTCTACTTCGCCTCGGCGGCGCCGGAAATTCGCTTCCCCAACGTCTACGGCATCGACATGCCCACCGCCAACGAGCTGATCGCCCACGGCCGGGAAGTGGAAGAGGTGTGCAAGCTGATTGGCGCCGACGGCCTTATTTTCCAGGATCTGGAAGATCTGGAAGCAGCGGTGCGGGAGATCAACCCCGAGCTGCGCCACTTCGAGACCTCGGTGTTCAACGGCCACTACGTCACCTCCGACGTGGATCAATCCTATCTTGACCACCTCAACGCCATGCGCAGCGATGACAACAAGGCGGTGCGCGAGTGGCAGGAAGGCACCAGCAATCTGGAAATTTTTAACGAAGGTAGTTAAACGTTTTCCACGCTGGCGTGTTGCAACGAGATGGGGGCCCTGGCCCCCATTGTTGTTTTCGATCGCCGAAAGGGCCCGCATCTGCTTGAAAAAGCAGCGTTTGTGCCCGCAGCTATGGGCAGTAGCGGCGGGATCCGCTAGCATGGGCCGCCGCCGTATCAACCCGAACAGACGAGAATTCAGATGGATGACCTGCTAGCCCCTGTGCGCCAGTTTTTGCACTGCGAGACCCCGGGTGCGTGGATCGAGATGGCGCGGGATCCCGCCTGGTTGCCGACCCTGCTCATTGATCACGCCAACTGCGAGAACAAGGCCGCGCTCACCGCCCACAGCCTGGTGCGCCGCTACTGCCTGCCCAAGGGCAAGCGTCATCTGTTGCCCAAGCTGGAGTTCTATCGGGAGCTGGATGCGATCCCGGAGAAGGCCGAGATCCTGGGCAAGCGCAGCATGGGGGAGTCTGAACGCTCGGTTTTTGCCGAGCTGGAGCGCAATCCGCTGCTGTTTCCCATGGTGCGGCTGATCCAGGAGGAGCTGCACCACTTCGAGCAGGTGCTGGAGATCATGCAGGCCCGCGATATTCCCTACGGCCCGGTGACCGCCTCTCGCTATGCCCGCAACCTGATGCAGCATGTGCGCACCCACGAGCCCGCCACCATCGTCGACAAACTGATCATCGGCGCCTATATCGAGGCGCGCTCCTGCGAGCGGTTTGCCAAGCTGGCGCCCCATCTGGACGAGGAGCTGGGCCGTTTCTATGTCTCCTTGCTGCGCTCCGAGGCGCGCCACTACCAGGACTATCTGGCACTGGCCGAGCAATATGCGGGGGAGGACATCAGTGAACGGGTGGCCTTCTTCGGCCAGGTGGAGGCGGAGCTGATCCGTTCGCCGGATCCGCAGTTCCGGTTCCATAGCGGTCTTCCTGTCAGATCTGACAGTTGTTGACGGGCAGGGCGCTGCCTACCATTGCAGCGTTCCTACTACGAGCGACGCATTCATTTTTGAGCGCAATTCCCGGCCCCTGAGCCGGGATTTTTTTGTCTCTTTTTCAGGCGTGAAAGTAGCGGGCAAGGGCCGGCGGCGAGCCGCCGGGCACGGATCAGCGGCGGTATTCGTTGTTGTAGTTCTGGATGAGACGACGGGTCACCTCGTGCTGGGGATCGGCGAACACCTTGAGAGTCTTGCCGCGCTCCACTACCCGCCCTTCGTGCATCACCAGCACCTCGTCGCTGATGTGGCTCACCACCCCCAGATCGTTGGCCACCAGCACATAGCTCAGCCCCATGGTCTCCTGCATCTCCAGTAGCAGGTTGATGATCTGGGAGCGCACCGAGATATCCAGGGTAGAGAGCGCCTCGTCGGCCACCACGATCTTGGGGTTGAGGATCAGTGCCCGTGCCAGCGCCACCCGCTGCTGCTGACCGGCGGAGAGCATCTGCGGATAGAAGAGGGCGTGGTCCGCCAGCATGCCCACCATGCGCAGGGTCTGCACCACCTTGTCGCGGCGCTCCTCCTCGGTCATCTCGGTGTTGAGGCGCAGCGGCGTCTCCAGGATCTGGCCGACCCGGATCTTGCGGTTGAGGGAGGAGTTGGGGTCCTGGAAGATCATCCGCAGCAGCTTGCAGCGGGTCTGATAGTCGCCGTGGATCATCGGCTGCCCCTCGATGGCGATCTCGCCCCCGCTCGGCTCTATCATGCCCGCCAGAATGCGGGCCAGGGTGCTCTTGCCGGAGCCGGCCTCGCCGACGATGGCCAGGGTCTGGCCCACCTCGAGATCAAAGGAGAGCGGCTTGATGGCTTCCACCGCCCGGCGTCGAAACAGGCCGGTGCGGTTCTGATAGGTCTTGCACAGGCCCCTGACCTGCAACAGGGAGGGTTCGATCACTGTCCTGGCTCCTTGGTGAGAGGGCATGCTGCCACGCTCTGATACGGGATTGAATTCACTTTTTGGGTTCTTCCATGTTCAACGGGAAGTGGCAGCTGAACTGGTGCCCCTTGATCTTGCTCATCAGCGGGGTCTGCACGCACTGCTTCTGGGCGTAGGGGCAGCGGGGGCCAAGCCGGCAACCGATGGGCAGGTGCTGCAGCGGCGGAATGACGCCGGGCAGGGTTTCGAGCCGCGACTTGTGGCGCACCAGCTTGTCAAAGTCGGGGATCGACTTGAGCAGCGCATCGGTATAGGGGTGGTGCGGCGTCTCCAGGATCTGCTCCCGGGTGCCCACCTCCACCATCTGGCCGCAATACATCACGTTGATGGTGTCGGTCAGGTTGGCGATGGCGGCGATGTCGTTGCTGATGATGAGGATGGTGGTGTTGCCCAGCTTGTTCATCTTGTCCAGCAGCCGCAGGATCTGCGAATGAGTGGTGGACTCCATGGCACTGGTGGGCTCGTCCGCCACCAGCAGGCGCGGCTGGTTGGCGATGGCCATGGCGATCATCACCTTCTGGCACATGCCGTCCGACAGTTCGTGGGGGTAGGCCCGCATCACCTTGCGGTGATCCTTGACGCCGACCCGGTGCAGCAAGGCGATGGCCTTCTTCTTGCGCCACTGGAAGCGCTGCCAGAACTGCCCCTCGAAGGAGTTGGTCGGGATCGCCTCTTCCAGCTGGGTGCCGATCTCCTCGGAGGGGTCGAGACAGCTGATGGGGTCCTGGAAGATCATGGCGATCTCGCGGCCCATGATGCGGCGCCGCTCGCGGGGCGCCATGGTCAGCAAATCCATGTCGTTGAAGCGCATCCGGTCGGCGCGCACCGTCCAGTTGTCCTTCTGGATGCCGACGATTACCTTGGCCACCAGGCTCTTGCCGGAGCCGGATTCGCCCACCAGGCCGCGGATCTCCCCCTCGGCCAGGGTCAGGCTCACCTTGTCCACCGCCTTGACCTTGCCCTGCGGGGTGTCGATCTCGATGGTGAGATTGCGTATGTCGAGCAGAGGCATTAGTCGTTCCCCTCTTTGAGTGCTTCGCGAATGCCTTCACCTACTAGATTGGTGACCAGCACACTGAACAGGATGGCCATGCCCGGCAGGGTCACGGTCCAGGGGGCGAGATAGATGAGATCGCTCGAGTCGGCCAGCATGGCGCCCCATTCCGGTTGCGGTGACTGGGCGCCGAGGCCGAGAAAGCCCACCGCCGAGATGTCGAGGATGGCTGCCGACAGGGTGCGGGTGGTCTGGGCCACCAGGGTCTCGACGATGTTCGGCAAAATGGCCAGCCGCATGATGCGCAAGGGGGGCGAGCCATCGAGCCGGCTGGCGATGATGTACTCCTTTTGCATCTCGGTGTGGACCGCGTTGTAGGTGGCCCGGATGAAGGGAGGGATCAGCGCCAGGGTGATGGCGATCAGGGTGTTGAACAGACCCGGCCCCAGGATGGCGACCATGATGATGGCCAGCAGCAGGGAGGGGATGGAGAGCAGGGTATCGAGCAGGTGGTGTAACACGCTCGACTTGAGCCCCTTGCTCATGCCGCCGAGGATGCCGATGGCGGTGCCGACCACCATGGCGATCACCACTACCAGCAGGGCGTTGCCAAAGGTGAGCCGGGCGCCGACCACCAGCCGGGAGAGGATGTCGCGGCCCAGATCGTCGGTACCGAGGAAATAATCAATGTTGCCGCTGTTGGCCCAGGAGGGTGCCAGCAGCAAACGGGCGCTGTGCTGTTCGTCGATGCCGTAGGGCACCACCAGGGGGCCGAACAGGGTGATGAGCAGCAGGATCACGAAGCACCAGAGCCCTGCCATCGCCAGCGGATTACGGCGATAGGAGGCCCAGGTCTGCTCCAGCGGCGAGAGGATCTTGAGCTCGGGGTAGAGGCTAGTCTTGTCTTGCATAGGATTCCTGGCTCCGGGTCATGCCATGAGCACGTTCAGTCTTGTTTTGCATAGAGTTCTTTGCGCCGCGCCGGGTAGATGATGGTGGTGAGCAGCTCGGTGCTGACGCTGATGAAGATGACGAAGCTGGCCACCACCAGGGTGGCACCGCGGATGGCGGCGTAATCCTGCAGGGCGATGCTGTTGATGAGCCAGCGGCCGATACCGTGCCACTCGAACACCACCTCGGTGATCATGGCGGAGGTGAGCACGCTGCCCAGCTGCAGGCCCAGCAGCGGCAGCACCGGTGGCAGGGCGTTCTTGAGGCCGTGACGCCAGACGATCTGGCGACGGGAGAGGCCGCGGCTGGCCGCCGCCTTGATGTAGTTCTGCTTCATCACGTCGATGAGGGAGCTGCGCACGTGGCGGATCACCTCGGTGGTGGGCACCACCGCCAGCACCAGCGAGGGCAGGATCAGGTGGCGCAGAGCGTCGTGCAGGGCGGCCTGGCGCCAGGGCTCGTGGCTCATCAGCACGTCGATGAGGGCGATGCCGGTGATGGAGGGCACGTCATAGAGCAGGCTGATCTGGCCGGAGGCGGGCAGCCAGCCCAGATCCAGCGAGAAGAACATCACCACCAGCAGGGCTAGCCAGAACACCGGCACCGCGTAGCCGATGAGGCCGGCGGTCATGATGGTGAGATCGAGCGGTTTGCCCTGGGAGAGGGCCGCCAGGGTGCCGAGCGGAATGCCCACCAGCAGCGAGATGGCGAAGGCCGCCACGCAGAGGATCAGGGTGGCGGGAAAGTAGTGACGGATCTCGTCCAGCACTGGCAGGCCGGAGACGCTGGAGAGCCCCAGATCCCCGTCCAGAATGCGGCGCAGGAAGTCGGGGTAGCCGCTCCAGAAGCTGGCCTGCTGGCCGATGAGGCGCACGTCCAGCAGGTAGGCGACGAAGGTCAGCGCCAGCAGGGTGATGAGCAGCAGATTGATGCGACGCAGGATATAGAGAAACATGCTTACTCCCGATAGGCCTGGTTGAAGACGGTGCCGCCAAAGGGCATCAGGGAGAGCCCCTCGATGTCGCTGCGGCTGACCTGGGTGCGCAGGGCATGGGCCAGCGGAATGAGCGGCATCTGCTCGTTGAGCAGGGTCTGGGCGTAGTAGTAGTTGCGCAGCCTAAATGCCAGCTGGGGCGTGGTCACCGCGTCGTCCAGCAGCTGATCAAACGCCGGGCTGCACCAGCGGCTGTAGTTGTTGCCGCGCTCGACGGCGGCGCAGCTCAGCAGCTGGCGAAAGAAGTTGTCTGGGTCGGCATTGTCGGCAATCCAGCCGGAGAGCAGGCTGTCGTACTGGCCCTGGGCGAGGCGGGCCTCGATGACCGGCCACTCCTGCTGCACGATTTTGA
The DNA here is from genome assembly GCF_049665575.1 of Aeromonas oralensis. Taxonomy (NCBI): domain Bacteria; kingdom Pseudomonadati; phylum Pseudomonadota; class Gammaproteobacteria; order Aeromonadales; family Aeromonadaceae; genus Aeromonas; species Aeromonas oralensis. The sequence continues at coordinate 1,912,259 of NZ_CP187186.1, forward strand.
GCTTGATGCCGACCTTGGCCAGATCGCTTCGCATCAGCTGGGCGGTTTTGAGGGCATCCGGGTTGTAGGCGCGCGAGCCCGGCTGCACCAGTACCTGCATCTCGAACCCCTGTTCGAGACCTGCCTCCTTGAGCAGCTGGCGCGCCCGCTTGAGATCCGGCTGGCGCATCGGCAGGGAGGGGTTGTAACCCCAGGAGAGCGGCGGCAGCAGGCTGTTGGCGGGCTGGCCCGTTTCGAAATAGACCGCCTGCAGCAGGTTGTCGATGTTGATGGCGCTGGCGATGGCCTGGCGCACCTGCACTTTGTTGAACGGCGCCTTGCGGGTATTGAGGGCGAGGAAGGCGACGTTCATGCCGGACTGCACCGCCAGGCTGAGGTCGGGATCCTTGTCGATCACCGACAGCTGGCTGGCGGAGGGGGTGCTCATCACGTCGCACTCGCCGGTCAGCAGCTTGGCCAGCCGCTTGGACGATTTGGGGGTGATGTCGTAGATGAGTTGCTCAATCTTGGCCTCGCCGCCCCAGTAACCGGGGTGGCGCAGGTAGCGCACGTATTCGTTGTGGCGATACTCCTTGAAGCTGAACGGCCCGGTGCCCACCGGGCGGCTGTCGATGAGCCCCGGGGTGCCGGCCTTTTGCAGCTGCCCGGCATACTCGGCGGAGAGCACGATGGCGTAGTCGCTGGCCAGGGTGGCGAGGAAGGAGGCATCGGGTCGGTTCAGCTCGAATACCACCTGATCCGTGCCCTTCTTGTAGACCCGCTTGATCAGCTGATCCAGCCCCAGGCTGTAGAAGTAGGGGTACTCGCCGCCGGAGACGTCGTGATAGGGGTGCTGTTTGTCGAGCAGCCGCTGCCAGGTGAACACCACGTCGTCAGCGTTGAGGGGGCGCGAGGGGTTGAACCAGGGCGTGTGGTGAAAGGTGACTCCCTTGCGCAGGGTCAGGGTATAGAAGAGGCCGTCTTCGCTGGCGGTCCAGCGGGTGGCGAGTCCTCCCTCCAGCGCCAGGGTGTTGGGGTTCACCTCCAGCAGACGGTCGTAGAGCGGGCGTGAGCTGGCGTCCAGGGTCACCCCGGAATTGGAGACCTGGGGATTGAAGGTCTGGGGGGAGCCTTCCGCACAATAGATGAGTCCCGTCCTGGACGCGTCGTCTTGTTTCTGACAACCGGTGAGCAGCACCAGCATTCCAAGCAGCAAGGGTTTGAGCATTCTCATTGTCGAACCATGTTTTTATACGAAGTTGCCGGCAACGGGGCCGGCAAGGGGTGGGCGCCGCTCTGGGGCAGGCTGCCCGGGTGATTAATCCGCATCGTTGTCACTGTCCAGCAGCTGGTATTTGCGCAGCATGCCGCGGAACTGGTGATAGCTCAGGGCCAGCAGTTGGGCGGCTTTGCGCTGATTATACTGGGATTGCTGCAGCGCTTGCTTGAGTAAATTAATCTCGTAGCCCGCCACCGCCTGTTTGAGATCCAGCGGCAAGGCGGAGGAGTCCGGTGCCACCGCCGGCGCCTGCTCCAGCTGAACAGTGGTCGTGACCGCCACCGGGGCCCGGGGGCGCCAGGGGGAATCGAACGGGTTGAGCACCAGCTCGGCCAGCGGCAACTGGGGGTTGCCCTGGCGGTAGATGCTGCGCTCCACCACGTTTTTCAGCTCCCGCACGTTGCCGGGCCAGGGGTAATCCAGCAGTAACTGGGTCGCCTTGCGCGAGAAACCGGCAAACAGCGGATAGCCGAGCTCCCGGGTCATGCCGTGGGCGAAGTGCGCCGCCAGCATCAGAATATCTTCGCGCCGCTCCCGCAGGGGGGGCAGGGTGATGACGTCGAAGGCGAGCCGATCCAGCAGATCGTGGCGAAACTGCCCCTTGTCGGCCAGCGCCGGCAGATCCTCGTTGGTGGCGCACACCAGTCGCACATCCACCTTGAGGGCCTTGGCGCCGCCCACCCGCTCGAACTCGCCGTACTCGATGACCCGCAGCAGTTTTTCCTGCACCCTTGCGCTGGTGGTGGCCAGTTCGTCAAGGAAGAGGGTGCCGCCGTCGGCCCGCTCGAAGCGGCCCTGGTGGCGTTTGGCGGCGCCGGTGAAGGAGCCCGCCTCGTGGCCGAACAGCTCGGTCTCCAGCAGACTCTCGCTCAAGGTGGCGCAGTTGACGGTGACAAAGCTTTGATCCCAGCGCGCCGAGAGATAATGTAGGCGGTGGGCGATGAGCTCCTTGCCGGTCCCCCGTTCGCCGATAATCAGCACGGGCTTGCGCAGCGGCGCCAGGCGGGAGGCCTGCTCAATGATCTCGAGAAATGCGTTGGATTCCCCCAACAGGCTTTCCGTGGCCGTGGTCATAGTCATCCCCGTGAAGCGTTGAAATCTGGTCAATCTTACCAAAATTTAGTGATTCTAATCATTACTTGTGTGGTGCATCTTGAAACTCGACTTATCTGCCCCATATAAATCAACAAGTTAAATTCTGTTCCAGATTGGCACACAAGTTGCCATTGTCAATGGAGAAACAACGTATGCCAACCACAGGAGTACAATCATGAGTATTTTTTCCCGCCTGGCCGACATCATCAATTCCAACCTGACGGCCCTGCTCGACAAGGCAGAAGATCCCCAGAAGATGGTGCGCCTGATCATCCAGGAGATGGAAGACGAGCTGGTGAAGGAGCGCTCCAATCTGGCTCGCTTCCTCGCCAACCAGAAAGAGATCGGCCGCCAGGTCAGCCGCCATCAGGAGCGGGTCGCCGAGTGGCAGGGCAAGGCCGAGCTGGCCCTGAGCAAGGGACGGGAAGACTTGGCCCGCGCGGCGCTTATCGAGAAGAAGAAGCAGGCCGAGCTGGCCGACGGCCTCGAGCGCGAGCAGCAGGCGGTGGACAGCGGCATCGCCAAGCTGGGGGAGGAGATCCGTCAGCTGGAAGCCAAGCTGGAAGATGCCCGTGCCCGTCAGAAGGCGATGGCCATTCGCAGCGAAGCGGCCAGCAGCCGTCTCAACGTGCAGAGCCAGGTCGCCCGTGGCGACAGCCAGGCGGTGGTGAGCAAGTTCGAGCGCATGGAGCGCCGCATCGACGAGATGGAGGCCCGCGCCGATCTGGGACAATCTGACAAGGCGCTGGCCCAGCAGTTTGCCGAACTGGAAGCGGACGATCAGATCAGCAAAGAGCTTGAGGCCATGCGCCAGAAGCTGGGTCAAGGCGATACCACGCCGAAACAGGGGGAGTAACAGATGGAAGATCTGCTGGGTGTATTGATGGTTCCCATGGTGGTCTTCATGGTGGTGGTGGCCCCCATCTGGCTGGTGCTGCACTACCGCGCCAAGGGGCGCATTGGTGCCGGTCTCGCCGATGGTGAGCGTGAACAGCTGCAGGGGCTGCTGGTACGTGCCGAGAAGATGCAGGAGCGGGTAGGCGCCCTGGAGTCGATTCTGGATGCGGAAGTCCCGGGCTGGAGGAACAAGGTATGAGCAGCATCAGTCGTGAAGGGCGCAACCTCTATCGTGACCCCCAGCGCGGCAAGATAGCCGGGGTCTGTGCCGGTCTGGCAGAGTACTTCGGGGTGGAAACCTGGATCGTGCGGCTGTTGGCCATCAGCGGCCTCATCTTCGCCGGTTTCATCACCTTCACCGCCTACGTGGCCGCCTGGTTTCTGCTCGACAAGAAGCCAGTCACCCTCTACGCCCAGGAGGATGCCGACTTTGCCGAGGTGCGGATGAAGGCACGCAGCTGGCAGGCGGGCATCACTCCTCATCAGGCCCTTGTCCGCATTGGCCAGGAGCTGGATGGGCTGGAGCCCAGATTGCAGCGCATCGAGAAGCTGGTGACCTCCAAGGAGTTCACCCTGCAGCGGGAGTTTCGCAACTTGTAACCCTGAGCGGCGCGATGGCCCCGCCGGCACGTCCTGGCCTTTGATGGCGGGCACCGCGCCAGGGGGCCATGGCGCGGGGTGGCAGCGGCCATCCCCCTTCGCTCTGGATGAACGGGAGAACAGGACAAGCCTTGATACTCAATAAACTGGAACAGCAGTTCAATCGCCTGCAGCACAGGGCGAACGATGTGGTCAACCGGGTACGGGATCGCCACATCCGGCTGGCAGTCACCGGCCTCTCTCGCAGCGGCAAAACAGCCTTCATCACGGCGCTGGTCAACCAGCTGGAACACGCGGCCATCGACGGCCGCCTGCCCCTGTGGGATGCCCTGCGCCAGGGGCGCATCCTCGGTGCCCGCCGGGTGCCCCAGCAAAATGCCCACATTCCCACCTTTGCCTACGAACGCGGCCTCGACGCCCTGTTTGGCGATCCGCCGGCCTGGCCCGAGCCGACCCGCGGAGTGGCCGAGGTACGCCTCGAAATTCGCTATCGCACCCGCCATCCCCTGCGCAAGCACCTGGGGGAGATCTCCACCCTCTACGTGGATCTGGTGGACTATCCCGGGGAGTGGCTGCTCGACTTGCCGCTCCTGGAGATGAGCTACGAGCAGTGGAGCGAGCAGGTGCGCGAGCAGCTGCGTCGCCCCGAGCTGCAGGCCCTTGCCGCCGGCTGGCTGGCACCTGAGTGGCAGGCGGATCAGGGCTTCGAGGAGCGGCCGGTGGCCCAGCTCGCCGAGCGCTACACCGACTATCTGCATGCCTGCAAACAAGAGCTGGGATTGCACCTTATTCAGCCCGGTCGCTTCGTGCTGCCGGGGGAGTATGCCGGCGCCCCCATGCTGCAGTTCGTGCCCTGGGTGTGGGCGACGCCTGCCGGCGAGCCCGCCGATGGCACCCTCTACGCCACCCTCAAGCAGCGCTTCGAGCAGTACAAGCAGCATCTGGTGCAGGGTTTTTATGAGCAGCATTTTGCCGGTTTCGATCGCCAGATCGTGCTGGTGGATTGCCTGCAGCCCCTCAACGCCGGGGCGGCCAGCTTTGGCGACATGCAGCAGGCCATTGCCCGCATCATGGAGAGCTTTGCCTACGGCAAGAGCAACTGGTGGCGGCGGCTCTTCTCGCCGCGCATCGACAAGCTGCTGTTCGTGGCGAGCAAGGCCGATCACGTCACCCCGGAGCAGCATGGCCCCATGGTCTCCCTGCTGCAGCATCTGGTACGTAGCGGCCGCGGTCAGGCCCGCTTTGAGGGCATTGCCACCGAGTGTCTGGCGCTGGCCGCCATCAAGGCGACCGAGGTGGGCAAGGGGGTGGCCGATGGCCGCGAGTTCCCCGCCATCCGTGGCACCAGCCTGAGCGGTGAATCGCTGCTGCTGTTTCCGGGCGAGGTGCCGTCCCATATTCCCCCCGCCCAGTGGTGGAACAATCAGGGCTTTGATTTCCAGGCGTTTCGCCCGCTGCCCATGAGCCCCCATCAGGCGTTGCCCCATATCAGGCTCGATGCGGCGCTGGAGTTTCTGCTCGGGGATCACCTCGAATAACCGGTGTGCGGGACGGGTTTGTTGCCTGCGCCGTACCCGGGAGACTGTTTTCAGGAGAAGCGATGAACGATCAGATAAAAGAGCGGCCACCGCTGCAGGGCAAGATGATCCTGGAGCCAGCGTTGACGGCAGCTGAGAAGGAGCGGGCGCCGGCACCGGCCCAGCGGCTGGAGGAGGCGAGCTTCGAGCGCCTCGATGAGCTGGAAGAGCTCACCGAGGTGGAGAGCGCCCTCGTCATCAAGCCGCGTCGCCGTCATCGGCTGCTGGCGTGGGGACTGGGAGCAGTTGGTCTGCTCTCCTTGGGCCAGTATGCTGCTTTTCTTTACGATCAATTTCTCACCATCCCGCTCTGGGGCGGCGCCTGGCTGGCGGCCTCGGTGCTGGTGGCGGCGGGCACCGCCGGCGTGGTGGGGCGCGAGTGGCTGCGGCTGCGCACCCTCAAACGGCGCCAGGATGTGCGCTCGCGAGCCGAAGATTTGCTGGCTCATCAGGGGGTCGGCCAGGGCCAGGCCTTTTGCGAAGGGCTGGCCGAGCGTAGCGGTGACAAGGGGCGCGAAGGGTATCAGACCTGGCTGGCCCAGCTCGACGAGAGCCACAGCGATCGGGAGGTGTTGACCCTCTACAGCCAGCTGGTGCTCGGCGAGCGCGACAAGCTGGCCCAGGCGCGGGTGGCCAAATGGTCGGGGGAGGCCGCCGTGCTGGTGGCGCTAAGCCCGCTCGCCACCGTCGACATGATGCTTATGCTGTGGCGCAACCTGCGGATGATCGAGGACATCGCAGATGTCTATGCCATCGAGCTCGGCTACTGGAGCCGCATTCGCCTGATCCGTCAGGTGTTTCGCAACATGCTCTACGCCGGAGCCACCGAGCTGGTGACCGAGGTGGGGATGGACTTGCTGGGGGCTGAGCTTACCGCCAAGCTCTCCGCCCGCGCCGCCCAAGGGGTAGGGGCCGGACTGCTCACCGCTCGCCTCGGCCTGCGCACCATAGAGGCGTGTCGCCCGCTGCCCTGGTGCGCGGACGAGAAACCCAGGCTTGGTGAGCTGCGCAAGCGGCTGATCGGTCAGCTGGCGGGCTACCTCAACAAGGGGTGAGCGGCAGGCCAGGGGTTTGATTGTGGTTGTCACAAATTATTTACAATTGTCCGCCGCAGCCGACCCTTGGGTCGGCTGCTTTTTTAGGGGGCAAACCGTTACAGTGATCCCATCGCGCAATGGCGCCACACCGCCCGGATGGCGGGTCGCAACCCAGAGGATGGAGTCACCCATGGCAAGTCTCTACACCGCCCACCAGCCGGACGAAGCGGGCACGATCCACTACTCGGACGAGGAGCACGGCACCTGGCAGATCCTGATCGCGCGCCAGCTGGCGGCGCTCGAGGGCAAGGCCTGCGACGAGTACCAGGCCGGGCTGGCGCGGCTCGACCTGCCCCGGGATCGGATCCCCCAGCTGGCCCAGATCAACGCCGTGCTGCAACCGGCCACCGGCTGGTCGGTGGCGGCGGTGCCGGCGCTCATCTCCTTTGACCGCTTCTTTGCCCTGCTGGCCAATCGCCAGTTTCCGGTGGCCACCTTCATTCGCCGTCGAGACGAGCTCGACTACTTGCAGGAGCCCGACATCTTTCACGAGATCTTCGGCCACTGCGCCATGCTGACCAACCCCGCCTTCGCCCACTTCACCCATGTCTACGGCCAGCTTGGCCTGCGGGCCGGCAAGGAGGAGCGGGTCTTTCTGGCACGGCTCTACTGGTTCACGGTGGAGTTTGGCCTGCTGGCCACGGCAGACGGGCTGCGCATCTATGGCGGCGGCATTCTCTCCTCCATCGGCGAGACCGCCTATGCCCTTGGTGGCCAACCCGTGCTGCAACCTTTTGATCCTATCGAGGTACTGCGCACCCCGTACCGCATCGACATCATGCAACCCACCTATTTCGTGCTGCCCGAGCTTGGTGAGCTCTATCGTCTGGCGGAGCTGGACATCATGGCCATGGTGGCCGAGGCGCGCCGTCTGGGGCTGCGTCCTCCCCGTTTTGCACCGGCCGGCGGCAAGCAGGCGAGCTGAGTCGCCCGCCGGTGTTTGATTACCCTCTTTTCATCGATACACAAGGAGAGTCCCATGTCCGAACTGGCCAGCCAGCAGTGTGAAGCGTGCCGTGCCGATGCCCCCAAGGTGAGCGAGCAGGAGCTGAACGAACTGATGCACCTCATCCCCGACTGGCAGCCGCTGGTGGTGAAAGGTGAGCTGCAACTGCGGCGCGAATTCACTTTTCGCAACTTCAAGGAGGCGCTCGCCTTCACCAACCGGCTGGGTGAACTGGCGGAGGCGGAGTTTCATCATCCCGCCATTCTCACCGAATGGGGGAAGGTGACGGTCAGCTGGTGGACCCACAAAATTGGTGGATTACACCGCAATGACTTCATCATGGCGGCGCGCACCGACCAGCTGCTCAAATAAACGTCTGTAGATGGCGCGGGCCTGCCCGGTGAAAACGGGGCGGGCCCGCATTTTTATGGGCTGGCGCTCGCACTGGCGGGATCGAGTCTGTATTATCCGGTCATTCATAGAGTTAGCTAGGAAGTGTGTCCCGAATGCGTCTTGAAGTCAGCTGTGAAGACCGCCTGGGCCTGACCCGGGAACTGCTCGACCGTCTGGTGGAGCACAACATCGATCTGCGCGGCATCGAAATCGATACCTCAGGCATCATCTATCTCAACTTTCCCGAGCTGGAGTTTCGTGATTTCCAGCACCTGATGCCGGAGATCCGCCGCATTCCCGGGGTCTATGACGTCAAGACTATCCCCTACATGCCCTCCGAGCGCGAACATCACGAGATTGAGGCGCTGCTCAAGGCGCTGCCGGATCTGGTCTTCTCTCTCGATGCCAAGGGCAAGGTGACCCAGGCCAACCAGTCCGCCCTCACCACCCTGGCCCTGCCGGTGGAGGAGGTGCGTGGCGCGGCGCTCGGCTCCCTGGTCAAGGGCTTCTCCTTCAGCCGCTGGCTGGAAGCGAGCGAGATCCGGCCGCAGACCTGCAAGCTCAGCATCAATGGCGAAGAGTATCTGGCGGATCTGATGCCGCTGTTCGTGGCCGAAGAGAAGGGCAGACAGGCCCTGGCCGGCGCCGTGGTGGTGCTCAAATCTGCCCGTCGGGTCGGCATGCACTTCAGTGCGCTGCACGCGGTGGAAGTAGGGGGCTTTGAACACCTGCAGGCCGAGAGCCAGAAGATGAAACAGGTGCTGGCCCAGGCGAGCAAGCTGGCGATGCAGGATGCCCCGCTGCTCATCGTCGGCGAGACCGGCACCGGCAAGGAGCTGCTGGCCCGCGCCTGCCATGGTGCCAGCCTGCGCTCCAGCCATCCCTTCATGGCGCTGAACTGTGCGGCCATGCCGGACAACGTGGCCGAGAGCGAGCTGTTTGGCTACGCCCCCGGCGCCTTTGGCAACAACACCGAGGGCAAGCGCGGGGTACTGGAGCTGGCGAGCGGCGGCACCCTGATGCTGGACGAGATCGGCGACATGTCCCCCCATCTGCAGACCAAGTTCCTGCGGGTGCTGCAGGATGGCGTGTTCCGCCGGGTCGGTGACGAGCAGGAGGTGAAGGTCAACGTGCGCTTCATCTGCACCACCCAGAAGCAGCTGCTGGATCTGGTGCACGAGGGCAAGTTCCGGGAAGACCTCTACTATCGCCTCAACGTGCTGAGCCTGGCGCTGCCGCCGCTGCGCGAGCGCAAGGCGGACATCATGGCGCTGGCCCAGCAGTTCGTCTCCCGCTTTGCCAGTGAACTGCAGCGCCCGCGCCCGCGCTTTACCCGCAACATGGCCGAATACCTGACCGCCTACCGCTGGCCGGGCAACGTGCGTCAGCTGCGCAACTGCCTCTACCGCGCCATGACATTGCTGGAAGGGGACGAGATCGGCCCTGAGCACGTGGATCTGCCGGTGGCAGCCGACGCCATGCCGCTCATCGACGAGTGGTTCGAAGGGGGGCTCGATGAGGCGGTTAAGCGCTTCGAGAGCCGGCTGCTGGAGCGGCTCTACCCGGCGTTCCCCTCCACCCGCCAGTTGGCCAAACGGCTGGGCGTGTCGCACACCGCCATCGCCAACAAGTTGCGGGAATACGGGATCAACAAGAAGTAACCCCATGAATACACTTTATTGCAGGGCTCACGCACGGGTGGGCCCTCGTCATTATTGTGATGCCGGCCCGCTCAGCCCCTTGCTCTGTCGGCTGCGCCTTGTCATGCTGCTGATAAGTTCAATACTATTTCCATCCGGCTCACCCCTCGCGGGCAACCGCCCTTCTTGGGTGCTGATGTGGGCTTAAGCGCAGGCATGATGCACTCTTTTTCACTGATCCGGATCCTGGTGTGGTTGGCGCCGCTGGTTTGCACGCTGGCTCTCTCCACCGAGCCGCCCCCCTTGACCTCGGCCGAGCTGCGGGCCGAGCAGGTGCGCCAGACCGTGCTCGACATTCTCAGCTACACCCGCTGGCCGAGCGAGCCGAGCGAGCTGCGCCTGTGCGTGGCAGCGCCGACGGAGTATGCCACGGCACTCTTCTCCATCAAGCAGCAGGCCAACGGCCGCCGGTCAGCGTCCATCGCTACGACGTCGAGGACAAGGCAATCGGCCCCCAGTGTGACGTGCTCTATCTGGGGGTGTTGTCCCCCGAGCGACGGCTGCCGCTGTTCGAGCATCTGCGCGGCTATCCCATTCTCAGCATCAGTGAACACAGCACCGAGTGCGTTGCCGACTCCGTCTTCTGCCTGCAGATCGGCAAGGAGCGGATCCGTTTTCGGGTCAATCTGGATGCCCTGGCCAGGAGCGGGGTGCGGGTACACCCCGCCGTGCTCAAGCTGGCCAAGGCCAATGAGGGGGGCTCATGATAGGCTTGTTCCGCCCCCCAACCAGCGCCTCACCTTGCGACAGAGTCTGGGACGCACCCACCTGGTGACGTCCCTGACGGCAGTCTGCATGGCCGGTTTGCTGCTGACTGGCATCGCCCTGCTGGCGCTGCGGCTCTATGCGGATCACAACCTGGAGCTGGTGGCGCGGGCTATCAGCTATACCAGCGAAGCGGCCGTGGTGTTCCACGACGAAGAGGCGGCCCGCGAGGCGCTGCAGGCCATCACCACCCACGAGGATGTGGCGCGGGCCAGCATCTATCTGCCGAGCGGCCAGCTGCTGGCCAGCTGGAGCCGGGCCATGAGCACCCCCTGGTCCGGTCTTGAGCAGTATCTGGCGCGGCTCATCCTGCCGGGGCCGGTGGATCAGCCCATGCTGCGGGGCGGGGTGGAGATCGCCCGCATTCATCTGGTGGGGCACGGCCAATACCTGCTGCTGTTCCTGTTGCAGACCCTGCTGGCCATGCTGCTCTGCCTGGTGTTCAGCACCCTGGGGGCCCTTTACGTGGCGCGCCGGATGCAAAACTCCCTCACGGCCCAGCTCAAGGAGCTGGCCCAGGTGGCCCACAGCGTCAGCCGCCAGCGGATCCTCGCCATGCGGGTGCCCGAGGCCAACATCGCCGAGCTGCACGCGCTCGGCCAGGATTTCAACTCCCTGCTCGACGAACTGGAAGCCTGGCAGGCTCACCAGCGGCGGGAGAATGCCAGCCTGCTGCACCAGGCCACCCATGACGCCTTGACCGGCTTGCCCAATCGTGCTCTGTTTGAGGCTCGTCTGGATCAGGCGGTGACCACCGGCCGGCTGCATGATGAGCGCTTTGCACTGCTCTACCTCGATTGTGATCGCTTCAAGCAGATTAACGACACCCTGGGCCATGCCGCCGGGGATGACGTGCTGATCGCCCTGGCCAGACGGGTACAACATCAGCTGCGGCCGATGGATCTGGTATGTCGTCTGGGGGGTGACGAGTTTGCCATCCTGCTGACCCCCTTGTCCCAGGTGGGCGAGGCGGAAGATGTGGTTGCTCGCATCCAGCAGGCCATGGCAGACCCCGTGGTACTGGGGGATGGCAGCCAGCTGGTGGCTGCCGTCAGCATCGGGATCGCGCTGTATCCGGATCAGGGGCTGACCGCCGCCGATCTGCTGCAGCAGGCGGACCATGCCATGTACCAAGCCAAACGGCTGCGTCGGGAGCTTGCGCTCCATGACCAGCTGGAATTTGATGTCTCTGCTGAGGAAAAATAACAATGAAGATCCATGTCCTGATGAAAACCGGCTTGATCGGCCTGCTGTTGAGCGTGCTGGCGGGGTGCCAAAGCGCCCCCCACGGCCTGACCGCAGAGCAGATCGCCGTACTCAAGGAGCAAGGCTTTCGCCTGACCGACGAGGGTTGGACTCTGGACTTCTCCAACCGTGTGCTGTTTGCCAACAACGCCGATGCCCTGACCCCCAAGACCCGTGTGGTGGTGGAAAAACTGGGCAAGACCCTGCAGGAGGTTGGCTTGAACCGGGCGCGGATCGATGGTCATACCGACTCCAACGGGGCGGCGGACTATAACGATCAGCTCTCGTACAAGCGGGCGCAGTCGGTGGCCGACGTGCTGGTCTCGGTGGGTATGCCGCAGGCCAACCTTGACATCCGGGGCCGTGGTGAACGCGATCCGATCGCCGACAACAAGACGGCTGCCGGTCGGGCCGAGAACCGCCGCGTGGCGATTGTCATCAGCAATGAATGACATGGTTGTGTAGATAAAAAAAGAGCGCCTGATGGCGCTCTTTTTTGTGGCTCGCAGTTATTCCTGCTTGAGCTTTTCGCGGTCGTGGTGACTGCGCAGGCGGATGTTGATCATCTCCACCGTCAGCGAGAAGGCCATGGCGAAGTAGATGTAGCCCTTCGGAATGTGCAGATCCATCCCCTCGGCCATCAGCGCGAAACCGACCAGGGTAAGGAAGGAGAGGGCCAGCATTTTGATGGTGGGGTGGTTGTCGACGAAATCACCGATGGCCTTGGCGGCGAACATCATGATGAAAACGGCGATCATGATGGCCAGCACCATGACCGGCACGTGATCCGCCATGCCCACGGCGGTGATGACCGAATCCAGGCTGAAGACGATGTCGAGAATGGCGATCTGGATCAGGGTGCTGATGAAGCCGGACGCGGCGGCGCTCACGCTCTCAGGCTCGGCGGCGCCCTCCAGGGTGGCATGGATCTCGTGGGCACTCTTGCCGATGAGGAACAGACCCCCCAGCAGCAGGATGAGATCGCGGCCCGAGATGGCCTCGCCCAGCACGGTGAACAGCGGCTCGGTGAGACGCATCACCCAAGCCAGGGAGAGCAGCAACAGGATGCGGGTACCCATGGCGAGACCCAGCCCCAGGATCCGCGCCTTCTGGCGCTGTGCCTCCGGCAGGCGGCCGACCAGGATGGAGATAAAGATGATGTTGTCGATGCCCAGTACGATCTCGAGCAGGGTCAGGGTGGCGAGCGCGACCCAGGCGGAGGGGTCTGCAATCCATTCCAGCATGATTGAACCTTGGTTGAACTTTGATTGAGGGTTGAAGCCGCGCATTCTAACAGGGGGTTATGGCTTGTCCCAGTGGCAGGAAAAGATAAAAATGGCGGCCATCCAACGGGAGGGACACATGTTTCGTTTAGGACTTATCATCAATCCGGTCGCCGGTATCGGCGGCGCGGTCGGTCTCAAGGGCAGTGACGGCATGGTGGCCGAGGCGCTGGCCCGTGGCGCCGTCCCCAAGGCCCGCGAGCGGACCCGGCAGGCGCTGCTACCGCTGTGTGAACTGGCGGGCCGCTTCGAGCTGCTGACGGTGGCGGGCGAGATGGGGGCTGAGCTTGCCGGCGAGCTCGGCCTGCCTTGCCGCATCGTTTATCAACCCGCAGCAGAAGATACCACGGCGGCCGATACCCGTATCGCCGCCGAACGGATGCGCGAGGCGGGCGTCGATCTGCTGCTGTTTGCCGGCGGTGACGGCACCGCGCGGGACATCTGCGCGGCGGTGGGAGAGGCGTGCCATGTGCTCGGCATTCCGGCCGGCTGCAAGATCCACTCCGGGGTCTATGGGGTGACGCCCGCCGCCAGCGGTCGGGTGGCGGCCAGGATGATTGCCGGCGAGCTGCTGAGTCTGGTGGATGCCGAGGTGATGGACATCGACGAGGAGGCGTTTCGCGCCGGCAAGGTGCGCGCCCGTCATTACGGCCAGCTGCAGGTGCCCGGCGATCTGCGCTATGTGCAGGCGGTCAAGCAGGGGGGGCGCGAGTCTGAAGAGCTGGTGCTGGCGGACATCGCCGCCGGTGTGGTCGAGCAGATGGAGCCCGATACCCTCTATCTGATGGGCTCCGGCAGCACGGTGGCGGCCTGCATGACGGAGCTCGGCCTCGAAAATACCCTGCTCGGTGTGGATCTGGTGGAAAATGGCCGGCTTATCGGGCAGGATCTGTCCGCCGCCGAGATCCTGACCCGGATCCGTGGCCGTCGCTGCCGGCTGATCATTACCCTGATCGGCGGTCAGGGACATCTGTTCGGGCGCGGAAATCAGCAACTGAGTCCAGAGGTGTTGCGGGCCGTCGGGCGGGACCAGATCCAGGTCCTGGCCACCAAAGCCAAGCTGGCGGCCCTTGCGGGCAGGCCCTTGCTGGTGGATACCGATGACCCGGCGCTGAACCGGTCGTTAAGTGGTTATCTGCGGATCACCACGGGATACAAGGATCAGGTCATCTACCCGGTGGCCAACCCGGAATAGGACATCAAGGATGCGGCTGGCCTGGCGCCAGAGAGCCGTGATCAACCGGATCGCGGTTCCACTCCCCCGAATTATTTTGCCGGCAACCCCGGAAAATGAGGCTGCGTTAAATGACGATTCATGATTTTGAGCACAAGTTGTTGGGACTGATAGACGGCATGGTGGCCACGGCGACCGACGATGAGCTGTTTGCCGGGGGTTATCTGCGTGGCCACATCTCTCTGGCGGTGGCGCGGGCCGAGCTGGAAGGCAAGACCCTGGTGCGGGATGTAAAGAGTTATGTGCTGCGCAGCCTGAACGAGGCCATCCTGCAGGGTGAACTCTCCGAGCAGGATGAGAAGCTGGTGCAGGCAATGTGGATTCGTTTGCAACAACAAGCAGAAGCTTGATCGGTTACACAGTTCAAACAGAAGTTTGAGTTTATTCTTCCCTGAGGTTAGTGAAAGGTTAATAATAAGTTTCGCCTTTTGTTTCAGGGATTAAACTATGGCTTCCTCCTCGCGTATTGCCAATAAACTGCCGCTCGAAATGCTCTATCAATGGGAGCGGCAGTGTCCTGACCGAGTCTATCTGCGTCAAACCATCAACCGCGAATACCTGGACTTCACCTGGGGTGAGGTCGCTGACGAGGCCCGCCGCATGGTGACCGCGCTGCGTCAGCTGGGGCTGGTGGCCGGCGACAAGGTGGCGCTGCTCTCCAAGAACTGCGCCCAGTGGTTCATCGCCGATCTCGCCATGCAGATGGGGCAGTACGTGAGCGTGCCCATCTATCCCACCGCCAACGTGGATACCATCGAATACGTGCTGCGCCACAGCGAGGCCAAGGCGATTTTCGTCGGCAAGCTCGATGACTGGAAGAGCCAGGAGGCGGGGGTGCCCGCCGAATTGCTGCGCATCGCCTTTCCCTATGACACCATGCCGGCGGCCCACCAGTGGGACGATCTGCTGGAGCAGCACGAACCCATTCCGGACAGCCCGGTGCAGGCTCCGGACTCTCTGCTGAGCCTGGTCTACACCTCCGGCAGTACCGGCAAGCCGAAAGGGGCCATGCTGAGCGTCGAGCGCTACGCCTGGTCGTGCGAGAAGCTGGTGGAGGCGGTCGGGCTGTGCGAGCAGGATCGCGGCTTCTCCTACCTGCCGCTGGCCCACATCACCGAGCGAGTCTATGTCTATGGCGGCAGCCTCTATGGCCGCGCCGAGATCGCCTTCCCCGAATCCCTCGATACCTTCATCGAGGACGTCAAGCGCTGCCGTCCCACCGTGTTCATCTCGGTGCCAAGGCTGTGGGCCATGTTCCGCATCAAGATCCACGAGAAGCTGCCCCAGAAGAAACTCGAGCTGCTGCTCAAGATCCCGTTCGTGTCGGGCCTCATCAAGCGCAAGCTGCAAAAGGGGCTGGGGCTGGATCAGGCGCGGGTGCTGGGCTGTGGCTCGGCGCCGGTGGCACCGGCCCTGCTCGAGTGGTACCACAGTATCGGCATCGAGATCACCGAGGCCTGGGGCATGACCGAGAACCACGCCTTCTCCACCCTCAACTACCCGTTTAGGGCCGACAAGATAGGCACGGTCGGCAAGGCGGGGCCGGGGGTCACCATCAAGATCTCCGACGAAGGGGAGATCCTCTGTCGCTGCGAGGGGATGATGCTGGGTTACTACAAGGATCCCGAGCACAGCCGTGAAGCCATCGACGAGGATGGCTGGCTGCACACCGGCGACATGGGCAAGCTGGATCGGGAGGGCTATCTCACCATCACCGGCCGCATGAAGGATGTGTTCAAGACCGCCAAGGGCAAGTATGTGGCGCCGGTGCCCATCGAGGGGCTGCTCGGCCAGGAGCCCATCATCGAGCAGCTGTGCGTGATTGGCTACGGCATGCCGCAGCCGGTGGCGCTGGTGCAGCTGGCGGAGAGCGCTATGAAAGGGGATCGCAATCAGGTCAATGCCCAGCTGGAGGCGGCCCGCAACCGGGTCAACGAGCAGCTGGAGTCCCACGCCAAAATTCGCGGCATCCTGGTGGTGAAGAGCCCTTGGAGCATCGAGAACGGGGTGCTCACCCCGACCATGAAGATCCGCCGCCACCTGCTGGAGCAGAAGTATGCCGACCTTGGTGACGCCTGGTCCTCTTCCCAGAGCATCATCTGGGAGTCCTGACGCGCCCGGCAGGCTTGCTGATGATCACCATAAAACAACAAGGGGAGCCACTGGCTCCCCTTGTTGTTTCAGGCAACGGCAGGTCAGACCGCCTGATACTCCAGCTCGACCGAACCGAGCGCCTTGAGGGTAGCGCGGGCGGAGTCCTGTTGGCTGATCTGGCCATCCTTGCTCTCCAGCAGCACGGCGCGGCGGATGGTGGCGAGATCTTCGCCGCCCAGCACCGCGTGGGCACAGGCCATCTGCATCGGTGGCAGGCTGGGGTTGAAGGCGGCGTTTTCGGCGTAGCGACCGCAGAAGATGCGACCGTCGGCGAACTGCAGCGCCACCGCGGCATAGCCCTGGCTGTAGGGGGCGTAGCTCTGGCGGGCAGCGGCCAGCGCGGCCTGCCACAGCGGATCGTCGCTCTCAAGCGTGAGTTCGTCGTGGGCCTGCGGGCTCATCAGCGCGTCCGTGATGTCCAGATCCGCCGGGCCGAACGAGTGGGGCAGGAAGGATTGCAGGGCGCTCAAGTCATCCGGCAGAGAGACCTTGAGGGTCTTGGCGGTGCTCAGCTCGTTCATGAACTGGCGGCAGTGACCGCAAGGGGTGTAGTTAACGGTGATTTCAGAGATGCCGGTCTCGCCGCCCAGCCAGGCGTTGGAGATAGCGGACTGCTCGGCATGGACCGAGTGGAACAGACCCTGACCGGCAAAC
The DNA here is from genome assembly GCF_049665575.1 of Aeromonas oralensis. NCBI lineage: Bacteria > Pseudomonadati > Pseudomonadota > Gammaproteobacteria > Aeromonadales > Aeromonadaceae > Aeromonas > Aeromonas oralensis. The sequence continues at coordinate 1,929,157 of NZ_CP187186.1, forward strand.
TCCATATTGGCGCCGAAATACCAAGTGCCGCTCAGGCCGCAGGCGATGGCACCGACGAAGAACTTGGAGATGGGGGCCACCGAGCAGGCGGCGGCCAGCGGCAGCAGGGCCAGGCGCAGGGCGCGATCGTCAAGACCGGTGGCGGCCTTCAGCGTGGCGACCTGATCCGGGGTGAAGCGAGCCTGGAAATCATCGCCCAGCATGGGCAGCAGCGCCGCCTTGAGCGGGGCGGACAGGGTATCGAGTGGCTTGGCAAAACGGGGATGCATAGTGTGTCCTCAAAGGCCAATTGGGGGGCCATTGTAGGGAGCAAGCTCTGCTAAATGTGTGAGCGTGCTCACGCCCTGACGGGCAAACGGAGTGGGATGGTAATGGAAACGTTTGTCTTGTGCAAATTGTGCGGCAGGTCGCACATCGGCGGGCCCGCAGGCCCGCCATCGCGGAAAAGGGTGCTCTTCAGCTCAACCAGTGGTAAATGGCAAACAGCAGGGGGGCGACGGCGGCGGTGAGGATGCCGCACACCACCATGGCCAGCGAGGCAAAGGCCCCCTGGGTGATGCCCTGCTCGGCGGAGGTGGCGGTGCCGATGGCGTGGGCGCAGGCCCCCATGGCCAGCCCCTGGGCTTCGGGGTCGGTGACCCGCATCAGTTTGAGCAGGGGGAAGCCGATCAGGGCGCCGACGATCCCCACCACCACCACCACGGCGGCTGCGATGGCGGGAATGCCGCCCAGGGACTGGCTGACGCTCATGGCGAGCGGCGTGGTGATGGATTTGGTGGCGAGCGAGGCCAGCAGTGCCGGATCGGCGCCCATAAAATGACCGATCAGCAAGGTAGTGCAGACCGAGATCAAGACCGAGCTCAGGGTACAGATTAGGATGGGCTTGAGCCTGGCCTGGATCTGGCGGGCCTGCTGATAAAGGGGCAGTGCCAGCGCCACCACCGCCGGCTCCAGCAGCGCCGTGATGGGGCGGGTGCCGCTCTCGTACTGCTCCAGCGGCAGATCGAACCAGAGCAGCAGGCCGATGATGACGGCGGTGGGCACCAGCACCGGGTTGATGATGGGCCAGGGCAACTTGCGATAGAGGGCCCGAGTGGCGAAATAGAGCACCAGGGTCAAGGGAATGGCCAGCCAGAAGATCATTTGTTCATCCTCTGGTAGAGGCGGCCGACGGTGCCGAGGATCAGCACGATCCCGAGCACGATGCAGAGCATGATGAGGCCGAAGGATTGGCGCAGGGGCTCCAGCCAGGCCACCAGCCCGACTGCCACCGGCACGAACAAGACCCCCATGTGGCGCAGCAGCAGGCCGGCACCGAGTTCTACCCAGTGCAGTTTCACCAGTTGCAGGGAGAGCAGCACGAACAGCAGCAGCATGCCGATGATGCTGCCGGGGAAGGCGAATGGCAGGATGGCTGCCAGGGTTTTGCCAGCCAGCAGGCAGGCGACGATGACCAGAAAGTCACGAAGGTACAGCAAGGCACGTTGCGCGATCACAGTAGCCCCATCTTGGTAACGGTGAACTAAGGAATACGCCAGTCTACCAGAGAGGCCGGGTCGCGGCATTAAAACAATAACAGCTGAAATCAGTTCGTTTGAGGCTGATTTAATTGAAGATTTTCAGATAGAACCCTTTTCGAACCACAAGGAGTCGCCATGACATCTCTCTTGTCCCGCCTGCGCCAGCTGGCGGACGACCACCATCTGCCCCCTTCGTTGCTGCAAACCCGCCAGTGGGAGGGGCCCCTGTGCCGGGTGCGGCTCGACAACACCGGCGGCAGCGAAGCCCGGGTCGGGCACTGGACGCTGTTTGACGGCAAGCTCGGCCTCTCGCCTGCGTGCGCCATCTACGGCGAAGGCTTCCAGATGCTGGCCCAGACCATGGGCAGCTGGCAAGCGCCGCAACCGGTCGGTCGCTGCCCCGATGCCGGTGTCTATCGGATCACCGATGATCAGGGTTATCACACGGTGCACAACCTGCTGCTGGTGGAGCATGACAAGGGCTGGCTGCTGCTCGCCTTTGCCAGTTGTCAGCGCTTTGGCGGGGAGTTTCGGCTCTACCCCGATGGCCGGCTGCAAATCCTGATGAACGGTGAGGGGCGTGCGCTCCCGGCCGGCCAGTACTGGCAGAGCGAGGCGCTGCTCTGCCTCGAGGGGAAAGATCGGGAGGCGCTGCTGGCCGAGCTGGCACAGCGGATCGAGGCCGAGCATGGCTCGCTGATCGGCCGAGTCGGCGAGCGCCCCAGCGGCTGGTGCTCCTGGTATCACTACTATGCGGACGTGAGTGCCGCCGACATTCGCGAGAACCTGCAGGTGCGTGCCGAGCGTTTCCCGGCGCTGCGCTACGTGCAGATTGACGACGGCTATCAAGCGAAAATGGGTGACTGGCTTACCCCGTCGGCCAAGTTTGAGCAGGGGGTGGCGTCCCTGGCCGCCGAGATCAGAGGCGCCGGCTGCGAGCCTGCGCTCTGGGTGGCTCCCTTTATCGCCGAGCTTGGCTCCCAGGTGTTTCAGGAGCACCCCGACTGGTTCGTGAAGGGGGATGACGGGCTGCCGCTGCCCTCCGAGCGGGTTACCTACGGCGGCTGGCGCTGCACCCCCTGGTATGTGCTGGATGGCACCCACCCCGAGGTGCAGGCTCACCTCGAGCGGGTGTTTCGTACCCTGCGCGAGCAGTGGGGCATCCACTACTTCAAGCTCGACGCCAACTTCTGGGGCGCCATCCACGGCGGCCGCTTCCACGACCCGGCCGCCACCCGGGTGGAGGCCTACCGACGCGGCATGGCCGCCATCCTGCGCGGGGCGGGCGAGGGGGCCTTTCTGCTTGGCTGCAACGCCCCCATCTGGCCAAGCCTTGGGCTGGTGCACGGCATGCGAGTGAGCGATGACGTGGAGCGCAATGGCCATCGCTATCGCCAGATCGCTCGCGAGGCGTTCTGCCGCGCTTGGCAGAACGACCGACTGTGGATGCTGGATCCCGACTGCATCTGCCTGCGGGATCTGCCGAGCCAGCAGGCGAGCCCTGCCGAGTTCCGTTTCCATCTGGCGGCGCTGGTGGCAAGCGGCGGCATGATGCTGGCCGGGGACCGGCTGCAGGATCTCGACGAGGTTCAGGCGGCGCAACTGCGCAAGCTGCTCGAGCTTTGCGCTGCGCGAGCCCCTGGCGCCCGTTTCGAATCGATGGACTTTGCCTGCGGTGAGGTGAGCCTGCCCGAGGGTGGCACCCTGCTCTGCCTGTTCAACTGGGAGGCGCAGCCTCAGGAGTTCCTGCTGCCGGCAGGGGGCGAAGATTTCTGGGATGAGGGGGCCGTCGGTACCGCGCTCACCCTGCAGGGGGGCGAGGGGCGGGTGATCCGCTACCGCTGAGCAGGCTGGCAATCATGATTCAGGCTCCCACGGGAGCCTGAATGTATTGCGAAAGGCGCGGCTATACCTGAGTCAGTAACGCCACTCGAAGCCGATGGCGTAATTGGCGGCGCCATAGCCCGGGATCTCGTTGCTGGAGAGCAGGGCCTTGAAGGTGAGCTGCGTTGTGAGCGGAATGCCGAGCCCCATGCCGAGGGCCACCTCGTCGTTGGTGTTGCCCATCATGTCGGCCCGGATCATCCGATAGAGCGACATGTCCTGGCTCATGTGCACATAGCTCTGGGAGGCACGGTTGTAGAGCTGGCCAAACACTTCCAGCTGGAAACCGGCCTGGGGGGTGATGGCCAGGGGCACGCCGACGAAGTTGTAGAGATCGGAGCGATTGAAATAGCTGTTGGTGATCTGGGGGGTAAAGTCGGTCTGCTGATAGAGGCGGCTGAAGTTGCTCTCGATCAGCTGATAGGTCTGCTGCGGCAACTGCAGCAGATAGTCGGGGACATCAAAACGCACACCCGCCATGCTGGCCGATGGCAGCAGGGCGCAGATGAGCAAACCAAAACCGGATAATCCTGAACGCATCGGATGAGGCATCCCCAAGGGTCGATAGGCCAACCGGCCGTGAGTGCAATGTTAGCGCACAAATAATTGAAACATCAGGAGTCTTTGCTCCCCTTCCCATTATGTCGCGGGGCGGGGGAGCGTACAGTCATTTAACCGTGAGGCGGGTCACATCTCACAGATTTTCGAGGTAGTGATAGAGGCTCTTGAGGATGGTAAAGTTCCGATCGTTACCCTGATTCTGCTCGGCCAGCGCCTCGAGGCGCGGTACATAGTCGGGCAGACGGCGGCTGAAGTAGTCGCTGCAGTGCAGTCGCCAGCGCTTTTGCTCCGTTTCGCTCAAGGTGTGCGGCCAGTTGCGGGCACGGTAGCGAAACAGCATCTCCGGCAGCCGTGCGTCGGTGAAGGCAAACTCCCGCTCGCCCAGCAGATCCGCCGGGGTGGCGCGCACCAGATCCATGGTGGACTTGTCGCCGTGACCGAAGAAGCCGGCGTAGAGCTGGGTATCCGGATCGCCGTCATTGTTGCCGGCAAACTCCTGATTGAACACTTCCACCAGTTTCTCCCGCACCTCGGGGTGGGCGCGCAGCAGATCCAGGCTCTTGCGGCACTGCTCCCGGTCGATGCCAAGCTGGTCGGCGCGCTCCGCCGTCAGGGTGGCGGCCGGCGCCAGCACCGGGCACTTGTTGATGTGCACCAGCTTCACCGGAATACCGGCCAGATCCCCCAGCTCCTCTTTCTTGGTATAGAGGCGCTCGCGGATCTCCTCGCTGGTGAGCTCGATGAGCGGGGTGGGGTCGCGGGTCAGATCCACCATGATCACCGCGTTCTGGTTGCTGGGGTGCCAGGCGAGCGGCGAGACCCAGCTTGCGCACCCCTGCCAGGGGGAGAACATGCCGGAGATGTGCACCAAGGGCTTCATGGTCACCACGTCGATGAGGGCCTTCACCTTGCTTTTGTTGCGAAGGTCAAACAGGTAGCCGAACAGCTTGGGCTGGGCCTTTTTCACCAGCTTGGCCATCTCGATGGTGGCCAGAACGTCCGAGAGCGCATCGTGGGCATTGGCGTGGGCCACGCCGTTGGCGACGGTGAGCTTCTCCAGCTTGAAGCTTGGCTTGCCCTCTTCATCAAACGCCCACTCGATCCCCTCCGGGCGCAGGGCGTAGCAGGCCCGCAGCATGTCGAGAATATCCCAGCGGGAGTTGCCGTTCTGCCAGGCGTAGGCATAGGGGTCATAGAAGTTGCGATAGAGGGTGTAGCGGGTCACCTCGTCATCGAAGCGGATGCTGTTGTAGCCCAGCACGCAGGTACCCGGGGTGGCGAACTGTTCGTGGATCTGACGGATGAAATCCGCCTCGCACAGCCCGTCCTTCATCGCTTTTTGCGGCGTGATGCCGGTGATCAGGCACGCCTCCGGCTCCGGCAGATAGTCCGCCGGCGGCTTGCAATAGATGACCAGTGGCTCGCCGATGAGGTTGAAATCCCCGTCGGTACGAATGCCGGCAAACTGCGCCGGTCTGTCCTTGGCCGGGCTGATGCCGAAAGTCTCGTAGTCGTGAAAGAAAAATGTGGGCTCGCTGCCGGCGTGTGCTGTTTTGCTCATGTTGCTCGAGAGGGATATCCGATGACGGTGGCGCCTGGCGCCAGGGTGGGGGTGCCATGCACCTCGGTTGCCTGCATGGTAAACCATAGCGCAGGCAGAACGAAGGGTAGACCGGCCGGCTGCCGCTTTATTGGGCAGGCCTGCATCAATGGAAGATGAAAAGGAGGGGAGCAGAGTAAAAAGAGACAGCCCCGCTGGCGGGGCTGTCCAGCTTTTCTGATGGCGGGCTCAGTGACAGAGCTTGTAGTAGACCTCGTTCCACTGCAGGGTCTGCTTGAGTTCGGGGATGCGGGTGTGCTCGTCAATCACCACGCACTCTATGCCCATGAGGTCGGCGAAGGTACGCAGCTGCTCGATATCCACCGACTGGGTGAACACCGAGTGGTGGGCGGCGCCCGCCAGGATCCAGGCCTCGGCGCTGGTCTGCAGGTCCGGCAGGGGTTTCCACAGGGCGCTGGCCACCGGGAGTTTCGGCATGGCCTCTGGCAGGTCCACCACCTCCAGCTGATTGACCACCAGGCGGAAGCGGTTGCCGAGATCGATGAGGCTGGCGTTGACCGCTTTGCCGGCGGGGGCCGCGAACAGCAGGCGGGCCGGATCGGCCTTCTTGCCTATGCCTAAGTGCTGGGCGTCCAGCACGGGTTTGCCTGCGGCGATGGAGGGGCAGACCTCCAGCATGTGGGCCCCCAGCACCAGGTTGTTGCCCGCCTCCAGATGGTAGGTGTAGTCCTCCATGAAGGAGGCGCCCCCCGCAAGGCCTGCACCCATCACTTTCAGGGTGCGCAGCAGGGCCGCGGTCTTCCAGTCCCCTTCTGCCCCAAAACCGAAGCCTTGCTGCATCAGGCGCTGGCAGGCGAGGCCCGGCAGTTGGTGCAGACCATAGAGATCTTCGAAGGTGGTGGTGAAAGCGCCAAAGCCGCCGTCGGTGAGGAACTTCTTCATCCCCAGCTCCTGGCGCGCCGCCTCATACAGGGAAGCGCGAAGCCCCCCGCCCGCCTGCACCGCCTCGGTCAGGGTGTAGGTCGCCTCATATTCGGCCAGCAGCGCCTCGATGTCGCTGTCGGGCACGGCATCGATCACCTTGACCAGATCGCCGACCGGGTGGTAGTTCACCTGATAGCCGAACTGGATCTGGGCCTCAATTTTGTCGCCCTCGGTGACCGCCACGTTGCGCATGTTGTCGCCAAAACGGGCGATCTTGAGGTGGCGGCTGTCGTGGATGGCGGCGGCGATGCGCATCCAGTTGCCAATCTTCTGTCTGGCCTCTTCATCCTGCCAGTGACCCACCACCACGGTGCGTGGCAGCCGCAGGCGGGCCCCCATGAAGCCGAACTCGCGTCCGCCGTGGGCGGTCTGGTTCAGGTTCATGAAGTCCATGTCGATCTCGCTCCAGGGGAGATCCCGGTTGAACTGGGTGTGGAACTGCAACAGGGGTTTTTGCAACTGACTCAGCGCCGGGATCCACATCTTGGCGGGGGAGAAGGTGTGCATCCACACCATGAGACCTATGCAGCGCTCGTCGTGGTTGGCATCCCGAGCCACCGCGCTTATCTCGTCGAGGGTGGTGCCGGTGGGCTTGAGCACGATCTTGACTGGCAGGCCGGCGCGCTCGTTGAGCTGGCTGGTGATGGTGTGGGCGTGATCGGCCACCTGCTTCAGGGTGGCGGCGCCATACAGGTGCTGGCTGCCGACCAGGAACCACACTTCCAGCTGTTTCATCAATTCCATCTTGGTGTCCTCTGTTTATGCTTTTGTCTGGCCGTAATAGGCGTGTTTGCCATGTTTGCGCTGGTAGTGCTTCTCCAGCAGGTAATCGGGCAGGGGGCGGGCTGCGGGGTTGATCTGGCCGGTGAGCCAGGCCATGCGCGCCACCTCTTCCAGCACCACGGCGTTGTGTACCGCGTCCTCGGCGCTCTTGCCCCAGCTGAAGGGGCCGTGGTTGGCCACCAGCACCCCCGGCATGGCGAGGATGGGAGTCTGCTTGAGGGTCTCGACGATGAGGTGACCGGTCAGCCCCTCGTAATCCTCCTCCACTTCACCCGGGGTGAGCAGGCGCGAGCAGGGGATCTCGCCGTGAAAATAGTCGGCCTGGGTGGTGCCGAAAATGGGGATGGCGCGCCCCGCCTGGGCCCAGGCTGTGGCGTGGGTGGAGTGGGTGTGCACCACGCCGCCAAGCTCTGGATAGGCGCGATAGAGCACCAGGTGGGTAGCAGTGTCGGAGGAGGGGCGCAAGGCGCCCTCCACCTGCTTGCCCGCCAGATCCAGCACCACCATGTCTTCGAGCAGCATTCGCTCGTAACTGACGCCGCTTGGCTTTATCACCACCAGATTGCGCTCTCGGTCGATGCCGCTGACGTTGCCCCAGGTGAAGGTCACCAGCTCGTGGCGCGGCAGATCCAGGTTGGCGACGAGCACCTGCTCTTTGAGCATCTTGAGGTTCATGCCGGTACTCCCCGGTTGTAGAGCGGCTCGGCGGCGGCGCCCCAGGCGAGGTAGCGCTGGTAGAGAAGCTCGTATTCGGCGACCCGCTCAGGGTCAGGCTGGTGGGTGCGCTCCACGGCGCTCGCCATGTGGCGCTGGGCCTTGGCCACATCGGCGTGGATCCCGGCCGCCACGGCGGCAAAGATGGCCGCCCCCAGGGCGCAGCACTGATCCGAGGCCACCACCTGGATGGGCCTGTTCATCACGTCGGCGCAGGTCTGCATCACGGTGGCGGACTTGCGGGCGATGCCGCCAAGGGCGATCACCTGCTCCACCGGCACCTGCTGGTGGGTCATGCACTCCATGATGCTGCGGGCCCCGAAGGCGGTGGAGGCCACCAGGGCACCGAACAAGTCGGGTGCATCGGTGCCGAGGTTGAGCCCGGTGACGGTGCCCTGCAGGCGCTGGTTGGCGTATGGGGTGCGGCGGCCGTTGAACCAGTCGAGCACCACCGGCAGGTGGGCGAGATCGCGCTGCTGCTCCCAGGCGGCGGCAAGTCTTGGCAGCAGCTCCCGCTTGTGGGCCTCGATGGCGGTGCGCAGCTCCGGATACTGGGCTGCGAGGCTCTCCAGCGGCCAGCCGAGCTGGCGCTGATACCAGGCATAGATGTCGCCGAACGCCGATTGTCCCGCCTCCAGCCCCACCATGCCTGGCACCACGCTGCCGTCCACCTGGCCGCAGATCCCGGCAATGGCGCGATCACCGATGGTGGCTTCGTCGGCGATCAGGATGTCGCAGGTGGAGGTGCCTATTACCTTGACCAGCGCATTGTTGCCGGCCCCGGCCCCCACCGCGCCCATGTGGCAGTCAAAGGCGCCGCCGGCGATCACCACTTCGCAGGAGAGATGCAGCCGCTCCGCCCACTCGGGGGTCAGGGTGCCGACCGGCAGATCGGCGGTCCAGCTGTCGGTAAAGAGGGGGTAGTCGAGATCCTCGGTCAACAGCGGATCCAGTGCGTTGAGAAACTCGGCGGGGGGCAGGCCGCCCCAGCTCGGGTGCCAGAGGGACTTGTGGCCGGCGGAGCAGCGTCCGCGCCGGATGTCGGCCGGGGTCTGGGTACCGCTCAGGATGGCGGGAACCCAGTCGCACAGCTCGATCCAGTTGCAGGCTGCGGCGCGCACCGCCGCGTCACTGCGGGAGATGTGCAGGATCTTGGCCCAGAACCACTCGGAGGAGTAGACCCCGCCGATGTAGCGGCTGTAGTCGGGGAACTGGCCGCCGTGGCACAGGGCGGTGATGGCCTCGGCCTCCTCGATGGCGGTGTGATCCTTCCACAGCACGAACATGGCGTTGGGGTTGTCGGCAAACTCCGGACGCAGGGCCAGCACACGGCCCTCCTCGTCGATGGGGGCCGGCGTGGAACCTGTGCTGTCCACCCCGATGCCGCGCACGGCGGTGCGCTGACTCGGGGTGAGCTGGCTCACCACCGCGACCACCGCCTGCTCCATGGATTCCAGATAATCGAGGGGGTGGTGGCGAAACTGGTTGGTGACCGGCTGACAGTAACGACCGGCCTGCCAGCGCGGGTAATAGACGACCTGGGTTGCCAACTCGGCGCCGTCGTGGCAGCGCACGGCGAGTGCCCTGACCGAATCGCTGCCGAAATCGAGTCCGATGGTGATCTGCTCGGACCTGGGGTACTCAGACATAAGTGCTCCTGACCATCAATGAGGGGTGACTGGTGAGGAACCATAGGAGATGGACCGGACGGGCGGTTAGCCATTGGCTGCTGGAAATATGGATTTAAACGCTATGCCGGCAAGAGGGTGACGGCCATCGAAGATCCGCTATGTGATTATTTTGCTGAAAACATAGACAAAACGGCTGCAATTTCATGGCGTGATCCTGCTCTCCATTTTTCCATGTGAAAACGATTACAACTTGGTTCGCTCAACTAGCAACAACAATAACGTCCTGTTTAAGCATGTTTTTATATGGCTGCGACTTGATTGACTCAAGGAGCAGCACTGCGTGGATACATGGATTGATAGAACACCTGGAGACACTCGCATGAACAAAATCGTTAACAGCATGATCGCAATGGGGTTTGCCCTTGGTATGGCAAATGCTGCTTTCTCGGCCGAGGCGCTGAAGCTGGGCTACCTGGTCAAGCAGCCGGAGGAGCCCTGGTTCCAGACCGAATGGAACTTCGCCGACAAGGCGGGCAAGGATCTCGGCTTCGAGGTGATCAAGATCGCCGTCCCCGATGGCGAGAAGACCCTCAATGCCATCGACAGCCTGGCTGCCAACGGCGCCAAGGGCTTCGTCATCTGCACTCCGGATCCCAAGCTCGGGGCCGCCATCATGGCCAAGGCCAACAGCATGGATCTGAAGGTCATCACGGTGGACGACCAGTTCGTCAACGCCAAGGGCCAGCCTATGGAGCAGGTGCCGCTGGTGATGATGGCCGCCACCAAGATTGGTGAACGCCAGGGCCAGGAGCTCTACAAGGAGATGCAAAAACGCCAGTGGGACGTGAAGGCGACCGGGGTGCTCGCCATCACCGCCGACGAGCTCGACACAGCCCGTCGCCGGGTCGAGGGCTCCTTGAGCGCGCTCAAGGCCGCCGGTTTCCCCGAGGGGCAGATCTACCGCTCGCCGACCAAGGCCAACGACATTCCGGGGGCGCTGGATGCCGCCAACTCCATGCTGGTGCAGCACCCCGAGGTGAAGAACTGGCTCATCGTCGGCATGAATGACAACACTGTGCTCGGCGGCGTGCGCGCCACCGAAGGGCAGGGCTTCAAGGCCGAGAACGTCATCGGCATCGGCATCAACGGGGTGGATGCGGTGAACGAGCTCTCCAAGTCCAGCGCTACCGGCTTCCTCGGCTCCCTGCTGCCAAGCCCGGACGTGCACGGTTACAAGAGCATCCAGATGCTCCATGACTGGGTAGTCAACGGCGCCGAACCGGCCAAGTTCACCGAGGTGACCGACGTGGTGCTCATCACCCGCGACAACTTCAAGGTCGAGCTGCAGAAGAAAGGTCTGTGATTGACGCCATTTAAACCCTGACATCGAGACCGGCATGGCGCAGTGCGCCATGCCGGTCGGCTGGAGTGAAACATGAATCAGTCAGTTCCTTATCTGGAGTTTTGCGGCATCAGCAAGGAGTTTCCCGGCGTCAAGGCGCTGAAGAATGTCTCCTTCTGCTGCCAGCAGGGCACGGTGCACGCGCTGATGGGGGAAAACGGCGCGGGCAAGTCCACCCTGCTCAAGATCCTGAGCGGCTTTCAATCGCCCACCACCGGGGTGGTGAAGCTGGCCGGTCAGGAGCGGGTCTTTCAAAGCACGGTCGATGCGCTGGAGAGCGGGATCGCCATCATCTATCAGGAGTTGCACCTAGTACCCGAGATGACGGTGGCCGAGAACATCTATCTCGGTCAGCTGCCGACCCGGCGCGGGGTCATCGATCGGGAGAAGCTCTATCAGGATGCGGCCAGGCAGCTGGCGCGCCTCGGCATGGACGTCTCCCCCGAGACGCCGCTCAAGTACCTGTCGCTGGGGCAGTGGCAGATGGTGGAGATCGCCAAGGCGCTGACCCGGGATGCCAGCGTCATCGCCTTCGACGAGCCGACCAGTAGCCTGTCGTCGCGCGAGATTGAACAGCTGTTTCGGGTCATCCGCCAGCTGCGTGACGAGGGCAAGGTCATTCTCTACGTCTCCCATCGGATGGACGAGATCTTCGCCCTGTGCGACGCCATCACGGTGTTCAAGGATGGCCAGTTCGTGCGCACCTTCGCCTCCATGGCCGAGGTGGACCGGGATCTGCTGGTCAAAACCATGGTGGGGCGCGAGCTGACCGACATCTATGGCTACAGCCCAAGGCCGCTCGGCGAGGCGGGCCTCAAGGTAGATAACCTGATGGGGCCGGGGCTCAAGGCGCCGGTATCGCTCGAGGTCAAACGCGGGGAGATCCTCGGCATCTTCGGGCTGGTGGGGGCCGGGCGCAGCGAGCTGATGAAGCTCATCTTCGGCGCCGACAAGATGCACAGCGGCGAGATAGCGGTGTTTGGCAAAAAGGTGGTCATTCAGAGCCCCATCGACGCCATTCGCAGCGGCATCATGCTCTGCACCGAAGACAGGAAGGCGCTCGGCATCATCCCCATTCACTCGGTGCAGGAGAACATCAACATCAGTGCCCGCCGTCACCACGCGTGGGGGGGCTTCTGGATCAACCAGCAGTGGGAAGACGAGAACGCGAGGCTGCGGATCCGCGACATGCGGGTCAAGACCCCGTCTCCCCAGCAGGCCATCATGAACCTTTCCGGCGGCAATCAGCAGAAGGCCATTTTGGGGCGCTGGCTCTCCGAGGACATGAAGGTCATCTTGCTCGACGAGCCGACCCGCGGCATCGACGTCGGGGCAAAGAACGAGATTTACAACGTGATTTACGATCTGGCCAAGGTGGGCATCGCCGTGGTGGTGGTATCCAGCGAGCTGCCGGAAGTGCTGGGCATCGCGGACCGGATCATGGTCATGCGGGAGGGGGAGATCGCCGGCGAGCTTTCCCACGACGAGGCCAACGAGGTCAAGGCGCTCAATCTGGCCATGCCGGCCCGTTGATCTGCTGACCGCAACGAGATAGCACCCGGAATTTTCAGGAGAAATACCATGACAACTACTACCTCAGTCGGCCAGGCCGCCAGCGCCGCGACGGCCAGTGGCTCCCGCCTGCAACTGGCCCGCGTCTGGGATCAATACGGCATGCTGGTGATCTTCGCCATCCTGTTCCTGCTGGCCTGCGTGCTGGTACCCAACTTCGCCAGCCTGATCAACATGCGCGGGCTCGGGCTCGCCGTCTCCATGTCGGGCATGGTGGCCTGCGGCATGCTGTTCTGCCTCGCCTCCGGCGAGTTCGACATGTCGGTGGGCTCAGTGGTGGCCTGCTCCGGCGTCACCTGCGCGGTGGGCATCAACGCCACCGAGAGCATCACAGTGGGCATCCTGGCCGGCATGTCGGTGGGAGTGCTGTTTGGCCTCATCAACGGCATCGTCGTGGCAAAATTCAAGATCAACGCCCTCATCACCACCCTCGCCACCATGCAGATGGCGCGCGGGGTGGGCTACATCATCTCCGACGGCAAGGCGGTGGGCATCGTCGAGGAGCGTTTCTTCGAGCTCGGCAACTCCGCCCTGCTCGGCATCCCGATCCCGGTCTGGCTGACCGCCGTCTGCTTCGTGCTGTTCGGTCTGCTGCTCAACAAGACCACCTTCGGCCGCAACACCCTGGCCATGGGGGGCAATGAGGAGGCGGCGCGCCTGGCCGGGGTCAACGTGGTGCGCACCAAGATCATCATCTTCACCATGACCGGGCTGATTGCCTCCATCGCCGGCATCATACTCGCCTCGCGCATGACCTCGGGCCAGCCGATGACCTCGATCGGCTTCGAGCTGGTGGTGATCTCCGCTTGCGTGCTGGGAGGTGTTTCCATGAAGGGGGGATCGGCAAGATCTCCTACATCATCGCCGGGGTGCTGATCCTGGGGCTGATGGAGAACGCCATGAACCTGCTCAACATCTCCCCGTTTGCCCAGTACGTGGTGCGTGGCCTCATCCTGCTCGCCGCCGTGCTGTTCGACCGCTACAAGCAGGTACGCAAGGCGCGCATCTGATCCCTGTCCAACCGGTGCAGGCCCGCGTGCTGCGGGCCTGCAGAGGGTTACTTCATGGCTTACGACACATCCCGTTGTGAGCCAGTTCACCAATTTCACACGGCGCCATGCGCCGGATAGCGCGTTCCCAAGGTGAGTCTTTACAATGGCCCAAGCCGATTTTTTTACCCAAGCGCTGTTTTCCGCCATGTCCTCGATGCAAAAAGAGAAGCCGAAACAACTCAACCCCCTGCTGCCGGGCTACGCCTTCGACGTCTTCTTGGTCTCGGGCATGACCCCTATCGAGCAAGGGAGTGCGCTCGACTTCATCATCGACCGGCCCCAAGGGATGAAGGGCTTCATCGTCAATCTGACCATCAGGGGCAAGGGGCAGATCTTTCAAGGGGAGCAGGCCTTCACTGTGGAGCCCGGTGACCTGCTGTTGTTCCCGCCGGCGGCGGTGCACCATTACGGCCGGGCGCCGGATGCCCAGGCGTGGTACCACCGCTGGGTCTATTTCCGGCCGCGGGCCTACTGGGCCGACTGGCTCAAGTGGCCGCAGGTGACGGAGCGGGTGGGGCGCCTGCAACTGGCGGACGCCGCCTTGCTCGCCGAGTTCGATGCCCTGTTCCTCGACATTGAAGAGACCCACCAGCAGCTGCGGCCCATGTCGGAGCAACTGGCGATGAACTTGCTGGAGCGGCTGCTCATTCGCTGCTACGAAGCCTCCTCCCTGGATGCCTATCCCGCCATCGACCACCGGGTTCACCAGGCGTGCCAGATCTTAAGCGAGTCGCTCTGCGCCGAGATCTCGGTGGAGGCGCTGGCGGAGCAGGTGTTCTTGTCCCCCTCGCGCCTCGCCCATCTGTTTCGCGAGCAGGTGGGGGTGAGCATAGTGCGCTGGCGCGAGGATCAGCGCATCATGCGGGCCAAGTTGCTGCTGCAGACCACGCCGCTGTCGGTGGCCACCATCGGCCAGCAGGTGGGCTATGACGATCAGCTCTACTTCTCGCGGGTGTTTCGAAAGCGGGTGGGGGTCAGCCCCACCGAATACCGCAAATGTGCCACCCCGCTGTGACCCCACTTACCTGAGGCCGCGGCCTATCCTGTCACTTCAGCGTCCACCCCATGATGGGGTGGCTGCCTGGGGCAGGGGGCCGCTGCTTTCTTCATCACTCCTCGTCGATGGCGGCGAAGCGCTCCACCAGATAGTCGATCAGGGCCCGCACTGAGGGGAGCAGGCCGCGCCGGGAGGGGAACACGGCGTGGATGAGTTCGGGCTTCGGCTCCCAGGCAGGCACTACCTTGACCAGGGTGGCGGCGGTCAGCTGCTCCTGCACCATCAACAGCGGCAACTGCACCACCCCGACCCCGGCCAGCGCCGCACTGCGCAGCGCCACCATGTCGGTGGTGACGAAGCGGGGCTGGTGGGTGAGGTCGGCCTGTGCCCCCTGCGGCCCGAACAGTGACCAGAGGTAGTGCTGCCGCGGCGTCCCCAGCCCCATGCTGGGCCAGCCGTGCAGATCTGCCGGTGCGGTGGGCAAGCCCTGCTGTGCGACGAGTGCCGGGCTGGCCACCAGGCACTGGCGACGCTGCGCCAGTATCCGGATCACCAGCTCGCTGTCCTGCAGCGGTGGCGGCCTGACCCGGATGGCCACATCGACCCCTTCTGCGATGGGATCGACCCGCCGATTGGTCCCTTCCAGCTCGACCCTGATCTGGGGGTGACGGGCCATGAAATCCGCCAGCATGGGGCCGATATGGGTGTGCAGCAGGGCGATGGGGCAGCTCATGCGGATCAGCCCGCAGGGCTCGGCCCGTGTCATCTCGATGGCGGCCTGCGCCACCTCGGCCTCCACCAGCATCGCCTTGCAGTGCTCGTAATAGGTGCGGCCCAGCTCGGTCACCGCAAACTGGCGGGTCGAGCGCTGGAGCAGCCGCACGCCGAGCCGCTCTTCAAGTTGTGCTATCCGGCGGCTGAGCCGGGATTTGGGCATGCCGATGGCGCGGCCAGCGGGGGCAAAGCCGCCGTGATCCACCACCTGGACGAAATAGTAGAGATCGTTCAGATCCTGCATAGGGTGCTCTCATCGTTCCAAAAATAGGACGCTGATGCCCAATTTAGCAGTCTACCCACCTATTCGTCTCGAAACTATGCTGTCTCCAGTGTTCAATTCCACCGGATATGTCAGGAGCGACAGATGAAAAAGATCCTCGGCGTTTACAGCGCCCCCCGTCCTCACTGGGTAGGTGACGGCTTTCCCGTCCGCTCTCTCTTCTCCTACAGCAGCCACGGCAAGCAGCTGAGCCCCTTCCTGCTGCTCGACTATGCCGGCCCGGCCAACTTTACGCCGACCAGCCAGCCGCGCGGGGTGGGTGAACATCCCCATCGCGGTTTCGAGACGGTGACCATCGTCTACAAGGGCGAAGTGGCGCACCGGGATTCGACCGGTCGGGGCGGCGTGATAGGCCCGGGTGACGTGCAGTGGATGACCGCCGGCGCCGGTATCCTGCACGAGGAATTTCACGCCCCGGCCTTCAGTGAGTCGGGTGGTGAGCTGGAGATGGTGCAGTTGTGGGTGAATCTGCCGAGCCGGCACAAGATGACGCCGCCCGGCTACCAGCCCATCCTGGCGCGCGATATTCCGACGGTGGCACTGGCCAGCGACGCGGGGTTGGTGCGGGTCATCGCCGGCGAGTTTGAGGGGGTCCGTGGCCCGGCCCATACCTTCAGTCCGCTGCATGTCTGGGATCTGCGTCTGGTGCAGGGCAGCGTCAGCACACTCGAGTTGCCCGAAGGCTGGACCGGCGCGCTCATCGTGCTCAAGGGGACCGTGCAGGTCAACGGCAGTGCCATCGCCCGGGAGGCGCAGATGGTGGTGCTGGACCGGGCAGGTCGGCAGGTCATGATCGAGGCAAACAGCGACGCCACTATGCTGCTGCTGGGCGGTGATCCCATCGAGGAGCCCATCGTGGGGCACGGCCCCTTCGTGATGAACAGCCATGAGGAGATAGTGCAGGCCATCGATGACTTCAACAGCGGCAGATTCGGCGTGATGCCGGAGTGATAAATGGACAAGGCCCTCGCATGAGGGCCTTGTTTTTATGAGGCTGCGGATCAGCGCTGACGGGCCTTGAACCTAGGGTTGCTCTTGCAGATCACGAACAGCTTGCCGCGGCGGCGGACAATCTGGCAATCGGGGTGGCGCGACTTGGCTGATTTGAGGGAGGAGAGGACTTTCATGACTGCGCTTTTCCTCTGTTGAAGAACTGACCGAAACGCTGGCCGAAGCGGGCGACCTGACCTTCCTTGCTGACCTGCTTCTGCTTGCCGGTATAGAAGGGGTGTGACGCACTGGAGACATCCAGCGTCACATAGGGGTAGGTGTTGCCGTCTTCCCACTGCTTGGTGCGATCGGTCTTGAGGGTAGAACCCACCAGAAAATAGGTGTTGGCGGTCAGGTCGTGGAACAGAACCTGACGGTACTCGGGGTGAATGTCGGGACGCATGATGCTGGCCTTATAATTTAGTTGTTATAACATAACAAATAAATCATGCCTTTGTTGAGAATAGATATCAACAATTTTTTGTCTTGTGTGATGATGGGATGATATTGCCCAAGGGAGCTCTGCCTCTCCGGCAAGAGGGGTAGCCAGCCGGGTTTGGTGATGTCGCAGCAGGGTTGGCAACAAGAGGTGGATGACGCGCTTTACTTTTGATTTTTACTGTATAAAAATACAGTTATAAATCATGGAGAAGTATCCTATGCGTCTGGAAATCATCATCGACAAAAAACATCAGGTGCCCACCTCGACCATGGAGGCGCTGCGTCAGGAGCTGCTCAAGCAACTGGGCGAGAAGTTCCCCGACCTGCATGTGCGGGTCGCCCCCGGCAGCGCCATGGCGCTGACGGTCAGCCGCGCCAGCAAGGAGGACAAGGAGCTGGCAGAAGCCATGGTGCAGGAGGTGTGGGAAAATGCCGACAGCTGGATGCCGGAGAGTGTTGCCTCCTGAGCCTGGTTGCCGGGCTCTCATCTAGCAGCTTTCTTGCCGAACAAAAAACGCAGCCCAAGGCTGCGTTTTTTGTTGCTGGTGGAATGAGATCCCGAGCTGATGGTGCGTCAGCACTCAGCTTTTAATCCTCAACCGTCAAAGCCCGGCCCAGCGTTTGAGACTGTTGACCTGCACCCGCTGATCGGCCTGGGCGATGTCGCCGCTGGCGCGCAGTGCCTTGAGGGCGACGGGAAGGGCGGCACGCACTTCGCTGGCCGTCATGCCGGCCTGCAGGGCCGGGTGATAGGCAAGCTTGAGCAGCACGTAATCGAGCCCGGTCGGGAAGCTGTCGATGCTGTTGTCGTTGAAGATGGAGGGGAACACCTTGTCCGAATCGTTGGGCAACCCCATCACCTGGGTGAGCTCCTCCACCACGCAGTCGAGAAAGCGCCCCTTGGCCCGGCTGTAATCCACTGGAATGATGATGGTGGCGCGGGCCATCTCGCGGCGGGCATTGGTGGTGAAGTTGGCCATGCAGAGCCCCTCCTTGAGCGCGGTCTTGACGGAGGCATCCTGCCCCATGGTGCGCTTGGCCCAGCTCGCCATCTTGGCGCGTTCGGTCATGATCAGGGTGATGTTGGGTCGCTCGCTGACCAGGGCGATGGGACGACCTATGATGCCGGCCAGATGCTGGCTCTGTACTCTGACCACCTCGCTTTGCAGCGCCTTGTCGCCAAATTCGTTGACCAGCTTGAGACGGATGGGCTGTTCCCAGCGGGAGAAGTGCACATTCTGTTCGTGGCCGTACTCCCGCTTCATGGCGACCTCGAAGAAACTCTCGGTGAGATAGGCATCGCTCTGCCAACGCTCGGCGGCCTGCAGCCAGGGGCTCAGCAACAGGAGCGCCACCAGCCAGCGGCCGAGCGGCCGGCGCCAGCCTGAGTGGCGCACGGCAAGGTAACGGCGCAATGAAGTCATGTCTCCTCCTTGAAACAGTCGGGATCAGCGCGTGGCCCGTTCGAGATCGCGCCAGGTGAGCCAGAGCCGCAGATCAAACTCCAGTTGATGATAGTCCGGCTCCATATGCTGACAGAGCTGATAAAAGCCCTTGTTGTGATCCTTCTCTTTCAGGTGGGCCAGCTCGTGCACCACGATCATCTTCAGGAAGGCTGGGTGGGCCTCCTTGAACAGGGCGGCGATGCGGATCTCGTTCTTGGCCTTGAGCTTGCTGCCCTGCACCCGGCTCACATAGGTGTGCAGGCCGAGGGCATCCTTGATCACATTGATCTTGCCATCGAAGATCACCTTGGAAAGTGGCGCCGAGCTTTTCAGGTAGCGGTTCTTCAGCTCCATGGTGTAGGCGAGCAGTGCCTTGTCACTCTGGATGAGGTGGGTCTCTGGATAACGCTTTGCCAGCACGTCCCCCAGTTTGCCCGCCGCGATCAGCTGTTGCACCTGGGCCTTGAGGGGCTCGGGGTAGCCACCGAGGTAGGTCAGTTCCGCCATGTCTGCATTACTCGTCATATCAAAAGAGCGCCATTGTAGTCAGCGCGTCGCCGCTTGCCTACCGTTTCGGGCCTTGCCAGCGTTGGCGCAATGAAAAGGGCCGTCATCGCGGGATGACGGCCCTGTTCGGTCAAGGGTTGCTCAGCGCCTGCGATAGAGACCCGGATCCACCTCTTCATACTGGCTCACCAGATATTGATAGAAGGCGAGACTGGAGGGGGAGCTTGGCTTCTTGAGCTCATCGGCCACCCGATCCGGCTTGGCGATGATGAACTTGGGACTCTGGCGCTTGAGGTCGGCCAGCACCCGTTCACGCACGTCGTAGGGTGGGTTGACGTTGGCAAAGAACAGGTAGGCGGAGGCCGGCTGGCGATCGGTCCAGAGGTAATATTGTGGCTGGATGCCGTCCACCCAGATCTTGTCGGTGGGGCTGGTCTCGGCCTTGATCCGATCGACCCGCACCTGGGCCGGCGGGTTGAACGGTGTGCCCTTCAGGGTGCCTTCCCAGGCATTGTTGAGCAGCAGGGCCAGCATGGCGAGCGAAGCGAGCCAGGGGGTGGCGCTGCGCACATCCCAGGCGCGCCACAGGGGCACCAGGATGAGCACCGGCAGCGCCCACAACAGGCTGTTGCCGAGCACTTCACGCACCCGCTCCAGCGACCACTCCTTGGTGCTCCAGCCGTAACCCAGCTGCTGGGCCAGCAGCCAGCTGGCGGTCAGCACCACCAGCGAGATGCAGAGCAGGCCGAGGCCATCGGCCTGCTGTTCGCTGCGATCCAGCAGGCAGGCCAGCGGCAGCAGGGCCAGCGGCAGATAGAGCACATCGTAGTGATCGAACACGTGGCCGGAGACCGAGTTGGCGATCAGGGTGAAGATGACCCCAAACAGGGTGGCGCACAGGGCCGGCAGATACCACTCCTGACGGCGCCCCATCATCAGCACGATGAAGGCGGGCAACAGCATGATGAGGCCGGTACGCAGCAGGCCGACACTGCCCACATCCGGCGAGAAGCCGTTGCCGTAGCTCCCCTCGAAGAAGATGTCGAAGGCGTAGTATTTGAATTCGGCCAGCAGGTTGTGATGCTGGAAGTAGGCGAGCAGCGGGCCGCCAACCAGTGCCAGCCCCAGCAGGCTGGAGCAGAGCAGGGAGAGGGCGCAGCGCCACTGTTCGCGCAGGCACCAGTGGCAGAACAGCACCAGATACCAGGCCCCCCAGAAGGCGCCGTTGTTGGTGCGCATCCAGGCGACGATGGCAAAGGTGAGCGCGGCCACCAGCGCCGGTCCCCAGCTGCAGCGCTTGTCCAGCAGCATGGTGATGAAGGCCCACTGGGCGATGAGGGCCAGATGGAACGTCCAGTCCTCGGTCATGTTGCCGTAGTAGTAGCGGGTGCCGTAGAGCGCCAGCACCGCCAGCATGCTGCCGAGCCGGGCCCGCAGCGAGAGGCCGAGCTGACCGAACGCCTGCCAGCTGGCCAGCAGCCCCAGCCAGCAGAGTGCCCACTCCAGCAGCCAGATCCCGAAGAAGCCGCCAAGGCCATAGCCGAGGGCGTCGAGGGCGAAGATCATGGGGCCCTTGATGTCGATCATGTCCCGGTAAAGCACGCCCCCTTCGCTCCACATCTTGCCCATCACCGCAAACAGCGAGGCGTCAAAGCCTGGCGCCATGCCGTGGAACAGCGGGTTGCGCAGGCAGAACAGCAAGGCCAGCAAGCCGGTGAGCAGGATCACCAGCGGCCGCAGGCCCGGATTGACGCGAGGAGGGGTAAAACGGATGGCATGATTCATGGGTGACCTGTTCCTGCTGGGAAGTCTCGAAAGCGGGCCTATCTTGCCGAGCCTGACAGCACGATGCAATGGGCGAGGGGAATGTGCTTGAAATAATTTGTAAAAGTGCCGCTTTACGGCATGAAAGCGGCACGTTTTCTGACAAAACCGGCTAAAGCGACCTGGAGTGCCACCGCCAAGTGGCCCGCCAGGTCATCAACGGGTAGACGGCCCCTGATACTCCACCAGTGCCGGCGCAGCGGCGAGCTCGGGCAGATAGCGGGCCCAGCGGATGAAGGCATCCGCCAGGGTGATGCCGAGCTCCTGGTTGTGCTGGGTCAGGGTGCGAGCCAGTGCGGTATAGCCCTCCTTGCCGGAGGCGGTGTAGGCGCTGGAAACCCCCCGATAGATGGCATCGGCCTCGACCGGCTGCCACTGGCCGGGGGCGCGCTCCCACTCCAGCCGGGTGATCCGGCGCCCCTTGGGCTGGTCCGCCTGATAACAGAAGCGCACGCCGGCGGTATAGGGGAAGCTGCCGCTGCCATTGCCCGTCACGCCGTTGTTGGTGGCGTTGTCGATGGCCCCCTCCAGCGCCTCGGCCAGCTCATGACCGTGCACCCGATAGAGGGTGAGCGGGATGGCGAAGGGCAGCAGGCGGCCGGCGATGTCTGCCTCGCTGAGCGGCCCGGGCTCGAGGGAACAGCGTACCCCGCCGGCATTGTGCAGGGCGAAGTCCACCTGACCGACCTGCTCGCGGGCCCCGGCCAGCATGGCGCTGGCCACCAGGGGCGCCACCTGGCTGCCGGCCGGCAGGCTGGCATCGGGCAGCCGCTGATGGTGCAGCGGCCCGCCAAGGCGGGTCACGATGCGCTGGGTCATGGTCTCGAGCTCGGGCCGGTAGCGTTTGGCCAGCAGTTGCTCGAGCTCGGGCGCCGGCTCGCAAAAGTGCAGCCCGGCCGGCGGCGTCGAGGCAAACGGCCAGGGCTGCCAGGGCAGCCACTCCAGCTGGCCACGGCTGCGTTCTACCCGGCCGTGCTGGTCAAACGTCAGTTCGCACACCCCGAGGCAGAGGGCGCTGTGGGCGGCGTGCAGGATGGCGACGCCGTTTCGCATCAGCGGATAGCTGCCCTCGCTCGCCAGACCGAGCGGCGCCAGATCCCCGAGCAGGCTGTGGGTGTGGCCGCCGATGATGAGGCTGAGCTCGGGAAAATGCTCGGCCAGCAGTTTGTCCTGCTCCAGCCCCAGGTGGCTCAGCAGGATGATGTGGTGGATGCCGGCGGCCTTGATCTCTGCCAGCGTGGCCTTCAGGGTCTGCTCGATGCCGTGAAAGCGGGTATGGGGATCGGGGCTGGCGATGGCCGCCATCTGCGGCAGCGTGATGCCGAGCAGGGCGAAAGGCACGCCGTCGATACTGCGCTGGTGCCAGGGACGGCTGGCGTCATACAACTGGGGCAGACCGCGCAGTCGCAGCGGGGCGTCGGCGGGCTCCTGACTGCTGTCGAGGTTGGCGGCCAGCACCGGAAAGTCGAGCTGGCGCAAAAACTCCACCAGCGGCCCGTTGCCCAGATCGAACTCGTGATTGCCGATCACCATGGCGTCCGGTCGCAGCAGGCTCAGCAGGTCGGCGTTGGCGCGCCCCTTGAAGCGGTTGAAATAGAGCGAGCCCTGGAAGGTGTCACCGCCGTGCAGGAACAGGCAGGTCTGGCCCGCCGCGTCGGCCTGCCGGCGCAAGGCGTTGAGCCGGGTCAGGATGCGGGCGTAGCCACCACACTGGGTGCGCCACTCGGACTCGCCTGCAGGGGCGAAGCGCATGGGGGCGCCATCGAAATGGGAGTGACAGTCACTGAAGTGGGCAAGTTGAACCGTAATACTCATCTCGGTCCTCCTTAGAGAAAAAAGAGCACCGAGTCTACTCCAATGGCGGGGGGAGATACCAGCCCGGCGGCAGGCCGGGCTGGTAGAGTGAGGTAGAAGCAGGGCATCCGCTCAGGGAGCCCCGTCCCTTCAGGCGGGTACCATGATCTGGGTAGCTAGGATCACCACCAGCAGGCCGACCGCGACCGGCACCGAGGTGCGCTTGACCACTTCGAACGGAGAGAGGTTGCCCATCCCCGCACAGGCGACCACCACCCCGGAGACCGGCGAGATGGTGCGGCCCAGGTTGGAGGCCTGCAGCATGGGGATCACCAGATAGGCGGGGTTGACGCCGAGGCTGGTGGCCAGATGGGGAATAAGCTCCACGAAGGCGTAGAAGGGGGCGTTGCCGGACCCCGTGGTAAAGGCGGCCAGGGTGGTGATGACCACCAGCACCAGCATGATGACGATGCCGCCGGTACCAAAGCTCTGGGCCAGATCCAGGAGGTTGGCGATGAAGCCGAGCCCCATCAGCCCCTGGGCAAACACCCCGGCTCCCACCAGCAGCATCACCACGCCGGCGAAGGCGTCGGCCATGCTGCGCCAGCACACCTGCAGCCCGTCCAGCAGCTCTTTGCCATTGCGTTTGCGGGCCAGCTCCAGCAGGGCGGCCAGCACCAGGCAAATGACGATGATGGTAACGATGTCGAGCTTGGGCCCGAGTTTGCCGTCAAACAGCAGCACCCCGATGATGGGGGTGAACGGCAGGATGGCGTAGAAGCCGGGGGCATCGGTGATGAGATCGCTCGGGGCGACCGCCTCGTTGTGCTCGCCGGCCTTCTGATCCAGATAGCGCTGCCAGAAGAAGTGGGTCACCGCCATGGCGGCGATGGCCACCAGCGAGATGGGCAGGGTCAGCTTGAAGGCAAAATCGAGCAGCTCCATGTTGGCGGCCTGGGCGGCCATCACCACGTCCCCGGAAGTGGGGGCCAGGATGATGGCGGCCGGCGAGGCGCACACCGCAGCCGCGGCGCCACGGGAGATCCCCATGTTGACCATCAGCGGGAACAGGGTGGCCATCAAGAGCACGCCGAGGCCGGTGGCGGAGCTCACCGCCAGCGACATGGCGCAGGCCACCAGATAGGCGGCAACCAGCAGGATGTAGGGGGACTTGATGATGCCAAGCGGCTTGCTGGCCAGCTTCACCAGGATGGTGTTGGCGCCGATGTGGCTCATGTAGCCGGCGAAGCCGCACAGCACCATGATCAGCATGCCGAGGCCACCGCCCCGATCCACCAGCAAGAAGCGCACGTATTCGAAGATGTCGGTGGCCACGTGGCCGGTGGAGGTGACGCTGGTGGGCAGCACCGCCTTGCCCATCAGGGCAGTGATCGCCAGCAGCAGCAAGCCGCCGCTGAGCAACACCCCGGTGGCCGAGTAGCCCTTGAAGATGTAGCGACCCACAGCCACGGTGACCAGGGTGCCGATAAGGAGTTCCATCATAGAGTGAGTTCCTGAGTACGAATGAAGGTGGATGCATTCCTGGCGTCAACTTGGAGGTTAATCTGGCCAATCCCGAAATGTATCGACATAAAACTCGGCGATTATTATCCAATAAGGGGTATCTCACCATGATGTTGCGCATCACTTGTGATCTTGCTTGCAAATCAATGGCGGTGCGGGGTTGCGACTTGTCAACCTGACACTTAGGCTTTGTGACGGGAGCAGGTGACAGTCGCGGGGATCGCGGTTAATCTCCTGCTTCGAGTATTAATGCGTTGATTATTAATTAAAATAACAACCCCGCCAGCAACGAGGTCAAGGCAGCAGAGATGGGAATGGTCAGCAAAGTTTTCATGGTGGCATTGATGTTGTTCGCCGCCACGGCCGGGGCCGAGAGTTCCCATTACACCGGTATCAAGGCGGTGCCTGACATCAAGGTCGACTTTCAGTTTTATCGGGTTTCCGGGCCGGACGTGGCGAGCCTGGCGCGCCAGATGATCGGCGCGGGCACAGCCCGGGCCAACGGCCACATCGGCATGGCCAGTTACCAACTATCCTGGCAGTTGCAGACCCGTCCCGAGGCGCAGCGCTGCGAGCTGGAACAGGTCAAGGTTACGACCCGGATCAAGGTGATGGTGCCGAACTGGATGGACAAGGCCAGGGCCTCCGCCGCCGAACGTCAGAAGTGGGACAAGCTGGTGGCGGCCATGTTCGATTACGAGAGCCGTCACAAAGACATACTGCTGGAGAGCGTTAGCCAGCTTGGCATCCAGCTGGCGCAGCTGCCGGTGGAGCGCGACTGCGCCGCCCTGGAATATCAGGCCTGGCAGCGGGGGCAGGGGGTGTTGGCCAGCTCGCGCCAGCGTTTCAGCCAGTTGCAGCAGCAGACCGATCACGGTCGCAAACTGGGGCTTAACTGGCCAAAGGGCATCTGAGCCCGACAGGATTTGAGCGAACAAAAAGGGCTCCCGCAGGGGAGCCCTTTTTGTTGTTGCACCTTGCCGAGCATCTGGGCGCTCACTGGAGCGGCTTGCCCTTGAGCAGCTTGCGCACCCAGTAGCGGGCCGGGTGGAGCGCCTCCAGCAGATCGGCGGCCAGCGGCAGCGGATCGCCGCAGATCTCGCTGGCCAGCAGCTCGCCGCAAAGGGGCGCCGAGCAGAGTCCCCGCGAGCCGAGCGCCCCCAGCACATAGAGGCCGGGATGCAGCGGCAACTGCGCTGCGTTCTGCTGATCGCCTTGCAGTCCGGCGTAGTGATCCGCCAGGTTGGCCAAGCTGGCGACCGGCCCCGCCACCGGCAGGTGATCCCGGCTGGCACTGCGCACGCCGACCCGGGCCTGATTGCCACTCACATCCACCTCGGCGGGCCAGGCTTGCTGCGGCAGGCAGGCTTGCAGTCGCGCCTGGTTCTGGGCCTGCTCGTCGGTGCGAAACGCGAGGTCTGTCTGGTTGCGGCCATAGCTGGCGCCGATGCAGTGGTGATCGTGGTGAGCCGGAGTGAGGTAGCCATCGTAGCAGAGCACGGTGTTGAGCTTGCTCAAG
The DNA here is from genome assembly GCF_049665575.1 of Aeromonas oralensis. Lineage (NCBI taxonomy): Bacteria > Pseudomonadati > Pseudomonadota > Gammaproteobacteria > Aeromonadales > Aeromonadaceae > Aeromonas > Aeromonas oralensis. Next base: position 1,954,919 of record NZ_CP187186.1, read on the forward strand.
CTCGCCGAGGTCGGCACATGGCTCACCTGGCCGCGCACCGGATAGAGCGGCAGCTCGGCAAAGGGGATGAGCGCAGGCAACTGATGGCCGGCAGCCACCACCAGATTGGGGGCTTGCCAGCGGCGCCCGTCACGAGACTCGACCTGCCAGCCATCGGCCTGTTCGGCAATGGCGACCACCTCGGTATTGAACGCCAACTCAAGCAGCCCGCTGGCCTGCGCCTCCTGGATGACGGCGCGGGTGAGATCCGCCGGGCAGAGCCAGCCCCCCTGCGGATAGCTGACGCCACCGTGACCGCAGGGCAGGCCGACCACTTGCTCAACCTCCGGCTCGGAAAGTACCTGCATCAGTTCGGGCGGGAAGGGGCCTTGCGCCATCTTGGCCAGCTTGGCGGCGGACTTGTCGTCATAGCCGAGCTGGGTGACGCCGCACAGCGAGAAGGCGACAGGGTGGCGCTCGGCCAGGGATAACAATCGGTTTCTGGCAAAGCCGAAGGCCAACGAATAGAAGCGCGACAGGGCATCGTGCTCGCCGTTGAGCAGCGGGTAGAGGGCTCCCTGCCGATTGCCGGAGGCGCCGGTCGCCGGCTCGCCATCCTGGCACAAGAGCGTCACCTTGCGGCCCCGCTCCACCAGCGAGAGCGCGGTCATGGCCGAGGCGATGCCGCCACCGATGATCAGCACCTCGCCCTCCCGGCCAGCAGGTCTGGCATACCAGGGGGCGATGGTCTGCTGTGGCTGTTTCTCTGCACGCTCCCCGGCCAGCATCTCCCGCTTGCTGCCGTGTCCTTTCACCTTCTGCATGGTAAAACCGGCGGCAATCAGGCCGCGGCGCACGAAGCCGGCACAGGTAAAGGTGGCGATGGTGGCGTGGGGACGCGCGAGGCGGGCCAGGCCGTCGAACAATTCTTGCGTCCACATCTCCGGGTTCTTGGCAGGGGAGAAGCCATCCAGATACCAGGCGTCCACCAACCCGTCTGCCGGGTGGGGTACCTGGGGCAGCATCTCCTTGATGTCGCCAAACCAGAGGTCGAGCCGGATCCGGCCGCCGGCAAAGAGCAGCCGATGACAGCCTGCGACGGGCAGCGGCCACTGCGCGATGAGGGGCTGGCTGAAGGTGGCGAGCTCGGGCCAGGCGGCCAGCGCCTTGCTCAGATCCTCCCGGGTCAGCGGGTATTTTTCGAAGCTGATGAAGTGGAGGCGGGCACCGTTGCCGGATTGGGGCGCCTGTTCCAGAAAGGCGGCCATTGTCGCCAGAAAGTTAAGACCTGTGCCGAAACCTGTCTCACCTATCACGAAAATGTCACTATCGTGATGCGAAAATCGCGCTGGCAGCCGATTTTGCTGCAAAAAGACGTAGCGGGTTTCACTTAGACCGTTATCATTGGAAAAGTACACATCCCCGAACTCACTGGAGACTGGAGTTCCCGCTTCATTCCAGTCCAATCGGGCATGATGTAAGGATGTTTGACTCACGTTTTCCTCTGCTCGCGTCACAAAATCGCGGGCATTCTACGTGAAAGCAGACCAGTTTGGCAGCCGAAAGCGGGTAGACTTGGCGCCAGTTTTTCCAGACGAGATGAATTAATGAGAAGAGCAGTGATCACCGGTATCGGCGTCATCTCCAGTATCGGCAACAACAAGGAAGAAGTGCTGGCCTCCCTGAAAGCAGGCAAATCTGGCATCACCTATTCCGAGCAGTTCGAACAGTACAACCTGCGCAGCCGTGTCTGGGGTAACATCAAACTCGACCCGTCTGAACTGATCGACCGTAAAGTCATGCGTTTCATGGGCGATGCAGCGGCTTATGCCTATCTCTCCATGCAACAGGCCATCGAAGACGCCGGTTTGCCGGAAGAGATGGTGTCCAACGAGCGTTCCGGTATCGTGACCGGCTCCGGTGGCGCCTCCGGCAAGAACACCTCCGAGTCTGCGGATATCGCTCGTGAGAAGGGCGTCAAGCGGGTGGGCCCCTACATGGTGCCGCGCACCATGTCCTCCACCACCTCCGCCTGCCTGGCCACCCCGTTCAAGATCAAGGGTGTCAACTACACCATCAGCTCCGCCTGCGCCACCTCTGCCCACTGCATCGGTCACGCTCTGGAACTGATCCAGCTTGGCAAGCAGGACATCGTCTTCGCCGGCGGCGGCGAGGAGCTGGACTGGTCTTCCACCATCCAGTTCGATGCCATGGGCGCTCTGTCCACCAAGTACAACGACACCCCGGAAAAAGCCTCCCGTACCTATGATGCGGATCGCGACGGTTTCGTCATCTCCGGTGGCGGCGGCATCCTGGTGGTCGAGGAGCTGGAACACGCCCTGGCCCGTGGTGCCCACATTTATGCCGAGATCACCGGTTACGGTGCCACCTCCGACGGCTACGATATGGTCGCGCCGAGCGGTGAAGGCGCGGTGCGTTGCATGAAGATGGCGATGCAGGGTGTCGGCAAGGTGGATTACATCAACACCCACGGTACCTCCACTCCGGTCGGTGACACCAAGGAACTGGAAGCGATCCAGACGCTGTTTGGCAGCAATGCGCCCAAACTTTCCGCCACCAAGGCCATGACCGGTCATGCCCTGGGTGCTGCCGGCGTGCACGAGGCCGTCTACTCCCTGCTGATGATGGAACACGGCTTCATCGCCCCCAGCATCAACATCGAGACCCTGGACGAAAAGGCCGAAGGCCTGCCCATCGTGCGCGCGTACGAAGAGGCGGATCTCAATACCGTCATGTCCAACAGCTTCGGCTTCGGCGGGACCAACGCCTCCCTGGTGTTCAGCAAGTTCAAGGCTTGATGAGCCCACCATGAGTCGAAAAAAGGCGCCGCAAGGCGCCTTTTTCATTGGGTGATCGTCAGCCCCGTTGCGGCAGTGGCAGTCGCATGTAGGTCGCGCCCTCGCCATATTCGGTGAGGGACTTGCGGGTAGTGGCCGGCTGGAAGCCCTGCTTGCGCCAGAAGGCCGGCGCATCCTGCACCGCCACCAGACCGGCGTGCTCAAACCCTTCGTCTGCGGCAAACGCAAGGGCGGTGGCGAGCAGCCGCTGCCCTATGCCCTTGCCGCGAGCCTGCCGTGAGACGGCGAGATCGTGCAGATAGAACTCGTCGTTGCCGGCCAGGCGCTGAATGGGGACGGATAGGGGTGGGGGCTGGTGGGCACGCCAGGGGTGGCAGAGCAGATAGCCCAGCACCTGGCCCTGATGTTCGGCCACCCAGCAGCAGGCGGGGGCCAGTTCGGCCTTGTTGCTCATGACTTCGATGGGTTCAGGATCCAGCTGGTGATAACACTCGTCCTGAATGGCCATGATGGCGGGCCAGTCGTTGGCCCGGGTCGTGCGGATCTTGATCATAGTGGTAGGGCATGGCTGCCCGAAAACGCTGATTAAACAATGGATTCGTCAACCAGCGTACCAGAACCGGGTCATGAACTGAACAGGCATCTCCAAATGATGCCTTTTTTGATCAGCGCGCCGCCTGTTTGCTGACGACCTTGATGAGCTGATAGCGCAGGGAAGGGGCATCTGCCGGCACATCGGTGAGTTGCTCCTTGCTGACGGTCAGCTGATAGCGGTAGCCAGGTTCAAACTGAAAGCCTTCAATCTGCTGATAGAACAGGGTCCAGGGCTGCTGCTCGTCACTGCGCACCTGCATGCACTGCATGGGGCCGACGCCGACGCAAGGTACCAGCTGGCTGTTGACATAGAGGGTCTCGCCTGCGGTTGGCGTGGGGGCACTTTGACAGGCGCTGAGCAGCAGGGCGGCACCGGCGCTGAGGAACAGTGGTCTCATGATGAACTCCTTCGATGGAAAGGGGGGCATTAGAGCGGCAAATAAAAAGGCGGTCAATGACCGCCTTTGTAACAAAAAAACTGAAGCCTGTGACTCAACGCTGGTCGAGCGGGGTGAACTCGCGCTGCGGCTGACCGGTATAGAGCTGACGCGGACGGCCGATCTTCTGATCCGGATCCGAGTGCATTTCGTTCCAGTGGGCAATCCAGCCGATGGTACGGGAGATGGCGAAGATCACGGTGAACATGGACATGGGGATGCCGATGGCCTTCATGATGATGCCGGAGTAGAAGTCCACGTTCGGGTAGAGCTTCTTCTCGATGAAGTAGGGGTCGGAGAGCGCGATGCGTTCCAGCTCCATGGCCACGTCCAGCAGCGGATCCTTGATCTGCAGCTCGGTCAGTACCTCATGACAGGTTTCGCGCATCACGGTAGCACGGGGGTCGTGGTTCTTGTAGACCCGGTGGCCGAAGCCCATCAGACGGAACGGATCGTTCTTGTCCTTGGCCTTGGCGATGTACTCAGGAATGCGGTCAACCGAGCCGATCTCCTCGAGCATCTTGAGGCAGGCTTCGTTGGCACCGCCGTGGGCCGGTCCCCACAGGGAGGCGATCCCCGCGGCGATACAGGCAAACGGGTTGGCGCCGGAGGAGCCGGCCAGACGCACGGTGGAGGTGGAAGCGTTCTGCTCGTGGTCCGCATGCAGAGTGAAGATGCGGTCCATGGCACGTTCGACGATGGGGTTGACCTTGTACTCTTCGGTCGGCACGCCAAACATCATATGCAGGAAGTTGCCGGCATAGGAGAGGGCGTTACGCGGCTGCATGAACGGCTGACCGATGGAGTACTTGTAGCACATGGCGGCCAGGGTCGGCATCTTGGAGAGCAGACGGAAGGCGCAGATCTCGCGGTGCTCTTCGTTGTTGATGTCGAGGGCATCGTGATAGAAGGCGGAGAGCGCACTGACCACGCCGCACATGACGGCCATGGGGTGGGCATCGCGACGGAAGCCGCGGAAGAAGAAGGCAATCTGCTCGTGCACCATGGTGTGGCGGGTGACCAGACGTTCGAATTCCGTGTACTGCGCCTTGGTGGGCGCCTCGCCGTACAGCAGGATGTAGCAGACTTCCAGATAGCTGGCCTGGGTGGCCAACTGAGCGATGGGGTAACCACGGTGCAGCAAGACACCCTGATCGCCATCTATGTACGTAATGGATGATTTGCAAGAACCGGTTGCCATAAAACCGGGGTCGAAGGTGAAGTACCCTTGCGCGCCCAGTTTTCTGACATCGATCACGTCGGGTCCGACAGTTCCTGACAGGATCGGGAGTTCTACCGGGTCTTTACCGGGCAGATGTAGGGTGGCTATCTTATCAGCCATAGCACGTCTCCTTTGCTCTTTTATAATTTGATTCCAGCTCTACTTTATTACGAGTTTGATGACGCTGGCAAAGGTTCTGACCCGTACCAGGGCGGCTGGAGCGCCTTATTTGAAACAGAGTTCAGGGCTGTTGTCAATTTTGCTGGATGATCATTAATGATTTGTTAAATGAGTTGTGAGATCTGGTTTACGGTTTTGGGTTTTCTTTGTAGCTAATTGATTGTCATTGGTTAAGCCCGCCGATATACTGCGCCTCGTGGGTGATGGCTGTCGGTGTTTGAAACGCTTTCGCAAAGCTAGATGTGATATTGAAAATGTTATTTTTGGCTTTCCTGAGTTGTTTTGGTAACAAAAACCTAACAAATGCCACTCCATGCCCTCATAAGCGTGTAAAAACAATAACTAACGTGCTCAATGGAGCTGAGTGGGCAAAGCCGTGAAAAATAAACAGAGACCTGTAAACCTCGACCTACAGACGATCAGCTTTCCTGTCACCGCCATCGCTTCCATCTTGCATCGTGTCTCAGGGGTCATCACCTTTGTGGCGCTCTCAATCTTGCTGTGGATGCTTGGTACTTCACTCGCCTCTCCCGAAGGATTTGAGACCGTGGTGTCCATCATGGACAACTTCCTGGTCAAATTCGTGCTGTGGGGGATCCTGACTGCGCTGGCTTACCACATTGTGGGCGGACTGCGTCACCTGGTCATGGACATGGGCTATTGGGAAGAGCTGGAATCCGGTAATCAGAGTGCCCGTGTGGCCTTCGTGATCACCGCGGTTTTGGCGGTATTGGCGGGGGTACTGGTATGGTAACCAATTCTGCAACCTTCGGGCGCAGCGGCGTTCACGATTACATCCTGATCCGCGCCACCGCCCTCATCATGACCTGTTATGTCCTCTACCTGGTGGGCTTTGTCGCGTTCAACGACATCAGCTACGAGGTGTGGACCGGCTTCTTCGCCAAAACCTTCACCAAGGTGTTCACCCTGTTGGCGCTGCTGTGCGTACTGATCCACGCCTGGATCGGTCTGTGGCAGGTGCTGACCGACTATATCAAGCCGGTGGGGTTGCGCGGTGCGCTGCAATTTGCCCTGGTAGTGGTGCTGTTCGTCTACCTGATGACCGGCTTCGTTGTACTGTGGGGGGTGTAAGGTGACTATTCCAACTCGTGAATTTGATGCGGTCGTGATCGGTGCCGGTGGCGCCGGCATGCGCGCCGCGCTGCAGATTGCCCAGTCCGGCAAGAGCTGCGCTCTGTTATCCAAGGTATTCCCGACCCGTTCTCACACGGTTTCTGCCCAGGGCGGGATCACGGTTGCGCTGGGCAATGCCCACGATGACAACTGGCAGTGGCACATGTATGACACCGTCAAGGGCTCCGATTACATCGGTGATCAGGAAGCCATTGAATATATGTGCAAGACCGGCCCCGAAGCTGTCTATGAACTGGAGAATATGGGTTTGCCCTTCTCCCGCTTCGATAACGGCACCGTCTATCAGCGCCCGTTTGGCGGCCAGTCCAAGAATTTCGGTGGTGAGCAGGCGGCCCGTACCGCGGCGGCAGCCGACCGTACCGGTCACGCCCTGCTGCACACCCTCTATCAGCAGAACGTCAAGAACAAGACCACCGTCTTCTCCGAGTGGTATGCGCTGGATCTGGTGAAGAACCAGGACGGCCACATCGTTGGCTGTACCGCCATCGACATGGAGAGCGGTGAAGTCGTCTACTTCAAGGCCAAGGCCACGGTGCTCGCTACCGGCGGTGCCGGTCGCATCTACCAGTCCACCACCAACGCCCACATCAACACCGGTGATGGCGTCGGCATGGCGCTGCGCGCCGGGGTCGGCGTGCAGGACATGGAGTTCTGGCAGTTCCACCCGACCGGCATCGCCGGGGCAGGGGTGCTGGTGACCGAAGGTTGCCGCGGTGAAGGCGGTTACCTGCTCAATAAAGACGGCGAGCGCTTCATGGAGCGTTATGCGCCGAACGCCAAGGATCTGGCCGGTCGCGACGTGGTGGCTCGTTCCATCATGATCGAGATCCGCGAAGGTCGTGGCTGCGACGGTCCCTGGGGCCCGCACATCAAGCTCAAGCTGGATCACCTCGGCAAAGAGGTACTGGAATCCCGTCTGCCGGGCATCTGCGAGCTCTCTCGCACCTTCGCCCACGTGGATCCGGTGAAAGAGCCCATCCCCATCATCCCGACCTGCCACTACATGATGGGCGGCGTGCCGACCAACGTGAACGGCCAGTGCCTGACCCAGGACAAGGACGGCAACGATGTGCCGGTAGTCGGTCTGTTTGCGGTGGGCGAAATCGCCTGCGTCTCGGTGCACGGTGCCAACCGCCTGGGCGGCAACTCGCTGCTGGATCTGGTGGTATTTGGCCGCGCCGCCGGCATGCATCTGGTCAACACCCTGAGCGAGATGGAGCACGGCCGCGCCGCCTCCGACGCCGATATCGACGCCGCGCTGTCCCGCTTCAATCGCTGGGAAAATTGCCGTGACGGTGAAGATCCGGTGCAGATCCGCAAGGACCTGCAGCGCTGCATGCAGAACAACTTCTCCGTATTCCGGGAAGGCGATGCCATGGCCGAAGGGCTGGCCGAGCTGAAACTCATCCGCGAGCGCCTCAAGAACGCCCGTCTGGACGACACCTCCAAGGAGTTTAACACCCAGCGCATCGAGTGCCTGGAGCTGGACAACCTGATGGAGACGGCCTATGCCACCGCGGTGGCTGCCAACTTCCGTACCGAGAGCCGGGGCGCCCACAGTCGCTTCGATTTCCCGGAGCGTGACGATGAGAGCTGGCTGTGCCACAGCCTCTATCATCCGGACACCGAGTCCATGACCCGTCGCGCTGTCAACATGTCACCCAAGACCCGTGAGGCGTTCCCGCCCAAGGTCCGGACTTACTGATTGCGGAGCTAGCCCTATGAACGTCACATTCTCTGTCTACAGATACAATCCGGATGTTGATAACGTCCCCCATATGAAGGAATATCGTCTTGATATTCCTGAAGGTTCCGACATGATGGTGCTCGACGCACTGATCCAGCTCAAGGAGCTGGATCCCACGCTCGCCTTCCGCCGCTCTTGCCGCGAAGGGGTCTGTGGATCTGACGGTCTCAACATGAATGGCAAGAACGGTCTTGCCTGCATCACCCCGCTCTCCGATCTGCTGAAGAAGGGCAATAACGTCGTTATCCGCCCCTTGCCAGGCCTGCCGGTGATCCGTGATCTGGTGATCGACATGACCCAGTTCTACACCCAGTGGGAGAAGGTCAAACCCTTCCTCATCAACGACGAAAAATTGCCGCCCGTGCGTGAGCACCTGCAATCCCCCGAAGAGCGCGCCAAGCTGGATGGCCTGTACGAGTGTATTCTCTGTGCCTGCTGCTCCACCTCTTGCCCCTCCTTTTGGTGGAACCCGGACAAGTTCATCGGCCCGGCCGGTCTGCTCGCCGCCTATCGCTGGCTGGCGGACAGCCGTGATACCGCTGCGACCGATCGACTGGGTAATCTGGATGACGCCTTCAGCGTGTTCCGTTGCCACGGCATCATGAACTGCGTGAACGTCTGTCCCAAGGGCTTGAACCCGACCAAGGCCATCGGTCAGATCAAGTCGATGCTGCTCAATCGGGCTGTTTAGTATCAGGGCCAGGGCGTCACGCGCCAGGCCCGACCTCTGGATAGCCATCCGTCACCATGGCTGGATGGCTATTTAACCCCTACAAGCTGCGCTGCAGTGAACAAGATGTACAAGGGATAGAAATGCATAACGGCGTGATGAAGGCCTGGTTGGAGTCATCTCACCTGGCTGGTGCGAATGCAAGCTATATTGAGGATTTGTACGAATCCTTCCTGGAAGACCCTGAGTCCGTAGCCGAAGAGTGGCGCAGCCTGTTTAGCTCGCTGCCCCAGGTCAATGGCCATGCGATAGAACAACCTCACTCCCGAGTCCGCGATTATTTCCGTCGCCTGGCCAAGGATCCCTCCCGCTACAGTGCCCCCGTCTCCGATCCGCAAGTGGATGCCAAGCAGGTGCGCGTACTGCAGCTGATCAACGCCTTCCGCTTCCGTGGCCATCAAAACGCCAATCTGGATCCGCTCGGCCTCTGGGCGCGTGAAACCGTTGCCGAACTGGATCCCGCGTTTCACAACCTGCAGGGCGCAGACATGGAGGCCACCTTCAACGTGGGCTCCTACGCCATCGGTCGCGAGACCATGGTGCTCTCCGATCTGTATGCCTCGCTGAAGAAAACCTACTGTGGCAGCATCGGCGCCGACTACATGCACCTCACCTCCACCGAGGAGAAGCGCTGGCTGCAACAGCGTCTCGAATCCATCGAAGGGACGGGCAGCTACACCCTGGAAGAGAAGACCCGCTTCCTCGAGAGCCTGACCGCCGCCGAAGGGCTGGAAAAATACCTGGGCGCCAAATTCCCGGGAGCCAAGCGTTTCTCCCTGGAAGGGGGCGATGCCATGGTACCCATGCTCAAGGAGCTTATCCGTCGCGCCGGTGAGCAGGGCTGCAAAGAGGCCGTCATCGGCATGGCCCACCGCGGCCGTCTCAACGTGCTGATCAACGTGCTGGGCAAGCGTGCCCAGGACCTGTTCGACGAGTTTGCCGGCAAGCACGGCGAATCCTGGGGCACGGGTGACGTGAAGTACCACATGGGCTTCTCGTCCGACTTCGCCACCCCGGGCGGCAACGTCCACCTGGCGCTCGCCTTCAACCCGTCTCACCTCGAGATCGTCAACCCTGTGGTCATCGGCTCGGTCCGTGCCCGCATGGACCGCCGTGGTGACAAGGACGGCTCGACCGTACTGCCCATCACCATCCACGGCGACTCGGCCATGGCCGGTCAGGGCGTGGTGGCCGAGACCTTCAACATGTCCCAGACCCGTGCTTATGGCGTGGGCGGGACGGTGCGCATCGTCATCAACAACCAGGTGGGTTTCACCACCTCTTACATCCGTGACCTGCGCTCTACCGAATATTGCACCGACATCGCCAAGGCGGTGCAGGCCCCCGTGCTGCACGTCAACGGTGATGACCCGGAAGCTGTGGTGCTGGTGACCCAGATTGCGCTGGATTACCGCAACACCTTCAAGCGCGACGTGGTGATCGAACTGGTCTGCTACCGTCGCCACGGTCACAACGAGGCCGACGAGCCGAGTGCGACCCAGCCCTTGATGTACCAGAAGATCAAACAGCACCCGACCCCGCGCAAGATCTACGCCGACCAACTGGTGGCGGAAGGCAGCATCAGTCAGGAGCTGGCCACTACCCTGGTCAACGAATATCGCGAGACCCTGGATCGCGGTGAGCGGGTGAGCAAGGAGTGGCGTCCGATGGAACTGCACTCCGTCGACTGGACCCCTTATCTCGGCCACGACTGGGCCATGGCCTATGACAGCACTGTGCCGATGGATCATCTGAAGTCCCTCGGCGAGCGGATCAGCCAGTACCCGGCCACCCACGTGCTGCAGCGCCAGGTCGAGAAGATCTACGAAGACCGTCGCCTGATGGCCGCCGGCGAGAAGCTGCTGGACTGGGGCTTTGCCGAGACCCTGGCCTACGCCACCCTGGTGGACAAAGGCTCGCGCATCCGCTTCACCGGTGAAGACTCAGGCCGTGGCACCTTCTTCCACCGCCACGCCGTGCTGCACAGCCAGACCGATGCCAGCACCTACACCCCGCTGTGCAACCTGCACGACGAACAGGGCCCGTTCGAGGTGTACGACTCGGTGCTGACCGAGAACGCGGTACTGGCGTTTGAATATGGTTACGCCAGCGCCGAGCCAGCCGGCCTCACCATCTGGGAAGCCCAGTTCGGTGACTTCGCCAACTGTGCCCAGGTGGTGGTGGATCAGTTCCTCTCTTCCGGCGAGCAGAAGTGGGGCCGGATGTGCGGCCTGACCATGCTGCTGCCGCACGGCTACGAAGGGCAGGGCCCGGAGCACTCCTCCGCCCGTCTGGAGCGCTATCTGCAAATGTGTGCCCAGCACAACATGCAGGTGTGCGTACCGTCCACCCCGGCGCAGGTGTTCCACATGCTGCGTCGCCAGGTGGTGCGCCCGATGCGCCGTCCGCTCATCGTGATGACGCCCAAATCCCTGCTGCGCCACCCGCTGGCGGTGAGCAAGCTCGAAGAGCTGGCCGAAGGCACCTTCCAGAACGCCATCGGCGAGATCGATGCGCTGGATCCGAAGGGCGTCAAGCGCGTGGTGTTCTGCTCCGGCAAGGTCTACTACGACCTGCTCGATGCCCGTCGCAAGGCCGAGCAGCAAGATGTGGCGCTGGTGCGAATTGAGCAGCTCTACCCCTTCCCGGAAGAGGAAGTGCGCGCCATCCTGGCCGACTACAGCCATGTCACCGACTTCGTCTGGTGTCAGGAAGAGCCGCAGAACCAGGGCGCCTGGTACTGCACCCGTCATCACTACGACAGCGTGCTGCCAAGCCATGCCCGTCTGCGTTATGCCGGTCGTCCGGCGTCGGCTTCACCGGCCGTCGGTTACATGTCAGTCCACGCCAAGCAGCAAAAAGCCCTGGTGGAAGACGCGCTGACCCTGGAATAAACCCGTTGCGAAGGAGAGGGCACGCGGTTGCGCCGACCCTCTCCGACTCTGGAACAAGCCTGCTGGCCAAGAAGTAACAAGGAACTGATTAGATGACTATCGAGATCAAAGTACCGGACCTGCCGGAATCAGTGGCGGATGCCACCATCGCCACCTGGCACAAGAAACCGGGTGATCTGGTTGCCCGTGATGAAGTGCTGGTCGACATCGAGACCGACAAGGTCGTGCTGGAAGTGCCGGCGCCGGAAGCCGGCGTGCTGGGCGACATCCTGCAAAGCGAAGGGGCCACCGTGCTCTCCCGCCAGCTGATCGCCATGCTCAAGCCTGCCCCGGTGGCCGGCGAAGAGACCAAGGAGAAGCCGGTCGAAGCGGTGGCCGATGACGCTGCCGATGGTCTGAGCCCCTCCGTGCGCCGCCTGGTGGCCGAGCATGACATCGACGTCGCCAAGCTGACCGGTACCGGCAAGGGCGGTCGCGTCACCAAGGAAGACGTGGAAGCCTTCATCAAGGGTGGCAACAAGCCTGCCGCCGCCCCGGTTGCCGCTGCAGCCCCGGCTGCACCGGTCGCCCCGCTGGCCGGTCGCACTGAAAAACGCGTGCCCATGACCCGTCTGCGCAAGCGCATCGCCGAGCGTCTGCTGGAGGCCAAGAACACCACCGCCATGCTGACCACCTTCAACGAGATCAACATGGCGCCCATCATGAAGCTGCGCAAGCAGTACGGCGAGATCTTCGAGAAGAAGCACGGCATCAAGCTCGGCTTCATGTCCTTCTACGTGAAGGCGGTGGTGGAATCCCTCAAGCGCTACCCGGAAGTGAACGCGGCGCTGGACGGTGACGACATCGTCTACCACAACTACTTCGACGTCAGCATCGCCGTCTCCACCCCCCGTGGTCTGGTGACCCCGGTGCTGCGTGACTGCGACAACATGAGCCTGGCCGACATTGAGAAGGCCATCAAAGACCTGGCCGGCAAGGGCCGTGACGGCAAGCTGACCGTGGATGAACTGACCGGCGGCAACTTCACCATCACCAACGGCGGCGTGTTCGGCTCCCTGATGTCCACCCCGATCATCAACCCGCCCCAGAGCGCCATTCTGGGCATGCACAAGATCCAGGACCGCCCCATGGCCGTCGACGGCAAGGTTGAGATCCTGCCGATGATGTACCTGGCGCTCTCCTACGATCACCGCATCATCGACGGCCGCGAGTCGGTGGGCTTCCTGGTCTCCATCAAGGAACTGCTGGAAGATCCGACACGTCTGCTGCTGGACGTCTAAAGAAATCGGCCGGACCGGCAAGCCCTCGGCTTGACGGCTCGCGCCACAAGCTTGCCGCCGGACTTCCCGTTCGGCGGCAAGCGGGGGTCAACCCGGCCCCGACGGAACGTCTGAGTGAAAGTGAAATTAGAAAGATAACGAGGGGCCGCCTTGGCCCCTTTCACAGGGGATTGAGAAACACGAGCCCCGGACGGAAATACCTACAACACGGATAGAGCATCTATGAATCTGCATGAATATCAGGCAAAACAGCTGTTTGCCGAGTATGGCCTGCCGGTCTCCGAAGGTTATGCCTGTGCCACCCCGCAGGAAGCGGCCGAAGCGGCCGACAAGATTGGCGGCAACACCTGGGTCGTCAAGTGCCAGGTCCACGCCGGTGGCCGCGGTAAAGCGGGCGGCGTCAAGCTGGCCAAGAGCAAGGACGAGATCCGTGCCTTCGCCCAGAACTGGCTCGGCAAGAACCTGGTGACCTATCAGACTGACGCCAACGGTCAGCCGGTCACCAAGATCCTGGTGGAATCTTGCACCGACATCGCCAAGGAGCTCTATCTGGGCGCCGTGGTTGACCGTGGTTCGCGCCGCGTGGTCTTCATGGCCTCTACCGAAGGTGGCGTGGAGATTGAAAAAGTCGCCCACGAAACCCCGGAACTCATTCACAAAGCCGCCATCGATCCGCTGGTAGGCCCGCAGCCTTATCAGGCCCGCGAGCTGGCCTTCAAACTGGGTCTGGTTGGCGAGCAGATCAAGCAGTTCACCAAGATCTTCATGGGTCTGGGCCAGATGTTCCTGGACTGCGACTTCGCCCTGCTGGAAATCAACCCGCTGGTGATCACCGCCCAGGGCAACCTGCACTGCCTGGACGGCAAGATCAACATCGACGCCAACGCCCTGTACCGTCAGCCCAAGCTGCGCCAGATGCACGATCCGTCCCAGGATGACCCCCGCGAAGCGCACGCCGCCCAGTGGGAGCTGAACTATGTGGCGCTCGATGGCAACATCGGCTGCATGGTCAACGGTGCGGGTCTGGCCATGGGTACCATGGACATCGTCAACCTGCACGGCGGCTCACCGGCCAACTTCCTGGACGTCGGCGGCGGCGCCACCAAGGAGCGGGTGACCGAGGCGTTCAAGATCATCCTCTCTGACAGCAAGGTACAAGCCGTGCTGGTCAACATCTTCGGTGGCATCGTGCGCTGCGACATGATCGCGGAAGGCATCATCGGCGCCGTCAAGGAAGTGGGGGTGAAAGTGCCCGTGGTGGTGCGTCTGGAAGGCAACAACGCCGAACTGGGTGCCCGTAAACTGGCCGACAGCGGCCTCAATATCATCGCCGCAACGAGTCTGACTGACGCAGCTCAGCAAGTGGTAAAAGCAGCGGAGGCCAAATAATGAGCGTTCTGATCAACAAAGACACCAAGGTGATCTGCCAGGGCTTTACCGGCGGTCAGGGTACCTTCCACTCCGAACAGGCGATTGCCTACGGTACCCAGATGGTTGGCGGCGTCTCCCCGGGCAAGGGCGGCACCACCCACCTGGGCCTGCCGGTGTTCAACACCGTCCGTGACGCCGTGGAAGCCACCGGCGCCACCGCCTCCGTCATCTATGTTCCGGCCCCGTTCTGCAAGGACGCCATCCTGGAAGCCATCGATGCCGGCATCAAGCTCATCGTCACCATCACCGAAGGCATCCCGACCCTGGACATGCTGGACGTCAAGGTGAAGCTGCAGGAAACCGGCGTGCGGATGATCGGGCCGAACTGCCCGGGCGTCATCACCCCGGGTGAGTGCAAGATCGGCATCATGCCAGGCCACATCCACAAGCCGGGCAAGGTGGGCATCGTCTCCCGCTCCGGCACCCTGACCTATGAAGCGGTCAAGCAGACCACGGACGAGGGCTTCGGCCAGTCCACCTGCGTCGGTATCGGTGGCGACCCCATCCCGGGTTCCAACTTCATCGACATCCTGGAGATGTTCCAGAATGACCCGCAGACCGAAGCCATCGTGATGATCGGCGAGATCGGCGGCAACGCCGAGGAAGATGCGGCGGCCTACATCAAGGCCCACGTCACCAAGCCGGTGGTCTCCTACATCGCAGGTGTCACCGCCCCGGCTGGCAAGCGCATGGGTCATGCGGGCGCCATCATCGCCGGTGGTAAAGGCACCGCGGCCGAGAAATTTGCCGCCCTGGAAGATGCCGGCGTGAAAACCGTGCGCTCCCTGGCCGATATCGGCAAGGCCCTGCGTGAAGTAACCGGCTGGTAAGTTATTTTGCCTGTTATCTCTGATAAAAATGCCGCCCTTGGGGCGGCATTTTTTATGGGGATAGTTTGCTTTTTTGCCTGCGTAACTTAATTCAGTACAAATCTCAGCTCAAAGGGGCGCGATGAAGGCACTGGTCTCTGCGTGCGATGAATTGAAGACTATCATGTAAACGATAGAGTCATAATAATAAAATTTGCACATGCTGAATGGCGGACTATATTCTTATGGTTTGCAAATGATATCAATATCAATGCTGCTGGAGAGGGTAATATGATGACTTCTAAAGGTATGTTTTTCTTTTGTGTTTCTTCTGCACTTATTTCCGGCTGTTCTAGTAATCTAAGTGCAGTAGATAAACTGACTAGCTCGACTCAAAATGATGGCGGTATTTCATCTTACTTTAATGACATTCCATTTCAAAGTCGCTTTCTTGCAATCAATGGCCAACTTCCTATAGATACTGTAGGAATGCCTTGCGTTGCGAGTAGTTATCGAGTGCCATATTCAATGATATGTCTGAGTACAGATAAGTCGAAAGTCATCGAATATGACTACCCCGTGACAGGAAATCCTGGTAAAAAAATAAAAGACATTAAAAACAGCCTCACTAATTTAGAGAAAAAATCACAAGACTTAGTTACCAAATTGCTTGTTAAGGCTACTTGCAAAAATGCAGGAAAAGAAGAGTGCACAGCGGAGATTGAGAGTGCATCTACTGCTCAGTCAGAATTTCAATCTTTACAGGCGGAAGTATTATCAAAGTTGTCAGATGGTAATACGTTTATATTTCAGTGGAGCAGCACTGCCGGTGGTGGATTCGATGTAGAAGCTGACCCCTATGGGAAAATTGATGGGCAGGGTGGCTATCAGAATAGTGGAATTACAATCGTGTCTGGTTTACGCATATCCCAATTTTTAGTGGGAAATGATATCAGCAGTATTTATCGGAATTTACCAAAGGATACTAAATTAGCAACATTTGTCATGCAGGCACAAGGAATTGCATACATAAGCACTAGAAGCATTAGTGCTACGGTGCAAGCTCGTTTAGGGCTAACGCCCACTCAATTTAGTGACATAATAAGCACTTTGTCTGGCGCTCAGAAAATACAACTGGCAGCAGCTTTCAATTATGTAAGCAGCCTGAGTAATGAAGGTCAATTTCACACTGTAAATAAGAACATTAAAGATGTGCCGACGTGGAGCGCAACAGGTAAGATAGAAGACCATGGATATCAAACTTTCTATGCAACCATGACAAAATTAGATGAGCTTAAAAAAATGATTGAGAGAAAATAGTAAATTAGTTACAGACCATATCTGCATATGCAGTGTGGTTGTATTATGACAGTGTAATTGGATGCTTGAAAAACATTGTTAATGCTTTCCCATTTATTCGAGTGAAATGCCATTTTTGACATTGCAATTGTTTGATGTGGCTACTGATAGAGTAATGCCTTGACCAAGAAAGTCTGATACTCAATAGGGCAATTCAACCCATCATGGGAACATTAGAATTTCAAAATTTATTGTCTTGTATCTATTTGTCTCCCCTTGTTTTACCGATAGCTACTAGTGAGTAGGCGAGCAAGGTTCTTCCACCAACCTTGAAAAATCGGGCCATAGGGCGTATAACCACGCGCTTGTCAGTGTATTGAGTGAGCCAATTTTTATGCAGCAGAGTGAACCCGTGCAGAACGCCCCCTTTTGGCAGGTTAAAAGCCTGCAACAGATGACCATGACGGAGTGGGAGTCCCTGTGCGACGGCTGCGGCAAGTGCTGCCTGAACAAGCTGATCGACGAGGACACCGAGGAGCTGGTGTTCACCAACGTGGCCTGCAACCTGCTCAATACCAAGACCTGCCAGTGCTCCGACTACGGCAACCGCTTCAAAAAAGAACCGGACTGCCTGCAGATCACCCACGACAAGATTGCCGAATATGACTGGCTGCCGTCGACCTGTGCCTACCGCCTGCTGGCGGAGGGGCAGGGCCTGCCAGAGTGGCATCCGCTGATCACCGGCAGCCGCAGCGCCATGCACCAGGCCGGCCAGTCGGTGCGCGGCAAGGTGGTGCACGAGGTGGATGCCGGCGACTGGATCGATCACATCATTACCTGGGCCAGCTAACGCCAGGCCTGTCTATCGGGCCAGTCGCGAGCTGTACCAACTGCGAAGGGGCAGGGGAGTCATCACTCTCCTGCCCCTTCGGCTTTCTGGTGCTTTCCGAAGCGCTGTGAAGGCGCCTATTTGTCCGCCTTGCCAGCGGCATCGGCCAGTTTGGCCAGCTGTTTGTCATACCAGGCCACCGGACGGTTTTCATCTTCCGCCCGCTCTTTGCGCCTGATGGCATTGCGCACCGCCATGGCGCCCAGCCAGCGAAAGGGTTCGGACGGGAAGTAGCCACGCGGGCCGCTGACCAGCGAGCATTCACGCCACGGTTTGTCCGCTTCCCGCACTTCATCGCGCACCAAGGCCGCCAGGATCTGGCCGCCCATCCAGCTCTGCGCCACCCCGTTGCCGGAGTAACCGAGGCCATAGACGATATTGGGCTGCCCTCGCCAATGGCCGAAGAAGGGGAGGCCATCCACCGAGCGGTCGGAGGCGCCGCACCAGCTGGCGGCGATGGGCACCTCCTTGAGCGCCGGAAAGAAGCGGCGCAGGGTGCGGGTGAGAGGGGCAAGATAACGGCTAGGCGCATCGAACTCGGCCAGATGGCGGTTGGCAAAGGCGAAGGTGTTGCCCCCCTTGCCCAGCATCAACCGCCCTTGCGGGGTGGAGCGATAGTAATGGACAAAGGTGCGGCCATCCACCACGGAGCGGCCGTGCGCAAGCTGCTGGGCGGCCAGTGCATCCGGCGCGGGGTCGGTTATCACCATATCGGAGGAGACCAGCACTATGCTGCGGCGAAACTCGCGAAAGTGCTGCACCATGGCGCTGTTGAGGGCCAGCACCACCTTGCGGGCACGCACCTCACCCTGCGGCGTTTGCACCCGTGCCGGCAGGCCCGCCTCAAGGCGTTGCATGGGAGAGTGCTCATAGACCTCGACCCCCAGCTCCCGCGCCACCCGCAGCAGGCCACGCACCAGCAGCGCCGGTTGCACCGAACCAGCGTGGGGGCTGTAGAGCCCCTCCAGATGAACGTGGGAGCCGCTCTGGCTCGCCAGTTCACCCTCTTCAATCGCCTGCCACTGGTTAAGGTCGGCGCGCTGTAGCTCCCGCAATACCGGCTCCATCAGGCCGCGCTGCGCCTCGCTGGTGGCGGTGTAGCAGGTGCCCTCGACCCTCAGCTCTGCCTCTATGTTGTGCGTTTCGCAGAAGCGGGCGATCTCGTGTACCGCCTGTTCGGATCTTTGCAGCAGCCAGGCGGCCTGCTCTTCGCCAAAGAGGCGCTTTAAGGTCAGGTATTTGGCCGACCAGGTGAGCAGGCAGCCGCCGTTGCGCCCGGAGGCGCCGCTGCCGCACAGGTCTTTTTCCAGCACCATGATGCGCAAGTGTGGCTCGGCCTGTTTAAGGGCGATGGCGCTCCACAGCCCGGTAAAGCCGCCACCGACGATGCAGACATCGGCCTCGTGGTGGCCGTGAAGGGGCGTGGGCGGCGCGGGATGTTCGGCGGCGAGCGCCTCGGCCAGCCAGAAGGGGAGAGTGGACATGATGACTCCTCGATAAGGTTATGGGTGGCGCCAGCGCTGGGTGCGATCCAGCAGGGCGCGGCTCAAAAAGAGCTGGAGCAGCTTGACGGTGGTGGCGGCCAGCAGGATCAGGGTGGCCATGGCGGCGGCCGCGGCGGTATCGCCGGAATCCTCCATGTTCAGCACGGCGATGGAGGCGAGCACGCTGTCGCTCGAATAGAGGAAGATCACCGCCGAGGTGGTGGTCATGGCGTTGACGAACAGATAGATGAAGATCTCCAGCAGCGCTGGCAGGGAGGCGGGCAGGGTGACCCGCCAGAACGCCTTCCAGAGTGGAATGCGCAATGAGATGGCTACCAGCTCCAGCTCCTTGGGCAGTTGCTTGAGGCTGGTTAGCGCCGTCATATGGCCCACGGTGTAGTAGTGGATGGCGCAGGAGAGCACCATTAGTGGCAGGGTGCCGTAGAGGCCGCCAAACAGCGGATTGCCGTTGAAAAAGAAGATGTAGCCCAGCCCCAGCACCATGCCGGGTACCGCCAGCGACAGCATGGCGAGCAGATGGAGCAGCTGGCGCAGCGGCGCGAAGTGGCGCCCCTTCTCCTGCGCCCAGGCCAGCACCATCACCAGCACGGTGCCGATAAGCGCGGTATAGAGGCCCAGCTGCAAGGTGTTGGTAAAGGGCTGCCAGCCGTAGACGCTGTTGCTGTCAAAGGCGTAGTGATCCAGCGTCAGCCCGAGGTTGTAGGGCCAGAACTGTACCAGGGAGCCGTAAACGGCCATCCCCACCAGCGCCAGAAACAGCAGGGCCCAGAGGGTACACCAGCCGAGCGCCAGCAGATCCCGCAGCCGATGGGGTTTGGGCTGATAGGGCACCACCTTGGTGCTGCTCTGCTCCTGTATCTTGCTGCGCACTCTGTGCTCCAGCGCAAAGCTCAACAGTGCCGGCAGCAGCAGGGTGACGCTGGCAACGGCGCCCAGCGAGAAGTTCTGCATCCCGATCACCTGCCGGTAGATGTCGGTGGCCAGCACGCTGTACTGGCCGCCAATCACCTTGGCCACCCCGAAGTCACAGATGGTGAGGGTGAAGACCGCGATGGCGGCGCTGAGCAGGCCATAACGGGCGGTAGGCAGGGTGACGGTGACAAAGGTACGCCAGCCGCTGCTGCCCAGCACCCGGGAGGCTTCATAGAGGCGGGCGTCGCTCTGACCGAGCGCCGTGATAAGGATCATCAGGGCGTGGGGGAAGCACCAGAAGCCCAGACCAATGACGATGCCGATGGGGCCGTAGATGCTCTCGCCGCCGAGCAGCCCTTTGGCGATCCCCTGATTGCCAAACCAGTAGACCAGACTGATGGCGGGCAGCAGGGAGGACATCAACAGTGGAATAAGGCCGATGAGACGAAACAGGGGCTTGCCTGGCATGCAGGTGCGGGTGAGGGCATAGGCGTAGCCAAAGGCGATGGTCACCACCAGCGCGGTGATCAGCACCCCGAGCCAGAGGGTGTTGCCGATGGTGCGCCCCAGATGAGGGGAGTCGAAGTAGGCGCTGAAGTTGGCAAGGCCCACCCAGAGGCCGTTCTCATCCTGCAGGCTCTTTTGCAGCATGGTGAGCAGCGGCAGCAAGAGGCCCCCCACCAGCAGGGCGATGCCGAGCACTAGTAGAGTCAGTTGCAGCAGCTGATCACGGCTCCAGCCGCGACAGAGCCGCTGCCAGCGGCCGTCTTGCCGGGCTGTCGCTGGCGGCAACAGGGAGGAGGTCGCAAAGGGGGTTGTCATGGGCGCTCTCCTTCAAACAGCTGCATCGCCCCGGCAGGCCAGTGCAGCGAGCAGCGCATGCCGCTGCGCCAGCCACCCTGTTCGTGGCGGGGCAGCTCGTGGGTCGGGCGCTCCACCAGGATCTGCTGCGGGCCCAGATAGGTGTCGGCGGTGCAGATCAGGCGCTGGGCGGCGCCGAGAAACTCCACCTGATCGATGGTAGCTTCAATGCCATGTTGCCCAAGATACGGCTCGCTCGGTGCACTCAGGGTGATTGCCTCTGGGCGGATCGCCACCTGCAATTTGCTGCCGGCGGCGGCCCGGTTGGCAAGTGTCAGCGGCTGCTCGTTGAGGCGCACCTGAGTGGGGCTCAGCACCAGGGTCTCGAGGAAGTTCATGGTGCCGACAAAGCTTGCCACGAAGCGGCTGGCAGGCTGGTGGTAGATCGCCTGTGGAGTGCCCACCTGTACGATGCGGCCGCCTTCCATCACCACGATGCGATCGGCCATGGTCAGCGCCTCTTCCTGATCGTGGGTCACCATGATGGTGGTAATGCCAAGGCGCTGCTGCAGGGCGCGGATCTCGCTGCGAAGATGGGTGCGCACCAGCGCATCCAGTGCGCTGAGGGGTTCGTCGAGCAGCAGCAGGCCGGGGGAGAGGGCCAGCGCCCGGGCCAGCGCCACCCGCTGCTGTTGGCCGCCGGAGATCTGGCTTGGGTATTTGTGGGACTGGGCAGTGAGATCCACCAGCCCCAGCCAGTGATCGACCCGCTCCTTGATGAGATCCCGTGCCAGCCCCTGATTCTCAAGGCCGAAGGCGATGTTCTGGGCCACCGTCAGGTTGGGGAAGAGGGCATAGGACTGAAACACGATGCCAAAGTCGCGCTGCTGGGGCGGCAGCCGGGAGATATTGCGCCCCCCTTGCCAGATCTCGCCGCTGTCCGGCAGATCCAGCCCGGCGATGGCTCTGAGCAGGGTGGTCTTGCCGCAGCCGGAGGGGCCGAGAAAGCAGATAAACTCCCCCGGCTCAATGGTCAGAGAGATCCCCTTGAGGGCCTGAAAAGCACCGAACTGCTTGTTGAGATGTTGAATGTCCAGATAGGGCTGGGTCATGGTTCGACTCGCTACTGATTTGGTATATACCAGTTTGCAGGTGAAGTGTGACGGTCAGGTGATCGAGGGATGACAGCTTGATGACAGTCAGATGAGATCGGGTCGCCAGCAAGTGGCTAGGCCCTGTGTGGATGGGCGAAGCGTCGCTAATTGGGAGTGAAACAAAAAGTGAAACGAAAACAGTGAGCGCAACCCAAAAAGGGAAGGCCAACACCTGTTGGCCTTCGACTGGCAGTTTATTGGTGGCGGTGTGTGGGGCGTGAACAAACCGCCGCCCTTCACGCTTACTGCTTGGCTTCGGTCTTGCCGTCGAAGCTGGCGCTCCACTGGGCCAAAATGGTATTGCGCTCGCGGGCGGCCCAGCCAAAGTCGTTGTCGATCATCTGGCCTTTGATATCCGCCGGATAGCCCGCTCTCGGTTGGGCTACATCGGGGATGGCGACCACTGCGAACGACTTGTTGTAGAGGGCGTTGGCCTGTTCGGTGGCGGCAAAGTCGAGCAGCTGTTTGGCGGCTTCCAGCTTGGGGGTGCCCTTGATGATGGCGGCGGCTTCCATGTCCCAGCCCGACCCCTCTTTCGGGAATACCACCTCGATGGGGGCACCCTTGGCCTTGAGGCTGGTAGCCGGGAAGTCGAAGGAGATACCGATCACCGTCTCGCCGCTGGCGGCAAGCTTGCAGGGGGCGGAGCCCGAGTGGGTGTAACGGTCGATGTTCTGGTGCAGTCCGTTCATAAATTGCCAGCCCTGCTGCTCGCCCATGGTCTGCAGCCAGCCAGCAACGCTCAGGTAACCGGTGCCGGAGGAGCTGGGGTTAGGCATGATCACCTTGCCCTTGTAGACGGGCTTGGTGAGGTCGGCCCAGCTGGTGGGGGCCGGGATCCCCTGTTTCTCCGCCTCTACCTTGTTGAAGCAGATGGCGCTGAAGAAGGCGTCCAGACCGATCCAGTGCGGCTTGGCCTTGCTGTCGCGAAAGCGGCTGTCGAGCTTATCCAGTCCTTTCGGTGCATAGGCACTCAGCATCTGCTGCTGATCGAGCTGCATCAGGCTGGTGGCGGCCAATCCCCATACCACATCCGCTTTGGGCTGGGCTTTTTCTGCCAGCAAGCGGGCGGTGACCACGCCGGTGGAGTCACGCACCCACTTGATGTTGATGTCCGGATGCTGGCGTTCGAACGCGGTTTTCAGCTCGTTGAGCTGCTCCGGTTCGAAGGCGGTGTAGACGGTGAGATCGGTGGCGGCCAGTGCCGGGGCGGTCATGGCAGCCAGCACGGCGGCGGCCAGCAGATGGGTTCCCTGTTTCATCCTCTTCTCCAGTTAAATTGGTTTGGTATAAACCAGATTGGTCGAGAGAGAGGCTAGGGGATCTTTATGACGTGACCGTGACAGCCCCGTGACGTTTTGCCGTTCCTGATTTATCCGTGACTAATCCTGGGTATCCACCTCGATCTCCAGACTGTCGTGGCGCCAGTACTCCAGATCGAAGTCGAGTACCCGGCCGTGCTGATCGAAGTTGAGTCGCTCGAGGCGCAGGGCGGGCAGACCGGCGGTGGCCCCCAGCGCCTTGGCCACCGCGTCCGGCAGGGCGGTGGGGAAGAAACGCACCTGCATGCGGGCGTAGTGGAGATCGTAATGGGCCTGGTAGATCTCGGTCAGGCTGCCGTTGAGATCCAGCTCCAGCAGGCCGGGCACCCGCTCAGGCAGGCAGTGGTTCTCGCAGTAGCAGATGGCGCGCCCGTTGGCGTAGCGCAGCCGCTTGAGCAGAAACAGGCTGTCGAACGGCTTGAGCTGCAACTGCGCCATCAACGCGGGCGGTACTGCCTGGCGGCTTTTCTCCAGCAGCTCGGTGCGCGGCTCGCCACCTTGCTCCCGCACTATCTGGTGAAAGTTGGAGGTGCGTCTGGGGTTGAGACTGAAACGCGGCGGGGTGACGAACCAGCCGCGGCGATCCTCCCGATAGATAAGGCCGTTTGCCTCCAGCTGAACCAGTGCCTCGCGGATGGTGACCCTTGTGGTGCCATAGAGTTCCCCCAGCAGCCGCTCGGAGGGGAGCTTGTCGTTGGGGGCCAGCCCCCCGCCAGGATCTGGTTGGCGAGGGCATCCTTGATCTGCAGATATTGCGGTTTGCTCATGAAAATCCTTAGTTATGCAATGAGTGTGCAATGAGTTGGGCAATGAGTTGGGCAATGGGCTGGGCACAGGGCTGGTCATTTGCCCGGTCGTTAAACGGCGACATCAACATGCATTGGTAGATACCAGAATCGCCCCTGCTGTTCAGGCTTCCTAGATTATCGCGATCCCGGCGCTGAAAATGAATTTTTTGTTGCACGTAGCGCCACCCCTTTGACCTTGGCGGGGCAGTTACCCACAATGCGCTCATTCTGGTATATACCAAAAGGAGCGAAGTCATGACCCATATTCCTGCGGCCCCTGCCGCCGTCGATTACCTGCTGCTGACCCCTGGCCCCCTCTCGACCACCGCGACTGTACGCGCCGCCATGCTGCAAGACAGCTGCACCTGGGATGCGGATTACAACCAGGGTGTGGTGGAGCCCATCCGCCGCGAGCTGGTGCGCCTCGCCACTGGCCCGGAATATCAAAGTGACTACAGTGCCGTCTTGCTGCAGGGGAGCGGCAGCTATGTGGTGGAGAGCGTGCTGGGCTCGGCGATCGGTGTCGATGAGTGTCTGCTGATCATCAACAACGGCGCCTACGGTGCCCGCATGGGGGAGATGGCCCGCTGCCTTGGCCTGCGTCACCACGAGCTCGACTGCGGCGAGACAACCCGCCCGGAACCTGCCGCCATTGAGGCGATGCTGGCGCGCCACCCCGAGATCACCCACTTGGCCATGGTGCACTGCGAGACCACCACCGGCATGCTCAATCCGCTCGATGAGGTGGCTGCGCTCTGCCTGCGCCGCGGCATCCGCCTGATCGTCGATGCCATGAGCAGCTTTGGCGGCATCCCCATCGACATGGGCCGCCTTGGCATCGAGTTTCTCATCAGCTCGGCCAACAAATGCATTCAGGGGGTACCGGGCTTTGGCTTCGTCATCGCTCGCCGCGCCGCGCTGACGGCCTGTGCCGGTCGTGCCCGCTCGGTCTCCCTTGACCTGCACGCCCAGTGGCAGACCATGGAGCAGCAGGGGGGCAAGTGGCGCTTTACCTCCCCCACCCATACCGTGCTCGCCTTTGCCCAGGCCCTGCGCGAGCTGGATGAGGAGGGGGGCATTGAAGCCCGTCATCAGCGCTACAGCGAGAACCAGCGCACCCTGGTGGATGGCATGGCCGCTCTTGGCTTTGCGCCGCTGCTGCCCGAGCAGTGGCAGTCTCCCATCATCACCGCCTTCTACTCTCCGGCCCATCCTGATTACCGCTTTGCCGACTTCTACCAGCGGCTCAAGGCGCAGGGCTTTGTCATCTATCCGGGCAAGGTCTCCCAGGCCGACTGCTTCCGTATCGGCAATATCGGTGATGTGACCCCAGAGCGGGTGCGCTGCTTGCTCGCCGCCATGGCCAGCGCCTGCTACTGGCAAGGGGACGCGCGATGACCTGCATGGTGCCTCAGGGTTGCGATCAGCACGACCATAAGCTGCACGGCAGCGAAGGGGATATCAACCTCGGCGAGGGGCGCTCACGCTGGTGGGCAGGTCAGAGCGAGGCGGTGCAGGCGGGATTGGCGGAGGATAGCCGCTACTTTCTCCATCAGGCCCTTTCCACCCCCTGTCTCGATCTGCTTGAGGGCGCGCAGGGGAGCTGGCTGACCAGCGTATCGGGCAAACGGTATCTCGATTTTCACGGCAACAGCGTCCATCAGCTGGGCCACGGTCACCCCAGGGTGGTGGCCGCGGTGCAGCAGCAACTCGCCGATCTGCCGTTTGCACCCCGCCGCTACACCCATCAGGTTGCCATCGACTGTGCCCGCACCCTGGCCGAACTGGCCCCCGGCGATCTCAACCGGGTGCTGTTCGCCCCCGGCGGCAGCGAGGTAGTGGGGATTGCCCTGAAGCTCGCCCGTTTCATCACTGGCAACAGCAAGGTGGTGTCCCTCTGGGATGCTTTTCACGGTGCCTCCCTCGATGCCATCTCGGTCGGCGGTGAAGCCTGTTTTCGCGCCGGCATGGGCCCCTTGATGGCCGGTGTGGAGCGCATTCCTCCCCCCACCCGTTATCGCGGTGTCTGGTATCGCGGGGAGGGGGATGACCTGCACTACGCCGATTATCTGGAGTACGTCATCGAGAAGGAGGGAGGGATCGGCGCCTTTATCGCCGAGCCGATCCGCAACACCGACGTACAGGTGCCCTCGAAGGCCTACTGGCAGCGGGTGCGGGAGATCTGCGATCGCCATAAGGTGCTGTTGATCGTCGACGAGATCCCCAATGCCCTGGGGCGCACTGGCCACTGGTTCAGCTTTGAAGAGTTCGGCATCGAGCCCGACATCATCTGCCTGGGCAAGGGGCTGGGGGGCGGGGTGGTGCCGTTTGCGGCTCTCATCACCCGCGACCGTTTCAATCAGGCCGCAGCCATCTCGCTCGGTCACTACACCCACGAGAAGAGCCCCATCGGCTGCGCGGCGGCCCTCGCCACGATAGAGACAATCCGCGAAGCGGGGTTGCTGGCAAAAGCGCAGGAGGATGGCCACTTTATGGCGGCCGAGCTCGGCAAGTTGGCTGAGCGTCACCCGCTGATCGGGCAGGTGCGCGGCATCGGTTTGCTCTGGGCGCTCGATCTGGTGGTCGAGCACCAGAGTCGCACCCGCAATAGCCAGGCCGCCGAGCGGCTGCTCTACCGCTGTCTGGAACTGGGGCTCAGCTTCAAGGTCTCCCAAGGCAACGTTATCCAGCTCTCGCCGCCGCTCAACATCGCTCGCACCGATCTGGTGCGCGCCATCACCATTCTCGATCGCGCCCTTGGCGAGATCGCACTTTCACCGAAACAGGAACATCACCATGACTGACTTGCAGATTGCTGTAGACCCGACCACCGACGTGGAGGCGCTGATCCTCGACTGGGCCGGCACCGTCGTCGATTTCGGCTCCTTCGCCCCCACCTCCATCTTCGTCGAGGCCTTCGCCCGCGCCTATGACTTTGCTGTGACCCTGGATGAGGCGCGCCAGCCCATGGGGCTGGGCAAATGGGACCATATCGCCGCGCTGGGCTGTCTGCCCTCGGTGGCTGCGCGCTGGCAGGCCCGCTTCGGTCACCCCATGAGCCACGCCGAGGTGGACCACCTCTATCACACCTTTATGCCGCTGCAGATTGCCGCGGTGACCCGCTTTGCTGCCCCCATTCCCGGCGTGTTGCCGGTGCTGGAGACACTGCGGGGGCAGGGGATGAAAATCGGATCCTGCTCCGGTTATCCCCGTCCGGTGATGGAGGCGCTGGTACCTGCTGCGGCCGATCACGGCTACCGCCCGGATCACTGGGTCGCCACCGATGATCTCAAGGCAGGCGGTCGCCCCGGCCCCTGGATGGCGCTGGCCAACGTGATTGAGCTGGGAGTGAGCGCGGTGCATCGCTGCATCAAGGTGGATGACGCCGTGCCGGGTATCAGCGAAGGGGTGAATGCCGGCATGTGGACGGTGGGATTGTCGGTTTCCGGCAACGAGTTCGGCGCCACCTGGGGAGCGTTTTCCGCCATGAGCGAGGCGGAGATCGCTGCCCGGCGTAGACCGGCGGAGGCTAAACTGCGAGCGGCGGGGGCGCACTACGTCATCGATACCCTGGCGGATATCGCCCCGGTCATCGCCGACATCAACCGCCGTCTGACTGTGGGTGAGCGGCCCTGAATAAGGCGGGAGAGAGGAGGGGAGTGCCGGCCTTGCCGGCAGGTTTTCAGGCCGATACTCCCTGACTATCAGGTATAAAAAACCGGCGCTTTGGCGCCGGTTTTTGTTCACCGAGACTCTATTACAGAGAAGCGGTGAAGGTACGGGTGATGACGTCTTGCTGTTGCTCTTTGGTCAAAGAGTTGAAGCGAACGGCATAACCGGATACGCGGATGGTCAACTGCGGATATTTTTCCGGGTTTTCCATGGCGTCCAGCAGCATTTCACGGTTCATCACGTTGACGTTCAGGTGCTGACCGCCTTCCAGGTTGGACTCATGGTGGAAGTAACCATCCATCAGACCGGCCAGGTTGGCTTTCTGGGCTTCCATGTCTTTACCCAGCGCGTTCGGCACGATTGAGAAGGTATAGGAGATACCATCTTTGGCGTAAGCGAACGGCAGCTTGGCAACGGAAGTCAGGGAAGCAACGGCACCCTTCTGGTCACGACCGTGCATCGGGTTGGCACCCGGGCCGAACGGTGCACCAGCGCGACGGCCATCCGGGGTGTTACCGGTCTTCTTGCCGTACACCACGTTGGAGGTGATGGTCAGCACGGACTGGGTAGCCACGGCACCACGGTAGGTGTTCAGCTTCTGAATTTTCTTCATGAAGCGCTCAACCAGGTCGCAGGCGATGTCATCGACGCGAGCGTCGTTGTTACCGAACTGCGGGTACTCGCCTTCGATTTCGAAGTCGATGGCAACGCCATCTTCGTCACGAACCGGCTTGACCTTGGCGTACTTGATAGCAGACAGGGAGTCAGCTGCTACGGACAGACCCGCGATACCACACGCCATGGTGCGATATACGTCACGGTCGTGCAGCGCCATCAGAGAGGCTTCGTAGCTGTACTTGTCGTGCATGTAGTGGATGATGTTCAGCGCAGCAACGTATTGCTTGGCCAGCCAATCCATGAAGTGATCCAGTCTGTCCATCACGTCGTTGTAGTCGAGGTACTCGGACTTGACCATTTCGGTTTTCGGACCGACCTGGATCTTGAGCTTCTCGTCCATACCGCCGTTGATTGCATACAGCATGGTCTTGGCCAGGTTGGCACGAGCACCGAAGAACTGCATCTGTTTGCCGACGATCATCGGGGACACACAGCAAGCGATGGCGTAGTCATCGTTGTTGAAATCCGGACGCATCAGATCGTCGTTCTCGTACTGAACGGAAGAGGTCTCGATGGATACCTTGGCACAGTACTTCTTGAAACCGACCGGCAGCTTCTCGGACCACAGGATGGTCAGGTTCGGCTCAGGGGACGGGCCCATGGTGTACAGGGTGTTCAGCATACGGAAGCTGTTCTTGGTGACCAGGGTACGGCCGTCAACGCCCATACCAGCCAGGGTCTCGGTAGCCCACATCGGGTCGCCGGAGAACAGTGAATCGTATTCCGGGGTACGCAGGAAGCGAACCATACGCAGCTTCATGACCATGTGGTCCATCAGCTCCTGGGCTTCTTGCTCGGTGATCAGGCCTTTCTTCAGGTCACGCTCGATGTACACGTCCAGGAAGCTGGAGGTACGACCGAAGGACATGGCGGCACCGTTCTGGGACTTGACTGCCGCCAGGTAGGCGAAGTAGGTCCACTGGACGGCTTCTTTGGCGTTTTTGGCCGGTACGGAGATATCGCAACCGTACTTGGCAGCCATCACCTTCATCTGTGCCAGGGCACGGTGCTGCTCGGAGATCTCTTCGCGTAGACGGATGGTGGCTTCCAGGTTGACACCGTTTTCCAGGTCAGCCTGCAGGGACTTGAACTGGGCCAGTTTGTCGGCCATCAGGAAGTCGATACCGTACAGGGCAACACGACGGTAGTCACCGATGATACGGCCACGGCCGTAGGCATCCGGCAGACCGGTGATGACGCCGGACTTGCGGCAGTTCAGGATGTCTTTGGTGTAAACGTCAAACACGCCCTGGTTGTGAGTCTTGCGGTACTCGGTGAAGATCTTCTCGACCATCGGGTCCAGCTGACGACCGTACACTTCGCAAGAGGTCTTGACCATCTTGATACCGCCGTTGGCGATGATGGCGCGCTTGAGCGGCTTGTCGGTCTGCAGACCAACGATTTGCTCCAGGCTCTGATCGATATAGCCGGCATCGTGAGCGGTAATGGTGGAGGGCAGGTCGGTATCAAAATCGACCGGCGCGTGGGTGCGGTTCTCGATCTTGATGCCTTCCATGACCTTGTCCCACAGCTTGGTGGTAGCTTCGGTCGCGCCAGCCAGGAAGGACTCGTCACCTTCATACGGGGTGTAGTTCTTCTGGATGAAGTCACGGGTGTTGACAGAGGTCTGCCATTCACCGGCCGCGAAGCCTTCCCATGCTTTTTGGAACTGTTCGTTAAGTTCTGCCATTTTCATTACCTCACACGGTATTGATGTAGTATCCCGCAATCATCCTTAATGATGACGACGGAAGATAAACCAGTAAGTCAGACCAACCATGACGCCACCACCAATGATATTACCTATGGTGACGGGAATGAGGTTGTGTAGGACGAAGTTGGATACGGTCAGGTCGGCAAAGGTCGCCGGGTCCTGGCCGATGGCCTGCCAAAATTCCGGGCCTGCTACCGCATGGATAGCGATACCGACCGGGATCATAAACATGTTTGCGATGCTGTGCTCAAAACCGGAGGCCACGAACATGGCGACGGGGAGCAGCATGACCATCACCTTGTCGGTCGCACTGCGGGCGCCGAACGCCATCCACACGGCGAGACACACCATGAGGTTGCAGAGAATACCGAGGGCAAGGGCCTCGAAGAAGGTATGGTGGATCTTGTGCTGGGCCACCTTGAGGGCGTTCAGACCCCACTGACCATCTGCCGCCATGTATTCGGCCGACATGATGATGAGGCCGACGATGATGAGACCGCCGATGAGGTTGCCGAAGTAGACCAGTCCCCAGTTCTTGAACAGCTGGGCCCAGGTGATGCGGTTGGCCGCCTTGGCCACCAGGGTCAGGGTGGTGGAGGTGAACAGCTCGGCACCGAGCAGCACGCAGAGGATCAGACCCAGTGCGAAACAGAGACCGCCGACCAGCTTGCTGAGGCCCCAGGCCACATTGCCGGCACCGGTCGTCACCGTGATGAAGAAGACGAAAGCAATGGCGATGAAAGCGCCTGCGGTGATGGCCAGGGGGATGACCTTGTATGCAGGCTTGGTGGCCTTGGCATAGGTGATATCTTCTGCCAGTGCAGCGATGGCTTCTGGCTTGAGACAATCAAAGGGAGATTCTGCTTTCAATTCTCATGTACCTGATGTTTTGCCTGTGGAAATCATAACAAAGGGCCAGATCGTCAAAATTGACTCCGATCAAGAATTGCAGATTGTGAATGTAATTTTACTACAAAAATTTGAGTCCTCCGGCAGCGTGGCTTTACACCAGGTTTCAGCTGAAACATAAATGCTGATTTTTTAATGCAATGATTTTAAACAATTTATTTTTCATCGCCTAAAAATGGTACTGGCAAGGCATCTTTGCATCTCCCCAGCATTCTCTGCCCCGGCTTGGCAACCCCCTAAGAGGTATTTTTTGTTTTTTATTTCATCTTTGAATAACAAACCGCCTCTCTGGCGACCATAAAGCAAAAGGGGCCATCAGGGCCCCTTCACATACTACCATATCAGCCCCATGAGTGGGTTCGCTTGGCCTTCTGCAGCTTCTCATAGGCTGCCAGCAGCTTCTGATGCAGCGGGAACTGGCTGAGGGACAGGTCGGCAGCTTCCAACCCGTGGAAGCGGGCTTCGCCACTGGCGTGGGCCCAGGCCTGTGCCAGCGTCTCTTCACCATACATGCGGGTGAACACGGCGCGGTACTGCTCGGGGTCGCGATCCTCATCCAGGAACAGCTCGACGCAGGCGCGCAGGGCACGGTAGTAGTTGGCACGATCGGCCGGGAAGACCGACTGGTTGAACTCCATGGTCCAATCGATGAGATCGAGCGCCGTGTCGAGTTCGCCAGCGGCCAGCGCCAGCATGGCTTTGAGCTCGCCCACCCGCAGGGTGTGCAGGGCGGTGCCCTTGGCGGCGGCGATGCCGAGCAGCTCGCGCACCCGGGTGCGCTCGTCGTGACCCTCTTCATCCAGCTGGTCGAACAGCGCCATGTACTGCTCCGCGTCCCACTCCAGCGCCGGCAGCGCCAGGATGGTCTCCCGCAGGTGGGCACCCATGGTGTTGTTGGCCAGCAGCAGGTCTTCGGCTGGATAGATGTCGGACATGCCGGGCACCAGGATGCGGCAGGCGTAGACGCCCAGGTGCTCGTAGTCGGCGATGTAGACCGGCTGCTCCAGCTCGTGGAAGATGCCGATCAGGTGGTCGAACTCCTCTTGCGAGGTGCCGCGGAAGTCCCAGTCGGCAAACTCGAAGTCCGCATCCTGCTTGAACAGATCCCAGCTGATGAGGCCGGAAGAGTCGATGAAGTGGGTTTCCAGGTTGTGGTGATCCGCCACCTGCTCGTTGTCGAACGAGGGCGGCACGAACACGTCCAGATCCTTGAGGCTGCGGCCCTGCAGCAGCTCGGTGACGGTGCGCTCGAACGCCACTTCGAAGCGCGGGTGGGCGCCGAAGGAGGCAAAGCAGGTGCCGTTGCTCGGGTTGAGCAGCACCACGCAGATGACCGGGTAGCGACCGCCGAGCGACGCGTCGAAGCTGTAGATGGGGAAGCCTTCGGCTTCCAGCGCATCGATGGAGGCCTTGATGCCGGGGTAACGGGCGATCACCTCATTCGGGATCAGCGGCAGGCTGAGGGCCTCGGCGATGATCTTGTTCTTCACGTGGCGCTCGAACACCTCGGACAGCCCCTGGGTGCGGGCTTCGGTGCGGGTGTTGCCGGCGCTCATGCCGTTGGAGACATACAGGTTGCCGATGATGTTCATCGGGATGTAGACGGTCTGGTGATCAGACTGGCGCTCGAAGGGCAGGGCGACGATGCCGCGCTCTTCGTTGCCGGATTGCAGATCCACCAACATGTCGGCGGTCACTTCACCGTCCGGGTTGTAGAACTTGCGGGTGAAGCTGTCGAGCAGACCGGCGGGCAGCTGATCTCCCTCGATGGGGAACCACTTTTCGTTCGGGTAGTGAACGAAGTCGCCATTGGCGACCTGCTCGCCCAGATAGAAGTCGGCGAAGAAGTAGTTGGTGGAGAGACGCTCGAAATATTCGCCAAGGGCGGAGGCGAGCGCCGCCTTCTTGCTGGCACCCTTGCCGTTGGTGAAACAGAGGGAGCACTCCTTGTCCCGGATGTGCACGGACCAGACGTTGGGCACGGGGTTGAGCCAGGAGGCCTCTTCGATATCAAACCCCAGGGCTTGCAGCTTGGTCTGGAAGCGTTCGATGGAGTCTTCCAGCGCAGCGTCCTTGCCGGGAATAAAAGTGTGGTCGGTCATCACGATATCCTGATTTTTATTGGCTCATGTTTGGCCGCAGATAATAGCAGGGGTCGGCGCGTTTGGCAGGCAAAAAACGGGACCCATGCCCCGTTTTGCTCTCCATTCAGCCGAGGTCGGTCACGGCTCAGCCGATGAATTTCAGACCCAGGATCCCGCCGATGATCAGCAGCAGGCAGAGCACCCGGGCGAGGGTGGCCGGTTCGTTGAACAGCCAGATCCCCATCAGCACGGTGCCGACCGCGCCGATACCGGTCCAGACCGCGTAGGCGGTACCAAGGGGCAACTGTTTGACCGCCATGGCGAGCAGCAGCACGCTCACCCCCATGGCGATCAGGGTCAGCAGGGTGGGCAGGGGACGGCTGAAACCGTCGGTGTATTTGAGGCCGATGGCCCAGGCGACCTCGAACAGGCCGGCCAATAGCAGGAGCAACCAGGACATAAGGCAGATTCCGCAGGAAGCAGGGTCGTCCCTGCGTATCAGGAGGCCTCGAGGTCGTCCCCGAGGAGCAGCTGGGCTGCCGGTCGGTCTCAATGATGCCCTAAGTTGTAGCGGGATGCCAACCGGCTGGCCGCAGGTCGGCCAGGCTGACGGATATTGCAGCGAACGGCACAGAATATTGCGCAATTCGACTTGCGCCCGCCGTCACAATCCGTAATGTGGACAGACGCATTTTTCGCAACCCATATTTTGTGAACCGCTTGTAAACGGCCCGCGCCGGACAAGGGATCACGGGTATCACACTCGGTTTCTATAAGCAGCTATCCAGGGTAGGACATTATGAAAAAAGTAGGTTTGGTCGGTTGGCGTGGCATGGTGGGTTCGGTGTTGATGAGCCGGATGCAGGAAGAGAAGGATTTTTCCCGCATTCAGCCCACCTTCTTCACCACCTCCCAGGCCGGTGAGGCCGCCCCCAATTTCGGCGTCGATGCCGGCACCCTGCAGGATGCCTTCGACATCGAGGCGCTGGCCGCACAGGACGTCATCATCACCGCCCAGGGCGGCGACTACACCAAGGATGTCTATCCGCGTCTGAAAGCCGCCGGCTGGCAGGGCTACTGGATTGATGCCGCCTCCTCCCTGCGTATGGAGAAGGACGCGGTCATCATCCTGGATCCGGTCAACGGCGACGTCATCGAACATGCCCTGAACAACGGCATCAAGACCTTCGTCGGCGGCAACTGCACCGTCAGTCTGATGCTGCTGGCCCTGGGTGGCCTGTTCAAGGCCGATCTGGTGGAGTGGGTGAGCGTGGCCACCTATCAGGCCGCCTCCGGTGGCGGTGCGCGCCACATGCGTGAGCTGGTCACCCAGATGGGCATGCTGCGCGATGAAGTGGCGGTGGAGCTTGCCGATCCTGCCTCCGCCATCCTCGACATCGAGCGCAAGATCACCGAGAAGACCCGCTCCGGCACCCTGCCGGTGGACAATTTCGGCGTGCCGCTGGCCGGTGGCCTCATTCCCTGGATCGACACCAAGCTCGACAATGGCCAGAGCCGTGAAGAGTGGAAGGGCCAGGCCGAGACCAACAAGATCCTCGGCATCGAGAACGCAGCCATTCCGGTGGATGGTCTGTGCGTGCGCATCGGCGCCCTGCGCTGCCACAGCCAGGCCTTCACCATCAAGCTGAAAAAAGACGTGCCGCTGGCCGAAATCGAAGCCCTGCTGGCTGCCCACAACGACTGGGTCAAGGTGATCCCCAACGATCGCGACATCACCGCCCGCGAGCTGACCCCGGCTGCCGTTACCGGCACCCTCAGCATCCCGGTCGGTCGTCTGCGCAAGCTCAACATGGGTCCGGAGTACCTGGCCGCCTTTACCGTGGGTGACCAGCTGTTGTGG
This sequence comes from Aeromonas oralensis, assembly GCF_049665575.1. Taxonomy (NCBI): domain Bacteria; kingdom Pseudomonadati; phylum Pseudomonadota; class Gammaproteobacteria; order Aeromonadales; family Aeromonadaceae; genus Aeromonas; species Aeromonas oralensis. Next base: position 1,989,784 of record NZ_CP187186.1, read on the forward strand.
GGCGCCGCCGAGCCGCTGCGCCGCATGCTCAACATCCTGCTGGATCGCGGTTGATCCGGTTGCACCCAGCATGAACAGGGGGCCGCGGCCCCCTGTTTTTTTTGCGCTTTTGCCACCCAGGCCGGCCGTGAGTGCAAAAAGGGTGGGCTGGCGGGTGATGCCTGCCATCCGCTTGTTATTAATGGAATCAATATTGACTAATCGCCTGGCTTATTTTTGCGTGACTCAGTAACGGCAGACTTATTTCCCAGCTGCGGGCGTAACGTCAGGTCGACGATATTTTCTGGCACTGTTAATCGGCACGGTTAACACGGTTAAATAGTGCCGTTCAGGCTATTCAACAGCGCTGACTGATGGGCCAGATATATACCTTGTTACAAAAGCATGTCTGTTGCTGATATCCCTCTTGGGTATGATTGATTACACTGGCGACCACGGCCGGGTTGCAGGCTGCCAGCCTTTGGTAGCCCCATTGGCCTACTCGGGGCCGACTTTGCTGCTGGCAATAATATTATTCATGTCATCAATAATGCGAGGCGTCTGCAGGGTGCTGTCGCCATTTTTTCGTTGTTGCGCGCTGGATATGGACGATGCGCAGTGGCCGCCAATAATAATGTTCAGGTTTGAAAATTGGGAAATAACATGAGAATCGTGTGGAGCTTGCTCTATTTCTTCAGTGTCTTGGCCTTGGCTGGCCCTGTGCTGGTCAAGGAGCAGAAAAAAGTGGCTGATCCGCTGATCGTGCCCTATCAGCAATATCGGCTCGACAATGGCCTGACGGTGATCCTGACTCAGGATCACTCCGATCCTCTGGTGCACGTGGCGGTCCACTATCGGGCGGGGTTGCCGGAAGAGGCCCAAGGCCAGTCCGGGCTCGCCCATCTGTTCGAGCACATGATGTTTCAGGGCTCGGCCCACGTGGGGGAGGAGGGCTACATCCGGCTGCTGCAACAGGTGGGTGGGCGCAACATCAATGGCCTGACCTCCCGGGATCAGACCCGCTATTACCAGACGCTGCCAGCCAATCAGCTGGAGAAGGTGCTCTGGCTGGAAGCGGATCGCATGGGGTTTCTGCTCGATACCCTCTTCCAGCAGAAATTGGAGGCCAAGCGCGATATTGCCAAGAACGAGCGTGCCACCCTGGTAGATGCAGCTCCGTATGGCAGGGTGCTGGAGGTGCTCAACCGCACTCTCTACCCCCCAATCACCCCTATTTCAACACGCCGTTTGGTCGGGTGGCTGACCTGGATCGCCTCACCCTGGAGGACGTGCGCCAGTTCTTCCTGCGCTGGTATGGACCCAATAACGCCACCTTGGTGATCGGTGGCGATATTCAGCCGGCCCAGACCCTGGCCTGGGTCGAGCGCTATTTTGCCGCCCTGCCTCCATCACCGGCTCAGACTCGGCCGGTAGTGCGCCCGGTGGCGCTGAAAAAGAGCCGTTATCGCACTCTGGTCGATCGGGTCAGCGAGCCCATGCTGGTGCTGGCCTATCCGACCGTTTCCGCCCGCGAGCCCGACTTCGAGGCCCTCGATCTGCTGGCGGATCAGCTGGGGGCTCGGCCAGCGGCCTGTTGCAGCGACAACTGCAGCAAAGCGGCCGGCTGGTCTCGGTGACAGCCAGGCAGGAGTGCGGCGTGCTGGCCTGCATGCTGGTGATTGAGGCGGTGCCCAATCTGGCCAAAGGGGGCGAGCTGGGTCCCATCAAGGCGGAGATCGATCGGATCGTCGGCCAGCTCGCCAGCGAGGGTGTCTCCCGCGAGCAACTGGCCCACTCGGTCAATGCCCAGCGGGCCCAGCGGATCTGGCCGCTGGACAGCGTGGCTGGCAAGGTGGAGCAGCTGGCCACCGGCCACACCCTGTTTGATGACCCCAACTTTCAGTACCGCAACCTCAAGCGCATCGCCCGGGTGACACCGGCCGATCTGCAACGGGTATTGACGCGCTATGTGCTGAACAAGCCCAGGGTGGTGCTGAGCGTGGTGCCGGCCGAGCACCCTGAATGGCAGGCGGGCAGCCCCAACTTTGTCGAGCCGCCCCCCTTGCCGCTGGCCCGGCCGACCCCGCCTCTGACTCCTCATGTCATCAAGGAGGCCCTGGACCGACGCCAGGAGCCGGCCAGCGGTGGCGCCTTGCCGGTACCCATGCCGACACTGTGGCAGGCCAAGCTGGGTGAGCGGATCTCCCTGCTCGGTCACTACAGCGATGAGGTGCCGGCCTTTGCCATGAGCATCAACTGGCCGGGCGGTGAGCGTGCCGAGCCGGAGGGTAAGGGTGGGGTCGCCACCCTGGCCGACGCCATGCTCTCCCTTGGCAGCGAGCAGCTGCAGGCGGCCAGCATCGAGGAGCGGGCGCGTCAGCTGGGGGCCAATATTCGCTTCAATCATGGGGAGGGGCGCAGCTACATCGAGATCCAGGGGCTTACCTCCCATTTTGACGAGACGCTGGCCCTGGTGCGGGAATTGGTGCAGCAGCCCGCCATGCGCCTGGCCGATTTTGAGCGCAGCCGATTTGATTACAGCCAGTGGCTGCAGCAGCTTGCTCGCGATCCCGAGTGGCAGGCGGACTGGCAGTTCGGCGCCCTGCTTGAGGGGAACAAGCGGCCGGATCTGCTGGCCAGTGTGCGAGCGCTGACCCTGGACGATGTGCGCCATTTTTACCAGTCGGTCTATCGCAGCGGGGAAGCTCAAGTGGTGGTGAGCGGAGATCTGGCTCAGGAGCGGGTGATGAAGGCCCTCGGGTTTCTGGTCGAGCCAGCAGGTCAGCCCGCGGCCCTGCACTCTCTGGATTGGCGCGGTCAGCAGGCCAAACGGGCCATCTATCTGCTGGACAATCCCGGGGCGGCGCTCAGCCAGATCCGGGTGGGGCGGCGCGCCATGGCGGAAGATGCCTTCGGCGAGCACTACCTGACCCGGCTGATGAATGTGTCCCTCGCCGAGCGGCTGCACATCCGGCTGCGCGAGGAGCTGGGTTACACCTACTTTATCGACGCCGCCTTCGACGGCAACGCCGATGCTGGCCACTTCATGCTGCAAAGCAGCGTGCGCAGCAGCGTGACCGGGGCGGCCCTGCGGCAGATCCTGCAGGAGCTCGACAAGTATCAGCGGCTGGGGCCGACCCGGCTGGAGGTGCGCACCCTGCGGGATCGGGTGCTCAATGGTCAGGCGCTCGATTACGAAACGCTGCCAAATGAGATGGAGTACATGCTGCCCATCTTGCTCAAGGGGTGGCCAGAGGATTATGTGGAGCAGCGGGTGCAGCAGGTGAGCCGGCTCTCTCCCTTTACCCTGCGTGAGCTGGCCCGTCGCTGGCTCGATCCCGACGACATGGTGATCCTGGTGGTGGGAGATGCCAAGACGCTGGCTCCCGAGCTGGCCGCGTTGGGCTGGCCGGTGCAGCGCCTCTCTGCCACGCCTTAAGCGGGTTTGCCCCTATTGGGCAACGGGCCGCAAGCAAAACAGCCCGCCCCCTGGCAGGGGGCGGGCTGTTTTTTTGCGCTCAAAAAGGTGAACGGTCAGATGAGGGCCAGGGCGGCGGCCAGATCGGCAATCAGATCGTCGGCGTCTTCCACCCCGATGCTGAAGCGGATGAGGTCGTCATTGACCCCGGCGGCGAGGCGGCTCTCCTCGTCCATGGCGGCGTGAGTGGTACTGGCCGGATGGCAGGCGAGACTCTCGAGATCGCCCAGACTCACCGCCTGCACAAACAGCTGCAGGTTGTCGAGCAGGGTGGCACAGCGCTCAAACCCGCCTTCCAGCTCGATGCTCACCATGCCGCCAAAGCCGCTGGCGAAGGCGCCGAGGGCATCGTGGCCCGGATGGTTGGCAAGGCCCGGGTAGATCACCTTCTTCACCGCCGGATGGGCGGCCAGGAAGTCAGCCACCTTCTGGGCGTTGTGCAGGTGGGCATCCATGCGCAGGGGCAGGGTCTTGACCCCGCGCTGCAGCAGGTAGGCCTCCTGCGGACCGATGGGGGAACCGATGTGCTTGAGGGCCACGGTGCGAATCGACTTCATCAGCGCGTGAGAGCCCGCCACCACCCCGGCGATGATGTCGCCGTGGCCGCCCAGGTACTTGGTGCCGCTGTGCATGACGATGTCGATGCCAAGCTCCAGCGGGCGCAGCAGGTAGGGGGTGAGGAAGGTGTTGTCACACACCGTAATGGCGCCCACCTTGCGGGCCGCTTCCACTACCACCCGCGGGTCCACCACCTTGAGGGTGGGGTTGGTCAGGGTTTCAAACAGTACCACCTTGGTGGCGGGGCGGATGTTGGTCAGCAGATCCTGATCGCTCTCATAGGCGGTGACCTTGATGCCGGCGCGGCTGAAGGTCTGCTTGAGAAACGCATCGGTGCCGCCGTAGAGCGGGCCGATATAGGCCACTTCATCGCCGCTGTCGGCCAGGGCATACATGATGGCGCTCACCGCCGCCATGCCGCTCGCCACTACCAGCGCTTCGTCGGCCCCTTCCAGTGCCGCCAGCTTCTGCTCCAGTTCGGCGGTGGTGGGATTGCCAAAGCGGCTGTAGATGAAGCCGGGAGCCTGACCGGCGAAGCGCTCCTTGCCCGCCTGGGCGTTGAAGTAGCTGAAGGTGCTGCTCTGATAGAGCGGGGTGGTGAGGGCGCCGGTCTGGGGATCGATCCGCTGGCCGCTGTGCACGCTCATGGTTTTGAATTTCATTGTATTGCTCCGTCATTGCCAGGCTGTGGCCCAACTGCTTGTGTCATCTGAAGGGCGCCGTGGCGCCCCTCGTCTATTAGGTATGGCAGCCTCAGGCGGGTTGTGGTTCGCGCCGATCGCGCTTTGCCATCTGTTCGCTGCTTGTCTGCGCATTGGCGGACGCAAGGTCGACGCCATAGTGGCGGGCCGCCACATCCGGGTGGGAGCGCAGCCTCCCTTTGAGTACGTTCTCCCCCACCTGATAAAAGAGCGGGTTGGTCGGGTCGCTCTCGGGCCCCTGTGCCTGCGCCGCCAGCGCGGGGGAGAGGCTGAGCAGCGGCACGGTCGCATCCAGCCGCGCCGCCATGAAGAAGGCGCAGGAGAGGCGCGATACCCCGGGCGGCGGGCTCTGCACCCGGTGCAGGGTGGCCTTGAGGTAGCCGTTGGAGGCGAGCTCCAGCAGCTCGCCGATGTTGACCACCAGGGCGCCCGGCAGGGGCGGCGCAGAGATCCAGCCGTCGGCCGTCTCCACCTCAAGCCCGGAGTGATGGTCCTGCATCACCAGGGTCAGGTAGCCGGGATCCTTGTGGGCACCTACCCCCTGACCGCTGCCCCCTTCGGCTTGCCCCGGGTAGTGGATCAGCTTCATGTGCTGATGGGGCGCCCCGCTAATACTGTCGTCAAACACCCCTGCCGGCTGCTCCAGCACCTCGGCGAAGGCGGCCAGCAGGGTGAGGGTGATGGCGCTCAACCTATCTTGCCACGCCAGCAGCTGCGCCTGCATACCGGGCAGGGCGGTGGGCCACTGGTTGGGGCCGATGAGCCGCTGCCAGGGATGCTGAAGGCTGGCGGCATCGAGGGCGGCCTCTTCATTCATGATGTCGAACTGCTCGCGCAGATCCGGCCGCGCCCGGGTGAGCTCGGCCCCCACCTGGTTGTAACCGCGAAAGTGGGGGGAGTGCACCATCTGTACCGCCAGCTTCTCCTGCTGTGGCAGGCCGAAGAAGCGGGCCGCCAGCGCCAGGATTTCCTGCTGTTCTTGCTCGCTCAGGCCATGGCCGATCAGATAGAAAAAGCCCACCTCACGGGCCGCCCGGCCAAGGGTGGCCAACATCTGGCGACGGGTCTCGGGGGCGCCGTCGAGCGCGGCGAGATCGATGATCGGCAGTGGTGAATGTTCCATGTGCACCTCCTCACTGGCCAGGGGCGGGATGTTACCCGCACACCTGACATGAAAACGACGACGCCCTGACCGATAAACCAGCCAACGCCCTGTTGCCAGGGCTGGCGCCATTTGGATTGAGGGAGATGCTACTGTTCGGAGTTATAAGACGGAAACAACAAATTATTCTTAGTTATATACAAAAATCGAAATAGAATTCGCCACCCATCCGGGTGGCTGCCGATTGAGCGGCGATAATGGCAATATACCGGCGCACTTGACACCCATGTTGGCCTGACTCGGCATATACCGGCTTGAGCGCCATGTGAGCTCAACTTGAGCCAAAAAGAGGCGAGCATCGCTGGCTGTACAGAGATGCGGAAAATGCAGAGATGCAAAAAGGGAGGCTGATGCCTCCCTTTGTGTGACGGGCGTTGCGGTCCTGTGTGGTGCCTGGCTCAGGCTCAGTAACCCAGGGTAAAGCGCTGGCGCAGGTGGGCTGGTTTTTCCGCTTCGTTGAGCACGCCGTCGGCCAGATCGCCAACCGTGATCCCGGCCGGTTGTTCACCGCTGAACAGCACCTGATCGGCACCGAGCCGGTAGCCGCCGCGCTTCTCGCCGGGTTCCAGGAACACGGGCGGGGAGACGAAACGCCAGTCGAGGGTGGTTTCACGGCGCAGGGCGGTGAGGCCGTCGCGGGCGGCCAAGGCCCCCTGTTTCCACTCGGCAGGGAATTCCGGGGTATCCACCAGTTGCACGCCCGGGGCAATTTCCAGACTGCCGGCACCACCGACCACCAGCAGCCAGCTGTTGGCCGCGAAGGCAGCGGCCACGATGGCGCTGGCCCCCTTGAGGTACTGGTCGTAGATGTCCGGGGCAGTCCAGCCCGGGTTGTAGGCGCTGATCACCCGATCGTGCCCCTTGAGCACCTTGGCCAGCGCCTGGCTGTCCTGGGCATCCACCGCCACGACGGTGACCTGCGGGTGAGCGGCGACCTTGCTCACGTCACGCACGATGGCGGTGACGTGATGGCCGCGGCTGACGGCTTCATTGAGGATGGCTGTACCGACAAAACCGCTGGCACCGATCAGGGCAATTTTCATGGGAGATTCTCCTTCACTGTTGGAATGGGGCTATCCTACGCCCCCGAATGTGATTTAATAATCCGTTGTAAATTGCATTCACTTATAAGCTGGATTTAATAATGGAACAGCTCAAGCGTTACGCCATCTTCGCCGCCGTGGTCGAGGCGGGCAGCATGACCGGCGCCGCCAAGGCTCTCGGCATGACACCTTCCGCCGTCAGTCAGCATATCAGCCAGCTGGAGAGCCTGCTCGGCCTCACCCTGCTGCACCGCTCCACCCGCCGCCTCAACCTGACCGAGGCGGGGGAGGTGGTGTGGCAGGGGTGCCAGTCCCTGCAGCAGACCCTCAACCAGACCGAGCTGCGCCTCTCGGAGGTGCGTGACAGCCTGCTCGGTGAAGTTCGGATCACCGCCCCGGTGGGGATGGCCGGCCAGCCGCTGGCGCGGGCTCTCTCGCCGCTGCTGCAGGCTCACCCCGGCCTGTGCATCCAGATCATCGCCGACGACGAGAAGCGGGATCTCATTGCCGAGCGCATCGACGTGGCGCTGCGGGTCGGCACGCTCTCGGACTCCACTCTGGTGGCGCGCAAGCTGGGCCAGACCCGGATGCTGTTGTGCGCCTCGCCCGCCTATCTGGCGCGCAAGGGTACCCCGCGCAGCCCGGAGGCGTTGCTGGATCATGACTGGCTGGCCGCCGATATGCTGAGCGGCGGCCTGACCTTCTTCGACGAGAAGGGGCAGGGGCACAGGGTCAAGCCCAAGCCGCGGGTGGTCTGCAACAACGTGCTGCCGCTGCGCCAGTTCACCCTGGCGGGGCAGGGGGTGTCGCTGCAGCCGGAGGGGGAGATCGCCGAAGATCTCGCCTCGGGTCGCCTGCTGGAGCTGCTGCCGGGCTTTCGGGTGCCACCCATGGAGATCCACGCCATCACCCCGCAGCGGGAGATCCCGGAGAAGGTGCGCCGGGTGATCGCCGCCCTGCGCAGCCACTTCGCCGAACCGGTGGGGGCCGCGGCGACACGTCCGTAGTCCGGGCAAGGAAGAAGGCCGTTCCGGTTGGCCGGAGCAAACGAAGAGCAAACAAGGATCAAACAAAGAGGGCAGCCCGCGGGCTGCCCTCTGTCGATGCAATGCCGGTGAGACCAGGCCCGGCCTCACTTCATGTAGAGGCCGCCGTTGATGGCCAGGGTCTCACCGGTGATATAGGCACCCGCCTCGCTGGCAAGAAACACCACGGCGGCGGCGATCTCTTCCGGCTTGGCCAGTCGGCGCATGGGGATGTCGGCCTTGATGCTGTCCAGGATGTCGGTGCGGATCGCCTCCACCATGGGGGTGGCGGTGTAGCCGGGGGCGATGGCGTTGACCGTCACTCCGAAGCGGGCCCCTTCCGCCGCCAGCGCCTTGGTGAAGCCCAGCATGCCCGCCTTGGCGGCCGAGTAGTTGACCTGGCCGAACTGCCCCTTCTGGCCATTGACCGAGGAGATGTTGATGATGCGGGCATCGCGCTGCTCGCACATGGCGTCAAACAGCGGCTGGGTCACGTTGTAGAGGCTGCACAGGTTGGTGTGGATCACCTCGAACCACTGCTCCGGAGTCATCCGCTTGAAGGCCCCGTCCCGGGTGATGCCGGCATTGTTGACCAGCACATCCACCCGCCCTTCATCCTGCAGCAATCGGCCCAGGGTGTCGCGGCACATGGCGGTGTCGGCCACGTCCAGCGCCAGCAGCCGCACCTGATCCGGCCGAAAACCCTGCTCCCCGTACCAGTCGTGCGCCGCCGCCCCGTTGGCGCTGGAGTGGGTGGCGATGATGCGATACCCCTGGGCCAGCAAGGCGGTGGTGATGGCGGATCCGATGCCGCCACGGGCTCCGGTGATCAAGGCAACTTTCTTCATCTTGGCTCTCCCTGCGTAAAGGATTCGAACGAGGACTTTATGGGCTTTTTGAGGTAATTGATATATTTGTTTTCAAACAATCTGACAGGGTAACGCGTCACTTTTGTGACAGTCTGCCAAGCTGGCTTGACGCGCTGGCCTAAGGGGTGGGCAAGGGGGCCGGGGTGAGCGCAGCGGCCAGCGCTTGCCGCCAAGGTCGCGGCCATGTTTAATGGGGCCCTTGCGCGTAGCGCCTTGCCGACAGCCCAGATCCGATCTCGTCATGACCATCTTGTCCACCATTCCGGGCGCCGTGCCCCAGCCGCACAGCCAGCTGACCCGTATCGAACGGGTACTCGACTACATCCACGCCAATCTGGATCAGCCGCTGGCGCTGGCCGAGCTGGCGGAGCAGAGCTGCTGGTCGCGCTGGCAGCTGCAGCGGGTGTTCCTCCATGAGACGGGGCTGACGGTGGCCCACTATGTGCGCGAGCTCAAGCTGAGCCAGGCGGCAGAGGCGCTGCTCTCTGGCCGCCAGCGGGTGCTGGATCTGGCGCTCTGTTACGGTTTTGGCTCAGAGGTGAGCTTCAGCCGCGCCTTCAAGCAGCAGTTCGGCTGCTCGCCGCTGGCCTATCGCAAGCGCGGCCTGCGGCTGGGGCTGCGTACCCCCCTGGTGCGGGCTACCCTGCCGCAACCCATGCCTGCCAGGCTGGTACAGGTGCGGATCGAGAGCCAGCCGGGCTTTATCCTGCAAGGGGTGAAGGGGCAGATCCGCGGGCTGTTTGCCACCGTCCCCGACTTTCAACAGACGGTGCCCGCCATCTGGCGTGCCCTGCGCACGGCGGGCGGTTTGCCACCCGGGCAGGAGCGGGTGGGGGTGGTGGATGTTTCTGGTGCCGGCGAGTTGCTCCCCTACTGGGCGGGCAGCGTGATGGAGGCGGGGGCCAGTTTGTCCGCCGGTCTGGCGCACCTCCCGGTGCCGGCCCAGACCTACGCGGTGCTAAGTCACGTGGGCCCCGTCAGCCAGCTGGGGCAGACCCTCAACTGGTTCATCCTGCACTGGCTGCCAAGCTCCGGCTATCGCGGTGTGGACGGTTTCGAGCTTGAGCGTTACGCCCCCGATTTTGACGGCAACCAGCCGGATGCCCGCATGGAGTATTGGCTGCCCGTCTCGCCTCTGTGAGCCGGCACCTCTTGCCCGGCGGATGCCGGGCGCTGCTATCTCTCTTTCCCTTTTTGCTGCGCCAGGCTTTGCTATCCATTCGGCATCGCCTGTGTTGCTGCCGTCAGTTGAGGTTGCCGGATGGGGCCAGAGTGGCCTCATTTTCTCCCTTTTCAGTGCCAACATGCCCCAAATTGTTAATTCAAGGGCAAAATGACCCAATAAAATGCAAATGAGATTTGTTACTATTCACTCATTGCATTCGAGGATCAGATGTACGCCACTCACCCCCTTTGACCCTGGTCGCCGCGACTATCTCCGCCCTGTTGGCTGGCCCTGTGCAGGCAGCTGCTGCCGAGCGCCCGACACAGACCCGGGTCGACGAGACCCTGACCGTGCTCGGCGAGACCTATCGCAACACTGCGACCAAGACCCGGCTCGACCCCCTGGAGACGCCCCAGGCCATTTCGGTGGTGGAGGGGGAGACCCTGGAACAGCGCGGCGTCAGCTCGGTGAGCGAGGCGCTGCGCTACGTGCCCGGCGTCAACACCGAGCTACGGGGCGGGGCGGTCAACCGGCTGGATCTGTTCAACATCCGCGGCTTTGACAACTACCAGAACTTCTACGACGGCCTGCTGCTGCAGTACAACGACTGGAACCTGCAGCCCCAGATCGATCCGGTGGCCATCGAGCAGCTGGAAGTGTTCAAGGGGCCCACCTCCGTGCTATACGGCAGCATGCCCCCCGGCGGCATGGTCAACCTCATCGCCAAGCGCCCCCAGCGGGAGAGCAGGCACAGCGTCAGCGTGGCGAGCGGGACGGGCACCCTCAAGGAGCTGACCCTTGACAGCACCGGTGCCCTCAACGAGCAGTTTGCCTATCGGCTGGTGGGGCTGGCCCGCCAGAAAGAGGGCCAGGCGGTGACCTCAGAGGAGGAGCGCTACGTGCTGGCGCCCTCTCTCGACTGGCAGTTGAGTGATCGCACTCTGCTAAACCTCAACCTCTATTACCAGAAAGACCCGCAAGCCGGCATCTACACCACGGTACCGGCCAGCGGCTCGGTCAAATCCAACCCGCTGGGCCAGCTGGGCAGCGATACCTTCCTTGGCGATGAAAACTGGAACCACTACAGCCGGGAGGTGACCCTGCTCGGCTACAAGCTGAGCCACGACTTCAACGCCAACTGGCAGCTGCTGCAAAACGCCCGCTACATGGATGCCTCGGCCAACCAGCAGAACACCTACAACGCGGCGCTGGCGGCCGATAACCGCACCCTGGCCCGCAACGCCTACCTGACCGATGAAGACTCTCGCGGCTTTGTCATCGACAACCAGCTGGCGGGCAAGGTGCAGACTGGCAAGGCCCAGCACAACCTGCTGCTGGGGGTGGATTACCAGTATCTGGATGCGCGCATTCTCTACCGGGATACTCTCGACTACTCTGCCCCGGCCATCGACATCTTCAACCCGAACCACCAGCAGATAGTGCCGGCAGACCTGGCCTTCAACTATCAGGACAACCGAACCATCCGCCAGTATCAGAGCGGCCTCTACCTGCAGGATCAGGTGCGCCTCGATCGGTTGGTGGCCATCGGCGGCGCCCGCTACGACCGCTACCGGATGGACACCGACAGCCGGACCCTCTATCAGGGGGCGGCGAGCAACACCCTGGCACAGATTGATCAGGACAACCTCTCGCTGCGCCTCGGTGCCCTCTACGAGCTGGATCACGGCCTCTCGCCCTATGTGAGCTATGCCGAGAGTTTCGAGCCGGTGGCGGGGGCGGACAAGCAGGGCCAGGCGTTCAAACCGGCCACCGGCCGGCAGTGGGAGGGGGGGCTCAAGTTCCTCTCCGAGGACATGAGCAAAACCGCCACAATCTCGGCGTTCCACATCACCAAACAAAATGCCCTGGTGACGGATCCAGACAATGTCTACGGGCCCAAGTTGCAGACCGGCGAGATGGTCTCCAAGGGGGTCGAGCTGGAGGGGCGCGTCGACCTTACCAGCCGCTGGGATCTGGCGCTGAGCTATACCCGCCAGGAGATGGAGATCACCCGCGACACCACCAGCCTGCAGGGCAAGACTCCGGTCTGGGTGCCCAAGCAAATGGCTTCGCTCTGGAGCAACTACCTGCCGGCCGGTCCGCTGGAAGGGGGGCGCCTGGGGGCCGGTCTGCGCTATGTGGGGGAGGCCCAGCTTGATGCCGCCAACACCGATACGGTGCCGGATTACCTGCTGATGGACATGGCTGCCTCCTACGATCTGGCCCAACTCAGCCAGCGCCTGCAAGGGGTGGAGGTGTCACTCAGTGCCAGCAATCTGTTCAACAAGACCTACTACTCCTGCTACGACCAGAACAACTGCTGGTTCGGGGCAGAGCGCAGCGTGGAGGCGCGACTCAAATACGCATTCTGACCCTGCGTCCCGGGCCGCGCCCGGGACTCTCTCACCCCATGACCGGCGCCGGTCGCCGTGCCCGCACTCCGGGCGCACGGCGCGAGCCGGATCTGCAGGCGCTGGCGGATCACTGCGCCCTGTTCGCGGCCGCCGCCGGGCTTATCCCTTCCCTCAAGGGGCGGCTGGTGGCTGCCGGCGAGGCTGCGGCGCTGTTGACGGCGACCAAGCAGGCCACGTCGGCCGAGGTGGCGGCCGCGCTGCACGAGTATTGGCGGCTGGCCCATCCGGAGGCGGGTCCCGCCTACTGGCTCACCCGCAGCTGGGGCATGCTCTGCTGGCAATCCATCTATCTGGCCATGGTGGCCGTCTATCGGCTGCGGGCCGTGCCGGCGCTGGAGAGGCTGGGCCAGGGCTATCAGGATGGGCTGGTATCGGGCTTTACCCTGCCGGGCCGAGCCTATGATCAAGGGGGAGCTGGAGCTTTTGATCAAGGTGGCGGGCGAGCGGCTGCAGGCCCATTGGCAGGCACTGTTCGCAGCGCTCGGGCAGGTGCAGCGGCTGCGGCCGGGCTTCGTGCGTCCGCTCTTGGCGGACGATCTGCTGGCGGCGCTGGTGCGGGTACCGGCGTTCTTTGACGAGATAAGCCACGCCGAGGTGGCGGCCCATGCACCGCACTGGCTTGCTGCCTGCGGCCTGCCGGCCGAGCATCTGGCGGGATGGCAGCCGGCGCCCTGGCCGCCAGCGGCCGGCTTGGTCGGTTATGTGCGCCAGCGCTGCTGCCTGCACTACAAGCGCCGCGATGGTGAGCTGTGCGCCAACTGCCCGCGGCGACGGGGGGCGGCGAGCGGTGAAGAGGGTGCATGAACAGAGAAGCCCTGCGTGATGACAAGCCGCCCTCAGGCGGCTTTTTATTGCGCCTCGCTGTGTAGATTACTGCGCTTTTGCGTCGCCCATCTTGCTGCGAATGCGCTCGAACAGGCTCTGCAAACAGGCTTGATCCCGATCGGCGGCGCGCACGGCACCATACATGTGGCGGCGCACCCCCTCGGCGAGCGGGCGCGCCTCGAGCAGCCCCTGCCGCACGAACTCCTCGCAGGCCCAGCGCGGCAGGGCGGCGACGCCAAGGCCGGCGGCGGCCATCTGCAGCATCACGGAGGTGTTGTCCACCGGCTTGCAGCGGGCGGGCTCGATGCCGGCTGGCTGCAGGAAGCGGCTGAACACGTCCATCCGCGCCCGCTCCACCGGGTAGACCAGCAGCACCTCGGGGCGCAGATCCTCAGGCTTGATGGTTTGCTGCCCACAGAGGGGGTGGTCCGGCGCCATCACCAGCACCAGCTCGAAGGCGAACAGCGGCTCGAAGTGGAGATCGCCGCGCGCCTGCACGTCCGAAGTGAGCAGCAAGTCGAGCTGGCCGCCGAGCAGGGCGCTGATGGCATCAAAGCCCGGCACCGACTCCACCTCCAGATCCACCCCCGGCCACTGGCGGCGAAAATCGGGCAACAGCGGCAGCAGCCACTGGATGCAGCTGTGGCAATCGAGCGCCAGGTGGAGGCGACCGGCGTCGCCGCTGTGTAGGGCCTGCAGCTGTTTTTCGGTCTGTGCCAGCGCCGGCAGCACCTGGTGGGCTAGCCCCAGCAGCTGGTTGCCGGCCCGCAGTCAGCACCAGGGGGCGGCTCTTGCGCAGATAGAGCTCCAGATTGAGGCGGGTCTCCAGCTCCTTGAGCTGGTGGGAGAGGGCGGACTGAGTGAGGTTGAGGGTCAGCGCCGCACCGGCCAGCGAGCCCTGCTCGGCCAGCGCGCTCACCGTTTTCAGGTGCTTGATGTCGATCCCCGGGTTGCTTGACACCGCCATGGTATCCCTCCTTGTTGTGCCTGGGCGGCGGCTTGGCGCCAGCCTTGAGAATTTCTTGAGAGCCAGTTGAAAAGGATTCAATAGCCAACGCCACCTTACCTTGTCATTTTGGATGTGTAAACATCTGGATGGCCAAATCATCCAGTTCACCATCAGATGAATGAGCATAAGGAATGGAACCTATGACCTGCGCACACACCCTGGGCTTTCCCCGTATCGGCGCCAAGCGCGAGCTGAAATTTGCCCTCGAATCCTACTGGCGCGGTGAGACCAGCCAGGCCGAACTCATCGCCACCGGCAAGAGCCTGCGTGAGCGTCACTGGCAGGCCCAGCAACAGGCTGGTGTGACCCTGCTGCCGGTGGGTGACTTCGCCTGGTACGATCAGGTGCTCGGCACCAGCCTGCTGGTGGATGCCATCCCCGCCCGCCACCGTCATGGCGATACCGATCTCGATACCCTGTTCCGGGTCGCCCGTGGTCGTGTGCCGACCGGCCCGGCTGCGGCCGCCGCCGAGATGACCAAGTGGTTCAATACCAACTACCACTACCTGGTGCCCGAATTCAGCCGCGACCAGCGCTTCAAACTGGGCTGGAGCCAGCTGTTTGACGAAGTCGAAGAGGCAAAAGCACTGGGGCTGCCGGTCAAGGCGGTGTTGCTGGGGCCCGTCTCCTACCTGTGGCTTGGCAAGGAGAAAGAGAGCGGCTTCTCCCGCCTCGAACTGCTCGACCGTCTGCTCATCGTCTATCAGGAGATCCTGGCGAAACTGGCTGCCCAGGGGGTGGAGTGGGTGCAGATCGACGAGCCGGCGCTGGCGCTGGACCTGCCGGACGAGTGGCGTCTCGCCTATCTCAACGCTTACGAGCGTCTGGCTGGCCCCTGCAAGCTGCTGCTCACCACCTATTTTGGCTCTGTTGCCCATCAGCGCGACATCATCACCAGCCTGAAGGTGGATGGCCTGCACCTGGATCTGGTGGCGGCGCCCGAGCAGCTGGAGACGCTAGTCCCGCACCTGCCGGCCCAGTGGGTCATCTCGGCCGGGGTCATCAACGGTCGCAACGTCTGGCGTGCCAACCTGGCCAAGCTGGTACCGACTCTAAAATCGCTGAAGGATAAGCTTGGCGAGCGGCTCTGGGTCGGTTCCTCCTGCTCCTTGCTGCACAGCCCGGTGGACTTGACCCTCGAGCACGAGCTGGATGCCCAGACCCGCAGCTGGTTCGCCTTTGCCCTGCAAAAATGCTACGAGCTGGGGCTGCTGGCTGACCATCTCAATGGCGGGGAGCTGGACAAGATCAATGCCTACAGCCAGCCCATCGTGGATCGGGAGTCCGACAGCCGGGTCCACAAGAAGGCGGTGCAGTCACGGCTCGCCAGCCTGACCAACAGCGATTTCGATCGCCACAGTGCCTACCCGGTGCGGGCCGAGGCACAGCGCTCGGATCTCAAGCTGCCGCTGTTGCCGACCACCACCATCGGCTCCTTCCCGCAGACCTCGGAAATTCGGGTGCTGCGCCAGGATTGGCGCGCCGGTCGCATCGACGACAGTGCCTACGAGGCGGGCATTCAGGCCCAGATCAAGGATGCCATCCTGCGCCAGGAGGCCATCGGGCTGGACGTGTTGGTGCACGGCGAAGCCGAGCGCAACGACATGGTGGAGTATTTCGGTGAGCTGCTGGACGGCTTTGCCATCACCCGCTTCGGCTGGGTACAGAGCTATGGCTCGCGCTGCGTCAAGCCGCCGGTGATCACCCGTGACATCGACCGACCGACCCCCATGACCCTTGAGTGGACGAAGTTTGCCCAGAGCCTGACCGACAAGCCGGTCAAGGGCATGCTGACCGGCCCGGTGACCATCCTCTGCTGGTCCTTCCCCCGCGAAGACGTGAGCCGCGAGCAGTCCGCCCTGCAGATTGGCCTGGCCATTCGTGACGAGGTGGCAGATCTCGAAGCTGCCGGCATCAAGATCATCCAGATCGACGAGCCGGCGATCCGTGAAGGTCTGCCGCTGCGCAAGCAGGATCATCAGGCTTATCTCGACTGGGCGGTACGGGCTTTCCGTCTGAGCGCAAGCCCGGTGGCGGACAGCACCCAGATCCACACCCACATGTGTTACAGCGACTTCAACCTCATCATCGAGGCGGTGGCGGCGCTGGATGCGGACGTGATCACCATCGAGACCAGCCGCAGCCAGATGCAGCTGCTCGAAGCGTTCGAGCGCTTCAACTACCCCAACGAAATCGGCCCGGGCGTCTATGACATCCACTCGCCGAACGTGCCGAGCCAGAGCTGGATTGAAGGCCTGCTGCGCAAGGCGGCCAAGCAGATCCCGGCCGAGCGGCTGTGGGTCAACCCGGATTGCGGCCTCAAGACCCGCGGCTGGGAAGAGACCGAGGCGGCCCTCAAGGTGATGGTCGATGCCACCAAGGCGCTGCGCGCCGAACTGGCCTGAAAAGCATCAGCAAACAACAAGAGAGTTCGGGCATAACGAACGAGGGAAGGCGCAAGCCTTCCTCTCTTTTTTGTAGTTTGAAGCCCCTCAGAGGGTGACGACAAAGGCGCCGCTGGCAAGCCCTGGGCTTGGGACGGGCGAGGGGGCGCTCGGCAGCTGCTGCGGCTGGGGTTCCCTTGCCAGCGCCTCGGCCAGCCAGTGGTGATCGAGGGGGATGGCATTGCGATCACCGATCACCATATTGAGGTGCTGGGCGCCGAGGCAGCCGTAGCGGGCGGGATCGGTCTGGGTAAAGAGACCGAGGCAGGGCACGCCGCTGGCGGCAGCCAGGTGCAGAGGCCCGGTGTCGCCGCTGATGAAGAGGGAGAGGCCACCGGCAAAGCGGGCCAGCTCGCTCAGGCTGGCGAGGGAGACTTGCACGTCCCCGAGCCGGGGCTGGGGGTCGGCGGGATCCTCGAGCTGGATCAGCAGGGCGCTGGGGTAGTGGCGGCGCAGATCCCCGAGCAGTCGTTGCCACTGGGGCAGAGAGAGCCCTTTGCCTTTGCGGGCGCCAGTGAAAAAGCCGATGAGCGGCCGCGCCGGGTAGTCATGCCTGAGTGCCACCAGCCGTGGGCTGGCGCTGTGCAGCAAGCTGCCGAGCTCAATCTGATCGGCGAGATGGCCGTGCATGCCGAGCAGTTGCAGCGGCTGGTGGGCGTAATGGCAGTGCTGGTTGGGAGTGAGGGGCTGGGGGAACAGGGCATCGCCCTTGGCATCGTCAAAGCCCAGCTTCTCGCGGGCCTTCACCCAGCCGGCGATCAGGTGATCGGTGCTGGAGGCAAAAGGCACGTAGACCCGATCGTAGTGCTGACGGCGCAGCCGCCAGAGCACCGACAGGGAGGCCAGCAGCCGCTTGCCCTGCAGCTTGACCGGATGAATGCGCTGCAGCTGCAGATCGGCCAGAAAGGGGAGCAGCTGGCCGCCGCTGCACACCAGCTCAATCTCGGCGTGGGGGTGGGCGCTGCGCACCTTTTGCAAGAAGGGCAGCAAAAACAGGTTGTTGCCGATGCGGCAGGTACTGCGAATGACCAGGATCCGCCGGGGAGGCTGGCTGCTCGCCGGCAGTCGGCCTTGACGCGCGAGCCAGGCGAGGGCGGCCCGCTCCAGCCCGGCGGTCCAGCAGCGGCGCTGGCCGTCGAAGCGGCGAAGGGCATCTCTGATGGTGCTCATAAGTAGTGGCTCCGTGCATGAAGATGAGCTCAAGATGACACTGCGATTCTTAAGGGCGTGTTAAGAGAAGGGGGAAAGGGGTGCGTCAGCGGCTTTTTTGTAAGAATTTGTTGCTGCATCACAGTTTCGTGACGAGCGCGGGGAGCAGAGGGATGGCGGTGTGACTCCCATGAGGCCGCGCGTCACCAAATAAGAGGGGCCTGGCTGCATCTGACGGTGGTATTGGGCGAGAGGATGCCGTTAAAATTGCGCATTTGAAATAAATGTTATCCGCGCAGGAGCCCCATGCAGTTCAGGGATTTTTTTCCGGTATCCACCAATACCAGTATCAAAGAGAGTTGTTACGGCGCCCTGGGCGCCTTCGTCGGGTTGCTGGGTACCGCCCTCTTGTGTCGCTGGGGGCTGGGGCTTGAGGTTCATTGGCTGATCGCCCCCATGGGGGCCTCCGCCGTGCTGCTGTTTGCCGCGCCCGCCAGCCCGCTGGCCCAGCCCTGGTCCATCGTGGTGGGCAACGGGGTCTCGGCGCTGATGGGGGTGCTGAGTGCCAGCCTGGTGGCGGATCCGGCGCTGGCGGCGGCCCTTGCCGTGATGCTGGCCATCGCCGCCATGTTTCTCACCCGCAGCCTGCATCCGCCCGGCGGCGCCGTGGCCTTGACCGCGGTCATCGGCGGCGAGGGGATCCGCCAGCTCGGGGTCGGCTATGTGCTGCTGCCGGTGCTGCTCAATTCGCTCTTGTTGCTGCTACTGGCGCTCTGCTACAACCGGCTGCTGGGGCGCCGTTATCCCAACAGCGGTCAGGCCCAGCCCAATCGCCATCAGACCGCCGATCCCCAGCCGAGCGAGCGGGTGGCGACCCAGGCGGCGGACATCGACTTTGCGCTGGAAAAGCACGGCGAGCTGCTCGACATCAGCCGCCAGGATCTGCAGGTGCTGCTGCAGGAGGCCCAGCTGCACGCCCTGCGGGCCAGGGTGGGCACAGTGCGGGTGCAGGAGGTGATGTCGCGGGATCTGATCCTGATAGCGGCGCAGCAGCCGGCCATGGCGGCCTGGCAACTGCTCTCCCACCATCAGGTGAAGGCGTTGCCGGTGGTGGATGAGGCCGGCCGGCTGACCGGCATCATCACCCTGCACGACCTGATGATCGATCGGACGCTGCAACAGCCGCGAGGCGCCGCGGATCTGGCCGAACTGCGGGTCGCGGACCTGATGACCCGCAACGTGTCGATCGCCCGCCGCTATCAGCCGCTCTACGATCTGGTGGGCGCCTTCTCCGATGGCGGCCTGCACCACATGCCGGTGGTGGATGGCGAGCAGCTGGTGGGGATCCTGACCCAGTCGGACATGGTGGCGGCGCTGTTCAACCTGGTGCTGCACCCGGCGCAGGGTGAAACCGGCGCGCCGGCCAGCCCATAAAAAAGGCTCTGTCCCAGTTATGTGTTGAAAGGCTAATCTTGAAGTAGGTCATCACCTTGAGGGCCTCCACCATGGATACCCAAGCCTTTCAACACCTACTGTCCCTCTTCCCATTACTCACTTTGCGTCAGCGTCGTCTCGCGCAACATGAACTCACCACCCCTCACCCCATCACCTCGTTGGCCACTCAACTGCCCGCATGCCAATGCTGCCCTCACTGTCAGGCCGAGGCCACACAGTTGGCTCCCTGGGGCTGGTCTCGCGGGCTGCGCCGTTATCGCTGCAAGCAGTGTTTGCGCACCAGTTCCGTTCTCACCAACACGCCTCTCGCCCGACTTCGCAAGCCACAATGCTGGGAAGACTATGCTCAGGCCCTCATCGAAGGTCTGACCGTCCGGCAGGCGGCGCTCCGCTGTGGGGTCGGTAAAAACACCGCCTTTTTATGGCGCCACCGCTTCCTGAAGGCTATGGCTAGCCACCAGGCAGTACGGGAAGAGGGTATCGTCGAGGTCGATGAGACCTTCTTCTTAGCGTCGTTCAAAGGACAGCGCGGATTGCCCCGCCCGGCCCGCCATCGTGGAGGCAAAGGCTGTACCCGAGGCACAGGGCCGGATTACATCCCGGTGATGGTGGTGCAAGACAGAGCAGGTCACCTGGCTGACTTCCAGTTGGAGCAGCTGAATGCCAGGGCAGTTAAGGCGGTGCTTGAGCCGCTTATCGCCCCGGATGTCGTCCTGTGCAGCGATGGCGCTGGGGTGTATGCCAGTTTCAGCAAGTCGCAGGGCATGACCCACCAAGTGGTGCACAACCGTGCGGGAGAGCGAGTGGTAGGTGCATATCACATCCAACATGTGAACGGGTACCACAGGCGATTGAAGGAGTGGATGGAACGGTTCCATGGGGTCGCGACCCACTATCTGAGGAATTATCTGGGTTGGCGAAGGATGTTGGAGCGCTATGGGCGGGAAGTGAATATCTCATGTTGCTTGCATGAGGCGCTGGGGCGCCCCATGCAACACGTAATTGGGACATAGCCTTTTATTTGGGTGAGCGGCTGGCCGCCTCATCACCCCCCTCAGGGGTTGGCGTGGCTGGCGAGATCCGCCAGCAGGCCATCCACCAGCTTGAGGCGCATGGCCCTGTCTTGGGTCGGCACCTGGAAGCGCAGCCGGGTCGGCCCGTCCATCTTGTAGATGCGCGGCTGCTCGGAGAGCAGCTTGACCAGATAGGCAGGGTTGACCTTGGTTTCTTGGGTAAAGTCCAGATAGCCACCGCGCTCGCTCATCTCCACCCGGCGAATGCCCAGCGCCGTGGCGCGCTGACGGAAGGCGGCCAGCTCCAGCAGGGTTTTGGTCGGCTCCGGCAACAGGCCGAAGCGATCGATAAGCTCCACTTTCAGTTCGCGCAGCTCCTGCTCGTCCGCCGCGCTGGCGATCCGTTTGTACATGGAGAGCCGCATGTTGACGTCAGGGATGTAGTCGTCCGGGAGCAAGGCAGGCAGGCGCAGTTCCACCTCGGTGTGCTGGCTCATGAGTTGTTCGAGCGACGGCTCCTTGCCCGATTTCAGCGCCTCGACCGCCTGCTCCAGCATCTCCATGTAGAGGGTGAAGCCGACCGATTCAATCTGGCCGCTCTGATCGTCGCCGAGCAGTTCGCCGGCGCCGCGGATCTCCAGATCGTGGGTGGCCAGCGCAAAGCCAGCGCCCAGATCTTCAAGGGACGCAATGGCCTCCAGCCGCTTGGCCGCATCCTTGGTCATCAGCTTGGGATGGGGGGTGAGCAGGTAGGCATAGGCCTGATGGTGGGAGCGACCGACCCGGCCCCGCAGCTGGTGCAGCTGGGCCAGACCGAGGTGATCTGCCCGATCCATGATGATGGTGTTTGCGCTCGGCACGTCGATGCCGGTCTCGATGATGGTGGTGCAGACCAGCAGGTTGAAGCGCTGGTGGTAGAAGTCCGACATCACCCGCTCGAGCTCGCGCTCACGCATCTGGCCGTGGGCGATGCCGATGCGCGCCTCCGGCACCAGCTCGGCAAGATCCGCCGCGCACTTCTCGATGCTCTCCACGTCGTTGTGCAGGTAGTAGACCTGGCCGCCGCGTTTCAATTCCCGCAGCACCGCCTCGCGGGTGACCGCCGGCTCCTGCTGGCGCACGAAGGTCTTGATGGCGAGCCGCTTGGCGGGCGGGGTGGCGATGATGGAGAGATCCCGCATGCCCGACATCGCCATGTTGAGGGTACGTGGAATGGGGGTGGCGGTGAGGGTGAGGATGTCCACGTCGGCCCGCAGCGCCTTGATCTTCTCCTTCTGGCGCACCCCGAAGCGATGCTCCTCGTCGACGATGAGCAGTCCCAGATCCTTGAAGGTGAGCTCGGCGCCCAGCAGCTTGTGGGTGCCGATGATGATGTCCACCTTTCCCTCGGCCAGCTCTTTCATCACCGTGGTCTGCTCCTTGGCGGAGCGGAAGCGGCTCAGTACCTCGACCCGCACCGGCCAGTTGGCGAAGCGGTCGCGGAAGTTGTCGTAGTGCTGCTGAGCGAGCAGGGTGGTGGGCACCAGCACGGCCACCTGCTTGCCGCCGTGCACTGCCACAAACGCCGCCCGCATCGCTACCTCGGTCTTGCCAAAGCCCACGTCGCCACACACCAGCCGATCCATGCTCTTGGCCTGGCACATGTCGCCGAGCACCGCATTGATGGCGTTGAGCTGATCATCGGTCTCCTCGAACGGGAAGCCGGCGGCAAACTGGCGATAGGCCTCGCGATCGTGCTTGAAGGCAAAGCCGTGACGGGCCGCCCGCATGGCATAGACATCCAGCAGTTCGGCTGCCACGTCGCGCACCTTTTCGGCCGCCTTGCGCCGGGCCTTGACCCAGGCCTCGCCGCCGAGCTTGTGGCTGGGCGGGTTGTCCGAGCCGGTATAACGGCTGATCAGGTGCAAACTGGTGACTGGCACGAACAGCTTGTCGCCGCCGGCATATTCCAGGGTCAGAAACTCGGTGGGCAGGCCGCCGGCGTCGATGGTCTCCAGCCCCAGATAGCGGCCGACCCCGTGATCCAGGTGCACCACCGGCTGGCCCTGGGTCAGCTCGCCGAGGTTGCGGATCACCGCATCCGAGCTCAGGTTCTTGCTCTTCTCCCGTTGCCGTTTGCTGCGGATCTTGCCGCCCAGCAGTTCGGTCTCGGTGATGAGCGCGAGCTCCTCCTGCCCTGGCTCTCGCAGCAAGAAGCCGCGCTCGAGCGGTGCCACCAGCAGGCCGTGACGGGCCTTGCTGGTGATGAAGGCATCGAGTGATGCGAACTCCTTGGGCTGCAGCGCGATGCGGGCCAGCAGATCGCCCAGTACCTCGCGCCGCCCCTCGGACTCCACCGCAAACAGGGTGCGGCCGGCAAAGCCTTGTAGGAACTGGTTGAGGGCCAGCAGCGGCTGCTCCTTGCTGTGATCGAGCTGCAGCTCGGGCAGCGCCGAGATGGGCAGGTCGTGCTGGCCCGCATCACCGGCGGTGGGCGCCTCCTGCAGTCGCACGGCCGCGTACTGGCCGAGCGCCGCAAACAGCTGCTCCACCGGCAGATAGATCTGCTGGGGTGGCAACAGGGGACGGGTATTGTCCCAGCGCCTGTCCTCGTAGCGCTGGCTGATGTCGTTCCAGAAGCGCTGGGCGGCGGGGTAGATCTCTCCCACGGTCAGCAGCAGGGTGTTCTCTGGCAGGTGGTCAAACAGGCTGGCGGTCTGCTGGAAGAAGAGTGGCAGATAGTACTCGATGCCGGCCGGCCAGCGCCCCTTGCTCACCTCCTGATAGACGGAGCCCTCGGCGCGGGAGATCTCGAACTGTTCGCGATACTGGCCGCGAAACAGCTCGATGGCACCCTCGTCGGTGGGAAACTCCCGGGCCGGCAACAGGCTGACGCTCTTGACCGGCTCGCTGGAGCGCTGGGTCTCGGGGTCGAACGGGCGGATGGAGTCCACTTCGTCGTCGAAGAAGTCGATGCGATAGGGGCTGCTGCTGCCCATGGGGAAGAGATCGAGCAGGGAGCCGCGGGCGGCAAATTCGCCGTGCTCCAGCACCTGCTCCACTGCCACATAGCCCGCCTCGGCGAGGCGCGCGCGCAGCTGCTGCAGATTGAGGCGCTGGCCGCTTTTCACCATCAGGCTGTATTTGTCGAGATAAACCCGGGGCGCCGTGCGCAGCATCAGGGTAGAGATGGGCACGATCAGCACGCCGCTGCTCATCTGCGGCAGCTTGTAGAGGGTCTCGAGCCGCTGGGAGATGATGTCCTGATGGGGGGAGAAGGTGTCGTAGGGCAGGGTCTCCCAGTCCGGGAACAGCAGCACCGGGCAGCCAGTGTCGGCCAGCAGGTATTGCAGTTCCTGTTCGAGGCGCAGGGCGCTCGGGGTATCGGCGGTCACCAGCAGGACGGGGCGATGAGCCTCCTGCGTGAGGCGGGCGGCCATCAGCGAGAGGCTGCTGCCTGTCAGCTGGCCGAGCGTTAACTTTTGGCCCGCCTTGGCGGGCAAGGCGGGAAGCTTCATTGGCATCATTCGATTCTTTTAACGTTGACGGTCTT
Organism: Aeromonas oralensis; assembly: GCF_049665575.1. NCBI lineage: Bacteria > Pseudomonadati > Pseudomonadota > Gammaproteobacteria > Aeromonadales > Aeromonadaceae > Aeromonas > Aeromonas oralensis. Next base: position 2,013,605 of record NZ_CP187186.1, read on the forward strand.
GCGCACGAAGTTTGAGCTGTTTGGACTGGATATGCAGGCTGGCGCGTACCAGCAGTTCACGGTCATCCTCGCGGAGCCGCACATAGTCGAGCATCACGTGGGTACCGTGCTCGCTCGGTTCCAGCTGCTTGACCTGGCCGTAGCAGTAGACGGCGGACGCCTCTTCGCGCAGGAAGATCTTGAGCCGCACTATCTGGTGCAGGTGTGGCACCTCGCCGTGGCCCTGATGGGGATGCAGATAGGTCAGCTGGCCAGCACCAAAGCGCAGAGTGTGAAAGCGATGTTCCGGGTGATCCTGTACCGACAGCACATAGCCCATGATCATGTCGATCTTGCGCGACTGCTGGTTGATGATCTCCACCAGATCGTGCATCGAATCGTTCTGATTGCGGATCAGGCGGCTGGTCACCATGTCGATGGAGGTAATGGCGGAGGCGATGCGAAAGGGTTCGGGCAGCTCGGCCTCCAGTGCTTCCAGCGAGGGCAGATGAAAGTCACCGGGCATGGGGATCACATTGACCGGTGTGGCATGGGTGACACTGAAGAACTGTTCCTGCATGGAGGCTATCCCTTGTTGTCATAGACGGTTTCCCTTTATTATCCGGTATCTTATTTTGTTGGCAATGTAGATATCCTTGAAGACTGGACTTTTTCAGCCACTGTCGCTGGCCATCGGCCTGCGTTATGCAGGCTCGCGACGCAGCAATCGCTTCGTTTCATTTATCTCCCTGTTTTCCACTTTCGGCATCGCCATCGGGGTCGCCGCCCTGATGGTGGTCATCTCGGTGATGAACGGTTTTGAAGGGCAGCTCAAGGGGCGCATCCTGGGGGTGATCCCCCATGTGGTGGTGACCAGCCCGGCGGGGCGCATCGATGCCGCGCCGCAGGGCCTGCCGGACCTGGCCAGGCTGCCGCACGTGATTGCCCATGCCCCCATGCTCGACAGTGAAGGCATGCTGCAAAGCCCCGGTCAGCTCACCGGCGTCAGTGTGCAGGGTATCGATCCCGCCCAGTGGCCCAAGGACGACATCCTGCACGCCCAGATGCAGATGGGGCGTCTGGACAGCCTGCAGGCCGGCGAATACCACATAGTGCTGGGGCAGGGGGTGGCCAATCGCCTCAAGGTCTCCATGGGCGACCAGGTCCGTCTGATCCTGACCGAAGGCACCCGCTTCACCCCGTTTGGTCGGGTACCGGCCCAGCGCCTCTTTACCGTCTCCGGCATCTTCGGGGTCGGCGCCGATGTGGACAGCCAGGTCGCCCTGATTGCGCTGGGGGATGCCCAGCGGATGCTGCGCCTGCCTGCGGATCAGGTGGGCGGCATCCGCCTCTGGCTGGATGACCCCTTCGCCGCCGACGAGGTGGTGAAGACGGCGCTGCCGGACGGGCTGGAGTGGCAGGACTGGCGCCGCGAGCGCGGCGAGCTGTTCCAGGCGGTGGCCATGGAAAAACGGATGATGGGATTGATGCTGGTGCTGATCATCGCGGTTGCCACCTTCAACATCCTCTCAGCCCTGGTGATGGTGGTGACCGACAAGGAAGGGGAGGTGGCCATCCTGCGCACCATGGGCATGAGCGAGGCGGGCATCGTCAAGATCTTCATGGTGCTGGGGGCCTCCAGCGGCGTCATCGGCGCCCTGTTCGGCGGTCTGGCTGGACTGGCGCTCTCCATGGGGCTCAACCCCTTGCTTGATGCGGTGGGGCTCAACCTCTACATGACGGCCGGCGGCTCGGGCCTGCCGGTCATCGTCGAACCCGCCCAGGTCGTGACCATTTTGCTGGGTGCCGTGCTGCTCAGCTTCAGCGCCACCCTCTACCCGGCGGCCCGTGCGGCCCGGGTCAAACCGGCCGAGGCGCTGCGTTATGAATAATTCATCTTCTGTTGTTACTGGTACCGGCGTTGCTGCCGGCGCCAGCGTTGTTACAGGTGCAAGTGGAGCCTCCTTTATGAATCAATCCGTCTCCTGCGAGCCGCTGCTGCGCTGTCAGGCCCTCAACCATGTCTACAAAGAGGGCGATCTGGAGACCCAGGTACTCAAGGGCATCGATCTTAGCGTGGCGCCCGGCGAGATGCTGGCGGTGGTGGGCAGCTCGGGTTCCGGCAAAACCACCCTGCTGCACCTGATGGGGGCGCTCGACAACCCCTCCAGTGGCGCCGTGCTGTTCAAGGGGCAGGACATCCATCGCTGGGACAGCCGTACCCAGGCGAAGTTTCGCAATCAGGAGCTGGGTTTCGTTTACCAGTTCCACCACCTGCTCTCCGAGTTCAGCGCGCTGGAAAATGCCGCCATGCCGCTGCTGATCGCCGGTGAGTCGGTGGCCAGCGCGACCGACAAGGCGAGCCGGATGCTGGGGCGGGTAGGGCTTTCCCACCGTCTCAACCACAGACCGTCCGAGCTCTCCGGTGGCGAACGCCAGCGGGTGGCCATCGCCCGTGCTCTGGTCAACGAACCCAGCCTGGTGCTGGCGGACGAGCCCACCGGCAACCTGGATCACGCCAGCGCCGCCGCCGTCTATGAGCTGCTCTGCGAGCTCAACCGCGAGCTCGGCACCGCGTTCGTGGTGGTGACCCACGATCTCAGCCTGGCTGCCAAGCTTCATCGCCGGGTGACCCTGGTGAGCGGCGTGATGGCGGAGGTCGCCTGATGTTCAAACCGCTGCCCCTGTTTCTGGGCCTGCGTTACAGCCGCTCTCGCCGTCGCAACGGCTTCATCGCCTTTATCTCCGCCTCCTCCCTCATCGGTATCGCCCTCGGGGTGATGGCGCTGATCCTGGGGCTCTCCGCCATGAATGGCTTTGAGCGAGAGCTCAAGAACCGGGTGCTCTCCGTGGTGCCTCACGGCGAGCTGATGGGAATGGAGGCACCGCTCCCCAACTGGCCCAAGCTGCGGGACTACCTGCTGGCCCAGCCCGGGGTGGAGGCTGCCGCCCCGGTGATCCGGCTCGACGGCCTGCTGGAGCACGGCAGTGCCCTCAAGGGGCTGCAGGTGCGCGCCGTGTTGCCGGAGCTTGAAGCCAATCTGTCCGATGCGGGCAACTATATGACGGGGCGTGGTCTGCGCGAGCTGGAAGCCGGCGAGCACGGCCTCATCCTCGGCAAGACCATCGCCGACAAGCTGGGGGTCAAGATAGGGGACACTGTCACCTTGTTGCTGCCCCAGGGCGGCGATGCAGCCGGCATCAAGAACCCGAAGCGCGAGTCTCTCAAGGTGGTGGGGCTGCTCGAGATCGGTGGCCAGCTTGATGGGGTGCTCGGCTTCATGCATCTGGTTGATGCCCAGGCCATTACCGGCATGGGCAGTGCGGTAGAGGGCTTCAGCCTCAAGGTGAACGACGTGCTCAAGGCGCAGTCCATCACGGTGGCAGCCGCCCAGAAGTTCCCGCACTACGTCTACATCAGCAGCTGGATGAGCCGCCAGGGTTATCTCTACCAGGACATCCAGATGGTGCGCACCGTGATGTACGTGGTGATGCTGATGGTGGTGGCGGTGGCCTGTTTCAACATCGTCTCCACCCTGGTGATGGCAGTGAACGAGAAGCGCAGCGAAATCGCCATCTTGAAGACCATGGGGGCGAGCCCGGGCCAGATCCGGCTTACCTTCGTCATTCAGGGGATGGTGAACGGGGTGGCGGGTGCCTTGCTCGGCGCCCTGCTGGGCGGCCTGCTCTCCAGCAAGCTGACCCAGATCCTGGGTGTTATCGAGAAGCTCATTGGCCACCGCTTCCTCAACCCGGACATCTACTTCATCGACTTCCTGCCGACCGAGCTGCACATGCAGGACTTGGTCATCGTGACCGGCGCCGCCATCCTGATGAGCCTGCTGGCCACCCTTTACCCCGCCTGGCGGGCAAGCGGGCTGGTGCCGTCCCGGGAGTTGGGGCACTGATACGCAGCATCTGTCTGCTGATAAAAACGAAGGGCCCGCCGGTGCAAACCGGCGGGCCCTGCTGTTTTGAGGGGCGCTGGCTGGTTTAGTGGGCGTTGAGTTCATCCAGCGGCAGCGAGAAGCTCGCCACGAAGATGTCGATGAAGTAGCGCATCTCGTCGCTCATCCGGGCCGCCAGCATCTGCTCGAGGCGCTTGCGCGCCGGCTCGAACTCCCGGTTGCCGGCATTGATCTCTTCCAGGCACTTGGTATAGGCGCAGAGGGTATCGGCATCCTTCACCAGCCTGGCCAGCTCGCCATCCTGGGCTGCCGAATCGAGCAGCGGGCGAAAGTCCTCGACCAGCTCCGGCGGCAACATGCCCAGCAGGCGCTGCTCGGCGGCCAGCTCAATCTTCTTGTATTCGCGGGCAATCTCGGGATTGAAGTACTTGACCGGGGTGGGCAGATCGCCGGTCAGCACCTCGCTGCTGTCGTGATAGAGGGCCATGACGGCGGCGCGATCGGCATCCACGCTGCCACCAAAGAGCCGGTTTTTGATGAGGCCGAGGGCGTGGGCAACCATGGCTACCTGCAGACTGTGCTCGGCGATGTTCTCGGGCTGGATGTTGCGCATCAGCGGCCAGCGGTAGATGAGCTTCATGCGGGCGAGATTGGCGAAGAAGTGGCTGGGCAGCATGGATGACCTCGAAGATGGCAATGAAAAAGGGCAGACCCTAGTCTGCCCTTTTTTACGGCTGGCGGCATCGCCTTCAGCGAATATAACGGCCGGATTCAGCCTCCTGATTGGTGACGATCATCTGGCCGATAGGGGCCAGGCTGATGAGCGCCAGCTTGAGGTGCTGGATGCCGAACGGGATGCCGACGATGGTGACGAAGCAGGCCAGTGCCGAGGCGATGTGGCCGATGGCCAGCCAGATCCCGATGAGCACGAACCAGATGATGTTGCCAATCAGCCCCATGGTGCCGGTGCCCATGTCGCTCAGACCGGTCATGGTCTTGCGGTTGACCGCCTGCTTGCCGAACGGGAAGAAGGTAAAGGTGCCGATGACGAAGCAGGCACGTCCCCAGGGGATCCCGATGAGGGAGATAAAACAGATCAGCCCGGCCAGCCACCAGGCCAGCCCCATGAAGACGCCTCCCAGTACGAACCAGAGCAGATTGAACAAGAAGCGGAAAAAGGCCATGTCGGTGACTCCAGACTTATCAAGATGGCTGCCACCATAACGAGCGATGGTCATGGACGCAATGGTTGAAGGGGCGGGGTGGACAATTTGGGTCGCAGGGGGCGAAAAGAGACCGTTATGGAGGGATGTGAGGTGAAAAAGTAGGCTCTTGCACGAAAAAAGGTGAGCAAGTGCAAATTCTTGCGGCTTGCGTGCTTGAAGTCGGCCCCGCTATTCCCCATATAAGGGGCAGTTTGGCGGGAATTGTGCCATCCCCTGCCCGGTTGGGGGACGTGTGGCTCGACTCGATCAAAGTGCGCCGCTATAATGTCGCGTCATATTTTCTCATCACAAAGACAGTCGTTGTCTTTATAAACAGGAAGACTCCGGGCTTTGCCCAGGGGCAATAAAGGGTCAGCACGCAGTGCTGAGTTGAACGAGGTAGAAGAATGCAAGTTTCTGTAGAGACAACCCAGGGTCTGGAACGCCGTCTTACCATCACCGTACCGGCCGCTACCGTTGACGCCGCCGTGCGCAAAGAATTGAACGGCCTGGCCAAAACCCGTCGCATCGACGGTTTCCGTCCTGGCAAGGCTCCGGTTGCCATCATCAAGAAGATGTTCGGCGCCATGGCTCATGCTCGCGTTGCTGACGAAATGATGCAGAGCAACTTCATCAAGGCCATCATCGAAAACAAACTGAGCCCGGCCGGTGCCCCGACCATGGATCCGAAAGAGATCCAGGAAGGTCAGGACTTCGAATTTACCGCGACCTTCGAAGTGTACCCCGAGTTTGAAGTGGCTGGCCTCGAGACCATCAAGGTCGAGAAGCCGGTTGCTACCGTGAAGGATGAAGATCTGGCCAACATGATCGACACCCTGCGCAAGCAGCATGCAACCTGGAGTGAAGTGGACGCCGCCGCTGCCGATGGCATGCGTGTGACCATGGACTTCGTCGGTTCCATCGACGGTGAAGAGTTCGACGGCGGCAAGGCCGAAGGCTTCAACCTGGTACTGGGTGCCGGTCGCATGATCCCGGGCTTCGAAGACGCCATCATGGGCAAGAAAGCTGGCGACGAGTTCACCATCGACGTGACCTTCCCGGCTGACTACCACGCTGAAAACCTGAAAGGCAAAGCCGCCAAGTTCGCTTCCAAGCTGAACAAGGTTGAAGAGCAGATCCTGCCTGAACTGACCGAAGAGTTCGTCAAGCGTTTTGGCATCGAGAGCGGCAACGTTGAAGAGCTGAAAGCCGAAGTGCGCAAGAACATGGAGCGCGAACTGGCTCAAGCCCTGAAAAACAGCGTGAAAGAGCAGGTTCTGAATGGTCTGGTTGAAGCCAACCAGATTGATCTGCCGAAGGCTGCCGTTGCTCAGGAAATCGATGCCCTGCGTCAGCAGGCGCTGCAGCGTTTCGGCGGCTTCCAGGGCGGCAACGCTCCTGAACTGCCGGCAGAGCTGTTCCAGGGCCAGGCCGAGCGTCGTGTACGTGTAGGTCTGCTGCTGGGCGACGTGATCCGTACCAACGAGATCAAGGCTGATGAAGCGCGCGTCAACAGCATCATCGAATCCATGGCCACTGCCTACGAAGATCCGAAGGAAGTGATCGAGTACTACCAGAAGAACGAACAGATGCTGAACGGCGTTCGCAACCTGGCAGTTGAAGATCAAGCCATCGACCTGATCCTGTCCAAGGCCCAGGTGACCGAGAAGGAAGTTGCATTTGACGAAGTGATCAACAAGTCCGGTGCCGCTGCCTAAGAACATTTGACTTAAGGTCAAGACTGTTAAGTATAATGGCTCGTGTGATCTCCACTCGGGCCATTTTATTTTAGGGACAATGCCTTATGTACAAGAACTATAACGATGTGACTGAATCCCCACGCAATGCGCTCATCCCGATGGTGGTAGAGCAAACCGCGAAAGGGGAGCGTTCCTACGACATCTATTCTCGTCTGCTGAAGGAGCGGGTGATCTTCCTGACCGGTCAGGTTGAAGATCACATGGCGAATCTGGTGGTGGCTCAGCTGCTGTTTCTGGAGTCTGAAAATCCGGATCAGGACATCAGCATCTACATCAACTCTCCGGGTGGGGCCGTCACGGCCGGTATGTCCATTTATGACACCATGCAGTTCATCAAGCCGGACGTCAGCACGGTGTGCATGGGGCAGGCTTGCTCCATGGGTGCCTTCCTGCTGGCCGGTGGCGCCAAGGGCAAGCGTTTCTGCCTGCCCAATGCCCGCGTGATGATCCACCAGCCGCTGGGCGGTTTCCAGGGCCAGGCATCTGATATCCAGATCCATGCCCAGGAGATCCTGAAGATCAAGAATACCCTGAACGAGCGTCTGGCCTTCCATACCGGTCAGGACATGGCCACCATCGAGCGTGACACCGACCGTGACAACTTCATGTCGGCCGAGCAGGCTGTGGCCTATGGTCTGGTTGATGGTGTCCTGAGCCGCCGCGGCTGAGCCACGAGCTAGCCCGTACCATCGTCGAGGGCATCATCTGGTTTGATGATGCCCTCAATCGGCAGATCAGGCATGGGCAGGGTGTTCCGGACTGTTGTAAACTCAACAGGACAATCCATCCTCTATTGATAAAACGAGGTTGCTGAATGACAGAAAAACGCAAGGGTGAGGGTGATAAGCTGCTCTACTGCTCTTTTTGCGGCAAAAGCCAGCATGAAGTGCGCAAGCTGATCGCTGGCCCTTCCGTCTACATATGTGATGAGTGTGTCGAGCTGTGCAACGACATCATCCGCGAAGAGATCCGCGAGATCTCGCCCAAGCGCGATGGTAGCGAGCTGCCGACCCCTCATGAAATCCGCGCTCATCTGGATGACTATGTGATCGGGCAGGAGTACGCCAAGAAGGTGCTGGCGGTAGCCGTCTACAACCACTACAAGCGGCTGCGCAGCGGCAGCGAGTCCGGTGGTGTAGAGCTGGGCAAATCCAACATCCTGCTGATCGGTCCGACCGGCAGTGGCAAGACCCTGCTGGCTGAAACCCTGGCTCGTCTGCTGGACGTTCCCTTCACCATGGCCGATGCCACCACCCTGACCGAAGCCGGTTATGTGGGCGAGGACGTGGAGAACATCATCCAGAAGCTGCTGCAAAAGTGCGACTACGACGTAGAGAAGGCCCAGCGTGGCATCGTCTACATCGACGAGATCGACAAGATCTCCCGTAAGTCGGACAACCCCTCCATTACCCGCGACGTGTCCGGGGAAGGGGTGCAGCAGGCCCTGCTCAAGCTGATCGAAGGGACCATCGCTTCCGTACCGCCGCAAGGTGGTCGCAAGCACCCGCAGCAGGAGTTCTTGCAGGTTGATACCTCTAAGATCCTGTTCATCTGTGGTGGCGCCTTTGCCGGTCTGGACAAGGTGATCGAGCAGCGCTCCGTCAAGGGCACCGGCATCGGTTTTGGTGCCGAGGTCAAGTCCAAGAGCGCCAAGGCGACCTTGAGCGAGAGCTTTGCCAAGGTGGAGCCGGAAGATCTGATCAAATACGGTCTGATCCCCGAGTTCATCGGTCGTCTGCCAGTGGTAGCGACCCTGACCGAGCTGGACGAGGCTGCCCTCATCCAGATCCTGAAAGAGCCGAAGAACGCGCTGACCAAACAGTATGCCGCGCTGTTCGATCTGGAAGGGGTGGAGCTGGAGTTCCGTGACGACGCGTTGAACGCCATTGCCCGCAAGGCGATGGAGCGTAAAACCGGCGCCCGTGGTCTGCGTTCCATCGTGGAAGCCGTGCTGCTCGATACCATGTATGACCTGCCGTCGCTGGACGGTGTCAGCAAGGTGGTGATCGACGAAACCGTGATCAAAGGGGACTCCGCGCCCTTGATGATCTACGAAAATCCCGAGACCCAGGCCGCCGCATCAGAGTAAATGTCTGATTTTTAATCAAATGAAAGGGGCTTTTTGCCCCTTTCATGCTTTTTGCGGTTTCGGCGATTGAATCTCATCTAAGCGCCCCCATATACTCAGCCAAGCGCTTTGCCAACGGTATAACAAGCCGAGAGGACATATATGAACCTAGAGCGTTCAGAACGCATCGAGATTCCCGTCCTGCCTCTTCGTGACGTGGTGGTTTACCCCCACATGGTCATTCCACTCTTTGTGGGGCGGGAAAAATCCATTCGCTGTCTGGAAGCGGCCATGGAGCAGGACAAGAAAGTTCTGCTGGTGGCCCAGAAGGATGCGTCAACCGATGAGCCGACGGTGGAGGAGATCTTCTCCGTCGGGACAGTGGCCAATATTCTACAGATGCTCAAGCTGCCCGATGGCACCGTCAAGGTGCTGGTGGAAGGGGGCCAGCGTGCCCGTCTTGAGCGGATGATCGACGACCGGGACTTCTTCGTTGGCGAGGCGCAGTACATCGCCTCCAAGGCGATTGAGGAGAAGGACCAGGATGTGCTGGTGCGCTCCGCCATCGGTCAGTTCGAAGGCTATATCAAGCTCAACAAGAAGATCCCGCCCGAGGTGCTCACCTCGATTTCGGCGATCGATGATGCGGCGCGCCTGGCCGATACCATGGCCGCCCACATGCCGCTCAAGCTCGAAGACAAGCAGAAGGTGCTGGAAATCGCCTCCGTGTCCGAGCGCATCGAGTTTCTGATGGCCATGATGGAGTCGGAGATTGACCTGCTGCAGGTCGAGAAACGCATCCGCTCCCGGGTCAAGAAGCAGATGGAGAAGAGCCAGCGCGAGTACTATCTCAACGAGCAGATGAAGGCCATCCAGAAAGAGCTGGGTGAGCTGGAAGACAGTCCGGATGAGTTCGAAGCCCTCAATCGCAAGATTGAAGAGGCCGGCATGCCGGAAGATGCCCGTGAGAAGGCGCAGGCCGAGCTCGCCAAGCTGAAGATGATGTCGCCCATGTCGGCCGAGGCCACCGTGGTGCGCAGCTACGTCGACTGGATGGTGCAGGTGCCGTGGAAGGCGCGTTCCAAGGTCAAGAAAGACCTGGGCAAGGCGCAAGAGGTGCTGGATGCCGATCACTATGGCCTGGAGAAGGTCAAGGATCGCATTCTCGAGTATCTGGCGGTGCAGGCGCGCGTCAACAAGCTCAAGGGGCCGATCCTCTGTCTGGTAGGGCCTCCCGGCGTGGGTAAGACCTCGCTCGGTCAGTCCATCGCCAAGGCCACCGGTCGCAAATATGTGCGCATGGCGCTCGGCGGGGTGCGTGATGAAGCGGAGATCCGTGGTCATCGCCGTACCTATATTGGCTCCATGCCCGGCAAGCTCATCCAGAAGATGGCGAAAGTCGGGGTGAAGAACCCGCTGTTCCTGCTCGATGAAATCGACAAGATGAGCTCGGACATGCGTGGCGATCCCGCTTCAGCCCTGCTGGAAGTGCTGGATCCCGAGCAGAACAACAGCTTCAACGATCACTACCTGGAAGTGGATTATGACCTGTCGGACGTGATGTTCGTGGCCACCTCCAACTCCATGAACATCCCGGGTCCGCTGCTGGACCGGATGGAAGTGATCCGCCTCTCCGGTTACACCGAAGATGAGAAGCTCAACATCGCCAAGCAGCATCTGGTCTCCAAGCAGATCCAGCGCAACGGCCTGAAAGAGTCCGAGATCACCATCGAGGATTCCGCTCTGGTCGGGGTGATCCGTTACTACACCCGCGAGGCGGGGGTGCGGAGTCTGGAGCGTGAGATCTCCAAGATTTGTCGCAAGGCGGTCAAGCGCATCCTGCTGGACAAGAGCATCAAGCATGTTCAGGTCAATCAGGCCAACCTCAAGGAGTTCCTCGGGGTGCAGCGCTTTGACTACGGCAAGGCCACCGATCAGAACCAGGTGGGTCAGGTGTGTGGTCTGGCGTGGACCGAAGTGGGGGGCGATCTGCTCACCATCGAGACCACCAACATGCCGGGCAAGGGCAAGCTCACCTACACAGGTTCCTTGGGTGACGTGATGCAGGAGTCCATCCAGGCCGCCATGACGGTGGTACGGGCCCGTGCCGAGAAGCTGCGCATCAATGCCGACTTCTACGAGAAGCGCGATATCCACGTGCACGTACCGGAAGGGGCGACCCCGAAAGACGGTCCGAGCGCCGGTATCGCCATGTGTACCGCCCTGGTCTCCAGCTTGACCGGTAATCCGGTTCGTGCTGATGTGGCCATGACGGGGGAGATCACCTTGCGCGGCGAAGTGCTGCCTATTGGCGGCCTCAAAGAGAAGCTGCTGGCAGCCCATCGCGGTGGCATCAAGCGGGTGCTGATCCCGAAAGAGAACGAGCGTGACCTCGAGGAGATCCCGGACAACGTCAAACAAGACCTTGAAATCTATCCGGTTCGCTGGATTGACGAGGTGCTGGAATTGGCGTTGCAGGACAATCCGCAAGGGTTTGAGCGCGTTTCTGTCGTGTAAATGTTGATGCGCCGCAAATTTGGCGCATTCGGGGGGTGGTTAAGGCTTGCATGCGCCGGATAACGGAAGTAGCCTTGACCACCGATCGGGTACTCATGATGAGTCGCAATGCGTGATGTGGCGCGGGTTTGCGCTAGATTGTCACTTGCAACTGATCAGGAGGCTTGCTATAAAACCTCCACTTGTTGTGGCCAGGGAAATCGGCGCCGCAGCGATGTTCGATAAAAGGGGAATATAAGAGTGAATAAATCTCAACTGATTGACAAGATTGCAGACGGTGCTGATATCTCCAAAGCCGCTGCTGGCCGTGCGCTGGATGCTTTCATTGACGCCGTGGGTGAAGCCCTGAAAGAGGGTGACCAGGTTGCTCTGGTAGGTTTCGGTACTTTCGCCGTGCGCGAGCGTGCTGCCCGTTCTGGCCGTAACCCGCAAACTGGCGCGACCATCGAAATCGCCGCTGGTAAAGTTCCTGCCTTCAAAGCCGGTAAGGCCCTGAAAGACGCTGTCAACTAAGCCGGGCGCTGATATCACATCGGCCACCGTCCTTGGTCACAGACCAGACAAGTGAGAGGGCTCTCCCTCATACTGATTGACCAAGGCGCATCGCAATCGGTGCGCCTTTTCATTATTTACGCCCATCGAGTTCGGGAGCATAAGTACAAACATGATGTTGGATAAACTACGCGAAGGGGCGCAGGGCAAGGTAGCCAAGGTTATCTTGGGCCTGATCATCCTCTCCTTTGCCTTGGCCGGTGTAGGTAGCTACCTCAACGGCCCGGCTCGTACCGCCCCCGCCACCGTCAACGGCAATGACATCAGCTCCGCTGCGCTGGAAAATGCCTATCGCAACGAGCGGGCCCGCATGGAATCCCAAATGGGGGAGTCTTTCAGCCAGTTGGCCGCCAATCCTGACTATATGAAGCAGTTCCGCCGTGGCGTGCTGGACCGTCTGATCGATCAGGCCCTGTTCGACAGCAAGGCCCGTGAACTGGGTCTGCGCGTCAGCGATGAGCAGATCAAGCAGGCCATCGTCGCCATGCCCGAGTTTGCCGAAGATGGCAAGTTCAACAACGATCGCTATCTGCAGCTGATCCGCCGTGCCGGCATGACCCCGGAGATGTTCCGTGACTCCCTGCGTCAGGACATGGTTCGCCAGCAACTGATGGGCGCCCTGCTGGGCACCGAATTTGCACTCAAGGGTGAAGCCGAGCAACTGGACAAGCTCTACAACCAGACTCGCGATCTGCGTCTGGTGCGCCTGGCCGCTGCTGCGTACCTGGGGGACGTGAAAGTCTCCGATGAAGAGGTGGAGCAGTACTACAAGGCCAACAGCAGCCACTTCATGAATGACGAGCAGGTCAAGGTTGACTACCTGCTGCTGGACGCCGCCACCCTTGGCAAAGACGTCAAGGTGAGCGAGCAGGATGCCCAGGATTACTACGATCAGCACCAGGATCTGTTCCAGCGTGCCGAGCGTCGTCATGTGGCTCATATCCTGATCCCGTTCGGCAAGGACGAGAAAGCCGCCGAGCAGAAGGCCGAGGCCGTGCTGGCCAAAGCCAAGGCCGGTGAGGATTTCGCCGCGCTGGCCAAGGCTGACTCTTCCGATACCTTCTCCGCCAAGAAAGGCGGCGAGCTGGATTGGTTCGAGAAAGGGGTGATGGATCCGGCGTTCGAGAAGGCCGCGTTTGCGCTGGCCAAGACCGGCGATCTCTCCACCGTGGTGAAGAGCCCGTTCGGTTTCCACGTCATCAAGCTGCTGGGGGTTGAACCGGCCCAGACCAAGCCGTTTGCCGATGTGAAAGCAGAGACCATCAGCCGTTTGCAGGCAGACAAGGCCAAGGAGCTGTTCTTTGCCGAGCAGCAGAAGATGGCCGACAGCAGCTTCGAGAACCCGGATTCGCTGGACTTGACCGCCGACACCATGGGTCTGAAGGTGCAGTCCACCGGTTACTTCAGCCAGGCTGATGCACCGGCACCGCTGAACGATCCCAAGGCACTCTCCGCCGCCTTCTCCGAGCAGTTGCGCGATGACAACACCAACTCCGACGTGATCGAACTGGCAGATGGCAAGGCGCTGGTCATGCACATCACCGGTCACCAGCCGAAAGCGGCCAAATCGCTGGCGGAGGTGAAAGACCAGGTGATTGCTGCCATCAAGCACGACAAGGCCAGTGAAGTGGCCCGTGGCAAGGCGCAGGGTCTGCTGGACAAGCTCAAGGCTGGCGAGAATATCCAGGCCGAGCTGACCGCGCTGGGTCTGAAGGTGGAGAATCATGACGGGGTAGCCCGCTTCGCTCAGGATCTGGATCAGAACCTGGTGGCGCAGGCCTTCCGCATGCCTCATCCGATCGATGGCAAGCCGAGCGTCGAGCTGGTGACCGAAGCCAATGGCGACCGCGTAGTGGTTGCGCTGGACAAGGTGACAGTCGCCAAGGAGCCGTCTGGCATGGCCAAGCTGCTGCAAGGCCAGCTGGGTCAGGGCAAGGCTCAGGTGAGCTACAAGTCTCTCATCGACGAGCTGCGCAAGTCTGCCAAGATCGAGTACTTCACCGATGTGGAAGCCACGGTCGAATAAGTCGAACCGACTCCAATCCATGTGAAAACGGCCCCTTGATGGGGCCGTTTCTTTATCTGCGAGGCGCCGTTCAGTTTCCTTTCTGGCGGGATGACAACCGGCCCTGGCAGGGGGAAGGGCATATGGCACACGGGATGATCTGTATCGTCCGGCAGATATCACAGGCATAAAAAAACCGGCACTCAGGTGCCGGTTTTCATTGACGGGATGTGCGGGCAGGAGGGGGTTACACCACACCCTGAGTACGCAGGTAATCCTCGTAGGTGCCGCCGAAATCGCGGATGCCATCTTCAGTCAGCTCCAGGATGCGGGTCGCCAGGGAGGAGACGAACTCACGGTCGTGGGAGACGAAGATCAGGGTGCCTTTGTACATCTCCAGCGCCAGGTTCAAGGATTCGATGGATTCCATGTCCAGGTGGTTGGTCGGCTCATCCATGATCAGGATGTTGGGGCGCTGCATCATCAGCTTGCCGAACAGCATGCGGCCCTGCTCACCACCGGACAGTACCTTGACCGGCTTCTTGATGTCGTCCTGGGAGAACAGCAGACGGCCCAGTACGGAGCGTACCGCCTGCTCGTCTTCGTTCTCCTGTTTCCACTGGGCCATCCAGTCGAACACGTTGAGATCGGTGTCGAAGTCCTCGGCGTGATCCTGGGCGTAGTAACCGATCTGGGCGTTTTCGGACCACTTGATGGTGCCGGTGTCCGGTGCCAGCGCGCCCACCAGGGTTTTGATCAGGGTGGATTTACCGATCCCGTTGGTACCCAGAATGGCGACCTTCTCGCCCACTTCCAGCATCATGTTGAGGCCCTTGAACAGCGGAGCCTCGCCATAACCTTTGGATACGCCTTCGATCTCGAGGATGTTGCGGTAGAGCTTCTTCTCCTGCTCGAAGCGGATGAAGGGGTTCTGCCGACTGGAGACCTTCACTTCCTCAATTTTGATCTTGTCGATCTGCTTGAGGCGGGAGGTGGCCTGGCTGGACTTGGAGGCGTTGGCGCTGAAACGGGAGACGAAGGATTGCAGATCGGCGATCTGGGCCTTCTTCTTGGCGTTGTCGGCCAGCAGGCGCTCACGGGCCTGGGTGGCGGCCGTCATGTACTCGTCGTAGTTGCCCGGATAGACGCGCAGCTCGCCGTAGTCCAGATCCGCCATGTGGGTGCAGACGGAGTTCAGGAAGTGACGGTCGTGAGAGATGATGATCATGGTGCTCTCGCGATCGTTGAGCACCTGTTCCAGCCAGCGAATGGTGTTGATGTCCAGGTTGTTGGTCGGTTCGTCCAGCAACAGGATGTCGGGGTTGGAGAACAGCGCCTGTGCCAGCAGCACCCGCAGTTTCCAGCCCGGTGCCACTTCGCTCATCGGGCCGTTGTGCTGCTCGATGGGAATGCCGGCACCCAGCAGCAGCTCGCCTGCGCGGGATTCGGCGGTATAGCCGTCATACTCGGCGACCAGACCTTCCAGCTCGGCGGCCTTCATGTAGTCATCGTCGGTCGCTTCCAGGTTGGCGTAGATGGCATCGCGCTCGGCGATGGCGGCCCACAGCTCGGTGTGACCCATCATGACCACGTCCAGTACGCGCATCTCTTCGTAGGCGAATTGATCCTGACGCAGCTTACCGATGCGTTCGTTGACGTCCAGGCTCACATTACCGCCAGTGGGCTCCAGATCGCCGCCGAGGATCTTCATAAAGGTGGACTTGCCACAGCCGTTGGCACCGATAAGGCCGTAGCGGTTGCCGCCGCCAAACTTGACGCTGATGTTCTCAAACAGCGGCTTGGCGCCGAACTGCATGGTGATGTTATTGCTTGAAAGCACTGGAATGTCCCGGTTGGTCTGTCAAATGGCGCGCATTATGGCACAGATCCCCCGAAAGTTTTAGCAAGAACTGTGATCCGGGCCTATTGCAGAGGGAAGAGAGATAATGATGACGAGCGCTCGCGCACCCTGGCGGTCATGGCCGCGTCGATCGGATTGCAACGGGCGCTGACCGCTGCCTGTCGGCATGAAAAAAGCCGGCCCTGGGGCCGGCTTGCAACCGTCAATCGAAGGTTCAGTGGGAGCTGGCGCTGGCTGCCCCCAGTCCGGTCTGGGAGCGGACGAACTGCGGGAAGAACTTGGCGTGCTCATCGAGCGCATTTTGTGACTTGTCGGTGACCGAGAACAGCCAGATCCCGACGAAGGCCACCGCCATGGAGAAGAGAGCGGGGTACTCGTAGGGGAAGATGGCCTGAGCATGGCCCAGCACCTTCACCCACACGGTCGGGCCCAGGATCATCAGGCTGACCGCGCTCACCAGCCCCAGCCAGCCACCGTAGACGGCGCCACGAGTGGTCAGGCGAGACCAGAACATGGAGAGAAACAGCACCGGGAAGTTGCAGCTGGCGGCGATGGAGAAGGCCAGGCCCACCATGAAGGCGATGTTCTGCTTCTCGAACAGGATGCCGAGACCAATGGCGACCACACCCAGCACCACAGTGGTGTACTTGGAGACGCGCAGTTCGTCGGCTTCGTTGGCCTTGCCCTTCTTGATGACGCTGGCATAGAGATCGTGGGAGACCGCAGAGGCGCCGGCCAGGGTCAGCCCAGCCACCACCGCCAGGATGGTGGCAAACGCCACGGCAGAGATGAAGCCGAGGAACAGGCTGCCGCCCACCGCATCGGCCAGGTGGATGGCGGCCATGTTGGTGCCGCCCAAGAGGGCGCCGGTGGCGTCCTTGAAGTCCGGGTTGGTGCTGACCAGCAGGATGGCGCCAAAGCCGATGATGAAGGTCAGGATGTAGAAGTAGCCGATAAAGCCGGTGGCATAGAACACGCTCTTGCGCGCTTCCTTGGCGTCACTCACGGTGAAGAAACGCATCAGGATGTGGGGCAGGCCGGCGGTGCCGAACATCAGAGCCAGACCCAGCGAGATGGCGGAGATGGGATCGGCGACCAGGCCGCCCGGGCTCATGATGGCGATGCCCTTCTCGTGCACCTTGACCGCCTCACTGAACAGAGTGCCGATGTCGAAGTTGACCGACTTCATCACCATGATGGCCATGAAACTGGCACCGGAGAGCAGCATCACCGCCTTGATGATCTGCACCCAGGTGGTGGCCAGCATGCCGCCGAACAGCACGTAGAGCACCATCAGAATGCCGACCAACACCACGGCCACATGGTATTGCAGGCCGAACAGCAGTTCGATCAGCTTGCCGGCGCCCACCATCTGGGCGATCAGGTAGAGGGCGACCACCACCAGCGAGCCGCTGGCGGAGAGGGTACGCACCTCGGTCTGCTTGAGGCGGTAGGAGGCCACGTCGGCAAAGGTGTACTTGCCGAGGTTGCGCAGCCGCTCCGCGATCAGGAACAGGATGATGGGCCAGCCCACCAGAAAGCCGATGGAGTAAATCAGGCCATCGTAGCCGGAGGTGTAGACCAGCGCGGAGATGCCGAGGAAGGAGGCGGCTGACATGTAGTCACCGGCGATGGCCAGGCCATTCTGGAAGCCGGTGATGCGCCCGCCGGCGGCGTAGTAGTCGGAGGCGGAGCGGTTGCGCTTGGAGGCCCAGTAGGTGATGAACAGGGTGGCCGCCACGAAGATCACGAACATCACGATGGCGGAGATATTGAGCGGTTGGCGATGGACCTCGCCGGTCAGCGCATCGGCTGCCAGCAGGGGGGAGGAGGCCAGCGTGGCCAGCAACAGCAGAGACTTGCCTTTCATGATTTGGCTCCCTTGAGGATCTTCTGGTTCAGTTCGTCAAACTCGCCGTTGGCCCGAAACACATAGATGCCGGTCAACACGAAGGAGGAGACGATGAGGCCGACTCCGACCGGGATACCGCGGGTAATGGTGGACCCTTCGCTCAAGGGGGTGCCAAGCCAGCCGGGGGCGAAGGCGATGAGCATGATGAAGGCCAGATAGAGCCCCAACATCAGGATGGAGAGGGACCAGGCAAAGCGCTGGCGCTTGGCTACCAGCTCCTGGAAGTTGGGATCTTGCTGGATCCGAAGATACGGTTGCTGTTCCATTGCAGTGCTCCATGACATTGAGTGTCGACGGTGAATGAAGGGAGGTCCCTACCGAGCAGCAGGACTGCTCATGTAAGCAAAATGTGAATCAAATGTTATTTGTGGACAATTAGACTTTGGGATAAGCCAGTGGGCCGCCCCGGGTGAGGCGCAAGAAGATGAGGGCCGCGGTGATGGCATCGCTCAGGGCGTCGTGGGCGGGCAGGGCCGGCAGACCGATGTGGCTGCTGATGGCGGCCAGATGCAGGTCGATGGCGGCATCGGGATAGCGGCGATAGAGGTGATCGTGGTAGAGCCGACTCACCTCTATTCCGCGCTGCGCCAGGGTCAGTCCCCAGTATCGCTGGCAGGCGAGATTGAGGATCCGCAGGTCGTAGGCGATGTGATACCCCACCAGTTCGCGCGGGCCGATAAAGGCCAGAAGCAGGCGCAGCGCGGCTTCCAGCGTCATGCCCTGTTGCAGATCCTGATGGCGCAGACCGTGGATCACCACCGAGTGTTCGCTCAGGCTGGCCGGCGCTTGCACCCGGATGGACAGTGCCTCGCCGGTCAGCACCCGGTTGCCCTGAATGCGCACCGCGCCGATGGCGACGATCTCGGCCTGGGCGGGATCCAGGCTGGTGGTCTCGAAGTCGAGGGCCACCCACTCGTCGGCGGGCGGGTCGGCATAGAGCGGGGCAAACGCCGGGTCTTTAACACGGCGACTATGCCAATGACGGCGCAGACGGCTCAACATGGCTATTGCCTCAGACGAAAGTGCAAGGTGAGCCACTGCTGGAACTTCTTCACCTGATGCAGCGCCTGGCGCAGCAGATCCCGCTCACCGTGGCTGAGATCATTGACCTGCACCCGGCTCTCTCCCTCCTTGAGCTGGCTGCGCAGCCGCAAGCGGACGAACAGCCTGAACGCCTCCGCCAGATTGTCGCCAAAGCCGGCGCTGAGCCGTCCGGCCGTCACCAGCGCTTCGATCCGTGCCAGAGTAGAGGTCTCCAGAATGGCGGCTTCCAGCGCTAGCATGCGAATGCCGTGTACCAGTGGGAAGAGGCCGCCACGTTTCAGATCCAGCCCCTCCGGCGCCCGTTCCAGACGACCAAACAGGGTGAGCGGCGCATGAAACGCCACCGCCGGTCGCACCATCTCCGCCAGCAGATCTCGCCGCTCGGCCAGCTGCTCGCGCAACTTGCGGGCGAGAGGAGGAAGCAGGGCGCGATCGCCAGCGATGGGGTGGGCGTCGGCCAGGGTGGCGAGCCAGAGCAAGTCTGCTTCACTGGCCTCGACGCAGACCCGCTCGATCTCCTGCTGCCAGAGCGCCAGGGGCTTCACCCAGGCAGGATTGTTGACCATCACCCGGCCGGGGCAGGGCGGGTAACCGAGCCGGGCCAGCAGATCGCTGAAGGCGGCCAGGTCGGCCTGCTGGGTCGGCCAGTGCAGGTCGGCGGGCAGGATCAGGGCATTGTCCTGATCGGTTTTGAGGATCTGCTCGCTGCGCCCCTCCGAGCCCAGCATCAGCAGGCAGACCCGCTCCTGCACCGCGGGCGGGATCACCAGGGCAAAGGCCTTGGCGATCAGCTGCTCGTTGATGGTGGCGATTAGCTTCATCAAAAAGGCGGTGTGGATCCCCTGGCCGAACAGCGAACGGGTCAGCTGTTGCTGCTCCCGGGCCACCGCTTCCAGCGCCGGCAGGGTGTCGGCGCGGGCGATACGCAGGGTCAGCACATGGGAGTGGGTGGAGAAGAGGCCGAGCACCTGGGTCAGGTGCAGGATCCCCGCCACCTCCTGCTCCTGCCAGACTACCAGCCGCTTGATGCGATGGCGGGTCATCAGCAGCAGGGCATCGAACAGATAGCTATCCAGCGGCAGGCCGATGAGCGGGGTCGGATCCAGCACCGCCAGCGGCGTCGTCAGCGGCAGCCCCTTGAGCGTCAGGGCGTGCAGCAGGGTCTTGCGGGTCGCCAGACTCAGGCTGCCATCCGTGGCCGGGTAGAGCAGGCAGTCGGTGCCCTTGGCCACCATAGCCTCGGTGGCGGCCAAGAGCGACAGGCGGCTGTCGACGATGAGCGGCGGCTGCAAATGGCCGGACTCGATGCGGGTCAGGATGAACTCCGCCAGATTCTTCTGTCCCAGCTGGGCGCGCTGCTCCTGCTGTTGTTGCCGCTGTGCCAGGCTGGCGGTGAAGTAGCGGGCGAAGGCGGGATTGCCCTCGCACAGCTCGATGAAGGTGCCTCTGGGGATCAGCTGGCAGAGCAGATCTTCCAGCGCACTGAACTGGTGGCGGCAGTGGCCGTCGAACTGGGCGCGTACGTCGAACAGGTCCCCTTCGCCATAGTCGCCAAACTGGTGATGGGGGCTCGACTCCTCCACCGCTCCCTTGAGGACGAGATAGAGGCCGGGGGGCGCATCACCCGCCTTGAGCACTGGCTGGCCGGCGCGAAAGTAGCAGATGGAGAGGTGCTGCTCGAGCCGTTGGCGCTCCTCTGCGCTCAAGCAGTCAAACGGCGGGCGGGCAAAGTTGAACAGGCTGGTCATGGCAATCCTTGGCCGGTGGCGTCAAGCCAGTCTGACAAAGCGGCGCCTGACCAGCCAGCCGACTTTAGTCGCACGCGCCGTAGCTGTGGGAAACCGGGCTCCTCGCTGTACCTGGCGATAACACTCTGATAACGTGGTGGTATGACCAGTGTGAGCTCAGGAGAGGACAGAGGAAAATGGAAAAACCAAGGGTCAAATTCGAGATCCGGGACGGCATCGCCGAGGTAATGCTGGCACGGGGCGACAAGCTCAATGCGCTGGACAGGGCCATGTTCAGCGCCATCGACGGGGTACTCGACCAGCTGCGCCAGCACAAGGGGCTGCGGGCGGTGATCCTGCACGGGGAGGGGCGGGCCTTTTGTGCCGGGCTGGATGTGAAATCCATGCTCAAGCAGCCGGTGGCGGCGCTTGAGATTTTAAAACGCGAGGCGGATGAAGCCACTAACCTGGCCCAGCGGGTGGCTTATGGCTGGCACGAGTTGCCGGTGCCGGTGATCGCCGTGACCCAGGGGGTCTGCTTTGGCGGCGGGTTGCAGATCGCGCTTGGCGCCGACTTTCGCTTCAGCACCCCCGACTGTCGCTTCTCGGTGATGGAGATCAAGTGGGGCATCATCCCCGACATGAGCGGCAGCGTCACCATGCGCAACCTGATGGGGGTGGATACCGCCATGGAGCTGGCCATGAGCGGACGCGAGCTGCCGGCGCCGGAGGCCAAGTCCCTCGGGCTGGTGAGCCGGGTCTGCGACGATCCGCTGGCCGAGGCGCGGGAGTTTGTGAAGACCCTCATCACCAAGTCGCCGGACGCGCTGGCGGGGATCAAGCAGCTCTACAACCAGGCCTGGGCCCGCAGCGACGAGGCCATGCTCAAAGAAGAGACCCGGCTGCAAAAGCAGATCCTGGGACGCCCCAACCAGTGGCGCGCCACCCTCAACAGCCTGTTTCGTTGGCGTCTGCCGTTCGGGCCGCGCCGCAACGCGCTCTGACAGGCAGGGATATGGTATCGATCTTGGTGCCAAGGCCATTGAGGGCCCCCAGCATCTGATCGAACCGTTCTGGTTTCATTTCCTTATCCGCGGGTTGGGCTCATCGGTGACGCCGAGGCCCAACGGGTAGGCATGCCCCAGGTAGGCGAATTGCTTGATCGGCTTGAGCTTGCCATTGACCACTTCGGTCTTGAGCGACTGCACTGTGCCATGGCCGGACCCGCGATCGTGCTTCGGCCAGATGACGGCGGTGTAATAGGTCGGATCGCAGGCCTCAGCGTTTGCTGTGGCAAGATAGGCTGTTGATTTGGATAGCAAAGGGGGCAATACGGGTTTATTACAAAGTGTGTGGCCAGCGGGGCCGTATTATCAAGACTAACCGACTGAGTGATGATGTCTCGGATCTCTATTGCCAGTGCACCGATACAGAATGTGGTCACAGTTGGGTGGCCACCTTGTCGTTCGCCCACACCCTAAGCCCCTCGGCCAAGACCACGAACCAACTGGTGCTGAGCTTGATGGGGTCACTTACGCCAGAGGGACGGCAGATGGTACTGAAAGGACTGGGGGCGCAATAGCGCCCCCAGTTGTTTTCCTGCTCTTGCACGATGGTTCGTCATCAGGGATATCCTCCTCTGTTACGGTTGCCACTGCCTATCTTCTCTTTGTGCCTCCCACAAGGCTGACTTTAATCAAAAAATGAGAGAAAAATCAGACTGATGGATAACTTTTAGCTGACTGCAATGGTCTACGTTTGATACCCTGTTTATTCGGCTCGCACAGTTCTAATGGCAGGCAGTTGAGATGCTTGATGATTGCCCCCTCCAATCCAGTTTTAAAGCAGCGCGTTGGGAGCTGAAACCCTATGCGGTAGCTATCTTGTTTACTAGTAAAGAGAGACAAGTACGGGGGGCGGCATTGAGGCTCGTGGTCGGATGATAAGGAAAGGTTCCACATATCCACTGCGTGGGCCAAGTTGGTTAACGTAGGATTTTGAGATCTCAGCAATATCTTCAATGTATAAAAAGTGTGTTGGATATATACGAAAAAGAGGTTTGTTACTATGTGGAAACCTTTCGCATAATAAATTGTCAGGCTTTAACTATCCCGGTAATTTTATGAAAGATAAAGAAAAGCCATGGTATAAAAAGACATGGACAGTCATTTGTGTCATTGCAGGTATTATTTACGCTGCTGTCACAAATGGACCTCAGTTTTTTGAAAATGTCCAAAAGCTACCTGAAGCCATAGAATCTACCTATGATAAGTTTTCTATATGGTATTTTGATGATGCAAGTTGGTCTGGTTTTTGGAGTTCTGATACTGAATTCAATGTAGATTGGCAAGATTTACATTTATCTGATACTGATCTAGTAATTGATATGGAATCATATCACGGTACAATATCCGGCGTCATATTCACTAAGAATGTCTGTGATACTATACCTTTGCTAGGTATGCTTATGCTTGATGCGAAAGTTTCACTATTTAGTCAGACCGCTGATGGGATTTTATTTGAGTATATAAATGGTTCACGTCGAAACTTATCCGAGATAAAGTTGACGATGGACGGCTCCATCCTTGAAGTATCACCAGTTAATGATCGTTGGAAATTCATTCCAACCACTGCAAGAATAATAAAGCAGACAGAAGCAGAGAAAAAGAAGTTGCTACAAAGTAATGGGAAGGGTTTTGTTGATGTTTGTAAAACACAAAGGGATGAATTAATTAAAAAGGTCAAGGCGACGTCTGGATAATAATTTGGGGGGCAGCTACGATCCAAAATCGAAGATGCATTTTGGTCGTTTTAAATATCAACTTATGAAGTTTCATTAAATACTAAATAAAGAGGGGTAGCTCATGGGGTCTTGGCATAAAACTGAGTACATTACAGAGTGTGAGAAGTGTGGTAAGAAATATAATACGGTTAAGTTTGAACAACCAGTTAGAGAAAAGGGGCAATTTCATTGCAAATGTGGTCATGAGCTTGAGCGTTGGAATGGGGGAGTAGATTATACATTCACTGAAATTGAAGAGTAAAAATATAACAAACAAAGTCAGTCGATGCTTACCGCGCGGTTGCCTTGAGGTTGGCCAGTTAAAATGGAAGAAATACAATGTCAGCAAATGTCACTTTTATTGAACAAAATGCACCAATAGATGAATATGGACGCGCCCTTTACGCTGTTTGCAGATCTGTGCTTAGAGCACTTATTGATTCTATTTCAGATGAGGATCTGAGGGATATCAACACACCATTAGATCAGGTGAGGATGAGACAACTGGCGAAAATTGCTCGGCTTGAACGTGACAAAGGAATGCGAGGCGATGGCTTTGAATGGGCAGTGCACGAAGCGATCCTTGGTAAGGAACCGAGTGTAATAAACCCAGTAAGCAATGCGATGCGGCGAGCATCTAAATACGTTAAAGACACTGAGCCAACCTCATTATTATTTGGGCAGGAGCGAGCTAAATATTTAGGCTTTCTTGATGCAATGGTAGATGAAGCTGGCACCGACTCTTACCTACTGCCACAAGGGAGTGGAAAACCTTTTCGATTTGGTCCTTGGGTTCAAGTCGCTGCTCGCGGACATACCGCGGAGTCAGAATTAAATGATAGAATTAAAAAAATATGGAAAACAGATCTTTTTCTATCTGCCTCAGATGATCCTCGTTATTTCGCTGCCACGATAAAGTCTAATTTTGCTCAACTAGAAGGGGGAGCTGGTCTTAGAATTGGCATAGTTCCTGAGTCTACACATTTCAATAATACTGGTGGCGTTAAATATAGTCAAAAACATGGGCTGTGGCTCGTTACTTTGGCTGATCCCAACGGATTTATGGGACTATTTAATGATGCATATCATGCGGTTGCTAGAGCTATCTGCACATTAGGAAAACAAGAACAGCCACCATATTTCATCAAGCCAAGCGCTAAAGCTCAGAAGATACAAGAGCAAATTGAAAAATATCCGGATGCCAAAGCTATAGACATTGAAGGAGCATTGAATGATGCAGCCCAACAAGACTTGGTAGCTAGTACACATAAGCTTATAAGCGTGAATGCCCCTGACTGGCTTCATGTTAAGAAAATGGCACCCAAAATAATTTCGCCCAAGCCAAAATTCATTAAGTTGGATTAATGACTCACAAGGCGCAAAACCCGACCAAAAACTGCTTTGTGTTTTTGTCAGGTTAGCTAAACGTTAGGGCTTAAGTCCCGAGTTTTCGGTACCAGAATAAGAGAGTCATACTCGGGAATGATGACTTGGGCCTCCCAACTACCACGGCGGCGCAGATCACTAATGACTGCCTTCTGGTACTAATTTATCTGTGGTTAGCCACCACCTGGTACTGTGCTGGCATGTACGATGGGTTGAGCTGTTCTGCTGTGCCTGGGTTGGTTAGGTTGGTAGGGCTGCCTGGGACCGTCCATAGGGTGCGCTCTGTTTTGGCGCAGTGGATGGTGCCGCAATGGTCGTTCTACTGGGGGGAGCCATTCCGCGATATGGCGTAGGCCCATTGGCCAGCCATCAGCGGAACGCACAGTTACTGTAGTGCGGTAAGCTCGGGTCTGATACGTGGTCGGTATCCCGGCGGCTAAGTCTGGCTGTGTCAGTAATGCAGGATGGGCGCAGGAGCCCTTGCTTTGCACCTGATGCCTTACACTCTTGTTCGCTGTAGTCGCCCTGTTCCTGCATCCACTCTGGCGTAGCCAGCTCCTCTAGCACACGCCACATCTCTGACTGATAGGGCTGGGGCAGCATCTCGATCCAGCGGTGCGCCCCGGTATGCCCCTGTACTTGGTAGACCTTGCTGCACAGCTCAACCAGCATCGGCCAGTCCTCATCCCCCTCTGGTACCGCGTACTCATCCGGCAGGTCCTGTTCGGCTGGCTGTAGCCCATCCAGTTGCAAATCTGGCTCGCTTGGAAGCGATCGGCTCGACTGCACCTGCCCGTTCTCCAACCATAGGGTGAAACCGTCGGCCCTGACACTGGCACCCGACCGTAAACGGTCAATGGAGAAGGGCGATAACCCCCATTGTTCCTTCATGATCTGGTCAGCGAAAGCTTCTGGATCCGGCCGCGTACAGTTATTGTCAGAGCTCCAAGGTGCCGGGCTGTCGCCCGTTTGAACCCCAACCCCCCTCGCTACAGCCTCGGCGGCTTTCTTGGCTTCATGGGTGCCGGCGGGAATAATTTCCCACCCTTGCAGGCGGGTCTTGATGCCAAGGCGAGCGGAGGTAATGCCCATCAGGCGCTTGATGTCTTCGCCTTGAGCATTGGCCTGCTCCTCGATAAGGTGGGTCAGCTTGATGGGGTGTTCGGCACGGGTGGCCAGTGCGCCGCCCATGGCGTGCTGGTAGCAGCGAAAGATGCCGTTATCTGCGGCAAAGCGGGCGGCCTCAAAGCGCGGGTCTTGCAGCACGGGCTTGGGGCCAACCAGATCGGCATGCTGCTTGGCGTTGCTGATGCGGCGCAGCTCGCGCCATACCCCGACCGGGGCGCCGCCGATCTGCTGGAAGGTGCAAATACCCCACCAACTGGCCCAGGCAACGGCATGCAGAGAACCTTCATCGGCGGCAGTGTCAGCCTCTTCGCTATCGTCCAGGTAGGCGCCGTCGATGCTTTTGGCACGCAACTAATTGAGTTAACACAAGGTATTGAATTTAAAGAAACAAAAATGGCAGCCGAGGCTGCCATTTTTGTTGGGGAGTGGTGCGCGATCAGGAGATCTTGCGATCCTGGTCCGGTTCGAAGGGGTGACCGGATTTCTCCTGCTCCAGGTTCTCTTCGGAGCGGTGACCGGCCCAGTAGTCGGCGTTCTTGATGCCGAGCTTCTCCGGGTGGAACACCGGATCCAGCCCCTTGGCTTGCTGCGCTTCATAGTCGCGCAGGCAGGCAAAGGCGGTCTTTTGCAGCAGCAGGATGGCGATGATGTTGAGCCAGGCCATCAGCCCGACGCCGATGTCACCCATGCCCCAGGCGAGCTCGGCGGTCTTGACGGTGCCATAGACGGTGGAGGCCATCAGGGTCAATTTCAGCACGAAGGTCAGCCAGGGACGGTTCACCTTGCGGTTGATGTAGGCGATGTTGGTCTCGGCGATGTAGTAGTAGGCAACGATGGTGGTGAAGGCGAAGAAGAACAGCGCGATGGCCACGAACATGCTGCCAAAGCCAGGCATCATGCTCTCCATGGCGGTCTGCACGTAGCCCGGGCCTGCAGCCACGCCGGCGATGCCGGTGTAGAGGGCGGCGCCGTCCGGACCCTGCACGTTGTAGAGGCCGGTGATGAGCAGCATAAAGCCGGTGGCGGAGCAGACGAACAGGGTGTCGATGTAGACCGAGAACGCCTGCACCAGGCCCTGTTTGGCCGGGTGGCTCACCGCTGCTGCGGAGGAGGCGTGCGGCCCGGTACCCTGACCCGCTTCGTTGGAGTAGACCCCGCGCTTGACCCCCCACATGATGGCCAGACCCAAAATGGCGCCAAAGCCGGCATCAAAGCCGAAGGCACTCTTCCAGATCAGCAGGATCACGCCGGGCAGGGCGTGGATGTTGAGGGCGATGATGACGCAGGCGACGATGATGTAGCCGAGCGCCATGAAGGGCACCACGGTACTGGCGAAGTTGGCGATGCGCTTGACGCCGCCGAAGATGATGAAGCCGAGCAGCAGTGCCAGACCGGCGGCGGTGACGTTCGGATCGATATCAAACGCAGTCTGCAGGCTGGCACCGATGGAGTTGGCCTGTACCCCCGGGAGCAGCACGCCGCAGGCAAAGATGGTGGCGATGGCGAACGTCCAGGCGTACCACTTCATGCCGAGCCCCTTCTCGATGTAGAAGGCCGGGCCGCCGCGGTATTCGCCGTTGATCTTCTCCTTGTAGACCTGACCCAGGGTGGACTCCACGAAGGCGGAGCTGGAGCCGAGGAAGGCCACCATCCACATCCAGAACATGGCACCCGGGCCGCCAAAGGTGATGGCGGTGGCGACCCCGGCGATGTTGCCGGTACCGACCCGGCCAGCCAGGGTCATGGCCAGCGCCTGGAAGGAGGAGACGCCCGCATCCGTGCTCTTGCCATCAAACATCAGCCGGATCATCTCCTTGATGTGACGCAGTTGCAAAAAGCGGCTGCGCAGGGAGAAGTAGAGGCCTACCCCCAGACACAGATAGATGAGCGCCGGGCTCCAAATCACACCATTGATGGCATTGACGATCTCATTCATGTACAACAACTCCTTTGTTGTGCTGTCTTGTTGGCGGGGTCTGTGCCCCGCTCCCTCAAATTGGTGGTGACCCTCGGGTCACTCGTTATGGTGTGGGACGGGTCGGTGGATGTTTCCACTGGCCAGTCCGCGGGTTTTAACATATCGATTTGTGCTGGGGCTTCCCAGCGAAATATGTTGTTATCTTGTTAATTTGTGAATTGACATTAACAAATGGCCGGTGCAACTGGACAGATTGCGGTGCCGGCCCGGTATCATCTCCTCTTTCGTCGGCGCTCTGCGGTGGGAGAGGGAGAGCAAAATCAAGGCCAAGGATGAAGATGGAGCAAGAAATAGCGATGATCCGCCCGGCGTGTGCCGAGGATACGGCCGCCATGGCCGACCTGCTCGGCCAGCTGGATTACCCGGTCAGCCCGCAGGTGCTGGGCGAGCGCTGGCTGGTGCAAGATCCGGCCCGCGAGGTGCTGGTGGCCTGTCTGGGGGAAGAGATAGCGGGCGTGCTGGTGTGGCACTGGCTCAGCCCGCTGCACGTTGCACCAGCGTGGGGCCTGATCTCGGCGCTGGTTGTCGATGAGGGTGCAAGGGGACGCGGCGTTGGCGCCGCCCTGCTGGTGGCGGCAGAGGAGCGGGCGCGAGCGCAGGGTTGCAGCCAGCTGGAGCTTTCCAGCAGCCTCAAGCGGGAAGGGGCTCATCGTTTCTATCTGGCACAGGGGTATGTCGAGCGTCCGAAACGGTTTGTGAAAACAGTCTGATCAGCAAGAGGAGTCCGCGTGTTCTGGTCCCGCTTACGAAGTGTGTTTGGTGGTGCGTCCCGGCAAGATGACAATGGGCCTGGCGCGCTGGAGTGGCAGCAGGCCCTGGCTGCGGTGCCCATTTTGCAGGGCTTTTCCCAAGAGGAGGAGCAGACCCTGATCGGGTTGGCGCAGCAGCTGCTGGCCCGCAAGACTCTGACCCAGCTCGGGGTATCGCTCACACCCCGTCAGCAGGCGGTGCTGGCGTTGCAGGCGGCGCTGCCCATTTTGCATCTGGGGCTCGACTGGTATCGGGGCTTTCACGAGATCATCCTGATCCCCGAACCGGTGGTGCGCCGACAGCAGGTGCAGGACGAATTCGGGCTGGTGAGCGAGGTTGAAGAGGAGAACGCCGGCGAATCCTGGCCGCAGGGGCCGCTGGTGCTGGCCTGGAGTGAGCTGCAGCAGGACGGGGATTGGGACGGCTTCAATCTGGTGATCCACGAGCTGACCCACAAGCTCGACATGCTGGGAGGGGAGGCCGACGGGGCGCCGCCGCTGCCTGCGGGCATGGATCCGCGCCAGTGGACCGATGCGCTACAGGCGGCATTCGATGCGATGCAGGGTCAGCTGGATCGTAATGAACCCACAGCCATCGATCCTTATGCCGCCTCGCACCCGGCCGAATTTTTTGCGGTGTGCAGCGAGTGCTTTTTCACCGATCCGCTGCGCCTGCGCGACACCTATCCGGCGGTGTATCAGCAGTTTACCCGCTTCTTCGGCCAGCAACCGGCAGCGCGTTTTCCTGCCACCCGGCTGCTGGCGGGGGAGCCCGAGTATTACGGCTAGTCGGGTGAACCTGGCAAATCGCGCCCAACAAAAAGGCACCCCGCAGGGTGCCTTTTTCGTGACAGCTGTGTCGGCCGGGTGCTTAGGCAGCGGCTTTGAGCTGAACGGCGGCGGCTTTCTTGTGATCGCCAATGGGCATCACGGTGCGGCCGAACTGCTCGTTGATCACGGTGGCCATGGCCAGGTAGATGGCGCTGGCGCCACAGATGATGCCTTCGAAACCGGCGATGGTGCCGATCAGGGTGCTGCCGGTGAAGTCACGGGCGGCAAGCAGGAAGAACAACACGGTCAGGGAGGCGAACACGAACTGCTTCACGCGCGGGTAGTTGACGGTCCCGATCAGCATGAACAGGGTGAACATGCCCCACATCAGCAGGTACCAGCCCATGTAGGTGTGCGGGGTGGCTTCGGCCAGACCCATGGTCGGCATCACCAGCAGGAACACCAGGCTCCACCAGAAGGTGCCGTAGGAGATGAAGGCAGTCACACCGAAGGTGTTGCCGCGCTTGTACTCCATGATACCGGCGATGATCTGGGCCAGACCGCCATAGCACAGGCCCATGGCCAGGATCATGGCGCTGATGGGGAAGAAACCTGCGTTATGGATGTTCAGCAGAATGGTGGTCATACCGAAACCCATCAGACCCAGAGGGGCAGGGTTGGCCAATTTTTCGCTCACGTGGCGTTCTCCAAAAATAGAGGTGGGGGTTGATAAAAGACGCGCGATTTTAGGCAGGCTCTTGGCGCTGGGCAAGGGGGGGAATGGCCGAAACGGTAAAAAAATAACGGGATTTTTTACCTGACTGACCATTCGTGCGATCCAGGTAGATGGCAGGTGAATGAATGGTGCTGACAAGGTTGAAAAATTGTATTGAACAGCACGATTCTGAAAGTTTCATACAAATCTGGCCGATGGGCTGAGCAGTGCCGTCAACGGGATGCCCATTGCCAAGCCCGAGTACATTCGAGGCTAAAAAATGCTCTCATATGCCATCAGACAATAGGCGTTCATTGCTTGATTAAGGCAAACGGCCAAGCTGTCTGCTAGCAGCACCCTCAAGGTCGAGCAGGGATCTTTGTGCCGGACTTGTTAGGCGCCTGACTGGTTCGCTTAGGGAGTTGAGGTGTGAAACGGCCAAAGGCAAAAGGGGATGAGTGAGAGAATTCTGGGCCAGTAAGTGGCTGTGGCTGTGTCACCGCGCGCAGGCTTGACCGTGCGGTGGCTGAATTGCCGAGAGAGTCAGTGGCTGGCCGAAGAAGGTGGAAAACAAGGGTACGGCGAGACGATGGATTTGGCGGCTAGCGGCAGGAGATGAAGAGCGTGCAACGTGCAGGATGAGAGAGATGGCATCCCCCTCATCCTGCTGATGTCACCGGCTCAATCGTCCAGGGTCAGCACCACCTTGGCCTCCTTGTCGGCCTCCTTGACCTGGCTGTCCAGCACGAACAGCCGCTCCGGTGCGATCCCCTGGCGATCCACCAGAAACTCCTTGGTGTTCTGGGCGCGGCGCATGGCCAGATTGCGCAGGGACTTGGCGGTGATGAGCTGCTGATCCCGCAGCAGAAGAACCGCCTGGGCGCGCAGGGCCGGGCTCTCTTCATCGAGCTTCAGCCGATCGGCCAGATCCCCGAGATCTTCGTTGAAACGGGCTTCATAAGCTTGTGCCAGCGCCGATTGCATGGCGAGGTCCTGCTCCAGTAGCTCGAGGTCCACCGGGCCGCCGCTGATCTTGGCCAGCACTCGCTCGAGCTTCTGGCGCTGCAAGATGGGGCGCTCCTCGTTGAAGTTGACCTTGCCGCGAATGTTCATGCTGAGCTTGGGCCTGTCCTTGAGGGCCTGTGCCAGTTTGGCCAGCTTCTCCTGCTGGGTGGGGGTGAGATCCGGCTCACCGGGCAGGAAGGGCAGCTCATCGAGATCCTCGCTGCCGCCCGCCAGGGAGGCGAGCAGCGAGAAGGGGGAGGTGACCGCCTTGCGCAGGGTGTTGCCGAGCACGTCCCAGAAGATGTTGCCGAGGCTGAAGTCCGGCTGATCCAGGTTACCCTTCACCTTCAGGTTCATCTGGATCACGCCGTTGGCATCGCTCAGCAGGGCGACCGCCAGCCCCAGCGGCAGATCCTTGGCCTGCTCGCTTTTGACCTTTTCCCCCAGCTGCAGCTTCTTGATGGTGATGTCGTTGTCCCCCTCCAGCCGGTTGCCCTGCAACTGGTAGTTGAGCTTCATGGAGAGCTGGCCCTTGTCGATGGCATAGCCAGCGTAGGTACTGGAGTAGGGGGTGAAGGTGGTGAGCTCCAGATTGTTGAAGGTGACGGCCACGTCCAGCACCGGCTGCTCGATCAGCAGGTTGGTGCCGCCGCGGATGGTCACCGGGGCGTAGCGGTCCACCTTGCCGTTGAAGGCCAGCTCGGAGCGCTGGCCGGGGATGTTGCTGATGTGGCGGCTCTGGCCGCTGAGGGCCGCGATGTCCACCACGAATTCCGGGCTCAGGCTGCGATCGGCAAAGCGCAGGTTGCCTTGCTCGGTGCGGACCTGGGCGATGCTGACGCGAGGGGCTGGCCCGCTGCTGGCGGACTTGGCCGTGGCGGGTTGCGGCAGCAGCAGTTGCTGCACGTTGGTGACCCTGTCTTCGTTGATCTCGATGCGGGCGAAGGGTTTGCGCAGCAGGATGTCGTCGATCTTCACCTGCTGGCTGATGCCGTCGTAGTGCAGGCCGCTCAGTTGCAGCTGCTCAATTTGCAGCAGGCGCTGATTGTCGGCCCGATCCAGCACGTTGAGCCGCTCGATATCGAGCCCGCCGCTCAGCTCCAGCTTGCTCAATGCCCCCTTGGTATCGGTGGCCAGCACCAGCTTGGTGCGACTGGCAAGCTGGCCGTCGCGCACGCTGATGCGCAGCAGATCCTGCAGATAGGGCTGGGCCCAGCTGAGCGGCAGGCCCTGTTGCTTGATCTCGCCGTTGAGGCTGAAGGGGGTGAGGGAGAGGTCACCGTCAAAGTCCAGTTTCGCCTGGTTGTTGAGCGCCCCGCTCAAGGTCAGCGGGCTGGTCTGTCCGCTCTGGCTGCCCAGCGGACCCAGCGCCAGCGTCAGGGCGGAAAGCTCGCGCAGCAGCGGTTTGCCGCTGCTCGATTCGGTCAGTTTGAGCTGGCCCTGTTCGATGCGAGTCTGCTTGAGGTTCCAGCGCCAGGGTTTGCCCGGCGCCGCCGGTTTGGCGGCTTTACTGGTGTTGACCGGCGGCTGGGGGAGCAGCAGAGTCGCCAGATCCAGCTGCTGGTTGGCATCGAGCACCGCGCTGACGGGCCGGGGCCTTGAGCGCCAGCCGGTCGATCTGCAGCGCCTGCTTGTTGCCGTCGAGCGCGATGCCGGTCAGCGCCAGCTGCTTGAAGCGGGCAAATTCGCCGCCCTTGCGGCGCTGGAACTGCCAGTCATTGAGGGTCAGCTTGCCCTTGGATAGTTGCCAGCTCAGCCCCTGCTTCCCCTCGGCTATCTGGTAGGCAAGCTCGGCGTTGGCCTCGCCCTTGGCCAGCTTGACGTCGAGATAAGGCGCCCAGAGCGGGGCGAAGGGGGCGAGCGCCAGCTTGCCGAGGCTAATCTTCCCCTTGCCGGCGCCGCTCATGATGTCGAGCTCACCGCTCGCCTTGAGCGGGCTCTGCTGATTGAGGGTGGCGGCAAGCACGAAGGGGTTGGCGTGGCCAGGGGCGGTGGAGAAGGTCGGCAGTTGCAGGTCGAGCCCGCTCAGGGTCAGGGTGGGCACCCAGCCGGGGCTGCTCTGCTTGCGGCTGTCCTGATAGGCGATATGACCCTGCTCTGCCGCCAGTTGGTTGATCTGCACCAGCAGGGGGGCCTTGTTGCTGGTGGTCGGTACATCATCTTGCACGAGCAGTCTGGCCAGCGCTTCGGTCAAATTGAAGCGAACGGTTTTGCCTTGATCCGCCAGTCGCACCAGGTTGACGGTTGGCTTGACGAGGCGCGCCTCGTTGAGGATCAGGGCGCGTTGGCGCCAGCTTTCCCCTAGCAAGGGGGTGAGCTGCAGGCGTTCAAAGGCGACGAGGGGCTGCTGCTGGTCATCGAACAGGGTGGTGGGGCCGATGGCGAGGGAGGGGTGGCGCAGGCCGACGTCGATCTCCCCTAGGCTCAGGTGCAGGCCGTAGTGTTTGGCCAGCCAGCTTGGCAGGTGACGCTGGGTCAGCGTGGGGGCTTGCCATAACAGAATAAGCAGGGAGATCAGCAGGGCGGCGCAGAGGTAGAGGGCGTAGCGCAGCAGACGGGCACGCAGAGGCTTGGGCATGAGGGTCTCCAATTGATGCGCATAGGGTAACAAACTTTCAGGGCATGATCATGGTGCCACTTGATGCTGTACGCCGTACTTTGTCCAAAGGCTTGCCAATTTCCCGCTCTCTTTCAACTGCGCCAGCCACTGTTCCAGCTGCTGTACCGAGATCCCTGCGTCCGGGCTGAGCAGGGCGCGCAGTTCATACTGTTGATCCCACCGGTTGGAGCGCAGTAGCTGGCTTGCCTGCTGGGGGTAATCCTTGTCGAACTGGTTGAGGTAGGAGAGGTTGAGGATGGCCACCTCGCCGCGCCCCTTGAACAGTCCCTGCAGGGCGCTGATGTTGTCCTTGACCAGGGTGATATTGAAGCGCTGCTTCAGGGTGCTCGCGGTGGCGTCGAAATCGGCGATGCCGTAGTGATAGCCACTGACCCCGATCAGCTGGCGCTGGGCCAGGTTGTCAAAGAAGGATTGATCCCGCCCCTGTGCCTTGAGGGCGACGTAGCGCTCGCCGCCCAGCAGCAGCGGACGGCTGATGCGCACCTGATCGGCATTCCAGTCCCAGCGGATATCTTCGAACAGCATCAGCGAGAAGCGACCGAGGGCCAGCGCCTTGTAGCGGTGGGGGGCCGAGGTGGGCACGAACACGAAGTGCACATCTTGCTGGATGTCGTTGAGCAGGGCAATGAGATCCAGAGTCAGCCCGCGATAGCGGCCGCTGTCGTCCTTGACGACGAAGGGAGCATAGGGGTAGCCACCGACCCGGATCAGCGGGTGGCCCCATGCCGTACAGCAGAGCAGCAGCAACAACCAGCACCAGCGTTTCATGGGGTCTCCCAGCAGGCAGAGATGATCCCAGATTCGGTTAATCTGCGCTGGTTTTCAAGCTGTTAAGGGAATTAACACAGCGCTGCTCGGCTGCCTCCAGCTCAGCCATCACCATCTGGATGTCCTCCAGCTGCTGGCGCAGGGAGTGACGCTTGGCCTCGATGAGCTGGATCATGGAGTTGAGCTGGGTCTTGCTGGAGCGGTCGGTGTCATACATGTCGAACAGCTCGCGGATCTCCGCCAGGCTGAAGCCGAGGCGCTTGCCGCGCAGGGTCAGCTTGAGCCGGATCTTGTCCTTGTGGCTGTAGATGCGGGTCTGCCCCTCCCGGGTCGGGGTGATGAGCCCCTCGTCCTCGTAGTAGCGGATGGTGCGCGGCGTGATGTCAAACTCGTGGGCCAGCTCGGAGATGCTGTAGGTCACCTCCTTGCCGGCGAGCCCGTGGGCGAGGGTATTGGACATGGCAGGGCTCCTTATTGCGGGGATGGCTGGCACAGCCGGGTACGCAGCCGCTCGGCATTGGTGTGCAGGGCCCGGCCGACCCGTGAGCCGTTGGGGCGGCCGAGCTGCTCGCTGACCCACTGGCCGGTGGCAGCCAGCTGGTCGAGATCGACGCCGGTGCTCATGCCAAGGCCGTGCAGCAGGTAGACCACCTCCTCCGAGGCGACGTTGCCGGAGGCGCCGGGGGCATAGGGGCAGCCGCCGAGGCCGGCCACCGAGCTGTCGATGGTGCGGATGCCGCGCTCCAGCGCCGGCAGCAGGTTGGCCAGCCCCTGGCCATAGGTGTCGTGAAAATGGACCGCGAGCCGGCCGGCCGGGATCTCGTGCAGCACCGCATCCAGCATGGGGGCCACGGTGCCCGGGGTGCCGACGCCGATGGTGTCGCCGAGCGATATCTCGTGGCAACCCAGATCCAGCAGCCGCTCAGCCATGGCGGCGACCCGCTTGGGCCGGGTCGGGCCATCGAACGGGCAGGCGATGACGGTGGAGAGGTAGCCGCGCACCTTGATGCCGAGGCTGCGCGCCTCTTTCACCAGCGGGGCGAAGCGTACCAGCGACTCCTCCACGCTGATGCCGATGTTGGCCCGGGTAAAGCCGTCGGAGCAGGCGGTGAAGAGGCCTATCTCGTCGGCGCGGGCGGCAATGGCGGCCTGCAGACCCTGCAGATTGGGCACCAGGGCGCCATAGCGGGTCGGCCCCCTGCGCGGCAGGGCGTTGAACAGTGCGGCGGAATCCGCCATCTGCGGCACCTTCCTGGGTGACACGAAGGCGCCGACCTCGATGCGCTGCAGCCCGCTCTCGGCCAGGCGGGCGATGAGCTCCAGCCGCTGCACCAGCGAGAGGGTGGCGGCCTCATTTTGCAGGCCGTCCCGCGGCCCCATCTCCACCAGGCTGACCTTGTCGTCCCGGCTCTCCTGTGCTCGGCTCATGAGCGCTCCTCCTGCGCGGTATGCTGCTCGGCAAAGCGCACCAGCAGGGCGCCCTGACTCACCTGTTCGCCCTGGCGGCACTGCAGCGCCTCGATCACCCCATCCCGATCGGCCTTGAGGACGAGCTCCATCTTCATCGCCTCCAGCACCAGCAGGGGCTGCCCCTTGCTGACCGGCTGGCCGGCCTTGACCTGCAATGCCACGACGATGCCATGCATGGGGGCCATGATGCCGGGGGCATCGCCGGCCTCGTGATCATGGTGCAGCTGATGATGCTGATCATCGGCCGAAAAGCGGATGCGCCTGCCCGCCAGGTGCAGCAGATAGTCGCCCTCGCCGAGGGTGTGTAGCGGGTAGCGCTGCCAGCTGCCGGCCTGCTGCAGGCGGATCTGATCCGCCCCGAGCTCGAACGGGATCTGCTCGCCCTGCCAGAGCAGGCTGCCTGCCCGCTCGGCGAGGGTCAGCACGCGGGCCTCCTCGCCGATGCGCACCGCTGCGCTAAAGCTGCGGGTGGGGCCCAGCCGAAAGCCTGCGGCCTGCTGCCAGGGGGAGGCGCCGTGCTCGCGACTGGCGAGCCAGAGGGCGGCGAGCGGCCAGGCGAGCGCCGGGACGGGCAGAGTGTCGGTGGGAATGGGCCACTGGGTGTGGTGGCCCATGGCCAATACTTCTGGCTCTTCGCACAGGCGCAGCAAGAGCGGGCCGTTGTGCACCAAGGGGCCGAGTTCCAGCGCCGCCAGCGCGTCGGCCAGGCAGGCAAAGGCCTCGCTGCGGCTCGGTGCGTGGGCGATCAGCTTGGCGATCATGGGGTCGTAATAGGGGCTCACCGCATCGCCGGCGTCGACGCCGGTGTCGATGCGCACGCCATCTGGCCAGTGAAGCCAATTGATGGGGCCGCTGGCGGGCAGAAAACCGGCCGCCACGTCCTCGGCGTAGAGGCGCGCCTCCACCGCATGGCCGCGCAGCACCACCTCATCCTGAGTGAGCGGCAGCGGCTTGCCTTCGGCCACTGCCAGCTGCCAGGCCACTAGATCCTGACCGGTGACAGCCTCGGTGACCGGGTGCTCCACCTGCAGCCGGGTGTTCATCTCCATGAAGAAGAACTCTTCTCCGCACAGCAGAAACTCGATGGTGCCAGCCCCCCGATATGTGATGGCCCGGGCGGCGGCGACGGCGGCCTCGCCCATGGCGCGGCGCAGCGCCGGTACGATGTCGGGGGCGGGGGCCTCCTCGATCACCTTCTGGTGACGGCGCTGCAACGAGCAGTCCCGATCTCCCAGATAGATGGCGTTGCCAAGGGTATCGGCAAACACCTGCACCTCCACGTGGCGGGCGCGGGCGAGATAGCGCTCCAGCAGCACGTGGTCGTCACCGAAGGCGGCGCTGGCCTCCCGCTTGACCGCCGCCAGGGCGTCGTCAAAGTCGGCGAGCTGATCGACCCGGCGCATCCCCTTGCCACCGCCGCCGCTGGCCGCCTTGATAAGGAGCGGGAAGCCCACCTGGCTCGCCTGATCGCGCAAAAAGTCGGGGTGCTGATCCGCGCCGTGATAACCGGGCAGCACCGGCACGCCGGCGGCCTGCATCAGCGCCTTGGCGCCCGACTTGTCGCCCATGGCGAGGATGGCGGCGCCGCTTGGGCCGATGAAGCGCACACCACGCTGCTCGCAGGCGGTGGCAAAGTCGCTGTTCTCGGACAGAAAACCGTAGCCCGGGTGGATGGCGTCGGCCCGCGCCTCTTTGGCAATCTTCAGCACCTTGCCGGTGTCGAGGTAGCTCTCTCTGGCCGGTGCGGGTCCCAGATGCCAGGCTTCGTCGGCTTCCCGCACATGCATGGCGTGGGCGTCGGCGTCCGAGTAGAGGGCGATGGTGTGAATGCCGAGGCGCCGAGCGGTCTTGATGATGCGTACGGCGATTTCGCCGCGGTTGGCGATCAGCAGGCGCTTGATGGGGTGGTATTGAGTCATGCTTCGTCCTTGAAACGGGAGCGCCAGGCGGGGGGGCGTTTGTCGAAGAAGGCTTGCATCCCCTCCTGGGCTTCGAGACCGACCCTTACCCGGGCGATGGTCTCGACGGTTTTCTCTTCGTGCAGGCTGGCGCCGTGGCTCTCGAGGGCGGCCAGCAGCCGCTTGGTCTCTTTCATCGCTTCCGGCCCGTTGCGGCACAGGCGCAGGGCCTGCGCACGCCCTTCGGCCAGCAGCTGATCCGGCGGGCAGCGCCGGTGCGCCACGTTGAGGCGGCAGGCGGTCACCGCATCGAACGGTTCGGCGCAGAGCATCAGGGCGCGGGCTTGGCGCATCCCCATGGCGCGCACCACGTAGGGGCTGATCACCGCGGGCACCAGCCCGAGGCTCACCTCGGAGAGGCAGAAGCGGGCGTCATCGGCGGCCAGCACCAGATCGCAGGCGCAGATGAGGCCCAGCGCTCCGCCGTAGGCGGCGCCCTGTACCAGCGCCACCGTGGGGAAGGGGAGCTCGTCCAGGGTTTGCATCAGCCGGGCCAGCACTCGGGCGTCTTCCCGGTTGTGCTCGAAATCGGCGTGGGCCAGGTTGCGCATCCAGTTGAGATCGGCGCCGGCGCAAAAATGCTTGCCTTCGGCCCGCAGCAGTAAGGCGTGGGGGCGATCGGCGAGGGCCTGGCCGTGGGTGTGGGCCAGCTCGTCGAGGCAGTCGAGCAGCCCCAGCATAAGGTCGGCGTCAAAGGCGTTGTGGCGGGCCGGGTGGTCGAGCACCAGCTCGGCCAGCGGGCCGTGTCGCTCCAGCCGAAAACCGGGCTGGAGAGCGTGACTGAGTGGATCGGACATGTGAACTCCTTACATCCGGAAGATGCCGTACTGTTCCGGGCCGGTCTCGGCCCCCTGACAGGCCGCCAGCGCCAGCGCCAGCACGGTGCGACTCTGGGCCGGGTCGATGACGCCGTCATCCCACAGGCGGGCGCTGGCGTAGTAGGGGTGACCCTGACGCTCATACTGCTCGATCACCGGTGTGCGGATGGTGGTTGCCTCCTGCTCGCTCAATGGCTTGCCCTCGGCCGCCAGCTTGTCTCGGCGCACCTGCACCAGCACCCCGGCCGCCTGCTCGCCCCCCATGACGGAGATGCGGCTGTTGGGCCAGCTGAACAGAAAATCGGGGTCGTAGGCGCGCCCGCACATGCCGTAGTTGCCGGCACCGAAGCTGCCGCCGACGATCAGGGTGATCTTGGGCACCCGGCTGCAGGCCACGGCGGTGACCAGCTTGGCGCCGTGCTTGGCGATCCCTTCGCGCTCAGCCTGGTTTCCCACCATAAAGCCGGTGATGTTTTGCAAAAAGATCAGCGGGATGGCGCGCCGGTTGCAAAGCTGGATGAAGTGGGCCCCCTTCTGGGCGCTGTCGCTGTGCAGCACGCCATTGTTGGCGAGGATCCCCACCGGCATGCCGCAGATCCGGGCAAAGCCGGTGACCAGGGTAGTGCCGAACAGCGCCTTGAATTCGTCAAAGTCAGAGCCATCCACCAGCCGGGCGATCAGCTCCCGTGCGTCATAGGGGCGCTTGAGGCTGGTGCCCACCAGGCCGTAGAGATCCTCGATGGGGTAGCAGGGGGGCTCATGGCCGGGGCTGGTCTCTACCGGTTCGCTCCCCAGGTGGGTCACCAGGGTGCGGGCGATGACCAGTGCGTGGCCATCGTCACGTGCCATGTGATCTGCCACCCCGGAGTGGGCGCAGTGTACCTCGGCGCCGCCCAGCGCCTCGGCGCTGATCTCCTCGCCGGTGGCGGCCTTGACCAGCGGCGGCCCCGCCAGAAAGATGGTGGCCTGATCCCTGACCATGATCGACTCATCCGCCATGGCGGGCACGTAGGCTCCCCCGGCGGTGCAGAGCCCCATCACCACCGCCAGCTGGGGAATGTTCTGGGCCGACATGCGGGCCTGGTTGTAGAAGATACGGCCAAAGTGATCCCGGTCGGGGAACACCTCGTCCTGCATCGGCAGAAAGGCGCCGCCGGAATCCACCAGATAGAGGCAGGGGAGGCGCAGCCGCTCGGCGATGGCCTGGGCGCGCAGGTGTTTCTTCACCGTGAGCGGGTAGTAGGTGCCGCCCTTCACGGTAGCGTCATTCACCACCAGCATGCACAGGCGCCCAGAGACCCGGCCGATGCCGGTGATGAGGCCGGCGGCAGGCACTGGCTCGTCATAGACCTGCCAGCCGGCCAGCGCCGAGAGCTCGAGAAAGGGGGAACCTGGGTCCAGCAACTGGTTGATGCGCTCGCGGGGCAGCAGCTTGCCGCGGGCCTGATGGCGGGCGTTGTTGGCAGCGCCCCCGCCCAAGGCTATCTCCTCCAGACGGGCATTGAGATCGTCGACCAGTGCCTGCATGGCGGCCCGATTGGCCTCATAGTCGGGACTGGCGGTGTCGAGGCGGGAGTGGATCCTGCTCATGCGTTATCCCCCATCAGCTCGCGGCCGATGAGCCAGCGGCGGATCTCCGAAGTGCCGGCACCTATCTCGTAGAGCTTGGCGTCCCGCAGCAGGCGGCCGGTGGGGTATTCGTTGATGTAGCCGTTGCCGCCGAGCAGCTGGATGGCATCGAGCGCCATCTGGGTGGCGTTCTCGGCGGCAAACAAAATGGCGGCGGCGCAATCCTTGCGGCTGGTGCGGCCCTGATCGCAGGCGCTCGCAACCGAATAGACCAGTGCCCGGCTGCTGGCGAGGCGGGTATACATGTCGGCGAGCTTGCCTTGCACCAGCTGGAACTCACCGATGGGGTGGCCGAACTGCTTGCGCTCGCGCACATAGGGCAGCACCACGTCCATGCAGGCCTGCATGATGCCAAGGGGACCGGCTGCCAGCACCACCCGCTCGTAGTCGAGCCCGCTCATCAGCACCTTGACGCCTCCGTGCAAGGGGCCCAGCAGGTTCGCTTGCGGCACCTGGCAGTTGTCAAACACCAGCTCGCAGGTGCTGGAGCCGCGCATGCCGAGCTTGTCGAGCTTCTGGGCGGTGGAGAAACCGGGAGTCCCCGCCTCGACGATAAAGGCGGAAATCCCTTTGGGGCCGGCGGCGGCATCCGTCTTGGCATAGATGACGAAGGTGTCGGCATCGGGCCCGTTGGTGATCCACATCTTGTTGCCATTGAGCACGAAGTGATCCCCCTCGTGCACCGCGGTGAGGCGCATGCTCACCACGTCGGAGCCGGCGCCCGGCTCGCTCATGGCCAGCGCCCCCACGTGTTTGCCGCTGACCAGATCAGGCAGATATCTCGCCTTCTGATCAGGGGTGCCGTGGCGGTGGATCTGGTTGATGCAGAGGTTGGAGTGGGCGCCGTAGGAGAGGCCAACCGAGGCGCTGGCGCGGCTCACCTGCTCCATCACCAGCACATGGGCCAGATAGCCGAGGTTCACCCCGTCATACTCCTCCGCCACCGTGATGCCGTGCAGACCCAGCTCCCCCATGCGGGGCCAGAGATCGCGGGGGAAGACGTTGCTCTGATCGATGTCGCCCGCTCGCGGCGCAATCACTTTCTGGCAGAAGGCCTCGACCTGCTCGGTCAGGGCGCACAGGGTCTCGTCCATCACTGCATGCATCCTTGCTCTCCTCATATGAAGGGTGACAGCTTGGCGGCCGAGCTGAAACAGGGGGCCAAACTGGTCAGTCCATTTGTGATATAAGTTTACGTTAGCGTAAACGTAAGTTGATTGTTAGTCTAAGGTAAATTTGTTGCGCCATGACGGCAAGGACGATTGCCCGGTCGTGATGGCCCCCGTCACAGGAGTGCCCATGGTCCGTCCGCAAGCGGCCCATGATGTGCCAGCAAGGAGAGAGTGCCCATGAACAACCATCAGACCCGGTTCGGCGACGTGCCGCTGCACATCGGCGGGGAGGCGTATCCTTCCGCGAGCGAGCAGTGGATCGAGGTGACCGACCCGGCGGATCAGAGCCTGCTGGCGCGGGTGCCGAAGGCCACCTCGGCGGAAATTGAACTGGCGGTGCGCACCGCCCACGACGCCTATCTACTGTGGCGGGAGGTGCCGGCTTCCGAGCGGGCCCGGGTGATGTTCAACTACCAGCATCTCTTGAAGACGCATCACGACGAGCTGGCGGCCCTGCTGGCCCAGGAGACCGGCAAGAATCTGGCGGATGCCAAAGGGGATGTGTGGCGCGGCATCGAGGTGGTGGAGCAGGCCTGCGCCATCGCGAGCCAGACCCTGGGGGAGACCATGGGCAACGTGGCACGGCGGGTCGACGGTCACTCCTGGGTGCAGCCGCTCGGGGTCTGCCTTGGCATCACTCCTTTCAACTTTCCGGCCATGATCCCGCTCTGGATGTTCCCGCTGGCGGTGGCCTGCGGCAACGGCTTCGTGCTCAAGCCCTCCGAGCAGGATCCGCTCACCCCCATGCGCCTGGCCGAGCTGTTTGCCGAGGCGGGGGCCCCCAGGGGCATTTTGTCGGTGGTGCATGGCGGCGCCGAGCAGGTGGATGCGCTGCTGGCCCATCCCGACATCAAGGCGGTCAGCTTCGTCGGCTCGGCCCGGGTTGGCGGTCACGTCTATCGCAGCGCCACTTCGCAGCTCAAGCGGGCCCAGTGCTTTGTCGGTGCCAAGAACCACATGGTGATCATGCCGGATGCCAACAAGGCGCAGGTGCTGAGCAACCTGGTGGGGGCCGGGGTCGGCGCCGCCGGTCAGCGCTGCATGGCCATCAGCGTGGCGGTGTTCGTGGGCAGTGCCCGGGAGTGGATCCCCGAGCTCGCCGCCGAGTTCGCCAAGGTGAAGCCCGGCGTCTGGCACGATCCCGAAGCCGCCTACGGCCCACTCATCAGCCCGGAGGCGAAAGTCAGGGTGGAGGGGCTCATCGAGGCGGGGATCGCCGAGGGGGCCGAGTGCCTGCTGGACGGCCGTTTTTGCGATGTGCCCGGCTACCCGGTGGGCAACTGGGTGGGGCCGACCCTGTTTCGCGGGGTGACCCCAGAGATGCGCATCTACCAGGAGGAGATCTTCGGGCCCGTGCTGGCCTGTCTCGAGGTGGCGAACCTCGATGAGGCGCTCGCCCTCATCAACGACAACCCCTACGGCAACGGTACCTCCATCTTCACCGGCTGTGGCGCGGCTGCCCGCAAGTTTCGTCACGAGGTGGCGGTGGGCCAGGTGGGGATCAACGTGCCCATCCCGGTGCCGCTGCCGTTTTTCTCCTTCACCGGCTGGCGCGGCTCCTTCTACGGGGATCTGCACGCCTACGGCAAGCAGGCGGTGCGTTTTTACACCGAGACCAAGACAGTCACCGAACGCTGGTTCGACGAAGACATTCCCAGCGGCCCCAACATGACCATTCAGCTGCGCTGATGGCAGGTTGCCCGGGCGCACCCACTGACAGAAACGGATCGAACAAGTACAAGGAAGCGAACAAGATGGATTTTAACCTGACCCCGGATCAGCAGGCCTATGTGGAGGCCGCCAGCGCCTTCGCCGAGGAGGCGCTCAAGCCCCACGCCGCGCGCTGGGACAAGGAGCATGAGTTCCCCATCCCTACCATCAAGCAGGCGGCGGCGCTCGGCTTTTGTGGCCTCTACACCCCGGAGCAGTACGGCGGCCTCGGCCTGCCGAGGCTCGATGCCAGCCTCATCTTCGAGCGCCTCGCCATGGGCTGTACCTCCACCACGGCTTATCTGACCATCCACAACATGGTGAGCTGGATGCTGGGCAGCTGGCTGCCTGCCGAGGTGGCCGAGGAGTGGGTACCTAGGCTGGCCAGCGGCGAGCAGCTGGGCTCCTACTGCCTCACCGAGCCGGGCGCCGGCTCCGATGCCGCGGCCCTCAAGACCCGCGCCGTGCGCGATGGCGAGGATTACCTTCTCGACGGCAGCAAGGTGTTCATCTCGGGCGCCGGCAGCACCGACGTGCTGGTGGTGATGGCCCGCACCGGTGGCGAGGGGGCGAAGGGGATCTCCGCCTTCATGGTACCGGCCCAGACCCCCGGCGTGAGTTACGGCAAGGCGGAGGAGAAGATGGGCTGGAACAGCCAGCCCACCCGGGAGGTGAACTTCAGCGCCGTGCGCATCCCCGCCCGTTACCGGCTGGGGCAGGAGGGGGAAGGGTTCAAGTTCGCCATGCAGGCGCTCGATGGCGGGCGCATCAACATCGCTACCTGCTCGGTCGGCACTGCCCAGCAGGCCCTCGACGATGCCCTGGCCCATGTGCAGCAGCGCCAGCAATTTGGCCACCCGATCAGCGAATTCCAGAGCGTGCAGTTCCGCCTAGCCGACATGGCCACCGAACTGGCGGCTGCCCGGCTGCTGGTACGCCAGGCGGCCGCCAGGCTCGATGCGGGGGCGCCAGACAAGAGCGCCTGGTGCGCCATGGCCAAGCGTTTTGCCACCGACGTGGGGCACCGCGTCTGCGACGATGCCCTGCAACTTTTTGGCGGCTATGGTTATATCCGCGAGTACCCGCTCGAGCGCTACCTGCGCGATACCCGGGTCCACCGCATTCTGGAAGGGACGAATGAAGTGATGCGGCTCATCATTGCCCGCCGCCTGTTGGCCGAGCCTGGGCTGGCGCTGGAGTAGCGAGATGGGGCCGCCGTGCCCGGCAGCCCGACCTGACGACGCGGTTGGCGTGACTCGTCGTCAGGCTTTGTGAGCCAGCCGCAGGTCGGCTCCATTCAACCCTGTCATCATGGGGCAGGTTTTTTGACAAGGACAACGCAATGACAAGGATCAGGCTCGAATATCACGGTCACGTGGCCTATATCACCCTCGATCATCCTCCCGCCAACACCTGGACCCTCGCCAGCCTGCAGGCCTTCTTGCAGATGATGGTGGAGCTCGACAGCCGCCCTGACGTGGTGGCGCTGGTGATCCGCGGGGCCGGGGACAAGTTCTTCTGTGCCGGTGCCGATCTCAACATGTTTGCCGACGGCAACCTGGAGCACGCCCGCGAAGTGGCCGAGGCCTTT
This sequence comes from Aeromonas oralensis, assembly GCF_049665575.1. NCBI lineage: Bacteria > Pseudomonadati > Pseudomonadota > Gammaproteobacteria > Aeromonadales > Aeromonadaceae > Aeromonas > Aeromonas oralensis. The sequence goes on from NZ_CP187186.1 coordinate 2,058,393, forward strand.
GGCCGCGCCTTCGAGGCGTTGGCCCGCTTTCACGGGGTGAGCATCGCCGCCATCAATGGCTATGCCATGGGGGGGGGCCTCGAGGTGGCGCTGGCCTGTGACATCCGCATTGCCGAGCAGCAGGCCAAGCTGGGCCTGCCGGAGGCCTCGGTGGGGCTCTTGCCCTGCGCCGGCGGCACCCAGCGCCTGACCGAACTGGTGGGGCCGGGCTGGGCCAAGCGGATGATCCTCTGCGGCGAGAAGGTGAGCGCCACCCTGGCCTACGAGATGGGGCTGGTGGAGGAGGTGGTGAAGGAGGGGCACGCCTGGGAGGCGGCGCACCAGATGGCCCAGCTGGTGGAGCGCCAGAGCCCGAGCGCGCTGCGCGCCTGCAAGACCCTCATCAATCAGGGGCGCAGCGGCCATCGGGACGCGGCACTGCCGCTCGAGCGCCGCCTGTTTCTCACCCTGTTTGATGATGCCAACCAGCGTGAAGGGGTGGCCGCCTTCCTCGAGAAGCGGGCTCCGCACTGGCATTACGACCAATCCAAGCCGGTAAAGAGTGAGGGAGTGAAGGATGAATGAGGTAATGATGGCGGCCCGCCATGTCGCAGGGGCTCGCACCCTGTCTGCGGGGGCTCGCCATGAGTGAGCCTGTGCGTATCGAGACCCACCCCACGGCGGATGGTCGTCATATCGGCATGCTGACCCTGGACAGCCCCGCCTCCCTCAACGCCCTGAGCCTTGAGATGATCCAGTTGTTGCAGGCGGCGCTGACCCGCTGGGAGCAGGATCCGGCCATCGTCTGCGTGCTGCTGCAGGGGGCCGGTGAGAAGGCGTTTTGCGCCGGTGGCGACATCCGCTCCTTCTACTACCGCAAACAGGAGGCGAGCGAGTCGGCACTGTTTGGCTATGCCCGCGACTTCTTCGAGCAGGAGTACCGGCTCGATCACCACATCCATCGCTACAGCAAGCCCCTCATCTGCGTGGCGGACGGCATCTGCATGGGCGGTGGCATCGGCCTCTTTGCCGGAGCTGGTTTTAGAGTGGTGACAGAAAAAAGCCTGTTCGCCATGCCGGAGGTGACCATAGGCCTCTATCCCGATGTGGGGGCCAGCTGGTTTTTGAGCCGCATGCCGGGGCTGCTCGGGCTCTGGCTCGGCCTCACCGGGGCCCGCTTCAACGGGGCGGACGCCATCGGCCTGGGTCTGGCGGATCACGCCATGGCGAGCCGCGAGCGGACCGAATTGCTGGCGCGCCTCGCCGCCCTCGACTGGTCTGACTCTACCGATACTGGCGAGCAGATTGAGGGGCTGCTGGCCGGTTTGCAGCGATCCCTTGGCCAGACGCTGCCGACCCCCGTGCTCTTGCCCCACCAGGCTTGCATCGATGCGCTGTTGGCCGGCCGCTCCCTGCAAGGGGTGTTGGCACGCCTCGCGGGCGCCGAGCTGGATGAACCGGCGCTGGCCCTGGCGCGGGAGACTTGTCAAAGCGGCAGCCCCATCAGCCGTGCCATCCTCTGGCGCCAGTTCTGGCAGGCAGGGCGCCAGTCGCTGGCCGAGGTGTTTGCCGACGAGTTGGCCCTCTCGGTCAACTGTGTACTCAAAGGGGATTTTGTGGAAGGGGTACGGGCCCTGCTCATCGACAAGGACAAATCACCCCGCTGGCAGGCCCCGCAGGCGGGCGAGGCTTGGCTGGATGACTTCTATCGTTGGCCCGAGGGGAACAACCCCCTGCGTCCCTGCTGACGGGCGATCACACACAAGGAACAGACCATGACAAGGATTGGATTTATCGGGCTTGGCAACATGGGGGGCCCCATGGCCGCCAACCTGGCCAGGGCGGGGCACACGGTGCAGGTGTTTGATCTGGTGGCGGAGAGCCTGACCCGAGCCATCGAGGCCGGCTGCATCGCCGCCGGTGATGCCCGCGAGGCGGTGAGCGGCTGCGAGCTGGTGATCAGCATGCTGCCGGCGGGGGAGCATGTGCGCAGCCTCTGGCTGGGCGAGGGTGCCGGTGAGCGGGGCGGGCAGGATCTGCTGGCGGCCCTGCCGCTCGGCGCCCTGGTCATCGACTGCTCCACCATCGACGTGGCCTCGGCCCGTCAGGTGGGAGCGGCGGCGCAGGCGCGCGGCATCCGTTTTCTCGATGCCCCCGTCTCGGGGGGCGTGGCCGGCGCGGCGGCGGGCACGCTCACCTTCATCGTCGGTGGCGAACAAGCGGATTTTGAGGCGGCCAAACCCGTGCTCGCCTGCATGGGGCAGAACCTGTTTCACGCCGGGGCGCTCGGCGCCGGCCAGATCGCCAAGATGTGCAACAACATGCTGCTCGCCATCCACATGGCGGGCACCGCCGAGGCGCTGGCGCTCGGGGTCAAGGAAGGGCTGGATCCGAGCGTGCTCTCCACCATCATGGGCAAGAGCTCGGGCAACAACTGGAGTCTCGAGCGCTACAACCCCTGGCCCGGGGTGATGGAAAACGTACCGGCGTCGCGCAACTATCAGGGGGGCTTCATGACCCGATTGATGGTCAAAGATTTGGGGCTCGCCATGGCCCTGGCCGAGCATGCCCACAGCGCCGTGCCCATGGGAGCCCTGGCCCGCAACCTCTTCAACCTGCACGCCACCAAGGGGCAGGGGGCCCGGGATTTTTCCAGCATCGTCGAACTCTATCTGGACAAGACAGAGGCGGGTTAAGGGCCGCTATCTACCTTTTTGCCCGATAGTCTTTGACTCGACAGTCACCGGCCATCACACCAGGAGCATTTATGGATATCACACAGAAAGTCATCGCCATCACGGGGGCGGGCAGGGGGCTGGGCCGCGCCATCGCCCTGAGTCTGGCGGAGCAGGGGGCGCAACTTGCGCTCATCGACGTCAACCGCACCGATCTGGAGGTGACCGAGGCGGAGGTGCGCAGCCGTGACGGCCAGTGCACCTTGTTCGTCTGCAACGTGGCGAGCGAGCCGGAGGTCGAGGCGACCTTCGCCGCCATCAAGGGGCAGCTCGGTGCCCTGCACGGCCTCATCAACTGCGCCGGCATTCTGCGCGACGGCATGCTGATCAAGGTGAAGGAGGGGGCGCTGACGGAGAAGATGAGCCTGGCCCAGTGGCAGAGCGTCATCGACGTCAACCTTACCGGCACCTTCCTGTGCGGGCGCGAGGGGGCGGCGCTGATGGCCACCGGCGGGGAGGGGGGCGTCATCATCAACATCTCCTCCATCGCCCGCGCCGGCAACATCGGCCAGAGCAACTATGCCGCCAGCAAGGCGGGGGTGGCCTCGTTGGTGGTCACCTGGGGGAAGGAGCTGGCTCGCCACGGCATTCGGGTGATGGGCATCGCTCCTGGAGTATTTGCCACCGACATGACGGCGGCGATGAAACCCGAAGCCATGGCCCGCATGCAGCAGGCCATCCCGGTGGGGACCCTCGGGCAGGCGGGGCAGCTGGCCCAGACGGTGCATTTTATTCTCGCCAATGACTATTTGTCGGGGCGGATGATCGAGCTGGACGGCGGCCTGCGCCTCTGAATATCGGCTCTCTGTTGCAGATGCCCCTGGCCCTCGGCGCAGGGGCATTTTTATTGAAACGTTTGTCAGCAGCCGGGTTTGCCGACCTCGGCTGCAAGCTGCATTCTCATGCAGGTCTGATCCATAAAAACGGGGCTCAGGTCATGGAAAAATGTGAAATATCAACGGGTCTTTCTTAATTTGAACCAGCTCACAGGCCCTCGGGGTCAGTGCTGTAAAATTGCGCGCGGTCAAGACGGTGCATGATTGACGGTACGAGGGATTGCGGTCGGAATAGTCATGCAATATAGTTGCCGCCTTTTTCACGGGGTACGGATTTCTAGCCCCTCCCATATTGCGCGCAGTATGAATACGGACGCTCTGCCGCCGCCTAATTAAACAGGATTGAGATGGACAAGAAACTGGGGCTTGGTGCCCTCATCTCGCTGGTGATCGGCTCCATGGTCGGTGCCGGAGTCTTCAGTCTGCCGCAAAACATTGCCGCTCATGCCAGTGCCGGGGCCGTCGCGCTGGGATGGGCCATCACCGGTATCGGCATGATCTGCCTCGCGCTGGTGTATCAGAACCTCTCCATGCGTCGCCCGGATCTCGATGGCGGCATCTTCAGCTATGCCAAGGCCGGTTTCGGCGATTTCATCGGCTTCAACGCCGCCTGGGGCTACTGGCTCTGTCAGCTGCTGGCCAACGTCTCCTACGCCATCGTGGTGTTCAGTGCGCTGAGTTACTTCTTCGACACGCCAGACAAGGTCATCTTCGGTGACGGCAACACGCCGGTGGCCATCACCTTGGCGTCCATTCTGATCTGGTCGGTGCACGCCCTGGTGCTGCGCGGCATTCAGGTGGCGGCGCTGGTGAACATCGTCACCACCATCGCCAAGATGGTGCCGCTCATCGTGTTCTGCGTGGCCATCCTGCTCGCCTTCAATATGGAGACCTTCACCCTGGATATCTGGGGTCAGGGCACCCCTGAACTGGGTTCGGTGATGGATCAGGTCAAGTCCACCATGAAGGTGACGCTCTGGGTCTTCATCGGCATCGAAGGGGCCGTGGTGGTCTCCGCCCGTGCCCGTCATCGCAAGGACGTGGGCCGCGCCACCGTGCTGGCGCTGCTGGGTGCCCTGGCGCTCTACGTCATGGTGACCCTGTTCTCGCTGGGGGTCATGAACCAGCCGCAACTGGCGGCCCTCAAGAACCCCTCCACCGCCATGATCCTGGAGGCCGTGGTCGGCCCCTGGGGCGCCTGGCTCATCAACATCGGTTTGGTGATCTCGGTGATGGGAGCCCTGCTGAGCTGGACCGTGCTGGCGGCGGAAGTGCCTTACATCGCGGGCAAGACCGGCGTGTTCCCCGGCTGGTTTGCCAAGGAGAACAAGAACGGCTCGCCGCAGGTGTCGCTCTGGTGCTCCACCTGCCTGGTGCAGACCTTCCTCATCATCATCTACTTCCAGAGCAGCACCTATCTGGCGCTGGTCAACATCGCCACCTCGGCGGCGCTGGTGCCCTACGTCTTCTCCGGTGCCTACGGGCTGAAGCTGGCGCTGAAAGGGGAGACCTACGCAGGTCAGCCCCATCAGCGCAAGCGCGACCTGTTCCTGGCACTGGTGGCCACCGGCTACGGCTGCTGGTTGGTCTATGCCGCCGGGGTCGAGTACCTGCTGCTGGTGGCGCTGCTCTACAGCCCCGGCATCTTCATCTACTGGAAGGCGCGCCAGCACCACGGGCTGCGCGGCCTCAACCGGCTGGAGCAGGGGATGACGGCGGCCCTGCTCGGTTGCGCGGTGCTGGCCTTCTACAAGGTGATGGACGGTACCATTCCCTTGAGTTAACCGGCACAATAAAGAGATGGCCCTTGGGCCATCTCTTTTTTTATGTGCAGCGCGCTTTTGTTCGTTGCACCGCCTCGGGAGGAATTTTTATGCTGTTTATGGGTTATCTGCTGCTGGGGGCGTTCGCCGGCATGCTGGCGGGATTGTTCGGTATCGGCGGCGGTCTCATCATAGTGCCCGTGCTGGTGCTGAGCTTTCACGCCCAGGGCGTTGCACCCGACATCATTACCCATCTGGCACTCGGTACCTCGCTGCCCACCATGATCTTCACCGGCTTCAGCTCGCTGCGCGCTCACCAGGAGGCCGGCGCGGTCGACTGGGTGATGATCCGCCGGCTCGGTGCCGGCATGCTGGTCGGGGCCTGGCTCGGCGGCATGACCGCCAACCTGCTCAGTGCCAGCACCCTCAACATCATCATCGGCTGCTTCGCCTGGACCATGGCGCTGCAGATGGGGCTCAACCTCAAGCCCAAGGCGGAGCGTCATCTGCCGGGGGCGCTCGGGACCGGCATCGCCGGCACCGTCATCGGCTGGATGTCGGCCTTGTTCGGCATCGGTGGCGGCTCGCTGACCGTGCCTTATCTGAGCTGGAACAGCGTGCCGATGCGCAACGCCGTGGCGGCCTCCGCCGCCTGCAGCATGCCCATCGCCCTGGCGGGCAGCCTCAGCTACCTCTACGCCGGCTGGAACAATCCAGACCTGCCAGAGTGGAGCCTGGGATTCATCTACTTGCCGGCGCTGCTCGGCATCGTGCTCACCAGTACCCAGTTTGCCCGGGTCGGGGCCAAGCTGGCGCACCGACTCTCTCCCCAGCGGCTCAAGCAGGCGTTCGCCCTGCTGATGCTGCTGGTGGGTGCCAAATTCATGCTGTTTAGCTGAACCCTTGGCCAGATTGTTGAAAAATAAGGCGAACAGCATGAGCGAGGGCAGAAAGCCGTTGCATTGAGAGGCCAGTTTGCCTATTCTCCTCGCCGGTGGTCCTATTGGTCCTCTCGCATTGATAACCCGTCGACCTGGTCAGGACCGGAAGGTAGCAGCCAAGGCGGGGAACTCGAGTGCCGGGATGTGGCTGGTAGGGCCACCACTTGTTTCTGCAATTCAATAAGTTACAGCTAATTATCCCCTTCAGACCTCTTGGTAATCCACTTTGTGTGGATGAATCAGGAGTCTTCTCTGTGAATCTCTGGTTCAGCCCTCAAGGTATCTGGTACTACCGCAAGGTGACAGTGCTCCCCTGTGGTCGCCGCAAAGACATCAAGAAATCTCTCCGTACTCGGGACAAGCTGGTCGCTCGTGAACAGGCGGCTAAGATGCTTGCCTGCGCTCGCTCTCGGGTAAAGTCTGTGGCTGTCCAGTCAGAGCCTCAGTCACATTCCCTGCCGGAGCTTCAGCAGCTACCGCAACAGACACTCTCAGCGGCCAATCCTGCCCCTAAGGCTGTTTCTGCGGCTCCGTCTGCCACTTCATCCCCTGTGCCTTCAGAACTCAGTGAGCGTTACCTGATAGAGAGGGCTGTCTTGGTCATCCAAAGAACTCAACAACTCGAAGCACTACATCGGTTAAGTCATCACAGCAAATGCACAACACTTAGCAGGGGCGCGGAGTGTTGTGCATTGTTGTTATCTCTTGGAGCTGGGTTCAGAAGCTGCCATTTAAACCCAGACGGAAAGAGTCGTTGCGTTCATTTGAACCAAGGTTGGTTTTGTATGAAATTCCTAGTAACCAAGCGTGTCCCAGGTTGAAATCAAGACCCATATCCAGGCTTGCTAAATCGCTCTCCCGATCATCGGGCTTGAGGTTGTAGAGGATGCCTTCGTCCCCCTGGTCGGTATAGCGCATCTTGTAGTCGCTGCTACGACTGAAGTTATGGCCCCACGCCAGGCCAATCTTTGGTGTTACCACCCCAAGCGGGGCCATCAGGTCATAGCTGGTACGCACCCCGAGGTAAGATGTGAAATTCTCTTGGCGGTGACCTTCGTAGGACAGACCGTAAATACCGCCACCATTTTCACGGTAAGCCTCCATGAGGGTTGTGCTGGCATTCAAGCGGCTGTAGGGGGCCAGTGACAGAGGCCCATTGCGATATTCATAGCTGGCAGTCAGGGATGCGAAGAATTGATCTGCACCCCGTGAGCCACTGGCAAATTCATCATCACTGCCGGTGATGTAGCGGTACGAGTCCAAGCTGATGCGGTTGTAGCCCAGCAGGCCATCGACATACACCTGCGGCACCTGACTCAGGCTTAGATAAGTGGCAATACCGATGGCATCCCCATCGCTGCGAGTGTTGTTCTTGCCAATATCACTGCGGTCGTTACCGATACCGATACCGATACCGACAATCGCGGTTGGTGATATGCGATAGTCAAAACCAGCGCTCAGGCCCAGTGTCGTGAAGCTATTGTCTTGCGCGCCCAGCGCATGGGTCGAGCCAACGTTAACGAAGCCATCGCTCCAGAATGCCAAGGCATCCTGTTTGCAACCATTCTGTACAGAGGTTACGGCCTTGTCTTTTTCCAGTTGTGTCTGATAGGTGGGTTCTCCCTGCTGACTCTGGATAGCTTTGGCGATCTCGCCGAGAGGCATATCACGGTCATCCTTGCGCAAACTGGCATTGAACGAAGTGCGGTCGCAATTTGTTTGATGCAACTGCTCAAGACGTCGGTTGAAGTTGTCCATCTGAGTGCTGGCGAAGCGCTCTGCTGTTCGGGTCTGAGCGTTAAGCAGGCCGATAACTTCGGCATCTTTGGTCGGGTCTGGACGTTCCTGAATGACGAAACTGATGGTGCTTGCTGAGCTGGCTCCGCTACCGTTTCGCAGCCTGAAGCTGACGATTGCCGTCCCGGCGAAGGCGACTGACGGTACAAAACGCATCGAGAATGGCCCCATCATCATTGCTCGCCCGGCGGAAGCTGGGGTGACCGAACCCAGTGTTGCTTGGGTGAACGGGCCACCAGTGGCACCTTGGGTCAAGTCGACAGTGGCAGATTGCCCCGCCGCCAGGGTCTGGCTGGATGCTGGTACGGAGATCTCCATGGCAGATATGGTGATCGAGAAGTTTTGCAAGCTGGTAGCTCCGTTGGCATCAGTTACTGTGATGGCCAGCTCGGTAGTACCGGCTGTGCTTGGCGTACCGCTAATGAGGCCGCTGGTTGCATTCAGGCTCAGCCCTTCAGGCAGGGCACCGGCGGTGATCGCATAGGTGTAGGGCGCGCTGCCGCCAGAGGCGGTGATGGTCTGGCTGTAGGCAGTGCCGACGCTGCCGTTGCTCAGGGTGCCGGGGTTTAGGGTAATGCTCGGTGTGCTGACAGTGATGGACACCGTCGCCGGGCTGGAGGTACCACTGGCGTTGGTGGCGGTGTAGGTAAAGCTGTCGGTGCCGGAGAATCCGGCGCTCGGGGTGTAGGTGATGCTGGTACCGCTGGCGGTGGCGATGCCATTGCTGGCGGTGCTGGCCACGGCCACGCTGGTGGCTGTGCCGGTGATGTTCAGGGTGATCGAGTTGGCGCTGCTGTTGGCCGCTACCGTGGCGCTGACGGCGCCTGCTACCGGCGCCAGGCCGTTGATCACCAGGCTGTAGGCCTGGAACCCGCTGGCGCTGTTGGCGTCGGTGGCAGTGACGGTCAGGTTGAAGGTGCCGCTGGCGCTCGGTGTACCGCTGATCATACCACTGCTGGTGTTCAGACTCAGGCCGGCCGGCAGGCTGCCAGCGGTGATTGCATAGGTGTATGGCGCGCTGCCGCCGGTGGCGGTGATGGTCTGGCTGTAGGCCATGCCGACGCTGCCGTTGCTCAGGGCGCCAGGGCTCACGACGATGCTCGGCGCGCTGACGGTAATGGTCACGGTGGCGGGGCTGGAGGTGCCGTTGGCATTGGTGGCGGTGTAGGTGAAGCTGTCGCTGCCGGCGTAACCGGCGGCTGGGGTGTAGGTGATGCTGGTGCCGCTGGCGGTGGCAGTGCCATGGTTGGCGGCGCTGGCAATGGCCACGCTGGTGGCGGTGCCGGTGATGTTCAGGGTGATCGGGTTGGCGCTGCTGTTGGCCGCTATCGTGGCGCTGACGGCATTGGCCACCGGTGGCAGGCCGTTGATCACCAGGCTGTAGGCCTGGAACCCGCTGGCGCTGTTGGCGTCGGTGGCGGTGAGGGTCAGGTTGAAGGTGCCGCTGACGCTCGGCGTACCGCTGATCACGCCGCTGCTGGTGTTCAGGCTCAGGCCGGCCGGCAGGCTGCCGGCGGTGATCGCATAGGTGTAGGGCGCACTGCCGCCGGAGGCGGTGAGAGTCTGGCTGTAGGCCATGCCCTGGGTGCCGTCGGGCAGTGTCGTCGGGGTTATCGCCAGGGTGGGCGTGCTGACAGTAATGGTCACCGTGGCGGGGCTGGAGGTGCCGCTGGCGTTGGTGGCGGTGTAGGTAAAGTTGTCGCTGCCGGCGTAACCGGCGGTCGGGGTATAGGTGATGCTGGTGCCGCTGGCAGTGGCAGTGCCATGGCTGGCGGCGCTGGCCACGGCGACGCTGCTGGCAGCGCCGCCGGTGATGTTCAGGGTTATCGAGTTGGCGCTGCTGTTGGCCGCTACCGTGGCGCTAACGGCATTGGCCACCGGTGGCAGGCCGTTGATCACCAGGCTGTAAGCCTGAGAGCCGGTGGCGCTGTTGGCGTCGGTGGCGGTGACGGTCTGGCTGTAGGCCGTGCCCTGGGTGCCGTCGGGCAGTGTCGTCGGGGTTATTGCCAGGGTGGGCGCGCTGACAGTAATGGTCACCGTAGCGGGGCTGGAGGTGCCGCTGGCGTTGGTGGCGGTGTAGGTAAAGCTGTCGCTGCCGGAGTAACCAGCGGTCGGGGTGTAGGTGATGCTGGTGCCGCTGGCGGTGGCGGTGCCATGGCTGGCGGCAGTGGCCACCGCCACGCTGCTGGCGGTGCCGCCGGTGATGTTCAGGGTGATCGGGTTGGCGCTGCTGTTGGCCGCTACCGTGGCGCTGACGGCATTGGCCACCGGTGGCAGGCCGTTGATCACCAGGCTGTAAGCCTGGGAGCCGGTGGCGCTGTTGGCGTCGGTGGCGGTGACGGTAAAGTTGCTGGTACCGCTGGCGCTCGGTGTACCGCTGATGGCGCCACTGCTGGTGTTCAGGCTCAGGCCGGCCGGCAGGCTGCCGGCGGTGATTGCATAGGTGTAGGGCGCACTGCCGCCGGTGGCGGTGACGGTCTGGTTGTAGGCCGTGCCCTGGACGCCGTCGGGCAGTGTCGTCGGGGTGATTGTCAAGGTAGGCGCGCTGACAGTAATGGTCACCGTAGCGGGGCTGGAGGTGCCGCTGGCGTTGGTGGCGGTGTAGGTGAAGCTGTCGCTGCCGGAGTAACCGGCGGTCGGGGTGTAGGTGATGCTGGTGCCGCTGGCGGTGGCGGTGCCATGGCTGGCTGCAGTGGCCACGGCCACGCTGCTGGCGGCACCGCCGCTCAGGCTCAGGGTGATCGGGTTGGCGCTGCTGTTGGCGGCCACTGTGGCGCTGACCGGCCCGACGGTCGGGGCTGGCACTGTGTAGGTATAACCGTTGGTCAGGGTCGCGGTGCCGCTCGGTGTGGTGACCACCACGTTCACCGCGCCGGCTGCGTGGGCCGGGGTGGTGGCAGTGATGGTGGTGGCGTTGTTGACGATGTAACCGGAGGCGGCTGTTCCACCAAAGCTCACTGCTGTGGCGCCGGTAAAGTCGGTACCGGTGAGAGTAACGGAGGTGGCGCCAGCAGTGCTGCCGCTGTTCGGTGCAACGGAAGTGAGGGTCGGTACTGCGGAGCTGGTGACCACCAGGGTATAGGTTGCGACACCGCCCTGATTCAGGCCGTCATTCAGGGTGATGCTGAATGTGTAGGTGCCGGCTGTAGTTGGTGCGCCGTGGAGCGTAGTGGTCGAGCTACCCGGCGACGGGTCGAGGATCAGGCCGGGTGGTAGGCACGGCGTCACGCCATCGTAGTTCGGGTCGTTGGCATCGCACTCAACCCATTGGTCCAGCGGCAGGGCACCGCCAGTCGAGCTGATGGGAATACTCATGGACTGACCTACCGCCACGCTAGGTAAGGTACTGCCCGAAGCTGGACTGGTGATCACGGGAGCTGCGGCCACTGCCTGGGTGGGCAGTGCCAACATTACCAGTAATATAATGAGTGAAATCAGTGGGCCTTTTACCTTGGTACCGAGTGTGGCAACTGGTGTTTTCATGAGGGCTTCCTGCCTTGCGACCGGTTCTTGGGTCGAATCCAACGTAAATGTTGATAAAGGTCCTACGGTTACAGCGTGGTTACAGCCAGTCAAACCACCTGTTCTTGCATGCGTTCAAGGGTTATTTAGGTGCTGATTGACAGCAGCCCTGGCGGGTCGCTGCATCTGGATATAAAGGCCGCTGTCGGTACTGGTCTGGAAGCCCAGTCGTTCATAGAGCCTGCGAGCTGGGTTACCTCGTTCGACGCTCAGACTGCAGGTGTGGTGATCGGCATCCGCCTCGGCGAGCAATGAGTACAGCAACTGCGTACCTATGCCCCGGCCGTGCCAGGCCGGGAGCAGGGCAATGTCGACGATATGCACATCGTGCGCCTGGCGATTCACGCACAGGCGTCCGATGGGCATTCCTTCCTGCTCGATGATCAGGAAGTCCGCCTTGGGGTAGTGTTTTTCATAGTGCTGGCGTTGCAGCTCGGCCTGGGACGCCAGAAAGGCACGACGTTGATCGTCATGCCAGCCGGGCACTGCGCTGACCTCGGCCCAGCGGCGTGACAGGTACAGCTCATGCAAAAAAGCCCGGTCGTGGTCGTCCTGCTGTCGCAGTTCGACCACTCGGCTTGTGGTTGGGGGCAGGTGGATGAAGTGTGTCATCAGTTTCTCATCGGGTACTCGCCATCCAGGCAGATGCAATAAACCAGCGTCAGGAAGGGTTGCATGGTGTTGCGCATGATCGGCGGTATCGTAGCGTTGCCGCTCGGCATCACCGTGCCTGGTGCCAGCTTGGGGTCAGTCGCGGACGGAGTGGTGTTGTTGTACAGACGCACATTGCGTGGTTGTGCCAGGTAAGTGCTGTTGCTGGGGGTGTCCACGGCCGCTGCTGTCTCGCTGCCGTCTTTGGCCAATACCGTGTGGCTGTGAGACGAGATATTGGTGGGCACCAGCTGTATCCTGTCGGCGCCCTGTTGAGTGCCGGGGATGGAGCCTATGGTTCCTCCTGTACCCATGGCGACCCGTCCGTTGAGATTGGGCAGTTTGAAGTTCTGTCCCGGAGTGCCTCCATACAGGGTACCAATCACCGAATAGAGTGCCGGATTCTGCTGGACAAGAAGGGTCGTTCCATCGCAATAGGCCCAGTTTTGCGGGGCGAAGTTGTAGGGGAACAGTCTGATTTCACCGGTAAATGCATCCATGGTCGGTCGTTCCAGATTGAGTGATGAAAGTTACTGGGGGCGAGTCGGGTACAGGCCGACCAGGCAAATGATGTAGCTGATGCTCAATGAACCCATCAGATTCGAATGAGGGGTCGCATTGATGCTGGGGGGAATCAGTGCCGTGCCGAGAAAGCCCGAGTTCAGGCTGTGGGTCGCTGAGGTACCGCTCGACTTGCTGTACAGGCCGGTGATGATGCCCGCTCCCGGGAACTTGCCGAAGGTCATTTTTCCGGGCGAAGTGGCGGGTGACGGCTCCGCGGAGGTGGCGGCGCCGGTGTTAGCCATGAAGGCATGGGTATGGCTCGGCGTGTTCTCCGGGCGCATGGTGACTTCTGCCAGGCCTGTGGTTGTCGACAGCACCCTTGGGGTCAGGCCCGGACCAGTCCCTGCCCCCACAACGAGTCGGCCGGAGTAGTCCGGCACTGCGAATGTATTGCTGCCGTTGCCACCGTACAGGGTGCCCAGTAACGAATACAGGGCTTGATTGTCGTTGATCGACAGCAGTTTGCCGTCACACAGCGTCCAACCTTCAGGCGCGTAGTTGCCGGCGAACATGCGGATTTCTCCGACGAATGCTTCAGACATATCAATTTCCTTGCTTGAGGGTCTGTTAACTGCCGTTAAGGCCGCGGTGGGTAGTAGCCGGTCGTGGCGATGCAGAAATAGCCCACGATCGAAGGCTGCATGTTCGGCATGGGCAAGCCCTGGGTTGGAACGACAGTGGTGCTGATCAAGGACACCAGCACACTGTCCGCGGCGTCCTCCGAGGTGTAGGTCGGTTTCGAAACCGCGCCTAGGGAGTTGGAGCTGATGGCAGGGATGTTGCCGGCGGGGCCAGCGTTGCCGGGGGTGTTCGAGACATGGGTGGTATGGGTGTGGGCGAGCAGCGAGTTTTGCGGCATCGTCACGGTTTCGCTACCGCCCATGGTGCCCCGTGCATGGGTGTCCATGATCGGAGCGACAGGCGAGGCCTGGACGTTCTGCCCCAAGGCGACCCGGCCACGCAGGTCCGGCAGGCCGAAGGTGGTGCTGCCATTGCCACCATAGGTATTGCCCAGCAGGGAGGCCAGCGCCACATTGCTTTGGAACGGCAGGACCTGGCCCTCGCAAGCGAGCCAGCCTTCAGGTGCCCAGCCCCAGGGGAACAGGCGAATTTCACCGAGAAAAGGATCCATGTTTTTCTCCTTGAACAAGATAATGGCGCCTAAATCCATTTACTGCAGGAGAGTAGCAAGCGCTCTTTTAGAGAATAGACTGGCTTGGATTCATTTGGCAAGTGTGTCTTCATATTTAATAGTGCATACGACGAATCACTAATAGTTGATATAATTACTCAACATCTTTTTTCATAAAAGCCCATGTGGTGGCTTAGAGTGCATTCGCATGCTATGTCGTAAATATATTGATTGAAAATCAGTATCCATACTGCACTATCAGAGTGAAATGATCAGCTGACAGCATTGATACATAAGTAAGTATTCTTCTATAGCCACTACGATGACTTGCATCAATATCATCCAACTCGATGTCGAGCAATGAGTGGTCACCCCGGTATAGATTAAAACCGATTCATTTCAATGTGTTATGGTGCTTAATCAAAAAATATAACTGTATTGATTTAGTCATCCCGGACACAAGTTTAGATGGCAAAATCGTTTGCATGTCCAGATGTGAAAGCTACGTTGTTTATTTAAGGCTGAATTCAAACTGAAAGACAGGCTAAAAAATAGTGAGTATTGATATTTTCCTACGCCTTGACTGTTCCAGAACCCTTATCATGAAAAGAGAACTATTTTATGGCGAATCATGTGGGAGTCTGCTGCAAGCAGAAAGTAAAATTAGGTAGTCTATTACATCAATTTCGGCATCTTGGTGACTTTTGATATGGTGGGATAAGATGCCTTTTAACTGAACCAATAACCCTCTTCGCATGTTTTCCGATCCTAGTGCAAGGTGGCCCATCGTTTTCGCAATGTTGGTATGAACTTCTTGATATTGTGGCCATGGCAAAGAGATGTCAGCGCTATCACGAAGCAACGGGTTAGTTTTGAACCTATGTATCAGGTGAAGAGACAAGAGCTGGCCATAACGCCAGCTGGCTCATGCCTGCTCTGAAGAAAGCCCCGCTTGCAGCGTGGGAGTAGGCTCACTCAACTCGGCGACAATTTGCCAGAAGGCGTCGATGAGCGGGCCCTTGCTGTGGGGCGGGCGGATGAGGCCGATGATCCAGCTCGCCTCGGCATCACGCAGTGGCAGGGTCAGCACATCCGGGTGTTCTATGGTGGTGGAGGAGGGCACCAGGGTCCAGGCGATGTCGGCGGCGGCGGTGGCGACGCCGGCGGCGAAGTCGTTGACGTACTGGATATCGCGAAAGCGCAGCCCGCTCTGGGCCAGATAGTTCATCAGGTGATCATAAAACGAGGGGGCCTTGTCCCGGCGCAAAATAGCCAGCGGTTTGTCCACCAGATCTTCCAGTTCGTTCACGCCAGCGTAGCTGGCCGGCAGCACGGCGACAAAGTGCGCCCGCACCACCGGCAGACAGTGCCATCCCTTGGGCGCGGGCAGGCGGCAAAAACCCAGATCCAGCTTGCCCTCGCTCAGAGCCAGCAACTGGTGGTGAGTAGAGAGATCGTTGAGCTCTATGGTGACCTGCGGGCGTTCGGTGCGAAAACGGGCGATGGCGGCGGGCACCAGGATCTTGGTGGCAACGCCAAAGCCGATGCGCAGGGTGCCGCTGTTGCCTGCCAGCACGTCACGGGCGGTGCGACCGAGTTGCTCGCTGGCCGCCACCAACGCGCTGGCATCCTGATAAAGGGCCCGCCCCAGCACGGTGAGGCGGGTACTGCTGGCATTGCGCTCGAACAGCTCGCCGCCCAGCTCCTCTTCCAGCCGCCGTATTTGCTTGCTCAGGGCCGACTGGGTGACGTGCTGGCGCACCGCTGCCTGACCGAAGTGCAGCACTTCTCCCAGGGTAACGAAGGCTTTCAGATCCCGTAACTCCATCCCGGCTCCTATGATTCCTGTTTGGAATGTTGAATGGTTTAATTTGTCATTGGACGGAATTTTATAACTGTTCGATGCTTATGCCAATTCCATTGGGCGCCGCCAGTCGGCGCGATAGAGGTGGCAGGTGCCACCGCCGCAGAAGGAGCAACCCCAGATGCATCACCACAAGTTCAACGACTTCCCCGCCGATTTTCTGTGGGGCGCCGCCTCCGCCGCCTACCAGGTGGAAGGGGCCTGGAACGCCGATGGCAAGGGTCCCTCGGTGTGGGATCTGTTCACCAAGCTGCCGGGCAAGACCTTTGAGGGAAGTAATGGCGACGTGGCGGTGGATCACTATCATCGCATGGAGGAGGACGTGGCGCTGATGGCGGAAATGGGGCTCAAGGCCTACCGCTTCTCGGTGAGCTGGCCGCGCATCTACCCGACCGGCCGCGGCGAGGTGAACGAGGCGGGGCTGGCCTTTTACGAGAAACTCATCGACACCCTGCTGGCGCATCAGATAGAACCGGTGCTCACCCTCTATCACTGGGATCTGCCCCAGGCGCTGCAGGATGAGTACGGCGGCTGGGAAGACCGACGCATCATCGAAGATTTCGAGCGCTACTGCGTGACCCTCTATCAGCGCTTTGCCGGTAAGGTGAAATATTGGGTGTCGCTCAACGAGCAGAACTACAACCTGACCAACGCCTATCAGCTCGGCACCCATCCGCCCGCAGTGCAGGACCGCAAGCGCTTCTTTGCCGCCAACCACATCGCGTTTTTGGCCAACGCCCGGGTCATCAAGGCATTTCGCCAGTATGTACCGAACGGCTTGATTGGCCCGAGCTTTGCCTATTCACCCGCCTATCCGGCGTCGTGCGATCCCAAAGACATGCTGGCGTTTGAAAACGCCGAGGAGTTCACCAACCTCTGGTGGCTCGATGCTTACTGTTTTGGCCGCTATCCGCAGGCGGCGCTCGCTTACCTGCGGGAGAACGGCGAAGCGCCAGATATCCTGCCCGGCGATCTCGAGCTGCTGCGGGAAGGGATGCCCGATTACATCGGCGTCAACTACTACTACACCCTGACCTTCACCGACAATCCGCTCGGCGGCCAGACCCTGCAGCGCATCAACACCACGGGGCAGAAGGGCACCACCCCCTCGAGCGGCATTCCCGGCCTCTATAAGACGGCCCCCAACCCGCACCTTGAAACCAGCAACTGGGACTGGGCCATCGACCCGACCGGGATGCGCATTGCCCTGCGCCGGCTCTCTTCCCGCTACGGTTTGCCGCTGATGATCACCGAGAACGGCCTCGGCGAGTTCGACAAGCTGGCAGAGGGAGATCGGGTGCACGACGACTACCGCATCGACTATCTGCGCAGCCACGTCAAGGCGTGCCAGGAGGCGCTGCAGGACGGGGTGGAACTGCTGGGCTATTGTGCCTGGTCGTTCACCGACATTCTGAGCTGGCTCAACGGCTACCAGAAGCGCTACGGCTTCGTCTTCGTTGAGCGTGACGAGCAGGGCGGCTCCCTGCGTCGGCTCAAGAAGGACAGCTTCTACTGGTACCAGGCGGTCATAAGCTCGGGCGGCAAAACGCTCTAAGCAAATCAGCAGTACTTTGACAGGCTCCGCCTACCAGCGGGGCCTGTTGTTTTTGGTGGGAACGATACGGTGAGACGAAAGAGGGGGGCCTGCCACGGGATGTGAGGTCAGTGATAGCTGGCGTCCATACTCTCTTCGGCGTTGTGGGCCAGATGGGTCATGGCATAGATGAAGAATTCGGCAGGGGAGAGCGGCTTGGAGTAGTAGTAGCCCTGGATCTCGTCCACCCCGATATGGGCCAGTTGCTGCAGTTCATGCAGGCTCTCCACCCCCTCGGCCACCACCACCAGCCCCAGCTGATGGGATAGCTTGGTGATGGACTCGACGAACATGAATTGCCGCGGGTCGGTCTCGATGTTGCTGACGAAGGACTTGTCAATCTTGAGCTTGTCAAAGCTCAGGGACATCAGATAGGAGAAGGAGGACCAGCCGGTCCCGAAATCATCCAGCGCGATGCGCACGTGGATGTGTTTGAGCTCCTTGAAGATGCGCTGGCTGAGCGGTAGATCGTCGAGTGCGATGGTCTCGGTCAGCTCCAGAATGAGTTGTTCGGCGCGCAGCGGGCTCTGTTGCAGCATCTCGTTGACCTGGTGGAACAGGGCCGGGGTGAACATGGAGTTGGAGAGGTTGATGGCCAGCTCCAGCTTGTCCACGAAGCTGGCCGGCAGTTGCGACATGTCGTGGTTGACCCGGCTGAATATCCATTTGCCAAGCAGCTCGCCGAGGCCGTTCTCCTCCGCCATGGCGATGATGTCCAGCGGGTTGATGAAGCCGTATTCGGGGTGATGCCAGCGGATCAGCACCTCCGCCCCCATGTTGTAGGCATTGCCCGGTTTTATCACCGGCTGATAGTGCAGGTAGAGGCTGCTGTTGGAGATGATATTCAAATGTTCACGCAGCTCGGCGGCCAGTTTCCGGTTGCGACTGTAGTGCTCGAACATCTGGTGGTTGAACACCTGCAGGTGGTTCTCCTTGAGCTTTTTGGCATTGGCGAGAGCAATGTCGGCGAACAGGATCAGCTCCTCGATTTTGTGTGCCGTGATGGGGTGTTGGCTTATTCCCATGCTGACATGCACCCGGTGCGCCGGATCGGCCTGAAAGACGATGGGCTTCAATTCATCGAGCAGTCGGACAAGGTAGGGAACACGGTGTTCGATGGGCATGGCGCCATAAATGAAGAGGGCAAATTCATCGCCGCCCATGCGGGCGATGAAGGTCTGGTTTTGCGCATACTCTCTGAGCTGGTTGGCCACCATGGTGAGCAGTTCATCCCCGGCGGCATAGCCTAGGCTGTCGTTGACCTCTTTGAAGTTGTTCAGATCGATCAGGCAGATGGTCAGGGTACAGTCGTCGGGCTGCTTGCCCTTGGCCAGCCGCGTCAGCCGGGCAATGAAGGCGGCCCGGTTGGGCAGCAGGGTCAGCGGGTCATTCCAGGCCAAAAAGTGCTGCAGCTTCATCTCCCGGGAGACCACGAACAGGATGAGCAGACCAATGGCCAGCAGGGCGATCAGGACCAGAACATGGCCTTCTCTGGTCTGCTGCAGCTCCTGGCGTTGTTTGATGGCAGAGGGGCCGGTGAAGTTCATCACCATCAGATCCCGGATGGAAGGCAGCAGCTTGTTCATTCTGTTGTCCATCTCGGCCAGTCGGGGGGCATCTGGCGCAGGAGTAACGACGTCCTGCTCATACTCCTTGATCAACTCAAAGAAGGTGTTGACCTTCTCGCTGGCGTTGAAGCGCTCGCGAATGAGGGCCGTCTCCTGACCGGTCAGGAAGATGTCCAGCCGGTTCCAGGCGATGTCATAGGCCTTGTTCAGCTGCGCGGCATCGGATTCACCGCTGCGATACAGCGACAGCTGCTCTTCGAAGCTGTGTAGCTCCAGCTCCAGTTGAGCTAAAGACCAGGCAGAGAGCTGGTTGTATTTCACCAGCTCGCTGAATGCCCGATCGTAATTAAAGAGTGACCAGATGGTCACCCCCATAAAGGAGACCATGATGAAGGCAAGGGAGATGAACTTGCCCTTGATCATCATTACATCCCTTCAAGTTTGATGACTTGCCACACCATCAGGCTGTGATATTGCTCGATATCCAGCTCAGGGTGATCCGACAGGGGGTAGATGACCCAGACCGGGCCCTTGTTGCGCAGCGTCAGTGC
Organism: Aeromonas oralensis; assembly: GCF_049665575.1. Taxonomy (NCBI): domain Bacteria; kingdom Pseudomonadati; phylum Pseudomonadota; class Gammaproteobacteria; order Aeromonadales; family Aeromonadaceae; genus Aeromonas; species Aeromonas oralensis. The sequence goes on from NZ_CP187186.1 coordinate 2,077,890, forward strand.
CTTGCCATCTTCCTCGATAGCCAGCAGTACGGGGTATTTCTCGGCATCTTCTCGCGGGATCACGGCGAAGTAGTCGTTCTGAGCCATCACTTTTATCTTGTCGGCGCTGATGCCGAGGGTATCGAGTACGGTTTTGAGCAGGACGCCGCGATAGACATGGGGGCCTTTGGTCCAGGGGGTGGTGGTGGTGACGCTGGCTTGCGGCAGCGCCTGCAACTGGGCGCGGCTGTACTCCATCTTGCCGGCGTTGTTGCAGCAACCCTTGGCGGCGACGCTGAGGATGACCTCATCGGCGCTGTAGGCCTGACTGCAAAACAGTAAAGACAAGAGGTAAAACAGGGGGAGGGTTAGCGCTTTCATGTTTGACTCCTTCATGGGCAACTTATTGATATCCAGCCAGTTGAGGCCGTTTCGCTCTAACCATAGACCATTTCCGAATGAATATTACTGATGGTTTAAGGTAACCACAAAGCCTCATTTCATTTACAACCATTACACAACCGGCACGTACCTTGCCAGATTGATCCAACTCATACTTTTGTCAATTAGATGTGGGTGCCGCGGTGAGGCGCCCCCTGGGGTCCACATCCTGATTTAAATTCAAGGTGTTTATCCGGATCCAGACACAGGATGTGTCACGTTGGCAGAGGTGGAAGCGCATCATGAACAGCAACACTCCTCACACCCGCAGCGGTGAGCTTATTTCCCAGCAGGTTGACTTGCGCCAGGTGGTATATGCCTTGTCGGCGTCGCTGGATCTGGTCGGCATTGGCGATGTGGCGCATGGCAAGCGGGTAGGCATCATGGCTGCCGAGTGTGGCAAGGCACTGGGGGCGAGTGACAGCGAGCGAGCCTGCCTGTTCGAGCTGGGGGTGCTGCATGACATCGGGGTCTCTTCCACCTTTATTCATTGTCATCTGGTCAGTGAATTTGACTGGGAGTCCTCCCAACGCCATTGCGAGGTTGGTTATACCCTGCTCAAGGACTTTCCGCCGCTGGCGCCCCTGGCGGAACCCATCCGTTATCACCACACCCACTGGCACCAGCTGCTGCAAACGCCAGGATTGGCGGCCAGCGTGATGCGCCAGGCCAACCTCATTTTCCTGGTCGACCGGGTGGATGCCCTGGCGGCGCCACATTACGGCGACGGCTCCCTGTTGATGCACACCCATGAGATCCGGCAACGGATCGAGGCGTGTGCCGGCGAGTTTTTCGATCCCGAGCTGGTGGCGGGCTTCCTCTCTGCTTCCCGCTCGGAGGCGTTCTGGCTGCAACTGGAGGGGCGCGCCATCACCGACTACATGCGCGACATGCTGAGCGAGCGGGAGCCTTGTCTCACCAGCAACGGTGAGCTCAAGCAGCTGGCACGGATCTTCTCGGCCATCGTCGATGCCAAGAGCCCCTTTACCGTGGCTCACTCCCTCGGCGTGGCAAGATTGGCCCGGCTGCTGGCCGAGCTGATGGGCATTGACGAGGGACGCTGCGAGCAGCTGGAGATTGCGGGACTGCTGCACGATCTCGGTAAACTGCGGGTACCCGACGAAATCCTCGACAAGGCAGGAAAGCTCGATGAGCGGGAGCGGGCCATCATCAATACCCACAGTTTCGAGACCTATCAGATCCTGCGCCATATCGACGGCTTCGAGGCCATCGCCCTGTGGGCTTCCTATCACCATGAAGAGCCCAATGGCTGCGGCTACCCTTTCCACCTCACCGCCGAAGCGATGCCGCTGGAGGCGAGGATCCTGCGGGTGGCCGACATCTTCCAGGCCATGGTGCAGAACAGACCTTACCGGGAGGGGTTGAGCGCCGGGCAGGCGCTCGACTTTTTACAGCAACTGGCCAGTCAGAACCGGGTTGACATCGCCGTGGTCGAGACGTTGGCCACCCATCTGCCGCAGGCGCTGTGTGCCGCCTGCGGGCAGGCTCCTGAAATCAGTTCAAGCCACTGACGAGCTGCCTCTGTTGGCAGGGGGTATCCTCTGTGCAGGCAGGTTTAGAGGAACATGCCGCCCGAGGCCTCAATCCGCTGGGCATTGATCCAGCGGCTGTCAGGGGAGAGCAGGGCGGCAATCACGCCACCTATGTCTTCCGGTTGGCCCACCCGTCCCAAGGCGGTCTGACTGGCGATGAAGTCGTTGACGGCCTGATTGTCCCGCACCACCCCCCGCCAAAGTCGGTCTCGATGGCCCCCGGCGCCACCACGTTGACGGCGATGCCGCGCGGCCCCAGCTCCTTGGCCAGGTAGCGGGTCAGCACTTCGACACCCCCTTCATGGCCGCATAGGCGGCATAACCGGGCAGCGCAAAGCGGGTGAGCCCGCTCGACAGATTGAGGATGCGCCCGCCATCGCGGATCAGCGGCAACAGCTGTTGCGTCAGAAAGAACACTCCCTTCAGGTGAATGTTGAACAGGGTATCGAACTGCTGTTCGGTGGTCTGCTCTATGCTGGCGTGAATGCCGATGCCGGCGTTGTTGACCAGAAAATCGATCTGCTGGCGCTGCCATGCGCTCAGCAGCTCCTGTACCTGGCGGGCGAAGGTGGCAAAGCTGCTGCTGTCGGCCACATCGAGGGGGAGGGCGTGGGCCTGGACGCCGAGTGCGATCGCCTCGGCCACCACGGCCGCCGCTTCATCGGCCTGACTGCGATAGGTGATGATGAGATCGACGCCGCGGGCGGCGAGGGCCAGCGCCGCCTGTTTGCCAAGACCGCGGCTGGCGCCGGTGATGAGTGCGATGGGGTGGGCCATGAGGGGACTCCTGTCTGTGGGTAATGCGCTCGGGATGAGCCGGTGTGATCACTCTATTGTTCGTTGTTGATTGGATAAATGCGGCGATAATGAATGCACTGTTCCAATTGGCGAGACAATAGCGGCATGGATCAACTGGATGCGATGAGGATGTTTGTGCGGGTGGCGGAGCTGGAGAGCTTTACCCGCAGTGCCGAACAGTTAGGTATCCCCAAGGCGACGCTCTCGGCGACCATTCGGCGGCTGGAGGAGCAGATGGGCACCCGTTTGTTGCAGCGCACCACCCGGCGGGTTCAACTGACCCCGGATGGCAAGCTCTGCTACGCCCGCTGCCAGGATCTGTTGGCGGACATGGAGGAGTTCAACGGGCTGTTTCGCCAGCAAGGGCAGCTGAGTGGCCAGCTGCGGGTGGACATGCCGAGCCGGATGGCCCGCCATCTGGTGATCCCGGCGCTGCCCGCCTGGCTTGCGGCCCACCCCGACCTGCAACTGCTGCTGAGCAGCACGGACCGGCGGGTCGATCTGGTGCGGGAGGGCTTTGACTGCGTGATCCGGGTCGGGGCACTCGAGCCCTCCAGCCTGGTGGCACGCCCCCTCGGCCACTACCGTCAGATCAACTGTGCCAGCGCTGGCTACCTGGCCCGCCATGGGACACCGCGTAACCTGAGCGAGCTGAGCGGCCATCGGCTGGTGCACTACGGCGGTGGCAGCGGGCCCAGGGAGAGCGGTTTCGAGTATCTGCAGGCGGATGGCTCGCGCGCCGTGCTGTCAATGAGCGGAGCGCTCACGGTGAACGACAGCGAATCCTATCTGGCGGCGGCGCTGGCCGGGCTTGGCATCATCCAGTTGCCGCGAGTCGGGGTGGAGCCACTGCTGGCCAGTGGCGAGCTGGTGGCCATTCTGCCAACGTGGCAGGCGCCCCCGCTGCCCATTCACGCCCTCTATGCCCATCGCCGCCAGCTGGCCCCCCGGGTGCAGGCGTTCATCCATTGGCTGGCAGAGCTGCTTGCCAGGGCCCTGGCCGGGGAGTCAGAGTCGGCTGCGCCTTGAACGAAATTCCCTCGGCGAGAGGGCAAACGCCTCCCTGAAGAAGCGGCTGAAGCTGCTCTGGCTGGCAAACCCGAGGCGTCCGCCCACCTCCTGTAGCTGCAGGGTGGGGTCTTGCAGCAGACGACAGGCCTCCTCACGTCTTACCTGCTCCAGTAGGGCCGAGAAGTGGCACCCTTCCTCGCGCAGATGGCGGTTGAGGGTCCAGCGGGTCAGTCTGAGGGCGTCGCAGACCCCTGCCAGCAGGGTGGGCGAATCGACGCACTCCTGCCAGAGCCGCTGCCGGATGAGCCCAAGCACCCGCTCCCGATAGTGGCTGCTCGGGCGCAGCAGCCGCATCTGGCCATCGAGCTCCCCCAGCAGCAGGGGTTGCAGGGGAAGGTTGCACTGCCCGTGAGCGAGATCGAGCAAGGATGCGGGGAAGCGAAGTTCAAAGCGCTCTCCCCGTTGCAGCCGCTCCCCCAGCCAGCTTGCCAGCTCGCGCCATAGCTTGGGCCGCACCGGGGTGGGCAGCACCAGCAGCCCCTGGCCCGGGTGGTAGAACTGCAGCAGGGCATAAAGGTGGCCAAGGTTGGCCAGGCTGCTCATGGCGATGACGTCCGGATGATCGGACTCCGAGTGGTAACTGAGCCTGGCCTCTCCCTCTTCTTCCCGCAGGACGATTCGATCGCACTCGCCGATGAGAGGGCGGTAGGCGAGAAAGAAGTGCAGGGCCTGGCGCAGGTTGGCGGCGTTGCAGCACAGGCTCGCCAGCGGCAGGTAGTCGGCAAAGAGCCCCGAGAGCGAGGGTGGCGACCACTTGTGGGCCAGATCCATATGGGGGGCGACCTGGGTCAGCAGCCGGAAGTGGCGCTGGGCGTCGATCCTCCCATGGGGGAGCAGCAACTCTTCTCTGGCAATACCGGCTTCTTGCAGGAGCTGGGCCGGATCCCGTCCCTCTCTTTGACAGTGGTTGAGGCAGTGCAGGGCAATCCGGTTGGAAACTGTCTTCACGGCAAAAATCCTTGTCAGCGGTGGCCCACCATCATCTGCCAACGACCATGAATTGCCGTGAGCCAGGTTCGGCTTCATGTTTCTGAAATGTAACCAAGGGTAACCCTGCAACCCTTTTCACACTTTTCGATGCTGCTCCCAACCGGCAACTTCCTGCACCCGACAGGCAAGTGAGGGGGGGCCACTTTTGCATAAAGTGGCCACTCCTACACACACAAGGAAGATAACAACAATGAAACACCACTCGCTCTCCCGAATCCGTGTTGCACTCACCATCGGGGCCCTGTTGCTGGCTGGGTGCAACGACAACGACTCCACTCCCAAGCCCGAGCAGCCGGTTCTGGGCCACCGCACCGCCACCTTGATCGAGCAGGATGGCCTGCAATTCAAGGATCTCGATGGCAACGGTACCCTGACCCCCTACGAGGACTGGCGCCTCGGCGCCGCCGAGCGGGCGCGGGATCTGGTGGGCAGGCTCACCCTGGCCCAGAAGGCGGGGTTGATGATGCATGGCACCCTGGTGCTGGACAGGAAGGGGCGGGTGAACCTCGCGGCCATGGACAAGATGCTGCGCGAGGACGGGGTCAACACCTTCATCACCCGCATGGCCGGGGATCCGGCGGCCATCGCCGCGGACAACAACACCCTGCAGGCCCTGCTGGAAGGGGTGGGATTCGGTATTCCCATGACGGTGAGCACGGATCCCCGCAACCACTTCACCCATGATCCCAACGCCACCAGCATCGGTGCCGGGGCCTTCTCCCAGTGGCCCGAGACCCTGGGACTCGCCGCCATCGGCGATGCCGACCTGGTGCAGCGCTTTGCCGACATCGCCCGTCAGGAGTACCGGGCCGTCGGCATCCATGAGGCGCTCTCGCCCCAGGCGGATCTCGCGACCGAGCCGCGCTGGGGGCGCATCAACGGTACCTTCGGGGAAGACAACCTGCTCGCCAAGTCTCTGGTCAAGGCCTACATCGAGGGCTTCCAGCAGGGGAACCAGGGAATAGGCAAGGAGAGCGTGCTCACCGTGGTCAAGCACTTCGCCGGGGCCGGTCCCCAGAAGGACGGGCTGGATGCCCACAACCCCTGGGGCAAGGAGCAGATCTACCCCGGCGGCCAGTTTGCCTACCATCTGGTGCCCTTCGAGGGCGCCTTCGAGGCCAGGGTGGGGGCCGTGATGCCCTATTACGCCATGCCCCTGGGCCTGACGCAGGATGGGCAGCCCGTCGAGGAGGTGGGGTTTGGCTTCAACCGCCAGATCATCACGGATCTGTTGCGGGGCCACTTCAAGTTTGACGGCGTGGTGCTGAGCGACTGGGGCATCGTCAATGACTGTGACAGCCGCTGCGAGCAGGGATTGACCCAGGATGAAGTCAATGCCGGGGTGAGCCCCTGGACCGTGCCCTTTGGCATGTCTTGGGGAGTGGAGAAGCTCACCAAGGCCGAGCGTTATGCCAAGGCCATCGACGCCGGGGTGGATCAGTTTGGTGGCGTTGAAGACCCAGCCCCCTTGCTGGCGGCGGTGCAGAGCGGCCTGGTGACCGAGGCGGCCATCACCACCTCGGCCGAGCGGATCCTGGAACAGAAGTTCGCCCTGGGACTGTTCGAGAACCCCTATGTGGATACCCAGGCCGCGGTGGCCCTGGTGGGCAAGGCCGAGTTCCAGCAGCAAGCCCAGGCCGCCCAAGCGGCGTCCCACGTGTTGCTGAAGAACGAGGGAGCCCTGCTGCCGCTCAAGGCGGACGGCAAACGGGTCTACCTGCACAATGTCAACGCCGAGGTGGCCAGGGCCAACGGCTATACGGTGGTGACGAGCCTGGCCCAGGCGGAGCTTGCTATCGTGCGGGTCAACGCACCGGGTGAGCAGGATCCCCGTTTCCCGTTTGGCAGCATCCACTTCGGCCAGCTCGGCTTTGCCAGCAATGATCAAGTGGTGCAGGAGACTGCCCACGATGGGGTCTACCGCGGCGCGGATGACTATGCGGCCATCCAGGCCATCGAGCAGGCCGGGGTGCCCATGGTGCTCTCCGTCTATCTGGACAGACCCGCCATCCTGACCGAGGTGGCCCCGGCGGCCCGGGTGCTGCTCGCCAACTTCGGTGCCCTGGATCAGGCGCTGTTTGATGTCATGAGCGGCACCCAGAAGGCACGCGGCAAGCTGCCCTTCGAACTGCCCTCCAGCTGGCAGGCGGTGCAGAACCAGCACCCGGACGTGGCGAAGGACTCCGCGAACCCGCTCTATCCCTATGGTGCCGGTCTGGCCTATTGAGGGCTAGCTTGGCATCTGCCATCACCAAGGCGCCTGCGGGCGCCTTTTCCATTGCCGCCATCGACAATCCCGGTTTGGCGCAAGGAGGGCAGCTTGGCATAATGGCGCCCACGTTGGCCGCCCCTTTGCTGCGCGGCCAGACCCAGCAACAGTGCAGAGGAGATGAGATGAAATTTATCGGAGCCCACGTCAGTGCGGGCCGGTGGGGTGGAGAACACCATCGCCCGTGCCCAGGCCATTGGCGCCAATGCCTTCGCCCTGTTTACCAAGAATCAGCGCCAGTGGCAGGCGGCGCCGCTCTCCGAGGCCAGCATCCGCGCCTTCAAGCTGGCCTGCGAGAAGGGGGGCTTTCGCCCCGAGCAGATCCTGCCCCACGACAGCTACCTCATCAATCTGGGTCATCCCGACCCCGACGGCCTCGCCAAGTCCCGTGACGCCTTTCTGGACGAAATGAAGCGCTGCGAACAGCTGGGGCTCTGCTACCTCAATTTTCATCCGGGTAGCCACCTGAAGCAGATCCCGGAGGCGGCCAGCCTCAAGCTGGTGAGCGAATCCATCAACTGGGCGCTGGAGCGCAGCCAGGGGGTGACGGCGGTGATCGAAAATACCGCTGGCCAGGGCACCAACCTCGGCTGGTCGTTCGAGCATCTGGCCACCATCATCGACGGGGTAGAGGACAAGAGTCGGGTCGGCATCTGCTTTGACACCTGTCACGCCTTTGCTGCCGGTTATGATCTGCGTACCCCCGAGGGGTGCGAGGCGGTGTTTGCCGACTTCGACCGTATTGTGGGGTTCGAGTACCTCAAGGGGATGCATATCAACGGCGCCAAGTGCACCTTCGGCAGCCGGGTCGATCGTCACCACAGCCTGCGCGAGGGGAACCTGGGGGAGGCGGTGTTCCATCACATCATGAATGACCAGCGCTTCGACGGCATTCCGCTGATCCTGGAGACCATCGACGAGTCCATCTGGGGTGACGAGATCCGCTGGCTGCGCAGCCTGGCGAAGGCATGATGACCGACCGGCAGACAGCATAAGGAAACAGGGATGCAACAGAGATCAAGCGACCAGCCGCTGCGCTGGGGGGTTGCCGGGGCGGGGGCCATTGCCCGCCGTTTTTGTCAGGATGTGAACGGGCACGCCAGTGGCAGCCGGGTAGTGGCGATCGCCGCCCGTGATCAAGCGCGGGCGCAGGCCTTTGCCGACGAACAGGGGTTGCCCCATGCCCATGGTAGCTATCAGGCGCTGGCGGCCAGCCCTCAGGTGGAGGCGGTCTATGTGGCGGTGATCCATCCGGAGCATGCCGCCCTGATCGAACTCATGCTGCTGGCGGGCAAGCACGTGCTGGTGGAAAAACCGGCGGTGACCAGTGTGGCGGATTGGGATCGGCTGGTGCGGCTCGCCGCCGAGCGGGGCCTGCTGTTGATGGAGGCGATGAAGGTAATGTGCTTCCCCGCCATGCGCGAATTGCTGGGGCGACTTGCGGCCCTGCCGGCACCCGACAGGCTGCGGGCCGCCTTTGGTTCGGTGCAGGCGCGGGATGGCAAGCTGTTCGACCCGGCGCTGGCTGGTGGCGCTGCCTGGGATGTGGGGGTCTACTCGCTCTGGCTCTATGCCGCCCTGTGTCACCAGCTCGGGCTGACGGCGGGTGAGCCGGAGGTCACGCTGTCTCGCCAGGAGGGCGAGGTGGATGAAGCTGCCCGCTTTGATTTTGCCGGCCCGCTCAAGGCCGAACTGGCCGCCTCCATCGTCGCGGATCTCGACAAGTCGGCCTGGCTGTCCGGGCCCGGCTGGGCGCTGGAGCTGGTGGGCAAGTGGTGGAATCCCCAGCAGATAGTGTGGCGTGGTGGCGACCCCCTGCCAGCCTGGCCGCACGATATCGCGCTGCCAGTCGGGGGAGGCGGCATGCAGCACGAGGCGGATCACTTTGCCGCCTGCGTCAGACAAGGATTGAGCGACTCGCCCTGGGTGCCGCAGGCGCTGAGCAGACAAGTGCTGGGCTGGGTCGAGCGGGGATTGCAGCCCGCGAAACGCTGAGTCACAAGGCCGAATGACAAAGAGGGAGAGCCTGGGCTCTCCCTCTTCTATTGCAGCCGATACCCCGGTGGCAAGGGCAATATGTTGCCCGATCATCTCATTGGCTCAGGTGTTGCTGATCTGGCTGGAGAGCCCATCCTCTTGGGCACGGCAAAATTGCAGAAAGCGGCGCAGGGTGGCGGAGTGATACTTCTGCCGATGCCAGATGAGGGAGAGCTGACGGGGGAAGCGACGGGTCAGGGGCAGGGCCACCAGACGGCCGGCTTGCAACCGATCCGACACCGCCAGGTGGGAAATGAAGGAGATGCCAAGCCCCTTCTCGACCGCCAGCATCACCGCCTCCAGGGTGTTGAGTTCGAGCCCCGCTTGCCAGCGCGGCAGTTCAGGCTGGATCTGTTGCTCGAACTGTTCGCGGCTGCCGGACTGGGGCTCTCGCAGTACCCAGGTCTCATCGCTCAGCTGGGCGAGGGAGAGACGGCTGCGGCCGGCGAGGGGGTGAGCGGGCTGGGCCACGATCAGCATCTCGTCGTGGAGCCAGGGCTCGCTGACCAGGTCCGGGTGGTGGTTCTCCCCCTCGATCAGCGCCAGATCCAGCTCGAAGTTGGCCAGCAGGTGGCAGAGCTGGTGGGTATTGGTGATGGTGACCCGGGGCGGCTGCCCCAGCTCCTGCTTGCTGGTGGCGAGCAGGGTCGGCAACAGGTAGTTGCCGATGGTCTGACTGGCGCCCAGACGCAGCTGACCGCTCGGCTCGGCATCCGGGCTGAACAGGGTCTCGATGTCCTGCATCCGGGTCAGCAGCTCTTCGGCCGCCGGTTGCAGCAGGCGCCCCTCGTTGTTGAGCTGCAATCTGGGGTGAATGCGATCGAACAGCGGGGTGGCGAGCTGGCGCTCCAGCTCCTGCAATGATTGGGAGACGGCACCCTTGCTCAGGCACAGTTCATTGGCGGCCAGTCCCAGATTGCCGTAACGAGCGATGGTGGCAAAGACCTTGAGTTGTTGCAGGGTCAGCTTCATGTTTTGAAATCCTGAACGATTGATTTAATTCATTTAGATATCGTAAACGATGGCCGCTCATTATCCTATGCCCATCGTCTCTCACATGAGGTTTCAGACATGATCGCAAGAACCCGTCAATCCCTAGCCGCTGCTCCGACCCCCATGGCAGGACTGGCGCTCGGGATCGCCAGTCTCGGTTGGTGCTGGGAAAATGCCGGTCACTTCGATGGCCGCCTGCAGTTGCTGGGCGCCGCCATTGCCGCCGTGCTGCTGGTGATCCTGACCTTCAAGTTTCTGCTGCACCCGCGCCTGCTGTGGCAAGATCTGGCCCACCCCGTGGTCGGCAGCGTGGTGCCCACCTATGCCATGGGCACCATGGTGGTCTCCAAGGCGGTCGGCATGCTCGACGCCGGTCTGGGGGAGGGGCTCTGGCTGTTTGCCGTGCTGCTGCACCTGGCGTTCCTGGCAACCTTCGTCTGGCATCGGGCCAAACAGTTTGAAATACACCACATGGTACCGAGCTGGTTCGTGCCGCCGGTGGGGATCATAGTCGCGGACGTCGCCTTCCCGGGCGGTCAGTTTGCGGCGCTGGCCAACGGCCTGCTCTGGTTCGGCATGCTCTGCTACGGCCTGATGCTGCCGCTGATGCTCTATCGCCTCATCTTCAGCCATGAAGTGCCGGATGCGGCCAAGCCGACCATCGCCATCCTGGCAGCTCCCGCCAGCCTGTCACTGGCCGGTTACCTGACCGTGAGCGAGGAACCCTCCCTGCTGCTGGTGGCCGTACTGCTGGGGATTGCGGTGCTGATGACCGGCATCATCTATCTGGCCTTCATCAAGCTGCTGCGCCTGCCGTTCTCACCGGGCTACGCCGCCTTCACCTTCCCGCTGGTGATCGGCGCTACCGCCCTGTTCAAGGTGAGCCACCTGGTCGAGCAGTGGCCCCAGGCGGCCGAGTATGTCGAGCAGATCCGGCTGCTGGCTCACTTCGAGCTGGGCGCCGCCACCCTGATCGTCGGCTATGTTGCCCTGCGCTACCTGATGTTCTTCCTGCCGCTCGGTAGCAGCGACGAGGTGACGCACGGCATGGTTCGCCGCTAAACAGAAGACGGCGAGAGCCGGGATACGGGGCGTTGATGAGCAACCTTGCCGCAGACAGGGGCCATCAACCGGATAATGACCAAGCGCTTCACCCTCGGGTGAAGCGCTTTTTGTACCGGTTCTGGCAGCGAAAGGTGCCATTCATGCCCGTTGGCGCCCCATTTTTTGCGCCAGCGCCCAGCCTGGGGGGACAATGATGAATTTCACTGGTATTACCTGTCAGGACGAATACAATGCAGCTCCATTTTCTTTGCTTGATCCCCATCCATGTCTTCCCATGATCCCGTGTTTGACACCCGCTTCGAGGCCAGATTCCTGCATCCCCGCTATTGGCTCAGCTGGCTGGCGCTTGGCGTACTGATGCTGCTGGCCTTCGTGCCGGTCCGTCTGCGCGACCGTCTCGCCGCCGCCCTGGCACCGCTGGTATTCCGTATCTCGAAAAAGCAGATCTATATCGCCAGAACCAACCTGGCACTCTGTTTTCCGCAAAAGAGCGAGGCCGAACGCGACGCCATCCTGATGACCTCGATCCGGGTCGGTCTCAAGAGTCTGCTCGGTTTTGGCGAGTTCTCCGTGCGCAGCCCCGCCTATCTGATGAGCCGGATGCAGGTCAGCGGCTGGGAACATATCGAAGCTGAGCAGGCCGCCGGCCGACCGGTGATCCTGGTGGTGCCCCACAGCTGGCCGGTGGATGCGGCCGGTTACTACTTCACCCGGCGCGGGGTGCCCATGTGCACCATGATGAAGCGGGCACGCAACCCGGTCTTTGACTGGCACCTCAATCGGGCCCGTGCTCGCAACGGTTGCCGGGTCTATGAGCGCAGTGCCGGCATCAAGGCGGTGATCCGTACCATCAAGGGCGGTCGCAGTTTCTTCTACCTGCCGGATCAGGATCATGGCCGCGAGAAGAGCATCTTTGCCCCCTTCTTCGGGCACCCCAAGGCGACGCTGCCGGCGTTGCCACGACTGGTGCAGGTGAGCGGCGCCAAGGCGGTGCCCTTGCTGGCCTGCTATGACGAGGCCAATCACTGCTACCGGCTGGAGATCGACGCGCCGTTTGACAACTATCCCACCGAGGATGTGATGGCCGACACCTGCCGGATGAACGACATGGTGCAGCAGCAGCTCTGCCGCGACCCCGGTCAGTACATGTGGTTCCTCAAGATCTTCGATACCCGCGAGGATCAGGTCGGCCTGGATGGTCGCTATGAGGCGGGGATCCAGCGCATCCGCAGTGGCTTGCAGCCGCTGCCCTGAGGCGACACGCCTTTATGTCATATGGCCCTGCGGGGCCATTTTTGTTGGCGATGGTGACCCGTCATGGGGGAGGGCTTCCTTGCCGGCCAGCCCGGTGGCCGGGGGCATGGCCGCCAAAGTGGAAAAATTTGTCAGGATAATTAAAATAACCGTTTATTTTCTATGACTTGATGGCGGCCATGTCCTCACACGATCCGGTTTTTGATACCTCATTTCATCCCCGTCTGCTGCATCCGCGCTGGTGGGGCAGCTGGCTGGCGCTCGGTCTGCTCTGTCTGCTGGCGCTGGTGCCCCATGGCCTGCGCGACCGGCTCGCCAACCGTCTGGCGCCCACCCTGCTGCGAATGTCAAAGAAGCAGGCCTACATTGCCGAGACCAACCTCAAGATCTGTTTTCCCGAGCTGGACGAGGCAGGCCGTCAGGCCCTGCTGCTCAAATCGATCCGGGTCGGTCTCAAGACCTTCATGGGTTTTGCCGAGTTGACCCTGCGCAGCGCCGCTCATCTGGCCAGCCGCGTCAAGGTGCGTGGCTGGGAGCATATCGAGGCAGAGCGGGCCGCCGGCCGCCGGTGATCCTGGTGGTGCCCCACACCTGGGCGGTGGACATGATCGGCCGCTACTTCGCCATTCGGGGGCTGACCATGTGCACCATGATGAAGAGCCCGAAGGATCAGGTGTTTGACTGGTACATCAACCGTGAGCGGGCCAAGGGCGGCAAGGTATATGAGCGCAGCGTCGGCATCAAGCCGGCCATCAAGGCGATCCGCAGCGGCGCCAGCTTCTTCTACCTGCCGGATCAGGATCACGGCCGCGAGGCCAGCATCTTCGTGCCTTTCTTCGGCCATCCCAAGGCGACCCTGCCGGCCCTGCCCAAACTGGTGAAACTGACCGGCGCCAGGGCGGTGCCCATTCTCGCCTGTTATGACGAGGAGGAGGGCTGCTACCGGCTGGAGATCGAGCCGCCTTTCGACCCCTATCCCGGTGCGGATCTGGTGGCCGATGTCTGTGCCATGAACGGTATGGTGGAGCAGCAGCTGCGCCAGCATCCCGAGCAGTACATGTGGTTTCTCAAGATCTTCGAGACCATGGAGCACCAGCAAGGATCGGATGGGTTCTACGAAGAGGGCATTAAGCGGATCCGTGGCGATCTCCCTCCCGGGGAGTGAGGCCGGCCGACCCGGCGGCGCGGGTTATCGCACCGGGATCATCGCGGTTGCCGGCATGCTGGGTGCCGTCAGGAAACAGGGATAGGCAAGTGGCCCGGGAGGGGCTATCTTCTGATGCGCAAATAGGGTAAAAGGGCGGCCATGAAAATTCCAAATCGAATCCAACCTCTGGTTGATGACGGCCTGGTCGATGACGTCATCAGCCGGCTGATGAGCGGCAAAGAGGCCGACGTCTATGTGGTGCGCTGCGGCGACGAGATCCGCTGCGCCAAAGTCTATAAAGAGGCATCCAAGCGCAGCTTCAAGCAGGCTGTGGTCTATCAGGAAGGGCGCAAGGTGCGCGGCAGTCGCGATGCCCGCGCCATGGAGAAAGGCTCCAAATACGGTCGCAAGCAGCACGAAGAGGTGTGGCAGAACACCGAAGTCGATGCCCTGTTCAAACTGGCGGCGGCCGGAGTGCGGGTGCCCAGGCCCTATGTCTGCCTCGATGGCGTGCTGCTGATGGAGCTCATCACCGACGAAGAGGGCAATGTCGCCCCCCGTCTCAACGACGTGGCGCTCTCTGCCGAGCAGGCGGTCATCGACCATGCCAAGGTGATCCGTTATGTGGTGCGCATGCTCTGCGCCGGCCTCATCCATGGCGATCTCTCCGAGTTCAACGTGCTGGTGGACAGCCAAGGCCCGGTCATCATCGACCTGCCCCAGGTGGTGGATGCCGCCGCCAACAACCAGGCCAAAGCCATGCTGGAGCGCGACGTCAACAACATGCGCAATTACTACGGCATGTATGCCCCCGAGCTGCTCAAAACCCGCTACGCCCGGGAGATGTGGGCCCTGTATGAAGATGGCAAGCTGACCCCGGACAGCGAGCTGACCGGCTTGTTCGAGGAGAGCCGCGAGCAGGTGGATCTCGACTCAGTGCTGCACGAGATCGAGAGCGCCCAGGAGGAGGCGTTGGCCCGTCAGGCCAGGATGAAAGCCGAAGAGGAAGACAGCTACTGATCTTGATGGTGGCCGTGGTCAGTAAAAAAAGAGCGCCTTTTGGAGCTCTTTTTTATTGTCTGCCGCTCAGCCCTGGCCCGGGACCAGTCGGTAAAATCGGATCCAGCAGCGATCGCCAGTATGGTAGCGGCGATCCAGCCATTGCCCGCCGGCGGCGGCAATGACCTTGAGCGAGGTGGGATTTGCCTCGTCACAGCTGATGAGCACGGGCTCGCTCAGCACATGGCGCTGCAGCCAGCCGAGCAGGGTGCGGGCGACGCCTTCACCCCGGCGGGTGGGGCGAGTCTCATAACCGATATGGCCGAGCCACTGGTGGGTAGCAGGGTTGTCGCCGTGGCGCAGGCGCAAGGTGGCGAGGATCTCTTCCCCTTCGAGGGCAAAATAGGTGGTGGTGGGTGGGTAGCCCGGCGGCAGATGCAGCCCATCGGCATGGGCGAGCAGGTACTGCAGCCACTGATCCGGGTCGAATTGCGCCACCTGATAGAGCGGCAACCCGGCGGCGCCACACTCGGCCACATAGCGGCGGTAGGCGGGGGCATCGGTCAGCCGAGCGGCCCGGCATTCGATGAGGGGTCGCATCAGGTCTGGGTGGCCAGGGGCCACAGCAGCCTGGGCTCGCTGTGGTGCGGCTCCTGGATGCAGGCGCGCTGGCGACCGGCCTGTTTGGCGGCATAGAGTGCCCGATCCGCGCGCAGATAGGCCTGCTCGAAGCTCTCGCCCTGCTGCAGCGAAGTCAACCCGATGCTGAGGCTGATGGGGCCGCCGGCCAGCGGCCGGGTGGCGTCTGCTACCCGCTGCTGCAGGGTCTGGCAGCAGGTCGGCAGCGTTTGCGATGTCTCCATCACCAGCAGCGCCAGCTCGTCGCCGCCAAGGCGACCAGCCAGCCCCGCCGGCGGCAGGCTCTCCCGGATCACCCGGCCCACTGCCCGCAACATGGCATCGCCGGCGGGGTGACCGTGGCGGTCGTTGATCTGCTTGAAGTTGTCCAGGTCGATGAGCAGCAGTTGCCAGGGGCGGGCACTGCGACAGGTGCGCGCCGCCAGCTGCTGCTCGAAATGGTGGCGGCTGTCCAGTCCGGTCAGGGCATCCAGGTTGGCGCGCCGCTCCAGCTCGCGCTGGGTGGCGAGCAGCGCCTGCTGCTGGCGGGTGTGCACCAGGCTCAGCAAAATGAAGCTGCGGGCGATGGTAAAGAGCAGGCTGAGCAGGATCACCGGGCCGAGCAGGGGATCGGTCAGGCTGGAGGCGGCCGACTCCGGCCACCACTGATGCTTGGCCATCCTGATAAGCTGCAAAGCCAGTTGCAGCGCGAGCAGCAAGATGGCAAAGCGCAGCACCCGGTAGGCGGGCGCCAGTCGCTGATAGCGCCAGAGCTGCCACAGCAGCAGGCACATTTGCAGCGAGATGGCTCCGGAGAGCACCACGATCCGGCTGTGTATGTCATCCTGCGGCAGCTGTGTGGCGGTGACAGCAAAGAGCAGGAAGCCGGCGAGGGCAAGAAGCGGGCAGAGCCAGCCGAAACGGTCGGCCTCGCGCCGAAAGAAATGGCGCAGCCCCCGTTCATAAAGTAGCGGGGTGGTGATGATCAGCAGGTTGGTAAGCAGGATATTGGCAAGGGAGCTATCCCCCGTGAGGGTTCGCAGCAGCAGGCAGCCAAAGGCGGCGGCGATGGCCAGTTCGCTGGCCGACCAGTAGAGCAGGGAACGCAGCGGTCGCTGGGTATGCCACAGGTAGGCGAAGATGGCCGCAACCCCGATGTGCGACAGGCTGACGAACAGCACCAGACTCAGCAACTGGGCCGAGGAAAACAGACTCTGCATCAAGGGTGTGGGCTCTTCCTGCCGGGAACGGCGCTGCGACCTCAGGGCCGGGTAATTGGGCCGGATCACAGCATGAATTGTGCAGCTGAGCAATGGTTTAAGTGATCCGGGCACGATCGCGGCAACAACCGCCACAAGAGGGCTGCTGACTCGATTAATCAGGGAAGGGGTATGACGCCGGGGTGTCTATGCTTCCCTCATTTCTAGGTCAGTCGCTCACGACCGGCAGCCGCATGACGGTGGTCTCCCGGTCGAGGTGGGCCAGCAGGCGGCGCACGTCGTCGAGGCGGATAAGCAGGGTGGCGGTATTGACCAGCGGGTGGCACTGCACCCGCTCGGCCTGCCAGATCGTTTCATCCACCACCAGCTCCACCGCTTTTTCCCTGTCGCGCACCATGGCGAGCAGGGTGACCGAACCCGGGGTGAGGCCAAGCACTGCCTCGAGCCGCTCTGGCGAGCCAAAGCTCAGCCGCTTGACGCCAAGGGCGGTTGCCAGTGCCTTGAGATCGACCCGGCTCTCTTCCGGCGTCACCACCAGAAACAGCCGCTCGCTTTTCGGGTCGCGCAAAAAGAGGTTCTTGGTCTTGGCGGCGGGCAGGTCGGGCAGCAGCCGGCTGGCTTCCTCGCAGGTGAAGACGGGGGCGTGATCGATGCGCTGATAGGGAATGGCCAGCTGATCCAGCAGAGAGTAGAGCGCCACCATGACCTCCTGATGTCGGGTAAAGAGTGGGTGATAAAAGCGTGGCGAATAAAGCCACCACCGGCAGTAGCTGCGACTCTGCCCGAGCTTACCAGTTTGCGGTGTGACTCGCAGCCTGCGTGGCCATGGCGGCTGGGCGTGCTGATTGCAGCAAAGCACTGTATGAACGTACAATGGTTCCATCCCAGCGTTGACCCCAGTAGCCTGCATGACCGAGATCCAGCCTGTTCCCCCCGTTACTCTGCCACTCGATGGCTTTATCCTGACCCGTCACGGGCGGGATGTGCGTGGTCGCAACGGACAAGGCGAACACACCGAGATCGTGATGTGGCTCTGGAGTGCACAGGGGCCGGTGCGACTGGTGGTGCCAGGACAGGAGCCTGTCTTCTTCCTGCCACAAAGCCATATGGAAGAAGCCGCCGAGCTGTTCAAGGGGGCCGGGGTGAGCGGGCGGTTTCGCCGCCTGCCGATGCACACCTTTGACGGCCGCGCCGTTGTGGGCTGCTACTTTGCCACCTTGAGCTCCTTTCACCGTGCCATCGAGCTGCTGCTCATCCGCGGGCTGGAGCACTTCGAGGCGGATATCCGGCTGCCGGAGCGCTATCTGATGGAGCGTTTCATCACCGCCGGCGTGCGCTTCGAGGGGCGCACCCTCAAGAAAGGGGGCAAGCACGGCTACTGGGAGGTAAACGAGGCGCGCTGCGCACCGCAGGCGGTGACGCCGACCCTCTCCTGGGTGTCGCTGGACGTGGAGTGTGCCATGGACGGGGCGCTCTTCTCGGTGGGGCTCTATAGCGAAGAGGATGCGCGAGTCATCATGATCGGAACGCCGGAGGCGGATGCCGACAGCTGGGGGACCCAGGTCGAATGGGTGGCGGACGAAAGCGCCCTGCTGAGTGCGCTGGAGCGCTGGTTTGTGCGGCACGACCCGGATCTGGTCATCGGCTGGAACGTGGTCAACTTCGATTTTCGCCTGCTGCTGCGCCGCGCCGAGCTCAACAAGCGGCGGCTGCGGCTGGGGCGCGGCCACGAGCTCTGCTTCTGGCGATCATCGCGCAATGACCCCCAGAGCGGCAGCGTCATCATTCCCGGGCGCATGGTGCTGGATGGCATCGACACCCTCAAAAGCGCCACCTGGCAGTTCCCGAGCTACAGCCTGGATGCGGTGGCAAGCGAATTGCTCGGCCGCGGCAAGGATATCGAGGATGTGGCCAACCGGGGGGAGAAGATCACCGAGCTGTTCCACTCCGACAAGGAGGCGCTGGCCCGCTACAACCTGGAGGATTGCCGGTTGGTGTGGGAGATCTTCGATTTCTGCCACCTCATCCCCTTTGCCATCGAGCGTGCCTCCCTAACCGGCCTTGAGCTGGACCGGGTAGGGGGCTCGGTGGCGGCGTTTACCAATCTCTACCTGCCGCGGCTGCATCGCGGCGGCTACGTGGCGCCCAATCTGCCGGCCGACGGCGGGCTGGCAAGCCCTGGCGGCTATGTGATGGACTCCAAACCCGGCCTCTATCGCCACGTGCTGGTGCTCGATTTCAAGAGCCTCTATCCCAGCATCATCCGCACCTTCTGCATCGACCCCATGGGGCTCATCGAGGGGCTGCAGCATCCTGAGCACGCCATTCCGGGCTTTCGCGGCGCCATGTTCTCCCGCGAGCGCCACTTCCTGCCGGATCTCATCGCCACCTTGTGGGCGGCGCGGGATCGGGCCAAGGCTGCCAGCAACAAGGCGCTCTCCCAGGCCATCAAGATCATCATGAACTCCTTCTACGGGGTCTTGGGCTCGGGGGGCTGCCGCTTCTACGACCCAAGGCTTGCCTCCTCCATCACCTTGCGCGGTCACGGTATCATGCAGCAGACCCGGGAGTGGATCGAAGGGGAGGGTTTCGAGGTGATCTATGGTGACACCGACTCCACCTTCGTGCACCTGGGGCGGGATGCCAGCCCCGAGCAGGCGGACGAAATCGGCCGGCGGCTGGCGAAGATGATCAACGACAACTGGGCTGCGCTGATCAAGCGCGAGTTCAACCTGCCGAGCTATCTGGAGATCCAGTACGAGACCCACTATCGCCGCTTCTTGATGCCCACCATTCGCGGGCTGGAGAAGGGGAGCAAGAAGCGCTATGCGGGGCTGGTGGCAGGCCATCAGGCAGGCGAAGAGGAGCAACTGGTGTTCAAGGGGCTCGAATCGGTGCGCACCGACTGGACGCCCCTTGCCAAGGCGTTTCAGACCCGCCTCTATGAAATGGTGTTTCACGACCAGGATCCCAGCGGTTATGTGCGCACCATGGTGGACGAGACCCGGGCCGGCCAGCACGACGAGCTCTTGGTCTATCGCAAGCGGCTGCGCCAAAAACTCGAGGAGTACCAGAAGAACGTGCCACCCCATGTGCGGGCGGCGCGTCTGGCGGACGAGGAGAACTTACGCCGCGGCCTGCCCCAGCGCTACCAGCACAGGGGCTCCATCGCCTACCTGATGACTCTCAATGGCCCCGAGCCGCTGGAATACCGGCGCAGTGCCATCGACTACGAGCACTACATCGACAAGCAGCTCAAACCCATTGCCGATGCGATCCTCCCCTTTATCGGCGAGTCGTTCGAGCGGATCTGCGGTCAACAGCTCGATCTCTTCTGAGCGGCGTGGAGAGGGGAGCGGTTGACCTGCCGGACACGGTTGAGCGTATGGCGGGTTCGGCCGTGAGGATGCCGCGAGAAGCAGGAAAGGGGAAATGCAAAAAGCCCGCTCGAGGAGCGGGCTTTTCTAATCTGGTGCGTCCTAGTGGATTCGAACCACCGACCCCCACCATGTCAAGGTGATGCTCTAACCAGCTGAGCTAAGGACGCAGGGTGCGCGAGGCGACTTTATCTGATTGCGGGGGAGTGGTGGGTTTAATTGGATTCGAACCAACGACCCCTACCATGTCAAGGTAGTGCTCTAACCAACTGAGCTATAAACCCACATCTGTGCTTGAGCCATCAGCTCACACTCAATTCCTGCAACTTATTCAAACTGTTATGGTGCGTCCTAGTGGATTCGAACCACCGACCCCCACCATGTCAAGGTGATGCTCTAACCAGCTGAGCTAAGGACGCATAACAGGTTTCCATGATGGTGCGTCCTAGTGGATTCGAACCACCGACCCCCACCATGTCAAGGTGGTGCTCTAACCAGCTGAGCTAAGGACGCATCACGGAAAAGTGGTGGGTTTAATTGGATTCGAACCAACGACCCCTACCATGTCAAGGTAGTGCTCTAACCAACTGAGCTATAAACCCACTTTGCAAACCGGGTCAGAAACCCGTTTCACCACACCAGCACTGCTGGCGTGGTCGGCATACTACCCATGCCCCCCAAGGCTGTCAACAGGCCGCACGCACAAAGCAGACTGTTTGCCCAGTTCTTGCGCAGCCTGTTGATTTTGCAGGCGAGTTTGCCCTATTGCGCCTTGGAGAGGGCGCTGCAGGCCTCCGGGCTGGCAAAGCGGCCATAGATGTAGCGCAGCCGGGCTCCCAGCATCAGGGCGGCGCCGGTCAGACCGACGATGAAACCGATCCAGAAGCCCTGCGGCCCCATGCGTGGCACCACCCAGTCGGTCAGGCCCAGGATCATGCCGGTGGGTAGTCCGAGGCCCCAGTAGGCGACGATGGTGACGTAGAAGATCGCCTTGGTGTCCTTGTAACCGCGCAGAGCGGCTGCGGCCACCACCTGTACCGAGTCGGAGATCTGATAGATGGCGGCGAAGAACAGCAGTATGGCCGCGAGGGTGATCACCTGCAGGTCGTCGGTGTAGATACTGGCGATATGCTCGCGCAGCAGCACGGTGAGGGCGGCGGTACCGGCAGCCACCGCCATGCCCAGCATCAGGCCGGTGCGGGCGGCGACACGGGCGTGCGCGGGCTGACCCTCGCCGATGCTGTGGCCGACCCGGATGGTGACACCCACCCCAATCGACAAGGGCAGCATAAACACCAGGCTGGAGAAGTTGAGGGCTATCTGGTGGCTCGCCACCGTCTCTGCACCGAAGGGGGCCAGCATCAGGGCCACCACGGTAAACAGGGTTACCTCGCAGAAGATGGCCATGGCGATGGGAAAGCCCAACCGGAACAGGCGCCAGATCCGGCTGCCGTTGGGGCGCGCGAGCCGGGAGAACAGGTTGATCTCCTTGAAGTGGGAGGAGAGCTTCACATAGACGATCATCGCCAGCAGCATGGCCCACAGCACGATGGCGGTAGCCACGCCGCAACCGACCCCGCCCAGTTTCGGCATGCCGAGGTGGCCGTGGATGAAGACATAGTTGGCGGGAATATTGACCGCCAGCCCCACGAAGCCGATCACCATGGTTGGCATGGTGTGGGAGAGCCCTTCGCTGAAGTTGCGCAGCACCTGAAACATCACGAAGGCGGGCAGGCCCCACATGATGGCGTGCAAAAAGCCGGTGGTCTTGGCGGCCATCACCGGATCCACGTCCATGAGCTGCAGCGCCAGCGGGCTGAAATAGAGTGCCAGCATGGCGATCGGGATCACCATCAGCGCCAGCCAGAAGCCCTGATGGACCGCCGGACGTACCTCGTCCCGCTTGCGGGCCCCGTTGAGCTGGGAAACGATGGGAGTGAGGGCCATGATGATGCCCTGGGTCAGCAAGATGATCGGCAGCCAGAAACTGGAGGCCACCGACACCGCCGCAAGATCCACGGCGCTGACCTGGCCCGCCATCACGGTATCGACGAAGCTCATGGCGACCTGGGCCACCTGGGCCACCAGAATGGGACTGGCTAGACGAACGAGTTGCCTCGCCTCGGACCAATAACGTTGCACTGACACCTCCGAGTGGATCAGATAAAGCGTAAAAAGAACGGGTAGCGGGAAGGGCCTTTGCACTCCCGAAACGGGAATGCAAAGTGCGGGGGGGTCATTCTAGCCTGAAATTCATCCGGGACGAAACGTTTGGCGCAAGGGCCGGATCAGGCGTCCTCGTGATCGCTGATCAGCAGATTGGCGGCGGCGTAGGCGGCCTGTTCGCGCAGATCTGCCGGCACCCGCTCGTCCGATGCCACGGCGTTGAGCGCCCTGATGGTGGCGGCAATGGCCTGCGGCACATAGCCCTGCTCCCCGGAGCCAATCTGGTTGTAGGCGATGCGAATGGCCTCACAGCATTGATATACCTGCATTTTTATTTCCTTGTCAGCGCTGGTTTGAATGCCGTCACTATAGCGATCGGCCGCCTGCTTGTCAGCGGTTGCGCTTGTCTGGGTCGTGTGGCGAGGTTACCCTGCCTTTTTTCGTAGCAGGAGACGAGACATGTTCACCGGCATAGTACAGGGGACCGCCGAACTGGTGGCCATCGACGAGCTGCCCAACTTTCGTACCCACGTGATCCGCATGCCGAGCCCGGCCTGGGGCGAGGGGCTGGCGCTGGGCGCCTCCGTGGCCCACAACGGCTGCTGCCTGACCGTCACCCGGGTCGAGGGGGAGCTGGTCAGCTTCGATCTGATGCAGGAGACCCTGCGCCTCACCAACCTCGGTCAGCTGCAGCCGGGAGACAAGGTCAACGTGGAGCGGGCCGCCCGCTTTGGCGACGAGATTGGTGGCCACGCCATGTCCGGCCACATCATGGGCACCACACAGGTGGTGTCGGTCATCGATACCCCCAACAACCGGCAGGTGTGGTATCGCCTCGCCCCAACGCTTATGAAATACGTGCTGACCAAGGGTTACATCGGCATCGACGGTATCAGCCTGACGGTGGGTGAGGTGCGCGGCAACGAGTTCTGCGTCAATCTCATTCCTGAGACGCTGGCTCGCACCAACCTGGGTTGGGTCAAAGCCGGCTGGCACACCAACATCGAGATTGACCCCCAGACTCAGGCCATCGTCGACACGGTGGAGCGGGTACTGGCGGCCCGTCAGCCGGGATAAGTTGACCAACCAATGTGCCCCCGGCCATTTGCCATAGAATAAGGGCCTGCATCATGCAGGCCCTTGGCGATCTTGTGGGTGGGTTCACTCGCAGTCAGAACATCTGTTCGTCGTCTGCGTCCACAAACAGTTGCAGGCAGTCGCGCGCCTCATCCCGGTGCAGTCGCAGGTGGATGGGGTTGCAGCAGGCCATGCAATCCTCGTAGAACTCCTGATCCCCCTGGCTGGCATCCAGCTCGACCCGGGTATGATGGCCACAGTGGGGGCAGACGATGCGCTTGCTGGTGTACTCGATCATGATGACCTCCTCGGGCCCGTGGGCCGCCTCTCTCCCCTGATTCTAGTTGGTTCGCACTGTCCTGACCGCGAGCAAGCGCACGTTTATGACCGGGATCAAGGGAGGCAGGAGGTCACTCCGGCAGCACCTGCGTGCTGTTTACTTGACCCAGTTGGCCAGCATCTCGGCATCCAGCTCGCTCAGGGAGAAGAGCTGGTGATCGGCAATAGCCAGACGGGGATCGCCCACCAGCGCGGGGTCGGGTACGATCAGCGCCTTCATGGAGGCCGCCTTGGCTGCCAGCAGGCCGGTGAAGCTGTCTTCGATGGCCAGACAATGCACCGGCTCCACCCCCAGCTTCTCGGCGGCGTGGATATAGACATCCGGGTGCGGCTTGCCGAAGCGCTCCACCTCGGCGGAGTGAACCGCCAGGAAGCGATCGCGGATGCCGAGCTTGCCGAGCACCGCTTCCACCATGGCAAAGGGGGAGGAGGTGGCCAGACCCACCTTGAGGCCTTGCGCCTCGATGAGATCGAGCGCTTCCAGCACGCCGGCCTTGGCCTGACCTTCAGAGAGGATCAGCGCGTTGACCCGATCCAGGATGCGCTGCACCACCTCTTCCTGGCTGGGGCCACTCCAGGGGCGCAGGCGATACCAGTGGGCCACCAGCTGATCGATACGCACGCCGATGGTCGATTCGCAGTCTTCCACCGTGTGGGGATGTCCCAGCTCGGAGAACACGGCCATCTGGGCCCGTTGCCAAAAGGGTTCCGAGTCGATCAGAACACCATCCATATCGAAGATCACGGCAGTTAACATCTTGTACTCCTGACATAGGTGAAGGGGGGATTATAAGCGAGGCGCCTCAATGCAAAAGGGGCATTACCATGCCCCTTGCGCCGGATCACGTAGGCAAACGTTTGTTTGTGCGAGACAAAAAACAGTGGTCAGAAGAGCACGTCCACCCTGGCGGCCACGGCTTTGGTCTGCTCGACGGCGGTGAGGCAATCTTCAGCCCGGGCCAGCGCCACGCCGAGCCGGCGGCGACCGGCGATCTCCGGCTTGCCAAACAGACGCAGCTGGGCACCCGGTACCAGGGCCAATGCTTCGCCAATCCCCTGATAGCGGATGTCCTGGCTGTGACCTTCGCGCAGCACCACGGCGGAGGCGCTCGGTCCGTACTGGGTGATGGTGCCGATGGGCAGCCCCAGAATGGCGCGCACGTGCAGGGCGAACTCGGAGAGATCCTGGGAGATGAGGGTCACCATGCCGGTGTCGTGGGGGCGCGGCGAGACTTCGCTGAACCACACCTCGTCACCCCTGATGAAGAGCTCGACCCCGAACAGGCCGTAGCCGCCCAGCGCCTCAACCACCTTGGCTGCTACCTCTTTGGAGCGGGCCAGCGCCAGTTCGCTCATGGCTTGCGGCTGCCAGGATTCGCGGTAGTCGCCATCCTCCTGCCGATGGCCGATGGGCTGACAGAAGTGGATGCCGTCGACGGCACGTACCGTAAGCAGGGTGATCTCGTACTCGAAGGGGACAAAACCCTCGACGATCACCTTGCCGCGACCGGCGCGACCGCCCTCCTGGGCATAGGTCCAGCTCTCGTTAAGCTTGGCGAGATCGCGCAGCACGCTCTGGCCCTTGCCGGACGAGCTCATCACCGGCTTCACCACGCAGGGCAGGCCGATGGTGTCAACGGCGGCGACGAACTCCTCCTTGCTCTGGGCAAAACGGTAGGGGGAGGTGGGCAGGCCCAGCGTCTCGGCGGCGAGCCGGCGGATCCCCTCCCGGTTCATGGTGAGCTGGGTGGCGCGGGCGTTTGGCACCACCTTGACCCCCTCCTGCTCCAGGGCGGCCAAGGTATCGGTGGCGATGGCTTCAAGCTCGGGAATGATCAGGTCCGGTTTGACCTCGTTGACCAGGGCGCGCAGGGCGGCGCCGTCCAGCATGTCCAGCACATGAGCGCTGTGCGCCACCTGCATGGCGGGGGCATCGGCATAGCGGTCGGCGGCGATCACCTCGATGCCGAAGCGTTGCAGCTCGATGGCGACCTCCTTGCCAAGTTCGCCGGAGCCGAGCAGCAGGGCGCGGGTGGCGCCGGGGCGGGTAGCGGTTCCAAACATGTGATCTCTCCTGATGTCGTGAGTGATGGTTGATGGCCGCTATTGCGCGAATAGCGGGCAAAAAAAGAGGCACGCATGGCGTACCTCAGGAAACGGATTTGTGGGCGCGCTGCTCCAGATGGGTGAGCAGGGTGATGGCGCCGATGATGATGGCGGCCCCGAGCCACAATCGACCGGGCGGCGCCCAGCCAAACACCAGCCAGCCGGCCAGCACGTTCATCGGCAGCTTGGCAAAATCAAAGGGTTGCACGAACGAGGCCTCGGCCACGCTGTAGGCGCGGGCGATGGACATCTGGGCCAGTGCCGACAGTACGCCGGAGGCAGCCACCAGCAGCCACTGGGTTTCGCTCGGCCACTGCCACTCCGGCAGCGCCAGCATGGCGTTGAACGGGGTGCTGAAGATGAGCAGGTAGACGACGATGGTGTGGGACGACTCGCTCGCCGCCTGATAGCGCACCAGCAAGGAGTAGCCGGCCCAGAACAGGGCCGCCGCCACCGGCAGCAGGGAGGCCCAGCTGAAATCGTCGGTCCAGGGGGCCAGGATCAGCATGGCGCCGACAAAACCGGCCAGGGTTGCCAGAATGCGGGCCCGGCTCACCTGCTCTTTGAGAAAGAGAGCGGAACCCAGGGTGGCGAACAGCGGCGAGGTCATCAGCAGCGCGATGCCCTGCCAGATGGGAACGGGCACCGCCAGCGCCCACAGCCAGAACTGGATGCCGACCACCGCCAGGGCGACCCGCAGCAGGTGCAGCCGCAGCTGGTTAGTCATCAGCGACTGGCGCAGACCGTGACGAATGAGCCAGGGCAGCAGGCAGACCAGGGCAATCAGATATTGATGGAAGGCGACCTGGGTCGAAGGAAGGCCGAGCTTGAAGCTGACATACTGGCTCAGGCTGTTGACGGCGGCGAAGCAGAGGCCCGCTACCATCATCCAGACTGCACCGGCAAAGGGAGAGTGCCTGCGCGAGGGTGTCATGGGATCCGGAACGCTGAAAAAAGTGCGGCGGATCATAACGGCAATCGTTTGTTCTGCCAAGCCTTGGCGGGGCGGGGGAGCGGTGGCTGGCGAGAGAGTGAGCTAACATCAAATATTTTGAATAAGTTGAGCATCTATTTTCGCTATCTGTATAGAAGCCCAATGTTTAGAGTGACCTCCATCGACAGCACAGCTGTTCAACCGACAACCAAATGGAGTTTCACCATGGCCAATATCCTCGTACTCAAGTCCAGCATCCTGGGCCAATATTCCCAATCCAACGCCCTGATCGACGGCTTTCTGGCCGACCATCAGTCCGACACCGTCACTGTGCGTGATCTGGCGGCCCTGAACCTGCCGGTACTGGATGGCGAGCTGGCTTCTGGCCTGCGCGGTGGTGAGAACCTCAATGAGCGTCAGCTGGCCGTGCTGGCACAGTCTGACGAGCTGATCGCCGAATTGAAGGCGAGCGATCTGGTGGTGATTGCGGCCCCCATGTACAACTTCAACATTCCGACCCAGCTGAAAAACTGGATCGATCTGGTGGCCCGCGCCGGCGTCACCTTCCGTTACACTGAAACCGGTCCGGTCGGCCTGGTGGAAAACACCCGCGCCCTGGTGATCAGCCCCCGCGGTGGCATGCACGTCGGCAGCGCCACCGATCTGGTGACCCCCTACATGCGTACCGTGCTGGGCTTCATCGGCATCAAGGACGTGGACTTCATCTACGCCGAAGGCATGGGCATGGGCCCGGATGCCCAGGCCAAGGGCATCGAGCAGGCCAAAGGTCAGCTGGAGACCCTGGCACTCTGATCAAGATGGCAATGTGCCTGGCGTCAGAAAGCGACAACGCAGCCCTCGGGCTGCGTTGTCTATTTTGGGGCCTTGCGTGGCCACTGGGGCTGGGCAGGTCAATCCCGCAGAAAGCGGCGACAGCCGCTGCCAACCATCAGGCAGACCGCCACCAGAGAGCCCAGCAGCAGGGTGGTGAGCCACTGCTCGGTGCTGTCGGGCAGGCGCGGTGAGAAGAGGCTGATCATCAGCAGGGCACAGAGGGTGATCAGGCTGGTTGGGCGGGTCAGGAACATCATGGGTCATCCTTGGCTGCGGCTGGTGAGTAGAAGGCTAACCGCGGTCTGTGACAGCAAGATGTATCCATACCTCTTGCCGCAGGTCAGTTGACCGGGTTAGCCATCACCATAGCAGCTTTTGCCGCCGGAGCCAGCGGCATGGGCCGGGTTGTGATCCGGATCCCTATCTGAACTGCTTCTGATCTTCCTGATAGTGGAAATCGCCGCTGGCCAGCCTGGCGACCAGCGCTTCCTTGTCTCAGATCCTGCGACTTGCAGAGATCATCGAGATCATCGAAGCGATCACGCAGCTGCATGTTGACCAGGCTCAGCAGCATGTTGACGTCCATGGTGGCAAAGTTGTTCAGGTTCATGAGGGGCGCTCGCTATCCAGCAGGTGAAGTTGTTCGATGGCGTCGCTGACGCTTTGCAGGTGCAGACGAATGGATTGACGCGCCTCGGCCGGCAGGTAGTCGGTGAGGGTGTGCTGCCAGCTGCCCGCTTCGGTCTTGAGCTGCTGGAACAGGGTGAGCCCCGCCTGGGTGAAAGAGACCAGGCTGACCCGCTTGTCGTGCTCGCTGCTCTCGGTGAACAGGATCCCTTTTTCCACCAGCCGGTGAATTTCGCGGGAGATCCGCACCTTGTCCATCCCGCTCGCCTCGACCAGCTCTTTCTGGCTGATGGGGTAGTTGGGGCCGAGCACCATCATCAGGCGCCATTGGGGCACCGTCAGCTGATAGCGCTGCTGGTAAAACTGCTCAAAGGTGTCGCGCACCATCTCGGCGGCGTGAACCAGCTGATAGGGGGGATAGTGGGCAAGCAGCTCTATGATCTTTGACATATGACATCCTGCTGTGACGGCTGCATCGGGTGCAGTTTCTCTTGATACTTTGACCTTGATGATACGTAACACAAGGCCGTTTGTCTGAACATGCACCAGAGAAATGTGCGGTTGCGCACGTCCTCCGCCGCAACCGGGTCTGTTCGAGGCTGGTTTTGTGGCTGCGGGCTCAGCCTTTGCGCAGCCAGATCAAGGCGTTGTGCTTGAGCCAGGCCTCGCGGCTTTGCAGGGTGTAGAGCGCCGCTTCGTCGCGACTGCCCGCCTGCCAGCTGTGGGGCTCCTGTTTGGGCAGCTTGCGCTGGCCCAGCAGACAGGCCGGTACATGGGCGTTGGCCTTGATGGCGGCGCTCAGCAGCGGCTGCGCGGCCTCGGCCCCCGCGCAGACAAATGTCATCAGCGCCTTGTTGTAGAGCAGCCAGCTGGAGGCTTCATCAAAGCGCACCAGCAATGCCTGCAGCGCCTGCCAGTCCCCTTGCAGGGCATAGAGGCTGGAGAGGGGATAGCGGCAACCCAGCTCGTCGGCCACGCACAGCTCGAGCAGCGCCAGATATTCGCTGCGCGCCTGTTCCAGCCGGCCGAGACGCAGCAGGCAGTCGGCCCGCCCGGCCCGGGCGGCCAGCAGCGGGCGCGCCTCGTGGGCACTCCAGCCATGGCCGGCAATCTGCTGCCAGAAGGCGGCGTCGAACAGCGGCTCTGCGTCGGCGATCACCTTGTCAAACCAGCCGAGACGGCTGTGCGGATCGCGACTGGCATCGGCCAGTTCGAACCACTGCTGCCACTGCTCGGCCTGCTGGCTGTCCAGCGTCTGCTCCGTGCTCGGCACGGCCTGATACTCGTCCAGTTGCAGCAACTGGTTGAGGGCGGTCTTCATGTTCTGGCGCTGGCGCTTGCAGAACTCCATGAAGGGGAGGTCGCTGCCGGCGGCCGAATGCAGCATCTGCGCCATGGGTCTGTCGCGAAACAGGCTCAGCTCGGCGGCCAGGCTGAAGCGGTACTGGGTGGTCGGGTCGTTCAGATCCTCGGGCTTGGGCCAGGTGGCAAAGCCCTGGCTGAAGCCGTAGCACCACTGACCGAGCGGATGACTCTGCTCGAAGACTTGTTCCGGACTCTCGGTGGAGAGGCGGCACTGGCTCGGCAGGGCGAGCTGGGCCTCATCGGCCTGGGTTTCCAGCTCGGCGATCAGATGGTGCAGCGCGTCGCGGCTCTTCTCATCCAGCTCGGCGTCATGGGGCAACAGACCGGCCAGCGGGGCCTGCCAGTCAGGGGCATCCGGCCCTACCAGGCGAGCGCACAAAAAGCCGTGCAGCGCCGGGTAGGTCATGTCCTGCCCACTGTGGGTCTGGATCCATTGATTGAGATGACGGGTACGAGTGGATGGATTCATCGACAGTTCCTCTGGATTTTGACAGCGGCGAAGTCTACCCAAAAGTGGGGTTATTTGCAGCTAAAGGGCGGCTGACTGGCGATTATATCGCCGTGACGCTGCCAAAAGGCCCTGAAAATCACCCGCGAAGAGGGCAAGGGACTAGGCCCTGTTACCGCTCTTGGGGTAACATGCGCGCCCATACGGACAATGAAAGATTGGCCATCCGGACAATGAAAGAAGAGAACACCATGCTACAGATTGGCAAGATGAACACCCTTACCGTAGTCGAGCTCGAAGAGCGCGGCGCCTGGCTTGCGGCCGACGAATATGGCGAGCTGCTGCTGCCCAAACGCCAACTGCCGGAAGGGGTGGCCGAGGGCAGTGAGGTCAAGGTCTTCCTCTATCTGGATGCCGACTGCGAGCCGGTGATCACCACCGACAAGCCGTTTGCCATGGTGGACGACATCGTCGGCCTCAAGGTGGTCAATGCCAACAAGATCGGCGCCTTCCTCGACTGGGGCATGAAGAAGGATCTGTTCGTGCCGACCCGTGAGCAGAACAAACCGATGCAGGTAGGTCACGTCTATCTGGTGCGGCTGATGCTCGATCACGAGGGCCGCATGGTGGGCACCAGCCGCCTCGAGCGGTTCCTGCGCACCGACAAGCCCCCCTTCAAGGCGGGTGACGAAGTGACTGCCCTGCCCGGCGAGCGCACGCCGCTCGGCATCAAGGCGATCGTCAACGGCGAATACGCCGGCATGCTGTTCAAGAACGAGGTGTTCGGCCGGGTCACCACGGGCCGGCCGCTGACCGCCTGGGTCAAGCAGGTGCGTGACGACGGCAAGCTGGACCTGACCCTGCAAAAGCCGGGCATGGCGCGGATGGATGATGCCGGCGAGCTGATCCTGGCCCGCCTCAAGAAGCAGGGCGGCAGCCTGGCGGTGGGTGACAAGAGCGAACCCGAGCTCATCTACAAGCTGCTCGGCATGAGCAAGGGCACCTTCAAGAAGGCCATCGGCGGCCTCTATAAGCAGGGCAAGATTGTGCTCGAGGACAACTGCATCACGCTCGTGGCTGCCGATAACGCGCCGGATGGCGAATAAGTGCCGAGCCCCTGCATTGGCCATTGCCAGGCAAAAGACGGCCTCTGTCTTGGCTGTGGCCGTACCCTGACCGAGATAGGTCGCTGGTCCGCCATGGACAGTGATGCCCAGCTGGCGGTAATGGCGCAGCTGGATGGTTCAACCAGCACCCACCGCTGCCCCGGCTGCGGTGAGCCGGCATTCTGCGCCGTGTCAGCTGGCGCGACCATCGCCGAGTGCTGGTGCAGCCAGTTGCCGGCCCTGCCCATGGGGGAGGCCAGCGCCTGCTGGTGCCGCCGCTGTCTGGTCAAGGCCATTGCGGCCCGCCCCTGAGGGGCTCTGCAGAAAAGAGAAAGGCGCCGAGGGCGCCTTTTTCATGCCTGTTGCTGGCGGTGCCAGCGCACATGGACATCGTGCTCATTGAGATGGCGGGGCAGCAGGAAGGTGGCAAAAATCACCTCAAACTCCTCCTGATGATCCAGCAAGCCGACCCACACCTCGACCCAGCGCTCCATGTCGACCGGCACACCGAGTTCGGCTGACCAGTCGGCGTTGGGCAGGGTCGCCTCGACGGCGCCACGCTGTTCGAACTCCAGGGTGATGTCGACGATTTGTTCGGGGGCCAGCATGTCTGCGGCCTGCTCAAGAAACTGATCATAGGCCCATTCGACCAGTTGATCCGGGGTACGCTGTTCCATGAAATCACTCCAGATACATCGAGGTTCGCTACTGTAGCAATTATTGGCGGTGGCGGCCAGACCAGTGGCCATGGTGCGCCGGGTCTGGGCAAGGGCGCAGGCAAAGGGGTATGGTTGAAGGGGGCGAGGGCAAGGGAGAGGTGCCATGAAACGACGGACAAGACGACAGCAGATCAAACGGCGGCGAGAGGCCTGGTGGTGGCACTATCTGCCGCTGCATCGGGGCACCATCGGCGGCCATCTGGGCCCGCCGGCAGACGATCCGGCCGCCGGCAGTTGAGCCTTGGCGGCCAGCTCGTCAATCGGCCTGATGCACCTTGTTGAGGGTGATCTGACCCAGCTGGCCCATCTGACGGCGGATCCAGGCCGAGCGCTGCTGGACGTAGGGTGAAGGAGGCTTGACCCGGTAGCGCCAGGGATTGGGCAGGGCGGCGGCCAGCAGGGAGGCCTCATAGCGGGTCAAGCGGGCGGCCGGCTTGCCGAAGTAGTGCCTGGCCGCGGCCTCGGCGCCGTAGATGCCGGGCCCGAACTCCACGATATTCAGGTACATCTCGAGAATGCGGGACTTGTCCCAGCCCAGCTCCATCAACAGAGTGAACCAGGCCTCGATCCCCTTGCGCAGGAAGCTGCGATCGCTCCACATGAAGAGGTTCTTGGCGGTCTGCTGGCTGAGGGTACTGGCACCGCGCACCCGTTCGCTGTGCTGATTGTGCTTGAGCGCCGAGCTGATGGCATCCATGTCGAAGCCATTGTGCTCGGCAAAGCGTTGATCTTCGGCGGCGATCACCGCCAGTTGCAGCTCGCGGGAGATCTGCTCGAGCGGCACCCAGTCATGCTTGACCTCGGCCACCTTGGCCGGTGGAAACAGCGCCCGCTCGAGGCGCCAGGTCCACATGGGCGGATCGATAAAGCGCAGCAATGCCACCGAGACGATGGTGCTGAGCAGCGCCGCCAGCAGCAGTTTGCCGAGCCCGCTCAGCAGGCGTCTGGCGAGGGCGGGACGCACGGGGTCGGGCTCCGGCTCTGGCTCCCAGACGTAGTGGCTGGGATCATCGGGATCCGGAATTATTGGGGCAGCCATTCGATGTGGCAGAACTTCTCGTCAACACGGCGGGAGAGCAGCATGCGGGCGAACAGGTGCTCGTACTCTTCCTGCTCGTTGCCAAGCCCGATCCAGACTTCGGCATAGTCGGCGTCGCTGACTTCGAATCCCACGTCCGCTTCCCAGTCATCGGCCGGATCGGTTTCCGCCAGCAGGCCGCGATCGTTGAACTCCTGATTGAAGCGGGCAATCTCCTGCTCCGGCAGGTTGTCGGAGGCCAGCTCCATGAAGAGTTCCAGAGCGGTGTCGAGCAGTTCCTCGACGCTGTGCATTTCGTCGTTCAAAGACATAAGCGGTCTGTTCCAGCTGAAAATAAAAGAAAAACCCCGTCGGCAAGGCCAGCCGGTGGCGCGCGGTATTCTAGCTGGCCCCTGCTTGCTTGGCGAGTACGGCTGGCGGCGCCGTGGCAATAAAAAACCGGATCCTGGCACAGGATCCGGTCTTCATTGGGGGAAGGGGTCACGCATAGGGCGTCAGCTCATCCCTTCTTGTCATCGGCGAAGGTGATGTTGAGCTCCAACACGGACAACTCATCACTCTTCTTGTCCAGCTGGACCGTGATCTTGTCAGGGTCGATCTGCACATATTTGCGGATCACATCGAGGATATCCTGCTTGAGCTGGGGCAGGTAATCCGGCCCCCCTCTGGATGAACGCTCGTGAGCCACGATGATCTGCAACCGCTCCTTGGCCAGTTGTGCGGTGCTCTGTTTCTTGTTGGAACGAAAATAATCCAATAATGACATGCTTAACTCCCGAACAGTCGGCTAAAGAAGCCCTTCTTTTCTTCTTCCAGAAAACGAAAATCCTTGGTGTCGCCCAGCAGACGGGCAACGGCATCCTCATAGGCCTGACCGGCATCGGACTCCTTGTCCAGGATGACGGGCTCCCCCGAGTTGGAGGCACGCAGCACCGCCTGGGACTCCGGGATCACCCCGAGCAGTTTGATGGCCAGGATCTCCTGTACGTCCTGCACGCTCAGCATGTCGCCACGGTTGACGCGGGTCGGGCAGTAGCGGGTGAGCAGCAGGTGTTCCTTGATAGGGTCTTCGCCACGCTCGGCGCGGCGGGACTTGGAGGCCAGGATACCGAGGATGCGGTCCGAGTCGCGCACGGACGAGACTTCCGGGTTGGTGGTGACGATGGCCTCGTCGGCGAAGTAGAGCGCCATCAGGGCACCCGCTTCGATCCCCGCCGGGGAGTCGCAGACGATGTAGTCGAACTTCATCTCGGTCAGCTGATCCAGGATCTTCTCGACCCCTTCACGGGTGAGGGCGTCCTTGTCCCGGGTCTGGGAGGCGGGCAGGATGAACAGATTTTCGCAGCGCTTGTCCTTGATGAGGGCCTGGTTGAGGTTGGCCTCGCCATTGATGACATTGACGAAGTCATACACCACGCGCCGTTCGCAGCCCATGATAAGGTCCAGATTTCTCAGACCAATGTCAAAATCGATGACCACGGTCTTGTGGCCACGCTGAGCTAAACCGGTACTCAGGGCCGCGCTGGTTGTGGTCTTGCCAACGCCACCTTTACCCGATGTAACGACTATGATTCGCGCCATTCTCGCTTCCTTGTAACTCTATTTGATACGGTCTATACGGAGTTGTTCGTTATCCAGCCGGACATGAACCGGCTGCTGGATGAGGCCGGCCGGCAATGCATCGCTCAGCTGGAATGTGCCTGCGATGGAGAGCAGCTCGGCCTGCAATTGCTGGCAATAGATCCGTGCCTGGGGGTTACCCTTGGCACCGGCAATGGCCCTGCCGCGCAGAGTGCCATAAATATGAATACTGTCGTCGGCGATCACTTCGGCACCTGGACTGACCGAGCCCAGCACCACCAGCGAAGTGCCAGCGGCATAGAGCTGCTGGCCGGATCGCACCGGGCCCACATGTACCTTGCTCGCTACCAGCGGAGCCGGCACGGCTTTTACCTCGACGATGGGGGCCGGAGCTGGCTCTGGCTGGGGTTGCGGCTCGGCCTTGCGGCTCTTGCCGGAGGCCATCACCGCCAGTCCGGGCCGCCTTGGCCGCCGTCTTCATCGCCTCGCTCTGAGCCCCCGTGATCCCGACCAGCACGAAGTCTTCCGATTCCACCAGCTCCTTGAGCTGTTCGAAGTCGGGGATATCGGTGAGCCGTTCCACATTGATGACGAGGGGGGCACAATTAAAAAACTGGGGCGCCTGAGCCACTTTGGCCGCCAGCAACTGGCGGATCCGCTCAGGTTTGCCATCGCTGATATGCAACACAGAAATAGTGAAGGTGGTCCCTTTCAATTCGTTATCGCGCTCAACCATGAATCTTCCCCGAGACAGAGACGGTAATCCGTTATTGTTATTCAATTCCCGATGTTATAGTTTGCCATCCTCAGAGGCAATAAACCGGTTGGATTATATCAATTTCCATGTTGTGTGCAGTCTATAAAAGTCGCAAAAAAGCCGAGACCTATCTTTTTGTTGAAAGAAGAGAGGATTTTTCCCGCGTACCCGAGGTGCTGATGAGTGCATTCGGCCGTCCCGAACTGGTATTGATGACCAAACTGGACCCAGCCAAGCCCTTGGGGATCGCCTCCACCAGCCGGGTGATGGAGTCGCTGCAGAGCCAGGGCTTCTATCTGCAGGTGCCACCGCCACCGGAAAACCTGCTGGAACAACACAAGGCCCAATTAAAGGCCGAACGGGAATGAAGGGTCGGCTGGCTCTGTTATTGATAAGCGGGATCGCCAGTTACCCGCTGCAGGCCAGCCCCGATTTTGAACATTATGTGACGGGTCTCAAACAAGAGGCCCTGGCCGCCGGGATCTCGCCGGCGACGGTCACCACCGCCTTCGCCGATATTCACCTCATTGAGGTCGCCATTCGGCACGATAAAAATCAGCTGGAATTTAAACAGACCCTCGCCACTTATATTCCTCACGCCGTGCGGCAATGGAAAGTCAATCAAGCCAAACGGCTATATCGTCAGTATTTGCCGCTGCTCACAAAAATAGGGGCGGAATATGATGTGCAACCGCGTTTTATTGTCGCCCTGTGGGGCATTGAAACCAATTTCGGCAAATTGACCGGCAAATATCCGCTGGTATCGTCGCTGGCGACCCTGGCCTGGGAGGGGCGCCGTGAAGCCTTCTTCAAGGGGCAGTTGTTCGACGCCCTGCGCATTCTGGAACAGCAGAAAATGGCGCCAGCCGATCTCAAGGGGTCCTGGGCCGGCGCCATGGGGCAGGTGCAGTTCATGCCCTCGTCCTATCTCAAATATGCGGTCGATCAGGACGGGGACGGGAAGCAGGATCTGTGGGGGAATCTGGCGGATGTGTTTGGTTCGGCAGCCAATTATCTGCATCAGAACGGCTGGCACGGGGATGAAACCTGGGGTCGTCGGGTGAGGGTGCCGGCAGGGCTGGATCCTGCGCTGGTCGGGCTGGAAGAGACCCGGGGCTGTCGGCATGGCAGGCCCTCGGAGTGTGCAAAGCAGAAGGGACAGACTTGCCGCGGGCGTCGCTGCAAGCCTCGCTGGTGCAGCCCGATGGGGAGGGTGGGGCTGCTTATCTCGCCTATCCCAATTATCGGGTGCTGCGCGACTGGAATCGCTCCCACTATTTCGTGGTGGCGGTGGGCACCCTGGCCGATCGTATCCTGGAATAATCGATAATGGTGCCGCCGGATTTGTCGCCGGGGGCAAGCCGTCAGCGTGGGAATAACGATCGGAGGCGGCGGACTCGCCGGACGAGACGGGGCACAATATCCAAACGACAGGCAATAAAAACGGCGGGAATTCCCGCCGTTTTTATTGTTGCCACGCCGACTTATTCGCAGGCGACTTGCATCACCTTGATGGCCAGGCCACCGCGGGAAGTTTCACGGTACTTGGAGTCCATGTCCTTGCCGGTGATGTACATGGTCTCGATCACCTTGTCCAGCGAGACGCGCGGCTTGGAGGTGCGACGCAGCGCCATGCGGGAGGCGTTGACCGCCTTCATGGCGGCGATGGCGTTGCGCTCGATGCAGGGCACCTGCACCTGACCGGCGACCGGGTCACAGGTCAGACCCAGGTTGTGTTCCATGCCGATCTCGGCGGCTTCACAGACGTGCTCCGGGCTGCCGCCCATCAACTCGGTCAGGCCGGCGGCGGCCATGGAGCAGGAGACGCCCACTTCACCCTGACAGCCCACTTCGGCGCCGGAGATGGAGGCGTTCATCTTGTAGAGCATGCCGACGGCAGCCGCAGCCAGATAGAAGCGGGTGTAGTCATCGCGGCCAACCGGCTGGATGAACTTGTCGTAGTAGGCCAGCACGGCCGGGATGATGCCGGCGGCGCCGTTGGTCGGCGCGGTCACCACACGGCCACCGGCCGCGTTCTCTTCACTCACCGCCAGGGCGAACATGTTGACCCAGTCCACGATGTTCATCGGATCGTTGGAGAGGTTCTCGTTGGTGGTCAGCTGACGATAGAGCGGTGCGGCGCGGCGCGGTACGCGCAGCGGACCGGCGAGAACGCCTTCGGTGCGGCAGCCGCGCTCGATCCCTTCACGCATGGTGGTCCAGATCTTGCCAAGCTTCTTGTAGATCTCTTCCGGGGTGTTGAAGCACTTCTCGTTTTCCATCATCAGGGCGGAGATGGAGAGGCCGGTCTGGCTGCAGTGGGCGATAAGCTCGGCCGCGCTCTTGAACGGGTAGCTGACGGACATGTCGCCGCTGTCGGCCTTGCCGAAGTTCTCTTCGTCAACGATGAAGCCACCGCCGATGGAGTAGTAGGTCTTGCTGTAGACGGCAGCGTCTTCGATGAAGGCGGTCAGCTTCATGCCGTTTTCATGCAGCGGCAGGGCTTCGTCATGGAACACCATGGCGTCGCGCGGGAAGCTGACGGTATGGCAGTGCAGGCCGATGGGCAGACGACCGGTCTGCTCGACGCGGGAGATGAACTCGGGGATGCCGTCGATGTCGACATTTTCCGGCAGGTTGCCCGCCAGACCCATGATGATAGCGGTATCGGTGTGGTGACCTTTGCCGGTCCAGGAGAGTGAGCCGTAGACATCGACCTGGATCCGGGTGATGTCACGGATCTTGCCGCCTGCACGCAGTTCATCCACGAACTGTTTGGCTGCTTTCATCGGGCCGACAGTGTGGGAAGAGGAGGGGCCAACACCGATTTTGAAGATATCAAAAACGCTGATCATGTAACAATTACCTCAGGATAGAAGGGGGCGCCATGCCCACTCGCAGAAACGGGGTGATCCATGGGACGAGGGCGTCGTCGCCGAGGTCAATGAACCAGATAACCACAGTGTAACGGCTCAAAGCCCAAAAAAAGTTGAAATAGATCTATTTTTGTTGAATCAGAGCGGGCGAGTATAAAATTTATTTTGATGCTTATCCATTTTGTTAAGCGTTTGCCCATAAAAATACCCGACAATGCCGGGTATTTAGGAACCAAATGGAGCAAGTTACCGATTTTTAACACTCGGTGATGTTAACCGCCAGGCCACCGCGGGCGGTTTCCTTGTATTTGGTCTTCATGTCGTTGCCGGTTTCCCACATGGTCTTGATCACCTTGTCCAGCGACACCTTGTGCTCGCCGGTACCGCGCAGGGCCAGGCGCGCGGCGTTGATCGCCTTGACCGCCCCCATGGCATTGCGCTCGATGCAGGGCACCTGCACCTGGCCACCCACCGGATCGCAGGTGAGCCCCAGGTTGTGTTCCATGCCGATCTCTGCGGCGTTTTCGACAATCGCCGGGCTGCCGCCCAGGATCTCGGTCAGCGCCCCCGCCGCCATGGAGCAGGCGACGCCCACCTCGCCCTGGCAGCCCACCTCGGCGCCGGAGAGCGATGCGTTCTTCTTGTAGAGGATGCCGATGGCGGCGGCGGCGAGGAAGTAGCTCAGCAGCAGCTCGTCATCCACCTTGCGCACGAAGCGATCGTAGTAGTGCAGCACGGCGGGGATGATGCCGGCTGCGCCGTTGGTGGGGGCGGTCACCACCCGGCCGCCGGCGGCGTTCTCCTCGTTGACGGCCAGCGCGAACAGATCCACCCACTCCATCACCATCAGCGGATCCTTGTTGAAATTGGTCTCGCAGCTGAGCTGACGATAGAGCGCCGGGGCTCGCCGTTTCACCTTGAGGCCGCCGGGCAGAACCCCTTCGCTGCGACAGCCACGCTCGACACAGCCCTGCATGGCCTGCCAGATCTTGCGCAGGCCCGCCTTGATCTCGGCTTCGGTGCGAAACACCTTCTCGTTGGCCAGCATCACGCCGGAGATGGAGAGTCCGCTCTCCTGACAGTGGGCCAGCAACTGGGCGCCGCTTTCGAACGGGTAGGGAATGGGGTGGGCGGCATCGAAGCGGGCGGCCTCCTCCTTGGCGTTGGCGAAGTGGCTCTCCTCGATGATGAAACCGCCGCCGATGGAGTAGTAGGTCTGGCTAAACAGCAGTTGTTCCCCGGCAAAGGCGCGCAGGGTCATGCCGTTGGAGTGGGCGGGCAGGGTCTTGCGCCGGTTGAAGATGATGGCGCCGCTGCGGGCAAACTGGCTCGGTTGTTCACCCGCCAGCAGCAGCGACTGGCTGCGCTCCACCTCGGTCAAAAAGGCGGGGATGGCTTCGATGTCCACCGACTCGGGTTCGAAACCGGCCAGTCCCAGGATGATGGCCTTGCCGGTGCCATGGCCCTTGCCTGTCTGGCCGAGCGAGCCGTAGCACTCCACTTCTACCCGTTGGGTGCTGGACAGCACTCCCTGTTGCTTGAGCGCGTTGACAAAGGCGTAGGAGGCGCGCATCGGCCCCACGGTATGAGAAGAAGAGGGACCGATCCCGATGGAAAACAGGTCGAAGACACTGATCATGACACCACTCCGATTATGGGTTTCGTCTAAATATTGTAAATTTTTTGTAGTCGATGGAAAGCGGGAAAACCGAGGGGTGTGATGGCGGCACGCAAATGAAAGCAAGGATGGGCTGCAAAGAAGAGGGCAGTTTGCGCGGAAAAAGAAGGAGCGGCCCGGGGGCTGCTCCTTTTTGCGTGTTCTCAGGCAAGGGTTGCCGGCGGTTTAATCGAGAAACTCGCACAAATAGGCGGTGGGGGTTTTCACTTCCAGCTTGAAGGAGGAGTGGCCGGCCACGTCGAAGGATTGACCCTGCTCATAGGTGTGCCATTCGTCTTCGTCGGCCAGCTGGATGGTGAGCGCACCCTTGACTACCGTCATCCGCTCGGGGGCGGCGGTATTGAACTGGTAGTCACCAGCTTCCATCACACCCACGGTGGCTTTGTCGCCTTTTTGCTCGAAACCGATGGATTTTACATTTCCATCAAAATACTCGTTAACTTTCAGCATGTTTTCATCCCTGTATGCACGTTTGCCCAGCCAAAGTAGCACAATCTTTTGCCAGTTGTCATGAATAAAGCGTGAAAAATCGCCGTGAGCCTTTTGAATCTTTACTTTGTTGCAAACTCATCAATAACTCCCGTTAACGATTTGACGATTTAAAACAGCGCATAAATATGAGATAAAGCGCGCGCTCAGGGGAATGGACAGCGGTTCATCCCCTGTTTGGTTGATTGCACTGGGAAAGTGCGAATATTTGCTACTTAAAGGAACATTCTGTGTTAACAAAAGGACTCATTAAGAACGTTGGCTTCCAGGTCGTGGTCGCCATGGTGCTGGGGGCACTGGTGGGGGCGTTCATGGGTGAACAAGCCACCGTGTTTGCGCCGCTCGGCACTCTCTTCATCCAGCTGATCAAGATGCTGGTGATCCCGCTGGTGGCGGTCGCCATTCTGTCGGGGGCGGCCAACCTCGGCGCCAGCCCGGCTGCTGGCAAGATTGGCGTCACCACGCTGGCCTTCTTCCTCGGTACCTCGGCGCTGGCGGTACTGCTGGCCCTGGTGATGGGGCAGATCTTCAAGCCCGGCGTCGGGGTCGAGTTCGGCTCCATGGCCTCCATGTTCTCCGGTGACTATGCCGACAAGGGGGCGCTGCCCGATGCGGTCGCCACCCTGCTCGGGATGATCCCGACCAACGTCTTCCAGTCGCTCAACGAAGCCAACATCCTGCAGATCCTGGTGTTCTGCATGTTCCTCGGCATCGCCCTGGCCAAGCAACCCCGCGAGCGGGCCAAACCCCTGGTGGACGGCCTCAACACCCTGGTGGATGCCTTCGTCTGGATGATCAACAAGGTAATGCTGATCGCGCCGCTCGGCGTGTTTGGCCTGATGGCCGATGCCATCGGTACCTACGGTTTCGACGTGCTGACCCTGGTGCTCAAGCTGTTCGTGGTCTATCTGGCCGCCATCCTGATCTTCGGCTTCGTGGTCTATCCGCTGCTGATCGTGCTGTTCTCCAACACGCCGGTACGCAAGTATCTGTCTGCCATGAAGAAACCGCAGATTGTCGCTTTCTCCACCGCCTCTTCCATGGCGACCCTGCCGGTCAACATGGAGACCTGCGAGGAGGAGCTGAAGGTGACCAATGCCACGGCTTCCTTCGTGCTGCCGCTGGGCGCCACCATCAACATGAGCGGCAACGCCATCTATTACGGTCTGGTCGCCATCTTCTTCGCCCAGGTCTATCAGATCGATCTCTCCATGGGGGCCTGGGCCGCCATCATAGTGACCGCCACCCTGGGGGCCATCGGCCAGGCCGGCGTGCCGGGCCCGAGCTTCCTGGTGGTCGCCGTGCTGCTGGCAGCCGGGATCCCCATCGAGGGGCTGCCGCTGTTGTTTGCGCTGGATCGTTTGTTCGACATGATCCGTACCGCCCTCAACATCACCGGTGATGCGGCCTGCGCCGTCATCGTCGACCGCTACAGCCCGGATTACGATCCGGACCGCTGGAACAAATAATCCAGCTGCAATGAACAAGGGGCCCGCGGGCCCCTTTCTTTATGCTTGTTGTTGTGAGCATCAGCCGAGCTGAGCGAGTGCCTGCTGGCAGCGCTGCTCGGCGGCGTCCAGCTCCAGCAGCACCATCTTGATGTCTTCGAGCTGCTGCTGCAGGGTCTCCCGTTTGTCGGCCACCAGCCCCAGCATGGTCTGCAGCTGGGTACGGCTGCTCTTGTCCGCATCGTAGAGATCGAACAGATCGCGGATATCCGCCAGGCTGAAGCCCAGTCGCTTGCCGCGCAGGGTCAGCTTGAGCCGCACTCTGTCCTGCCGACTGTAGATCCGGGTCTGTCCCTGCCGGGCAGGATTCAAAAGTCCCTGATCTTCATAAAAACGAATACTTCGGGTCGTAACATCAAATTCACGGGCCAGTTCGCTGATGCTGTAGGTCCGCGTGTCATCCTTGGTTCGGTTCATGGCGCTATCTTGGCTGTCAATCCTGGCTGGCACCTTACCCAAACGTCAACTGCCCCGCAAGTCTTGTTCCCTCAGCGGTGGCAGCATATGTTATTCCAATGTAACAAGGAGAGTGCAATTGATGGATATCGTGATAGTTGCGGCCAAACGTACCCCCATGGGGGCCTTCCAGGGGGCCCTGGCCAACCTGACGGCTCCCGAGCTGGGCGCCTGTGCCATTGCCGCGGCCATGGCAGAAGCTGGGCTCAAGGGGGAGCAGATCGATGAAGCCTATCTGGGCAACGTGCTGAGTGCCGGGGTTGGCCAAGCACCCGCCCGCCAGGCGGTACTGAAGGCAGGCTTGCCGGACAGCATCCCCTGCACCACGGTCAACAAGGTGTGCGGTTCCGGCATGAAGGCGGTGATGCTGGCGGCCGATGGGTTGCGGCTCGGCGATACGAACGTGGTGATCGCCGGCGGGATGGAGAGCATGAGCCGCGCCCCCTATCTGCTCGACAAGGCGCGCAGCGGTTTTCGGATGGGGCACCAGAGCGTGCTCGATCACATGTTCCTCGACGGACTGCAGGATGCCTACGAAGGTCAGCTGATGGGGCATTATGCCCAGCTGAGCGCCGATCGCGCCGGGTTGACCCGTGCCGATATGGATGCCTTTGCCATCGCATCGCTGGAGCGGGCGCTGGCGGCCCAGCGCAGCGGGGCCTTTGCGGCGGAGCTGGCGCCGGTGAGGGCCGGAGATACCCTGCTGCTGGCCGAGGATGAGCAGCCTGCCAAGGCCAGGCCCGAAAAGATCCCCCAGCTCAAGCCGGCCTTCAGCAAGACGGGCACCATCACGGCAGCCAATGCCAGCTCCATTTCGGATGGGGCGGCGGCGCTGATCCTGATGCGTTCCGACACTGCCGCGCAGCTGGGGCTGCCGGTGCTGGCGCGACTGGTGGGTTATCAGAGCCACGCGGCCCTGCCCGCCGAGTTTACCAGCGCGCCGATCGGGGCCATCAAGGGCCTGCTGGCCAAGGTGGGTTGGCGGGTGGAGGAAGTGGATCTGTTCGAGGTCAACGAGGCGTTTGCCATGGTCAGCCTGCTGGCGATGGCCGGTTGCCAGCTGCCCCATGACAAGGTCAATGTGAACGGTGGCGCCTGCGCGCTCGGTCATCCGCTGGGGGCGAGTGGCGCCAGGATCCTGGTGACCCTGATCCATGCTCTGCGCGAGCGCGGCCTCAAACGCGGGGTGGCCAGTTTGTGCATCGGAGGCGGGGAGGCGACGGCGGTCGCCATCGAGCTGGGTTAATCTGTCTCCGCCATCGCCTGGAGTTGCTGGTTGACCCATGCGGTGGCGGTCAGATAGAGCTGGCTGACCTTCTCTTCATTGAGCCCGAGCCGGGCTGTTCTGGCAGTGATCCGCTGCCAGTTCGCATTCTCGTAATCTTCGCAAAACGACAGATAGAACCCCAGGTTGCCTTTGCGTTCCAGCAGGGCGACCCGGATCTCCTCGATCAGTGGAATGGTGCCGAGCAGCTTGTCCATCGGCTGTTCCATCAACACATCAAGCAGGGAGAAGAGGCCGGTGATGAAGGCTTGCTGGGCTTCCTGAGTTGGTGCATGGGTATGGGCCAGCAGCTCGCAGAAACGGGCCCGGATCATCGACATCTGATAGAGCTCGGCACTCTTGCCGTGGCCGGCGCTGGTGGCTGCCACCAGGGTCACGAAGCGTTTGAGCTGGGTGTGGCCGAGATAGACGGCGGCTTGGCGAAAGGAGGAGATGGGGTTGGCGTGGCTCTTGAGGTGGTTGACGTAACGCAGCAGCTTGAGGGACAGGGAGATGTCCTGACTCAGCAGCTGTTCGATGCGGTTGAGGTCGGGTTCGGGCTGGTTGACCACGTTGAGCAGCTGCATCACCACCACCTGGGCTGGCTCCATGGTCGCCTGCTTGACCATCTCGGGCCGGCTGAAGAAGAAGCCCTGGAACAGGTCAATGCCAAGGCGCTTGACCCGTTCAAACTCCGCCTTGTCTTCCACCTTC
Organism: Aeromonas oralensis; assembly: GCF_049665575.1. NCBI lineage: Bacteria > Pseudomonadati > Pseudomonadota > Gammaproteobacteria > Aeromonadales > Aeromonadaceae > Aeromonas > Aeromonas oralensis. The sequence goes on from NZ_CP187186.1 coordinate 2,121,784, forward strand.
TCCGCCAGATAGGTGAGCTTGAGCTGCTGATGCTGCTGGATGAACACCTTGATCTGCAGCAGCGACGTGGCGCGCAGATCGAACTTGATGATGTGGATGTAAGGGAGGAAGCGCTCCCAGTCCGGCGACATGGTGAAGTCATCGAGAGCGAGCTGATAGCCCAGCCCGTGCAACTGCTTCACCTTGGCCAGCAGCGCATCGTCGGGATCGGCATCTTCCAGGATCTCGATCACCACCTTCTCCGGCGGCAGGCATTCGGCCAGCCCTTCCAGCAGGAGGGAGTGAGGGAAGTTGATGAAGCAGGGGCGACCGCCGAGCAGCTGATCGATGTTCTGTTGCAGGAACTGTTCGACCACCAGTCTGGCGGTGGCTTGCTGGGAAGAGATGGGAGGAAACACGTTATCCAGACTGTCGCGAAACAGCAGCTCATAGGCGTGGGTCTTCAATTCCCGATCCAGGATGGGCTGCCTTGCTACGTATGAATACATGCATCTCTCCAGCGTGTGTACTGGATTGATTTTATTGTGAAGCCGCCCACTATGCCAGCGCTTGGAGGCCAGAAACGGTCAATAACTGGCATAGTGCTTGAATGGGCGGGCAAGGGTGCCCGCCCGCGTCAGAACAGGTAATTGAGCTGCAGACCGGCCAGCCAGGCGTCCCCTTCCGAAGTGCCCTGGAAGGTGGAGGTGGTTTGCGGTATGCCGGGTTTGAGCTGCATGGTCTCGCTCACGTCCACCTTCTTGCCGTCGATCAGCGTCACCCCCAGATCCAGCGAAAGGTTGCGATCGATCTGATAACCCACCCCGGCGCTGTACCAGACCCGATCCGAGTCGGGGATGGAGATGGTGCGGCGATCCGCCGGGACCGGGCTGCGGTCATAGGCAAGGCCGGAGCGCAGCTGCCATTGCGGCGCCAGCTGGTAGGTCAGGCCCAGCGCGTAGCGCCAGCTGTCTTCCCAGTGCTCGTCCTTGATGTGCATGACTCCGTGGTGATCGAGCTCGGATTCCAGCTGCACGAACTTGCTCCAGTTGGTCCAGTTGATGCTCGAATGCAGCGCCAGCGCCGGCGTCAGTTGATGGAACAGGGCCAGCTCGGCGGTGGCGGGCAGCGGCAGATCCAGGCTGCCGGTATCGGTGAAGGGCTGCCCGTTCTGATCGATGCCGATGGCGTCGCCGGAGAGCTTCAGGGTGACGTCGTGGCGGTAGGAGAGGCCGATGCGGGTTGCCTCCGACAGCTCTAGCAGGGTGCCCACGTTCCAGCCCATGGCCCAGCCATCCCCTTTCAGGTGCTTGGCGATCTGGTTGTTGGACGGGAAGGTGCCACCCACTTCCCCTTCGCCCTGAATGGCGGAGAGGCCGGCGCCGACGGACCAGACGCGGTTGATGCGGTAGGCCAGTGACGCACCCAGATCCACGGTCTTGATGTCGGAGACATTGCCGAAGTGACCGGCATTGTAGTTGTCCGGCATCTTGACGCCGAGCCCGTAATAGGAGGTGGCAGCCAGCCCCAGGCGCCACTGGTCGTTGAGCGGCACTATGAGGTAGGCGTTGGGCACCCAGGCATCATCGGCGATGTCGTGGGCCGCCGCATCCAGACTGACCGGCCCCTTGGGGGTCGGCACCCGGGTGGTGCCCTCGATGTTGACGTCGGGGTGCACATAGATGAAGCCACCGGAGAAGGCCATGGTATCGAAACGGGTCATGGCGGCGGCGTTGCGGGAGAGCACGCTGGCATTGTCGGCGATGGCGGCTTCGCCGGCGAAGGCGCGGCCCATGCCGGTGGCGGATTGCTCGGCCAGCTGAAAACCTGCCGCCTGGGCTTGGCTCGACAGCACCAGCAGGGCGATGAGAGACGGCTTCATGATGGAGTGCATTGCATTGTCCTTGAAAATGAACCTGGAGTTCGAACGTTCTTATGGTCGGAGGCAGGATTTTATATGGTATGACCAGTAAGGCAACTGGCGTGGGGGCGAGCGGATGAAAACGGGATTAAATGCTGGGGGATATGCTGCTAATAGCTTGATAAAAAAAGAAAAGCGTACAGTTGTTTACTACAGATGTACGCTGAAACAGGAATTTTGGATAAAAAAAGAGCGCCCGCAGGCGCTCTGGTCAATTTGCTGATTATCAGAATTTCATGTTGAACTGAGCGGAAGCGAGGAAGGCGTTGCCGTGGGAGGTGCCTTTCCAGCGCAGGGCTTCGTTGCTTTCGACCAGCTTCTCGTTGACGTCCACTTTCTTGCCATCCAGATAGGCCATGCCGAAGTCGACGCTCATGTCCTTGTCGATGTGGTAGGTGGCGCCAGCGCTATACCATACGCGGTCGGAATCCGGGATGCTCAGGCTGCGGTATTCCGGCTCGATCGGGGTGTTGTCGTAGGCAAAGCCGATACGGGCTTCCCAGGACGGGTTGACATACCAGGTGCCGCCCAGAGAGTAACGGGTAGAGTCCTTGAACTTCTCCGGCTTGTAGAGGCAGACGCCGGCACCGTCGGTGCTGTTGCACTGACCGCTGGTGGCCCTGAGCTCCTGGAAGGCGCTCCAGTCGGTCCAGTTGACGGAGTAGTGCACGGCAAACTGCTGGTTCAGACGGTGGTAACCGGCGAACTCGGCCTGGGCTGGCAGATCCAGCGGCAGTTCGCCACTGACAGTCTTGAAGCCGGAAGAGGTGCCCTGATAGTCACCCTTGAACTTCAGGTCTACCTGGGAGCGATAGGTCAGCGCGAAGCGGTTGTTCTCGTTCACTTCATACATGGTGCCCACGTTCCAGCCGTAACCCCAGTCGTCACCCTTCAGGTGGCTGACGATGGTGTCCTTGCCGATACCCGGTACGCTGCTCAGCGGCGGCACGGCGGCCAGCACGCCGGCGCGGCGGTTCAGTTCAGCCTTGGCATAGACCAGGTTCAGACCGGCGCCGAAGCTGAAGTGCTGGTTGACGCGGTAGGCGATGTTCGGGTTGATGTTGAAGGTGAGCAGTTCGGTGTTGCCGGCAATGGAGCCACCGTTGAAGTTCTCGGTGTACTCGGTCGACAGACCGTAGTTGGAGAACAGGCCGATACCCCAGGCCCACTGGTCGTTCAGCGGCTGGATGAAGTAGGTGGCAGGCACGAAAGCGCTCGGCGCGATGCCGCTTTCGCTGGCACCGGCCATCTTGGCAGGGCCTGCATAGATGTCACCATTTACATCCACGTCCGGCTTGATATAGGTACCGGAGACAGAGAACGCCATCTTGTCAAACTGGGTCATGGCTGCCGGGTTGCGGGACAACACGGAGGCGTTGTCCGCCACGGCGGCTTCCCCTGCATACGCACGACCCAAGCCGGAGGCTGAGTGTTCGTTCAATTGGAACGCGGCGGCGAAGGTTTGGGTACTGGCCAGGGTGACGGCGGCAGCGATCAGGCTCTTTTTGAAAAAGGCAGTTGTCATAGTGTTCTCTCTTGTAGGCAGATTTTCCGTCGGCATCAGGGCTATTTTGCCTCTGTATGTGACAAGATCTGTTGTTATTTCAGCTTCTTCCCATTCAATTCTGGCGTGATTCTATGGATCTGGTAGGAGGTAAGAAATCAGACCAGTGACAGCAGAATACATAAAAGTTTCCGGAGTGTTAATCATTTGTTTTAATTCGCCGCTTAAATAGTCTCTTTTACCATTTATTGGACAAAAAACACTCACGTGCGGCGATCTGCATCACAAAAATATTTTTGGGTATTTGCGGGGAATGAGCGGCGAATAGGGGAGAATCGTGATGGGAAAGGGGATAAACGGGCAGCCAACCTGATTGGTCTGCCCGTTGGCTTGACCCGCTACTAGGCGAGTCAAGATTGGGTTAATGCCTGTTAAATCGACCAGTGCAGCCGGGATTCCAGCTGCTCTGCCACCGGCGCCAGCGGCTCCTCCATCTCACCGATCAGCACCATGTTGGCCCCCTTGAGTTGCAGGATCTCGCCCTTGAGCTGGCCATCTTCAAAGGTGGGCTGCAGGGTGAGTGGCACGTGCTTGGGTACCAGGAACAGAGTGACCGGGCCCATCTTGCCCTGCAATACCATGTGCAGCGCCGGCCCCTGATAGAAGGAGCAGTGGTTGACATAGGTGATCTTCAGCCCCTGCATGCCCATCAAGGTCGCGCCATATTTCTCCATCTTGGCGTTGATGGTGCGCAGGCTCACCTGCTCGTCCACATCCTTGATGAAGGGCTCCTCGCCATAGACGTGGGCCATGGCGACCTGGGCCAGCGAGAGCTCGTCGGGAGCGGCCAGCGGCCAGCTCAGCCAGCGAGTGCTCATGCCGAGCAGGAAGGCGACCGAGGCAGCCATCGCCAGCGCACGCCAGTTGCTGCGCGGGCGCACCGGCAGGGGAACCACCTGCGGCTGATCGGCTTCCAGCGCCTGTCTGAGCAGGATGCGCTCGGCCAGCCCGGCCGGCACCTCGACCTCCATGGCTCGCTGCAGGCTGCGATCGAGCTGCTTCATCTCGTCCAGGTGCTTGCGGTTGGCGGGGGAGCGCTGGGCCTGCTCGAGAAACGCGGGATCCTGCTCATGTGGATGGGCTATGGCCCGACGGCGAAATTCCAGCTCATCCATTGGTGTGTCCTCTCTGTTGGGTCGTTGACTCCATGGCCTCTTTTATCTGGTTGCGGGCCCGAAACAGGCGAGTCATGACGGTGTTCTTGTTGAGCCCCAGCTGCGCAGCTATCTCGTCGCCGCTAAAGCCCCCCAGCACCTGCAGCAGCAGGGGTTCCTGATATTCGGCCGGCAGGCGGGCGATGTGACGTCTGAGCCACTCGTTCTCCATCTCCTGCTCGCTGTGCAGTGCCTCCTGATCGCTCTGGGGATGTTCGTCGAGATCGACGAGGTCAAACTGCTTGCGCTCGAACCGACGTGCATTTTCCCGCCGCAGTATGGTGATGAGCCAGGCCTTGGCGGCCTTGTCGTCGAGCAGGGAGTCGATGCTCTTCCAGGCGCGCAGAAAGGTCTCCTGCACCAGATCTTCCGCCACTTGCGGATCCCGGCACAGCCAGTAGGCGTAGCGGTAGATGTCCCCGTGCAGGGCATGTACCAAGGCTTCGTATTTGGTTTGTTTGTCTGCCATGCCTCCATAGACCGGGGAGGTCGTGGGATCCTTTCCGACCGTGGCACCTTTTTTTCTGAAAAAACCTAAAGCCATCGCTGGGCTTCCTTATTTGAATGAAGGCCGGGATCAACCGATCCTGGCCAGTTGCCTGAGGCCATAGGCTATCGCAAAAGTTTCGTGGCCGCATAGGGCGCTGGCAAAGTCCGCCCAGGTTTGCGGGTGGCTCCCAGCAGGGGATACGGTAGCGAAGCAGGCGCGCTCCAGGGCGGCAAAGTGAGGCTCAAGGGCGGGATCGCGACGACAGGGCAGGATATCGAGGCGGGGATGGGGCAGTGGCCAGCGCAGGCGGGCCCATGCCAGCAAGCGGGCCCGGATCTGCTCGGCATCGGCCCGACACAGCGCCTGTTGCAGGCGATAAAAGGCGTGCCAGCGCGGTCCGTGGCGCCAGCAGGCCCGCAGCAGCAGGGCCCAGATGACCCAAAGCAGGCTCTCGTCGTTCGGCCCATCCTGTGCCGGCTGCGACTGCGTGCCTGCGGCGATGTGCAGGGGCGTGGCGGGCAGCCGAGCATATTCAATGCGCCCGCGCTGGGTGTTGAACCAGGCCAGCTCGATGGCAGGCAGCAGGTAGTCGCCGGGTTCGTCAACGGTCAAGGCCTGGCGCCACTCGCGCTCGAAGCGCAGCGTCCCCTTGGCGAGATAGCGCTCCTGCTGCTGCTCCCCATCTGGCCTGGTCCTGATGCCGGCGGGCAGGCCGGATGAGCCGAGCAGGCGTGCCAGATTGAGGCGGCTGCCATCGCCCCCTCCAGGGTGAGGGTCAGGGTGCGGATCACCGGCTCACCCGCTCTGGCCGCCGTGGGCGGATCCAGCCGCTGGCTCAGGGTGAGCTGGCTTGCCACCGGTTGCAGCGGAGGCTCGTCGATCTGCACGAACAGGGTGGCCGCCCGAGCCGAGAGCGGATCACTGCCACCGTCATCTTGCGGCAGGCGCCCCTGAAAGCGAGGGGATTCCAGCGGATGGCGCCCCGCTTCTTTGGCCTGCAGCAGCCAGCTGCGGGTCAGGCGGCCGGGCAGGCCGGGGCTTGCCGGTGGCTGCCACTGATCGTTGCCGAGGCGGCGAATGGTAAAGGCATCGCTGGTCGGCTCGGTGAGGTTGGGGGCCTCCATGTTGGCCGGCAGCCAGAGGCTGAGCTGATAGACAAAGGGCTGGCCGGGGTAGAGTGGCCCCTGTTGCAGCACCCGGGCCTGCAGCTCGATGGGAGAGATGGCAGGCGCTGGCGCGAGATTGCCGGCTTCACTGCGCGGCGGAAAGGGGATGGACGGAGTCTGCTGCGCCCCCAGTGGCAGGGCCGGCACCTGCTGCGGGCTGGTATCCAGCAGGTGCAGGGGGATCTGCCAGCGGGTCAGACTCTGCTGCGGGGCGCTGACCCGGCTCATGGTCACCTTGCCCACCGCAAACTGACGCAATAGGGGGGTGATGGCAAGCTCACTGCTCTGGCGCTCGCCGTCCGCTTCGATGATCAGCAACCAGTCGCGGCGATCGGCCCCCGGCAGCAGCTCGGCCCGGGGCGGGGCGGCAAAAACCTGCGCCGTCATCAGCCAGAGCAGCAACAGGCACAGGGCACGGCAAGGGGCGAAGAGGCGGCTCACCAGGGATCCTCTCCTTTCAGGTTGCCGGGGGCGAGGCCGCGATCGCTCTCCTGCTGGCGCCTGCGTTGATCTTCCTTGCGCAGCCGCTGCTCCAGCAGCAGGACGGGAGGTGACGGAGGCAAGGGCGCATCCGGGGTGGCGGCCTGCTCGGGAGCATCGATGGGCTTGGGATCCTGCGCCTGTGGGGTTGCCTCGGGCGGCTGGGCGCGCAGCAAGGTCAGGTTGTAGCGCGCATCCTGATGGCTGGGTTCCAGCGCCAGAGCCGCCAGGTAGGCCTGCTCGGCGGCCGCCAGCTGACCGAGCTGCACCAGGGCATTGCCCCGGTTGTAGTGGGCAGTGGCCGTGTTGGCTCGGCCATAGGCGGCGACCGCCTTGGCGTAGTCGCCAGCCCGATACCAGGCATTGCCCTGCCAGACGGGATCCGCAAAGGTGCGGGCGGCCTCCTTATAGTGCTTTTGCAAGAAGGCCTGCCAGGCCTGATTGTCATGGGTAGCAGGCGGCAGGGCCGTTGATGCCTGGCTGGCCTGCAGGGAGGGAGGGGTGAGCAGCAGCGTCCCCGCCAGCACCAGCCAGAGGGTGCCGATACGGGCCAGCAGCGCCAGTGGCAGCAGGGGCAGCAGCAGCCAGGGGCCGAGATCCATGGCCTGGTGCGCACCTGTGGTCTGGCTCATGGGCAAGGGGGCAAAGCGTGGCACCCCCTGTTGCAGCCACTGCAGTTGACCGCCGAGATCGCCTGCCAGCTGTTGCAGGGTGGCCACGTCGGGGGCCGGCAGGGTGCGGCCGAAGCCACCACCCATGGTGGCGGGCAGGCGACTAGCCTGGCCGCTGTTGACCAGCAAAATGTCGAGACGTGCTTGTATCTGGGCGTGGCAAAAGAGGCTGCCCTGGCAGGGCCACACCGCCTTGATCCGCTCGGCCTGACGGGCGGTCAGGTCGTCGGTGATCAACAGCAGGCGGGCCTGCTGGCCGACGGGGATCTGCTTGAGCGCCAGCGCCACCGCGCGCTCGGGCGCGCTGCCTTGCCTTGGCATGATGGCCGGGCGCAGGTCGGGCAGCAGCAGGGCGAGGGCCTGGTGATCCCGGGTTGGCGGCATGGCGAGGTAGGCATCCCCGGCAAACAGGATGAGGGCGATGGGATGGGCCGCTTCCTGCTGGGCTCGGTCAGCCAGCAGATCCTGCAGCAACACCCGCACCCGGGTGGCCCGGTCCGGCAGCAGATCGGTGGCCAGCATGGAGCGGGAGAGATCCAGCAGCCAGATGTCGAGGGCCGGGCTCGGAACGTTCTGGCTCTGCTGGCGCAGGGCCGGGCCGCTCAAGGCTAAAATCAGCGGCAGGCAGGCCAGCCAGAGCCAGGGGAAGTGGCGCCGCTGCCCCGGCAGCAGATAGGCCTGCATGGCGGGGGCCAGCAGCGGCGCCTGGCGGTGACGGCGCCATCCCTGCCACAGCCAGGGCAGCAGGGCCAGCAACCAGAGCGGGCGCAGCAGGGTGAGCTCCATCATGGGGCGCCTCGGGAGGGGTTGTCAGGCAGAGTGGCTTTGCGGGTCAGCCGCAGCGGCCAGCGTAATCGGGCGGGCCAGCTTAGCAGCAGCCAGGCCAGCGCCAGTGGCCAGGGGTAGAGCTCCTGGTTGGGGCGATAGTGGGTCTGCGCGGTGGCGACGGGCTCCAGAGTATCCAGCGCCTGATTGATGGCCTCGAGATCCCCCTGGGTGCGCGCCCGGAAGTAACGGCCATGGCCCACCTCGGCCAGCTGCTGCAAGAGGGCCTCGTCCAGCTCGGCGCTGGGGTCGCTCTGGGCCGGGGCCTGCGCGGGGGTTATCGCCTCGGCAAAGGTATCCGGATCGGCGCCCACTCCCAGGGTATAGAGGCGAATACCTGCGGCAGCGGCCTGCTTGGCCTCGCCCAGAGGATCGGCGCTGCCGGCGGTATTGCGCCCGTCGGTGACCAGCAACAGGGCGGTAGAGCGATCGGGGGCCTTGTGCTGGCGAGCAAGCAGGATGGCCTCGCCAAGGGCGGTGGTGCGTCCCACCAGCTCGAAATCGAGCTCGCGGGTCAGACCGAGCAGGGCGTTGGTCTCCTGGGTCAGGGGCGAGAGCAGGTAGGCATGATCGGCGAACACGATGAGGGCGATACGATCGCCGGGGCGGGCGGCGATGAGCCTGTCTATCTGCTGGCGCACCGCGCTGAGCCGGTCTTTTTGCTCCCCTTGATCCAGCATGTCCTGGGTGCGCATGCTGTCGGAAAGATCCACCGCCAGGATGAGATCCCGACTGCTCTGATAACTCACCTGAGGCGGCTCCTGCCACTGGGGGCGGCAGAGCGCCAGCACTAGGGCGCACCAGCACAGCGCCATTCGCCACAGGGGCTGGCCGGCATGGGGGTGCAGCAGGGGAAAGCCGGCATGGGTCAATACGCCAGGATCATGTGCGCCGCGGGAGCGGGGCGGCAGACCAAAGCGCACCAGCAGCGGCAGCGCCAGCGCCAGGGCAAACCAGGGCCAGGCGAGGATCATGGCCGTCTCCCGGCGCGCGCGTTGCTCGTGCGGGCCCGCCGCCAGCGAGTGCGCAGGTCCAGCAACCAGGCTGGCGGGCAGATGCAGCTGCGTCCCCAGACGAGGTAGGCCCGGCACAGCGCCTGGCGCTGCTGCGCATCTGGGCTCTGACCGCCGTAGAGCCAGGCAGACCAGTGCGGGGCCAGCTCGCGAAAGCGGCTGCCCCCCAGAGCATCGAGCCCCAGAGAATCAAGAAAGGCGAGCCAGGGTGCGCCTTGCAGGGAAGCCGCCTCGGGCCAGCGGGGCAGTACGGCCTCGCGCAACACGGCCTGCAGCTGGGGCACCAGGTCGGGGGCCTGCCAGTCAAGCTGTCGCCGCCAGCGGTGATAACGCAGCAGGCTCTGTACGCCGAGGATGAGCATTGTGCCGACCAGCAGCGCGATCAGCAGCCACCACCAGCCCAGCAGGCGGGGATCAGCGGCCAGCTGTAGCGGCGGGCCGGGGTGAATGTCGCGCAGCTGCGCCGCCAGCGGGGAAGTGGGGACGCTGCTGCCCGGCACGGCGCTGGCAAGCCAGCTCAGAATTGGCGGCATGCCCCCTCCTGCCACTGGCGTTGCAGCGGCTGGCCGTTGTCGAGCCGGTAGAGGCGCTGCACCAGCGGCAGCAGTTGCTGATGGCCCTGGCGGGCCAGTTGCTCGGCGGCCTCTTGATAGCGCCAGGCGAACCCCGGTTCGCCGGCCTCGAGCCAGCCGCTCTGTTGGCCGGCGCGCACCGCCAGACGGCCCTGGGCGGGCAGGGCTGCCTCCAGCGGATCCCGAATTTGCCAGCAATGCAGGTCGTGGCGCCGGCCGAGCAGTTGCAACTGGCGGCAGAGCGCCTCATCGAGGGGACTGTGATCGGTGATGAGAGTCAGTCTGGCGCCGTGGGGCAGAGTGAGCCGGGCCAGGGTATGGGCGAGGGCGTTGGGGGGCGGCGTGCGCGCCAGTCCCAGCCGGTAGTGATGGCAGAGGGCCTCCAGCAAGGGTACCAGGGTGCCGCGCTGGTGTTGCAGGTGCGGCTCCACGCCGTGGCAGATCAGGGTGTTAGCCTGCTTTTCCCCTTGCCAGAGCAGGGCGGCGGCCAGCTCGCAACCCAGGCGCGCCTTGAGCTGGTGGCAAGAGCCGAAGTACATGGCCGGGGAGAGATCGAGCAGCAGCCAGTGGGCCTGATCCTGCTCTTCGCTGTAGAGCCGGGTATAGGGGCGACCGAGGCGAGCGGTCACCCGCCAGTCGATGTGGCGTACCTCGTCGCCGGCCTGATAGGCGCGCAGCTCGCGAAAGGTGAGCCCCGGCGTACGGCCAAGCCGGCCCTGCGCCACCGATTGAATGCGCGAGCGCGGCCCCTGCCGGGCCCACAGCCTGATCGCCAGCAGTCTGGCAAGCGGGAGGGCGATATCAGGATGGGCGAGGGGATCGACGGCGCTCGTCATGGCAGCAGGGCCCGCACAGAGGAAACGAGCGGGTTCAGGGGCATGGGATCGCATCCAGCAGCAGGGTGATGAGCGCCTCGTTGTCGAGGTTGTCCGCCAGCGCCTGATAACTGGGAATGAGGCGATGGCGCAGCACGGCCGGCGCCAGCTGCTGGATGTCTTCGGGCAGCACGAAATCCCGCCCGGCCAGCCAGGCCCTGGCGCGAGCCGCTCTGGCCAGACCTATGCTGGCCCTGGGGCTGGCGCCCACCGCGACCAGGGGTTCGAGTTCCGTACACAGGCCGCTGCCGGGGCGGGTGGCGCAGACCAGTTGCACCAGATAGTGCTCCAGGCGCCCCTGCATCTGCACCGCCTGCACCGCGCTGCGGGCCGCCAGCAGATCGGCCTGGCTCAGGGTGAGCGGCGGCGTCGGCAGGGTGTCGCCGCGGGCGTTGAGCTGGAGGATGGCCAGCTCCATGGCGGGGCTCGGGTAGTCCACCAGCAGCTTGAGCAAGAAGCGGTCGAGCTGGGCCTCCGGCAGGGGATAGGTCCCCTCCTGTTCTATCGGGTTCTGCGTGGCGGCCACCATAAAGAGGGGCGGCAGGCGCCAGCTCTTCTTGCCCACGGTGATCTGATGCTCGGCCATCGCCTCCAAGAGGGCGGACTGTACCTTGGCCGGCGCCCGATTGATCTCGTCCGCCAGCACCAGGTGGTTGAAGAGGGGGCCGGGCTGAAACACGAAGCTGGCATCCTGGGGATGAAACACCTCGCTGCCGGTGAGATCGGCAGGCAGCAGGTCGGGGGTGAACTGGATGCGGGCAAAGCGCCCCTCCACCGCGCCGGCCAGCGCCTTGACGGCCCGGGTCTTGGCAAGGCCGGGGGCGCCTTCGATCAACACATGTCCTTCACATAACAGAGCTATCAGCAGCCCCTCGATGAGGGGGCCCTGTCCCAGAATTTGACTACCCAGATAGTCCCCAAGCTGTCTGAACTCGGCCGCTGCCATGCAATAAACCCGTTGTTTTCATAGAAGTTGATCTTTTTATACTCCAGTTGGCGCACAAGGGCGAGGGAGGGGGCCAAGATGGCGGCAATTTAGTTTCAATCAGCTGTATGAAATTTGTGAGTGGATTGTTAAGATGTGGCGCAATGAGGTCAGACCTCTCCCTTTAGTCTTCTCGTTTAACCAAGGAGCCAGGATGAAAGAGCCATTGAAACTGACGACTCGCCAGGGCGAACGGATTGCCGTCGTGGCGGGTTTGCGCACTCCCTTTGCCAAGCAGGCCACCGCCTTTCACGGCGTGCCTGCGGTGGATCTGGGCAAGCTGGTGGTGAGCGAGATGCTCGCTCGCACCGATCTCGATCCCAAGCTCATCGACCAACTGGTGTTCGGCCAGGTGGTACAGATGCCGGAAGCCCCCAACATTGCCCGCGAGATCGTGCTCGGCACCGGCATGAGTGTCAGCACCGATGCCTATAGCGTGTCGCGCGCCTGCGCCACCAGTTTCCAGGCCGTCGCCAACGTCACCGAATCCATCATGGCCGGCACGGTGGACATCGCCATCGCCGGCGGTGCCGACTCCTCGTCCGTGCTGCCCATCGGGGTCAGCAAGAAGCTGGCCCGCGCCCTGGTGGATCTCAACAAGGCGCGCAATCTGCAGCAGCGCTTCAATATCCTGCGCCAGCTGCGGGTCAAGGATCTGCTGCCGGTGCCGCCCGCCGTGGCCGAGTACTCCACCGGTCTCTCCATGGGGCAGACCGCCGAGCAGATGGCCAAGAGCCACCAGATCAGCCGCGAGGCGCAAGATGCGCTGGCGCACCGCTCCCATACCCTGGCTGCGCAGGCCTGGGCCGAAGGCAAGTTGAGTGGCGAGGTGTTTACCGCCCACGTGCCTCCCTACAAGGCGCCGCTGGAGCGAGACAACAACATCCGCGAAAGCTCTGATCTGGCGAGCTATGCCAAGCTCAAACCGGTGTTTGACCGGGTGCACGGCTCCGTCACCGCCGCCAACGCCACTCCGCTCACCGACGGCGCTGCCGCCGTGCTGCTGATGCGCGAAGGGCGGGCCAAAGAGCTTGGCCTCGAGCCACTCGGCTACATCCGCAGTTTCGCGTTTTCTGCCATCGACGTGTGGCAGGACATGCTGATGGGCCCCTCCTACGCCACCCCGCTGGCACTGGATCGCGCCGGCATCACGCTGGCCGACCTGACTCTGATCGATATGCACGAGGCCTTTGCCGCCCAGACCCTGGCCAACCTCAAGATGTTTGCCAGCAAAGAGTTTGCACGCGATAAGCTGGGCCGCGATCAGGCCATCGGCGAGGTGGACATGGACAAATTCAACGTCCTCGGTGGCTCGCTGGCCTTTGGTCACCCCTTTGCCGCGACCGGTGCGCGCATGATCACCCAGACCCTGCACGAGCTGCGGCGCCGGGGTGGGGGATTGGGGCTGAACACCGCCTGTGCGGCGGGTGGTCTCGGCGTGGCCATGGTGTTGGAGGTAGAGTGATGAGCGAGAAGACTTTTTCCCTGGCGGTGCGCCAGGATGGCATCGGCATTCTCACCATGGATGTGCCGGGCGAGAGCATGAATACCCTCAAGGCCGCCTTCGTGGAAGAGATCCGCGCGGTGCTGGCCGAGGTGAAAGCCAATAAAGAGCTGATCGGCCTGGTGGTGGTCTCCGGCAAGAAGGACTCCTTCATCGCCGGCGCCGACATCAGCATGCTGGCGGCCTGTAGCAGCGCCAAGGATGCCGAGACGCTGTCGCGGGAAGGGCAGGTGATCTTCGCCGAGATCGAGTCGCTGCCGATCCCGGTGATCGCCGCCATTCACGGCCCCTGCCTCGGCGGCGGATTGGAGCTGGCACTGGCTTGCCATGGCCGGGTGGTCACCGATCACGGCAAGACGGTGCTCGGCCTGCCCGAGGTGCAACTGGGCTTGCTGCCGGGCTCCGGCGGGACCCAGCGTCTGCCGCGCCTCATCGGGGTGGCCAAGGCGCTCGATCTGATGCTGACCGGCAAGCAGGTGCGGGCCAAGCAGGCCAAAAAACTGGGGCTGGTGGACGACGTGGTGCCGCCCTCCATCCTGCTGGACGCCGCCATCAAGTTGGCCAAGAAGGGCAAGCCCCGTCACGAGCTGAAGCGGGATCTGCAGGGCAAGCTGCTGGAAACCAACAAGCTTGGCCGCAAGGTGCTGTTCGATCAGGCCCGCAAAGGGGTGAAGGCGAAGACCCGCGGCAACTACCCGGCCCCGGATCTGATCCTGGAAGTAGTGCGCATCGGGGTGGAAGAGGGGATGCAGGCCGGCCTTGCCGCCGAATCCCGCCACTTTGGCGAGCTGGTGATGACCAGCGAATCCGCTGCCCTGCGCTCCATCTTCTTTGCCACCACCGAGATGAAGAAGGAGGTCACCTATCAGGGGGCCGAGCCGCGCAAGGTAGGTCATGCCGCCGTGCTGGGCGGCGGTCTGATGGGGGGCGGTATCGCCTTCGTCACCGCTACCAAGGCGGGCGTGCCGGTACGGATCAAGGACGTGGCCAGCAGCGGCATCGGCAATGCCATGCGCTACAGCTACGACATCCTGGCCAAGAAGCTCAAGCGTCGCCAACTGCTGCGCAGCGAACTTGAGAAGCAGATGAGCCTGCTGACCGGCACCCTCGACTACTCCGGTTTCCATCGGGTCGACATGGTGGTGGAAGCGGTGTTTGAAGATCTTTCCCTCAAGCACCAGATGGTGAAGGACGTTGAGCGTGAATGTGGCGAGCACACCGTGTTTGCCTCCAACACCTCCTCTCTGCCGATCCACCAGATCGCCTCGGCGGCGGCCCACCCGGAACGGGTGGTGGGGCTGCACTACTTCAGCCCGGTGGACAAGATGCCGCTGGCGGAGATCATCCCCCACGCCGGCACCAGTGCCGAGACGGTCGCCACCACCCTGGCCTTTGCCCGCGCTCAGGGCAAGACCCCCATCGTGGTCAAGGACGAGGCTGGCTTCTACGTCAACCGCATCCTGGCCCCCTACATGAACGAGGCGGCGCGCCTAGTGCTGGAAGGGGAGCCGGTGGAGGTGCTGGACGGTGCCCTGCTCGATTTCGGCTTCCCGGTCGGCCCCATCACCTTGCTGGACGAGGTGGGGATCGACGTGGGTGCCAAGATCTCCCCGATCCTTGAAAAAGAGTTGGGGGGCGAGCAGTTCCAGGCCCCGGCGGCCTTTGACAAGCTGCTGCAAAACGATCGCAAGGGGCGCAAGAACGGCAAGGGCTTCTACCTCTACGGCAAGGCGGCTCCGCGCAGCAAGCTCACCGGCAAAGAGGGCAAGAAGACGGTGGACGAGAGCGTCTACGGTGTGCTCGGCATCTCGCCCCAGGCCAAGCTGGCCAAGGCGGAGCTGGCCGAGCGCTGCGTGCTGATGATGCTCAACGAAGCGGCCATGGCGCTGGACAGCGGCGTGGTGGCCTCGGCTCGCGATGGCGACATCGGCGCCATCTTCGGCATCGGCTTCCCGCCGTTCCTGGGCGGCCCGTTCCGCTACATGGACAGCCTCGGCATCGAGCATCTGGTGGGGCGCCTTGAGCACTACCAGAAGCGCTATGGCGACCGCTTCGCCCCCTGCGATCGCCTCAAGGCGATGGCGGCGGAGCAGCAGCGCTTCTATTGAGCGTGCGCCGCTCGCGGCAACAGGCCAACCGACAAGGAGGCGACCCCGGGGTCGCCTCCTTCTTTTGGCGCCTGGATGGAAAATGCGGGGGCAGCAGGCTGACAACTGGTTGAATCCCGTCCATATTTTTCCTCGGCAAGGGATAAATTGTTGATCCAACTCAAACTAGCCCCCTATTTATTACTTTGGTGGCATAGGACTCAGGCGCTGGTTGGGGTCAAATAGCATCATCAGGAACGGGGGGATAACCCCGTCACGAAAGGGACACCCATTTCACTGGATGAAGGACACATAATGAGTCTGCTTGAACAAACCATCTGGACTGTATTGGGATACGGGGCCATGCCCTTTATCTTCCTGAGCGGGTTTGTGGCGGTGGCAGTGACCTGCTGCCTGCTGCTCAATGCCTTCGGGGTCAAGTCCGCCGAGAAGTGATCCGCTTCTTTCGTTCATACCGCCAAATGCCAGTCTTCGGACTGGCATTTGTTTTTTGAGCCTTGGCAGGCAGTTATCTGCGCTCCAGGGGCCAAATGTGTGCTGCTTGAGGTCGAACCGGCCGCCGATTTTGATTACACTGGCGCGCAGTTTTTCGTTTCGGCCCGCTTCCCAAGGTATTCAAGGTTTTCTATGGCTCTCAAGGCAACCGTATTCAAGGCTCAGCTCAGCCTGTCCGACATGGATCGCAATCTGTATCAGGACTTCTCTCTCACCCTGGCCCGTCACCCCTCCGAGACCGACGAGCGGATGATGATCCGGCTGGCGGCCTTCGCCTGGCATGCCGCCGAGCGACTGGAGTTCACCAAGGGCCTCTCCGCCGATGACGAGCCGGAACTCTGGCGCAAGAACTATTCCGACGAGATTGAACTCTGGATAGAGCTCGGCCAGCCCGACGAGCGCCGCCTCAAGAAGGCGTGCAACCGTTCCCGTCATGTGGTGCTCTACCTCTACGGCGGCCGTGGCACCAGCGTC
Source organism: Aeromonas oralensis (assembly GCF_049665575.1). NCBI lineage: Bacteria > Pseudomonadati > Pseudomonadota > Gammaproteobacteria > Aeromonadales > Aeromonadaceae > Aeromonas > Aeromonas oralensis. The sequence continues at coordinate 2,138,060 of NZ_CP187186.1, forward strand.
TGGTGGAAGCAGAACCAGGGCAAACTCGGTCTGCACGACAACCTCACCGTGATTGAGCTCTCCGACAGCCAGACCCTGCCGCTGACCGAGATGGTGGAGCGCACCATGCAGCTCACCTGCACCATCTCCGATGGCCAGCTCTGGGTGAGCAATGGCCGCCAGGAAGTGACCCTGGATCCCGTGCTGCTGATGGGAACCCCCGCCCGCGAACTGTAAAGGACCTGCCCATGTTCAGCGCGCTGCTCAATATCGTCATTCCGGTGTTTGCGGTGGTGGGGCTTGGCGCCCTCTACGGCCGGTTGCGCCCGGGCGGTGCGCTGGGTTACGTCAACCGGGCCAATATCGAGCTGTTCACCCCGGCGCTGGTGTTCTCGGCGCTGGTCAAATACCCGCTGGATCTGATGGCTCACCTCTCGCTCATTGCGGCGGGGGCCCTGGTGATCCTGCTGCCGGGGCTGCTACTCTCCCTGCTCAGGCTTCGCAGCATCAGCCGACCGGCCCTGATCCTGCCCGCCATGTTTCGCAACACCGGCAACCTCGGCATTCCGCTGATGGTGCTGGCCTTCGGCGAGCAGCAGCTGGGCGCCATCATCATACTGTTCGTGCTCTCCAACCTGCTCCACTTCTCGGTGGGCATGTTCATCCTCTCGGCCAACACCTCCCGCTGGCTCTGGCTGAGAAGCCCTGTACTGTGGGCCGCCTTGGCGGGCCTGCTGGTGGCCAACCTGCACATTCCGCTGCCCGAATACCTGGTGACCAGCGCCTCTCTGCTCGGCCAGATCTCGGTGCCGCTGATGCTGTTTGCCCTCGGCATCCGGCTGATGGAAGGAGAGCTGGATCACCTGGGGCTCGCCCTCAAGTGCAACCTGCTCTATCTGCTGGCGGGCGGCATATCCCTGGGGCTGGCGGTCTGGCTGCTGCCGCTGCAACCTGCCTGGATCCCGCTGCTGATGCTGTCGGTGGCGCTGCCGCCGGCGGTGCTCAACTACATGCTGTGCGAGCAGTACCAGTGCCAGCCGGAGAAGGTGGCCAGTATCGTGCTCGGCGGCAATGCGCTCTCGGTCCTGGTGATCCCGCTTGCAGTCTGGCTGGCCCTGCATCTGGGTAGTTGATCCTGTTCAGCAATAAAAAGGACGCCTGAGGGCGTCCTTTTTATTGCTGAACAGAAAGTTCGATTACGATTCGCTAATCGAACCTACGGCCCTGCACTCGTGTTACCCGCCAGAGCGGATGGTCAGCCCGATAGCAAGGTGTTGGCCATTGGCGCGGTTGAACAGCCTTAAACACCATTGGTTTTGCTCCCCTTGACCTTGCTGGTGATCCCTTTAGGAAACCAGCCCCCTTTACCCACCCGCGCCCGTACTTTTTTCTGATATTGCTCAGGGGATAGCACCTTGGGGGTTTTGTGGCGGGTGCTGTTGCAGTGCTGACAGGCGGCCACGATATTGGCGGGCTGGTTCGAGCCACCTTCGCCGCGTGGCTGCAGATGTTCCCCCGTGCACTGCAATAGCCGGGCTTCGGCAGGGGTGAGGCGATATTGCTGCATCAGTGCGGCAGGGGAGGCTTCCCACATCGGCAGTCCGCAATAGAAGCAGTGAAAGGATTGACGAACGGCAGCTTGGTGGCGTTGTTTGGCGATGTTTGGCGATGTTACCCATGGTCGTGACCTCAATCAGTTTGATATTGAAGTCCGTGACGGTATGGATTGGATAATGGCCGGACGGACTTCGGTTCAAGTTGAAGTCCCGTCCTCCACATGTTCGCGGCGGCGGGTACTGACCAGAGGTCTCTGGGCAGCCTTACGCCGCTCACCTTACGATACAGCGGCAATCAATTGATAGCGTGGTTTTAGATTGCTGTAAAGTTAATAATTCAGAGATGTGATCGTTACCCTCATTTGAATCCATAATATGTGGTAAGATAATTTACTAGTTACTCTTTTAAAATCCATTGATATTTTTTGAAGTTATTGATTGTATGTTTTTTGAATTTTTATTCTGGTGGAAAAATGATTATTGGTCTGTTCCTAAGAAACTATAAGTGTTATGAAAATTTGAACTTCATAGGATTTTCTGATGACAGTGGTGATCTGTTGAATGTTTTTACAGGCCCAAATGGTGTGGGTAAGTCATCAATTCTTGAAAGTATGCACTGTCTATTTAATGGAGTAGACCCTAAAACTTGGTCAATGAGTATTGGCAAAAAACAAGATAGAACTCTTGTAGCACCATTGTTTTTAGTAAAAAAAGACTTGAGCATTTCTAACTCTGAATATATTTAGGCAATTTCTAATACATTTTGGGGAAGTGACTTTTCAACGGTACACAAAGGGGAATATGAGAAAGAATTTAGTGAATTCAGAGAGTGATTGAAATCTAAAGTAAATTTAGATGACTACTGGTTATTAAGTGCAGGAAAGGATTCTACAGGCTCTATAAGGTTGTCACCATTTCATACACAAATAATGAATAAGACAAAGCGAGATGATGTTTCTTTAGATAGAGTAAAGAAGATTTATGTCAACTTGATTGACAGGTATCGATATGTTTATATTCCAGTTGAAAATAGAGTAAGTGATGTATTAGCTTTGCAAGCAAGTGAGATGCAAGGCTTAATGGATAAAGCCGTTGTTGATGAAATTAAGCTTCTTCTAGACAGAAAAGAGCACCAACCTGGTTTTGGTAAAAAGAAAAGCATATTGGACTTAGTTAATGATAGCTTGGAAAAATATATTGGTACAATTAACGATAAAATGGATGGGGAGTATCGCTTTCAAGCTAAAGGTGGTGTAAAGAAAACTATAAGGCCAAATGATATTACTGAAGTTATAATAAAAGAGTTCTTTTCTGTGAGACCATTAATGAAAGATGGTAAGCATATCAAAGATCTGAGCTCTGGTCAGCAACGCTTGGCATTAATAGATGTGGCGACAACATTACTGTCTACCAGAACAGAAAAGGCAAAGGAAATAATATTGGCTATAGATGAGCCTGAGAACTCGTTGGAGTCTTCACTCCGTTTTAAATCATTTCTACGGTTGATTAATATAGCTGAGCTATACGGTCGGCAATTGTTTTTGACTACACATTGGTATGGTCTTTTATTAAAGCCTGCTCGAGGTAAGTTGCATTATATTGATAGGGTTGGTGCTCCTGTAATTTCTTCGTTTCCCTTGAATACCATCTATGACTATAGGAAGTCATTTCCTCAATCAGTTGAAATGAAAAGCTATTTTGACCTTGTTAGCTCTATGCTTACGCTATTGAAATCTGGGGGAAATAACTGGCTTGTTTGTGAGGGAGGAGAAGATGCAAAATATTTGGAACTATATCTTTCTAAGCATCTCCCAAATGTCAATATATTATCTTTTAATGGATGCGGAAATATAAAGAAATTATATCAGTTCCTCAAGATTCCATTGGGTGATAGTGATGAGTTGGCTGCTGTAAATGGTAAGGTGTTCTGCTTGATTGATACGGATACAAAAAATCTAGTAACTGTTCATGGATATAAGTCAGATAAATGCTTAAGGTTTGAGCGTTTAGCATTAGACAAGAGTAAGTTTAGTGCACGTACTAATAGCGTTGCAAATCCAGATGCGACACAAGCAGAAATTGAAGATGTGCTTGAGGGGATTATTATGTGGGATGTGCTTGAGGCATTAGCTAAAGGAGACCCATATTTAGCTGGCATGCTTGAAAACTACTCACTTGATAGTGGTGCTTTGTATACCGGTTTCTCACATGGATTCCCATTTTTAAAGAGAAATAATATACACGCACATGAGCGAATAGAAGAGCTAAGAACATATTTAGATTTACCCGAAATGAAACGGAAGATTGCAGAAGAGTACTGTCACCAAGCCTTAGGATGGGAAGATCTCGAGCCATTGCCGTGGATGTCTGAGATCATTAAGCATTTCACTCCCAAACATTAACCCACCATAAACCCCACCCCCTTTCATGCCGCTGCACTATGGCGGCATAAACATATCCAAGACTCCATACTCAGCGCCCTTCGTGGCCATCCTCCAAGCCAACCCCGTCAGCGGGGAACGGCTGGCGGTGCTCGATGCGTAGCTCACCCCCAAGGCGATGACTGGTACCAGCTAGCTGCTGCCGGTCGGCCCTTTTAAAGCCCGTGATGGTCGCCCGTTCGATATGGCGAGTGGCCACTGGCAATTGGACGGACAGATCGCTGCTGCCCTGATTGCACGAGCCAAAGCCCTTGGGCAAGACTTCCTGATCGATTACGACCACCAGACCCTCAAGACTGACCAGAATGGCCAGCCTGCGCCAGCTCTCACTCCCGGTAGTGGGGCGGGTGCAAGTTCCCTTTTCGTGATCCTCGGCGAAGTCGCTGCCATCGAATTGGCATAGTATCTGGCCAGCATGAATCCCACCCGGGGTGGGAGCCAGGGGATTTACAACATGATGTCCGTCAGTAACCAATGTTTGTTGATGCAGATCCAGCCCACCATTTTGCGCTTTGCCAAGATGCTGGCCAGCGTGCTGCAACTGGAAGTGGAAATCGTGGACGCCAACATGGTGCGGGTGGCGGGAACCGGCCCTTACGGCAAGTTCTTCGGTCGCCAGCTGGAGGGGGACTCCCGCCTGTTGCGCTACGTCATCGAGCATCAGCGCGAGAAGATCGTCACCCACACCAGCGAGGATCCGGTCTGCGAGGGTGCAGCTGCAAGGAGAGCTGCCGGGAGCGGGCCTTTCTCGGGGTGCCCATCATGGTGGAGGAGAACTGCATCGGGGTGATCAGCCTGGTGGCCTTCAATCCGGAGCAGCAGGCCCGTCTCAACAACAATCTGCAGGAGGTGTGCGACTATGTGCAGCATATCTCCAGCATCTTCGTCGCCAAGCTGCTCGACTCGCGCGGCCTGTCGGACGGGGTCAACAAGGTCTTCCTGAGCCTGATGAACCACATGGATCAGGGCTGCCTGCTGCTCGACGAGAAGAGCCAGCTGCTCTACGCCAACGAAGTAGCGCTCAAGCAGCTCAATTGCCAGCAGGAGGCGCTGCTGGGCTGCGAGATAGGGCTGCGACCGCTCACCTTTGCCCAGCAGGGGTTGACCGGCCACCTGCAACACATCGTCACCCTGGGGGATCGTCAGGAGCTGATCATCGGCCAGCTGCACCACGTACAGGGCCAGCAGCTGTTTCTGATGGCGTTTCACCAGTCCCACGGCACGCCGAACCCTCCGCTGGATCCCGACGAGGGAGTCAGCATGCTGATCGGGGAGAGCAAGCCGATGCGGGCCCTGAAAAAGCTGCTCCATCGCATCGCCCTGAGCCCCTCCAGCGTGCTGGTGTGCGGCGAGAGCGGCACCGGCAAGGAGGTGGTGGCCCGCGCCATTCACCGGCTCAGCCCTCGCCGTGACAAGCCCTTCATCGCCATCAACTGTGCCGCCATCCCCGAGCAGCTGCTCGAGAGCGAGCTGTTCGGCTACGTAAAGGGGGCCTTCACCGGGGCTTCCAGCACCGGCAAGCAGGGGCTGATCCAGGCCGCCCAGCAGGGTACCCTGTTTCTCGACGAGATAGGGGACATGCCGCTTACCATGCAGGCCAAGCTGCTGCGGGTGCTGGAGCTGCGGGAGGTGACCCCCATCGGCGCCAGCCGGCCGGTGCCGGTGGACATTCGCATCATAGCCGCGACCCATCAGCATCTGGAGCAGTACATCGCCGAGGGCAAGTTTCGCGAGGATCTCTTCTATCGCCTCAACGTCATTCCCATCCACCTGCCGCCCCTGCGCGAGCGGGAGGGGGACGTGGCGCTGCTGACCCACTACTTCCTCAACCTGCACACCAGCCGCATCGGCCTGCTGTATCCGGGGCTGAGCCCGGAGGTGATGGCGCTGCTCGAAGGCTACCGCTGGCCCGGCAACGTGCGCGAGCTCAGCAACCTCATCGAGTACCTGGTGAACGTGGTGCAGGCGGGGGAGGTGATCGAGAGCATCCTGCTGCCCCCCAATATCCTGCGCAACCAGCGCAGTGGGGTGGACGAACCGCCACGCAGCACGGCGCAAATCGCGCGCATGCCGCTCTCGCCCGACCCTTACCCCCATGGCGTGCTGGCCGACCCTGCGCTGGGTCCTGTCGCTGGCAACCCGGCATCGGCTACCGGGACGCCCTGGTCATCGCCAGAGGCAAGCCTGCCAGAGCCGGCTGCCGGCCAGGTCGAGCGCGGGTTGGCGCTGCCACTTGGCGAAAACGGGCTGGAGAACATGGAAAAGCAGATGATAGAGGAGACCCTGCTGCGCCTTGGCAACAAGAAGCTGGCCGCCCAGGCACTCGGGATCGGCATCGCCACCCTCTATCGCAAGATAAAGAAGTACGAGATAGCCGTGCAGGCCTGAGCCCGCTTCGGGTCGCCTGACGGCCCCGCTTGACCGCGCCGCGACCGACAATCGCGGCGTTATCATTATGAGAATGTGGCCTCGCTTTCTATCAATTGGCAGGCTCTGGTGATAGCCGGACTGATAATTATCAGGGCCGGCTTGGCCTCCTCTCACCCTATTCTCGCGCTATTTCTGTGGCGCGCAGCCATCCGCTGGAAAATAAGCTGGCTCACCTGCCTTGGCGGGGCGACATATAGCCTCAGGCTGTGCGCCGGCTCACATTCAAGACACCTTTTCTGGTTATTTCCCGCTTATTTATGCGTTGGCACGCTTATTGATTGCCCTTATTTGACGCTGACCGATGAACTCACCCAATGGCCCTTGTTTCGGTGACCTGTGAGTGGAAGGGGAGCAATGCATTTCTCATCAACAGATTGGGGCTAACGATGAAAGCAGTGAACCAGTTAATCAAAGAGATCAATGAACTCAAGTCCAACCTGCATGAAAAAGACTTCCTGCTGACCTGGGAGCAGACCCCTCAGGAGCTGGCGCTGGTACTCAAACTGGCCGAGGCCCTCAAGGGACTGCGCGCCGAAAACATCGCCACCAAGCTGTTCAATACCGGTCTTGGCATCTCGGTGTTTCGCGACAACTCCACCCGTACCCGTTTCTCCTACGCCTCCGCCCTCAACCTGCTCGGCCTGACCCAGCAGGATCTGGACGAGGGCAAGTCCCAGATTGCCCACGGCGAGACCGTCCGTGAAACCGCCAACATGATCTCCTTCTGCGCCGATGCCATCGGCATTCGCGACGACATGTACCTGGGCGCCGGCAACGCCTACATGCGTGAAGTGGGCGCCGCGCTCGACGAGGGGGTCGAGAAGGGGGTGCTGCCCCAGCGCCCGGCGCTGGTCAACCTGCAGTGCGACATTGATCACCCGACCCAGTCCATGGCTGATCTCGCCTGGTTGCAGGAGCACTTCGGGAGCCTGGAGAACCTCAAGGGCAAGAAGATTGCCATGACCTGGGCCTACTCGCCGAGCTACGGCAAGCCGCTCTCCGTGCCGCAGGGCATCATCGGTCTGATGACCCGCTTTGGCATGGACGTGACCCTGGCCCACCCAGAGGGGTATGACCTGATCCCGGACGTGATCGAGGTGGCCAAGGAGAATGCCAAGGCCTCCGGTGGGAGCTTTCGCCAGGTCACCTCCATGGAAGAGGCGTTCAAGGATGCCGACATCGTCTATCCCAAGTCCTGGGCCCCCTATCAGGTGATGGAGCAGCGCACCGAGCTGCTGCGGGCCAACGATCATGCGGGCCTCAAGGAGCTGGAGCAGCATTGCCTGGCACAGAACGCCAAGCACAAGGATTGGCACTGCACCGAAGAGATGATGGCCCTCACCAAGGGGGGCGAGGCGCTCTATATGCACTGCCTGCCGGCGGATATTTCCGACGTCTCCTGCAAGGAAGGGGAAGTGAGTGAAGGGGTATTCGAGAAATACCGGATCGCTACTTATAAAGAGGCGAGCTGGAAGCCCTATATTATCGCCGCCATGATTGTCGCCCGTAAATTCTCGGCACCGGGCGCCGCCCTCGAAGGCTTGATAAAAGAGGCGCAAAAACGCGTCAAATAATGGCCTGGCCGGGCGGGAAATAAGTCCCGCCCGGCCGTCGTCATCACGCAATTATTGTCACGGGTTCTCTCCCCGGGGCGCTTTTCACTCGATGATCCCCGGCGAGATGACTCTTTGCGAGGTATTCATGTCCCAATTTGCCCTGAAGATGGAGATTGCCGATAACCGTTTCTTTACCGGTGAGTCGCTGCCCCTGTTTTCCCGTGTCGAGGCGCAAAAGGCTCGCGCCTTTCATAAAAAACTGGCCGGTTATGAGCCCACCCCCCTGTGCGATCTGACAGCGCTTGCCGCCTATATCGGGGTGAAGAACATCCTGGTGAAGGATGAGTCCAAGCGCTTTGGCCTCAACGCCTTCAAGATGCTGGGGGGCGTCTACGCCATCGCCAACCTGCTCTGTGAAAAATACGGGGTGGCGGTGGAGGATTTCACCTTCGATCTCATCAAGCGCACCATCAAGGAGCCGATGACCTTCGCCACCACCACCGACGGCAACCACGGTCGTGGCGTCGCCTGGGCCGCCAAGCAGGTGGGCCAGCATGCGGTGGTCTACATGCCAAAGGGCTCGGCCCAGGAGCGGGTGGACCACATTCTGGCGCTGGGGGCCGAGTGCATCGTCACCGACATGAACTACGACGACACAGTGCGCCTGACCATGAAGATGGCCGAGGAGCGCGGCTGGTACATAGTGCAGGACACCGCCTGGGAGGGGTACACCAAGATCCCGACCTGGATCATGCAGGGCTACGCCACCCTGGCCGATGAAGCGGTCGAGCAGATGCAGGCCATGGGCATCAAACAACCCACCCACGTGCTGCTGCAGGCCGGGGTCGGGGCGCTGGCGGGCGGCGTGCTCGGTTATCTGGTGGACTGCTTCGGGGCGAAGAACCTGCACAGTATCGTGGTCGAGCCGGATCAGGCCGACTGCATCTACCGCTCCGGCGTGGCGGGGGAGATGGTCAACGTGGGGGGCGACATGCGCACCATCATGGCTGGCCTCGCCTGCGGTGAACCCAATCCCCTCGGCTGGCCTGTGCTGCGCGGCTGCACCACCCAGTTCATCTCCTGCCACGACAAGGTGTCGGCGCTGGGCATGCGGGTGCTGGGAAACCCCCTCGGCAATGACCCCCGCATCATCTCCGGCGAATCCGGCTCGGTCGGCACTGGCGTGCTGGCGGCGGTGCGCCACCACCCGGATCGCGCGGCGCTGATGGCCCGGCTGGGGCTCGATGAGCAGTCGGTGGTGCTGGTGATCAACACCGAAGGGGACACCGACGTGGCCCATTACCGGGAAGTGGTGTGGGAAGGCAAGCACCCCGCCTGCGACTAATCCCTGCGAGAACAGAGACACGAATTGAAAACTGATCGCGCCTCACCAACGGGGCGCGGTAACGGGCACAGGGCGCTGCCGACGAACAGGCCGCGCACTCTCAGTTGTTATGGAGAATCACAATGAGCAAGCAAATTCCGTTTGAAATGGTGTTGGAGAAGGCCTACCAGTACAAGGCCGAGATGACTCAGTTCCTGCGCGACATGATCGCCATCCCGAGCGAGAGCTGCGATGAAGAGCGGGTGGTGCTGCGCATCAAGCAGGAGATGGAGAAGGTCGGCTTCGACAAGGTGGAGATCGACCCCATGGGCAACGTGCTGGGCTATATCGGCCACGGCCCGCACCTGATCGCCATGGATGCCCACATCGATACCGTCGGTATTGGCAACCGCGCCAACTGGACCTTCGATCCCTATGAGGGGATGGAAGATCACGAGATCATCGGTGGCCGTGGCGCCTCCGATCAGGAAGGGGGCATGGCCTCCATGGTCTACGCCGGCAAGATCATCAAGGATCTGGGGCTGGAAGACGAGTACACCCTGCTGGTGACCGGCACCGTGCAGGAGGAGGATTGCGACGGCCTCTGCTGGCAGTACATCATCGAGCAGAGCAAGATCCGCCCCGAGTTCGTGGTCAGTACCGAACCGACCGACTGCCAGATCTACCGTGGTCAGCGTGGCCGCATGGAGATCCGCGTGGAAGTACAGGGGGTCAGCTGCCACGGCTCCGCGCCGGAGCGCGGTGACAACGCCATCTTCAAGATGGGCCCGATCCTGGGTGAATTGCAGGAGCTCAGCCACAACCTCGGCAACGATGACTTCCTCGGCAAGGGCACCCTGACCGTCTCCGAGATCTTCTTCACTTCGCCAAGCCGCTGCGCCGTGGCGGACAGCTGCGCCGTCTCCATCGACCGCCGCCTCACCTGGGGTGAGACCTGGCAAGGGGCGCTCGACGAGATCCGCGCCCTGCCTGCGGTACAAGCCGCCGGTGCCGAGGTCTCCATGTACCAGTACGACCGTCCTGCCTACACCGGCCTGGTCTACCCGACCGAGTGCTACTTCCCGACCTGGAAGGTGGAAGAGGATCACATCACGGTCAAAACCCTCTCCAAGGCGTACACCCAGCTGTTCAACAAGGCGCCTGTGGTGGACAAGTGGACCTTCTCGACCAACGGGGTCTCCATCATGGGTCGCCACGGCATTCCGGTCATCGGTTTTGGCCCGGGTAAAGAGCCGGAAGCTCACGCGCCGAACGAGAAGACCTGGAAAGAGCATCTGGTCAAGTGCGCCGCCATGTACGCCGTGATCCCCATGCTCTATCTGGCGGAGCTGGACAAGTAAGGGGGCTGCCGGGTGGTGACTGCCATCACCGCCCGGCTGTTGCATGTGTGGTAAGTGCCCCGTCTTTAGCAGGCGGGGCCTTGCTGTTTGACGCGATCGGATGTGCGAGGTGATGGGGATGAAACGGCTGATCAAACACGGTGTGCTGGTCGATGCGCAGGGTGAATATCGTCAGGATCTGCTGATCGAGAACGGGGTGATCCTTGAGCGCGCCGCCGCTATCGAGCCCGATAGCGAGACCGAGCTGATCGATGCCAGCGGCTGCTACGTGATGCCGGGCGGCATCGACGTCCACACCCACTTCAACATAGATGTGGGCATTGCCCGCAGTTGCGATGATTTTTTCAGCGGTACCCGTGCCGCCGCCTGTGGTGGCACCACCACCATCGTCGATCACATGGGATTTGGCCCGGCGGGGTGCAACCTGCATCACCAGTTGGCCCGTTATCACGACTACGCCGCCGAGCAGGCAGTGGTCGACTACAGCTTTCATGGCGTTGTCCAGCATGTGGATGACGCCATCCTCCACGAAATGGCCGCCATGGTGCAGGAGGAGGGGATCAGCAGCTTCAAGCTCTATCTTACCTACCAGTACAAGCTGGGGGATCATGACGTGCTGCGCGCGCTGGCCCGCCTCAAGGAGGTGGGGGCGCTCGCCACCGTCCATCCCGAGAACGATGCCGCCATCGCGGCGCGCCGGGCCGCCCTGCTGGCCGCCGGCCACTCTGAGCCCTGGTATCACCCGCAAAGCCGCCCGCTGCAGTGTGAGGCGGAGGCGATCGCCCGGATGATCAATCTGGCGGGGCTCGCGGGCAATGCACCCCTCTATATCGTCCACCTCTCCAACGGCTTGGGGTTGGAGTATCTGAAACTGGCGCGCCGTCAGGGGCAACCGGTCTGGGTGGAGACCTGCCCGCAATATCTGCTGCTTGATGAGCAGTGTTATTACAAGGAAAACGGGGTCGACTATCTGCTGAGCCCGCCGCTGCGCTCGCGCCGCGAGCAGGACAAACTGTGGGTCGGTATCGCTGCTGGTGACATCGATACGGTGGCGACCGATCACTGCAACTTCTCCCACGCCCAGCGCATGACCCTCTCGGGGGGCGATTTCAGCCGCTGCCCCAACGGCTTGCCCGGGGTCGAAAACCGGATGCAGCTGCTGTTTGCCCACGGGGTATTGGGCGGGCGCATCTCGCCATCCCGCTTTGTAGCTCTCACCAGCGCCAACCCGGCGCGCCTGTTTGGCCTCTGGCCTCGCAAGGGCAACCTGCAACCGGGGTCTGACGCCGATCTGGTGCTGATGGATCCCCGCGGTGTCACCCTGATTTCTCACCCACTGCTGCATGACAACGGCGACTACAGCCCCTACGAGGGGATGCATTGCCCCGGCCGGATTAGATTGACCCTCAGCCGCGGCGAGATAGTGGCCCGCGACGGCGAGTTTCTGGGGCTGCGTGGTCATGGCCGGTTTTTGGCCAGAGCGCCCTTTGATCCGGTGTTGGCGCCGGAGCTGCACTCGCCTTGCCCCGCGGTGGCCGGCTGACAATCCGTTCGAAACACGCAGATCAGCAAGGTTATGTGAACAACGAAAGGTGGGCCGGTATTGCGCCGGCTAGTTCCATCACTGGAGATAACAAGATGAAACAGAGAATCGTACTGGCCCTTGGTGGCAATGCGCTGGGCAACAACCTGCCCGAGCAGATGAAGGCGGTGCAGAGCACGGCGGGCACCATTGCCGACCTGATCGCCCAGGGGCATGAGGTGGTGGTGACCCACGGCAATGGCCCGCAGGTGGGGATGATCCAGCAGGCGTTCGAGGTGGCGGCCCGCCACGATCCCAAGGCGCCCCATCTGCCCATGTCGGTCTGCGTGGCCCTGAGTCAGGGGTATATCGGTTATGACCTGCAAAACGCCCTGCGCGAGGCCTTGCTGGTGCGCGGTATTCACAAGCCGGTGGCCACCCTGGTGACCCAGGTTGAGGTGGATAAAAACGATCCCGCCTTCCAGGACCCGAGCAAACCTATCGGCGGCTTCTTCAGCAAGGAGGAGGCCGAGGCGCTGATGGCCAAGGGCGAGCGGCTCAAAGAGGATGCCGGTCGCGGCTATCGCCGGGTGGTGGCATCCCCCAAACCCATCGACATCATCGAGAAGGAGACTGTCTCTGCCATGCTGGCCGCCGGCCAGGTGGTGATCACCGTCGGTGGTGGCGGCATTCCGGTGCTGCGCGAAGGCAATCACCTGCGCGGTGCCAGCGCGGTGATCGACAAGGATTGGGCCAGTGCCAGGCTGGCGGAGCTTATCGATGCCGACATGCTGATCATCCTCACCGCGGTGGAGAAGGTCGCCATCAACTTCGGCAAGCCCGATGTGCAGTGGCTCGACACCCTGAGCGTGGCCAATGCCAACAGCTTTATCGCCCAGGGGCAGTTTGCCAAGGGCTCCATGTTGCCCAAGGTGGAGGCGGCGCTCTCGTTCGCGACCTCCATGCCGGGGCGCAAATCCCTGATCACCTTGCTGGAGAAGGCCGCCGACGGCATTGCCGGCAAGACCGGCACCCTGATAAGCCAGTAGGGTCGAGCAAGCTTGTAACCTGGGGGCCGCCGGCCCCCTTTCTGTTGGCTGATGTAGGGGATTGGCAGAAGGAGGCATGGGCCGGTCAGCTCTTATCCGCAGTGGGCAGGGGGGCGGCAGAGGAGTAAGATGGCGCCCCGAATGGCGGACGCACCGACCGCAGCAACAAGGCAGCACAATGAATAGCAAGTTGAACATGGCGGCGCTGGGAGGATTGGTCCTGCTCACCGCCATCTGGAGTTACAGCTGGATCGTGATGAAGCAGGTGATGCTCTACGCGGGGGCGTTCGAGTTCACCGCTCTGCGCTGCCTGTGCGGATCCCTGGTGTTGCTGCTGGTGCAGTGCCTGCGCGGACGCCGTTATCTCAAACCCACTCCGTTTCGCTATACCCTCGCCATCGCCCTGTTCCAGACCTGCGGCATGGTGGGGCTGGCCCAGTGGGCGCTGATCAGCGGCGGGGCGGGCAAGGTGGCCATTCTGAGTTACACCATGCCGTTCTGGGTGGTGATCTTCGCGGCGCTCTTTCTCGGGGAGCGGATGCGCAAGCTCCACTATCTGGCGGTCGGGGTGGCCGCCTGCGGCCTGCTGCTGGTGATCGAGCCCTGGCAGCTGCACCTGGATTCCATGAAGAGCGCGCTGCTGGGGATTGCCTCCGGCATCTGCTGGGGGATCAGCGCCATCATCGCCAAGCGGATGTATGCCCGCCACCCCGGGGTGGATCTGATGTCCCTCACCACCTGGCAGATGATCTACGCCACCCTGGTGATGGCGCTGGTGGCGGCGCTGGTGGCGGAGCGACCCATCGACTGGCAGCCCTATGTGTTTGGTGCGCTCGCCTACAGCGCCATCTTTGCCACGGCGCTGGCCTGGAGCCTCTGGTTGTTCGTACTGAAAAAGCTGCCGGCGGGGATCGCTGGGCTCAGCACCCTGGCGGTGCCGGTGAGCGGCGTGCTGCTCTCCTGGTGGCTGCTTGGTGAAAATCCGGGGCCGGTGGAGGGGAGCGGTATCGCCCTTATCGTGCTGGCGCTTCTCGTTATCAGCCGCAAGGGCAAGCGCTCCGTGGTGTCGGTGGCGGGGGAGACCCGGGCCAGGCAGGGCTAAGCCGATTGCCGGCAAAGTGACAAAAAGGGCCCGCCATGATGGCGGGCCCTTTGTGTTGGTGCGCTGGCTTATCTGCGCTGGGCCAGATGCATCATAGCCTCCAGCACGGCGCCGCCGATCGCCCGCGCCTTGTCAGAGACGGTAGTGGGATCGGCCCGCTCGCCCCTGGGGTCGATGTCACCGATCTTGAAGCCGACGGTCACCTTGATGCCATCGCTCAGCAGCCCCCGCACCATGCCGGAGAGCGGCGCGATAATGGGAGCGTCCCCCACGTGGGCGATCACGTCCCCCTCCTGCACCAGATCGCCGAGCTTGATCAGGCTCTTCATCACCCCGGCGACAGGGGCGCGTACCACCCGACGGGCGGAGTGTCCCTCGATCACCCCGGGAATACCGGTATTGGGCTGGGCAGGGCCCTGATAGATGACCCGCCCCAGATGGTGGCCGCGGTTGGTCTCGATCACCGCATCGCAGTCGCGACCCGCCTCAAACCCCGGGCCCAGGGCCACCGTGATGGGGGCCATCTCTCTGTGGGTGCCGAGATTCTGCTTGGCGAGGATGGCATCCACCAGATAGCGGGGCTTGAGTTCGGCAAGGGTGGCGCAGTCGGGGTCAACCAGTAGCGGAATGATGCCCCGATCCAGCTGCTCGAACGCCTGTTCGACGCTCTCGACCCGCTTGGCTCGCACCCCCTCGACGCTGATTTCGCCGTCGAACATCCCCTGGGCGAAGGCGACGGTGCGGCGGATCACGGTGGGCTTGTCGAGATCCAGCATCACCACCTTGAAGCCGGCATGGTAGAGACGCAGCGCCACCCCGGTGGCGATATCGCCGGAGCCGCGCATCACCACCAGCTGATCCCGCTTGAGGCGCACGTCATCCTGCATCAGGCCGCCAGCCTTGCCGTTTTTCACCTGCAGCAGCTCGGCGAGGATGCTGATGGCGATCTCCTCGGGGGTTTCGGCACCTATGTTGTAGCCGATGGGAGCGTGCAGCCGCTGCAGTTGCTCCTGACTCACCCCCTGCTGGCGCAGGGCCTGGGTGAAGGTCTGCACCTTGCGCTTGCTGGCAAGCAGCCCCAGGTAGGCGAGGGGACGGCTGATGAGCCGATCCAGCGCCTCCTTGTCCTGATGGTTGGTGGCGATGATGACGAAGTTGGCGGGCTCGATGGCCAGCTGCTCGATCACCGCGCTGATGGTGTCGGCCTGCTGCAGATGGGTGCCGGCCGGGAAGCGATCTGGGCTGAGGCTCCCCTCGAAGCAATCCCCCACGTGAATATCAAAGCCCAGCGGCGCCGCGGCATGGGCCAGTGCCCGGTTGACGTGGCCGGCGCCGATCAATACCAGGCGGGGGCGCAGGCCGTAGACGTCGATGTAGACCGACATGGCGCCGCCGCAATCCGAGCCCACCGCATGTTCGCCGTTGCGGGCCATCCGGCCGTGGAAGATGCGGGGCTTGCGCTCGGCAATGGCGGCCACGGCTTCTTCGATCACCAACCGCTCTATCATGCCGCCGCCGATGGTGCCGAGGATCCGGCCATCGGCCATCACCAGCATCTGGGCTTGATGGCGCGGGGTGGAGCCGCGACTCTCGATGATCTGGGCCATGGCAAAGGGGGTGTTCTCCTGCTCCAGTCGGGCAGCGTGTGCAAACAGATTCATAAGGTACCTCGTATCATCCTTAACGGGTCAGCGACTGCGCGGCTTCGGGGGCAGGCCGACAGCAAACATGGTGAATGGCGCCGGGTTCACGCACGGCCCCCTGCCAGATGGCGTGAAGCTCGGGGTGGCGCTGCAGCAGGTTTATCAGGGCGGGCAGCCACTGCTGCTCATTTTGATAATCGCCATTGATAAACCAGACTCGGCGCGCCCCGGACGGGGTGCCCTTGAACGCCCCCTCGGGGTGGGCGATGAGCCGGTCAAACAGGGCCCAGTCGAGCGGGTCACCGGCCTCTATCCCGCACAGGGCCTGGAACTCGGCCCAGCGGTGGATCTGCGCCGGGTCGGCGCTGGCGCCCACCATGGCGCCGCCCACCAGGGCGATCACCCAATCACTGTGCTGAGGAATGCAAGGTTCGTGCAAAGCGGGCGCTTTCAATAACTTGTGATGGGCACCGTCCGCCTCCACCAGGATGATGTCGAAGCGTTGCTGTCCCTTGAGCAGATCGATCTGCTGGGGGCTCGGCCCCACCGCCTTGCCGCTGGCCCGATCGAGGTGGCTGAACAGCACCAGCTGCATCGGTTCATCGGGCAGCGCCTGGCAGCGGGTCAGCTGCCGGATGGGGTCGGCCTCGATCAGCAGGGTGCGCCGAGGGGAGGGGGCGGGCAGAAACATCCGGGTGCTGGTGGTGAGCAGCACCTTCTTGCCCTGTTGATGGAAATAGTCGGCCAGCCAGAAGAGGGTGCTGGTTTTCCCCCCGGCGCCGCAAAGACTAATTAAAGTGGTACGCCCATCAATATTTTCGGTGAGCGGGTTTAATAGACTCTCGATATTTGGCGAGGTGAGCAAGATGGGTGATGAAATAGCCATGGTGACGACCGATGAAAATAGAGGCGCGGTCAGTGAGAAGCACTGGCATTCGCGCGAGCGGTGCGACTGCCTAATTACGGCGGCCGGGCTCTCATCACGAATGGGCGCGTGGAAATTGATGCTACCGTATCGCCAGAGCACGATTCTTGATGAGAGTCTCAAAAATGCCCTGGTGCTGTGTGACCGGGTCATTCTGGTGGTGGGGCACCGCGCCGATGAGCTGATCAGCCGCTACGCCAATCACCCCCGTATCCGGTTGGTACACAACCATGATTATGCACAGGGGCTTGGCAGCTCCATCCGCGCGGGGCTCGCCGCCTGTAGAAGCGATCACCTCTTCGTGAGCCACGGCGATCTGCCCTGCATCCCCCCCGAGGTGTACCGCACGCTCTGGCAGGCGCGGGGGGACGAGACCCTCTTTCCCTCTTATCAGGGGGAGGCGGGCCACCCCGTGCTGTTGCCCAGAACCCTTGCCAGGGCGCTGGCGGCGGCGCCGGCACAGGGTTCGGTGCGCCGCTGGCTGCTGGCGCATCCCCACCGATTCATCGAGGTGCAAAGCGCCGCCATCCTGCAGGATGTGGACACCCCGGAGCGTTATCAGGCGCTGCTGGCAAACGAAGCATTCGAGCGCTGAACTGGTCGACTGGCAGAGGCTTGCCCGGCCTTGCTTTGCATATTTATCCCCTTGTCTAACCCGTTATCTGGGACCGATAGCGGCCGTTATCATCCTGGCCGGCCTGATAATGGCGCTGGCCGCGTTCTTTATCAAACTGATAGCGCGCCGCGCCAAAGTGAGATCATTGTTAGCCGTGAGGGCGGTGTTTCCATTATTTAAATTCGGTGTTGATAGCCACTCTCATTGTCGAAACTGGTATCGGCTTTCGATGTTTTATTAATTGGAGGTGTCTCACGTTTTTATGGCTTAAAAATAAAAAGATCCGGCGCTGGCCTGATTGTTGCTCTTGTCAGTTTCAAGGGGCTTTTTATGCGTGGTTATGGATGGTCCCCATTTATTCACCCTGTCAATGAGCAGTGCCGCTGCAAGGAGATCAACATGGGCGATATTATGCGACCCGTTCCCTTCAAGAACCTTCTGGTCCGTATCTTCTCGGAATATAAAGCGAGTCAATCCATCTTCGGCATTCCCGCCGCGCAATTCTATCGCAAGCAGGACGAGCGCAAGATCAAGGTGTTCGGTGAAACCTGCGAGACCCCCATCGGCCCGGCAGCCGGCCCCCATACCCAGCTGGCCCAGAACATCGTCACCTCCTGGCTGACCGGCGGGCGCTTTATCGAGCTCAAGACGGTGCAGATCCTGGACCGTCTCGAACTGGAAAAGCCCTGCATCGATGCCGAAGACGAATGCTTCAACACCGAGTGGTCCACCGAGTTCACCCTGACCAAGGCGTTTGACGAGTATCTGAAGGCCTGGTTTGCCCTCTACCTGCTGGAAGAGGTGTTCGACCCGCGCCTTGAGGGAGAGGCCAAATCCTTCATCTTCAACATGAGCGTGGGTTACAACCTCGATGGCATCAAACAGCCGCCGATGCAGCAGTTCATCCACAGCCTGATGGATGCAAGCCAAAGTCCGAAATTTGCCGAGTACCAGCAGGTGGTACGTGACCTCGTGGCCGACGAGCAGTTTATCGCCGAGCTGGGACTGGGGGCGCGCCGCGATCGCCTGCAAAAGCTGGTGGATCGTATCCCGGCCAATCTGGTGCACGGCGTTACCCTCTCTACCATGCACGGCTGCCCGCCGAACGAGATTGAGGCCATCTGCCGCTACATGCTGGAAGAGAAGGGGCTCAACACCTTCGTCAAACTGAACCCGACCCTGCTGGGCTACCCGCGGGTGCGCGAGATCCTCGATACCTGCGGCTTTGATTACATTGGTCTGAGCGAAGCGTCGTTCGATCACGACCTCAAGCTGGATCAGGCCAAGGCGATGCTGACCCGTCTGATGGCGCTGGGGGCCGAGAAGGGGCTCACCTTCGGGGTCAAGCTCACCAACACCTTGGGCACCATCAACCGCAAAGGGGCGCTGCCGGGGGGTGAGATGTACATGTCCGGCCGCGCGCTGTTCCCCCTCTCCATCAACGTGGCCGCCGTGCTGTCCCGCGCCTTCGATGGCAAGCTGCCCATCTCCTACTCGGGCGGTGCCAGCAAGTTCAACATCAGCGATATCTTCGAGACCGGCATTCGTCCCATCACCATGGCCACCGACCTGCTCAAACCGGGTGGCTACCTGCGCCAGATCGAGTGCCTCAACGAGATCGACGCGTCCGATAGCTGGGCCATGACCCAGGTCGATGTCGAGAAGCTGGAAGCCCTTGCCGCCAAGGCCCTCACCATGGATTACACCCAGAAGGAGTGGAAGTCCGAGGATCGCATCGAAGTGGGTGGCGGCCTGCCGCTGACCGACTGCTACGTGGCGCCCTGCGTCACTGCCTGCGCCGTGCATCAGGATATCCCCGAGTACATTCGCCTGATGGGTGAGGGGGAGTATGTGGCTGCGCTGGAACTTATCTATCAGCGCAACGCCCTGCCCGCCATCACCGGCCATATCTGCGATCACCAGTGCCAGTACAACTGCACCCGTCTCGACTACGACAGCCCGCTCAATATCCGCGAGCTCAAGAAAGTGGCGCTGGAGCGCGGTTGGGAAGGGTACAAGGCGCGCTGGCACAAACCGGGCGGTAGCGGTGACAAGCACCCGGTCGCGGTGATTGGCGCCGGCCCGGCCGGTCTCTCCGCCGGTTACTTCCTGGCCCGCGCCGGTCACCCGGTCACCGTGTTCGAGCGCGAAGCGGATGCCGGTGGCGTGGTCAAACACATCATCCCCGAGTTCCGCATTCCGGCCGAGCTTATCCAGCACGACATCGACTTTGTCGCCGCCCACGGGGTCAAGTTCGAGTTTGGTTGCGATCCGGCGCTCACCGTCGACAAGCTGCACGCCCAGGGCTTTACCTATGTCTTCGTCGGCATCGGTGCCGACAAGAATGGCGGCATGCGTCTCGAAGGGGGGCATGATCGGATTTACAAGTCTTTTAACTTCCTGCGCAGCTTCAATCAGGGCAAACCGCTGCCGCTGGGCCGCCATGTGGCTGTGGTTGGTGCCGGCAACACCGCCATGGACTGTGCCCGCGCCGCCCTCAAGGTGCCCGGTGTCAGCGATGTGACCGTGATCTACCGTCGCAGCGAAAAGGAGATGCCCGCCTATCGCGAGGAGTATCTGGAAGCGGTGGAGGATGGGGTGCGTTTTTGCTTCCTCACCAATCCGGAGCGCTTTGACAAAGATGGCAAGCTTGTCGTGCGGATGATGGCGCTGGGGGAACCTGACGAGCAGGGCCGCCGCCGTCCGGTACCCACCGAGCAGACCGAGGTGATGCAGATGGATGCCTTGATCACCGCCATCGGCGAGCAGCCTGACTGCGAGGTATTGAAAGCCATGGGCATTCCCCTTGGCAGCGATGGCTGGCCCGAGGTGGATAGCCAGAGCGGTGAGACCAGCCGTCGCAACGTCTTCCTTATCGGCGACGTGCAGAGCGGCCCGTCCTCCATCGTCGGTGCCATCGGCGGTGCTCGCCGCGCCGCGGATCTGGTGCTGGCCCGTGAGCATATCGCCAGCCAGCAGCGTGACGTGGCCACCCAGCCGTCGGGCAAGGACGAGATCTACCGCCGCAAGGGAAGCATCGCAGTCACCATGGTTGACAGGAGCGAGCGGGAGGCCTTCGTGGCGCAAGAGGCGCACCGTTGCCTCGAGTGCAACTACCTCTGCAGCAAGTGCGTGGATGTCTGCCCCAACCGGGCCAACGTCGCCATCGCCGTGCCGGGCTTCAAGGACCAATTCCAGACATTGCACCTGGATGCCTACTGCAACGAGTGCGGCAACTGCGCCCAGTTCTGCCCGTGGCAGGGCAAGCCCTATCAGGACAAGGTCACCATCTTCAGCCTGCCCGAGGACTTCGACAACAGCCGCAACCCCGGTTTCTATCTGGCGGATGGGGGTGAGCTGCGGGTACGTCAGGGTGGCGAGACCTATCGCCTGACCATAGACGCCCAGAGCCGGATCAAGGACGCGCCAGCGGCCCTTGGCGACATGTGTCGCATCATCAGCCATGTCCATGCCCATCACCACTACCTGCTGGGGGCCGTCGAGGCCTGAGCGAACAACGAATAAGCGAAGGAGCCAACCATGTTTATTCTGAAAAACGTCACCGCCGTCCAGCTGGAGCCGACCCTGGTGCTGGAAGGGGTGGATATCGCCATCGAAGGATCACTTATCAAAGCGGTGGGGCCCAATCTGCGGGCCCTCTACCCGGAGGCCAACTATCGGGAGATGGGCGGCAAGCTGGTGATGCCGGGCATCGTCTGTGCCCACAACCACTTCTACTCCGGCCTGTCGCGGGGGATCATGGCCAACATCGCCCCTTGCCCGGACTTTATCTCCACCCTGAAAAACCTCTGGTGGCGGCTCGATCGGGCGCTTGATGAAGAGTCCCTCTACTACAGCGGCCTCATCTGCTCGCTGGAAGCGATCAAGAGCGGCTGCAGTGCGGTGATCGACCACCACGCTTCGCCCAACTTCATCAAGGGTTCCCTGAATGTATTGCGCAAAGGGTTTATGGAGGCGGGTCTGCGCGGCATGACCTGCTTCGAGACCACGGATCGCAACGGCGGCCTCGCCGAGTTGCAGGCCGGGGTGGAGGAGAACATCCTGTTTGCCCAACAGATCGATGAGGCCAAAGCCAAGGGGAACGAACCCTATCTGGTGGAAGCCCATATCGGTGCTCACGCCCCTTTCACCGTACCCGACGAGGGGCTGGCCATGCTGCGCGAAGCGGTGCAGGTCACCGGTCGCGGGCTGCATATCCATGTGGCGGAAGACCGCTACGACATGGCCCACGGCCACCACCACCATGGCAAGGAGCCCATCGCCCGGCTGGACGAGTTTGGCCTTATCGACAGCAAGACCCTGATCGCCCACGGCATCTACTTAAGCCCGGCTGACATCGAGCTGCTCAACAGCCGCGATGCCTTCCTGGTGCACAACGCCCGCTCCAACATGAACAACCACGTGGGCTACAACATGCACCTGCCGGAGTATCGCAATCTGGCGCTCGGTACCGATGGTATCGGCTCCGACATGCTCGAAGAGCTCAAGTTTGCCTACTTCAAGCACAAGGATGCCGGCGGAGCACTGTGGCCCGACAGCTTTGCCCGCTTCCTCTGGAACGGCAACACCCTGCTGGAGCGCAACTTCGGCGCCAAATTTGGCCGCCTGGAGCCGGGTTACAAGGCCGACCTCACCATCTGCGACTACGCCGCACCGACCCCGCTGGCGCCGCGCAACCTCGGTGGCCATCTCGCCTTCGGTATGGGCTCATCCTCGGTCAACAGCGTGATGGTCGAGGGACGCATGGTCTATCAGGATCGCGAGTTCGCCTTTGACGTCGAGCCCATTTATCAGCAGGCCAGCAAGGTGGCGAGCCGCCTGTGGCAACGGATGGATCAGCTGGCCTAAGGCCACCCTCCGCACGTTTGGACTGGATTGCCCGCCCTGTGGATTTGCCCAGCGGCGGGCAGCAAGAGTAAGGACGACACATGATTGAGCAATTCTTCCGACCCGAGCAACTGGGTCAGGCTTTGGAACTCAAGGCCCGCTTTGGCAACGACGCCGTCTACATGGGGGGCGGCAGCAAGCTCAACGCAGCCCCGACCCGCACCGACAAGAAGGTCGCCATCTCGCTGGACAAGCTCGGACTTGGCCAGATTGAGCAGCAGCACGGCCAGCTCCACATCGGCGCCACCGTCACCCTGCAAGCCCTCAAAGACGACCCCCGTACCCCGGCCGCCCTGTGCGAGGCGCTGGGGTTTGTCTACTCCCGCCATCTGCGCAATCAGGCCACCATTGGCGGCGAAATTGCCTGCCAGCAGCAGGACTCCCCGCTGTTGCCGGTACTGCTGGTACTCGAAGCCGTGGTGGTGCTGGAGAACAATCAGTTGCAACCCATCGATGCCTATCTGGCGGGCCAGCGCAAGGAGCTGGTGCTGGGGGTGGTGCTGCCGGAGCCCGCGCTGCGCTGCGCCACTCGCCGCATCAGCCGCAACGCCGATGGTCTGGCGGTGATGACTGCCGCGGTGGCCCTCGACGCCCTTGGCGAGATGCGAGTCGCCGTTGCTGGCGTTACGCCGCAACCGATGCGCCTGCGTGATGTGGAGCGCCGCGAGCTGCACGATGCCGCACTGGAAGCGGCCGTGAGCGAGCTGGTTGCACCGCGTGAGGATCTCGGCGGGAGCGTGACCTACAAGCGCTATATCAGCGGGGTAGTGGTGGCGGATCTGCTGGTCGAGTGCCAGCAGCAGGAGGTACAGGCATGATGGAACTCAACTTTACCCTGAACGGTGCCCTGCGCACCGTCATCTGCAAGGCCGGTGATAATGCCCAGCGGGTGCTGTTCAACCAGTGCCGGATGCACTCGGTGCGCAACAGCGACGACGGCTTCGGCTTTGCCGGCTCCGACGCCATTCTCTTCAATGGCAAGGTGATCAACGCCTCCTTGCTGATCGCCGCCCAGCTGGATGGCGCGCAGGTGCGCACCGCCGAGGCGCTGGGCAGCTGGAACCAGCTCAGTCTGGTGCAGCAGGCGATGGTGGACGTGGGTGTGGTGCAGTCCGGCTACAACGATCCGGCCGCCGCGCTCATCGTCACCGACCTGCTTGATCGCCATCCCGAACCGACCCGTGATCAAATCGATGACGCGCTCTCGGGCCTCTTTCACCGGGACGGCGGCTACCAGCAGTTCTATCAGGCCATCGAGCTTGCCAGTTCACGGATGAAGGATCCCGATTATCTGTGCCAGATTGCCCCCGAGTTCCGTGACGATCTGCGCCATATCGGCAAGAGCTGCCCCAAGGTTGACGCCGCCAAGATGGTACAGGCCAAACCCTGCTACGTGGAGGACAGGGTCACCGAGGATGCGCTGGTCATCAAGATGCTGCGCAGCCCTCATCCCCATGCGGTGATCACCAAACTCGACGTGAGCCGCGCCGAAGCCATGCCGGGGGTAGTGCATGTCATCACCCACCTCAACTGCCCGGATATCTACTACACCCCGGGTGGCCAGAGTGCCCCCGAGCCGTCACCGCTCGATCGCCGCATGTTTGGCCGCAAGCTGCGTCACGTCGGTGATCGGGTGGCCGCCGTGGTGGCCGAGAGCGAAGCCATCGCATTGGCCGCGCTGAAACTCATCGAGGTCGAGTATCAGGTGTTGCCGGCGGTCATGAGCATTGACGAGGCGATGGCCCCCAATGCGCCGCTGGTCCACGACGAGCCCATCGTCTACATGGCCGGCGCTCCGGCGGATCTCGAGCAGCAGAACGCCTGCTCGGTGCGCCGTGGCGACGAGCACATGATCATCAACTTCCCCATCGGTTCCCGTCCGCATGAGAACCTGGCCGCCAGCGTCCATGGCCAGATCGGCGATGTGGCCAAAGGCTTTGCCGAGGCGGACGAGATTGTCGAGCGCACCTACGAATCGACCCAGGCCCAGCAGTGCCCGACCGAGCCGCACATCTGCTTCACCTACATGGATGGGGATCGTCTGGTCATTCATGCATCGACTCAGGTGCCGTGGCACGTACGCCGTCAGGTGGCGCGCATTGTCGGCATGAAGCAGCACCAGGTGCATGTGATCAAGGAGCGGGTAGGGGGCGGCTTTGGCTCCAAGCAGGACATCCTGCTGGAAGAGGTGTGCGCCTGGGCGACCAAGGTCACCGGCCCGTCCGGTTACCTTCCGCTACACCCGGGAAGAGGAGTTCATCAGCAACACCTCCCGCCATGTGGCCAAGGTGAAGGTGAAAGTAGGGGCCAAGAAAGATGGCACCATCACCGCCATCGAGATGGATTTTCGCGCCAACACCGGCCCTTACGGCAACCACTCATTGACGGTGCCGAGCAATGGCCCGGCGCTCTCCCTGCCGCTCTATCCGTGCGACAACGTGCGCTTTACCGTCAACACCTACTACAGCAACATCTGCCCGACCGGTGCCTATCAGGGTTATGGCGCGCCCAAGGGCAACTTCGCGCTGACCATGGCCATCGCGGAACTTGCCGAGAAACTGGGGATCGATCAGCTCGACATGGTGGAGCACAACCGGGTACACGAGGGGGACATCCTCAAGGTGCTGGGGGCCATCGGCGAGGGCAAGATGCCCACCTCGGTGCCCCACGCGGCCAGCTGCGCCCTCGAACCCATCCTCAAGCAGGGCCGCGAGCTGATCGCCTGGGATAGCCCCAAAGCCGCCGACGGGGATTGGCGCATCGGCCGTGGCGTCGCCATCATCATGCAAAAATCGGGGATCCCGGATATCGATCAGGCCAACTGCATGGTCAAGCTGGAATCGGACGGCACCTTTATCGTCCACTCCGGTGGCGCCGATATCGGCACCGGCCTCGACACCGTGGTGGCCAAGCTGACCGCCGAGGTGCTGCACTGCCCGCTCGGGGATGTGCATGTCATCTCCGGCGACACTGACCACGCCCTGTTCGACAAGGGGGCCTACGCCTCGTCAGGCACCTGCTTCTCCGGCAACGCGGCCAAGAAGGCGGCCGAGAATCTCAAGGAGAAGATCCTGTTCCACGGTGCCGCCATGCTGGGCGAGCCGGTAGCCGATGTTGAGCTGGCGTTCCCGGGCCTGGTGCGCGGCAAGCTGGGGGAGGTGAGCCTCGCCAAGCTGGCCCACAAGGCCGAGACCGGTACCGGCTTCGGTATCTTGGTGGGCACCGCCAGCTACATCACCTCTGAGCTTGCCTTCCCGTATGGCGCCAACTTCGCCGAGGTGGCGGTCAATGTCAGAACCGGCGAGATCCGGCTCGACAAGTTCTACGCCCTGCTCGACTGCGGCACCCCCATCAACCCGGAGCTGGCGCTCGGCCAGATTTACGGGGCGACCATGCGGGCTATCGGCCACTCCCTGACCGAGGAGATCTGCTACGACGGCAAGGGCATCCCGCTCACCCGGGATCTGAAGAGCTATGGCGCGCCCAAGATCGGCGACATTCCGCGCGATTTTAGGGCCTTCCTGGTACCGAGTGACGACAAGGTCGGCCCTTACGGCGCCAAGTCCATCTCGGAGATCGGGGTCAACGGCGCGGCGCCTGCCATCGCCACCGCCATCCACGACGCCTGTGGTGTCTGGTTGCGCAAGTGGCACTTCACGCCGGAGCAGATCCTGCGCGAACTGGGCAAGCTGGAGCAACAAGCGTCGGCATAACAAAAGAAAAGGTGAGGGGCGGGCGCAGGCTCGCCCCCAGCACCTGACAGCGGAATGAGTACTCCGCCCATATTCTGTGTGATGGGACAATCAAGATGTCTAAAACAACACGCAAGCACTCGGACCTGATTTACGCGCTCGAAGACAAACCTCCCTTTTACCAAACCCTGATGGGGGCCGTGACCCACCTGCTGGCCATCTTCGTGCCCATGGTGACGCCGGCCCTGATCGTGGGCGGGGCCCTTGGCCTCTCCACCGAGACCACCGCCTATCTGGTCTCCATGGCGATGATCGCCTCCGGCATCGGCACCTGGCTGCAGGTGAACCGCTACGGCCCCATCGGCTCGGGGCTGCTCTCCATCCAGTCGGTCAACTTCTCCTTCGTCACCGTGATGATCGCGCTTGGCAGCGCCATGAAAAAAGATGGCCTGCACGAGGAGCTGATCGTCTCGACCCTGCTCGGGGTCTCCTTCGTCGGGGCCTTCCTGGTAATGGGCTCCTCCTTTGTGCTGCCCTATCTCAAGCGGGTGATCACCCCCACCGTGAGCGGGGTAGTGGTGCTGATGATTGGCCTGAGCCTCATCAAGGTGGGGATCATCGACTTTGGCGGCGGCTTCTCCGCCATGAGCAGCGGCACCTTCGGCAAATACGAGAACATCGGCCTGGGGCTGCTGGTGCTCTGCGTCATCGTCGCCTTCAACTGCAGCAGGAGCCCCTTGCTGCGCATGAGCGGCATCGCCATCGGCCTGCTGGTGGGCTATGCGGTGGCCCTGATGCTCGGCATGGTGGATTTCTCCGCCCTTGAGAACCTGCCGCTCATCACTGTGCCCATCCCGTTCAAGTACGGTTTTTCCTTCGATCTGCACGCCTTCGTGCTGGCCGGCACCATCTATCTGTTGAGCGTGCTGGAGGCGGTGGGGGACATCACCGCCACCGCCATGGTCTCCCACCGGGATATTCAGGGCCCCGAGTTCCAAAAACGGCTCTCCGGCGGCGTACTGGCGGACGGTCTGGTGTCGGTGATCGCCTCGGCGCTCGGCTCCCTGCCGCTCACCACCTTTGCCCAGAACAACGGCGTCATCCAGATGACTGGGGTGGCCTCGCGCCACGTGGGCAAGTTCATCGCCGTCATCCTGGTGCTGCTCGGCCTCTTCCCGGTGGTAGGGCGCTTCTTTACCACCATACCGTCTCCGGTGATGGGGGGGCCATGGTCATCATGTTCTCCATGATCGCCATTGCCGGCGGACGCATCATCATCAGTCACGGCTTCGATCGGCGCGAGACCCTGATCGTCGCCACCTCGCTCGGGCTGGGGCTCGGCGTCTCCTACGACCCGAACGTCTTCAAGGTGCTGCCGGCGGGCATTTACATGCTGGTGGAGAACCCCATCTGCGCCGGCGGCATCACCGCCATCATCATGAACCTGGTGCTGCCCCAGAGCCGCAGACGCCAAGCGGCCGCCAATGCCGCCGAGGCGGTGGAGCTGATCCAGCTGAGCGACAAACCCGACACCCGTTTTGCCACCCGACCAGCCCCGTCGGCCACCGTCCGCCAACAGGGGCTGGCGACGGACGAGGCCCAGGTGCGCGCCCCGCAAGTGGATCGCGGCTAACGAACAACAAGAGGGAATTGAGAGATGAAAAACGACAACTCCGTCAAGGCGGTGCGCGGCAGCTTCTTTGACATCACCCGGGTGGTGAGCCAGCCCGAGGAGATAGAGCCCAATGCCCGCCTCATCGAAGACGGCCTGCTGATCATCCGCAACGGCTGTATCGACTGGTTCGGCCAGTGGGAGGAGGGCAAGGAGCGGATCCCGGCCCAGGTACGGGTGCGCGACTATCGCGGCAAGATGATAGTGCCGGGCTTTGTCGATACCCATATCCACTACCCGCAAAGCGAGATGGTGGGGGCCTATGGCGAGCAGCTGCTGGAGTGGCTCAACCGCCACACCTTCCCGGCCGAGCGGCGCTACAACGATCTCGAGTACGCCCGCGAGATGTCCACCTTCTTCATCAAGCAGCTGCTGCGAAACGGCACCACCACGGCGCTGGTGTTCGGTACCGTCCACCCCGAATCGGTGGATGCCCTGTTCGAGGCGGCCAGCCGCATCAACATGCGGATGATCGCGGGCAAGGTGATGATGGATCGCAACGCACCAGAT
Organism: Aeromonas oralensis; assembly: GCF_049665575.1. Taxonomy (NCBI): domain Bacteria; kingdom Pseudomonadati; phylum Pseudomonadota; class Gammaproteobacteria; order Aeromonadales; family Aeromonadaceae; genus Aeromonas; species Aeromonas oralensis. Next base: position 2,166,346 of record NZ_CP187186.1, read on the forward strand.
TATCTGCTGGACACTGCCGAGAGCAGCTATGCGCAGAGCAAGGCGCTCATCGAGCGCTGGCACGGCAACGGCCGTTTGCTTTACGCCATCACGCCGCGCTTTGCCCCCACCTCGACCCCGGCGCAGCTGGCGATGGCGAGACGGCTGCGCGAAGAGTACCCGACCACCTACCTGCATACCCACCTGTGCGAGAACAAGGACGAGATAGCCTGGGTGAAATCCCTCTTCCCAGAGCACAAAGGCTATCTCGACGTCTATCACCAGCACGGGCTCACCGGCCACAACTGCGTGTTTGCCCACTGCGTCCATCTGGAAGAGCAGGAGTGGGACTGCCTGAAGGAGACCGGATCCACCATCGCGTTTTGTCCCACCTCCAATCTGTATCTGGGCAGTGGCCTCTTCAAGCTGCACAAGGCGTGGCACAAGCAGGTGAAGGTGGGGATGGGCACCGACATCGGCGCTGGCACCACCTTCAACATGCTGCAGACCCTCAACGAGGCCTACAAGGTGATGCAGTTGCAGGGCGAGCGCCTCTCGGCCTATCAGGCCTTCTATCTGGCGACCCTGGGCGGCGCCCATGCGCTGGGGCTGGACGAGCAGATCGGCAGCTTCGCGGTGGGCAAGGAGGCGGACTTCGTGGTGCTCGACCCGGTCGCCACCCCGCTGCAGCAGCTGCGTTATGACAACTCCACCACCCTGCGCGACAAGCTGTTCGTGCTGCTGACCCTGGGGGATGACAGATCCATCTACCGCACCTATGTGGATGGTCAGCTGGTGCACGAGCGGGGCTGATCCGGTTTTCAAAGCAGAGGGGCGGGCATGCTCGCCCCGGGAACACGGCAGCAGGGACCAGCGTGGTGCCTGCGCCGCACGACAGGCGAGGCGCTTGCCCCGCCACAGCAGGTGAAATGGCCCGGTTTTTTTAGATGGCAAGTCAAACGTTTGCCTTGCCTGCCAACCCCATGATGCCGGCGACCGTGGCAGCAGAGATCCACGGCACCGACCGCCATTTCGTCACGACACATTCAGGGATGCAGGAAGGAGTCGGCCATGAGCCAGACAAACAGGATAAACGAGATGGACGGGGCAACTGCGGACAAGGGGGCGGCGGCGGGACGAGAGCCCGCCGGCAGCGCGCTCGATCGCTACTTCATGATCAGCGAGCGGGGCAGCAACGTGCGCCAGGAGGTGCTGGCGGGGCTCACCACCTTCCTCGCCATGGTCTATTCGGTAATCGTGGTGCCCAGCATGCTCGGCAAGGCGGGCTTTCCCCCCGGCGCTGTGTTCGTGGCCACCTGTCTGGTGGCGGGCTTTGGTTCGCTGCTGATGGGGCTCTGGGCCAAGCTGCCGATGGCCATCGGCTGCGCCATCTCGCTCACCGCCTTTACCGCCTTCAGCCTGGTGCTGGGGCAGCAGATCTCCATCCCGGTGGCGCTCGGCGCCGTCTTTCTGATGGGGGTGCTGTTTACCGCCATCTCGGTGACCGGGGTGCGCAGCTGGATCCTAGACAACCTGCCGATGGGGATTGCCCACGGTACCGGCATCGGCATCGGGCTCTTCCTGCTGCTGATCGCCGCCAACGGGGTGGGGCTGGTGATCAAGAACCCGCTGGAGGGGCTGCCGGTGGCGCTGGGGGCCTTTACCTCCATGCCGGTCATCATGTCCCTCATCGGGCTGGCGGTCATCGTCGGGCTGGAGAAGCTTAAAGTTCCGGGCGGGATCCTGCTGGTGATCATCGCCATCTCCATTTTCGGCCTCATCTTCGATCCGGCGGTCAAGTACCAGGGGCTGTTCGCCATGCCGAGCCTCGCCGACGAGCAGGGCAAGTCCCTCATCTTCAGCCTGGACATCATGGGGGCGCTCTCGCCGCTGGTGCTGCCAAGCGTGCTGGCACTGGTGATGACGGCGGTGTTTGATGCCACCGGCACCATTCGCGCCGTGGCGGGGCAGGCCAATCTGCTGGACAAGGATGGCCACATCATCAACAGCGGCAAGGCGCTCAGCGCCGACTCCATCAGCAGCATCTTCTCCGGTCTGGTGGGGGCCGCGCCGGCCGCCGTCTACATCGAATCGGCGGCGGGCACGGCGGCAGGGGGCAAGACCGGCCTCACCGCCACCGTGGTGGGGGTTTTGTTCCTGCTGATGTTGTTCCTCTCGCCGCTCTCCTATCTGGTGCCGGCCTATGCCACTGCACCGGCGCTGATGTACGTGGGGCTCTTGATGCTGAGCAACGTCGCCCGGCTCGACTTCGATGACTTCGTCGGGGCCATGTCCGGCCTGCTGTGCGCCGTCTTCATCGTGCTCACCTGCAACATCGTCACCGGCATCATGCTGGGCTTCAGCGCCCTGGTGATCGGCCGTATCTGCTCGAAGGAGTGGCGCAAGCTCAACGTCGGCACCGTCATCATCGCCCTGGCGCTGGTGCTCTTCTACGCTGGCGGCTGGGCCATCTAGTCCGCATCGCGTCCTTCTTTATCGCGGGGCCAGCCTCTCTTGGCCGGCCCCGCCCTTCAAACCGAACTCATACCATTTTGATAACGGGGGCTACCAGATTGATAACGCCGCCCGGCAATGGCGCCGCCGAGTCCTCCATGGGCTGCTGCTGCGGGGTTGACCACGGCCATGACGGAGAGCCTGATGGGCGCCGGATGGGATCTTCTTCACACTTCTTCCCTTTGCTCGCCGCCTTTGCCCCCCGGTTGGCCCACCTTGCCGGAAACGGGCGCATATCTTGCTGTTTTTTATACCGGTTCTGATTTTTTCTGCCTGACAAAGGACTTGCATATGTCCATAGGATTACCGCTCAAGCGGGTGGATGCCGAGGCCAAGGTGACCGGCAGCGCCCGCTATACCGACGACAACATCATGCTCGGCATGCGCCACGCCAAGTACGTGCGAAGCCATATCGCCCACGGCAAGGTACTTGCCATCGACGCCAGCGAGGCGCTGGCCCTGCACGGGGTCGAAGCCGTGTTCACCCACGAGGATGTGCCCACCACCTGCTTTCGCACCGCCGGTCACGCCTGGTCCCTCGATGAGACCAAGCGGGATGTGAAAGACCGCCGCCTGCTCACCGACCATGTGCGTCACTTCGGCGATGGCGTCGCCATCGTGGTGGCCCGCGATCCGCTGGTGGCCGAGAAGGCCGCTGCCCTGGTCAAGGTGACCTACGAGCCGCTGCCGGTGATGACGGATGCGGCCAGCGCCCTGGCCGAGGGGGCTTATCCCATCCACCCGAGCGGCAACCTGCTGCGCCAGAGTCAGATCCGGGCGGGAGAGCCGGAGCAGGCCATCGCCGCCGCCGACTTGCAGTTCAAGGGGCACTACCAGACGCCGGTGGTGCAGCACTGTCATCTGGAGACGGTCACCTGCTACGCCTACATGGATCAGCCGGACCACATCATCGTCGTCACCAGCACCCAGATCCCCCAGATTGTGCGCAGCCGGGTGGCCAAATCCCTCGGCCTGCCTTGGTCGAGCGTGCGGGTGATCAAGCCCTACATGGGTGGCGGTTTTGGCAACAAGCAGGATGTGCTGGAAGAGCCGATGGCGGCGTTTCTGAGTTACCAGCTCGGTGGCGTGCCGGTCAAGGTGACGCTGAGCCGGGAGGAGTGCTTCTTTGCCTCCCGCACCCGCCACGGCTTTGCCATCGACGGCACCCTCGGTATCAACCGGGATGGCACCCTCAAGGGGTATCAGCTCGACGTGCTCTCCAACACCGGCGGCTATGCCTCTCACGGCCACTCCATCGCCAGCGCCGGCGCCAACAAGATCAGCTACCTCTATCCGCGCAGCGCCTTTGGCTACGACGCCAAAACCTTCTACAGCAACCTGCCCACCGCCGGTGCCATGCGCGGTTACGGCGCGCCGCAGGTGGTGTTTGCCCTTGAATGCATGCTGGATGATGCCTGCGCCGAGCTGGGTCTGGATCCGCTTGCAGTGCGCATCGCCAACGTGGCCCGTGAAGGGGACGTCAATCAGGTCAACCAGAAGGCCATCTACAGCGCAGGGCTCCCTGAGTGTCTGCACCGGGGTAGCGAGCAGTTTGAGTGGGATCGGCTCAAGGCCGAGTGCTTGGCGCAGGATCCGGCAAGTAGGGTGCGCCGTGGTATCGGGGTGGCGTGCTTTAGCTACGGCTCCAACACCTATCCGGTGGGGGTCGAAATTGCCGGCGCCCGCATGCTGCTCAATCAGGATGGCACCGTCAATCTGCAGATCGGCGCCACCGAGATAGGGCAGGGGTCGGACACCGTCTTTGCCCAGATGGCGGCCCAGACGTTAGGCATTCCTTTTGAGCAGATCCGGGTCATCTCGACCCAGGATACCGACATCACCGCCTACGACCCGGGCTCGTTCGCCTCGCGCCAGAGCTATGTGGCGGCCCCTGCCATCCATCAGGCGGCGCTGCAGTTGCGGGCCCGCATCCTGTCGCTGGCGGCCCAGCTCTGTCATCAGGATGTGGGGTCGCTCACCTTGATCGACGGCTATGTGGTGCTGGCGGGTGCGCCGGACAAGGTGCTCATCAGCGTCGCCGAGGTGTCGGTCAACGCCTACTACCACCTCACCATCGGCGGCCAGATCACCTCCGAGGTCTCCCACAAGACCACCACCAACCCGCCGAGCTTTGGCTGCACCTTCGTCGATCTCAGCGTCGACATCGATCTCTGCAAGGTGACCATCAACCGCATCCTCAACCTGCACGATGCCGGCAAGATCCTCAACCCACAGCTGGCGGAGGGGCAGGTGCACGGCGGTATGGGGATGGGGATCGGCTGGTCCCTGTTCGAGGAGATGATCATCGACGCCAAGACCGGCGTGGTGCGCAACCCCAATCTGCTCGACTACAAGTTTCCCACCATGCTGGATTTGCCCGAGCTCGAATGCGACTTCGTGCAGACCTACGAGCCCCAGTCGGTCTATGGCCACAAATCCCTGGGGGAACCGCCCATCATCTCGCCGGGCCCTGCCATTCGCAATGCCATCCGCATGGCGACCGGCGTCGCCATCAACGAGCTGCCCATCACCCCCAAGACCCTGTTTCGGGAGTTTGTCGCGGCGGGTTTGATTGGCGAGGGAGCAGGGGAGGAGCAACGCCATGTTTGATATTGCCCGTTACTACAAGGCCCACAGCGTGGCCGAGGCGGTCGCCCTGCGCCAGGCCGACCCCGAGGCGCGCCTCTTGGCCGGTGGCACCGATGTGATGATCCAGCTCCATCACCTCAACGCTGCCTATCGTCATATCGTCGATATTCACGACTTGCCCGAGCTCAAGGGGGTGAGCGAGCTGGCCGACGGCGCTATTCGCATCGGCTCTGGCACCACCTTTACCGAGCTCATCGAAAACGAGCTGGTGCAGCGCCGCTTGCCGATGCTGGCCGAAGCCGCTGCCACCATCGCCGGTCCGCAGATCCGCAACGTCGCCACCTATGGCGGCAATATCTGCAATGGTGCCACCAGTGCCGACTCGGCGGCGCCTACCGTCGCGCTGGAAGCGGAGCTGGAAATCGCCGGGCCCAATGGCACGCGCCGCATCCCCATCGCCGGATTTCATACCGGTCCCGGCAAGGTGGCGCTGCAACCGGCGGAGATCCTGGTGGCGTTTCACTTTGCCCCAGACGCGCACCCTCAGGTGGGCTCCCACTACTTCAAATACGCCATGCGGGGCGCCATGGACATTGCCACCATCGGCTGCGCCGCCTACTGCCAGATTGAGGATGGTCACTTCAAGCGCCTACGACTGGCTTACGGAGTGGCGGCCCCGACGCCGGTGCGCACCCCGCACGCCGAAGCGGCGGCCGAGGGGCAACCGCTGACCCGGGCGACGCTGGCGGCGATTGCCGAGGCGGTGGTGGCTGATGTGGCGCCGCGATCCTCCTGGCGGGCAGAAAAGGAATTTCGCCTGCACCTGATCAAAACCCTGGCGCACCGGGTGATCACCTGCGCCGTCGAACGTGCCGGAGGCAAGATCCTATGATGCAACCGCAAAGCTGTCCCACTGTTGCGATCCAGTGCGAGATCAACGGCAAACCTTACTCCTACGCTGTGTCGCCCACCATGTCGCTGCTCCACTTCCTGCGCGGGCAGGGGATCATCAGCGTAAAAGAGGGGTGCAGCGTCGGTGAGTGCGGCGCCTGTACCGTGCGGGTGAATGGTACTGCTATCGACAGCTGCCTCTATCTGGCGGTGTGGGCCGATGGCAAATCCATTCGCACCGTGGAGGGAGAGCGACAGGGCAACGAGCTCTCCGATGTACAACAGGCCTTTATCGACGAGGGGGCGGTGCAGTGCGGTTTTTGCACCCCGGGCCTTGTCATGGCGAGCGCCGCCCTGCTCGACAAGACAGATCGCCGCCCCTTGAGCGAGGCGGAGATCCGCCGCGGGCTGTCGGGGAATCTGTGTCGCTGCACCGGTTATCAGAACGTGGTGCGGGCGGTGAAGAAGTGCTGCAAGGGGTGATGGGTTAGCCCCTCGATTAGCCTCGCAAACCGTCGTTCAGCAGCAAGGTGACAGCACCTGAAATAGGCCGGGAGGTTATTTTCACTCCGCTGCTCAAGCACGCATCCCGTTATTTCGGGCGGGCAATGGGGAACAGGCATCCCGCGCAGCCCGGTTGCCAGCACAAATAATAAGCAGGCGGGTCCGTGCAGCGGCCTGAAAATGGCAAGCGACTGTTTTTACGCGATATGTCAGCTTGTGTCGCCATCTTGTGCGCCGCCTTTGCCTATTGGCGGCAGCAAATATCGGCGGGCGGGAAATAACGGAAAATAATGGCAAGGGGTCTGAAAAAGCCCCCTTTTTTGTCACGTGGTCGCAACATTTTTCTGTAATTGTTAGCCAGCTCGCGGCGACCCTTCGCGGAAACGGGCAGAGTAGGCGCCATGGTCGGCGAAGGCCGCCATGATGCGCAATCAGGGTTGTAATCAGGTGCTGCGGCCCGTCTAACGGGGCGCAAAACATAACATCAAAAAGAAAAAGGAAACTGGCATGTCAGGAAGACACTCTCTGGTAGCGCTGGCCGTCGGGCTGGCGCTGGCGGGACCGGCACAGGCACAGCTGCTCATCAGCGAATACCTGGAAGGCTCGGGCAACAACAAGGCGGTGGAGCTGAGCAACCTCGGCAGCGACCTCGTCGATCTCTCCCAATACCGGTTGGCGCTCTACGCCAACGGCAAACCCATCAGCGAATCACCCACCAACAGCCTGGCGCTGCAAGGCACGCTGGCCCCGGGCGCCACCCTGGTGCTGGCCAACCCCTCCGCCAGCAGCGAGATCCTGGCCAAGGCCAACCGCACCAGCGGCAACCTGGTGTTCAATGGTGACGACGCCCTGGTGCTCTATCGCGGCAGCGAGATAGTGGACAGCTTCGGCCAGGTCGGTGTGGATCCGGGCACGGCCTGGGTGTCGGGCAACGTCTCGACCCTGGACATGACCCTGCGCCGCAAGGCCACCGTCACCATCGGCCGAACTGATGCAACCGCCCCCTTCGATCCGGCGCAGGAATACGTGGCCGCCCCGAAAGATGACGCCAGTGGCCTGGGCTGCAGTGGCGATGGTCCCTGCGATGGCACCCAGCCGCCCGCCTTCGTCTGCCCGGTGGACAGCCTGGTGCCGGTGCCCGCCATTCAGGGCCCCGGCAGCAGCAGTCCGCTGGTGCCGGCCGGCAAGTTTGAATCGGAACAGGCCTATGCCACCCGCGGCGTGGTGACCCAGGTAGTCAGCGGCCTCTACAAGGGCTTCTTCATTCAGGATGAGCAGGGGGACGGCGATCCGGCCACCTCCGACGGCCTCTTCGTCTACAGCACCAAGGCCAACGCTGCCATCGTGCCGGGGGCCGAGGTGTGCGTCTCGGGCAAGGTGAAGGAGTATTTCAACCAGACCCAGCTCAACGCCGACGAGCTGGTGGTGACCCGGCCGCTGGGGGCCATCCCGGCTGCGGTGGATCTGCTGCCGGTGGCGGGCGAGAGCCTGAGCCAGCTGCTGGAGCGTCATGAGGGGATGCAGGTACGGCTGGTGCCGGAATCCAGCCTGGTGGTGACCCGCAACTTCAGCTTCGATTACGACGGCAAGCGCAACAACCTGGTGCTGGCCTATGGCGCGCCGCTCATCAAGTCGACCCAGAAATTTGCCGCCATGAGCGAGGAGGCGAGCAACTGGGCCCTGCGCAACCAGCAGAACCAGCTGGTGGTGGAGACCGACGCCAAGGCGCCGGATGGCGTGCTGCCCTGGTTCCCCGGCTTCAACGCCGAGGACGGTTACCTGCGCATCGGCGACAAGCTCAACGGGCTGGAGGGGGCGCTTGGCTACTCCTACAACCTGTTCCGACTGGTGGCCAGCAACCGCATTGACGCTAGCCAGATAGATCACAGCGGCTGGGATCGGGTGGAAACCCCCGAGCTCGCCGAGGCGGGGGATCTGCGGGTCGCGAGCTTCAACGTGCTCAACTTCTTCACCACGGTCGTGGGGGGCGATGCCAACCCCACCGGCAGCAACCGGGGCGCCTTGACGGTAGCGGAGTTCGAGCTGCAGCGCACCAAGATAGTCAGCGCCATCACCCGCCTCAATGCCGACGTGGTGGGGCTGATGGAGATCGAGAACAACGGCTACGGCGACAACTCCGCCATCGTCAACCTGGTGGCGGCCCTCAACGCCGCCCAGCCGGATGAGGCGGATCACTACCGCTGGATTGCCTCGCCGGATGGCAAGCCCATTGGTACCGACGCCATCACGGTGGGGCTCATCTACCGACCCGCCAAGGTGACCCCGGAGGGGGCTGCTGGCCTTATCGCGCTGCCGGTGCAGCAGGCCGAGGCGGTGGACGCCAGCGGCAAGCCGGTGACCATCAATCAGGGGATGCGCGAGTCACTGGTGCAGCGCTTCAGCTCGCCCAAGGGGGATGCACCGCTGACCCTGGTGGTCAACCACCTCAAGTCCAAGGGCTCCGCCTGCCTCGAGGATTACCCCGACTACGCCACTGCCGATCCGCTGGATGGCCAGGGCCACTGCAATGCGTTGCGGGTCTCCGCCGCCAAGGTGCTGGGAGAACACCTCAAGGATTTGGCCGGGGATCTGCTGCTCATCGGCGACATGAACGCCTACGGCATGGAGGATCCCATTCGGGTGCTGACCGACTATGATCCGGCCGCCCAGTCGCGCCAGATCATGAGCGCCTCCTTTACCACATTGGCGGGTCAGCCCTTCGAGGAGAGCGGCAGCGCCCTTGGCAAGGGGTATGGCCTTATCAACCTCAACACCCGCTTCCACGGCACCGACACCTACTCCTACAGCTACGAAGGGGAGCTCGGCAACCTGGATCACGCCCTGGCAAACCCGAGCCTCGCGGCCAAGGTGATCGGCATCGAGGATTGGCACATCAACTCCGCCGAGAGCAACTTCTTCGAGTACGGCAGCAAGTACAGCGGCCAGCTGGCGAAATCCGAAGGGCCCTTCAGCGCCTCGGATCACGATCCGGTGCTGGTGGCCATCCAGTATCCGCTGCCGCCCGCCGGGGTATTGAGCCTCGAGAGCGCCGCTGCCAACGTGGAGGAGGGCAACACCCTGGCCTTGAGCGTGGCGCGCCGCGACGGCAGCTATGGTGAGGCCAGCGTCAGCTACCGCATTGCCTACGGCAGCGCCGATGCCAACGACGTGGCGCCGCTCACCGGCACCCTGCACTGGGCCGCCGGACAGAGCGACAGCCAGACCATCAGCATCCCGGTGAAGAGCGATACCCTGCGCGAAGGGGACGAGACCTTTACCCTGGAGCTGTTTGACCCGAGTGGCGCGACCCTGGGCGAGCAGCACCAGACCCTGGTGACCATCAAGGACAAGCTGGCGCCGTCCACCATCTCGCTGGCGCGCGCCAGCCTGACGGTGAACGAGGGGCAGTGGTTTGCCGAGATCCCGCTGGTGCGCAGCGGCGATCTGAGCAAGCCGGCCCGGGCCCGGGTGGCCCTTGACGGAGTCACGGCGCGCTGGGGGCTGGATTTCCTGCCCTGGTTCGGTCAGTCGGTGAGCTGGGCAGCAGGCGAGGGGGGCAGCAAGTCGGTCAAGGTGCTGATCATCGATGACTGGTTTGTCGAGCCCACCGAGCAGTTCAAGGTGAGCCTGGCGGCGCTGCAGGGTGGCCAACCGGGTAACCTGCAGGAGACCCGGGTCGACATTCTGGACAACGACAAGTCCTGGTGGCCCTTCGGGCGCCACTGAGGATAACTTCTCTATATGAAAAGGGGCCTGCGGGCCCCTTTCTGTTGTCGGTCACCTTGCTGTTGCAGGCCAAAGTGCCGAAAACAGCGAGGCCCATCACCAGGATGGGCCTCTGAGCTGGGCACGCCGACGGGATCAGCTGCCGCTCTGGGGGCCGTCAATCACCAGCTTGCCATCCTTGACCGGGATGGTGGCGCCGGGGGCCTTGTTCATGCGGATCACCCCTTCCTGACCGGCGAGGCGGTAGGTAACGTCATAGCCCAGGGTGCGGGTGCTGCTCTCCTGCACCGTCTTGCAACGCTGTTCGGTGGTGGTATAGGTATCACCGGCCTGCATGTTGCCCTGCACCTGGTTGCCGGCATAGCCACCCGCCACGGCGCCTGCGGCGGTCGCCACCTTCTTGCCGTTGCCGCCACCAAACTGGTTGCCAAGTACGCCGCCCAGCGCCGCACCGACCACGGTACCCAGGATTTTGTGCTCGTCCTGCACCGGCTTACGGTGGGTCACGCTGACGTTGCGACACTCCTGACGGGGGGTCTTGATGGTCTCGGTCACCGCTTTGCTTGCCAGCACTTCGGCGAACTGAGGCTGTGATGAAAATAGGGATCCGCTGGCGGCGGCTGACAAGGCCAGCGCAGAGGCCACACCGATCCCGACTCCTGCCAACATGGATTTGTTCATTTTCTCTTCTCCTCAAATGCATCACGGGATGCGTCTCTTGCTTGCGGTCATCTTGGCACAAGGGCAACGAGGCACAAGGCAAAGCCGGTGCGGGCACGACAGCCCCTGACTGCACCAGAAAATGCCTCGTCAAAAAGGTGTCGGGCTTTGGCGACAAGGGGCGGGGGGAAGGCTACAAAAGCGATCTGCGAATGGCATTTTGCGATTCAGCTGGACCTGTTTTCCCATTTTGCGCCAAGCTCCTGCCACCGCTGGCTGGCGCAGTGGCAAACCAGAGGAACTTGTCATCCACCAGCGTCAGTCAGGGCGCGCCAACCGCTTGATAAATCACTGTTGCCAGGATGGCTGGCGGCCGATAACAGATCACGGCAAGCATTATGCTTGCTCTGTTGGCAGAGAGGATCAATCGCGCGTCTCTGGCGGCCCGCAGCAATGTGAGCCGGCAGGCGCCACCCGCAGTCAGGCCCGTTCGGCTGCGGTCATCCGGTCAGCAAGGGGGTTCATATGTCGATGCTGCCAAGATGGATACAACCGGCCGTGCAGGCCGGCATCATCACCCGGGAACAAGCCCAGCGGCTGCTGGACTCCCTCTATCAACCCCTCTGTGAGACGGCGCAGGAGCTGCCCGCCGACCTTGCCGACATCAGCCTCAAGCTCTTCTGTTTTCGCCAGCAGCACAGGGTGCGCCACTAGACTCTCCAGATCTGCACCCTGGATAAGGCATGACCCCCGCCTAGGCGGGGGTCATGTGCCCTAGATCAGCATCACCTGCGCCACCAGCATCAGGGCGCCAAATCCCAGCACGAAGCCCACCATGGGCAGCACGAACCTGACCCACTGGTTGAACTGGATGCCAAGCATCTGCAGGGTGACCAGCACCAGTCCGGTGGGGGCCAGGAACAGCATGGCGTATTGCCCCCAGTTGTAGGCCGACACCACGATATAGCGCGGGATCATCACGGTATCGGCGAGCGGCGCCATGATGGGCATGGAGAGCACCGCCAGCCCAGAAGAGGAGGGCACCACCAGCCCCAGCAGGGTGAACACCAGCATCTGGGCCACCGCAAACACGGCGCCGTGCATGCCGGCCACCAGACTGGAGGCATAGGCCAGGATGGTGTCCGAGATCATCCCCTGATCCAGCACCAGGTTGACCCCCCGCGCCAGCCCGATGATGAGCGAGACGGCCACCAGCTCGGACGCCCCCAGGGTGAAGGCCTCGACCGCCTCTTTCTCTCTGAGGCCGGAGATAAAGATGATGACGATGGCGACGGCTAGGAAGGAGGCCGCCATCTGCGGGAACCACCAGCCAGCCATGGAGACGCCCCACACCATCAGGGGGAAGGCGAGGATGAACAGGGTCAGGATGATCTTGCGGCGCAGGGTGAAGGGGACCCCTTCATCGAGGGAGCCCTCTTTCAGGAAGCGGGCCCGAAAGCTCTCTCTGTCCTCATAGGTGTAGGAGAAGGCCGGGTTGGCCTTGATCTTCTTGCAGTACCAGTAGAGATAACCGATCACCACCAGGGTGCCCACCAGACAGCCGACGGCGCGAACACTCAGCCCCTCGGTAAAGGGGATGCCGGCGGCGTTGGAGGCGATCACTACCGAGAAGGGGTTGATGGTGGAGAAGGTGGTGCCCATGGAGGCGGCAAGGAAGATGGCCCCCACGCAGACGATGGCGTCATAGCCGAGCGCCAGAAAGATGGGCACCAGGATGGGATAGAAGGCGACGGCCTCCTCCTCCAGCCCGCAGGTGGTACCCCCCAGCGCCATCACAAAGCAGACCAGCGCCACAAACAGGAACTCGTTGCCGCGGGTCTTGCGCGACAGCGCCACCAGCCCGGCACTGAAGGCGCCGGTCTTGTTGATGACGCCGATCAGTCCCCCCAGCACCAGGATGAAGACGATGATGTCGGCCCCCTCTATGGTGCCCTTGACCATGCTCACCGCCACGTCGGAGAGTCCCTTCGGCGCCTGGGCCAGCCGCTCATAGGTACCGGGGATGGCGATGGGCTTGCGGATGGTGCCGTTGACGAACTGCTCCACCCCGATATTGATGTCGAGCCTGGTCAGTTCATCCTGAGTGGCGGGCACTCGCCGGGTTTCCCCTTGCGGTGTATTGATGGTCAGCATATGGCTGGCGGCATTATAAGAGAGCTTGGCATAGGCGCCCGCCGGAATTATCCAGGTGAGGGCGATGGCCAACAGCATGATCAAAAACAAAATGGTAAACGCGGTGGGAAATTGTCTGCGGGTCTGGGTATTCGGCTCGGCACACATAAAATGCTCCTCGATAAAGCAGGTTCGGGCTCGGCGGAATATCGGGTCGATAGGGTTCCTTCGTCATGCAGCGGGAGTGCGCAAACTCACTGGTTATGGCGCATCGTATGGCGAGAAATCTGGCCTGATATTGAACATCCGGTAGATTGTTTCACCAAGAAACCATAACCCGCCGAGGGGAAGCATGAACAGCGCTGCGGGCCTGCTTTATGGAAGCCGTCACAAAATATATTTAATGAGGGACCTGTAATTAATTTATTGGCAATAAACCGATGCGCTTTCTTATGCCATAAATATCCAATCGGCGGTGTTTGTAAATATATTTATATCGGCAACCCTGCAATCTGATATGGCCAGCTTGCATGCCAGCATCAGCATATTCATTATTTGCCGGGTTTTATGCCGAGGATATTGGCCGTCGATATTTGTCGCTGAAAAAACAGGCACCAGAATGCAGCTCGGTCAGATTAGCGGCGCCAGCACGGTGCCTCTAAGACGTTTTGCTAATACCTGCGACCATCACCTCGCGCTAGGCTGTGATCCCCGATACGAGCACCCTCTGGCAGGACGCCAGAGGGTGGTTGCCGGCGCTCCCGGGAGCGCACCGTTTTTGCTACCTGCTAGGAAGGAACCCGATGACAGAGCAGAACATCTATCAGCGCGATCTGGAAAAAAATCCCGCCAATTATGAGGCGCTGACCCCCATCAGCTTTCTGGGGCGGGCCGCCCGGGTCTACCCCGACTATCTGGCGCTGATCCACGGCCCCCTGCGCCAGAGCTGGGCCCAGACCGAGCGGCGTTGCCGCCAGCTGGCCTCGGCCCTTCGCCGCCGCGGCATCGGCGAGGGGGATACCGTCTCCATCGTCGCGCCCAATATCCCGGCCATGTTCGAGGCCCATTTCGGGGTGCCCATGAGCGGCGCCGTGCTCAACACCATCAACACCCGGCTCGATGCCGAGTCGATGGCCTTTATCTTCCAGCATGCCCAGAGCAAGGTGGTGCTGGTAGACAGGGAGTTCGGCGCCGTGGTGCGCAAGGCGCTGGCATTGATTGAACTCGCGCCGCTCCTCATCGCCATCGACGATCCCCTCTACCGGGAGGGGGAGCTGGTCAGCGACCTCAGCTATGAGGCGTTTCTTGCAGAGGGGGGTGGGGATGAACCAGGCTGGCTGCCGCAAGATGAGTGGCAGGCGATCTCGCTTAACTACACCTCCGGCACCACCGGCAACCCCAAGGGGGTGGTCTATCACCATCGCGGCGCCCACCTCAATGCGGTCAACAACGTGCTCTCCTGGGAGCTGCCCAAGCACAGCGCCTATCTCTGGACCCTGCCGATGTTTCACTGCAACGGTTGGTGCTTCCCCTGGACCCTGGCGGCGACGGCTGGGGTGAGCATCTGCCTGCGCCATGTGCAGGCGGCGGCCATCTATGATGCGCTGCACGAGCACAAGGTGACCCATTTTTGCGCTGCCCCCATCGTACTCAACATGCTCAACAACGCAGATCCTGCCCTCAAACGCGGGCTCGACCATCCCATCAAGGCGATGACGGCAGGGGCGGCGCCCCCCGCCACCGTGATCGCCGGCATGGAGGCGATGGGGATCGCCGTGACCCACGTCTACGGCCTCACCGAAACTTATGGCCCTTGCGTGCTGTGCGAGCCGCAGCAGAGCTGGCAAGGGCAGGATGCCACCACGCTGTCGCGTCTGAAAGCACGCCAGGGGGTGGCCTCACCCCTGCAGGGGGAGATGCGGGTCATCAACCCGGTCAGCGGCGAGCCGGTCCCTCGGGACGGCAAGACCATGGGCGAAATCGTGCTGCGTGGCAATGTGGTGATGAAGGGCTATCTCAAGAATCCTTCTGCCAGCGCCGAGGCGATGGCGGAGGGGTGGTTTCGCAGCGGCGATCTGGCGGTATGGCACCCGGACGGTTACGTGGAGATCAAGGACAGATCCAAGGACATCATCATCTCGGGCGGGGAGAACATCTCCAGTCTGGAGGTGGAGGACGTGCTCTATCGCCATCCCGATGTGGACGAGGTGGCGGTGATCGCCATGCCGGACGAGAAGTGGGGGGAGGTGCCCTGCGCCTTCGTCAAGCTCAAGGAGGGGCGCGAACTCACCCAGGCAGAACTCATTGCGTTTTGCCGCGAGCAGATGGCCCACTTCAAAGCCCCCAAGCGCATCATCTTTACCCCGCTGCCGAAAACCTCCACCGGCAAGGTGCAGAAATTTATGCTGCGCCAGCAGCTGGTGTGACTCTGGCGAGGGCGCAACGATATCAACGGGCCTGCGGGCCCGTTTTGTTTTTCGTGGTCTCAGGGGTGAAGATGCTGCTTCAAAGATGGCCTGGGCCTCTGATAACGGAGTTCGACCAACAACGCGTGCCTTTCGGGCCAATCCCGGCTTACCATGCCTGCCATCTCCCGCCAGCCTGAGGATGCCTGTGAGAAAATCGGATCGACTGTTTCAATTGACCAACCTGCTGCGGGTTCATCAGCCCCTGACCGCCCGCGAGCTGGCGATGCGTCTGTGTGTCTCGGAGCGCACTATCTACCGCTATATGGACGACCTCTCTCTGGCTGGCATTCCCGTTTATGGTGAAGTCGGGCTGGGCTATCGGCTGAGCGAGGGGTTCGAGATGGCCCCCTTGCAGTTGAGCGCAGCCGAGCTGGAGGCCCTTATCACCGGGGTGAACCTGGTGGCGGTGCTGACCGGCAAGGGGATGGCCGATCCGGCCCGAGCCTTGCTCGCCAAGATAGAGGCCGCTCTGTCGGAACAGGGCATTAAGGTGGACTGCGATCCCGTGGTGCGGGTACCGGACTATCGCACGGCGCATCCGGTATACGCCCGTTGGGATCAGTTGCATGAGGCCATCATCGCCGGCCGCTGGCTGGAAATAGGTTATCAGGATGCCAAAGCCTGCAAGACGGGCCGCTACATCTATCCCCTCGGGCTCTTTTACTGGGGCGGATGCTGGACGCTCGGCGCCTGGTGTGCACTGCGTCAGGCCTACCGGGATTTCAGGGTGGATCGCATCGATACCCTGGCACAGTGCCGTCAGGGGGAAGGGACGCCCCCTGGCGTGACTCTGGCCGATTATCTCGCCCTGCGGCAGTCAGACGAGTTCCCCCATGCGCGCAGTGGTGCCGAAACGGCAATTCAGGACTGACACAAGGCTGTCAGTAGCCCTTCGTTATGCTGTTTTCTCCAGACCATCCACAACGGAGAGAACAAGATGATCATCAAGGGCGACATACAAGGGGCAGGGGGCGTCGAGTTTGCCACTTTCAGGCTCAAGGAGGGGGTGACGGAGGCGGATTTGCTCGCCCTGGCACACAGGGTCGAGTCCGAGTTTCTTGTCCAGCAGTCCGAGCTTATTGTGCATTGCCTGCTGCGCAGCGCCAACGGCCTCTATGCTGACCTGGTGATGGCCCCCAGCCAGTCACTGGTCGAAGCCTATTGCCAGCAGTGGTTACACAATGCCGTGGCAGGGGAGTACCTGACTCTGCTGGATCCTGACTCGGTGAATATGAGCTTCTGGACCCGCATCGGCTGAAAGAGAGTGCGGCCTGCCGGCTCTCGTGCTGGTGGTGGCCATAAAATGAAACGGGCCTGATGGCCCGTTTTGTCGATATGAGTTCAACGATTATTTGGTGTGGCGCTCATAAAGCCGCTGTACCACATCCTTCAACGCCAGCCCTTCGTTTTGCAGCAGCACGGTGAGGTGGTAGAGCAGGTCGGCGGATTCGTTGATAAGCTCCTCCCGATCCTTGGCCATGGCGGCCAGCGCCACTTCAACACCCTCTTCACCCACCTTCTGGGCGATACGTTTGGTGCCCTTGGCATAGAGGCTGGCGGTGTAGCTGGTGGCCGGATCCGCACCTTTGCGTGCTGCCAGGATCTGCTCGAGCTCGGCCAGGAAGCCAAGGGGCGGCACGGGGTGGCCGTCGAAGCAGGAGGGGTTGCCCAGATGGCAGGTGGGGCCGACGGGGTTGGCGGCGATCAGCAGGGAGTCCTGATCGCAGTCGGTGGTGATGGCGACCAGCTGGAGCACATGGCCCGAGCTCTCGCCCTTGGTCCAGAGGCGCTGCTTGCTGCGGCTGAAGAAGGTGACCTGGCCGGTCGCCAGGGTTTTATCCAGGGCTTCCCGGGTCATGAAACCCTGCATCAGCACTTCGCCGCTGGCGGCATGCTGGACGATGGCGGGGATCATGCCGTCACATTTTGCCCAGTCCAGGCGCTCGGCGAGCGACTGCTCGTTGTTTACTGCTTGATTATTCACGGATGGCGACTCCTTCGTTTTTCAGCCAGCGTTTCAGTTCGGGAATGGGGATAAGGCCTTTGTGGAACACGGAGGCGGCCAGCGCCCCGTCCACGTCGGCGAGGGTGAAGGCATCGCGAAAGTGCTCCATGGCACCGGCGCCGCCGGAGGCGATGAGCGGCACCTTGCAGACGGCCCGCACCAGCTTGAGCTGCTCGAGATCATAGCCCTGGCGCATGCCATCCTGGTTCATCACGTTCAGCACGATTTCACCGGCGCCACGCTTTTGCGCCTCCTCGACCCAGTCGAGGGTATGCCATGCGGTGGTGCGGGTGCGGCTCTCGTCACCGGTAAACTGTTTGACCTGATAGTGACCACTCTGCGCATCAAAATAGGAGTCGATGCCCACCACCACGCACTGCACGCCGAAGCGCTCGGCCAGTCGGGTGATGAGGGTGGGATCGGCCAGCGCCGGCGAGTTGATGGAGACCTTGTCGGCCCCGAACTCCAGGATCTGGCGGGCATCCTCCACGCTCTTGATGCCGCCGGCGACGCAGAAGGGGATGTCGATGACCTCGGCCACCCGGCTTACCCAGCTCTTGTCCACCACCCGCTCATCGCTCGAGGCGGTGATGTCGTAGAACACCAGCTCGTCGGCACCTTCGCTGGCGTAGCGACGAGCCAGCTCGACGATGCCGCCCATCACCTCGTGATTACGAAACTGCACTCCCTTGACCACCACGCCATCTTTGACGTCGAGGCAGGGGATAATACGCTTTGACAACATGCTCGTTGCTCCATGTAAAGCACTGTTAAAACTAACGTTGTTGCCAACGGGCCCAGGGGCCCGGCGGCGAGTGAAAAAGGTGGCTTGCATGCTTTAACAGCGGGTTCCTGAGCGGGAAAAAGAGACCCGAAACGGGCGGCGTCTTCACTCGGGGGAGTACCACTATATGCACGACTTTATTCAGTGATTCAACCCTTTATCCAGCTTGCTCGGCCCCTGATGCCGGCTGGTGCCAGCAGGCGCCTGGCCGCTCAAGCCTGGCTGAGAGCCATCTGCTGCCAGCAGATCACGAAGAGTGAGCAGGGCACCGTCAAAATCAAACACTTTCAGCTGGCGAGCTAGGATCTCGCCCTGCGTTCCCAGGGTGAGCAGCAGGGGGGCCGCGTACTGCTCAAACAGCGGGATCACAGCGGTGTCGCTCTGCACCAGCAACTCCTCAATCTGGCGCAAAAGCTGTTGTTGCCCGTGGTCGCCAAGCGGCTCAGCATCTGCGGCTGGGTGGGGTTCTTCCTCCCCCAGAAGACCTGGCAGTTCGCTGAGGAGGCGGGCAATGGGTGCCATCCGCTCGGCCAGGGTCTGACTGTTGTTGGCCAGCTCCTGCTCCAGTTGTTGGCTCTGGGTGACCAGTTCCACCAGCCCAAGGGTGCTGGCCACCCCGCGCAGGGTGTGGAGCAGCCGGCTGGCAGCGAGCCTGTCGCCAGCGTGCAGATGACTCTCCAGCAGTTGCATGTCCTGACTGTGCTCACTGGCGAAGTGGCGCAGCAGGGCGACGTATTTGCTCTGGTTGCCCTGCAGCGCCGCCAGCCCCTGTTGTAGATCCAGCCCGGGCTGGTTTTGCAGGCGGGTGAGGGGACCAGTTAGCAGGTCGGTTGTCCGCCGCTGGTATTTGGGGGCGGCGGCCGTGCTGTTGGGCAGCCACTGCTGCAGCGCCTCGAACAGCTTGGCGGGGGTTACCGGTTTGGCGATGAAGTCGTTCATGCCAGCGGATTCGCAAGCCTTTTTGTCCTCTTCAAAGGCGCTGGCGGTCAGTGCCAGGATGGGGACCTGCTCCCAGCCCGGCAGGGCCCGGATGGCCCGGGTCGCGCTGTAGCCATCCATCAGTGGCATCTGTATGTCCATCAGGATGAGATCGAACGGGTGCTGGCTGACGCGCTCCAGCGCCTCCTGGCCATTGACCGCCGTCTCGATGACGAGACCGCTGTTGTTGAGCAGCTCCAGCACCACTTCGCGGTTGATGGCGTTGTCCTCCACCAGCAGTACCCTGGCGTGGTTGGCAAAGAAGAGGACCTGCTGCACCGTCTGTTCGAGTGGCGCCGGTTGCTGCGGTTCGCCCTGACCCACCGTGAGACGGGCGGTAAACCAGAAACAGCTGCCCTTGCCAAGGGTGCTGGTGACCCCGACTTCCCCGCCCATCAGAGTGGCAAGCCGGCTGGTAATGGCCAGCCCAAGGCCGGTACCGCCATATTTGCGGGTGGTGGAGACATCCGCCTGCTCGAAAGCCTGGAATAGCTTCTCGCTCTGCTCCGGGCTGATGCCGATGCCGGTATCCTCCACCTCGAAGCGCAGTAGATAGCCGCCGGCAAGCGGGTGATCCACCCGGACCCGCAGGGTGACCGAGCCCTGCTCGGTGAATTTGATGGCATTGGCCGCATAGTTGAGCAGCGCCTGACGCAGGCGGGTGATGTCGCCGTGCACCCAGGCCGGGGTATCGCCGATGTCGACTATGATGGTGAGCCCTTTGGCGCGCGCCTGCTCGCTCATCAGGGCGCTGACGTTGTCCAGCATGGCGGTAAGGGAGAAGTCGCTCTGCTCCAGCGCCATCTTGCCTGCGTCGATCTTGGAGAGATCCAGGATGTCATTGATGATGGTGAGCAGGTGCTGGGCGGCGTTGTCGATCTTCTCCAGTCGATCCTGCTGGGTGTGATCCGGCGTGTCGCGCTTGAGCAGATAGGTGAGCCCCAAAATGGCGTTCATCGGGGTGCGGATCTCGTGGCTCATGTTGGCCAGGAAGGCGCTCTTGGCGCGGTTGGCGCTCTCTGCCCGTTGATGGGCCTGAGCCAGCTGCAGGGTGCGCTCGTTGACCATCTCCTCCAGGTGGTAGCGGTACTGATCCAGCTCCTCGCCGAGCTGCTTCTTCTCGGTGATGTCGGCCTGCACCGTCACGTAGTGAGTGACGGCCCCGTTCTCCTGGCGAATGGGAGAGACGGTGGCGAGCACCTGATAGTGGGAGCCGTCCTTGCGCCGGTTGATGAACTCGCCGTGCCAGCGCTGGCCGCGCTTGATGGCATCCCACAGGGCGATGTAGGTAGCCTTGGGGGTGAGGCCGGAGCGCAGCAGGGAAGGGGTCTGCCCTATCACCTCGCTCTGCTGGTAGCCGCTGGCGGCCAGGAAGGCGACGTTGACATATTCGATGCGGGCCTGGGTATCGGTGATGAAGACGCCATCCGGGCTCTGCTCCAGCGCGAGCGAAAGCTGGCGCAACTGCTGCTCGGCCTGCTTGCGCTCGGTGATGTCCAGGTGAATGCCGAGCAGGCGCAGCGGGCGCTGCTGGGCATCCCGGTAGATGCTGCCCTTGCTGCTAAGCCAGCGTACATCGCCATTTGGCAAGAGGATGCGAAATTCGATCTCGATGGGTTTGCCGCTTGCCGGCAGCTCCGCCAGCAACTTGTCGAGGCGGGGCTTGTCGTCCGGGTGCAGGCAGCTGTGCCACTGTTTGAATTCGCTGAGCTGTTCGGCGCTGCGACCATAGAGGCGGGCACATTCGGGCGAGAAGAAGAGCCGGCCTCCCTGCATGTTCCACTCCCAGATCCCGACGTGAGCGCCTTCCTGGGCCATCAGCAGCCGCTGCTCACTCTCGCGCAGGGCACTGCTGGTGGTTTCGGCGCGGATGCGGGCGCTGATGGCATCGTCCATCAGGTTGAGCGCAGCCAGCCTGGCGCGGCGCTGGGTATCGAGCGCCACCTGCTGGTTGTGCAACAGTTGTTGCTCGGCCTGTTTGCGTTCGGTGATGTCCTGCACGGTGCCATACAGCTCGACGATGGTGCCGTCGTTGGCGCGCAGGGCAGCGCCGCGGGCGATGATCCAGATTGGTTCGCCCTGCTCGTGGATCACCTCGGCATCGCACTCGTAGGGCAGGCCGTCTTGCAGACAGCGCTCGACCGACTGGGCGATGGTACGCCAGCCATCCTGGGTGAAGTACTTTCTCACCTCGGGGTAGATGGCCGGGGGCAGGGAGGGATCGCGACCATAGATACGGTAGATTTCCGGCGACCAGAAGTGGCTGTCATCGGCGATGTTCCAGCGCCAGTTGCCAATCTTGGCCAGGTGCTGGGATTCGCGCAGGATCCCCTCGTTGCGGCGCAGCGCCTCTTCGGTCTCCTTGCGTTGCTGGTGATCCTCGATGACCGAGATGAAGTAATCCGGTTTTCCCTTGAGGTCCTTGACCAGTGCCACCGTCAGGGTGATCCAGAGGACCTCGCCGCTCTTGCGCAGATAACGCTTTTCCAGGGTGTAGTGCTGACGCTCACCCGCCAGCATCTGGGTCACATAGGTCTGGTCGATGAAGAGGTCATCCGGGTGGGTGAGCTGCTGGAAGGTCATATTCATCAGCTCGTCGGCCTGGTAGCCCAGCATGTCGCACAACCGCCGGTTGACCCGCAGCCACTTGCCCTCTGGGGAGACCAGGGCGATACCAACTGCGGCCTGCTCGAAGGTGGCCTGGAAGCGGGTTTCGCTTTGTTGCAGGCGGGACTGGATGCTGCTGAGCTCCTGCCAGCGCTGGGTTTCCCGGGCGCGGGAGCGGTGTATGGCTGCGCTGAGCAGGCTGATAAGGATGCCATTGGCGATCAGAATGCCCCACTGCACCAGATCCTGCCCGGATCCAATGCGCAGTTCGTGAAGCGGAGCGAGCAGGAAGTAGGTGGTGAGCAGACTGCTCACCAGGGTACAGAGCAGGCCTGGCAGCAGGCCGCCGAGCAGGGCGCAGACGGTGATGGGCAGCATGAACAGCACCAGCAGCGGCCGCTCGCCAAAGGCGATGGGCAGCTGGACCCGGATCTGCAGCATCAGCACGGGCAGCAGCACCGCCAGCAGGCAGACCCCCCAGCGCTGTCTGGGGGGGCGAGGGAGCCACAGTGAAGACCAGCGCGTCATAGGGACTCCTCCGGCGGGGTGGGGGCCTGCGGATAGGGAGGCTGTTGTCCGAGCTGAAGAGACAGCTCATTGATCTTGTGCTTGAGAGCCAGCATGGCCAGCTCCCGGTCCACCATCACCTTGTTGAACCGCTCCAGCTCATTGTTTTGCTGACGGAGCTCGCTCGCCTGACGGGTCAGGGCCTGCTCTACCTGTTCCCGCTCGGTGACATCGAGCAGCAGGCCAAGCACGGCCGGCTGGCCGCGATAGTCGACACGGCGCCCATAGAGCTCCATCTCGATGTTCTGATGGTCGTGATGCAGGGCGGTGAAGCGGGTGTGGATCTCGCTGTCTTCCTGTTCGCAGCGCTGCAGCTGCTCAGCCACCCTGGCGCTGTCTTTCGGGCTGGCGAGGGCGTGCAGGGTGCCGATTTTGAGCAGAGCTGCAGTCGAGGCATAGCCGAACAGGCGGGCAAAGCCTGGATTGATGTAACAGAGCTGGCCTTGCTGGATGATGTAGATGCCGGCCAGTGACTGTTCTACCAGGGCGCGGAACAGTCCTTCTCGCTCACGCAGGCCCGCTTCAGCTCGCTTGAAATCCGTGATGTCGCGAGAGATACCGAATATGCCTATCACCTGACCATCGCTGTCTTGCAGCGGTCCCTTGGTGGCGAGAAACACCCGCTCGCCGCCTGGCAGGGTCAGGTACTCCTCCTGGGTCTGAACCCGGTTGTTGGCGATCACCTGTTCACCCAGCGCCATCAGCATGCGGGCCTGATCGGGGGGGAAGATGGCCATGTCGTCCTGACCCAGCATCTCGTTGGCTGATATGCCGACGAACTGGCTGGCGGCGCGGTTGAACAGGATGTATTTGCCCTCTCTGTCCTTGGCGAAGATGGCATCTTCCGAGCTGTCGGCGATGGCGGAGAGCAGTTGCAGCGCCTGCAGCCGGCCGGCCTGGGACTGACGAACCTGCTCGGCCATCTGCAGTTGGGTGTGCTGGCGCAGCAGCACGATGCCGGTGTTGGCGATAAGCAGCACCAGCAGGCCGATCAGCCCGATCCAGATGCTCTCTTTGAGCTCAGCCTCGTTGAGTTCGGCCTTGTCTATCTTGGCCAGCAGATACCAGTCGGTGTCCATGACCGGCCGTACGGTGCCAAATACCGGCGTGTTGCGGTAATCCTTGCCAAAGAAGAGTGCCTTGCCCTCTTCATTGCGATTCTGCTGCAGGAACTGGGCTGCCAGCAACTCCTTGCTGCTGACAGGCAAATGCAGAGTGAGTGCCGAGCCGGGGCGATAGCGCACATCGTTGAGAAACTGGACTTGATCGCCGCTGCGGCGAAACAACAGGGCTTCACCGCTGCTGTCCGGCACCGGCCAGGATTTGAGTATGTTGTTCAGCCAGTCGCTGCGGCTTATCTGCAGCACGATGAAAGGCGATTTGTCGCCTGCCATGGGGAGCGGGGCGATAAAGTCGAGGCGGGCTTGACCCTGCTCATCCATATAAGGGCCGACCCGGGTGATGCTGCCGCTTTTTGCGTCCTTCAACGCCGCGCGCAACTGGGCGCTCAGGCCGCTGGCATCCGGTGTGTGCCACAGCTGGTTGCCCTCTGGCGAGAGCACGCTGGCGGCACTGAAGCGGCGAATGGAGATAAACTCGTCCAATTTGGCCATCAGGTTGGCGTGACCGGCTCGGGTGGCCTGGGCTTCGCGATAGAGGGCCGCGTACAGCGGGTTTTCAAACAGAATGTGGGCGTCAAACTCCCGGGCGCTGAGCCATTCGGTGATGCGTTTGCTCTTGAGATCGGCGATGGTCTCGAGCCGGGCGGCCTCCTTGTCCTGGGTCAGGTTGATGTTCTGGGCGATGGCCATGGCGGTCAGGGCCAGGATCAAGCCGTTGAGCAGCACGAACGGCAGCAGCTGGCGCCGGGAAGGGGTGGACGTCACCGTCGGCTGGTCGATGCGCCGGCGCAACATGGTATAGAGCATGGTGGCGGTGATGAGGATGAACAGCCACCCCTTGATGGTGCTGGCCAGCGCGAACTGGGCCGGGGTGCTGAACAGCCACTCCACCGCCTTGTCGGAGAGCAGGATCCACAGGCTCGCCACCGCGGCATAGGTGAGCACGACGTTGAGCACATGGGCCCGGGTCAACGAAGGCTGCTCAGCCATGTCTGGCCTCATTGTCATCCTGGTAGCGCTCGGCGATGGCGACGAACTGCTCGAAATGGTTGTCAAATGCAGTCACCACATCCGGGTCGAAATGCTGGCCGCTGCCGGAGAGGATCAGGGCGCGCGCCTCCTCATAGGGCATGGCCGCCTTGTAGACCCGCACATTGATCAGCGCGTCGAACACGTCCGCCAGTGCCATCAGGCGGGCCGAGAGCGGGATGGCGTCCCCTTGCAGGCCGTCGGGATAGCCGCTGCCATCCCACTTTTCGTGATGCCAGTGGGCTATCTCCTTGGCCAGGGTGAGAAACACCAGCGGCTGCTCGATGTCCCGTTCGGCCTCTTCGATGGCGTCGCTGCCGAGCTTGGCGTGGGTGCGCATGATCTGCCACTCCGCCGGGGTCAGCTTGTCCGGCTTGAGCAGGATCTGATCCGGAATGCCCACCTTGCCGATGTCGTGCAGCGGCGCCGAGCGGCTCAGCAGATCGATGTAGCGGGGGGTCAGGGTGTCGGTAAAACGGGGGTGACTGGCCAGCGCACAGGCCAGTTGCCTGACATAGCCCTGAGTGCGCAAGATGTGATTGCCGGTCTCGGGGTCGCGGATCTCCGCCAGATGGGCGAGCGCCCGGATGGAGACTTGCTGGATGAGGTCGTTCTCTGTCATCCGGCGTGCCACCTCGGCCTCCAGCGCCGCGTTCTGATGCTGCAGGCCGTCGCGGGCCTGTTTGGCCTCCAGCTGGGTACGCACCCGCGCCTGGACGATGGCCGGTTTGATGGGCTTGGTAATGTAGTCGGCGGCCCCCAGCGACAGGCCATACTCCTCGCTCTGGGGGTCGGCAAGGGCAGTGAGCAGCACCACCGGAATACGACTGGTGGCAGGGGTAATACGCAGCTGTTTGAGCACCTCATAGCCATCCAGGCCAGGCATCATCACATCCAGCAGGATGAGATCCGGGATTGTCTTGCCAGTGGCGATCCGCAGACATTTTTCCCCGCTTTGGGCGGCGAGCACCCGATAGGTGGGAGAGAGCAGGTCGGTCAGCACCATCAGATTTTCGGGTGAGTCATCGACAATCAGGATGGTGGCGGAGTGAGATGTAAACATAGGTCCTCCGTGACGTTGTCTCAGTGAATTCGAGTATAGAGTCAATTGTTACCAAGTAATAAGGACTTACCTCGATTTACCCCTTGATGAAGAGGCTTCCGGCCGGACGGCCCGGCAGGGAGCCTCTCTCTCAATCGACGTCCTGATGGCGACGCTGCGGCTTGCTTACAGGCTGCCATTTCCCCAGCAGGCGATGGCATCCCCTACCGAGAACTTGCCCTCCAGCAGGGCGCGGCCGAGGATGATCCCCTTGACCCCTGAACCCTTGAGCGCCTCGATGTCTTCGATGCCGCCAATGCCGCCGGAGGCCTGAAAGCCGACGCTCGGATAGCGGGCGCAGAGATCCCGGTAGAGCTCGACGTTGGTGCCTGAGAGGGTGCCGTCACGGCTGATGTCGGTGCAGAGCACGTGCTTGAGACCGGCGGGCAGAAAGCGTTCGATCAGCGCTTCGATGGTCACCCCGCTGTTCTCCTGCCAGCCGGCCACCGCGATATGGCGATTGCCCTGGGCGTCGATATTGACGTCCAGCGCCAGCACGATGCGCTCGGGGCCATATTTTTCCATCCAGCTGGCTACCAGATCCGGCGATTTGACGGCGGTGGAGCCGATCACAACCCGGTTGGCGCCAGCGGCCAAGAGGTCTGCCACATCCTGCTCGCTGCGCACGCCGCCCCCCACCTGCACCGGTGCTTCGGTGGCCGACAATAGCTGAGCGATGAGGGGGAGCTGGCGCGCCTTGGCATCCTTGGCACCATCAAGGTCCACCAGATGAAGCTGCACCGCCCCCTGGGAGACATATTCGTCGAAGCGGGCCTGCGGGCTACTGCTGTATTCGGTCTTCTGCTCGTAGTCCCCCTGATAGAGGCGAACTACCTGACCGTTGATAAGGTCAATTGCGGGAATGATCATGCTAGTCACAGCTCCAGAAAATTTTGCAGCAAACGGGCACCGGCTGCGCCTGAGCGCTCCGGGTGGAATTGGGCGCCGAAGAAGTTGCTGTGCTCTGCAACCCCACCGACGATGGCGGTAAACGGCTGGCCGTAGTCGCAGGTCGCCAGCGTTGCCCCGGTCACCTCCAGCGCATAGGAGTGGACGAAATAGAAGTAGCTGCCGCTCGGGATCCCCTTGAGCATAGGATGGGTCTCGTCATGCTCAATCTGGTTCCAGCCCATGTGGGGCAAACGCAGGTTGCCCACCTCCATCAGCTTGATCCTGCCCGGTACTATGCCAAGACAATCGATCAAGGCATGGGCCTTGCCATCGGTAGCCATGCTCTCTTCGGACGCTTCCGCCAGCATCTGCATGCCGAGGCAAAAACCCAGCAGCGGCTGCTTGGCGGCGCGAATGAGCGGCACCAACCCCCGTTCGTTGAGATTCTTCATGGCGGCCACTGCGGTGCCGACGCCGGGCAGGATCAGCTTGTCCGCCGCTTCGATGTCGGCTGCCTCGCGGGAGACCCGCGGCTGCACGCCGAGGCGCTCGAATGCCATGCGCACCGAGGCGAGGTTAGCGCAGCCGGTGTCGATAATGACCAGTTTTTGATTGTTCATCGTGCCTTACCCATGTCGATTGGCGAGATCCGCACCATCAATGCGGTGTCGATGATGGTCGGTGTCTGCTTGCTCACATCCATCACAGCACTCCCTTGCTGGAGGGAAGCTCGCTTCCTTCCACTCGAATGGCCTGGCGCAGGGCGCGGCCAAAGCCCTTGAACAGCGCCTCCACCTGGTGGTGGGTGTTGCCGCTGCCCACCTTCATCTGCAAGGTGATGGCCATGGCGTCCGAGAGGGAGCGGAAGAAGTGGGGCACCATCTCGGTGGCCATCTCGCCCACGCGGTCACGGCCAAAACCGCTCGGGCAGTCGAACACGAAGTAGGGGCGGCCGCTCAAGTCGAGCGCGGTGGCCACGTCCAGCTCGGTCAGCGAGGGGGCCTGGGTGCTGTCGTCGGCGCCGTCAACCAGGCGGGGGCGACCGTCGATCACTGCCTGCACTTCGTCCATCGCCAGCACGAAGCCGAAGCGGCCGATGCCGCGCTTGTTGCCGAGGGCCTGGCGCAGCGCCTGACCCAGCGCTAGCCCGACATCTTCCACCGTGTGGTGATCGTCGATATGCAGATCGCCGCTCACTTTGAGCTTGAGCTGGAAACCGGCGTGAGTCGCAATCTGATCCAGCATGTGATCAAAGAAGCCGATGCCGGTGGCGATCTGGTTGCCGCCGCTCTTGTCCAAGTCAACTGCTACCTGAATGCGGGTCTCCTTGGTGTAACGCTCAACCTCGGCCACTCGTCCCTTGGATAGCAGCTGATCACGGATGGCGAGCCAGTCGTGATCCTGCGGGTGATAGCGAATACCTCCAATGCCCATATTCTCGGCAAGCTGCAGATCGGTCTGTCTGTCACCAACCACGAAGGAGTTGGCAAAGTCGATGCGACCGGAGGCGAGATACTCCTTCACCAGCCCGAGGTGGGGTTTACGGCAGCTGCAGCCGTCGGTGGGGAAGTGCGGGCAGATCAGCACCTGTTCCCAGTTCACCCCTTGCGATTCAAACAGGTGCATCATCAGGTCGTGGGGTGGCTGGAAGTTCTCCAGCGGCAGGCTGGCAGTGCCCAGCCCATCCTGGTTGGTCACCATCACCAGCACGTAACCGGCGGCCTGCAGCTCGCGCAGCACCGGGATCACCATGGGCTCGAAGCGCAGCTTGGCGAGGCTATCCACCTGCTTGTCGGTCACCGGCTCTTCAATCAGGGTGCCGTCGCGGTCGATAAACAAAAACGGGGTCTTCATCGCTACATCCTTGTCTTACAAAGTGGGAGAGGGCAGGTCACGCAATACCGCCAGCACGGCGTCCATCTCGCCCTGATAGCCGATGGTGACGCGAATGCTGTTATCAAGGCCGGGTTTGGTCGAGAAATCCCGCAGTATGATGCCGGCGGCCTTCATGGCGGCAAAGACGGCGGCGCCATCCACAAAGCGCACCAGCACGAAGTTGCCCTTGTCCTCGAACACTTCATTCATGCAGGCAAGCTTTGCCAGCTCTGCCTTGAAGGCGGCTTTTTGCTTGTTGAGCTCTACCACTCGCTCCTGCATCAGCTCCAGCCCCATGGGGGAGAGGGCCTGCGCCGCGATCTGGGCGATGGGCTCGGGGATGGGATAGGGGGCGATCACCTTGGCCAGCATGGCGATCACCTCTGGGCTTGCCAGAGTAAAGCCACAGCGGATCCCCGCCAGGGCAAAGGCTTTGGAGAGGGTGCGTGTCACCACCAGATTGGTGAAGCGGGCCAGCAGGTCCACCACGGACGCTTCTGGGCAGAACTCGATATAGGCCTCGTCTACCACCACGATGGCGCGATCCCGCGCTTTCTCCAGCAGGGCGATGAGACCGTCGCGGCCCACCAGATCTCCGGTGGGATTGTTGGGGGAGCAGAGGAACACCAGCTTCACGTCGGAAAGGCGATCGGCAATGGCGGGCCAGTCAGGCTGGCGGCTGGCGGTCAGCGGCTGCTCGACGATGCCGACGCCACAGGTTTCGGCGCTGATGGCGTACATGCCGTAAGTGGGCGGGCAGATGAGGATCTGATCTTCACCCGCTTCGCAGAAGGTGCGAATCAGCAGCTCGATGGCCTCGTCGGCACCGCGGCTAACCAGCACCTGATCGGGGTTGACCCCGGCGTAGGCGGCATAGCCATTCACCACCTCGGCCGGCTGGCACTCGGGGTAGCGGTTGAGACGGCTGCCCTCGATGGTGAAGGGATAGGCCAGCGGAGCCTCGTTGGCGTTGAGCCAGACATGGCCCTTGCCGCCGATGCGGCGAGCGGATTGATAGGGGGTGAGGGCCCGCACCACGCGGCGCGCCAGGTTGGCAATGCTCATGACAAATCCTTCTGCTGTGCTGTTTGTTGGGACGTGGCGGCCAGGGCGTTCAACCTGAGGGTGACGGCATTCTTGTGGCCATCGAGCCCCTCGGCCTCTGCGATGCGCTCGACGATGGGACCAAGGCCCTGAATGCCGCGCTCGCTCAGCTCCTGCACCGTGTAGCGGCGCTGATAATCGGCGAGGCCCAGGCTGGAGCAGGTGCGGGCATAACCGTAGGTGGGCAGGGTGTGGTTGGTGCCGCTGGCGTAATCACCAACCGATTCCGGTGTCCATGCCCCGAGGAAGATGGAGCCGGCATTTTCAAGCAGGTCCAGCAGATCACGGGGAGCGCGGGTCTGCACGATCAGGTGCTCCGGGGCGTAGGCATTGGAGATGGTGCAGGCTTCTGCCAGATCGTCGCAGAGGATCACCAGACTGCTGCCGAGTGCCTGCGCGGCGATATCGCGCCGAGTCAGCTTGGCCAGCTGGCGCTTGATCTCGCCGTTGATGGCGTCGGCCAGCAGCGGCGAGGTAGTCACCAGCACCACCTGGCTGTCGGGGCCATGCTCGGCCTGGGAGAGCAGATCCGCCGCCACGAAGGCGGGGTTGGCGCTCTCGTCGGCGATCACCAGCACCTCGGAGGGGCCGGCGGGCATATCGATGGCGGCGCCGCGCCAGTCGCGCGACACCTGGCCCTTGGCTTCGGTCACATAGGCGTTGCCCGGGCCGAAGATCTTGTCCACCTTGGGAATGCTTTCGGTGCCGTAAGCCATAGCCGCGATGGCCTGGGCGCCGCCGATGGCGAACACCTTCTCGACCCCACAGGCGCGGGCGGCGAACAGGATCTCGTCGCTGGGGGGGACGGGGTACAGAGCACCACTTCACGGCAACCGGCGATAGCAGCCGGAATGGCCAGCATCATCACGGTGGAGGGGAGCGGCGCGCTGCCTCCCGGCACATAGAGACCGACCCGGCTGATAGGCTGGGTGCGCAGCTCGCACACCACCCCGGGCTGGGTTTCTACCCGTACCACGGGCTGCAGTTGTGCGGCGTGGAAGGTGCGAATATTGGCAATGGCCGCTTCGATGGCGCTTTTGATGCCGTCATCCAGCCGCGCGCAGGCGGCTTCAATCTCATCTTCACTAACGCGCAGCTGTTCACGGGGGGCGCGCTCGAAGCGCTGGCTCAGCTCGCGCAGGGCCTCATCGCCCCGGCTTCGCACCGCTGCGATGATCTCTTTGACCACGGCGCCGATATCGGCCTCGTCATTGAGGGCGGGCCGGGTCAGTACGTCGGCCTGCTGGGCGGGGGAGAGGGTCTTCCAGATCAGGGTCTGCATGATGTCCCTTCCTTATTCCATCATCTTTTCGATGGGCAGCACCAGAATGGAGCTGGCACCCAGCGCCTTGAGCTGCTCCATGGTCTCCCAGAACAGGGTCTCGCTGGAGACGACGTGCAGGGCCACCTGATTGGTGTCACCGGCCAGTTGCATGATGGTGGGGCGCTCGGCACCCGGCAGCAGATCGGTAATGGCATCGAGCTTGTCTTTGGGGGCGTGCAGCATGATGTACTTGCTCTCGCGGGCCTGCTGCATCCCCTGAATGCGGGGCAGCAATTTGTCGATGAGCTTCTGTTTGGCATCGGACAAGGGGTTGGGGGCCTGTACCAGCACCGCCTTGGAGCGGTAGATCACCTCTACTTCTTTCAGGCCATTGGCTTCCAGGGTTGCACCGGTGGAGACCAGATCGCAGATGGCATCGGCGAGACCCGCGCGGGGTGCCACTTCCACCGAGCCGCCCAGCATCACGCTCTTGAAGCCAAGACCCTTTTCGTCAAAGAAGCGCTTGAGCAGCCCGGGGTAGGAGGTCGCGATGCGTTTGCCGGCAAGGCTCGCTGGCCCTGTGTAGGTCACATCTTCCGGCACTGCCAGCGAGAGGCGGCAGCCGCCGAAGTCGAGCTGCTTGAGGGTCTTGACCGCAAAGGGCTGACCCTGGGAGGCGCGAATGAGCTGCACCTCTTCCAGCACGTTCTCGCCGATGATACCAAGGTCGACCACCCCTTCCATTACCAGCCCCGGGATGTCGTCATCACGCACCCGCAAGATATCGATGGGCATGTTCTCGACATGGGCGATAAGGCGCTGCTCGCGCAGGTTGATCTTGAGGCCACAGCTCTTGAACAGGGCCTGGGAGTCCTGGCTCAGACGACCGGATTTTTGCATGGCGATACGCAGACGTTGTGTTTCCATTGCTCGATTTCCTTCTAGTCAAAAACGAAAAAACCCTCGGAAGTGGGTGCTTCCGAGGGCTTATGAATCTTGCGGTCCTTTTGGAAGTCACCAGTTAAGTGTCTTCCAGCAGTCAACCTCCTGAAAGACTATTCGGGATGATGGTGGTGGTGATGAGTCTTCAGGCTGGTGAACTGCATGTAATCAATCCTTTACAAATAAGATGTCGTAGTTGACGCCCGATTTAAACTACCTGCCTTGACGGAAAAAGCAACCTGAAAATGTGATTTGGTCGATTAAAGTTGAGAAAACGGTTTTCTGGTCGATAACTAGACAAGGTGAGCCAGAGGAGGCGACATCATGCCCAGTCAGGACCTGTTATTCCCCATTCTGCCCCGGGCGCCGGCCGCCCCGAGCAGTGACGACATCAAGCGGGAAGTGACCCAGATCAGCCAGAAGCATCAGCTGCGCAAGACCAGCACCGACAATGGTGACTCCCAGCAGCGCCAGCAGCCTTATCCATCGGCCAAGCGTGATCAGTCGGCACCTGAAGAGGACGATCACAAGCCGGATCCCGATCACCAGATCGATCTCTTCGTCTAGGCGCAGAATCAGTCCCGCTTTTACCACTCTTTTGGCATAATGCCCCCTTTTGCTGCGGGACACCCTTTTGACCATCCAGACCCTGTTCAAGCCAGACGGCCCTCTGGCCAGCCATATCGACGGCTTCAAAGCCCGTGCCCCGCAACTGGAGATGGCCGAGGCGGTGGCACGTGCCATCAAGGAGCATGGTCGCTTGCTGGTGGAGGCGGGCACCGGTACCGGCAAAACCTACGCCTACCTGGTGCCGGCGCTGGAATCCGGCAAACGGGTGGTGATCAGCACCGGCTCCAAGAACCTGCAGGAGCAACTTTTCTACCGGGATCTCCCCACCATCACGGGGGCGCTCTCCTATACCCCGCCGGTGGCCCTGCTCAAGGGGCGCAGCAACTATCTGTGCATCGAGCGGATGAACCGGCTGCTCAGCGAATCCCACCTGCAAAAGCCGGAAGTGCTCAATGATCTGGTCAAGGTGAAGTCCTGGTCCACCGCCACCGACAACGGCGACGTGGGGGATATTCCGGGGCTGCAGGAGAACGCCGAGATCCTCGCGCACGTCACCAGCACCAATGAAAATTGCCTCGGTCGCGACTGCCCCTATTACGACGACTGCCATCTGGTGGTGGCTCGCCGCCGGGCCATGGATGCCCAGGTGGTGGTGATCAACCACCACCTCTTCTTCGCCGACATGGCGGTCAAAGACACCGGATTTGGCGAGCTGGTGCCCGAAGCGCAGGTCTACGTGTTTGACGAAGCGCATCAGCTGCCCGAGATCGCCACCAACTACTTCGGCAAATCGGTGGGCAGCCGCACCATTCTGGATCTGGCGCAAGATATCCAGCTCGCCTATCGGGCCGAAGCCCATGACATGGCCCAGCTCGGCAAGGCGGCCGACCGGCTCGCCATCGCCAGTCAGGATCTGCGGCTCGCCTTCGGGCTGGACGGTGGGCGCGGCAATACCCGTGACATGCTGCGCCAGCCACTCTGGGGCCAGGCGCTGGCCCGCCTCAACGATGCCCTCGGACTCTGTTATGAAGTGCTGAAACTGGCGCTGGGGCGCGGCGAGCAGCTTGACCACTGTTTCGAGCGGATCAGCGAGCTGCGCACCCGCTTGGGGGAGGTATTGGCCATCAACCAGACCGGCTTCTCCTACTGGTATGACTGCTCGCGGCTGCACTTTACCCTCAACCTGACCCCGCTGTCGGTGGCCGAGCGCTTTGGCGCCGAGGTGCTGCGCCCCGAAGTGGCGTGGGTGTTTACCTCGGCCACCCTGACGGTGGACATGCGCTTTGATCACTTCAAAGCCGAGCTGGGGCTGGCCGGTAGCGCCGAGCTTATTCTCGACAGCCCGTTCGACTACGGCGAGCAGGCGCGGCTCTGCGTGCCACGCTTTCTGCCTGAGCCCAATGCCTTTGGCCGCGGCGAGCAGCTGGCCAATCTGATGATCCCGCTCATCAACAAGACGCCGGGGGGCTGTTTCTTTCTCTGTACCAGCCATCAGGTGATGCGCCAGGTGGCCGAGGTGCTGCGCCGGGAGATCGGCCGTACCGTCCTGCTGCAGGGGGAGGACAACAAGCAGCGGCTGCTCAAGGAGTTTGTCGAGAATGGCCGCGCCGTGCTGGTGGCGACCAGCAGCTTCTGGGAGGGGATCGACGTGCGAGGGGCGGCGCTCTCCTGTGTTATCATCGACAAGCTGCCGTTCGCCAGTCCCGATGATCCGCAGCTTAAAGCGCGAGTGGATGACTGCAAGCTCAGGGGCGGCGATCCCTTTGCCGATATCCAGCTGCCCAAGGCGGTGATCGCCTTGAAACAGGGGGTAGGGCGGCTCATCCGTGATCGCGGTGATCACGGAGTACTGGTTATCTGTGATCCCCGCATGGTCAACAAGCCCTATGGCGCTACCTTCATCAAGAGTCTGCCTGCGATTCCACGGACCCGGGAGCTGGCGATGCTGGGGAATTTCTTCGAGCAGCAGGCGCTCGCCGGGCGGTGATCGCGTTTGCGCTGGCGCGGCCGCCAAGCCTTGCGACATTTTGAAAAACTGCTGGCACTGTCTGCTTGCAGATTATGTAATTGACTGATTTTATAGAGATTAGAAAGCATGAACGAGTTGAAGATCCTGGCCGTTGATACCGCCACCGAAGCCTGCTCCGCCGCCTTGCTGGTGGGGGAGCAGGTGTCCTCCCGCTGGGAGGAGGCGCCGCGGGATCACACCCGCAAGATCCTGCCCATGGTTCAGGCTGTGTTGGACGAAGCCGGGATAACCTTGGATGAGCTCGATGCCATCGCCTTTGGCCGTGGTCCCGGCTCCTTTACCGGGGTGCGCATCGGCATCGGTGTGGCGCAGGGCCTGGCATTCGGGGCCGGCGTGCCGCTGATCGGCATCTCCACCCTGGCCGCCATGGCGCAAGGTGCCCATCGTCTGGATGGCGCCGAACAGGTGCTGACCGCCATCGATGCGCGGATGAACGAGGTCTATTTCGGCCGCTATGAGCTGATCGATGGCCGCATGCAGCTGGTGGGCGACGAGGTGGTGAGCGATCCCGCGGCACTGGTTGACGCCCGTGGCAAACTAGCGGGTCGGGTGACCTGCGTCGGTACCGGTTTTGAAACCTATGGCGAAATTTTGAGTGGCCTTGCCGATGAGCTGGCGATGAGTCAGGTGCGTTTCCCGGCGGCGCTGGACATGCTGCCGCTGGCGCGTAGCGCCTGGCTGGCGGGCGAGGCGGTGGCGGTGGAGCAGGCGACCCCGGTCTATTTGCGTGACAAGGTGACCTGGAAGAAGCTGCCGGGTCGCGAATAAGGGCGGGAGTGGCAGCCATGTCGCTCACGCCGATGGGAACATGCCCCATTGCGGGTGGTTGACAGCCGGTTTCATCCGGCCAGAGGAGCGTGACATGTTGAAGCGTGCAATGGTGATCGGGGCCGCAGGCCTCTTGCTCGGTGCCTGCAGCTCGGTTCCGAAAGAGCTGGCCTATGAGCCTGCCAACCAACTGGTGGCCTACCAGCCGGCCCTTGCGGGCCTGGAGGGCAAACCGGCCCGCTGGAGCGGGGTCATCTCGGCGGTACACAACAAGGCGGATCAGAGCGTCATCGAGGTGGTCTATTTGCCGCTCAAGTCCAACGGGGTGCCGGAGCAGACGGAACAGAGCCCGGGCCGTTTTCTGGCCATCATGCAGGGCTTTGTCGACCCGACCCTCTATGCCAAGGGGCGCAGCCTGACGGTGCTGGGCACCATCGACAAGCCGCTCGACAGCCAGATAGGCGAGCACAAATACCGCTTCTCGGTACTCAAGGTGACGGGCAGCAAGCTGTGGCCGCCGGTCAAGGAGGTGGAGGTGCGCTATGTGGATCCCTACTTCTACGACCCCTTCTATGATCCCTACTGGCCGAGACGGCCGCTGCGCCGCTAGGACCGGGAGTGAAGACCGTGCTGCAGGAGCGCTTCCTGACCTTGGCCGATGGCCGCAGGGTGGCCTTGCTTGAGAGTCAGCCAGTGCCGGGTGAGCAGGCCAGTAAACCCTTGCTGGTTGCGCTGCATGGCTGGCTCGACAACAGTGCGAGCTTTGTGCCCCTAGCCCCTTATCTGACTCACTTTAAGCTGGTCTGCATCGATCTGCCGGGGCACGGTCACTCGGATCACAAGGGCACGCCCTATGTCTTCGTCGACTGGCTGGACGATCTCTACCAGATCGCCCAAGCGGCGGGCTGGACGGCATTCACGCTGCTTGGCCACTCTCTCGGTGCCTTGATCGCCTCCGCCTATGCCGGGGTCTTCCCTGAGCAGGTGGAGCGACTCATCCTGCTGGAGGGGCTCGGTCCTCTCAGCCAACCCGACGAGGCAGTGCCGGAGCAGCTGCGCCGCGCCATCCTGAATCGCAGTCGCACCCGTGAGCGAGCCTCCCAGGGCTTTGCATCCATCGATGAAGCGGTGGCGGCGCGCTGCAAGGTGGCCGATATTGGCCCGAGTTCGGCACGCCTCATCTGCGAGCGGCAGTTGGAAGCGCGTGAAGGGCGCTGGCATTGGCGCAGCGATCCTCGTCTTAGAGATCTCTCCCCCATGCGCATGAGCGAAGGGCAGGCCCAGGCGCTGATCCGGGCCATCCGTTGCCCGGTGCTGTTTATCGCCGGCGCAGAGGGTTTTGCCAGCCTGCAGGCACAGTGGCAACAGCGTCATGCAGCATTTGCCCAGATAGAGCGGGTCGTTTTGGCGGGAAACCACCATTTTCATATGGAAAATTCGGCAGAGACCGCGGTTTGTATCGAAAAATTTTGTCAAATTCGGTAGAATCGATGGCTTTCAATAATTCCAGGTTTGTCTTCTCCCTCACATTTTTCCGTTGTTAATTTGCTGTTAATTGATGTTGCCCTATGTAAATATGGGCGGCATTAGAGTATGAGCTTAAAACAACTGCTTGAAATGGATGTGAACAGGGACGGAGGCAACACAGTGAGCGCACAGGTGCTAGTTATGCAGGAGAAGTTCGTGGAAAAAGTCTGGCTGAAGCGTTATCCAGAAGGGGTGCCCGCCGAGATCAATCCAGACCAATACAGCTCCCTGGTCGAGATGTTTGAAGAGTCGGTGACCGAATTTGCCGACCAGCCTGCCTTCGTCAACATGGGGCAGACCATTACCTACCGTCGCCTTGAAGAGCAGTCCCGCGCCTTTGCCGCCTACCTGCAAAACGAGCTCAAGCTCAGTCAGGGTGACAGGGTCGCTGTGATGATGCCCAACCTGCTGCAGTACCCCATCGCGGTATTCGGCATCCTTCGCGCCGGCATGATAGTGGTCAACGTCAACCCGCTCTACACCCCGCGCGAGCTGGAACATCAGCTCAAGGACTCCGGTGCCAAGGCCATCGTCATCGTCTCCAACTTTGCCCATACCCTGGAAAAAGTGGTCTACGACACCCCGGTCAAGCACGTGATCCTGACCCGCATGGGCGACAACCTGGGCCTGGCCAAGGGCACCCTGGTCAACTTCGTGGTGAAATACGTCAAGAAGCTGGTACCCAAATACAATCTGCCCCACGCCAGCACCATGCGCCAGGCGCTGGCCAAAGGCCGCTATCTGCAGTACATCAAGCCCGAGATCAACAACGACGATCTGGCTTTCCTGCAGTACACCGGCGGTACCACCGGCCTCTCCAAGGGGGCCATGCTGACCCACCGCAACATGATTGCCAACGTGGAGCAGTGCCTCGGCGTCTATGGCCCCATGCTGGAACGGGGCAAGGAGTTCGTGGTCACCGCACTGCCGCTCTACCACGTCTTCGCGCTGACCGTGAACTGCCTGCTGTTCATGCGCCTGGGTGGCTACAACCTGCTGATCAGCAACCCGCGCGACATCCCGGGCTTTGTCAAAGAGATCAGAAAGTACCCCTTTACCTGCATCACCGGGGTCAACACCCTGTTCAATGCGCTGGTCAACAACGGCGAGTTCCAGTCGATGGACTTCTCCCGTCTGAAGCTGACCATTGGTGGCGGCATGGCGGTGCAGCGGGCGGTGGCAGAACAGTGGAAAGGGCTGACCGATACGCCGCTGCTGGAAGGCTACGGCCTGACCGAGTGTTCGCCGCTGGTGAGTGTCTGCCCCTATGATCTGACTGATTACAACGGCTCCATCGGCCTGCCGGTCTGCTCCACCGACATTCGTCTGGTGGATGATGCAGGCCAGGTGATCCACGAGCTTGGCAAGCCCGGCGAGATGCAGGTGCGCGGCCCGCAGGTGATGAGCGGTTACTGGCAGCGGCCGGAAGCCACCGCCGAGGTGATGCAGGATGGCTGGCTCTGTACCGGTGACATCGCGGTGTGCGATGAGCAGGGCTTCTTCAAGATCGTCGATCGCAAGAAGGACATGATCTTGGTCTCCGGCTTCAACGTCTATCCGAACGAAATTGAAGACGTGGTGGCGCTGCACCCGAAAGTGCTGGAAGTGGCCGCCGTCGGCGTGCCGCACAAGGTCTCCGGCGAGCTGGTGAAGATCTTCGTGGTCAAGAAAGATGCAAAGCTGCAGGAAGACGAGATTATTGCTCACTGCCGCAAACATCTGACTGCCTATAAGGTACCGAAACTGGTAGAATTTCGTGACGAACTTCCCAAGACCAATGTGGGCAAGATCCTGCGCCGCGTGCTGCGCGACGAGGAGATTGCCAAGCAGTAACCGGCGTGGCGCTGCCAAGCAGCATGCCGTCGTTATGCAAAACCGTGGGTCAGCCCACGGTTTTTTCTTTTGGCCCTGATCAACGCGCAGGCACAGATGCACTATCAACTCATTTCACAGCAAGCCGAACTGGATCAGTATCTCGCCTCCCTGGCCGACGTTCCCCTGGCCATCGATACTGAATTCGTTCGCACCCGCACCTACTATCCCCAGCTGGGCCTGTTCCAGATCTATGACGGTGAGCATCTGGCACTGCTGGATCCGCTGACGCTGGATCTCTCCTCCCTCTGGCAACGACTCGGCCGGGCAGGGCAGATCGCCATCTTGCACGCCTCCGGTGAAGATCTGGAGCTTATCCAGCATCAGGCGGGCCATCTGCCCAACCAGATGCACGACACCCAGCTGGCAGCCGCCTTCCTGGGTTACGGGGTGTCGGTCGGTTTTGGCGCCTTGGTCAACGAGTTTCTCGCGGTGGAGCTGGAAAAGGATCAGGCCCGCACCGACTGGTTGGCGCGCCCGCTCACACCTCGTCAGCTCGAGTACGCGGCAGCCGACGTGTTTTATCTGCTGCCGCTCTACGAGAAGGTGATGGCCAAGTTGCATGAGAGCGGCAAGTTCGCCTGGTTCGAGCAGGAGTGCCAGAACCACTCCGCCCGCAAGACCCAGACCAGCGATCCCCGCCAGGCCTATCTCGACATCGTCAATGCCTGGCAACTCGGGCGCCGCGAGCTGGCCATTCTGCGTGAGCTGGCCGCCTGGCGTCAGCAAGAGGCGGTGCGCCGGGATCTGGCCCTCAACTTCGTGGTCAAAGAGCTGCACCTGTTCAAGGTGGCGGAGCGCAGACCCACCTCCCTGCGCGATCTGAACGAGCTGGGGCTGGCCCCCATCGAGATCAAGATCCACGGCAAACGGATGCTCGACATCGTGGCCGCAGCCCAGCAGAGCGCTCCCGACAGCTGGCCCGAGCCCATTCGTCGGCTGGTGGACTACCCCCAGTACAAGGCTGAACTCAAGCGTATCAAGGGGATGGTGGAAGAGAAGGCCAAGGCCAACAACATTCCGCCCGAGCTGGTGGCCAGCAAGAAGATCATTCACCAGTACTTCACCTGGAGCTGGCGCATGAGCGACGAAGAGCGCGCACGGGCCGACAAGCCGATGCTGCTACAGGGCTGGCGCCATGAACTGGTTGGCCACTTGCTGGCACAGTGATCACAAGATAAAAAAAGGGGCCCTCGGGCCTTTTTTTGTCGGCGTTACTGCAGCGGATAGCGGTAGCGAGCCAGGATCTGCCCGTACTCCGGACTCTGCAGCAGGGCCCGGATCGCCTCATCAAGCCGTTGCAACTGCTGCGGCGTGGTGGTGCGACGACTCAGCATCAGGTGGACCGGGGTCTGCTGGATGTCGAGCAGGGTGGTCAGCTGATCGAGGGGGATCCCGGCCAGATTGAGCTGCTGCAATCCCATGGGGTCCATGACAACTCCCTGGATCCGGCCGGCCAGCAGCAGTTTGATCAGCGGCTCCATTTTCAGCCTGACCAGCAGTCGCTGCTGCATCTGGGGTGACTGCATGAAGGTGCGAAAATCGGTGCCGTAATCAAAATCACGCAGCAGGCCGATGGTGAAGTCCGGCCGGGAGAGCAAGTCGGGGAGCTGGGTTATCTCCTGCCAGCGCCCCTTGTCTTGACGGCGGATAAGCAGCACGGTCTCTTCATTGCGATAGGGCAGGGTAAAGCGGGCATACAGGTTGCGCTCGGCGGTCTGGTTGGCGGACATGGTCAGTTGAATGGTGCCGAACTCCAGCTCGCGCAGCACGCGGGCCCAGGGCATCTCGCTATAGTTGGCGTGAAACCCAGCCCGGTTGAAGATGGCTTCCAGCAGGTCGATATCCAGCCCCTGTAGTTGCTGCTGTTCGTCGCGAAAGCTGAACGGGTGCCAGCTTGACCAGCCCACCAGTAACGATTCTTGCGCCCAGGCGGAGCAGCACAAACACCATAACAACAAGACTCTGTACACGGAGATATCCCTGTTCAGCGTGGTTGTTGTTGATTATTGAATAGAAATGTCGGGCTGACCAGCCCGCAGGAGAGGATGCACGGACGTGCATCCCTCAGAGTTCGTGGGCGTGGAATCCCTTGCGATAGCGGGCTTCGCAGCGCGGGCAGCGTTGCAGGGTCGGGTCCTGTTCCAGCTGTTCGATGGCCAGCGGCTCCTCGCAGTCGGAACAGAGGCCATAGAGGCCCAGATCCATCTGACAGAGGGCGGCATCGATACGCTTGAGGCGAGCCACGCTCTGCTCTACCTTGGGCAAATCGAGGCGGCTGGTCAGATCAACCAGTTGATCCCGCTCGCAGTGATCCACCTTCTCTGCCCACTCGTCACGCCGACAGGCTTTGAGCTGACCGATCAGCTCTTCTCTTACTTGCGCCCAGTCAGTCAGCAGGCGATCACGCCACACGGCCAACTGAGCTTGCGTCATTTCACACACACTAGCCCCCAACAGACGAATTACGAATCTGGGGCAGTATAGGGAAGCGACAGGATTATCAAGATGATATGCGTCAAGTAAAGGACGGTTAGATCACAGTTTTCGACGCCTGCAGCAAGGCATCCCGGATGGGATGGATCTCCTTGAGTACCCGGATTTCCCCAAACAGCCGATCCGCCTCGGGATACTCCCGCTTGAGATAGCTGAACCACTGCTTGATCCGGCTCGGGTAGTAGTCCGCCTTCTCGCTTGCCAAATCCTGCTCGGTGTAGCTCACCATCAGCTGCAGCACCTCGGCCCAGCTCATGTGGGCACAGCCGGTCTTCATCACGTTGGCCAGATTGGGCAGGGAGATGGCGCCGCGCCCCACCATCAGGGTATCGCAGCCGGAGACTTGGGCGCAGGCGAGGGCATCCGCATGATCCCAGATCTCGCCGTTGGCGGTGACGGGAATGGGCAGGGCTCGGCGAATGGCGTCCACATACTCCCAGTGAGCCGGCGCCTTGTAGCCTTCGCGCTTGGTGCGGGCGTGCACGGCCAGCTCGTTGGCGCCGCCTTGATGCACTGCCTGGGCGTTCTCCAGATAGAGCTCTTTGTCATCGTAGCCGAGGCGGATCTTGGCACTCACCGGCAGATGGGCAGGCACCGCCTCGCGCACCGCTTTGACGATGCGATAGATGGTGTCGGGCTCTTTGAGCAGCACGGCGCCCCCTTGCTCTTGTTGACCGTGGGGGCAGGGCAGCCGAAGTTGAGATCGACGCCAGGGGAGCCGAGTTCGATGGCTCGCAGCGCGTTTTCGGCCAGCCATTCTGAGTGTTGGCCCAGCAGTTGTACCCGCACCGGGGTGCCGGCCCGGGTCTTGCCGTCCTGTTTGAGCTCGGGGCAGAGGCGATAGAACACCTTGGCCGGCAGCAGCTGATCGACCACCCGGATGAATTCGCTGACGCAGAGGTCGTAATCGTTGACGGAGGTGAGCACCTCCCGCATCAAGTGATCCAGCACCCCCTGCATGGGGGCCAAAATAACGCGCATAACCGGTTCCGAAGGGCAAACAGAGAAAAAAGAGCGCAGATTGTAGTGGTAACGGGGCAGGTTGTCAGCCGTCACGCCATAGGAATGGGCAGGTTAAGGCCATGATTGGTGCGCAAGCCCCGTGATCCGGGGTATCAGTTGTCATGATAATGGGAATCGTTGTCAACATGGGGGCGGATCCTGTTAGGATGACGCAAGGGCATGCAAGAGGGGCTGCGATGAAACGTTGGTGTTTGATGGGGTTGGGCTGGCTGGCATTCGTTACCGGCATCATCGGCATCGTGTTGCCCCTGTTGCCGACCACGCCCTTCATGCTGCTGGCGGCGGCCCTGTTTGCCCGCTCGTCCCCTCGTTTTCACCGCTGGTTGCTGGCCCATCCCTGGTTCGGACCGCCCATTGCAGACTGGCAGCAGTATCGCGGCATTCGCCGCCATGCGCGGCGGCGTGCCATCCTCTTCATTCTGCTCTCCTTCTCGGTGTCGCTGGCGGTGGTTCCCCTGCTGTGGGTCAGGCTGCTGCTCATTGCCATAATGGTGATCCTGCTCACCTGGTTAATGCGTCTGCCGGTGCTGGAGCCAGTTGCAATGGAGAAGTGAAGTCCCTAAGCTATTGCGGCAATAATGCTATGGAGTCGGCCTGTCATTTTTGCGTGACGGGCCTTTTTATTTCCCGCTGGCGGGAAGCTGAGAGAAACGACCATCTGCGTCGAAAAACAAACGGTCAAACCATGAATCCGGAAACCCTGAAATTTATCGAAGCGAGCATCAAGACCATTCCCGACTATCCGAAGCCGGGCATCCTGTTTCGCGACATCACCAGCCTGATCGAGAATGCCGACGCCTTCAAGGCCACCATCGATCTGCTGGCCAATCACTATCGTGATCAAGGGATCACCAAGATTGTCGGTACCGAAGCGCGTGGCTTCATCTTCGGCGCGCCGGTTGCCTACGCCATGGGTCTGGGCTTCGTGCCGGTTCGCAAGCCGGGCAAGCTGCCCCGCGCCGTCATCGAAGAGTCCTATGCCCTCGAATACGGCACCGACACCCTGCAACTGCACACCGACGCCATCGTGCCCGGTGACAAGGTGCTGGTCGTGGACGATCTGCTGGCCACCGGCGGCACCGTCGATGCGACCGTCAAACTCATTCGCCGCGCTGGCGGTGAAGTGGTTGATGCCGCCTTCATCATCTCCCTGCCATCCCTCGGTGGTGATGCCCGCCTGACTGCCGCCGGCGTCAAGGTGGTTTCTCTGGTCGAACTGCCGGGCGAATAAGCCCCCAATCTGACCAAGCTGGCAGGTCTCGTCAGCCTTGCCTGCGTCCAGACCGGTGCCCGTACGGGCATCGGTTTGAAATTCAAGCGATCCCTCCCGCCCTGGCCGATAGCCGATACAGCCCGCCCCGCATTTGTGTTAGCATCCAGCCTCAATGCCTTGTCATCCCTGCATCGAGATCTATGAGCTATCAGGTTCTGGCGCGTAAATGGCGCCCCCATACGTTTGAACAAGTGGTAGGCCAGCACCATGTGCTGACCGCCTTGACCAACGCCCTGGATCAGGGACGGCTGCATCATGCCTATCTGCTGAGCGGCACCCGCGGGGTCGGCAAGACCACCATCGCCCGCATCCTGGCCAAGAGCCTCAACTGCGAGCAGGGGATCAGCAGCCACCCGTGCGGGGTGTGCGACACCTGCCGCGAGATCGATCAGGGCAACTTCGTCGACCTGCTGGAGATCGATGCGGCGTCGCGCACCAAGGTGGAAGATACCCGCGAGCTGCTCGACAACGTGCAGTACCGGCCGGCCCGTGGCCGCTTCAAGGTCTACCTCATCGATGAAGTGCACATGTTGTCGCGCCACAGCTTCAACGCGCTGCTGAAAACCCTGGAAGAGCCGCCCCCCTATGTGAAGTTCCTGCTGGCCACCACGGATCCGCAGAAGCTGCCGATCACCATCCTCTCGCGCTGCCTGCAGTTTCATCTGAAGAGTCTGGATCAGACCCAGATCGCCAAGCAGCTCGAATGGGTGCTGGATCAGGAGGGCCAACCCTTTGAGCCGCGCGCCCTGTTGGCGCTTGCCAAGGCGGCCGACGGCAGCATGCGCGATGCCCTGAGCCTGACCGATCAGGCACTGGCCCACGGCAATGGCAGCGTGCGCCTCGACAGCGTACTGGCCATGCTGGGTACGCTCGATCACCGCCATCTGCACCAGCTGCTGGAGGCGGTGCTGCGCCAGGATGCGCCGGCCACCATGGCCAAGATCACCGAAATCGCCACCCTGGGTCCCGATTTTGATCAGCTCCACGCCGAGCTGGAAGGGTTACTCCATCGCATTGCCATGGCGCAGCTATTGCCCGCCACCGTTCAGGAGCAGGGGGCGGACGCCGATGCTCTGCTGCAGCTGGCCCAGGCCATGAGCCCGGAAGAGGTGCAGCTCTGCTATCAAATAGTGCTGGGTGGCCGTAAAGACTTGCCCTGGGCGCCCGATGGCCGCACCGCGCTGGAGATGACCTGCCTGCGGATGCTGGCCTTCTCGCCCCGGCGTGAAGTTCTGCACCCCGCCAGCCTGACGGCGCTGCCCCCCGCCATGGGAGGGTTGGCGACAGAGGCGAGAAGTGGCGCAGCGGCGCCGGGAAAGCCCCTGGGGGCTGAGCCGGCCCCGGCTGCCAGCGCAGCGCCACTGGCTCCGTCAGCGGTTACCGCCGCCGCGCCTGCCGCGACCATGGCCCCTGTGGTGAT
Organism: Aeromonas oralensis; assembly: GCF_049665575.1. Taxonomy (NCBI): domain Bacteria; kingdom Pseudomonadati; phylum Pseudomonadota; class Gammaproteobacteria; order Aeromonadales; family Aeromonadaceae; genus Aeromonas; species Aeromonas oralensis. The sequence goes on from NZ_CP187186.1 coordinate 2,211,057, forward strand.
GGCCGAGCAAGCAGCTGTCGAGCCAGCTTTGGAGAGACAGGATAACGGGGCCGAGCTGGATCCGCTGTTTGCCGAGCAGGATGAGTTGCTGCGCGAGGCCGAGCAGATGGGTTACGAGGCGGTGACGTTGCCGGCCGCGTCCGGCAACCTGCCGGCAGAGCCGTCTGTGGCTCCCCCTTCTGTGCCTGTCATGGCCGAGCCCGAGCCAATTGCGCAGGCCGAGGCTGTGGCAGACACAGATACCGTCCCCTCGACGGTCTCCAGCATGCAAAGCCTGCTTGGCAAGCGCAATCTGCTGCGCAGTCGCCTGCGTAGCGAACCGTCTGCGGCGACCAGCGCTGCGCGCACAGCGCCCGCCAAACCGGTGGCTGCCGCCAGACCGGCAACTGCGATACAGCCAGCCGCCACGCCAGCCCCGGCTTTCGAGCCGCAACCGGTGCGGGTTGATGGGCAAGGGCAGGCGTCTGCCCGGCCAGCCCCGCAGACGGGGTATGACGACTTGCCGCCGCTCGATGCCTATGAAGAGAGCGGCAGCGACTACGAAGAGTATTTGAGCCAAGGTTTCAGCGATGCGTTCGCCAGCGCCCCTCTGCCGGAGCGGGCTGCCCAGGCGACATCGCCGGCGTCTATCCCCGCGGCCGTGACACGTCCTCAGTCAGACGATCTGCCGCCCTGGGATCTGGACGGCAGTGCACCTCGGCAGGCTAGCGCTGCGCCTGTTGCGGCCCCCGTGACGGCCTCTCGCGAGGTCGTTGTCAGCGAGCCGGTGCCTGCCGTCTCGGTGATGGAAACCATCGACTGGGACGAGCTGGAGGGTGACAGCCAGCCGCAAGCGGGAGAAGTGGCGGCCAGATTGATCCCGTCCTCCCTGCTGAACAGCTGTGGCGATCCCTGGGCCGAGCTGATTGCTCGCACCGGTGTCGGTGGTCGGCTGCGTCAGCTGGCCATCAACTCGGTCATGAGCCAGCAGGGGGACAAGGTACTGTTGACCCTCAAACCGGAGCAGCGCCATCTGATCAGCGACAGGGCGCGGGCCGATCTGGCCGAGATCATCGGCCCCGAGCTGGGGCAACCGGTGCAGGTGGAGGTCACCCTGGGCAGTGTGCCCGAGCAGGAGACGCCGCTGGAGATAGAACATCGCCTCTATCTCGGGGTGCGTGAGCAGGTCACCCGGGATCTGGAGCAGGATCCCAACGTGCAATTTTTGCAGCAGCGATTTGGCGCCGTGCTTCACCACGACAGCATAGAGCCGCTGAGTCGCTGACAAACATCATGCCGGGCCTAGTGCCCGGTTGAAAAATGGTTTGGCTGTCCCCATTTAGGACGGGTAAACCCACGGCCCGGCGCTGGATGCCGGATTTCAAGACGAGAGACGACATATGTTTGGTAAAGGTGGAATGGGGAACCTGATGAAACAGGCCCAACAGATGCAAGAGCGTATGCAGAAGATGCAAGAGCAGCTTGCCCAGATGGAAGTGGTCGGTGAAGCCGGCGCTGGCATGGTCAAGGTCACCATGGCCGGCAGCCACAGTGTACGTCGCATCGAGATCGACCCGAGCCTGATGGAAGATGACAAAGAGATGCTGGAAGATCTGGTGGCCGCTGCCGTCAACGATGCCGTGCGTCGCGTGGAAGAGCAGAACAAGAGCAAGATGGGCGAACTGACCGGTGGCATGCAACTGCCCCCCGGCTTCAAGTTGCCGTTCTAAGCTCGGCCTGGCAGGGCGCGCCGTACCGCGTTTTTTGCGCACGATGGCGTGACCAGATGACACCGCGGATACAGAGATGTATCCGCGGTGTTTTTTATCCGGTTTGCAAGGCGATAGCCGGTCTTGTTTGGTTGCCTGAAGGCGTACAACTGCGCAGTGCTAACCAAGCCATGTGGGAGCAACTATCAAGGGTGGCAGCGTCCCTTCACCCAATAGATGGCTCGGGCATCCTTGTCTACCCTGGGGTGGCCTGTCGCCAGTAGCCGGTAAGGCAGCCCTGCCAGCAACTCGGCCAGTTGAAACTGCGGATCATCCTGGTTGATGAGCAGGCTGGTATAGAGGGGGTCCTGGCAGGTCAAAATAGCATTGAGTCGGGTCTTGTCGACATTGGTTATTTGCCAGTTGCCATATACCGAGAATAATCCGCGTTCGGTTTCACCAAATTGCCAGCCGGCAATATTGGCGCGTTGTGCTATCGGTATTTTAAACAAGAAGTATTGGGTGTCATCTTTCTTATTCTTGGCGGCATCAATGGCGGGGTAGGCCAGAATAAATGTCAGCATGAACATAATACCGGCAGCGCTGGCCAGCAAGGTCGCGCCATGTATTTCACGCCAGCGCCACAACTGTTCTACTGCGAATATAAGCAATATGGCCGCAAATACATGCCGCCAACCCAGCGTACTGATGACCCTGAGCACCTTGTCGGGTATTTCCAGCGGCAACAGCGGCAGATAAAAGGGGGCCGTCAGCAGCGCCAGTGCAAACAGGAACATGAACAAGGTCCAGCCACGGCCATAACCATTGAGCCAGCGAGGCCAGCAGACGCTCAGTTGCCCGATCATCAGGGCAAAGACCGGCATCAGTGGAAAGAGGTAGAGAGTCCGCTTGGTGGAGGCAATGCTGAGCAGCAGCAGGGTGCCCAGCGCCCAGCTCAGCAGAAACAGGCGGGAGGTGCTCCACTGCTTTTGCCTCAGGGTCTGCCAGCACCAGAGCAGCACCAGGGGCAGCCAGGGCAGGGTGTATTCGGCCAGCCCGCCAAGGTAAAAGAGGTATTCACCGGGCTTGATGTGACCGAGTTCGGTCGAGCTGCCCGTCAACCTGCCCACCTGATTTTGCCAGAACCACTGCTGCCAGAGCGACTCCCCTTCAGGATGCTGCCACAGGGCCAGCAGCCAGCCGGCGATAGGGGTGATAAACAGAAGGGTCATGCCGAGGTGCTGTATCACGAAGCGGCCTCCCTCCTGGCGTGCAAGATGGCGTTTGAGTGCCGGCAGAAACAGCGCCAGCCAGCCGAAGAAGAGGGTGATGGGGCCGATGGGGCCCTTGACCAGAAAGCAGAGGGAGAGCCCAAGCCCTGCACACCAGAGCATGTGCTGGCGATCCGCCAGATACCATTCGGCAAATGCCCACATGGTGAAGGCGACGAAAAAGGCGAGGCTGGTATCGACCCGGATCCAGTGGCTGTTCATGATGAAGCCTTCCATGGTGCCCAGAGCGATCACCGACCAGAGGGCGGCAGTGCTGGAGCCCAGTACCCGTCTGGCCAACAGGCCGGTGAACAGCAGGGTTGCCATGGCCCACAGCACCCCCACCAGACGCAGCGCCACAGTGACGCCGAGGTTGTCGTGCAGCAGGGCAAGAAAGGGAATGGTGAGGATGTAATAGAGGGGCGGTTTTTCGATGAAGCTGCTGCCGCCCAGCGTCGGGATGGCCAGTTCACGGCTGGTGAACATCTCCCAGGCGATGGCCGCCTCGCGAGGCTCGTCGGGGGTCCACAACTGGTGCCCAAACTGGCCCATCAGGGTGATGGCCAGCACCATCAGCAATAAGCCGTACAGATGCGTATTCGGGGCTGTGCTAGTGGGCTGCATGAGGGCCTCTCGGCAGGCAAGGCTGCGTTTTGACAACGAACGGTCTGACACCCGTGGTTTGAGAATGGGTCATGGTATATCCATATTGATAAAGGCTCACCACACTAAAATGTCGATGTTCAATCTAGTATCACATATTCTTATGGATGCTAATGAACAAGTTGTTACCAAATATTACTTAAGACGTTTGCCTTTATTGTGGCGAGACATTTTGTCTTGCTCTGTCATTTGTCAAAGAAATGCCTTTGTGGGTTTATTTACACTTTTGGCTTGGTCATCGCTGAGATGCTTGGCGAGCCATGGATGAACATACCGGCCATATATTGATAGTGCTGGCTGCTTCTATTTTTTTATTTTTCATACCTATTTTCTGGAGCTTAATATGCGGGGCTCCTGATGGAAGATGAACCAGGTATCGAGGTCATCGCGAAGGTTAGGTAGAGCAGATGGCATTGTGTTGGGATCTTCGTCTTGATCAGAGAGCCATCAACATGAGGGGCGATACCCCCTTTGGGGTGCTCATTTTGCAGTCAGATCACCACCCACTGATCCACGTTGACCAGGACGATGCTGGCGACGAAGGTCAAGATAACGCGCTTCGAGTTGCCGAGAGGATCTTGCTGGTTGCCCGCAGCTATCCGGATAGGTTGCAGCCAATGCATTCGAATGGCGGAGTGCGTCGTGCCGGCGGCAGGCCCAGAATAACTAAGCCTGCGACCCGGCTGGCGGGATGATTTTGTTGCGGCAGTGCAACTTGTCGCAGCAAATGGCGCGAGATGAATGCTTTTACGCGCAATCAACCGTCAGGTGGGCCTGTTACCTGGCTGCAGGCAAACCGAACATCAGCGACAAAAATCATATAAAACATTAACTTGGATTTAAGATTTTCGCTTTCGAAGACGCTTATGTCGTTTCATCATTACTATTTATGGATCAGTTATAAAACCTTTGTTCATTTGACTACTTTTCGCGTTTCTCATTGCAGAGTAAGATGCCACTTCAATAAAAATAAGAATTAGGAGTTCGGGTGTGAAGGCATTAGTAAAAGAAAGGGTATCGCCCTATATAAGCCAGTTATATGAGTGCGGTATTAACGATTCTGACATTAAGTTGGTAGTGGATCAGTTCCGCTCCGACGTGTCGGGCAGTTCGTCGCTGTTCCTATTGCGTGATGATGACAAGAGCGACGGCATCAAGCTCTTCGCGAGCGGGTTGACCGAGGCCCAGCAGCAGTTCTACGTCCAGCACCATCGCCAGGATGTGTGGTTCAATCACTATCTGGACAAGGGCTGCCAGGGGATCGTCAGCGCCAACACGCTGTCCAACTCGGCGGGTCTGCTGGCCAGCTTCGGCGCCCAGTTCGCGGCCGGTGGTGTCTGCCGGGTGAAGGGGCGGGGACTGAGCAGCCTGTGTACCTATCGGGCGGCTACCCAGGATGATTTCAGTGCCCAGGAAATTTCTTCCCTTGGCGAAGTTTATTCTGGCCTCGCGGCCTGGAGCCACCATTATTGGAACCTGCTGGCCCTGGAAACCCAGAATTATCAGCTGCAACAGCTGGTGAAAAACCACAATAAGCCCAGCGCCATCGTGGATGACAAAGGGCATATTCATTATTCCAATGTGGCCTTCAATCGTATTGCCGACGAGAACGTGGAGTTGCGGGCAGGCAATGGTATTTTCTCGCTGCAAAATAAGGAGCAGCAACGCCAGTTCAAAGAGATATTGAATGGTTTTGCCTATCTGCTGCCCGGTGCCAGCGCTTATATGTCCATTCCCCGTCAGCCCAATCTGCGGCCGTTGCTGATCCAGTGCACTTTGATGAGCGGTCTCAACCGCTTCGAGCGGTATGTGGAAGTGGTGCTGCGAGATCCAGAGCACTCCTTCAACCCCGACATCGAAGCGCTGGCGAGTCTCTATCCGCTCACTATCGGCGAGAAAGAGTTGCTGGTGCTGATGAGCAAGGGTTACAGCAGCAACGACATCGCGGAGCTGCGCGGTGTCAAGGTGGAAACCGTGCGCTCGACCCTGAAAGGGGTCTTCAAGAAGACCGACTGCCACAGCCAGAACGAGCTCTTGCTGTTGCTGCAATCCATCTCCTGATCCATGCAAGCTATGCTTGGAGTGAGCCGGACATAGTGCCCGGCTCGCGCCTCCCGGCCGGGAGGCAGGTTGGGGGAATGCACGATGGAATCACTCAAGGCAAAGGATTACATGCAGACTCGCCCCATCACCTTCATCGCGGAGATGATGGTGCAGACGGCGGTGGAAAAATTTCTCAACAGCCGCCAGCTTGGCGGCCCCGTAGTTGATGAGCGGGGTCACTTGGTTGGCTGGGTCTCCGAGCAGGACTGCATTGCCGTCATGTTGAAAGAGGCCTATCACTGTGAACAGGTGGCCCAGGTACGGGATGTGATGCGCAAGGAGGTGCTGGCCGTCGGCCCTGATACCAGCATTCTTGAGCTGGCGGAGATGATGATGGGGCAAAAACCCAAGATCTACCCGGTGGTTGAGGAGGGGCATCTACTCGGAGTCATCAGCCGCCACGACGTGATGCAGGCCATCCACGCCCAGCTGGGAACCTGCTTCGTCCACAAGGCGCGCGCCTGAGCCCGGTTGATGGACGTACTGATGTCATCCCAAGAGCAGGCATCTGGCCTGCTCTTTCTTATTGTGATGGTGAATGCCGACATGAAGACTTTGCTGCCCGGATAACGTCTCTTTCATCCTCCTCACGGCCGCTTTAAGGCTTGCACCCTCCGGCCTCGCTCTTTAGGATCGCTCGAAGCTATCGATATGGCCCTATTGCCGGGCACTCTTTTAAGGAATTAGTACCTTGTCTCTCTCTATCGAGGCGCTGCGCCGCCGTCTCCCTGCCTGCATGAATCTCGACGCCCGCCGTCTCTCCAGCCGTCTGCACGGGGTCAAGAAGCTGCCTGAGGGCAAACAAGCCGCCGTGCTTGAGACCATCGCCGCTGACCTGGATGCGGCACAGGCACGTTACCAGTCCCGTCTGGCCGGAGTGCCCAAAGTCACCTATCCGGACAATCTGCCAGTCAGCCAGAAGCAGGCGGAGATCGCCAAAGCCATTGAAGAGCATCAAGTGGTGATCATCGCCGGGGAAACCGGTTCGGGCAAAACCACCCAGATCCCCAAGATTTGTCTGGCGCTCGGGCGTGGGGTGAAGGGCTTTATCGGCCACACCCAGCCACGCCGTCTGGCGGCCCGCACTGTGGCGGCCCGTATTGCCGAGGAGATGGAGTCCGAACTCGGTCACTACGTGGGCTACAAGGTGCGCTTTACCGATCAGGTGAGCGAGCAGACCCACATCAAGCTGATGACCGACGGTATCCTGCTGGCGGAGATCCAGAACGACCGGATGCTCACCCAGTACGATACCATCATCATCGATGAGGCCCACGAGCGCAGCCTCAACATCGACTTCATTCTGGGCTATCTCAAACAGCTGCTACCAAAACGCCCGGATCTCAAGGTGATCATCACCTCGGCCACCATAGACCCGCAGCGCTTCTCCCGCCATTTCAACAAGGCGCCGGTGATCGAGGTCTCCGGTCGCACCTATCCGGTGGAGGTGCGCTACCGTCCACTCACCAGTGACAAGAGCGAAGGGCTTGAAGAGCGTGACGAGCTGCAGGGGATTTTCGATGCGGTGGAAGAGCTGGCCCGCGAAGGGCTGGGGGATATCCTCATCTTCATGAACGGCGAGCGGGAGATCCGCGATACCGCCGATGCCCTGCGCAAGCTCAATCTGCGCGATACCGAGGTGCTGCCGCTCTACGCCCGCCTTTCCAACGCCGAGCAGAACAAGGTGTTCCAGCAACATGCCGGACGGCGCATCGTACTGGCCACCAACGTGGCGGAGACCTCGCTGACGGTGCCGGGCATTCGCTATGTCATCGATCCGGGCACGGCCCGCATCAGCCGCTACTCCTGGCGTACCAAGGTGCAGCGCCTGCCCATCGAGCCGGTCTCCCAGGCCAGTGCCAACCAGCGTAAAGGGCGCTGCGGTCGGGTGGCGGATGGTATCTGTATCCGCCTCTACTCGGAGGAGGATTTCAATAGCCGTCCCGCCTTTACCGACCCCGAGATCCTGCGCACCAACCTGGCATCGGTCATCCTGCAGATGCTGGCGCTCGGCCTTGGCAATATGGAGGCGTTCCCCTTCGTCGAGCCGCCCGAGTCGCGCCATATCAAGGATGGCTTGACCCTGCTCAAAGAACTGGAGGCGGTGAGGGAATTGCCCGCCACCGGCGATCGCGAAGCGAAACTGCAGCTGACCGATATCGGTCGCCAGCTCTCGCGCATCCCCCTTGATCCGCGTCTGGCGAAGATGGTGATCAGCGCGGCGCAGACCGGCTGTCTGAGCGAGGTGATGGTGATCACCGCTGCCCTCAGCATTCAGGATCCCCGCGAGCGGCCCATGGAGAAGAAGCAGGCCGCCGACGAGCAACACAGGCGCTTTGAGGACAAGGATTCCGACTTCCTCGCCTTCGTCAATCTGTGGAACTACCTGAAAGAGCAGCAGGATGCCCTGGGCAGCAACCCGTTTCGCCGCATGTGCCAGAAGGAGTTTCTCTCCTACCTGCGGGTGCGCGAGTGGCAGGACATCCATTTCCAGCTGCGTCAGACGGTGAAAGAGCTTGGTTTTAAAGCCAACCATGAACCGGCGGATTTCAAGACGGTGCACTGCGCGCTGCTGACCGGCCTCTTGAGCCATATCGGCAACAAGGATCTGGAAAAGCCCGAGTTCCTTGGCGCCCGCAACGGCCGTTTCCACCTGTTCCCGGCTTCGGGTCTGTTCAAGAAGCCGCCCAAGTGGGTGATGGCCGCCGAGCTGGTAGAGACCTCGCGCCTCTATGCTCGCATCAACGCCAAGATTGAACCCGAGTGGGTGGAGCCATTGGCAGGGCACCTCATCAAGCTGCACCACTGCGACCCCCACTGGTCGAAGAAAAATGGCGCCGTGATGGCCAAGGAGAAGGTGACGCTTTATGGCCTGACTCTGGTCAACGAGCGCACCATCAACTTCAGCCGTATCGATCCGGCGCTGTGCCGCGAGCTGTTTATCCGCCGCGCCCTGGTGGAGGGGGATTTCGAGACCCGCCACCGTTTCTTCAGCGATAACCGCAAGCTCCTGGCCGAGGTGGAGGCGCTGGAGCACAAATCCCGTCGGCGCGACATACTGGTGGATGACGAGGACCTGTTCCGCTTCTACGATGCCCGTTTGCCGGAGGAGGTGATCTCCGCTCGCCATTTCGACAAGTGGTGGAAAGAGGCGCAAAAGCGGGACGCCGAGCAGCTCAACTTCGAAAAAGAGATGTTGATGAAGGGGGATGCGGCCCACATCAGCGATCTCGACTACCCCAACTTCTGGCAGCAGGGGCGCCTCAAGCTCAAGTTGACCTATCAGTTCGAGCCGGGGGAGGCGGCGGATGGCGTGACCTTGCATATTCCGCTGCCGCTCTTGAATCAGGTGGAGGTGAAGGGGTTCGAGTGGCTGATCCCGGGTCTGCGTCATGAGCTGTTGGTGGCCCTCATCAAGTCGATGCCAAAGCCGATGCGCAAGAACTTCGTGCCAGCGCCGAACTATGCCGATGCGCTGCTCGCCAGCATCAACCCCGAGCAGGGGCCGCTCTTGGACGAGATGGAGCGTCAGCTGCGCCGCATGACCGGCGTGACCGTGCCCCGCGAATCCTGGGACTGGTCTGCGGTGCCCGATCACCTCAAACTCACCTTCCGGGTGGTGGACGACAAACACAAGATGGTGGCGGAAGGTAAAGATTTGGAGGCCTTGAAAGAGTCGCTGCGCGGCAAGGTGCAGGAGACCCTGTCACAAGTGGCGGACGATGATATCGAGCAGTCCGGTCTCACCCTGTGGAGCTTTGGTGAGCTGCCGCAAGAGTACAGCCAGAAGCGGGGCGGGTTCGAGGTGAAGGCCTATCCGGCCCTGGTGGATCAGAAGGATTCGGTCGCCATCCAGCTGGTGGAGAGCCCGGTGGTACAGCAGCAGCTGATGTGGGCTGGCCAGCGCCGGTTGGTACTGCTCAACGTACCATCGCCCATTAAATATCTGCAGGAGAAGCTGCCCAACAAGGCCAAGCTGGGGCTCTATTTCAACCCGTTTGGCAAGGTGGCCGAGCTTATCGATGACTGCATCGCCTGCGGCTGTGACAAGCTCATCGAGCAGCACGGCGGCATGGCGTGGGACGAAGCCGGTTTTGAGGCGCTCAAGGAGTATGTTCGCGCCGAGCTCAACGATGCGGTGGTGGAGGTGGCCAAGCAGGTGGAAGCCGTGCTGACGCTATCCCACGAGATCAAGAAGCGGCTCAAGGGCAAGATGCAGCTCGACACCGCCTTTGCCATGTCCGACATCCAGCAGCAGCTCGGCAACCTCATCCACAAGGGCTTTGTCACCGAGACCGGCTGGCAGCGGCTGCCTGACTTGCTGCGCTACCTGCGGGCCATCGAGCGTCGTCTCGAGAAGCTCGCCATCGATCCTAACCGGGATCGGGTCTACATGCTCAAGGTGCACAGCGTGGAGTCGGAGTACAAGGCGCTGCTGGCCAAGATCCCCAAATCCCAGCTTATTCCCACCGAGGTGGCCAATATTCGCTGGATGATCGAGGAGCTGCGGGTATCGTTTTTTGCCCAGAATCTGGGAACCCCCTATCCGGTCTCCGATAAACGGGTGCTGAACGCTATCGCTCAGTGCTAATCTGCTGTAAAGGAGAGGGGCCGGTGCCGTGTTGCCGGCCGGTTGGACGCTGACGGAGGAGCAAGGATGCTTGGAATCTGGTTAGGGATGGCGATGGTCAACATCAGTGGCTATCAACCCATTGCCGAGCAAACCTGGGTGCAACTGAACCCGGAATACTACCCGCTGCAACGCACCCCGCCCGCCATGTTTGTGGCCTGGCGGGGCAATCAATTTCCCACTCTGGAACTCAAGAAGAAGAAGGGGCGCTGGCAGGTGCTGTTTCCGGCCAGGTTGGTGCCCCCATTCGATCTGTTCGAAGGGGAGGCCGAGCTCTCCAAGGCCTATCTGGCCAGGTTAAGGCGCATTGACGAGGCGGCCTACGGGCTGGCCCCTGTTGCTACTCCCACATACCAGCACCATGTACAGCAAGAGGTGGCCACCCTCGGCGTGCCCTTCATGGTCGAGTTTGCCGCGCCGCAGCAACCGGGTCAGCCCCGTAGCAATAGTACAGAGGATGCCGAGCCCCTGCTGGCCGTTCTGAATCTGCGAGCCGCGGACTGGCAAGCGCCTGCGACGCTGCTTGCTCAAGCTGGTGAGGAGCAGGATCCCGTGGCGAGCGAGCCGACCGGTAGTACCCTCACGCTGGCGGCACCAGCGGCGGGCGGCAAACGGGTTTGTCATCAGGTTGCGGCGGGGGAGACGCTCTGGCGCATCGCCGCCATGCTGGCCCAGAGCGGAACCGTGACGGGGGCGGCGGGAGATACCTACAGCTATCTGCTGGCCATCGTCGATGACAATCGCGCACTGATGGGCAACGGCATTCGGGTCAAGGCCGGAGACACCCTGTATTGTCCGGCGCCGCAGACCCTGGCCCGCTTCGATGCCCTGAGCCCGGCCCAGCGGCAGCAGCGCTTTGCCCGGTTGGAGCAGGGGCGTTAAGGTCTCTTGTCACTGTTCGGGGCCCGTGATAGTATGCGCCCTCGTTTTGCGAGGTGCTGACCGGTCGCAGTCAACACCATACATTCATCTATATGAGATAAACATTATGTCTTTCGTATTCCAAGCTGAAGTCCGTTCTGACCTGGGGAAAGGTGCGAGCCGCCGCCTGCGTCATGCTGACCAAGTTCCTGCCATCGTTTACGGTGCAGGCAAAGAAGCCCAGTCCATCACTGTTGACCACAAGAAATTCATCCTGGCCCAAGAAAAGCCAGAATTCTACGAGTCTGTACTGACTCTGGTTATCAACGGCGAAGAAGTTAACGTGAAAGTGAAGGCTATCCAGCGTCACCCGGTACGTTACAAGCTGGTTCACCTGGACTTCGTTCGCGTCTAATCGACAACGAACGTTCCAGTAAAGAGGCCACCCAAACGGGTGGCCTCTTTGTTTTTACAGCATTTTTCCCGATAAAAATAAAATACTCAAATAGTACTGTTAGTCTTTACTTGTGGGCATGATTGACAGCAGTACATCAACTGTGATGCTCTGGCATCTATAACGTATTCGAACAAGTCCAAATACGGGGTAATGTTGACCGTGATGAAGGGAATCATACGGGGATATTTCCTGCTGTTCACACCCATTCTGGTACTGGTTTTAGTGGGTGGGTATCTGCTGGGTGACGCACTGATCGAGCGCGAGCTCTTCCGTGTACGCAGCGATGAGAACACCTTCCTGTCGCTCGCCAGCGGTCGTCTCGATGACGAGTTGGCGGTCCCGCTGCGCCATGTGCGTAGCATGTCTGAAGAGCCCATCCTGCTCGAGGCGGCGGGTCGCAACGAGCGTGGCAACATTGCCGCCCAGTTTACCGTGCTGATGAACCGCAATCCTGACTATGCCCAGGTGCGTTGGCTGGCGCCGGATGGCATGGAGTTGGTGCGCTTCAATCGTCAGGGCCAGCATCTGCAGCGTGTGCCTGATGACCAGTTGCAAAACAAAAAGGATCGTTACTATTTCCGCGATGCCATGGCGCTGCCCTGGGAGCGGATCTACGTCTCGCCGCTCGATCTCAACGTCGAGCAGGGGGTGATCGATCGCCCTTTCAATCCCATGATCCGTATTGCCAAGCGCCTGCGCCTGGGAGAGCGCGATCTGGGATTGCTGCTTATCAACGTGCATGCCGGCCGTATGCTCAAGGTCTTCGCCAACAGCAGTGGCAGAGCCGCCGATCACACCATGCTGCTCAATCAGGATGGTTATTGGCTGCGCAGCCCGGATCCGGCACAAGAGTGGGGCTTCATGCTCGAGCGTCCGGATCTCACCCTGAAGCAGTTTTCTCCCCAGGCCTGGCAGGCATTCTTGGGGGCTTCGAGCGGCCAGGTTGAGCTCGCCGACGGTCTGTGGAGCTGGACCACGCTGTACCCGGCACTGAATCACGATCAGCTGGCCTGGAAGGCTGCCTCCATGGTGCCACGCAGCGAGCTGCTGGCCATTCGCACTCACATCTGGGGGATCATCTCGGCCACTTGCGCCATCTTGCTGTTGCTGTTCGGCGCCGCAGTGGCCTCGTTGGTGCTCAGCCGGCATCGGGAGCAGCTGGCGCAGCAGGAGGCAGCCAGACTGGCGCGGGTCAAAGGGGATTTCATCGCCAACATGAGCCACGAGATCCGTACCCCCATGAACGCCATCATGGGGCTGGCCTACCTGCTCGAGCAGGGGGGCTCGACGATGGCCAGCGCGCCCTGGTGCGCAAGATCCATCAGGCTGGGCAGGCTCTGCTCGGGATCATCAACGACATCCTCGATTTCTCCAAGATTGAATCGGGCCGGCTCGAGCTCGAGCAGGTGCCATTCAGCCTGGAAGAGGTGCTCGATCATGTGGCGGCCATCATGTCCACCTGCGTTGGCAACAAGCATCTCGAGCTGGTGGTGAGCAGCGCCCCCGAACAGGCTGCCCACCTGGTTGGGGATGCCCTGCGCCTCGAGCAGATATTGCTCAACTTGACCGGCAACGCCATCAAGTTCACCGAGCGCGGGGAGGTGGAAGTCAAGGTCGAGCTGGAAGCGGAGCAAGACGGCATGGTCACCTTGCTATTTCGGGTGCGCGACACCGGGATCGGCATTCCGCCCGAGCAGCAGGCCAACATCTTCAATGCCTTCTCCCAGGCCGACTCCTCTACCAGTCGCCGTTTTGGGGGAACCGGGCTTGGCCTGACCATCAGTCGCCGTCTGGTAAACCTGATGGGGGGCGACATAGGCGTCACCAGCGAACTGGGCAAGGGGAGCGAGTTCTGGTTCCGTGTCCGGCTGGAGCAGGTAGAGCGGCCAGAGGCTTTCCACGAGCGGCTGCAACACGTCTCGCTGCTTATCGCCGACGACAACCAGGTGACCCGCGACACCTTGTCGATGACGGTGGGCTCCCTCGGCTGGCAGTCACGGGTGGTGGAGTCGGGCGAACAGGCCTTGCACCATCTGCTGCGGCAGGGGGAGCGTTTCGACGTGATCCTGCTCGACTGGATCATGCCGGGCATGGACGGTCTCGAGACCTGCGTGGCCATTCGCCAAGCCTTCGAGCAGCAGGATCGCTCGCCCATCATCATCATGGCAACGGCCTATTCCCAGGAAGAGTTGATGCGCCGCCCCGGCTCGGAGCAGGTGGATCTGGTGCTGCACAAGCCGGTCACCGGCTCCAGCCTCTACAACGCGGTGGCGCGCCTCATTCATGAGAAGCGCGAGCATGTGGATCTGCTGGAGAGCGGCCAGCGCCGTCTGCGCCTGCCTGGCGTTCACATACTGCTGGTCGATGACAGCGACATCAACCTGGAGGTGGCAACCCGCCTGTTGCAGCGGGAGGGGGCCGAGGTGATCACCGCCATCGACGGGGAGCGGGCCCTGGCCTGTCTTGCCGACCCGACGCAGCGTATCGATCTGGTGCTCATGGATGTGCAGATGCCGGTGATGGATGGCTACGAGGCGACCCGTCGCCTGCGCCAGCTGCCGGGACACAAGGAGACGCCCGTGCTGGCACTCACGGCCGGGGTGTTCAAGGATCAACGCGAGGCGGCGCTGGCCTGTGGCATGAACGATTTCATCGCCAAGCCGCTCGACGTGGAGCAGCTCATTGCGACGCTGCTGCGTTACCTGCCCGACAGCGTGGTGCCGCTCACGATCAACGACGCGCCACCTACCGTGGAGCCGGTGGCCGGCATCGATATCGATACCGGGCTTCGCAACTGGGGCGAGGCCTCCGTCTATCTCAAATACCTGCGCCGATTCCGTGATGACTACATGACGGTCGGTACCGTGCTGCCGGACTACATCGCCCAGCACGAGACTGATGCTGCCGCGAGCCTGACTCACAAGCTCAAGGGGGTGGCGGGCAGCCTGTCGCTCACTGATGTGGCGCGCATCAGTGCAGAACTGAATGAGGCCATCGAACAGGGTGGGGACACCAGTCAGCTGATGGCTCCCTTCCTTGAGGCGCTGGAGCGGGCGCAGCAGGCCATCGACCTCTATGCCGAACGCGAGCCGGGGGCCGTCAGCTCCCCGCTGGCGCAGGGGGAGGCGCAGGAGGTGTGCCTGCATGCCCTGCGTGAGGCCCTTGCAAGCGAGGATCTGGAACTGATTGAGCCGGCGTTGGGCCAGGCCAAGAGTTACTTGCCGGCTGAGCTGGTGAGCGAGATCAGTGCGGCCCTGGAGCTGTTCGACATCCAACTCGCGACCTGCAAGCTGGAGGGGTATCTGGACAATCGGGAGGCACCTGGATCATGAATCGACCGCGCGTGTTGATCATCGACGACGAGCCGAGCAACCTCGGGCTGTTGCGGCAAATCCTCAAGGAGGAGTACAGCCTCTTTTTTGCCAAGGGTGGTGAGGAGGGGCTGGCCGCCGTGGCGCGCCACGAACCGGCCCTGATCCTGCTTGATGTGCGCATGCCTGACATGGACGGCTACGAGGTGTGCCGCCGGCTCAAGGCCGATCCGGCCCATGCCGGGATCCCGGTGCTGTTCATCACGGCGAGCGACAACCCGGACAGCGAGAGCCAGGGGTTCGAAGCGGGCGGGGTGGATTACATTTACAAGCCGGTCTGTCCAAGCACGGTACGCGCCCGGGTGCGCACTCACCTCTCGCTGGTACGCCTCGATCAGCTCGAGCGCAGCTACCGGACCGCCATCGTGATGCTGAGCGAGGCGGGTCACTACAACGACACCGACACCGGGGTACATATCTGGCGCATGGCCGCCTACGCCAGAGCCCTTGCTGACGCTGCGGGCTGGAGTGCGGAGCAGTCCGAGTTGCTGGAGCTGGCGGCCCCCATGCACGACATGGGCAAGATTGGGATCCCCGATCACATCCTCAAGAAACCCGGCCCCCTCACCGAAGAGGAGTGGGCCATCATGCGCACCCATCCGCGCATCGGGTACGAAATCTTGAAGCGCTCAGACGGGCTCATCTTTCGCATGGCGGCAGAGATTGCCCTGCATCACCACGAGAAGTGGGACGGCTCGGGTTACCCCGCAGGAGAAACCGGCGAAGGGATCCCCGAGGCGTCGCGGATCGTGGCCATCGCCGATGTGTTTGACGCCCTGAGCGTGCGTCGCCCTTACAAGGAGCCCTGGCCCCTGGAGCAGGTGCTGGCGACGATGCGTGACGGTGCTGGCCAGCACTTTGATCCCCGGCTGCTCGCCTGTTTTCTCGAGATCATGCCGGAGATCTTGCGCCTCAAGGCCCAGTGGGACACCCGCGAGGAGCGGGGGATCACCAGATAGGTTGCGTCAGGTAGGGATTGCTTGCCTGCTCGCGGCCGAACGTCGAGCTGGGACCGTGGCCGGGGATGAAGACGATGTCATCGCCAAGGGGCAGCAGGGTCTCGGTGATCGATTTAATCAGCGTCCCGTGATCGCCACGGGGAAAGTCGGTCCGACCTATGCTGCCGGCAAACAGCACGTCACCCACCCAGGCAAGCCGCTCGGTTTGAGAGAGCAGCACCACATGGCCCGGGGTGTGGCCTGGACAGAAGTACACCTCCAGCTCGCATTGACCCACCTTTACCTTGTCACCTTGCTCAAGCCAGTGATCCGGCGTGAATGCGGGGGTATGGGCGAAGCCGAACATCTGGCTTTGCTGGGGCAGCATGTCGAGCCAGAACCCATCCTCTTTGTGGGGGCCGGTGATAGCCACCCCGGTTTTCTCCCGCAACTCGGCAGCGGCACCCACGTGATCCAGATGACCGTGAGTCAGCAGGATATGGGTTAGGGTCAGCCCGCGTTTGGCGATGGCGGCCAGCAGCTTGTCCGCTTCGCCGCCTGGATCGATGAGGGCAGCCTGATGGGTCTCATCACACCAGATGAGGGAGCAGTTCTGGGCAAACTGGGTGACCGGGATCACCTCGAATTTCAACATATGGGGTCCTCTTAATGGGCCGCTGATTCAGGCGCGCTGCTTAGCAAAGAAGTCGAGACAAGCCTGCTTGTCACCCTGAAAGAGGATGCGCTCGCGCTTGTTGCCAAGCTGGTAAAGATACATGGGATCGTAATAGCGGGTCAGCAACAGGGTGATCCAGGCCAGGTGCAGCGAGGTATCACCGCTGCTGGCTTGCTTGGCGAGCGCGCTCTGCATCAGGGCGTCCAGCTCGCGATGGGCTTGATCGCCGAGCCGGCGCTTGAGTCTGGCCAGTGCATCGGTCAGGTAGGCGGCAAACAGTGGCCAGCCCTCTTCGGTGCCAAACATCGCCTGATAGCGCAGCCAGAGATCGTGCACATAGTCCTGGCGGATCTGTTCGGCGCGCTCTTCTTGCGGCACCTCGACCACCACCAGCGGCGCCTGGCTCATGGCATCGAACAGTGGATTGGGGAGGCAGCAGCGGCCGATGAGGCGGCTCTCGTCTTCCACTACGAACGTCTGCTCGCCCTGATGGCGGCGCTTGAGCAGCTCGATGGCCAGGTTGTTTTCAAAGTTGATATTGCTGGGCTGGCCGCCAGGCAGCTGGCCAAACGACGACCCCCTGTGATGGGCATGGCCTTCCAGATCCAGTGCCTGAGCCACCTCGGCCAGCATGTGGGTCTTGCCGGAGCCGGTCATGCCGGTCAGCACGGTCCACTGGCACTGCGCCGCCGCACCATCGAGCGTGTCGATGAGGAAGCGGCGCAGATCCTTGTAGCCGCCAGCTATCCGCGGGCGGGTGACCCCCGCCTCATGCAGCCACTGCTGCACCGTTTGCGAGCGCAGGCCGCCGCGAAAGCAGTAGAGCACGGCATCCGGCTGCTGGCGCAGCTGGGCCAGCCAGCCCTCGAGGCGTTCGGCCCGCACGGCGCCACCGACCAGTTGATGGCCCAGTGCGATGGCGGCCGCCTGCCCCTGCTGCTTGAAGCAGGTACCGACCTGGGCACGCTCATCATCCGTCATCAATGGCAGATTGGTCGAGCAGGGGAAGGCCCCCTCCTTGAACTCGATGGGGGCGCGCAGGTCGATGAGCGGAACGTCATCGAGAAAAATCCGGGCGTAATCCGTGGCCAGTGGCAGTGCACTCATTGGACAACCTCGATGAACTGGTTGCCGGTGCGGGCCTGCAGCTGGCCGATGGAGGAGAGGGTCAGCCCTGCCTGTGCGGCAATGGCGAGGAGCTCGGCTTCACTTTCTTTACCTACGGCTACCAGCAGGCCGCCGCTGGTCTGCGGGTCGCACAGGATGTTGCGGGTGCGATCATCCATGGCGTCCAGCTTGTCGCCATAGGAGTCGAAGTTGCGCAGGGTACCGCCCGGTACGCAGCCCTCACTCAGGTAGTAATCCACCTCGTCCAGCAGCGGCAGCGCCTTGAAGTCCAGGCGGGCACTGACGCCGGACCCTTCGCACATCTCCAGCAGATGGCCGGCCAGACCAAAGCCGGTCACGTCGGTCATGGCATGCACGCCGGGCAGTTCGGCAAAGCGCTGGCCAATCTTGTTGAGGGTGCACATGGCGTTGGGTGCCAGTTGCTCGTGCTCGGGTTTGAGCTTGCCCTTCTTCTGGGCGGTAGTGAGGATACCGATGCCAAGCGGCTTGGTCAGATAGAGGGTGTCACCCACCTTGGCGGTGTCGTTCTGCTTGATGGCATTGAGCGGCACGATACCGGTCACCGCGAGGCCGAAGATGGGCTCGGGGGCATCGATGCTGTGGCCACCGGCCAGAGAAATACCTGCTTCGTGGCACACCTGACGGCCGCCGTCGATCACCTGCTGGGCTACTTCCGGCGCCAGGGTGTTGATGGGCCAGCCGAGGATGGCGATGGCAACGATGGGTTTGCCGCCCATGGCGTAGATGTCGCTGATGGCGTTGGTGGCGGCGATGCGACCGAAGGTGAAGGGATCATCGACGATGGGCATGAAGAAGTCGGTGGTGGAGACGATACCCTGACCGTTGCCAATATCGACCACGGCTGCGTCATCCTTGCTGCTGTTGCCGACCACCAGCGCCGGGTCGTCAAAGCCCGGGATCTGGCTCTTGAGAATGGTGTCGAGCACCTTGGGAGAGATTTTGCAGCCGCAGCCAGCGCCGTGGCTGTATTGGGTCAGACGAATGGAAGACATACTTTCCCCTTGTGTGTGCAAACTTGCGTGTACAAATAAGTGCAGCGGCTCTGTGGAGCCGTCAAATGTGCGCGTATGCGCGCGAAATTCGGGTGGCCTTGGCTGGCGTTGAGCGCAGCGATGTCAGGCAGCCGTGCAAGGCAGTCTGGCAGGACGGGGGAGGAGAGGCGACAGATGCGCCGGCGCAGCCCCGCCAAGGGCCACAGGACGGGCCATTATGCCACAAATGGCCGCTCTGGTTCGAACTGGAATTCACACAAAGCGCAGGGAATTGGCGGGTTTAGAGGAAAGGGTCAGCCTTCGCCATGACGCAGGCAAAGCTCTCCCCAAGGTAGCCCCGAAGGCGAGCCATGCTGCCATCGGGGCCATCTTTGGTGGGGAGCTTAGCCGGCTTGCTCCATCACCGGCTGGCGAGTCTTGCCGAGCCTGCGCAGGCGCCGTTGCAGCGGCCGCTCCAGCAGGGTGTAGCTCAGCGCCGAGAGCCCGATCAGCACCGCCAGCATCAACAACGTGGCCAACACACCTAGCAAGGGGTTGGTCTGGGCATACCACCACTCGGTGAGCCCTGGCGCCAGATAGTGGATGAGCTCGCAGCCGGTGAGCAGCACCAGCGCGTGCAGCAGGTAGATGGAGTAGGAGAGATCCCCCAGCCAGTTGGTGAAGCGGTTATCCAGGAGGCGCAGCAGCGGGCTCTGGCGATCGCCCTGGCAGGCGGCAATCCAGATCAGCAACACGTAGGCGCTGATCAGCAGCAGGGTCAGCTGCGGCGTCATGGTGAACTGCATCAGCGCGAAGAGGAGCAAAAAGGCGAGCAGCAGCGGCAGATCCCGCTGCATCATGGGCCACTGGCGGGCAGCCTTCACCTTCGGCAGCAGCCAGAGGCCGAGCACGAATTCACTCACCCCGCGCCCGATGGCCAGCGCCCCGCTGGTGACATCCAGGGTACCGCGACTGTGCACGATAAAGGCTAGCACCGTCAGGGCCAGCAAGGGGGCGAGGTTGCTCCAGCGGCTGCGGGTGACGGCGAGGGGAATGAGCAGCGGAAACAGCAGATAGCTAATCCATTCCACGCTGAGCGACCAGGCGGCGAAGTTCCAGGTCAATCCGTGATCGGTCACCACCTGCAGCAGCAACAGGCTGCTTGGCAGCGCCTCGGCCGGGGTAAAGGGTGAGCCGAACGGAGGCATTCCTTCCCACTCCCACATCTTGAACAGGGGGCCGGCGTAGAAGCCAATCCCATGGTGGGCCTTGTAGAGCTCCCAGCCCACCAGCAGCAGCAGGGTCACCAGGTAGAGGGGATAAACCCGGGTCAGCCGCAGCCAGAGGAAGCGGCCATAACCAATGGTGCGGGGCGTGCGGGCGAAGGCCTCCCCGTAGACATGGGCCAGCACCAGCCCGCTCAAAATAAAGAAGAGATCGACCCAGAGGTAGCCGTTCTCGATGAGTTGGGTGTGGCCGGCGATCGACTCCATCCACTGGGGAAAGAGCAGCAAGCGGGCGTGGAACAGCACCACCATCAGGGCAGCGATGCCCCGTAGCGGCGTCAACAGCGGCAATGATTGATTCATGACGGGATCCTTGATGATGTTCAGCTTGGCCTGACATCGATTTTTGTTGTGGTGCCGCTCATCAACCCTGATGAGTCGGCTGCCCCGGCTTGGTGGCCACAGGCGGGATCACCCTACCTAAAAGAGAGCCATACGGGTGTGATTTTCGTCATGAATGCGCATTTATCATCCAAAAACCAGCAAGGAATAAGCGCTGCAGTGAAAGTGAAGAGCGGATCTAGACTAGGGACGTCATTCATCAGCGTGCAAGGCGCGTCCCGATGAAACTCTCTGCCCATCCTTTCTCATCCTACAGCCAGAAGGTGTTGATCGCCCTCTACGAGAATGCAGGCCCGTTCGACTGCCTGAATCTCGAAGAGCCGGCGGCCAACGCCGAGCTTGCCGCCCTCTGGCCGCTCAAGCGCTTCCCGGTGCTGCTTGATGATGGCCGCTGCATCCTCGAGAGCAGCACCATAGTGTCCCATCTGCAGGCGCACCACCCGGGCTCCGTCTGCCTGATCCCGCCTGGCGATGCGGGTCTGGAGGTGCATATGCTGGATCGCGTCTTCGACAACTATGTGATGACGCCGATGCAAAAAGTGGTGCTGGATGCGCTGCGCCCGGTCGCGGATCGCGACCGCTATGGCGTAGTGGAGGCCCGCGAGCTGCTCGATCAGATCTACCCCTGGCTCGATCAGCGGCTGGCAGGGCGCCACTGGATTGTCGGCGCTGGCTTCACGCTGGCCGATTGCGCCGCCGCACCCTCGCTCTTCTACGCCGACTGGGCCCACGAGATCCCCGTTGGCTATGGCCGCCTGCGTGCCTATCGCGCCCGGCTGCTTAGCCATCCCTCCATCGTGCGGGTGGTGGAGGAGGCAAGGCCATTTCGACACTATTTCCCGCTGGGCGCGCCGGCGCGTGACTGAGTGGGATGGTTTGTGGTGGGCGGGGCATTGCCGCTCCGGGCAATGTGCGAGGCGGACAGGGGCAAACCGCAGGGGAAAAACAGAAATATTCATTCAGATGATTGAGTATGCGTTTATGACCGATATTTCCCCGAGTAATTTTTAATGTTGATGCGTAATATTTCATGTTTTTGCATAAAGCAAATGCCTGGAATGTCCCTGCTGGTGGGCTGTGTATGCCATGCCAGGGGGGAAAGAGAGGTGAGAATCGGGTTAACGATGTGGCAACCCTTGATTGAGGATGGCTGTAGTCAGTTGACGAGGAGGGATAGTGGTCCCCATCGTTGTTGATGGCAAAGTCGGGGGGAGGTTATCTCTTTGGCGGCCGCATAAAAAAAGCCCGCTTTGATCGCGGGCTTTTTGATGGCTTGCTGGACCCCGTCCTGGCCCGGATCTGGAACCGGGGACAAGGGGGGCAGCGCTGGTCTGCTCGGCTTAGCGGGCGCGCACTACCAACCCCTTGAGGTAGAAGCCTTCCGGATAGGCGGTACCGATGGGGTGATCGGATGCCTGGGACAGGAGCTCCAGGATCTGGGCATCGCGACCGGCATCGAGCGCTGCATCGGCAACGATCTTCTGGAACAGGCTCTGCTCCATCAGGCCGGAGCATGAGTAGGTCAAGAGCACGCCACCCGGCGCCAACAGCTGGAACGCCAGCATGTTGATGTCCTTGTAGCCGCGGCAGGCACCCAGCAGCTGGGCCTTGCTCTCGGCAAACTTGGGCGGATCCAGCACGATGACATCGAACTTCTCACCCTTCTCGCGGTATTCACGCAGCAGCTTGAACACGTCGTGACGAACGAACTGGGTGTTGCTGGTATCCAGACCGTTCAGCTCGGCGTTCTGGCGGGCGATATCTAGCGCATTCTGGGAGAGATCGACGTTGACCACCTCTTTGGCGCCGCCCTTGAGGGCATAGACGCCAAACCCACCGGTGTAGCAGAAGCAGTTGAGCACCCGCTTGCCTTCGGTGTACTTGGCGGCAGCCTGACGGTTGTCCCGCTGATCCAGATAGAAACCGGTCTTGTGGCCGTTGCGAATGTCCACCAGGATCTTGACGCCGCCATTCTCCTCGATCACCACCGGCTCGGTCGGGGTCTCGCCATAGATGACACCGGTGCGCTCTTTCAGCCCTTCCTTCTTGCGTACCGCCACGTCGGAGCGTTCATAGATGCTGCACTCGGGGTAGAGAGTGCGCAGTGCTTGCGTTATCAGATCGCGCTGGAACTCGGCGCCGGCGGAGAGAATTTGGCACACCAGAAAGTCGGCATAACGGTCGATGGTCAGACCCGGCAGGCCGTCGGATTCGGCGGCGCACAGGCGATAGCCGGTGAGGCCCTGACGCTTGATGAGCCCGTCGCGGGACTCCTGGGCGTATTTGAGGCGACGGATGAAGAAGTCGAGATCGACGGTTTCATCTTTGTCGAAGGTCCAGACCCGGGCGCGGATCTGGGAGCTACCGGACCAGGCACCGCGGGCGAGCCACTTGCCATCCTGGGTGTAGATCTCGACGGTATCGCCATCGATGGGGTTGCCCTGTACCCGCTCGATCCCCTTGGAGAAGATCCAGGGGTGGCGACGCAGCAGGGATTTTTCGCGGCCTTTGACGAGATAGATGGAAGCGCTCATGGGGGTTGCCAGATGGTCAAAAGAAAAGGGGCCACATTCTATGTGGCCCGCTGGCAAAACTCAAACAACCTTGGTAGATAGCGTCAGGCTCTGGGAGCTTGCTAATCAGATTTTTAGCCCTTTCAATGCCTGCGCAAGCTCGGTGGCGGTAGCCTTGAGGCCGGCGGTGCCGGCCACCGAGGCGCTGGCGGACTCTTCCACCTGGCCCGCTTCGTGGCGCACCTGATCCAGATTACGGGTGATCTCCTCGGCCACCGAGCTCTGCTGCTCGCTGGAGGTGGCGATCTGGGTGCTCATCTCCAGCACCGCATCGCTGTGGTTGCTGAGTTTGTCGATGTCGAGCCCCACTTCGCTGATCAAGGCCTGGCTGCTGGCGGCGCGACCTACGGTTTTCTCCATGATGTCGTTCAGCGCCCCGGTGCCGGCCTGCAGCTCTTCGATCATCTGCTGGATCTCCACCGTGGCCTGCTGGGTGCGGCTGGCGAGGGTGCGTACCTCGTCGGCCACCACCGCAAAGCCGCGGCCCTGCTCGCCGGCGCGGGCCGCCTCGATGGCAGCATTGAGGGCCAGCAGATTGGTCTGCTGGGAGATGGCATTGATGACGTTGACCACTTCGTTGATGCGATTGGCATTGTGGGTCAACCGTTCCACCGCGCCGGAGGCGTTGCCGATCTCGTCGGCTAGGGTGCGGATGGCGGCGATGGTGTGAGATACCCGGGCGGCGCCGTTGGCCGCCTCTTCGCTCGACTGACGGGTCTGCTGCAGAGTGTCGTTGGCGTTGCGGGCCACTTCGCGGATGGCGGCGGACATCTGCTCCATGGCGGCTGCCAGGGAGTCCATGTGCTGGCGCTGGGAGCGGGCCATGGTTTCACCCTCGCTGGCATGATCGCGAAACTCGTCGGCGGCCAGGGTGAGCGCCTCGGCGGACTCTTCCACCAGTTGCACTATCTTGTGCTGGCGGTCGGTAAACCTGTCGATGCTGCCCGCCAGAATGGAGAACTCATCGCGCACCGGGAAGAAGTTGAGGCGGAAGGTGAGATCGCCATCCGCCACGGTCTGCAGCGCCTTGTTGGTGGAGTAGAGCGCACCGGAGACAAAGGTCATCAGGTAGTGGGTGACCAGGGCCAGCAGGGCAGCCAGCACGGCGATGATGGTGAGCGTGATGCCCTGACCATCCCACATGGAGTAGCGGGAGGCATCCAGAGTGCCGGTGACGACCCCGGCCTGACCGGCGCTGACGCTGTATCGATAGATGTCGCCCTGCTGGGTTAACCCTGTATTGCCGGTCGGGCTCAGGGTGAGCTCGGCTGGCAGGGTGAGACCGGCGTGCTGGCTCGATAGCTGGGCGCTCAGTTCGACCCGCTGCTTGAGCTGATCCAGGCGCAGCTGCATCTGTTGCTGATGGCCGTCGGCCAGCAGATACCAGCTGAGAAAGGCGATGAACAGCAGTGGGCACCAGAAGGTGATGAGAAATTTTTCGCTGATCGTGAGGTGAATGAGATAACGGTCAACCCACCGAAACTTTACTTCTTTCATAATGGTATTGCGTCCTGCAAGGGGATGAGAGTGTCGCGCTCATTATCGCCTTGGGGGGAAATTTCTTAAGGGGAAGGTGTGAGAAATGGGAGAGCAATCGTTTGTCGTGCGAGTGTGGGGCCTGGTTCAGGGGGTGGGGTTTCGTTACTTCACCCGGGAGCGGGCGCTGCAACTGGGGCTGCGGGGCCACGCCTACAACCTGGAAGATGGCTCGGTGGAGCTCCTCATCTGCGGGCCGGAGCAGAGCGTGCAAATGATGCTGGGCTGGCTGGAGCGCGGGCCGCGTACCGCCGAGGTGACCCGGATGGAGTATGAAGCGGCGCCACCACCCAAGGGAAGCGGCTTTCATACCAATTGAGTGCTTGCCACACCAATGACGCCGAACAGCCATGAAAAACGGGAACCACACAGGCTCCCGTTTGCATCGATGGCACTCTTGAGTCAGCCGGCCTGGGCGGCATCGGCGATGGCCTGGGTCTTGGCCAGCACCGCCTGCAGGGCGGGGCGTTTGGCCAGACGATCCCGATAGGCCGCCAGCTTGGGGGGAATGGTCTGCTCGAAGCGGGTGGCCCACATCAGGGTATGGGCCAGCAGCAGATCGGCGATGGTGATCTGCTCCCCCAGCAGGTAACCCTGCTCGGGTACCCAGGATTCGGCGATGGCCGCCGCCTTGTCGAACTCCCACTTGGCGGTGGGGAAGATGGCCGGCAGACGCTGGGCCTCTGGCAGGGCGAAGCGGTGCTTGCCGATGGTCCACAGCGGCTGCTCCAGCTCGCAGGTGATGAAACTGACCCACTGGGCGTGCAGCGCCGAGGCCTGGGTTCCTCTGGCTGGCAGCCAGTTTGGGCCATACACCTCGGCCAGGTACTGCATGATGGCGGCAGATTCGGTCAGCACGAATTCCCCGTCCTTGAGCACCGGCATTTTGCCGCTCGGGTTGAGGGTCAAAAACCAGTCGCTGCGGTTCTCGCCCTTGGCGAAGTCGAGAAACTGGAACTGCCACGCCACGTCCAGCTCTTCCAGTAACCAGGATACGCGCAGGGCCCGGCTGACGGGGGTGCCATATAAGGTGATCATGCTTGCTCCTTGCCTGATGAAGGGGGCCATGGGCCCGAAGTGAATCGCCAGTCTAGGCAAATTACCCGGGTGCAACAAGCACCGAAGGGGTGAAGCGCGCAACACCCAGGGCGTTCAGTGGAGAGAGGAAAGAGGGAAGGGGGGCGAAGAGGGCAAATAAAAGGGAGGCCGCAGGCCTCCCTCGTTGCTTGATGACCGGGCTGCGCTTACTTGACGCGCATGCCGGGCTGGGCGCCTTCTTGCGGCTCCAGGATCCAGAGATCCTTGCCGCCCGGGCCTGCCGCCAGCACCATGCCTTCGGACATGCCAAAACGCATCTTGCGCGGCGCCAGGTTTGCCACCATTACGGTCAGTTTGCCTTCCAGATCCTCCGGGTTGTAGGCGGACTTGATGCCGGCAAACACCTGACGGGTCTCGCCGCCGATATCCAGTTGCAGCTTGAGCAGCTTCTCGGCTTCCGGTACCGCTTCGGCCTTCTTGATCAGCGCCACCCGCAGGTCAATCTTGGCGAAGTCGTCATAGGTGATGGTTTCGCTGATGGGATCATCAGCCAGCGGGCCGCTCACTTTCGGTGCCTGCTCTTTGGCCAGATCTTCCTTGGATGCCTCGATCATGGCTTCAATCTTGGCCGGCTCGATGCGGGAGAAGAGGGCCTTGAACGGTGCAACGGTGTGATCGACCAGCGGCATTTCGACACCATCCCAGCTGAGGGTTTCGGCCAGGAAGGCTTCGGCACGCTCGGCCAGCAGTGGCATGACGGGCTTCAAGTAGGCCATCAGCACGCGGAACAGGTTGATGCCGACGGAGCAGACCGCCTGCAGCTCGGCGTCAGCCCCTTCCTGTTTGGCGATAACCCAGGGCGCCTTGTCGTCCACGTAGCGGTTGGCCTTGTCGGCCAGCGCCATGATTTCGCGGATGGCACGGCTGAACTCACGGCTCTCATAAGCCTCGGCGATGGCGGTACGGGCATTGGCGAATTCGGCATAGAGTTCGGGCTCGGCGCAGGTTGCCGCCAGCTTGCCGCCAAAACGCTTGGCAATAAAGCCGGCGTTGCGGGAGGCGAGGTTGACCAGCTTGTTGACCACGTCGGCGTTGACACGGGCGACGAAGTCATCGAGGTTCAAGTCCAGATCGTCGATGCGGCTGTTGAGCTTGGCGGCGTAGTAGTAACGCAGGCACTCCGGATCCAGGTGGTTGAGATAGGTGGAAGCCTTGATAAAGGTGCCTTTGGACTTGGACATCTTGGCACCGTTGACGGTCACGTAGCCGTGCACGTTGACCTTGGTCGGCTTGCGGAAACCGGCGCCTTCCAGCATGGACGGCCAGAACAGGCAGTGGAAGTAGGCGATATCCTTGCCGATGAAGTGATAGAGCTCGGCCTCGGAGTCCGCCTTCCAGTAGCTGTCGAAATCGATGTCGCCGCGCTTGTTGCACAGGTTCTTGAACGACGCCATGTAACCGATGGGGGCGTCCAGCCAGACGTAGAAGTACTTGCCCGGTGCGCCGGGAATTTCGAACCCGAAGTAGGGGGCATCACGGGTGATGTCCCACTGCTGCAGGCCGCTTTCGAACCACTCCTGCATCTTGTTGGCCATCTCTTCCTGGATGGCGCCGGAGCCGCGCACCCACTCTGCCAGCCATTTTTCAAACTGCGGCAGATCGAAGAAGAAGTGTTCGGAGTCCTTCATCACCGGGGTGGCGCCGGAGACGGCGGATTTCGGATCGATCAGCTCAGTCGGGCTGTAGGTCGCGCCGCAGCTGTCACAGTTGTCGCCATACTGTTCCGGGGACTTGCACTTGGGGCAAGTGCCCTTGACGAAACGATCCGGCAGGAACATGGACTTTTCCGGATCGAACAACTGGGAGATGGTGCGGCTCTTGATCTTGCCGCCGGCCTGCAGACGACCGTAGATAAGCTCCGCCAGCTTGCGGTTCTCGTCGCTGTGGGTGGAGTGATAGTTGTCAAAACTGATGTTGAACCCGGCGAAGTCGGCCTGGTGCTCCTTGGAGACGGCCGCGATCATCTCTTCCGGGGTGATCCCCAGCTGCTGGGCCTTGAGCATGATCGGGGTGCCGTGGGCATCGTCGGCACAGACAAAGTGCACCTGGTGACCGCGCATTCGCTGATAACGAACCCAGATATCGGCCTGGATGTGTTCCAGCATGTGGCCAAGATGGATGGAGCCATTGGCATAGGGAAGGGCGCAGGTTACCAGCATTGTACGAGGATCAGTTGCCATATAGTCGTTCTTGATGTGCTTGTTGGGATGATAGAGTGCCGTGCATGTTACCCGAATTGGGGGTAGCCTGCCTAGGGTTGTGGCTCGTCCGCCCTGCCGGCGCACGCTGGTCGACCAGCAGGCAAGCCACTGATTTGTGTGCGGTAACCGTTCACCTCAAGATAAAGACAAGATAATGAGGAGTTAATGGTGATTGATTCAGTAAAACAGATCCTCGCCGAATTTAAGCCAACTGGCTGGGGCAAGGATCTGGTGGCTGCCGGCTTCGTGCGCAGCATCGACAAACAGGGCTCGACGCTGACCATCAAGCTGGTGCTGCCCTTTGCAGGCCACTCCCTGTTTGAGCAGATCAAGCAGGAGTTCGATGCCCGCCTGCGCAGCGCCACCGGTGCCACCCGTATCGACTGGGTGGGCGAAATCGAGGTCGCCAGCCTGCCGCGAGCGCAAGGACTGGCGGCGGTACAGGGCATTCGCAACATCATCGTGGTCGCCTCTGGCAAGGGCGGGGTAGGCAAATCCACCACTGCGGTCAATCTGGCGCTGGCGCTGCAAAAAGAGGGGGCGCGGGTCGCTATTCTGGATGCGGACATCTATGGCCCTTCCATTCCGACCATGACCGGGACTTTGAAGGAGCGCCCCGTCAGTCATGACGGCAAGCTGATGGAGCCGGTGATGGCTTGCGGCCTCAAGAGCAACAGCATCGGCTATCTGGTGGCCGAGCAGGATGCCACCATCTGGCGTGGACCCATGGCGAGCAAGGCGCTGGCCCAGATCCTCCACGAGACCCGCTGGGGTGAAGTGGACTATCTGGTGGTGGACATGCCGCCGGGTACCGGCGACATCCAGCTGACCCTGGCCCAGCAGGTGCCGACCACGGCGGCGGTGATCGTCACCACGCCGCAGGACGTGGCGCTGGCGGATGCCCGCAAGGGACTGGCCATGTTCAACAAGGTCAGCGTGCCGGTGCTCGGCATCATCGAAAACATGAGTTACCACGTCTGCAGCGCCTGTGGTCATCATGAGCCGCTGTTCGGTACCGGCGGTGGCCAGAAGATGGCGGAACAGTACCAGGTGGCACTGCTTGGCCAGCTGCCGCTGCACATCGACATCCGCCAGCACATGGACGATGGCTGTCCGACCGTGTTCGGCGCCCCGACCGGGGAGCTGGCAGAGGCCTATCTGAAACTGGCTCGTCGGGTGGGGGCTGAGCTCTATTTCAGCGGTAAACCGATTGCGACCCCTCTCTATGCCATGGCGCTGGATGAATAATCGGCGGTCGACCGCCTGGGGTGGATTTGAGGGTGGGCATGGCTCACCCTTTTTTATATAATGGATCGGTTTAAACCATCCCCACTGCTCTTCTCTTTAGGTATTTTCAATGTCTGATACTCAACATTCGTGTGTGATCATCGGTATTGCTGGTGCATCCGCTTCCGGCAAGAGTCTTATAGCCCAAACCATCTATGAAGAGCTGGTGGCCGAGCTGGGAGCCGGTCAGATTGGCGTGATCACCGAAGATTGCTACTACCGCGATCAGACCCACCTGACCATGGAAGAGCGGGTCAAAACCAACTATGACCACCCCAACGCGCTGGATCACGATCTGCTGGTCCAGCATCTGAGCCAGCTGGTGCAAGGTGATGCGGTCAATATTCCTCAATACTCCTATACCGAACATACCCGCATGAGCGAAGTGACCCCGTTCGCACCGCGCCGGGTGATCATTCTGGAAGGGATCCTGCTGCTGACCGACAGCCGCTTGCGGGATCTGATGGATGCCTCCATCTTCATGGACACGCCGCTCGACATCTGCCTGCTGCGCCGTCTGGTGCGTGACGTGCAGGAGCGTGGCCGGACCATGGACTCGGTGCTCAAGCAGTACCAGAAGACGGTACGCCCCATGTTCCTGCAGTTTATCGAGCCTTCCAAGCAGTACGCGGATGTGATCGTCCCCCGTGGCGGCAAGAACCGCATCGCCATTGACATGCTCAAGGCGCGTATTCGCCACATGTTGATTGGTTGAGAGATATCAAGCCGGGTGATGCCCGGCTTTTTTAAATGAACAATTTGTCAGGAGAGTCGCCCAATGCGTCTTTGTGATACCGATATCGAACGTCATCTGGATGAAGGCAAGATCGTCATTGAGCCCAGACCCGGTATTGAACGGATCAGCGGCGTCAGCGTCGACGTGCTGCTGGGCAACGAGTTTCGGGTGTTTCGCGATCATACCGCCCCCTATATCGATCTGAGCGGCCCCAGCAGCGAAATGGCCGACGCCATCGATCGGGTGATGAGCGATGAGATCCATGTGCCGGATGGCGAAGCCTTCTATCTGCACCCGGGTCAGCTGGCCCTGGCGGTCACCTATGAATCGGTCACCCTGCCTGCCGACATCGTGGGCTGGCTGGATGGCCGCTCTTCCCTGGCCCGCCTCGGGCTGATGGTGCACGTGACCGCGCACCGTATCGATCCGGGCTGGTCCGGCCGCATCGTGCTGGAGTTCTACAACGGCGGCAAGCTGCCGCTGGCGCTGCGCCCCAAGATGAAGATCGGTGCGCTGAACTTCGAGATGCTCTCCGGTGTGGCGGCGCGTCCCTACAACAAACGGGAAAACGCCAAGTACAAGAGCCAGCAGGGTGCGGTTGCCAGCCGTATCAATCAGGACTGAGAGCGGGTCGACAGTCGAGCCGTTGGCAATATGTTAAAAGAGGGCAGGGCGAGGGAGTGTTCTTGCCTGCCATTTGTACAAGTACGGCGATACGGTCGGTCGAAAATTGACGGAGCCGAGGTCGGTGAGAGTGGCTTTTGCGGCATGCTGATGATGAATTGTCCCCATTTGGGAACTGTTTTTGTCAGGCAAGGTCTGTTTAATTAATCAAGGACAAGCCGCATGGTGACTGGCTCTAAGCTATTTGCAGGCGGAATGCTCTTTTTTTTCTTACTGAAATATTTCAACAACGGGTATGGCGTTACCAGCCTTCTGGCATAATCCGCCGCAACTCATAAACAGGTTCGTTTTTATGTTTGAAATGTTTAGTGGTTTGGGTTTGTGGTGGTCAATCGGTTTGGTATTGGCCGTTTTTTTTGTGTTGGCCTATGAATTCATCAACGGCTTTCACGATACCGCCAACGCGGTAGCAACGGTTATCTATACCAAGGCGATGCCGGCACACATGGCAGTAGTAGCCTCCGGTCTGTTCAACTTTG
This sequence comes from Aeromonas oralensis, assembly GCF_049665575.1. Lineage (NCBI taxonomy): Bacteria > Pseudomonadati > Pseudomonadota > Gammaproteobacteria > Aeromonadales > Aeromonadaceae > Aeromonas > Aeromonas oralensis. Next base: position 2,242,057 of record NZ_CP187186.1, read on the forward strand.
CCGGGGTAATGATGGGTGGTCTGGGGGTGGCTTATGCCATTGTCCACCTGCTGCCCATCGATCTGCTGCTGGGGATGGACTCCACTCAGGGTCTGATCATGGTGTTCTCCCTGCTGTTTTCCGCCATCGTGTGGAATCTGGGTACCTGGTTCTTCGGGATCCCTGCATCCAGCTCACACACGCTGATCGGTTCCATTCTGGGGGTAGGCGGCGCCTATGCCTGGATCAGCCATCAACCGCTGCAGGAAGGCATCAACGTCGCTAAAGCCATCGACATCATGCTTTCCCTCATCATCTCTCCTACCGTCGGTTTCATCATCGCCGCGCTGCTGTTGTTCGCCATGAAACGCGTCTGGCAGGGCAGCAAGATCCACAAGACCCCGGAAGAGCGTCTGCTGGTGGATGGCAAGAAGCATCCGCCGTTCTGGGCGCGTCTCACTCTGGTGGCATCTGCCATGGGCGTGAGCTTTGTGCACGGTTCCAATGATGGCCAGAAGGGTATTGGTCTGGTGATGCTGGTGCTGATCTGCATGGCTCCTGCCTATTTCGCACTGGACATGAACAGCCGCTCTTATGACCTGGATCGCACCCAGGATGCCAATCAGCGCATCATGGAGATCTATCAGCGCAACCATGAGCAGGTTTCCAAGGTCGTGGACTTCAGTGTGCCTGCCCAGGCCCAGGAAGAGTTGATGACCCACTGTTCTGCCGATGGTGCCCTGCAGGCTATGGCCACGCTGGACAATCGTCTTGCCCAGGTGCGGACCTATGAAGAGATGGACCTGACCGACCGCCGTGAAGTGCGTCGCCTGCTGCTGTGCATCGATGATACCGCTCGCAAGGTATCCAAGCTGCCGCTGCCGGCCAAAGAGCTGACTGACCTTGCCAAATGGCGTAAGGATCTGACGGCCACTGCCGAATATGCACCGACCTGGGTCATTGTCTCCATCGCGCTGGCGCTGGGCTGTGGCACCATGGTGGGCTGGCGTCGTATCGTCTACACCGTCGGCGAAAAGATTGGCTCCTCCGGCATGACCTATAGCCAGGGGATCGCCGCCCAGATCACCGCTGCCGCCTCCATCGGCGTGGCCAGTTTGACCGGGATGCCGGTATCGACCACCCATATCCTCTCCTCTGCGGTAGCGGGGACCATGGTGGCCAACAAGTCAGGCCTGCAGAGCCAGACCATCAAGACCATCCTGATGGCCTGGGTGCTGACCCTGCCGCTGACCATGCTGCTCTCTGGTGGCCTGTTCCTGATCAGCCATCATCTGTTCAGCTGATAGCAGATACCAAAGCATGTTGAGAAAGGGCCCTTGCGGCCCTTTTTTCATGACCTCAAAAACACATGTGTGATGCCAGGCTCCTGCCAGCCGGGTTTCCAATTTGACCATCCTTAATATGCCATCAAACTAATTCTTTCATCCAACCAATTACTTCTCTCACCCACTAACCTCATCCCCACCCATAAACAGGCATTCAAGATAGGAGGGTTGGCAGAGTGTAGTGGTCAACTAAATCCGGACACACAGTTAAGCCGATTTTCGGCCTCTGCTGGCGGTATCCCATCATTGTGTTGATGCGGGCGCCGCCAGTTGTAGTAATCCATCAGGTAATAGCTGATATCCTGCTTGGCTTCCCGCAGGCTCATGTACCCCGTGGTCGGAAGCCATTCCGTCTTGAGGCTCCTGAACAGCCGCTCCATCGGCGCGTTATCCCAGCAGTTGCCACGCCGACTCATGCTCTGGGTCATGCGATAGCGCCACAGCCGTTGCCGAAATACCCGGCTGCCGTATTGGCTGCCCTGGTCGGAGTGAAACAGCACGCCAGACGGGCAGCCCCGTTGCTGATACGCCATGTCGAGCGCTTTCACGGCCAAGTCAGCATCAGGCCTGCCGGACATCGCCCAGCCCACGACCCGTCGGGTGTGGAGGTCGAGCACCGCCGCCAGGTAATGCCAGCGGCCACCTGCCCATACGTAAGTGATGTCGCCGCACCACACCTAATTGGGTTGCGGGGCAGCAAATTCACGCGCCAGATGATTGGGAATATCCGGTCGTTCAGACCGCGCGACCTGATAACGATGAGCTCCCGGTTGTTTAGAGACCAGCCCGGCCTCCTTCATCAGACGACGCACCTTGAACCGGCCAATCTGATGCCCCAGTGCCCGCATCATTGACATCAAGGCCCGGCTGCCAGCTGAGCCTCTGCTCTCTTTGAACAGACACAGTAACTCACTTCTCTGCTGCACCCGTTCACGGTTAATTGTGCGCCTGCGAGCCAGATAGTCGTAAAAACAGGCGGTTGATATACCGAAAGCGCAACAGACCAGGGTGGTGGGGGCTTGCTCCCTTAATCGGTCTATCAGCGCGTACGTTCGAGTTCGTCCGCCATCAAGAGAGCAGTAGCCTTTTTTAGAATGGCCTTTTCGCGTTCAAACCGGTTGATGCGGGCTTCCAACTCCTGAATTTTCTGCTGCTCAGGGGTCAGCGCCCGGTTAGCAGGTGTAGCGCCACTTCGTTCTGATTGAAGTTGCTGAACCCATCGACGCAGCACGGTTTCGCCGACATCCAGTGAACGGCTGGCTTCGGGGACTGAATAGCCTTGGTCGAGCACCAGGGATGCGGCTTCCAGTTTGAACTCGGCAGTGAATGAGCGGCGTAATCTTGTCATTGAACACTTCTGGTAATGGTGGTGACTGTACCACCTAAAACGGTGTCCGGGATGATTAGACCACTACAGTCCGGATTTAGTTGACCACTACAACCACTACATAGGTAGGTAGGTCTTGGCGCAGTAAAGGGACGGGTAATCGAGACGAGCTGATGGTGCCATGCCGCATCTAAAAAAAGAGCCACACAATGTGTGGCTCTTTTTGTCAGACTAGCGAGTCATCAAGGACGACCGGCCGGGCTGGTTGCAACGTTGACGGCAGCGGTACTGCCGCCATGGCGACCTGAGCTTGCCACTTCACTGCGCACCAGCGGCGCATGGGCAACCGGCTCACGTACCGGCAGAGCAGGGGCCGCAGCCGGAGTTGCCATTGGCGCAGAGGCCTTGCGGGCACCGGCCAGCAGGCCACCACCACGCTTGACTTGCTTGGCCACAGGGGCTGCTACGGCAGCGGCTACCGGAGCCTCGTCAGCAATGACAGGTTCAGCTTCAGCGACCGGAGCTGGCTGTTCAACCACCAGAGGGGCAACCTCGGCTACAACCACTGCCGGAGCAGCAGCTGCAGCTTCAACCACGGCAGTCTCGACGGCCGGTGCCTCGACAGCAACGACTTCCGCTGCGACCGGGGCCGCAACTTCTGCAACCACTGGCTCGTTGACAACCGCTACCTGGGCTTCTTCAGCAGCTACCGCTTCGGTTACCACTTGCTCTGCAGCCACGACCTCAGCCTGCTCGTGAGCTTCGGCCACAACGGCTTCTGGCACGACATGCTCGGTCAGCGCAGCAGAGGCCTGCAGGGCGGCGGCAACAGCTTCAGCACTGGGAATGGTGATGACAGGGACTGCCGGTTCTTCCACTTTCACCTGGGCTGCATCTGCCTGGGCAGCTGCTGTCAGGGTAGGGGCAGCGCCTTCGGCAGACTGCTCTTCATCTTCACGCTGGCTGCGGGCATCTTCATTGATGCGCTTGCGACGTTGGCCTTCAATACGCTGATTGCGCGGCGTACGACGGGAACGACGCTGGCCTTCGGCCTGCTCATCGTGCTGCTCTACTGCGTCGGAGGCCTCTTCGGCAACAACCGGAGCATCGGCGGGCAGGGCGGCAACGTCGCTGGCCGGGGCATCGACCCGGATCTGCTTGCGCAGTTGGCGGCGTTCGCGGCGCTCAGCCACTTTCTGCTCTTTTTCCAGACGCGGCTCGTTGTTGACCATGGTGGTATCGACGGTTTCTGCCGCGTCAACGACCACTTCGGCGCGAGGTTCACGCGGAGCACGGGGTTCACGAGCCGGGCGCGGAGCGCGGGGTTCGCGTTCCTGACGCGGCTCACGCTCTTTGCGGGGACGACGGTTGCGGCTTTCGCCACCTTCACGATTGGCACCCGCTTCCCGCTTCTCTGCGGCATCGGCAGGGCTGCGATTACCACGGTTGTCATCACGACGACCACGCTGACCACGGCTGCGGGTTTCATCGCGTTGATGACGATGACCCTCGTCCTTGCGTGCTTCGCGCTGGGCTGCCGGTTTGTCGGCAGGAGCCTTCACGTCGGCAGGGGCGGTGTCGGCACCGAACAAGCCGGAGATGGCCTTGAACAGTTTGCCAAACAGACCGGCTTCGGGCGCAGTCGGTGCAGCGGGAGCCACGACCGGGGCTGGCGCGGCGGGGGCCGGCTGGGGCGCCTGGACAAAACCTTGCAGCAGCGGTTGTTCGCGCTCGATCACCTGAGCCTGCTTCGGCTGGTAGACCGGCTTGGCAATCTCGGTTTTCAGCTCGTAGCTGGCCGCTTCCGGGATCTCGTTCTGACGGATGCGGGTTACTTCGTAGTGCGGGGTTTCCAGATGCTGGTTCGGAATGATGTAGACACGCACATCATTACGCTGTTCCAGGCTGGCGATGGAGGCACGCTTCTCGTTGAGCAGATAGGCGGCAACATCGACCGGCACCTGACCGTGAACCTGCTCGGTGTTGTCCTTCATGGCCTCTTCTTCGATGAGACGCAGGATGGACAGCGCCAGTGATTCGTTGTCACGGATCACACCCTGCCCCTGGCAACGAGGGCAGATATGGCTGCTGGACTCGTTGAGGGAGGGACGCAGACGCTGGCGAGACATCTCCAGCAGACCGAAACGGGAGATACGGCCCAGTTGGATGCGGGCACGGTCCTGATGCACCGCTTCACGCAGACGGTTTTCCACTTCGCGCTGATGACGAACCGGAGTCATGTCGATAAAGTCGATGACGATCAGGCCACCCAGGTCGCGCAGACGCAATTGACGGGCAATTTCGTCGGCCGCTTCCAGGTTGGTTTGCAGCGCAGTCTCTTCGATATCGCCGCCCTTGGTGGCGCGGGAGGAGTTGATATCGATGGAGGTCAACGCTTCGGTCGGATCGATGACGATGCTGCCGCCAGAGGGCAGACGCACTTCACGCTGGAAGGCCGACTCGATCTGGCTCTCGATCTGGAAGTGGTTGAACAGGGCAACTTCACCCTTGTACAGCTTCACGCGATTGAGGAAATCGGGACGAACCAGCTCGATATGCGCCTTGGCACGCTCGAAGATGACCGGGTTGTCGATCAGGATCTCGCCGACATCGCGCCGCAGGTAGTCACGGATGGCACGCACGATGACGTTGCTTTCCTGATGGATAAGCACCGGCGCGGAGCGGCTCTGTGACGCCTTGTGGATGGAATCCCAGTGGTTGAGCAGAACGTTCAGATCCCATTCCAGCTCTTCCGGGGATTTGCCCACACCAGCGGTACGCACGATGAGGCCCATGCCGTCCGGCACGGTCAGGCCGCTCAGGGCTTCTTTCAGTTCAGTCCGTTCATCACCTTCAATACGGCGGGAGATACCACCGGCGCGAGGATTGTTCGGCATCAGTACCAGGTAGCTGCCGGCCAGACTGATAAAGGTGGTGAGGGCTGCACCCTTGGTGCCACGCTCTTCCTTGTCGATCTGGACGATCACTTCCTGGCCTTCGCGGACCACTTCTTTGATGTTGGGACGACCCTGATAGGAGTAACCGGAGGGGAAGTAATTGCGGGCGATTTCCTTTAACGGCAGGAAACCGTGGCGCTCGGCGCCATAGTCGACAAAAGCAGCTTCAAGACTGGGTTCTACGCGGGTGATTTTGCCCTTGTAAATGTTCGCTTTTTTCTGCTCGTGTCCCGGACTTTCAATATCCAGATCGTAGAGCTGTTGTCCGTCAACCAGCGCTACGCGCAACTCTTCTTCCTGAGTCGCGTTGATTAGCATTCTTTTCATTGAGTTCTCGTTATTTTGTCATTTTGATTTCCTCCACAGGATCCTGCCGGCGCCGGCCTCGGGTCTTCAGCATACTGGGGCAACCTCCCGGTTGGGGTATGCATGAGGCGCAAACTAAGGGCACTCTGGTCCAGCCTTCTCGAGAAGGCATGAAAAGGATACCGGTGTGGAGACAAATTAGCGGTTCTGTTTGCGTTCTCCATGCGCTGTACCTCGCACCCGGGAACCGTCATGTTCTTGTATACACGGTGTTTCGGGATTGGGTGGCATAAATTTTGGCCACTTAGTACAAGGCTTGAACACAATGACAAAACCTTGTTTATTATCCCATTTAAACCACTTTTATAGCAAGGCGCCATTTTTCAACAAAGCATGCAGCCAAGGGCCGCCGGCAGTGTTAAAATCCGCGCCATGACACAGATACATCAACAAGTGCAGCTGCTCACCATCGAAGCTGAGCATGAAGGGCAGCGCATCGACAATTTTCTCAAGACTCAGCTAAAGGGCGTCCCCAAGAGCCTGATCTATCGCATCCTTCGCAAAGGGGAAGTGCGCGTCAACAAAAAGCGCATCAAACCGGAATACAAACTCTGCACTGGCGACGAGGTACGGGTCCCCCCGTGCGGGTTGCCGAAAAGAACGAACTGCCCTCGGCCAATCTTGGCAGCATCCAGCGTCTGGAGAGCCAGATCCTGTTTGAAGATGACGCCATGATCGTACTGAACAAACCGTCCGGCATGGCGGTGCACGGTGGCAGCGGCCTGAGCTTTGGCGTGATTGAAGGGCTGCGTGCCCTGCGTCCGGAAGCCCGTTTCCTCGAACTGGTGCATCGGCTCGATCGCGACACCTCCGGTGTACTGCTGGTCGCCAAGAAGCGCAGCGCCCTGCGCAGTCTGCATGAGCAGCTGCGGGTCAAGACCATGCGCAAGCAGTACCTGGCGCTGGTGCGTGGCCAGTGGCAGCCTCACGTCAAGGTGGTCAATGCGCCGCTGCGCAAAAATGACCTGCAATCCGGCGAGCGGGTCGTGCGGGTCAGCAGCGATGGCAAGCCCTCCGAAACGCGTTTTCGGATTGCCCGTCAGTTTGCCGAGGCCACCCTGGTGGAGTGCAGCCCGATCACCGGTCGTACCCACCAGATCCGGGTGCATACCCAGCATGCGGGTCACCCCATCGCCTGTGATGACAAGTATGGAGAAGCCGTATTTGACGATAAAATGCGCAGTCAGGGGCTAAAACGACTGTTTTTGCATGCCTGGAAGCTGAGCTTTATCCATCCGGCCGATGGTCGCGAGATGCAGGTGGAAGCACCGCTGGCCCCCGAACTCGACGACTTCCTGAACAAGTTGGCCCGCTGATGCAGACCATCCGGCTCGCCATCTTCGACTGGGACGGTACCCTGATGGACTCGGTGGGCCGGATTGTTGCCTGTGTTGCGCATGCGGCTCGCGACTGTGGTGAGCCCGTGCCCAGCGCCGTCGAGACGCACCAGATCATCGGTCTCAGTCTGGAGGTCGGTATCCCCCGGCTGTTTTCCCTGGAGCAGGGGAGTGAACGAGCCAACGCCCTGATCGCCCGTTATCGCCACCATTACGTCCATGACAGCACACCCAGCCCATTGTTCGCCGGGGCGAGGGAACTGCTGCTGCATTGGCATGCACAAGGGGTGGCCCTGGCGGTCGCCACCGGCAAGTCACGGCGTGGATTGGACAGGGTACTGGATGAAACCGGGTTGCGGCCGCTCTTTGCCGCCACGCGCGGGGCGGACGAGGCCAACTCCAAGCCCGATCCCCTGATGCTGACGCAAATTCTGGATGAGCTGGGCATTGCCCCGCATCAGGCGGTGATGATCGGCGATTCCATCCACGACATGGCGATGGCCGAAGCGCTGGCCATGCCGCGGATCGGGGTTAGTTGGGGCGTGCACGACCGTGCACGCTTGCTGGCCCACCATCCGCTGGCGGTGGTCGACACCATGGCGGAGCTCCAGCGGTTGTTGGATTAGCCTTGCGATATGACCGATGAATAAACGAAAAACGGGAGCCTTGGCTCCCGTTTTTCGTGGCTGGTGTACCGCTCCCATCAGGGCAGGGCGATACCGTGGCGGGCCAGCAGCTCGATCAGGCCGATCAGCGGCAGGCCGATCAGCGCATTGGGATCGCGCCCTTCCAAGGCCTTGAACAGCACGATCCCCATGCCTTCACACTTGAAACTGCCGGCACAGTCGAGGGGCTGTTCAGCTTCTACATAGCGGCGGATGGCCGCCTCATCCAGCTGGCGAAAGTGAACGGTGAAGGGTTCTATCAACTGCTCGGCGCGGCCAGACGTGGCGTCCAGCACGCACAGGCCGGTATAAAAGGTGACGCTGCGCCCCTGGGCCGCCATCAGCTGGGCCACCGCTCGCTCGACCGTTCCCGGCTTGCCCAGGATCCGGCCATCGCAGACGCACACCTGATCCGAGCCGATGATCAGCCCCTGATCATGCTGGTCGGCGATGGCACGGGCCTTGGCATGGGCCAGCCGTGCCACCAGCGTCTGTGCATCCTCACCAGGCTGCACGGATTCATCAACATTTGGCGCGGCGTACTCAAAGGGGAGGCCCAGCTTTTCCAGCAGGGCTTTGCGATAACGGGAGGTGGAAGCGAGGATCAGGGGACGCGACATGGCAATCAGGTATCCAGGTTCAGAAACGGGCAGGCGTGGATGGTATCGCCACCGTGCGGCGAGGGCAAATGTCGCCGCCATTCTCTTTTCCAGCATGTCGAGATTGGAAAACACCGCTATCGGCTTATTCATCCGGCCTGACGTTATAGTGCCCCGTCGATGCTACCCATTCGCTGAGGAGTCACCATGGGCCGTTACATGCTCTGCTGTTTTTTGATGATCACACTCTACCCGGTAGGGATCGATCTCTATCTGGTGGCGTTGCCCAACATCGGCGCCAGCCTTCAGGCCAGCGAGGCTCAGCTGCACACCGCGTTTTCCCTCTATCTGCTCGGCATGGCCGCGACCGTCCCGATGGCCGGCCTGCTGGCAGATCGCCACGGCCGCAAGCCGGTGATCCTGAGCGGGGCCGGCTTGTTTATGCTGGCGTCGCTGCTGGCCGGCAGCGCCGCCGACACTGCGCAGTTTCTGCTGGCGCGGGTGGGGCAGGGGGCAGGGGCCGGCGCCCTCTACATCATGACCTTTACCGTGCTGCGAGACGTGTTGCCACCGGCACGGCTGGCGGCCGTGCTGTCGGCCATCAATGGGGTCATCTGCGTGATCCCCGTGCTGGCGCCGCTGCTGGGCTATCTCATCCTGACCGGCTTCCCATGGCCTGCCATCTTTCAGGCCATGGCGCTGCTCGGCGGCGTGGTGCTGCTGATCAACCTGCTGGGGCTGAAAGAGAGCCTGCCGCTGCACTCTGAGCCATCCTCACGTGCGTCAGCAGCCCGCTTTGCCTTCTTGCGAGCGCCGCAGTTCCTCTGGATGTGCGCGTTGAGCAGTGCCGGCATGACCTGCATTCTGACCTACGTCAGCACTTCACCCATGATCCTGATGACCCAGAGGGGGCTGGCAAGCGCAGAGTATGCCCGCATCATGATGATCATGGCGATGATCAGCATGATCACCTCCTTCTTTGCCCCCTGGTTGCTGCGTCGGCTCCACAAGCACAGCCTGCTCGCGCTGACCCACGGTGGGTTGGGGCTGGCACTGCTGCTGATCCTGGCCTCTCATCTTGAGAGCTCCTGGGGCCTATGGCTGCTGCTGGCGGGCTTTGCCTTCACCTGCATCGGTTTTTCCGCGAGCTTCGGCATCGCCATGGGCGAGGCGCTGGCCAGTTGCCGTCATCAGATAGCGCTCGCCAGCGCCACCCTCTGTCTTGCCCAGATAACCGTGAGCGCCGGCTATATCTGGCTGATGGGGTGGCTTGGCTTTGCATCCAGCACGCTGCTTGCCTGTGCCCTGCTCGGCGCCGTGTTACTCTATCTGCTCTTTCGCGCCCTGGGACCGGCCTTCGACAGCCCCCGCCCATGGTGTCCCGGTCATGGAGAATCCCTGAGCATGCGTCCCTTGATTGACCTCGATCTCAATTTGTTGGTGGTATTTCGGCTGTTGCTGCAAGAGCGCAGTGTCACCAAGGCTGCCAAGAAACTAAATGTCACGGCACCCACCGTCAGCAAGGCGCTGGCGCGGCTGCGCGACTGGTTCGACGACCCGCTGTTCCTTCGCACTCAGCGGGGGCTGGAGCCCACCAATCTGTCGCTCACCCTGGAGGAAGAGCTCAAGGAGTGGTTCCAGCTATCGGGCAACATCGCCTCCCTCTGCGGCAATGCCATTCCGGCGGGGGCCGCCTTCAGGCTGGTGCTGGAGTCGCCCTTTTACATCAGCTTTCTCAATGATCTGCCCATGGTGATTTATGAAACCTATCGCAAATCGACCATCCGGATCATGAACTGGGACCATCACTCCCTCAACGACATCATCAATGGCGATGCCGATCTCGGCTTCTGTGCGAGGGAAACTCACCCCAGCTCGCTGGCCAGGGTCAACCGGCTTCCCTATTACATCGATCACGAGGTGTTGTTCGAAGACAGGCCCATGGTGTTTTTGCGCAAGGATCACCCGCTGCTGGCCCGCACCTGGAACCTCGACAACTTTCTCGCCTATCCCCATGTCAGCGTGGTGTGGGAGGCGAGCGATGCCTGGGCGCTTGACAGCCTGCTGGATGATGAGGGGCTCAGCCGGCAGGTGCCGATCCGGGTCTCCAGCTTCGAGCAGGCGCTGCATATCGCAGCCCAGTCAGATCACGAACTGATCGCGGTGGTGCCCTCCTATTGCGCCAGCTATGCCCGCCAGCACCACGACAATTTGATCTCCTTGCCGCTGCCGCTGGATGAAGCCCTTTATCGGCAACTCGACATCGCCTTCATCCTGCTCTGGCACAAGCGCAACAACCACAACACCAAGGTGCTGTGGCTGCGCGACGAGATCAAACGGCTCTACCACCAGCATATCGGGGCAACCGGCGCAGGTTAACCCTGGCCTCTACCTCGCAGGGTCATAAAAACGGCTATAAGCATAGGAATGGGCAAGGCGGGGTCATGGATGATGAGAGTCGGGATATGGCTGTTATGGTTGCTCTGCGTGCCGGCCTGGGCACAGGGCTGGCACCTGCAGGCGGGGGAGGCGGGCATACTGCTGTGGAGCCGGGCTCATCCCCCTGGCGCCTTTCTGGCTTTGCGCCTGGAGATGAACGTGGCCGCACCGCCGTCGGCGCTGCTGGCCGTACTGCGTGATACCGCTCGCCATCAGGAGTGGCTGCCCCAGAGCCTGGAGGTAAGGGTACTGGCCAAGCCGGCACCCGATGAAGATCTGGTCTATACCCGGCTCTCTGCGCCCTGGCCGGTACAGGAGCGGGAGCTTATCACCCACTCCCGCCTGCAACGCCTGCCAAATTGCGCTCTGGTGCTGACGGTATGGGCCGCCCCTGATGCTCTGCCACCTTACCCCGGTCGGGTGCGGATCCGGGCCAGTGAAGGACGCTGGGAGGCGGTGCCGCAACTCAACGGCACCACCCTGATACGCCTCGAAACCTATACCAACCCGGGTGACAACCTGCCTGGCTGGCTCATCAACCCCATCGCAGCCCAGGCCGCGCTGGACAGTTTTCGGGCCATCCGCCGTCTGATGGAGGCCATCCCGCCCGAGCCTTGCCCTTGCGCCCATATGCGGCAGGGGCGTCAAGTCGGGCTGTGCGGCAGCCATCCATGAACCCCGTGGGGGTTGGGGAGTGGAGTGGTTGAGTCACCTGCGCCGTGAAATTCTGCTGTCAAGGAGTGAGCCGGATCCCCAGCGTCAGCGCAAATGCGGCCAGGATCCGGTGTCGGATCCGTTGGTTTATGGCATAATCAGCCACCGGTGAGCGCAAGTTCCGCCATGTGCGGGGGTTGTGAGGTTAAAATCATCGGCGGTAAGGACTTTTTCCTTTGACTATCAGTTGTTGGACCTATAATATTCGCGCCCTATGCAAAAGGTGAAGTTGCCCGTAAAGGTTGATCCAGTCCGTAGTGCCTCGAAGCTGCTCGATTATGTCGGGATAGTGGAAAAGTCGCAGATGCCCAGGCTGGAGGAATCAACCGCAGGCTTGCAGAGTGATATCGATGTATCGCTGCACTTTGGCAAAGATGTCCAGAAGTTGACCGTTATGAAAGGCACTGCCCATGCCAAGGTTGACCTGGTTTGCCAGCGTTGTGGAGAAACATTCGAGCATCTCTGTGAAGCTGAATTTATCTACACTCCGCTGTTCGAAAGAACAAACGAGGAAGAACTGCCGGAAGCTTATGAGCCCATTGAGTTGGACGAAAACGGCGAGATGGATCTTCATCAAATCCTGGAGGATGAACTCATCCTCTCGTTGCCGCAGGTGGCCATGCATCCCATGGATGCTTGCCCGCGCGGTAACATGGAGATGACCTGGGGTGAGATCGAACCTGCTGATGAGCGGCCGAATCCCTTTGCAGTTCTTGAAGAGCTTAAACGTAAGTGAATTTAGGAGTTAGCCTACAATGGCCGTACAACAGAACCGTAAAACCCGTGCCAAGCGTGGCATGCGTCGTTCCCACGATGCGCTGACCACCGCTGCCCTGACAGTTGATCAGACCAGTGGCGAAATCCATCGTCGTCACCACGTGACTGCCGATGGTTTCTACCGCGGTAAAAAAGGTAATCGCTTAAGGATTGCCTTTGTCTACGCAAACTGTCGCGCTAGACATCATGGGGGGAGATATTGGCCCCTCGGAAACAGTGCCTGCCGCCGTGCAGGCACTGTCTCTTTTACCCCAGTTAAAACTGATCCTGGTCGGTGACCAACACCAGACCACCCCTCTTTTGCAGCAACATGGCTTGCTGAATCATCCCCGCGTTCGTTTCGTGCATGCATCCCAGGTGGTTGGCATGGGCGACAAACCGATCGTGGCGCTGCGCACCCTGAAAGACTCCTCCATGCGGGTCGTCCTCAATCTGGTGAAGGCCGGTGAGGCCGATGCCTGCGTCAGCGCCGGCAATACCGGTGCGCTGATGGCCATAGCCAAGTGCGTGCTCAAATCCCTGCCCGGGGTCGACCGACCCGCTCTCATCAAAGCGTTGCCCACCCTTTCCGGCAAACGGACCGTGATGCTGGATCTTGGCGCCAACGTCAGTTGTGATGCCGACACCCTGCTGCAATTTGCGGTGATGGGCGCCGTGGTGGCTGAAAAAGTTGAGGGCATTGCCACTCCCAGGGTGGCCCTGCTCAACGTGGGGGAGGAGGAGATCAAGGGCAACGATCTGGTACGCCACAGTGCCGAGTTGCTGCGCCAGTGCCAGGCGCTCAACTTCGTCGGTTTTGTCGAAGGGGACCGGATCTTCAGCGGCGAGTGCGACGTGATCGTCTGCGACGGTTTTGTCGGCAACGTGGCCCTCAAGACGGCGGAAGGGGTCGTGCGGATGATGGCCCAACTGGCCGGATATCCCCGCAAAAAACGCAGTTTTCTTGGCCGTATCGCCGGATTTATGTTCAAACGGCGTTTTTCTTACCTGAACCCCGACCAGTATAACGGTGCAAGTCTGTTAGGATTGCGCGGCATTGTGGTAAAAAGCCACGGGCGGGCCGAACGGCGTGCCCTGTGTAACGCGATCCTGCTGGCCGCGCAAGAGGCCAAGCATCAACTTCCATTGCAAATAGCAGATCGCCTTGAATCTGTCTTTTCCGACAGGGATCTATAAGAACTCTATGCATAGCAAAATTTTGGGTACTGGCAGTTATCTGCCGAACTCGGTACGTACCAATGCCGATCTCGAACAGATGGTGGAAACCAGCGACGAGTGGATTGTGGAGCGTACCGGGATCCGTGAACGTCGCATTGCCGGTGCCGATGAAACCGTCGCCACCCTGTCTCACCAGGCCGCTCTGCGCGCCCTGGACGCAGCGGGCCTGACCGCAGCCGATCTCGATATGATAGTGCTGGCCACCACCAGTGCCGAGAACGCCTTCCCGGCCGCCGCCTGTGAATTGCAGGGCCTGCTCGGGGTGCAAGGGATCCCGGCCTTTGACGTGGCCGCCGCCTGCGCTGGCTTTACCTACGCGCTCTCCATCGCCGATCAGTTCGTCAAATCCGGTGCCGCCCGTCACGTACTGGTGGTCGGGGCCGATGTGCTGTCGCGCATGTGCGATCCACAAGATCGCAGCACCATCATCCTCTTTGGTGACGGGGCAGGGGCCGTGGTGATCGGTGCCAGCGAAACGCCGGGCATTCTCTCCACCCATCTGCATGCCGATGGCCGTTACGGCGATCTGCTCAAGCTGCCGCAGCCGCGTCGCGGTATGCCGGGGGCCGAGCTTGAAGCCTACATGTACATGAAGGGCAACGATGTGTTCAAGGTGGCGGTCACCCGTTTGAGCGAGATCGTCACCGAAACCCTGGCTGCCGCCGGCATCGCGCCGAGCGAGCTGGACTGGCTGGTGCCTCATCAGGCCAACTTCCGCATCATCAGCGCCACCGCCAAGAAGCTTGGCATGGGGCTGGACAAGGTAGTGCTGACCCTCGACAAGCACGGCAATACTTCTGCCGCCTCCGTGCCCATCGCCTTCGATGAAGGGGTGCGTGACGGCCGGATCAAACCGGGCCAGCTGGTATTGCTGGAAGCCTTCGGCGGTGGTTTTGCCTGGGGCTCGGCGCTGGTTCGCCTCTGATCGTGGTCGGGATGAGCAATCTGGCTCATCCTGCCGCTCTCATTTTTGTCTTATCTAAAGGAATCAATGATGACCCAATTTGCCATTGCCTTCCCGGGACAGGGCTCCCAAACCGTCGGCATGCTGGCCGAACTGGCCGAACAACATGCCGTGATCAAGGAGACCTTCGCCGAGGCGAGCCAGGTGCTGGGTTATGACCTGTTTGCCCTGGTGATGGATGGTCCGGCCGACGATCTGAACAAGACCTGGCGCACCCAACCCGCCTTGCTGACAGCCTCTGTCGCGCTTTGGCGTCTGTGGCAACAGCAGGGTGGGGCAACTCCCACCGTGATGGCTGGTCACAGCCTAGGTGAATACTCCGCCCTGGTTTGCAGCGGTGCACTAGCCTTTACCGATGCGGTCAAACTGGTCGAGCTGCGTGGTTTGGCCATGCAGGAAGCCGTGCCGGAAGGCACCGGTGCCATGGCCGCCATCATCGGCCTGGACAATGACGCCATCGCCGCCAACTGCGAAAAAGCGGCACAAGGACAGGTGGTCTCCCCAGTCAACTTCAACTCTCCGGGCCAGGTGGTCATCGCCGGCCACAAAGAGGCCGTCGAGCGTGCCAACGTGCTGATGAAAGAGTCCGGCGCCAAGCGTGCGCTGCTGCTGCCGGTCTCCGTGCCTTCTCACTGCGCTCTGATGAAACCTGCCGCAGAAAAATTGGCAGCTGCGCTGGACGGGATCGAGATCAAGGTTCCTGCCATCGCTGTCATCAATAATGTCGACGTATCCTGTGAACAGGATCCGGCCGCCATCAAACAGGCTCTGGTGCGTCAGCTGTTCAGCCCGGTTCGTTGGACCGAGACTGTCGAGCGGATGGCCAATGAGGGGGTTACCCTCGAGATCGAGATGGGACCGGGCAAGGTATTGACCGGGCTCGCCAAGCGCATCGACAAGCGCGTGGAAGGTATTCATGCCAACGACGCCGCCTCTTTCGAGCAGGCGCTGGCCCAGATCAAGTAAACAGGAGCAAGTAATGAGCTTTACCGATAAGGTTGTGTTGGTGACCGGTGCCAGTCGTGGCATCGGCCGTGCAATTGCCGAAACTTTTGCGGCCCGTGGCGCCAAAGTAGTCGGCACGGCGACCAGCGAGAGCGGCGCCGAGGCGATCAGCTCCTATCTGGGTGAACAGGGTTGCGGCATGGCACTGAACGTGACCAGCCAGGAATCCATCGAAGCCGTCTTCGCCGCCATCAAGGCGCGTTTTGGCGACATCGACATCCTGATCAACAACGCCGGCATCACCCGTGACAACCTGCTGATGCGGATGAAGGATGATGAGTGGAACGAGATCATCGACACCAACCTCACTTCCCTGTATCGACTGAGCAAACCGGTGCTGCGCGCCATGATGAAGAAGCGTAATGGGCGCATCATCAGCATCGGCTCCGTGGTGGGAACCATGGGCAACGCCGGTCAGGTCAACTATGCTGCCGCCAAGGCGGGCTTGGTTGGTTTCACCAAGTCGCTGGCCCGTGAAGTGGCCTCCCGCGGCATTACCGTGAACGCGGTTGCCCCCGGTTTCATCGAGACCGATATGACCAAGGCGCTCAATGAAGAGCAGCGTGCCGGCATCATGAGCCAGGTGCCTGCCGCTCGTCTGGGCGACCCGAAAGAAATTGCCGCTGCTGTGGTATTCTTGGCATCGGATGATGCCGCCTACATCACTGGCGAAACCCTGCATGTTAATGGCGGGATGTACATGGTGTAATCAATTTGTCGTGAGATCTGTTCAAATTTGCGATAGTACGCCGAAGTTTGGCGAATTTCGTGGTTTGACCAGCGGCAAGCCACTTGCAAACTCACGTCAATTGAATAAACTACCCCAACCAGACGCAATAGCGTATTTTTAAAGGAAAATTCAGGTCATGAGCAACATCGAAGAACGCGTAAAGAAAATCATCATCGAACAACTGGGTGTTAAAGAAGAAGACGTTAAGAACGCTGCCTCCTTCGTCGACGACCTGGGCGCTGACTCTTTGGATACCGTTGAACTGGTAATGGCGCTGGAAGAAGAATTCGATACCGAAATTCCTGATGAAGAAGCCGAGAAGATCACCACTGTTCAAGCGGCTATCGACTACATCACCGCTAATCAGGAATAAGTTCCTGTTCTGAAAGAAGCGGCCCAAGGGCCGCTTCTTTTATGTTTACCCCTTTTCAAAACACCTCTCGGAGACTACCTCAGTGTCAAAACGCAGAGTCGTGGTGACCGGCTTGGGGATGCTTTCCCCGGTAGGCAACACTGCCGAATCCAGCTGGCAAGCCCTGCTCAACGGGCAGAGCGGCATTTCTCCCATCGAACACTTTGATGCCAGCGAGTTTGCGACCCGTTTCGCAGGCCAGGTCAAGGATTTCGATCCCGAGCAGTACGGTATCAACCGCAAAGAAGCTCGCAAGATGGACCTCTTCATCCAGTACGGTATCGCCGCAGGCATACAGGCGCTGGATGATGCCGGTCTCGTCATCAACGAGGCAAATGCTGAGCGCGTCGGTGTGGCGATCGGTTCCGGTATCGGCGGCCTGGGTCTGATTGAACAGAACCACAGCAGCCTGGTCAACGGCGGCCCCCGCAAGCTGAGCCCCTTCTTCGTACCGTCCACCATCATCAATATGGTGTCCGGTCATCTCTCCATCATGAAGGGTCTGCAAGGGCCGAACATCGCCGTGACCACCGCCTGCACCACAGGTACCCATGCCATCGGCATGGCCGGCCGAATGATCGCCTACGGTGATGCGGACGTGATGGTGGCCGGCGGCGCCGAGAAAGCCTCCACCCCGATGGGGATGGGCGGTTTTGCGGCGGCCAAGGCGCTCTCCAACCGCAACGACGAGCCCACCAAGGCCAGCCGTCCGTGGGATAAAGATCGCGATGGTTTCGTGCTGGGTGATGGCGCCGGGGTGCTGGTGTTGGAAGAGTACGAACACGCCAAGGCCCGCGGCGCCAAGATCTACGCCGAGCTGGTCGGTTTTGGCATGAGTGGCGATGCCTACCACATGACGGCGCCTCCCGCTGATGGCAACGGTGGCGCTCGCGCCATGCAAAATGCCATCAAGGATGCCGGCATCGCCCCCGAGCAGGTGGGTTATATCAACGCCCACGGCACTTCCACCCCCTGGGTGACGTGGCCGAACTGCGTGGCATGAAAGCGGTGTTTGGCGAGCATGCCAAATCCCTGATGATCAGCTCCACCAAGTCGATGACCGGTCACCTGCTGGGCGCCGCCGGCGCCATCGAGGCGATCATCACGGTACTGGCGCTGCGCGATCAGATGGCGCCGCCCACCATCAACCTGGACAACCCGGATGATGAGTGCGATCTGGACCTGGTGCCTCATGTTGCCAAGGCTGGTGACTTCGAATATGCCCTCTCCAATTCCTTCGGTTTTGGTGGCACCAATGGCTCACTGATCTTCAAACGCGTATAATTCGCCCTGGGCGGATAGTATGGGCCCGATACGACAGTATCGGGCCTTTTTTATCGGAGGGATCCTTTTGCTGATCAATGGAATACCGACATACAGCGTTTCCGCCATGGATCGTGGCTTGGCTTATGGCGATGGCCATTTCACTACCTTGCTGGTCAAGGATGGTCGCCCCGTCTGGTGGCCGGCTCACCTGGCACGGCTGCAGCAAGCGAGCACCAGACTCGGCCTTGCCGAGCTGGACTGGCAACAGCTTGGTGACGAGGTCGCTGGGATGGCTCGCGACCAGACGCTGGCGGTGATCAAGGTGATGCTGACCCGAGGCAGTGGTGGCCGGGGGTATGATGGCACCGCCTGTCATGCGCCGACCCGGATCCTGTCGCTGGCCGCTTACCCGGCTCACTATCCTGCGTGGCAGCAGACCGGTATTCCCCTGCTGGTATGCCAGCAACGACTGGGCGAAGCCCCCATGCTGGCGGGCCTCAAGACCCTCAACCGGCTGGAGCAGGTGCTGCTGAAAAGCGAACTTGCGGCGCGTTCGGGAGTCGAAGGTATAGTCTTGAACAGCCGGGGATTTCTGGTAGAAGGGGTCAGTGCCAATCTGTTTTGGCGCCGTGGCAGAACGGTATTCACGCCGGATCTTACCCACTGCGGCATAGACGGCATCATGCGGCGCCATGTGATGGCGATGCTAAAACAGATGAGCATTGAACTGCGTGTCGTGGAGGCTCCGCTGGAGTCACTGTGGCAGGCCGAAGAGGTATGGCTGACCAATACCCTGATGGGCATAGTGCCGGTGACCGGCATCGGGGAGACCCAATATGCCAGTCCGGTATTGATCCGCCGCTTACAGGAGCGTTTGGTCATTGAAGTTTAATCGGCTTTACACCCTGCTCGCGGGCGCGGCGCTGACAGTTGCCGTGGCCGGGGGCTATGTACATTACAAATGGCAGCAGGTGGAGACGCTCACCAACAAGGGGCCGACCCGCCTCTTTACCGTCGAGAAGGGGGCCCATGCGGCGCGCCTGATTGCCGAGCTGGGGGAGGGGGAAACCAGCCCCTGGGCGGTGCGGCTCTGGCTGCGCGGTCACCCCGAGCTGGTTGCCATCAAATCCGGCACCTATGAGATCAAGGAAGGGGCTCCCCTCAAGGAGACCCTCTCCCTGTTTGCCTCTGGAAAGGAGTTTCACTTCAGCCTGACCTTCGTCGAAGGATCCCGTTTCGAGGATTGGTTGAAGCAACTGGCCAGCGCCCCTTATCTGGAGCGGTTGACGGTGGAGCAGAGCGAAGCGGATCTGGCTCAGGAGCTTGGCATCGACAATGGCAAGCTGGAGGGATGGTTCCTGCCGGAAACCTACGCCTATACCACTCATGCCAGCGATATTTCCATCCTGCGTCGCGCTTATCAGGACATGCGAGCCTTCCTGCAGCAGAGTTGGGACAAGCGCCAGGCCAATCTGCCTTACAAGACCCCTTACGAGGCGCTGATCATGGCCTCGATCATCGAAAAAGAGACGGGGATGCCGGAAGAGCGCGCTCAGATTGCCTCGGTATTCGTCAATCGCCTGCGCCTTGGCATGAAGCTGCAGACCGATCCCACCGTCATCTACGGGGTGAAGGACAGGTATGATGGCAACATCCGCCGCAGCGACCTGACCGACGTGAACCCCTATAACACCTATGTGATCGACGGCTTGCCGCCCACTCCCATCGCCATGCCGGGCAAGGCTTCCATCGAGGCGGCGCTCAACCCCAAATCGACCGACTACCTCTATTTTGTCGCCAAAGGGGGCGGTGCCCACTACTTCTCCAAGACCCTCGATGAACACAATCGGGCGGTCCGCGAATACATATTGAAGAAGCCCTAATGTCTAAATTTATCGTGATTGAAGGACTGGAAGGAGCAGGGAAGAGCTCCGCGGTGCGTTATGTGACCGACTATCTGCATGGCCACGGCGTGGCTCGGCTCGAGTGTACCCGTGAGCCGGGCGGTACCCCGCTGGCCGAGCGGATGCGGGCCATCATCAAGGAGGTGCACGACGAGCGCCTCACCATCGAAGCCGAACTGCTGCTGATGTACGCCTCCCGGGTCCAGCTGGTCGAGACCCGTATCAAGCCGGCCCTGGCTGACGGCATCTGGGTGGTAGGCGATCGCCACGATCTCTCGTCCCAGGCCTATCAGGGTGGTGGCCGCGGCATCGATGCCAACCTTATCGGTGCCATTAAACGGGCCGTGCTCGGCGACTTCAAACCGGATCTGACGCTCTATCTCGACATCGATCCCGCCATCGGCCTGCAACGGGCTCGCCACCGCGGTGAGCTGGACCGGATCGAGCTCGAGCAACTCAGCTTCTTCGAGCGTACCCGCCAGCGCTATCTGGAATTGGCTGCCGCCGATGAGTCAATCAAGGTGATCGATGCCGGCCAAGCGCCGGAGCAGGTCAAGGCGGCCATCGAGGCAGCACTGGCCCACTACCTGAAAGATGAGCCCTCATGTATCCCTGGTTGATCCCGGACTGGCATGCCTTGAGCCAGACAGCCGCGGCCGGTCGACTCGGTCACGCCTGGTTGCTGCTCGGCGATCCCGGTCTTGGCAAGGAGCAGCTTGCGGAACAATTGGCGCGCTTGCACCTCTGCCATCGGCCCGACCGGGGTGAGCCCTGCGGTCAATGTCACTCCTGCCAGCTGTTTGAGAAGGGCCATCATCCGGATCTGGGCACCCTGACCACGGAGAGCAAGACCATCGGGGTCGAGGCCATTCGCGAGATCTGTTCACGCCTGCAGAATTCGGCCCAGCTTGGCCGCGGCAAGGTGGTGATCATCCCGGATGCGGAACGCATGACGGAGTCGGCCGCCAACGCCCTGCTCAAAACACTGGAAGAGCCCGCCGGCGACAGTTTGCTGCTGCTTATCGCCTCTCAGGTTTCCCGTCTGCTGCCGACCATTCTCAGTCGCTGCCACAAACATGTCTGCCAGTTGCCCGCCGAAGGTGAGACGGTGCGCTGGCTGGCAGAGCAGGGTCATCAGGCCACGCTGGCCCAGGTCCGGATCTGCCAGGGGGCGCCGCTGCGGGTGCTGCGCTATATCGAAGAGCAGCAAGACAGTGCCCGCCGGGAGCTGCTGGAGAGTTTTCTCGCGCTGGCACAGACGCCGACCCGGGCCAACCATGTGTGCGGTCTGCTGGGGAGCGATACCCAGGTCAGGCTGCACTGGTTGCAGCTGTTCTTGTGCGATGCCCTCAAGACGCAGGCAGGTTGCGGCCATCATCAGCTGGCGATGCCGGATCTGACGGCGCTCAGCCAGCAACTTGCCGAGCTTCATTCCAGCGAGAAGCTGCTGGAGGCAGAGCAACAGCTGGTCGAGCTGAAGATGGCCTGTCAGCCGGGGCAGCTCTCCAATCCCACCATCCATCTGATGAACTGGCTGACTCGCTGGTTATAGATCTAGCTACAAAGGTTTTATATGTTACTCGTTGATTCCCATTGTCATCTCGATCGCCTGAGCTATGGCAGCAAGCAGACCAATATGGCCGATGTGCTGGCCAAGGCCGCCGAGCAGGACGTGGGATATTTTCTGTGCGTGAGCGTCACCCAGGTGCAGTTCCCGACCATGCTGGAAGCGATCACCCCTTATCCTCAGGTATTTGCCTCCTGTGGTGTGCACCCTCTCAATCAAGAGCCTGGCGTCGATGCCGCCTTGTTGCTGACCCAGGCAGCAGATGAAAGGGTGGTGGCCATCGGCGAGACCGGGCTCGACTACTTCTATTCGCCGGAGAACAAGGAAGTACAACAGGCCTCCTTCCGCGAGCATATCCGGGTGGCCCGCGCCCTGAACAAGCCCCTCATCATTCACACTCGTGATGCCCAGCAGGATACCCTGCAGATCATGCGCGAAGAGGGGGCCGAGCAGGTCGGCGGGGTGTTGCACTGCTTCACCGAGTCGCTCGAGATGGCGGAGGCGGCCATGGCGATGGGTTTTTATATCTCCATCTCCGGCATTGCCACTTTCAAGAATGCGGCTGCTCTGCAGGCGGTGGTCAAGGCGCTGCCGCTGGAGCGACTGCTGGTTGAAACCGACTCACCTTATCTGGCACCGGTTCCGCACCGGGGCAGGGAGAACGAGCCGGCCTTCGTACGTGACGTGGCTCAGTTCATCGCGGATCTGCGGCAGATGCCGCTGGCTGAATTGGCCCAAGCGACCAGCCACAACTTCTTCGAGTTGTTCAAGTTGGCAAAGCGATAAAACAAACAACGCCCCGCATAGCGGGGCGTTTTACTATGACAATCGACACTATCATGACCCACCCAAAAGCGATCACGGTAGGTCGTTATCTCTCACTTGGTGTGGTGGATGCTGATGAGATCAAATCACCAACCTCTGATAAACGAAGCTGGGTTCAGAGGGTATTTGAGGAATAAATGAGGGGGCTGAAATGGGTAAAAAGGACTCTTCATAAGTATCGATAATATTCATTATCGATACTTGATAGATCTGCAAGATCCTGTAAGATCCAACGAAACTCCGCATTAAATCATAGAGTTAAGTGAACTACCCACACATCCAGGCCCAAACTCAACAGGCTTTGCAGAGTGTCTTCGATCCTCAACTGAACAGCCGGGCCAGACGCTTCCTGCGCAGCGCCAAAGCCGACTCCACCCTCAATGCCTACCAGGCCGACACCCGCATCTTCGTATTCTGGTGTCAGCTGCATGGGCTCGATCCGCTGCAAACTACCCATCATGACATCATGAACTTTCTGGCGGATCAGGCTGACGGCATATTGGCAGACTGGGTCTGGCTGGACAAGGAGGAAGGGAAGGGGGAGCTGCGCAACGGCGATCCCCGCAAACCGGCCACTCTGGTAAGACGGCTCGCCGGCATCCGTTATGCCTTCAAGCAGAAGGGGATTCATCCCATGCCGACCGAGCATGCGGAAATAAAGGAAATGATGCGGGGCATAGTGCGACTCGGTGACAACCGCAAGCGCAAAACGGGGGCACTGACCCTGAAACCACTGGCCTGTGTGCTCGATGAGATCGACACCGGCAATCTGGCGGGGCTGCGGGATTACACCCTGTTGTTACTGATGTTCAGCGGCGCCTTGCGACGCTCGGAAGCCGCAAGAATTGAGGTGGATGACCTCGACTTTGTGGGGCAGGGGATCCGCCTTCGGCTCAAGCCAAGCAAGCATCAGCTACATGAAACGGAGATCGCCTTGGTGCCCGGCAAACAATATTGTCCGGTGTCGGCACTGGCGCGTTGGCTCAAACAGAGCAGGATCAGCGAGGGCGCCCTGTTTCGCCGCATGAATCGCTGGGGTCAGCTTATGCAGGAGCCGCTAGGTCCGCAAGGTATCAACCTGATGATCAAGCGGCGCACCGGTCAGGCCATCGATGATCTCCAGGTCAGTGGCCACAGTCTGCGCCGCGGCTTCATCACCTCGGCGGTCACCGCCGGCAAACCGATGAACAAGATCATCGAGGTTACCCGTCACAAGGACATCCGCACCTTGCAGGAGTATTTCGACGATGCCCACAAGTTCTCGGATCACGCCCTGGATGGCTTGCTTTAAACCAACTGCGTCACTCATATTTTTATGTTAAATGATATCTTGTTGATCCAATGATATATTTGCAGCGCACTGAACTAACCCCACCAAGAGGGGGAGAGTCAGGCTCCTCACGTTGGCCAGCGAATGGTGAAGAACCGGTGAGAGATAACAGGTGATAAGAATCAAAATTGCAAGGTGATATGAGCCAGGAAATGAAAGTGAGCAGTGCGCAAGACAACGCCGAGCGCCAGCGCCAGCACGTGAAACGCAAACAGGAAACTCACAGCCGATTGCAATGCTGGATCAGCAATCGCCACGCCGAACGGTTGGCCATGCTGGGATTGCAGCTCGAAGACAGCCAGGCCTCTCTCATCGAGCAGGCCATCGATCTGTTCTATCAACATGAGCTTGAACAGAAACAAGCTGCGCCGCATGTCGAAGTACCAGAGCCGGCAGAGGTGCTCGAGTAAACGTACCGGCGGCATGATGTTTCATTGCTACATGCGAACGGCGAACATAAAAAAAGCCAGGTACGAATTCCTTGTACCTGGCATAGGGGAATTGGCTCCTTGCAGAGCCGTGCGCTAACTGGTGTTCGGATAGCCTTAAGCTTAGACAAAGCTCAAGGCTTTTCAAGATCCACGCAAAAGTTCAACCGGAGTGTGGGTTTTCCAGCTCCAACAACACTCGTTACACAAACAGGTTGTTGTCGCGCACCAACTCGCGGGGCAGGGCATTCTTGACCCGGCTGCCCACCCATTTCCCCATGCCCAGGGTATGACCCTGATAGCGGACGATTACCTCGCCATTGCCAGCCACTTGCTCCGGCCACACATCCCGCCCCATCATGAACTCCCGCGCATCAGCAATGCCGAGCTCGACGAATCCCTTGCTCGCACCGTCGCCATAGGCCAGTGCCCACTCATGGGTCAGTCGATAACCCTTCTTGAAGGTCTCCGCCAGTTTCAGCCCGATGCGATCGAAACGCAGTTTGCCCTGTACCTGTTCGAACAGCTGGGGGAAGAGCCAGATCTCCTCACTGCGGCCAAACAGATTTCCCTGCGGCACGACCCCGAAAGTGGCTTCTATCTCGCGCAGCATGGGCTCCGACTCTTTGGCCGGCAGCGGCGAGAAGGGAAATTTGCCGAGCTTGCCCGGTTTGAACATGGTGTTGGGCACGGAGTGATGCTTGCGCAATCTGGCAACGAAAAAGCCTTCACTGTCGAAGATTTGGGGCCAAACGTGCAGGTATCCTTCCGGCGTGCAGGCCTGCTCTGCAGCGGGGAAGAGATCGGCCAGCGAGTCAACGCTGAACGCAGCGCCGAACTTGTCCAGCAGTGACTGACAGACCGCCTGGTTCTCCTGCAGACTCAAGGTACAGGTGGAGTAGACCAGCACGCCGCCCGGTTTGAGGGCATGAAAGGCACTCTCCAGCAACCCCTGCTGCACCGCTGCGATCTCGTCGATGCTCTCGATGCTCCAGTTGCGCAAGGCATCTTCATCCTTGCGCACAGTGCCCTCGCCGGAGCAGGGGGCGTCGAGCAGGATGGCATCGAAGGTTTCTGGCAACCACTGGCCGAAGACCTTGGCATCAAAATGGGTCATGCCTACGTTGGTCACGCCGCAGCGCTGCAGATTGGCGCAGAGCACCTTGAGCCGGCTGCTGGAGTACTCGTTGGCAACCAGCATGCCCTGGTTGTTCATCAAGGCCGCGATCTGGGTGGTCTTGGAGCCGGGGGCCGCCGCCGCGTCCAGCAGCATGCCATCGCGCCGGGTCTGCTCGCAGGCAAACAGGGCGGTGACCGGCAGCATGGAGCTCGCCTCCTGAATGTAGAAGAGCCCGCTCAAATGCTCGGCAGTGTTGCCAAGAGGCACGCTCTCGTCTTCACGGCTCAGCCAGAAGCCGGTGTCGCACCAGGGCACGGGATCGAGCTGCCAACCGAGCGGCTGCATCCGCGCTACAAATGCCGCCACCGATATCTTCAGGGTGTTGACCCGGATGCTGCGCCGCAGCGGTCGTCGACAACTGGCCACGAACTCATCCATGGAGAGGTGCGCCGGCATGATGGCCGCGATATGGCGCAAGAAGTGATCGGGAAGATAGGTGTTGTCGTGCACGGTGCAGTCTCGTTGACCGAAAAAGAGGGGCGACATCTTATCACAAGGGTAGGAATATTCTGAAAGCGCGGCGGGTAAAAACAAGCCCGGCACAGTGCCGGGCTTGAGTGAGCGTGGGGGAGGGGAGCGATCAGGGCTGGATGCGGGGGCTCCACTCCTGCCACTCTTTCTCTGCCTTGGCATGCAGCGGGTAGCTGTGACCGGCCTTGACGGTCGGCCCCATCTCTTTCTCCGGAGTGTTGAAGGCGATGCCGCCCGCCAGCAGGCTCTGCACCGTCTCCACCTCGATGGTGCCACCGGTCAGGCCGATATCTGCCTTGACCCCGGAGACGTTCCAGAAGCGGGAGTTGGCCCGCACCAGATGGGCGTACTCCTGCTCCACGTTGACGTCGATCAGCACCTCGCTGCCATCGCGGGCCAGCGCCACCTTGGTCACGCTGCCCACCACCATCTTGCGAAACAGCAATGGGCTGCCGACGCTCAAGCCATTGACCGACGCACTCTTGAGGGTGAGTGCCAGGCCGGCCGGGCCGCTTTGGCTCAGGGGGAAGCGATCCTTGCCTGCGCCTTGACCGGGCTGCGCCTCCACAAAGGCGCCCTTGATCAGGGTATCGAGGTGGGCCACGCCGCCCAGCCCCAGCTTGGCCTGCACCAGGGTAAAGCGGGCGCCAGACTGCAGGAAGCGCGCGGCATACTGGCCATCCAGCTCGGCCTTGAAGATCACCTGGCCCAGGGTCGGCTCCAGCTCAATCTGTTCAATCTTGCCGATGTCGACCCCGCGGTAGCGGATCGGGCTGCCGACCCCGAGTCCCGGGTTGCTGTCGGCCACCAGGGAGAGGGTCCGTACCTTGGCCTTGGCCTGCTCCTTGCTGTCAAACAGCTGGTGACTGCTGCGACCCGTACCGAGCCGATCGAATTCGATGGCACCGCGCAGCAGGGTGGCGAGGTTCCCCACCTTGACCTGCACGCCATCCACCCGAACCCGGGTATCCAGCGCCGGCTTTTTCCAGAATTGCGGCTGCTGCTCGAGCAGGGGGGCATAGACACCGGCGATCTCGAGTTCGATCTCCACCCCCTCCTTGGCAGCGCGCAGCGCGTTGACCTTGCCGGCCTCTAGCCCCAAATAGAGCACGGGGGAGCCGATGCCGATACCGTCAGCCTGCTCCGCCTTCAACACCCAGCGCCGGGGCTTGGCATCGCGGGTACCGAGCAGGGCCAGCTCCTGGCTGGGATAGAGCCGGTTGACCCGCTCGCCGGCGGGGGCCTGCACCAGCTTGATGCCGCCGCCAATCCAGGCGCTGGCCGGGCTGGTTTCCACCTTGATACCGCTCAGGTCGGCATCGATCTGCAGTGGCGCCGCCCGATAAAAACGGGCCCGGCTCAGCAGATGCTGATACTGGCTCTGCACGACCAGGGCCACGCTGGCATTGCCGCCGCCATCCAGGGTGAGCTGGCTGATCTGGCCCACCTGCAGGCCCTTGTACCAGAGCGGTGCCCCTTCGTTGAGGCCGGCCAGATCGTCGGCCTGCAGCACCAGCTTGATGCCACCCGGTTGCTCTTTGCTGCTAAGGGTCATGGCCTTCACCCGCTCGCCCGCCACATAGTCGAGGCGAATGGCCGGGCCCGCCAGCAGGCGATCCGCATGCTTGATGCCACCGGCGCCGAGGGAGACGCTCTCCCACACCAGGCGGCTGTTGCCGGTGATCCGAAACGCCTGCTCCGGGTTGATCAGCGCGGTCACCACCCGGCCCTTGTCGGTGAGGCGAATGGGGTCGATGCGGCCGATCTCGATGCCTTCGAACAGGATCGGCATCCCCTCCTTGATGGGCAGATCCCCCGCAAAAATGTCGATCCGCTCGCCGCGCGCCGCCTCGGCCAACCCTTTGTAGAGGGTAAAGACCTGGCCTTTTTCCGGTTCCGGGGAGTCCTTGGGAGAGTCGAAGGCGATGCCGCCGCTCAGGATGGAGGTAAGACTGCCGGCCTCCACGTTCACCCCGGCCAGGCTGAAGGAGCCCTTGATGCCGCTGATGTTCCAGAAGCGGGTGTCGGCCTTGATGAGGTGCTCAAAACGCGGCTCGATCACCAGATCCAGGATCACGTTCTGGTTCTCTTCGCCAAGGCGGGTGTTGATGACGCTGCCCACCTCGATGCCGCGAAAATAGAGTTTGGCGCCGATGCCGACCGAGCCGAGCGAATCGGCGGTCAGGTGCAGCATTCGTCCCTGAGCCTGATAACCGGGGGGAGGGCCGTCCAGCGCGTCGAACTCCTCCTGCAGCGGGTTGTTGTCTCGCCCGGGCTGCAGGTTGATGTAGTTGCCGGAGACCAGGGTATCGAGGCCGGAGATCTCGGTGAGCGACGCCTTGGGGCTCACCAGCCAGAAGTCCGAGCCTTTGCGGATGAGCGGGCGGGCCCGGCTGTCAATCTTGGCCAGCACGGCTATCTTGCGGCCATCCTCGGCCAGCTCCAGCTCCTGCACCACCCCGATGGCGACCCCCTGATAGCGCACCTGGGTCTTGCCCGGCAGGATACCGTTGCCCTGGGCGAAGTTGATGCGGATCAGCTGACCACTGCTGGCAAGCTGCTGGTAGATGAAGCCTCCCGCCAGCAACAGGGCGATAAAGGGCAGCAACCAGACGGGTGACAACCAGCGACGCTTCTCAATGACGGGTTCAGCCCCGATCATACCGACTCCTTAATTGGCTCAGATAAAGACAAACAGTTTCAGGCATATGTGATGGCAGACCCTAGCGGGCTGCCTTGTCCCACAGCAGGCGCATATCCAGCATGCGGGCCGACATCATGGTCAGCACCACCACGCCGGCAAAGGCGGTGGCGCCGGGGCCAGCCCGCACGTTGAGCAGCACCCCGCGATCAACCAGGGCCACCATCAGCGAGATGACGAACAAGTCCAGCATGGACCAGCGACCGATAAAATCGATCACCCGGTACATCACCAGCTGGCGTTTGCGCCGCACCGGCTTGGTTCGTTGCAACTGCCAACAGATCCAGCCCAGCCCAAGGATCTTGCCCACCGGCACTATGATGCTGGCGGTGAGGACGATGGTGGCGATGCCCGACATCTTGCTGCGATAGAGCATCATGATACCGCTGAAGATGGTGTCGGACTGCAACAATCCCTTGTTGTAGAAATGGGTGATGGGCAGCAGGTTGGCGGGCAGCAACATGAAGCTGGCCAGCGCCAGCAACCCCCAGGACCAGGCCAGGGAGTGGGGAATGCGCACCTGCAGCCGGCTATGACAACGAGGGCAGACGCTGCCCGCCTGATAGCGCACCAGCAGGCCGCAGGTGTGGCAGCGGCAGAGCCCCAGTTCACGGGCGCTGGTCTGGGACATGGTCCGGCTCCTCCAGCGGTACTCGCTCCCAGTAGGGAGCCGGGTCAAACAGGATCAGCAGGGTCAGGTTGAGCAGCATCAGGATCCCCAGGCTCAACAGACCGCCGCCGAGACGCACGTCGGCGATGTCGATTAGCTTGAACAGGGCGACCAGCAGGCTGACGATGTAGACCTCCAGCATGGCCCAGTGACGAAACACCTCTACCGCCTTCAGGGTCGGCGCCAGTATGTGCCAGCGTTTGGCGAGGCCCGAAGCCAGCGCAAAGATCCCGACCAGCAAGCCCACCGGCGCCAGCACGGCGCACCAGAACACCAGTCCCGCCACCCAGATCTCGTGTTCGAGCAGCAGCACCATGATGCCCTTGAGCAAGTTGGCGTCCGAGTTGACGCCGGCCAGGCGAAGGTAGATCAGCGGTTCGAAGAAGGCGGACGGGAGCAACAGGAAGCCGGTGATGGTCAACGCCATCAATTGGGAGGGGCGAAATGCATAGCGCCCGTACAGATGCTGATGACAGCGGGGACAGTGGGCGTGGCGCCTCAGCGGCAATAACTTGCGTTCGATCAGCAAGTCGCAAGCCGGGCAGACGATCACGGGATTGAGATCCGACATTACGATTCAACCTGTTGAAGGAATTGGTGAAATTTACCCTAAAACCCGCGTCCTGTCTTGCCTGGCGGGGGCATGCCACGAAAGTATGATTGACGTTAACGTAAACGTGATATTAGATAGTCTCACGAGACAAGTGAAAGGAGTCATGATGTCCAGCCTTACCCCCTCGGCAGGCCTGCGTTTTCGCACCGCCCTCGCCAACGAACGTCCCCTGCAGATCGTCGGCACCATCAATGCCTACATGGCACTGATGGCAGAGCGCAGCGGCTTTCAGGCCATTTATCTGTCAGGCGCCGGCGTTGCCAACGCCTCCTATGGCCTGCCGGATCTCGGCATGACCTCCCTCAACGACGTACTGATCGACGCCGAACGCATCACTGCCGCTACCCGTATACCGTTGCTGGTCGACATCGACACCGGCTGGGGCGGGGCATTCAACATCGCCCGCACCGTGCGGGCCTTCGAGCGGGCCGGGGTGGCCGCCGTGCACATGGAAGATCAGGTGACCCAGAAGCGCTGTGGCCACCGGCCCAACAAGGCGGTGGTCTCGCAGGAGGAGATGTGCGATCGCATCAAGGCGGCGGTGGATGCCCGCGAGAATGGTGAGTTCGTCATCATGGCCCGCACTGACGCGCTGGCGGTGGAGGGGATTGGCCCGGCGCTGGAGCGCGCCGCCGCCTACGTGGCCGCCGGGGCCGACATGATCTTCGCCGAGGCGGTGACCGAGCTCGGTCAGTATGACCTGTTCAAGCAGGCGGCCGGGGTCCCCATTCTCGCCAACATGACCGAATTCGGCAAAACCGAGCTGTTCGACAAGGAGACACTCGCCGCCCACGGCGTCGACATGGTGCTCTATCCCTTGAGTGCCAGCCGGGCGGCTAATCAGGCGGCCCTCAACGTCTATCAGCACCTTCGCCAGGATGGCCATCAGCGGGCCGTCGTCGACACCATGCAGACCCGGGAGTCGCTCTACGACTTCCTCGGTTATCACCACTACGAGCAGACGCTGGACCGTCTGTTTACATCCAGGGACTAGGAGGAAAGGCAATGGGACAGCAAAAACCGTTGGGTGGCGCCGGCCTGCGTGGCCAGAGCGCAGGGGAGACCAGCATCTGCACCGTGGGCAAGAGCGGCACCGGGCTCACCTATCGCGGCTATGACATTCAGGAGCTGGCCGATGGCGCCCAGTTCGAAGAGGTCGCCTACCTGCTGCTCAAGGGCGAGCTGCCGGACGAGCAGCAGCTCGAGGATTACAAGCGGACGCTGCGCAGCCTCCGCACCCTGCCTGCCGCCCTGCTGGAGGTGCTCGAGCGCATTCCCGCCGACGCCCACCCCATGGATGTGCTACGCACCGGCTGCTCCATGCTCGGCGATCTGGAGCCGGAAGATGGCTTCGAGCACGAGCATGAAGTGGCGGATCGGCTGCTGGCCGCCTTCCCGGGCATTCTCCTCTACTGGTACAAATTCAGCCACCACGGAGTACGCATCCCCCTCGACACCGACGAAGAGTGCATCGGCGGCCACTTCCTGGCGCTGCTGCACCAGAAGGCGCCGAGCGAGCTGGAGCGCCGAGTGATGCACGTCTCCCTCATTCTCTACGCCGAGCATGAGTTCAACGCCTCCACCTTCGCGGCGCGGGTCTGCGCCTCGACGCTCTCTGACATGTTCTCCTGCGTCACCGCGGCCATCGGCACCCTGCGCGGCCCGCTGCACGGCGGCGCCAACGAGGCCGCCATGGCGATGATCGAGCCCTGGCAGGATGAGGCCCAGGCGCGGCGCGAGCTGCTGGCCAAGCTGGCGGCCAAGGAGAAGATCATGGGCTTTGGCCACGCCGTCTATCGCACCTCGGATCCACGCAACGTCATCATCAAGAACTGGTCGGCTAAGCTGGCCGAGGCGGTGGGGGATGACCGGCTCTATCGCGTCTCCTGCGAAGCGGAGAAGGTGATGTGGGAGGAGAAAGAACTCTTCCCCAACGCCGACTTCTTCCACGCCAGCGCCTATCACTACATGGGGATCCCGACCAAGCTGTTCACCCCCATCTTCGTCTGCTCCCGGGTCACCGGCTGGTGCGCCCACGTGATGGAGCAGCGCGAACACAACCGGATCATCCGCCCGAGCGCCGATTATGTCGGCCCGGCGCCCCGGCATTTCGTCTCGCTGCAGCAGCGATAAACATGGGCTGCCCTGTCACTTCCTTGCCTCACCCGACCCCGGCAACACCGGGGTCGATGCGTGCAGACGAGCGGGCAGGGCGCCGTTTCATCACCCTGTTTCATTCACAACAACGATAAGGAAGTCACGATGTCCGCCAACGTCGACGTCAACCACAGACCAGACCCCGATCAGGTGCTGGTCGATATTGCCGATTACGTCTGCAATCACCCCATCACCAGCCAGGCCGCCCTCGATACCGCCCGTTACTGCCTGATGGATACCCTGGGCTGTGGCCTCCTGGCCCTGCGTTTTCCCGAGTGCACCAAGCACCTTGGTCCCATCGTACCGGGCACTGTCGTGCCCTTCGGGGCCCGGGTACCCGGCACCCAGCTCTGCCTCGACCCGGTCAAGGCGGCCTGGGATATCGGCGCCATCATCCGCTGGCTCGATTACAACGACACCTGGCTGGCCGCCGAGTGGGGGCACCCCTCCGACAACCTGGGCGGCATCCTCGCCACCGCCGACTGGCTCTCCCGTACCCGTGTGGCCGAGGGCAAGGCGCCGCTCACCATGAGCGATGTGCTGACGGCCATGGTGAAGGCCCATGAGATTCAGGGGGTGCTGGCGCTCGAGAACTCCTTCAACCGGGTCGGTCTCGATCACGTGGTGCTGGTGAAGGTTGCCAGTACCGCCGTGGTGACCCACATGCTGGGCGGCAGCCGCGATCAGGTGATCGATGCGGTCTCCCAGGCCTGGGTCGATGGCCAGAGCCTGCGCACCTACCGTCATGCACCCAATGCGGGGTCTCGCAAGAGCTGGGCGGCGGGGGATGCTACCTCCCGGGCGGTGCGCCTCGCCCTTATTACCATGAGCGGCGAGATGGGCTATCCCGGCGCTCTGACTGCCCCCAAGTGGGGCTTCTACGACGTGCTGTTCAAGGGCAACCAATTCGCCCTGCATCAGGGGTACGCCAGCTATGTGATGGAGAACGTGCTGTTCAAGATCTCCTATCCCGCCGAGTTCCACGCCCAGACGGCGGTGGAGTGCGCCATGAAGCTGCATGAGCAGGTAAAGGGACGCCTCGACGAGATCGACCGCATCGAGCTCACCACCCATGAGTCGGCCATTCGCATCATCAGCAAGGTCGGCGCCCTCAACAACCCGGCCGACCGGGATCACTGCCTGCAGTACATGGTGGCGGTGCCGCTCATCTTCGGTCGCCTGATCGCCGAGGATTACGAGGATGCCGTGGCTACCGATCCCCGCATCGATGGGCTGCGCGGCAAGATGGTGGTGCAGGAGGACAAGCGCTACAGCCGCGAGTATCTGGAGGCGGACAAGCGCTCCATTGCCAACGCCATCCAGGTCTTCTTCAAGGACGGCACCCACACCGCCAAGGTGGAGGTGGAGTACCCGGTCGGTCATCGTCGCCGCCGCGAGGAGGGGATCCCGCTGCTGGTGGAGAAGTTCCGCCACAACCTGGCCACCCGCTTCCCGGCCAAACGGGCCGAGGCGATTCTGGCCCTCTGCCAGGATGGCAAGCAACTGGCTGCCACCCCGGTGCACGCCTTCATGGACCTGCTGGTGATCTGACCGCTCGCCTAACGGCGCACTGCCATAAACGAAAAGCGGGCCACTCGGCCCGCTTTGTCATGTTTGACTGCATATGAGCCTACATGACTCCCAAGATCAATCCAGCACAGTGTCGTCGCCCGCCAGCAGCGCCTGCATGATCGCCGTCTCGCGGCTCCCGATGGTCTCGAGAAACTCGTTGGCCCGCCCCATGTGGTGACACACCCGATAACCCCGTTCGACAAAGGTAAACAGCTCGCCCAGCCCCGCCAGATGAGCCGGCCCCGATATCAGCTTCAAGGTCGCCCCAAGCAGCGGCTTTCTGGCCAGCCGATCCAGGGTCATCCCCAGTTCGTTGACCAGTTGCAACTGATGACGGCGACGCGCTTCTTCTCCGACCTCCTGATAGGCGAGGGCATAGGCCTTGGCGTTCAGTCGCGCCATGCTGCCGCTGCGACGCAGCGCCACCACCATCAGGTAGTCGAGCTCCTCGGAGAGGGCATCGAGTTCAATCGCCTGCGCCAGCACCTTGAGACCGGATTCCGGCAACAGTCGCTCGGCCGTCGGCATCACCCGCATCACGTCCGCATCCCGGCGGGCACAGTCCCCCGGCCCGTAGAGGTCGGTCAGGAAGAACTGCGCGGCCGGCCCGTAGCGCTTGCTCTCCAAGAGGTCACGATGGGTGCGCCCCAGTCGATCGGCCTGCCATTGGCGCAACGCGTCCCTGTCTTGCTGATCCTGTGGATGGGTACGCATCTGCTCGCGCAGCGCGGCCACCTGATTGAGCTGGCGATAGAGTCGCGCCAGGGTACTCTCTTCATCCGGTTGCGGGTCATCGAATGGTTGTTGTTGTTGGGTCATCTGCGGCTCTCTTGACCTGTTTCCAATGGCCTTTCACGGATAGACATGACGACAGGCGGCACCTTGCCGAGGCTCGTCACGAGTTGTCGGCCCAGTGTAACGCGGCGGCAGCCCAGGCGGAATCGATGGAGCTTTTACTCAACAGGCTTTGTTAAGTGAGTCCCAAAAATGTTGCAAATGGCTTTCACTTGTTTGATTCATGTGTTTAATATCAATAAATGTTGTCATCGCTCAGAGAGTTAGCATGTTTCTATACGATCCCCTTGCCGGCAGCAGCCTGTCGACCATCCAGGTCAGCCGCCAACACCCGCTCGGCCTTGCCGGCGCCAGACTGGCCGCCGAAGCCATCGCCCAGGACATGAGCGAGGAGTACGAACTCGACTGCGAGTGGGAAGACGAGGAGGAGACCCGCTTGCTGTTTCGTGGCGCCGGGGTCAACGGCTCTTTGTTCCTCACCGACGAAACCCTGTCGCTGGAGGTACGACTCGGCCTGATGCTGTTGCCGGTGCGCAGCGTGCTGGAGCAGGAGATCCTCGAATACGTCGATCAGCGCCTGCCTTGCCCAACCCGGCGCTGATGGGGCTAATAAATACTGATCCAGCGCAATAAACAATCATGAAATAACCGATTCCACTATCGTTACCCGGCCTGATATTTATTATTAAAAGGGCCAAACACACTTTGTTTGTTTTATTTTGAGAGGCATGAAATTGCCTCCATTTTTGTCATGAAACATCATCTTGAATTAATCGCCGTGCAGTTTCACCAACATATAAGTGCTATTTGTTCATTCACTCCTGATCCAGCCAATTCATGAGACGGCAGGAGACAAATAACGCGAAACGATAGGGATAATACATGTCTGTGTGTGAACTCATCTCCTGTGTCGATACCGCCTGGCTGCGGATGGACCGGCCCAACAACTTGATGCAGATCGTCGGCGTGCTGATGTTCGACGGTCAGCTGGATGAAGCCATCTTGCGGGAGAGCCTGCTGCACACAGTTCGGGTACAGCCGCGCTTCGGGCAGAAGGCCTGCCTGGAAGGGGGCGAATACTACTGGCGCACCGATCCCGACTTCGACCTCGATCTGCACCTCAAGCGGGTGATCCTGCCAGGCAAGGCCGGCAAGGCGGAGTTGGAGCGGCTGGTGGCCGATTTTGCCTCCACCCCGCTCAACCACCAGCGCCCGCTGTGGGAGATGCACCTGGTGGATACCTCTCTGGGCGGCCAGGCGCTGGTGGTGCGTTTTCACCACGCCATGGGGGACGGCTTCTCCCTGGTGCGGGCCATGCTGACCATGATGGACGAGAGCCCGGTGGCCCCCCCAGGCCACAACCCGAGCCGGTGGCCAATGACGACGGCGACGAGGAGCACGATCAGCAGGGCAGTCGCCTGTTGCGGGCCGGCCTCAAGCTGACCGGCGCCCTCTGGTCCAAGTACGTCGAGGTACTGACCCATCCCACCAAGGCGATGGACTACCTCAAGACCAGTCGGGACGTGACCGCCGAGCTTTACACCATCGCCACCCTCTCCGATGACGCCAATACCCGGCTCAAAGGGGAGACCGGCAGCACCAAGCGGGTGGCCTGGTCAGAACAGATCCCGTTGCCGGACGTGAAGGCGGTGGGGCGAGTACTCGGCTGCTCGGTCAACGATCTGCTGATCGCTGCCACTGCCGGCGCCTTTCGCCACTACCTGCTGGAGCAGGGCGACCAGACCGACATCGACATCCGGGCGCTGGTACCGGTCAACATGCGCGCCCCGGACGACAAGGGTGCGCTGGGCAATCGCTTCGGACTGGTGGCGCTGGATCTGCCCCTCAACATCGAGCACCCGCTGCAGCGGCTCTATGCGGTGCGGGATCGGATGCAGGCGCTCAAAACCTCCCTGCAGCCGGCGGTGGTGCTCAACCTGCTGGAAGTGATGGGCATGGCGCCCAAGGCGGTGCAGCAACAAGCCATCGACATCCTCTCGGCCAAGGCCAGCGCGGTCATCACCAACGTGCCGGGCCCGCAGCAGACCCTCTATCTGGCCGGCGCCCGTCTGCGTCAGCCGCTGTTCTGGGTACCCCAGGCCGGCGACATCGCGGTCGGCGTCTCCATTCTCTCCTATGACAACAAGGTGCAGCTCGGCCTCATCACTGACAAGAAGCGGGTGCCGTACCCGGATCTCATCGTCGAGCGCTTCGCCGTGGAGTTTGAGCAGTTGCTGTTGCTGGTGTTGATGGAACCGGACCTGCTCTACGATCCCGACATGCTGGATCAACTGCTGCACGGCTGACCACGCCACTCCTGCAAGACGAGGAGCCGGCAAGAAAGGAAGCCTGCAAGAAAAAAAGTGAAAAAGAGAAGAGGCCAACCCAAGGGGTTGGCCTCTTTCATTGCGGCAATGGCACCTTACTCGTCCGCCAGCTCCTCGCGGGCGGCTTCCACGTCGAGCCGCTCCATGGCATCCAGCGGCTCGCACGCGGCGGCCTCGCCGTAGAGCGCCTCGGCAGCCGCCATCTTGCTCTTGCCGTACATCATCACCATGGCGTTGGCGTACTCCATGCGGGCGATGGCGGAGTGGGGGATAATGGCCAGCGCCGCCTTGAAGTGACGCTCAGACTCATCTTTCTTGGCACCGTAGGTGATGCCGCCGATCATGGCGCCCAGCTTGTCGATGATCTCCGCATGCCAGGCACCGAAGGCGATATGGGCTTCCGCGTGGTCAGGTTCAAGGGTCAGCGCCTGCTCCAGGCTGCTCTTGATCTTGTCACCGATGCCGATGGAGAGTGCCTTGGAGACCGAGATCACCTGGCTGTAGCGACCCAGCGCCAGGGCGTGGAAGTACCAGGCGTTGACGTTGTCTGGCTGGCGTTTTTGCAGCTTCTCGGCGTTGCTGGCGGCCAGCTCGAACGCTTCGCGCTTGGCATATTTGTCGTCCAGCAGGTAGCTGGCGTGGATCACCAGCGCCTTGTTCGCCACGTTGAGGCCATCCTCGCCGGCGCCCAGCCCCAGGCTGACGGCGCGAGCGAAATCACCGGCGTGATAGGCACGCCAGGCTTCCTGTACTTGCTCATCTTCGGGCCAGGGCTCGGCATCCCCCTGGTGCAGCCGCTCCCAATGCTGCTCAAGGCGCTCCCCGGCATAGTCATAGGCCGCGTCCGGCCAGGGGAAGGGGGTAAAATCGGACAATTTGGGCTGTGAAGTGGTCATATGATTCTCCCTGTTAAAAACACAATCAAATACACGATGCTGTCAGCTCGCCGTGGCGGCGGGCTGATAATGGGTGGCAATGGCATCCAGATCGGCGCGGGCATCGGCTCGCAGCCGGGGGGCCACCAGCTGCATCACCTGAAACACCCCGAGCGCGATGTCGGCATCGGCCCGCGGATGCAGCGCCCGCTGGTAGGAGATCCAGAAAGTTCCAACCAGCGCGATGTTGGCGGCCAGCGCCGTCACCTGCATCTCATCGCCTTGCAGCAGGCCGCTGCGCCAGAGGCTGTGACAGATGGCGGCGGCGGTCTGCTCCTTGCGACGCAGCAGGGCCGAGAAGCGCAGCTCCACCTTGTGGTTGCCGCTCATCAGGGTGCTGATGTCGTAGTAGAAAAAACGGTACTTCCAGATGAGTTCGAACATCAGGTGCAAGAAGAACCAGATGTCCTCCGCCTCGTTCAACGGCGGGGTAATGGTATCGAGCAGATGGGCCATCTCCTGTTCGAACTCGCCGAACAGGGCGTTGACGATCTCCTCCTTGTTGTGAAAGTGGTAATAGAGGTTGCCCTGACTCATCTCCAGCTCGGCCGCGATGGCGGAGGTGGTGACGGTCGGCTCGCCCAGCAGGTTGAACTGGGCGAGGGCGGTGGCCAGGATGCGATCCCGCGTACGCCGCTTGGGTTTGCAGTCCATGCTACTCCTTCGATTGCCGGCGACCCTTGCTGCCATAGCGGCGGGTCAGCCAGTGCTGCAGCTGGGTCAAAGAGGCATCCAGCGCCGCCACCGAGCCGGTGCCCGGGGTCAGCAGGGAACGCTGTTCATCGGCCAGCGCGCTCAGATCCAGCGCCAGCCCATGTCTGGCGAGAATGGGGCCAAGCTCGTCCCGTCGCTGCCACAGATCCTGGCGGGTATGCTGGAAGGCGTGCTCGCACAGATGGCGCCGATCCCGGTAACTGAACACATTGGTAAAGAACATCTCGCCGTCGGCCGAGGAGGGTTCGAACAACAGGGCATCCGCGTCGGGATACTGGTGTTTGTAACGATCCATCCCCACGTGCATGCGCGAATGAATGATGGCGCGAAACGTCTGGGCCAGCACCACCGGCAGGCCGCGGTCCACCAGCTTGGCGGGGTGTTCGCTGGCCAGTCCCGCATCAAAGGGCACCAGCGGGTTAATGCAAAACACCAGATCGGCCCCCTCCTGCAGCGCCACCGAGGCGTGCAGCGTCTTGATCAACGCCCCGTCCACGTAGTAGCGGCCATCGATGAGCGAGGGCGGGAACAAGCCGGGCAGGGCGGCCGAGGCCTGTACTGCGGCGGAGATGGGCACCTGGTCCAGCCCCGGGCTGCCGAAAGCCACTGCACGGCCGGTATCGAGTTCGGTGGCAATGACGAACAGCCGGCTGGCAAGCTCACGAAAATCGTTGCTGCGACCGGGGCGGGAGAAAAACTGGGTGAGGATCCGATCCACCCCGCGGCTGTCGAACATGCCGGTCGGGATCGCTCGGGACAACCCCTGCAACGAGCCGAGCAGGCTCTTGTTCCAGGGCGAGGAGAGATAGTCGGCCAGACACGTCAGCACCAGCGGTGGCAACGAGGTAAGCCGGTCAAAATACTCCCCGAAGGCGGGACGCAGCAGGGTGGAGGGGTCGAAGAACTCGCCGGAGTCATCGCTTAACAGGATCCGCACCAGCTTGTCCGGCGAGATGCCGTTGGCCAGCGCCGAGGCGATCACCGCTCCCGAGCTCACCCCCACATAGATATCGGCCTGCTCGAAACGCAGCCCCTTGATACTGTCGGCCAGGGCGGCGCAGGCTCCGATCTCGTAGATCCCCCCAGAGGTCCCCCGCCGGCGAGGGCAACCGCAATCGTGCTCATGATTTGCCTCCCTTCTCATGCAAAACCGGCCCAGCAGAGGGCATGGGCCGGTGGATCATTACGCAATCAGAACAAGCCGGTCAGCGGATCAGAAGAGCGTGGTTTCACTCTTCTCCTTGACCTCTTTGGCCACGCTCTCCACTTCCGTTGCCAGTGCTTTCACCTCTTCCTTCACCTTGGCGATGGGGGCGGCGGCTTTTTTGACCGGCGGCTTTTTGGCTGCAACCGGCTTCTTGGCAGCGGCGGCGGCAGGCTTGGCCTCGTCAGCCGGAGCAACGTCATCCAGGTCCTGGGCATCGATCAGCTGTTGTACCACCTCGGTCAGCTCGGCCATGCGCTTGGAGAGCTTGTCGATGTCCTTGCGGGTCGGGATGCCAAGGCTGGCGACGGCGCGGGCCACGCGATCCTCGAACACCTGCTCCAGACGTCCCCAGGTACCGGCAGTCTTGTCGGTCATAGCAGCGATCTTCTCGTCTGCGCTCTGGCGGGTACGGGTTTGCAGGGCTTCCCCTTCCTGCACCAGGGCTTCGAAGATTTTACCGCCTTCTTCCTGGGCTTTGGCATAGGCACCCAGACCCGCCAACCAGATCTGCTGGGTGGACTCCTTGATGGTGGAGGTGAGTTGGTTGTCGGTCACCGAACTTGCCAGTGCTTTCAATTTTTTGGCCATGACAATCTCCTTGCTCGTGATATAGATGATGGTAATGACAACAACCTTGATATATTCGTTGTGGCATTACTTGGCTTTCATCCTCAGTCTATGGAGAAAAAATAGAGGGTTCTACCTAATAACGGAACAAGCAACCCTGGTAATTTTGGTCTGGGTCACGAAGAATGATATTCGAATGAATATTTTGCGTTAAAGCGTGATATATCTAACAGCAACTAACAGCCCAATCAGTAAGGGATATAAATACCATGGACTATTTCATCACGGGGGGCAGCGGCTTTATCGGTCGCCGGCTGATTAAAAAAGTGCTGCAGCGCCCGAATAGCCGGGTGCATTTCTTGATGCGTGCCGCCCATCTTGATCGGGTACCCGATCTGCTGGCCTACTGGGGGGTCGAGGCGGATCGCGCCATCCCCGTGGTCGGCGACATGACCCACCCGCTGCTCGGCGTGGGCAGTGCCGAGCTGGAGCCCCTCATCGGCAAGGTCGACCACTTCCTGCATCTCGCCGCCATCTACGATCTCAACGCCAAGGCGGGCATTCAGCAGCAGGTCAATGCCGAAGGCACCCGTCAGGCCCTGCAACTGGCCGAGCGGCTCCAGGCCCGCTGCTTCCATCACTGCAGCTCCATCGCGGTGGCCGGTCTGTTCGACGGACTGTTTCGGGAAGACATGTTCGATGAGGCCGAACACCTCGACATGCCCTATTTTCAGACCAAGCACGAGGCCGAAGGGATAGTGCGCAAGGAGAGCACGCTGCCCTGGCGCATCTATCGACCCGGTATCGTGGTCGGTGATGCCAACACCGGCGAGATGGACAAGGTGGACGGCCCCTATTACTTCTTCAAGACCATCCAGAAGCTGCGCCGCATGCTGCCGCCCTGGATGCCCGCCATCGGGGTCGAAGGGGGACGCATCAACCTGGTGCCGGTCAACTTCGTGGTGGATGCCATCGATCACATCG
Organism: Aeromonas oralensis; assembly: GCF_049665575.1. NCBI lineage: Bacteria > Pseudomonadati > Pseudomonadota > Gammaproteobacteria > Aeromonadales > Aeromonadaceae > Aeromonas > Aeromonas oralensis. The sequence goes on from NZ_CP187186.1 coordinate 2,283,105, forward strand.
CCCACCTGGAAGGGGAGGACAACAAGGCGTTCCACCTGACCGATTCCCATCCCATGCGGGTCGGCGACATGCTGAGCACCTTCTCCCGCGCCGCCCATGCTCCTGAGCCCGCCATTCGCATCAATGCCGCCCTGTTCAGCTTCATTCCCCGCCATCTGATGACCATGCTGATGGCGCTGACGCCGGTGCGGCGCATTCGCGATGCCGCCATTGCCGATCTGGGGCTGCCCAAGGACATCTTCCGGCTCATTAACTATCCCACTCGCTTCGACAACCGCGAAACCCAGCGGGTACTGAAGGGGACCGGCATCGAAGTGCCGCCGCTGCACAGCTATGCCTGGCGACTGTGGGACTATTGGGAGCGTCACCTCGACCCCGAGCTGTTCATCGATCGTACCCTGCGCGGTCGGGTCGAAAGCAAGGTGGTGCTGATCACCGGCGCCACCTCCGGCATCGGCAAGGCCACCGCAAGAAAGCTGGCCGAGGCGGGTGCCAAGGTACTGACCATCGCCCGGGACGAGCACAAGATTGCCGAGACCCAGGCAGAGTTTGCCGAGCAGGGATTGACCCTGCAGGTCTATCAGGGGGATCTGGCCGATCTCGCCCAAGGGGAGGCGATCACCCGTCAGATCGTGGCCGAGCACGGCGGGGTGGACATCCTCATCAACAATGCCGGTCGCTCCATCCGCCGCGCCATCGAGGACTCCTTCGATCGCTTCCACGATCTGGAGCGCACCATGCAGCTCAACTACTTCGGCACTCTCAAGGTGATCATGGGGTTGCTGCCCACCATGATCGAGAAGAAGAAGGGCCACATCATCAACATCTCCTCCATCGGGGTGCTGACCAATGCGCCGCGCTTCTCCGCCTACGTCGCCTCGAAATCGGCGCTCGATGCCTGGGTGCGCACCGCGGCCTCCGAGTTTGCCGACAAGGGGGTCAACTTCTCCATCATCAACATGCCACTGGTGAAGACCCCCATGGTGGCGCCCACCAAGGTGTATGAGCAGGTGCCCATGATGACGCCGGAAGAGGCCGCCGACCTGGTGTGCGACACCATCATCAACAAGCACGTACGACTGGCCACCCGGCTCGGGGTATTTGGCCAGGTGATCCATGCCCTGGCGCCGCGAGTGGCCCAGGTGATCATGAACACCAGCTTCCGCACCTTCTCCGATCCCAAGGAGGGCAACGAGTCCAAGGCCTCGGCGGATCAGATGGCGGTCTCCACCCTGATCAAGGGGATCCACTTCTAGGGGGAGCGACAACGAACTGAGGTAGCAAAAACGGAAAGGGCCTGCGCAATCAGGCCCTTTTCATTTGCGGCTGTGGGCGGGAGAGCAGGGTCAACAATAAGGCCGTGGTACGGCGGGAGTAGAGCAGGGAGAGGTGGCCGAGGGCGGCGAGCTCCACATCCTCCATGCCATCCAGTCGCTGGCGGGACTGAGGCAGCACGAAGTTGTCGTGGCTGGTGCGCACCGAGACCCCGGGCACGCAGAGTGGCACGGCGGCAAAGCGCTGCAGCCAGCCGGAGCCGGGCTCCATCTCGCGGGCATTGTCGCCCAGCCCCAGGGTCGCCAGCTGGCTGCCCTGATGGGGGGTGGCCAGGGTGATGAGCTGCGCCACCTTGTCACCGCCCGCCACCGCCAGATAGTCGCGGCACACCAAGCCACCCATGCTGTGGCCGATCAGCACCAGCTGCGAGGCACCGGTGGCGGCCAGCACCTCGTCGATGCGATTGGCCAAGAGCGGCACCATGTCGTCGAGATGGCCGAAGGGAGGGGTCAGGGTGACCGTCGCCACCGTGTGGCCAGCTGCCTCCAGCCTGGCTCGTTGCACCCGCCAGATGCCGCGACTGCAGCCATAACCGTGGATCAGCAGCAAGGGCAGGGGGAGGGCGTCAGCTTGTCTGGCGCCATCAGCCAGCGCTCGAACGGCAGCAACCAGGTGAAGGTCAGCAGGTAGGCGGCTATCTCCCGCCCCACCATGGGCAACCATTCTCGCCAACCGATGACAGGCACCGGGTAGAAGCGGGAAAAGCCCCAGGTCAGCAACACCACCAGGGTGCGCAGCCCCAACAGGGCCACCACCACGAACAAGATGGAGAGAGGTAGCGAGAGGCCAATGACCAGATGGGCGATGCCCCCAAGGAGCGTCACCTCAACCAGCAGCAGGATCAGGAGTTGCTTTGTGATCGTCATGGGCCAATCATCCGACCAGTTTGGCATGGAAGTCAAATGACCCTTTCATCAATGTGATGACAGGCGCGCAATCACCCGTCGGCGCGCCAATAAAACACTTCTGCATGGGGTTATTTGCAATACTGTATATCCATACATATACTTGTAATCACTATCAGAAGGAGGACGCCGCGATGGCCGTTGAGATCAAATATGTTGTGGTGCGTGGGGGAGTGGAGAAGATGACCTTTGCCAGCAAAAAAGAGGCCGATGCCTATGACAAGCTGCTGGACACTGCCGATGAGTTGATGCATTTGCTGGCAGGCGCGCCCGTTCGCCTTGAACCTGAACAGCAAGAGAGCCTGGCCTTCTACCTGGCCGAGCAGCGCGATCTGCTGCAAAACGTGCTGCGCGGGGCCAAGGGGCAGGGAAGTGGCAAGTCGGAGCAACAGGAAGAGCAGAATGACGCAGGCAAGCCAAAAGACAAATCCCTCAAGCGTGTAGCGTGAGGACGATATGGGGGAGGCTGCCCATCACTGGATGAAACAGCCTCAATTTATGCATTTATTAGAATTTTAAAGCATTTATATGGATGTTAACCCCGAAAATTTTCCAACCAAGGTGCATATACATTGAATAAATACACTATGCAGCATCAGCTGTTGATAGCGATGCTGTTCGCTGCACAGCATCGACGCTCCATTCCCACGTGATGCCGATAACCCCATTTATCGGCATCACCATCACGCAAGCCCCGAGCCGAGTCTCTCATCCACAAACATCATCATGACCACTATGTTACTTCCACCCGCCATGCCGCTGTTCGATGGTCTCGCCTACCTGGAGGCGGGCAACCCCCAGGTCAACCAATATCTTGCCAACCTCAGCCTCAACGATGTGCCCGATGCCGGGCTGGTCTACGAACTCGCCGTCGACTGGCTGCTGGAGCAGCGCAACAGCGAGAACAACTACAAAACCTATCGCAGTGAGCTGACCACGTTTTTGCACTGGTGCTTCGGCGAAATGCGCATCAGCCCCAAGGATCTGACTAGGCGCATCATGATGCGCTATCTCGATTACTGTCAGGCGCCGCCGGCGGCCCTGATTGCCTATCGCAACGTAGCCCAGTTCGTGCTCGACAAGGAGTGGGGAGAACGACTGCCCAACCCTCAATGGCGACCCTTCCTTGGCAAGCGTGAGCTGGGCCGCGAGCTGCCATACCGCCTTAGCGAACAGGCCATGAAGACCAAGCTCGCCATTCTATCTGCCTTCTTCCAGTTCTTGATCCAGGAAGAGTACATGGACCGCAACCCGGCTCTGTTACTGCAACGAGTGAAGCGCTCAATTCAGCAGGAGCCGGACGACCATGGCCAGGCCTTCAGCGAGTTGCAGTGGTCCTATGTGATGCAGGCTGCCGACCTGCTGGCTGCCGAATCACCCGAGCAGCACGAGCGCAGCCGCTTCCTGATAAGCCTGATGTACGCCTGTTACCTGCGGATCTCGGAAGTGGCGGCAAGGCCAGGGTTTACCCCCGTCATGGGTCAGTTTCGCCGTGATGGTAAAACCGGCGTCTGGGGCTATTTCATTCCCCGCAGCAAGGGCGGCAAGCGCCGCACCGTGGCGGTGTCCCATGCCTTGCTCGAGGCCCTCAAACGCTATCGGACGTTTCTCGGTCTCTCACCATTACCAGCACCCGATGAGCAGACTCCGCTGTTTGTGCGCCACAAGGCTGCGGCGCATGGTCGGGAACAAGGTGAGCTCAACGCCAATCTCGGGATCCGCCAGCTGCGTGACCTGGTGATGAGCGTCATCCAGACCGCTGCCGAGCTGGCAGAAAAAGATGGATTTGTACAGGACGGCGCCGAGATGCGCAACCTGACACCACACTCCATTCGTCATACCGGCATCACCCACGACATCAATCTCAACGGGCGGCCGTTATCACATGTGCAAGCCGATGCCGGCCACGACAGCATCGATACCACCTCCAAGTACCTGCACACCGGCAACAGTGAGCGCCACGAAAGTGCCAATCACAAACCGCTGGATCGGTTGCATGACCAGGCCTTTAAAGATGAGAGATAACGAAGTGATAAGTTCAGGAGCATGGCTGTGATGACGATGACTCGTGTTTTTTAACCGACCTCATTCCGGATTCTTCCACAATCCAACACCGCGCATAATGCCGTGTTTAGTTAAATGCCCATCTGAAACCTGCCGATAAGCCAGCCCACGCAATTTTGCTGGTTTATCAGGTATTTACTTGGATGGAACGAGAGTTGACCAAAAACTTCATTTTTCGTTGGTTTGAATGCGGTTTATCGAAAGAGGAGACGGCAAATCTATGTTTCGTTTCTGTGAGACAGGTCACATATTGGGATAAGGGTACAGAGATCCCTCCTGTCTATAAACGGCTTATGCGGATGGCATCGGGTAGGGAGTTACCCACTATCTGGAAGCACTGGGAAGGCTGGAGAATGATGAATGATTGCCTTGTGTCACCCACCGGAGTGAGGTTCGACAGACGCAGGATAGAGGCACTTGCCATCATCCAGGTGGAGAGATCCGAACAGCAGATAGCTGCTTTCTACTGGAGGAAAAAGCTCGGGATAGGTTAATCACATGGGGGAGCACTCCCCCTTTTTTATGGCAAAAACTACCCAATCAGACCTATTTGCAAACCACTCCGTGTAGAGCGAGAATCAAGATACATCTTCTTGCCATCGGAGGTCATATGCCACTGAGATTCGAACATGGTGAGTTCGCAATAGAACCAATAACCCATCACCTGATCTCGTGCGAAATGAGCGGGACTTTCAACAAAGAGGGCATGAAAGCATGGGTTAATGGAATGAAATCCATGATTGAGCCCATCAAAAATGAACCTTTTGGACTGTTGATAGATGCCAGAGGCTACACTGGTGGCACTGGCGAAGCCCTTGAGATAGCAGAAGGCTTTCACCAATGGCTAAGACATACCAAGTTGGTAGCTCAAGGGCATGTCATATCCTCTCCAACCCTGTATTCGATATCATTAAGCCGAATCCCTTCACTGAAGCATCACGTTGTCAAAGACTTCCTTAGAATAGATGAAGCGCATGCTTGGATTACTGACAAGCTAGCAAGCTGAAGGTTGGTTCAACCGTTCGCCCGAGTGGGCCTAAGCCGAAAGCCTCAACCATCAAGAGTGGTCAAAAGGCAGAAGGTGTAGACGGTAGAGGTAGAATTCCCCCCGTATTACTACACGGGGGGCCAGTGACTCAAAACAGCACCAAGCTCTCCTGATGAATTCGCATGATTTTCTCTATCATATGGTCATAGCTTTTACGGGAATTGTAACTGTATGGAATTAAAGAGTATTGACGTGAGCCCACACCCAAATAAATAACATCAACACCGGTTCTATTGTGAAACGCTAAAGCCAGATGCTTCAAATTATCACTGGCATTAGCCCCTATATAGACGCACTCAAGCAAATCAGATTCAACATGACGCACGTAAATGTCATTACCAAAACAATCTTTATTACCAGTGTTTAAACAATCATCTAAATGCCTCGGAAATCTAACCTCACGCTCATAAGCCCATGTGTCAGACTTAAAAAACCAATCACCAATAGAAATGTCAGCATTTTCAAAAAAAATCTTTGCATTTATTATTGGCCTTGATTTTACATAATTAACCTCATGGGATTCAGAAACAAACTGGCAAGTGTTTTTAAACTTTAACGCAATTCCAGAATGAGACTCACCATAATGAGCCCACATAAGGGAGTTTTTTGGCAATATATTATGATCTCTAGTTAAACACAAAACGCCCAGCTTAGTATTAAATTGTTCTATTTGATATTTAACATCAACCATTAAACTCCCTTTAGAAAAATTATCTTCAGGGACAAGGTATTTTTTTACAACAGACTCACGTCCAGTAAGATAATATTTGGTTGGAAAGTTCATCCCTAGCTTAGCATCGGATTCTTCACAGTATATTTCAGGACTCAATTCAAAAGGATCATTTAGTGCCTTTGGTTGAGAAAAACGTATTGTTGAATCCTTCAAAAAACATTCTGCTGAAGTTCGCCCCATATATTTATAATAATTCATTAGCTCACACACCTGTAACGATGAATACTTAACATCATGCTATACATTCAAGCGTTAACGCAACATCAAAGGGTGCTATCGCATTTACATCCCTCAGAGCCGGAAAGCCTCAAAAGCCGGTTTAGCAGGAAAGGGGGTGTCACCGCCCCACAGAAGCACCTCAAACAAGTTTCGGCGAGCCTACCACCTTCCCGACAATAGGCTTCAATGTGTCGCCTTATAGGGGCTCACGCCCCTGGGGTTCAGTGGCCGACCTGGAGAAAGGCGGCCACCGGCAGGAGAGGGGAGTTATGACCGGTCATCAGAAGGGGCTTGCTTGTTGTTGCCACCCGCAAAGAGGGTGGCATTGTATTTCCGGCGCAGGGCGTCCCCCTCGGGGTCACAGTACACGTCCACAGGCTGCCCCTGGTACTTCACCACCGCATGGCATGCACTCATTGGATCCACCCTGGCGAGTTCATCCGGCCAATCGTCCCTGTCGAGCGGCTGCACATCGTCGCCCTTGCGCAGCGAGAAGCAATACTCGACCCGATACTCGCCCAGGTGATCCTTTATCAGGATGTGACAGCTGATAATGAGCTGATAGCCGGCAAACGGCCCTATAGCAAGGATGCCAGCAGCAGACGCAGCAGGAGCGCCACCAGGACGTACATCAGCAGCGGGCGAAGCACCCACCGCCCCAGCAACCGGAACAGCGGCAGAAGCGGTTTCAGCGGCCTTAGCAGGAGCATCAATATATTCAGGCTTGATGAAGCCAAAGAATACGCAGAGTCCCCAAATCGCCAGAATAAACAGAATTTTAGGGTCTCGTAATATCGAGCTGCCCGCGATTGTATCCGAGACCTTACCGGTTGTAGTCGAGTCATAAAGCTTGAAAACATACTTGGGCACCTTATTAAATGGCTTGGCTTGCAGTACGTCATTCATGGACGTACCTGAGTTATCAGAGAGGTGAAGCACCGTCTTATATCGACCACCAATCCCCAATATCGCCATATTGGTATGACGAATCGCCGTTTCGGCAGCAGCACGGATTACCTGGTGCACCTTTTTGATGTTCGGGGTTGTAAATACAAAGTCCCAGTTGTGGTGGCGGTGCATATCAAAGGCCACATCTATCGTCTCTGGCCGGCCATCGGCTTTGGCCACATCCGGCCCACCTGGATAATTCAGCCGGTCTAAATCACTCTGCCGCCAGGAAGGTGGAAATATCCGCTGCACCTCATCGACCAGGAAGAAAACACCTTTAGGCGCCCAGTGATAAAAACGGGCGAGGTGATCGCGTCCTTCCTGGGATTCTGTCTCGATATAGGTTACCTGGAACTCGTCAGGCACTTCCTTGCCCAATACCTCTTTGCACCGTTCCGCAGTAAAGCCGCGAACGTTGGTGACGATATGACGGCCCGCCTTGATGGCCGGTATCACATCGGTATGAATGGCCCCTGACGACTTATAGGAACCTGGGGCACCGTGATGGATCTTGATAGACATGGTTTACCACCCCAGCATGTTCAGTAAAAAGCGGGTCACAAAGGCTTGTGTCAATATCGACAGCCCTTTATCAACGTGCAAGTAGAGCAAGATCCCCCTCATTTGCGAGGGCAGATTATTAAAGGAGGCGGAGATCAGGTCGCTGAATTGCAGGTTAATCAGTATCTGCTTGGCAACGTCCCAGGAAAAAGTGAGTAGAAATATCTTGAACTCGACCCACTGAATCGCCAATTTAACCGTTATCCAGGCTGCAAACTGCACCGCCAGTTGATATATATCGTTGAAAAATCCATTGAAGAAATCACTCATCCATTCCATATATCACCTCTTAGCCACAATCATCAGCGCCAGAAAATAGAAGATGAACATCATGATGGCCGCTATCATTTCCCAATATCCCTCGACCTCGGGGCAGACGGAATAAGAGCGGCCAAACATCGAGAACATATCAAAACACTTGGGCACCGCCGCCGACCCGCTCAGGCTATATTGGAACATATCGACCATATCATCCTTAATACCGTCATGGGTGTTCTTCAGTTGATCCTTGCGTTCCTGGAACTGCTTATTAATGGTTTCTAGGTCAAAGAAACAGTGTGCACCATCTTTACAGAGCTGTGATGTATATTCAGACCCTGCCACATGCAATGGGTTTTGCGCAGAGCCTGGCATTTGCGTGTAATCAATCCCAGGGCCTTCATTGCCATTTCCGGTGCCGCCCGTACCATCACCGCCACCCGTACTGCCCTTATTAAGGGCCTCAGCAATGGCCTTTATATTACGGTTCGTCTCTATGCTGTTATTTCGCAAATCCTGCGCGGTATTCCAATAAAAGTTATTAAGGGTGCTATTCAAATCGTGAGTGCTATCTTTAATGCTGGAAACATCCCATTGATACCCCCTAACCAAATCATAAAAGTTTGCACCTATATGTGTTTGAGAAAAATCAGGGCCGAAAAGATTATTTTGTAACTCCTTGAGCGCCCGATACCCCCCGGTGCTTTGCCCTGGCCCATCCTGCGGATTTATCATGGCATTCTTGAGCCCAACAAATTCATCGTAAAACTTATAGCCTAACGCCGTCTGCTCCCGAATACTGTTCTCCATGCCGACCTGACCATTATTAGTCGCCTTCATATAACGGAGAACGTCATCCATTTTGACATTAATATTTAGTGCATTCCGATTAGCACCCGCAGCACTATACATCAGGCTGGTAAAGCCACCTATCAGCGTCTCATTAACATGGCGCAAGGCCTCGGTGGTCATTTCCTGCTTGTCACCACCTACCCGAATACCGTTAGGCAAATTAGGAACCACATCACCATTATTGCCGTTATTGCCATTACTACCATTGTCGCCACCTCCATTAGGATCGCCGTCAGAGCCACCATCCCCATCAGAACCACCGCCCATAGAGCACTCTTGGCCGGTACTCTCAATCGGCCCCATGGTGCCGGCAGAAGGGGATTGAATACAGATACCAGGACACGCGACAAAGCAGCCGCCCAAAGAGGACGTTTCCCATTTCACGCAATACGGCAGCACAGTAGAGATCGGCAGGTTAGACAGGCGGATCCCGACAGGACAGCTCGCCGACACCCCCAACGGAAACAACAGTAAAAGCCAAGCGATGCGCACAGTACCCCCAATAAAAAAGGCGACCGGAGCCGCCTTTGTGTCATATCGAAAACGATGATCTGTAGCCTTCCACAAAGAACAGGAACCACAGCGTTCCGATGAGCAAAGACATGCTTAGGCTTTGCGCATCAGGCTGATCAGGATGCCCACGCCCACACAGGTAGCCACAACCAGCATCACCTTGGGAGAGGTTGCGGTCACGTCCGACTGGGTGGCGTCCAGGGCCTTGGCAGCGGCATCAGCAGCGGCTGTACCACCTTCGGCGAAGGCCGCACCGGTAGACAGGGAGCACACAGCAGCGATACAGCCATTACGGAAATAGTTTTTCATACTCGTTTATCCTCTTTTTGCACTTACGATGACACGGGCAATTGCGCCCAGTTTGAGGCCAGTGACCCAGATTAATAATCCAAAGCCAAAGGCCATCGACACAGTGGATACATCCAGTTCAAACCAGCTCGATATATCCGTTAATTTGGCGTGCTCTTGGACAGTCAAGAGCACGTATTTACAAGAATCCCCCTCAGCTAAGCGGGCATATCCTTCAGAGGTAATATCTAGACAAAGCATTATCGCGCCCTCGTCGTCGCTCGCTGCGCGCTCTCGCTCCTCCTCCTCGCGGCGCGGTGGTTATACCGGCTGTTTTTTGGTTGGCTGGAAGCCAACAACCACGTTGCGGGTCGGATTCTGGGGATCCGCTTCCAGGACAAGATCCACCGCCACCAATTTCGGGCAGTCGGCCAGCTCTTTAATAGTGGCCGCATCGTTGCGCAGGGCTAATTGGCGCACTTCATAGCCCCAGGAGGTGATATTGCATTCCGGCTTGTTCACGTTATTAGCCGGTGCCAGGTATTCTACCTGGGCAAAGTCATAGGGAACCGGCGAGCCAGATTTACGGGACACGCCATAGCCATGAGTAACGCGGGTAACCAAAATACCAGTCAGCAGAGACATATTATTTATCCTTTGAAGAACCATTGTTAGGTCGAAAATAATGGCAGTTCGTCCAGGTCAGGAGGAACTGGCATTCTTAACCGCGCTGGAATATCGGTTTCTTCCAGGTGCGCTGTTAATTGGTTAACAATCTTCTCAGGGGATAGCCCCTCGATGTTTGCTAACCAATTGACAAGGCGACCGGCCATCCTGGACATATTAAATACGGCGTTGTCCCTGGACGTTTTGAATTTATTCTTAAAGGTGGTCACACGCACCGGTGTTATTTCTTCCTGGCAAACTGCATCCAGCCATTTGGCAAATTGCGGATACATCCCCGCAAAATAAGGGTCAGGGTTTACCAGGACATCCAGCGGAATGACTCTGTCTTTATTGTGTAATTCGCCTTCGGCGCGTACCCAGTTCGGGAACTCGGCCGATTGCATCTGTTTGCCTTTCTCATATATCCGCGCACACTTGCCGTTAATACGGCTGCCCACGTAGAAGGAGCAACCCTTGCTCGGCACCATGCCGAAACGCTTGGCGATGCCCTTGGCAACCTCGGTGATCACGAACTCGCCCGATTCAATCTTCATCCAGGAAGGTGCACGGCCACGCTGCGGGTGAAACTCGCCGGCTTCGGCGCCGGCAATCGCGCCCTGGTAAGTGATGTGTTTGCCGCTGTAGTCATCCAGGGCGAGATCCACCCGAGTGATGCGCAGACCTGGCACGTGAGAGATAACAGAGTGCAAAGCCTGAAAATCGAGGGCCGCACAACCCACGCCGGAAAAACTCACCATGCAGCCATGGTTAGCCGCACCCCAACCAATCAGCCCGCAGGGCATCCCATCACACAGCAGGTCAGCCGAGTTGGCGTAACCGTGCAGACCGGAGCGGCGAGGGCGCATGGTGAAACGCGGCTCGGGAATGGGGACACCGATACGGGTATTGAGTTCTTCCAGCCACAGTTCAATCTCGTTGCAGCAGAGGGCATCCAGGAACTGGACGCCGTAGCTGTCGATAAGGTCGTTATAGGCTTCCCAATACTTGGCACCCTCGACCACCTCGAACTGGGAGAACTTGAGCAGGTCAGCGCAGACGGCTTTAAGCTCCTGGCGCATGTCGGCGCGGGACCGGTACCCAGAGTGCAGGGCACGTTCCATCATGTCGGTCATGGAAGGCGTCAGCACCGGGGCAGGGGACTTGGGCAGCCCCTTGAGGCTCAACCGCTCAGTGGCCTTGTCAAACGTCCGAGCAGGGGCAGGGGACGCAGCAGCCTGCTGCAGGCGCTCGGCCTTGTCATAGAGGCGCTCAGTCACCTTGTCAAAGCGGGTGAGGGGAGCGAACCCGACAGGGCGCTTCCACAGGTAACGCAAGCCCTCGACCGGCTGGGCGGCAAAGGCGGCTTGAATCGCCTTGTTCTGGGTCTCGAAGCGGGGGATAGCCTTCAAGAGGGCACCTTGCTTGGCGAGCTCAGTCATCTGGCGCAGCTCGGTCGGGGCCCAGGTAAAGGAGAGATAGTCGATCAGGGTCTTCATATCTGCTTGTCCCCGTAGGTAACCGACAAGTAAAGCAGTGCAACCAGCAGGCAGAGAACCAGGAGCACAGCGAACTCGATAACCAACGGCTCGACGCTCACATCCAGGTTGTCGCCGATAACGCTATTTATCGGCATCAAGGAGCTATGACCAGTCATCGAAAAACACTCCCTGGTCATAGAAGCCTTGCCATGTGTCCTCGGTCACCTCGACCAGCTCAAAGGCGGTGTCGGGGTACGTCATGGACAGATAGATCCGCATCTCATGCAGGTCGCGGAACATCTCGACCTGACCGGCCACACAGGCGGAAACATCGCCGGTAGGCTCTGCTTGCCAGTAGACCTTGCGCTCGTTGAGCGCCGGCAGATCCTGGTTTTGTGGGCTACAGTGGGTCATAGGTCGGTCAGATTTATTATGAACTGACTGGATTGAATCAGAACTAAATCTAACTAACAACGGGTGACTTTTAGCCCTAATAGGTGTGTTATATGCCCACTCGAAAAAGTCAGGAGACAGTCAAATGGACTCTAAAGCACTGATTCAGGCCTACATGAGAGCCAAAAACTTTAGCCAGTACCAGCAAGTCGCCGCAGAGCTAGGTTTTACCAAGTCGCACATCTCCAGCTTGACCACTGGCAAAGTGCAACTCACTGATGCCACTGCAAAAAGACTGGCCCAAGAAATCGGCCTGGACGTGCAGGAAGTCCTGTTAAGCCTGGCTGCCGTCAGAGAGACAGATCCAGAGCTGAAAAAGGCCTGGTACGACATCCTGGCGAAGTACACCAAAGGAGCAGGCACGGCTGTAGCCCTTGCGGCAGCGGTGTTTCTGGCCCCTAGTCACGGGCATGATCTAACCGCGCATAATGTTTATTATGTTAAATTGAATATCTTGTTTCCTGTCACCACCTATTGAACTGTGTATAATGGCAACAATTGATCCTATCTCCGACCGGATGTCTTAAGTGGCTGAATTAACATCAGAACAATTAAAACCTGTTTTTTCGATTGAACAGTTTCCTGCCCTCAGCGAACTAGAACCCATTCCTTTTGCCGCCTTGCAACCCCGAGCCATTTCCGGCATCAAGCGTCTCGCCAGTTTTGATGGCGACTGCCCGGTCATGCTGCTCAACGGTTTTCCCGGGGTGGATTATGAAGGCGTTTGCCAAACGCTGATCGCCGCCTCCAACGGCAAGGATGGCGACCTGTTCGATCTCTGCTACACCGAGAATCTGAACAACCCGTTCAAGCCCATCTGGCTGCGCCTGCAACCCGGTACCGGCTTCGAGTTCTGTGAAATGGTCGGCGAATTGCTCAAGCTGATGAGCCATCATCTGGATGCCGAGCGCTTGGTCACCCGCATCATGCGCAAGCAGAACAATGATCCCAAGATCGATGACTTCCTCTCCGATCTGGCGGCGCATGTGGCTCAAGGGCTCGAATTCCAGCATCCGGTGCTCATCAACCTGCTGATCCACCATGAAGAGCAGGAAGCGCCGGTCATCTATGGGCGGGATTTGAACTGGGATACCCTGTTTGGCTCCATCAACTATCAGACCGAGCAAGGTTCGGTTTATGCCAACCAGCACCTGCTGGAGCCGGGTCTGCTGCGTCAGGCCAACGGTGGCTATCTTATTTTGCAGCTGGATGAGCTGCTGGATCAGCCCCATCTCTGGTTCAAGCTCAAGAATGCGATGCAAAAAGGTGAGCTGGACTGGAACGCCTATCAGGAAGGCAAGACCCTGACCCCCTTCTTCACCCCGGAAGCCACCCCCATCAAGCTCAAGCTGATCCTGGTCGGCGATCGTCTTGATGTGGCCGAGTTCCAGATGCTGGACCGTGACATGTCCGAGCGTATCTTCCTGCGCGCAGACCTAGTCTCCGAAGTGAACATCGAAGAGGATCTGCCCGATTATCTTCAATATCTGGCCTGGCTGCGCGAGCGCTGGGAGCTGCTGGACTTCACTCCGGCCGCCCTCGCCGCCCTTTGCCGCCACGCCAGTCGGCTGTGCGACCACCAGGAGTGGCTGTCGCTCTCCGAGGTACAACTTTCTGCCATCATGCGGATGGCCGACAGCCTGGCACGGGAGCTGGAAGCGGACGTCGTCACCGACGAGCACATTCGCGGCGCGCTGGAAGAGCAGGATTACCGCCTCAACTATCTGGTCGAGCAGTCCGATCAGGGCGTCATCGACGGCCAGATCCTGCTGCAGACCGATGGTGAAGAAGTGGGCCAGATCAACGGCCTCTCCGTGATTCAAGTCTCAGGCCATCCCTATGATTTCGGCGAGCCGGTACGTCTCACCGCCACCGTGCATCTCGGGGATGGCGATGTGGCGGATATCGAGCGCAAAGCGGAGCTGGCCGGCCATATCCATGCCAAGGCGATGATGATCATCCACGGCTATCTCTCCAACAAGTTCGGTGCCGAGAACCCTTCCCCGCTGTCGGCCAACCTGGTGTTCGAACAGTCCTATCACGAAATCGATGGTGACAGCGCCTCGTTGACCGGTCTGTGTGCCCTGCTCTCTGCCCTCGCCCGTCAGCCCATCTACCAGCACTTTGCGGTGACCGGTGCGGTCGATCAGTTCGGCAATGTGCAGGCCGTCGGCGGCGTCAACGAGAAGATCGAAGGCTTCTTCCGGGTATGCAAGATCCACGGTCTCACCGGCAAACAAGGGATCCTGCTGCCTGGCACCAATGCCCAGCAGCTCAACCTGTCCGATGAGGTGATTGCAGCTGTCGAAGCCGGCCAGTTTCATATCCATCCGGTGGATCATGTGGAAGAGGCCATCGAGCTGCTGACCGGGTGTGTTGCCGGTGAGCCGGATATGCCGGATACCCTGTTCGGCCGGATCCAGCAGCGGCTGGATGAGCTCAATGGCACCGACGTCATCAAGGGTGGCGTGCTACGCCGCCTGCTTGGTCGAGTGTTCGGACGGTGAGAAAAGAAGTGATCGGAGTTGTTTAGCGAACAACTGTACGCTAAATTGGCCCGGCTTTGACCCATTTGAAGGATAAACAGCGTGACCGTAGACAATACCACCATTGATGCCCGCCTTTCCCTGTGTGAACAAGGCAAAGACTCGTTTACCCGTGAAGAGCTGCTCGCCTGCAGCCGTGGCGAACTGTTTGGTGAGGGTAACAGTCAGCTGCCCGCCCCCAACATGTTGATGATGGATCGCATCGTCAAGATCAATGACAACGGTGGTGAGCATGGCAAGGGCGAAATCTTGGCAGAGCTCGATATCACGCCGGATCTCTGGTTCTTCGATTGCCACTTCCCGGGTGATCCGGTCATGCCTGGCTGTCTCGGTCTGGATGCCATGTGGCAGCTGGTTGGTTTCTTCCTGGGCTGGAAAGGCGGCCCCGGCAAGGGTCGTGCACTGGGGGTTGGCGAGGTGAAATTCACCGGCCAGATCCTGCCTACCGCCAAGAAAGTGACCTACAAGATCACCTTCAAGCGCGTCATCAACCGCAAGCTGGTGATGGGGATCGCCGATGGCGTGGTGGAAGTGGATGGTCGCCCGATCTACAGCGCAACCGATCTGAAAGTGGGTCTGTTCAAGGACACCACCGCATTCTAAGTGCTGACCTTCAGGTCAAACTGAACAACGTAAAGGGGCCATCATGGCCCCTTTCCTTTTGCAATGAGTGATGAAGTACCGGCTACTTCATGAAGAGGCCTGAGCTCCGCCCTTCCATGGCATCACGCCAACCACCAAGCCAATGCCCACGGGCATCCAGGCATTGATACGGACACGCTTCTTTCTGTTTGCCGACCACGCCAGCCTGATAACCACGAGCACGAGCTCTTTCCAGACGGTCCCGTTTTTGTCTCTTCATCATCTACGACCCTCTTCCGTGGAACAAAAAAAGCGACCAATTTTTCATCGGTCGCTTTCATCTTTACCCCAGGGGGTCGGCAGGGTCAAACAAAAAATTTCATGCTATCTGGTCATTGTGACACAAGACACTGAACCGCATTAATTTTTAGTGACACAACTTTTTAGCGCTGGAAACGGCGCAGCCAGGCGAATGGCAGGGCCAGCAGAGTCAACCAGAACAGGCTGCCACCACCGCTGCCACCATCCTGACCGGTCTGGTTGTTGACCGGTGCGTTGGCGACCACATAACCGGCGGCTCGTTGTTCTTGTAGTCGGTTACCACCGGCGCCAACTTGACGCTGACCACGGTAGCATTGGTGCGGTTGTTCAGATCGCTCTCGCTGTTGTAGCGATAAGCGGTGGCCGCGACGGTACCGTTGCTGCTGATGCCGCTGGCATAAGCGATGTGGTAGTAGTAACCGTTCTGGGCACACTGCTTGGCACCCGCATCATCCAGACCGCAGATGAGATCGTTCAGATACCAGTTATTGCCGGTCGCCGCGTTGAGCAGGAAGCCTTCCTGCATGCGGTTGGTTCCGTTGACCACGGGTTGGGTCTGATGGCGGGAATCACGCCAGCCAACCACCATGTTGTGGTTGTTGATGGCGGCTGCTTCCGAGCCGGAGCCGCTGAGTGGCTTGTCCTGCAGGGAGACCACGGCGTTGGTGGTCGGCGTGTTCAGGTTGAACACGAACATCTCGACCGGGCGGTTCTGGCCCTTGTTGATGCGATAAAGCTGGTTGCCGATGACATAGCCATTGTCGTTGACCCCCACGGCCCAGCTGTGTTGCAGCTTGGCGTCATCCTTGCCGGGCTCACCTTCGGCCAGCGGGATGATCTGGGTAGTGCCTACCTTGCTGCCATCCAGATCCAGCGTCCAGTAAGCGGCCAGGTTGCGACCATCCAGGTAGTTGGTGCCGATCTCACCGGTGGAGGAGTACCCTACCCCGTACAGATTGCCGTTGAATTTACCCACCCCAAGCGCGGAGGCGGTCTGCACCACTTCGTTGCGGGCGCGGGCATACTCGTTGGCCTGCAGCAGCTTGTTGAAGGTGCCGGTACTGTTGACCAGCCAGAAGCTGGCCTGGGTGTTGAGGCCCGGGCAGTAGCGGTAGTCGCCGTACTGACCGTCGTTGCCGGCAAAGCACCAGTTGTAGGTTTCGGAGTTGACGGCAATGTTCTTGCCGGTGGCGGCGGTACCGGTCACCAGATACTGGCCGTTGTCCAGTTTCTTGATGCTGGTCGGCACGCTCAGGCTGTGAGTGCCGGCGCCGTCTTTCAGCTCGACAGGGTTGCCCTCCTCGACCACGGCGAAGGCAGTGCGCAGCTTGCCACTCATCTTGTAGCCCGCCCGGGTACCGGGTACGTCGCCCAGGGCAGTCACCAGACCGTCGGTCTCGCCCAGCTGCACGTAACCTACGTTGTTGCGCTGGTCGACCCCGTCGAGGAAGTCACGACGCCACTGATAGGCGAAGTTGCTGTTGTCGTTCCAGAAAGAGTTGCAGACCGAGTTGGAGAGCATGCAGCCCTGCTCGAAACGGAAACGATCGACCAGGAAGTCGGCAAAACGCACGGTCGAGAAGTGCTCGGCCATGTTGTTCTTGGTATTGATCCCGATGAGCCCGTTGCCGTCGCCGCTGATCCCGCTGGCGTAACCCTTGTCGGACGCATCGACAATGGTGAAAAAGGGACTTTGTGCCGCCTGGGCATGCAGGCTGGCGCTGACCAGAATGGCCAGCATGGATAATTGCTTTTTCATCTACTTCCTTAGTCCTGATGTTTCAACGCTTCCAACTCCTCCCAACGGGAGAAGGCTTGTTCCAATGCAGCCTCTGCTGCATTCAGGGCATCCAGTTTGGCTTGAGTCTGGTCGCTCGGCAGGGAGAAGAAACCGGGGTGGTTGATCTCGGTCTGCAGGACATCCAGCTCTGCCTCCAGCTGTTCCAGTCGAGCCGGTAGATTATCCAGCTCCAGCTGCAACTTGTAAGAGAGCTTTTTGGCTTTTGTGGCAGCAGGCGCCGGCGCCACGACAGGCTCTGGCGTTTTGCTCTGCGCCTGTTTGGCAACTTGCTGCGCAGACTGCTGTGCCTGTTGTTGAGCGCGGGTGGCCATCATGTCGGCGTAGCCGCCCACATAATCGCTGATCTGCCCGTCCCCTTCAAACAACCAGCAACCGGTCACGGTATTGTCGATGAAACGACGATCGTGGCTCACCAGCAACAGGGTGCCGGGGTAGTCCGCCAGCAGCTCTTCCAGCAATTCCAGCGTTTCGACATCCAGGTCGTTGGTTGGTTCATCGAGGATCAGTAAATTACTGGGCTTCAAGAACAATTTGGCCAACAGTAAACGGTTTTTTTCGCCCCCTGACAAGGCTTTCACCGGGGTGCGTGCCCGTTTTGGTTCAAACAGGAAATCCTGCAGGTAACCGAGAATGTGGCGGGAGCGGCCGCGCACCATCACTTCCTGCTTGCCCTCCCCGACGTTGTCCACCACCGTCTTCTCGGGATCGAGCTGCTCGCGGTACTGATCGAAGTAGGCCACTTCCAGATTGGTGCCCCCCTTGACCGTGCCACGACTTGGGCTCAACTGGCCGAGCAGCAGCTTGATGAGCGTCGACTTGCCACAGCCGTTGGGGCCGACCAGCGCAATCTTGTCGCCGCGCAGCACCTGCAGATCCAGCCCCTGGAACAGGGTGCGATCACCAAAGTCCAGCCCCAGGCCTTCACTTTCAAATACCAGCTTGCCAGAGCGGCTTGCCTCATCCAGCTGCAGCTTGGCCTTGCCCTGCAGTTCACGGCGCTGGGTCCGCTCCATCCGCATCGCCTTGAGGGCCCGCACTCGCCCCTCATTGCGGGTACGGCGCGCCTTGATCCCCTGGCGTACCCACACCTCTTCCTGGGCCAGCTTGCGATCGAATTCGGCGTTTTTGAGCTCCTCGACCCGCAACCACTCCTCTTTCCCCTGCAGGTACTCGTCGTAGTTGCCGGGCCAGGATGTGATCACGCCGCGGTCCAGGTCGATGATCCTGGTCGCCAGCTTGTGGATGAATTCCCGGTCGTGGGAGATGAAAACGATGGCGCCGCGAAAATCCTTGAGGAACTCTTCCAGCCAGTTGATGGCATCGATGTCCAGGTGGTTGGTCGGCTCGTCCAGCAGCAACAGATCCGGATCGCAGGCCAGCGCGCGGGCCAGTGCCACCTTGCGCAGCCAGCCACCGGAGAGGCTGTCGAGAGTCACGTCGGGATCCAGACCCAGCAGGGTCAGCACCTGGTTGATGCGAGTCTCGAACTGCCAGCCATTCTGGTAGTCGAGCTGCTCCTGCAGCTGGCTCATCTTGCGGATGTTGGCATCGGAGGCATCGTGTGCCAGCTCCATGGAGATATGGTGATACTGCTTGAGCAGCTCCCCTACCCCGGCCAGCCCTTCGGCGGCGTAGTCAAACACGGTGAGTTCGCTCGACGCGGGGGGATCCTGCTCGAGACGGGTCACTTTCAAATCTTGTTGCAGCACCAGACGGCCGTCATCGAGCGGCAGTTCGCCGGCGATGACCTTCATCAGGGTGGACTTGCCCGCCCCGTTGCGCCCCACCAGACAGAGGCGCTCGCCCCGCTCGATGGTGAGCTCGGCCTGATCGAGCAGCGGAAAATCACTGAACGACAACGACGCGCCGTGCAATGTCAAAAGAGCCATTCTTGTTCCTTATTGCTAATGAAAAAACGGGTGGCAGACTGGATCTCCCCCCGTTTCATCGTCAAATCACCCGCTCACCCCTGCCTGGCAAGCCACGCTTGCAGCTCAGTCAGGGTGAAGGGCCAACCCAGTTCGCGCCCCGCCTCATCCCGCAATACCGGAATGCGGACCCGATAGGTTGCCAGCCACTGCTCATCATCCATGATGTCGCACTGGCGGGTGGTAGCGGCAAGGCCTGCCTCCTCCACCAGCGCCCACGCCTGTTCGCACAGGTGGCAACCGTCCGTGTGAAACAGGGTCAGCATCACGCGTCAGCCTGCTCCGGTGCATGGGTGATGATCCAGCAGTTGTGGATGTGCTGGTTGCGCTCGAAATCCTTCGGGCGCGTCTTCTGGGTGATGTTCTGGGCCTTGAGACCGATGGCCTCGAGACCGGCCAGATCCATCTTGAAGTGACGCTTGTTGTTGGAGAAGACCAGAGTGCCACCGGCCGCCAGCAGACGCTTCAGATGCTGCATCAGTAGCAGGTGATCGCGCTGTACGTCGAAGCTCTCGTCCATCCGCTTGGAGTTGGAGAAGGTGGGCGGATCGATAAAGATGAGATCGTACTGCTCATCCGCTTCCGACAACCACTTCAGACAATCGGCCTGCACAAACTTGTGCTGACGGCCCACCAGCGAGTTGAGACGCATGTTGTCCTGTGCCCAGTTCAGGTAGGTGTGGGACATGTCGACTGTGGTGGTCTCGCTGGCACCGCCGAGACCTGCGTGCACGGTGGCACTGCCGGTATAGGCAAACAGATTCAGGAAGCGCTTGCCTTTGGCCATCTGACCCAGCATGTGGCGAGTCTGACGGTGGTCGAGGAACAGACCGGTATCCAGATAGTCGTAGAGGTTGACCCACAGACGGGCGCCATACTCCTGCACTTCCATCCGGTGCTGCTCTTCGGAGAGCTTCTGATACTGCTGTTTGCCTTCCTGACGCTCACGCACCTTCAGGATCACCTTCTCGCCGTCCATTCCGGTCACCTTGATGGCGGCCTGAACCATATCGAGCAGACGCTGACGGGTCTTCTGGGCGGGAATGTCCTTGGGCGCGGCATACTCCTGCACCACCAGATAGTCCTGATAGCGGTCGATGGCGGCGTTGTATTCCGGCAGATCGGCATCGTAGAGGCGATAGCAGTCGAGGTTCTCTTTCTGTGCCCACTTCTCCAGGGTCTTCAGATTCTTGCGCAGACGGTTGGCAAAGTCCTGCGCCACCTCTTTCTGGGAAGCGACGGAGTCCTGTGCAATCTGGTAGTTGCGCAGCTGACACTCGAGGGCGCCGTTGAACAGGCGGTATTGCTTGTCGGCGCGCAGACGCAGGCAGCTCAAGAGCTCGGGGGATGCGGAAAGAATGGAGACTTTCCAGCCCTGGAAGCTACGACGCAGGGCATCACCGAGGGCCTGATGCACTTCCAGCAGTGCCGGGAACTCGCCAAGACGCTCGCCATAGGGGGGTTTGAGATCAGCATGCCGACCTGACGGGCCTCCCCTTCCACTGCCGGCATCGGCAGCGGGTTTTCCAGCGCGGTGACATCGGCCTGTTTGAAGGTGATGAGATGGGCCACACCGGCGGCTTTGGCGTTGTCGCGGGCTTTGAGCAGCACACGGCTGTCGGCATCGCAACCAAACAGCTTCACTTCACAGCGCTGCATGCCGCGCTTGGCCCGTACCTGAGCCTCCATCAGCAAGCTCTGCCACAGCTCGCTATCGTGCTGCAGCCAGCGATCGAACCCGAAACGCTCACGGCGCAGGGCCGGTGCCATGTCGGCGGCGATAAAGGCGGCTTCCACCAGCAGCGTACCTGAGCCACACATGGGGTCCATCATGGGCTCACCGGCCCAGCCGCTACGAGCAATCATGGCGGCGGCCAGGTTCTCTTTGAGCGGCGCCTCGCCGGTGCCCTGACGGTAGAAACGCTGGTGCAGCGCCGGGCCTGACAAGTCCAGCGTGATATTGGCCTTGCCTTTGCCCAGGTGCGCCATGATGCGAATATCCGGCGACTTCTTGTCCACGTCAGGACGCACATGACCGCGCTTGGTGAAGCGATCGACGATGGCATCCTTGATCTTCAGGGCACCGTACTGGGTATTGCGAATGGCCGGATTGGTACCGGTAAAATCCACGGCAATGGTGGAGGTACCGGAGAAGTGTTCTTCCCAGGGAATGGTGTGAGCACCCAGATAGAGATCCAGGTCGTCATTCATCTGGAATTCGGACAACACCAGCACGATGCGGGAGGCGAAACGGCTCCACAGACAGGCCTTGTAGCCAATGGCCAGTTCGCCTTTGAAATGCACGCCAGCCACGGTCTCACGGACCTGCTCTGCGCCCAGGTTGGTCAGCTCGACGGCCAACAGGTTTTCCAGCCCTTTTGGGCAGGTTGCAAAAAATTCTTTCATCACGCTCACGGGGAACCCATAAAAATAGTGCCGCATTATACCTTAAGCTGCGATCCGGAGCAGCAAAAGCTTGCCAGTGACGACATAAACCGAGGGTATCTGACATGCGCCGCCTCCGACCTTTTGGCCGTTCTGGCGAGGCATGAGCGCAGGAAGGATATGACGAAGAAAAAACGTACGGGCTACTCAGCACAGTTCAAACAATCACCTGGTGCACTCCGGCGCCTCTCATTGGCACGGCATTACCTTGCTGAGGCTGCAACCATATATGACATGACCATGGTCAAGAATAGGCGAGCCATTCAGCTGCCATATCTGACAGGCGTCAAACAAGACTCAATTCGTTATTATTTCCCACGACAGAGCAAGTCCTTTCTGTAAACCCCGTGTTTGGCTCTCCCGTTATCGTCCGTAAACGGGAGGGCTATTTTTTTGCCTCACCTCCCTGTTCATATCGCTATTGTCCGACTGTCACATCTATCAGGTTTCAAGAGAAACTACAGGATTTAGAATAACCCCGTGTTGTTGATACAACCGCTTATTCCTCCTGTAGTGTGTGTTTGCCGCCCTCTTATCAAATTGATCGGAGGGCATTTTTTGCACAAAAGCAGTCGCCTGAAATAATCAAGACTAATGATAGGAACAGAATGGGGACGAGTGAGTGTTCATCAGGATGAACCGAATGAGAGGATAAAGGCTTGCTATAAAATAACCCGAGATTCAACTCACTTGGCGATATTGCGCCTGTGCCACCGGCCTTGGGCTCATTCGATTGTTCATCACCTTGATAACGCCAAAACGGGGTAGTGTCTTGCTGGTGGTCAATATGAGATCGTCAGTCAGGTTCAAACAGACGCTGGCCTGTTCCCCGGCTTCGATCACCAGAAACTCCCCTTTGCCATGCGGAGTGCCCATGCACACCAGCGCACCGGTTTCGGGAGCAATGGCGGGGTGGGTTTCCCCAAAAAACCAGCTTTGTGGCATCAGGGGTTTGTAAAAGCGGCTGACAGCGATGGCATTGAGTACCAGCTGAACCTGATGCGGTACGCTCCACTCCAGTTCAGCAACCCTCTCCATCAGCTGATAATAGAGCGCTGCATCATCCACGCAAAAAGGCTGGGTGGTGAAGGAACAGGGGACAAGTTGTCGCCCTTTATATTCGGTGGCAAAGATCATGCGATCGGATAAATCCAGCATCAGACGATCATCATGAGCATCATAATGCCACTGCCAATTGTCATTGGGTTGGATACACATGCAGGTGCCCTTACTGAAAGTCGTTACTCGACTTTATTCCATGCCGAGAATTTCAGCAACTTTAAATAAAGGGCACCGATTTATTTCTTATATATGGGTCACAATCTCTTTGACCAGATCCGGGCCCTTATAAATAAAGCCGCTGTAAATCTGGACCAGACTGGCACCTGCCGCCAGCTTCTCGCGGGCCGCCATGGCACTGTCGATGCCACCTACGCCAATAATGGGCAGCGCACCATCCAGTGCCTTGGCCAGCTGGCGAATCACCTCGGTGCTCTTGTGCTGCAGCGGACGACCGCTGAGCCCACCCGCTTCAGCGGCATGGGGCATGTCATAAATCATGTCGCGCTCAAGGGTGGTATTGGTGGCAATCACCCCATCAATGCCATTTTTTATCAAGGATACGGCCACCTGATTAATTTCATCCGGGGTCAAATCCGGCGCAATTTTAACGGCCAGTGGCACGTACTTCTTATATTGCGCGGCCAGCTCTTGCTGACGGACCTTGAGGGCAGCCAACAGTTCATCCAGCGCATCGCCATATTGCAGTGAACGCAACCCCGGCGTATTGGGAGAAGAGATATTGACGGCAATATAACCGGCGTGGTCATACACCTTGTCCATGCAGATCAGGTAATCATCCTTGCCCTGCTCGATGGGGGTGTCCTTGTTCTTGCCGATATTGATGCCGATCACCCCCTGATATTTGGCCTTCTTGACCTGGGCAACCAGATGGTCGACCCCTTTGTTGTTGAAGCCCATCCGGTTGATGATCCCCTCTGCCGGAATCACCCGGAACAGACGCGGCTTGTCATTGCCGCTCTGGGCTCTGGGGGTGACGGTACCGACCTCGATAAAGCCGAATCCCATGGCCCCGAAGGCATCGATACACTCGCCATCCTTGTCCAGACCGGCCGCCAGACCCACCGGATTGGCAAAAGAAAGCCCCATGACAGTGACGGGGCGTTTGGGCAAGGAGTGGCGGAAGAAACAATCAAGCGGCGTACCGAGAAGGCGGGGCAAATATTTGATGGAGAGATCGTGCGCCTGTTCCGGGTTGAGCTTGAACAGGAAATGCCTGGCGAGAGGGTACAGCATGTTTGCTCCTTAAAAAAAGCCCCGGCAACTGGCCGGGGCTTTGGGTGTGATACCGCTGTTATGCCTTAACTGGCAATTACAGTGCTCGGCAATTCAACTGGAGCAGGTTCAACTCCCGCAAGGCCACCGAGAACTTGGCGAACTCGTGGGTACTGGTGGTCTTGAAGTCGGCCAACATGTGGGTCCAACGGGACAAGAGTTGCTCATGCTCCGAAATCCAGTCGGCCAGTATGGTAGCGCATTCTCCCTGATCTTTGCACCCTTCCAGCACCACGGAAGTGAGGCTGCGCTGCTGCCAGTCCAGATCTTCGCGGAAGGAGGCCCGCGCCATCGCCTGCCAGTGGTTGCCCACCGGTTGATGGTTGATCTGGTCGAGGAACCAGTGCAGATCCAGCTTGGCGCCGAGACGGTAGTAGACGTTGGCGGCACGCAGGATGTCGGTCTTGTGCTCCGCGGCGATCTGCGCCAGATCCAGGCTGGAGAAGAGGCTGCTCATGTGGGCTACCTGACGGGCGATGGCTTGTGGCACTTGCTTGGCCACCAGAGCCGCGACCGCTTGCTGGTGCTCGGCCACTTCGCTCTCGTCCATCACCTCGTAGAGGTGCTGACCCAGCGTCTCGAAGGCCGGGCGGAAGAAGGCGATGTTCTCGCTGATGCTCCAGCTGCGATTGCGGGCGCGCAGGAACCAGCGGGTGGCGCGGCGCACGATGCGGCGGCTGTAGAACATCAGTTCGAGCTGGGTCTCTGCCCCTACCAGGTTGTCGCACCCTTCGATGTCGCGCCACAGCTGGTTGAGGCCAAATACCTCGCGGGCCATGGCGAAGCAGCAGGCAACTTCCGCCACCGAGGCACCGGTCTCGTCCTTCATCCGGCTGGCGAAGTTGAGCCCCATGTCATTGACCAGCATGTTGGCCACCCGGGTCGCGATGATTTCGCCGCGCAGCGGATGCTGGGCCAGTGCCGCCCCGAACTGCTGCTGCAGCTTGGCCGGGAAGCTGGTCACCAGCATGTTGGCGAGGAAGGGCTCGTCGGTCACTTCCGGGCAGTTGAGCTGCTCTTTCAGTACCATCTTGCCGTAGGCCACCAGCACCGCCAGTTCGGGTCGGGTCAGCCCCTGCCCTGCCGCCATCCGCTCGGAGAGCTCCTCGTCGGAGGGCAGGAACTCCAGGGCGCGGTCCAGCTTGCCTTCCCGCTCCAGCCCCTGGATGAAACGCTGCTGCTCCTTGAGCTGCTCGGCACCGCGGAAACTGGTCACCGAGATGGACTGGGACTGACGGTAGGCGTTGGTGATGACAATCTGCGCCACGTCGTCAGTCATCTCATAGAGCATCTGGTTGCGCTGCTTGAGGGTCAGGTCACCGGCTGCCACCAATTGGTTGAGCAGGATCTTGATATTCACCTCGTTGTCAGAGCAATCCACCCCGCCCACGTTGTCGGTGAAGTCGGTGTTGATGCGTCCACCCTGGCTGGCGTACTCCACCCGGCCCAGCTGGGTAA
The DNA here is from genome assembly GCF_049665575.1 of Aeromonas oralensis. Taxonomy (NCBI): domain Bacteria; kingdom Pseudomonadati; phylum Pseudomonadota; class Gammaproteobacteria; order Aeromonadales; family Aeromonadaceae; genus Aeromonas; species Aeromonas oralensis. The sequence continues at coordinate 2,308,862 of NZ_CP187186.1, forward strand.
AGCCGAGGTTGCCGCCCTCACCCACGATGCGGGCCCGCAGATCGCGGCCATTGACCCGCAGCACGTCGTTGCTGCGATCGCCCACTTCAGCGTCGCTCTCGCGGGAACTCTTCACATAGGTGCCGATGCCGCCGTTCCACAGCAGATCAACGTTCAGGCAGAGCAGCGCCTTGATCAGCTCGTTCGGCGCCATGCTGGCCTTGTCGGTACCGAGCAGGGTCTGGATCTCGAGGCTCAGCTTGATGGACTTGGCCGAGCGCAGGAAGATGCCGCCCCCTTGTGATATTAGCTCACGGTTGTAGTCATCCCAGCTGGAGCCGGGCAGCTCGAACAGGCGCTTGCGCTCGACGAAGCTCTTGGCCGCATTGGGGGTCGGATCGATGAAGATGTGCATGTGGTTGAAGGCGCCCACCAGCTGGGTGTGTTCGGAGAGCAGCATGCCGTTGCCGAACACGTCCCCCGCCATGTCGCCGATGCCGACGCAGGTGAAGTCGGTGGTCTGGCAGTTTACGCCGATCTCGCGAAAATGCCGCTTGACCGATTCCCAGGCGCCACGGGCGGTGATGCCCATCTTCTTGTGGTCATAGCCGACCGAGCCGCCGGAGGCGAACGCATCGCCCAGCCAGTGGCCGTATTCCAGGCTTATCTCGTTGGCGATGTCGGAGAAGGTCGCGGTGCCCTTGTCGGCAGCCACTACCAGGTAGTAATCATCCTCGTCGTGACGCACCACGAATTTCGGCGGGATCACCTCGCCGCCGATGATGTTGTCGGTCACATCGAGCAGGCCGCGGATAAACAGGCGATAGCAGGCCTTGCCCTCTTCCTGGATCACGGCACGGGGGCCCCCGCCGGCATCTGTTTGCAGTAGAAGCCGCCCTTGGCACCGACCGGCACGATGACGGTGTTCTTCACCTGCTGGGCCTTTACCAGACCCAGCACTTCGGTACGGAAGTCCTCCTTGCGATCGGACCAGCGCAGACCGCCACGGGCCACCTTGCCCCAGCGCAGGTGCACCCCTTCCACCCGCGGCGAGTAGACGAAGATCTCGAACTTGGGCAGCGGCAGCGGCATGTCGGTAATGCTGGAGGGGGCCAGCTTGAAGGAGATGTAGGGCTTGATGTGGCCTGCCTTGTCCAGCTGGTAGTAGTTGGTACGCAGGGTGGCGTCGATCATCTCCACATAGCGGCGGATGATGCGATCGTCATCCAGGTTGGCTACCTGATCCAGCTTGGCGGCGAGCTGCTCGTGCAGCTTGGCGGATGCCTTGGCATCTTGCGATGGCACCTTGGCGTCCTGCTTGCCGGCCGGATCCAGGCGCTGTTCGAACAGGGTGAACAACAGTTGGGCGATATCCGGGTAGCGGGTCAGGGTCTCTTCGATATAGGACTGGCTGAAGGAGACGCCGGTCTGACGCATGTATTTGGCATAGGCGCGCAACACCGAGACCTGACGACCGGTGAGGCCGGCCCCCAGCACCAGGCGGTTGAAGCCATCATCTTCCAGCTGCTTGTTCCAGATGGCCGCGAAGGCCTGCTGGAAGCGCTGCTGGCTCTGTTCCAGATCGAACGGCTGCTCGCCATGCAGCAGCATGGAGAAGTCGAGGATCCAGAAGATGTCGCCCGCCGGGGTGCGCACCTGATACGGGGTTTCGCCGATGACGCGCAGCCCCATGTTTTCCAGCATAGGCAGCACATCGGAGAGGTGAATGGGTTCGGTGCGGTGGAACAGTTTGAGGCGGACCCGGCGATCGTTCTCCTCCTCCTGGGCGCGGTAGAACAGCATGCCGAGCGGATTGGCTTCGCTCAGGTTGTCCAGCTCCATGATGTCGGCCACGGCGGAACCCGGCAGCACATCTTCCTTGTAGGCACGGGGGAAGGCGGTGCTGAAACGGCGGCGCAGTTCGTTGCCGCGGGCTTCACCGTAGTGAGAGAGCAGCACGGAGTCGAGGCGATCGTCCCAGCTGCGGGCCGCTTCAATCAGGTTGTTCTGTACTTCGTTCACATCCACATCCACGTTGTTGTTGTTGACCCGCACTATGTAGTGGGTCCGTGCCAGCACGCCCTCGGTGAAGTAGACGTTGAACTCCACCTCTTCGCTGCTGCCAAAATACTTCTGCAGGATCTGCTGGGTCTTGACCCGCAGCGCCGTGTTGTAGCGCTCCTTGGTGACATAGACCATGCAGGAGAAGAAACGGCCATACACGTCGCGGCGCACGAACAGGCGCAGCATGTCGCGCTCCTGCATCTCCAGCACGCCAAGACCGGTGGCCAGCAGCTCCTCTTCACGGGCCTGGATCAGCTCGTCGCGCGGGTAGGTTTCCAGTACGTTCAGCAGCGCCTTGTAAGCGTGGGAGCCCTTCTCGTGACCGGAGGCGGCCATGATGTGCTCGAGACGGTGACTGATGAGCGGGATCTGGGTTGCGCTGGTGTTGTAGATGGAGGAGGCATACAGGCCGATGAAGCGATCCTCTCCCACCACCTTGCCGTGCTCGTCGAAGCGCTTGATGCCGATGTAATCCACATACGCCGGGCGATGCACCCGCGACTTGCTGTTGGACTTGGTGAGGATCAGCAGGTCAGAACTCAGCGCCGCGTGACGGGCACTGGCCGGCATGTTGCCAAGACGCTGCCCCACTTCCTTGATGGAGTTCTTCATCAGGCCCAGGCTGGAGTCGGCCTGGGGCAGGATCTCGTGATCCCCCTCCACCGCCTTGACGTCATAGCGGCGATAGCCCATCAGTGTGAAGTTATGGGCGGCTACCCACTTGAGGAAGGCAACGCAGGAGTCCACTTCGGCCTGACTGACCGGGTTCTTGCGCTTGGGCAGCTCGTCGATGATCTCGTTCAGGCGCGCCAGCATCGGCTGCCAGTCACCGACCGCCAGCGCCACTTCACCGGCCACCGAATTGAGCTCAGCGGTCAGCCCTTCCATCTGCTCCTCGCTGGTGAGGTGATCGATTTCGATGAGGAAGGCGGTCTCGACCGAGGTCTGTTCGGCACTGTTGTCGAGATCCAGAATGGCGCTGATCTTGCCCTCATTGCCGCGAATGAGGTGCAGCGGCTGGTGCAGCATCATGTGCGCCGTGATGCCCCGGCGCTTGAGCGCCATGCGGATGGAGTCCACCAGGAAGGGGGAGTCCTGCAGGATGATCTCGACGATGGTATGGGGAGACTGCCAGCCATGGCGGGTCAGCTCGGGATTGTAGACCCGGATATAGGGGGAGGTCGAGGTGCGCTGATTGAGCGCATTCCACAGGCTGAGCGCGGCGCCATAGAGATCGCTGTCATTGCGATCGTGCAGATCGGTGCTCGCCATGTTGCCGTAGAACTTGGCGACGAAGCACTCGACCAGGGAGGCACTCTTCTTGGGCAACTTCTGATGGATCAGGCTGAGAACGTTTTCGAGCAGAACTGAGGTAGGGGCGTCTTTCAATGCCATTTCTATATTCCTTATCGGACGACATTAACCACCGACACAGAGACATCCACCCTGGATGCCCACCGGTACAGAGTTGCTGCGAAGTGTAATGTCTTGGATCAAGGAAGGCGAGCAAAGGTGATAATGAGTTGTTAAAAACAAGGTTCAGATCACGCCTTAAGCTGTGAAAAATTTTGCCGTTCTGGCAAAAAACAGAAAATCCCACTGGATGGTTACGGATTTACCGGATAGATAGTGACAGAAAGCAGTGAATTACGCGGAAATATGTTCAAGTTTTGTTAATTTATGCGTTCAAGGCTGATAAAGCGATAATCGTCCTGGGTTTTGAGGCGAAAATAGCCATGTACCCCGCTGATGGCGACAAAAGGCCGGATTTTCTCAATGCCCAGCTCCAGGGTCAGCCCCTGCTCGCTGCGTACCACCAGCCGTTTGGCATGGCCCTGATACATCAGCATAACCTCGTCGTGGCTCAGGGACAGGCGAAAGGTAAACTGCTTCACGATGACTCCTCTGGTCTGATAAACGGCCCGGGTGTTGAAAGGGCGGGAGATGGCTCCCCCACCCCGTCGGGTTTACTGCTGCAGTGCCTTGCTCACCTTCTCGAACAGATCCCGTGCCAGCCCCTCAAGGTTGGCCAGACGGGTCAGCTCGGCGCGGATCAGCGCCTTGCGCCCCTCATCGAGCCGCTTGAACTGAATGAGCGGGGTGATGAGGCGGGAGGCTACCTGCGGATTGACCTCGTTGAGCTCGATCAAGAGATCGGTCAGGAAGCGGTAGCCGCGACCATCGCGCGCATGGAACTGCACCTGGTTGTTCATGGCAAAACTGGCCACCAGCGCCCGCAACCGGTTCGGGTTGCGGATGCTGAAAGTGGGATGCGCCATCGCCAGCTTCACCTCCTCCAGCACGTCTTCCGCCGGCTTGGAGCCCACCAGTCGCAACCAGTTGTCCAACACCAGACCATCCTTGGCCCACTTGCCTTCGAAGTCGGCCAGCAGCTCGGAGCGGCACGGCAGCAGATGGCTGTTGGCCACCTGCAGCGCCGCCAGGGTGTCGGTCATGTTGTCGGCGGTGGCATATTGCTGGCGTACCAGCAGATCGGCACTGCCGGCGTCGAGCGCCGCCAGATAGCCCAGCACGACCCCCTTGAGCGCTCGCTTGGCCATGTCGGCATGCACCACCTGATAAGCCGGCAGGCGCAGCGCCTCGTAACTGCTCGTCAGACGGGCACCGAAGGCGTGGGCCAGCGAGGTGTGGATCTCGTTGCGAACCTGATGGATGGCATCGATGTCGGCCACCTCGAACAGCTCGGCCAGGGTCGCCTCACCCGGCAGCGCCAGGATCTCCGCCTTGAGGGCCGGATCCAGCTCGCCGTCGTCCAGAATGGCGACAAAGGCCGCCAGCAGAGTCTGGGAGAGCTCAACCCCCTGCCCATGCTGCACCCGGGCCACGCCGTCGATGACCGCCTTGTTGATCAGCATCTGCGCCGCATCCCAGCGAGCAAACTCGTTGCGGGCATGGCGCATCAGGAAGGCCAGCGCCTCGTCGCTGTAGTCAAAATGCAGCTTGACCGGGGCCGAGAAGTCCCGCAGCAGGGAGGGCACCGGCTTGACCGCCACCCGATCGAACACGAAGGTCTGCTGTGCTTCCAGCACATCGAGTACATTGCCGATGGCTTTGCCCTGATACTGCAGCGGGATGACGGCCCCTTGCTCATCATAGAGTTCGATGTCGAGCGGAATATGCAGCGGCAGTTTTTGCGGCTGATCCAGGGTCGGCAGGGTGTGCTGGCTCACGTGTAGACGATAGACGCCGCTTGCGGGATCGTACTCGTCGGTCACGGTGAGCTCGGGAGTGCCGGACTGGCTGTACCAGCGGCGGAAGCGGCCGAGATCCACCCCGGAAGCATCTTCCATCGCCTGCACGAAGTCATCACAGGTGACCGCCTGGCCGTCAAAGCGCTCGAAATAGAGGCGCATGCCAGCCTGGAAGGCAGCCTCACCCAGCAGGGTGTGCAGCATGCGGATCACTTCCGAGCCCTTCTCGTAGACGGTCAGGGTGTAGAAGTTGTTCATCTCGATCACCACATCCGGGCGGATCGGGTGTGCCATGGGGCCGGCATCTTCGGCAAACTGCGGGCCGCGCACGGTGCGCACGTTGTTGATGCGATTGACCCCGCGTGAGCCCAGATCGGAGGAGAACTCCTGATCCCGAAACACCGTCAACCCCTCTTTCAGGCTGAGCTGGAACCAGTCGCGACAGGTGACGCGGTTGCCGGTCCAGTTGTGGAAGTATTCGTGGCCGATCACCCGCTCGATACCGTGGTAGTCGCTGTCGGTGGCGGTAGCCGGATTGGCCAGCACGAACTTGGAGTTGAAGATGTTGAGCCCCTTGTTCTCCATGGCGCCCATGTTGAAGAAGTCCACCGCCACGATCATATAGATGTCGAGGTCGTACTCGAGGCCAAAGCGCTGCTCGTCCCAGCGCATGGAGTTGATGAGGCTCTCCATGGCAAAACCGGCGCGATCCAGGTTGCCCTTGTCGACGAAGATCTCGAGGGCCACCTTGCGGCCGCTCTTGGTGACGTAATGGCTGCGTTCCACATCGAAGTCCCCGGCCACCAGGGCAAACAGGTAACTCGGTTTGGGGAAGGGATCCTGCCACTGCACGAAGTGGCGGCCGTCACCCAGATCGCCGCTGTCGACCTTGTTGCCGTTGGAGAGCAGGAAAGGGAACTGGGATTTGTCGGCGGTGATGCGGGTGCTGTAACGGGCCAGGATGTCGGGCCGGTCCAGGTAATAGGTGATGCGGCGAAAGCCCTCCGCCTCGCACTGGGTGCAGTAGGCGTCGCCGGACTTGTAGAGCCCTTCCAGCGCGGTGTTGGCGGCCGGATCCAGCAGGGTCACGATGGTCAGCACGCACTCGGCGCGGCAGGTTGAACAGGGTCAGGCTGCTCTCACCCTGCTCGTACTGGGTGAAGGGCACTCCGTCCACGCTGACGCTGTGCAGGGAGAGCCCCTCCCCATCCAGCACCAGCGGTTCATTGTGCTCGCCATTGCGCCGCAGACGGGAGATGGCGGTCACCTGGGTCAGCGGCTCCTGCAGTTGAAAGTCGAGATCGATGCTGTCGATCCAGTAGAGCGGAGCCCGGTAATCCTGGCGATATTTGGCCGTCATGGCCTGGGAGTGATCGGTCATTATTGTTTGCTTCCACGCTTGTAATTGACGTGTCAGAGGCTGTCACAACCGGTTGGCAGGGTCAAATAGTTTGCATTCAGGTAAAAGAAAGGGCGACCTCAGTCGCCCTTGTTGATTAATTGACTCACCAATGATCAGCTGCGTTTGCTGAGCTTGGCCAGGTCCGCCGTGATGTTGGCAGCCTCGACCAGATACTCGTCGGGGGCCTCGAAATCGGCAGGCAGTTCATCCAGACTCTTCACCGCCGGCTTGCCGAGACGGGCAAGACGCTCGTTGGTGCGTTTGAGAGCCTTCTCGTCCTGCTTGGCCTGATCCGCCAGACGCTCCGCCTCGTTGAGGGAGACCGACTTCTTGTCTTTCTCCTCCTTGTAGTCGGCAATGTCCTGCATCACGTAGGCAAACTCCGGATCCTTGCTGATCCGCGCCTCGTGGGCAGACTGCAGCTTGGGCAGCAGGCTGGCGAAGTTGCCGAGCTTGTCATACTTGGCCGATGCAATCTTGTCCCACGGCAAGGCATTGAACTCGCGGCTCTCGCCCGTCTCTTCCGGTGCAACCGCAGTCGGGAAGCTGATATCCGGGGCGACACCCTTGTTCTGGGTGCTGCCACCGTTGATCCGGTAGAACTTGGCGATGGTGTACTGCACGTGACCGAGCGGCTGCTCGTAGAAGTCGTACACCTTGGCGAGGCTGCGATGCTGCTGCACCGTGCCCTTGCCGAACGAGTTCTCGCCGAGGATCAGGGCGCGGCCGTAATCCTGCATGGCGGCGGCAAAGATCTCGGAGGCCGAGGCGCTGTATCGGTCGATCATCACCGACATGGGGCCGCCGTAGTAGACGTTGCCATCATCATCACCGTTGACGGTGATGCGGCCCATGTGATCCCGGATCTGCACCACGGGACCGCTGGCGAAGAACAGGCCGCTCAGGGCAGAGGCTTCGGTCAGCGCACCGCCGCCGTTGCCACGCAGATCGACGATGAGGCCATCGATCTTCTGCTTGTTGAGGCTGGAGAGCTCCTTGATCACGTCGTCGTGCAGGTTGACGTAGAAACTCGGGATCTCGAGCACCCCGATCTTCTTGCCTTCGGCGGTGATCACCTTGGACTTGGCGGCTCGGTCTTCCAGACGCACCTTGTCGCGCACCAGCTCGATCTGCTCGGTCTTGGCGGCGGCGCCCTTGCCACGCTGGATCTCCAGCTTCACCTTGCTGCCTTTTGGTCCCTTGATGAGTTCGACCACGTCATCGAGACGCCAGCCGATCACATCGACAATCTTGCCGTCGTCCTGCCCTACCCCGACGATCTTGTCATCAGGCTTGAGGTGGTTGGACTTGGCAGCCGGGCCACCGGGCACCAGGGAGCGAATAACGGTGAAGTCATCCTCGGCCTGCAGCACGGCACCAATCCCTTCCAGCGAGAGGTTCATCTCGGTGTTGAAACGATCGGCGCTGCGCGGAGACAGATAGCTGGTGTGCGGTTCGATGGCGCGAGCGAAAGAGTTCATGAAGAGCTGGAACACGTCCTCGCTCTCGGTCTGGGACATCCGCTTGATGGCGTTGTTGTAACGCTTGCCAAGCAGTTCCTTGATCTCAGGCCACTCCTTGCCGCTGAGCTTGAGGCTCAAAGCATCGAACTTGACCCGCTGGCGCCACAACTCATTGAGTTCGGCTTCGTCTTTCGGCCAGGCCGCCCCTTCCCGATCAAAGATGTAGTTGTCGGGCTGGGTAAAATCGAAAGGAGTATCGAGCAGTTTGAGGGCGTATTCGAACCGCTCATAACGCCGCTGCTGACTCAGATTGAACATCTCGTAAGCCGGTGCCAGCCGCCCTCTCTCGAGGTCGGTGTCAAAACCGGTACGGTACTTTTCAAAGCGGCTGATATCAGAGGCCAGAAACAGGTTGCGGCTGTAGTCCAGATTCTCCAGATACTTGTCAAAGATCACGGAGGAAAAGGCATCGTCCAGCTTGAACTGCTTGTAATGCGAGCGGGTAAACAGATTGGCAATTCGCTTGCTAGCCGTAGCATGTTGGCTCTCCTGAGCCAACACAGGCAAATCACTTTCCTTGAGCACCGGCTCGATGGCCTGTGCAAGCCCGGCAAGCGCCAGGCTACAGGCAACGAGGGAAAAACGAATTACGCCATGCTTCAACATTTGTCTCCTTAGAGAACCAGGTGCTCGAATTTGACCCGCAGCATCATGCCGGTCTGCAATTGAACCTGAACGTCATCCTTGGTCACTTCCTTGATGGTGGCAGGCACCGGAGACTTGCCCAGCACAACCCGGACGCCCTGATCCACTTTCAGGGTAGCGGCATCCACTTTGACCAGCGGTGCTTCGACAGCGACGGGAGCAGCCTTGGGAGCGGCTTTCGGCTTGTCGGATTTGGCGGCAGCATCGGCCTTGCGCGGGGCAGGACGACGTGGCTGCTTGGCCTTCTCTTCCTTGGTGTTGGTACGACGGCTGGCAAAGACGCGCTCTTTGCTCTCTTTGAGGGCTTGCTTGGCGTGCTCGATGTGCTCTTCAGTGAGCAGCTCACCCGGATTGCCGTCCAGATCGACACGGGCCTGGCCGGCCTTGAGGCCATGCAGGTAACGCCAGCTGGAGGTGTATTGACGCAGAGCAGAACGCAGCATGGTCTTGGAGACTCTGGCGTCGTCAGCAAGACGCTCGGCCAAATCCTGGAAGATGCCAATCTTGAGCGGCTTGGCCTCTCCTTCAGCAATGAAGCAGGCCGGGAATTTCTCGACCAGGTAGGCAACGATCTCTTTACTGTTCTTCAGCTTCTCAGTGTTTTCCATGTATAACCTTGGCTTTCATATAAACGCGCGGGCACACCCGAGCACAACAAAGGCCCCATTATAGAGAGCTTGGGGCCTTTTGCGAACCATCAAGCAATGACTTAGAGCATGCTTTCCAAAATTTGCACCGTTTCTTCCAGTCCAATCCGGTCTTGCGCATCAAAGCGGTTAAAGATTGGACTATCGATATCCAGTACGCCAATGATCTCGCCACCACGCCGCAGCGGGATCACGATTTCGGCATTGCTGGCACCGTCGCAGGCGATGTGGCCTTCAAACTGGTGCACGTCGTCGATGAGCTGGGTCTTGCCCTCGGCCACCGCCGTACCACACACCCCGCGCCCGACCGGAATGCGCACGCAGGCCGGCTTGCCCTGAAACGGGCCGAGCACCAGGGTCTCGCCCTGCAACAGGTAAAAGCCGACCCAGTTGATGTCGGCCAGCTCCTGGTTGAGCAGTGCAGACAGGTTGGCCAGGTTGGCGATGAGATCAGGCTCCCCTTCCAGCAATGCCTGGGCCTGCTGGTTGAAGGTGCGATAAAATGCTTGTTTTTCAATCATGATTAAATGAACTTCACTCCCTGACAATCAGTGCAAGGTAACGCCCTGCCTGAAAAATTCAAATCAATTTTCACCTCCCCCCCATCCTTTCTTCAATCAGGCGAGGTATTTAGCGGGCGACGGAGAGCGCCAGTTGCTGGCGCTGGCCATTGCTCCACTCGATATTGAGCAGCCAGACCATCAGCGGCGTGGTGCAGGATCCCACCAGGGTAGTCCCCTGCCAGCCCTGCTCGGTGGTCTCAAAGTTGACCGGAATGGTCCCCATGAACATGTCCCGCCCCTCCAGCCACGCTTTTACCGGCGTCACGGCCGGATCGCCGCCCTGAAGCTGTATCACAAAGTCACGTTCGGCCTGCACCGGCAGCGAGGCAACACGCACGGTCAACGGCTTGTCGCCCAGCCGGGTGTTGCAGCTGGTGTGGGACAGATCACAAATCTGATCTTTTCCTGATCCCGCCATCGCCGTCTGTACGTTGCCGAACCAGGTTCGATAGGCAACCAATCCGAGCAAAATGGCCAATACGATCGCCAAATGGACAATTTTGCGTGAAGTGAGTCTCTCTTTCATGAAAAAACAGCCTTGTAAGATGCCTGAAAAATGACATTTTCGTGATCTCGCGCAAGGTAAATAATTGAACAGGCGAGACCCAACGGAGCCAAATATATCACTGTTTATACTGTTATTTTACCTGTCAGTTCAGTATCATTCCCATTGAATTTTCATTTAGCTACTTTTTGCTTTTCCTTTTATTAACAGTTGTTAACAAGAGAAAAAGCAGTAGCCAATGAAGTCGGTCCACGTCACTGGACACAAAATCAAACAACAGCAGCATCGGAAGCGGAATACAACGATGAGCCATACAACTAACCATCCTGAGTACAACTACACCGTTGTTCGCCAGTTCACCATCATGACGATTGTCTGGGGAATTGTCGGCATGTCGGTTGGCGTACTGATCGCAGCCCAGTTGATCTGGCCTGCCCTCAACTTTGATACTCCCTGGCTGACTTACAGTCGCCTTCGCCCTCTGCACACCAACGCGGTCATCTTCGCGTTTGGCTGTAGCGCCCTGATGGCGACCTCCTTCTATGTGGTGCAACGCACCTGTCAAACCCGACTGTTCGGCGGCAAACTTGCCTCCTTCGTGTTCTGGGGCTGGCAGGCGATCATCCTCTCGGCCGCCATTTCGCTGCCGCTGGGATACACCACCTCCAAGGAGTACGCAGAGCTGGAATGGCCGATTGATATCGCCATCACCATCGTCTGGGTCGCCTATGCCGTGGTCTTCTTCGGCACCCTGGTCAAGCGCACCACCTCCCACATCTATGTGGCAAACTGGTTCTTCGGTGCCTTCATCATCACGGTGGCCGTGCTGCACATCGTCAACAACATGGAAGTGCCGCTCTCCGGCATGAAGTCCTACTCCATGTACTCCGGTGCCATGGATGCCATGGTGCAGTGGTGGTATGGCCACAACGCGGTAGGTTTCCTGCTGACCGCCGGCTTCCTCGGCATGATGTATTACTTCGTGCCCAAGCAGGCGGGTCGTCCGGTCTACTCCTACCGTCTCTCCATCGTTCACTTCTGGGCGCTGATCTCCCTCTACATCTGGGCCGGTCCGCACCACCTGCACTATACCGCGCTGCCTGACTGGGCCCAGTCGCTGGGCATGGTGATGTCCCTGATCCTGTTCGTGCCCTCCTGGGGCGGCATGATCAACGGCATCATGACCCTCTCCGGTGCCTGGCACAAACTGCGTTATGACCCCATCCTGCGCTTCCTTATCGTGTCCCTGTCGTTCTACGGCATGTCCACCTTCGAAGGCCCGATGATGGCGATCAAGACCGTCAACGCCCTCTCCCACTACACCGACTGGACCATCGGTCACGTCCACTCCGGCGCACTGGGTTGGGTTGCCATGGTCTCCATCGGTGCCGTGTACCACCTGATCCCGAACTTGTTCGGCCAGGGCCGCATGTACAGCATCAAGCTCATCAACGTCCACTTCTGGCTGGCTACCGTGGGCACCGTGCTCTACATCGTCGCCATGTGGATTTCCGGGGTGATGCAGGGTCTGATGTGGCGTGCGGTCAACGACGACGGCACCCTGACCTACAGCTTCGTAGAAGCGCTGCAGGCCTCTTATCCCTTCTACTTCGTGCGCTTCCTGGGTGGCTGCTTCTTTGTCACCGGCATGTTGCTGATGGCCTACAACGCCTATCGCACCATCACTGCGCCCAAAGGTTCCTTGGAACCTGTCGCACAGCCAGCATGATTGAAGAGGTCAAAGCATGAGCAACAATAACCGTCACGAGATCTTTGAAAAGAGCGTTCCCATGCTGGTGGTCGGCATCATATTTGCCATCAGCCTGGGGGGCCTGGTCGAAATCACCCCGCTGTTCTTCCAGAAGCAGACCACTGAACCGGTCGAGGGCCTCAAGCCCTATACCGCTCTGCAGATGGAAGGGCGCGACATCTTCATCCGCGAAGGCTGCACCGTCTGCCACAGCCAGATGATCCGTCCGTTCCGCGCCGAAACCGAGCGCTACGGCCACTACTCGGTCGCCGGTGAGAGCGTGTGGGAGCACCCCTTCCTGTGGGGCTCCAAACGTACCGGTCCGGATCTGGCCCGGGTTGGCGGTCGTTATTCCGACGACTGGCACCGTGCTCACCTGATCAACCCGCGCGACGTGGTACCCGAGTCCAACATGCCCGCCTTCCCCTGGCTCGACACCAACGTGCTGACCGGTGAACTGACTGGCAAGAAGCTGGCCCTGTTCCGCGATCACTTCGGCGTACCCTACACGGATGCCGACATTCAGGGTGCCGGCGAGGCCGTGAAGGGCAAGACCGAGCTGGATGCGCTGGTAGCCTATCTGCAATCACTGGGTCATGCCCTGAAATAAAGGAGTCAGGATATGGATTACGGCACATTTCGCGGCCTGTATACCCTGCTGTTGATGGCCATCATGATCGGCATCATCGTCTGGGCCTACAGCAAACGCCGCAAGACCTCCTTCGACGAGGCTGCCAATCTGGTTTTTGCCGACGACGAGCAACCCAGTGCTGATAACAAGAACGCAGGAGCGAAACAATAATGAGCACTTTGTTTAGCATTTTTGTCACCGTCATCAGTCTGGGGACCATCCTCGGCTGCTTCTTGCTGCTGGTCTGGTGCCTGCGCGACAAGATGGGGGTGGAAGAGGGCAAGTCCATGGGACACGCCTTCGACGGCATCGAAGAGATCAACAACCCGCTGCCGAAGTGGTGGACCTACATGTTCCTCTTCTTCATCGTCACCGGTCTGGTCTATCTGGTCGCCTTCCCGGGCCTTGGCAACTTCAAGGGCGTACTGGGCTGGCAGAGCTCCAACCAGGACGTCCGCTCGCTGGCCGAGTCCAAGGCTGCGGCGGCCTCCGCCAAGGCCGAAGGGCGCGCGGTGGAGTACGATCGCGAGCTCATCAAGGCCGACGAGATCTACGGCGCCAAGTTCCGCGAGCTGGCCTATCAGGCCGATGGCAAGACCTATCGTGCCATCGAAGAGATCGCCGCCGATCCCGAAGCCCGCAAGGTGGGTCAGCGTCTGTTCCTGCAGAACTGCTCCCAGTGCCATGGCTCCGATGCCCGCGGTGGTCGCGGTTTCCCGAACCTGACCGACAGCGAATGGCAATGGGGCGGCGCGCCCGACCAGATCAAGACCACCATCATGGGTGGTCGTCAGGGCGTGATGGCTGCCTGGGGCGAGATCCTCGGCAAGGACGGAGTCAAGGAAGTGGCCTCCTACGTGCTGAGCCTCTCCGGTCGCAAGGTGGACATGGTGGAAGCCAAGAAGGGTGAAGCGCGCTTCACCATCTGCGCCGCCTGTCACGGTCCGGACGCCAAGGGCGGCATCGCCTTCGGAGCCCCGGATCTCACCAACAACACTTGGCTCTACGGCGGTTCCCGTCAGGTGGTCGAGCAGACCATCACCCACGGTCGTCACGGCGTGATGCCGGCCTGGAAGGATATTCTGGGTGAAGACAAGGTGCACCTGCTCGCCTCCTACGTTTACAGCTTGTCCCACAACGACCAGCAAAATAAGCAGTAACATGTGATAAACACGTGATTACTCAGCAAAAAGCCTCGACTCTTCGAGGCTTTTTGTTATCTTGTGTTGACTGAAATTCCTCTGTTTCGTTAATCACTGGTTTCACGGTAGTAGCACTATGTCCCAACCCTGGTATCGCCAATTCTGGCCCTGGTTCATCATCGCCCTCCCGACCGCAGCCGTGATCGGCAGCATCAGCACGGCGATCATCGCCAGCAAGGATGGCGTCAACCTAGTAGCCGAAGACTATTACAAGCAAGGCAAAGAGATTAATCAGGATCTCAGCAAGTTTGATCGCTCCGAAGCCCTCAACATCCACATCGCGCTGGAGGTCAATGGCAACGAGCTGACCCTCAAGCCGCTGTCAGGGGATATCCCGGCCGGCCAGGCGCTCTACCTCTCCCTGTTTCACCCCACCCTCGCCGGCATGGACAGCGAGCACATGGTGACCGCCGACGGCAACGGCGTCTATCGCCTGCTGCTCGACAAGCCGCTCACCGGCAAGTGGCACGTACGGGTGGATGCCTTCAACCACGAATGGCGGCTGCAAGAGACTGTCCAGCTCCCCACCAAGGCCCCCATCGAACTCGATCCCAAAGGACGCTGAGTCATGTGCCGTCCTGTTCACCATGACGCGCCGGCAGCAACCGGCGCTTCACTGTTTCTGCCGACAGGCCGGGCGGCCTGCGGCCAGCTGTCATGAGCAGCTGCTTTCACTGTGGTGAGCCGGTGCCCGCCGGCAGCCGCTATGCCCTCGAGATAAAAGGCATAGTCCAGCCCATGTGCTGCCCCGGTTGTCAGGCGGTGGCGGAAACCATTCTGGAGTGCGGCCTGGCCAGCTACTACGAGCACCGCACCGCTCCCGGCACCAAGGGCGAGCTGGTCCCCGCAGAGCTCGCCGCCCTCACCCACTATGATCTGGCCGAAGTGCAGCAGGATTTTGTCACCGACAGCGCCACCGGCAGCCACAAGGTGCGCGAGATCCAGCTGACGGTGGAAGGCCTGACCTGCGCCGCCTGTGCCTGGCTCATCGAACGCCATCTGGGCAATCTGGCCGGGCTGCACTACATCAACGTCAACACCACCACCCACCGGGCCCGCATCAAGTGGGATCCGGACCGGCTCTCGTTGAGCGACATCCTCAAGGGCTTTGCCAAGATTGGCTATCGCGCCTACCCCTTCCAGACTCACCAGCAGGAAGCGCTCTACGCCAAAGAGGTGCGCAGCTACATGTTCCGGCTGGCACTGGCGGGGCTCGGCTCCATGCAGGTGATGATGTGCGCGGTGGCGCTCTACATGGACCTCTTCATCAGTGTCGAAGAGGAGTTCATGGTCTACTTCAAGTGGATAAGTCTGCTGCTCTCCACCCCCATCATGATCTACTCGGCCCAGCCCTTCTACGTGGGCGCCTGGCGCAGCCTCAGGCAGGGACACCTCTCCATGGACGTGTCGGTGTCGCTGGCACTGATCGGTGCCTTCGTCGCCTCTATGTGGGCCACCGTGTTCAACACCGGCGAGGTCTATTACGACTCCATCACCATGTTCGTCTTCTTCCTGCTGCTGGGGCGTTTCCTCGAGCTGCGGGCCAGACGCAAGGCCTCCGAGTCGAGCTCCAACCTGGCGCGGCTGGTGCCCATCATGGCCACCCGGCTCGATGAGGATGGCGAACACGAGGTGGCCGCCAAGACGCTGCAAGTGGGCGACCGGGTGCGAGTGCTGGCGGGTGCCACCCTGCCGGCGGATGGCATCATCCTGCTTGGGCAGGCCAGCCTCAACGAATCCATGCTGACCGGCGAGCAGCTGCCACTGTTCAAACAGGCGGGAGATCCCGTCTATGCCGGCACCATCAACACCGACGCCCCCCTTGAGATCCGGGTCAGCCATCGCATCGAAGAGTCGCGCCTGGCCCAGATCATGCGGCTGCAGGATCACGCGCTGGACGACAAACCGGCCATCGCCCAGATGGCTGACGTGCTCTCCCGCCACTTCATTCTGGTGCTGCTGTTCATCGCCGCCGGGGTATGGACCTTCTGGCACTTCCATCAGCCAGAGCAGGCCTTCTGGGTCACCCTGGCGGTACTGGTGGCTACCTGCCCCTGCGCCCTGTCCCTGGCCACCCCCACCGCGCTCACCTCGGCCACCGCCCGCCTGACCCGCGCCGGCATCCTGCTGCGCCGCGGCCACGTGCTGGACGTGCTGACCCGGGCCAACCGCATCGTGATGGACAAGACCGGCACCTTGACCACGGGCAATATAAGCCTGACCAGCACGGAGGCCCTGGGTAACCTAGACGCGGCGCGCTGCCTTGCCATCGCCCGCGCTCTGGAGGCCTATTCCGAGCACCCCATCGCCCGTGCCTTTCGCAACAACGCCGCAGAGGACGCCGTGCTGCTGGCGGCCAGCAAGGTGACCCCCGTCATCGGACACGGCATCGAGGGGGTGATCGACGGTCGCCACTATCGCCTCGGCAGTCCCCGCTGGCTCGGCATCTGCGATGCCCACGAAACGCAAGCGGACGGGCTGGTCATCTATCTGGCCGACGAGGATCGGGCGCTCGCCCGTTTCCTGCTGACCGACACCCTGCGCCCCGATGCGAAGGCACTGATCCAGGCCTTCAAGGCGGCCGGCCTCAAGACCACCATCCTCACCGGCGACAGCTCGGCCCAGGCCGACGAGGTGGCCCGCGAGCTGGGGGTCGACGAACTGGTCAAGGGCGTCACGCCGGATGGCAAGCTGGCCTACCTCAAGGAGCACGAGGCCCACGGCGATATCAGCATCATGGTGGGAGATGGCATCAACGACGCCCCGGTGCTGGCCGGTGCTCACGCCTCCTTCGCCATGGCCGGCGGCACCGATCTGGCCAAGAACAGCGCCGACGCCATTTTGCTGGCCGACGATCTCTCCCGCCTGCTGGATGCCCGCGCCCTGGCGCTGCGCACCCGCAAGATCATCAAGGAGAACTTCGCCTGGTCCATCGGTTACAACCTGCTGGTGCTGCCGCTGGCGGCGAGCGGCTGGCTGCCCCCCTACGTGGCGGCGGCGGGCATGTCATTGAGCTCCCTCATCGTGGTCACCAACTCCATGCGGCTCAACCGCTGAGCCGTGGCCATAGGGACAGACAGGGTGAAGGGAGCGGGCTCCGGTCAGGCTCCCTTCACCATCGAATCGACGGGCCTGCGGCCACCAACGGGTGTACCATGACCCTTTTCATTGCAAGGCTTGCTGCATGAACATCATCTTCGTCCTCATCCCCATCGCCATCCTCTTCGTCATCATCGCCGGCGCCGTCTTCTTCTGGGCCATTCGCTCCGAGCAGTTTGAAGATCTCGACCGCCAGGGTTCCAATATCCTGTTCGACGAAGAGCAACCCGCCCCCAAACATGCCGAACACGAGCACAAAGATGACGGCCACCCTTGATCTGCTGGGCGCCCTGCTGGTGGGACTGGCTGGCGCCGGCCACTGCATCGGCATGTGCGGCGGTGTCTCCGCCGCCCTCTCCATGGCCATTCCTGCCGAGAAGCAGCACTTCTGGGGGCGGCTCGGTTATCTGCTCAACTACAACCTCGGCCGGATCCTCAGCTATGTGATTGCCGGCGCCTTGGTCGGGGGACTGCTGGCCACTACCAGTGAGCTCGGCGCGGGCAAGCACGCCATCGCCGGCTTGCGGCTGGTGGCGGCCTTCCTGATGATTGCCCTCGGGCTCTATCTCGCCGGCTGGTGGCAGGGGGTGTTGCTGCTCGAGCGCATTGGCGCCAGGTTGTGGCCCCGTCTCAAGCCGCTGGCGGGCAAGTTTATCCCCTTCACCTCGGCCTGGCAGGCACTGCCGTTTGGCATGGTATGGGGCTGGCTCCCCTGCGGGCTGGTCTACTCCATGTTGACCTGGAGTGCAGCCGCGGGATCGGCTGGCGGCGGAGCGCTGATCATGCTCTTTTTCGGCCTCGGCACCCTGCCGACCCTGTTTGCGCTGGGGGGGCTGGCAGATCGGCTGCGCTACTGGCTGACCCTGCGCAGTTTGCGCCTTGGTGGGGCCCTGCTGCTCATCGCATACGGGCTGCATACCCTCTGGATCGGGATTGCGTCCTTTTGAAACCCTATCCAAAACGGATGAGTTGATGGTAAACTTGTTTGATATAAATCAATTATTCGTATGAGCCTATGATCCCGGAAAAGAAACCTGGCAGACGTATTCAGAGCGGTGGCTGTGCAATTCATTGCCAGGATTGCAGCATCAGCCAGCTCTGCATTCCCTTCACTCTGAACGACAATGAGCTCGATCAGCTGGACAGCATCATCGAGCGCAAGAAGCCGATCCAGAAGGGTGAAGAGTTGTTCAAGGCCGGCGATGAACTTAAATCGCTCTACGCCATCCGTTCCGGGACCATCAAGTCATACACAATCACCGAGCAGGGTGACGAGCAGATCACTGCCTTCCACCTGGCTGGCGATCTGGTTGGCTTTGACGCCATCCACAAACAGGCTCACCCCTCCTTCGCCCAGGCGCTGGAAACCGCCATGGTGTGCGAGATCCCGTTCGACGTGCTCGACGATCTCTCCGGCAAGATGCCGAAGCTGCGCCAGCAGATCATGCGGCTGATGAGCAACGAGATCATGGGCGACCAGGAAATGATCCTGCTGCTCTCCAAGAAGAATGCCGAAGAGCGCCTCGCCGCCTTCCTGCACAACCTGTCGGTGCGCTTCTCCGAGCGTGGTTTCTCCGCCAAGGAGTTCCGCCTCTCCATGACCCGCGGTGACATCGGCAACTACCTCGGCCTCACCGTCGAGACCATCAGCCGTCTGCTGGGCCGCTTCCAGAAGTCCGGTCTCATCAGCGTCAAGGGCAAATACATTACCGTACTGGATCACGTCGCTCTTGGCGTCATGGCCGGTGCAACCCGCCCCCCTGCGGTTAAGCTTCCTCTCTCTGGTGCCGGATCGGTTTACCCCGAAATTTGATCCGGCACACGTCCCCCTTCTCCTCCTGAGCTAAGCTGTAATGGCTAAAGGTCTGCCATCATTGGTATTTTTGCCAAGGAGGAGGAGAACATGGTCAAGTACCGGAAAATTCTGGTGGTCATCAACCCGGAAGAAGAGCGGCAAATCGCCCTCGAACGTGCGGTCAAGGTAGCCGAGCTGGATGAAGGCGCCCAGCTGACCCTGTTGCTCACCATTTACGATTTCTCGTATGAAATGACCGCCATGCTGTCGGTGGATGAGCGGGAAGAGATGCGCCACGGGGTGATTGCCCAGCGCCGCGAATGGCTCGACGACATTCTCAAACCCTACCGCGCCCGTGGACTGGATTGCGAGATCAAGGTGGTCTGGCACAACCGTCCCTTCGAATGCATCATTCAGGAAGTGCTGGAGCAGCGCCACGATCTGGTGGTCAAGGCCACTCACCACCACTCCTTCCTGCAAACCTTCATCTTCACCCCCACCGACTGGCATCTGCTGCGCAAGTGCCCCTGCCCGGTGCTGCTGGTGAAAGAGGGTCATTGGCAGCGAGGTGGCAACATCATCGCCGCCATCAATTGCTCCAGCGACGATCAGGATCAGAAGCTGCTCAACGAGCGGATCACCGAAGAGGGGAGCGCCATCGCCGAGCTGCTCGGCTCCAACCTCTATCTGGTCAACACCTACCCGGGCACCCCGGTCAACGTGGCCATCGAGCTGCCGGAGTTTGACCCCAACGCCTACAACGACGCCATTCGCAAACACCACGAGAGCCTGCTGCTGAGCCACGCCGACAAATACGGCATCGGCCATCTCTGGACCCGGGTGGCGGAAGGCCTGCCCGAAGAGGTGCTGCCCGATCTCGCCGGCGAGCTGCAGGCCACCCTGATGATCATGGGGTGCGTCGGTCGCACCGGGCTCTCCGCCGCCCTGCTCGGCAACACCGCCGAACACGTGGTGGATCGCCTCGCCTGCGACATGCTGATCCTCAAGCCCGCCGATTACAGCTGCCCGGTCGATAGCCGCCGTCCAGCATAAGCCTTTCTTGCCCTCCCCCGGGACATGGCTATAATAAGCCGCTTATTTTTGTCCCGGGTTTCAGGTCATGCTAGAAGAGCTTAACGCCAAAGAAAAATACAGTTTCAACAAACTGCAGAAGCGCCTGCGGCGCAACGTAGGTCAGGCCATCGCCGATTTCAACATGATTGAAGAGGGTGACAAGGTCATGGTGTGCCTGTCCGGCGGCAAGGACAGCTTCGCCATGCTCGACATTCTGATGAGCCTGAAGGCCAGCGCCCCCATCCACTTCGATCTGGTGGCGGTCAACCTGGATCAGAAGCAGCCCGGCTTCCCCGAGCACGTGCTGCCCGAATACCTGACCACCCTCGACATCGACTTCAAGATCGTCGAAGAAGATACCTACGCCATCGTCAAGGAGAAGGTACCGGAGGGCAAGACCACCTGCGCACTCTGCTCCCGTCTGCGCCGCGGCATTCTCTACCGCACCGCCCAGGAGCTGGGCTGCACCAAGATTGCCCTTGGCCACCACCGCGATGACATCCTCGAGACCCTGTTCCTCAACATGTTCTACGGCGGCAAGCTCAAGTCCATGCCGCCCAAGCTGGTGAGCGATGATGGCAAGAACGTGGTGATCCGCCCGCTCGCCTACTGCAAGGAGAAGGACCTGGTGCGCTATGCCGAGGTCAAGGCCTTCCCCATCATCCCGTGCAACCTGTGCGGCTCTCAGGAGAACCTGCAGCGCCAGGCCATCAAGCAGATGATGCAGGAGTGGGATCGCCGCTTCCCGGGTCGTCTCGAGACCATGTTCACCGCCATTCAGGACGTGATCCCGAGCCACCTGCTCGATCACAAGCTGTTTGACTTCAAGAGCATCAACCGCGACTCCGGCATCATCGACGGCGGCGACAAGGCGTTTGATCCGCCCGAGCTGCCCAAGGCGCCGCTGCTGGACATCGACGAGATGGACATGCTGGACGTCATTGAGGTGCGCTAAGCCCACCTCAGCCATAAAAAAGGAGCGCCTGGCGCTCCTTTTTCATTTTTATGTCGGCCACCCTGGGTAACGGCTCAAGATGGGCTAACCCTTGTGCAGCCAGGGAGTCAACCGCAGGATCTCCCCCTGCAGCTGCAGCTTGCCCTCGGCAAACTCCGCCAGCTGGGCGTTGCTCAGCAGCAGTTGCCCCTCCTGCCAGGGCAGCGGCAGCTGGCGAGCACCGTCGATGAGGTAGGCGGTGCCGCTTGGCTGCACCAGGCTGACCCTCACCCCCGTCATCTCGGGCAGGAAATATTTGCCGACCATGCCGGCCAGCTTTTCCAGCAGGCTCTGCATGTCGTGCTGGCGCCCCGTCAGCTCGCTCACCTTGAGCTCCCACCGACGGTCTGCCGGCGGCGGCACGTCCGCCATCACCTGCACCGACAGATCGCAGGCCTCATGGGGCTCGGTGAGCCCCACCACCACGGTCGCCTTGTCGAGATTCAGATCGTCGTCATAGGGCAGCCGCAATTCGCTGTCGACAGTCACCTCGGCTGCCACGTCCCGATCCAGGGTCGAGACCCGGGCCGAGGTGAGCAGGCAGCGCCGGCCATTTTGCTGATCGGTCAGATAAAAACCCAGCCTGGCGTGACCAAACTCCCCTTTGGCGAAGGTCTTCATCTGGCTGTAGAAGGTGCCGTACTGCAGCTCAAGGGAGGGCTGCGCCACTGCCAGCATGGGCGCCATCAGCAGCGCGGCCGCCATCCCGTATCGATTGTTCATATGCCATCCTTTTGCATCACGCATCTACACGCGCCGCTATCTGTTGCTGTTGTCTGACGCTCTGCATGCCGTCAGGCGTTGAAATGATCGGGGCCCTGGCTCACCTCGGTCACTTCGACCGCCACCCCGCACAGATCCCGGTAGAGGATCCCCTTGCAGTTGAAATAGAGCGGTGCCACCCAGATAAGTCCCAGCCCCATGGGGATCAGCGCCAGGAAGAACAGCGCCATCATGACCCCATGCAGCAGCACTATGCTGGGCCAGCCGCGGGCAAACAGGCGCAGGGAGACCAGGATGGCCTGCACCGGCGACAGGCCGCGCTCCAGCACCAGCGGCACGGTAAACACCAGCCCCATGCCGATCAGGGCCGACGGAATGAAGGCCAGCATCACCGGCAGACCCAGCAGTTCGAACAGCGGACCGAACAGGCTGGTGATGAGGCTGCCGAGCAGGCTCAGGCTGCCAAGGCGCAGGAAGTGGCGAAAGAAGTCAAATACCTGGCTCGGGCGGGCACGCACCCCCACCGACTGCTGCAAGCCCAGCATGTCAAGGGAGGAGGTCATCGGCGACATAATGATGGTGATGAGCAGGCTCAGCACCAGGGCCACGTCCATCCCCCTTCTTGATTGACGTAGGGGGCAAGCAGGGTGTTGCTCAACAGCATCCAGATGGCCGTCACCCCGACGATGGCCAGCAGCAGGCCGAATCCGGTGCGCCGCGTCTGTTGCCAGCTCTCCTGCAATACCCCCTTGAGGTCGAGACGATATCCCTGGCTCAGGGACTGTTCGAGGGAGCCACCTATCCGCATTTTGTTACTCAATTGACTATCCAACATCCGAAAAACTGCTATTCAGGGAGCACATTATAGCGATTTGACCCGGCATGCGTAGCCGTTTTTCCTGTTATCTGCCGTTCAGAAACTCATTGATTTCACAGGGAGCTGTGGCGTTTTTCCAGACAAAGCCGGGTTCCCCGGCCCACTCGCCCACCTGACTCGCAATACCCGCTTGGTTCCCCTGACGTATGGGGGTAGGATGCCCAAAGCGCCGCCAGCTAGCTCATTGGGCGGCGGATTTCATGCACCCTCGTTCGATAAAGGATATCGACCATGTCAGAACTGACCCTCTACCTCACCCCCGGCACCTGTGCCATGGCGGTTCGTATCGCCCTGGTGGAGGCTGGCGCACCTCACCAAATAAAGCGCGTGGACTTCGCCAGCGGCGAGCAGCGCTCCCCCGCCTACCTCGCCATCAATCCCAAAGGCCGAGTGCCGGCGCTGGTGACCGAGCGCGGCGTGCTCACCGAAACCCCGGCCTTGCTGCTCTATGTGGCGCAGCGCTTCCCGGATGCCAAACTCGCCCCCCTCAATGATCCTTTCCTGCTGGCCCGCATGCAGGAGGTCAACAGCTTCCTCGCCTCTACTGTGCACGTCGCCCATGCCCATAGCCGGCGTGCGGCCCGCTGGGCCGATGATGAGCAGGCCATCGCCGCCATGCAGGCCAAGGTGCCGCGCAACATGCGCGATGGCTTCTCCCAAATAGAAGACCACTATCTCGCCGGTCCCTGGGTGCTGGGAGAGTGTTTCAGCCTGGCCGACATCTACCTGTTCGTGGTGGCGAGCTGGCTCAAGAGTGACGGGATCGCCATCGACGAGTTCCCCAGGGTGGCCGCCCACACGGCGCGGGTGCTGGCCCGTCCCGCAGTACAACAGGCGCTGATCGTTTAATCCCTTGCGGGCCAGCGCTCTGCTGGCCCCATTTGTACTTTATGTTTGCCCCGCATTGAGATCGTTTTCACATTTCTGCCATCTCTTGGTGGATCAAAACCGCCTGAGCGCCTATCTTCCACCTCATGACGCAACCGGTTGCGTAACCGGTTGCCTAGCTAACATCAGATATGCGGGCATAGCCTGCCGAGGTGCTGTATGAAACGAGGCGTACTGCTCAATGCTCCCCTGAGTGCTCTGGTGGCACGGATGGGTCACACCGACGAGATCACCGTCTGCGATGCAGGCTTGCCCATTCCGGCAGGGCCGGAGCGGATCGATCTGGCGTTGATGGCGGGCACACCCAGCCTCGAAACCGTACTGACCGCCCTGCTCACCGATCTGGTGGTGGAGAAGGTGATCATGGCAACCGAGATCAAGCAGATCAGCCCCGCCGCCCATCAGGCACTGGTCGATCAGCTTGAGGCCCACGCAGCCGCCCAGGGCAAATCCATCGCCATCGAATACTGCCTGCACGAGGAGTTCAAAACCCGCTCCCGCCAGAGCAAGGCGATCGTGCGCAGCGGCGAGGTGACCCCCTACGCCAACCTGATCCTCTGCGCCGGTGTGGCGTTCTGAATCCTTCAAAGAAGGCCTCTTCAAGGAAGCTGCAAATGAGCACAACCTCCCCCTCTCACCCATTCTGGAGCTGACCGGGATCGTCAAGACCTTCCCCGGGGTGCGCGCCCTCGACGAAGCGGGTCTGCGGGTCTATCCGGGCCAGGTGATGGCCCTGCTCGGTGAAAATGGCGCCGGCAAATCCACTCTGATGAAGGTGCTGACCGGCATCTATCAGGCCGATGCGGGCAACGTCAGCTATCGCGGTCAGCCGGTCCACTTCAAGGGCCCCCGCGACTCTCAGGATCAGGGGATCAGCATCATCCATCAGGAGCTGAACCTGCTGCCGGAGTTGTCGATCGCCGCCAACATCTTCCTCGGTCGCGAGCCCCGTACCCGTTTTGGCAGCATCGACCACAAACAGCTGCGTGAACGGGCGAGCGGCCTGCTGGCGCGACTTGGCGTCAAACATGGGCCGGATACCCGGCTCGGGGATCTCTCCATCGGCGAACAGCAGATGGTGGAGATTGCCAAGGCGCTGTCGTTCGATGCCAGCGTCATCATCATGGACGAGCCGACCGATGCGCTGACCGATACCGAGACCGAGCAGCTGTTCAAGGTTATCCGCGAGCTGCGTGAGCAGGGTTGCGGCATCGTCTATATCTCCCACCGCCTCAAGGAGATCTTCGAGATCTGCGATCGGGTCACCGTGCTGCGCGATGGCAAGTGGATTGGCGAAAAGGCGGTGAGCGATCTGGATGAAGACAGAATCATCGAGATGATGGTGGGTCGCCGGCTGGAAGAGCAGTATCCGCGCCTTGAACGCGAGCTCGGCCCCGTCAGCCTGCAGGTCAAGGATCTGGCAGGCCCCGGCGTGCGCGGGGTGAGCTTCTCCCTGCGTCAGGGGGAAATTCTGGGCTTTAGCGGCCTGATGGGTTCCGGCCGTACCGAGCTGATGAAGCTTATCTACGGTGCCAGCCCTGTCAGCAGCGGTGAAATCACGGTCGATGGCCACGCGCTGGTGCCAACCAGTCCGGGCCGACGGCCTGGCCGCCGGCATCGCCTATATCTCGGAAGATCGCAAAGGTGATGGGCTGGTGCTGGAGCTGTCGGTGCGCGAAAACATGAGTCTGTGCGCCCTCGACGAGTTCATCAGCAACGGCAAGATCGACGGCAAGGCCGAACGGCAGGCGGTGAGCGACTATGTGCGTCTGTTCAACATCAAGACCCCGAGTCAGGATCAGCTGATCAAACTCCTCTCCGGCGGCAACCAGCAGAAGGTGGCCATCGCCAAGGGGCTGTTGACCCGGCCCAAGGTGCTGATCCTCGACGAGCCGACCCGCGGCGTCGACGTGGGGGCGAAAAAGGAAATTTATCAGCTTATCAACCAGTTCAAGAAAGAGGGGATGAGCATCATTCTGGTCTCCTCCGAGATGCCGGAAGTGCTCGGCATGAGCGATCGCATCATGGTGATGCACGAAGGGCGCATCAGCGCAGAGTTCAACACCCGCGACGCCAATCAGGAGAAACTGATGGCGGCGGCAGTCGGTAAACAGTGGCAAGCAGAGCAAGAGGCAGCACAATGACAACCCAAACCCTTCCCCGCCGCGGCATCATGAACAAGGCCTGGTGGATCGAGAACAAATCCCTGGTCGCCCTGCTGGTGCTGATTGGTGTCGTCTCCGCGCTCAACCCCAACTTCTTCAGCGTCGACAACCTGCTCAACATCCTGCGCCAGACCTCGGTCAACGCCATCATGGCGGTCGGCATGACGCTGGTTATCCTCACCGCCGGTATCGATCTGTCGGTTGGCTCTGTGCTGGCCCTGTGCGGTGCGCTAGCGGCGACTATGGTAGCGATGGAGCTGCCGATCTGGCTGGTGGTGCCCCTCACCCTGGGTGCCGGCGCCCTGCTTGGCGGCGTCAGCGGCCTCATCATTGCCAAGGGCAAGGTACAGGCGTTTATCGCCACCCTGGTCACCATGACCGCCCTGCGCGGCATCACCATGGTCTATACCGAGGGTCGCCCCATCTCCACCGGTTTCAGTGATGGCGCCGACCACTTCGCCTGGCTGGGTACCGGCTATCTGCTCGGTCTGCCGGTGCCCATCTGGCTGATGGCCATCGTCTTCCTGCTCGCCTGGTTCATGCTCAACCACACCCGCCTCGGTCGCTACATCTATGCCCTCGGCGGCAACGAATCGGCCACCCGTCTCTCCGGCATCAATGTGGATCGGGTGAAGCTGGCGGTGTATGGTCTATGCGGCGCGCTCTCGGCGCTGGCAGGTCTTATCGTCACCTCCCGCCTCTCCTCTGCCCAGCCGACCGCCGGCATGGGTTACGAGCTGGACGCCATCGCCGCCGTGGTACTGGGTGGTACCAGCCTGATGGGCGGCAAGGGCCGCATCATGGGCACCCTGATTGGTGCGCTGATCATCGGCTTCCTGAACAACGCCCTCAACCTGCTCGATGTCAGCTCCTATTACCAGATGATCGCCAAGGCCAGCGTGATCTTGCTTGCCGTGATGGTCGACAACAAAAGTACCCGATAACAACGTAAAACACGCCACACACAAGGAATGAAATGATGAAAAAGCTCAATACCCTGCTCGCTGCCGCCATCATGTCCGTGCTGGGCACCGCCCAGGCTGCTGACCATACCCTGGCGATGGTGGTCTCCACCCTCAACAACCCCTTCTTCGTCACCATGAAGGAGGGTGCCGAAGCCAAGGCCAAGGAGCTTGGCTACGAGCTGGTGGTGCTGGACTCCCAGAATGACCCGGCCAAAGAGCTCTCCAACATGGAAGATCTTACCGTGCGCAAGGTCAACGCCATCCTGATCAACCCGACAGACTCCGAAGCGGTGGGCAACGCCATCCGTCTGGCCAACCGCGCCAACATCCCGGTACTGACTCTGGACCGCGGCGCCGCGCAGGGTGAGGTCAAGGCTCACATTGCCTCCGACAACGTGGCGGGCGGCAAGCTGGCTGGTGACTTCATCACCGAAAAACTGGGCACAGGTGCCAAGGTCATTCAGCTGGAAGGGATTGCCGGTACCTCCGCCGCCCGCGACCGTGGCGAAGGTTTTGCCCTAGCCGTGGCGGCCAACAAGCTGCAGGTACTGGCTTCCCAGCCCGCCGACTTTGACCGCACCAAGGGTCTGAACGTCATGGAAAACCTGCTGGCGGCCCATCCGACCGTACAGGCCGTGTTCGCCCAGAACGACGAGATGGCACTGGGTGCCATCCGCGCCGTGCAGGCCGCCGGTAAAGAGGTGATGATCGTCGGCTTCGACGGCACTGACGATGGCAAAGCCGCCGTTGCCAAGGGTAAACTGGCCGCCACCGTGGCCCAGCAGCCCGCGCTGATCGGTGCCATCGGCGTCGAGACTGCCGACAAGGTGCTCAAGGGTCAGCCGGTCGAGAAATCCATTCCGGTACCGCTGCAAGTGGTCAGCAAATAAATCACAAGGGGGAGGCTCGCCTCCCCTTTTTCCCCTCAATTACGGTGCCTCCCGGCTTGAACTCACTCAGTCATCGTGTTCAAGCCAAGATGCATCAGGAGTAGTCAACATGAATCGTCTCGTCGTTCTGGGCAGTGTCAATGCAGACCACGTGCTGCGCGTTCCCCACTTTCCTCGCCCGGGTGAAACCCTGACCGGCCACAGCTATCAGGTGGTGCCCGGTGGTAAGGGGGCTAATCAGGCGGTTGCAGCCGCCCGCCTCGGCGCCCCCGTCTCCTTTATCGCCCGCATCGGTGATGACGCCATCGGCCACCAGATGAAGAGCGGTTTTGCCAAAGACGGTATTGACGTTAGCGCCGTCGAGCTCGATCCCAAGCTCCCGACCGGCATCGCCATCATCTATGTGAGCGATGAGGGGGAGAACAGCATAGGTATCTCCGCCGAGGCGAACGGCGCCATCACCCCTGCCGTGGTGAAAAACCACGAAGCGATGATCGCCGACGCCCACACCCTGCTGTTGCAGCTGGAAGTGCCGCTCGAGAGTGTCCATGAGGCTGCACGGCTGGCCCGCGCCCATGGCACCCGGGTGGTGCTCAACCCCGCCCCTGCCCGTCCGCTCTCAAGCGAACTGCTGGCGCTGGTCGACCTTATCACCCCCAACCAGACCGAGGCCGAGCTGTTGACCGGCGTCAAAGTCACCGACGAAGCGAGCGCCCGCGAGGCGGCTGCCCGCTTCCACCAGATGGGGATTGCGGACGTGATGATCACCCTGGGCGCACAAGGGGTCTATTGCAGCAACGCACAGCAGCAACAACTCATCCCGGGCTTTCGAGTCAAGGCGGTGGATACCACTGCCGCGGGCGATACCTTCAACGGCGCCCTGTTGGCGGCGGAACTGGCGGGTGCCGATTTCCACAGCGCGGTGCGCTTTGCCCACGGGGCGGCGGCGCTCTCCGTCACCCGGTTCGGTGCCCAGAGCTCTATCCCGAACAAGCAGGAGGTCGACACCTTCCTGCTTGAGCAGACTGCGCAGGGGCACTGATGGCCAATATTAAGGAGGTGGCGGCGCTGGCGGGGGTCTCGACCACCACCGTCTCCCACGTCATCAACGAGACCCGCTTTGTGGCCGAGGAAACCCGCGAGCGGGTCTTCGCCGCCATGCGTGAGCTCAACTATGCCCCGAGTCTGGTTGCCCGCAGCCTCAAGGTGAAGGAGACCAACAGTATCGGCATGCTGGTCACCACCTCTAGCAACCCCTTCTTTGCCGAAGTGGTGCGCGGGGTGGAACGTTACTGCTTCGAGCAGGGCTACAACCTGATGCTGGGCAACACCGAGGGGCAGGCAGAAACCGCTCTCTCCTACCTCAAGATGATGCTGCGCAAGCGGGTCGATGGCCTGCTGATCATGTGTAGCGAAGGCCAACAAGAGGTGTTCAATCAGCTCGACTGGCTCAAGAGCCTGCCGGTGGTGGTGATGGATTGGGGGCTGGTCAGCGAAGATGTGGATCTTATCGCCGACAACTCCTTCCACGGCGGTTATCTGGCGACCCGCCATCTGATTGAGCTGGGCCACACCGCCATCGGTTGCATCACAGGCCCCAGCAGCCGCGCCCCCGCCAACCAGCGCCAGGCAGGTTTCGAGCTGGCGCTGCAGGAGGCAGGACTCACTGTCAATCCCGACTGGATCCAAGAGGGGGACTTTGACTGCGCCAGCGGCCATCTGGCGATGACCCGTCTGTTGGCATTGCCCGAGCGGCCCACTGCCCTCTTTGTCTGCAACGACATGATGGCGATGGGGGCCATCAGTGCCGCCCATCAGGCGGGGCTGGTGATCCCGCG
The DNA here is from genome assembly GCF_049665575.1 of Aeromonas oralensis. Lineage (NCBI taxonomy): Bacteria > Pseudomonadati > Pseudomonadota > Gammaproteobacteria > Aeromonadales > Aeromonadaceae > Aeromonas > Aeromonas oralensis. Next base: position 2,338,293 of record NZ_CP187186.1, read on the forward strand.
CGACCTATCCATCGTCGGCTACGACAATGTGGCGCTGGCCGAATTTATGTCGCCGCCACTCACCACCATCAACCAGCCCAAAGAGGAGCTGGGCCGCCTCGCCGTCACCCGCCTGCTGGCCCGCATCAACGGCGAAGCGGTGGCTGACCACCTGATCACCGTCGACCCCGATCTGGTGATCAGGGATTCCTGCGCCCCCCGCCCCTGACATTTATCTGCAATATAAAGCGCAAGGCGACCCTGGGGTCGCCTTGCTGCGTTTTGTCTCTGGCCGGTTCAATACCGCTCTTTGTGCTCAGGCCAGCTGCCTTGCCTCACCGCCCGCCAGCACCTGCAACTGCACCAGCCCCAGTCGCCGGGCCAGCGGCTGCAACAGCTCGCCGTGCTCCGCGTCATCTGGCAACCAGTAGCGAACAGGCCAGCCGGCCGCCAGCTGGGCCGGGGTGGCGCTGCCAATGTCTCTGAGCGCCAGAATGCAACCCTGCTGCCACAATCCCGCCAGCAAGGCAGCATCCGGCAGCAGCGTCGGCACCAGCAGCACCCGCGGTGTGCGGGAGGCGTCCGGCAGATAGGCCACGACATGGGCCAGCTGTGCCTGGTTGTCGAGCGGGAGCAACAAGGCCCGACCATCGGTATGCTGCGCCTCGTGCGCTTGCAGCAACCTGGCCAGCACGGGCCCCAGCACGCCGCACTCCTGCAGCCAGCGCATGGGACAGGGCGCCCCCTGCTCACGCCAGTAGAGCGTCATTTGCCACAGGTCGTTGCCCTGCCCGTCCGTCAGCCCCTGCAACGCCACTCGCAGTGGCGCAGGCTCGCGCCCGGCCAGCCAGTCGCGCAGCTGATGAAGCTGCTGCTGACTCAACTGCAACTGCTGCAGCATGGCCGGTTCGAACCAGCAGATGTCCCCATCCCGGCTGCGCTTGGCCTGATTGAGGGCCAGGATGGCCTGATCCAGCAGCCGGCCGGCATCCTGTTGCTGCGCCTTGGCCACCCCGAGCCGACAGGCAAGATCGAAGCTGCACTCCCGGGTCACGAACTCGAAATGGAGCAGGCTTACCAGCTCATGGATGCGGGGTTCCAGCGCGCCATCCGCTCGGGTCAACATCACCGCGAACTCGTCGCCACCGAGCCGGTAGGCGTGGCCACTATGGGCCTGCTGCAGCTTGTCGGCCACCGTCTGCAACAGCCGATCACCGACCTGATAACCCAGCAGATCATTGACCTGCTTGAAGCGCTTGAGATCGAGCACCACCAAGGCGCTCGCCTCACCGGCATGCAGGGCGCGGGAGAGCTGCTCCTGCAGGGCGCGGCGGTTGCCAAGCCGGGTCAGGGGATCGAGCAGGGCGAGCCGACGATTCGCCAGATTGGCGCGAATGAGGGCGGCCACCAGGGCGCCGCCAGTCAGCAACAGGATCAGTTGCCAGATCTGCAACCAGAACAGGCTGCTGCGGATCTGGCTGACCGAACGCTCCCGCTCCTGACCGGAGAGGATCTGATCCCCTATCTGCTCGATGAGGCGGGTCTGGCTGGCGATCGCCTCCTGCAGGCGAGCAAGCTCAGCGCCCTCTTGCAGCGCGCCGGCCTCCATCTGGGGCTCGAGCTGCTTGATCTGCTCGAACAGTCCGGCCAGCGCCTTGCCAAGCCCGTGCCGCTGGCGCGCCTCGGCGGTTTCGCTGCTGATGAGAAAGATATCGAGCCGGTTCCACAGCAGATCGTAATCCAGGCTCAGGGTCTCCATCCCCAGCCTGCCGGCCCGGTAGAGCTGCAGGTCGTAGAGGAAACGCTGGGATTCCAGCATCACCTGGCTGATGTTCCAGTGGATATTGCGGTAGAAGGTATCGACCAGTTGCTCCTGGCGATGCTGCAGATAGAGGCTGCTGCCCGAGGAGAGCAGAAACAGCAGCGACACCGCAACCAACAACAGCTTGTGGCGGGATAGCCCCATCAATCAAGGATCTCGATGCGGGTCACCTGCCACACCATGCAGTTGTGGATGGCGGGCACGTCCAGCTTGGAATAGGTTGTGAACGGAATGAGCAGCCAGAGCGGGCCCTTGTTGCGCCGGGTCAGTGGCTTGCCGTCCTCCTGTCGCACCAGAGTCAGCGGCACGCCGTCGAACAGGGCCAGATCCACCACCTGCTGATAGCCGTTGAGGGCCGAGACGGCGATCTTGCGGGCATCCAGGATCCCTTGCGCCGCCAGCACGGCTGCCAGGGTCGGCCCACGATAGTGGTGGGAGCCCTGGGTCCAGGGGGTGGTAGTGGTGAATTCGGTCTGCGGCAGGGCGGACAGGGCCGCCTCATCGAGGGTCACTTGCTGGCCACTTGGCAGCACCAGGGTCATCAGGGGGATCGAGGCCGATGCGCCGGCACTGGCCATCATAAGAAGGAAAAAAGCGATCCATTGCTTTACTGCGGTCATGGTAATTTGCGCCAACTGCGTCCCATTTTTTGTGGCTGCTAGTGTGGCGATTTCACCGGTTCATTGCAACTGTCCAGTCGCACAATAGCTCATGGACCGCGCATCTCCATCCAGTTGTGGCCCTCGATCTGCGCTGGCTGGTGGACGCCGCAACTTTGCAGCAGCTCATCCACGTAGGCCGGCACCAGCAACGATGCCGGGCCATAGCGCTTCTCGTCAAACTGGCTGCCCACTTCGCTCGGTTCGAGGTTGAGCTCGATGGTGTGGGCCCCGTTCAATCCCGCCTCGTGCACGAAACCGGCCGCCGGATAGACGGCGCCCGAGGTGCCGATGGAGATGAACAGATCGCACTGGGCCAGCGCGCTGTAGATGCGATCAAGCCCGAGCGGCATCTCGCCGAACCAGACCACGTGCGGGCGCAGCGGCTGGGGAAACTGGCAGCAGGTGCACAGCTCCTCCTGCTGCAGATCGCCGCGCCATTCGATCACCTGGCCCGAGCCCGGGCAACGCGCCTTGAGCAGCTCCCCGTGCATGTGAATGAGGTTCTTGCTGCCGGCGCTCTCGTGCAGGTTGTCGATGTTCTGGGTCACCAGGGTGACGCAGCCCGGCAGCAGGCGCTCGAGCCGGGCCAGCGCATAGTGGGCCGGATTGGGGTGGATGTGGGGTTGCTGCAGCTGGTGGCGGCGGGAGTTGTAAAAACCCTGCACCAGGGCAGGATCCCGTGCGTAGCCCTCCGGCGTCGCAACGTCTTCGACCCTGTGCTCTTCCCACAGACCGTCACAGGCGCGAAAGGTCTTGATGCCCGACTCTGCCGAGATCCCGGCACCGGTAAGAATGACGATGTGTTTCGCTGACTGCACCATGACTGACTCCCTCTGACAACCTCTCTGGCTGACCTTAGCACAGGGTGAAAAACCGGCCTATTCGCCCTTGGTCTTATGACGCGGTTACAGGGTGTCGAGCACGCTCAGATCGAGTCGCACGAACACCAGCTCCCGCCCCGTCACCAGAGTAAGCGGCAAGCCCAGCCCGCGCAGCAGCGCCAGCATGGGGCGATTCTGGGGCAGCACCTCCGCCGTCCACTCGCGAATGCCTTCAGCGCGCGCCAGCAAGGCCAGCGCCAGCAGGATGCGTCGCCCCGCGCCCCGGTGCTGGAAGTGATCGGCGACGATGCAGGAGAATTCGGCCCGATCCGGGTGCAGCCGCCGCCGGATGGACTGGGCCTGGGCCAGCGGTCGCCCCTGACCATCGGTCAGCAGCAGCCCGATCTGGTGCTCCTTGGGGTAATCGAGGAAGAAGGCGAGCTGCTCGTCACTCGGGATCTGCTTGGCGCGCATGAAACGCAGGTAGACACTCTGTTCACTGAGCTCGCCATAGGCGGCCCTGATCCGCTCGGGATCGGCTCCCGCCAGCTCCTGCAAGCGGCAGGGAATGCCCCCCACCTCCATCATCAGCGGCAGGGCTGCCCGCGAATGAGGATGCAGCCAGCCGGCCAGGGCGCGTCGCAGCCGGGCCTCGTCCGGTGGCCAGCAGAGGTAGCGGGCCACCGTCTACCAGCGCCCCGCCACGCCCTGATCGCGCCACAGATTGCTGTCCAGCAGGTTGAAGGGATCGTCCAGATAGAGGGCGATCCCGAGCTCCCTGGCCCGGTTGATAAAGCGCCCCAGCAGGGAGTCCGGGGTCATGGCTTCCAGCCCGGGCAGCAGACTCTGTCCCAGCAGCAGGTGCTGCAGCGGCATCCGCTCCAGCAAGTCGAACGGAATGTGTTGATCGTTGTCCAGCAGCAGTGCCAGCTTGGCCCCCGCCAGACTGGCCTGCAGCACCAGAGCAAAACGCTCCGCCTGGCTCAGCAGGTGGTCGCGCCGGTGGATGAGCAGGGTGAGCTCGCCGGGCTCCCTGCCCTGCTGGACCAGCCATTCGCGCACCCGCTCCCAGCGCGGCGGCAAGCCGGTCACTGCCAGCCAAATCGGCAAAGGCGACGGAGGATCGGACAAGAGCCCGAGCAACCCTTTCTCTTCCCCCTGCCAGGTGCGGATGGTGCGGCGCAGGCCACTCAACCTGCGTTGGCGCTGTGGCCCCAGATAGAGCGTCTTGAGCAGCCGCAGCAGATCGTCGGCCTGCAGCGGTTTGGCCAGGGCGGCCAGCACGTTGAAACCGGCGTCGTGCAGCAGGCGGCGGGCTCCGTCGATCAGAGTCTGATCGTGGGCGGAGAGCAGCACGATGGGCAAGCAACTGTGCTGGTATTGGGGCTGGCTCATCAGCAGGCTGATGGCATCCTGCTCCACCAGACTGAGATCACTCACCAGCAGCTTGACCTCGCCGCCGGCCAGCGCCTTGATGCAGGCGTTGCCATCCTGCACCCACTGGCAAGGCACTCCCAGTCCCTTGACCTCCTGCTGGATGTGGGCCCCCTGAAACGGGTGATCCTCCAGCAGCAGCACCTGGGTCTGGGCCAGCCACTCCTGCCACGCCAGGTAGCGGCCATTGACCCCCGCCAGCCAGTCGTCGGTGAGGCGATAGACACCCTCGGCCTGCGCCGTCAGCTGTGGCAGATAGTCAGCTCCCACATGGGAGTCGGGATCGAACAGGGCGATGGCGCCGGCGGCAAACAGCCCTTCCCACTGCCAGCAGGCATCGGGGCGGGTGCGGCGCAAGGTGGCGAACTCGGGCAGCGCGACGGCTTTTGCCGTCCGATAGGCGACCCCATCCAGGGCATAGATGGTCACGGGGTGGAACAGGCGCTCGTCCGTCTCTTCCGAGTTCAGCAACGCCAGTAACTCTTCATCTGTGATGATCATGTCAGAGCCTCTCACGTAGTCGCCGGCACACCTCATCCAGAGCTTGCCGCAGCGGGGGTAGCAGGGGTTGCCGTGGATCCTGTTTCCACTGCTCGATCACCTGAACAAGCGGGGTGGCCCCCACCATTTTGGCTGCCCCCTTCATCTTGTGTAAAGCGGCTTCAAGCGCCATCTCGTCCCCTTGTGTGACGCAGCGCTCAATGTCTGCCAGATCCTGCCCGGTCGCGTCCAGATAGAGCGGGATAAGCTCCGGCGCCAGCAGCGACACCTCCCGCGCAGCCCAGACCTCCCCTTCGGGCCGGCAGATCGCTTTGAGCCGGTGGCTCAGGTGCTGGTGCCTGGTCGGGCTCGCCCAGGCTGCGCAGCAGATTGGCCAAATCTTTGAGCAGCAGCGGCTTGTCCAGATGACCGCGACAACCACAGCTGGCCAGCTGCGCCGCCGCCTGCTCGCTGAGATCGGCGGTGATGACGTAGGTGGGCAGATGCTGCCAGCGCGGCGAGTCACGCAGCTGACGGCAAAGCTCGGCCCCGTCCATCACCGGCATCTGCAGGTCGGTCAACACCAGATCGACCGTCTCATGCTGCAGGATGTCGAGCGCCAGCTGGCCGTTGGCGGCGCTGATCACACGGGCCCCCAGCTGGGTCAGCTGCATGCTGATCAACACCCGGTTCACCTCGTGATCTTCGACCAGCAGCACCCGCATCCCCTGCCCCGGCAGCGTGATCATGCCCTGGCTAGAGGGCACCAGCCTTGGCTGCATCAGACTCACCACCGAGCCTGGCACCCAGGGTTCCCCCTGCCAGTCCCAGTAGCGTAGCCCCTGCTCATCCAGCCGGACGCTCAATACCGGGCCGGCCGGATCGTCTTGCAAATCGAGCTCGCCCAGCCAGGGCAGCAGATAGTCCCGCTCCGCCCCGCCGAGTTGCACATGCACGCTGGCCACCCTTGGCCGCCAGCGCGGCATCTCCTGCAGCAACACCAGTGGCAGCGCACAGAGGAAGCGGCTGCCGCCGGTCGGCCGCGGTTCGACCCGGATCTCGCCCCCCATCTGCTCCATCAGCTGGCGACAGATGGCAAGTCCGAGCCCGGTGCCCTGGGCCCGCGGCTGACCCGCCTCCCCGCCCTGCTCAAAGGGCAGGAACAGACGCGGCAGCAGCTCGGCACTGATACCGGGCCCCTCGTCGTCCACTCCGCACAACAACTGGGAGCCAGCACGGCGGGCCCACAGCACCACCTCGCCACGGGAGCTGAACTTGATGGCATTGGCCAGCAGGTTGTGCAGCACCTGCTGCACCCGGTGGGGATCCAGCTCCACCTGGGCGGGCAGTCGATGATCGAGATCCAGCCGCAGTTGCAGTCGCTTGGAGCGGGCCTTGGACCAGTGCACGGCCGCCACGTGCTCGCACAAATCCACCAGATCGGTGGGCTGGGGCGAGAGCGCCAGCTGCCGGTTCTCGTTGCGACTGAAATCGAGCACGTCATTGAGCAGGCCCAGCAGCTCGTCCCCAGCTTGGCGGACGTGGGCCAGTGCCGAGCGCTGCTCGGCATTGAGGGAGGTGTGGCTGAGCCACTCCAGCAGCCCCAGAATGGCGTTCATGGGGGTACGAATTTCGTGGCTCACCGCCGCGAGGAAACGCCCCTTGGCCAGCACCGCCTGCTCGGCCCGCTCATGGGAGGCCTGCAGCGCCTGCTCCTGCTCGACCCGGGTCGTCACATCCTGCACCACCCCGTACACCCGCCACCCAAGCTCGGACTGGCTGCGTCCCCGGCCGTAGAACTGCAGCCAGCGGGTGCCCTTGCCCGGGTGTTCATAGCGCAGCGCGTAGGAAAAAGGCTGACCGGCCTGCAGCATCTCCAGCATGGGGATCTGCATCTTGCGCCTGTCATATTGATCCAGCCGGCCCAGCGCCTGACCGGGATTGCGGCGGATCTGCTGGCTGGCCAGCCCCAGCAGCTCGTAGCTGCCACGGCTGATGAACTCTACCTGGGCGATGCCTTCCCGCTGCAGCAGGAACTGGATCACCACCCCGGGCACCGTATTGGTCAATGCGCGCAGGCGGCGCTCGGCCTGGCGCAGCAAGCGAGTGCGCTCGCGCAGGGCGCTGATGTTGGAGAGCGCGATGAGATCCCCCGCCGGCGACTGCTTGCCGAGCTGAAGCGGGATCTGGGCATAGGAGTAGACCTGATCGCCCAGGGCCATCTCCCCCTCGCCCCCCTGCAACTGGGCCTCTGGCAGGTGCAGCTCGGCCAGATAGCGAGCCTCCAGCCGTTTAGCCTGCTTGTTGCGCTTGATGATCTCGCCCTGATTGTCCCGCAGAAACACCGGCACCGGCAGCGCCTGGAACAGGGACTCCCTGAACTGGCTCTCCAGCGCCAGGGTCTGCTCAATCTCCTGACGCTGGCTCACCTCTCTGGCCAGCTGCTGGCGGGAGCGCCAGATCAGCCAGATAACGCCAGCACTGATCAACAGCGCCAGCGACACCGACCCCAGCCAGATCCCGTAGCTGACCCCGGCTTGCTGGGTCAGCACCAGCCGGCGCCAACGCTGATTGAGATCGTCATTCTGCCTGCTGGTGAAGGCCATCAGGCTCTGCTCCATCACCCCGCTGAGTCGCGGGCTGTGATGGCTGATGGCAAACCCCAGCCCGAAGCGTTGAGGTAGCTCCCTGATATCCAGTCCATCCAGCTGGTTGTTGCGAAGCGGGTATTGCAGCTGGTAGAGCTCGGCCAGCATGGCGTCAGCCTCGCCGCTTTGCACCGCCGCAAGCCCCTGCGCCAGGGTGTCACTTTTGCGCCAATGATGTTCGCCATCCAGCCGGGCCAACATCCCTTCGTCATAGAGGGTGGCGGGCACCACTATGTCGCCCTTCACCGCCGCCAGCGTGTCGAACGACTTCGCCTTGCGACTGACCAGGGCATAGCGATTGAGCGCCATGATGCGGGTGAAGTCGAAGGCATCAGTCAGCGCCGGCGTTTCCAGCAGGCCGGCCATCATGTCTGCCTCACCGCTGCGCAGCTTCGCCAGCGCCTCTTCCTTGCTGGCGGTTGGGATCACGTGGAAGTTGAGGCCGGTCTGCTGGCTCACCTGCCGCAGTACGTCGGCGCTCCACCCCTTGAGCTCCCCCTGCTCGTCGAGACCGCTGTAGGGCATGAAATCCGGGTTGACGACCAGCTTGATGGCACGGGAGGTGCCAACCAGCCAGGCTTGCTCCTTGTCGGTGAAGTGAAGCGGGTTGATGTCCTGCTCCCCCTGCGCCAGATAGCGATCCAGGTCCTTGTAAAGGGCGCCGGGCGGCAGATAACGGATGGCGGTATCGATGAGCTCGCGCAGTTCCGGCTGGTCGCGCATCATCAGCCGGTAGCTCACCACCAGTTCATCGCTGCGCAGCCGACGCAGCCGCAGCCCCTGATCCGGGTATTCGCGCATCAGGTAGCGCAGTTGCAGGTAGTCACCGAGATAGGCGGTCCCCTTGCCCGCCGCCAGCGCCGCGTACCAGTTGTCCGCCTCGGTCAGGGGCAACTGGGTTGAATGGGGATAGAGGGCATGCAGTACCTCGTTTGCCTGCCAGATGGGGGACACCAGGAAGGTCGCCCGTTCCAGAGCCCCCCGATAGAGGATGGCGGATTCGGCCTCCAGCATGGCGCGGCTCAGTGCCATGCCCGGCAGGGCCTGCAACGAAGGGCCGACATTGGGAATGAGATCGCACCGCCCCTCCTGCAAGCCACGCTGCACCGCTGACCAGTTGGGCAGCTTCTCGTGCAGGAGCGGAAAAGGAAGCTGCTCTGCCAACCTCTCCATCTGATCAATCAGTAAGCCTCCCGATTCCTCGAGATAAGGCGGCCGGATCAGCGCCGGATAGCAGATGGTCAGCGACTTGATGGCATCGGCATACGCCTTGGCCGCCGTGGAGAGGGGGAGATCCATCGCCTGCAGTGGCGCGGCCAGCAGCAGACCTAGCAATAGGCTGGTTTTTCTCATGAAAAAATAAAAGCCAGGCGGCTGCCTGGCTTTTTGTCACTCGTTGGGCTCAACATTTTCGACCCTGGCCTTGAGCTTCTGACCAGGGCGGAAGGTGACCACCCGCCGGGCGCTGATAGGAATATCTTCGCCGGTTTTCGGGTTACGTCCAGGACGCTGGTTCTTCTCACGAAGATCAAAGTTACCGAAGCCTGAAATCTTGACTTGTTCACCACGCTCAAGCGCTTGTCTGATCTCTTCAAAGAAGGCTTCCACCATATCTTTGGCTTCACGCTTGCTCATCCCGAGCTGGGTGAACAGGTGCTCTGCAATGTCGGCTTTGGTAAGCGCCATAGATCAATCCCTCAAGGATGCATTCAACTCTTCACCAAGGGCCCGCACGACATTGTCTACGGTCTCGGCAATCTCTTTCTCCTCCAGGGTGCGCTGGGTGTCTTGCAGAACAAGACTGATGGCCAGGCTCTTCTTGTCCTCTGCCATGCCAGCACCCTGGTATACGTCAAACAAGTTTATTCCAACTACCTGATTTCCGCCAACTTTTTTAATTACTGCGAGGACATCACCGGCCAGGACTTGACGATCAACCACCACGGCGATGTCACGACGGTTGGCAGGGAACTTGGAAACCTCGGCAGCAACCGGCACCTTGGCCGGGGTCAGCTTGTCCAGCTCCAGTTCGAACATGACGGCGCGGCTCTTCAGACCCAGCTTCTTCTCGAGGCTCGGATGGATCACGCCGATGTGGCCGATGACCACGCCATTGCGCAGGATGGCCGCGCTCTGGCCCGGATGCAGGGCGCTGTGCTCGGCACGTTCGAAGGTGAAGGTAGCCCCTTCGGCGGTCAAATCCAGCACCGCTTCCAGATCCCCTTTCAAATCAAAGAAGTCGGCAGCGCGGCTCTTGATGTCCCAGTGCTCGTCGCTCTGGTTGCCGGTGATGATGCCGGCCAGCATGGGCTCCTGACGAATGCCGTTCTCGGCATTCTCGTCCTTGATGAAGCGCAGGCCCTGTTCGAACAGGCGCACCCGCGGCTGTTGACGGTTCTGGTTGTAAACCACAGCCTGCACCAGACCCGGGAACAGAGAGACGCGCATGGCGGACATCTCGACCGAGATCGGGTTCGGCAGCACGATGGCATCGCTCTGCGGGAACAGAGTCTGCTGAGCCTTGGGATCGACGAAGCTGTAGGTGATCGCTTCCTGGAAGCCACGATCAACCAGCAGGTCGCGCACGCGTTTCAAGGTCACCTGACCTTCTGCCTGCTCCACCATCGCCAGAGAGGCGGCGGGTTTGAGGTTCGGGATGTTGTTGTAGCCGTAGATACGGGCCACTTCTTCGATGAGGTCTTCCTCGATGGCGATGTCGAAACGCCAGGAGGGTGCCAGCGCGGTCCAGCCGTCGGCGTCCACAGTGACCTGCATGCCAAGGCGAGTCAGGATCTCGACCACCTGAGCATCGGCCACGCTGATGCCGATCACCTTGTCGAGCTTGGTGCGACGCAGCTTGATGGGGGCAGCCTTGGGCAGATGGGCATCGGATTTGACCTCGATAACCGGGCCCGCTTCGCCGCCGCAGATGTCCAGCAGCAGACGGGTGGCACGATCCATCACCTTGGCCTGCAGCTCCGGATCCACCCCGCGCTCGAAGCGGTGGGAGGAGTCGGTGTGCAGACCGTAGGCACGGGCACGGCCGGTGATGGAGAGCGGCGCGAAGAAGGCGCACTCCAGCAGGATGTCGGTGGTGGTCTCGGAGACACCGGTGCGATCACCGCCGAAGATGCCGGCCATGCAGGCAGGGCCTTTGGCATCGGCAATCACGAGCGTGGTCTCTTTGAGCTTCACCTCGTTGCCGTCAAGCAGGGTCATGGGCTCGTCGGCCTTGGCGCGACGCACCACCAGTTCCCCTTCAAGCGTCGCCAGATCGAAGGCGTGCATCGGCTGACCGTATTCCAGCAGCAGGTAGTTGGTGATGTCGACGATGGCGTCGATGGAACGAATGCCGCCACGGCGCAGCTTCTCCTGCATCCAGAGCGGGCTCTGGGCGTGCAGGTTCAGCCCCTTGATGACACGGCCCAGATAACGGGGGCAATCTGCCGGCGCTTCAACCCGGATCGGGAAGGTAGCGTCGATGGTGGCAACAGCTGGCGCCCAGGTCGGCTCGACCACGTCCACGCTGTTGAGCACGCCGATTTCACGGGCCAGACCCGCGATGCCGAGGCAGTCGGCACGGTTCGGGGTCAGATCCACGTCGATGCTGACGTCGTTGAGCGCGAGGTATTCACGGATATCGGTCCCGATGGGGGCATCAAGCGGCAGCTCGATGATGCCATCGGCTTCGACGTCGATGCCCAGCTCGCTGAAGGAGCAGAGCATGCCGTGGGACGGCTGGCCGCGCAGCTTGGCCTTCTTGATGGTGAAATCACCCGGCAGGGTCGCCCCGACCTTGGCCACGCACACTTTGAGGCCCTGACGGCAGTTCGGCGCACCGCAGACGATGTCCAGCAGCTCGGCCTCGCCCACGTTGACCTTGGTCACCCGCAGCTTGTCGGCGTCCGGGTGCTGGGCGCACTCGACCACTTCACCCACCACCACATTGTTGAACTGGCCGGCCACCGCTTCCACGGCGTCCACTTCCAGACCGGCCATAGTGATCTGCTCGGCCAGTGCATTGTCACTCAACTCGGTGCGGACCCACTCCATCACCCAGGATTTACTGAATTTCATGTTCTCTCGCCCTTACTTGAACTGCTTGAGGAAGCGCAGGTCGTTTTCGAAGAAGGCACGCAGGTCGTTGACCCCGTAACGCAGCATGGTCAGGCGCTCAACGCCCATGCCGAAGGCAAAGCCGGAGTATTTTTCCGGATCGATGCCGACCGAACGCAGCACGTTCGGGTGCACCATGCCGCAGCCCAGCACTTCCAGCCACTTGCCGTTCTTGCCCATCACGTCCACTTCGGCGCTGGGTTCGGTGAACGGGAAGTAGGAAGGACGGAAGCGAATGGTCAGATCTTCCTCGAAGTAGTTGCGCAGGAAATCGTGCAGAATCCCTTTCAGCTCGGTGAAGCTGGCATGCTCGTCGACCAGCAGGCCTTCGACCTGGTGGAACATCGGGGTGTGGGTCATGTCGTAGTCGTTACGATAGACGCGGCCCGGCGCGATGATGCGGATCGGTGGCTGCTGGTGTTCCATGGTGCGGATCTGCACACCGGAGGTGTGGGTACGCAGCATCAAATCAGGATTGAAGTAGAAGGTATCGTGATCGGTACGCGCCGGGTGGTGAGCCGGGATGTTCAGCGCATCGAAGTTGTGGAAGCCATCTTCAATCTCGGGGCCACGGGCAACCTTGAAGCCCATCTCGCCAAACAGGCGCTCGATGCGCTCGATGGTGCGGGTCACCGGGTGCAGACCGCCATTCTCGATGCGGCGGCCCGGCAGGCTGACGTCGATGGTCTCCGCGGCCAGCTTCTGGTTGAGCACGGCGATTTCAAGGGCTTCACGACGCTCGTTCAGGGCATCCTGAACCTGCTGTTTGGCCTGGTTGATCACGGCGCCCGCGGCGGGACGCTCTTCAGCGGACAGGGCGCCCAGGCCCTTCATCTGCTCGGTAAAAAAGCCCTTTTTACCCAGATATTTGACCCGGATTTCGTCAAGGGCGGCGATGTCGCTTACGCCCTCAATTTCGGCCCTGGCTTGGCCGACTACTTCTTCAAGCTGTTGCATGTCTTCCTCGTCACCACTCCCGGTACAGGAGCCTTTAGGCTAAATAAGGTCAAGAGGGGAATAATACAAAAAAAGCCCCTTCACTGACCATAGTTAAGGTGCCCTTTTCTCCCTAGAAATCATTTTGTTATCAAGTAGGGCTTAGAGCCGGACCGGCTTCTTCTTCGTGATTGGCTACACAATTTGTGTTTGATGGCATATGGAGCCATATGTATGGCAATCATGATGGTCGAGTCATCACCGTCTGCAGACGGTAAATGACAGACAACAAAAAAGGAGGCCTAGGCCTCCTTTTAGCATTTATAACAGAACCGGATTAGACCAGAGCTGCTTTGGCCTTTTCAACCAGGGCGGTGAAAGCCAGCTTGTCGTGAACGGCGATATCGGACAGGATCTTGCGATCGATCTCGATGGAAGCCTTCTTCAGACCGTTGATCAGACGGCTGTAGGACAGACCGTTCTGACGGGCTGCTGCGTTGATACGCGCAATCCACAGTTGACGGAACTGACGCTTTTTCTGGCGACGGTCACGGTAGGCATACTGACCAGCTTTGGTTACCGCTTGTACCGCTACGCGGTAGACGCGGGAACGGGCGCCGTAGTAACCCTTGGCGGCTTTCATTACTTTCTTGTGACGAGCGCGAGCGGTCACACCACGTTTAACTCTTGGCATTTTTCACATCCCCCCTTATGCGTACGGCAGACAAGCGACAACACGTTTGTGGTCGGCAGCGGAAACAAAGAACTTCGGTCCCAGCTGACGCTTACGCTTACTGCTCTTCTTGGTCAGGATGTGACGCAGGTGGTTGTGCTTGCACTTGAAGCGACCTGAGCCAGTCTTCTTGAAGCGCTTTGCGGCGCCCCGGTTGGTTTTCATCTTCGGCATTTCATACTCCGCATTGTGAGTGACAACAAAATCGCAAGGCGAACCGACTCATGGGGCTGGCCCCATGAGTCAATTTCTTGTGGGCCTTAAGATTTCTTCTTAGGTGCGAGGACCATCACAGCTTGACGGCCTTCGACTTTCGGGAACGATTCGACTACGGCCAGCTCTTCCAGATCGTTCTTGACGCGCTCCAGAACCTTGATACCAAGTTCCTGGTGGGCCATTTCACGACCACGGAAGCGCAGGGTGACCTTTGCCTTGTCCCCGTCTTCCAGAAAGCGAACCAGGTTGCGTAGTTTTACCTGATAGTCGCCTTCGTCGGTGCCAGGACGGAATTTGATTTCCTTGACCTGGACGACTTTCTGCTTCTTCTTCTGTTCTTTGGTGGTCTTGCTCTTTTCGTAGAGGAATTTGCCGTAATCCATGATCCGGCAAACGGGCGGCTCAGCGTTCGGACTGATCTCGACCAGATCCACTCCGGCCTCAAGGGCCAAGTTCAGGGCATCCTGGATGGAGGTGATGCCAATGGCTTCACCATCCAGACCAGTCAGACGAACTTCTTTCAGACGGATCTCTTCGTTGATCCGGTGAGCGCGGGCTTGCGGTTGCTTGCCCAGTTTTTTTCCGCCTTTTATAGCTTATTCCTCCACTTTCTTTTGTCCGCGGGTCTGAACTTCCTGGGTCAACAGAGCAATCAGCTCTTCAACAGGATAAGTGCCCAGGTCAGCCCCTTTACGAGTACGCACTGCAATCTTGCCGGCTTCTACTTCTTTATCGCCGCAGACCAGCATGAAGGGTACTCGCTTCAAAGTATGCTCGCGGATTTTAAAGCCAATCTTCTCATTTCTCAAGTCCGCTTTTGCGCGAAGGCCCGCATCATTCAATGCTTTGGCTACTTTCACTGCATAATCGGCCTGATTGTCGGTGATATTCATGACCACGGCTTGAGTCGGTGCCAGCCAGGTCGGGAACAGTCCGGCGTACTCTTCGGTAAGGATCCCGATGAAACGCTCCAGCGAACCCAGAATGGCGCGGTGGATCATCACGGGAACATGACGTTCGTTGTCTTCACCCACGTAGGTGGCGCCCAGACGGCCCGGCAGGGCAAAATCGAGCTGCACGGTACCACATTGCCACGCACGATCAAGACAATCGTGCAGGGTAAATTCGATCTTGGGACCGTAGAAGGCCCCCTCACCCGGCTGCAGATCGTACTTCAGGCCGTTCAGTACCAGGGCTTCGGCCAGCGCGGCCTCGGCACGATCCCAAGCTTCATCGGAGCCGATACGCTGTTCCGGACGAGTGGAGAGCTTGACCACGATATTCTCGAAGCCGAAGGTGCCATAGACGTCGTAGACCATGCGGATACAGGCAGACACCTCTTCCATGATCTGCTCTTCGGTACAGAAGATGTGCGCGTCATCCTGGGTGAAACCACGTACCCGCATCAGGCCGTGCAGGGAGCCTGACGGCTCGTTGCGGTGGCAGGAGCCGAACTCGGCCATGCGCAGCGGCAGATCGCGATAGGATTTCAGACCCTGGTTGAAGATCTGCACGTGACCCGGGCAGTTCATCGGCTTGATGGCGTACTCGCGGTTCTCGGACTGGGTGGTGAACATGGCCTGGGCATATTTCTCCCAGTGACCTGAACGCTCCCACAGCACGCGATCCATCATGAAGGGGCCTTTCACCTCCTGATAGTCGTACTCTTTGAGCTTGCCGCGGATGAAGGTCTCCAGCTCGCGGAAGATGGTCCAGCCATCGTTGTGCCAGAACACCATGCCGGGCGCTTCTTCCTGCATGTGGTACAGGTCGAGCTGCTTGCCGATCTTGCGGTGGTCGCGCTTGGCAGCTTCTTCCAGACGCTGCAGGTAAGACTTGAGCTGCTTCTTGTCGGCCCAGGCGGTGCCGTAGATGCGCTGCAGCATCTTGTTGTTGGAGTCGCCGCGCCAGTAGGCGCCGGACATCTTCTGCAACTTGAAGTGGTGGCAGTGACGCATGTTGGGCACGTGCGGGCCGCGACACATGTCGATGTACTCTTCGTGATGATACAGACCGGGCTGGTCATCACGGGCAATGTTCTGATCCAGGATCTCGACCTTGTAGGTCTCGCCACGGGCTTCAAACACGTCGCGTGCTTCCTGCCAGGAGACCTTTTTCTTGATGACGTCGTAATCCTTGGCGGCCAGCGCCAGCATGCGCTCTTCCAGCGCAGCCAGATCTTCGTCGGTCAGGGTGCGGTCGAGATCGATGTCGTAGTAGAAACCGTTGTCGATGACGGGACCGATGGCCATCTTGGTCTGAGGCCAGAGTTGCTTGATGGCATGACCCAACAGGTGCGCACAGGAGTGGCGCAGGATGTCCAGACCTTCTTCGTCTTTGGCGGTGATGATGGCCAGGGAGGAATCGGCTTCGATCAGCTCGCAGGCATCCACCAGTTCACCGTTTACCCGACCGGCAATGCACGCCTTGGCGAGACCGGGACCGATGTCCGCGGCCACATCCATGACGGAAACGGCGTGGGCAAATTGACGTTGGCTGCCATCAGGCAGAGTAATGATTGGCATTGTGTGTTTCCTTATACAGTGGTGCCCCCTACCAAAGGGCACATGCGGGATGGAAAGATTCATTCAAAAATGGGTGATGTTCTGGCTCTCCACAGCACTTTGCGAAGGCGCCCTACGACGCAAACAACCCGTTCAACGTCGCAAGACAAACCAAAAACCGGACCATGCTACCAGAAGTAGGCAGGGCTGTATCGGATTTGCTGAGATTTTCTACAGTCAGGTGAAGTGCTTGGCAGCTATTCCCCCAGCAGAGACTGCCAGTTGAAGTCGAACGTGGAGCTCCCCTCCTGTGCCAGTTCCAGCTCCTGCAGCACCTTGAGCGCCAGCTGATTGCCCTGCTTGGCGGCCTGATAGAGCCACTCCTTGGCACGGGGCAGATCGACCCGCCCGCTGACCCCCATCAGATGCAGCACGCCCACCTTCAACATGGCGGGGACATCGCCGTTCTTGGCTGCCAGCTCCATCCAGTGAAACGCCTCGTGCAGATCCCGCTTCACCCCGGCCCCCCGCAGGTAGACCTCCCCGAGCCGGTATTGGCCGAAGGCATCCCCCGCCTGCGCCGCCTGACGATAGAGCGTGATGGCCCGGCTGATATCCTGCTCGCTCCCCTGCCCCACTTCATGGCTCCAGCCCATCAAGGCCTGGGCTCGTGGCTGGCCCTGCTCGGCCAGCGGCGACCAGATCCGGGTCGCCTCATCGAAGTGACCGGTACGCCAGGCGCGATTGGCCGAGGCCAGCTCCTGCTCGGTGGAGAGCGGGATCAGACGCCAGATGACCAGCGCAATGAGGGCGATGAAGAGCCAGCGGGCGGTAGTAGGTTGCATGACATTTTCCGTGATCTGGTTCGCATTTCGTCTATGTAAACGAAATGTAGCAACAGATCAAGCAGGAGATCACCCGGGTTCACCCTCTTTCATGGGGTCGCTCTTTGCGAACTTGCAGTTTGACGGGCTACACAGCAAAATAACTGTATATATAAACAGTGCATTGGTGATGTGATGGCAGGACGAGGCGCGAACCACAATGTCGAGCACCGCTTCAGCGGCCCGCAAATCGAAACCGTTGACGACGGCTGGAGTCAGAGCGACTGGGACGCGGCATTTGCCGCCAGCGCTCCCCGCACCGAGGTGACGGAGATCAACGCCCGCAGCATCATCAGCTACAACGATTCGCCGGATCTTCCCTTCGGTCGCTCCATCAATCCCTATCAGGGGTGCGAGCATGGCTGCATCTACTGCTATGCCAGACCCAGCCACGCCTACCTTGAGCTCTCCCCCGGGCTGGATTTCGAGAGCAAGCTGTTTGCCAAAATCAATGCTGCCGAGCTGCTGCGACGGGAGTTTGCCAAGCCAGCCTATCAGCCACAAACCATCGTACTGGGGGCCAATACCGACCCCTACCAACCCATCGAGCACCACTATCGCCTGACTCGCGCACTCCTGACGGTGATGCTGGCTCATCGCCATCCGGTAGGACTCATCACCAAGAGCGCCATGATCCTGCGCGACCTCGATCTGCTGACCGAGCTGGCCCGGGAAGGGTTATGCCAGGTGATGGTGTCGGTCACCACCCTCAATGACACGCTGAGGCGACAGCTGGAGCCCAGGGCCAGCACGGGGGTTGGGCGGATCAAGGTGATCGAACGACTGGCCAAGGCCGGTGTGCCGGTCGGCGTGCTCGCTGCCCCCATGATCCCCAGGCTCAACGAGCCGGAACTGGAACAGATCATCAAGGCCGCCGTCGACGCCGGGGCGGGCTGTGCGGATTACATCTTGCTGCGATTGCCCCACGAGCTCACCCCCTCTTTTGCGACTGGCTCGATACGCACTATCCCGGCCAGAAAGAGGCGATCCTCAACCAGCTGCGGGCAAGCCGGGGTGGCGCACTCAACAGCGCCACCTTTGGCAGCCGCATGCGAGGTGAAGGGCAGTTTGCCGACCTGCTCGCCCAGCGCTTTCGCCTGATCAGCAGGCGGCTGCAACTGGGCAAGCGCCATATTGCACTCAATACAGCCGCCTTCATCCGCCCGGGCGAGCAGTTGCGTCTGTTCTGAGTGCCGTCAGCCCCGTGGTCTCGGCGGGCAGCTTCCCGCTGGATGGCGCTGTGCAATCAGCTCCGCAGGCAGGCGGGATGGCTCGTGCGCCACCTCCTCCTCATCCACTCTAAGGCGCGCCTTCTCCTGCCCTCCCCACATCCGGCTCCACCAGATCTCCCACATTACCCAGCTCGTCATAACAGTGCTCCTGGCAAGCGATGCCTGCCTCTGTGGTGGCCTCATTCAACGCAGGCAGCATGGCTGGCCGTCATGACAGGGCCATGACAGCCGAGTGAAGGAATCGTGTTGATGCGATGGGGCCAGCCCTGCATATCAGGAAGATGACGCCGTGGCAGGCAGGGCTGCATGCAAGGCAGACGGAGCCGGGCAGCAGAGAAGAGAGCTGCTGGGCAAGCACAAGGACGGGGAGAGCCTGCGGTGAGGCGGACAAAAAAAGAGCGGCCATCAAGGTCGCTCTTTTGCACCGGACAAAGGGGGACGATTACTCGTCGCCCGCCTCCCCGGTATCGACGGCGCCAGCGTCCGCTGCGGTGTCGGTGCCTTCAGACACCTCCCCTTCAACGGCCAGCACTTCGTTTTCGTCTTCGTCGCTCTCGGCAACGCGCTGCAGGCCAACCACGGTCTCGTCTTCACCGGTACGGATCAGACGCACACCGCCGGTGTTGCGGCCGATGACGCTCACCTCGGACACCCGGGTACGAACCAGGGTACCGCCGTTGGTGATCAGCATGATCTGGTCGGTATCTTCGACCTGGATCGCATCGATCACCTTGCCGTTGCGCTCATCCACCTTGATGGAGATGACGCCCTGGGTACCACGGCTCTTGGTCGGGTACTCGTCCAGCGCGGTGCGCTTGCCGTAACCGTTCTCGGTGGCGGTGAGGATGGCACCATCACCACGGGGCACGATGAGGGAGACCACCTTGTCACCGGCGCCCAGCTTGATACCGCGCACGCCGGCAGCGGTACGACCCATGGGACGTACGCCCTTGAAGGTGCCCTTGCTTTCGGTGCCTTCGCCGTTGTCACTGCCATCATCATCGTTGCCGGCGTCGTCGTCGGTGTCGACTTCGTCAGTGGCATCGGCATCGGCGCGACCGCTGCCTTCCGCGAAGCGAACCACCTTGCCCGCATCGGAGAAGAGCATGATCTCGTTGCTGCCATCGGTGATGTCCACCCCGATCAGCTCATCACCCTCTTTGAGGTTGATGGCACGGATACCGGAGGAGAGCGGACGGCTGAAGTCAGACAGGCTGGTCTTCTTCACGGTGCCGTTGGCGGTAGCGAAGAAGACATACTTGTCGGCGTCATATTCCTTGACCGGCAGAATGGCGGTGATGCGCTCACCCTCATCCAGCGGCAGCAGGTTGATGATCGGACGACCGCGGGCGCCACGGGACGCCTCCGGCAGCTGATACACCTTGAGCCAGTAGACCTTGCCACGGGTGGAGAAGCACAGAATGGTGTCGTGGGTGTTGGCCACCAGCAGACGCTCCACAAAGTCCTCTTCCTTGATCCGGGTGGCCGACTTGCCACGACCACCGCGGCGCTGGGCCTCGTAGTCGGAGAGCGGCTGATACTTCACGTAACCCTGGTGAGACAAGGTCACGACCACGTCTTCCGGGGTGATCAGATCTTCGATGTTGATCTCGGCACTGGACATGCTGATCTCGGTACGACGCTCGTCGCCGTACTGCTCGCGCACGGCCAGCAGTTCGTCACGGATCACTTCCATCAGTCGCACCGGGCTCGCCAAGATGAACAGCAGCTCGGCGATGAGATCCAGCAGAGATTGGTACTCTTCCAGGATCTTCTCGTGCTCGAGGCCGGTCAGCTTGTGCAGACGCAGGTCAAGGATGGCCTGGGCCTGCTGCTCGGTCAGGTAGTAGTGACCTTCGCGGATGCCGAACTCGGGTTCCAGCCACTCGGGGCGGGCTGCGTCGTCACCGGCTTTTTCCAGCATGGAGGCCACGTTGCCGAGCTCCCAGCCGCGGGCAACCAGGCCCGCTTTCGCGTCGGGCCGGGGTCGCGCTGTGGCGAATGAGCTCGATGACCGGGTCGATGTTGGCCAGCGCCACCGCAAGGCCTTCCAGGATGTGCGCCCGATCCCGCGCCTTGCGCAGTTCGAACACGGTCCGGCGGGTCACCACTTCACGGCGGTGCAGCAGGAACGCATCCAGGATCTCTTTGAGGTTCATCACCTTGGGCTGGTTGTTATCGAGCGCCACCATGTTGATGCCGAACGTGGTCTGCATCTGGGTGTGCTTGTAGAGATTGTTCAGCACAATCTCGCCGGACTCGCCGCGCTTGATCTCGATAACGATGCGCATGCCGTCCTTGTCGGACTCATCGCGCAGGGCACTGATACCCTCGATCTTCTTCTCTTTGACCAGCTCGGCGATTTTCTCGATCAGCCGCGCTTTGTTCACCTGATAGGGGATCTCGTGAACGATGATGGTCTCGCGACTGGTCTTCTCGTCCACCTCCACTTCGGCCTTGGCACGCACATAGACGGAGCCACGACCGGTACGGTACGCCTGCACGATGCCGGAACGACCGTTGATGATGCCACCAGTGGGGAAATCCGGGCCGGTGATGTAGGTCATCAGCTCGTCGATGGTGAGGTCACCGTTCTCGATCAACGCCAGACAGCCGTTGACTATCTCGGTGAGGTTGTGAGGCGGAATGTTGGTCGCCATGCCCACCGCAATACCGGAGGAGCCGTTGACCAGCAGGTTGGGAACCTTGGTGGGCATGACAGCCGGGATCATCTCGGTGCCGTCATAGTTCGGCACCCAGTCCACGGTCTCTTTGTCCAGATCGGCCAGCAGCTCGTGGGAGATGCGGGCCATCCGCACTTCGGTGTAACGCATGGCGGCGGCGCTGTCGCCGTCGACCGAACCGAAGTTGCCCTGACCATCGACCAGCATGTAACGCATGGAGAAATCCTGCGCCATGCGAACGATGGTGTCATACACGGCAATGTCGCCGTGCGGGTGATATTTACCGATTACGTCACCGACCACACGGGCCGATTTTTTATAGGGCTTGTTCCAGTCGTTCCCCAGCTCGTTCATTGCATACAGAACGCGGCGGTGAACCGGTTTCAAGCCATCACGCACATCCGGCAGAGCTCGTCCTACGATCACGCTCATGGCGTAATCAAGATAGGAACTCTTGAGCTCTTCTTCGATGTTGACCGGCGTGATCTCTCTGGCCAGATCGCTCATAGAAAGCCTTAATCCCTAATTAGTTGTTCTTTGGCTTAAACAGCGCGACATGGTAACACACTGAGCCAAATACCTTAAGCCACAAATCCGGTAACAAGTCGGGCTGGTGTGACAAAGTCCGTCCGTTATAATGCCCGCCAGGACAACAGATTGCGCGCGCCCCACCCAGCCTGCGCGCCCTTGCCACAGGATCATCAAAAAATGCACAGTGATGCCAATGTCGATCTGACAGAAATTGCCAAATTCGAAGCCATCGCCTCCCGCTGGTGGGACATGGAGGGAGAGTTCAAGCCGCTGCACCAGATAAACCCGGTGCGCCTTGACTGGATCACCGACAAGAGCGGCGGCCTGTTTGGCAAGCGCATCCTCGACATCGGCTGCGGCGGCGGCATTCTCGCCGAGAGCATGGCTCGCCGGGGTGCCAAGGTCACCGGCATCGACATGGGCAAGGAGCCCCTCGGGGTCGCCCGCCTCCATGCCCTCGAGGCGGGAGTGGAGCTCGAGTATCGCCAGATCACCGCCGAGGCTCACGCCGATGAGGCCCCCGGCCAGTATGACGTGGTCACCTGCATGGAGATGCTGGAGCACGTGCCGGATCCCGCCTCCGTGCTGCGCGCCATCGCCACCCTGGTACGCCCGGGCGGCAAGGTGTTCGTCTCCACCATCAACCGCAACCCGAAAGCCTATCTGATGATGATCCTTGGCGCCGAGTACCTGATGAAAATGGTGCCCAAGGGTACCCACGACCACAAGAAGTTCATCACCCCCGCCGAACTGTGTCGCATGGGTGAGGCGGCTGGCCTGCTGGTACGGGACATGAGTGGGGTGCACTACGCGCCGCTCTCCAACAGCTTCAAGCTCGGTCGCAACGTCGACGTCAACTACATGGTGGCGTTCGAGCGCCCGGAGCAAGGCTGATGATGACTCACTCTGCTGCGCCCCTTGGCTGCGTGCTGTTCGATCTGGACGGCACCCTGCTGGACACCGCGCCAGACCTTGGCGCCGCCGTCAACCACGTGCTGATAAACGAAGGCTTCGCCCCCCTCTCTGACGACATCATCCGTCAGACCACCTCCCACGGGGCGCTCGGGCTGCTCAGGGCCGGTCTTGGTGACGAACTGCTGGAAGAGCTGGGCGCCACCCGCCTTCGCACCGCCCTGCTCGACTACTACGCCGCCAACCTCTGCGTCGGCACCCGCCCCTATGAGGGGATGGTGGATCTCATCGAGTGGCTCGACGAGAAGCAGCTGCCCTGGGGCATCGTCACCAACAAGCCGGGCTTTCTCACCGAACCGCTGCTGGCGGCCCTGCCGGCGCTGGCCAGTTGCGGTGTCACCGTCAGCGCCGACACCCTGCCGGTGCGCAAGCCCGACCCCGCCCCCATGTACTTTGCCTGCGACCAGCTTGGCGTCGAGGCGAGCCACTGCCTTTATGTGGGGGATCACGTGCGCGACATCGAGGCTGGCCGCAACGCCGGCATGCGCACCGCCGTCGCCGGCTGGGGTTATCTCAATGACGATGAGGATCCGGCCCAGTGGGGCGCCGATCTGCACTTTGACACCGTGCAAGCCCTGCACCACTGGCTGCGCTACGAGCTGGGCTGAGATTGCCAGCCCGTGCCGGGCAACCCTGGTACAGGAGGCAGGCAGCAGAGATGGATAACAAAGGCAGCTTTACCGCCAAAGGGTGGCCAGATGAGCACTGTTGACTGATCGCGGCAGTGCCTTGGCAGTACCGACGGGGGATCGCTGGCGATCCCCCGTTTTGGCGGTTTGACAAGCAGGGAAGCGGCGAGATCGGACACCTTTTGACCCTTGCTGCACAAGGGATAATCAGGCTGAATTTGCTAGTAAAAACACCCCCTTTTCGCAAGCAAAAAAAGTTATTTAAATTTTCCATGTTCGATCATCAGACTTGCATTTACCGGATCGGACGGATGAAAACCCACTCGCTGTGAGCGTCCACTAACACAGAGCGGAACACCCACAATTTATCCACAGCTAATCCCTTATCCACAGATTGCAAAGCCGGGCCGACCTCACTATCTTGTAGCTCGAAATCAAAATAACACTATATCTTGTGATTCATCGTACAATAGGTCCCCACCTCCCACGCCTCTCAAAGGCCTGGAGGCAAGCACCGTGCGATGGTTTTTCGGGAATCAACTAAAGGTCATCAGCCAATGAACTTGTTTGTGACGAAGCGTAACGGCCACAAAGAACCCATCGATCTGGATAAAATTCACCGCGTGCTCGACTGGGCTGCCGAGGGTCTCGACAACGTGTCGGTCTCCCAGGTGGAACTCAAGTCCCACATCCAGTTCTATGACGGCATCCGTACCGCCGATATCCACGAAACCGTCATCAAGGCCGCTGCTGACCTGATCTCCGAGCAAAGCCCGGACTACCAGTACATGGCCGCCCGCCTGGCCATCTTCCACCTGCGCAAGAAGGCGTACGGCCAGTTCGAGCCGCCCCATCTCTATCAGCACGTTGCCAAACTGGTGGACATGGGCAAGTACGACAAGCACCTGCTGGAAGACTACAGCCAGGCCGAATTCGAGGAGCTGAACCAGCACCTGGATCACTGGCGCGACATGGACTTCTCCTATGCGGCGGTCAAGCAGCTGGAAGGCAAGTACCTGGTCCAGAACCGTGTCACCGGCGAAATTTACGAGAGCCCGCAGTTCCTCTACATCCTGGTAGCGGCCTGCCTCTTCTCCAAGTATCCGAAAGATACCCGTCTGGACTACATCAAGCGCTTCTATGATGCGGTCTCGACCTTCAAGATCTCGCTGCCGACCCCGATCATGAGCGGCGTACGCACCCCGACCCGTCAGTTCAGCTCCTGCGTGCTGATCGAGTGCGACGACAGCCTGGATTCCATCAATGCCACCGCCAGCGCCATCGTGCGTTATGTCTCCCAGCGCGCCGGCATCGGCATCAACGCCGGCCGCATCCGTGGTCTGGGCAGCCCGATCCGTGGTGGCGAAGCGTTCCACACCGGTTGCATCCCCTTCTACAAGTACTTCCAGACTGCCGTGAAGTGCTGCTCCCAGGGCGGCGTGCGCGGCGGTGCGGCCACCCTGTTCTATCCGCTGTGGCACACCGAAGTGGAGAGCCTGCTGGTACTGAAGAACAACCGCGGCGTGGAAGAGAACCGGGTCCGTCACATGGACTACGGCGTACAGATCAACAAGCTGATGTACCAGCGCCTCATCAAGGGCGGCGACATCACCCTGTTCTCCCCGTCCGATGCACCGGGCCTGTACGATGCCTTCTTCGCGGATCAAGACAAGTTCGAAGCGCTCTACGTCAAGTACGAGCAGGACCCGAGCATTCGCAAGAAGACCCTCAAGGCGGTCGATCTCTTCTCCCTGATGATGCAGGAGCGCGCCGGTACCGGTCGCATCTACATCCAGAACGTAGACCACTGCAACACCCACAGCCCGTTCGATCCGAGCGTGGCGCCGGTACGCCAGTCCAACCTCTGCCTCGAGATTGCACTGCCCACCAAGCCGCTCAACAACGTGGATGACGAAGAGGGCGAGATCGCGCTCTGCACCCTGTCCGCCTTCAACCTGGGTGCCATCGAGAAGCTGGAAGATCTGGAAGAGATGGCGGATCTCGCCGTGCGCGCCCTGGATGCCCTGCTCGACTATCAGGACTACCCGCTCAAGGCCGCGATGAAGGGCAGCATGAACCGCCGTACCCTGGGGATCGGCGTCATCAACTACGCCTACTACCTGGCGAAGAATGGTGCCCGCTACTCCGACGGTTCCGGTCTGGCGCTGACCCACCGCACCTTCGAGGCGATCCAGTACTACCTGTTGAAAGCCTCCGTGCAGCTGGCCCGCGAGTTCGGCCCCTGCCCGGCCTTCAACGAGACCACCTATGCCCAGGGTATCCTGCCCATCGATACCTATAAAAAGGATCTGGACAACCTGTGCAACGAGCCGCTGCACCTGGACTGGGAAGCGCTGCGCGAGGAGATCCGCACCGTGGGTCTGCGCAACTCCACCCTGACCGCCCTGATGCCGAGCGAGACCTCCAGCCAGATCTCCAACGCCACCAACGGCATCGAGCCGCCGCGCGGCCTGGTCTCTGTCAAGGCCTCCAAGGACGGCATCCTCAAGCAGGTGGTGCCCGAGTATGACCGCCTGAAGGATCAATACGAACTGCTCTGGAAGCAACCGAGCGTCGATGGTTACCTGCAGCTGGTCGGTATCATGCAGAAGTTCGTGGATCAGGCGATCTCCGCCAACACCAACTATGATCCCGCCCGTTTCGAAGGCAACAAGGTACCGATGAAGCAGCTGCTGAAGGACTTGCTGACCGCCTACAAATACGGCCTCAAGACCCTGTACTATCACAACACCCGTGATGGTGCGGACGATGCCCAGACCGATCTGCAAGATGACGGTTGTGCCGGCGGCGCCTGCAAGATCTGATGAACCGGGCGGGAGCGACAAGCTCCCGCCCTCCTGTTTCCCCTACTTCGCGATATTCGACAACCATGGCCTATTCAACTTTCTGCCAGACCCAAAACGACCAGCTCAAGGAGCCGATGTTTTTCGGCCAATCGGTCAACGTGGCCCGTTATGACCAGCAAAAACACGAAGTGTTCGAACGGCTGATCGAAAAGCAGCTCTCCTTCTTCTGGCGCCCGGAAGAGGTGGACGTCTCCCACGACCGCATCGACTTCCAGGCCCTGCCGCCCCACGAGCAGCACATTTTCATCTCCAACCTGAAGTACCAGACCCTGCTGGACTCCATCCAGGGTCGCAGCCCCAACGTGGCGCTGCTGCCGCTGGTCTCCATTCCGGAGCTGGAAACCTGGATCGAGACCTGGGCCTTCTCGGAGACCATCCACTCTCGCTCCTACACCCATATCATCCGCAACATCGTCAACACCCCCGCCCAGGTGTTCGACGACATCGTCACCAACGAGCAGATCTTGAAGCGCGCCGGCTCCATCAGCCACTTCTACGACGATCTGATTGAAGCGACCGCGCTCTACCACCTGCACGGTGAAGGTACCCACCGGGTGGCCGGTCGTGACGTGACCATCACCTTGCGCGAGCTGAAAAAGAAACTCTATCTGTGCCTGATGAGCGTCAACGCCCTGGAAGCAATCCGCTTCTACGTCAGCTTCGCCTGCTCCTTCGCCTTCGCCGAGCGCGAGCTGATGGAGGGCAACGCCAAGATCATCAAGATGATCGCCCGCGACGAAGCGCTGCACCTGACCGGGACCCAGCACATGCTGAACCTGATGCGCAGCGGCCAGGACGACCCCGAGATGGCCGAGATTGCCGCCGAGTGCGAACAGGCCTGCTTCGAGCTGTTCAAGGAAGCGGCCATTCAGGAGAAGGAGTGGGCCGAGTACCTGTTCCAGGACGGCTCCATGATCGGTCTGAACAAGGACATCCTCTGCCAGTACGTGGAGTACATCACCAACCTGCGCATGAATGCGGTGGGTCTGCAGCCAGCCTTTGCCGGGGCCAAGCAGAACCCGATCCCTTGGATCAACACCTGGCTGTCGTCCGACAACGTGCAGGTCGCCCCGCAGGAAGTGGAAGTGAGCTCCTATCTGGTGGGTCAGATCGACAGCGAAGTGAATGCCGAAGACCTGGGTGATTTCGAACTGTGAGTGACGCCAGCAGCACGCTGACCCCTGCCCCGCACGCGGCCCCCGCTCCAAGCGACGCAGGCTCGCCACGGGTGCATACCCAGGATGGCGTGCTGCACGCCCATCCCGGCGAGAGCGTGCTGGAAACCCTGGAGCGCCACGGTCATCACGTGGAGTTCCAGTGCCGCAGCGGCTATTGCGGCGCCTGCCGCACCCCGCTGCTGGCAGGCAAGGTGCACTATGCCGCCGTGCCGCTCGCCTTTGTCTCCCAGGGTGAGTGCCTGCCCTGCTGCTGCAAACCGGTGGGCGCCATCCGGCTGGACATCAAGAAGCGCTGAGACCCCCTCAGGTTCGCGTCAGCAAACAAAAAGCCGCCGGATTGCTCCGGCGGCTTTTTTACATCCATCTCTATGCCTTCTGGCGGCTGATGCACAACCGCCCCCACAGGGCCTTACAGCCAGGGCGCGGCGGTCGGCCCATGGTGCAGACCCAGCTTCCAGACCCGGCCGAAGTGCTTGTAGTGACCGGCCGCGACACCGGCCTTCTCACCCATACCGTGGTAGAGGTCGAGGTGGCCCTTCTTCACCGCCCCGCCCACATCCAGCGCAATCAACAGCCGCAGCTGGTGCTTGCCGGTCCAGTTGCCCTCTTTGTCCAGCAGCGGCACTTCCGCCAGGATCGGTGTGCCCATCGGCAGCAGGGTCTTGTCGGCGGCTACCGCCGCCATCGGCAACAGCGGAATGCCGGCAGCCCCGATCACGTCGTTGGTGGGGCGACGCTCGAAGAAGACATAGGAGGGGTTCTGCTCCACCAGCTCCTTGACGCTCTCCTCCGGCTGACGGTTGGCCCAATCCTTGATGGCCTTCATGGACATCTGCTCCTTGGGCACTTCGCCTCGGTCGATCAGCACCCGGCCGATGCTGACGTAACCGTGACCGTTCTTGCCGCTGTAACCCAGATATTGCAGCCGATCATCATCGCCATAGTGGACGAAGCCCGAGCCCTGCACGTCCATCAGGAAATTGTCGATGAGGGATTTGCTGTAACCCAGCTCCAGCCCGCGGTTGGCCAGGGCCCCTTGATGGATCTGGGCACGGGTCGGACAGCGGCCACCACATTTGGGCATGGCATAGATGGGGTACTTGTACTTGGCATCCGGGCGGTGACGCACCTCCAGCACCGGCGAGTAGTAACCGGTGAACAGCACGTTACCCATCCGATCCGAGCCGCCCAGCTGGGCGAGGCTGATGCCGTAACGGGTAATCTGAGCGGGATCGCCGCCATTGGCCACCCAGCGGGAGAGTTGATGGTAAAGCTCGCCATAGCGGCGCGTCATCTTGCCGGAGCGCTCCAGCACCAGCCGGCTCTGGGGGCCGAATTTGCTGTAGTCGGCGCGCTGTCGGCTGTTGACCCGCTCCACTCGCACCAGATCATCAGGCAGGGGACCGTCCAGATACTGCTTGCCCAGATTTTCCGGCACCTCGCAGTTGAGAAAACATCTGGCATCGGGTTTGTTTTTGGGCACCTGGGCTTGCTCAGAGTTGCCCGCACAACCGGCCAACCCCAGCACTGCGGCGGTCAGCCAGTAAGCGTGTTTATTCATATGTCCTCATATAACACCAAGGGTTATGTTCGGCGGGGAAGATGCCAAATTTGCAGGGGGAAAGCAAACGCCTTCAGGCCTGGGACAGCGGATTTCTCCAAAGGGGATCTTCTGGGTTATAACAAGGTAACAGGGTGTGAGAGGCCATGGATGGAACAGCTCGAAATTTTCCCGCTGCAGAGCCCCTGCATCGGGGTCTGCGAAGTGAACAACAAGGGCTACTGCAAGGGGTGCCTGCGCAGCCGCGAGGAGCGTTTCAACTGGCTCACCATGAGCCATGCCCAGCAACAAGAGGTGATGCGCCTGTGCCGTGGTCGCAAGGCGCGGGTGGAAGCCGCTCGCCGCAAGGCGCAGGAGGGGGGCCCAACCCGAGTCGCCAGAGCAACCTGGCTGGGATTTTTAAACCCTGCCCCTTTCATATCTCTCTTTATCCCTCCCTTTGCGCCACCCGCACCAGCTCGCTGAACGCCACGAACAGGTGATAGAAGGTGCTGGCCGGTGCATGGTCGGCCAACGGCGCCCCCGTCACATCCACCTGATCTAGCCACTGACCCGGCAGGGCCGGCATCAGGTAATAGTCAAAGATCCGCCCCACCACCTCACCAATCCGGCGGGCTGTCTCAGCCTCCCCTCGCCGCTCGTAGGCTGCCAGCAGCGCCTTGAGCTGCTCGGTCTGACACCAGAGCCGGCTGGTCGCCCGATGGGGCAGCCCGTCATCGGTGAGTTCATCCAGCACCAGCCCGGTCGGCCCGTGGCCGTGAGCGGCGGCAAAGCGGGTCAGGATGGCGATCCCCTCGCCTATCTCGCCCTCACTCGGCCCACATTCCCACTCTTGTGCCAATGCCCGGTAACGGGCCAGCAGCCAGCACCACTCGTAGTGATGGCCCGGGTCGATCAGGTGCGAATCAGGATGAACCGGGAGAAGCCGTTCATCGAAGAACTCCCGCAGCAAGACGGGCTCCAGCAAGCGCTGGCGAAACAGCTGATAGAGCCGATGGGTGCGCCCCTGCCAGCGCGGATCATCAAAGCACTCCGCCGCCACCAGCAGCGCTTCGAACAGATGCATATGAGGGTTTTGACAGCGCAGCACGCTTGGCGGAAAGCAGGAGTGAAACCCGCCATACACAGGATCGGCAAAGAGCAGTTCGATGGCCTGATAGCGCGACTCGGCCTGCAGCTGCCAGCGCGGCTCGCCGCTCAAACGGTAGAGCCAGCACTCGGCCAGCAGGGCAAAGGCGTATTCGTAGCAGCACACCGAACCGTCGGCAGGCGAGCCATCTGCATTGAGGGAAAACTGCTGGTTGCCGGTGCCATCATCAAAGCGCCTCATGCCGAACCTGGCGCAGCGCTCTGCAAGCTCGCCCCCCTCATACCAGCCGAGCAGGGCTGCGTGGCTGAACACGTAGATCTGGCGACTCTGCACCCGAAAACGAATGGGCTGCCAGAGCGGCGCGCCTGCGCCATCCAGCCCCTCGGCAAACAGCCCCCGCTCCCAATCAAAACCCCTTGCCCCCCAGTGAGGCAGCGCCTCCTCCACCAGCCAGCGTCGGCAGCGCCGCGCCGCCTCTCTTATCTCGTCATGCATCTCAGCACCTCTCCAGCCAACCCATCATCCAGCCCATGAAAAGGGAGAGCCCCGCTCTCCCCTGTCTGTGCTCACCCTCAACCGGCCTAGAAGAGCCCGACGGCGACCCCGACAAAGGCCAGCACCAGCAGCCCCAGCATGGCCTTGACCGGCGAGACGTTGCGTCTGGCCATCAGATACCAGGTGCCAAGCACCACCAGCAGCGGCATCAGTTTGGGAAAGATGCCGTCTAGCATGCTCTGAACCTGGATATTGACCCCATCGGAGGTGACGAAATCAAGCCCGGTGGAGAGATTGACGTAACTGGCGGCCACCCCGCCCATCACAAAGACCCCGAGCAGGGAGAGCGCCTCGCGCAGCTTGACCGACTCCGAGCTCACCAGCGCCTCCACCGAGCCGGTCCCCATCCGGTAGCCCTTCATGAACAGCATGTAGGAGCCGGTGATGACGATGGCGTTGAAGCTGATGATGTAAAAGAGCGGCCCCAGCACGCTGCCGCCGGCGGCCAACGCCATGCCGATGCTGAGCAGAATGGGCACCAGCATGCCCGGGATCATGGAATCCCCGATCCCGGCGATGGGCCCCATCAACCCCACTTTCAGGGTGTTGATGGTCTCGCCATCGATCCGCTCGCCGTTGGCCCGCTTCTCCTCCAGCCCTACCGCCAACCCGTTGATGATGGCGCCAAGCTGAGGCTCGGTGTTGTAGAAGGAGGCGTGACGCTTCATCGCCTCCGTCCGCTCCGCCTTGGCGGGATAGAGTTTTTTGAGCGCCGGCATCATGCCAAGGCAGAAGCCGAAGGATTCGAGCCGCTCGAAGCTCATGGAGGAGAGGTTGTACATCATCCAGGCGCGCCAGCAGGCACGTAGATCCTTGAGAGTGAGGGCCACCGGAGCCTTGCTCACCGGCTGGCCCGCTTGCAGCTGTGCGTCCATCAGAATTCATCCTCATCGTCGGTTTGGGTGGCAGCGCGGGCAGCCGACGCAGGGCGCGGCTCCGGCTTGTAGTTGTAGTGGATGAGCGCGAGCAGGGCGCCGATCATCACCAGCCCCACCATGTTGAGCTTGAGAAAGACGATGCCGACAAAGCCCACCAGAAAATAGATCAGCATGCTGCTCTGCTTGATGATCTGCTTGAGCAGGATGGCGATGCCGACCGCCGGCAGAATGCCGCCCACCACCGTCATGGTGCGGATCACCAGCTCCGGCAGGCTGTTCATGAAGCCTTCGATGTACTGGTTGCCAAAATAGACGGCGATGAAAGTGGGCACGAAGCGCAGCACGAAGTTGCTGACCTGCGGGAAGATGGCGCTGTTGAGGTAGACCCCCTGCTCGTCCCCCTGTTCCAGTGCCACGTCGGCCCTGTGGTTCCAGTAGGAGTTGAGCACCATCATGAAGTTGAAGAGGATGGTGCCGGCAATGCCGATGGTAGCGGCAATGGCCACCGCCACCGACGGCTCCTTGCCCGACAGGATGCCCAGCGCAATGGCCGGAAAGGCGACGAAGTTGAGATCCGCCGGCATGGAACCGCCCGGCGTCACCATGGCGATGTAGACCGCCTGCACCGCCACCCCGATGAGGATCCCGGTCTGGATATCACCGAGGATGGCCCCCACCAGCATGCCCGAGACCAGCGGACGGGTGATGGTGTACCAGCCCCCGGTCAATCCCAGCAGCCAGGGGCTGCTGAGGGCACCGAGATAACAGAGTATCCCGATGAGTGTTGCTTCCAGAAACATGATGTCTGCTCCCTATTTCAGCTTTTTCTGGGCATCCGCCCAGCTGTAATGACTGGCATCCGGCACCAGCCGAAAGTCAATGTCGTGGCCAAGACCGGCCAGGTAGTCAAAGGCGGCGATCTCCTGCGCCGTGACCGACTGATTGGGGCCTATGGTGGTGGTCTGCTCGCGGGCACTCATGGGCCCGACGTTGATCTTGCCGTTGTGGTTCTCAAGGGAGATACCGGCGGCGCAGAGCCGCTGCAGGGTGACCGGCGACTTGCCGATCACGAAGTAGCGCTTGTCGCTGGCGATCACCTTGGGCAGCTTGGCAATCGCCGTCGCCACGTCGAACAGCCATACCCGGGTGTCAGGCACGGCACCGATCATCACCTGGGAGAGCAGCGGATCGGCCGCCACCTCGTCATCGATTGCGACGATGCCGTCGCAAGGCAGCTCCCTGGCCCAGCGCGTCACCAGCTGACCGTGGATCACCCGATCGTCAATGCGTACAAATGAAATGGCCATCTCGCTCTCCTAGAAGTTGTCGTCTTGCTGGCGCGCAACCGCCGGGGCCGCGATCACCATGGATTCCAGCGCCTGGGCCAGCAACTGGCGGGCGGCCTCGTGCACATCCACGGCATCCAGCAGCTCGGCGCTCATCAGCAGCATGGGGAAGTTGACCCCGGTCACCACCGCCAGCGGCTGTGGCCATTCGGGGTCAAACGCGAAGCGGCACGCCACGTTGTAGGGGGTGCCGCACTCCATGTCGCACAGCACCAGCACCCCGTCAGCCCCCGCGCCATGGCGGCGCAGGGTCTGTGCAAACTCGCTGCGAAAGGCCTCGATTCCCCCTCTTCGGTGAGGGAGACGGTCGCCACGGCAGGCATCTCGCCGTAAACCATGCTGGCGCTGACCAGCAGGGCCGGCGCCAGTGAACCATGGGTTGCGATAAGGATCCTCAGCATCTTGGTTACCCCCTCACATAGGCCTTGATGGTGGCGATGGTCGCCCCTTCACTCTCACCGCTCGGGCGGATGCGATAACGCCCCACCGAGGCCGGTACGATAAAGGTCTCGGCGTAGTGCACCACGAAGGGGGCGAAGGCGTTGTCCGGGCTTTCTACCGTTGCCTCCCGACCCTCTATCAGGTTGAGCACCTGCACCGTGCCGCCGGTGTCGTGCTCCACCGGCACACTGAACCAGTGGCGACGGGTCTCGATGAATTCCCGCTCGTGCAACCCGGTGCGCTCCTCACGCCAGCCCGGCCCCTCGGCAATGGGCTCGATACGATTGACCAGGTGCTCGCGAGTCCAGTCGGTGTCGCGCTCCCACTGGATCACCTTGCTGCCGTGCGCCAGATGGATGGGGCGCGGAATGCCGTCGAGCCCGACCCGACCCCAGTCCCACAGCTTGAAGGTGAAGATGTAGGGGGTGGCGCTGATCTCGAGCACCATGGCCCCCTCTCCCGAGCAGTGGACGGTTCCGGCCGGGATCAGAAAGTGATCATGTTTACGGGCCGGAAAACGGTTGATGAAGCGCTCGTCATCGAAAGGCTTCTCGCCGCGCTGGGCGGCGGCCAGCTCCGCCAGCATCGCCTGCGGGTCGATGCCGGTGCGGGTACCGAGATAGACACAGGCATCCGGCTTGGCATCGAGCAGGTAGTAGCTCTCGTCCTGGGTGTAGTGCATGCCGAACTCCTGCTGGATGTATTCGGTCAGCGGATGCACCTGCAGGCTGAGCGGCTGCCCCCCACCGTATCGAGAAAATCGAACCGGATCGGGAACTCGGCGCCAAAGCGGGCGTGTACCCGTTCCCCGAGCAGGGCGCTGGGCTCGCACAGCACCAGGTTTTGCGACGGGATCTCCACCCGTACCTCGCCAATGCGCAGGTAGAGGCTGTTCTCTTCCGGTACGCAATCAAAGCACCAGGCATAGTTGGGCTGGGCCGGGTCCAGATCGCACACCTGCTTCATCCACTGCCCACCCCAGACCCCGGGGTCGAAGAAGGGCACCACCCGAAAAGGCTGGCGCGCTGCCTGATGCAACCCCGCCAGCAGCGCCTGCCCCGTCACCAGGGTCGGCTTGCCTCGGGTGTTGGTATCGAGCAGGAAATCGATGGTGGGCAGCTGGGCCAGTTTATGGCGGTCAAACACCCGCCACTCGATGAAGAAGGCGCGCTTGTAGCGGCGCAGAATGTCCTCCTCCTCGTTGCCGGCCCCCCAGTTGCCCAGCTCCTTGCGCCGCAGTCGCTGTTGGATCTCCCAGCGGGCGAGATCGGCATAGACCCGCACATCCCCTCTCGCCACCAGCGAGGCGCCACTGCCCATCACCACCACCAGGCCACCGGTTATCTCTGCGATCTGCTGCTGCAGGCGCGCCAGCGCGGCCGGGTCAAAAAACTCCACCATCTTGTGGGGGGCCAACACACCAAAGACCCGGTCCTCTGTGATGAAGCGCTCCAGCATCGCCAGCACTTTTGATTCGGGCAGACGGGCCTGCTCCACATCTATAAGCGTGTGGGGCCCAAGCCTCGCCAGCAGCTGGCTACGCAGCTCGTCCTGATCCACGCCGTGATAGCAGTCGATCACCAGCACCACCCTTGCCCCGCCTTGCCCGTCTACCGCGGTCTGCAGTCGCCGGGCTATCTCGTGCCAGCCGGCGCAGGCGGCGCCCTCATGGCCGGCGACCACCACTTCCGGGAATTTGTCGTAGTTGGAGACGTAACTCGAATGAATCATTGGCTTGCTCTCTCGTTGACACCTACGAAAGAGATAAATCGATTAACCTGTTAACCACAACCTGATAAACAAGATTAACCTCATAAAATGGTGTACTTGATCGCCAACATGGGTGAAATATGTGATCATGACGGCAATTTCATCATGGTACGTTAACAATAAAAGGTTAATCGATATACCTTTGAGACCTACTCCCTGACAGGATCCATCCCATGAGCAATGTGACCGTTGCCGACATCGCCCGCCATCTGGGGGTGTCGACTGCCACCGTCTCCATGACCCTGCGCAACAAGGGGCGCATCTCCGAGCACACCCGCCAGCGGGTACTCAGGGCCATCGACGAGCTCGGCTATGTCTACAACCAGACCGCCGCCAACCTGCGCAACAAGAGCAGCAACCAGGTCGGTCTGTTGCTGCACGACATCACCAACCCCTTCTATGCGGAGATGACGGCGGGCCTGAGCCGGGAGATGGAGCATCACGATCTGATGCTGTTTCTGGCCAACAGCGAGGAGTCGGCCACCCGGCAGCAGCAGTTCACCGACTCGCTGCAGCGCAACAACGCCGCCGGCATGGTGATCTGCGCCACCCAGACCACTCCCCGCAGCTTCTTCGATAGCCTGCAGCGCCGCCGCATGCCCACCATTCTGATCGTGCGGCCGGTGCCGGACGTGGCGATCGACTTCGTCGGCACCGACAACTTCCTGGGCTGCCAGCTGGCGACCGAACACCTGCTGAAGCTGGGCCACCGCCACATCGCCTTTGTCGGGGGCAACCCCGCCTCCATCAGTCGCTCTCAGCGCCTCGGCGGCTACATGAGCAAGTTGCTCGAACACGGCATCTCTCCAAGACCGGAGTGGATCATCGGCTGCGGCGCCAGCCGGGTGGAAGGCACCCGTGCCATCGCGGCGCTACTGGAACAGCATCCCGAGGTGACGGCGGCGGTCTGCTATCAGGACGTGGTGGCGCTCGGCGCCATTCTGGCGCTGCGCAAGCTGGGGCGGGTCATCGGTCAGGACTTTGCACTGGTGGGCTTTGACGATCTGCCGGAAACCGCGCTGGTGGACCCGCCCCTCACCACCGTCTCGGTGGCGTCGCGGGAGATCGGGCCGAAAAGCCGGCGAGCTGCTGCTCGAGCGGATGGCTGGCAACGACGAACCGGCCAAGAGCATCATACTGCCCCCCACCCTGGTAGTGCGCCAATCCTGCGGCAGCCCCTAGCGGGCCGCCGCACGCGCGGCTTCAAGTGGCTTGTCCAGCAGAAGTGACAATGCGGGGCGTGCCATCCTCCCCGGCCAGCACCCGCAGGCCAAAGCCGCGCGTTCCCAGCGCACCGTAATCGTGACCGGCGACGGCAGGCCAGACCGCCAGCGCCGAGAGCTGCGTCGCGCCGGTGTTGATGAGTCGATGGGCCACATGGCCTGGGATATGGTGAACGCTGCCGGCAAAGACCTGCTCCAGCCGGCAGACACCGGCCATATCCTGCAACAGCAATAGCCCCTTTCCGCACAACCCGAAGTAGTATTCGGCCTGCTCGGCGCGAGCATGGAGATGACCGCGGGTCATGAAGAACTCCTGGCCAACCCGGCCCGCCTCCAGATAGGTGACCCCCATGTTGAGATCCCCCTCGCCGCCATGGCCGGGCAACATGGCGACCCGATAGAGCCGGGTATCAGGCGAAAGCGCCGCCTCGGCGTGCGGGTCGGCAAAAAGCCCCTGCAGGTCGGCCAGGGTGGTGCTCTTTTCCACCAGCTCGGCGCCAGCGAGTCTACCGGTCGCAAAGTCAAGAATGGGGGGGATCATGGGCGTCATCATCTGCTCCTGAGGATCGGGTTATCGGCAGGCGCAGCGGCGCCCTTCGGGGTCCCACGCTAGAGGGTTAATCCATTAACCACAAGCCAGGTTGCCCTACCCTCGTCACTTTTTTGGACAATACATTGGGGCAATAAAAAAGCGGCCCAAAGGCCGCTCTCTTGTATGGCGTATCGCTGGTTAGCGGCTTATGCCGTGGCCAGTTTGGCCTGCTCTTCACCGCGCTTGAGCATGGCGTAGGAGACGCCTGTCAGCAGCGAGCCTGCCGCAATCGCCACGATATACATCATGACGTTGCTGATGGCGTGCGGGATGAACAGCACGAACAGACCGCCGTGGGGGGCCATCAGCTCGCAACCAAACAGCATGGAGAGCGCACCGGTCAGGGCGCCACCCACCATGCAGGCCGGGATGACCCGCATCGGATCCTTGGCGGCAAACGGAATGGCCCCCTCGGAGATGAAGCACAGACCCAGCACGAAGGAGGCCTTGCCCGCTTCCTGCTCCGCCTTGATGAACTTGGTGCGGGCCAGGAAGGTGGCGATCCCCATCCCCAGTGCTGGCACCATACCGGCGGCCATCACGGCAGCCATCGGGGCGTAAGTTTTGGAGGCCAGCAGGCCGACTCCGAAGGCGTAAGCCGCCTTGTTGACCGGGCCACCCATGTCGAAGCACATCATGGCGCCGATGATGACACCCAGCAGCACGGCGTTGGCGGATCCCATGTTGTTGAGGAAGGTGGTCATGGCATTCATGATGCCGGCCACCGGACCACCCACCACGTAGATCATCACCAGGCCGGTAAACAGGCTGGCAAACAGCGGAATGATCAGGATGGGCTTGAGCGCTTCCAGGGTCATCGGCAGGCGCACCTTGTCGCTCAGGTACTTGGCGCTGTAACCGGCCAGGAAACCGGCCACGATGCCGCCGAGGAAACCGGCGCCCAAGGAACTTGCCAGCATGCCGCCGATCATGCCGGGAGCGAGGCCCGGACGGTCAGCGATGGAGTAGGCAATGTAGCCGGCCAGCACCGGGATCATCAGGGCAAAGGCGGAGCCGCCACCGATCTTCATCAGGGCCGCGGCCAGGGTGCCTTCCACCTTGAACGCCTCGATCCCGAACACGAACGAGAGCGCGATGATGAGGCCGCCTGCCACCACCATGGGCAGCATGAAGGAGACCCCGGTCAGCAGGTGCTTGTAGGGGCCTGCTTTTTCCTCTTTCTTGGGTTGGCTGGCACCGCTGTGGCGATAGGTTTTCGCCTCGCTCCACGCCTTGTCGAGCTCGGCACGGGTTTTCTTGAGCGCCGCCCCCGTGCTGGTGCGATAGACCGGCTTGCCGTCGAAACGGGCCATGTCCACCTCGATGTCGGTGGCGAGGAACACCAGATCGGCAGATGCAATCTCCTCGGCAGTCAGAGCGTTCTGGGCACCGACCGAGCCTTGGGTCTCGACGCGGATCTGATGACCCAGCTGTTTGGCCATGGTCTCCAGCGCTTCTGCCGACATAAAGGTGTGAGCCACCCCGGTCGGACAGGCAGTCACCGCGACGATACGCTTGCCAACGGCGGCCGGTTTGGCGGCAGTATTGGCAACGGCGGAGGCGGCTTGATCGCGATAGACGCTGGCACCGCTGGTGGCGGCGTCCAGCAAGGCAGCCGGATCCTGCAGGGCGAGATCCATGCTGCCCTGATAGACCCGTTTGCCGTCATAGGCGGCGAGATCCACCGGAGCACTGGCAACAACCAGCACCAGATCAGCGGCGGCAATCTGCTCTTTGTTCGGCACCTGGCGGGGTTGCACGCTGGAGCCGACGTCGAGGGTGAGCTCCCAGCCAGCCAGTTTGGCCTGCTGTTCTATCCGTTTTGCAGCGAGAAAGCTGGTGGCAATGCCCGCCGGGCAAGCCGT
Source organism: Aeromonas oralensis (assembly GCF_049665575.1). Taxonomy (NCBI): domain Bacteria; kingdom Pseudomonadati; phylum Pseudomonadota; class Gammaproteobacteria; order Aeromonadales; family Aeromonadaceae; genus Aeromonas; species Aeromonas oralensis. The sequence goes on from NZ_CP187186.1 coordinate 2,376,942, forward strand.
AACCAAGATTACTTTCATTGGGCATCTCCTGAGTTTTCCATTGAGGGGGTATGGCATTGAACCGGTGCCAGGGCATCCAGACGCTGTACGCGCACCTGTTCAAGTAAGGGGTTGAGCACACTGATATCGCTAAAGCCGACCGCCACCTGGCTGACCGCCAGCGCGGAGACGGCAGTGGCCAGCCGCAGGGTCTGCTCCGGCATCCAGCCAAGGCTGAGGCCATGGGCGAGACCGGCCACCAGGGAATCGCCGGCACCGACCGTGCTGACCACCTGCATCCGCGGTGGAATTGCCTGCCAGACGGCATCCGGGGCAAACCAGATGAGGCCATCGGCACCGTTGGAGATCACCACGTTGGGGATCCCGCTTGCCTGCAGCGCGCGGGCACACTCGGCCTGCTCGCTCAAAGTCTTGATGGGGCGGCCCGCCCACTGGCTCAGCTCCTCCAGATTGGGTTTGACCAGGGTCGGCGCGGCCTTGATCCCTTCGCTCAAGGCCGCGCCGCTGCAATCGAAGATCACCTGCTTGCCTCTGGCCTTGAGCAGGCGGATCAGATGGGCGCAGTAATCGGGGGCCACCCCTTTGGGCAGGCTGCCCGCCAGCACGAACCAGTCGGCGCGCGCTGCCAGCTCGTCGATGGCCTGCTCCAGGTCGCTCACTTCCCCTTGGTGGATGGTGAGCCCCGGCAGATTGAGATCGGTGACCCGACCGGATTGCTCGGAGATCTTGACGTTGATGCGGGTGCTGCCCGCGACACGGACGAAGTGATCATCCAGCGCCCGCTCTGCAAACAGGGAGACGAAGCTCTGCTGGTTATCGGCGCCAAGCCAGCCGGTGACGCCCACCTCGCGGCCCAAGTCCTTGAGCACCATGGCAACGTTGATCCCCTTGCCCGCCGCACGCAGGTTGGCCTCGCTCACCAGGTTCACCTCGCCCAGGCTCATCGCCGCGAGACGGGTGGTGAGATCGAGCGCAGGGTTAAGGGTGATGGTCACTATGTCCATCAGTGCGCCCCCTCGCCCAGCCCGGCCGCAATGGCGGCGCCTATCCCCTTGAGCGCCGCTTCGGCATCCGGGCCTTCGACGCGAAACGCCAGACGGTGCCCGCACTTGACGCCCAGACCGATGACCTTCATCAGGCTCTTGGCGGAGACCGCCTCGCCGCTGCCATCCAGATTCGCTACCCGGATATCGGATTCATACTCCTTGGCCACCTTGACCAGCATGGCGCCCGGACGGGCGTGCAACCCGTGGGGGTTGATGATGGTGAAGGTGTCGGAAAGACCGCTCGCTGGCCCCGCCTGCAGCATGGCCAGCCCCTCGCCGCCTGCCAGCGTCGCCAGCTGACCAGCGGCCGCCAGTTTGGCCAGGTTGTCGAGCTGCGCCAGATGGCCGCTATCTGCGGCGCACAGCAGCAGCAGGGCGCTGACCGGTTGCTCCCCTGCGTTCAGTGCAGTGCTAGGCGTTGCCAGCACCCAGCCGGTCTGGGTTGCTTGTGCCCGCGCCAGCCAGACGCCCTCGCCCAGATAGGCGGGATCGCTTGCCAGCAGGGCGCTCACCATGGCGGCATCCCCCCAGCCGGCGGATTTGGCGCGGGCGGCGGCGCCCAGCAGCAGCTGATCGCGATCGTCGGGCCGGGAAGTCGGCCAGGGCCAGGAACTGCACCTCTTTGGGCGCCGTCGCACCGGTCAGGATATTGATGATGGTGTCGGCATCGGTGGCCTCTTTCAATTGCGCCGCCGCCTGCTCGTCCCCCAGCACGTGGGTGAGCTGGCGCAAAATGCCCAGATGCTCGTCGGATTTGGCGGCGATGCCGATGGCGACGTAGGCGATCTGCCCCTCGTCCCACTCGATCCCCTGCGGGAACTGGGCCACCATGACGCCGGTGTTCTTCACCAGATGCCGGGTGTCGGTGGTGCCGTGGGGAATGGCGATGCCGCTGCCAAGATAGGTGGCGTGCTGCGCTTCACGCGCCAGCATGCCATCGACATAGCCCGCCTCCACCAGACCGGCTTCGGTCAGTTTGCCTGCCAACAGGGCAATGGCTTCGGCCTTGGTCGCCACCGACTGCCCCAGCAGGATCTGCTGTCGCGCCAACTTCAACATAGAGATTCTCCATCAGGTGCCGGGCGGCCTGACCGTACCGGCTCATCAAACATAACCATTCGTACCACTCGCCTGCTGACAATAGACCGGATTGCATCCCTTCGCGGGCCATGCCAGGTTTTTATGCCCGGCCATCGATTGTCTGCTGACAAGCTGAATCGTTTCACTTACACTCAGACTGAATCGTTTCAGCGAATTGATCAAGTACCCACAAAGAGTGCTTTTCAATGATATGATCCCGCGCACACTTTTCGGTGCCCTCACCAGGCAGTGCCCGTGGGCCTTGCAACTCAAACAGAGCCAACATGATGAAACTGGATGAAATCGCCGCCCTCGCCGGTGTCTCGCGCACCACGGCTAGCTATGTGATCAATGGCAAGGCCGACCAATACCGCATCAGCCAGGCCACCCGCGACAAGGTGATGGCGGTGGTCACCGCCCACAACTACCAGCCGGACAGCCGCGCCGCCTCCCTGCGCGGTGGCCAGACCAAGACCCTGGGCTTCATTCTGCCCGACCTGGAGAACGCCAGTTACGCCAAGCTCGCTAAACGGCTGGAGCAAGGGGCGCGGGTACAGGGCTATCAGCTGCTCATCGTCTGTTCGGAAGATGACCCCGCCACCGAGAAAGAGCTGGCCGAGATGCTGGCCAGTCGCCACGTGGATGCGCTGCTGGTGGCCAGTTGCCTACCACCCGAAGATCCCTTCTACCTCGGCCTGCAGACGCGCGGTATCCAGGTGCTCGCCATCGACCGGGCCATGGCGGCCGACAAGTTCGTCACCGTGGCCAGCGAAAACCAGAAGGCGAGCTGCGATCTCACCGCCTCCCTGCTCTCGCCGGCAATCAAGCACATCGCCCTGATCACCGCGCTGCCGGCACTCACGATCAGCCGCGAACGCAAGGCAGGCTTCGAGCAGGCCGTCGCCAGCCACAGCACGGCTTGCCATCTGTGTGAAGGGGCCCACTTCTCCCGCGCCGAGGGCTACCGCCTGATCAAGACGCTGCATCAGCAGCTCGGCCAGCTGCCCCAGGCACTGGTGGCCACCTCCTACATCCTCATGGAGGGGGTACTCGACTATCTGCTGGAACAGGAGACCGACATGAGCCGGCTGGCCATGGCCACCTTCGGCGACGATCGCCTGCTCGATTTTCTCCCCTTCGGCATCAACTCCCTGCCCCAGCAGCACGATGCCCTCGCCAGCCAGGCGCTGGAGCTGGCACTCAAGGCGATTGGCGGTGAATATCAGTGCGGGCTGCACTATGTGAGCCGTACCCTCAAACGCCGCCGTTAATCCTCTCTGCATCGCGCGCCGCTGCGACCCGGTTCGCAGCGGCGCGTTTTTTCACCAGTCGAAGTGCACTCCTGTCATCTTTTATTTCCACCTATTCTGCCCACCCAGTACAAAATCCGCCTTTACACGCTTGTATCCAACATTTTAATTCGCTAAGTTGGCAACCATCTTTTACAACCAGCGGATTTTTCGTAACGATGGGTTCACTCCGATATTGCTAGCCTCCGGTCTCGACCCCGGAGGCGCCTTGCCAACACCTCATATGCCTGCTGCGCACCGCGCAGTTTCTCGATTCGGATGGACACCATGAATACCAAAACCCTGGGATGTACCCTGTTGATTGCCGGCACCACCATAGGCGCTGGCATGCTGGCCCTGCCGCTGGCCTCCTCCTCCCTTGGCGGGCCCGCCACCCTGCTGCTGATGATCGGTCTCTGGGGCCTGATGGCCTTTACCGCCATGCTGCAGGTGGAAGCGAGCCTCAACACCGGCAAGTGGTACCTGCACCAACTGGCGGATCACCTACTCGGCCCCTGGGGCAAACGCATTGCCTCCTTCTGCATCCTGATGCTGTTCTACTCGCTGGCCTCCGCCTACATCAGCGGCGGCAGCAGCCTGCTGGCCCAGGCGCTGGCCGATGCCGGCCTGCCCCTCAGCCAGGAGCAGGCGGCCTGGGCCTTTACCCTGCTGTTTGGCGGCATGGTCTGCGTCGGCACCAAACAGGTGGATTACCTCAACCGACTGATGTTCACCGTCAAGCTGGTGATCATGGTGGCGGTGCTGGCGCTGCTGCTGCCGCGCGCCGAAGGACAGCACCTGCTCTCCATGCCGCTCGGTCAGGGCTTGTTGCTGGCAGGCCTGCCGGTCATCTTCACCTCGTTCGGTTTTCACGGCTCCATCCCGAGCGTGATGCTCTACCTGGGGGACTGCCCCAAGCAGCTGCGCCGGGTCTTCGTGTGGGGCTCCGCCCTGCCACTCATCCTGTATGTACTGTGGCAAGTGGCCATCCTGGGGCTGCTCGGTCAACAATCCCTGATCCAGACCGGCGGAGCGCTGGACAGCCTGCTGGCCAACGTCGGCAATCTGGTGAGCTGGCCCGCCTTCAACCAGGCGATGCACCTGTTCGCCGATCTGGCGCTGGCCACCTCCTTCCTCGGGGTGACGCTGGGACTGTTCGACTTCATGGCCAAGGTGACCCGCCGCAAGGACAACTGGCAGGGCCGCACCCAGACCGGCCTCATCACCTTTGTGCCGCCCCTGCTGTTTGCTCTCTACTTCCCGCAGGGCTTCATCATGGCGCTCGGCTACGCCGCCATCGCGCTGGCGGTGCTGGCGGTGCTGCTGCCGGTGGCCCTGGTGTGGCAGAGCCGCAAGCAGGCCGAGGCGCACCACTACCGCGCCCCGGGCGGCGTGCTGGCCCTGGGCCTTGCCGGTGCCATGGGGGTGCTGATCGTCGGGGTGCAGATAAGCGTCAGCATGGGATTGCTGCCCGCGCTCTAAGCCAGAGTCGGTGCATGCCCCAAAGCAAAAGCCCCGCCAACCCAGTTGGCGGGGCTTTTTCCATACCATCGGTACATGCCATCGATATAAAGGGGTCCGCCTGCGCGGTGATCATCACCCTGATACATCAAACGTTCATATATGCACCATGTATCGACATCCTGTATATGTGTGAACAATTCTTGTACACTGATAGCAGATCGCCTTTTTGGCAACAGAACACACGCTCAATCCAGCAAGGAGCCTGACATGGTCGCAACCGCACACGTTCAACGGCAAGATGGCGCCGTTGATCCCAGCAAGGCGCTGCCAGTGGTGTTTCGCATCCTGGACAAATGGCAGTGCAACACAGATGAACAATTGCGACTGCTCGGCATCTCTTCCCGTTCAACTTTAAACAAGTACAAGGAGTCCCACGGCGGGATCAGACTGAGTGCGGATCTGCAGGAGCGAATGAGCTACCTGCTCAACATTCACAAGAGCCTGCGGGTGCTGTTCAGCGCGGATGAGAGCATCTATGGCTGGGTGCGCAAGTCCAACAGCCACCCCTTCTTCGCCGGCCGCAGCGCCATGGAAGTGATGCAGGGTGGCAGGGTGGCCGATCTCTATGAAGTCGCTACCCGCCTGCACGCCTGGCGCGGAGGCATGGCCTGATGCAGACGCCTCCGCAGCGCGCATTCAAGGACGAGTCAGCCTACCGGATCATCCCGAGCCGCTACCCCACCATCTGCCTCTATGAGGATGTGGCCAACGCCGACGAACTGGAGGCGGTCTGGGCCATCGAGGCGCTGACCAACGACAGGCTGAGGGAAGAGGCCGGCGAGCTGACGCGGGTGCCGAAAGCGGACTGGCTGGTGGGCTTGGCTGGCGGCAGCCATGTGATGGCTGCCTTCACCCACCTCAATCCAGAGGGAGCCCGCTTCACTACCGGCGATTTCGGCGGTTATTACTGCGCCCCCAGCCTCGACACCGCCATCAAGGAGACGGTCTACCACCAGGAGCGCGTCTTCGGCTACACCTGTGAACCCGCCCAGAAGGTGCAGATGCGGGTGATCCATGCCGAGTTCAGCGCCAGCCTGGTCGACATTACCGGCGAGGCCTTTCTTGCCACACCGCTCTACCATGCTACCGACTACGGATATTCCCAGGCCTTCGCCCGCGAGCAGAAAGCCCTGGATGTGGACGGCATCTGTTACCGCTCGGTGCGCCACAGCGGCCACGACTGCTACCTGCTCTATCGCCCGCGCCTGGTCAATCGCGTCCATCAGCCCCGCCATCTGGAGTACCACTGGAACGGCAGCGCCATCGCCAACGTGCTGCAAATCACCCTCTATGGCGAGTGACGGGCACTGCCCGCCCCACTCGGCTAACTCCCGGATATAGAAAAGCCCCGCCAGAGTGGCGGGGCTTGTTACATCAACCGAGCGAGGGAGCAGGCTCCCAGGCCGCTTACTGGTTGTGGGTAGCACGACGAGGACGACGGGCCTGAGCCGGTTTGCCGGCGCCGCTTTCAGGGCGCTGGCCACCTTGGGGCTTGGGCTTGCCACCGTTGCCGGAGCGGTTAGCGCCTGCGTTGCCACCGTTGGCAGAGCGACCGGCGCCCTGACGCTGGCCTTGACCTTGCGGGCGCGGTGCACGGCGCTGCTCGCTCGGATCGCGCGGCTCTTTGCGCAGCGGCGCACCGATGCCACGGGCGATGTTGTCGAGGGTCTCGCGGGAGGCTTCAAAACCGGCCACCTGCTCGCAGGGGATGTTCTGCTTGGTCAGCCGCTCGATGGCCTTGATGAGCTTGCCTTCATCGGCAGCAACCAGGGAGATGGCATGACCGGCGGCGCCGGCACGGCCGGTACGACCGATACGGTGCACGTAATCTTCAGCCACGTTCGGCAGCTCGAAGTTGACTACCTGCGGCAGCTTGTCGATGTCCAGACCACGGGCGGCGATGTCGGTCGCCACCAGCACCTTGACGCTGCCATCCTTGAAACCGGCCAGGGCGCGGGTGCGGGCACCCTGGCTCTTGTTGCCGTGAATGGCGGCGGCGCTGACGCCGTTCTTGTCGAGGGTCTCGGCAACGCGGTTGGCCATGTGCTTGGTACGGGTGAACACCAGCACCTGCTGCCAGTCGTTGCTGGTGACCAGGTGACTCAGCAGGGCAATCTTGTTGGCCTTGTCGCACGGGTGCACCAGCTGCTCGATACGCTCGGCGGTGCTGTTGCGCGGGGCGACTTCGATCACCGCCGGGTTGTCCAGCAGGCCGGTGGCCAGCTCGCGGATCTCGTCGGCGAAGGTAGCGGAGAACAGCAGGTTCTGGCGCTTCTTCGGCAGCAGGGCGAGGATGCGGCGGATGTCGCGGATAAAGCCCATGTCGAGCATGCGATCCGCTTCGTCCAGCACCAGAATTTCCACTTCGTCGAACTTGACGGCGTTCTGGTTGTAGAGATCCATCAGGCGGCCCGGGCAGGCCACCAGCACGTCCAGACCACGGCGGGTGGCCATCATCTGCGGGTTGATGCTCACGCCGCCAAATACCACGTGGCTGCGGATCGGCAGGTGTTTGCCGTAGTTGCGCACGCTCTCGCCCACCTGGGCGGCCAGCTCGCGGGTCGGGGTCAACACCAGGGCACGGATGCGATTCGGGGAGACCTTGCGCTTGCTTTCAGTCAGACGCTGCAGCATCGGCAGGGTAAAACCTGCGGTCTTGCCGGTCCCGGTCTGGGCGGCGGCCATCAGATCACGGCCAGCCAGTACCGCCGGGATCGCTTGTTGCTGAATGGGAGACGGGGTGTCGTAGCCTTGCTCGGCAACGGCACGCAACAAGGGTTCGGCCAGACCGAGGGAAGTAAAACTCATAATTACCTGCTAGGGATAGGGGCGCCGACAATCCGGGATGGGGCTCCTCTGCTGAGCCGATGCCATCTCGCCAGACTCGGGCCTGTTGAGAACACAACGATTTCCCCGGGGAGCAGAGCAAAGGGGAAAGAATAGGGGCGCAGTCTAACGGAGTTATTGAGGAGAAACGAGAAAAATGTGATGTTCCTCCCAGCATGTTTGCCAAAAGCAGGTCAGCGTCCCGCCCGGAAAAGCCGCTCAAGAACTCATTCGAATCAGACTATGCTTGATGCCAGATAACGGCGATACCGCCGCATCCGTCCTGTACAAGGAGGTTCAGGTTCATGCGTGTTCATCTTCTGTCGGCCGCCTCTGGCTTGCTCTTGCTCTCCCTGCTGGCAGTTGGACTCTCTCTGCCGCTGCAGGCCAAGCCCGGGCTGTCGGTGGCCTGGAGCCACTGGCCTCCGTTCAGTTACATCAATCCCCAGGGGACGCTGGATGGGCTGGACGTCACCCTGACCCGTCAGATCCTGAGCAAGGCAGGGCTGGAGCCCCACTTTCGCAACCTGCCCTGGGCCAGGGCCATCCATCTGCTCGAGCTGCAACAGCTGGACGTGGCCATGGGGGCGCTCGATACGCCGGAACGGCGCGCCTTTGCCCGCTTCTCGGTGCCCTATCGGCGCAGTACCTTCGTGCTGCTGAGCAACAACCCCATCCCGGGCCAGCGTGATCCCTGGCTGGCGGTGTCAGACCTGCCACAGCTTTGCCAGCAAAGCCAGCTGCACCTTGGCAAGCTGCGCGGCACCCGCCCCATCCAGCTGATGGAAGCGTGTCCCGCCCTCAAGAACGCGAGCGAATACAACTCGGATGACCGGCTGGTCGATCTGCTGCTGGCCCGTCGGCTGGACGGCGTCATCATGGAGTGGCAATACGCCCGCTACCGGCTGCATCAGCTGGGGGCTGATGGCTTTATCCGCTGTCAGTTGCTGCTCCATCACCAACCGGTCAGCCTGATGTTTGCCAACTCGGCCGTCACCGATGCGCAGCTCACCCGGGTCAATGAGGTAATTGCCGGCCTGCCCTCACCCGGCCGTGACGTGGCGCCGCCCCCTGCCGGCTCGACAACCCGGCGGCTGAGCAGGTGACACCCAACCAATAACCCAGCGCGATGAACACCCATGAAAAAGGCGACCCTGAGGTCGCCTTTTGACTGTGACTGCGTCTGCATCACGCGATCAGCCGAGCGGTAGGCAAGACGATCAGCGCAGTTGCGGGGTATGGGTCAACACGCCCTGGTTCTGGGCACGGTGGCGCAGCAGGTGATCCATCAGCACCAGTGCCAGCATCGCCTCGGCGATGGGCACGGCACGAATGCCGACGCAAGGATCGTGACGACCCTTGGTGATCATCTCGGTGGCCTCACCCTCGGTGGTGATGGTCTTGCCCGGTACCGTGATGCTGGAGGTGGGCTTTAAACCTAAGCTCACCACGATATCCTGACCCGACGAGATGCCGCCCAGAATGCCGCCCGCATGGTTGCTGGCAAAGCCGGCCGGGGTCATTTCGTCACGGTGCTCGGAGCCTTTTTGCTCCACCACCGCAAAGCCGTCGCCGATCTCCACCCCTTTCACCGCATTGATGCCCATCATGGCGTGGGCAATGTCGGCATCGAGGCGATCGAACACCGGCTCACCGAGGCCCACCGGCACATTGCTGGCGATGACCTGCACCTTGGCACCGATACTGTTGCCCTCTTTCTTCAGGTCGCGCATGTATTGATCGAGCGCTTCCAGCTTGCCCGCATCGGGGAAGAAGAAGGGATTCTGCTCGATCTGTGCCGTGTCGAAGGCTTCTGCCTTGATGGGGCCGAGCTGGGAGAGAAAACCGGTGATCTCGATGCCGTGCACCTGTTTCAGGTACTTCTTGGCAATGGCCCCCGCCGCCACCCGCATCGCGGTTTCACGGGCGGAGGAGCGACCGCCGCCGCGATAGTCGCGCTGGCCGTACTTCTGGTGATAGGTGTAATCGGCGTGGCCCGGGCGGAACAAGTCCTTGATGTCGGAGTAGTCCTTGGAGCGCTGATCGGTGTTCTCGATCAAGAGCCCGATGGAAGTGCCGGTGGTCTTGCCCTCGAACACCCCGGAGAGGATCTTCACCTCGTCCGGCTCGCGGCGCGGCGTGGTGTAGCGGGAGGTGCCGGGCTTGCGCCGGTCCAGATCCCCCTGCAGATCCGCTTCGCTGATCTCCAGTCCCGGCGGGCAGCCGTCGACCACGGCACCCAGCGCCAGGCCGTGGCTCTCGCCGAAAGTCGTCACACGAAAGAGTTGGCCGAAACTGTTCCCTGCCATGAGTGCTCCTGCTTAGCTCTTGTAAATCGCGAAATGGTCCTGGTATTGCACCAGGTCGGCACGGCTCATCACGAACACGCCGTGACCGCCGTTCTCGAACTCGACCCAGGTAAAGGGCACGTCCGGGAACTGGGCTTCCAGATGGATCATGCTGTTGCCCACCTCGACCACCAGCACGCCATCCTCTTTGAGGAAGTCTGCGGCATTGGCCAGCAGGCGCTTGGTAAGCTTGAGGCCGTCGGAGCCGGAGGCCAGCGCCAGCTCGGGTTCGTGACGAAACTCGTCCGGCAGATCCGACATGTCTTCGGAATCCACGTAGGGCGGGTTGGAGACGATGAGATCGTACTTGTCGCCGACCGGCAGATCGCGGAACAGATCGGAGCGGATCGGAATGACCTGCTGCTCCAGCCCGTGATCGTTGATGTTGCGCTCGGCCACGTTGAGGGCATCGACGCTGATGTCTATGGCATCCACTTCGGCTTGTGGGAACTCGTGGGCCATGATGATGGCGATGCAGCCGGAGCCGGTGCACAAGTCCATGATCCGGGTCGGTTCATGCTTGAGGAAGGGGGCGAAGCGGTTGGCCACCATCTCGGCGATGGGAGAACGGGGGATCAGCACCCGCTCGTCCACGTAGAACTCCCAACCAGCATACCAGGCCTTGTTGGTCAGGTAGGCGGCCGGTACCCGCTCCTGCACGCGGCGGATGATGAGCTCGGCGATGCGGTGCCGTTCGCTGGTGGTCAGACGGGAGTGGCGCATGCCCGGATCCACGTCCGGCGGCAGATGTAGCGCGGGCAGTACCAGCTGCACGGCTTCATCCCAGGCGTTGTCGGTACCATGTCCGTAGAAGATCCCGGCGTCGTTGAAACGACTCATGGCCCAGCGCAACATGTCCTGGATGGTGTGCATCTCGGCAACCACCTCATCGATAAATATCTTGTCCAAATCCACCTCCAAGTCGAGTAATATCCGGCCCGAGAATTCTATACAGCGAGCAAGACGAGTACCTGATGAAAAAAACGCCCTCACCGACAGACGAGGAAACCCAGCTGTTCCGCGATGCGATAAAAGGTACCCGGAAAATCAAGCAAGATACCATAAGGGCCGACCTGCGCCCGGTCAAGCAGAAACGCGAACTGCGTGAGAGCCGCGAAAAGCTTGGGGTTGACCACTATTTCAGCGATGAGTACCAGCCCCATCTCGAGGCCGATGGACCGACCCGTTACGTGCGCGAAGATGTGTCAAAATTCGAGCTGAAAAAGCTCAAGCGCGGCAGCTATCCGCCGGAGATCTACCTCGACCTGCACGGCATGAACCAGCAGCAGGCCAAACAGGAGCTGGCGGCCCTGCTGACCCTCTGCCAAAAAGAGAACATCCACGTCGCCTCGGTGATGCACGGCATCGGCAAACATATCCTCAAGCAGCGCATTCCGAGCTGGCTGGCCCAGCACCCGAATGTGCAGGCGTTCCATCAGGCCCCCCGCGAGTGGGGCGGTGACAGCGCCATCCTGGTGCTGCTGGATATCGAGGAGTAACGCTCCCGCCTTCTGGCATGCTCTGACGCACGTCCAGAGCAGCATAAAAAAACCACCGCGACCTGGCGGTGGTTTTTTTATGGGCGCAGGCTCCTCCCCTAACCTGCCGCTTCCACATAACGCTTGAAGTTGTCGAGGATCCCCTGCCAGCCCGCCTGCTGCTGGGCCGGGGTGTGGCTCGTCTCGGCATCGAAGGTTTCCTGCACCCAGGTGCCGCCCGGTTCGCTCGCAAACTGCACATCCACCTCGCGCCCGTCATCCATCACGAACGAGAGACGGGTCGGTGCTTCCACCCGGGTAAAGGTGCCGGTGAAATCAAAACCGGCGCTACCATCCTTGGCCGCCATGTGATGGCAAAAACGCCCACCCACCACCAAGTCGACCCGGCTGCCGGTGGTGTGCCAGTCGCTGGAGGCTGCATTCCATCTGGCGATGCAGTCCGGATCGTTCCAGGCCCACCAGACGGCCTCTATCTCCTGCTCAATATGTGCCTCGATGCTGATCTTCATGACGCGCTCCGTGCTAGTTTGCTGTGGGATGACTGGCCATGCCGGCCAGCTCGCTTGCGGATGCCAGCAAGTAAAGTCCAGCGGATGGCGTCGAGCCAGTCCATCTGGCAGGACTGACCATCGCCAATCCAGTGGCAAGGCGTTCCTTCTGTCTACGGGACAAGGATCAAAAACGGCCGCACTATACTGAATATCAATACGTTATTCGCCATGGAGGTTGCATGTTCACACAGGGTTCCCATGCCGACATCAAGTCGTCTCTCGATGCCATCGGTGCCGCCGTTGCGGTGTTTTCCCTCGATGACGACGATCGCTTTACCCTGGTCTCCGCCAACGACACCTTTGCCCAGGCCTTCGAGCTGGACGTGCTGGGCAGCATCGGCAAGCGCCTGAACGAAATGTTTCCCCGCTACATCACCGGCAGCATCGAGCAGCCGATGCATGAGTGCGTGAGCCAGCAGACGGGGCTCGAGAGCGAACTGCCCATCGACACCCTGTCGCGCACCAGCTGGTGGCGTTTTGTCATCTCCCCCATCATTCCCGAGCAGTCACGCATCACCCGCATAATAGTCACCGCCATCGACATCACTGCCAAAAAGCAGCTGGAGGAGGCGCTCAAGATGAGCCGCAAGCGCTTCGAGGCGGTGGTCAACTCCGCCTACGACGGCATCATCAGCGTCAGCAGCGAGTCGCGTATCGAACTTATCAACACCGCCGCCTGCGAGATGTTCGGGGTGGACGAGAGCTACCTCGGCAAACGGCTCGAGACCCTGCTACCTCAGCGCTTTCGGGCCAACCACGACGGCTACTTCAAGGCCTTCAGCAACTCCCCCATCAACTCGCGCCCCATGCATGCCCGCGCCTCCGTGATGGGGCTGCGCCGCGACGGCAGCGAGTTTCCGCTGGAGGTGACCATCGCCAAGATCAACCTGGGTCAGACCACCGAGATGACCGCCATCCTGCGGGATATCTCAGAGCGGGCCCGGCTGGTGGAGGAGCTCAAGGTGGCGGCCACCACGGATCCCCTCACCGGGATCGCCAACCGGCGCCGCTTCGACGAGTTGGTCAAGCTGGAGATGCAGCGCTGTCAGCGCTTCGGCCACACCATGAGCCTGCTGCTGATCGACATCGATCATTTCAAGCAGATCAACGACACCTATGGCCATCAGCAAGGGGATCAGGCCATTCTCAGCCTGGTAAGACGGGTCGCCAAACAACTGCGGGAAGTGGACATGCTGGGCCGCTGGGGCGGCGAGGAGTTCATCGTGCTGCTGCCGGAAACCTCGCTGGAGCTGGCCTGGGCCAGTGCGGAGCGGATCCGCCTCGCCGTCGAGTCGCAGCTGCATCAGCTCGGCGCAGGCACCGAGGTATCGCTCACCATCAGCGTCGGCATCAGTGCCAGCCTGGGCCCGCAGGATACGGTGGAGCGCATGGTACGCCGGGCCGATACCGCCCTCTATCTGGCCAAGAAACAGGGGCGCAACTGCTCAAGGAAGGCACTGCCAGATTCCCCCTGACAGACAATACACGTCAGGCCTGAGAAACCACTCAGCAGGCCTGCCGCTTCCGGCTCAATTCAAGGCCGTAGCGCCATGTTAACAAGGTCCGGTCTGGCAAAGATACCCAGCGGCCCGCCAGCGTCGCCACATGCAAGCGACACCTCCAGCACGGCCCCGTTGGCCAGCTGCCACTCGAAGAAGTCGTCAAATCCCGCCACGGTCAGCGCCCGGATCACCTTGGCCACCACGCCGTGCGCAACCAGCAACACCCTTTCTTGACGGCAGCTCTGCGCCAGTTCCGCCAGCCCCAGCCCCACCCGGGCAATGACTTCGTCCAGCGATTCGCCGCCAGGCGGCGCCTCGGCCCAGCGGCGGGTGATGTTGCGTGCCCACAGCGCAGGGTAACGCTCCCTCGCCTCTTGCTGGGTCAGTCCTTCGAACACCCCGACATGGCGCTCACGAAAAGCGGGGGCGAGCGTCACCGGCAACCCCAGCTCGTCCGCCACCAGGGCCGCGCTTTGACGTGCCCGCAGCAAGGAGGAGCTCAGCAGCCGCTGAAACGGAGCCTGCGCCAAGGCCAGCGCCCTTGCCTGCACCCTGATCTGGGCCACCCCAGTGTCGCTCAGACCGATATCCAGCGCCCCCTGATAGCGCCCCTCGGCATTGGCCGGGGTTTGCCCGTGGCGCATCACCACCAGTTGCATTGTCTGTTCCTTTGATTGCGGCCGATGCTCGCGCTGCCTGTTCTCACGACTTGGGGGCAAACTGCTCGAACACCTGCTGACCGGTCAGGGTCGGTGTCTCGTTTTTCAGCTCGTAGAAATCGGGCTTTTCATCGATGAAGATCTGGCTCGCCAGCTGGAAGGATTCGCTCTGAAACAGGCCGGCCGGCACTATGTACTCATCCGTCGGCAACAGGTGATAGAAAAGGTGGGTACCGCAGGTGGGGCAAAATCCTCGCTCCGCCCACTCCGAGGAGCGATAGGCCACCGGGGTGAGCCCGCGAAAGCGCACCTCCTTGCCACAGTGCACCGCAAACAGGGGGCCGCCGGACCAGCGTCGACAGGTGCTGCAGTGACACAACCCCACCTCCTGGTGATCGCTGGCCGAGACCTCAATCCCGCCGCACAGACAACGTCCCTTCATCACTCCTCCTTGTGTCTTGTTGTCGCTTGCCGTTGCTGACGTGACCGCGCCATTGCAGCCACTGCCGGATCAGATGAGTACCATGTTGCGCCCTCGTCGGCCACCGCCCCCATCACAAAACCGGCTGCGGGATGACTCACGAGGTCGGCGGCCAGCGCTCCTGCAATGCAATCCGGTTGCCTTCCAGGTCCTGAAACTCGGCCACCTTGATGCCCTCCCCGACCTTTGTCACCGGGTAGAGCAGTCTGGCCCCGGCCTCCTGGGCCGTCACCATCACCCGCTCAATCTCGCTGACCGCGAGATAGATCCGCGTGCCGTCGATACTGGGCACATAGCTCTCCCCTTTGGCTAAGGCGCCGGAGCACCCCTCCACCCCTTATGTCAGCGGGAACAGCGCCATCTCGTTGCCATCAATCTGGATCAACTCAAACTCGATGCCAAACACACGGCGGTAAAACGCCGTGGCACGCGCCATATCCGTCACCGGGATTTCAAAATGCATGGCAATATTGAACATGAAGTCTCCTCTGATTTGCACTCATCGGCATAGTGATACCCCATTGCAGGGTAATGACCAATGTTTTCCAACCATTGAGCATGCCTGCTTTGATAAAAATGAATATTCTGGCGATGGATGCCTGGCGAAAGAAGGCGGTAACGTAATAACGGTTCGCTGTCACCAACACCGGCCACAAGAAATATTATTCAACGGCACACGCCCCAAATTAACAAAAGGATCAGAGCGATATTTCGACTGACTATACCCCCTCACCCATTGTTATCGGATATTTTTATCACCGAGCACGCTTATACGCTGATAAACATCCAGCACCGCACCCACCCAATTAAACACTGGCTTTATTTTTACAGGCCGGATATCGAAAAGGGGGACAATATGTCCCCCGACTTGGCAAGAGAGATGTGATCCATTGCCGAGTTTATTGATTAAGCCGCTTTACGCTATTTTGCCGGCACCAGCACCCAGGGATCACCCTTGCCCGGTTCATTACCCTGGGTCCACCACTTGGCCTGATAGATGGCGCCCTTGTAGCTCACCTTGTTGCCCGCCGTGTAGACCTTGCTGGCGCTCCAGGCGGCTACATCCCCCACAGGGGGATCGGTCGGATCAACCGGCGCAGGATCCAGCTTGGCCACTACCCGCACCTTGGGCCAGTTGGCGTGGGAGCCGTAGAAGTTGGTCACGCACTTCTCGTAATCCCCCGGCACCAGTGCCGAGTAGGCTGTCTGGAACCCCACCAGCTCACATTCGAACGAGTAGCCGCCGGGCCGATCCGGATAGTATTTCCAGTTGCCGTCCCAGTTGGTGTAGAGCACATCGGTGGCGCCGTTGAGGTTGAGGCTGCCATAGGGGGTCTGCTGCCAGCAGGTGTTCTTCTCGTCGGCCTTGACGGGGATCTGATAGTGCTCGGCCAGCCCTTCCCAGTAGCGGATGCGGTTGACCGGCTGGCCCTTGTTCTTGTTCTGCTCGCCGCACTCGATGCCGCCATTGATGACGTTGATGGTGGTACCGAAGCCGTAGCCGATGCCGGCGGCGATCTCGCGCTGGGAGGGCACCCAGGTGCGATCAATCACGTGCAACATGGCGGGTTTGGGTGCCTGCGGAGTCAGGAAGAACCAGATGGCGGAGGCGAGGTTGAGCCAGGAGTCCGCCACCAACCCGGGGTTGTTCAGCAGCACGGACGCATCGCCGTCAAACATCGCCTCGGAGAAGGCACCGTAGTTGAAGTGATAGGAGAGCTGCTTGGCGCCGCGGCCGAAATAACCCTGGCCTGTGCTGCAGGGCCACTTCTTGTTCTGCCAGTCGTTCTGGCCGCAACCGGTGGTGTAGCCGGTCTGCCCCTCCGACCAGCCCATCTCGCGCACGTGCACCAGCGCCTGCTGCCACTCCTCCAGCGCCAGCGGATTGTCGGAGATATTCTCCTTGGCAATGTGGCCGCCGGTCTCCTGGGCGAAATGGGCAAAGGCGGTGATGATGGATTTTTTGCAGATGGCATCGGCATCGCGGCCATCGGTATATTCGCCGCAAAAAGCCGGGAATTTCCCGACCGCCCGCAAGAAGCGCTCATAGGTATATTCCGGCGCCGCCATCTGGGTTAAATAATCCCAATCCGATTCGGTGAATACCCGCTCGACCCGTTTGACGTTATCCGGATTGCTGGCTGCCCTTGGTTTGATGGCATCGACAATGGTATTGGGCCGTGTCGCCAACGCCTTTGCCCAAATCCCGTACATGGGATTGGCCGTCTTGGTTTTTTCAACCGCAGCTAGATCCGGGGCGGAAATTATATATCCGCCGGCATTTTGCGGGTCGGGTTGAATATTCATGGCATAACTTGGCAATGCGCAGGCAGCCGCAACCAGCCAGGCACAATGTGTAGGCTTGAACATAACAGACAGTCCTTGTGTCAGAATAACGTCGGGATAAGAGTCGTTTCGAGAATAATCCTACAGGTCACTAAATTCACGATGAAAATTAAGAATATTATCGGAACTGTGAGCCAATTCACTTTGTGATGTCCAGCTCAGCTTAAACAAAGAAAAAGAATCCAAACGAAAACATTAAATGTGATCTATCGCCCATTCTTGGAACAGCTGAGACGGCTAGGTAGTCTGCCATCAGCTCATTATTCGAGATGAAAAAATGACTGCCATGATCAGCTTGTCAACCACCATCAATATCGTGAGTCACCGGGTCCACAACCAGATCCAACTTGCGCCAGATTCGCCGCTTTACAACGCCATGTTTCCTGACTTTCCACTCGCCTTCAACAAACACTTTCAGGCCGATCAAGTCGATAACCAGGTCGGTGATGTGTTCCTTTCAGGGCTGCCGGTATGCTCATAGTACGGGGCCGCTTGCTAACACAACGGTAATCGGAGGCACAAAGCGGTACGTTTATCAGCTCGAACAAAAAGTCGAGCCGCTCTTGAGTTGCCAGCAAAGTGAGACTGAACATTCCCTTGAGCATCAAGGTAGAAATGGTCTGGTCAGTGTAAAGCTGACTGCGGCTCCGCCGTCCGTGATAGTTATGGTGGAACCAGCTGTTCATGACTTCGGCATCAATCCGGAAGGTGAGTAAGCCATTGTTAACAAAGACTTGTTGTATTTAGGCCAATTAGTGATGGGAGGAAGCGACATGCCCATGATGCGAACTAGAAGCGGGCTGGTGGTGATCAGGTCACCCCTCCCTAGTGAGTTCCATCCAAGCTGTATCGATTTGGGTAACAACGCCATGGTCATGACTACGGGGACGAAAGTTATTCCTCATGCGAGGAAAGATGGCATCAGCAACAGTATGTCTATAGTCGGGTGGATAAAGCGAGCAAAGTCATCAACTGCAGAATATCTCGAAAATTGTTTGAGTTTGCTTAGCTCGATGTAGCAAAGTTGCTTCATCAGGGCAGGTGGCTCAATTTTAAAGGGAACTTACGTAGGTATTCCCGACAAGAAATGACGCTCACAATATGATGTAACTGAAAACACCAACCCAATCAGGCCTTATGGTTATAAGGCTGCTTACATCTCCCAAGTCAATGAGATAAGTGTTTTATTTTTGAGTATCGTGGTAGTATCATATTTCTAATAAAAGATTAGATGAGTGAGCTGTCAATATTCTACCTACAGCAGAGGAATTGGTTATATGATGAGTAAGTTTTCACTGCCAATTGTATCAATGTTCGCGTCTTGCGTCATCGCAGCACCAGATCCAGGTCAGACTGCGAAAATATTCTATAGTGCAGATATGGAAGTACCGACCGTCTCAACGCTAATCAATGCTATTGACGATATAAACAATAATAAGGATATAACCAAAATCTACTTATATATTAATAGCTACGGTGGTGATATGGACTCTGGGTTGATGGCCGCTGCCGCGATCAGAAGCTCCAAGAAACCAGTGACCACCATAGCTATGTCAACGATTGGTTCTTCTGCCACGCTCATGCTCTGTGCAGCTAAAGACCGTCGAGCCTTGCCTGAAGGCAGCATTTATCTTCATCCTTCTTACACCCATTATGAAGGGGATGTACGCCCCAACAATATTAAAGAGTTGGGTCAGGAAGTGACCCGGTTCAATGACATGTTTAGGAAAGCATATCAACGCTGTACACGCCTAAGCCATGAAAGGATTGAAAACTTTCTATATAGTGAATCCAATAGAGCCACCTTTACTCCTGATGAAGCAATAGATATAGGGTTAATATCAAAAATCGACCAAACCATTATTGACACCCCCCACTCCTTCTATATCACGGCATCGCATTAATACCATTGCGATGACCGAAGTGCTGGGTTGTTCTAGATATAAACACCAATAAAAATTAGTTTACGTTTGTGCCGTATTGCTGACTAACTCTATCTATAAAAGTCTAGTTATTACTAGATTTAGATATAAAAAATGACTGACATGGAGATCTTGTCAGTCATTTAAAACATTGGTAACAAGAGGGTAGTTTATCGATTCAGGGTTGTGCTTTCACCGCACGGATCAGGATATTGCGGGGGGTCATGGGCTTGTCGCAAAACTCTCCCACCTCCACCCGGTACCCCTGCTCTTGCAGGAAGAGGGCACGATCCAGCACCAGCCAGAGTTCCAGCGGGCGACGAAACAGGTGACGCACCAGCTCCATGCGGGCGACATCGCCATAGCGCGCCTCCCCCTTTGCTAAAAACCCGGCGTAGTCGAGGCCGGCCGGCAACACCAGCCCCTTTCGCTCGGCGGCCCAGCCACAGAAATCCTCAAAAGTGCCGGTCAACAGGCTCTTTTGCATGTTGGGCACCGGCAGATACTCATCCACCCCGCGCACCTGGCGCTGCAGGCAGTCAAAGGCTAGCCGCCAGGCCACCTCCTGCTCGCGCAGGCGGGCGATGCGGGCGCCACCGGTGACCGTCTCCTGCAGCGGCAACTTCAGATCGCTCTTGGCAAGCTGCAGCACACTGGCCTTGGCCGGGCCGGAGAGTGGGCGGTAGTGGCTGGTGCGGATCAGGTGATAACAGCAGGGGGAGAGGGTCACCCCCTCAGCACCGCGCGCCGCCACCTGTTCAATCAGATGGGTGTGCAGCTCGCCACAGGCGTGCAGCGCCATGGCGTGATGGGCCGGGGCGATCAGCTGGGCGGTCTCATCGGCGAAGGCGTCGGCACAGACAAATGCCATCCGGGCGCCGTCGCGAGCAGCCAGCTGGCGTCCCTCTTCGCACAATGGTGCCTGCAGCTCCAGGCTCAGCACCTCGGCTTGACGGTGCAGGGAGACCAGCCGCCCCAGGTGACCCTTGCCCGCACACCATTCCAGATAGGGGCCGCGGTGCACGGGCAGGCAGGCAGTGAAGGCTTCAATCTGGGCCTGCTTGCGCCCCGGCATGTACATCGCCATGGTCCGCTCGCACGGGATGGGCTCGGCCGTCAGGGTCGGCAACGCGCTCAGGGCATGCAGCGCTGACCCCTGCGGGATCCAGGGGGCCAGCAGCTCGCACAAGGCAGGCATGTCGCTATCAAGCCGCTCAATCTCAGCTAGCGACAGGGCATTGAGCAGCTCAGCCAGCGCTGGCGCCGCCTTGGCAAAGGCAAGGTCCAGGTGATGATAGGGTTGGTATTGCCACCAGTGCCGGGCTTCGCTCAGCAGTCGATCCAGTTGTTGAAAACGTTGAGCCAGCACGCGCGCCCCTGTTCTGCCGTCAAAATGGAGGCTCATTCTAGCGATCCCGCGTCAAAAAGCACTCTCATCTATGCTGCGTTGTCCTGACGGCGTCGCCATCCCTTTGCGCCAGCAAGTTCCTTTGATGCCCCCGACGGCCGGCAGCGGGCCGACGACCGGGCTTAGCCTGACAAAGAGCGGGGTTTTGTGGTATATTCCGCCCCTTCATTATCTTGGCCTGCCCATCGCGGGCCATTTTACCAACGTGAATGGAACCAAAACATGACCATCAATGCCATCCTGCAAGCGCGCGCGGGCGCCAAGTGTGAACTGTGCGGTGCCGAACAGGCGCTGACTGCTTTCGCGGTCCCCCACTCTCCGGCCAGCGATGATGATCACAGCGTTGCCCTGTGCGACACCTGCCGTGGCCAGCTGGAGCAGCCGGCGACCACAGTGGTCAACCACTGGCGTTGCCTGGGCGACAGCATGTGGAGCCAGGTGCCTGCGGTACAGGTCATGGCGTGGCGCCAGTTGAAGAACCTCTCCGCTCAAGGCGAGGTCTGGGCCCAGGACATGCTGGACATGATGTACATGGAAGAAGAGACCAAGGCCTGGGCCGAAGCGGGCATGGCCAGCGATGATGACGACAGCGTGCCCACCGTCGACTCCAACGGCGCCGTATTGGTCGAAGGTGACTCGGTTACCCTGATCAAGGATCTGGACGTCAAGGGCGCAGGCTTCACCGCCAAGCGCGGCACCCTGGTGAAGGGCATCCGCCTCACCAACAACCCGCTGCACATCGAAGGCAAGGTCAACGGCGTGCAGATCGTGCTGGTCGCCGCCTACCTGAAAAAGGCCTGATCGCCCTCAGCCCTGCTAGCAAGAGCGCCCCACGGGGCGCTTTTTTTGTGCCTGCCGATAACACTCCCCCCTGTTCTCGCTTAGGACCATCGCGACACAAGGCTCTACGCCGGCATGCTGCCTGCCGTTATTTTGAGCGAAAGGTTGGTGTCATCAGCAACCCTGTGGCACTCTGGCGTTTCATGGACTGACCTACCCCCGACACCGTGAGTGTCATCACAGCAAAAGGAGCACGCCAGATGGCCAAAGTCAGCAAGAAAGAGATCAAGCAGAAGATTGCCGCCCGCCTTGAGAAAATTGCCAAGCACGAGAGCAAGCTCAAGAAGCTGAAGAAAGCCCTTAAATAAGGCTATGTCCCAATTACGTGTTGCATGGGGCGCCCCAGCGCCTCATGCAAGCAACATGAGATATTCACTTCCCGCCCATAGCGCTCCAACATCCTTCGCCAACCCAGATAATTCCTCAGATAGTGGGTCGCGACCCCATGGAACCGTTCCATCCACTCCTTCAACCGCCTGTGGTAACCATTCACATGCTGGATGTGATACGCCCCCACCACTCGCTCTCCCGCACGGTTGTGCACCACTTGGTGGGTCATGCCCTGCGACTTGCTGAAACTGGCATACACCCCAGCGCCATCGCTGCACAGGACGGCATCCGGGGCGATAAGCGGCTCAAGCACCGCCTTAACTGCCCTGGCATTCAGCTGCTCCAACTGGAAGTCAGCCAGGTGACCTGCTCTGTCTTGCACCACCATCACCGGGATGTAATCCGGCCCTGTGCCTCGGGTACAGCCTTTGCCTCCACGATGGCGGGCCGGGCGGGGTAATCCGCGCTGGCCTTTGCAGGATTCTAAGAGGAAGGTCTCATCAACCTCGACGATGCCCTCCTCCCGTACTGCCTGATGGCTAGCCATGGCCTTCAGGAAACGGTGGCGCCACAGAAAGGCGGTGTTTTTACCGACCCCGCAGCGCATCGCCGCCTGCCGGACGGTCAGACCTTCGATGAGGGCCTGAGCATAGTCTTCCCAGCATTGTGGCTTGCGAAGTCGGGCGAGAGGCGTGTTGGTGAGAACGGAACTGGTGCGCAAACACTGCTTGCAGCGATAACGGCGCAGCCCGCGAGACCAGCCCCAGGGAGCCAACTGTGTGGCCTCGGCCTGACAGTGAGGGCAGCATTGGCATGCGGGCAGTTGAGTGGCCAACGAGGTGATGGGGTGAGGGGTGGTGAGTTCATGTTGCGCGAGACGACGCTGACGCAAAGTGAGTAATGGGAAGAGGGACAGTAGGTGTTGAAAGGCTTGGGTATCCATGGTGGAGGCCCTCAAGGTGATGACCTACTTCAAGATTAGCCTTTCAACACATAACTGGGACAGAGCCTTAAATAAGGGCTGGCAGCATAAAAAAACCGCCTGATGGCGGTTTTTTTATGGCGATATCAGTCGCAAGTCACGCTCAATGGCCATGCTTGCCATCCCCAGGCCAGTACCAATACCTCCTGCTCCAGCCACCAACCCTGCATGGTCAGATGCATAAGCGCCTCTGCCAGCGGATTGCCCTGCCCGCCGGTCACCGAGGCTACCCACTAGCCTTCTCGCCAAGAACCGCCGGCGCGTTACTGGCAAACTCAGGGTAAACGGCGCAAGCTGGTTGTCATGCATGCCGCCCCGCTGCCGGGTGGGAGCAGGCCGGCGATACCTTCACAGGGGCTTTAATGACGCAACCAACAGCACCGCAATCCGCCTCCTCCTGGCATCTTGCGGACATTCGCGAGCTGACCCGACTGTTCATTCAGGCCCTGCCTGCGACGATACAGCTCACCGAGGCCGTCCATCAGGCAGTATTGAGCGGCATGGGCTTCAAAGGGCGGGAGGAAGGAAAGACGGCGGGGATCACCGGGCTGGTCTACAAGGGGGTATATGGCGCCGCCAGCGCGCTGGGCAGCGGTATCCATGCCTTGCTTGCCCGTCTGCCGCCAGCCCCGCCTTTGCAGCAAATTCCCGACACGCCCAGCCGCGCCGCCCTGCTCGCCACCCTCAATGGCGTGATGGGGGACAAGCTGGTCGAGAGTCACAATGCCCTGGCCACCCCCATGACCCTGCGTTATCTCGGCAGGCCCCTGAGCTGGCAGACCCTGCCGGCGCAACTGCCTCCTCGCGGGCGGGTGCTGCTGATGGTGCACGGGCTGTGCATGAACGATCTGCAGTGGCAGACCCGGCATCAGGATGCGCCGGTCAATCACGGGGAGATGCTGGCCAAGGAGCTAGGTTACCTGCCCATCTATGTGCGCTACAACTCGGGCCTCTCCATCGTGCAGAACGGTCAAGCACTGGCCCGTCAGCTGGAACAACTGGCGATCCACTGGCCCGGCGGCCTTGGCGAGATCAGCGTGCTGGCCTACAGCATGGGCGGGCTGGTGATCCGCAGCGCCTGTCACAGCGCCAACCTGGCCGCCCAGGCCTGGCCGGCTCACCTTAAAAATTTGCTGTTTCTTGGCACGCCCCATCACGGCGCACCGCTCGAATCCGCCGGCCACTGGCTGGAACAACTGCTGCCGGCGACGGCCTACAGCGAGCCATTCGTCAGGCTGGCACAGCTGCGCAGCGTCGGCATCAAGGATCTGCGCCACGGCAAGGTGATGGACTCATCCCCTGCCCGGAATCCACCGTCCTCCCCCTTCGCCGATCCTCGCCCCCCTTGCCCCTGCCCGGCGGAGTCCGCTGTTTTGCCATTGCAGCCACCACGGCGGCCAAACGCAGCGTGCTGGCAGATCGGTTGATTGGCGACGGTCTGGTGCCCCTGTGCAGTGCCCTTGGCCTGCATGACGAGGCACGCCACCAGCTCGCCTTTCTCCCCGCCCATACCATGATTGCCTATCGCACCAGCCACATGGCGCTGCTCGGCAGCCCGCAGGTGGCTAATCAGCTGCTGCACTGGCTACAGAGCGATCATCAAGAGCAGAGCCCGGCTGGGGAGCATGACTCGCAATAGGCCGAAACGACCATTCAGGTTATCTTCGACATAAGGTAAAAAACCGCCAGCTGGCGGTTTTTTTCATTGCCTGACGGTCACATCAGGCGGGCGCGGCCAAATACCCGGATTGAGCTGCCGGGCTCGGGGGGAATTTCGGCATGCAGATGCGACGCCATCCCCATATCCTCCCCTTGAAAGAGATCGATGATGCCGCCGTGAGGCCAGTGCAGATCCCGCAGGTAACCGGCAAAGGCCGCGGTGGCGGCGCCGGTGGCGGGATCCTCATACACGCCACCATAGGCGAAGGGGTTGCGGGTATGAAACAGCTGCTCGCGGGCGGCATACGCCAGCAAGATGGTGACCAGCCCCGCTTGCTGCATCAGGGTCCGTCCCTCGGCCAATTGGTAGTGCATGGCCGCCAGGGCGGCGCGACTGTTGAGCGCCAGCACCAGATGATCGGCGCCGCCATGAATAAGGGCCGGTGGAATGCGGGGATCCAGATCTGCCTGGGTATAACCAAACAGCGCCAGCGCGGCACTCACCAGTTCGGCAGGGGCTGGTGAGCTGCGGGTGGGGGGCGATTGCAGCGCCGCCTGCCACTCCCCTTCCCCATCCAGCCAGCTCGAGACCGAGATGGTGGCCTGATTGAGTTGCAGTTGATACTCGCCGGCACCAACCCGGCGGGCCAGCGCCACCCCGAGGGCAATGGTGGCGTGCCCACAAAACGGCACCTCGGCGGCGGGAGAGAAATAGCGAACCCGCCACTGCCGCGGGCCGGCCTGCTCATCCATCAGCGTTGCGGGCGTGGGCAAGGGCGCGGCGAACGCTGTCTCCGAAAAGCCCACTTCGGCGGCGATGCGCTGCATCTCCTCGACACCGGGCAGCTGCGGCCCCAGCCAGACCCCGGCTGGATTGCCCCCCCTGGCACCGGTGGAGAAGGCGGCAATGCGCACCAACTCGGGTTTCCATTCACGCTCTGTCATCGCTCGCTCCTGACTGTCGCCGACATGATTGGCCTGCGCTTGCCGCGGGCCGCTTTCCATAAGATAGCGAGCCCGCAGCGGCCGGTAAATTAAATGGTGCGCGGGTGCCGCTTGGGCGCCGCAGATCCGGGCCACAGCAGCTACGTTTGATGCGTGTCTGTATAAGGTCCTGTTGTGGAGCACCCTATGTATTCTTACACCCTCACCTTCAAGGAGGAGGTCGACAAGCTGACCGCCCCCGAACATGAAATCAGCCTGCACACTCCCGCCCAGGCCGGTGATTTCATCATCCTCTCCGATGGCAGCCGTCATCAGGTGATGTTTGTCACCCACCGTGCCCACTACAGCAGCCTCTACCTCGACAAGGGGGTTCGAGTGCCGCAGGGCTAGCGAAGCCGTCAGCCGTTGCAGATAATCGTTGCAGACAACAAAAGCGCGGCTCTTGGCCGCGCGTTGAACGTTCCGGGCAGATCAAGGGATATCAGAGCACCTTGATCACCGGCTGGTGCATGATGGCAACTTCGTTCTGATAGACCACCAATTCGCCCGGCGGCATGCCCCGTTCACCCAAAACGGTCACGACGCACTCGTAGCGGTAAGGGCCGCTGGTGAATAGATAGGTGTGGTTGCCTCCCGTGCCCTCCACCCTGACGGTGCCATTGCTGAGCACCAGGTCCGGCTTGTCGCTGAGCGCCTTGCCCTTCGCCCAGGAGGCATAGCGATAACGGCCGTCACCCAGCTCGTCGATGCGGATGGTAAATTTCTCGGTCTGCCACATCAGCGCGGGGCTTTTGTACTCCCGCACACTGGGATACAGATCGCTCTTCTGCCTGGCGATAAGCTCGGCTTTCAATTTGGCTGCCTGCGCCGTCTGATGATTCATACCGATCACCTTGCCATCAAAATCCAGCCACACCTCGCCACTGCCCAGCATGATGCCGCGCCAGCCCATGGCCTGCCAATCCTGCCCGACCCGGGAGCTGGCAATGCTGTTTAAAATGGCGTCATCAAACACCTCGTCGAAGCGGGCCACCATCTCGGACGGGCTCTTGATGACCGGGATGGGATACTCCTGATTGAAGGGATACTTGATCTGACGGGCAAGGACCTGTGGATCCCGCCCCTTGGCGGCATCGATCACCTTCTGTACCAGAGGACGATACTCGGCGCCGAGCTGCGGCTCCTCGGCATCAACTGGCGCCATGGTCAGCAGCCAGCCCAGCAGCGACACCAGCACAAGCGACCCCCAACTGCGCGCACGCCTTGACGACCGAGCGACGTTCAAGGAAACCTGCCACTGCATCTTGCTCATGCCACCCCCTCAATCAGCTTGGCCATCATATATTCATCGACATATACACCATCGACCCTCATCGTATTGCGTTTGATGCCTTCCACCTCGAATCCGCAGGCGCGGTATAGTGCACAAGCCCGGGCATTGTGACACATGACGCTCAACTCCATACGGGTAAAGCCATGCGCCCTGGCCCACGCCTCCAGCGCAGACATCATTTTTTTGCCAAAGCCCTGCCCAGTTGCAGAGAGTTGAATGCCGATAACGCAATACAGTACATGTTTGTTGCGATTTGCCGGTTGACCGATGCCGACAATAAAACCCGCAATCTCGTCATGCTCCGACAGTACCAGCATGACTTTGTTGTCTGCATTGACAAACGAGGCCAATATTTGAGCTTGCTCGATCTCTGTCGTGGTGCGCTCACCCGGCTCATAGAGCATAAAGGTTGTTTCATTGTCGAGTCTGTTCATCAAGGCCAGTAGGTTATCTGCATCCGAAACCCGGACTTGTCTTACTTCCATCTATTTTCCCCTCCATGGGACTTTGTTTTTCCCGTTCAAATACGGCTACTGATCACGGCGGATCTGGCAACCAATATTCATAGAAGTCTGTCTCGGCATGCTTGGGATTGGGCCCCGAATATTGCCACCCGCAGCGCTGATAGCAACGCAGTGCCCGCGGGTTGAGACGGCTGACCGACAACACCCCTCGCCGGCAGCCAGCCTGCCACAAGGTGCGACCAATATATTGCAGCAGCAGATCGGCCATGCCTTGACCACGAGCCTGGGGCGTCAAATAGATCAGATATATGTAGCCGGTTTCCGGTTCGGCTGAGACAGTGCAAAACTCCAGCTGCCCCACTATCTCGCCACCCTGCCAGACATGCAGATAATGCCACTCCTGGCTGGTCAGCCTCGCCGCCATCCGCTCTCGATAGCCCATCAAAACTCGTCAAATCCCTCATCGCGATGGAAGCTGCAAACATAAGCGTCCCGGCGGGCTGCCACACAAAACTCATAGTCACGATCCAGGTTTATTTTTTTGAACTCGAGATTCATCGCCATCCTTGTCACTTTGCGGTGGCTGAACGACAGATGCTCAAGGCAGTGTCGATATGTCAAAACACGTTATTCAACGCATTGGCAAACAGGCCAATTAGTAGATCTGGCGTCAGCAAGCTGCAAACCAGCTCTCAACCGACAGAAAATAGGTGGTGAACATCCGCCCGGAGAGGCGTGTCTTCTCTACCCGGCTTGCCTTGCGGGCCAGTGCCGCATAAGCGGGACGGCTATCCAGCAGATGAAAGCGGACCTCGGTATGCCCCATCTCCCGTGCCCAGCACATCATCTCTCTGAATATGGTGATGCCGGTCCCCCAGTGGGCCTGACCGATGACGATGGCCAGCTCGACACCATCCTCATCCGGCTGTATCCCGCACCACCCTGCCAGCTGCCCATGGATCAACACGGCTCGAACACGACACCCCGGCAGCTGGTTGATCCGCCTTTTGACGTCCATCCAGCGCCCAACCCCTTGCAGATCGAAGCGTGGATGATCAATCAGGTGTTTTCTGAGCGTCACATCGTTGAGCAGCGGCAGAAAATCCGGGGCCAGCACATCGTCAAAATGCTTGAATTGCACTGTCATATATCAGCCTTGATTACCTCCGTGAAACAGAATCCAGCGGCAGGCGTTTTCGACATCACATAGACCATGACTACCTCGTCACCGGCCGGGACAAAGAGACGAACGCCGGCTCTTCCACCACCACCTGATAACCGAGGCGCCGATAAAATCCTATCGCCCTCTGATTGGCGCTAAAGCTCGACAGGGTCACCCTATGCCTCCCTTCACATGCTGCCTCGCGATGCAGCCGCGCCATGACGGGCCGAACCAAGC
This sequence comes from Aeromonas oralensis, assembly GCF_049665575.1. NCBI lineage: Bacteria > Pseudomonadati > Pseudomonadota > Gammaproteobacteria > Aeromonadales > Aeromonadaceae > Aeromonas > Aeromonas oralensis. Next base: position 2,405,375 of record NZ_CP187186.1, read on the forward strand.
TGCCGGCCCTGATAACGGGGGAAGATAATCAACAGATGAATGTGTAGCGCATCGTCGTATGGCTTGCGGCAGAGCAGGCCGACTCGCTCCCCCTCAGCCAAGATCCACGAAAACCAGTGCGGCTCATATTCGTTGGTCAACCGCTCGCGCTGAAAGTCGTCATCCCAGCCAAACACCGCCTCGACATAGGGAAAGATCCCCTCCTTGACGGGCCGCAAAGCGCTGTTCAAACTCACTTGGCGCTATCCCCGCCAGTTCAATCTCCATCCCGTCTCCTCGGCTTAACCCCCTTGCCGACCTGATGACCGCCTCTCGTCGGAGCACCCACCCGCCATGGCGGTCATGTCGCTCGACCCCAACATTGATTTTCATTTGGATATCTTACCGGACAATCCGGAGATGAAAAGACGGCAGACATAAACAGGCGGGACAAGAGCAATAAGCCCCCGTTCAACCTCTCGGTAGAGGATGCAGAGACGCAGACCAGGGGGGCGATGACGTGGTGGGACCGCGTCTAGGGCAGTACCTGAACATGAATGGAAATCGGGCCAACCTTGGGCCCGATGAGTTTAAGTGGGGCTCACCTCCTTCATAAAAATCAGCCGCAGCGGCTCTGCCAGCAGCGCCTTAGCCTCTGCGGCAAAGGCCTGGAAATAGTCAGTCTGGCAGTGACTGTCCAGCGCGGCCTGATTGATGAACGCCTCACGCATGTAGAAGGTGCCCGGCTCGTCCTGCAATTCAAACAGCACGTAATCCAGGTTGCCCGGCTCACGCCGCGTCGGCGCAATGAGCTTGAGCAGCTCGCGGCGCAGCGGCTCTCTCATGCCGGCGCGGGCTTTCAGCACGGCGATGGATACCAGTTTCTCTTCACTCATCTTGGTCTGCTCCATTTTCTCAAGGGTAAACAAAGGGGCCCAAAACCGGGCGCGGCCTTCGCGTCGAGCAGCAGTGTAAGAGGGCGGCCTGACAGGATATAGCCGGGCAGGATGGACACTCTGTTCAAGCCACTGAACGAATCAGCGCCTAGAGCACCTCTATCTTCACCTTGATAAGCCCGGCGCGAGGATTGCCGATGGCGCTGAAGGCCGCTTTGGAAAGGTCGATGATGCGCCCGCGCGGGAAATTACCCCTGTCGTTGACCCTGACCACCACGCTCTTGCCGTTGGCGAGGTTGGTGACCCGCACCATGGCACCGAAAGGCAACTCCATGTGGGCGGCGGTGTTGGCATGACGCTGATAAGGCTCACCGCTGGCGGTGCGCTTGTTGTGGTAGCGATCGGCGTAGTAGGAGGCGAGCCCCGTCTCGCTATAGCCGCGCCAGCTGCCGCCATGGCTCTCGTCATAGCGACTGCTGCAGGCGGCCAGCAGCACGGTGAGCGACAGCAGCAGCCCCTTTCGCCAAAATTGCCCCTTTTCAACCATGTGCCTTGTCCTTGCTCCCCTGCGGGGTTGTCGATGCCAATGAAGCGGTAGCGGGCGTGAGCGAACCGGCGTGGTGCCAGCCTGCCATGGCCGCGCCGCTACTTTGCCACAGTTTCCAAACAAAACGGGAGGCCAAGCCTCCCGTTTTCATACCTTATCCGTCAGCCTCTGTCAGGCGATGAGCTTGTCGTCGGCGAAGCCAAAACCGCGCAGGCCCACTACATGCACATGCTCGTGCTTGCCCTGTACCTTGCGGATGAGCTTGTAGGTGGTGCCCTTCTCGGGGCTGATGTTCTCGGGCGCGGCAATAAGCAGCTGCATGTCCTGGCGCTCGCACAGCTCGAACAGGGTGGCGATGGATTTGCCATCCAGACGGGCCGCTTCGTCGAGGAACAACAGGCGGCAGGGGGCGATGTCCTTGCCGCGCAGCCGGCGGGACTCCTCCTCCCAGCTGATCAGCACCATCAAGAGGATGGCCTGACCGGTACCGATCGCCTCGCCGGTGGAGAGCGCGCCGCTCTCGGCACGCAGCCAGCCATCGGCCCCGCGCTGCACCTCGATCTCCAGCTCCAGATAGTTGCGATAGTCGAGCAGCACGTCGCCCATCACCTGATAGCTGCGATCCCCCTGCTCTACTTGCGGGTTCAGGCGCTGGAACAGCTTGGCCATCGCCTCGGAGAAGCTGAGCTCCTTGTCGGCGAACAGATCGTTGTGCATGGCGGTTTGATCGGCCAGCGCCGTCAGCAGACGGGTGTGGGCCTCGCGGATATTGACGTTGAGGCGCACCCCGCGCACCAGACCGAAGGCGATGTTCTGCAAGCCCTGGTTGAGCACCCGGATGCGGTTTTGCTCGCGGCGGATGATGTTGGTGATCTTGGCCGCCACCTCGTGAGAGGAGAGCGACAGATGGGTTTCCCGCTGCTTGAGCTCGTCAGCCAGACGGGCCAGCTCGATCTCCATCTCCTCGATCGCCTCAACCGGATCATCGGAGCGGATGATGTCGTTGCGGATGCGATCCTTGAGGTAACGGTAGACCTGCACATAGAAGGCGACTTTCTGCTCGGTGCTGCGGTTGCCCTCGGAGAGACGCAGCGCATCGCGCAGGGCCTCATCGTGTGCCACCGCCACCCGCAGGGCGCCGAGGGCCTTGTCCGACATGGAGCGCAGCTCGTCGCTGTCAAGATAAGCCAGCTCGCGCTTGTTGAGGCGCTTCTCGACATCGGTCTCCCGCGCCAGCCGCACCACCCGCGACCAGCTCGCTTTGTGACCCACCAGGGATTTACGGGCGCTGTAGTAATCCTTGCCTTCGAGCTTGAGACGACCACCGAGGGATTCAATCTCGCGCTTGGTCACCTGCAACTGGGCCTCGGCGCTGGTGCGACGGGAACGGGTGCGGATCAGCAGCTCTTCAATCTCTTTCTTGTGGGCGCGCGCCTTCTCTTCCATATCGTCGGAGAGGGTCAGCCCCATGGCCGCCAGCTCCTGCTCGAACTCGGTCAGGGTCTGGCGCTTAGCCTCGACGCTGGAGTTGAGGGCGGTGCGCAGCTGCAACGCCTCGGTGTGGCGCTGGGCAATCTGCTTGTGCTGCTCGCCAGCGGTGCGGGCCGCCAGCTCGGCCGCCTTGAGCTTCTCTTTGAGTCGCTCGCTCATCTCGGAGGCCTTGCCCAGCAGGTCTTGTGCATCCTGATAGGCAAAGTGCGGCAGGCGGGCCACCAGCTGATCGAGGGCGTAGCAACGGCGCTTCTGCTCGGCCAGCAAGTCGCTCACCTCATCATAGGCAGCCTGCAGTGCGGCCAGATCCTGCGGATCCTGACGCAGTACCTGCACCTGGATCTCCAGCTTCTCGAGCGCCTTGCCGTGTTTGGCGATAAAGGCTTCGGCCTGTTTCAGCGCTTCCACATCGGCGTGAGCCGCCTCGAGGCGGGCCGCCAGATCAGTCTCGGCAAACAGGTGGGCAAAGGGCAGCATCCCCTGCACCAGCTGGATATGGCGGGTCAGCTGGGCGGCCGCCGCTTTGGCATCACTCAGCTGCTTGTCGCACTCGCCGATGGCTCCTTGCAGCGCGCGCAGCTCGGCCTGCTTGGCCTGCACTTCGGCTTCGGGGTCGGGGCGGAAGGCGATATCCAGATGCTGACCGATAAAGTCGCGGAAGTGACCGTAGAGACGGTGATACTTCTGCTGCTCGAAGGCCGCCTTGGCGTAACCCTCGATGAGCCCTTCGCGCTCAAGGTCGAGCTGCTCGATGCGTTTTTCCCGGGCAGCGCGACCAAACAGCGGCAGCTCAGGGTAGCGGGAGAAGCGCACCTGACGCTTGCTGGTGCGCACCAGCACGGCATCGCCCAGCTCGTCCGCTTCCACCAGATCCTCGTCAAAGGAGTCGGGGTTGCCCTGAATCAGGTAGATATCTTCGGGGCAATCTTCCAGCTTTTTCAGCCGCTCGATGGCACCCTCAAGGTCAAGCACCACCAAAGCGCTGCGAGCCGGGCCGTAGAGCGCCGAGTAGTAAGGGGCATCGTCGATGGAGATGTCGTCGTAGACGTCGGAGAGCAGCACGCCCCCCACTTGCTCGGCGATGCGGGCAAGACGGGGATCCGCCTCGCCTGCCCCCAGCTGCAGGTTGCGAATTTGCAGCTCCAGCGCCTGTTTCTGCGCCGCGATGCGGTTGCTCTCCTGCTCGAACTCGCGCTCCTTGTCGAGCACTGTCTGCATACCGGCCGAAAGCTCTTCGGCGGTGGCGAGCTGCAAGCCGCTCTGCTCGCGCAGCTGCTCGAGCTTCTCGAACGATTTCAACCAGCGCGGAGCCAGCTTGGTGAGATCGCTGATATCGCGACCCAGCTGGGTGCCCTGATGCTCAAGGCTGGCGCGGCGCTGGTTCACCTCCGCCTGTTGCTCGGAGAGCTCCTCCTGACGAGTGCGTTGGGCTTCGAGGAAGATCTCCAGCTCATCGCTGCTGGCAATCAGCTGGCCAGAGGCCTGCTGCAGCTCGTCACGCAACTTGAAGAGATTCTTCTGGCTTTCACTCTCTTTCTCGAGGCGAGCCAGCGCAGCGCGCAGCCCCTGTCCCTGGGCAATGCGAGCCTTGTCTTCGATGTGACGCTTGAGCAGCGCCTGCGCGGTGGGCCAGGCGGCCTCGCGCACTGTCTCGGGGGCGATGCTCAAAAGCAGCGCCAGCGCCGCTTCGTGCTCGGCCACCGCCGCCTTGGCCAGCGCCAGCTGCTGCTCGGCCCCCAGCACCCGGCTGGTGAGGCTCTGCTCGGCTGCGCGGAACTGGTGCAGGGTGTCGCTCGCCTGTTCGGCGATCAGCCCCGGCAGCTCGCACTGCTCGCGGGCAGCCTCCAGCGCCTGCACCGCCTGACGGTACTGGATGGCGCGGGTCTGCTGGATATCGAGCGCCTGCTGGTAGTCGGCCAGCTGGGTCTTGAGGCTGTCTACCTCGGCCTGCGCCAGCTCCTTGCGCTCTTCCACCTCCAGCAGCTGGCCGTGGATCTCCTCCACCACCGCCTGCTGCTGCTCGAGTTTGTCAGAGAGATCCGCCAGATCGGCGCGGTACATCTCGATCTTCTTCTGCAAGCTGACGGCCGCCATCACCTTGGCCAGATGTTCGGCGGCGGACTCCAGCTCGTCGGTCAGCAGCTTCTCGCGGTTGGTGAGCTGCTCCACCTCGTCGGCCAGATAGATGGCGCGCTGCTTCTCCTCGGCCAGCAGGCGACGCTTGCCTGCCAGCTCCTGGCGGGCCTTGAGGGCCAGCTCGGAGAGGCGATTCTTCTCGGCGGCGTTGCGCACATAGTCGGCCGCCACATAGTGGGTGGTCTCGGTAATGAGGTTCTTGAACAGATCCCGCTGACCCTGCGTCTCCTTGATCGCTTCCAGGGTGCGGCGGTTCTCGTAGATGGCCGCCTCCATGTCCTGGAACGCCTTGCGCACCCCGGAGTTCTCCGGCAGCAGGTATTCACGCAAGGAGCGGCTGATGGACGAAGAGATGCCGCCGTAGAGGGAGGCTTCGATCAGGCGATAGAACTTGCCGCGATCCTTTTGATCACGCAGCTTCTTCGGGGTGATGCCGAACTCGAACATGAAGTTGTGATAGTCGGTCACCGTATTGAACTTGGCGACCTTGAGCGCCCCCAGCTCGGCGGCGGCTCCTTTCAGATCGGCGAAGGCACGTACCCGCCCCTTGCCGTCATCGAGCTTCTCCAGCAACAGATCGGTGGGTTGCAACTGCTCGGGCACATCCACCAGCGCGAACGGGGTGATGTTGACCTTGTTGTCGCGGTTGGCCACCTGCTCCAGGTGAACGCCGACCCAGATCCGCTGCTCGCGGCTGTTCATCACTTCCAGAAGTGAATAGCAGTGGCCGCGCTGCAGCTTGCCGTAGAGCCCCTTGTCGCGGGACGCGCTGGAGGAGCCCGCTTCCGTGGTGTTACGGAAGTGAAGCAGGGACTGGTCGGGAATGAGCGCCGCGATAAAGGCCGCCATGGTGGTGGACTTGCCCGCGCCGTTGCCGCCGGACAGGGTAGTGACCAGCTGGTCGAGATCGAAGGTGCGGGCGAAGAAGCCGTTCCAGTTGACCATGGTCAGGGATTTGAATTTGCCTCTCACGACTTTGCCTCCATCTGGGCCTTGGATTTAACGCTGCAGGTCATCTTCCACCTCCAGTTCAAGCTGCTCTTCATCGAGATCCGCCTCGATATCCTCAAACAGCGAATCGCTGCTCGGCATCTCGTCGTCGTGGAAGATGGCTTCCCCTTCCTGGATCATCCGCAGCTGAACGGCGCGCGGATCTTCGTCAGAACGCACGTCGGCGGCAAAGCGGAACACCGACTCGTTGACCCGGAATTTGTCGCTGTTGCCAAGGGCGGTGATCATGCCAAGGCGGCGCAGGCGGCGCATGGAGGTACGGATCTTCTCCAAGAGCTTTTTCTTGTCCAGATCGGTGCCGCCGGAGCGGCTGTTGACCATCCGCAGCAGCTGCTTTTCATCGGCCAGGCTCAGCACCTCTTCCTGCAGTTCGCCCATGGCGAACACCCCTTCCGAGGCGAGCCTGTCCGGACTCAGGTAGAGGTAACAGAGTACCTTGCCCACCAGCATGTCGAGCTCGGAGAGGACGGTGGTGCCAATGTCGGCGCTCGGGCGCGGGCGCAGATAGAAGAAACCTTCCGGCGCCTTGATCAGTTCCACCTGATAGCGGCCGTAGAAGATCTCCAGCTCCTGATGGTACTCCACCAGCGCCGAGTGCTGTTCGAACTCGTCGGCACTGATGTGGCGGCCGGAGCGCAAGGCGGTGTCAATGCGCGGAAACAAGGGGTTGGCAATCGCCTCTGCGAGCCGCAGCGGCAAGGGAAACTCAGTATTGATCAATGACATAGGCCTGAACCTTGGATCCAGCTTGGTTAATGGGTTTCCATGCGGGCTGACGATGCAGCTGGTGCTCGCCGCTGGCATGGCCCAGGCGCACGGCCTGGTCGATCAGAAGACGCGCCACGTCGAAGTGGGCATGGGCCGGGTAGTCCAGCAGGTACTCGCGCAGCACATCGGCGAGATCCAGCTGCTGGCCCTGCTCCGGGTAGCGGGCCAGGTAGCGCTCGATGCGCTCGGCCAGCTCCTGGTTGATGTCCACCATCTCCATGTACTCCATCTCGAGGGGCACCTCGCCGGTCACCTCCTCGTCGTGGATGGCGATGGTTTCGTCGCGCAGCTCCAGCAGGCGCGGCTCTTCGGCCACTCGCAGCAACCAGTTGTGCTGCTCGAAATTGCGGATGGAGTCGCGCAGCCGCTGGCTGAAGGCGCGGTTCTTGTCCATGTCGATGGCGTTGCGGATGAACTTGTGGACGTGCCTGTCATAGCGGGCCCACAGCTCGATGCATTGCTGGCCCCAGCTGGTGATGACATCCAGCCGCCCCTGCAGGGCGTGAGTCAGCTCCTCGACGTGGAACAGATCCTCGCGCCCCTGCGCCGCTTCCTGGATGTTCAGCAGGCCCGCCTGCAGGCGGTGGCCGGCGGCGTCCAGGGTATCTTGCAGCTCGCGCAGGGTCTGGCCGGTCTCGTGCAGCAGTTTTTCGCAGCTGTGGATGGCATCGACCCAGTTCTGGGTCAGCAGGGCCGCAATTTCGTTTTTGACCTGATTCTGCTGCTCGTCCATGGCGCGCTGGGTGAGATCGATGCGCCCCAGCGTCTCTTCCAGCGAGAAGGTGAGCCGTGGCAGCACCTCGGCATCCCACTGCTCGCGGGTATTGGTCTCGAGCGCCGCCTTGCGGGCGGTGTCGAGCTCGGCCGCCAGGTGTTCGAGCAGGATGGAGAGCTTGATGGAGTCAACCTGGCGCTGATCCATGAAGAAATCGACGATGCTCATGCCAAGGCGCGACAGGCGATAGAGGCTCTCCCCCGCCACCATGTCGGTGTTGAAGCGCGACAGCAGCTGCTGGCGAATGAGATCGTTGATGGCGTTGTTGGCGCGACCGGTGAGGGTCTCGTCCATCTGGCCGAAGGCGTTGCTGACGTAACCAAAGGCATCGTGCAGCGCCGCTTCCGACAGATCCGATTCATCTTCGGACAGCGTCTTGATTGCAATCAGAAAGGCCAGCCGATCGGTGGGCAGGTTCAACGCCAACCCCTCCTGCCTGACCCATCCCACCATTTCGGGCAGGGTACGGGATGTACTCATCATGATGTTGTCATCTCGTTGTTGTATTGGGCGCAAAGCCTTGCGCGCGGCTACATCCGGTAGCATCAAAAAAGGGGGCCTCAGCCGGTGGGTTTTTGCGCCATCACGTGGATATAGCGCCCCAGGGAGATAAACGGCTCTTGCCGGCAATATTGCAGCTCCATGGCCAGCAGATCATCGAACTTTTCCCGCTGATCCTGCTTGTGGCGCATGTAGTCGTGGATCACCCGCACCCCGGTCTTGCCGATGATCTTGAGCCCGCCCCGGCCAATCCAGTCGTAGACCTGCTCCGGCAGTTGGGGATTGGTGGGGGTCAGCGCAGTCTGGCGCTTCTTGTTGAGCCCCTGGCGCACGTAGTCAAAATTGCCCACCACCAGGCTCTGGAACAGCAGACCGTGACGGTTGTAAAAAAGCAGCGACAGTATGCCCCCGGCATTGACGAAAGGGAACAGACCGAGCAAGGTCTGGCGCGGCTCGGCGAGCCACTCCAGCACCGCGTGACAGAGCACCAGATCGAAGGTGCCGGTCACGTGTGCTTTAAGATCCTGAATGGGGCAATGGATGAGACGAATTCTGTCTTCAAGCCCCTTCTCGGCGATCTGGCTGCGCGCCAGCGCCAGCATTTCAGCCGACAGATCGCACAGCTCCACCTGATGGCCCATGGCCGCCAGCTTCTGGGCGAAATAGCCAAAGCCGCCCCCCGCATCCAGTATGCGCAGCGGCCGGTTGCCAAGGCGGGCCAGGCAGGCTTCGATGTCGCTCCACACCACTGTGGTGCGGATGCGCCCCTTGGTGGAGTCATAAATGTTGCGGGCGAACTTGTCGGCGCGCCCGTCAAAACTCTGATCTTGCTTCAAGACGAACTCAACTCTGTGGCCACGGGAAACGGGCCTGACGAAAAAGAGGGTATTCTGTCACATCCCGAATTTGCTGAAAACTCAAGGCGCAGCTCCCTCCCCCAGGTGATGGAAAAAACATCGTTTGGCGCCCACTTTGCCCCCGTTTCGCGCTTTTCGAGGTTGTGCGGGCAGGCACTGCACAACCTGTGTGCCTGGATGGCGCCATGCAGCCTTGGGAAGAGGCGCCTATACAAGGGCGCCAAAATCCTTAATAATTTTTTAATTCATTGTTATATAAGGAATAACAAGTGGACGCCCTGTTTGACCTCAAAAAGTGGCTGGGCCAGCTGCTGATGCCGCTCCCCTTCTCCCTCAGCCTGCTGCTGCTGGCGCTTTTGCTGCTCTGGTTCACCCGTTTCCAAAAGACCGGCAAGCTGCTGGCGACCCTCTCGCTGCTGCTGGTCACCCTGATGGGGATGCGCCCGGTGAGCTACGAGCTGGCCCGCGGCCTGGAGCAGACCTTCCCTCCCTTCGAAGTTAGCCAGCATCCGGACATCGAGGCCATCGTGGTGCTCGGTAACGGCCATGTCAGCGACCCGGCGGTGCCCGAGCGATCCTGGCAGAACAATATTGCACTGGCCCGCACCCTGGAGGGAGTACGGCTGGCCCAGGCTTATCCGCAGGCGGAGCTGATTTTTTCAGGCTATGTATCGGGAGATCCCCTGTCGAACGCCGAGGTCAACGCCCGCATGGCGGTGAGTCTCGGCATTCCCCGCTTGCGGATGACGTTGTTTGAAAACAACAAAGACACCCACGACGAGGCGGTCAGCATCAGCCGTCATCTCAAGGGCAAGCGGGTGGCATTGGTGAGCTCGGCAACCCATCTGCCGCGGGCCATGGCGCTCTATCAGGGTCAGGGACTGAACGCCGTGCCCGCTCCCACCGACTACACCGCCAAGCAGAGTCAGGTGGCCCAACCCCTCTACAGCTACCTGCCAAAAGGGCGTTATCTGATGTATTCCGAAGCTGCCATTCACGAATGGATTGGGGTATGGTGGGCCCGTTTGCGGGGGCAGGTTAACGATTGAGCAATCGAGCCTTTCATTCCTGATTTGGATCAGGAAAGCGAAAAAAAATTACGTCATTTGCCGCCGGGTCAGCTATCTTGGGCTCGGTTCAATTCATATAATGTCGCGCAATCAAATGCCTAGGAGATATACAAGATGAGACAGCACCTGGTAATGGGTAACTGGAAACTGAACGGCACCAAAGCTTCCGTCGAAGCTCTGATCAAAGGACTGACCCCGGCTGCTGCCGCTCATCCTTCTGTGCAAGTCGCCGTCTGCCCGCCGGTTATCTTTTTGGGTCTGGTTGAGCAACTGACCGCCGGCAGCAAGATTGCCTACGGAGCCCAGAACGCCGACGTTCACGAGTCCGGCGCCTTCACCGGCGAAAACGCTCCGTCCATGCTCAAAGCCTTCGGTTGCACCTACTCCCTGGTCGGCCACAGCGAGCGTCGTACCCTGCACGCAGAGACCGACGACGTGGTTGCTGCCAAGTACGAAGCCATCCAGAAAGGCGGTCTGATCCCCGTGCTGTGCATCGGTGAGACTCTGGCTCAGTTCGAAGCCGGCACCACCAACTCCGTGGTCGAAACCCAGCTCAAAGCCGTGATCGACCGTTGCGGTATCGCCTCCTTCGAGAACGCCGTCGTGGCTTACGAGCCGGTATGGGCCATCGGTACCGGCAAGACTGCCACCCCGGAAATCGCTCAGGCCGTTCACGCTCACATCCGTCAGTACCTGGCCGGCTTCGACGCCGCCGTGGCTGCCAAGGTACAGATCCTGTACGGTGGTTCCGTCACCGGTGCCACCGCTGCCGACCTGTTCGGTCAGCCGGACATCGACGGCGGCCTGGTGGGTGGTGCGTCCCTGAAAGTGGACGACTTCTCCCAGATCATCGCTGGCGCGGCCAAGTAATCGGCTGCCATGGAGGGGGCGCTTGCCCCCTCCTGCATATCGCTTTTCCTATGGCAGCCGCCGCATCCCATAGGAAAGCCGATATAGTAAAAGTGGCTTGTCTCATTCAACCATTTCGTATTCGACAACTCAGATCCAGAGGCACTCATGACCAAACAAATCAAACGTATTGGTGTTTTGACCAGTGGTGGTGACGCACCGGGTATGAACGCAGCCATCCGCGCCGTAGTGCGCGCCGGTCTGCATCATGGCCTGGAAGTCTACGGCATCTATGATGGCTACCTCGGTCTGCACCAGGACCGTATCGTCAAGCTGGAGCGTCACAGCGTCTCCGACGTGGTCAACCGTGGTGGTACCTTCCTCGGTTCCGCCCGTTTCCCCGCCTTCAAAGATCCGAAAGTACGCGCCGAAGCGATCGAAAATCTGAAAAAGCACGGCATCGACGCCCTGGTGGTGATCGGTGGTGACGGCTCCTACATGGGTGCCAAGAAGCTGACCGAAGAGGGTTTCCCCTGCATCGGCCTGCCGGGCACCATCGACAACGACATCGCCGGTACCGACTTCACCATCGGCTTTGATACCGCGCTGAACGTGGTGGTAGACGCCATCGACCGTCTGCGCGATACCTGCAGCTCCCACCATCGCATCTCCGTGGTCGAGATCATGGGCCGTCACTGTGGTGATCTGGCCATGTCCGCCGCCGTTGCCGGCGGTGCCGAGTACGTGATCGTGCCGGAAGTGGCGTTCGACAAGGACAAGCTGCTGCAACAGATCAAGGAAGGCGAAGCCAAGGGCAAGAAGCACGCCATCATCACCATCTGTGAGCACGTCACCGACGTGAACGCCCTGGCCAAGGATATCGAAGCCCTGACCGGCCGCGAAACCCGCGCCACCATCCTGGGCCACATCCAGCGTGGCGGCACCCCCACCGCGCGTGACCGCATCATGTCCAGCCGCATGGGCGCCTACGCCGTCGAGCAGCTGCTGGCCGGCCACGGTGGCCGCTGCGTCGGCATCCAGCGCAACGAGATGGTGCACCACGACATCATCGACTGCATCGAGAACCTCAAGCGCCCGTTCGATCAGGAGCTCTACGATCTCTCCACCACCCTGTTCTAAGCCCCGCTTTCAGGTTGCTGTGACAAAAGCCCTCCACTGGAGGGCTTTTTCATTGGGCTATGACGCCACCTCGTTACAACCATCCTTACGCTCATCACAGCTTTTCCTCTATTTATCGCCAGCTCATCACCCCCTTCTTCGGGGCTCCTTGACCCGTTAACCGATTCAAGTGGCATTGCGTCGGTTCAGGGCTGAAACAAGGCGGTACACGGCCCTCTGCAGCCCGGATTCTGCCAAGAACAGCACCACCTCTCTGCATACTCTTCTTGTCCTGCACCTTGGCGTTGCCGACAGCAGGTGTTCCATCGGACCGCCAACATGCCTGAAAAAGATCCGAACAGAGACGAAAAGTGGGCCGACAGAGCACCATCAGCAGAGGGAATTTTGCAAAAAAACAGGAAGAGACATGTCAGAAGGTGGCGTCACGACAGGGAAAAACCGTTCGACTACGACAAAAACATGTTGGAGACGGAAAATGACGCTGACAGCAGCCCAAACCATGGCAGGGTCATCACTCTCCTCTAAAAACCGTCATTTTTTGCCGACATAATTTTAAAAAAACAAAAAAGCCTCATATAAAACCCATTATCTGCATCGTAATGAAATTAACTAATGCATTGTTTTAATTGATATAACTAAATATTCAACTTCTCTCCATCGAACAGAATGACCATCGAGATGATAAAGTGAGCTTAAAATTGCAAAAATGAAGCTTTCGATGACCACAAGCCACATCTCAACCAATAAATGCAGTTTGCTATTGTTTTACCGCACAATTGTGGTATCTTGGTTCCATCAACAGTCAGCCAAGGGAGACAAAAATATGAAAGAGTTTGTGGTTACTGCAGTTTTTACTGTGTTTTTCACTCTGGTTGCCGTCTCTCTGCCGTCACTGTCACAGCTTTGAGGCGGTTAGTTGCCCACTCAATGACCCTGATGGGCAACGACAGGCATCGCCACGCTGGTTAATTCACCGCTTAATGTCATTTTTTTGTAGTTCATCGAAAACAACGACAAATACGGCCATTAGCACGACCAAGCGAACATAATTGCAGCTGCCTGCCAGAGGCAGCCTGTAAACAGGGGGAGCCAGTGGCTCCCCCTGTTGCGTCTGTGGGATTTACTCTTACCCCCCTGCCCGTCACAATGTCCGCTGGATTCGCCATGCAGGAATTACCATGACACAAGATGCGCTAAGCCATTGGCGTCGTGATCTTCATCGTCTGCCCGAAGCGGCCTGGTGTGAATTTCGTACCAGCTCCCTCATCGCCCACCACCTCAGTGAACTCGGTTTCTCCATCATGCTGGGCGACAAGCTGCTGGCCAGCAACCTCATCATGGGACGCAACATCGACGTGCAGGCCCAGAAGGAGCGAGCCCTGCGCCAGGGTGCCCATCCGGACTGGCTGGGCAGGATCGAAGAGATAACGGGCGTAATGGGGCTGTGGGACAGCGGTCGTCCGGGCCCGACACTGGCCTTTCGCTTCGACATCGATGCGGTAGAGGTCGAAGAGAGCCAGGATGAGCTGCATCCCCCCAGCCAGGAGGGGTGGCACTCGCGCAACGCCGGCTGGATGCACGCCTGCGCCCATGACGGCCATACCGCCATCGGGCTGGTACTGGCCGAGCGGATCGCCGCCCTCGCCGATCGGTTGAATGGCCGCATCAAGCTCTTCTTCCAGCCAGCCGAAGAGGGCTGTCGCGGCGGCAAGGCACTGGCCGCCGGAGGTCAACTCGACGACGTGGATGCCCTGCTGGCGCTGCACATCGGCATTCATGCCAACAGCGGCGAGCTGGTGGTCAATCCCACCGAGTTTCTCTGCTCCACCAAGTTCGACGTGGAATTCATGGGGCGTGCCGCCCACGCGGGGCTTGAGCCCAACGCCGGCAGCAATGCGCTGGCGGCGGCCTGCATGGCCACCACAGCCATGCTCGGCATCGCCCGCCACCGCGATGGCATGACCCGCATCAACGTGGGCCAGCTCCATGGCGGCAGCGGCCGCAACGTGATCCCGGGTCACGCCCTGTTGCAGGGGGAGACCCGGGGCGCCACGCCGGCCCTCAACGACTACATGTTCAGCCAGGTGCAGCAGATGGTGGAAGGGGCTGCGATGATGCAGGGCGCCACCTACCTCATTCGCAAGCAGGGTGAAGCCATCGGCATCGACAACAGTCCGGCCCTGCTCGAAGAGATCATTCCGCTCGCCCAGGCGCTCAAGCTGGAAACCATCCATACCCGCCGTTTCGGCGCCAGCGAGGATGCGGGCTTTCTCATCGAGCGAGTGCAGCGAAGCGGTGGCGAGGCGGCCTACCTGATCCTGGGGGCCAATCTGGCGGCACCCCATCATCACCCGGAGTTCGACTTCGACGAGGCCGTGCTTGCCCCAGGTGTAGCACTGCTGGAGTCCTGGTTGCTGGCCCGCCTCGGCCGCTAGCAAACAGCCGGAAACAAACAAGGCAGCCCGCGGGCTGCCTTGTTTGTTTCACCCCTTGTCTGGCAAGGGGGTCTGTTGCACCTACTGTCCCAGCACGATAGCCGAGAGGTGGGCGAAGTGGTGGATCTCGTGGGTCGCCTCACACGGACCATCCTGGCGAGCCGGGTTGTACCAGCAAGTTGCCAGCCCCTGCGCCGCAGCGCCGGCGATATCGGTCTTGGGGTTGTCTCCCACCATCAGCACCCGCGCCGGATCCGGGCGCTGCATCAACTCGAGGGCATGCTGGAAAATGGCCGCCGCCGGCTTGGTCACCTGTACCTCGTCCGAGATCACCAACGGCTCGAACCACTCGTTCCAGCCCAGCTTGTCGAGGCGCCGCGCTGCGGAAGGCTGAAACCGTTGGTGATGATCCCCATCTTCACCTTGCTCTTCAACGCCTGCAGCGTCTCTACCACCCCCTCCAGCGGCATGCTCAGGGCGATGATCTGCTGCAGGAAGGTGTCATTCATCGCCATCGGCGCCACGTCCACCTGTTCAGCAAACAGGGAGAAACGGGTCTGCTGCAGGTGGGCGGCATCGATCTCGCCGGAGTTGTACTGCTGCCAGAGCCGGTGGTTGAGGGCGTGATACTCCGCCATCTTGGGCGGGGTCGGCGTCACGCCGTAAATGTGCAGCGTCTGTTCCAGCGCCTTGGCGACCGGGAAATCGAGCAGTGTTTCGTCCAGATCGAACAACACCCAGTCATAACTTGGTACTTTCACGGGATCCCTTACTGTTCTGGTTGATCAAATTCATTGCGCCGCCCCAGTGGGCCGGCCAGCAGATCCAGTGTCAATCTGACCCCGAATCCGGTCACCTCGCTGCTGACCACGCCATTGCCGCCCTTGTTGCGAAAACCGCTCAAGTCGAGATGCAGCCAGGGGGTCTGGGCAGGCACGAAGCGGCTGAGGAAGCGGGCCGCATCGATGTGATCCGGCGACGAACCCGGCGCACACTGTAACAGATCGGCCCACTCGCTATCGAGGTTGTCGTCGTAGTCCTCATCCAGCGGGAAGGGCCAGATCCGCTCGCCGCTGCGCTGGCCAAGATTGATAAGCTCCCCCAACCACTGGGGGCGGTTGGTGAAGGCGCCGCTGTAACGGCTGCCGAGCGCCCGCTTGCAGGCCCCGGTCAGGGTGGCATAGTCGATCAGCAGATCCGGGTTGTCCTGCACCGCCATGCAGAGGGTATCCGCCAGCACCATGCGCCCCTCGGCATCGGTGTCCACCACTTCGATGGTGGTGCCGTTGAGGGCGGTCACCACCTCCCCCGGCCGGTAGGCGAGCGGGCCTATGTGGTTCTCGGCAATGGCGAGCCAGCAGTGCACCTCATAGGGCAACCTGGCGCGACTGATGGCGTGGAGCGTCCCCAGCGCCACCGCGCTGCCCCCCATGTCCAGGTGCATGCCATACATGCTGCCGGAGATCTTGAGGTTGTAGCCGCCCGAATCGTGGCAAATCCCCTTGCCCACCAGTGCCAGCCGCCGCACCGCATTGGGCGGGCAGTAGCTCAGCTTGACCATAGCGGCCTGGTTGTCTTCCGAGCCGCGCGCCACCGCGATGAAAGCGCCAGCCCCCCGCTCGGCGAGCTGGGCCTGATCGTACTCATGCCACTGCCACCCCTCGCGCTGGGCGAGCTGGCGTACCCACTCCCGGTAGCTGCGGGCGGTCAGATCGGAGGCCGGCGACACCGCCAGATGGCGCGCCATACCGTTGCCTTCCGCCTCGGCATAGATCCGCGCCAGATCCAGCACGCAATTGGGGGACACCGAAATCTGCTGATAACGCCAGGGATCTTCGCTGCGATGCTTGTGACTGGGCAGCGGCACGTTGGCTGCCAGCAAAGTGGCCAGTACCAGTTCGGCCAACAGCGTGGTATCGGCCTCGTCAAAGCCTTCCAGGTGCAGCCCCAACCGCTCGATCTTGAGCCCGGCCAGCGGCGCAACCCAGCCGCGCACCTGTTTGTAGAGGGCATGATCGCGCGCGGGGTGTGCCGGCAGAAAGATCAGCAGTTGCAGGGTATTGTGCAGCACCAGGCTGTAGGGCGCCTTCTGCCCCAGTGCGATCTGGGCGCCGACGGCGGCAAACTCGGGCAGGGCCAGCAGGCTTTCGCGCCGATCTTCGGCGCAGATCAGCAGATTGGCGGCCAGGCCGTTGGTGAGGACGGCAGCGAGGCCGGCGTCGTGAATGTCGATCTGCGGCGGCAGATAGGTAAATGGTTGCATCATTGGGCAAGGCCCTCGTCCATGAAGAGATACCAGAGATGATACCCAACAAAGCGGGGTCACAGCCAGATTTGCACTTGAAAATCAATATCAAGCGTGAAGGCAGCACAAAGCAGAACGACCGCGAAGGCGGCTGGATGACAAGCTGAGGATTAGCGTAATAGAGATAGGAAGTTGGTTGCGGGGGCCGGATTTGAACCGACGACCTTCGGGTTATGAGCCCGACGAGCTACCGAGCTGCTCCACCCCGCGTCCGAATTGTACTGCCACCACAAGAGACAGAGCAGTTGTCCCTTGCTGTCTTCGTTTCCACCGCGGGCACTAGCGCTCGCCATGGATACAAATAGTTGGTTGCGGGGGCCGGATTTGAACCGACGACCTTCGGGTTATGAGCCCGACGAGCTACCGAGCTGCTCCACCCCGCGTCCGAATTGTACTGCCACCACAAGAGACAGAGCAGTTGCCCCTTGCTGTCTTCGTCTCCACCGCGGGCACTAGCGCTCGCCATGGATACAAATAGTTGGTTGCGGGGGCCGGATTTGAACCGACGACCTTCGGGTTATGAGCCCGACGAGCTACCGAGCTGCTCCACCCCGCGTCCGAATTGTACTGCCACCACAAGAGACAGAGCAGTTGCCTCTTGCTGTCTTCGTCTCCACCGCGGGCACTAGCGCTCGCCATGGATACAAATAGTTGGTTGCGGGGGCCGGATTTGAACCGACGACCTTCGGGTTATGAGCCCGACGAGCTACCGAGCTGCTCCACCCCGCGTCCGAATTGTACTGCCACCACAAGAGACAGAGCAGTTGTCCCTTGCTGTCTTCGTTTCCACCGCGGGCACTAGCGCTCGCCATGGATACAAATAGTTGGTTGCGGGGGCCGGATTTGAACCGACGACCTTCGGGTTATGAGCCCGACGAGCTACCGAGCTGCTCCACCCCGCGTCCGAATTGTACTGCCACCACAAGAGACAGAGCAGTTGCCCCTTGCTGTCTTCGTCTCCACCGCGGGCACTAGCGCTCGCCATGGATACAAATAGTTGGTTGCGGGGGCCGGATTTGAACCGACGACCTTCGGGTTATGAGCCCGACGAGCTACCGAGCTGCTCCACCCCGCGTCCGAATTGTACTGCCACCACAAGAGACAGAGCAGTTGCCTCTTGCTCTCTTCGTCTCCACCGCAGCGCGATGCGCTTGCCATGGATACAAATAGTTGGTTGCGGGGGCCGGATTTGAACCGACGACCTTCGGGTTATGAGCCCGACGAGCTACCGAGCTGCTCCACCCCGCGTCCGAATTGTACTGCCACCACAAGAGACAGAGCAGTTGCCCCTTGCTGTCTTCGTCTCCACCGCAGCGTGATGCGCTTGCCATGAACACAAATAGTTGGTTGCGGGGGCCGGATTTGAACCGACGACCTTCGGGTTATGAGCCCGACGAGCTACCGAGCTGCTCCACCCCGCGTCCGTATTTTTTCGTTCAGGCTGAGCAGTAGCCTGTTCGAATTCTCTTGTTTATCAAGCTGTTGTAAGGCAATCCTGATACAAGAACTCAGATGGTTGCGGGGGCCAGATTTGAACTGACGACCTTCGGGTTATGAGCCCGACGAGCTACCGGGCTGCTCCACCCCGCGTCTGAGGTCGCCAATAATAGGCGCCGGCGCTCAGATTGCAAGTAAATATCCTAAAAAAACTTCATTCGAAGATTAAACCGGCACAAATCGCAGGAATTTGCAACAGAGCGCCGATTTTTCAGACAAGCAGGTTTGGGGCCAGCTTGGCGCACTACACTCAGATGGTTTGTAACTCCTCGTTTTGGGTAGGTTTATCATGCGCATCTCCGCCGGTCATTGCCGTCAATTGGGGGCCACCCCCGAGCACGATGGCGTCAACTTCGCCATCTGGGCTCGCCTCGCCAGCCGGGTCGAACTGCTGCTGTTCGCCAGTGCCGACGATACCACCCCTGAGGTGATCCCTTTGTCACCCCGTCTCAATCGCACTGCCTACTACTGGCACATCCATATAGAGGGCATCGAGCTCGGTCAACGCTATGCCTATCGCATCCAGGGCCCCTGGCGTCCCTACTACGGCACCCGCTTCGATGCGGACAAGGTGCTGCTGGACCCTTATGGCCGCAGCATCGAGCTGGGTGCCAACTACGATCGCTGGGCGGCGGCCCGCCCCGGCAGCAACCTGGCGGAGTGTGCCAAGAACCGGGTGGTGGACACCCGCCACTACGACTGGGAGGGGGACAAGCTGCCCGCCCACTCCCTCTCCCGCTCGGTGATCTACGAGCTGCATCTGGGGGGCTTTACCAAGTCGCCGAGTTCAGGGGTCGACCCCGCCCTGCGCGGCACCTACCTCGGCCTCATCGAGAAGATCCCCTACCTGCAATCCCTCGGCGTCACCGCGGTCGAGCTGCTGCCGGTGTTCCAGTTCGATCCCCAGGACTCCCCCAGGGGGCTCTCCAACTACTGGGGTTACAGCCCCATGTCGTTCTTTGCCCCCCACGCCCAGTACGCCAGCGGCGAGGATCCCCTCACCGAGTTTCGCGACATGGTCAAGGCACTGCACCGGGCCAACATCGAGGTGATCCTGGACGTGGTCTACAACCACACCGCCGAGGGGGGCGACGATGGCCCCACCTTCTCGTTTCGCGGCATCGACAACGAGGCCTACTACATCCTCGACGCCAATCAGAAGGACACCAACTATTCGGGCTGCGGCAACACCTTCAACGGCGCCCACCCGGTGGTGCTGCGCATGATCATGGACAGCCTCCACTTCTGGCGCCAGGAGATGCACGTGGACGGCTTTCGTTTCGACCTGGCGGCCATTCTGTCGCGGGACGAGTCGGGCCAGCCCCAGGCCAATGCGCCGACCCTGCGCACCATCGATACCGATCCTCGCATCGCCGACATCAAGCTCATTGCCGAGGCCTGGGATGCGGGGGGCCTCTATCAGGTGGGCAGCCTGGCCGGCGCCCGCTGGCGCGAGTGGAACGGCCAGTTCAGAGACGACGTGCGCCGCTTTCTGCGCGGGGATGACAATGCGGTGATGCCCTTCGTGGAGCGGCTGTGCGGCAGCCCGGACATCTACCACTACCATCACGCCGATCCGGAGAAGAGCATCAACTTCGTCACCTGCCACGACGGCTTCACCCTGTGGGACTGGGCCGGCTACAACGGCAAGCACAACGACGCCAATGGCGAGCAGAACCGGGACGGCTGCGATCACAACTTCAGCTGGAATCATGGTGAGGAGGGGCCGAGCGAGGATCCCCAGATCAACGCCCTGCGGCTGCGACAGGCCAAGAACATGATGGTGGCCACCCTGCTCTCGGTGGGCTCCCCCATGCTGCTGATGGGGGACGAGGTGCTGCGCACCCAGCACGGCAACAACAACGGCTACTGCCAGGACAACGACACCTGCTGGATGCAGTGGCAGCCCGATGCCATGGGCCAGGAGATGTTCCGCTTCATGAAGGAGCTGATCCAGTATCGCAAGCACCTGTTCCAGCGCCCGGAGCAGGAGAGCATGCCGCTGTCGCTGACCGAGATCCTGCGCCACAGCGAGATCTGCTGGCACGGGGTCAACGCCGCCCAGCCAGACTTCAGCCCTCACTCCCACGCCATCGCCATGTCAGCCCTGTCGAGCGAAACCCGGCTGGCCCTCTACGTGCTGTTCAACGCCTACTGGGAGCCGCTCACCTTCAATCTGCCAAGCCCCCCCAAAGGGGTCGGTGGCTACTGGCGCCGGATCCTGGACACCGCCCTGCCCTCGCCCGAGGACATCAGCACCTTCGGTATGCCGCTGGAGGGGCTGACCCGGGAGTACCTGGCCCAACCGCGCAGCAGTTGCCTCTTCATCTGCGGCGCCGACGACTTTTACTAGGGGCTGCTTGCGGCCAGCAAAAAGCCCACCCCGGGCAACCGGGGTGGGCTTTTTCATGACGCCAGTCTGTCAGGCCAGCTGGTGTAGCACGTTGGTCGCCGCAAGCTGGGCGATGATGAGACCGCACAGGGCGGTGGAGACCACAACCGGAGCCGTCTCCTGCTGGCGATAGAGCGGGCTGAACCAGAGCAGCAAGGCCGCGATCAGCAGGGCAGCCTGGGTCAGTACAGCGGGGATCAGGGCATCGAGACCGGCACTGCTTCCCTGCCAGCCCACCAGCACCGCCAGCCAGAGCAGACTCAGGATGGCGGCCACCAGCCCGGCCAGCGGCAACAGGGTATTGAACGCCTGCAGGCGGTGACGGGCCCGCAGCAGCATCAAATGGGCGAAGGCCGCCCCCAGCAATACCATCTGCAGCAGGCCGCCAAGCCAGCCCTGGATCTGCAGCAAGCCGATGCCATAGACCAGCAGCGGCATGGCTGGCAGCCAGAACAGCGTGGCGGGAATGGCGCGCTTGCCCTCCAGCCTGGATTGGGCCAGCGACAGCACCACCCCCAGGATCAGGGCGGCAGCTCCACTCCAGATCAGCCAGTCGGCCGCCTTGGCCTCCACCGCCAGCATCAGGGAGAGGCCGGTGATCACCCAGACCGAGAAGAGCTGGGTGATGATCCGCGAGCGCTGGCCCGGGCAGAGATCACCGCGCCAGAGCACCAGGCCCAGAGCGATGAGGGCCCCCAGCGCCATCAGGCCGGTCAGGGGAAAGAGCCAAAAAGGGAGTTGGACAAACATGACGCCTCCAGCAGCAAGGATTCAGAACGCGCCGATGGGCGCCGGATGAAGGGGCCGAGTATACCCAAAGCCGCCGCCATCCCCAATCCCTGCCGGGAGCACGGCCGTCATTGACCACTAGCGATCAGACATCGGCAACGGGAGCCGGCCGCCTTGCCAGCCAAGAATGCCGGGCCCTCGCCATCCGCTGCGGCCCGAGCTGGCAGCGGTCAGCCCTGGCCGCGGGCCAGCGCCACCACCCGGGCGAACATCTGACGCAGCACCGGCGGGATGTGCTCGCCGCCGAGCCGCTCCGCCTCCTCCACCACCGCCAGCGCCATGCCCGGCTTGCTGCGGTGGTGAATCGCCTTGTTGATGATGCGCCCGGCGTTGAGGGTCGAGCGCCCCCCACACCGGCTTCACGCCGGAACACCGCCTCGAAGCCGTTGTGATAGAGGTAGTGCTCTATGTCCGCCGCCGGCAACTGGGTCAAGCGATCCCGCTCCCGTTCGCCCTTGAGCAGGGAGCGGGCCGAAGTGGCGTACTTGACCCCCGCCTCGTCGCCGTCGGTGAGCAGATGCCACTCGATGCCGAAATCTCGCGCCACCTTGATGAGCGGAGACTGGCCGCACTGGGCGAACTCGATGATCCGCACCCCCTCCGCTCGCAGGCTGTAGCCGCAGATCTGGGCGAGTTCGGAGAGCAGCCAGATCTCGGTCTCCCCCTCCACCAGCAACCAGCAGCGGGCAAACATCGACATGGGGCGGTTGATGCGCACATGGAAGGCAATCTTGCGCAGATCGTCGCTGCTGTAGCGCTCGCCCCCCAGCTGATGGCAGACGATGTCCTGCTGGCGGCGCACCAGCCGGCGGATCTGGTTGAGAGGCAGCGAAGATAGCAGGTCCCCCGAATTGGTGGTGAGCAGCTTCTGCCCCGGCAACTGCTCCAGCAGCCCCCAGGCCAGCGCCAGCATGGTGGGGTGCAGACGGCTCTCCGGGTCTTCCAGGATCATGATGGGGCGCGCGCCCTGCTCCAGCTCCCGGTTGCCCCGTGCCTGCAGCAGGGTGGCCGCCATGCCCGCCATCGCCAGCTGCAGCGCCCGGTTGTCGGCATTGCGCAGCAGCGCCTGCAGATTGCCGGGGTTGCGCAGGGTCATGGGGCGATTGACGATCTCCCGCTGGCTGCGCGGCTTGTTCTTGATGGGGGCCAGCGCATTGAAGTAGTGATCCATCAGCTGGCGCACCGCCTGCAGCGCCTCCTTGAGCTCGGGCTCGCCGATGCGCTGGGGCTCGTCGATCAGCTTGTCGGCCAGCTCGCTCAGCCGGTGCTCGGAGAGATCCCCCCACTGCAGGGTCTCCACCCCGTTGCGGGCGGTGCGGGCATCCCGCAGCCGGAACACCGGGTTCATGGTGATGAGCAGGCAGACCAGCTCATGGGCATCGTCGATGGGCAGGCTCTTACCGATGCCGTCGAGAAAGTCGTGGGTGGTGGTGACGCTGCCGTCGCTCTGCAGTTCGGCGCTGGCGCGGTAGTGAATGCGGTGAAACTTGTCCTTGTGCTTGACCCAGGCCGCGCCAAGTCTAGCCAGCCGACGGGAGTGCAGGCACATCTGGGGCCTGTGCTCGCTGAAGGTGAGCACCAGTTGCAGGTGGCGAGCCGGCTCGAGTTCGGGATCTTCGGGCTGGTGGAAATCATCGCTGCTGAACTGATAGGGCTCGGCATCCTGACCCAAAAGACACCAGAGGGCGCGCAGCAGGCTGGACTTGCCCCAGGCGTTTTCGCCGATGAGCACTGTGGTGTTGTCCAGCCCGAGCGAGAGGCGATTTATTCCGCGAAAACCTTTGACTTCAATGCGTTCCAGAAACATGCGGCCATATCCAGTCCATCCTGATGGCGCAATAGTGGCAAAGTTGTCGGGAAAATCCTATCGGGTCGTGGCGATTTTCAGCGGGAACTGTGAGGAACGAGCGGTTCAGGCGGGGTCGGCATGCCAAGGCGGCCCTGAGGGGCATTCCAGTGGCTGAACCAGAGGTGGCGGGTGCGGGTCTGACGTTTGCGATGATTCAAGGGCAACTCCTGTGCAGGTTGAAGGAACGAGGCTCCTCCTCGTTGCCAACCAATCTGCCGCCTATCTGTGACAGGAGGATGACAGCTGGCTGCGCCACTGGCCTGGCGTCAGACCAAACGCCTCCCGGAAGCGGTTGCCAAGGTGGGCCTGGGACGAGAAGCCGCACTGGATGGCGATGCTGGCCAGGGAGTCGGCGCCGGCCAGCAGCTGCTTGGCCCGCTTGAGCCGCAGCCCCAGCAGGTAGCGATGGGGCGGGCAGCCGAGGCTCTGGCCGAACATGCGGGCGAAGTGGTATTCGCTCAGGCCCGCCTCCTGCGCCAGCTCGGCCAGGGTGACGGGCTCGGCCAGATGGGCCAGCAGGTACTCCTGCACCCGCCGGATCACCGCCGGCGCCAGGCCGCCACGCACCTCGGGCAGAGGCGGCGCCTCCCGGGTGTGGTGGCGATAGGCGTGCAACATCAGCATCCAGGCGCCGTGGGAGAGCGCCATCCGGTCCACCTGGTGCTGCCAGTCCAGCTGCATCAGCTGGCCCTGCACCAGGGTGGCGGCCTTGGGATCGTCGATGAAGGTCTTGTCTTCCAGCAGCAGGTGGCGCCCCTCCTTGTCGCACACATCTTCGGCGATGCGGGTCAGGTGGGCCGGGGTGAAGTAGAGGTGGAAGAAGCGAAACTCCTCGCGCACCAGCCACTCGGATCTGTGGTGATCCGGCATGATGCACACCTTGCCGGTGCCGCCGTGGCCGCCCGGGCCGTCCAGCCGCTCGGTCTGCTCGCCCCCTTGCAGGTAGACGCTCAGGGTATGGTGGCCCGGCTTGTGGTAGCGGGTCTGATCGTAACAGTTGCGCCAGCTGGCAACGCCAAGGCCGGGCTCCAGCCAGCAGGCGTTCTCCAGTCGCGCGCCCGTGCTGACCAGTGCATCGAATACTCCCGCCGGCTTAGTCTGCAGCACCCGCTCTGTTCCTCTTCTCTTGTTGTTTGCCTGATGGCCCTTGTGCGCCATCTTAACGCGGCGCGGCGGCAAAGGCTGCGGCTGCCCGCAAAAAACCGCAAGATGGTGTAAGCCCGCCGCCACCGCCCGCTGCATGCTGATCCCATGTCGTTGTCATCTCACCGGATACCCCATGAATCTGATGCTCTATCTTGCCACCGTCCTTATCTGGGGCAGCACCTGGATCGCCATCGCCTGGCAGCTCGGCCCCATTCCCATCGAGGTCTCGGTGCTCTATCGCTTCGCCCTGGCGGCGCTGGCGCTGTTTGCCCTGCTCACCGCCAGCGGCCGTTTCCCGCACCTGCCCTGGGCGGGTCAGCGTTATGCCGCCCTGCTCGGCGGCCTGCTCTTTTCTACCAACTTCCTCTGCTTCTATCACGCCACCCTCTGTATTCCGAGCGGCCTGTCGGCGGTGATCTTCGCCAGTGCCAGCATCTTCAACGGCCTCAACCTCTGGCTGTTCGAGGGGAAGAGACCCGGCCTGCGCTGGCTGCAAGGATCCTTGCTGGGACTCCTCGGCACCCTCTTGCTGTTCTGGCCGGTGCTGGCGGATGCGCAACTGGGTGCAAACGGCTGGAAGGGGTTGCTGCTCGCCTGTGGCGGCACCCTCTGCTTCTCGCTCGGCAACCTGGTCTCGGCCCGCGGCCAGCGCCAGGGCTACCATGTGCTGCAACTGGTGCCCTGGGGCATGGTCTACGGGGTGGTGTTGCTGCTGGGCTGGGTCACCCTGCTCGGCCAGCAGCTGGTGATCCCGACCGACGGTCACTACCTGGCGGCCATGGTCTATCTCGCCCTGTTCGGTTCGGTCATCGCCTTCACGGCCTACCTCACCCTGGTGGGGCGGATCGGCGCCAGCAAGGCCTCCTACGCCACCGTCTTGTTCCCTCTGGTGGCGCTGACGCTATCCACCTTCTACGAAGGGTTCGTCTGGCAGCCGGTGTCGGTGGTGGGGGTCATGATCAGCCTGCTTGGCAACCTGGTGATCTTCGCACCGCCCCTGCGGGAGTGGCGCCTGCGCCCCGTCAGGACAGCGAAGGATGCTTGATCCCAACCCCGCCAGCCCCTAAGGTAACGCCTTCCTACGAAGATGACGGGAGGCGACATGTTACTGGAAGGGCTGGAGACACTCTGCCTGCTGGCCAGCGAAGGCACCATGGCCAAGGTGGCCAGCCGGCTCTATATCAGCCAGTCGGCGGTGAGCAAGCGCATCGCCCAGCTGGAGCAGCGCCTCGGCAAGAAACTGGTCGAGCCGGACGGACGCCAGATAAGGCTCACCCCCCAGGCACAAGAGCTGCTGGCCAGAGTCGCTCCCAGCCTCGCCGAGATGAAGGGGGTGCTGGCCGACAGCCAGACCCTCACCGACCTGACTCCCCTACCCGTTGCCTGCTCCGAGACCCTGCTGGCGGGCTACCTCGCCCGTTTCATGCACGACTACCTGCGACAAGATCCCCACCTTGCCCTCTCCACCCACCACACTCCGGTCATTCTGGCGCGGGTGCGCAGCGGCGATGCCCTGCTCGGCATCTGCGCCGGGCGCCTGCCCCCCGGCCACGGCCTGGAGGCCAGGCTGCTGCTGGAGGAGCCCTTCTATCTGGTGGAGGGCGATCAGCGCGAGGGGAAAAACGCCGATCAAGGGCTGCGCCAGATCCTCACCATGGATCTGGACAACCCCTCCAACCGCTACCTGCGCGAACCGCTGGCGGCCCTTGGCCTGACCCCCGCCATGGAGCTCGACTCCTACCTGGCACTGATCGAGCTGGCCAAGGCCGGGATCGGCCCTGTGCTGCTGCCGGCCGGCCTGCTGGCGCTGGTCGGCGCACAGGGGACCCAGGCTCGCCCCCTCGCCGGGCTCGCCCGCCCGCTACACCTGGTCTATCGGCCAAACAGCCTCAAGCGTGCGCGCATCGCCCAGCTGGTGCAGGCCCTGCAAGCCCACTTCCAGCCGCTGGCCGGCTGAACGCCACAACACAAGGGGCCCGATCTTGCGGATCGGGCCCCTTGTGTTGACAGCCGTGACTGCCGCTGTCGGCGAAAAACGCTTACCCCAGCCAGGCAAACAGCTCGGGGTACTGGCTCCACACCAGCTTGGCGGACATCAGCAAGGAGACGGTCACCAGCAGCGGCTTGATCAGCTTGACCCCTTGCTTGAGCACCATTTTCGAGCCGAAACGGGCGCCAATGAACTGGCCCAGCGCCATGCAGAAGCCGACGCTCCACACCACCTTGCCTCCCAGCGCGAAAAACAGCAGCGAGGCGATGTTGGAGGTGAAGTTGAGCAGCTTGGTGTGAGCGGTAGCCCGCGCCATGCCAAAGCCCGCCAGCGCCACGAAACCGATGGCAAAAAACGATCCTGTGCCCGGCCCGAAGAAGCCGTCATAGAAGCCCACCCCACCGCCCACCAGCAGGGCGAACGCCATGGGAGCGAGGCGGCGGGAGCTCTCGGCATCGCTCACCCGGGGAGAGAAGAAGAAGTAACAGGCGAAGGCCATCAGCAGGAAGGGCAGCAACCGCTCCAGGATGGCGGCGTCGATGGTCTGCACCGCCAGGGTGCCGAGCGCCGCGCCGATAAAGGTGCAGATCACCGCCGGCCAGATGATGTGCCACTCCAGCAGCCCCTTGCGGGCATAGAACCAGGTGGCGGAGAAGGAGCCAAAACTGCTCTGCAGCTTGTTGGTACCGAGCACCAGCGCCGGCGGCATGCCGGTGGCGAGCAGGGCGGGCACCGTCAGCAGGCCGCCCCCACCGGCAATGGCATCGATAAAGCCGGCCACCAGGGCCACGCCAAACAGGGCAAGCAGGGTAAACAGTTCCAATTCCATCCATAGCCTCACAACATTGACGGGGCCGGCAAGGGCCCGCACGGCACAGGCTCGCCATGAGCCTGATGAACAACGCTGGTCGCTATCCTAATGGGGCTTGGCTCATGAAGCTAACGAAACAGTGGCAGGCAATTGATTCCTGATTTTCATCAATGCCCCCCCTGTGAAGCGGCTGGCAAGCATGCCGACCCCCTCACCCACCTTGTTCAGGCAGCATCGGGCGCGCAGGTTGCCTCATTGCCCTTGATGTCGGCCAGTGCCTGCTGCAGGTGAGCTTCATCCTCGCCGGGGGCCCGGCTGACCCGGCCTGCCATGTAGCGGCTGCTGAAGAGATTGAACCAGAGCTGCAGTGCCTGTCCCGCCGCCAGCTCGCCGGCCACCTCCAGCACGCAGGCCGCCACCTCGGCGGTGCACAGGTGCTCGTCGCAGTGGGCTACCCGCATGCCATAAGTGGAGAGCGCATCGGGCTTGATGGAGAGCACCGGCAAGCCGTCCAGATAGGGGCTCTTGTTGAACATCTTGCGCGCCTCGGGCCAGGTGCCGTCCAGCAGGATGAACAGCGGCTTCTTGCCAGGGAGCGGGGTCACCACCGAGGTGAGCCGGGCCGGCGCCTTCTCGCAGGCGGGAAACACCACATAGGGCTGCCAGGCGGGATCCGCCAGCAGGGCCAGCAGCTCGGGATGTGGCTTGGTGCGCGACCAGAGAAACGCCCAGGTGGTATCCGGCAGCACATCGGCGATGAGACGGCCGGTGTTGGAGGGCTTCATCGGCTCGCTGTCGTACATCAGCAGGCAGAAGCCGGCCTCGGCCTTGAGCTCGGGGCGCCATTCGCAGGCACACCAGTCGTGGCGCAGCTGACAGGCTTCGCAGCGCGGCACGCTGCCGCCACGGGCGAGAAAGGGTCGGGTCGAGACGCTCTTGCGCCAGATGCGCAGGCGATTGACGGCGTGATCGGGAATTGGCTTCATGGAACGCGGCTCTGGCGATGCCTGTGGCAGGACAAAAAGGGGGCAGATTGTAACGAGCCGTCCACCGCGCAGCAAGGCCCCCCATCCGGGGCAAGCCGGGAGGCCACGCCTCTCTATACTTGGTCGTCAACCCATGCACCCACGCATGGGACACAGGAGGACGACGATGGCAGAACAAGATATTGCCCGCGAGCACGCTCTGGCCGAAGGCACTACCTTCACCTGGCACGAGCTCTATCTGCCCGATGCCGAGGCCGGGATCCGTTTCTACACCGAGGTGCTCGGCTGGGAGAGCCAGACCATGGCGATGGAAGGCGGCGACTACCCCATGCTGGTTGCCAATGGCAGGCCGATCGCCGGCGTGCAGGCCACCCGGGGCAATCCCGAGATGGCCGGCGTACCACCCCACTGGGCAACCTATATCGCGGTGGATGACGTCG
Organism: Aeromonas oralensis; assembly: GCF_049665575.1. NCBI lineage: Bacteria > Pseudomonadati > Pseudomonadota > Gammaproteobacteria > Aeromonadales > Aeromonadaceae > Aeromonas > Aeromonas oralensis. The sequence goes on from NZ_CP187186.1 coordinate 2,434,035, forward strand.
ATACCAGGGTGCTCAGGGTCAACCAGCACGGTGGCAGCGTGGTGGTGCCCGCCATGAATATCCCGGGGGTCGGGCGCATGGCCCTGATTGCAGATCCACAAGGGGCGCACATCTGGCTGTTCACCCCTGACCCCATGTGACATCGCCTACCGCAACAACGACAGAGGGGCCCGCAGGCCCCTCTTCATCATTCAGCTAGCCCTGCTCGGGCGCCGGCCTCAGACCGCCTTGCGCAGGATCTGCTCAAGGTAATCGGCGAAGCGGTGACCGTGATGCTCCAGCAGTTTCGGGAACATGGAGATGGAGGTCATGCCCGGGAAGGTGTTGATTTCGTTCAGCAGGATCTCGCCCTCTTCGGTCAGGAAGAAGTCGATGCGCGACAGGTGGGTCAGTTTGAGCTGACGGAACGCCTTGAGCGCGTACTCGTGAATGGCGTCAGCCTGCGCCTGGGTCAGCCCCTCGGCACGCAGTGCGGTCTCGGTGTGACTGGCGCTGCTGTACTTCTCTTCATAGGTGTAGAACTTGTCCTGCGGCACGCAGATCTCGCCCGGGTAGGTGGCCACCAGCTCGTCACCGTACTGGTAAACAGCCACTTCCAGCTCGCGCGGCTTGACCGCTTTTTCGATCAGGACCTGCTCGGAGTAACCGAAAGCATCGGCAATGCCCTTCACCAGATCCGCTTCGTTGCTGGCGGAGTAGCAGCCGACGGAAGAGCCCTGGGAGGCCGCCTTGATGAAGACCTTGCCCCACTTGGCCAGCGCGGCTTTCGCCTCGTTCAGCGCCGCGTCGTTCTGCTCGGTCAGGAACAGATAAGGGGTGTTGGGGATGCCGATGGCGGAGAGCCACAGCTTGGTGCTGATCTTGTTGAAGCAGATCTTGCTCGCCTCGGCGTCGCAGCCCAGATAAGGCAGGCCCGCCAGCTCGAGGAAGGATTGCAGGTCACCGGTCTCGCCAGGGTAGCCGTGGATGCAGGGCACCACGTAGTCCACCGGACGGGCCACGCTGTCAAACGACAGCAGCTTGTCCAGCCCCAGCTTGCATTCGCGGCCGTCGGCGCTGAGCCAGCGGTCGGCAAACATCTCGACCCGGGTCACGTCGACCCCAGGCAAAAGACCGAGCTGTTGCTCGAGAAAATTTGCGCTTCGCAGAGAGACTTCGTGCTCGGAGCCACCGCCGCCACACAGCAGCAAGACATGCATGTTCTTCATTAGATGTGATCCCTTGGGAAAAGCGGCTTCGCCATCACCATTTAAAACCCAACCGCATTAAAACCGGACGAAGCCAGATACGAAGATAAGTGCGGGCCAGTGTAGCAAGGGAGATCGAGCCTTGTCAGCCGATGGGAGCCCCATCCGCCGACAACGGCCATAAAAATTCCCGCCTGTGTCAGAAATTGGATGAAAAGAGCTCAGCGCGGCGGATCGAGCCGGCCGTTGCCGCTGCCGTTGACCCGAAACCAGCCGGCGATGCTGTAGCGCTCCTGGTTGGCGGGCAACACCTCGTGGGGGAACTCTTCGGATAAAAACAGCACCAGTCGCCCGCCTCGGGGCGAGACATCCATCAAAAACTGCTCGTCGTCATCGTACATCCGCAGCACCCCGCCCGCCTGGGGTTGCCAGTCGTTGTTGAGGTAGAACACCGAGGTGAGGCGGCGGTTGGAGCGCCCGGCGAAGGCATCGCGATGGGTGGCATAGAAGTCACCGCTGCGATAGCGGGCAAAGTGGGCCTCGTAGTCGAACAGCCCCAGCATCAGCATCCGGTTGGCGGCCAGCCGCAGTGCCTCCATGCGGGCCAGATAGTCGGCCACCGGCGCACCGAGGGAGGGTTCTAGCCAGTGGATCTGATCCCGGCGAATGGCGCGGTTGTCCTGGTGCAGGGCATCGCGGCCGATCCCCGCCGGCCGCCACGCATCCGGCAGACACGCCTTGAGGGCATCCACCTCGGCGGCGGTTAAAAAATCATCCACTATCACCCATCCCCGGGTGTAAATGGCATCCATGACGGCTTGATAGTCCAAGATTGACTCGCAACAAGTGGAGAGAGGGCGCTTTTTAGCGACTTCCAGGGCAAGACACAAACCGGTTTGCTTATCCTCAGAAGTCCCACCATCAATACGCTATCCGGGCGCACAAGGCCCCCATTATCTGGTCGCCCTCGCCAACCAGTGATCCGGCGCACTCAAATGGCCTCAGTCCGCGCCAGATCTTGCATGGTAAAGGGGAAAGCGGCGCTTGCTCCGCGCCGTCGCGCCCGTTACCGTGGAGCGATACGCCCTGAATGGGCCCCATGCAACAGGAGTGCTTCATGTCATTGCCCGACCTTATCCTGCAACGCCTTGACGGTACCGAACTGTCCTTGTCCACCCTGCAAGGCCAGGTCGTGCTGGTGGTCAACGTCGCCAGCCGCTGCGGTTTTACCCCCCAATACACCGGACTGGAGGCGCTCTATCAGGAGCTGGGCCCCGAGGGATTGATGATCCTGGGCTTCCCCTGCGATCAGTTTGGCCACCAGGAGCCGGGAGATGCAGAGGAGATCGCCCGCTTCTGCTCCCTCGACTATCCGGTCAGCTTCCCCATCATGGCCAAGTGCGAGGTCAATGGCGAACAGGCCCACCCCTTCTATCAATGGCTCAAGAAGGAGCAACCGGGTCTGCTGGGGCTGGAGAACGTCAAGTGGAACTTCACCAAGTTCCTGATCGACCGGGACGGCAAGGTAGTGGCCCGCTTTGCCCCCACCAGCAAACCCGAGAGCCTGCGAGACGATATCCAGGCCCTGCTCTGAGGCCGCTGCACGCGGCGGCCGGACAACGCGACACGGCTGCTGCGTGCAGGGCGCGCATCTGCTATATTACGCCCCCGTTATCATTTCCATCTTGTGGCGGGTGCCAGCGCACCTGCCATCCGCTGAGCCCAAGGCTCACCAGAGGAGTCTCTCTCGAACATGTCATTCAACGAACTGGGTCTGTCTCCGCACATCCTGCGGGCCGTCAAGGAGCTGGGTTACGAACAGCCAACCCCCATCCAGCAACAAGCCATCCCCGCCATTCTGGCCGGACAGGATGTGCTCGGCGGCGCCCAGACAGGCACAGGCAAAACGGCCGGTTTCACCCTGCCCATGCTGCAGCGCCTGCTGGCCAACCATGGCCGTGGCCGCCGTCAGGTGCGGGCCTTGGTGCTGACCCCGACCCGCGAACTGGCTGCCCAGGTGGGTGAGAGCATCATCAAATATGCCCACCACCTGCCGTTTCGCACCCTGATCGCCTACGGCGGCGTCAGCATCAAGCCCAATCTGGATGCCATCAAGCTCGGCATCGACATCCTGGTGGCCACTCCGGGCCGTCTGCTGGATCTGCTGACCCAGGGGGCGCTGACCCTGTCCGAGCTGGAAGTGCTGGTGCTGGACGAAGCGGATCGCATGCTCGACATGGGCTTCATCGTCGACATTCGCCGCATCATGAAGGCGCTGCCGGCCGAACGGCAGACCCTGCTGTTCTCCGCCACCTTCTCAAGCGAGATCAAGGCGCTGGCGGATGATCTGCTCAACGACCCCACCCTGATCGAGGTGGATCCCAGCAACACCGCTGCCGAGCAGGTGACCCAGCGCATCATCCAGGTCGACCGGGAACGTCGCCGCGAGCTACTCTCCCACATGATCGGCCGCGGCAACTGGCAGCGGGTGCTGGTGTTCGTGCGCACCAAGCAGATTGCCGATCGCCTGGCCCAGCAGATGCAAAAAGACGGGCTCGATACCGTCGCCATCCACGGCGACAAGAGCCAGGGTGCCCGCAACCGGGCGCTGGCGGATTTTCGGGAAGGCAAGGTGCGGGTGCTGGTGGCAACCGACATCGCCGCTCGCGGCCTCGACATCGATCAGCTGCCCCACGTGATCAACTTCGAGCTGCCCCAGATGGCGGAGGATTACATCCACCGCATCGGCCGCACCGGCCGCGCCGGTCGTGGCGGCGAGGCCATCTCGCTGGTGAGCCAGGACGAGCTGGGCCAGCTCAAGGGGATAGAGGCGCTGATCGGCCAATCCCTCTCGGTGGAGATCCTGGAAGGGTATGAGCCCAGCGGCAAACCGAGCCGGCAGACCCTGCCGGGCAGCAAGCCGGTACAAAACCCGCCGCGCGCCCGTGGCGCCGCCAATGCCAAGGGCGGCAACGGCAAATCCGCCGCAGGCAAGAGCAAGGCGAAGAGCGATGGCGGCAAGAAGCCTGCCCCAGCCCGCAAGCGGGAAGTGGTGGGCGAAGATATCGGCTTTACCCCCATGCGCCGCCTGCCCAAAGCCCAGCGCGACGACTATCAGGACAACTCCAACGAGGAGTAACAGGCCGTCCTGATCCCGTCATAACAAAAAACCGCCCGAGGGCGGTTTTTTACTGGGCCGGTGTCACTGGCCTGTCAGTGTCATATGCAGCAACGGATAGGGCTTGCCCTGCCCGTCCAGTGGCGAGCGGCCCACCACCTCGAAGCCCAGGTGGCGATAAAAGCCGAGTGCCTGTTCATTCTGCTCGTTGACGTCCACCCGGGTCGCCCCCAGCCGGGCGATGGCATCGGCCACCAGCAGGCGACCCACCCCGCCCCCGCGCAGCGCCGGGTCGACAAACAGCATCTCGATGTTGCCCTCGTGCACCCCGCAAAAGCCGGCGATACCCTGGTCGTTGCGGGCGCAGGTGAGGGTCACGGCGTCAAAGTAGTGTTCCAGAATGAGCTCGCGCAGGGTGGCGATCTCCTCATCCGGCAGAAAATGATGGGTAGCGCGCACCGACGCCTCCCACAGTGCGATCAGGGCCTGATAATCCCCGCGCGATGGCTGTTCCAGTCTCATATCGTACTCACTCAATAGATTGATTGTTTGGAGCCTGCCCGGCCGGCGCCATGGCGTCGACCTGCTTGAGGACAAACCCCTTCTCGATGCAGGCCTTGAAGCCGAGCGACGCATAGAGCCGGTGGGCTGCCTCGCGCCCCTCCCCCGACAGCAGCATCACCTTGTAGCAATCCTGCTGCCAGGCGAGCGCAAGGGCATGGGTCAGCAACTGCCGGCTGATGCCCCGGCGCCGAAACGCAGAGGCCGTCACCACGTGCTCCACCATGCCAAACGGCCGGCCGCCGTTGGTCAGGGTCGCTATCACGCCGAGCTGGCAGGTGGCCGCCAGCTGGCCATCCACCTCCGCCACCAGCAGGTGGAGATGGGGCTGCGCCAGCAAGGCCGTCAGCGCCGTACGGGCAGCATCCGGCGCAAGTGCAGGGTCATGGGGGCGCAATTCCCGATAGAGCGCCAGCAGACCGGCCATGTCCTACAGGGTACAAGCCCTGATGAGCGTCATCCCTCTTCTCCTTGAGCTGCGGGCGATGCGGCTTCACGCCTCGCGGGGGGCAAACATGATGATGGCCATGCCGCACAGGGCCACCAGCGACCCCACCAGATCCCACAGGCTGGGCCGGATGCCGTCCACCAGCCAGAGCCAGAGGATGGCCACGAAGATGTAGACGCCGCCGTAAGCGGCATAGACGCGCCCGGCCGCGGTCGGATGCAGCGACAGGAGCCAGGCGAACAGCATCAGGCTCAACCCCGCCGGCAGCAGCAGCCAGACGCTGCGCCCCTGGGTCAGCCAGAGATAGGGCAGATAACAGCCCAGGATCTCGGCCAGCGCCGTCACCAGAAACAACCCCATGGTTTTCAACTCGCCCATCGGCTACCCCATTATTCAACAACGTGTTCGGCAAAAAGAGCAATGGTAAGCCAAATGGCCGGACCGGGTAAGCGGGATCAGGCAACAAACGCGAGGGGGAGGGATAGCGGATGCAATACGCAGCCGGCCTTCCCCCGCCAGCACGGGGGAAGGCCAGGTCATCAGCGAGTCTTGACCGCCTGCAGCAGCACCGACATGTCCGGCCCGAACTGACGGGTGCGAATAGCCTCGCGGATCGTCGCCTCGTCATAGCGGCTGGCCGGATAGAGCAGCACGCAGGCGGTGTCGCCGGGCTTGAGGAAGTGGGTCTCGCCAAACGGGGTATAGCGGGTGGCGCCGATGCTGATGAGGGCATGGGCCGGGCGCCCGGCCTGGGCCAGCAGCCCCTGGATGTGCTCGGCCGGCCCCTCGTCCTGCTGATGGTTGAACTTGTCGATGGCCCACGTCAGCAGCTGGCCGTGGAAGTAGCTGTAATCCACCGCCGCGCTGTCAACCCCGTAGGGGTACAGCTCGCCATCCCGCTCCAGATAGCAGGCGATGCGGTAGTCATCGAGTTCGCAGCCGGCGGCGAAATGGGAAAGGGGCAGCAACGTGGGGGCCAGCCCCTTGCTCTCTTCGCCCCAGTTCTTCTTCTCGCTGATCTTTTTGGCGTTGGGACGACGGATGGAGCAGTCGTTGTAGGCACCAAAGGCGCGCGGATGGATGGCCACCACCTGCTCCCCCGCGTACTCCAGCTCGCACCAGAGCGCCACTTCCGGCTCTACCTGCACCTTCTCATCGCCGCTCACCGCCGCTTCCGGCAAGAAGATGGCGTCGCCGCTCAAGGGGAAGACCCCGAGCTGGCCGGGGTGGCCCGGCACGTAGAAGGGGAACAGCGCCTTGGGGGCGCTGGTGTCGCGCACCACCACCGCCACGAAATCCGAGGCCTCGCCGGCCTGCTCCAGATGACCTGCGAAATTGCCCGCCACCCCGAGTCCGATAAACTTGCTCTCTGCTGTCACTTGCATCTTCTCACCTGCCTCTTGCCAAAGCGAAGGCAGCGGCCCGGCACGGGGCGGCTGCCGCAAACGTGGCGAGGATTAAAACACAGGGATCTGCCCTCGCCCAGCCTGCACGCCCCATCCTGTGCGCCAGCGCGAACTTTTGCCAGCCGCTCGGCGAGCTTGTGAACAACCGCCATGCCCGAACTGGCTCGACCGTGTGCAGCGCCTGCCCTTGATCAGGGCGACAGGCTGCGCATTGATCAACCATGGGTACCGGAAACAGATCGTTTCCACATCCTGCCGCCTTGCCTCTTGGGCCAGCCCGCCAACTTTGCTAGGCTGCCCGCCATGCCAATCCGCACACTCAAGGATGCCTGCCGATGTCAGCACAGCACTTTCAGGGCCGCTTCGAGGTCGAGTTCAAATACAGGCTCGGCGATGTCGAGGCCTTCACCACAGCCCTCGCCGCCCTCAATCCCGAGGTGATGCTGGAGCGCAACCAGGAGCAGGACACCTACTTCGACACGCCGGACCGCAGCCTGAGCGCAGCGGGCAAGAGCCTGCTGATCCGTACCATGCAGCCCTCCGGCATCCGGCTCTGGATCGTGAAGGGGCCCGAACCCGATCGCTGCGAGGCGGTCAACATCACCGACGCCGACAAGGCCATCAGCATGCTGCACACCCTGGGCTACCAGCCGATACTGACCCTTCGCAAAGTACGCAGCATCTATTTCGTCGGCCCCTTCCACGTCACCCTGGATCACCTGGCAGGACTCGGCGACTTTGCCGAACTGGCCATCATGACCGATGACGAAACCTTGCTGCCAGATTATCGCCGGCAACTGCTGTCCATGGCAGCCCAGCTTGGGCTGAACCCCGAATGGCTGGAGAGCCGTTCCTATCGCACCCTGTGTGAACAAGCCACCACCCCATCACCAGAGAGACGTTCATGATCGACAAACTCGCCTGGCTGACCTTCAAGGATCAGCAACTGCTCTGTGCCCGCTCCCACGGCAAGCAGATCTACTACATTCCCGGCGGCAAGCGCGAAGCGGGAGAGAGCGACGAGGCGGCGCTGATGCGCGAAATCGAGGAGGAGCTGGCCGTGGCCCTCAAGCCCGACACCCTGGCGTTTGCCTGCGAGTTCAGTGCTCAGGCCGACGGCAAGCCGCAGGGGGTCAACGTCAAGCTGCGCTGCTACACCGGCGAGGCTGACGGCACTCCCGTCGCCTCGGCGGAGATCGCCGAGCTGCGCTGGCTCGACAGCCGCCATATGGCCGAGATCTCTCCGGTTTCCCGGCTGCTGTTTGCCTGGCTGGTCGAACAGAAGCTCATCCGCTGAGGGAAACCCGCCTGGAGGGCGTGATCGGGCGCACCCGGCGAGCGACAACGACTTGAAATTGGCGGCAGAAACGGCGAGTCTAGCCAGTCATCCTGCCGCCGGTCCCGTTGGCGGCAGGCGCCGCGGCAGACCGGGCCGACGGCGTGAACTTCGTTGACAAGGACTCCTGATGGACATAGTTGAGGTTGATACCACCCAGGGCATCAAACCTGCCCTCATCACTTTGCTGCAAGACAGCGTCGCCAGCGGCGCGTCGGTGGGCTTTCTGCCGCCGCTGACCGAAGAGCAGGGGCTCGTCTATTGGCAGGGCATAGAGACGGAGCTGGCCGCGGGCAGCCGCCGGCTCTGGGTCGCCTTCCTTCAGCACCAGCTGGTCGGTGCCCTCCAGCTCTCGCTGTGCACCAAGGCCAATGGCCGTCACCGCGCCGAGGTGGAAAAACTCATGGTGCACAGTCTCCACCGTGGCAAGGGTGTCGGCCGTGCCCTGATGGCCAGCATGGAACAAGGGGCCAAAGAGGCCGGTCGCAGCCTGCTGGTGCTCGACACCCGGGTGGGCGATGCCGCCTCCCGCCTCTATCGCCAGCTCGGCTACCAGGAGGCGGGCCAGATCCCCGCCTTTGCCCGCAGTGCCGACGGCACCCTGGCAGCCACCCTCTTCTTCTACAAGCAGCTCTGAGCCGCGCACCGCCTCCGCTTCGCACACCTCTACCCTGCTCGTCCCTACTTTGTAGCCACAGTGCGCCCTCCCCATGGAGGGCGCGTTGCGTTACCCCTTCAGCTTTCAGAAAACCATCAAAGCAGCGCCAGGATTAATTTTGAATCTGCTATAGCCCCATTTGCATACAATTGTTCCTTCACCTCACGCCAGACGAGGCGTATGGTGTGGCAGGAAGACCCGTTTGCATACCAAACGGATGCTGCTCACTGCCTTGAGGAATACTGCATGCCTATCCTGCCTCGTACCGTCACCTCCCCCAAAAAGTTCATCATCGGCCACGATCTGCTGCCCCAACTCCATGATCACGTAAAAGATTTCGGCGACAACGCCCTGCTCATCAGCGACGAGTTCATTCTGGAGCGAGTGCGGGAAGAGGCGCTGGCCGGCCTGCTGCAGGCAGGTCTGAAGGGAGCGGTCGAGAAGTTCAACTACGAATGCACCGACATCGAGATCCGCCGCCTGTGCGATCTGGCCGAGCAACAGGGAGCCAACGTCATCGTCGGCATCGGCGGCGGCAAGACCCTGGATGTCGCCAAGGCGGTGGCCTTCTACCTGCGCCGCCCCGTGGTGCTGTTTCCCACCATCGCCTCCACCGATGCCCCCTGCACCGCCCTCGCGGTGATCTACAACCCGGCGGGTGAGTTCGAGCGCTATCTGTTCCTGCCCCAGAACCCGGACGTGGTGATCGCCGACACCGCCATCATAGCGGCGGCCCCCGCCCGCTTCTTTGCCGCCGGCGTGGGTGATGCGCTCGCCACCTACTTCGAGGCCCGTGCCTGTTACCGGGCGGACGGCATCAATCTGGTGGGCAAGCGCCCCTCCCGCACCGGCCTCGGGCTGGCCCGGCTCTGCTACGAGCTGCTGGGAGAGAACATCGAGCTGGCGATGGACGCGGTGCGCCACCATGTCACCACCCCGGCGCTGGAGCAGACCATCGAGGCCACCATCTATCTGAGCGGCGTGGGCGCCGAAGCGGGCGGCCTGGCGGCGGCCCATGCGGTCAACAACGGCATGTCGGTGGTGGCGGATCTGCACCGGGCCCAGCACGGCGAGAAGGTGGTGTTTGGCCTGCTCACCCAGCTGGTACTCGAGCGCGCGCCCCAGGCCGAGCTGGACGAGGTGATGCGCATCATTCAGCTGGCCGGCCTGCCCATGACCCTGCAGGAGATGGGGCTGAGCCGTTTCGTGGAGAGCGAGTGGCGCCAGGTGGCCAAGCTTGCCTGCGATCCCCTCGATACCATGGGCAACATGCCGATGAGCGTCAGCGAGCAGGATGTCTACCACGCCATGATCGCGGCCAATGCCATGGCCGAGCGCTACCGGGCCCGTCACCCACGCGCCTGATCGGCACTCAAGCAAAGCCGTGATCACACCGACAAGGCCGGCCCCTGCGGCCGGCCTTGTCATTCCCTGCCCAACCTGCTGCAATGGCCCCTTTATCCTTGGGACAAGGAGTCACCATGATATTGGAAGTCGCCCATCTGCAGCTCATCCCCGGTCAGGCTGCCGCCTTCGAACTGGCATTCTCCCAGGCCCAGCGCATCATCAGCACCATGCAGGGCTACGGCGGACACCAGCTTCAGCGCTCGCTGACCGATCCCCACCGCTATCTGCTGCTGGTCAACTGGCAGCACCTCGAAGATCACACCCAGGGCTTTCGTGGCTCACCCCAGTACCAGCAGTGGAAGGCCCTGCTCCATCATTTCTACGATCCCTTCCCCACGGTCGAGCACTACCAGCAGGTCACATTCGATGAGGCAGAGCAGCGGGAACAGAATAACGGCCTGATCTGAACCGGATGCCCGGTGTCAGGGCCAAGGTGACGGCTGAGGCGACATTGCCCCACTCGGTGTGCAACCAGATAAGCGGCGCAGGGGTGGACTGTTAACTAAGAGATGGGGAAAGATGATCAGGGGGCCAAGCTGAACGCGGATCATCCGCGCCCAGACTTGGCCCCCGATGGGAAGATCAGGCCAGCCGTTCGGCCCGCGCCTTGATCAGGGGGGCGGCAAAGGCCTCCTGGGCCGCGATCAGCTGCAACTCATAGGCATCGGCCTGCCAGGTGTGCAGCAGTACCGTATCCACCGCCGCGTTGGTGCGCTCGAATGCGCTGACGGCATCGTAACCCGCCTGCAGATTGGCCAGCATCAGCGCGCTGATGAGATCCCCCACCCCCACCGGCTGGTGGGCAAACTCGTAGAGCGGGCGGTCGATCAGATAATCCCCCTCGGGGGTGGCCAGCAGCATCTCGAAACGGCCCGGCTCGCGAGCGGCACGTCCAAGATGCTTGACCAGCACCATCTTCACCCCGCGTGCCAGCAGCTGATGGGCGGCGGCCCGCGTCTGCGCCAAATCCGTCAGATGGACGTCGCACAGGGTCTCCAGCTCCAGCAGATTGGGGGCCATGATGTCGGCCGCCGGCAGCGCCTGCTCGGTCAAGAAACGGGTCACCCCAGGGGCGACGATGCACCCTTTCTCCGGGTGGCCCATCACGGGATCGCAAAAATAGATGGCGGCAGGATTGGCGGCCTTGACCGCGGCCACCACCGCCAGGATCTCGTCCCCCTGCTCCGCCGAGCCCAGATAACCGCTCAGCACGGCGTCGCAGTGGGCCAGCACCTCGATATTCGAGAGCCCCTCACACAGGGCGCTGATATGCCCTGCGGGCATCGCCATGCCCTGCCAACCGGCCGCATATTGGGTGTGGTTGGAGAACTGCACCGTGTTGATTGGCCATACCTCCATACCGAGACGGCGCATGGGAAACACGGCGGCGCTGTTGCCGGCACAGCCGAACACCACGTGGGACTGGATAGAGAGAATGCGTTTCATCGACATCACCGCAGAGAAGAGTCAGGGGAAAGGCGCAATATATCGGATGAAGATATTGATCTTCCACCCTTGATCAGCACAAACCCTTATTTGGTCGGCAAAATCCTCGATGACGCTGGTTGCCATTGCCATCACCGGCCCCCTCTACACTGACATGCCGCAGCTTGCAACCGCGAGCATGGCCGACATGGCTTGATAAGGTGGTACAAAACTCTTGTTTGATGGCATATGAGATTAACAAGTGAGCTTTTTGTGCGTAGAGCCATTTGATGACGAGTAAACCGGCAGATACCTGCGGCAGCCCCGGCCATCGGCCATCGGCCATCGGCCATCAAGGCAGCAAGGCAGCAAGGCAGCAAGGCAGCAAGGCAATGTAGTGGAAGGAGGCAACGGCGTCGGTGCAAGTGAAGGTATAACCAGCCGGCCAAAGGACAGATCGGGCTGGTCGGCCCGATCCGGTTTATCAAGGGCGAGCGAAGTGGTAGACCCAACCCTCGTCCAAAGCCATCTCCGCGGGCGGCGCCACCAGTGCCGGCAACAGGGAAACGCTCCCCTTGGCGGCATATTGCAGCGCCATCAGGGCGCAGATGGCAGCATCGTAGCGATCGGTCCCCGCCGTCACATCGTCCGGCAGATGCGCCAGCAGCTCGGCACGCACCGTCGATGCCTTGCCCCCCACTTTGGCAAGAGCGGGATAGACCTCCAGCACGGCGCGATCGGCCTGCGGTTGCTGCTTGGGCACCAGTTGCAAGTCGGCCAGTCGGGGCAGCATGGCGAGCGCCAGGGTCGCGTTGTTGCCGAGCCTGTCGAAGGTGGCCGAGAGCGGCTTCTTGCCATATTGCCGGTGCAGCCAGCGCTCGCAGTCCCGATAGGCATAAGGGTTGTCTATCTCGCGCTGGGGCACGGCGCACTCGGTCGCCCTCCCCGCCAGCAGCTCGCCCAAGGCGCGAGGAAACGCCAGCGGTGCGTCGATCCCGAGCGCCAACTGCGGGCAGGCCAGCACCTGCAGCAGGTGGATCTCGTCGTGCAGCGCCGGGCGCAACAAGGCATCCAGATCCGGCGCAACCCGTGAGCTCAGTCGAAACAGGGGCGATACCCCAAACCAGTGCAGCCGCTGTTCACGCGCCTGCCACCCCACCACGGCCACCGCCTGGGCACTGCCCTGCCAGCCTCTTACGTCCCAGCCGATGCCGATGGCATCCATGTGTTCCATTGTCATGCCAGTGTCACCTCTGCACGCTATCAATGCAGCACAGGGTAATGGCTGGAGCCCCTAAAGCAAGGTTGGCGGCGCGGCTTAGAAGGATTTCTTGAAATTGATCAGTGGCAAGATGGGGAAAACCCCGTTCTCAGCGTAGTTGGCGAGGCCAATCTGCAGGCCGTCCAGATGCTTGGTGGCGTTGATGAAGCCCAGCTGGAAGGTGGTGCGCTCGGCATAGTTGACGAAGCCGACGTTGGCCAGGGCATTGCCCTTGGCGATGTTGACGGCACCCCAGTTGAGGCCCTGTACATTGTTGGTCAGGTTGACGAAGCCAAGGTTGACGCCCTTGTCCTGCCCCTCGTGCCAGTTGACCGCGTTGATCGCCACCCCGCCGAACTGGTGGCGTACCCGGCCGGCGCCGAGGAAGATGCCAAGCTGCAGACCGGTGAATTGATCCACGTCGGAAAGGGCGAAGACAGGCAGATCGATCCCCTTCACCTGACCGGTGCGCCCATAGAAAACAGAGGCTCTGGCCCCCTCGACCTGATGGGACGCGGGCAGATTGACGCCGGGCAAAGAGAGCTGAACAGGGGTACTGGCGTGGGCAACGCCGCCACCAAAGGTCGCAGCCCCCAGGGCAAGCAGCAGGCGAGCAGGTTTCATCGATGCATTCCTCAAGACTCAGGGAGTGGCGTCAGCCTACCAGCCCCGCGGCCTGGGAACGAGACCAAACGGACGTGGCTGCGTCACCCCTCGTCTGAGTCGGGCCAATCAAACTGGACAGACCAGAATCAATGTTTAGCCCAAAATTAACATTTATATTATTTACATCAAGCCTCATTTGGTAACACAATGCCTAAACGTGCGTTTGAACAGAGCAAACGACACGTGACGACTTAAGGATGTAGTCGAACGGATGTAACCGAAGAATGGGCCCATCGGCTCTTTTGCAATACCTTCTGCCAACCACGGAGACACGCGATGAATATGGACGTAATCAAGACCTTTACCGAGCAGATGCAAGGCTTTGCCGCCCCCCTCACCCGTTACAACCAGCTGCTGGCCAGCAACATCGAGCAGCTGACCCGGCTGCAACTGGCGTCCGCCAACGCCTATGCCGAGCTGGGGCTGAACCAGCTGCAGGCCGCTGGCAAGGTGCAGGATGCCCAGAGCCTGGCGGCCCTCGGCACCGTCCAGCTGGAGACCGCCAGCCAGCTCTCCCGCCAGATGCTGGAGGACATCCAGAAGCTCAATACCCTCGGCCAGCAGTTCAAGGACGACCTCGACGCCCTGGCTGCTGACGGCATCAAAAAGAGCACGGGCAAGGCCTGATATCCCCCTGGCTGCCCGCGACGGGCAGCCACATCTCCCCATGCTCCGTCACGACAGGCTCGCCCTGCGCCGGGGATGGGTGAAGGAGAGAACATGAGCCAATCATCTTACGGCCCGCTGTTCGAGGCCCTGGCCCACTACAACGACAAGCTGCTGGACATGGCCAAGGCGCAGACCGAGCGCACGGCCCAAGCCCTGCTGCAGACCAATCTCGACGACCTCGGCCAGGTGCTGGAGCAGGGTAGCCAGCAGCCCTGGCAACTGATCAATGCCCAGATGAACTGGTGGCAGGATCAGCTCAAGCTGATGCAGCACACCCTGCTCAAAAGCGCAGGCCAGCAGAGCGAACCGCTCATCGCCCCGGAGCGCAGCGATCGCCGCTTCAAGGCCGACGCCTGGAGCGAGCAGCCCATTTATGACTACCTCAAACAATCCTATCTGCTGACCGCCAAGCACCTGCTGGCTTCGGTGGATGCCCTCGAGGGGGTGCCCCAGAAGAGCCGGGAGCGGCTGCGTTTCTTTACCCGTCAGTACATCAACGCCATGGCCCCCAGCAACTTTCTGGCCACCAACCCGGAGCTGCTCAAGCTGACCCTGGAGTCTGACGGCCAGAATCTGGTGCGCGGGCTGGCGCTGCTGGCCGAAGATCTCGAGCGCAGCGCCGATCAGCTCAACATCCGGCTGACCGACGAGTCCGCCTTCGAGCTCGGCCGGGATCTGGCGCTGACGCCGGGCCGGGTAGTCCAGCGCACCGAGCTGCATGAGCTCATTCAGTACAGCCCGACCACGGAAACGGTAGCCAGGACCCCGGTGTTGATCGTGCCGCCCTTCATCAACAAGTACTACATCCTGGACATGCGGCCCCAGAACTCCCTGGTGGCCTGGCTGGTCGCCCAGGGTCAGACGGTGTTCATGATCTCCTGGCGCAACCCGGGTCCGGCCCAGGCCGACATCGATATCGACGACTACGTGGTAGACGGGGTCATCGCCGCGCTGGATGGTGTGGAGGCGGCCACCGGCGAGCGCGAAGTGCACGGCATCGGTTACTGCATCGGCGGTACCGCCCTCTCCCTGGCCATGGGCTGGCTGGCCGCCAGGCGCCAGAAGCAGCGGGTTCGCTCCGCCACCCTGTTCACCACCCTGCTCGACTTCTCCCAACCGGGGGAACTTGGCATCTTTATCCACGAGCCCATCATTGCGGCGCTGGAAGCCCAGAACGAGGCCAAGGGCATCATGGACGGGCGCCAGCTGGCGGTCTCCTTCAGCCTGCTGCGGGAGAACAGCCTCTACTGGAATTACTACATCGACAGCTACCTCAAGGGGCAGAGTCCGGTGGCGTTCGATCTGCTGCACTGGAACAGCGACAGCACCAACGTGGCAGGCAAGACCCACAGCAGCCTGCTGCGCCGGCTCTATCTGGAGAACCAGCTGGTGAAGGGAGAGCTCAAGATCCGCCACACCCGCATCGATCTCGGCAAGGTGAAGACCCCGGTGCTGCTGGTCTCGGCCATGGACGATCACATCGCCCTCTGGCAAGGGACCTGGCAGGGCATGAAGCTGTTCGGTGGCGAGCAGCACTTCATCCTGGCTGAATCGGGCCACATCGCCGGCATCGTCAATCCGCCGGACGCCAACAAGTACGGCTTCTGGCAGAACGACGCCGAGGCCACCAGCCCCGAGGCGTGGCTCGCCGGCGCAAGCCATACCCCAGGCTCCTGGTGGCCGAAGATGGCAGCCTTCATCCAGAGCCGGGAAGAGGATCCCGCCCCCTTCCCGCTCGCATCCCGAGCGAAGGGCTGGAAGCGGCGCCCGGCAGCTACGTCAAGGTTCGGCTCAACCCGGTCTTTGCACAGACCCCCGAGGAGGAGCCCGCATGAGCACACTCCCCTTCGAGGTGGGCCAAAAGGCCAGCCTGACCAAGCGGTTCGGGGCAGCAGAGGTCGAGGTGTTTGCCGGGTTGTCGGAGGATTTCAATCCGCTGCACCTGGATCCCGCCTTCGCCGCCACCACGCCGTTCGAGCGCCCCATCGTGCACGGCATGCTGCTGGCCAGCCTCTTCTCGGGGCTGCTGGGCCAGCAGCTGCCGGGCAAGGGCACCGTCTACCTCGGTCAGAGCCTCGCCTTCAAGCAGCCGGTGTTTGTGGGGGATGAGGTGACGGCAGAGGTGGAGATCATCGCCCTGCGCAGCGACAAGCCCATCATCACCCTGGCCACCCGCATCCTGACGGCCACCGGCGCCATCGCCGTCAGCGGTGAAGCCGTGGTGAAGTTCGGCTGAAAAGGGTTTGCCCCATGATCTCAGTCAGCCCGGCCACAGCCGGGCTGACTGCTATGGTGTGTGCCCCAAAAATGGTCTTGCAAGCCACAATTGCCTGCAGACAAGTGCCCTTGCCCTTTCTTTGGCGGCCCGAACTGCCTAGAATAATCGCCCTGCTGTTTCAGCCATTCATCCACTAGAGGATTTTCCATGGAGACGTTTCTGCTCGAAGGCCACCCCTTCGTTGCCTTGTGCGACCTTATCAAACATCAGGGTTGGGCCGATTGTGGCGGTGCGGCCAAGGCGCTGGTCGCCGAAGGGCTGGTAGAGGTGGACGGTCAGGTCGAGACCCGCAAACGCTGCAAGATCGTGGCCGAGCAAGTAGTCAACTTCAACGGCATGAAAGTGGTCGTGAAAGCAGGCGTCAGCCCCGAGATCCTCTGATCTCGCTTGAATAAGGGCGCCGACGCGCCCTTTGGCATTCAGCTGGCCTTGATCGACAGGGTCAGCACGAAGCGCGCCATCGCCTCATCTCCGTTCAGTGACGGACAGGTGGCCACCACCTGGATGGGGCGGTTGATACGCTGACCGCTCGCCAGCGACTCGTCGATCATGGCGTCGATCTCCTCCCCAGCCGCGCAGTCAAACTGCACGTCCCCCTCGGGCCGTTTCAGAAACTCCCCCTGCACATCCTTGAAGGCGAAGTGTACCTTCTTGCGCCGCTGCCGCCCCTTCTCTATCACCAGCAGACCGCCCACCAGATCGGCGCCGGTGGCCAGCGCGCCGAAGTACATGCTGCCCAGGTGGTTGCGGGTGCGCCAGCCAAGCGGAATGCGAATGCGCAGCGCCTTGGCGCTCATCTCTTCGATGACGGGGGCACAAAATCCGATGACGGGGATGTAGCGCCAGGCAAAGAGCCGCAGCGCCAGGTTGGCCTTCAAACGTTGCAAATCCATATGCGAACTGATCCGACGAGTTGATGTAAACAGCATGTTGCCAGCATGGCTGGCGTTCGACAAGGACGCGGATCACGCTTGCCACCATTTCACCACCCAAAAAAGAGGGAACCGCACGGGTTCCCTCTGCTCATTCCTGTGGCGATCGATCAGGCTCGCTTCTCTTCGAGCCAGGCCCCTTGGCTCTGCATCTCGAACAACTGGGCATAATGGCCGCCCAGCGCCATCAGCTCGCCATGGGTACCCCGCTCGTTCACCTGACCGCGAGAGAGCAGCAGGATCTCGTCCGCATCGACGATGGTCGAGAGGCGGTGGGCGATGGCGATGGTGGTACGGCCGCGCCGTGCCGCCGCCAGCGCCGAAGAGAGGGCCAGCTCGGTCTGGGAGTCCACGCTGGCGGTCGCCTCGTCCAGAATGAGGATACGCGGATCCCCCACCAGGGCGCGGGCAAAGGAGAGCAGCTGGCGCTGGCCGGCGGAGAGGTTCTTGCCCCCTCCTCCATCAGGGTGTTCAAGCCCTCCGGCAGGCTCAGCACGAACTCGGCCAGCTGCACCTCGGTCAGCGCCTGCCAGAGGCGCGCCTCGTCGATGCCGTCGCGACCGAGCCGCAGGTTTTCCGCCAAGGTACCGACGAAGATAAAAGGATCTTGCTGGACCAGCCCGATGCTGCGGCGCACCGCCGAGAGCGACAGGCTCGCCATCGGATGATCATCGAAGCGAATGGTGCCCTGATCCAGCGGGTAGAAGCCCATCAGCAGGCTGATGATGGTGGACTTGCCGCTGCCGGTGTGACCCACCAGCGCCAGCATCTGGCCCGGTTTGGCGGTAAAGCTCACATCCCGCAGCACCTGTTGCTCGCCATCGTAGGAGAAACTCACCCGCTCGAAGCTCACCTGCCCCTGGAGCGGCCGCATCTCGCCCTCGGTGCTCTCGCGCGCTTCATCGAGCAGGGCAAAGACCCGCTCCCCGGCCACCATGGCCTGCTGCAACTGGTTGAGCTGGTTGGTCATCTCGATAAGCGGCTCGATCATCCGCCCCAGATAGCTGATGAAGGCGTAGAGCACCCCCACCTGGATGGCGCCATCCGCACTCAGCCCCTCACGGGCAAACAGCGCCAACAGGCCGATCAGCACCATCATGTAGAAGAGATCGATGAGCGGGCGCAGCAGGATGCCGTTGATCTTCAGGCTCTTGAGCCGCGCCGCCCAGTGCTGCTGATTCACCTCGGCAAAGGCGTTGGCGAAATGGCGCTCCTGCACCATGGCCTGAATGACCGGCATCCCCTGCAGCGACTCGTTGAGACGGCTGTTGATGTCGGAGAGCAGGCTGCGGGTCGCCCGCACCACAGGCACGCTCAGTTTCTGATAAAGCCACATTACTCCGCCCACTGCCGGCAACAGACAGGCGCACACCAGCATCAGCCGCAGATCCAGCAGCGCCATGGAGATGAGGATGCCGCACAGCAGCACCACCTTCTGCACCAACAGCCCGATCACCTGTACATAGAGGTTCATGATCGCCTCGGTGTCGTTGGTGATGCGCGAGATGAGCGAGCCGGAGCGATGCTGGTCAAAGTAACGGGCCGGCAGCCGGATGGCGGTGGCAAACACCTGCTCGCGCAGCCGCTGCACCACCGCCTGGGCGATGCGGTTGAAGCGCAGGGACTGCAGGTAGAAACCGGCCGCAGACAATACCTGCAAGCCGAGATAGCCGGCTGCGATGGCCGCGATGGCGGGCCACACCAGCTGGCGCGGCGCCAGATAGTCATCGATGAACAGCTTGATGAGCAAGGGACCGGCCACTTCGGCGCCGGTGGCCAACAGCAGGCAGATCCCCGCCTGAATGAGCCAGCGCGGATAACGGGCGCAGTACCCGAGCAGTCGTTTGATGGTCGGGTTCACAGGCGCTCCTCCACGTCTTGTTTCAGCCGCTGATGATGAGACTCCAGGCCGACATACCAGCACTCAGGCTCTGCGCCATACCGAGTGAAGGCACTCTTGATGAGTGGACTCACAGGCTCTCCTCCACGTCTTGCTCGAGACGCTGGTAACGCACCATGTCGGCATACCAGCCGTTGTAGGCCATCAGGGCACCGTGGCGACCCCGCTCACTGACATGACCCTGATCCAGCACCAGGATCTCGTCGGCCTGCTCCACCGCCGTCATCCGGTGGCTGACCAGGATCAGGGTACGCTTGTGGGCCTTGAGAGCGTGCAGGATCTGCTGCTCGGTGTGGGCATCCACCGCCGAGAGGGCATCGTCTAGCACCAGGATGGGCGCCTCCAGCAACAGGGCACGGGCGATGGCGAGCCGCTGTTTCTGGCCGCCGGAGAGGGTCACCCCCTTCTCCCCCACTTTGGTCTCATAGCCTTTGGGGAAACGGTTGATGTCGTCGTGCACGCAGGCGATACGCGCCACCTGCTCAATCTCCTCCCGGCTGGCATCGGGACGGCCGAGGGCGATGTTGGCGGCAATGGTGGTGGAGAAAAGAAACGGCTCCTGCGGCACATAGGCAAACTGGCCGCGCAGCTCACCCAGCGCCAATTGCGAGATGGGCACCTCCCCCATGCGGATCTCCCCCGTAGTGGGGTTGGCCAGTCGCATCAACAGCTTGAGCAGGGAACTCTTGCCCGCGCCAGTGCGCCCGACGATCCCCAGCATGCCGCCGGCTTGCAGGGTGAAATCCACATTGCGCAGCAGAGTGCGCTGCTCGAGCTGGTAGCTGAGCGCCGCGGCGCGCAGCGGAAAGGCCGAGGCCAGCGCCACCGGCTGGGCCGGCTCTTCGATGTCGCTACGCTCGCCGAGCAGGCTTTCGATCCGTGAATAGGCGGCGCTGCCACGCTCGATGATGTTGAACAACCAGGCGATGGCGAACATGGGCCAGATCAGCTGACCGAGGTACATGGTGAAGCTGGTGAGCTCCCCCAGGGTCAACTCATCACGCAGCACCAGAGCGCTGCCGCCGGCCACCGCCAGAAAGTAGGAGCAGCCGATGCACAGGTAAATCACGGGATCGAACTTGGCATCGATGCGGGCCACCGCCATGTTGCAGGCGCCCGCCTCCCGGGTCAGCTCGGCAAAACCGCGATCTTCGAGCGACTCTACCGCATAGGACTTGAGCACCCGCACGCCGGATAGCGCCTCCTGGGTCTTGTTGTTGAGCCGCGAGAAGGCACCCTGCGCCGCCTTGAACTCCTTGTAGATCTGGGTGCCGAAGCGGTTCATGAAGAACGCCATCACCGGCAACGGCAACAGGGAGAGCAGAGTCAGCTGCCAGGAGTACTGGCTGCACATGATGGAGAGCACCAGCACCCCGACGATGATGGAGTCCACCAGGGTCAACACCCCTTCCCCGGCGGTCATCTCCACCGCCTGGATGTCGTTGGTGGCGTGGGCCATCAGATCGCCGGTTCGGTGGCGCTGATAAAAGTCCGGGCTCATGCGGGTGAAGTGGCTGAACAGCCGGTTGCGCAGCACATAGGCGAGCCGATAGGAGGCGCCAAACAGCATGACCCGCCACACGTAGCGCAGCAGATAGATGAGCAAGCCAAGGCCAAACAGCCCGGCCAGATAGCCCGTCAGGGTTGCACTATCAAGGGATCCTTTGGCGATGCCATCCACCACCCAGCCCACCACCTTGGGCGGGATCACGGTCAACAGGGCCACCATCATCAACAGGGAGATGGCGATCAGGTAACGCCGCCACTGCTCCTTGAAGAACCAGCCCAGCCTTGCAAATACGCTCACGTAGATATCCTTTGTCGCGACCGGCCCAGAGCCGGCGCCCATCACGGGGAAACTCAATGCAATCGCCCCCGGCTGGGGGCGATACGAGGGGGTCATGATAGCCTGAAGCAAGCGGCTTGAGAATTATTGCTATTTCACCTGCTACAACAAGCGATCATCACGCTGTCCGAAGCCTGCGTACGGTGTTTCATGCTGCTCCCCGGTGAGCAGGAAGTGGGACACCTCCTCCCGGGTCAGACTGAACACCTGTTGCAACTGCTCCAGATCCTGCTCGGTCAGCTCCTCCTGCTGGCGCAACCGCCACTCCAGCTCACCGGCCATGATCTGCAGACGGGAGGCGGAAATATTGGCGGAGACCCCCTTGAGGGTATGCAGCAACCGGCAGGCGATATCGGGCTGCTGACGACGCAGGGCGGAGCGGATCTCCCACAGGTCATCCTTGTGCTCCGACATGAACAGCTTGAACAGGATCTGCAGTGCCTCCTTGTCCTGCTCCAGCCGCCTGAGAGCATCCTCCAGATCCAGCACTCCCATCAGGTCGGGCGGTTTCACCTCGAGCGGCACCCGCCGCTCGCCGCTGGCGCTCTTCACCCACTGCAGCAGGTTGTTGTAGAGATCGAGCTTGCTGACCGGCTTGGTGACATAGCCGTTCATGCCGACCCCGAGGCAACGTTCCCTGTCCCCCGGCATGGCGCTGGCAGTCAGGGCGATGATGGGGACATCGTGCTTGTCGACCATCTTGCGGATCTGGCGAGTGGCATCCAGCCCGTCCAGTACCGGCATCTGCAAGTCCATCAGAATCACGTCGAAGGGCTGCTCGGCCACCCGCTCGACCGCCTCCCGGCCGTTGCCCACCACAGTCACCAGAGCATCGACTCGGCGCAGGTATTCGATGATGAGCTGCTGGTTGACCCGGTTGTCCTCGGCCAGCAGTACCCGGATACCTTGCAGCAGCTCGCGAAAATGCTGCTGATCCCCCTGCGCCTCGGCCTGGCGGAACTGCTGATCGTGGGAGCTGCCGTTGAGCAGCTCGTCCACCTTGGCCAGCAGGGCATTTTCGGTCATCGGCTTGGGCAGGAAGTGGGTCAATCCCATGCTCTCCATCCGCCCATGCAGTCCCTCCTTGGCCCAGGCACTGGTCATCAGGATCGGCAAACGGCGCCACTGGCTGTGCTGATACATCTCGAGCGCCAGATCCAGCCCGTCTTCCTGCCCCATGCGCCAGTCCAGAATGGCCAGCCGGATATTCTGTCCCTCTTCCCGCAGCACCTGACGAGCCCGGGAGAGGCTGTTGACCGCCATCACCCTGGCACCGGCCCGGCCCAGGATATCCTTGGCCAGGTCCAGCACCAGCTCGTTGTCATCCATCACCAGCACCAGCGGCTGATGCTCGAAGAAGACCCGCCGCCCGGAGACGCCGTAGACAGCCTTGGTCATGGGGATCTCGAACTGGAAGACCGAGCCCGTTCCCGGCTTGCTCTGTACCGTGATCCGGCCCCCCATCAGTTCGACCAGACGCTGGGAGATGTTGAGACCCAGGCCGGAGCCGCCGTATTTGCGGGTATTGCCTGCCTCCAGTTGGGTGAAAGGCTGGAACAGCTGGGCCTGTTTCTCCTCGGCGATGCCGATGCCGGTGTCACGCACGCTGAAACGCACCTGCATGGGGTGCTGGTTGACCAGGGTGATGGCCACTTCCACCTCGCCCCGCTCGGTAAACTTGATGGCGTTGTTGACCAGATTGACCAGCACCTGGCCGAGGCGCAGCGGATCGCCGCGCAGAAAATCCGGCACGGCTGGCGACTTGTTGATAATGACCTCGACCTGCTTGCGCTCGGCCAGGTCGGCAAACATGCCAGCCAGCGAGTCGATCTGCTCGCTCAGATCGAAGTCGATCTCCTCCAGGGTCAGCTTGCCGGACTCCACCTTGGTCAGATCCAGAATGTCGTTGATGAGCAGCAGCAGGGTATCCGATGAGGATTTGATCTTGCTGAGATAATCCCGCTGCTGCTGATCCAGCTCAGTCTGCAATGCCAGCGAGCTGAACCCGATGATGGCGTTCATGGGGGTGCGGATCTCGTGGCTCATGTTGGCCAGAAAATCGCTCTTGGCCTGGGCCAGCAAGCCGGTCTGGCGCGACAGCTCGCTCAGCTTCTGGTTGCGCCGCCACAGGGTCACCGCCACCAGTCCGAAACAGAGCATGGCCCCCCCCAATACCATCAGATAGAAGCGGCTCTTGAGGGAGGAGGCCTGCTCCATCTTGCTCTGCTTCCAGAGTGACAGCCCCTCCAGTTCGTGCATGTCGATCACCTGGTTGCGCAGCACGTGGTACTCCACCACCTGATGGCTGACATCCTCGCTCAGCTGGGCCAGTCCCGCCACTTCGGGATTGGAAGGATAGGCCGTCTTGAGGCGTCGCTGCAGGGCCTGCAGCCGCAGCTGCTCGCCCTTGTCCCAGCTGCGTTTGAGGTAGTGACTGAGCTGGGCCAGCTCGGTCAGGTCGATGGCAAGCGGAGAGTCTGCCGGCAAGGTGGCTAGCAAGCCGTTGAGCTGCTTTTGAAAAGGCTGCTCTATGTACTCGATCGCCATCTCCATGGAATAAAGCTTGGCCAAGTCGAGCAAATAGCTGTCGATGTCGTGCAACAGGGATTGGGAGTGGGGATTATCGGCAGAGTCGGGATCGTTGCGCACCTGGCGCACAAAACTGTCGAGGTTGCTCGACAACTGGTTAAGACGTTGCTGTACGTTGCCGTCGTTGGCTTTCTCGCGGCCAAGCAGATAGACGGTGTCGGTATTGACCCGGTTGAGGATCAACTCTGCCGCAACGCTGAGTTCGGAGGCCTTCTGCTGCTGGCTGAGCAGCTGCCAGCAATAGCCGGAAAACCCCAGCAGCGATACGATGATCAGGCTAAGCACAACACGATTGACCCGTGTCACATTATTCATCCCGTCTCGATTCTCATGTCATGGCCACGTATCCACCGACATCATGTCGACACAGGATCACTGGCTGTGAAAGATAACTGGCGACTATGTTACCGTTACTCTGCCCTGTCAGTGCAATAAGATGTTGCAGGGCTTATGTATACAGGAATCAATTATGTCATTTATCACTACCTATTGTAGCTATTGCTTCACCAGGAACCGCCTGCCTGAAGAAAAAGTGGATTCAAACGCGAAATGCGGCCGCTGCAAGAGCGGGCTGTTCACCACCAGCCCGGTCAACGGCCAGGAGCAGCAGTTCGATACCCTGATCCAGTCTGACATCCCGGTCGTGGTCGACTTCTGGGCCAGCTGGTGCGGGCCATGCCTTCAATTTTCACCTGTTTTTCAACAAGTTGCCAGTGAACTTGAACCAAGGCTCCGTTTCGTCAAGGTCGATACCGAGCAACAAGCCGCCATTGCGGCCCGTTACGCCATTCGCAGCATTCCCACCCTGATGGTCTTCAAGCAGGGCAAGATGGTGGCACAGCGCAGTGGCTCCCTTCCTCCCAGTCTGTTCAAGGAGTGGTTGCACAGCTTCATCTAAGCCACAAATGATACCGATATGTTTAATTTGTGTTTATTTAATGTTTTCGCTTGCCTTGACTCTGTGAGTCCCGGCATGCTTTGACCAGTTCCCCCTGTTTCGAACGGGGGGATGAATGTAATCTCGGCAACACAACAACAACCATAAATTAACCGAGAGAACAATATGCACACATCTGCAGTACCCTCCACTACCCCATCACGCTGGCTGGACATCAAATCCGGGATCGTCATCCTGGATGTGTTGCTGCTCTGTGCCATGCTGGCCTGGCTCCCCTTTGACCCCAACGTCAACAAGGGGCTGGGGATCCTGGTCTTCATCGCCATCCTCTGGCTGACTGAAGCAGTCAACATCACCATCACGGCCCTCTCCATCCCGGTACTTGCCACCCTGCTCGGTGTCTTTGACATGAGCAAGTCCCTGACGGACTTCGCCAACCCGGTACTGTTTCTGTTCTTCGGCGGCTTTGCACTGGCCGCTGCACTCTCCAAACAGGGGCTGGATACCCAGATCGCCGCCAAGGTGATGCAGCTTGCCAGAGGCCATCTCGGCTGGGCCGCCATCGTGCTCTTCACCATCACGGCCGCCCTCTCCATGTGGATCAGCAACACCGCCACCGCCGCCATGATGATGCCGCTGGCCCTCGGCATGCTGAAAGGTATCGATGCCCACAAGGAGCGCCGTACCCTGGTCTTCGTCCTGCTGGGAGTCGCCTACAGCGCCAGCATCGGCGGCATCGGCACCCTGGTCGGCAGCCCGCCCAACGCCATCGCAGCTGCCCAGATGGGGCTGGGTTTCACCGACTGGATGAAGTTCGGCATCCCGGTGGTACTCATCTTCATGCCGGTGGGCATCGGCCTGCTTTATATGGTGACCCGTCCCAACCTCTCCCATCAGGTCAGCACCGAGAAGGTCACCATCCAGTGGACCGGTCAACGCAAGATCACCCTGCTCATCTTCCTGACCACAGTACTGCTGTGGATCGGCTCCCAGCCCATCGCCAAGGCACTGGGAGGCATTCCCCAGTTCGATACCCTGATCGCCATGGGCGCCATCGTGGCCATTGCCATCAGCCGGGTGGCCAGCTGGGATGACATCAACCAGAACACCGACTGGGGCGTGCTGATGCTGTTTGGTGGCGGCCTCACCTTAAGCGCCATCCTGAAGCAGACCGGGGCCAACGCCTTCCTGGCGGAGCACCTCTCCAACGGTCTGGCCACCATGCCGATCTTTATCATCCTGCTCTGTCTGGCCGCGTTCGTGGTATTCCTGACCGAGCTGGTCTCCAACACCGCTACTGCCGCCCTGCTGGTACCGCTGTTTGCCGGGGTAGCCCAGGCGCTGGGGGTATCGCCCATCGTCGTCTCCGTGCTGATCGCCGTCGGCGCCTCCTGCGCCTTCATGCTGCCGGTGGCCACCCCGCCCAACGCCATCGTGTTCGCCAGCGGCCATATCAAACAGCGTGAGATGATGCGGGCCGGCCTGGTGCTGAACCTGGTCTTCACCGTCATTCTGACCCTGCTCGCCTACTTCATGGGCGACATACTGCACTGATATGCCGAGTACCAAGAGGCCCCTGACGGGGCCTTTTTATTGCATCTTCTGCATGCAATCTCGACAAGCCCCCCTCTCACCCGTGCATCGCCACTGTTCTCAGCTAAAAGAGCCGTATTGTGAAGGTTCTGGTTTGACGTTTCCCGCTTGTGCTCTCTTTTCCTCAATCCCCATCACCAACACCGCCCACCCAAAATAAAAAACCCCCGCATGGCGGGGGTTTGCTGGTTTACCGTCAGGTCAGCCGATGCTGCAGGGTTTCAATCGCCAGATGCGATCCACATAGTCCTGGATGGAGCGATCGGAGTTGAATTTGCCCATAGTGGCCGAGTTGATGATGGCCTTCTTCGCCCACAGAGCCGGATCCCGATACCAGGTATCGATCAGCTTGTGGGCTTCCGAGTAGGAGGCGAAATCGGCCAGGGTCAGGTAGGGATCCCCCCTTCCAGCAAGGAACGCTTGATGGAGGAGAGCTCGCCCGGACGACCCGGCGTGAAATAGTCGGTATCAAACCAGTCCAGCACGGCCTTGAGCTCGGAGTTGGCATAGTAGAAGTCATACGGGTTGTAGCCGCGCCCCTTCAATGCCTTCACTTCGTCAACGTTCAGACCGAAGATGGCGCAGTTCTCGGCTCCCGCCTCTTCGGCGATCTCGATATTGGCGCCGTCCAGCGTGCCGATGGTGATGGCACCGTTGAGCGCCATCTTCATGTTGCCGGTACCGGAGGCTTCATAGCCGGCGGTGGAGATCTGCTCGGAGACATCCGCCGCCGGGATCAGCTTCTCGGCCAGGCTCACGCGGTAGTTCGGCATGAACACCACTTTCAGCTTGCCCTGGATGCGGGCATCGTTGTTGACCCGCTCCGCCAGCTTGTTGATGGCGTAGATGATGTCTTTGGCCAGCTTGTAACCAGGCGCCGCCTTGGAGCCGAAGATGAACACCCGCGGGTGCATGTCATAGTCGGGGTTGGCCAGCAGGCGACGGTAGAGCGCCATGATATGGATGAGGTTCAGCTGTTGACGCTTGTACTCGTGCAGACGCTTGATCTGCACGTCGAAGATCGCCTCCGAACTCACCTCGATGCCGGTTTCGGCCTTGATCACCTTGACCAGCTTCTCCTTGTTGTGGCGCTTGATGGTCATGAACTGCTGCTGGAATGCCGTGTCGTCGGCAAATTTGACCACGCTGCGCAGCTTGTCGAGCTGCAGCGGCCACTCTTTGCCCACCACCTCGTTGTAAAGCTCGGCCAGTTCCGGGTTGCAGGCCAGCAGCCAGCGACGCGGGGTCACCCCGTTGGTGACATTGCACATCTTCTGGGGCCACAGCTCGGCATACTCGGGGAAGAGATCTTCCTTCACCAGTTTGGAGTGGATCTCGGCCACACCGTTGACCTTGGAGGAGCCAATGACGCACAGGTTGCCCATGCGCACCTTGCGCACATCACCCTCTTCGATGATGGAGAGCTTGGCCTTGATGGCATCGTTACCCGGCCACTTGGGCTCCACCAGCTCGCTCAGGAAGCGAGCGTTGATCTCGTAAATCACCTCAAGATGACGGGGCAGCACCTTCTCGAACAGACTGACCGACCACTTCTCCAGCGCTTCCGGCAGCAGGGTGTGGTTGGTGTAGGAGAAGACCTGATAGCTGATGGCCCAGGCCGCGTCCCAGGTCAGCCCCTCTTCGTCCACCAGCACCCGCATCAGTTCGGGGATGGCCACGGTGGGGTGGGTATCGTTGAGCTGGATGGCAATCTGGGCGGCAAAGTTGCTGAAGTCGGCGCCATGCACCCGCTTGTAGCGACGCATGATGTCCTTGATGGAGCAGGCACAGAAAAAGTACTGCTGGATCAGACGCAGCTCTTTGCCCGCATCGGTCTCATCGTTCGGATAGAGCACCTTGGAGATGGTCTCGGCCTGGGCTTTCTCCGCCTGGGAGTCGATATAACCGCCGGCGTTGAACACGTCCCAGTCAAAGAACTCGGAGGCGCGGGATTCCCACAGGCGCAGGATGTTGACGGTATGACCGCCAAAGCCGACCACCGGGATATCCCAAGGCACCCCTTTGATCTTGCGGCCAGCGTGCCACACCTTCTTGAGGCCACCGTTGTCACCAAAGACGGTCTCGACATAGCCATAGAGCGGGATCTCCTGCACGGATTCCGGGCGGCAGATCTCCCAGGGGTTGCCATATTCACGCCAGGAGTCGGGGCGCTCAATCTGGCGACCATCCTGAATTTCCTGACGGAACAGGCCGTGCTCGTAGTGGATACCATAACCGACCGCCGGGTAGTTCAGGGTCGCCAGGGAATCGATGAAGCAGGCGGCCAGACGGCCCAGACCGCCGTTGCCGAGCGCCATGTCGGGCTCTTGTTCACACAGATCGGTCAGCTCCAGACCGAGTTCACCCAGCGCCTCTTCGCAAACTTTGTACAGGGAGAGGTTGTGCAGGTTGTTGGAGGTCAAACGCCCCATCAGAAATTCAGCAGAGAGATAGTGAATCGCACGAGTATCTTTCTTGAAGTGAGTCTGTTGAGTACGGGTCAGGCGCTCGTACACCTGTTCGTTGACGGCGGCTGCGGTCGCTTTCCACCACGCTTCTGGCGAGGCTTTCTGTTCGCTTGTACCCAAGGTAGAACGCAGGTGACGCACGATACTCGCCTTGAGCTGATCTTTATCCAGTTGGAGATCCTGGTCTGTCTTCTTCTTGGTAGCCATAAACCATTTCCTTCGTTACAGAATAATAAATTGTTATCCCATCAGGGACCGGCGCTGTTGTTATCTCAGAATATGTTCCGGCGTGGGCATACTAGCTAAAGCCGCTGGTTTAAAAGTTAACGCAAGTCACACTTTAACGCATAAAAATGACAGTTCAAGCTTGAAAACCCTTTCCTAAAACCTGCCATTATGAATCTTTAATTTCATTTAAAATCATACAGTTAATATCTTCATGAAAATATAAATACGTGAATAGGTTTTCAATGATTGCCAAGTGCTGAAAATCCTTGAAAATAACCGAAAATTCAGCGCACATTGAAAACGATTTCAATGTGCGCTGTTCATGAGAAACAAAGGCCAAGGCTGTTCGGTTGATTTCTGCGGGTCAACCATGGGCCTTGAACTGGTTGCTCATGGGGTCATAGTGATAGCCTATCTGCAATAAGCGGGTAGCCAGCTGATCCTCCGTCATGTCGTAGTAGGCCAACAACTCTTCCAGCCCGTCACACTCCAGCCGCAGCTTCTCATTGATGATCCCGAGCAGGATATTGGCATCCAGTCGTTGCAAGGTGCTGACGTCCATCTCATCTCTCCTCTGTGCAAGACATACTGTATAACCATGGGCGTCCCCTCCTGCTTTGTCCATAGGCTAAAAAACACCCACCGCCAACATAAAATAAATAACCTTTACAATCAACAACATAGACTAAACCACTGCCAATTCGATCACATTTTAGAGCACAAATGGCTTGTCACTGGCTTCAACAGTAACTACTGTATGCACATACAGCATGGTTATTCATACAGGACAAACATATGAGCCAGCCCATGAGTCAGCACCCGATCACCACCTCAGCCGGTATGAGCAATCCCTGGCCCACCCGGCATCAAGGCAACATGGATGATGAGCGTTATAGCGCAACGATTGCCCATGAAGCTCCACTGCTTGATGAACTGGTGAGACTGAGCCATGGCGATACCGGCTGGATCCTGTTGATCGCGCCACCCGGTCTGCCGGTAGCCAAGCAGCTGCAGGCACAAGGGATCAATCCCGCCAGAGTATTGGTGGTGCATAGCCCCAAGATCAAAAACTGGCAGCGGACGCTGGAACAGAGTCTGGGCAACGGCCGCTGCGCCGCCGTGCTGACCTGGCTGCCGGAGCAGGTCATGCTGGATCGCGCCAAGTTGAGCAAGTTGGGACAACGCTGCGGGGTTCTGACCCGTTTCTTCGAGCCGGCCACATCCTCTCCTGTCCACAGTGGTTCACTGGTCTATGGCGGGCAGGACGTCTATCTCAACCACTGACAGGTGCCAAGAGTGTGAGGAGGAGTCTTGTAGTATGAGCTGGAGAGTTGAACGGGCTTTTCGGTTGGCGCTCAATCACTGAGTGACAAGAGCCTTGCAACCATCAGACAACAGCGGCAAGTGCCTGCCGACAGACGGAAGTGGAAGCCGGCATTGCAAGCAAGGTACAGAGCCCCTCGCACCGAGCACAGTTAGCAGTTAGCAGTTAGCAGTTAGCAGTTAGCAGTTAGCAGTTAGCAGTTAGCAGTTAGCAGTTAGCAGTTAGCAGTTAGCAGTTAGCAGTTAGCAGTTAGCAGTTAGCAGTTAGCAGTTGGCACTCATGCGACTGCACGCAGACCAAAAGAGAAGGCGACCCTGGGGTCGCCTTCGTTCTGTCTGTTAGACGGTAGCTGTATGACGGTGATATCCACGGCGGTCACACGCCGCGTCTCTTCACGCTTCACGCTGAGCCTCGAGAAAAGTCTCAAGACCGCGAGTGAACAGCCATCAAACCGCTTTCGCTCACGCCAGTTTGCTGTCGAGCTCGGCAATCTTCGCAGACCAGTAAGCCGGGCCTGTTTCATGGATATTGTTGCCCTGAGAGTCCACCGCCACGGTCACCGGCATGTCTTCCACCTCGAACTCATAGATGGCTTCCATACCCAGATCGGCAAAGGCCACTACCCGCGCCTTCTTGATGGCCTTGGCCACCAGATAGGCGGCGCCGCCGACGGCCATCAGATAGACAGCCTGGTGCTGCTTGATGCTCTCGACCGTCTTGGGGCCTCGCTCGGATTTGCCGATCATGCCGATGAGGCCAGTCTCACCTAGCATCATGTCGGTGAACTTGTCCATCCGGGTGGAGGTGGTCGGGCCGGCCGGGCCGACCACTTCATCACGCACGGCATCGACCGGGCCAACGTAGTAGATGAAACGGTTGGTGAAGTCGACCCCTTCCGGCAGCCCCTCGCCTTTTTTCAGCATGTCGGCAATGCGTTTGTGAGCGGCATCGCGACCGGTCAGGATCTTGCCGGAGAGCAGCACGGTATCCCCGCTCTTCCAGCTAGCAAGCTCTGCCTTGGTGATGCCGTCGACATTGACACGGCGTACGTTGCCGCCAGCCGAGCGGGTGATCTCCGGCCAATCTTCCAGCTTCGGCGGAGTCAGCTCGGCCGGGCCGGAGCCATCCAGTTCGAAGTGCACGTGTCGGGTCGCCGCGCAGTTGGGGATCATCACCACCGGCTTGGAGGCGGCGTGGGTCGGCGCAGATTTCACCTTCACATCCAGCACGGTAGTGAGACCGCCGAGCCCCTGGGCACCGATGCCCAGCTTGTTGACCTTGTCGTAGAGCTCGACCCGCAACTTCTCTTCGGTGGTATCCGGGCCACGGGTGATCAGCTCCTGGATGTCGATATGCTCCATCAGGGCTTCTTTGGCCAGTACAGCCGCCTTCTCGGCAGTACCGCCGATGCCGATCCCCAACATGCCGGGTGGACACCAGCCGGCCCCCATGGTCGGCACGGTTTTGAGTACCCACTCCACCACGTCGTCGGAGGGGTTGAGCATCACCATCTTGGACTTGTTCTCGGAGCCGCCGCCCTTGGCCGCGATGCTCACTTCCACCTTGTCACCCGGGATCATGTCGATATGCACCACGGCCGGGGCATTGTCCTTGGTGTTCTTGCGACTGCCGGCGGGATCGGCCAACACGGAGGCGCGCAGCGGGTTGTCCGGATTGGTGTAGGCACGGCGGGTGCCCTCATCCACCATCTCCTGCACCGTCATGTCGCTGTCCCACTGCACCTGCATGCCGATCTTGACGAAGCAGGTGACGATGCCGGTATCCTGACACAAAGGGCGATGCCCTTCGGCGGACATGCGGGAGTTGATCAGGATCTGGGCCAGGGCGTCCTTGGCGGCCGGGTTGATTTCGCGGTCATAGGCTGCCTTGGCGGCCTGCACAAAATCGAGGGGGTGGTAGTAGGAGATGTACTGCAGGGCGTCGGCGATGGAATCGATAAAATCCTGTTTTTTAATGATGCTCATATCATCCTCACTGGTCCTTGTCTCCGGCTCGATGCAGAGCAAGGGCTTCCATATGAGCCGTGCTTCGGTGGGGTGGTGCCAGGCGGCTTGCCTGTCGGCCCGATAAGACAACGGCGTGTTTTTTCTAAAAATTCCGGCGGCTATGATACGCTTGCCACCCCCGTACCGGCTAGGGAGCAGGCTGTAAACTGTTGCCTGTGTAACAAAAAATGAAACCAACGCTGCATATCCACCATTTTGATCACCAGACGGCACTCCATGCCCTGTTCGCACGCCTTCATCATCTGCCCTGGGCCATGTTGCTGGAATCCGCCGGCCCGCTGGGAGCAGACAACCGCTTTGACATCATCACCGCCGATCCGCTGGCCACTTTGCAGACCGAGGGGACGCTGACCCGCATCGCGCAGGGTGATCAGCACGAATCCCATGAAGATGATCCGTTGACGCTGCTGTCCCAACGCCAACACGCCCTGCTGGGAGAGGTCATCAATCAGGCGGCGCCCCTGCCCTTCATCGGCGGTGCACTCGGCCTGTTTGGCTATGATCTGGGCCGCCGTTTCGAGCGTTTGCCGTGCCTGGCCGCCCGTGACGTGACCATCCCGGACATGGCGGTCGGCATCTATGACTGGGCCCTGCTGCGGGACGTGGCAACGGGCCAGTGGCAGCTGGTGCACTGGGGCGATGAGGCCGGCCTTGCCCGCCGCCTGCAGTGGCTCAAGGCGCAGCAGGCAACCGCCACTGAGCCCTTTGCCTTGCAGGGAAGATGGCAGAGCAACATGAGCCGCGCGCAATACGGTGACAAGTTTGCCAAGGTCCAGGCCTATCTGGCCGCCGGGGACTGCTATCAGATCAACCTGACCCAGCGCTTCAGCGCGCCCTATCGGGGCGACGAGTGGCAGGCTTATCAGGCGCTGTCCCAAGCCAACCGCGCCCCCTTCTCGGCTTTCCTGCGCTTGCCGCAGGGCGCCATATTGAGCCTTTCCCCCGAGCGTTTCCTGCTGCTCGATCAGCGCCATATCGAGACCAAGCCCATCAAGGGCACCCGCCCGCGACTGTCCGACCCGGAGCAAGATCAGGCCAGTGCCCTGGAGCTGGCTGGCGCCGACAAGGACAGATCGGAGAATCTGATGATCGTGGATCTGCTGCGCAACGACATCGGCCGGGTGAGTCGACCCGGCTCGGTCAGCGTACCCAGTCTGTTTGCGGTAGAGTCCTTTCCGGCGGTGCATCACCTGGTGTCTACCATCCACGGCGAACTGGACGCCCAGTGGCAGGCGGTGGACCTGCTGCGCGCCTGTTTCCCCGGCGGTTCCATCACCGGTGCCCCCAAGATCCGGGCCATGGAGATCATCGAAGAGCTGGAGCCCCAGCGGCGCAACGCCTACTGCGGCAGCATCGGCTATCTGAGCCAGCACGGCCGGATGGATACCAGCATCTGCATCCGCACCCTGATCGCCGCACAGGGCCAGCTCCACTGCTGGGCCGGTGGCGGCGTCATTGCCGACTCCGAGGTGGACGACGAATATCAGGAAACCTATGACAAGGTGGCCCGCATTCTGCCGCTGCTGGACACACTGCGTTGAAAACCTGACAAAATGGATCACAGCAACTGGAGCGAAGAAGAATCGAGATGGACCGTGCCGAACTGCTGACCCGCTTTTTATTGCAACGCCCCGCCCCCGCCCACCGGCTGACGGTGGCCGGGCTCAAGCCCGCCGCCGTGCTGCTGCCGCTGGTCGAGCGGGCCGACGGCCTGCAACTGCTGCTGACCCGGCGCAGTCCGCACCTGCGCCACCACGCAGGGCAAATAAGCTTCCCTGGCGGCAGGCAGGATCCGGACGACCGGGATTTGATCCACACGGCGCTGCGGGAAACTCAGGAAGAGCTCGGCATAGTCCCTGCCCAGATAGAGGTGCTGGGTACCCTCACCCCCCTCAACACCGTCTCCCAATACGACGTGCTGCCGGTGCTGGGGCTGGTCACGGCCGACTATCAGCTGACCCTGAGCCGGGACGAGGTCGACCAGGCTTTCGAAGTGCCGCTCAACCACCTGCTGGATCCACGCCACCATATCGCGCTCACCATTCCCAGAACCGATCATTTGCACACCATCTATTGGATCCCCTGGCAGCACCACTTCATCTGGGGCGCCACCGCCAGCATGATCCGCCAACTCTATCGGCAACTTTCCATATAACATTTTGCCTACAAAAGGTTGTGCAACATTCGCGCATTAACATTAAACTAACGTAGGTTTTTATAAAAAATAATTGATTAATTCTTCTTTCGATCACATTTCCACAAAAGAATGCGGGTTTGAGCCCCATAAAGGTGAATTTGATCAACATTTTTGATTAAAAAAACCGTATCCTTGCGCCGATTCAATAAAAACCACAATCCGGGGTGAGACACATGTCTAATACTGTCACCGGCGCACAGGACGTTGCGACCTCACAGGAGCAAGGAACCCGCTCCATCCAATCGCGTGGTTGGACCAAACAAGACACCAGCTGGGTGATCAGCCTGTTCGGCACCGCCGTCGGCGCAGGCATTCTGTTTTTGCCCATCAACGCCGGCATGGGTGGCTTCTGGCCACTGGTGGTGATGGCGCTGCTGGTTGGGCCCATGACCTACCTGGCCCACCGCGGCCTCGCCCGCTTCGTACTCTCCTCCAGCAGACCCGATGCCGACATCACGGAAGTGGTGGAAGAGCACTTCGGCGTGGGTGCCGGCAAGTTGATCACCCTGCTCTACTTCTTCGCCATCTACCCCATCGTGCTGATCTACGGGGTGGGCATCACCAACACGGTTGAGAGCTTCATGGTCAACCAGTTGCAAATGGCGGCCCCCCCGCGCTGGATCCTCTCCATCGTGCTGATCATGGGCATGATGTCGGTAATGCTGGCCGGTGAAAAACTGATGCTGAAGGTGACCGAGTTCCTGGTCTACCCACTCATCGCCATCCTGGTGGGGATCTCCTTCTACCTGATCCCGGACTGGACCGGCGCGGCCCTCTCCCAGATGCCGTCCGGCAAGGACTTTGCCATCACCCTGTGGCTGACCATTCCGGTGCTGGTGTTCTCCTTCAACCACAGCCCGGCCATCTCCAGCTTCTCGCTGGCCCAGCGCCGCGATCATGGCGAACATGCGGTCGAGAAGTCTGACGCCATCCTCAAGCGCACCGCCACCATCCTGCTCGGTTTCGTGATGTTCTTCGTCTTCTCCTGCGTCATGAGCCTGACCCCGGCGCAGCTGGCAGAAGCCAAGTCCCAGAACATCGCCGTGCTCTCCTACCTGGCCAACCAGCACGCCAGCCCCATCATCTCCTACTTCGGTCCGCTGGTGGCGTTCGTGGCCATCGTCTCTTCCTTCTTCGGTCACTACCTGGGTGCCCGCGAAGGCCTGAAGGGGATGATCGTCCAGAACCTGCGCAAGTCCGGCAAGGAGCCGAACCACAAGAAGGTCGAAATGTTCATCATCGCCTTCTTCATCCTGACCCTGTGGGGCACCGCGGTGATCAACCCCTCCATCCTCGGCATGATCGAGTCGATGGGCGGCCCCATCATCGCCGCCATCCTGTTCATCATGCCGATGTACGCCATCAAACGCGTACCGGCCATGGCGAAGTATCAGGGCCATATCAGCAACGTCTTCGTGGCTGTGATGGGGATGACGGCCATCTCCGCCATCCTCTACCAACTGCTCGGCTGACACTCGGCCATGCCAGCAAACATGCCAGCCGGGTAACCGGCTGGCATTTTTTATGGTGCCAACAGCAGCGGATGCTGGCTCTCCAGCAGGCGAGCATGCACAGGCATGTTGGCCGACGAACCACTCGCCAAACACCGGCCCTGCTCCCCATCCCGACGATTCCCCCCTTTCTCTCGTCATCCTCCCTCGAACGCAACCGATAATGGCTGGCCCGTAGCACGGGCAGCTTATACAAGCCGGTGCCACAACGCCTGCCTGGCAGGGCGTTCATCCGGGCTTTTGATACTCCCGCTGTATCCACTTCAGCCTGCTCTCCTCATCTCACGAAGATGCGGACCAGACCAGCCCCCAAACCACCAGACAATAAAAAACGCCCTCGAATGAGGGCGTTTTCAGTGCTGTGAAGGCTGTGCTATCAGGCTTCGCTGTTGGGCACCGGCGAGGCATCCAGCAGGGTTTCATCTTCGGCCATGCAGGCCGCAGCGGTGAACAGCACGTCGGTGGAGCTGTTGAGAGCCGTTTCTGCGGAGTCTTGCAGTACCCCGATGATGAAGCCCACGGCTACCACCTGCATGGCGATGTCGTTGCTGATACCAAACAGGCTGCACGCCAGCGGGATCAGCAGCAGGGAGCCGCCGGCCACGCCGGATGCGCCGCAGGCGCTGATGGTGGCGACCACGGAGAGCAGAATGGCGGTGGCCAGATCCACTTCCATCCCCAGGGTGTGTACCGCCGCCATGGAGAGCACTGTGATGGTGATGGCGGCACCGGCCATGTTGATGGTGGCACCCAACGGGATGGAGACCGCATAGGTGTCTTCCGGCAGACGCAGTTTTTCACACAGTGTCATGTTGACCGGGATGTTGGCGGCAGAGCTGCGGGTAAAGAAGGCGGTCACGCCGCTCTCTTTCAGGCAGGTCAGCACCAGCGGATAGGGGTTGCGCTTGATCTTCCAGAACACAATCAGCGGGTTGACCACGAAGGCGATGAACAGCATGCAGCCGATCAGTACCATCAGCAGGTGGGCATAGCCGAACAGGGCGTCAAAGCCTGTTTCCGCCAGGGTGGAGGCAACCAGACCCAGAATGCCGAGCGGCGCGCAGCGGATCACTGCTTTCACGATGGTGGAGACGCCATGGGACAGGTCGGTGATCACCGCCTTGGTCCCCTCACTGGCGTGGCGCATGGCGATGCCAAGGCCGATGGCCCAGGCCAGAATGCCGATGTAGTTGGCATCCAGCAGCGCCTTGACCGGGTTGGTCACCACGTTGAACAGCAGGGTCTGCAGTACCTCGGTGATGCCGCCCGGCGGGGTGATCTCGGCACTGTTGGCCACCAGATGCAGGTTGGAGGGGAACAGGAAGCTGGCCACGACGGCGACCGCAGCAGCCAGGAAGGTACCCAGCAGATAGAGCAGCAGGATCGGTTTCATGTTGGTCTTCTGGCCCTGCTTGTGGCCGATGATCGCTGCCATGACCAGTACAAAGACCAGCAGCGGAGCGACCGCCTTCAGAGCGCCGACGAACAGGCTGCCGAGCAGACCCGCTGTTTTGGCCCATTCCGGCATGAACATGGCAAGGAGGATACCGAAGACCAGACCGACCAGGATCTGGCTAACCAGGC
Organism: Aeromonas oralensis; assembly: GCF_049665575.1. NCBI lineage: Bacteria > Pseudomonadati > Pseudomonadota > Gammaproteobacteria > Aeromonadales > Aeromonadaceae > Aeromonas > Aeromonas oralensis. The sequence continues at coordinate 2,471,552 of NZ_CP187186.1, forward strand.
TGGTACTGTTGACCAGTCTTACGAGGGGGTGTTGTTGTGTCATCAAATAGTCCCTGAGCACCGAAGTGCGTGAATCATTAGTCCTGTTGGCAACCGCTACGCCAGGCGACACCCATGTCACGGCTGGCGTCATCTGTCCCGGCAAGCTTTCTGTTGAGCCTGTCCGGTAACACACGGGGTTGCGGACAAGGAATATCCCATCTGCAACCGCTTTTTTCCATATAATCACTGAAAAATATCCGGTTTACCTCACAAAAAAACCACAACAATGCGATAACACAATATCAACAACATTCAAATGGATGCCGTTTTCCCTCTCTTGGCCATCCAGACACTCCCCGGCGGTGGTATCATGACGGTTTTTGCGCTGGAGCCCTGCCATGATCTCATCCCTGTTGACCCGTCACTTCGGCTTCGATCGGTTAAGACCGGGACAGGAGGCGGTGATCAGCCGATTACTGGCCGGCCAGAGTGCCGCCGCCATCTTCCCCACCGGCTCCGGCAAGTCCCTCTGTTATCAGTTGCCAGCGCTTGCCCTGCCCCATCTGACCCTGGTGATTTCGCCGCTGATCGCGCTGATGCACGATCAGCTCGCCTTCCTTCGCAGCAAGGGGATCGCCGCCGCCACCCTCGACTCGAGCCTGACGCCGGAGGAGAGCCGCCGGGTAATGCAGCAGGCCAGCGATGGCCAGCTCAAGATCCTGATGATTTCGGTAGAGCGGCTCAAGAACGAGCGCTTTCGCCGCTTCATCCAGCAGGTACCGCTGTCGATGCTGGTGGTGGACGAAGCCCATTGCATTTCGGAGTGGGGCCACAACTTTCGCCCCGACTATCTCAAGCTGCCGGATTACCGCCGTGAATTGCAGATCCCGCAGGTATTGCTGCTGACGGCCACCGCCACCCCGGCGGTCATGGCCGACATGCAGGCCAAATTCGAGCTCGAGGATGAAGGACTCATCGTCACCGGCTTTTATCGAGCCAACCTGGACTTGGCCGTGGTACCGCTGCCTGACGCGGCTCGCGATGGCTGGCTGCATGCCGAGCTGACTCGTGACCCCGCCGCACCGACCATCATCTATGTCACCCTGCAGCACACCGCAGAGCAGTGCGCCGCCCGCTTGCAGCAAGCCGGGATCAGGACACGCGCCTATCACGCCGGGCTCGATGCCACCCTGCGCAGCCAGATCCAGCACGACTTCATGGCCGGCAAACTGGACTGCATCGTGGCGACCATTGCCTTCGGCATGGGGATCGACAAGGCCGACATTCGCCGGGTGATCCATTACGATCTGCCCAAATCCATCGAAAACTACAGTCAGGAGATAGGCCGCGCCGGGCCGGGATGGTCTGCCTTCCCGCTGCATGGTACTGGCCAATCGCAGCCAGTTGCCGGTGCTGGAAAACTTCGTCTATGGCGACACCCCGGACAGAGCGGCCATTGTCACCTTGCTCGAGATCCTGCAGCAAACCGGCAGTGAGTGGGAATTTGGCTTGCTGCGCCTCTCCAACGAAACCAATATCCGCCAGCTGCCGCTCAAGACCCTGTTGGTCTACCTGGAAATGGCGGGCATCATTACACCGGCCTACAGCTATTTTGCCGAGTACCGCTTCAAGTTCGTGCTGGACAAGGCCGATATCCTGGCCCGTTTCAATCCGGCGCGACGCCAGTTTCTGGAGCAAGTGTTCGCCAGTGCCCCGCAGGCGCGCAGCTGGTGCACCATGGACTTCGAGGCGCTCTGGCAGGGCTATCAGGGAGAGCGGTCGCGAGCCGCTGCCGCGCTGGATTATTTGCAGCAGCAAGGCTGGATCGAGCTGGAAAGCAAGCAGATGACCGAGGTTTATCGGGTACTGCAACAAGATCTGGACATAGCACTGCTGGCCGATCAGCTGCACGGACTGTTTGAAAAGAAAGAGCAAAGCGAGCTGGCGCGTCTGCAGGCATTGCTGGGTTTCTTTACCTCCAGCAGTTGCCTGAGCCATGAGCTGGCCCGCTACTTTGCTGATCAGGCAGCGCCCACCCATTGCGGGCACTGCTCGGTCTGTCGGGGAGAGGTGGCACAGCTTCCCTCCTTACCCAGCCGGACACTTCCCAATGAACAGGGGCTCAGAGCCTGGTGCGATCCACTGGTAGCCCTGTGTCATAGCCGGGATCCCCGCATCCTGACGCGTTTCCTGTGCGGCATCACCACCCCGCTCACCACCCGGCTCAAGGCCAGAAGCCTGGCTGGATTCGGCCAGCTGGCATCCCACCCCTTTGCCGATGTGCTGGCAGCCGTATCCCACATTTATGCCGCTCGCCAAGAGGAATAAGCGGCCTAAACATCCGGTGGAGCCCAAAAAAATAAGACCCTCGCATCTGCGAGGGTCAAGCCAACGGAAACGTGCTTAAACAGAGCTTTGTATCAGCAACCAACCACTCTCTTGCTAAAGCGCTGACTGCCTGACACAGGGCCAATCTAGAGCAGTCACAATGTAGCGTCAATGTAAAAATTAGAGCTAAAACACCAAACAAAACACTTTCCGCGCACGTAAACGTAACGCCCATTCTTCCAGACTACGCCCTGCCCCTTGCCCCGTCTGTGCTGCAGCCAGTCACCCAGATAAACGCGATGCCATTTCCATTTTCTGGCAAACATTTATTTTTTATGTCTTTGACATTTACCTCACTATCGTGGCAAAAATAATTTAACAGTCAGTAACATAGGTGTGTCACTGATTGCGCCTTCCCGCATTGGGTCGGGAAGTACCCTTGCAAATTTAAACCAATAGTTGGTGATGGATTACTGGGGGCTGTTGACTAGGCTTAATGAGGTAAACAGAACAAAAGTAGTGATCCACTCTTTTCAGGGTAAGCGACTATAACGAGGGCAAAGTTATGGGCATCTTCGAGCATTATCAACAGCGATATGAGAAAGCCAGGGAAGAGGAATACACCATCCAGGAATTTCTGGATATGTGTAAGCAGGACAAATCCTGCTACGCCTCCGCCGCCGAGCGTTTGCTGGTCGCCATCGGCGAACCGGAAATGATCGACACCTCGGTCAATCCCAGACTCAGTCGCCTTTTCTCCAACCGCGTCGTGGCACGCTATCCCGCCTTCAAAGATTTCTACGGCATGGAAGAGGCCATCGAACAGATTGTCTCCTATCTCAAACACTCAGCTCAGGGCCTGGAAGAGAAGAAGCAGATCCTCTATCTGCTGGGGCCGGTTGGCGGTGGTAAATCCTCGCTGGCAGAGAAGCTCAAATCCCTGATGCAGAAGGTGCCTGTCTATCGCATCAAGGGGTCACCGGTCAACGACCACCCCTTCTGCCTGTTCGATATCGAAGAAGATGGCGAAATTCTGGAGAAGGAGTACGGCATTCCGCGCCGTTATCTGCGCCCCATCATGTCCCCTTGGGTCGCCAAACGACTGCACGAGTTTGGTGGCGACATCACCAAATTCAAGGTGGAGAAGGTCAATCCCTCCATCCTCGACCAGATCGCCATCGCCAAGACCGAACCGGGTGATGACAACAACCAGGACATCTCCTCGCTGGTCGGCAAGGTGGATATCCGCATGCTGGAGCACTTTGCCCAGGATGATGCCGACGCTTACTCCTACTCGGGCGCGCTGTGCAAGGCCAACCAGGGGATCATGGAGTTCGTCGAGATGTTCAAGGCGCCCATCAAGGTGCTGCACCCGCTGCTGACCGCCACCCAGGAGGGCAACTACAACGGTACGGAAGGGCTCTCCGCCCTGCCCTTCGATGGTATCCTGCTGGCCCACTCCAACGAATCCGAGTGGCAGCAGTTCCGCAACAACAAGAATAACGAAGCCTTCCTCGACCGGGTCTACATCGTCAAGGTGCCTTACTGCCTGCGCGTGTCGGAAGAGGTGAAGATCTACGAGAAGCTGCTGGTCAACAGCGAGCTGACCGATGCCAAGTGCGCCCCAGGCACCCTTGAACTGCTGGGCCAGTTCTCCGTGCTGTCGCGCCTCAAGGAGCCGGAAAACTCCAGCCTCTACTCCAAGATGAGGGTCTATGATGGCGAGAGCCTCAAAGACACAGATCCAAAAGCGAAGAGCTATCAGGAATATCGCGACTACGCCGGCGTGGATGAAGGGATGAATGGCCTGTCGACCCGCTTTGCGTTCAAGATCCTCTCCCGCGTCTTCAACTTCGACCACGCGGAAGTGGCAGCCAACCCGGTACACCTCTTCTATGTGCTGGAGCAACAGATCGAACGCGAGCAGTTCCCGCAAGAGCTGCATGATCGCTACCTCGAGTTCATCAAGGGCTATCTGACCCCGCGCTATGTAGAGTTCATCGGCAAGGAGATCCAAACCGCCTACCTCGAGTCCTACTCCGAGTACGGTCAGAACATCTTCGACCGCTACGTCACCTACGCCGACTTCTGGATCCAGGATCAGGAGTACCGTGACCCCGAGACCGGCCAGCTGTTTGACCGCGCGTCGCTCAACAGCGAGCTGGAGAAGATTGAGAAACCCGCCGGGATCAGCAACCCGAAAGATTTCCGCAACGAAATCGTCAACTTCGTGCTGCGTGCCCGGGCCAACAATGCAGGCCGTAACCCCAACTGGACCAGTTACGAGAAGCTGCGCACCGTGATCGAGAAGAAAATGTTCTCCAACACGGAAGAGCTGCTGCCGGTTATCTCCTTCAACAGCAAAACCTCGGCCGAGGAGCAGAAGAAGCACGATAACTTTGTCGAACGGATGATGGAGAAAGGCTACACCCGCAAACAGGTGCGACTGCTCTCCGAATGGTATCTCAGGGTACGCAAGTCATCCTGACCCTGACTGTTCAAGGGGGAGTTATGGCGCATTTTATCGACCGCAGGCTCAACGGCAAAAACAAAAGCGCTGTCAATCGGCAGCGCTTCATCCGCCGTTACAAGAAGCAGATAAAACAAGCGGTCTCTGATGCTGTCTCCAAGCGCAGCATTCAGGACGTAGACACAGGCGAGAGCATCAGCATTCCGACCAAGGATATCGGCGAGCCCCATTTTCATCAGGGGCAAGGCGGTAAACGGGAGATGGTGCATCCCGGTAACGATCAATTCGTCTCCGGCGACAAGATTGACCGCCCCAAAGGAGGGGGCGGTGGACAGGGTTCCGGCGAGGGGCAGGCATCCAATCAGGGGGAAGGAGCCGATGATTTCGTGTTCCAGATCTCCAAGGATGAGTATCTCGATCTGCTGTTTGAGGATCTGGAGCTGCCCAGGCTGCAGAAAACCCAGCTCAATCAGTTGATGGAAGTCAAAACTTACCGTGCGGGCTACACCTCAAACGGGGTGCCCGCCAACATCAACGTGGTGCGTTCACTGCAAAATTCGCTGGCCCGTCGGATGGCGCTGCAGGCCGGCAAGAAGCGCCAGCTACATGAGCTGGAAGATAGGCTAGCCCTGCTGGCGGCAGATCCCAACGAACATTTTGCCGAAATAGCCCAGCTCGAGAAGGAGATCAGGGAGTTGAAAAGACGGATCGACGCGGTCCCTTTCATCGACACCTTCGACCTCAAGTTCAACAACTTCGTCAAGCGCCCCGTCCCCTCCAGCCAGGCGGTGATGTTCTGCCTGATGGACGTGTCAGGCTCCATGGATCAGGCCACCAAGGAGATGGCCAAGCGCTTCTACATCCTGCTCTATCTGTTCTTGAGCCGGACCTACAAAAACGTCGAGGTGGTCTATATCCGCCACCATACCCAGGCCAAGGAGGTGGACGAGCATGAGTTCTTCTACTCCCAGGAAACCGGCGGCACCATCGTCTCCAGCGCCCTCAAGATGATGAACGACATCATCAACGAGCGCTACCCTGCCCATCAGTGGAACATCTATGCGGCGCAAGCCTCGGATGGTGACAACTGGGCCGACGACTCGCCTCAATGCCGGGAGATCCTAGCGCGGGACATCATGCCGCGAGTGCGGTACTACTCCTATATCGAGATCACCACCCGTGCCCACCAGACGTTGTGGCACGAATATGAATCGGTCGCCAGCGAGTTCCCCCACTTCGCGATGGAGCACATTCGCAAGGTAGAGGATATCTATCCGGTATTCCGGGAGCTGTTCAAGAAGCAAGCGGCGTGAGGGAGGTCATATGGTAGAAACCGCAAGAAAAGTCGCACCGCTGGACGATGGCCCGGACTGGAACTTCGACCTGCTGGACATTTACCATCAGGAGATAGCTCGGGTCGCCAAGTTCTATCGACTGGATACCTACCCCAACCAGATCGAGGTGATCACGGCAGAGCAGATGATGGATGCCTACTCCAGCGTCGGCATGCCCATCGGTTATCAGCACTGGTCATTCGGCAAGCGCTTTATTCACACCGAGCGCAACTACAAACGTGGCCAGATGGGGCTGGCCTACGAGATCGTCATCAATTCGGATCCCTGCATCGCCTATCTGATGGAGGAGAACACCATGCCGATGCAGGCACTGGTGATGGCCCACGCCTGTTACGGCCACAACTCCTTCTTCAAGAACAACTACCTGTTCAAGACCTGGACCGATGCCTCCTCCATCATCGACTATCTGCTGTTCGCCAAGAACTACATCACCGAGTGTGAAGAGAAACACGGCATCGATGCGGTGGAAAAGCTGCTCGATTCCTGCCATGCCTTGATGAACTTTGGGGTGGATCGCTACAAGCGGCCCCAGAAGATCTCGCTGGCCGAAGAGAAGCGGCGCCAGAAGGCGCGGGAAGACTATCTGCAGACCCAGGTCAACGAGCTGTGGCGAACCCTGCCCAAGCAGCACAAAGCCTCCGGGGTGGAAGACAGACGCTACCCGGCTGAACCACAGGAGAACATTCTTTACTTCATCGAAAAGAATGCCCCTCTGTTGGAACCCTGGCAGCGCGAGATAGTGCGCATCGTGCGCAAGATCAGCCAGTACTTCTATCCGCAAAAGCAGACCCAGGTGATGAACGAAGGGTGGGCCACATTCTGGCACTACACCATCCTCAATCACCTCTATGACGAGGGCAAGATCAGCGATCGCTTCATGATTGAGGTGCTGCACAGCCATACCAACGTGGTCTACCAGCCCCCCTACAACAGCCGCTACTACTCGGGGATCAACCCCTACGCCCTCGGCTTTGCCATGTTTACCGATCTGCGCCGCATCTGCGAGAACCCGACCGAGGAGGACAGATACTGGTTCCCCGATTACGCCGGCAGCAACTGGGTCGATACACTGCATTTCGCCATGCAGAACTTCAAGGATGAGAGCTTCATCAGCCAGTTCCTCAGCCCCAAGGTGATGCGCGACATGAAGCTGTTCGCCATTGATGACGACGATCTGAAGAACTACCTCAAGGTCTCGGCCATCCATAATGACGAGGGATACCGCCAGGTGCGCAATACCCTGTCGGCCCAATACAACCTGAGCAACCTGGAGCCCAACATTCAGGTATTCAACGTGGCGGTGAAGGGCGATCGCTCGCTGACGCTGCGCTATGTACCGCACAACCGGATCCCGCTGGGTGACTCTCGTCACGAGGTGCTCAAACATCTGCACCAGTTGTGGGGGTTCGATGTGGTGCTCGAACAGGATAATGGTGAACTGCCAGCCGATATCATCGGGCGTTGCCCGGAGAAAAAACCGGCTTGAGCAAGCAGCCATCCACCATAAAAAAACGCGCCATTTGGCGCGTTTTTCTTGCATCAGAATACCATCAGTTGTCGCACAGATTGCTCGGCATGTCCTGACGCAGACGGGTCCACAACTTGCCTGACTCGATGCCGTACTGGCGTACCGTCATGAACACGGCTTCGTGATTCTTGGTCTCGGCCAGGTTCAGCAAGGTCTTGTAGTAGGCATCGGCTGCTTCACGGGCCTGCTTGTCGGAGAAGTAGTAACGGCCAACCCGGCTATACAGCCCCTTGAAGCCGTTGAGGATCAGGGCATAAATCGGGTTGCCGGAGGCAAAGGAGAGCTGGTGGTGCAGGCGATAATCAAACTCGGCATAGGCCTCCGGGGAGTTCTCTACCGCGTCGGCACCGCGCAGGATCTCGGCGGCTTGCTCTGGATTGTTGCGGATCGCGCCACGAATGAAGATGGTGCAGATGTTGGTGCGCGCCGACAGCAGCTGGGCCACCAGATCCGGCACCTTGTCCTGATCCAGCCTGGCCAGGGTCTCCAGAATGTTGAGTCCAGAGGTCTCCCAGAAATTGTTCACCTTGGTCGGTTTGCCATGCTGAATGGTGAGCCAGCCATCACGGGCCAGACGCTGCAGCACTTCACGCAAGGTGGTTCGAGTCACGCCAATCAGCTCGGACAGCTCACGCTCGGCCGGCAAGATGGATCCTGGAGGAAAGCGATTGTTCCAGATGGACTCGATGATATATTCCTCGGCAAACCCTGCAGGGCTCTGCGCTTTTATGACCATGTAGTGACTCTGTTGTAGTACGTAAAAAGGCTCACGAATAATAGCAAAGCAGGGAGGGCTGGCAAGCAGAAGGTCGGTCCTCTGCTCACATAAGCAGGTCATTTTGTTAAAAATATGTATTGATTCCTGCAATGGGTGTCAGCCAACCCCATTGATTGACGATAAAACGGCCAATCTCGTGGGCAAGGCCGACTATGTTATTTATAGTTAATGCACTTTTTGATTAAAATCATGAGGAATCAATCTGATAAGGGACAACATCCGGATGTTCTGGTCGAGCCTGTCTTGACTGCATAGACGCAGATACCAACCACAACACAGAGACCCACTATTATGCCAATCAGCTTAGGGCAAGCTTTTGCCAGGAACTTTCTGGGCAATGCGCCCCTGTGGTACAAGGCCGCTATTCTTCTATTCCTGCTGATCAACCCGATCGCCTTTTACCTAGATCCCTTCATCGCCGGCTGGCTGCTGGTCGTCGAGTTCATCTTCACGCTGGCCATGGCGCTCAAGTGCTATCCGCTGCAACCCGGTGGCCTGCTGGCCATCGAAGCCGTGTTGATCGGCATGACCTCAGCCGAGCAGGTCAAGCATGAGCTGGTGGCCAATATCGAGGTACTGCTGCTGCTGGTCTTCATGGTGGCCGGCATCTATTTCATGAAGCAGCTGCTGCTCTATGTGTTTACCAAGCTGCTGATCCGGATCCACTCCAAGACCCTGCTTTCATTGGCATTTTGTCTGGTCTCCGCCTTCCTGTCAGCCTTCCTCGACGCCCTCACCGTGATCGCCGTGGTGATCAGCGTCGCCACCGGTTTCTACGCCATCTATCACAAGGTCTCCTCCGGCAAGGAGTTCGGCAACCCGCACGATCACACCGATGATGATGCCGTCAACGAACTCAATCGCCAACATCTGGATGACTTTCGCGCCTTCCTGCGCAGCCTGATGATGCATGCCGCCATCGGTACCGCCCTCGGCGGTGTCTGCACTCTGGTGGGAGAACCGCAAAACCTGATCATCGGTGAACAGGCGGGCTGGAACTTCGGCGAGTTTGCCATTCGCATGTCTCCGGTCACGGTGCCGGTATTTATCTGCGGCCTGCTCACCTGCATTTTGGTCGAGAAGTGCCGCTGGTTCGGCTACGGCGCCAAGCTGCCGGACGCAGTACGCCGCATCATGGAGGATTACAACCGCTATGAAGAGGCCGGACGTACCCCCCAGGACAAGGCCAAGCTCATCGTGCAAGCAGCGATCGCCCTCTGGCTGATCCTGGGGCTGGCCATGCACCTGGCCGCGGTGGGCCTCATCGGCCTGTCGGTCATCGTGCTGGCCACCTCGCTCACCGGCATCACCGAAGAGCACTCCCTCGGCAAGGCATTCCAGGAGGCGCTGCCCTTTACCGCCCTGCTGGCCGTCTTCTTCAGCGTGGTCGCCGTCATCATCGATCAGCAACTGTTCAAGCCGGTGATCCAGTGGGTGCTGGCCGCCGAGCCGGACGCCCAGCTTGCGCTCTTCTATCTGGCCAACGGCCTGCTCTCCATGGTCAGTGACAACGTCTTCGTCGGTACCGTCTACATCAACGAGGTGAAGACGGCACTGCTCAACAACGCCATCAGCCGCGAACAGTTTGAGCTGCTGGCCGTGGCCATCAACACCGGGACCAACCTGCCGTCGGTGGCCACTCCCAATGGCCAGGCCGCCTTCCTGTTCATGCTGACCTCGGCACTGGCCCCCCTGCTTCGCCTCTCCTACGGACGCATGGTGTGGATGGCACTGCCCTATACCCTGGTGCTGGGGCTGGTGGGTTTCTTCTCGGTAGAGATGCTGCTCGGGCCCCTCACCGACTGGTTCTATCAGGCTGGCTGGCTGGTGCTCGACAACGTCACGCCGGCGGTGCTGCCCGCCCTGCATTGATTCCATAAGGGCCCATGCGGGCCCTTTCTTTTTGGCCCCTGCTCTGCTCTAATTCAGCCACTGTTTTTTCTGTGAGATCAACCAGATGATCGAGTTTTTGCGCCGTATTGCCGCCCATCGCCTGGCCTGGAGTCTGCTTGTAGCTTCTGCCCTGTTCCTCGAGTTGAGCGCCCTCTTCTTCCAGCATGTGCTGGGCCTGCATCCCTGCGTCATGTGCGTCTATGAGCGGATCGCCACGCTGGGAGTCCTCACCGCAGGGCTGCTCGGCATGGTAGCACCGCAGAAATGGTACGTGCGTTGGAGCGCTCTGCTGCTGTGGGGCTCCAGTGCCTTCTGGGGCCTGAAACTGGCGCTCAAGCATGTGGATTATCAGGTCAATCCCTCCCCCTTCAACGTCTGCGAAGGCTTTGTCGACTTCCCGAGCTGGGCGCCGCTGGATCAGTGGATCCCCTGGATGTTCTATCCGGATGGCGATTGCAGCGAGGTCACCTGGCAGTTCCTGAGCTTCTCCATGCCTCAGTGGCTGGTGGCCATCTTTGCCGCCTACCTGCTGGTGTTCTTCGTGGTAGCCATCGGCAATCTGGTCAAGGGGCGCTGCTGCAGCTAAGCCCGATAGCAGTACAAAAAAAGAAGGGAGCCACTGGCTCCCTTCTTTTTTTATGTCATTCGGCTTCATCAGCCAGGCAGCAGGGTGCTCAGGAAGCCGCCTTGCTGGCATTCATTCTGGCCTTCACCATGCCGATCACCATGGGCAGCAGTGAAATGCCGATGATGCCGAAGATGAGCAGGGTAAAGTTCTGACGCACCACCGGCAGATTGCCGAAGAAGTGGCCCGCATAGACGAATGAAAGGACCCACAACAGACCGCCCACCAGATTGAACGCCAGGAAGCGCGGGTAAGTCATGGCACCCATGCCCGCAACGAAGGGTGCGAAGGTGCGCACGATGGGCAGGAAGCGGGTGATGATGATGGTTTTGCCGCCATGCTTGGCGTAGAAGGCATGGGTCTTGTCCAGGTAATCCCGCCGGAAGATTTTGGAGTCAGGATTGCGGAACAGCTGCTCGCCGAAGAAGTGACCTATGGTGTAGTTCACCACGTTGCCGAGCACCGCGGCGATGATCAGCACGGCGGCCAGGGTATGCACATCCAGCACGCTGCCCACGGTGAGCGCACCGGCGGCGAACAGCAGGGAGTCACCCGGCAGGAAGGGGGTCACCACCAGTCCGGTCTCGCAGAAGATTATGAGAAACAGGATGGCGTAAACCCAGATGCCGTAGTTTTCAAACAGCTCTTTCAAATGCACGTCAACGTGCAGAATAAAGTCGATTGCAAAGAGGATCAGATCCATTTTTCCATACTCGTAAAGTGAACGGCGTGGAGTCTACGCCAATGCCAGTCGGCCCACAATCGCTGGGCCGGCCTCTTTTTAAGCCCGCAACCCCCTCAGCCAAATGAAACCGTTTTTCCTGCTGCATCGCCCGCCCAGGCTTATTCATCAAGCGGGAAAATGGTGGCAGAGACAGTAACTTACAGCTTTACCTCCAGCTCGTGGCGCACCTGCGGCGGCAGGCAACGCTCCCAACCCCACAGCAGAATAAGCAGCAGGGTCGCATCGTCGAGCCAGCCAACGAATGGCACCACATCGGGGATGAGATCCAGCGGGCTGATGCCGTAGAGCAGGACCAGGATCACCAGCCCCCTGGCCCACCAGGGGGTATCGGGGTGACGAAAACCCCGATAGAGGCGGCGCAGACGCCGCCAGATCAGCCAGCGTCGGGCACCCGGCAAGGCACTCAACTCTCGATCAACTCGTTGCGCAGCCGCTGGATCTGGTCTCGCAGCGCAGCCGCCTGCTCGAACTCCAGATCCCGTGCATGCTGGAACATCTGCTCTTCCATCCGCTTGATCTCCTTGCTGATCTCGCTGGCGGAACGAGCATGGTACTCCCCTTGTGGCTCGGCGGCCTTGCGGCTGCCCCGCCCGCTCTTGCCTGCACTGCGACTGCCTCCCATGTCCATCACATCTCCCACCGACTTGTTGAGCCCCGTCGGGGTGATGCCATGTCCGAGGTTGTGAGCATGCTGCAGGGCGCGGCGCCGCTCGGTCTCTTCGATCGCCACCTGCATGGAATTAGTGATGGTATCCCCGTAGAGAATGACCTTGCCGTTGAGGTTGCGCGCCGCCCGGCCAATGGTCTGGATAAGGGAGCGGGTGGAACGCAGGAAACCCTCTTTATCCGCATCCAGGATCGCCACCAACGAGACCTCCGGCATATCGAGCCCCTCCCGCAACAGGTTGATCCCCACCAGCACGTCGAACTTGCCGAGGCGCAGATCGCGAATGATCTCCACCCGCTCGACGGTGTCGATGTCCGAGTGCAGATAACGCACCCGCACCTCGTGATCCGCCAGGTATTCGGTCAGATCTTCCGCCATCCGCTTGGTGAGGGTGGTGACCAGCACCCGCTCCTCCACCGCCACCCGCTTGCGGATCTCGGAGAGCAGGTCGTCCACCTGGGTGGTGACCGGCCGTACCTCGATCTCGGGGTCGAGCAGGCCGGTGGGGCGCACCACCTGCTGCACCACATCGCCGCCGGACTTCTCCAGCTCGTAGGGGCCGGGGGTGGCCGAGACAAACACCGTCTGCGGCATCAGCGCCTCGAACTCGTCGAACTTGAGCGGCCGGTTGTCGAGCGCCGAGGGGAGCCGGAAGCCGTACTCCACCAGGGTCTCCTTGCGGGATCTGTCCCCTTTGAACATGGCGCCGATCTGCGGCACCGTGACGTGGGATTCGTCGATGATGAGCAGGCCATCCCCCGGCAGATAGTCAAACAGGGTGGGCGGCGGCTCGCCGGGCGCACGGCCGGAGAGGTAGCGGCTGTAGTTTTCGATGCCGGAGCAGTAGCCCAGCTCCTGCATCATCTCGATGTCGAACTGGGTACGCTGGCTGATGCGCTGCTCCTCCACCAGCTTGCCCAGCGACAACAGCTGCTCACGGCGGCTCTTGAGCTCCTCCTTGATGTGCTCGATGGCCCCCAAAATGGTCTCGCGCGGGGTGGCATAGTGGGTCTTGGGATAGATGGTGTAGCGCACCACCGTCTGCTCGATGGCGCCGGTCAGCGGATCGAACAGAGAGAGGCGCTCCACTTCCTCGTCAAACAGCTCCACCCGCAGGGCCAGCTTGTCCGATTCGGCGGGGTAGATGTCGATCACCTCCCCCCGCACCCGGAAGGTGCCGCGCTGGAAGGCCATGTCGTTGCGGGTGTACTGCAGCTCCGCGAGGCGGCGCAGGATATCCCGCTGATTGATCAGGTCCCCCACTTTCAGGTGCAGCATCATGCTGAGGTAGGCTTGCGGGTCTCCCAGACCATAGATGGCCGACACCGAGGCGACGATCACCACGTCACGGCGCTCCAGCAGTGCCTTGGTGGCCGACAGCCGCATCTGCTCGATGTGATCGTTGATTGAGGCATCCTTCTCGATGAAGGTGTCAGTGGTCGGCACATAGGCTTCGGGCTGGTAGTAGTCGTAGTAGGAGACGAAATACTCCACCGAGTTGTCGGGGAAGAACTCCTTCATCTCGCCATAGAGCTGGGCCGCCAGGGTCTTGTTGGGAGCCAGGATCATGGTGGGGCGATTGAGGGTGGCGATGACGTTGGCCATGGTGAAGGTCTTGCCCGAGCCGGTCACCCCGAGCAGGGTCTGATGGGCAAGGCCGGATTCGATGCCATCGAGCAGCTGGGCGATGGCCCTTGGCTGATCCCCGGCGGGTTGAAACTGGCTGGCCAGCTGGAATAACTTGCTCATGACGACTCCCGGCAAAAAAACGCAAGAGCAGAAGTGTACTCCGAGATGGGGTAGGCTGGGTATCCACTCTGCCGGAAGAAGCGGCTATTGACCTCGAAATACGACCTCTGTATGATGCTCCTCCTTGCCTGATGTTCCCCCGTAGTTCAGTCGGTAGAACGGCGGACTGTTAATCCGTATGTCACTGGTTCAAGTCCAGTCGGGGGAGCCAATCTCCTCACCATCTCGGTGCAAGTTATCCACTTTAGTGCTTTCCTCTGCCAATTTTAATGCACAAGCCGCATCCCGCGGTGACACCTCCCTTTTGATTCCACATCCGCCACGGCAGCGTTTTGTTCTGCCGCGCCTAACTATTTGATTTTTATAGAAACAATTTATCTCAGGTATTTTTTGAACAGTCCTTGCAGCCCAGTATTGGCGCGGGATACAGCCTGATCACCAAGTTTCATAAACAGGGTTATCCACAGATTCTGTGGGTAAGTAGAGCAAAGCCAATGACGGCCTAGGCTGGCAGGCTATTGCCAGCGACGGGCGATGTTTTTCCCTGCCGACCTGATTTTCTGCTGTTTTTGAGCGCCCACCTGAATGGGTTGCCATCGCCGCCGACAGATGCCTTTTGCAGATATCTTTTCGCCATCCCGCACAACATGGGTCACTCCCTCTCGACATCCACCGATCGGCTCACGGACTCATGCCCCCCCTTCAGTCAGATGTGCTGAAAAACCAGGAAACCGCCCAGCCAAACAGCAGAGAATAAATTTTCAAGCAGAGCGGAAAGACGAGGATCACAGATAGCAGGAATCACTAATTGACAGCGGTGCTGACAGAGGGAAATAGAGGTCATCACCAGACCCGCCCCGCAGTTTCCCTCACACAGGCGGGTCGCATGGCGGGTTAGTGCCGATTAATCCTCCTTTGACGCTTCTTTATTGGTGAGGGATCCGGCACAATATCGGCCCCACTTTTTTCCTCGGTTTTTCCGGGCATGACCATAGATTTTGTGACACTGCTACATCAAAGCGACTCCCTGCTGCTGTTCGTGGTACTGGCCTTCGGCCTGCTGCTCGGTAAAGTCAGGTTCGGCAACTTCCAGATCGGCAACACCATCGGCGTGCTGTTTACCGCCCTGCTGTTCGGCCAGATGGGTTTTGAATTCACCGCCACCACGGAGAACGTCGGCTTCATGCTGTTCATCTTCTGCGTGGGGATAGAAGCGGGGCCGCACTTCTTCAGCGTCTTCCTGCGTGACGGCATCCACTACATCACCCTCACCCTGGTGATCCTGCTGACCGCCCTCTTCCTCACCGTGGGGCTGGCCAAGTTCTTCAACCTGGGGCCGGGCATGGCGGCCGGCATATTGGCCGGCTCGCTCACCTCGACCCCGGCGCTGGTGGGCGCACAGGATGCCCTGCGCAGCGGCCTGCTCAACCTGCCCCATCAGACCGACATGCAGTCGGTGCTCGACAACATGGGCATCGGCTATGCACTCACCTATCTGGTGGGCCTGGTCGGCCTGATGCTGGTGGTGCGCTACCTGCCTTCGCTGGCACGGCTCGACCTCAACACCGAGGCGCAGAAGATCGCCCGAGAGCGCGGCCTCTCCGACAACGAGAGCCGCAAGACCTACCTGCCCATCATCCGTGCCTACCGGGTCGGCCCAGAGCTGGCGGCCTGGATTGGCGGCCGCACCCTGCGCGAGACCGGCATCTACCCTCATACCGGCTGCTACGTGGAGCGGATCCGCCGCAACGGTATCCTGGCGAGCCCGGATGGCGACGCCGTCATCCAGGAAGGAGACGAGATCGCCCTGGTGGGTTACCCCGAGAGTCACGAGAAGCTCGACGTCAACTACCGCAACGGCAAGGAGGTGTTCGACCGCAACCTGCTTGACCTGCAGATCGTCACCGAAGAGATAGTGGTGAAAAACGATGCGGTGGTGGGTCGCCATCTGGTGGAGCTCAACCTCACCGAGAAGGGCTGCTTCCTCAACCGGGTGGTGCGCTCCCAGATCGAGATGCCGTTCGATCGCAACATCATGCTGCAAAAGGGCGACGTACTACAGATCAGCGGCGAGAAGCAGCGAGTCAAGCTGCTGGCCAACAAAATTGGCTTCATAAGCATCCACAGCCAGACCACGGATCTGGTGGCCTTCACCACCTTCTTCGTGCTGGGGCTGCTGATAGGCTCCGTCTCCCTGGTATTTGGCCAGCTCGAATTTGGGCTGGGCAACGCCGTCGGCCTGCTGCTGGCGGGGATCCTGATGGGCTACCTGCGCGCCAACCACCCCACGGTCGGTTACGTGCCGCCGGGCGCCCTGCGTCTGGCCAAGGATCTCGGTCTGGCGGTATTCATGGTGAGCACCGGCCTCAAAGCCGGCGGCGGCATTCTGGATCACCTGAGCCAGGTCGGTGCCGTGGTGCTCTTCTCCGGCATGCTGGTGACCACCCTGCCGGTGCTGGTGGGTTACCTGTTCGGGGTCTGGGTGCTGAAGATGAACCCGGCCCTGCTGCTCGGCGCCATCACGGGGGCCCGCACCTGCGCCCCGGCCATGGACGTGGTGAACGAGGCGGCCAATAGCTCCATCCCGGCGCTCGGCTATGCCGGCACCTATGCGGTGGCCAACGTCATGCTGACCCTGGCGGGCTCCTTCATCATCGGCTTCTGGTTCTAGCACCGACGATCTCGCACCAAGTACACCAACTCAAGGGGGCCGTTATGGATCCCCTTTTCGTTCATGCCTCTCTCCTTTTCGCCTAAGCCCCATCGCCTCGCCCCCGCCGGATAGGGCCTTTCGTGCTATGTGCCCCTCACCGACCAAACCCAATGAGCTAAAGCGCCCGCCCCATGCCGCTTACACTCAATGAAACGCACGAGGGCATCGTCATGATACGGTTATGGATCCTTCTTGGCTGGCTGCTGTGCGGCCCACTGCAGGCCGCCACCGCAGCGCAAACCTCCCCCGCAGAGGCGGCCGACTCCGAGCCGGCCGCCCTGGCCTTCAGCAGCGACCAGCTGGCCCAGCCCCTGCTTGGCGATCTCGATGCCATGCTGGCACGGCGCACCATCCGGGTGCTCACCACCTACAACAAGACCGGCTATTTCATCTACAAGGGGGTGCAGCGGGGCGTCACCTACGACGCCTTCATCGAGGTGGAGAAGCGGCTCAACGAGCAGTTGCGCAAGCAAAAGAGCCTCAAGCGCCATCTCAAGCTGCACCTGGTCTTCATCCCGGTAGCGCGCGAGGCCCTGCTGGAAGCCCTCATCGCGGGCAAGGGCGACATCGCCGCCGCCAACCTCACCATCACCGAGCGGCGCAAACTGCAGGGGGTGCTCTTTACCGACCCTCTGCTGCAGAACGTGCGGGAGTTGCTCATCTCGGGGCCGGCCTCCCCCAAGGTGGAGAGCGCCACCGATCTGGCCGGCCAACGGGTCTATGTGCGCCCCTCCTCCAGCTACTTCGAGAGCCTCACGGCCTACAACCAGGCGCGCAAGGCGGCGGGAGAGCCGCTTGTCGACATCCAGCCGGCCCCGGAGGCGCTGGAGGATGAAGATCTGGTGGAGATGGTCAATGCCGGCCTGCTGCCCTTCATCGTCATGGACGAACACAAGGCCCGGTTCTGGCAGAAGATCTTCCCCGCCATCCGCATCCATGAGCAGCCAGTGTTCCGGCAAGGGGGGGTCATCGCCTGGGCGGTGCGCAAGGAGAGCCCGCAACTGCTGGCCATGCTCAATGAACAGATAGCCGCCCTGCGCGGCAAACACAGCAGCGACGCCATCCTGGCCCGCTATCTCAAGCAGAACAAGTTCGTCAAGAGCGCCGCCGCCGATGCCGAGCGCCAGAAGTTTCTGCAGGTGGTGGATCTGTTTCGCGAATATGGCGAGAAATACGAGGTGGACTGGCTGCTGATGGCGGCCCAGGGCTATCAGGAGTCGGCCCTCAATCACAAGGCGCGCAGCCACGTCGGCGCCATCGGCATCATGCAGATCATGCCCGCCACCGGCAAGGGGCTCAAAGTGGGCGACATCCGCCAGCTCGAGCCCAACATCCACGGCGGCGTCAAATACATGCGCTGGATGATCGACCACTACTATGCAGACGAGCCCATGACACCCCTCGACAAGGCACTCTTCTCGTTCGCCTCCTACAACGCCGGCCCCGCCCGGGCGGCACGGCTGCGCACCGAGGCCAAGAAGCGGGGGCTGGATCCCAACGTCTGGTTTCACAACGTCGAGTACGTGGCGGCGGAGAAGATTGGGCCCGAAACCGTCACCTACGTCGGCAACATCTACAAGTACTACATCGCCTACAAGCTGGTGATGGAGCAGTTGCAGCGCAGGCAACAGGCGGCCGAGGCCATCAAGCAGCAGGGCCCCGGTAGCGACCAGGTCTCCGCCGCGTCCGCATCACAGGGATAAGCCAACCCGTCATCCGCGAGGCACCCCCGTCTGACGGGGAGCCTCGCGCCTTTTCAGCCGTCACCGCAGTATTCCGGCCCCCTTCAGCCCCGCCATAGCCCAGCCTCGCCCCATCGTGACCAGAATGAACACAATGACCACAACAGCCTTAATAGCCATTACGGTCAGATTGTTTGCCGACCAATCACGATTAATTAACCTTCCTGCAACAATCACAAGGAGAACACCATGTTGCAAGGAACCCTCAAACGCACGTTGCTCTGCTGCCTGCTGGGCGCCAGCCTCGGCGCCCAGGCCAAGATCGACGAAATCCACTTCCTCATTCCGGGCGGCGCCGGCGGCGGCTGGGACAACACCGCCCGCGGCACCGGCGAGGCGCTGACCAAATCCGGCCTCATCACCACCGCCTCCTACCAGAACATCTCGGCCGGTGGCGGTGCCAAGGCCATCGCTCACCTGATCGAGACCTCGGCCCAGTCCGACAAGACCCTGATGGTCAACTCCACCCCCATCATCGTCAAATCCCTCTCCAAGGAGCTGCCGCAATCGTTCCGGGATCTCACCCCGGTAGCCGCCATCATCGCCGACTACCAGGCGCTGGCCGTGCCGCTGGACTCCCCCTATCAGAGCTGGCCCCAGCTGCTGGCCGCCTATCAGGAGAACCCCGCCAAGGTGAAGATTGCCGGCGGTTCCGCCCGTGGCAGCCTGGATCATCTGGTGGCCGCCATGACCTTCAAGAATGCCGGGGCTGATGCCGGCAAGCTGCGCTACGTGGCCTATGACGCCGGCGGCAGCGCCATGGCGGCGGTGCTGGCAGGAGAAACCCAGGTGCTCTCCACCGGCTTTGGCGAGGCGATGGAGGCGGTCAAGTCGGGCCAGATACGGATCCTCGGCATGACGGCCCCGACCCGGATGCCGGATGCGAGCGAGGTGCCCACCTTCAGCGAGCAGGGCAACCCCACGGTATTTGCCAACTGGCGCGGCTATTTCGCCTCCCCCACCGTCAGCGCCGAAAAATCCGCCGAATTCGCCGCCCTGCTCAAGCAGATGTATGACAAGCCGGAGTGGGAAACGGTCCGCGCCCGCAACAACTGGACCAATCTCTATCAGGCCGGCCCCGAGTTCACCGCCTTTCTGATCCAGCAGGAGCAGCAGATCGGCGGCCTGATGCGCGAACTCGGCTTCATCAAATAATTCCACTGTCGGCGGGCCTGGCCCACCCATCGGAGTCATCCCATGCATTTGACCAAGGAGCGACTCGGGGGGCTGCTGTTTTTGCTGCTCTCCCTCGCCTACGGCTATCACGCCACCCAGATCCCCGGCTACCCCGGGGACGAATATGAACCCTTTACCGCCAGCACCCTGCCCTATGCCCTGGCCGGCGCCGGCGCCCTGCTCTCCCTGCTGCTGATCTGCTTTCCGGGCGGCGAGCGGCTGCAACGGGAGAGCGGCAACTGGCGGCTGGTGTTCGCCCTGCTGCTGCTGATGCTGGCCTACGGCCTGGCCCTTGGCTGGCTCGGCTTTCTGGTCGCTACCACCCTGTTTCTCATCAGCGGGATCCGGCTGATGGGCGAGCAGAGCCTCGCCTTCGCCTGCAAGGTGAGCCTGCCGTTCACCCTCATCTTCTGGGCCCTACTCACCAAGGGGCTCAACGTCTACCTCGAGCCGGGCCGGCTGTTCACCCAGTTGCTGGGATAAGGAGAACTCATGTTAGACGGCATTCTGCAAGGACTGGGCACCGCCATGATGCCCATCAACATCTTCATGGTGATCGTCGGCTGTTTCGTCGGCACCTTCATCGGCATGCTGCCGGGCCTTGGGCCCGTCACCGCCATCGCCCTGATGATCCCCATCACCTACGGGCTGGATCCCGCCTCCGGCATCATTTTGATGGCCGGGGTCTATTACGGCTCCATGTTCGGCGGCTCCACCTCCTCCATCCTGATCAACACCCCGGGCTGCTCCGCCAGCATGATCACCGCCATCGACGGCTATCCGCTGGCCTGCAAGGGGCAGGCGGGCAAGGCGCTGGCCATCGCAGCCTACGCCTCCTTCACCGGCGGCACCCTGTCTGCCATCTTCCTGATGGTGGCGGCGCCGCTGCTGGCCAATGTCTCCCTCTCGTTCCAGTCGGCGGACTACTTCGCCCTCATGGTGCTGGGGCTCTCGGCGGTGGCGGCCTTTGCCGGCAAGGGCCAGGTGCTCAAGGCGCTGATCATGGCGCTGTTCGGCATCATGCTCTCCACCGTCGGCATCGACCGCAGCGTCGGGGTGGACAGATTCACCTTCGGCCTGCCGGACTTGCGCGACGGCTTCTCCTTCCTGCTGCTGGCCATGGCCACCTTCGCCCTGGCGGAGATCCTGATGACGGTGCTGCGCCCGGGCAAGGACACCAGCAAGGAGGAAGCACGCAAGATCCAGCAGCTCGGCTCTCTCAAACTGAGCAGGGACGAGGTCAAAGAGATAGCGCCCCCCATCGCCCGCTCCTCGGTGATGGGTTTTCTCATCGGCGTACTGCCGGGGGCCGGTGCCACCATCGCCTCCTTCATGGCCTATGGCGCCGAGCGCAACTTCGCCAGCAAGCGCAGGCAGGAGGAGTTCGGCAAGGGCAGCCTGACCGGTATTGCCGCCCCGGAGGCGGCCAACAACGCCGCCTCCAGCGGGGCTTTCGTGCCGCTGCTGACTCTGGGGATCCCGGGCTCCGGCACCACGGCGCTGATGCTGGGGGCCCTCATTGCCTACGGCATCCAGCCGGGCCCGCGCCTGTTCATGGAGCACCCGGACGTGTTCTGGTCGGTGATCATCTCCATGTATCTGGGCAACGTGGTGCTCTTGATCCTCAACCTGCCGCTCATCCCTTATCTTGCCAAGATCCTGCAGGTGCCACGCCCCGTGCTCATCCCCATGGTGCTGCTGTTTTCGCTGATCGGGGTCTATCTGGTCTCCTTCAACACCATGGACATCTATGTGATGGCGCTGGTGGCGCTGATCGCCATCGGCCTGCGCCTGCTGGACTTCCCCATGGCGCCAATGCTGCTCGGCTTCATTCTGGGGGGCATGCTGGAGGACAACCTGCGCCGGGCCCTGGTGATCAACGACGGCTCCCTGAGCTTCCTGTGGGAGCGCCCCATCACCCTCGCCTTCACCCTGGTCACTCTGGTGATGCTGCTGTTACCGGTGTGGCAGTGGTGGCAGGCGCGCCGCACACCGGCAGCTACACTGCAATCCGAACCGAGCTGAGTTGACGGATCTCACACAGCAAAAGAGCGCCGACAGGCGCTCTTTTTATTGGCAAGACGAGATGGGTGGCTATCCCGCTCAGGGCTGGCGATAACGTCGCTCCGGCCGGCCCACGGTGCCGTACTCCAGCTCCGGGCTCGCCAGCTGCTGGCCCACCAGAAACTCCAGATAGCGGCGCGCCGTGGTGCGGCTCACCCCGACCCGGCCGCCGATCTCCTCGGCGCTGGCCCCCTGTGACCCCAGCGCCGCCAGCACCCGCTGCAGGGTGAGCCCGTCGATCCCCTTGGGCAGGCCGCCCGCTGCCACCTGCTGCAACGGCGTCCCCAGCAGGGCGTCCACCGCCTGCTGGTCGATGTCGGCCAGCGCCGCCAGGGCGGCGCGGCTTTGGCAATATTTGTCGAGGGTATCGCGCAGCCGCTCAAACACCACGGGCTTGAGGATGAAATCCACCACCCCGAGCCGCATCGCCTCCTGCAGAGCGCCGGCCTCCCGCGCCGCAGTCAGCAGTATCACGTCGAGGGAAGCTCCCGCCTGGCGCAGCTCCCGCAGCAGGGCAAAGCCCTCGCCATCGGGCAGCCAGACGTCCAGCAGTACCAGATCGGGCTTGAGGATCTCTATCTGCTCTCTGGCATCGAACAGGGTGAGCGCCACCCCCAGCACCTCGAACCCCGCCAGCCGCTGCACGAAGCGGCGGTGGATCTCGGCAATGGCCGGGTCATCCTCGACGATCAGGATCTTGATCACTCACACCTCCTTGGGAATGTAACAGACGACGCAACTCCCCTGCGTCGTGGCTTCGATGGTGATCTGCCCCTGCAGGGCATCCAGGGTCTTGCGAACCAGCGCGAGGCCGATGCCGTGATCCGGCTCCGCCTTGCTGCTGACTCCCCGCTCGAACAGGCGATCCGCCAGCGCGGGATCGATCCCCCCGCCCCGTCTTCCACCTCCAGGATCAGATCCTGGCCGAGATCGCTCAGCGCCACCCTCACCGGCTGGTAGGGGGCGCCGTGGCGACGGGTCGCCTCGAAGGCATTGTCGATGAGATTGCCCAGTACCGTCACCAGCTGGGAGCCGCTGACGCGAAGGGGAATGTCGTGCAGGCGGGAATCCGGGTCCACCTCCAGCACCAGCCCCAGCTCGTGAGCCCTGTGGTATTTGCCGAGCAGCAGGCCGGCCACCTTGGGCTTGGCGATGGCACTCATCAGGAAGCTCAGCAGGCTCTGCTCGGTGGCTGCCTCCCGCCCGATGAAGGCGAGCGCCTCGCGGGTGGCCCCGAGCTCGATGAGCCCGGCGATGGTGCCGAGCTGGTTATGGTGTTCGTGGGTCTGCACCCGCAGCAGATCGCTGTAGGCCTGCACCTGAGAGAGCTGGGCGCTCAGTTCGGCCAGCTCGTCCTTGCGCCGAAAGCTCGACACCGCGCCGATCAGCTTGCCATCGCGCACCAGCGGCAGCCGGTTGACGATGAGGGACTGGCCGTTGAGCACTATCTCCTCGTCAAACTGGGGACGCGGATCCTGAATGAGGGAGAGCATGCGACTCTCCGGCAGCAGCCGGGTGACGGGCTGGCCGATGGCGGCCCGGGCCGTCTGCTCGTCAAGGCGCAGCAAGCGGATGCCATTGGGATTGAGGGAGGTGAGCCGGCCCTGCTCGTCGATGGTGAGGATTCCCTCGCGCACGCTGCGCAGGGTGCAGTCGAGTTCGGCATAGAGGCGGCCGATCTGCTCGGGCTCAAAGCCAAGGATGGCACGTTTGTAACGGCGGGCCAGCCAGGCGGCGGCCAGGCTGTTGAGCAGCACGATGAGCAGGGTCATGGCAAGGCCGAAGCGCAGAAAACCCTGCAGGTCCGCCTCGATATCCCGCACCAGATAACCGACCGAGACCACCCCGATGATCTGGCCGAGCTCATCGCGGATGGGGCTCTTGCCGCGCACCGAGACCCCAAGGGACCCTTGCGCGCGGGAGATGTAGGCCTCCCCCTGCAGCGCCCGCCTCGGATCATCCCCCATCATGGGTTGGCCGATGCGATCCGCATTGGGGTGCACCAGCCGGCGCGCGTCTTTATCGCCGATGACGATGTAGCTGGCACCGACCTCGGCACGGATCCGCTCCACCAGCACATTGAGACGGGCAGTATCGGCCCGCTTCACCCCGGCCAGCACGCCCGGCTCGCGGGCCACCAGCCGCGCCACGTCGAGGGCTTGATCCCCCACCTCGCGGTAGCGCTGCTCGGACACATAGTAGTAACTGGCCCCGCTCAGCAGCACCAGCTGCAGCAGACTGACCAGACAGAGCATGAGGAGGATGCGTCCTTGCAACCCCAGCTTCATGCCTCCTTGTCGCCTCGCAACAAGTCGAGCAGCAGGCTGCCGTCGCGCAGAGCCTTGTGCACCTGCACCGAGGTGGGCTTGGTGGGGTCTTCGTAGAAGTGGGTGGATTCAATCTGCAGCCGCACCAGGTATTCGGGCCGGCAATTGGCTTGCCAGCGACTGGTGCAGCATGGGGAACAGCAGCCGATCGGCGCGGGTGATTTCGCCCCCCAGCAGCAGCTTGCCCGGATTGAGCAGGCAGATGAGGTTGGAGAGTACCCGGGAGAGCCGCCCCGCCGCCTGATGGAGGATGTCCTGGCAGAGGCTGTTGCCCGCCAGCGCCAGCTCGCACAGCTCGCGGATGGTGACGCTCTCGGGCAGATCGTACTCCTGCATCCGCTCGCGCAGATCCCGGTACTGGGCTTCGAGCGCCTGATTGGTCACTAGCGTGCAGGCACAGCCAAAGCCACCGCAGTAACAGCGCTGACCGTAGGGTTCGAGCTGCAGGTGGCTGAGATCGCCGAGCAGGGCCGACTCGCTCTCGATGAGCTGGCCGTTGACCACCATGCCGACCCCGATGTCGTTGTGCACAAACACCAGTACCGCATCGGCGCAGTTCCTGGCGGCCCCCCACTCACGTTCGGCCTGGATCCAGGTGCGCACGTCGCCGCTGACCAGCACGGGTACCGCGAAGGCCTCCTGCAGGGTGGGACCGAGCGGCCAGTTGCGCAGATCGTAGAAGGGAAAGTGCTTGACCATGCCGGAGTGGCGCTCCACCTGCCCCGGCAGGCAGAGGGCGATGCAGGCGAGGCGCAGCGCCTTCTTGGGCAAGAAGCCCTCGATGGCCCGCACCAGACTGGCCAGCAGGTCGGCGCGCTCCCCTTCGCTGAAGACATGGCGATGACGGGCGAGCGAGCGGCCGGCCAGATCGAACAGCGCCATGTCCACATAGCCGCGGCCAAGACGCATGGAGAGAAACTGGAAGCGGCGCTCGTTGATACGCAGCAGGGTCTGGCGGCGACCGCGCCCCACCGAGCTCTCGCCACAGGTGACCACCAGACCGCCGTCGAGCAGCTCGCGGGTGATCTTGGTGATGCTGGCAGGCGAGAGGCCGGTCAAGCGGGAGAGATCGGTACGGGACAGCTCCTTGTGCTCCTCCAGGCTGGCATAGACCAGGCCATAGTTGAGCTGACGGATCAAATCGATACTGCCTTTCACGATCTCATTCATAGGGTACGGGGCAAGTGCTGACACAGAGGGGGGCAATTTTCACATATTATTGGTCAATCCCCAAATAAAGTGCGGCCTGAACCGGGGTTCAGGCCGCATCTTGTGAGGGACATCCCCCTCTTGTCATCCCATCAGTAGCGGAACTGGGAGACCAGCTTGCGCAGTTTGTCGCCGGTGCTGGCGAGATCGCGGGTGGTGCTGTTGGACTCGACCGCCGCGTCGGTCAGCTCGCTGACGATCTGCTGAATGGCCACCAAGTTCTTGTTGATCTCCTCGGAGACCGCGTGCTGCTCCTCGGCGGCGGTGGCTATCTGGATGTTCATGTCGTTGATGGTGCTGACTGCCATCACCATGCTGTCGAGGGAAGTGGCGATGTGGCTCGCCTCCTGCACCGTCTCCTGGCTGCGCTCTTCGCTCGCCTGCATCACGTCCACCGCCTGCTTCACCCCGCCCTGCAGGCGTTGCAGCATCTCGTTGATCTCCTTGGTGCTCTGCTGGGTGCGACCGGCGAGCGAACGGACTTCGTCCGCCACCACCGCAAAGCCGCGCCCCTGCTCGCCGGCCCGGGCCGCCTCGATGGCGGCGTTGAGCGCCAGCAGGTTGGTCTGCTCGGCAATACCGCGAATGACCTCCACCACGGATCCTATCTTGGCGGTCTCCTGCGCCAGCTGCTCGATGACCCCGGAGGCGGTGTGCACCTCGCCCACCAGCCGGTTGATGCTGTTGATGGCGGTGCCCACCACGCCGCGAGCGGCATCGGATTCGCGCGCCGCATCGCTGGTGGCGGTCGCCGCGTTGGAGGCGCTGGCCGCCACTTCCTGGGCGGTGGAGCTCATCTCGGTCACCGCGGTGACCACCTGATCGGTCTCTCGGCTGTGACCGTGCATCTGATGGTCATAGTGCTCGCTCAGGTGGTGCAGCTTCTCCACCGCGCTGAACAGATGATTGCTGGTCTCCCCCACCTGACTCACCACCGACTGGATCCGCGTCACGAAGCGATTGAAGGCGGTGGCCAGCTGACCAATCTCGTCATGGCTCTGCACCTTGAGGCGCTGGGTCAGATCCCCCTCCCCGTCGGCGATGTCGTTGAGGGCCGAGACCGCATCCGCCAGCGGCCGGGTGACCCGGTTGCCGATCACCACGGTGGCAGCCAGGGTCACCCCCAGGATCACCAGGATCAGCAGCACGCTGCTCTGCAGCGAGTCACGCATGTTGCTCTCACGCTCGGTGCGCAGCGCCGCCAGCTCGTGGTCGATGTCATCGATATAAAAGCCGGTGCCGATGACCCACTGGTATTTGTCGAGCACCAGGTTGAAGGAGAGCTTGGGCGCATCCCGGCCGATGGAGGGCTTGGCGGTCCAGTATTCGGAGAAGCCATCTCCCTGACGCGCCGCCTTGACGATCTCCTGGATCAGCAGCTTGCCCTTGGCATCCTTGTCCTGCCAGCGGTTCTTGCCTTCCATCTCGGGACGGGGCGGGAGCAGTATGGTGTTGCCCTGAAAGTCGTAGACGAAGAAGTAGCCGTCACTGCTGTAGCGCAGCGGCCGCAGCAGCTCGGTCACCTGCTTGCGCACCGCCGGGCTGTCCGGCTGGTTGTAGACGGCATCGATGGCAGTCTTGGCCAGCATCAGGTAGCTGCTGAGCAACGCCTTGCGCTCCTTGATGGCATTTTCTCGCGCCACCACCAGATCGGCTTCCAGGTCACTCTTTGAAATCATGTAGTTGCTGAGATTGACCACCAGGGCCATCAGGAGCACGGGGACGGCTCCCAACAACAGAATTTTCTGCTTTAGCGTCATCTTTCACATCCTTGCAGCTATTTTTATGGGCGTTCCGTTCCTACCAGACCAGTATAGGATGCTGGTCGACGGGGACCCGCTTTCGCTACAATCCCCGCCCTCCATATCTATCGACTCTGATGGCCAGACACATGAACAAATGTCCTTGCGGTTCAACTCTTTCTCTCGAATTGTGCTGTGGATCACTGCATCGGGGAGACGCTGCCCAGACCCCGGAGCAGCTGATGCGCTCACGCTACAGCGCCTTCGTGCTGGGATTGGGGGAGTACCTGGTGCACAGCTGGCACCCTGACTATCTGGGGGATCTGACTGCGGAGCAGCTCGCCCAGACCGACACTCAATGGGATGGGCTCGAGATCATCGCCAGCCAGGGCGGCCCCGATGACACCCTCGGCATGGTGGAGTTCAAGGCCTGGTTCATGGAGGGTGAGGAGCGCCACTGCCTGCATGAGCGCTCCCGCTTCGTGCGCCATCAGGAGCGCTGGGTCTACACCGACGGCGAGCAGGATCCGGCGCCGCTGCGGGTGGGTCGCAACGACACCTGCCCCTGTGGCAGCGGCAAGAAGTTCAAGAAGTGCTGCGGCTGAGCGCCGTGACTCGTGTCGACAGAGGGGGCCCGGCGGCCCCCTCTGCTGTTGCTGGAGTGTGACAACAATCACAATTTGCTCATTAACACCCCTGATCTTGAGCGTTTGCGAACATTAACTTGGTCCATATCAAACATTTTCACCCAGAGACAGGCCACACTGGCACCATCTGGAAGAGATGAGACGGGCAAGAATGAAAAGAATAACCACACAAGTCGTCATCATAGGGGGTGGCGCCACCGGAGCCGGCATCATGCGCGATTGCGCACTGCGCGGCATCGACTGCATCCTGCTTGAGCGGGACGACATCGCCGCCGGCACCACGGGCCGCAACCACGGCCTGCTCCACTCCGGCGCCCGCTACGCGGTGACGGATCAGGAGTCCGCCCGCGAGTGCATTCAGGAGAACCGCATCCTCAAGCGGATCGCCAGCCACTGCGTCGAGGACACCGGCGGCCTCTTCATTACCCTGCCGGAAGATGACATCAATTTTCAAAATACCTTCATGGACGCCTGCGCCCTGGCGGGCATTGACGCCCGCCAGCTGGATCCCGCCGATGCGCTGCGCCTCGAACCCAACGTCAACCCGGCGCTGATCGGCGCCATCCAGGTGCCGGATGGCACGGTCGATCCGTTCCGTCTGGCTGCCGCCAACGTGCTGGACGCGAAAGAGCACGGCGCCCGCATCTTCACCCACAGCAAGGTGCTGGGGCTTTTGCGCACCCAGGATCGAGTGCACGGGGTCAAGGCCATCAACACCCGCACCGGCGAAGCGTTCGAGGTGGAGTGCCAAGAGGTGATCAACGCCGCCGGCATCTGGGGCCAGCAGATCTGCGAATACGCCGATCTCGGCATCCGCATGTTCCCGGCCAAGGGCTCCCTGCTCATCATGGATTACCGTATCAACCAGCTGGTGCTCAACCGCGCACGCAAACCGGCGGACGCGGACATCCTGGTGCCGGGCGATACCATCTCCCTCATCGGCACCACGTCGAGTCGCATCGATTACCACAAGATTGACCAGCTCACCGTCGAGCCCGAAGAGGTGGAGGTGCTGCTGCGCGAGGGGATCAAGCTCGCCCCCATCATGGCTCGCACCCGTCTGCTGCGCGCCTACGCTGGCGTTCGCCCGCTGGTGGCGGTGGATGGCGACGAGTCGGGCCGCAACATCAGCCGCGGCATAGTGCTGCTGGATCACGCCGAACGTGACGGCCTCAAGGGGTTCAACACCATCACCGGCGGCAAGCTGATGACCTACCGGCTGATGGCCGAATGGGCCACCGATCTGCTGGCCAAGAAGCTGGGCAACAACAAGCCCTGCCGCACCGCCGAACTGAGCCTGCCCGGCTCGCGGGATCCGGAGAAGGTCTCCGCCCCCGGCCTCTCGGTGCCTGCCGAAGGCTCGGCCCAGTACCGCCATGGCGAGCGGGTCATCGCCTTCTTCCGCGACAATCCCAAGGCCAACGCCCTCATCTGCGAGTGCGAAATGGTCACCGCAGGTGAAATCGAATACGCCCTGCGCGAGCTGGATGTGGACAACCTGGTGGATCTGCGCCGCCGCACCCGCCTCGGTATGGGCCCCTGTCAGGGGGAGCTGTGCGCCTATCGTGCCGCCGGCCTGATGCAGGAGTATGGCAAGGCCGACGGCCGCCAGGCCTGCGTCATGCTGCGCCAGTTCCTGGAGGAGCGCTACAAGGGCACCCGGCCGGTGCTGTGGGGCGATGCCCTGCGCGAAGCCGAATTTACCTACTGGATCTACGAGGGGCTGTTCGGCCTTGGCGAGTGGACGGCCCCCCACCTGGTGGCCGAGCCGCCCTTCCCGCTCGATACCAGCACCGCAAATCCCACCAAGGAGCGCAGCCATGAAATTTGACAGCATCGTGATCGGCGGCGGCATGGCGGGCCTCTCGGCGGCCCTGCGCCTGGCCGAGGCCGGCCAGAAGACCCTGCTGATGGCCTCCGGCCAGAGCGCCCTGCACTTCTCCTCCGGTTCGGTCGATCTGCTGGAGAGCGAGGGGGATCCCCGCGCCGCCCTGCCCGCCTTCATGGCCGCCAACCCCGAGCATCCCTACAACAAGGTGGGGCTGACCCATATCGCGGCGAGCCTCGATGATCTGCAGCGCCACTGCGCCGCGCAGGGATTGCCGCTGTTTCGCCAGGAGCGCAACCACCAGCGGCTGACCCCCATCGGCACCCTCAAAGCCACCTGGCTCTCCCCCGACACCTGCGCCTGCGTGACCGATGCGCCGGCCCCCGACGCCATCCTGCTGGCCACTCTGGAGGGATTTCGCGACTTTCACCCCGAGCTCGCGGCTGCCAACCTGGCGACCCACACCCGCTTCGCCCACTGCCGCATCCTGACCGGGGAGCTCCGCCTGCCCCAGCTGGCCGAGTTCAGCCGCAATCCCCACGAGTTTCGCTCCGCCGACATCGCCCGCCTGTTCGACAAGCAGGGCAATGGCCAGCGTGACCTGCTGACGGATCTGGCCCGCGAGATCAGCCGCCTGGTGCAAGAGAGCGGTGAGCCACGCTGCCATCACCTGGTGCTGCCCGCCTGCCTGTCACTCGGGCTGGTCGGCCCGCGTCTGGCGGAGCTGGAGCAGCGCACCGGCTGCATCATCAAGGAGGTGGCCACCATGCCGCCGTCACTGATCGGCATGCGGATGCAGGAGGCGCTCAAGCGCCGCTTCATGGCCCTTGGCGGCACCTTCCTCACCAGCGAGCGGGTGCTGGGCGCCCGTTACGAGGGCGATCGGGTGATTGGCGTGCACAGCCAGAATGGCGACGATCAGCTGTTCGAGGCGGACCACTTCGTGCTCGCCTCCGGCAGCTTCTTCAGCCGCGGGCTGGAGTCGCGCCTGCGTGGCATTCGCGAGCCCATCTTCAACGCCGACGTACTGAGCCTGCCCGAGCGGGAC
Source organism: Aeromonas oralensis (assembly GCF_049665575.1). Classification (NCBI taxonomy): domain Bacteria; kingdom Pseudomonadati; phylum Pseudomonadota; class Gammaproteobacteria; order Aeromonadales; family Aeromonadaceae; genus Aeromonas; species Aeromonas oralensis. The sequence continues at coordinate 2,502,168 of NZ_CP187186.1, forward strand.
GCCTGGGCCGGCCGTCGCCTGTTCGACCACCACCCCTTCATGGGCTTCGGGGTCAAGACCGACGACAAGCTCAGAGTGCTGCGTGGCGGCAAGCCGCTCACCAACCTCTACGGCGCCGGCAGCGTGCTGGCGCACTATGACCCCATTAAAGAAGGTTCCGGCTCAGGCGTGGCAGTTGCCACCGGCTGGCAGGCTGCCGGTCACATTTTGAGTTCAGCCCAATGATGATTTTGTCCCATATCCCGTGCCTTCACACCCAACGGGAGGAGAACTGACATGCTACTGGATCATGCCAACCAAACCTTCGATCAGTGCATTAAATGCACCGTCTGTACCGCTTACTGCCCGGTGGCCAAGGCCAACCCGGCCTACCCCGGCCCCAAGCAGGCGGGTCCGGATGGGGAGCGGCTGCGCATCAAGAGCCCCGAGCTCTTTGACAGCGCCCTCAAATACTGCACCAACTGCAAGCGCTGCGAAGTGGCCTGCCCGAGCGGGGTGCGCATCGGCGACATCATCGCCAAGGCCAAGCACCAGTACAGCGGCTTCAAACCGGGGATCCGCGAGTTCGTGCTCTCCCACACCGATCTGATGGGCAGCATGTCCACCCTGATGGCCCCGGTGGTCAACTTCACCACCGGCCTCAAGCCGATGAAGCTGGTGCTGGACAAGGCGCTGGGGGTCTCCTCCCACCGCGATCTGCCCAAATACTCCCAGGGCACCTTCCGCGGCTGGTACAAGAAACAGAAAGCGGGTCAGGCCCGCTTCGAGCGCCAAATCGCTTACTTCCACGGCTGCTACGTCAACTACAACCACCCGCAGCTCGGCAAGGAGCTGGTGCAGGTGCTCAACGCCATGAACATCGGCGTTCAACTGCTGGAGCGGGAGAAGTGCTGCGGCGTGCCGCTGATTGCCAACGGCTTCATGGACAAGGCCAAGCAGCAGGCGGCCTTCAACATCAAACAGCTGGAGAACACCCTGCTCGGCAACGAGATGCCGCTGCTGGCCACCTCCTCCACCTGCGGCTTCACCCTGCGCGACGAATATCCCCACCTGCTGGAGCAGGACAACCACAAGGTGCGCGATCGCATCTCGCTGGTGACCCGCTTCCTGTGGAACGAGTTCTACAAGGGCAACAAGCCGGCGATGAAGCCGCTCAATCTGCACATCGCCTACCACACCCCCTGCCACATGGAGAAGATGGGCGGCGTCATCTATACCCTCGAGCTGCTGCGCGCCATCCCCGGTGTCAAGGTGACCGTGCTGGACTCCCAGTGCTGCGGCATCGCCGGCACCTACGGCTTCAAGTCGGAGAACTACCAGACCAGTCAGGCCATTGGCGAGGGGCTGTTTGATCAGATAAACCGGCTCAAGCCCGATCTGGTCATCACCGACTGCGAAACCTGCAAGTGGCAGATCGAGATGAGCACGCCGTTCTGCTGTGAACACCCCATTCACCTGCTGGCCAAAGCCTTGGCCTGAGATGAGCACGTCCATATCCGCTTGCGAGCCCCCCATCCACCTGAGGGCCCGCTCGGCAAAAACCAGATAGAAAAAGAGCCGGCAAGTGCCGGCTCTTTTTATTGGTGCATCGCTCGAATGAGCCATGGTCCCCATGAGCAGCTCACTGATTGAATCCGGCAACCAACAGGATCCATTCCCTCCCCTTTAGCTCCGACACAACAGCATATTTATTCACATTGCTTTTCTTATCTCCAAATGGATAGAAGGCAAGCGATCTTAGTTGCATCCCCTTGCGGGACACGGGCTGGCGGGCCATGGCCGCCACGGTGCATGGTGCACCGCGTTAACAATGATGCAATAAGTTGAGTTTCCTCATAATTTAACCGGGATCTCATTTCCGCTTGTTGCCTGCTCCGACAATTGATCTAGCGCAATCCCGCTCCCGATAAATCATCATTCGTTTTACCCATTTGGTAATATCCAGCTCGAGCAATCGCATAAATACATGGGTTTTATTCACTAATAACAATTAATCGGCCTGCCTGCTCCTGCCTAGTGCGGGGGCTGATGCCCACATCCAGGATGGAACGGTCAGGCTTGGCAATGAGATCGATTTGGGAGTGATGATCGTGAGTTCACACAACAGACAGACCAGGCTGGGCCTCGCCGCCCTGCTGCTTACCACCTGCCTTGGCACCAGCGGCTGGGCACAGGCGGCCGACGAGGCACAACCCAAGGGCAAGATCGAGGCGCGCAGCGAGCTGTTCGCCAAGGATCACGCCGATCAGTTCACCAGCTGGAAAGGCACCAGCGAGAGCAAGGAGCGCACCGACGCCCTGGCGGAAGATCCGCAGATGGTGGTGCTCTGGGCCGGCTACCCCTTCTCCAAGGATTACAACAAGCCGCGCGGCCACTTCTATGCCCTGACCGACGTGCGGGAAACCCTGCGTACCGGCGCCCCCAAGACCGCCGAAGACGGTCCGCTGCCCATGGCCTGCTGGAGCTGCAAAGGCCCGGACGTGGCTCGCGTCATCGACGAGAAGGGTGAGGATGGCTACTTCAAGGGGATGTGGGCAAAAGGCGGCCCCGAGATCGTCAACACCATCGGCTGCGCCGACTGCCACGATACCGCCTCGAAAGAGTTCAAGGAGGGGGAAACCCGCCCTGCACCTCTCCCGTCCCTATGCCGACCGTGCCATGACTGCCATCGGCAAGCCGTTCAAAGAGCAGGGGCGCTTCGATCAGCAGTCCCAGGTGTGCGGCCAGTGCCACGTGGAGTACTACTTCAGCGGCCCCACCAAGGCGGTGAAGTTCCCCTGGGACAAGGGCACCACTGTTGAGCAGATGGAGCAGTATTACGATGAAATAGGCTTTGCTGACTGGACCCATGCCCTCTCCAAGACCCCCATGCTCAAAGCCCAGCATCCCGAGTACGAGACCTGGCGCGCCGGCATTCACGGCCAGAACAACGTCGCCTGCGTCGACTGCCACATGCCCAAGGTGCAGAACGAGCAAGGCAAGGTCTACACCGATCACAAGGTAGGCAACCCCTTCGATCGCTTCGACCAGACCTGCCGCAACTGCCACACCCAGAGCAAGGAGATGCTGCAAGGGGTGGTCAAGCAGCGCAAGGATGCCGTCACCGAGATCAAGCTCAAAGTCGAGAAGCAACTGGTGCACGCCCACTTTGAAGCCAAGGCCGCCTGGGATGCCGGCGCCACCGAGGCCGAGATGAAGGACATTCTGCAGGACATCCGTCACGCCCAATGGCGCTGGGACTTCTCCATCGCCTCCCACGGGGTGCAGATGCACGCCCCGGAAGTGGCGCTGCGCATGCTGGGGACCGCCCTGGACAAGGCCGCCGATGCCCGCACCAAGCTGGCACGCCTGCTGGCCGCCAAGGGGATCAGCCACGAAATCGCCATTCCTGACATCTCCAGCAAGGAGAAGGCCCAGGCCGCTCTTGGTATGGACATGAAGCAGATGAACAGCGACAAGGCCCAGTTCCTCAAGACCACAGTCCCCGCCTGGGATGCCGAGGCCAAAGCGGCCGGACGGCTCGCACAATGACGAGGCATGCGGGCCCGCAGTGTCGGGCCAGCAGCCGGATGGAGGCTTCCTATGGGTGATTTAACAATGGATTTCTTACGACTGATGCTGATGGCAGCCATGCTGCTGACCAGCCTGCAGGGCCAGGCCGCCGATGCGGCCGGCGCGCCTGCGGCCCTCCCTGCCACACCTGTCTCTGCTACACATGAGGTGGAGTTTTTGCGCAATCCCGATGCCGCCTGTACCGACTGCCACAAGGAGCAGGCATACGGCATGCACGGCAAACACGGCCAGGCGACCAACCCCAACAACCTGGCGCCGGTCACCTGCACCAACTGCCATGGTCAGCCCTCCCCCAAACACAGGGAAGGGGTCAAGGATGTGATGCGCTTTAGCGACAGCTTCAAGGACAAACAGAGTACCGAGAGCTACCCCATCGCCGAGCAGAACGGGGTCTGCATGAGCTGTCACGAGCCCAAACCGCTGCGCGAGGCGCTCTGGGCCCACGACGTGCACGCCACCAAGCTCACCTGCACCAGCTGCCACCAGCTGCACCCGGCCAAGGAGCCCATGGTGGCTATTCCGGAGAAGTCCCGCATCAAGCTCTGCGTCGACTGCCACAGCAAGCAGCATGAGGCCGTCAAGGCGGCCAAGGCGAACACCACCTCGGGCAAGGAGGCACAATGAGCTGCTCTCGCCGTCACTTCATGGCGGGGATGAGCGCAGGAGCCCTCATCATGATGACGGGGGCTGCTCGTGCCAACACCCGCTCTCTTGCCACCACCCTCGCCCACAGCCAGACCATCGACGGGGTCCGCTACGGCATGATCCACGACGAGACGGCCTGCATCGGCTGTACCGCCTGCATGGATGCCTGCCGGGAGGTGAATCAGGTGCCAGAGGGGGTCTCGCGCCTCGAGATCATCCGCTCCGGCCCCATCGGCACCTTCCCTGATGCCGAGTACCACTTCTTTCGCAAGTCCTGCCAACACTGCGACAACGCCCCCTGCGTGCACGTCTGCCCGACCGGTGCCTCCCATATCCGCAAAGAGGATGGCATCGTCGACGTCAACCCGGATCTCTGCGTCGGCTGCATGTACTGTCTGGCCGCCTGTCCCTATCAGGTGCGCTTCATCAACCCTGTGACCAAGGTGGCGGACAAGTGCGACTTTTGCCGCAAGACCAACCTGGCGGCGGGCAAGGAGCCGGCATGCGTGGAATCCTGCCCTACCAAGGCGCTGGTGTTCGGCAATCTGGATGACCCGGACAGCCCCATCGCCAAACGGCTGGTGAAGGAGACCACCTATCGCTACAAGCAGGCACTCGGCACCTCGCCCAAGATGTACCGCGTGCCCAAAGGGGAGATAAAGTCATGACGATGCAAGAGGCGTTTCACTTCCCTTCCCTCGTGTGGGGATTTGTCCGATCGCCATCTACCGCAGTAACAGAAGGAGGAATGGATCATGTTGCATGACGCATTTCACTTCTCCTCGCTGGTGTGGGACTGGCCCATCGCCATCTATCTCTTTCTGCTCGGCATCTCCGCCGGGGCCACCACCCTCTCGGTGCTGCTGCGCCGCAAGGGGGCCGGCAGCGAGAGCGGCATCATCAAGGCGACCGCCATTCTGGCGCCGGTGAGCGTGGTGCTGGGGTTACTGATCCTCATCTTCCACCTGGCCCGCCCCTGGACCTTCTGGAAGCTGATGTTCCACTATCAGTTCGACTCCGTGATGTCGATGGGGGTCATGCTGTTCCAGGTCTACATGGCGGTGCTGTTCGCCTGGCTGGCGGTGGTGTTTCGCTCCGAGATCGAGACCTTGCGCCGTCACCTGCTGCAAGAGAAGTTCGCCTTTGTGGATGATCTCATCGCTTGGCTTGCCCGCATCGAGCGGCTGCTGGCGCCGCTCTTGTTGCTGCTTGCCGTGCTCTTGGGGGCCTACACCGGCTTTCTGCTCTCCGCGCTCAAGACCTATCCGCTCTTGAACAACCCGGTGCTGCCGGTGCTGTTCCTCATCTCCGGCGTCAGCTCCGGCATCGCCTCCACCATCTTGCTGGCGGTCACCCTGTTCAAGGAGAACCATCACAGCCAGGGGGTGAGCTTTGTCCACCGCTTCGAGCGGCCGGTGCTGGCGGTGGAGGTGCTGCTGCTGGTCTGCTTCTTTACCGGCCTCTACTTCGGTGGCGGCCAGAAGGAGGCAGCCATGTGGGCCGCCATCGGCAGCGGCTTCTGGGCTCAGGTATTCTGGCTCGGGGTGGTGGGCATCGGTATGCTGCTGCCCCAGTTGCTGGCCCTGCTGGCCCCGGCGCCACTGCGGGCCAAAAACGGCTATCTGGTACTGGTCTGCAGCCTGACCCTGGTGGGGATCCTGCTGCTGCGCTACTTCGTGCTTTATGCCGGCCAGATGACGGTAGTTTAAAAACCGGTTCACGCTCCTGTTGCGAGGCCGTGATCAAGGCTCATGTGCTGCTCGGAATCCTCATGTATTAACATACACTCCGGTTCCTGCGCTGCTCTTTACCTTGCTGACGACCTCTCACGACGGATCGTGAATCGGTTATTGAAAGCTGGGGATAAGCGCCAGCCGCCCTTCGGGTGACTGGCGCTTATTTGTTGCGATGAGTTGTTGCGATTGGTTGTTGCCAGAAATGTGGATGTTATCCCCCAGCGCCGGTACGGTGCAGACGCTGCGGCATAACATAGACGAATGATTGACTGGAGGTTGTGTGCTGGCGGAGCTCGGCTATCTCTCACTGTTGCTGGCGACCGGGCTCGCCCTGCTGCAAGGGCTGCTGCCCTGGCTGGGGCTGCGGCTCGCCTCACGGCCGCTGCTGGGCTGCGCAACACCGCTGGCCCTCCTGGTCGCACTCCTGCTGTTGGCCGCCCTGCTGCTGCTCGCCAGCTGTTTTGGCCAGGATGACTTCACCCTGGTCTATGTGGCCCAGCACGCCAACAGCGCCCTGCCGCTGGGCTTCAAGCTGGCGGCTGTGTGGGGCGGTCACGAGGGCTCCATGCTGTTCTTCGTCTTTGCGCTGGGGCTGTGGGGCGCGCTGGTGGCTCTTTGCTCCAGGCGGGTCGATCCGCTGATCACAACCCGGGTATTGGCCATCATGGGGCTGATCGTCGGGCTGTTCGGCCTCTATACCCTGATCTTCTCCAGCCCGTTCGACCGCCAGTTCCCGGGGCCGCTGGAGGGGCGCGATCTCAACCCTATGCTGCAGGACATCGGCCTCATCATCCACCCACCCCTGCTCTATCTCGGTTACGTCGGCTTTGCGGTCAACTTCGCCTTCGCCATGGCGGCGCTGCACTCGGGTCGGCTCGATGGCGCCGTGGCCCACTGGAGCCGCCCCTGGGCGCTCGGCTCCTGGGTCTTTCTCACCGCCGGCATCGTGCTGGGCTCCTGGTGGGCCTATTACGAGCTCGGTTGGGGTGGCTGGTGGTTCTGGGATCCGGTGGAAAATGCCTCTCTCTTGCCCTGGCTGCTCGGCACCGCCCTGCTGCATGCCCTGGTGGTGTGCGAGAAGCGTGGCGCTTACGGCCACGCCGTGCTGCTGCTCTCCATCTTTACCTTCTCCTTGAGCCTGCTCGGCACCTTCGTGGTGCGCTCCGGGGTGCTCACCTCGGTGCACGCCTTTGCAGTCGACCCCAGCCGCGGCCTCACCCTCCTGTTGCTGCTCGGCTTGCTGCTCACCTGTGCCCTCACCCTGTTTGCCCTGCGGGCCGACATTCGCGCTCCCTATGCCCGCTTTGGCTTGCTGTCAAAAGAGGGACTGCTCGGCGCCGCCATCCTGCTGCTCAGCGTGGCCTGCGCCAGCGTGCTGCTCGGCACCTTCTACCCCATGGTGTTCCAGTCGCTCCATCTGGGCTCGCTCTCGGTGGGCGCCCCCTATTTCAATACCATCTTCGTGCCGCTGGCCCTCTGCCTGATGGCGCTGATGACCCAGCTGCCGCGCCTGCGCTGGCAGCATCTGGCAACCCAGCGCCGCATCAAGGTGCTGCTCCAATGCCTGTTCGGCCTGCTGGGGGGCACTTTGCTGAGCCTCGCCTATCCCGAGCCGCTGCGAGGCGGCTGGCTGGGGCTCACGGCCAACGTGCTGAGCCTCTGGCTGATGGCCAGCCTGCTGCTCCCGCTCTTGCAACCGACATCGCGGCGCGAGCTCACCCTCAATCGGTTCGGCAGCCTGCTGGCCCACCTCGGGGTGGCGGTGTGCACCCTCGGCATTGCGCAGGTGAGTCACCACAGTCAGGAGGGGGGCGCCGTGCTCGCCGCAGGCCAGCCCTATCGGCTCGGCGCCTTCGAGTTTCGCTATGAGGGGAGCGAGCCGATCATCGGCCCCAACTACACCGCCGAGCGCATCACTCTCGGCGTGCACAAGGACGGTAAAGAGGTGGCCAGGCTCACCCCGGAGCGGCGCCACTACAGCGTGCGCACCATGAACATGAACGAGCCCGGCATCGCGTGGGGGCTGTTTGGCGATCTCTACGTGGTGCTTGGCGAAAAGATGGGACCCGGCGCCTATGCCATGCGGCTGCACTACAAGCCGCTGGTGCGCTGGATCTGGCTCGGCGGCCTGTTGATGATGGCGGGTGGCACCCTGCGCCTGCTCGCCCGCCGGCCGCTGCTGGCTAACCATCCTGCGCCAGCGACCGCCCCCTACCCTCGGCTTGAACAGGAGACCTTATGAACGCCCGTCTGCGCCTGTTCGTGCCGCTCGTGCTCACCCTGGGGCTCGGTGCTCTGCTCTGGCTCGGCCTTGGCAACAACCCCTACAGCCAGGATGAGGCCGTCGCCGGGCGCACCCTGCCTGCCTGGCAGAGTGACGATCTGCTTGGCGGCGCTCCCGTCCACACCGCGGCGCTCAAGGGGGAGCCCTTTGTCCTTAACATCTGGGCCAGCTGGTGCCCCAACTGCCGCGCCGAGCATCCGCTGCTGGGTGATCTGGCCAGCGCCGTGCCCCTCTATGGCCTCAACTATCGGGACAAGGGGGATGCCGCCCGCGCCTGGCTCACCGAGGCTGGCAACCCCTATCGCGCCGTGCTGGCCGACCCCGACGGCCGACTCGCCCTGGAGCTTGGCGTCTATGGCACGCCGGAGACCTATCTCTTCGCCGGCGACGGTACCCTGCTGACCCGCCATACCGGCCTGCTCACCCGGGAGATCTGGCAACGCCAGTTTGCCCCCCTGCTTGCAAAGGCCCGCAGCAACACCGCCAGCCAGCCCGAAGTGGAAAGAGAAGTGGAGAGAGAAGTAAAGAGACAAGTGCGGGAGAGCAAGCCATGAGCCGTCTCGGCCACGCCCTGATCGCGCCGCTCTTGCTGGCCTTGAGCCTCGGGGCCCTTGCCAGCGGGGTCGACACCTATGAGTTTCGCCACCCCGAGCGGCAGACCCGCGCTCAGGAGCTGGCCCGCGCCCTGCGCTGCCCCCAGTGCCAGAACCAGAACCTGGTGGAGTCCAACTCCCCCATCGCCCGGGATCTGCGGCTCGAGGTCTACCGCTGGGTGGACGAGGGGCAGTCTGATGAGCAGGTGATCGCCCGCATGACGGAGCGCTTCGGTGATTTCGTGCGCTACGATCCCCCCTTCAAGCGCAGCACGGCGCTGCTGTGGGGCGGCCCCGCCCTCTTACTGTTGCTGGCCCTCAATCGCCTGCGCAGGAGCCTGCATCGCCGGCAACCGGCGCGGGTGCCGCTTATCGGCGACAGAGCCGAGGGGGCGCTCGCCCACGACCCCAGGGCCGAGCTGAACCGGCTGATCATGGCCGAGCAGCAGGCGGGGCTTGCTCCCCACAGCCGCCTCTACCGGGAGCTGGAGCTGGCCCGCCTCGCCAACGCCACCCCACCTGCCGAGCAGGCCCTGCGCGATCGGCTGGCCAGAGATCGCACCGTCCGCCCGCAGCTTAGGCTGCGCTCATGGATACTGCTTGGAACCCTGTTGCTGGCGCTGATGGCCGGTATTTATGCCGGCACCGGCCGCTATCCGGCGTGGCTGGCTTATCAGTCGCGCCCCGATCCGCTGGCGGGATTGAGCCCGCGGGATCTGCAGGACAAGGAGCTGGGCGCCTTGCACCAGCGTCTGCAAGCCAACCCCGCCGATCTTGACGGCTGGGCGGCGCTCGGCCAGCTCTATCTCTATCGGGACGAGTACGCCAACGCCCTGCTCGCCTACCAGCGCCTCGCCCTGCAAGAGGGCTGCGCCAGCGCGGCGACCCAGGCCGCCCAGGCCACCGTGCTCTACTACCAGGCAGGCCAGCAGCTCACCCCGGAGGCGCTACACCTGATCGATAGCGCGCTCAAGCAGGACAAGGGCGAGGTGAGCGCCCTGATGCTGCTCGCCTCCGATCACTTCCTGCACGGGCCGCTACTCCCAGGCCATCGCCCTCTGGCAGCAATTGCTGGACGAGGAGCGCCCCCGCATCAACCGCGCCGCGCTGATCGAGGCGATCCAGACCGCCCGCATGATGGGAGGCTGACCGCACGTATGATAGGGGCTGAATGCCCCTGTCACGTTGGGCCCACACAAGCGCCACCGACAGGGAAATCACTTGCCAAGCTCCCGTCGGCGGCCGAACATAGGCGTCTATTGAACCTGTTTCTGGAGCCGCTCCCATGATCCCCATTCGCTGTCACGCCGTCTCCGGCGTCGCGCTCTCCACCGTCCGGGGCGAGGCCCGGTTGCTGATGATGAAACGGGTCAAGGGCGGCTTCTGGTGCCATGTGGCGGGCACGGTCGAGACAGGGGAAACCGGTTGGCAAACCATAGTGCGCGAATTTCGCGAGGAGACCGGCATCGTCGTGCACGAACTCTACAACGGCCAGTATCTGGAGCAGTTTTACGAGCACGCCACCAACACCGTCTGTCTGGTGCCGGTGTTCGTGGTCTACTGCCCGCCAACGCAGGCGGTGACCCTCAATCACGAGCACACCGAGTACCGCTGGTGCAGCCTGGCCGAGGCCAAGGCGCTGGCGGGCTTCCCCGGCCAGCAGGCACTCTATGATCACCTCTGGCACTACTTTGTCGAAAACAGCCCCTCGGCGCTGATGCGGGTGGCCATGACACCATAGCGGGTGCATGCCAAGAGCCCTGCCGTTATCCCCTTGATCTTGTGATGATCTACATCCGGCCATGGCGGCCATCAGCGCATGTTGTCGACCCTGATCAGGCCATTTTCAGCAAAGATGATCACCCAGAATGAGCGAGAGGAAGGAAACAAGCAGCAGAGAGAGGTAAAAGAGTGACTATCTAGCGGCCAGGGGCCGCCGCCAGCCGCGCACCTCGACCAGGTTCCCCACTCCTGCCCACCCTGTAATTACTCGTATGAAACCATCCGTAGCTGCCATTACCGTTATTTCAAGGTGCGCCATCCCATAAAATTGAAATATCGGGCCATTAGACGTTGTGAAGCGTCAATTACCGTCATATAACTTAGCCAAATATCCCTGTCAGCCGTACGGTAGCGTCAAATCATGATTACTCGCCCTTTTCTTACCCTGTTGCTCGGTGCCTTCCTTGTTCCCGTCAGCATGGAGAGCGCCCAGGCCAATCCGTTTTCAGCCCAGTCCCACTCCCCCAACAGCTTTCTGGAGCAGCGCAACGATCTGGCGCTGAGCTCCGCCGCCTTCGTGGTGGCCAACCCGCGCACCGGTGAAGTGCTGTCGGAACGCAACGCCAACCGGGTGATGCCGATAGCCTCCATCACCAAGCTGATGACGGCGCTGGTGGTGCTCGATGCCAACCAGCGGCTCTCCGAGATGCTGACCGTTACCATGGCCGACGTGGACAGACTCAAAGGCACCGGGTCGCGGCTGGCGGTGGGCTCGCGCCTGAGCCGGGCCGACATGCTGCATATCGCCCTGATGTCGTCGGAAAACCGCGCCGCGTCGGCGCTGGCCAGAAACTACCCGGGTGGCCAGCGCGCCTTCATCGAGGCGATGAACGCCAAGGCCCGCATGCTCGGCATGTGGAGCACCCAGTTCTCCGACAGTACCGGCCTCACCCCCCGCAACGTCTCCAGCGCCCACGATCTCGCCAAGCTGGTGGCGGCGGCATCCACCTATCCGCTTATTCGCCAGTACTCCTCCACCGAGGAGCGCATGGTGCGCAACGGCAAGCGCCAGCTGCACTACCTCAACTCCAACCGGCTGGTGCGCGAAGGGAGCTGGCCCATCTCCCTCTCCAAGACCGGCTACATCCGCGAGGCGGGTCGCTGCCTGGTGATGGCCACCCAGATCAACCGCGAGCCGGTGATCATGGTGCTGCTCAATGCCGACACTCCCAACGCCCGGGTGGCCGATGCCAAACGGATCAAATCCTGGCTGGAGACTTCCGGTCGCATGAGCCTGACCGCCCAGTCCAGCCCCCAGACCAAGCTGTTCAGCAGCCAGTAACACGCCCGGCGATCATCGTCAAAAAAGCCCCCGCATCCAGGTGCGGGGGCTTTTGTTGTTGAGCCTTGTGAACAAATCCGCTGGCTAGGGCGCCGAAGTGCTGGCGATCAGACCGGCTTGAGCCGTGCGGTGAAATGGCGCAGCAGTGGCGGCTCGTAGTCGAAGGTAAGCCCGCGAATGTCGCTGGCCCGCGCTTTCACTGCGATCAAGCAGTCGGCCACATAGTCCATGTGATCCCGGGTGTAGACCCGGCGCGGAATGGTGAGACGCAACAGCTCGAAGTCCGCCGCCTCCTGCTTGCCAGTGGCGGGATCGCGCCCCAGCAACAGGGAGCCTATCTCCACTCCGCGCACGCCCCCTTCCAGATAGAGTTCGCAAGCGAGCGCATGGGCGGGGAACTGCTCGGCCGGAATATGGGGCAGCAGCTTCTTGGCATCGACAAACACCGCATGACCGCCGGTGGGGGTCTGGATCGGGATGCCCGCCTCGGCCAGCCGCTCGCCGAGATAGGCCACTTGACTGATGCGATAGGTCAGATACTCCTCATCCATCCCCTCGCGTAGGCCGATGGCGAGCGCCGCCATGTCCCGCCCGGCAAGGCCGCCATAGGTGACAAACCCCTCCATCGCCACGCAGCGCACCTGCACCGCGCGAAACAGCTCGAGATCCTCTTTAAAGCAACAGAGCCCGCCGATATTGACCAGCCCGTCTTTTTTGGCGGACATGGTGAAGATGTCCCCCAGCGCAAACATCTGGCGCACGATCTCCTTGATGCTGCACTTGGCATAGGCCGGATCCCGCTCCTTGATAAACCAGGCGTTCTCGGCGAAGCGGGCGGCGTCGATCACCACCGGAATCTGGTGGCGACGGGCCAACTCGGATACCGCCTCCATATTGGCCATGGAGACCGGCTGGCCGCCCGCGCTGTTGCAGGTGACCGTGATGATGATGCCGGCCACGTTGGCGGCCCCCAGGGTTTCGATGGTGTCGGTCAGGCGAGGGAGATCAAAATCCCCCTTCCAGGCGTAGGGGGCCGTGGTGTCGAGGGCTTTCGGAGTGAGCAAATTGATGGCCCGCGCGCCGGCCAACTCCACGTGGGCCTTGGTGGTATCGAAGTGGTAGTTGGAGATGAAGACCGGCGCCTTGCCCTGGCAGCGCTTGACCAGCTCGGGGAAGAGGATCTGCTCGGCCCCGCGCCCCTGGTGGGTAGGCATCACATGCTGGTAGCCAAAGATCTCGCGCACCGCGCGCTCCAGCTCGACGAAGTTGCGGCTACCCGCATAGGCTTCATCCCCCATCATGATGCCGGCCCACTGACGATCGGACATGGCGCCGGTGCCGCTGTCGGTCAGCAGATCAATATAGACATCCTCGGCCAGCAGCAGGAAGGGGTTCCAGCCAGCGGCCTCGAGGGCGGTGCGGCGCTCGGCGCCAGTGGTCTGTTTGATGGGCTCGACCATCTTGATACGAAACGGCTCGGGTATACGACGCATATAAGACTCCTCACCGGCGCAAGGCCAGTGTGTTTGAAATTGGAATTGGCAAAGAGGCCGGGGCGATCAGGGTCGTCCGGCTGACAAATTCAAACGGCGGATGCCGCCAATCAGCGGTGAGGAAAGTCGAAGGTCAGAATGGGATCCCGGGTATACCAGTGGGCGAGCAGGCAGGCTGCCCGGGGCGTAGCTGTCATGATTGGCATCACTCCCCTCCATGTCGGTTGTAAACAGTCGGTGGCCAACAAGATCCATTGATGGGTGCTGCCAGCGGGCAGCCTCGCCACGTTAACGGCTGGTTAATTTGCAAACAAGGGACGCACTGACGGGCTGTGCGCCCGCTCACAAAGCGTCCATTCATCCGGCTCGATGCGGGTAACTGTGATCCCCCCAGCCCTCCGCTTCGTTAAGCTGTTATCCCGTTGACTTGACCCTGTTCATGCCGCCCCTTGCCAACCATCGGAAGTCCCATGCATCGCAAACCCCATCTGCCCGAGAAGATCTGCCCCGTCTGCCAGCGTCCCTTCAGCTGGCGGCGCAAGTGGGCACATAGTTGGGAGGCCGTGCGCTACTGCAGCGAACGCTGTCGCCACACTCGTCATAGCAGCCATCCACATAACGGGGAGCCAGTCTGATGGAGCTGCGCCTCGTGCTCGGCGATCAGCTGAATGCCGGTCACAGCTGGTTTCGCACACCGGATCCAGCGGTCTGCTATCTGATGGCGGAGCTGCGCCAGGAGACCGACTACTGTCGCCACCATCGCCAGAAGGTGCTGGCCTTCTTTGCCGCCATGCGCGTCTTCGCGGCGGCCCTTGGCAAGGCGGGCCACCGCGTCTGTTACCTGACCCTTGATGAGAGCGCCCGCTGGCCCGACTTGCCCAGCCTGCTGGCAGCCCAGATCGCGGCGCATCAGGCCGACAGCGTTGCCTGGCAGAGCCCGGACGAGTGGCGCCTCGCCAGCCAGTTGAAAAGCTGGGCTGCGGGCCTCGCCATCCCTGCCACCGAGGTGGAGAGCGAACATTTTCTCACCCCCCGCGATGGCTGGCAGCGCTATCCCCACAGCCGGATGGAGTTCTTCTACCGCGCCCTGCGAAAGCAATACAGGGTGCTGCTCGATGAGCGCGGCCAGCCCCTTGGTGGGCGCTGGAACTTTGATGACGAGAACCGCGCCAAATTGCCGGCGAGCCAGCCCATCCCGGCCCCCCTCACCTTTGCCAACGAGGTGAGCGACATCGATGCCATGCTGACCCGCCACGGGGTCAGCACCATCGGCGAGGCAGATGCCAGCAGACTGCCCTGGCCCATCAGCCGGCGTCAGAGCCGCGAGTTGCTGACCCATTTTCTGACCCACTGTCTGCCCCACTTTGGCCGCTATCAGGATGCCCTGAGTGAGCGGGGCTGGAGCCTGTTTCACAGCCGCCTGTCGTTTTCCCTCAACAGCAAGATGCTCCACCCGCTCGAGGTGATCCGCGCTGCCGAAGCGCACTGGCAGGCCAATCAGGGCACCATCACCCTGGCGCAAGTGGAGGGCTTTATCCGCCAGATCCTCGGCTGGCGCGAATTCGTGCGCGCCCTCTACTGGGACAAGATGCCCGACTATCAGCAGACCAATTTTCTGGGGGCCAAGCGGCCGCTGCCCGGTTTCTTCTGGAGCGGCGAAACCAAGATGGCCTGCGTGCATCACGCCATTGGCCAGTCTCTGAAGCACGCCTACGCCCACCACATCCAGCGGCTGATGGTGACCGGCAACTTTGCCCTGCTGGCGGGAATCGATCCTGACGAGGTGGATGCCTGGTATCTCGGCATCTATGTGGATGCCATCGAGTGGGTGGAGCTGCCCAACACCCGTGGCATGAGCCAGTTTGCCGACGGCGGTCTGATGGGCAGCAAACCCTACGCCAGCAGCGGCGCCTATCTCGAGCGAATGGGTCACTACTGCAAGGGATGCCACTATCAGGTCAAGGCCCGCCACGGCGACGGGAGTTGCCCGTTCAACAGCCTCTACTGGCACTTTTTGTGGCGCAACCGGGAGAAGCTTGGCTGCAACCCTCGTCTCGCCCTGCCCTATGCCAACTGGGATGGCCAGGCCGCCGAACAGCAGCACGCCATCCTAGGGACGGCGGAGCAGTACCTGATCCGGCTGGAGCAGCTCTGACTGCCACAGCTAATACCAACAAGTCCACACTTTTCAACATTGAAAACCAGTTAAATAAATGTAAATAGATATATATCCCAATTATATCTACACCAGTTGAATATCCTGTGGCGGCTGATTAAGGTGAGGGCCCCAGTCAAGGAGAGACAAGATGGACATAGTGGTACTCGGTGGTGGCGTGGTTGGCGTGACCAGCGCCTGGTATCTGGCCAAGGCGGGTCACAAGGTGACGCTGCTGGAGCGGCGTGACGGAGTGGCCCTTGAAACCAGCCACGCCAATGCCGGCCAGATCTCCCCCGGTTACGCGGCCCCCTGGGCGGCCCCCGGCATTCCCCTCAAGGCCGCCAAGTGGCTGCTGCAAAAGCATGCCCCCTTCACGGTGCGACCGACCTCGGATCCCTTCCAGCTGCGCTGGATGCTGAAGATGTTTGCCAACTGCACCCCGGCGGCCTATGCGGTCAACAAGGGGCGCATGGTGCGGCTGGCCGAATACAGCCGCGACTGCATGAAGCTGCTGCGCGACGAGCTGAGCATCGATTATGAAGGGCGCCAGCTCGGCACCCTGCAGCTGTTTCGCAGTCAGGCCCAGCTCGATGCCAGCAAGCGCGACATCGAGGTGCTGGAAGAGTACGGCGTGCCCTACCAGTCCCTCGATGCCGCTGGCTGTGAAGGGGCAGAACCGGCGCTGGCCCGGGTACGCGGCAAGATAGTGGGCGGCCTGCGCCTGCCGGGCGATGAGACCGGCGACTGCTTCCGCTTCACCAAGGCAATGGCTGCAGAAGCGCAGCGACTGGGGGTCAAGTTCGTGTTCAACTGCGCCATCGACGAGATCGAGCTGGCGCAGGGACGCGCCGTGGCGGTGCGGGCCGGCGAGCAGCGCTTCAAGGCCGACGCCATCGTCTGTGCCCTCGGCAGCTATGCCACAGGGTTCCTGCGCCCGCTCGGGCTCGATCTGCCCGTCTACCCGGTCAAGGGCTACTCCCTCACCCTGCCGATGATCAACGCCGAGGCCTCGCCGCGCAGTACCGTGCTGGACGAAACCTACAAGGTGGCCATCACCCGTTTCGATGAGCGGATCCGGGTTGGCGGCATGGCGGAGCTGTCGGGCTACAACCTGGCCCTCAACCCGAAACGGCATGACACCCTGGCCATGGTGGTCGGCGATCTCTTCCCCGAGGGGGGCGACATCAGCCGCGCCGACTTCTGGACCGGGCTGCGCCCCATGACGCCGGACGGCACCCCGCTGGTGGGCCCAAGCCCCATCCCCGGCCTCTGGCTCAACACCGGTCACGGCACCCTGGGCTGGACCATGGCGGCGGGCTCGGGTCAGCTGCTGTGCGATCTCATCAGCGGCAGCGACACCGCCATCAGCGACGAAGGGCTCACCCTGGCCCGCTACGGCTGAGACTTGTCCTCCGTCTCTTCCCGTTTCATCCCAAAGAGGGAGTGCCTGGCACTCCCTCTTGTTTTGACCCCAGTTTGTTTTGACCGCAGTTTGTTTTGACCCCAGCGCGGTTTATTCAGCCTCTGCCGCCGCGCCGCCCGGCATCAGGGCGGGCTGCGCCTGCCACACCCGGGCGGGATCCGGCTCGGCGATGGCGCTCGCCACCAGTTGCTGCAGCCAGTGGCGATGGAGCAGCCAGATGGGATCCCCCAGGCGCCCCTGCTCCTTGGCGCACTGCTTGACCACATCCGCCGTCCGGTAGAAGTAGCGGATCAGGGTGGTGAGCTCGGGCTCGGGCCAGCGGCAGCCAAAATGGCGCAGCCGCTCGTGCCAGAATGCCAGCTGGCCGCGCTCGTGCTCCTGCTCGAGCCCGTGCAGGGCCGGGATGAGATCCATCGCCTGCCACAGGGCCCCGTAGCCGACGAAGCGCTCATCCAGCGCATCCAGCGCCTGATCCAGCATGGCCAGGGTCTGCGGCCAGTCGTCGGCCTGCTGGCGGATCGCTGCCTGCGCCTCGCACACCGCCGCCAGCCAGTCCATCGCCAGCCGGCAGATGATCGCCTCCTTGTTGGGATAGAGGTGATAGAGCGACTTGATGCCCACCCCGGCGCGGGCGGCGATGGCATTGGTGTTGAGCGCCGCGAACCCCTGCTCCCGCAGCAGCGCCAGGGTGGCCTGCTCGATGCGGGTCGCCACCTCCTGACTGCGCTGCTGCCGCGGCTGACGCCGCATGCAGAGCCCCTCTGGCAATGCGTGTTCCGCCATTGCGTCTTTCCCTCCATGGTCACCGAGTCTCACCACTACATGATGAGACAGACTCAACACAAGTCAAAAAAAGTGCAGCAATCACTGGCATTTTCCGGCGCAGCTGCAATAAACAACTGTGCTCATATTTGCAGTAATCACTGCAATCATACAAGGAGAGCACGCAATGGATGGCAAACAACACAACCACCGCCGGGGGCTTGTCGCCCTGCTGATGACCATCCTGCTCGGCGGCTGCCAGCAGGACAACCGCTCGCAGGAACCGACCAGCACCCTCTACTTCAACGGCAAGATTTACACCCAGGACGGCCAGCGCAGCCTGGCCGAGGCCATGGTGGTCGAGGATGGCAAGTTCCGCTACGTCGGCTCGCGCCAGGGGGCCGAATCCTTCATGACCAACGCCACCCGCCAGGTGGATCTGCAGGGGCGCATGGTGCTGCCGGGGCTGCACGACAACCACATCCACCTGCTCGGCACCGTGGCCCTGCCCATGTGCGATCTGGATGGTCAGGCCGTCGATCTCGATCAGCTGGCTGCCAAGGTCAAGGCGTGCCTGCCCCGCTACGCCGGGCAACCGGGCGAGTGGCTGGTGGTCAATCAGTGGTCCCCCTACGACGGCAATACCCCGACCGCCAGCCATGCCACCCTGCTGGCCGCTCTGGATGCCGTGGCGCCGGACAACCCGGTGGTGCTGCTCGGGGCAGACGGTCATGCCAGTGCCTACAACTCACAGGCACTGGCCAGCGCCGAAGATCAGGATGGCAATCAGGTGGGCTTCAACCCCGCCACATTGGCGCCGGGCGGAGTGTTCGAGCGGTTCATTCCCTATGTGGACTTGACCAGCGGCGTCATCCGGGAGGGAGCCCGCAGCGCCATTCCGGTGCCGGACAGCGGGGTGCTGAGCGCCAGCGATGAGCGGGCCGCCGCCCAGTACGAGCAGATCCTGCCGGCCATTGCCACCTTGATGGCCTCGCGCGGCATCACCGGCGTGCAGGACGCCTGCGCCACCGACTTCATCCGCCAGCGCCTGCTCAGCATGCAGGCACGGGGGCTGCTGCAGATGCGCATCACCGCCGCCACCTGCTTTCACGAGGATGACTACAGCGGCAAGCTGGACATCGAGGGGCACCTGGCCAAGGCCACTCAGGTCAGAAGCGCCTTTGCCGGCAACCCGCTGATCAAGGCCGATGCGGTCAAGATCTTCCTCGACGGGGTGCTGGAGGGGGATCCCTTCACCGCACCGCCTTTCCTGCCCAACGCCGGCATGCTGGAAAACTACCAAAACCCCCATCTGGCGCTGGACCCGGACAGCGGCCGGGTCACCATCACCGCCGACAGCGAAGACGCCGGCAGCAACGGCATCGTCAACTACCGGGAGGCGGATCTGAAACGCTACGTCACCGCGCTGGACGGGGCAGGTTTTGGCATCCACATGCACAGCATCGGTGATCGCAGCACCCGGGTCGGGCTCGATGCGCTGGCCGCCGCCCGCGCCAACAACGGCGATCGGGACATCCCCCACACCCTGGCCCACCTGCAGGTGGTACACCCGGACGATCAGCGTCGCCTCGGCGAGCTCGGGCTCTACCTTACCTTCACCTACGCCTGGACCACGCCCCAGCTCGCCTACGACATGCTGGTCACCCCCTTCATCCAGCCGACCAGGGCCGGCCAGTCCCTGAGCGAGGCGCTCTACGATCCGCTGGGCTATCTGCAGCAGGCCCTCTATCCGGTCGAGAGCAGCCGCAAGGCGGGCGCTATCCTGGTGGCGGGCAGCGACGCGCCAGTCGACAGCCGGGATCCCCGCCCGTTTGAAAACATGGCTGCCGGCATTGTGCGAGCGGCCGGCAGCGACGACGCATTTCGCGCCAGCCAGCGCATCTCGCTCTCCGAAATGCTGGCCGCCTACACCATCAACGGTGCCAAGGCGGTGCGCCAGGGGGAGATCACCGGCTCCATCGAGGCGGGCAAATCCGCTGACTTCATCGTGCTCGACCGGGATCTGTTCGCCCTGGTCGAGGCCGGCACCCCAGAGCAGATTGCCGACACCCGGGTCGAACAGACCGTGTTTCAGGGCAACACCATCTACTCGGCGCCCTGAGCCAAGGCGCAGACAACAAAAAGGCCCCACGAGGGGCCTTTTTTTATGGCTATGTCCCAATTACGTGTTGCATGGGGCGCCCCAGCGCCTCATGCAAGCAACATGAGATATTCACTTCCCGCCCATAGCGCTCCAACATCCTTCGCCAACCCAGATAATTCCTCAGATAGTGGGTCGCGACCCCATGGAACCGTTCCATCCACTCCTTCAATCGCCTGTGGTACCCGTTCACATGTTGGATGTGATATGCACCTACCACTCGCTCTCCCGCACGGTTGTGCACCACTTGGTGGGTCATGCCCTGCGACTTGCTGAAACTGGCATACACCCCAGCGCCATCGCTGCACAGGACGGCATCCGGGGCGATAAGCGGCTCAAGCACCGCCTTAACTGCCCTGGCATTCAGCTGCTCCAACTGGAAGTCAGCCAGGTGACCTGCTCTGTCTTGCACCACCATCACCGGGATGTAATCCGGCCCTGTGCCTCGGGTACAGCCTTTGCCTCCACGATGGCGGGCCGGGCGGGGCAATCCGCGCTGTCCTTTGAACGACGCTAAGAAGAAGGTCTCATCGACCTCGACGATACCCTCTTCCCGTACTGCCTGGTGGCTAGCCATAGCCTTCAGGAAGCGGTGGCGCCATAAAAAGGCGGTGTTTTTACCGACCCCGCAGCGCATCGCCGCCTGCCGGACGGTCAGACCTTCGATGAGGGCCTGAGCATAGTCTTCCCAGCATTGTGGCTTGCGAAGTCGGGCGAGAGGCGTGTTGGTGAGAACGGAACTGGTGCGCAAACACTGCTTGCAGCGATAACGGCGCAGCCCGCGAGACCAGCCCCAGGGAGCCAACTGTGTGGCCTCGGCCTGACAGTGAGGGCAGCATTGGCATGCGGGCAGTTGAGTGGCCAACGAGGTGATGGGGTGAGGGGTGGTGAGTTCATGTTGCGCGAGACGACGCTGACGCAAAGTGAGTAATGGGAAGAGGGACAGTAGGTGTTGAAAGGCTTGGGTATCCATGGTGGAGGCCCTCAAGGTGATGACCTACTTCAAGATTAGCCTTTCAACACATAACTGGGACAGAGCCAAATAAAACGGGAGCCTTGATGGCTCCCGTTTTTTATCCCGTGACGTTGACCGTCATACCTGATTGGCCGGGTTCTCGTGGGCGGAGAACTCCCGCATGAAGGCCTCGGCCCGCTCCACCATCTTGGTGGAGCCCACGAAATAAGGGGTACGCTGGTGCAGCGCGGTTGGCTGGATATCCATGATCCGGCCAAAGCCATCGGAGGCCTTGCCACCGGCCTGCTCCACCAGGAACGCCATGGGGTTGCACTCATAGAGCAGACGCAGCTTGCCGTTCGGGGAGTTGGTACCGGACGGATAGATGTAGATGCCGCCCTTGAGCAGGTTGCGGTGAAAATCGGAGACCAGCGAGCCGATGTAGCGGGAGGTGTAAGGACGGTGGGTCGCCTCGTCCCGCTCCTGACAATATTTCAGGTATTTCTTCACCCCGTCCGGGAACTTGATGTAGTTGCCCTCGTTGATGGAGTAGATCTTGCCCTCCTCCGGAATGCGGATGTTCTCGTGGGAGAGGCAGAAGCAGCCGATGGAAGGGTCGTAGGTAAAGCCGTTGACCCCAAAGCCGGTGGTGTAAACCAGCATGGTCGAGGAGCCGTAGACCACGTAACCGGCCGCCACCTGGCGGTTGCCCGGCTGCAGGAAGTCTTCCAGGGTGACGCCGGCGCCCGGCTTGCTGACCCGGCGGTAGATGGAGAAGATAGTGCCGACGGAGACGTTGACGTCGATGTTGGAGGAACCATCGAGGGGGTCGATCAATACCACGTACTTGGAGTGACGGGAGAGCTCGGAATCAAAGGAGACAAAGTCCTCTTCCTCTTCGGAGGCCATACCGCACACTTCGCCACGGGCTTCCAGCGCCGCCTTGAAACGCTCGTTGGCGTAAACGTCCAGCTTCTGCTGCACCTCGCCCTGCACGTTTTCAGCGCCCATGGAGCCGATGATGTCCGCCAGCCCCGCCTTGTTGATCTCCCGGTTCACCACCTTGGCGGCCAGGCGGATGGAGCTGAGCAGCGAGGTCAGCTCGCCGGTCGCGGTGGGATAATCCGCCTGCTTTTTGACGATGAACTCGCCCATGGTGATCATGTTTCGCATTATTGTTCCTTTAAGATCGTTTCCGTTGGCCTTGAAAACGTTTGCACGCATAGACAAAAAAAGTGCCGATCCTCGGCAGCCTTGTTTTGTAACCTAATGTAACGCCTGTTTTTTGTTTTTGCAGCGAATTAAGCCGCTGAATAAACGCACATCCCCCCCGCATTTTTCGCCCGAAATAGCCCTCAAACTGGTTTCAATCGGTAACTTTTCCGATGTTAATTCGTGGCAAAAACTCACGAAGATGTCGCCATGAGGGTGGCAAGATCCCCGCCATGCTCCCTATCTGGGCCCCATGCCATGGGGGACCGGTCTGCCTCTTGAGATCTCGCCATCAATCCCGCACACTGGCCCGGCTTTGGAAGCAAAAAAACATAAGGATATTCAATGAAAAGGACACTCATTGCCGGCACGGTTGCCGCCCTGTTCGCACTCCCCGCCCTGGCAGCCCAGGTGCCGGCCGGTACCAAGTTGCTGCCGGCAGAACAGCAAACCTTCATCCGCAACATAGGTACCGAACCCGCCTCCATCGATCCCCAGATGGTGGAAGAGAGCGCGGGCAGCGAAATCGTCAACGATCTGTTTGAGGGGCTCTACACCCTGGACGGGGACGGCAAGCTGCAGCCTGCCGGCGCCCTGGGTTACCAGCTCGATCCCACTGGCACCGTCTACACCTTCAAGCTCAGACCCGATGCCAAGTGGTCCAACGGCGAGCCGGTGACGGCGGCAGACTATGTCTATGGCTGGCAGCGGGCGGCGGATCCCAAGAATGCCTCCAACTACGCCTGGTTCATCGAGCTGACCGGCGTCACCAATGCCGCCGAGGTCATCCAGGGCAAGCAGAGCCCGGATACGCTGGGCATCAAGGCGCTCGATGACCATACCCTGCAGATCACCTTGAAAAACCCGGTCCCCTTCTTCCTGAAGACCCTCTCCCACTACACCACCTTCCCGGCGCCGAAGGCGACCATCGAGAAGTTCGGTCATGAGTGGGTCAAGCCGGGCAACATCGTCTCCAACGGCGCCTTCGTGCTCAAGGAGTGGACCCCCAACGAACGTCTCATCTCCGAGCGCAACCCCCATTACTGGGACAACAAGAATACGGTGCTGAACAAAGTGCTCTATCTGGAGATCGTCTCCGACACCGCCGCCTACAACCGCTACCGCGCCGGCGAGCTGCACTACACCAGCTACCCGCTCGAGCAGTACAAGCAGCTCAAGCAGCAGAGCCCGCAGGAGCTGGTGAGCGTGCCGACCCTGGCCACCTACTACTACGTATTCAATACCCAGCGCAAACCGTTCGACAATCCCAAGGTGCGCAAGGCACTCTCCCTGGCCATCGACCGGGACACCATCACCGAGAAGATCCTGGGGCAGGGTCAGATCTCCGCCTTCAGCCTGACGCCGCCCATAGTGGACGGCTTCGAGCTCAAGCGACCGGCCAGCGAGCAGATGAGCAAGGAGGAGCGGATCAAGCAGGCCAAGGCGCTGCTCGCCGAAGCGGGTTATGGCCCGGGCAAGCCGCTGGATGTGGACATCCTCTACAACACCAACGAGGGGCACAAGAAGATAGCGCTGGCCATCTCCTCCATGTGGAAGCACAACCTGGGTGTCCAGGCCAAGCTCAACAACATGGAGTGGAAAACCATGGTGTCGGCCCTCAACGAAGGGGATTTCGGGGTCAGTCGCTACTCCTGGAACGGGGACTACAACGATGCGTCCACCTTCCTCGATATCCTGACCTCCAGCAGCAGCGCCAACAGCGGCAAGTGGTTCAACAAGGAGTACGACGCCCTGCTGAGCAAGGCCCACGACTCGCAGGATGGCGCCGAGCGCAACCGCCTCTATCAACAGGCGGAAGCGGTGATCGAGGCCGACGCCCCTATCGCCCCGGTCTACTTCTACGTCAAGTCCCGCCTGCTCAAGCCCAACATCAAGGGCTACCCCTACCAGAATCCGCAGGATCTGGTCTACTCGAAGGACCTCTACCTCACCGCGCAGTGAGGCTAGATATCCCGCATAAAAAAAGACCGCCATTCGGCGGTCTTTTTTCAATCCTCCCGGCAAGTGACCAGCGCCACACTGCGCCGGCGCAGCACCACAGGTTGCACCAGCAACTGGGCCAGCAAGACCCCAAACAGGGTCATGCCGCCGCCGATCAGGTGGTAGCTGGTCAATCTCTCGCCGAGCCAGCTGATGGCCAGGCCCGCTGTCATCACCGGCAACAGGTTCATGAAGATGGCGGTGCGGCTTGCCCCGAGCAGGGCGATACCCTGCATCCACAGCCAGGGGGACAGGGCCGAGGTCGGGATCCCCGCATAGAGGATCAGCCAGAGCGCCCGCCCGTCCGGCCAGTGTCCATCCACCAGCAGATAAAACGGGGTGAGGAACAGCAGACTGCAGAGCACCTGGCCGTAGAGCATGGACCAGTTGTCGAGCCCCAGATCCCACTTCTTGAGCAGCACGCTGTAGAGCGCATAGGTGCCCGCCGACAGCAGCATGTAGACGGAGCCGATGTGGATGCCCTGGGTAAAGAGACGGGCGGGATCCCCCTGCCCCAGCAAGATCGCCAGCCCCAGGATGGAGATGACGCCACCAAGCAGCGCCCCCCAGGTGGGGCGCTCGCGCAGCAACCAGATGCTGAGCAGCACAGTCATCAGCGGAGTCAGCCCCATCATCAGGCCGACCTCGGTGGCCCCCAGGGTCTGCGCCGCGTAATAGCCGAAAGTCTGGTTGAGCACCATGCCGAGCAGGGCCAGCACTGCCAGCTGATAGAAGCCGGCGCGCAGCTTGGCGCGATCCCGCCAGGCCCGGTGCGCAAGGAACGGCGTCAAGATGATGGCGGCCACCATCCAGCGCGACCAGGCCAGCGCCGCCGGCGAGAGCATGCCCACCGCCAGTTTGCTGACGATGGCGTTGCCGGCCCAGATGGCCATGCAGGAGAAGGGAAACAAGAAGGCAAGTGGCATCATTATATCCAGAAAAAAGCAGCGGGTATTTCTGGCGGCAGTATAGGGGGTCAACAGGATTAGCAAGCACCGCGCCGCCAGGGCAGAATTGGCTGACCTAAAGGGGGTTCGAACAGCGCTGAAGAGGCCGGAAGGAGCCCAAAAACAGTCATGCCCGCACGGTGGCGGGCATGACGCGGATCAGCGAGGTGACGAAGCAATCACGCCGCATCCATGTGCAGTCTCGAGATCAACTCGTTGACCTCGACCACGGTCTGACGGTGGGGAATGTCCGCCGACGTGGGCATCATCAGCAAGCCGGACTGGAAGTCAAAGCGTCCTCTGCCGTGGATGTAAATCCGCCCCTTGAAGAAGGTTTTGACATGTTTTGCCACCATCAGCGGCAGGTACTTCTTGAACACTCTCATCGTTTGCAACCTCTTGCAGTTGTATCCGTATGACAGCAGCTTCTGCGAAATAATTCCGTAAATTCTGTATAAAAATCCGGAAAAATCGCGACTCTCTTCCCCAAAAAACCAATCTATAACTTTTTATTAACTTTTAGCGTATTGTATGTGGTCCTTCCAACCAGAGCAAGACCCCCTTGCCATCTTGCCACTCGATACAGGCCAGACCTGAGGTGGCAAACATGGGGGCACCGGCTGCCGGACAGAGGCTCTGCACCAGATAGCCCACCAGCGGCAGGTGACTCACCATCAGAATGCTGTCGTGCTTGGCCGCCAGCGCAGTGAGGTAACTTGCCACGAAGGCCGGATCACCATAGGGGGTGATGTCACCACTCTCTTCGACGGCCCCAGCCTTGGGTAATTCACTGCATATGCTCTGCCAGGTTTGTTTGGCGCGCAGATAGTTGCTGTGGATCACCCGATCCAGCTGGTCGCCAAGCTGGGGGGCCAGCCAGCGGGCCATGTGGATGGACTCTTCGATTCCCTGCTCGGTCAGTGGACGCTGTTCATCTGTTTTCGCATTCATGCCAGCCTGGCCATGACGCATGATGTAGATTTTCATTACAACCTCGCCCAACGGGCCTGTTTTGATAGCGGGGGGATCTTACCCCGCCATGCCGGGGGAAACAATTGCGCTACCTCTCAGAAAAGGGTTTGCCTCACCGGGTAGCGGGGTCGATAATCATGTTTAAATTCAAATAAATCCAACAAGAGTCACGCGCCAATGAGCCCATATGCCAGTCCCAACGACCATCGGCAGTACCACTATCTGGAGCTGGCAAACCGGCTCAGGGTCTTGTTGATCTGCGATCCCGACACCGACAAGTCTGCCGCCTCCCTGGCCGTCAACACCGGCCACTTTGACGATCCGGCGGACCGGCAGGGGATGGCTCATTTCCTTGAGCATATGCTGTTCCTTGGCACCTGCACCTATCCCAAACCTGGTGAATACCAGCAATTTATGAGCCGTCATGGCGGCAGCAACAACGCCTGGACCGGCACCGAGTTCACCAACTTCTTCTTCGAGATCGACAACGGCTTCTTCGAGGCCGGGCTGGACCGCTTCTCCCAGTTCTTCATCTGCCCCACCTTCGATCCCGAGTGGGTGGACAAGGAGCGCAACGCGGTCGACTCCGAATACCGCCTCAAGCTGCAGGACGACGTACGCCGCAGCTACCAGGTGCATAAAGAGACGGTCAATCCCGCCCACCCCTTCGCCAAATTCTCGGTGGGCAACCTGGATACCCTGGCCGATCTGCCCGGCCGTGATCTGCGCTCCGACCTCATCCGGTTTTACGAAACCCACTACAGTGCGGATCGCATGGCGCTGGTGATGATGTCGCCAGCCACCATCGAGACCCAGCTCGGCTGGTGCGATCGCTTTTTCGCTCCCATTTTGAATCGCAATTTGGGAACGCCGACCCTCGAGATGCCCCTCTACCGGCTCGATGACCTGGGCATTCGCATCCAGATCAACCCGGTCAAGGAGACCCGCAAACTCGCGCTCACCTTCCCGTTGCCCAACGTGGACGAGTATTACGACAAGAAGCCCCTCACCTTCCTGAGCCACCTCATCGGCTACGAAGGGGACGGCAGCCTGCTCTCTCTGCTGAAAGCGAAGGGCTGGGTCAACCAGCTCTCCGCCGGCGGTGGCATCAGCGGCGCCAACTTCAAGGATTTTGGCGTCAACTTCGGCCTGACCCCGCTCGGGCTCGAACACGTCAACGAGATAGTGGCGGCCCTGTTCGGTTACTTGAAGCTCATCGAGCGCGGCGGGGTCGAAGCCTGGCGCTATGAAGAGAAGCGCACCGTGCTTGAGTCCGCCTTCCGCTTCCAGGAGCGGGGCCGGGCGCTCGACACCGTCTCCGGGCTGGTGTTGAACCTGTTCAGCTATGCTCCCGACGACCTGCTCTACGGCGACTACATGATGCGCGCATACGACGAGCCGCTCATTCGCCGCCTGCTCGCCAAGCTCACGCCACACAACCTGCGCCTGACCATCACGGCGCCGGAGCTGGCCACGGATCGCCTGGCCCGCTGGTATCAGACCCCCTACAGCGTGACCACCATCACCGAGGCGGAGAAGATCCGCTGGCAGCAGAGCGAACCAGATCCGGCGCTGGCCCTGCCGCAGCCCAACCCCTTCATCAGCAACCGGCTCGACGTGCGCACGCCCGAGCTCACCGCCGACATGCCCGCCTGCCTCATCGATCGGCCCGGCTTTCGGCTCTGGCACCTGCACGAGCATCAGTTCAGCGTGCCCAAGGGCAACCTCTACATCTCCATCGACAGCGAGCACGCGGTCAAGAGCCCGCGCCACATCGCCATGGCTCGCCTGGCGGTGGAGCTGCTCACCGACCACCTCAACGCCCTCACCTACCCGGCGGAGCTGGCGGGGCTCGGTTATCAGATCTATGCCCACCAGGGTGGCTTTACCATCAATCTGAGCGGCTTTGCCGACAGGCAGCCGCTGCTGCTCGACATGATCCTCGGCAACCGCACCCTGGGTTACCCGGATCCGGCCCGCTTTAGCGAGATCAAGGAGCAGCTCATCCGCAACTGGGACAACCAGTCCAAGGCGCGCCCCATCTCCCAGCTGTTCAACCAGCTCACCAGCCTGCTGCAGCCCAACAACCCGCCGTTCGAGCAGTTGCTGCGCCACCTGCGCAGCGTCGAGCTCGGCGAGATGCCTGCCTTCGTGGCCAGCCTCTTTGCCGAGGTGCACGTAGAGACCCTGGTGCACGGTGACTGGACCGCCGCCGAGGCCCTCGAGCTCGCCGCCCTGCTGGAGCGCCACCTCGGCGTCAACAGCCAGCCCAGTGCCGAGACCCGTCGTCCACTCATCTCCATTCAGGACAGGGGCACCCTCATTCGCGAACAGGGCTGCGAGCATGAAGACTCGGCCCTGCTGGTCTACTACCAGTCGCGCACCACCCGGGCGCGGGATCTGGCCTGCTTCACCCTGGCCAACCACATCATGTCCTCCACCTTCTTTCACGAGCTGCGCACTCGTCAGCAGCTCGGCTATGTGGTGGGGGCCGGCAACCTGCCCCTTAACCGCCATCCCGGCCTCATCTTCTACATTCAGTCGCCGGTGGCCGGGCCGCAGATCCTGCTGGATGCGGTGGAAGAGTTCATCGACCTGTTTCCGCTGGCCATGCTCGAACTCACCGCCCAGCAGTGGCAGGACAGCAAGGCGGGCCTGCAGGCCCAGCTGAGCGAGCGGGATGCCAACCTGCGCAGCCGCGGCCAGCGACTGTGGGTCAGCATCGGCAACAAGGATCTGGGCTTTGATCAGCGCGAAAGGGTGTGCGAAGAGGTGGGCAACCTGAGCCGCGCCGATCTGGTGCGCTTTATCACCCAGCTGAGATCGAGAACGTCGGATCGGCTGATCCTCTGCAGCTATGGTCAGGGCCACGAGCACGACGAGCGCATCACCGGCCAGTTCATCGACGATCCGCGGGCGTTCCGGCTCAATGCCGCCACCTTCGAGGCCTGATCAGGCCGTCTGTTTCCCTTCTTGCAGCCAATAAAAAGCCGACCCCGTGGGGTCGGCTGGAAAAACCATAATCAATTGCGACCAGAGCCGCCAAAAGTGAACATGAGCGTGAAAATCAGACACTGAGTTGATGGTCGGCGGGCAGTCCCAAACCAGAGCGCGCCTGCCGATGACAACAGTGATTGAGAAACAGGCTCATCTTAGGCACTCCCCTCCCTTGTCACGTTGATCTATGTCAAAGGAGGTAATAAAGAGTCAACCAGCTGCAGCTTTATGGCGAATTTTATGGCCTCAGGTCACGCTTTTGGTCAAGCCTCTGGACGGCGCACCAGCCGGTAGGCCACCTCGTCGAAGTAGGAGAGCTGACCCGACAGCACCCTGGGGTGATCGAGCTCGGCCGCTCGCCCCAGCACCTCTACCTGGAAGTGGCGCTCGAACAGGGTGCGCACCTCCATCTCCCCCACCGAGAACGGCGGCTGGCGCTGCTGCTCCGGCTGATATTCCAGGGTCACCAGCAGGATCTGACCACCCGCCTCGATAAGCCGGCTCATCAGCTCAGCATATTGACGGCGCATGGCGGTCGGCAGCGCGATGAGAGCTGCCCTGTCGTAGGCCAGCCGATAACGGCGGCCAAGTTCGGGGGCGGCGAAAAAATCCCCCTCATAAATGCGCAGGCTGTCGTGCTGATGGCACTGATAGGGCCCCTCGGCACTCACAGTATCACTCAGCTTGTTCTCGCTGAAAAAGCTGTTGATGGCGACGGACGATAGTTCGAACCCGTCGACCGGATGGCCCTGCCCGCTCAGCCAGAGCATGTCGCGGGACTTGCCGCACAGGGGTACCAGCACGGGCTCGCCCTGCTGCTGGGCCGACCACCAGGATTGCAGCCAGCGATTGAAATCCGCCTGATGAAAGCCGATCCGGTTCTCTTCCCAACGCTGATGCCAAAATGCCGCTTCCATCCAGTAACCCCTGTCATGTAAAGATGCCTCAATATCACAACTTAGCCCGGCACACGCAAGCACCAACAAGGCGGCAGCCGTAACTTTTGCCCAAAAAAGCGGAACAAAACAAAAAAGGGCCCCAAGGCCCCCTTTTGACATCTTTTTGTCATCCACTCCTGCTCTTCTTCGCCTGCTTTGTGCCTGCGACTACAGCGACGGCAGGGCGAGTCGGATCAGAGCAAAACTGGCTCGGCGCAGATGACCGGCGCCACCGCAGCAAGCCTTGCCGCAATCTCGGCAAAATCGGGGCGCGCCGCCACCGCCTCGGCAAGACAGTCATCCACCAGCGCATGCAGGGCATCCAGCCTGTCATCACAGGGGGCACAGCGGGCCAGCAGCTCTTCCAGCAGGCAGCCGAAGGCTCTCACTTCCAGTCGCTCCAGCAAGCCGGCCAGCTCACCATCGGTTCGCTCGTAACAGGAGGCGGCGCCGAAATCCCCGAGCAGCAGCCGGCCCTCCCTTTGTGAGAAGTGCAGCATGTTGTGGGCGTAGAGATCGCCGTGCAGGATGCCGCGCCCGTGCAAATGCAGCGCCGCGCTCGCCACTCCCTGCACCATGGCCAGCAGCGCAGCCGGGGTAAAGCGGGCATCGGCCGGGTAGATGTCGCGAGTGCAGGAGTCCAGGCTCGGCGGCCCCGCCAGGTTGATAAAATCAGGGTCTATCAGCGCCATCACCAGTGCCGGAATGCCGGAGGGGTGATCGCCCACCCGCCCCTCGACCCCGACCAGATGGGGATGACGGCCAGCCGCCAGCGACACCGCCAGCTCGCAGCGGGGCAGCCCATCGCTGGTCATGGCCGCCTTGAAGCACTTGACCGCCACCGCCCGCGGCCCCGCCGGCGTGGCCAGCTCGGCGCGATGGATGACACCGGATGCCCCCTGCCCCAGCAGCTCGCCCACCGTCAGCGCAGCCCACGGGATATCGGCCACCGAGGCGCACTGGCCCAGCCGCTGTTCCTGCTTGTCGCTGAAGGGGTTGCCCGCGTACGCCAGCCAGGCAAGGCGCGGCAGCCTCACCAGCCAATCCGGAAGTGCCTGAAGCTGGTTGGCGGCGATGCGCACCAGCTCCAGACGCTGGCAGTTGGCAAGGGTCACCGGCAGCTCGCGCAGGCGATTGCCCGAGAGCATCAGCTTTTGCAGGGCGCCGCACTGACCCAGCTCATCGGGCAACTGCTCCACCGCGTTGTCGGTCAGGATCAACCAGCGCAGCCCCGCCGGCAGCGACGCGGCGGGAACTGTGGCGATCCGATTGGCCTTGAAGCCCACCATGGTGAGTGCCGGGCAGCGCCCCAGCACCTCGGGCAGCTCGGTAAAGCGGTTCTCGGAGCAGAAAATGATGCGCAGCTTGCTGAACACGGCCAGCTCGTCAGGCAGCCGACTCAACTGGTTGCCGGTGAGATCCAGCACCTCCAGCGTCTCTTTGAGACTGAAGATCTCGGGCGGGAACACCGTCAGGTTTTCGGCGAGTTTGAGGTGGCGGGCGCCGCAGAGTTCACCTGCGCGCAGCTGTTCCAGGGTATGCATGACATCGTCTCTATCGGGGTGGCCGGCTCGCGGCCCACGGTGCTGCCGGTGGTTGGCCCAGCAGTCAAACCGGCAGTCAAAAAAAGAGGGGGCATTATAGAGAATGACGGCAGAAGATCCCCTGTTTTGTTGCCGCAAGGGTCGGCACCAGCGCACGGTGCCGTGATAGGGGGTAAAGAGAGCAAGATCCGGGTCGTGTCTGCGAGGGCCGGTTGCCATAGTGGAGCCGAACCAGAGTGGGGTCGAGCCTATTGAGGGTCGAATCCATTACCAATCCTGTGCGCCCGCACAACACACCTGCGAGGGAACTGCCATGTCATTACTGTCCAACAAGGTCGCCATCATCACCGGCGCCAGCTCCGGCATCGGCCGCGCCAGCGCCATCCTGTTTGCCCGGGAAGGAGCCAGCGTCGTCGTCGGCGCCCGCCGCCAGAGCGAGCTGGATCTGCTGGTGGAAGAGATCCGCCATGAGGGGGGCCAGGCGGTGAGCCTGGCGGGAGACGTCAGAAGCGAGACTTACGCCCGCGCCCTGGTGGATCTCGCGCTGACCCGTTTCGGCGGGCTCGATATCGCCTTCAACAACGCAGGCAGCACGGGGACACCGGGCAGCGTGCCGGCGCTTGGACTGGCGCAGTGGCAGGAAACCCTGGATACCAACCTCACCAGCGCCTTTGTGGGGGCCAAGTACCAGATCCCCGCCATGCAGGCACGCGGCGGCGGTTCGCTTATCTTTACCTCCACCTTCGTCGGCCATACTCTGGGGCTACCCGGCATGGCGGCCTATGCGGCGAGCAAGGCGGGCCTCATCGGCCTGACCCAGGTGCTGGCTGCCGAATATGGGGCACAAGGGGTGCGGGTCAACGCCCTGCTGCCGGGGGGTACCGACACCCCCATGGGACGGGCCTTTACCGATACGCCAGAGAGCCTCGCCTTTGTGCAGAATATGCATGCCCTCAAACGGCTGGCCCAACCGGAGGAGATCGCCCGCTCGGCCCTTTATCTCGCGTCCGATGCATCCAGCTTTACCACCGGCATTGCCCTGCTGGCCGATGGTGGGGTATCTATTTGTCGCACATGACCTTGTCGCACCCAAGATGCTGCGGCTGCAAACTTATCGTGAGAGCGCCTTATGTCTGATTACGCCCGCATCGCCGATGCCATCCGTTTTATCGCAAGCCAGGTGGCGCGCCAGCCCACCCTGGACGAGATAGCGGCGCACGTTCACTTAAGCCCCTTTCACTTCCAGCGGCTGTTCAGCCGCTGGGCCGGGGTGACGCCAAAACGCTATCTGCAGGTGCTGACCCTGGAGCGGGCCAAGGCGCTGCTGCAGGAGTCGCGCCCGCTGCTGGAGGTGGCCGATACCCTGGGCCTGAGCAGCGGCTCGCGGCTCTATGATCACTTCGTGCAGCTCGAAGCGGTGACGCCGGGCGAGTACAAACAGCGCGGGGCCGGGCTGGTTATCGATCACGGGGTGCACGACACCCCCTTCGGCCAGGCGTTTGTCGCCCTGACCCCGCGGGGGGTGTGCAACTTCTCGTTTCTCGATGAAAAGGCCCCAGAGGCGCCACTGGCCGCCCTCGCCCACAGCTGGCCCGAAGCGGAGCTGCGGGAGGCGCCATCACGCACCCAGGGGGTCATCCACACCATGTTCGATGGTAGCAAGGCGCCGGATCGCCCCCTCTCCTTGCACGTGAGCGGCACCAACTTTCAGATCAGCGTCTGGCGGGCGCTATTGCAGATCCCGCCCGCCAAAGTGGTGAGCTACGCCCAAGTGGCAAGCGCCGTCGGCAACCCCAAAGCTGCCCGCGCCGTGGGGCTGGCGGTGGGGGCCAACCCCGTCGCCTTGATGATCCCCTGCCACCGGGTCATCCAGCAAAACGGCAAACTCGGCGGCTATCACTGGGGCGAAACCCGCAAACAGGCGATACACGCCTGGGAAGCGGCGAGGTATGAGTGAACCTGGCCTTTTTCTGCCCGGCCTGATGGGGGGAAGAAACAGGAGTGCTGGTTGTGAGTCAGCAGACAATCAGGCCACGCCAGACAAGCGTGCGGCGATATAAAGCGGGGACATAAGAAGAATCGGGGCGCAGATCGCCCCTTTGGTTGCTTTGGCGAGGCTCCGCGCTCAGCCGCCCCACCCCAGCAAATTAACGAAACACGTAGGGTGCAATAAGCGCAGCGCATTGCACCGTTTGCCGAGCGGCTTTTGTGCAAGGTATG
This sequence comes from Aeromonas oralensis, assembly GCF_049665575.1. Classification (NCBI taxonomy): domain Bacteria; kingdom Pseudomonadati; phylum Pseudomonadota; class Gammaproteobacteria; order Aeromonadales; family Aeromonadaceae; genus Aeromonas; species Aeromonas oralensis. Next base: position 2,535,846 of record NZ_CP187186.1, read on the forward strand.
AGGAACAAAAGTAGAGGTGCAATTTCATTGCACCCTACGGCACAACGACACCAGATTCGAGAGGATGACCACAGGACTCTTATGTGAAATAATAGTTATATTATTAAAACATTAGGGTTTTATATGCACAATCCTCTTACCATTGTTAACCCCCCCACAATCAAACATGACATCGAGACAATTATAAGAACTAATGTTCTGGGCACATTCAGCTGCATTGAAATCACAGAAATATTTGCCATTGACAATAATAAAGATGACCCAATAAATATCTTCACAATAATGGTTGCCGAAGACAGAAATACTAAAAACATCAATCTTGGTGTAGATAATTACATTACACCCAGGGAAGGAATAAAAACATCATCTTTAAAAGGGTGGTACATTGGGATTAAGAGCTACCTAGTCTCTGTTGAAAAAGCCATCAACATGTTTACCGATGCAAATATTAAACGCAAGTGGGATAGTTGTGGAAAGTTAGTTAACACCCCTGAGTATCTTTATAAAAAGAGAACATTTACGCCACCAGACTCTTTTTATCAGGTTCCATTAAATTCATTATTAAAAAACAATTTTCAGAATGGTTCTTATGTTGTTGAGCTTGTAAATAAGAGCAAAAATGATTTCTCTATTTTCTTTGAAAAACCTTCTGTTCTACAAGAGCTAGCCGATGAGATTTTAAAATATCTCCCCATTGACCTCTCCTCTCTATCCGATAGACTCGGAAATATACTATTTCAAGTCCCTATCAAAGCTATACAAGCTAGAATATCCCCACAAGGGAATAGTGAAAATTTAGAATGCAATATTTCTTGGCACCCTGACATAAAACCTCGAGACCTAATGATTTGCGGTTTTAAAAAAGATGATAACTTAAACTATGATGACTTTCACATAGCTGTACACTTGAATGAAATCAACCCAACAGTAATACCATTCAATAATAATGGGCCATTTCAACTAACTATTTGGGATTCTTATAATAATTTGATACTTCATTCATTACCACCATCAGCATTTATTCGCAGGATCGGCGTGTCCTCTAATGTTGTTGGCAATGAACACCGCGTTATATATCATGAAGATGGTAATAGTTCTATTGTCCCAACAATTAGCAATTCAGATACACATTACGTTGATATCAATCAACAATCTAATCTTGACTGGAGCAAAATCAGAATCTATGAAAATAATCGAAGCTTACTAAAAGAAAGTCGCGAATTCATTCAATATAATCCAAAAGGTAAAGATAAAATTCTTGAGCATGACAAGGCCATAGGGGATATAAGATACTTAATTAATAAGTATGGAAAAAATGGGGCTTACTTATGGGATCCATACCTATCTCCATCTGATATAGTAAAAACATTGTTTTATTCAAAGTTTAATAACTCGCCTTTGAAAGCTATCAGTGCTCTAAAAGAGCCTCTCAGCGATGATTCTAATAAAACCAAAAAACTAAGCGTATTTGATAGATACCATGATATATTTAATTCATTTAGTGCGGAAATGATGCTGGGTGTAAACTTACAGTTCAGAAGTCCACGAAATAATAAAGGATGGAAATTCCATGATAGATTTTTAATATTTCCCGATGTAAATAAAATTCCTATGGCTTGGTCGTTAGGGACATCTGTAAATAGTGTTGGCAAAGAACATCATATATTACAAAAATGTGGTGATGCACGCCTTATTCTTGATGCATTCAATGAGCTATGGGATGAACTAAGTTCTGATGAATGCTTAATATGGGGTTCTATATGAAAACAGAGATCACATGTCGCATAAATGAGCATTTAGACACGCTATATCAAGAAGCAGTTGATTTATCTACTCACGAAGATGAATGGCAGTTATATCAGAAAGCAGGAAAAATCCCAGGTTTAGATTTCTTGATAAAAAATAGAGGCTCGAAATATTTTGTTGCAAATCAAGATTCATTAAAGGTCATGGATTGGATTTATAGCAAAACCTCAAGCGAGAATAACCTTTCTTTAGATGAAGTTAAGGGGTTATTTTTTATAATTGAAATAGCATTTGAACATTTTTATTTCTGGAAATCATGTGCTACGTCAGAGATGAAGATAAACAATGCCTTTATACACTATGCAAAATTAATAATTGATAGCAGTTCAAGTGAAACTGAATTTAAAGCACTTACAACGTATCATGAAGAGGAAAGAAAATCTTATATTCGAAAAATCATTGCTGAAAATGACTGGTCAAAAATATATAATGAATTTCACAGACATTATGAAAACTTTAAGTATGAAATCTCTTATTTCATAACAAGCGCATTTTTTTTGCTATTTCATTTCAATGAAAAATCACTCATGTCAATCTTAGATACTAGACGTGATATTCCCATAATGTGGGCAATGATGAGCCAAATTGAAAAGTGTGAGGCAATGCACATCGCATTAAAAACTACAAATCAATCATTGAAATTTTCTGCAATTGCCTCTGTTCTTCCGTTTCCAGAAAGATCTAATTTAACTAACATTGAGGCTAAAAAGTTAACCGATATATTCTTAGATCTTACGATGGATGATAACCTCTGGCAACACTGGATGAAAATACTAAATACATATCCATCACGTTATCCTCACATTCAATTAAGCCTAGGAACAGCCCTAGCCAAGACAACATCAAGATCCGCAATAGAAACATATTTCAAAGCAGTTCATCTTTATACTGTTGATATGCATGACAAAGGAAGAAAAACGATATCAGAATGCTTAGATATATTTTCTCTACATGCGACTCAAGAATCAAAAGCAATTGCATGGAAATATGCATATGAAATATGGAGAGATTGGTGCTTTGATGTGAAAAAGAAAGATGGATTCTTATTTGAAATAAGAGGCTGTTGTTTAGACTATGCTGTGACCAGATATTATCTGGAGTTAATTGAACCCAAACAGTTAAAAAATATAATAGAAGACTTATATGACAAAATTCAAAATATAGATAATGTTTGGCATGAAACATCATCAAGATACAAGACATATTGGTATCTACAACACTCAAAACTACAACCAATATATCACGCAGAGGAAATACACAAGAACAACAGCTTACCTTATTTAATGGAAGGGATTTATTATAAGCATGACTATGGGAAATTCGAAGATTATATAAAACACATGATCCAGTGATTAAAAATTATCCAGCTCTATTTTTTGTGCTTATGAAAAAGCTCTATTTTCAAGAAAGACGCCCTAAGGCGTCTTTCTTATTTTCAGGATTTGGAGCAAACAAGTTGGAAGCTATTCCCCCTCCCCGCCTTGCCCCACCACCCCATCAGATCGGGGTGATGGAAGTGATATGGGCCGAGCCATCCAGGGACTGGAAGATCTGCACCACGGCTTCCCCGTGGATCGGGTTGGGCAGCGGCACCGTGGTTTTGCATTTGAAACGGTAGTTGGTGCCGGCGACGACCTGGGTGGAGACTTCAAAGGGTGTGTACTGCACCCCGACAAATCCTTCCAGCGCCTGGTTGAATACGGCCTGATCTTTGGCGCTCAGCTTGTGGTAGGCAGTCCATCCGCCCAACAACACTGCTTGTTCTGACATAACAAACCCTCCGTGATCTCTTGTCCCTACTCGTTTGGCTGTTCGGGTTCCGCCCCGTTTATTCAAGTGGTGTCCGGACTCCACCGGGGGCCACACCAGATTTGGTATGTCCGGTGTCGACAGTGCACATGAAGACTTTGCTGTCGTCACCCTCCCCTGCTGCCATGACCATCGCCTCACAGCGCCGGTCTCAATTGGCATGGCTGAGCCTAGTGCGAGATCCATAAAACACCCCCTGTCAGATATGACAGAGGCAGGGAGGCGAGAAAGCAGCTAGCGAGGGGAAAAGTGAGACGCAAACGATTGGAAAAAGAAAAGACGCCGCAAGGGCGTCTTTTTTACATTTCTATGCTTGAAGGGCGAAAGGGCATTAGCCGCTTATTCCCATTCGATGGTTGCGGGCGGCTTGCCGGATACGTCGTACACCACGCGGGAGATGCCGTTGATCTCGTTGATGATGCGATTCGATACGTGGCCCAAGAAGTCGTACGGCAGGTGGGCCCAGTGGGCGGTCATAAAGTCGATGGTTTCGACGGCGCGCAGCGCAATGACCCAGTCATATTTGCGACCATCGCCCATGACGCCAACGGAGCGCACTGGCAGGAACACGGCGAAGGCCTGGCTGACCTGGTTGTAGAGGTCGGCTTTGCGCAGCTCTTCGATAAAGACCGCATCGGCCTTGCGCAGCAGGTCGCAGTACTCTTTCTTCACTTCGCCAAGCACCCGCACGCCCAGACCCGGGCCCGGGAACGGGTGACGGTAGAGCATGTCGTAGGGCAGACCCAGCTCGAGGCCAACGCGGCGCACTTCGTCCTTGAACAGCTCGCGCAGCGGCTCCACCAGACCCATCTTCATCTCTTCCGGCAGGCCGCCGACGTTGTGGTGAGACTTGATGACGTGGGCCTTGCCGGTCTTGCTGGCAGCAGATTCGATGACGTCCGGATAGATGGTACCTTGCGCCAGCCAGCGGGCGTTTTTCAGCTTTTTCGCTTCATCGTCAAACACTTCGACGAAGACGCGGCCGATGATCTTGCGCTTGGCTTCCGGCTCGTCGATACCGGCCAGGGCAGAGAGGAAGCGCTCTTCGGCGTCGACCTTGACGATGTTCAGACCAAAGTGATCGCCAAACATCTCCATCACCTGCTGACCTTCGTTCAGGCGCAGCAGACCGTTGTCGACGAAGACGCAGGTCAGGCGATCGCCGATGGCGCGGTGTACCAGCATGGCAACCACGGAGGAGTCCACCCCACCGGAGAGGCCCAGGATCACCTCGTCGTCACCCACCTGCTCGCGGATGCGGGCAACGGCGTCGTCGATGATGGTGGCCGGGGTCCACAGGCATTCGCAGCCGCAGATGTCTTTGACGAAGTGCTCCAACATGCGGGCACCCTGACGGGTGTGGGTCACTTCCGGGTGAAACTGCACGCCGTAGAAACGCTTGGCCTCGTTGGCCATGGCGGCGTGCGGGCAGGTGGCGGTCTGGGCGATGGTGGTGAAGTCGGCCGGGATGGTGGTGACCTTGTCGCCGTGGCTCATCCACACATCCAGCAGCGCATTGCCGTTGTCGGCGATGGCATCTTCGATGTTGCGCAAGAGGGCGCTGGTCTTGCCGGAGTTGCCCAGCACTTCCACCTTGGCGTAACCGAACTCACGCTCGGTGGAGGATTGCACCTTGCCACCCAGCTGTTCGGCCATGGTCTGCATGCCGTAGCAGATGCCGAACACCGGCACGCCGGCATTGAACACGTACTCAGGGGCGCGCGGGCTGCCCGCTTCGGTGACGGACTCGGGGCCGCCGGAGAGGATGATGCCGCTCGGATTGAATTCGCGGATCTGCTCTTCGGTCACATCCCAGGCCCACAGTTCGCAGTAGACGCCGATTTCGCGCACGCGGCGAGCGATCAGCTGGGTGTACTGGGAACCGAAGTCGAGGATAAGGATACGGTGCTGGTGAATGTCTTTAGTCATTTTATTCCTGCATCAGGCTGCTGTTGTCACAAAAAGCACGGGATAAAAAAGCGGTGGAGAAACGGGGCCGCAGCCCCGTTTTATCAGCCCATCCGATAGTTGGGGGCTTCTTTGGTAATGGTCACGTCGTGAACGTGGGACTCTTTCATCCCGGCGCCCGAGATGCGCACGAATTCGGCCTTGGTGCGCATGTCGTCGATGGTGGCGCTGCCGGTCAGCCCCATGGAGGAGCGCAGGCCGCCCATCTGCTGGTGGATGATCTCTTTGAGGCGGCCCTTGTACGGCACGCGGCCTTCGATCCCTTCCGGCACCAGCTTGTCGGCGGCGTTGTCGGTCTGGAAGTAGCGGTCGCTGGAGCCCTTGGACATGGCGCCGAGGGAACCCATGCCACGGTAGGATTTGAAGGAGCGCCCCTGATAGAGCTCGATCTCGCCCGGCGCCTCTTCGGTACCGGCGAACATGGAGCCCACCATCACGCAGCTTGCGCCAGCGGCGATGGCCTTGGCCACGTCACCGGAGAAGCGGATGCCGCCATCGGCAATCACCGGGATGCCGGTGCCTTCCAGCGCGTCGACGGCGTCGGAGATGGCGGTGATCTGGGGCACGCCCACGCCGGTCACGATACGGGTAGTACAGATGGAGCCCGGGCCGATACCGACCTTGACGGCGTTGACGCCGGCAGCGGCCAGCGCCTTGGCACCGGCGGCGGTGGCGACGTTGCCACCGATGATCTGCAGATCAGGATAGGCTTCGCGGGTTGCCTTGATGCGATCCAGCACGCCCTGGGAGTGACCGTGGGAGGAGTCGATCAGCAGCACGTCCACACCGGCTTCCACCAGGGCGGCGACGCGCTCTTCGTTGCCGGCACCGGCACCGACGGCAGCACCGACCCGCAGACGACCCTTGTCATCTTTACAGGCATTCGGCTTGCGCTCGGCTTTCTGGAAGTCTTTGACGGTGATCATGCCCTTGAGTTTGAAGTCGGCGTTGACCACCAGCACCTTCTCGATACGGTGCTTCTGCATCAGGCCAACCACCTCTTCGCGAGGGGCGCCTTCACGCACGGTGACCAGACGATCCTTCTGGGTCATGATCTGTTCGACAGTCTGGGAGAGATCGATCACGAAGCGCACATCACGACCGGTGATGATGCCCACCAGCTGATTGCCCTCGGTCACCACCGGATAACCGGCGAAACCGTTCTTGTGGCTCAGCTCCTTGATCTGGGCGATGGTCATGTCGGGGCGTACGGTGACGGGGTCAGTGACCACACCGCTCTCGTACTTCTTGACCTTGCGCACTTCGGCAGCCTGCTGCTCGATGGACATGTTCTTGTGGATAAAGCCGATACCGCCTTCCTGGGCCAGTGCGATAGCCAGACGGGCTTCGGTCACTGTGTCCATGGCAGCGGAGATCATGGGGATGTTCAGGCTGATGGCAGAGGTCAGCTTGGTACGCAGATCGGCAGTATTGGGAAGAACTTCGGAGTGGGCGGGAACCAACAGTACATCGTCGAAGGTTAACGCTTCTTTGGCAATCCTGAGCATGGCAATATCTCACCGTTGAGGAAGTGGGGGTGTAAAATATTGCCGACGAAGTTTACTCACGCATTGGTCACTGGTAAAGAAGTTTTTTGAATTTTTTATGGCGTTTTGGCCTTTTCAGCCGCCAAGCCGCTAAAAAACCAACATTTTCAGTCGCAAAACAGCCTTTTGGGGACAAAAGAGTTGTCTCATTGCGGTTTTATGCAAAAAAGTTCCCGTTTCATTTTTTCACACAGCCCCGCTTCCCCTCCCCCTTTGCAGACTGTTTGGCCCTGGTCGATCGCACTCGACAACAAGCTCATGCCCGCTTGGCTGTCCCCCTCAAAAACTAAATCTAGCAGGGCAATATCCGGGGTGTGTCACTCAAACCGCACGCCCAACGCAGGGGCCTTTTCGTGGTGCGGGTTTCCTTTGTGCCTGTGCCTGCGTATCATGATTAACAGTCTGAATTGAAATGGAATTTCATGATGAGCCACGGACACCAGCAAGGGCGCATGGCCATTACCCTGGCGGCACTGGGGGTCGTCTATGGCGATCTCGGCACCAGCCCGCTCTACGCCCTCAAGGAGAGCTTCGCCGGACACCTGGGTCTGCAGCCCACGCCGGAGGGGATCCTCTCCATCGTCTCCCTCTTCTTCTGGACCATCATGATCGTGGTCTCATTCAAATATGTGCTGCTGGTCCTTCGGGCCGACGACAAGGGAGAAGGGGGGATCCTCACCCTCGCTTCGCTGGCCTCCCGCCGCCTTCCGGCCAAGCCACGCGCCCTGCTCATGCTGCTCGGTCTGGTCGGCGTGGGGCTGTTCATCGGGGATGCGGTGATCACCCCCGCCATCTCGGTGCTCTCGGCGGTCGAAGGGTTGCAGGTGATCACCCCGGAGCTGGCGCCGTTCGTGCTGCCCATCACCCTCACCGTGCTGGTGATCCTGTTCGGGGCCCAACATTACGGCACCGCCGGCATAGGTCGCCTGTTCGGCCCCATCATGCTGCTCTGGTTCGGGGTGCTGGCGGCGCTCGGGGCTTATGAGATCGCGCAAAACCCCGCCATCCTGCAGGCGGTCAACCCGCTCTACGCCCTCGATTTCATGATCAGCCGACCGGGTATCGCCTTCATCACCCTGGGGGCCGTCGTGCTCTGCGTCACCGGTACGGAGGCGCTCTACGCCGACATGGGCCACTTTGGCCGTGGCGCCATCCAGCTGGCCTGGGGCTCCCTGGTGATGCCCGCCCTGCTGCTCAACTACTTTGGCCAGGGAGCCCTGCTGCTGCGCAATCCCGCCGCCATCGAGAATCCCTTCTACCTGCTTGCCCCCTCCTGGCTGGCCTTTCCCCTGCTGATCCTCGCCACCCTGGCCACCGTCATCGCCTCCCAGGCGGTGATCTCGGGCACCTACTCGGTGGTGCGCCAGGCCATTTTGCTCGGCTACCTGCCGCGCCAGGAGATCCGCCACACCTCAGAACACGAGATAGGCCAGATCTACCTGCCGCTGGTGAACTGGCTGCTGCTGGGGGGCATCGTCATCGTCATCCTCTGGTTCCAGAGTTCAAGCAACCTGGCCGCCGCCTACGGCATCGCGGTGACCGGCACCATGGCGCTCACCACTTTGCTGCTGATGGTGGTGGCCGCCCGCCGCTGGAAGTGGTCGCGCTGGCTGATTACGCTGGTGTGCGCGCCGCTGCTGCTGGTCGATGTCACCTTCTTTGCCGCCAATACCACCAAGTTTCTGGCCGGTGGCTGGCTCCCCATCCTGTTTGCGCTGCTGGCCATCATAGTGATGACCACCTGGAAGCGCGGACGGGAGCTGGTGCTCGACAAGCTGGAGCACAAGTCACTGGCACTGAAGGGGTTTGTCGACAACATGCAGGCACACCCGCCGCTGCAGGTTCCCGGCACCGCCGTGTTTCTCTCCAAATCGGTGCAGGTGGTGCCCCACGCCATGCTGCACAACCTCAAACACAACAAGATCCTGCACGAACGGGTCATTTTCCTGACCGTTCAGATCAAGGACGAACCCTGGCTCTCCTTCAAGGAGCGCATCGAGCTCACCCACCTTGGCGAGGGGTTCTGGCAGGTGGTCGCCCACTTTGGCTACAAGGAGGTGCCCTCCATGGAGGAGATCTTCCAGGCCTGCGCCCAGGAAGATCTGAAGGTCACCATGGCCAAGACCTCTTTCTTCCTCTCCCACGAGAATCTGGTCAGCACCGATCTGCCTGGCATGGCGCGCTGGCGAGAGGGCCTGTTCGTCTGGATGAACCGCAACTCCCTCAAGGCGACCGACTTCTTTCATATTCCCGCCAACCGGGTGGTGGAACTGGGGGTGTTGCTGGAGTTGTGACATCCCCGACCAACGGGTCAAAACCGATGTCAGTCCACATCGCTCAACCCGTTGCCAGCCGGGAACGCTGCTGCCCAATCCAGCTTCTCATTTCCTGCGAGTCAGCCTCGCCACGATTAAAATACGATTGATAATGGTTGTTGTTTGTGATTCTTGTTGTCAGGCATGCTAGCGGCTTGACGCCTGTTCTGGCGCCTTCACACTAGCCGTTTGAGTATGAATATGAAGACCTGGAAGGGAGACAAGTGATGGACTCCTGCAGCCCGAGACCAGCACTGCCCGCCAACGATCCCGACGCCGCCCGTCTCGTTTGCCTTGCCATCGCGATCGCCCTGCATCTTGCCGCTTTCTGGTGGCTCTATGCGCACCAGCCCGCGCCCATCACCCCGCCCTTGCCGCTGACCCTGTCGGCCCGCTGGGTCGGCGAGGCCGCCACCAACGATGCACCGGCCAAGGCGGCCCCCGCCCCTGCTCCCACAGCGCAGCAAGTACAACAAGTGCCGCAAAAAGCCAAGCCGTTACCGACACCCAAAAAACCGCCGATCAAGCCAGTCAAGAAAAGCGTCAAGCCGGTGGTCAAACCGCTTAAACACAGTCCCCCGCCGGTGCAGCCCGCCAAGGTCATGCCGGTGAGCAGTCCGCAACCGCCGGTCACTGCGCCCGCCCCTGCGACGGCGGCAACAGCCGCACAAGCGAGCGGCGCCAGTCAGAGTCCTGCCCACAAGGCTGGCGGCGGCGCGGGCAACAGCGCCCCCGTCGCCCGCGATGCCCGGCTCAACAACCCCGAGCCCCAATATCCCTATGAGTCGAGACGACGGGGAGAAGAGGGGCGGGTCATCCTCAATGTGCGGGTGACGGCCGAGGGCACCGCCGCCTCGGTGGAGGTCGACAAGAGCAGCGGCTATCGGCGGCTGGACATGACGGCCCGCAAGACCGTCAGCCGCTGGAAATTCATTCCTGCCAGACAGAACAACGTGGCCGTCGAGGCCTCGGCAAAAGTCACCATCATTTTCAAATTAAGGGTTTGAACATGGATCCTGAAATCGCAAGCAACGGCATGGGCATCACCCACCTGCTCAGCCAGAACAGCGGTGTGGGGCTGATCCCCTTCATCCTGCTGGTATTGATGTCCCTTGGCACCTGCTACTACGCCCTGCTCAAGGGCTACCTCGCACAGCGGGAACAGCGCCTCAACGCCCGCTTCGTCGCCGATTTCTGGCAGCACGACAGCGTGCAGGAGATGGAGCGCCAGCTGGCCCACCTGCCGCCGCAGGAGGCCTATGGCCGGCTGACCGGCGCCGCGCTGGCGGCCGTGGCTCAGCTGAACCGGGCCGAGGAGCGTGCGGTCAGCTGCAAGCTGGGCTCGCCGGATGAATATCTGCTGCGCGCCATGCGCCGGGCCATCACCCAGGAGCGAGTGCGGCTGGAACAGGGACTGGCCTTCCTCGCCTCGGTGGGCTCGGCGGCCCCCTTCATCGGACTGTTCGGCACCGTCTGGGGTATCTACCACGCCCTGCTGGCTATCGGCGCCGCCGGCCAGAGCAGTCTGGACAAGGTCGCCGGCCCCGTGGGCGAGGCGCTGATCATGACCGGCTTCGGCCTCGCAGTCGCCCTGCCGGCCGTGCTCATCTACAACTTCTTCGTGCGGCGCAATCGCCTCAGGCTCGCGGCACTGGAGGAGTTTGGCCACGATCTGTTCACCCTGCTGGTGACCGGCTTCGAGCAGGTCGCCACCAACAACGTCACCCCGCTGGTCGAGCGGGAAACCAGACAGGGGCGCGGCTGATGGCATTTGGCAAACTGTCGGACGAGGGGGACGATCAACCCCTCTCCGAGATCAACATGATCCCGATGATCGACGTCATGCTGGTGCTGCTCATCGTCTTCATGATCACCGCCCCCCTGCTCACCAACGCGGTCAAACTGGAGCTGCCAGAGGCCAGCAGCCAGCTCAACCAGCCAGACAAGCAGGACATCAACCTCGCCATCGATGGCGCCGGCAAGCTCTACTGGAACGATCAGGAAGTCGACGAAACCGCCCTGCTCGCCAAGATGGAGAGCGCCGGCCAGGCCGAGGGGGAGCTGCCCGAGATCCAGCTGCGCATCGATCGCAAGGTGGAGTACGGCATCATCGCCAGAGTGATGGCGCAGGCCTCCCAGCACGGTCTGCACAAGATTGCCTTCGTGAGCCAGCCGGAGCCGTAACGCTCCCTTCGCCCACACACTGGTATGGCAGGGCATGGATGCCCTGCTGCCATCCAGGCAGTTGCCAGCACAGGCACCTTGTCGGCATCATGCGGACGCAGCGCCAATATTGGCCACCATCATCTCAAGGACAACACCATGAAAGCTGCCGATTATGGGCGCCTGCTTCTGCTGGCCGCCATCTGGGGGGCCAGCTTCCTGTTCATGCGCATCGCTGCCCCGGCGTTTGGCGCCGTCAACACCACCTTCCTGCGGGTCCTGTTCGCCCTTATAGGGCTTGCCGTCATGCTCCTGCTGCTGCGCGCCCCCATGGGGTTTCAGGGCAAGCTCAAGTCCGCCATGCTGCTCGGCGTCATCAACTCCGCCATTCCGTTTCTGATGTACGCCATCGCCGCCCTCTGGCTGCCGGCCGGCTACTCGGCCATCCTCAACGCCACCACGCCGCTGATGGGGGCCCTCATCGGCTTTTCCTGCTTCAACGAGCGCCTTGATAGGCGCAAATGGCTGGGGGTGGTATTGGGGGTGATCGGGATCAGCCTCATCACCACCACCGGCGAGGTGAGTGCCGGTGGGCATCTGCTGCCTGGGGTGCTGGCCTGCCTGTTTGCCACCGCCTGCTACGGCCTCGCCGGCTTTCTCACCCGCAGCTGGATCACCCATCGCGGCGGGCTCGATGCCAAACTGGTGGCCTTTGGCAGCCAGCTGGGTGCCAGCCTGTTCCTGCTGCCCTTTTTCGCTTACCAGCTGGCGGCCGGCCCTGCGGTCGACTGGGCCGTGCCCACCGCCTGGGCCAGCGTGCTGGCGGTCGGCGTGGCCTGCACCGCCCTCGCCTATCTGCTCTATTTTCGACTGATCGCCGATATCGGCCCGCTGCGCAGCCTCACCGTCACCTTCCTCATTCCCCCTTTTGGCATCTTGTTGGGCGCGCTGGTGCTGGGCGAAACCTTGAGCCAGGGCTTCGTGCTGGGGGGCCTGGTCGTCTGCCTCTCGGTCTGGCTGGTGACCAGCCAGGCCAGCACCCCGGCCGTTCAGGCCCGGGCGCAGCCTCAGGATCCGGACGCACGTTGAGCCCGACAGGGGCTGCGCCGCTCGGCGTTCGCCCCGAACTGCGTTAAGATGGCGCCATTGTTTTATGCCCCCGCCCCCAAGGCGGGGTACACAGCGCAGGACCAGCCTTGAACTACCGCAACGAACCGAGTCAAAGCAGACAACAGCAGGTCTTTACCGTCACCCGCCTCAACAGCGCCGTGCGCATGATCCTGGAGCAGGATCTGGGGCTGGTGTGGCTGACCGGCGAGCTCTCCAACCTGGCGATGCCAAGCTCCGGTCACTGGTACTTCTCCCTCAAGGACATGTCGGCCCAGGTGCGCTGCGCCATGTTCAAGGGCAACAACCGGCGGGTCGCGTTTCGCCCGCAGGATGGCATGCAGGTGCTGGTGCAGGCGCGGGTCTCCCTCTATGAGCCGCGCGGCGACTACCAGCTGATCATCGAATCGATGCAGCCGGCGGGCGACGGCGTGCTGGCACTGCGCTTTGAAGAGCTCAAGCGTCGCCTTGGCGCCGAGGGGTTGTTTGACGGGGGGCGCAAGCGGCCGCTGCCGCGCGAACCGCGCGCGGTGGGCCTCATCACCTCCGCCACCGGCGCTGCCCTGCACGACATGCTGACGGTGCTCAAACGCCGCGCGCCGGATCTGCCGGTGTTTATCTACCCGACTCAAGTACAGGGCAGCGCCGCCATCGGCCAGATCGTCTCTGCCATTGCCCTGGCCAACCGTCGCGCCGAGGTAGATGTGCTGATCGTCGGGCGTGGCGGCGGGTCGCTCGAAGATCTCTGGTGCTTCAACGAAGAGGCGGTGGCGCGCGCCATCGCCCACTCCGCCATCCCGGTGGTGAGCGCGGTGGGCCACGAGGTGGATGTCACCATTAGCGACTTTGCCGCCGACTTGCGCGCCCCGACCCCGTCGGCAGCCGCCGAGCTGGTGGCGCCGGATCAGAGCGCCCGCGCCCAGCGCCTCGCCCATCTCAAGCAGCAACTGCTGCAGGCCATGAACCGCCAGCAGACCGCCGCCCGCTACGATTTCATCCTGCTGCAAAAGCGGCTCGACCATCAGGATCCGAAGCGGCGGCTGGAGCAGCAATCCCAGCGCCTCGACGAGCTCTCCGCCCGTTTGCAGCAGCTGATGAATCACAAACTGCATCAGGGGGAGCGGCGCCTCGCCAATCTGGCGCTGCGCCTGCAGGGCAAGAGCCCGGAGCGCTTACTGGCCGCCGGCAAACGTCGCCACCAGCTGGCCGAGGAGCGCCTCCATGCCCTCATCGCCAAACGCCGGGATCTGGCCGACCACCGCCTCGCCATGCTCAGCGCCCGCCTCGACGGGGTGAGCCCGCTCGCCACCCTGGGCCGAGGCTACTCCATCACCCGCACCCAGAGCGGTGAGGTGATCAGCCGCGCCTCCCAGGTCGATGCCGGCCAGACGCTGGTCACCCAGCTTGCAGAGGGGCAACTGCGGGTGCGGGTGGAAGAGGTACACCAGCCATAACGAACAAGGGGGGCACATCAGGTGCCCCCCTTGTTTATCATCTCCTCGTTGCCCGGCCCTCTCGGCCAGCGCACTCACACCCGCACACTCACACCAGCGAATGGCGCACCGCCTGCGCCGGATCGACAGGTGCCGTACCCGACCCCGCCAGCGGGTTGAGCTGCAAGTATTCAAACAGCCCGGCCTGCAGATTGACGTTCCAGAAGCGCCCCGCCAGGGTGAGGTCGAGCCGCGCCTCGCTCAGCGTCGCCAGCCCGTGCTGTTGCCAGGCCTCGAACAAGGGTTGCAGATGTGCCCGCAGCGGCGTCGGCAAGCGGGCCAGCGCCAGCCAGCCGCTGTCGAGCGCGCCGCGCAGCAGGCCATCGAGGCGGCCATTGGGATTGCGCCCCATCACCATGCCGGGGGCACGCTGATCCGCCGCCAGCGCCTCGTGCCAGAGCGCCAGATCCCGGCCATACATGAGGCCATGCCCATGCACATTGCCGCCAGCCCCGGCCCCGAAGGGGAGGATCTCGGCGCCGCGCTTGGCCATCTGGTTGTAGCGGCTCTGCTCTGCCTCGCCACGCCGCCAGTGGCTGCAGGAGAGCCGCTGCCAACTCCCCTGCTCCAGCGTCTGAGCGCCATAGGCATACATGGCGGCCCGCTGCTGGCCGTCGGCGGCCCAGCCGAGCTTGCCCCTCGCCTCGGCACGGGCCAGATTGGTGCCGGCCATGGCGATGAGCTGATAGAGATCCACCCCGTGCACCCCGCTCGCCATCACATCCGCGATGTCCTGAAGCCACACGGCATCATCCTGGCCCGGCAGGCCGAAGATGAGATCGGCCACGATCACCGCATCGTCGTGACGGGTCAGCTCCCCCAACCGGGTCAGCAGGGTCGCCCGGTCGTCGAAGCGGGCCGCCGCCTGGCGCACCTCGGTATCAAAGCTCTGCACCCCGAACGAGAAGCGGTTGAAGCCGCCCGCCAGCGCACTGCGCCACTTGGCATCATCAAAGCCATTGAGGCGCCCCTCCAGGGTCACCTCCGCATCTGGAGTCAGGGGAAAACGACGGATGGCGGCGGCCAGCATCGCCAGCTCGTCGGCGCTCATGTCCGTCGGCGTGCCGCCCCCCACATAGACGGCCGAGAAGGGGCGGCTCTGGGTGAAGGGTGTCTCGGCGGCCTGGGCAAGCTCGCGGCAGAGCGCGTCGACATAGCGAGTAATACGGGCCGGGTTGGCGCCATTTTCAAAGAAATTGCAGAAGCTGCAGCGCTTGCGGCAAAACGGGATGTGGATATAAAGCGCCCGCTCATCCGCCTCGCTCTCGCGGCGCCACCAGGCTTGCCAGTCGGCATGGTCGAGGGTGAGCGGGCGCATGCCGCCGCGACTGGCGTGGGCCGAGGTCTTGGCGCCAAAGGCGAACTTGAGGGGATCCGGGGTGGCAAGACCGGTCATGGTCGGGGTCAGCTGTGGTGTCATCGCAGGCAAGGTTATCAAGTGAAATAATGCAAATGATAACCACTATCAATAAATGCCAAGTTTGTGCTGGATCAACTCAACGACGAACAGTTCTCGTTTGCTACGCACCATTAACCTCCAACACAGATCCAGTTAACAGATAATTTACTCAAGATGAGGTAGGGTGTGCCGATAGAGAACCATCTCCCCCGTTCTGATGAGCGAACGCGTGGAGAGTCATCAACCATTGACGATCGCTCACCTGCGCATGGACCTGCCAACGATGCAAAATCTGTCTCTGAACTGGAAAATCTTTCTCCCCCTCGCCCTGGTCATCGGCTGCACCTTCGCCCTCAGCTTCGAGCTCTCCGCCTGGCTGCAACGGGATCTCGCCATCCGGCTGGCGGGTGAAAAGGTGGAGAGCGCCGCCAACACCTACATGGATCAACTCAACGTGCTGATGATGACGGGGGCCATCGCCAACCGCCAGATCGTGCAGACCAAGCTCAAGAGCGAGGCCGGCATCGTCGAGGCCCGTCTGATCCGTGCCCCGGCGGTGACCAGCCTGTTCGGCCCCGGCCACCCGGATCAGCAGATTGAAGACAAACTGGATGAGCGCGCCATCAACCAGGGCGAGACCATTCTCGAGCAGCAGGGCAACCAGCTCACCCTGATCAAACCCTTCAAGGCCTACAAGGAGTACCGCGGTACCCAGTGCACCACCTGCCACCAGGTGGCGGAAGGGACCGTCATGGGGGCGGTGCGCATCAGTTACGATCTCAGCCACACCTTCGGCGAGATCCACCGCAACAACCTGATCCTGAGCGGCAGCCTGGTGGCGGTATTCGGACTGGGCTTTGGCCTGCTGGGCTGGGTGCTGCAGCGCTACATCAAGCGGCCGGTACGCCATCTGCAGCTGGCCATGACCCGCATGGCCAAGGAGCGGGATCTCTCCCTCCCCCTGATCAATCCCAACCGGGATGAGCTGGGCGAGATGACCCGCGCCGTCAGCGACATGGTGCAGGGGTTTCGTCACAGCCTGCAGGAGGTGGAGAGCGCCACCCACCAGCTCTATCAGGAGTCCAACCAGATCCGCCAGGTAGCGACCCAGACCGAAGGCTCGGCCCGCCAGCAGGAGAGCATGACGGTACAGGTGGCCGCCGCCGTGAGCGAGCTGGCCGCCAGCTCCCACGAGGTGCGCGAGCACGCCCGCAAGAGCGCCGAGCTCTCCGCCCTCACCAACCAGGATGCTGCCAACACCAGTCGCCTTGCCCAGCACTCCATCAACGACATGGGCGAGATGTCGGCAGAGATCGAGCGAGTCGACAAGGTGATCCAGCAGCTCGACAATCGCTGTCTGGCGGTCGACGGGGTGCTGGAGGTGATCAAGGGCATTGCGGATCAGACCAACCTGCTGGCCCTCAACGCTGCCATCGAGGCGGCCCGGGCCGGCGAACAGGGCCGCGGCTTTGCGGTGGTGGCCGACGAGGTGCGCGCCCTCTCCAACCGCAGCCGCGCCGCCAGCGAGGAGATCTCCCAGATGATCGCCGCCCTGCAGAACGAGGCCCAGAGCGCGGTGTCGGTGATCGGGGATGCCAAGGCCAAAGCGGACGAGAACATCCACAAGACAGAGGCGACTCTGGCCGCCATGCAGAACATCATCAGCCGCATCAGCAGCATCAACGATCTCAACGCCCAGATGGCGCAGTCCGCCGAGGAGCAGGACAGGGTCTGCAGCGAGGTGGACGGCTCGGTGAGCGACATTCGCAACACCTCCAACGATACCCTGGGTCAGGCCCACGCCGCCAACCTCGCCAGCGTCCAGCTGGTGGAGCAGTGCCGCAAGCTCGAGCAGCTGCTCAAGACCTACCGCTGGTGATCATGCCTGCCGCCCGCTCTGGCCAATAAAAAAGCGCGACCCAGGGTCGCGCTTTTGTTTTGTATGCCGTAGTTCAGGCGCGCCACGCGGCGCAGTCAGGCCGTAATCAGCCTGCGTTGCGGGTGGCCACCGCATCGGCCAGATTGCGCAGCAGGATTTCGGTGTCGGCCCAGCCGATGCAAGCATCTGTGATGCTCTGACCGACGGTGAGCTCGCACCCTTCCACCAGATCCTGACGCCCTTCCACCAGATGGCTCTCCACCATGACGCCGAACACAGCCCGGCTGCCAGCACGCAGCTGACCGGCCACGTCCTCGGCCACCAGCATCTGGTTCTTGAACTGCTTGCTGCTGTTGGCGTGGCTGAAGTCGATCATCACCTTCTGCGGCAGACCGGCCTTGTCCAGCCCCTTCACCACCTCGTCCACGTGGGCGGCGCTGTAGTTCGGCTCACGACCGCCGCGCAGGATGATGTGGCAGTCCGGGTTGCCCCGGGTCGCGACGATGGCGGAGTGGCCGTACTTGGTCACCGACAGGAAATGGTGCGGCGCACTGGCGGCCCCGATGGCGTCGATGGCTACCTTGATGGTGCCGTCGGTGCCGTTCTTGAAGCCCACCGGGCAGGAGAGACCGGAGGCCAGCTCGCGGTGCACCTGGGATTCGGTGGTACGGGCCCCGATTGCGCCCCAGCTCATCAGATCCGCCACGTATTGCGGGGTGATCATGTCGAGGAATTCGGAGGCGGTCGGCAGCCCCATGTCGTTGAGATCCAGCAGCAGCTTGCGACCGATGCGCAGGCCGTCGTTGATCTGGCAGCTGTTGTCGAGGTAGGGGTCGTTGATCAGCCCCTTCCAACCCACCGTGGTACGCGGCTTCTCGAAGTAGACCCGCATCACGATCTCCAGCTGGCCCTTGAGTTCGTCACGCAGCACCTTGAGGCGCTTGCCGTACTCCAGCGCGGCGGCGGGGTCGTGAATGGAACAGGGGCCGATCACCACCAGCAGGCGCTGATCTTCACCGGCCAGGATCTGATGGATGGCCTGACGGGATTCAAAGACGGTACTTGATGCGGTCTCGGTGGCCGGAAACTTCTCAAGCACCGCAACCGGGGGCAATAACTCTTTGATTTCACTGATACGAACGTCGTCGGTTTGATGCTGCATGACAAGGCTTCCTGCTAGATGACTGCGATAAAGAAACTTCAATCTAGCCCGCACGGACAGCAGTGTAAATAGAAAATTACATTATCCAGGAAGGAATTTTCTTATCCTGCCTTGCAAGTTTTAATAATACTGCTAGATGAGGACGAAAAGAGGGGAGTAGCAGAGCGGGACAGCCCAAAGAAACAGGCCCGCAGCGAGGCGGGCCTGGGTTCATCACACGCGCTGACTGATGCTGGCCAGCTTGTCGAAGTAGTCCGGGAAAGTCTTGGAGGTACAACCCGGATCATTGATGGTGACGGTGGTATCGGACAGCGCCACCAGCGAGAAGCACATGGCGATGCGGTGGTCGTTGTAGGTATCGATGGCCGCATGCTTGAGCTGCGCTGGCGGGGTGACGGTGATGAAGTCACGCCCCTCCTCCACCTCGACGCCCAGCTTGCGCAGCTCGGTCGCCATGGCGTGCAGGCGATCGGTCTCCTTCACCCGCCAGTTGTAGATGTTGCGAATCGAGGTGGGCCCCTCGGCAAACAGTGCGGCCACGGCGATGGTCATGGCCGCATCGGGGATGTGGTTCATGTCCATGTCGATGCCGTGCAGCGGCTCCTGCTCGGCCTCGATGAAGTCATCGCCCCAGGTGATGCGGGCGCCCATCTTCTCCAGCACGTCGGCGAAGTGGATGTCGCCCTGGATGCTGTGCTTGCCGATGCCGGTGACCCGCACCTTACCCTTGATGGCGCCCGCCGCGAGGAAGTAGGAGGCGCTGGAGGCATCCCCTTCCACCAGGAAGTCACCCGGACTGACGTAGGTCTGGTTGCCCTTGATGTAGAACAGCTTGTAGTTGTCGTGCTCGATGACCACCCCGAACTGCTTCATGATGTGCAGGGTGATGTCGATATAGGGCTTGGAGACCAGCTCCCCCTTGATGTGGATGCGGGTGTCACCAGCCGCCATCGGCGCCGCCATCAAAAACGCCGTCAGGAACTGGCTGGAGACGGAACCGTCGACGTGCACGTCACCGCCCCACAGCCCCTTGGCATCCACCACCAGCGGCGGATAGCCATCTTTCTTCAGGTACTGGATATGGGCGCCCGCTTCGCGCAGGGCATCCACCAGATGACCGATGGGGCGCTCTTCCATGCGCGGTTCCCCGCCCAGGGTGTATTCGCCGGAGCCCAGACACAGCGCTGCGCACAGCGGTCGCATGGCGGTGCCTGCGTTGCCGAGGAACAGATTGACCGGCGCCGATACCGCAAAGCTGCGACCCAGACCGTGCACGGTGCACTCGGTCTTGTCGGCGGAGAGCTTGTATTTGACCCCGAGCTGGGTCAACGCCGCCAGCATGTGACGAATGTCATCGCTGTCGAGCAGGTTGGTGAGCCGGGTGGTGCCACGGGCCAGGGCTGCCAGCAGCAGCGCCCGGTTGGACACGCTCTTGGAGCCGGGCAGATTGACCTCACCGGCCACACGAGAAATAGGTTCCAAACGCAACGAATTCATAGACTTCCTGTACGATCTCAAAAAAATGACCTGACCGGACGTTAGCAGCCCGCGCCCTGCTCGGCAAGACTGCGGGTGGCACAAAAGCAGGCCGCGGAGGCGGCCGGTCCGGCATCACGGAAAAAACAGACGCCGGGGAGTCCCCGGCGTCGGCAATCGGGGAAAAACGCCTCAACCGTGGCGCTTGGCAAAGCCGTCCATAAAGCTGACCAGCGCCTTCACCCCTTCCAGCGGCATGGCGTTGTAGAGGCTGGCGCGCATGCCGCCGACGATGCGGTGGCCCTTGAGTGCCAGCAGGCCGGCGGCTTCCGATTCGGCCAGGAACAGCTTGTCCAGCTCGGCATTTTTCAGCTGGAACGGGATGTTCATCCGCGAACGGCAGCTGGCATCCACCTGGTTACCATAGAAGCTCGACTGATCGAGATAGCCGTAGAGGAAATCGGCCTTCTCTTTGTTGCGCGCTTCCATCGCGGCGAGGCCGCCTTGTTCTTTCAACCACTCGAACACCAGCCCGGCCAGATACCAGGCGTAGGTGGGCGGGGTGTTGAACATGGAGTCATTCTTGGCGGTGAGCTGGTAGTCGAAGATCGACGGCACATCGGCGCGGGCCTGGTTCAGCAGATCATCGCGCACGATGGCGATGGCCAGCCCAGAGGGGCCGATGTTCTTCTGGGCGCCGGCATAGATGATGCCGAAGCGGCTCACGTCGATGGGACGGGAGAGGATGGTGGAGGAGAGATCCGCCACCAGCGGCACATCACCGGTTGCCGGGATGTCGAACATCTCGATGCCGTCGATGGTTTCGTTCGGGCAGTAGTGCACATAGGCCGCATCGGCGCGAAACGTCGGGGTCGGCAGCAGGTGGGAGATACCCTCGGCACTCTTGGCCACCCCGTCAAAGGTCTGGATATCGCCGTACTTGCGCGCCTCGTCCACGGCACTCGCAGCCCAGACACCGGTCAGCAGATAGTCAGCCTTCTTGTTGGCGCCCCCCAGCAGGTTCATGGGCACCGCGGAGAACTGGCCACGGCCGCCGCCGTGCATGAACAGCACCTTGTAGTTGTCTGGCACCGCCAGCAACTCGCGCAGATCGGCTTCGGCCTTGGCGGCGACCGCCATGTAGGGCTTGCCGCGGTGGGAAAGCTCCATGACCGAGGCTCCCAGCCCCTGGAAATTACAAAATTCGCGCTGGGCGCGCTCCATGACTTCGACCGGCAACATGGCGGGGCCGGCGCAGAAGTTGTAAATCTGTTTGCTCATGACGCTTTCCGTGAGTGGATGAGTGTGATCGGTGACTTGTCTGGTTTTACACAAGTGCAGCCCCCGGATCAAAGGCTTTTTGGGAGCTGGCTCAACCTTTTGTCGACCCGCCGCCAGCGCAGTTGGCAGAAAAAAGCCCTGAACGGGTCAGGGCTTGCAGAGAACATGCGTGGAAACGGGCGCTTGCCGGTGCTCAATGCCCCCGGCCCCCTTTTTTCACCAGGTTACAGCTTGGCAGTGAGCTCCGGCAGCAAGGTGAAGAGATCCCCCACCAGCCCGTAGTCGGCCACCTGGAAGATGGGGGCCTCGCTGTCCTTGTTGATGGCGACGATCACCTTCGACTCCTTCATCCCCGCCAGATGCTGGATGGCGCCGGAAATACCGACCGCGATGTAGAGCTCGGGAGCCACCACCTTGCCGGTCTGGCCCACCTGCAGATCGTTGGCGACAAAGCCCGCATCCACCGCGGCCCGCGATGCCCCCACCGCGCCGCCCAGCTTGTCGGCCAGCGCCTCGATCAGGGCGAACTGCGCCTTGGAGCCCAGTGCCCGCCCGCCGGAGACGACCACCCGCGCCGCCGCGAGCTCGGGTCTGGCGGAGCGCACGGCGCGCCGTTCGATGAGGCGGGTACGGCAGGCCACCTCGCTCACCGGCAACCGCTCTACCTGAGCCTGGCCGCCGCTCGCCGCCTTGGCGAAGGCAGTGGGCCGGATGGTCAGCACCTTGATGGGGGCGCTGCTGGCCACCCGGGCCACGGCGTTGCCCGCGTAGATGGGGCGCAGGAAGGTGTCGCCGCTCTCGATGCCGGTCACCTCGGAGAGCATCTCCACCCCGAGCCGGGCCGCCACCCGCGGCAGCAGATCCTTGCCCTGGGTGCTGGCGGCCATCAGGCAGTGCTGATAATCCCGCGCGATGTGGGCCAAGAGCGGATCGACCCCGTCGCTCAACCCCTCCGCCAGCATGGGGTGCTCGGCCAGCAGTACCCGGCTCACTCCCTGCAGGGCGGCGGCCTGCTCGCCCGCCTCGGTGAGCCCCTGCCCCAGCAACAGCAGATGCACCTCGCCGCCCAGCTGGCTCCCGGCGGTGACCAGACGGGCCACGTTGTCGGCCAACTGGCCCTGATGATGTTCGGCAATGATCAATACACTCATGACTGCCCCTTGCTATCGTCCGTTGATGTCCCTGCCTGTGCGCCCATCACGCCCCCGAGCTTGTCACCGGCGGGCGGGGTTCTGTTGATTGCTGACAGCATCAGAGTACCTTCGCTTCGTGCTTGAGTTTGTCCAGCAGCTCGTCCACCGAGCCCACCATGATGCCGGCGCTGCGGGCAGCGGGGGCCATCACCCCGAGCAGCCGGGTCTGACCGGGCCGGCTCGACGCCGAGGGCGGCGAAGGGCGCGCTCTCGAGCGGCTTGCGTTTGGCCTTCATGATGTTGGGGAGCGAGGCAAAGCGCGGCTCGTTGAGGCGCAGATCCACGGTCACCACCGCCGGCAGCGGCATGCCGAGGGTCTCGAGGCCACCGTCGATCTCGCGGGTCACCTGCAATTCCCCCTCCACCAGCTTGATGGCGGAGGCAAAGGTGGCGAGCGGCCAGTCATTGAGGGCGGCGAGCATCTGGCCCACTTGGTTGTTGTCAGAATCGATGGACTGCTTGCCGAGCAGCACCAGATCGGGCTGCTCCAGCTCGCACACCTGTTGCAGGGCGCTAGCCACGGTGAGCGGGGTCAGGGTCTCGCCAGTCACGTAATGACGCGCCCGATCCGCCCCCAGCGCCAGGGCGTGACGCAGTTGTTCAGCCGCCGCCTCAGGGCCGAAGGTCACCACCACCAGCTCGCTCGCCACGCCGGCTTCGCGCAGCCTGACCCCCTCTTCCACCGCAATTTCACAAAACGGGTTGATCCCCATCTTGACGTTGGCCAGCTCCACGTCTGAGCCATCGCTCTTGACCCGGACCTTGACGTTGTAATCCAGCACCCGCTTGACCGCGACCAGCAGCTTCATGATGCGCATCCCTCGCTTCTGTTGAGTGAATCCATGAAAACCCTCACATTTTTTTGCTTACATTTACTTTACGTTTACGTAAACTACCAGCACTACCCTAGGCCAAGTCGAGCACAGAGGCAAGATGGAACGCGAAGCAATGGAATTTGATGTCGTCATCGTCGGTGGCGGTCCGGCGGGACTCAGTGCCGCCATCGCCCTCAAACAACACAATGCCGAGCTGTCGGTCTGCCTGCTGGAGAAGGGAGCTGAGATCGGCGCCCATCTGCTCTCCGGCGCCCTGCTGGATCCCGTCGCCCTCAAGGAGCTGCTGCCAGAGAGTTGGCAACAAGCCCCGCTCGGGGTCGAGGTCAATGACGATCAGGTGCACCTGCTGCAAAGCGACAGCCGCGCCCTGCAACTGCCCAACTGGGCGGTGCCGCCACGCATGCACAACGAGGGCAGCCGCATCATCAGCCTCGGCAACCTCTGTCGCTGGCTCGGTCAGCAGGCCGAACAGCTGGGAGTCGAAATATACCCGGGTTTTACCGCAAGCGAACTCATCATGGAAGCGGGACGGGTCAAGGGTGTGATCACCGGCGATCTCGGGCTGGATCGGGCGGGCAATCCGAAAGCGGATCACGTGCCCGGTATGGCGCTGCTCGGTCGCTACACCCT
The DNA here is from genome assembly GCF_049665575.1 of Aeromonas oralensis. NCBI lineage: Bacteria > Pseudomonadati > Pseudomonadota > Gammaproteobacteria > Aeromonadales > Aeromonadaceae > Aeromonas > Aeromonas oralensis. The sequence continues at coordinate 2,559,910 of NZ_CP187186.1, forward strand.
GTTTGCCGAAGGGGCGCGCGGCCATCTCGGCAAGCAGCTGATCGCCGATTTTCAGCTGGAAAACACCGCCCAGCCGCAGCATTACGCCATCGGCTTCAAGGAGCTGTGGCAGCTCCCCCCAGGTCAGGGCAAACCGGGCCGGGTGCTGCACGGCAGCGGTTGGCCGCTCTCTGAGGGGAAGGAAGACAAGAGCCAGGGCGGCTTCTATCTCTATCATATGGAGCAGGATCAGGTGGCGGTCGGTCTCATCGTCGATCTCAACTATCGCAATCCCTGGCTCAGCCCGTTTGACGAGTTTCAACGCCTCAAGCATCACCCGCTCATCGCCGCGGCATTGCAGGGGGGCGAGCGCATCAGCTACGGCGCCCGCGCCATCGCCAAGGGAGGCTGGCACTCCCTGCCCCGCATGCACTTTCCCGGCGGCCTGCTCATCGGTTGCGATGCCGGCACCCTCGACTTCTCCCGCATCAAGGGGATCCACACCGCCATGAAGTCCGGCATGCTGGCGGCCAAGACAGTCGCCATGAGTCTGCGCGGCGGTGATGAAGGAGGGCGGGATCTGGCCGAATACGGCGATGCGCTGCAACAGAGCTGGCTGGCCTTGGAGCTGAAAACAGCGCGCAACTTCGGCGCCGCCCTGCACCGCTGGGGCCCCTGGCTCGGCGGCGCCTTCAACTGGCTGGAGCAGCGGCTGTTTGCTCGCTCGTCGCCGTTCACCCTGCTGGACAAGGAACCGGACTACCGCCAGCTGCGCATGGCCAGCCGCTGCCAGCCCATCGACTATCCCAAGCCGGACGGCAGGCTCAGCTTCGACAAGCTCTCGTCTGTCTATCTCGCCAACACCAGCCACGACGAGGATCAACCCTGCCACCTCAAGCTGCAGGATGAGACTATCCCGGTGGCGGTCAACCTGCCCACCTGGGCCGAACCCGCCCAGCGCTACTGCCCGGCCGGGGTGTTCGAGATCCTGGGCTCGGAGAGCCTGCCCCGCCTGCAGATCAACGCGGCCAACTGCATCCACTGCAAGACCTGCGACATCAAGGATCCGAGCCAGAATATCGTCTGGACACCGCCACAAGGCGGCTCTGGCCCCAACTATCCCAACATGTAACAGGCTTGCCCATGCAGACCTCTGCAGATAACAAGGATGCGCAGCCCTGGCAGATCGTCTGGAGGCCGCCACAAGGTGGCTGCGGCCCCAACTATTGCAATATATGAGATGAAAGGCGCACGGCCGGGTGTTGTCGCAGGGCCACCGGCAGCCCGCCATCCCGGCCGGTGAGCCCGACTCCTCCCGCGTGCCAGGGGGAATAAAGGAGGCGGCGCCGGGATCACCCGTTTCGAGGTCGGCGTGGCTGCTCCGACCTCGCTGTTTTTTTGAGCGAACAGGCTGAACCTCCGATGAATAGGCCCTGACAAGCGCGGCCCGCCCCTGTATAGTTCGCCGCATTCAGGTTTTCCATCGGCCCGTTCAGCTTGTCCACGGGATCGCTTTCTACGCGCTCTAAGGCCGCATGACCTGTGCAACCATCCCTGATTACCCATGACTTCTTAAGGGGGGACAGATGATCACCGCCTACATTCTCAATAACAAGGTACTGGACATAGTCACGCTCGGGCCTGACGACATAGTGCCTGATAACACCGTCTGGCTGGATGCCTACAAGCCGGACACGGCGGAACGAGAATGGTTGACGGGCCTGTTTCTGGAAGAGGTGCCTGACAAGGAGGAGCTGGATGACATCGAAGCATCCGCCCGTTTCTACTGGGATACCGACGGTCTGCACATTCACTCCCTGTTTCCCCAGCGGATCGGGCCGTGACACCAAGGGTGTCCACGTCTCCTTTACCCTGCGCAACAACCTGCTGATCAGCATCCGCGAGGATGACATCGGCCTGGTGCGCCTGCTGCGCCACTATATGCGTCAGGATCGGCTGGAGGTGGAGGACGCCCTCGACATCCTGCTGGAGGTGCAAAACCTCAAGGTGGAATACCTCTCCGATCTCATCGAAGATGGCTACAAGACCCTGGAAAACACCGCCGATCAGATCTTCGAGCCGGATCAGATCAATCCCATGCTCAAGGAGTTGATGGCCCAGGAAGAGGCCAACGGCCAGATCCGTCTCTCCCTGCACGATACCCGTCGCGCTCTGCGCTTCTTGAAGCGCAGCCTGCGCCAGCGGATGAGCAACGAGCAGAACAAGTGGATCGACGAGATGCTGCACGACGTGGAGTCTCTGTTGCCCCACACCCAGTTCCTGTTCGACAAGATCAACTTCCAGTTGGAAGCCTCCATGGGTGTCACCAACCTGGAGCAGAACAAGGTGATCAAGATCTTCTCGGTGGCCGCGGTCATCTTCCTGCCGCCGACGCTCATCGCCAGTATCTACGGCATGAACTTCGGCCGCATGCCGGAGCTCGCCTGGGAGTACGGCTATCCGCTCTCACTGGTACTGATGGTGATGTCGTCGCTCGGCACCGGTCTGTTCTTCAAGCGAAAAGGCTGGCTGTGACGCCGGCGGCTTGACACGAAAAGCGATAAGCGGATTGGGGGGCATGGCCCCCCGATTAATTCCCGCCCCTCGCCCGCCTTGCAAAGGGCGCCCCTTCGCCCCATATCCCCTTCATCCTTTGCACTGACGACCCCGGGCAACCATGACCCTCTACCCCGAACACAGATACGACGATCACGGCCAGCTGCGTCCCCCGCTCTGGTTCTGGCCCATCGCCCTCTTGCTGACCCGCTCGGTCTGGCTGTTTCTGATGGCCGGCGTCACCCGCGAGAGCGGCAGCGCCATCCTGACCCTCTTCTACCCGGACCGGCTCGCCCTCTACATCAGCCTGCTGACCGACGTGCCAGCCATACTGGCGCTGCTCGCCTGCGGCGGCACCTATCAGCAGACCCGCAGCCTCCGGGCCTGGCTCAGGCGCCACAGCCCATTGCTGCTGCTCTGCTCTGCCGTCAGTGGCCTGCTGATGCAACTGCACAGCCTCAATCTGCAGAAGTGGTCGTTCAGCTGGCCCACCGCTCTGGTGCTGGTCGCTACCCTCTGGTCGCTCTGGTATCTGCTGCGCAGCCGCCAGCTGCGTGAATACGCGGCCGATCAGCCCCACGCCAGCAACTGATCAGACAGGTTCAACCAGAATGGCCAGGCACCCGAGGAACGACGAAATCAGTCTGGCACCTCACTGGCGCGTGACCCGGATCTGCAGGGTCTGGCGATCGCTCTGACTGCCACTGCCCCCCTGCAACTGGGTGCCCAGACTGCTGCCCTGCTGCACCGCGCTGGTGGAGAGCTCCCCCACCGTCAGCCATTGACCGGAGGCACCGCTCACCTCGGTGGCGCTCTGCCCCCGGTTGATGGTGCCCTGCTCCAGCCTGGCCTGCTCGCTGCTAAGCGCTATCTGCACCCTGTCGCCAATCAGGGTAGCCGTGGCGTAGAGGCCGTTCACCAGCGGCATCAGCCCCACTACCTGACCTCCGCGCCACTGATAGAAGGTGACCGGCTGATAGGTGCCCATCTGCAATAGCACCGGCCCGACCCGACAGGCCGCGTACCTGCCAGCTGTCGTTCTGGCTGCGCTGATACTGCTGGGCATTTCCCTCCAGCAGCCACTGCCGCTTGGCGGCATCCCGGCCCAGCCCCACACCGGCCTGCTGACTGCTGGAAGCGCCGTCCACCCGCCACTCGATGAGCAGACTCTGGGGCGGCTGGTTGAATTTGGCCAGCGCCGCTTCGGCCTCCTGCAGCTGGGCGGCGCTGCCGCTCAGCACCAGCTGGTTGCCCATGGCGCTCACCCCCAGCTCCGGATAGAGATCCTTGAGGGTCTGCACCGCCGCCTGGGTCTCGAATACCGGGATCACCTTCACCTCGGCCCGCAGCGGCAGGCACCAGAGCCCCCACAGCAGCCAGAATCCAAACCCGCGCCATCTTCTCATCTTCTCCTCCCGTCCCACTCGGCGGCCAACTGGATCATGGCCTGCTCATCACCTCGTCATCATGGGCCATCCGCCCCGCTTTTCAATGATTTTGCCCGCGAGCGGAGAATCCGGTGAAAGTCAGGCCCTTCATTTTTCTATGAAAAGAGCGGAGACAGATCAAATAACACAAATAAAAATGATTACCATTTGTTGTCACGAAAAAAACGCTCGGATACAATTCGGTCTCATTTTTTTGAGCTTGCCGTCGATGAAGCCAGTGACCACCACCCCCGCCGCTATCCACCTGGCCCTGCTTGTCAACATGCTCTCCATGGGCAGCATGATGATGGTGATGCCGCTCGGACCGGATCTGGTCATCAGCCTCGGCATGCAACCGGAACAGACCGGCTACTTCAGCGGTGGTGCTACTCTGGGTGCCGCCCTGATGGGGCTCATCGCCGCCCCCTTGCTCGATCGGGTCAACCGCAAGCCCGCCCTGCTGGTGTTGCTCACCTTACGTTTTCTGCTGCTGATGGCCTGCGCCCTGGTGCAAAACAGCCAGCAGCTGCTGGTGCTGTTCGTCCTGTCGGGCTGTGTGGCCGGACCGCTCGCCGCCATCCTGATGGCAGCCGTGCTGGATCTGGTGCCGCCTGCCGAGCGGGGCCGCCGCCTCGCCTACGTGGGCATGGCCTTCTCGCTGGCTGCCATCCTGGTGGTGCCCATCGCCCTGGTGCTGGCCCAGTGGTTTGGCTGGCAGAGCCCCTTCCTGCTGTTTGGCGTCTGCGGCTTGCTGCTGGCCCTGCTCTGCGCCATCCTGCTGCCTTCGCTGCCGGTCAGCCGCGCCCCTCACGGCAGCGGCCTGCGCCAGTTGCTGGCCTCCCCACTCTGCCAGGGCGCCCTGTTCATCCTCTGTTTACAGATGTTCGGCCACTTCCTGCTGATCCCGCATTTTGCCAACTACTTCCAGTTCAACCTGGCGTTCCCCCGCGAGCAGATCGCCGCCCTCTATCTGTGCGGCGGCCTCGCCAGCATGGCCACCATGCGGCTGTGCGGCGGCTGGATTGATCAGGGCCGGGCCCAGGCCGCCATCCTGATCACCAGCCTGCTGCTGGCGCTGATCACCTTGCTCGGTTTTGCCATGCCGGTCGGCGTGCCCGTCTACCTGCTGTTCACCCTGTTCATGGCGCTGAGCTCGGCCCGCGCCAGCACTACCCTCGCCATCACGGCCTCCATCCCGGCCCCCCATCAACGCGCCGCCTTCATGTCTTTTCAGGGCACGGTCACCAATGTGGCGGCCGGGCTCGGCAGCCTGCTCTCCGCCAGATTGCTGGTGTCGGATCAAAGCGGCGTGCTGAACGGATTTGCCCATCTGGCCTGGATCAATATCGGCTGCGGCCTGCTGGCTTGCGGCGGTGTCTGGCTCCTGCTCAAGGGGCTGGCACAGACAAGGAATAACAATAACCCCGAGTCTGGCACCGCCAGACAAGGAAGTCAGTGAGCCACCGGCCCCAGAGCCGGACCCCATAACCTCTGTTTTATTCATGGAGTTTTGACTATGCAGTTGCAGCCTGGCGTATTTCGCTTGAACCCGATTTTGCTCTCCCTCGGCCTGTTTGCCTTGCCGGGCCTGGCCCAGGCCGAAGCGGTCAAGGCCAACGAGACCATGGTGGTCACCGCCACCCAGACCCAGCACACCGAACTCTCCGCCCCGGCCAGCGTCTCTGTGGTAACCCGCGCCGATCTGGACAAGATGAACGCCAACAACATCGGCGAAGCACTCAAGCACGTGCCCGGCGTCAACATCATCGGCACCAACCCCACCGGCCGCAGCGAGATCAAGATCCGCGGCATGGGCGGCGACTACACCCTGCTGCTGATCAACGGCAAACGGGTCAACGCCCGCGAAACCCTGGGCAGCTCGTTTGGCAATGACTTCGACTTGAGCTCCATCCCCATGGCCGCCATCGAGCGCATCGAGGTGATCCGCGGTCCCGTCTCCTCCCTCTATGGCGCCGACGCCCTCGGCGGCGTGGTCAACGTGATCCTGCGCCAGGCCAAGGAGCAGACCGAGGCGGCCTTCGGCTACACCCACACCATGCCCACCAAGGGTGATGGTGGTGATGCCAACCGTGGCAACGCCTTCGTCTCCGGCGCCCTGATCGACAACAAGCTGCTCGGCAGCCTGGTGGTGGAAGGCTATCAGCGCGACCGCTGGCACAGCGATCAGTCCAACAACAAGGACGCCGATGCACTGGAGAAACGGGAAGTGGTCAACATGCTCTCCAGCCTGAAGTGGCTGGTGGCCGACAACCAGGATGTGGAGTTCGATCTGGGCTACAACCAGAACGACATGGACAGCTATTTCAACAACGTGCCGCGCGCCCCCACTGCCCCGGCCACCCCGCACAACGTGCAAAAACTCGATCGCCTGAGCCTGGGGCTGACCCACAACGGTCGTTGGGAGCACTTCGACAGCCGTGCCCGCTACTACTTCGAGCAGACCGATCTGATGGATGACTCCCAGCTCAACGGCGGCGCCGCCGATGTCACCCAGACCAACCACACGGTCGACGGCCAGCTGAGCGGCTACCTCGGGGATCACCTGCTGACCTCAGGCGCGGAATTCCGCAAAACCGAGCTGGAGCACAGCCGCAGCATCACCAGCGGCAGCGTGGATGCGAGCCAGAGCGCCCTCTACCTGCAGGACGAGTTCAGCCTGGGGGATCTGGCGCTGACCCTCTCCGGTCGTCTGGATCACCACGAGACCTATGGCAACGAGTTCAGCCCGCGCGCCTATGCGCTCTACAAGCTGAGCGACGAGTGGGTGATCAAGGGCGGCGCCGGCAAGGCGTTCAAGGCCCCGACCCTGGCCCAGTCCAGCGAAGGCTTCGCCACCACCGCCTGCCGCGGCGCCTGCAAGGTGATCGGCAACCCGGACCTGAAACCGGAAACCGCCGTCAGCTACGAGCTGGGCACCGCCTATGAAGCCGATCGCTTTGGCGCCGGCCTCACCGGTTTCCACAACGACATCGAGGATCTGATCCAGAGCGATCAGTGGGGCCCGGGCTACCGTCCGAGCGTGATGACCTACCTCAACGTCAAGAAGGCCCGGGTCAAGGGGCTGGAGCTGACCGGCTGGGTCGATGTGATGGACGACCTCAAGCTGACCGGCAACTGGACCATGCTGGACTCCGAAGACAAGAGCACTGGCGACGATCTGGCCAAGACCCCGGATCACACCGGCAACCTGAGCCTGGATTGGCAGGCCACCGAGATCGTCAGCACCAACCTGGCCTGGCAGTACGTAGGCAGCCAGTTCATCAAGGTGCCGATGCACAACTCCCAGGCGCTCAAGTCCGACAGCTACCAGACCCTGGACGTCAACACCAAGTGGAAGGTCACCCCGGCGCTCGACTTCAAGCTGGGCATCACCAACCTCACCAACACCAAGCGTGACCAGGTCGCTACCGACGCCGACTTCATTCTGGAAGGTCGTACCGTCTACGCCGGCGTGGATTACAAGCTGTAAACCCCGCAGGGAGCCCGTCAGGGCTCCCTTTTCTGCTGTTATTGCCTCGACGTGAAGGAGTAGCCGGGTGCACAGACACCAAACACACCTGTTCTGGCTGGGAGTGGTTCTCCTGTTCCTGCTCATCTGTCTCTCACTGGCCACCGGCGCCGGTGTCTATGGTGGCCGCGAGGTCGCCGGATTTCTGCTGGGCGATCCCGCCCTCATGGCCGATGAAAAGCTCGCCATGATCGTTCATACCCTGCGTCTGCCCCGCACCCTGTGTGCCCTGGTGGTGGGCGTCTGTCTTGCGCTGGCGGCCTCCATGCTGCAAAGCGCCACCCGCAATCCACTGGCCGAACCCGGCCTGCTCGGGGTCAACGCCGGCGCCGTGTTCGCCCTGGTGATCGGCCTCACCTATTTTGGCGTCGAATCCGCCTACGGTTACCTGCTCTGGTCCGGCATGGGGGCCCTGCTCGGCAACCTCATCGTGCTCGGCCTCGGCCTGATGGTGGGGCGCTCCAACCCCCTCAAGCTCATCCTGGTGGGGGTCGCCCTCTCCGCCACCTTCGGCGGCCTCTCCAACTTCCTGCTGCTCTCCAACCAGGTGGTGCTGGAGCAGTTCCGTTTCTGGAATCTGGGGTCGCTGGCCGCCTCGGATCTCGATGCGGTACTCACCGTGATGCCCTTTGCCCTGCTCGGCCTGCTGCTGACCCTGGCGCTCTGTCGTCAGCTTACCCTGATGCAGATGGGGGACAACCAGGCGCTGGCGCTCGGCATCCGGCCGACCCGGGTGCGCATCGGCGTGCTCCTGGCCGCCACCCTGTTTACCGCCTGCGCCATCGCCATCGCCGGTCCCATCGGCTTCGTCGGTTTTATCGCCGCCTACTGCGCCCGCCTGGTGGAGCCGGTACGCCTCGCCATCCAGGTGCGCTTCTCCGCCCTGTTCGGGGTGCTGTTCCTGCTAGGTGCCGACATCCTGGCGCGCTGGCTGATCCAGCCGTTCGAGCTGCCCAACGGGGTGATCCTGGCGCTGATCGGTGCCCCCGTGCTCATCCTGGTGGTGCGCAGCGGCGGCTTCCGCTCCCTGCTGGCCGTCAAATAAGGTTGCCTGCCTCATGAACAATCCCATCCATCCCTCCCTCAACACGGCGCTTCCCACCGGCACCGTCTGCCTGCGCGTTGGCAGCCGTACCCTGTTGCTGCACCGCCGCGCCTGGCTGATCACCCTGGGGCTGCTGGTCGCCCTGGTGCTGCTCTCCCTGCTGGCGCTGACCCTGGGCTCCGGCAAGCTCACCATGCTGGGGGTGATCCAGACCCTGCTTGGCGAGGGCAACCGGCTGAGCGAGGTGACCGTCTTCAAGATCCGCTTGCCGCGCATCGTCGCCGTGCTGGTGGCGGGAGCGGCCATGGGCCTCTCCGGCTGCCTGGTGCAGACCCTCATTCGCAACCGCCTCGCCACCCCGGACATGATCGGGGTCAACGAGGGGGCCTCCTTGGCCATCATCGCCTTCTCCCTTTACCTGACCCTCGGCAGCTGGCCCTGGTGGGCCGCCCCGCTTGGCGCCCTGTTTGCCGCCGCCGTGCTCTATGTCCTGTGCAACAAGCCGGGGGAGCAGGGCTACCTGTTCGTGGTGATCGGCATCGGCGTCTCCGAGCTGATGAACGCCATCGGCCAGTTCGTGATGTCCACCCAGTCGCTGGTGCACCTCACCAGCCTCTACCTGTGGAACATGGGCAACTTCGTCGGCCAGGGCTACAGCACTGTGCTGCCGGTGGGGATCCTGATCCTGCTGGTCTGCCCCTGGATCATTTATCTCTCCCGGGCCCTCGGCGTACTGCGCCTCGGCCCCGTCACCGCCCAGAGTCTGGGGGTGAACGTCAACCGGGTGCAGCTCGGCGTGCTGGCCCAGGCCATCGTCGTGGCGGCGCTCGGCACCGCCATCGGTGGCCCCGTGGTGTTCATCGCCATGGCGGCCCCGGTGCTCGCCTCCTGGCTCAGCCGGGATCGCATCGTACCGCTGTGGATTGCCGCCCTGTGCGGCGCCCTGCTGCTGCTGGCCAGCGACACCCTGGTGCGGGTGCTGGCCAGCCCCCACGAAGTGGCCACCGGCATCATGACCCGTATTCTCGGCGGCCTGCTGCTGCTGTTCATCCTGCTCAAAGACCGCCAGAAGGCCGACTGACGATGCCATTCATCCATTTTCAAGACCGACCGAGGGCCACCTGATGACGCTCACCATCAATCACCTGCAATTTGGCTATCAGCACAAGCCCGTCTTCAACGACATCTCCTTCACCATTCCCCAGGGCAAGCTGGTGGGGATCGTCGGCCCCAACGGCGGCGGCAAGTCCACCCTGCTCAAACTGCTGGCAGGCCAGGAGCAGCAGCAGGCCGGCGAGATCCTGCTCAAGGGCAAACCGCTGGCAAGCTACGGCAAGAAGGCGTTGGCCCGCGAGCTCGCCTACCTGCCCCAGCGCCCGCTGGTGCCCGCCGGCATCCAGGTCGAGCAACTGGTGCAGTACGGCCGCCATCCCCATCAGGGCTGGTTCAATCAGTGGAGCGAGGAGGATGCGCGCATGGTGCGCTGGGCCTGCGAGCGGATGCAGCTCGGCGACATTCTGCAGCAGAGCGCCAGCTCCCTCTCCGGCGGCCAGGCCCAGCGGGTGTGGCTCGCCATGGTGCTGGCCCAGGATTCGGACATCATCCTGCTGGATGAACCGACCAGCGCCCTCGACATCGGCCACCAGACCGAGGTGATGGAGGCCATCCACCAGATCACCGCCGAGGGCAAGACGGTGCTCATCGTCATCCACGATCTCGCCACCGCCGCCCGCTACTGCGACGAGCTGATCGCGCTGGGAGATGGCGGCATCCAGGCCATGGGGCCGGCCCGCGAGGTGGTGACCAAGTCCCTCATCGACCGCCTCTATCAGACCGACGTGGACATACTGCACGCCCCCGGCGACGGCGCCCCCATCATAGTGCCGCGCCGCAGACCGCACGCCTTTGCCATGCGCCAACCGGCCTGAGCCCCATAAAAAAACCGCCGAAAGGCGGTTTTTTTATGTTTGCAGCTCGGCGCACCGCCACTCACAGCAGCAGGCTGGTGAGCACCCCGCCCGGCAGTGTTTGCAAGTGCCCTGTTTGCCAATGCTGTGTCTGCCAGTACATTGGCTGCCAGTAGATCGTGCAGCGCCAACCGGCGGGCAGATCCGGGGTCAGCCCGTCCACCAGTTCGAGGGTGAGGGTCTGCTCCGTCATGGTCAGCCAGCGGGCATCGAGAAAGTCAAAATAGCGCCCCACCCTGGGGTAGAGCGCCTTGAACAGACTCTCCTTGGCCGAAAAAATCAAGGTGAGCGCCTCAGCCCTGCTCAGGCCGATGGCAGGGGCAGTTGCCGCCAGCCGCCCCCACTCCTCCCCGCTGGCAATGCCGGGCCAGAGCTCGCTGGCCTGCCCCTCTGCCAGCCAGCCTTCCAGATCCAACCCCATCCCCGCCCGACCCGGGCGCACCGCGCACAGGGCCATGCCGCGCCCCTGCAACAGGCTGTGGCTGATGCTGCCCTCAAACCCCGCAGGCCAGCAGGGTTCGCGGGCGTTGCCGATGGCCACGGGGTGATCCGCGAGGTTGAAGGGGCGCAGGGCTTCGCGGGCCGCAAGACGCCCCGCCAGAAACTCCCCCAGCCGCTTGGGGACCGCGCGCTGCAAGCTGGCGGGCAGCACCATGCCGGCCGCGTCGTAGCAGGCCGGGGTGAAGGCGGCTGGGTCAAAGCAGACCCGTTGCAGCACCAGATGCGCCGCGCCGGGCAGCGGCAGGCTGTCGGCCTGCACGATAAAGCGGTCCAGTGAACAGGCTGGCGCAGTGGCAATCAACATCACGAAGAGCCCTTGGTTGGTTAGCCAGCATGGTAACAAACCGTCCCCTCTCCACGCCACAAACACAAATGACAATTCTTATCATTTGAATTTGTGGTAGCATGAGTTCGCCCGTTTGGGACCCAGTGTTCCACTGATTTCACCAAGAAGGATGTAACGATGAAGATCTCCTCTCCCCTGGCTGCCGTGCTGATGCTGGCCAGCCTGGTCGGCTTCCAGGCACAGGCCGGCAGCGAGACCCGTCAGGTGACCGATGCCAACGGCAAGACCCAGGTCGTACCGGCCCAGCCCAAGCGGGTGGTGGTGCTGAGCGAAATCGATCTGGACAGCGCCCTGACCCTGGGGCTGCAACCGGTCGGCACCGTCAATGGCCGCGGCCAGTCCACCCTGCCCCGCTACCTGCTGCAACAGGCGGGCAAGGAGATCGCCGTGGTCGGCGATCTGGACAACCCCAACCTGGAGAAGCTGATCGATCTGGAACCCGATCTCATCCTCACCGGCCAGACCAAGCCCGAGTTGCTGGCCCTGCTCAAGGAGATAGCTCCCACCGTCGTTACCGGCAACTGGGGTGACTCCTGGAAAGAGATCTTCAATCGCAGCGCCCACGTGCTGAACCGGGACGCCGAAGCCAAGACCTTCCTCGCCCAGTATGATGCCCGCCTGCAGCAAGCCCGCAGCAAGCTCGCCAAGCATCAGGGCGAACGCCTGAGCATAGTGCGCTGGAACCCCAAGGGCCCGAGCTACATGCACAGCGGCACCTTCGCCAGCAGCGTGGTGGAAGAGATGGGGCTGACCCGACCGACCCACCAGATCGGTGACAAGACCCCCCACTCCCCGGCCCTGAGCCTCGAATCCCTCAACCTGCTGGACGGCGACTGGCTGGTGATCGGCACCCTGAGCGCCAGCGGCGACGCGGTGGATGCCATGAAGCAGGCCGAGCAGACCCCGGCCTTCCAGCAGCTCGGCGCCATCAAGAGCAAGCGCTTCGGTGCCGTGGACGGGTCCCTGTGGACCTCCACCGGCGGCCCCCAGGCGGCCCTCAAGGTGATCGACGACGTCGAGCAGCTGCTGGCCAAACCCGATGCGGCCCCCATCACCCAATAAGCCCGCGTGATCAGTACCCACAAAGAAGCCCGCATATGCGGGCTTCTTTTTATCTGCTGCGCGGCACTTACTCGGGCAAGGGCAGCGCCTTTCTGTCCAGCTTGCCGCTGCCGGTTTTGGGCAGGGCATCCAGCAGGATGAGCCGTGCCGGCACCATGTAGTGCGGCAGCGTCGCCTGCAGCCCTTTGCGCAGGGCGAGGCGATTGAGAGTCACCCCGCTTTTCGCCTCCACGTAGCCCACCAGCATGGCCTCGTCCCCCTCGCCCACCAGACGCACCGCCGCCTCCTGCACCCCGGCCTGGCGGCGCAGTCCCGCCTCCACCTCGCCGAGCTCGATGCGAAAACCGCGCAGCTTGACCTGATCGTCGCGCCGCCCCAGATAGAGGAAACGGTCCGTCCCCAGCCGCCGCACCCGATCACCGGTGCGATAGAGGCGATGGGTGGCAAGGCGCAGGAAGGCCGCGCTGGTCAAGGCCGGCTTGCGCCAGTACCCCTCGCACAGGGCCGGGCTCTCGATGCAGAGCTCGCCGCACTCCCCCTCTGCTACCGACTGCCCCGCTTCGTCCAGCACCCAGTGCCGATAGCCGGGCAGGCTGTGGCTGATGGTGATCTGGCCATCAGTCGGTGGCCAGCGCACCTCGCTCACCAGGGACCAGACGGTGGCCTCGGTCGGCCCGTAGCAGTTCCACAGCTGTCGGGTGCGGACACAGAGCTGCTCGGCCAGACCTGGGTCCAGCGCCTCGCCGCCGCACAGGGCGGTGAGGGTATTGCGCCCCTGCCAGCCGGCCTTGAGCAGCATGCGCCAGCAGGCCGGGGTGGCCTGCAGCCAGTTGATGGAGGGGTCGGCCTCGAGCAGGGCCAGCATCCCCAGCGGATCCTTGTTGTGCTCGCCGCCGGCCACCGTGAGCCGGCCACCGCCCCAGAGCGGCCCCAGCATCTCCAGCAGAGAGATGTCGAAGGCCGGGGTGGTGATGAAGAGCCAGTGGCAGTTCGGTGAGAGCCCGAGCCGCTCGCGGATCCCGTCGAGGAAGCAGAGCAGGGCCCGCCGGCTGATGACCACCCCCTTGGGCTCGCCGGTGGAGCCCGAAGTAAACATCATGTAGGCGGCCAGGGCGTCATCCACCTGGGGCCAGGAAACGGGCCCTGCCGCTGCCAGCCCATCGAGGGTGCGCAGCGGACAGCCGAAGGCGGGAGCCGGCCTGTCGCCGTCGCAGATCACCGCCGACAGGCGCGCCTGGCGGGCGATCCCCTGCAGCCGCTCCACCGGAAAATCCGGCTCAAGGGGCACGAAGGTGAGGCCGAGCCGCAGGCAGGCTAGCAGGCTGGCCACCAGATCGGGGCTGCGGGAGAGATAGAGGCCGACCCGCTCCCCCACCGCCAGCCCCTGCAATCGGGCGGCAATCTCGCCGATCCTGGCATTGAGCGCGCCGTAGCTGAGCCACTGCTCATCTGATCCGCCCTCACTGATGCCCTCCCCGCCCATACGAATGGCGGGGGCCAGCGGGGTGGCGGCCAGACAGGCCGCCAGCCGCGCACCCAGATTGGCCGCCCCCTCACGGGGGGCAGGCCGGGTTTGCACGAGCGGAGCCTCATGCTTGATGGTCACGGTCATAGCGCTGCCTCCGTTTGGCGCACCAGCCAGTGCCGATAGAGCCGGCAGGGGGATGGATGGGCCTTGAGGGTCTGCAGGGTAAGTGGCACCCGCTCCTGGCCAAACGCCTCGTTGAGGGCCGCCAGCAGGGCGAGCTGCTGCACCGAATCCACCCCGAGTTCACACAGGGTCTGCTGCCAGATGCCGGGCACGCCGCACTGGCGCTCCCACAGGGCCACCAACATGCGGGCCTCGGCCGGCGGTTGCGTCAGGCCGGGTTCAGCTCTGGTGGCGGCCACCTGCGGCATCACCGGGGGCTGTGCCGTCGCCACCACGCTGGCCGGCTGGCTCAGGTCCGCCTGCGCCAGCCAGTCGAGCTCGGCCAGCCAGTCGGCCAGCACCGCCTCTGCCCGGGCCTCGGGGATCTGCTCGCCATCGAACTCGAGGCGCAGCTGGAGCGTCTCGCCCCGGCTGCTGACCACGAGCGACAGAGGAAGCTCCACCTTCTCCACCACGGTGCCAAAGCGCGGCACCAGCTGGTGAGGCTCGGGGGCGACAGGGGCCGCCGGCATGGGGTAGTTCTCAAACACGAACAGACTCTGGAACAGACGCGACCGGCCTTTGGTCAGTGCCGCCAGCGACTGGGTGCCGTGCTCATTGAGTGCCATCAGGTCGGTCTGCAACCGGGCGATATGCTCGGCCAGGGTCAGCTCGGTGCGCCACTCAAGCGCCAACGGCAGGCTGTTGATGTAGAGCCCGACGCTTGCGGTGATCCCCTCGATGGGGTAATCCCGGCCCGGAGTCACGTTGCCCACCAGGGTGACGGCATCGCCAGAGCGGCGTGCCAGCAGACGGTGCCAGGCATATTGGGCCAACAGGCCCGCGGTCACGCCAAGCTCGCGGGCTCGGCGCGCGAGCAAGGTCGCTACCTCGGCCGGCAGCGCCGTGGCGCACACCGCCGGTCGCAGCTGGGTATGGCGCCCGCTTGCGCGAGCGTCCAGCGTCACCCCGAACAGGCAGGCGAGATCGTTAGGCTTTGTTAGCAGCTCCTCCCGCCCCTGCCAGTAAGCCTCGGCGCTGCGGGCTTGGCTGGCGATATGGCGGCCAAACTCGAGCCAGGCGGTATCCGGCTCGCCCTGCGGCAACAGGCCGTTCATCAGCGCCTGATAGCCGCGATGCAAAGAACCCAGCAACACGGGGCCGCTCCAGCCATCCAGCACGCCGTGATGGGCGCTGAAGATCACCTTGTGGTGATCGGAGGCCAATTTGAAGCAGGCAAGGCGCAGCAGGGGCGCCTGATCGAGCGGGATCGGGCGGGCCAGATCCTGCTCGCGATAGGCCTGGACCCGTGCCTCGGCCTCTCCCGCCTCATTCCCTACCTCGGACAAGTCCTCATAGTGGAATGGCAACTCGGCGCGCTTCAAGATGCGCTGCAGCGCCACCCCATCCGCCAGCACCAGTTCGCTGCGAAGGACCGGCCAGCAGGCGATCTGCCCCTGCCAGGCCTGACGGTAGACCGCCACGTCCAGCGGCTGGTGATAGTCCATCTCGGTTTGCAGGTGATAGGCGTGATCTCGGGGCAGCAGCGCCCTGTGATGGAACATGCTCTGCTGAAGCGAGGTCATGGGCAGCAGGGTCTCCACCTCGCGCTCGCTCAGCACCCCATCGAGCGCGGCTTGCGAGAGGCCAAGCCCCGGGAAGTCGCTCGGGGTATGGCGCGGAGACGTCACCGTGCAGCAGTGCTCCACCAGCGCCGTCAGGTTGTCCGCCAGCCGCGCCATCAGGGCGTCGCTCGCCTGCTGGTTGAGGGCGCCCACCTGGCGCAGGGTGAGGCGGCCATCAAACACGCCCCCATGCAGACTGACCAGCTCGCGCGGCAGGTTGTCAGGGGACGTGGGGGCCCCCGGTGCCAGCGGCAGAGGCTGCCAGGGCTGAGCAGCCTCGCCCTGATGGCTGACCCCCAGGTAGTTGAAGACGATCAGGGCTTCGGGCAGTGCCCAGCCTCGTGGGTGGTGCAATCGCAGGGCGTTGAAGCCCACCCCCTTGTCCGGCACGGCGCGCAGCTGCTCCTTGGTGGCGCACACCAGCGCATCCCACGCTCCGGCATCCGCCAGCGCCAGCGGGTAGGTGCTGGTGAACCAGCCGAGGGTACGGCTCACATCCAGTTCGGCATCGATGGCCTCACGGCCATGCCCTTCCAGCATCACGCAGTGACGGCTGCCGTAACCCTGCTCGCTCAGGGTACGGGTCAGTGCAGCCAGCAGCAGGTCGGGCACACGGGTGAAGTAGGCCTGGTTGGCGGTGTCGATGAGCCGGGCAGTGGTCTCCTGACTCAGTTGCAGCAGGCTGGCGGCGGCGCGGCCATCGGCGGCGCGCGCCGCTTCCAGCAGGTGACCCTGGCTGCCTTCCCCCTGCGCCAGCCAGAAGCCAAGCTGATCCTCTTCCCGTTTGGCATAGGCCGCGAGCCCCTCGCCCCACTGGCGATAGCTGCTGCCCTTGGCGGGCAACGGCTCGCCCCTGCTCACCCGGGCCAGATCTTCGGCCAGAATGCGCCAGGAGACCGCATCGATCACCAAGTGATGGAAGGCAAGGAAGAGCCCCTCCACCGTCTCGCGCTCGCCCTCAAGCTCACCCTCCAGAGAGAGATTGCGCAGGCGGGCCCAGGCCAGGGTGTGGCCGCTGGCAGGGTCGAGCTCTCCCTGCAGCTCGGTCAGGCGGGCCTGCAGTTCGGCCTCGTCTAGATTGGCGGCATCCAGGGTCGGCAGCGGCGGCAATGGCAGTTCGGCCAGGTAGCGCTGGCCAGTCGGGGTCACCGCCAGGCGCAGGGCATCGTGGTGCTGGCGCAGGGCATTCAGCCAGCCGCGCAGGTCCTCATCGTCCACCCCGGCCGGCAGGCGCAGGATCACCCCCTGGTTCCAGTGACCGGGCTTGGCAAAGCCCTGCTCGAAGAACCAGTGCTGAATGGGGTGGAGCGGGAACTCGCCGGTCAGGCTGCCCTGCTCGCTCCTGTGGCTGATCGCCTGCTGCTGGCCGAGCTGGCGGCAGAGGCGGCGCACCGTCTTGGCTTCGAACACGTCCTTCACGCTGCAGTGCAATCCCGCATCCCGCAACCGGGTGGTGAGCTGGATGCTGAGGATGGAGTCACCGCCTAAGCGGAAGAAGTCATCCTCCACCCCGAGCGGTTGCTTGAGCACCCCTTGCCAGATGGCGAGCACGGTCTGCTCCAGTTCGTTTTGTGGCTCGCCCTTGCTCTGCTGCCAGACGATGGCGGGCAGTCGGCGCAAGTCCAGCTTGCCGTTGGGGGTGAGCGGCATCTCGGGCAGCCAGCAGAGGCGCGCCGGCACCATGTATTCGGGCAGGCACTCGCCGGCCCGCTGCAGCAGGGCATCGCCGTCGGGCTCGCCCGCCCCGGCCTGCAAACAGGCGTAAGCGAGCAGGCGCCCCTCCTGCACCACCACCTTGATCTGGCGGATGACCGGGCACAATTCGGCAAGCCGGGTCTCTATCTCACCCGGCTCGATGCGATAGCCGCGCAGCTTGATCTGCTCGTCTATCCGGCCCAGATACTGGATGTTGCCGTCGCGGCGCAGCAGGGCCCGATCGCCGGTGCGATAGAGGCGATGGGTACGTTCCTCATTCGTTGCATCAAAGGCCAGCTCGATAAAAGCCTCCTGGGTGCGCTCTGGCAGATTGAGATAGCCGCGGGCCAGCCCCAGCCCCGCCAGGCAAAGCTCGCCGGGCACCCCCACCGGGCAGAGGTTGCCCGCCTCGTCCAGGATCATCGCCTTCAGGTGGTTGACGGGTCGACCTATGGTGATGGGCGCCCCCGGGGTGAGCCGCGCGCAGAGCGCGGTGACGGTGCACTCGGTCGGGCCGTACATGTTGAACAGCGCCACCCGCTCCCCCCAGCGCTCCACCAGGCTGCTCGGGCACGCCTCGCCGCCAAAACCGATGGCCTTGAGGGAACCGAGTTCCGCCGGTGGCAGCAGGTTCGCGAGCAGGGCGGTCGGCAAAATCATATGGCTGGCACCACAAGCGATCGCGGCACCGATCACCCCCTCGCCCGGCTCGCCGAAGTGCAGGGCCGCGCCGCAGTAGAGCGGCAGCAAGCTAGTCATGTTACCCGCATCAAACGACAGAGACATGCAGTTGAACATGGCGCCATTCTGATCGAGGTCGATGCGATCGCCGTGATCTGCCATCAGGTTGACCAGGCTGCCCTGCTCCACCATGACCCCCTTGGGCAGGCCGGTGCTGCCGGAGGTGTAGATGATCTGGGCCAGCATGGCGGCGTCCCGAGGCAGTGCAGGCGTGCTGGCTGGCATCTTGTCCAGCGCCAGCCCGTGCAGATCGTGATATTCGGCCGTCGTGCCCGCCAGCGCCTCGCCAAGCCGCGGATCCGGCACGCCACCCAGCACCAGGCTGATGGATGCATCGCCAAGGATATGGGCCAGTCGCTCGGCGGGATAGGCAGGGTCGAGCGGCACATAGGCCGCCCCCGCCTTCCAGCAGGCGAGCAGGGCGATGACGAAGGCGACATCGCGCCTGGCCTGGATGCCGATGGCGGCGCCCGGGGTGACGCCACAGGATTGCAGCCAGTGGGCCAGCCGGTTGGCACGCACCTCCAGCTCGCCATAGGTCAACGATTGCGCGCCGTCGCTGACCGCCAACGCGTCCGGCAACTGAATAGCGCGCCGCTCGATATGACAGAGCAGGGTGTCGCGGCTCGGGTAATCCGGCGGCAAGTCGGCAAGCTCGGCGGCCAGCGCGGCCTGGTCGGTGCCCGCCTCCAGCGGCAACTGCCAGATGTCGGTCTCGGGGGCCGCCACCACGGCGCGCATCAGGTGCAGCAGGCGATCGGCGTAGGCCTGGATGGTCTCTCGCTCGAACAGTGCGGTGGCAAACAGCCAGTCCACCCTGACGGAGTCCATCAGCTCGGTCACCTTCACCGAGATGTCGGTCTTGGCCGGCAGCACAGGCGAGGTCTCCTCCACCAGCTGGCAACCGGGGATGAGATCGTTGAAGTCCACCTTGGCCTGATAGACCAGCATGATCTGGAAGATGGGGTTGATGGCGGTGGTGCGATCGGCGCCGATGGCCTCGGCCAGCGCCTCGAAACGGTAGAGCTGGTGATCGAAGGCCGCCAGATCCTCCTCCCGGCACTGCTGCAGATAGTCGACAAAGCTGGGCTTGCCGCTGAGTTGAGTGCGCAGCACCAGGGTGTTGACGAAAAAGCCCACCAGCGACTCGATTTCGTGACGCTCGCGATAGGCAAGCGGGGTGCCGATCACCACCTCCTTCTCGCCGCTCTGGCGCACCATCAGCAAGGCAAACAGGGCGTGCAGACCGATGAAGTTGGAGGTGCTGTGGCGCTGGCAGAGGCGCTTGAAGCTCTCCCACAGGTCGCTCTCGATGATGGAGAAGACCAGCTCGCCGCCGCTGTCCTGATGGGCCGGGCGCGGCTTATCGAGCGGCAGACCGTGCACCTCGGGGCTGCCACCGAGCCGATCGACCCAGAACGGCTTGAACTGGGCGTGATAATCGAGAAAACGCGGTGAGTTGAACCAGCGGGCATAGTCGATGTAGGTGAGCGGCAGCTCGCTTACCTGCAGAGGCTCGCGGTTCTGGTGGGCAAGAAAGGCACGCTTGAGATCCGCGAACATGTTCTTGACCGACCAGCCGTCGGAAATGATGTGGTGCTGGGTGATCAGCAGTACGTGCTCGCGGCTGCCCAGCCGAATAAGATGCACTCGGCTCAGATCCCCCTGGGTCAGGGAGAAGGGACGTCCAATCTCCTCGCGCACCCGGCGAGCCACATAGGCCTCCCGCTCGGCAGCGGGCTCTGCGCTGACATCCTCTATCTGCAGCGTGAAGGGCGTGTGGGGCAGGATCTCCTGGGCCCCCCTGCCCGCCTCGTCCTTGATGAAGCGGGTGCGCATGCTGGGGTGGCGGGAAAACAGGTGGTCGAAGGCAAATTCCAGCGCCGCCGTGTCCAGCTCTCCCTTGACGCGAAAATAGACCGGCATGTTGTAGAGGTGGGAGGCCTCCTCGTACTGCTCGATAAACCAGAGCCCGCTCTGGGACGACGAGAGCGGCCCCTGCAAGGCCCCCTCGGAGGCGATAGGGGCCTCGAAGGCGGCGCGGGCCGCCAGGCAGCGCACCAGCTCATCCTTGTGGGCCTTGATGGTAGCACCGATGGCCGGCGTCACCGCCTCCTTGCTCGACTGGGAGATAAGCTGGCCTTTCTCGTTCAAAGCCAGCTTCACTCCCTGCCGTTCCAGCTGTTTCAACAGCAAAATCATATTGTTCATCTGTTTCTCAAGCCTCAGGCACTCAGGGTGGCGCCGCCGTCGACGACCAGATCCTGCAGCGTGATGTGGCTGGCCAGATCCGAGGCCAGGAAGAGGACGGTATGGGCGATCTCCGCCGGGGTGGCTACCTTGCGCAAGGGGATGCCGAGCTTGAACTGCTCCGGCAACCCGGCAATGGTGCGGGCCATGGCCTCCTCGCTTGGCAGCATGCCGCGCAGCATGGGGGTATCCGTCGAGCCCGGCGACACCAGGTTGGCGCGCACGCCGAAGGGGGCCAGCTCCAGCCCCACCGTCTGGGTCAGGCTGGTGACCGCCGCCTTGGAGGCGCAGTAGGCCGCCATCTGCATGCGCGGCACATGGGCGGCGTTGGAACCGATGGTGACGATGGCGCCGCGCTGCTGCTCCTTGAAGTGGGGCACCAGGGCCCGCAGCAGATAGAAGACCCCGCTGGCGTTGACCGTCATGCAGTCGTGCCAGTCGTCATCGCTCAGAGTCTCGGTGGAGCCGAGGCGCAGCACACCGGCCCCGTTGACCAGCACATCGAGCCCGCCGTCTGCCAGCAGCGCTGCGCAGCAGGCGTTGACCGCCTTCGAATCGCCAATATCGAGCAGCCGGGTGGCATAGGGGTAATCGGCTTCGGGAAACGCCAGATCCAGCCCCACCACGATTGCTCCGGCCGCCACGAACTGCGTGGCCACCTCGCGGCCGATGCCACGCCCGGCCCCGGTTACCCAGACCCGCTTGCCAGTGAAATCAAAGGCCATTGCTTGTTGCTCCTTATCCATCACCACACCATCTCCACGCTCTCTTCGTCCTCGGCAAGCAGGCCGTCGAGGAAACGGCAGAAGTCATCCAGCCGAGGGTGATCGAACACATCGGAGACCTTGACCTGCACCCCGAACTCGGCGCCGAGCCGGTTGACGATCTGGATGGTCTGCAGGGACTGGCCCCCCAGTTCGAAGAAGTTGTCGGTGGGCGCCATGGTGGCGAGCCCCAGGATCTGCTGCCAGATGGCGCCGACCCGGTTCTCGGTCTCGCTGCCCAGGGTCAGGGCTTCGCCCCCCGCCTGGTAGGCGGCCAGCAGGGCCTTGCGATCCAGCTTGTTGGAGCCGGTGCGGGGCAGCTGGTCATAGTGGCGATAGTCGGTGGGGATCATGGCGGCAGGCAGCACCCTGGCCAGCTGCGCCTTGATGACCCGGCTGTCGCGCTCCGACCCCGCCACGAAGGCCACCAGCCGGCGCACGCTGCCGATGCTCACCCCCTGCACGCAGGCCTCATCCACCCCCGGCAGGGCCAGCAGCTGGGCCTCCACCTCGCCGGGCTGGATGCGATAGCCGCTTATCTTGAATTCGTTGTCGCGCCGACCGAGGTAGACCAGCCGGCCAGCCACCAGGCGCACCCGATCGCCGGTGCGATAGACGGGCAGCTCTTGCTCGCCGACCTTCAGGGTGCCGAAACTCCCTTGCACGCCGCCCACGTAGCCGTTGGCAAGTTGCGGGCCGAGCAGAACCAGCTCCCCTTCCTCCGCGGGTTGCTCCCCCGCCCCCAGAACGAGCGCCAGCATGCCGGCCAGCGGCAGGCCGATGGGCAACTGGGCCTGGCTCGGATCTTCCTGCTGCAGCTCCTGGGTGGTCACCACCACTGTGGTCTCGGTGGGGCCGTAGGTGTTGAACAGGCGCACATCGGAGCGGCCCTGACGCTGCCACTGGGCCAGCTGCTCGGGGTAGACTGCCTCGCCGCCGATGATGACGGTGGCCAGATTGGCAGGGATATGGGCCTGACCCGCCGTCAGCGCCACCACCCACTCGTTCCAGAACGCGGTGGGCAGGTCGAGGTGGGTGATCCCCATCTGCTCCACCCCGGCCGCAAAGGCGGACATGGATTCGAGCAGGGCGTCGGTGCGCAGCACCAGGGTGGCACCGGCGCTCAGGGTGGCGAACACCTCCTCGATGCTGGCGTCGAAGTTGAAGGGGGCGAATTGCAACATCCGCGCCTCTTCATCCAGGTGATAACGGCAGCGGGCGGCGGCGGCGAAGTGATCCAGCGCGCCGTGGCTCACCGCCACCCCCTTGGGCAGGCCGGTCGAGCCCGAGGTGAACATCAGGTAGGCGACGATGCGGCCGGCGGCCGGCTGGTTCAAGCGGTTATCGCTCACCAGATCCCCCGCCAGGAGCGTGCGCCCCTCAAACAGGCTGGCCAGCTTGTGGCGGTACTCAGCCTGGGTGATCAGGGTCTTGACCTCCCCCAGCCGCAGGATATGGCCCTGACGCTCCAGCGGCTGCTCAGGGTCGAGGGGCACGTAGACGGCGCCCGCCAGCAGCACCGCCAGCTGGGCGAAGATGGCCTGGGGGGTGCGGGCCAGCATGACCCCCACCTTGTCGCCGGGGGCGACGCCTGCGGCCTGCAGAGCGGCCGCCATCTGTTCAGATCTGGCCAGCAGCGCCTCGTAGCTGAAGCGGGCCTCTCCCTGCTCCAGCGCGATCTTGTCCGGGGTCTGGGCGGCGAAGTGGCAGAGCGCCTCCAGCACCGACCGTGTCTTGATCACTTCATGGGCGGGGCCGGCGATCAGGGCGCTGGCTCGCTGCTCGGCCAGCCAGTCGGCCTTGAGCGCACCCAGGGTCTGGGCGGGCTTGGCCAGCCAGCGTCCCAGCAGGGCAAACAGGGTATCGGCGATGGCCGCCAGCTCCCCCTGCTGGTAGCAGCCGGGGTTGGCGTCCAGATCCAGTCTGGGCTGGCCATCGACGCCGACCTGCACCTCGATGGTGAGATCCTCCACCGGGCCGGCGCTGATGTTGAGAATATGGGCAGATAGCGGCCCGAAGCGGCGAGCGTGATCAAACGGCATGATGTTGACCAGCGGACCGAACAGGCGCTTGTCGCCCCCCACCAGGCCAAGGTCGCGGCGCAGCAGCTCGTAGCGGTAGTGCTGGTGCTTGCGCACCCCGCGCTTGGCCTTGGCCACGGCGCCAGCAGCCCCCGCCAGATCCAGTTCTTCACCCAGAGTCAGCGCCAGCGGGGTAATGTTCATCTGCATGCAGGGCACGGTCAGCGACGCCGAGCCGATGCGGTTCATCATCATCAGGCCGAGCAGGGTCTTATCCTGGCCGCTCGACAGCGACAGCTGGGCAGAGAGGCCGGCCAGCAGCAGATCGGGCCAGCCCAGCTTATGCTCGTCGGCAAAGCCGGTCAGGGATTGCCACAGCGCCGCCGGCAGCGGACGGCTCTCGCGGATAAATTCGGCGGCAATCGGTGCGCGGGTCTCGCCAAAGGACTTCACCTCGGGCCAGGCTTGCAGCTGCTCCTGCCAGAAGGCGCGGGCGGCGGCGTTCTTGCCGCTCTGCTCGCGGCTCGCCTCTTCTGCCAGCACCTCAGCCAACGAGCCAAAAGGCGATGGGGAGTTCATCTCACCGGCCAGCCCCTCTGCATACAGTTCGGCGATGCGCTGGAACAGCAAGGTGGTGCCAAAGCCGTCGAGGGCGATGTGGTGCACGCAGCTGTAGAGATAATCGCGGCCGGGGCCGCGCAAAAGGGCGAAGCGGCAGGGCGCCTCTTGGGTCAGCTCGAACGGGCGGCGCAGATCGGCCCAGGCCCAGGCGCGGGCCAGCGTCTCGTCATCGCGCTCGAGGGAGACCTCTTCATAGGCCAGGGGCAGCTCATGCGAGACGAAGCAGACCGCCTCTCCGTCCTGCTCGAAGTGGCCCTTGAGTGCCTCGCACTCCCCCACCGCCTTGGCAAGGGCCGCGGTCAGCACGGCCGCCTCGACCTTGCCGTCGAAGGCGATGCACTCGGCGGTGTTGAACATCGCCTTGTCGTCATTGAGCAGATGTCCGGACCAGAGCCCCTGCTGGGGGATGGTCAAGGGGAAGCGGTTCATGGGGCCACCTCCAGCGCCTGGGCTGCCAGCCTGGCCTCGATGAGGCGCCACCAGCCGTTGAGGGTCGGCAGCTTGGCGAGATCCACGAAGCCAAGCTCCACCCCGGCGGCGCGCCACTCGGTGAGCAGGGCCATGATCCGCACCGAATCCAGACCGTAGTCGATGAGGTTCTCGTCGGGGTCAAACTCCCCTTCATCCTCGTCGATATGACTCAGCAGCCGCGCCTTGAGCCCCTCATACGTCAGCAAGGGATTGGTGGGCTGGGCGGCAGAAGCGGAAGCCGGGGCAAGGGCCAGCACCTCCTCGCAGCGGATCACCTTGCCGCAACGGGTCGCCACGTAGTCGAGCGCCA
Organism: Aeromonas oralensis; assembly: GCF_049665575.1. NCBI lineage: Bacteria > Pseudomonadati > Pseudomonadota > Gammaproteobacteria > Aeromonadales > Aeromonadaceae > Aeromonas > Aeromonas oralensis. The sequence continues at coordinate 2,584,450 of NZ_CP187186.1, forward strand.
TCTGGTGGTCGGCCAGGGAGAAGTCCGCCACCCCGTCCGCCAGGAAGAAGGGCTGGATGTCGCGCATGAAGGCGTCGCAGGCGGTCATCATGCAGCCAATATGGCCGTAGATGCCGCCGATGATCAGCTGATCTCGCCCCAGCGCTTTGAGCATCTGCTCCAGCTCGGAGCGCTGGAAGGCGCTGTAACGCCACTTGACCAGCACAGTGTCGTCACGCTCCGGGCGCAGCGCTGCCACCACCTGCTGCTGCTCGGGCCGCTTGTTGAGACCCGGACCCCACATGTCGTTGAGCAGGGCGCGATCTTCAGGGGATTGATCCTTGGGCTGGGCGGTGTAGAAGACCGGGATGCCGAGGGCCTTGCACTGCTTGCGCACGGCGGCCAGCTGCTCGGTGAGCGCCGCGATCAGCGGGCTGTTTTCGCCATAGAAGGCGGTGAAGTACTCCTGCATGTCGTGGATCAGCAGGGCGGCGCGTTTGGGATCCAGAGACCAGTTGACCTTGTTGGCCTTCCACTGGCTGGGCATGGCGTAATTGTTCAGGGTTGGGATAGCCATAACGTCATGATTCCTTTTTTAGTTTTATGCTGTTGTCAGGGGCTGGTTGGCGGCGATGGCGTGCGCAATGCGTGCCCGCAGCCCCTGCTTGTCAATCTTGCCCACCGCCGTCATGGGCAGGGCGTCCAGAGTTTCGAAACGGTCGGGCAGCTTGAAGTCCGCCACCCCGCGCTCGCGCAGAAACTTGCGCAAGGCCAGCGGCTTCAAGGCGGGATCCGTGCTGACGATAAAGGCGCAGCTCTTCTCCCCCATGGCGCTGTCGGGCATGGAGACCAGGGCCGCATGGGTGATGGCAGGGTGGTGCAGCAGCTGGTTTTCCACCTCTTCCGCCGCGATCTTCTCGCCGCCCCGGTTGATCTGATCCTTCTGCCGCCCCACCACGGTGAGATAACCATCGGCATCCTGTACCACCAGATCGCCGGAGCAGTAGAAACCCTCGCCATCGAACACCCGGGCGTTGTGGGCCGGGCTCTGGTAGTAGCCGCGGAAGGTATAGGGGCCGCGGGTGTGCAGGGCACCAGGCTCGCCGGGGGCAACCGGATTGCCCGCCTCATCGAGGATGCGCACCTCGTCGTCCGGGCTCATGGGGCGGCCCTGGGTATGGATCACCTTCTCGTCGGGATCAGAGAGCCGAGTGTAGTTGACCAGCCCTTCCGCCATGCCGAACACCTGCTGCAGCCGGCAGCCCAGCAGCGGCCCAATCTTGCTGGCGACCGCTTCTCCCAGCTTGGCGCCCCCCACTTGCAGCAAGTCGAGGCTCTCGAGCTGAGTGCGCGCGGTGGGATCCGCTTCCGCTGCCTGCAGCCAGAGCGAGACCGCCGGCGGCACCAGCGAGGTGAGATTGACCCGGTGGCGGGCAATCAGCGGGAAACAGCTGATGGGGCTGGGATCGGGTGCGAGCACCACGGTGCCGCCCGCCTCGAATACCCCCAGAGCGCCCGGGGAGCTCAGGGGGAAGTTGTGGGGCGCCGGCAGGGCGCACAGATAGCGGGTATGGGGGCCGAGGCCGCAAATTTCGTTGCTGCGGCGCACGCTGTACAGGTAATCGTCGTGGGTGCGGGGGATGAGCTTGGGGGTACCGGTGCTGCCACCGGAGAGCTGGAAGAAGGCCACCTCGTCCGCCGGGGTCGGGCCATATTTCACTGGCTCACTCTCATCCCCCTTCGTCAACCAGTGGGTCAGCCCCAGCTCCCCCCATCGCCATCCAGCAGCACCAGCTCGGCGCCGATGGTTGTCAGCAGCTCGCTCTCGCGCTCCTTGCTCGCAAACAGCGGATGGGCCAGCGAGCCGATAAAGAGGCGCGGAGTGATCTGCTCGGCATAAGAGAGGAGCTCCAGCCGGTTGTGGCTAAAGAGCGCGTTGACCGGCGCGATGCCGGCTTTAAGCAGGGCGAAGAACACCAGATAGAACTCGGCCACGTTGGGGAGTTGCACCAGTGCGGTATCCCCCACCCCCAGGCCGTGGCGGGCCAGATTGGCGGCCAGCCGGCTCGAGGCGGCGTCCAGCTCGCGATAGCTGAAGCGCCGCTCGCCGCAGAGGATGGCCTCGACGTCAGGTGCCAGCTCGCACTGACGCGCCAGCATGGCGGTCAGCGGCTCGCCGCGCCAATAACCCTTGGCGCGGTAACGCTGGGCCAATTCGTCGGGCCAGCGGGTATAGGGCAGGAAGCGGTTGAATTGGCTCATTGCGCCACCTCCGGACTCAGGCCCAGGGCTTCCAGATTCGGCTGTCCACTCTGCCAGCCCAGATATTGAAGCTGCGTCATTGCGCTACCTCCAAATCCAGGCCCAGTGCCTTGAGCATGGTGCCCAGCTTGGTGCCGGTCTCGGCCCACTCCATGGCGGGATCCGAGCCCGCGACGATACCGGCGCCAGCAAACAGCTCGACCTGATGGCCATCGAGCACGCCGCAGCGGATCACCACGGCCCACTCGCCGTTGCCCTGGCTGTCGCACCAGCCAACGATGCCGCTGAACAGGGCGCGCCGGAAGGGCTCCTGCTCGCGGATGAACTGGCGGGCCAGATCGGTGGGATAGCCGCACAGGGCCGGGGTGGGATGCAGCTGGCAGGCCAAGGAGAGCACCGATGCCTCGCCGCCATTGAGCCGGCCAGCGATGGGGGTGCCCAGATGCCAGAGGGTATCCGTGCTCATCAGGGAGGGATGAGCGGGGATCGCCAGCTCGCGGCAGTGGGGGGTCAGCACTCGGCGGATCTCGTCGATCACGAGGCGATGTTCATGCTGATCCTTGCGAGAAGCCAGCAGATCCCGGGCCACCATTTCGTCTTGCGCCGGTTCGCTCGCCCGTCTGGCGGAGCCCGCCAACGGATGGGTGAACACCTCTCCCCCGCTAACCCGCAGCAGCAGCTCGGGGCTTGCGCCCAGCAGGCGGCGACCCTGGCCGAGCGGCAGGGAGAAGTGGAATGCGTGGGGATTCTGGGCCATCAAACGGGCCATCACCTGCTTAGGGTCGGCGGGCTGGTGCAGGGTAAGAGTGAGTTTGCGCGACAGCACCACCTTGGCGAGCCGGCCTTGTGCAAACGCATCCAGCGCCGCGCTGACCGAGGCCTGGAATTCGCTGGCCGGCGGGGTGCTCCGCACCGAGATGACCCGGTTGGCCTCGACGGCCTGCTCGGCCGCGGTCACCGATGACGGCTCTGTCGGGGCCAGTTTATCGCCCCGCTTATAGCGGCCGGGCACATAGAGGCAGGAGGCCTCCGCCGGATCGAACGCAAAGGCACCGATCAGCAGGGGGTTGCTCTGGCCGGCGGCGCTGGCCGCTGCCAGCGCGTCGGCAATCTGTTGTTCCAGCAAAGGCCATTCACAGGCGGGGGTGGTGATAGGCTGGCCCAGGTCAGTGGCACTGAGCGTGCCCTGACCCGAGGTAAACAAGAATTCGGGCGAAGACGCAGCCTGGGCAGGCGCGCTATTTTCCATCACAAGAGTATCCACGGTACACCCTCAAACATGATTCAAAATGATAATGATTATCAATTTGTATTTGTGCGGCGGTAAAATACTCGCTTTGAAATCCTCCGGTCAATGGGATTTTTATGCCGATAAAACTGGAACTTATCTGTGGATATTGCCCGTCTTGGCCCGCCGTGCAGGTCCAGCCAGCCTTGCCCGTATGAGCACCGCAGCCAACCCCCCATATGAGGCTGCGACAAAAACCGCGGGCTCGCCGCCCACGCTGGCAGCGAACGCCATTTCCCCCTAAGATGGCGCCATCTTTACGACCATTGCCTCAACCCACGGGATCCTCGATGTTAAAGCACCTGCTTCTGCTCCCCCTCAGCCTGCTGCTGGCCGCCTGTTCACTCACCCAGTACAACGTTAGCGAAGGGGAGATCAATCAATACCTCAAAGAGAGGGTCGCCTTCGAAAAGCAGCTGGGGATCCCCGGCATCATGTCGAGCAAGATCCGCCTCGATGAGATGCAAAGCCGCATCGGTCGCCGCCAGGCCGACCGGGTCGAACTGGATGCCGCCGGCGATCTGCAGGTGGCGAGCCCCCTTGGCAGCCAGCAGATGAAGATCCGCCTCTCCCTGAGCGCCCGTCCCGACTACGTGGCCGAGCAGGGCGCCATCTACCTGCGCGATCTCGAGCTCATCTCGGTCAAGACCGAGCCAGCCGACGTGGGCACCGCCCTCACCCCACTGCTGCCCACCTTCAACCAGTCGCTCTCGCTGTTCCTCTCCCAGACCCCCGTCTACCGGCTTGACGGCAGTCGCAAGAACGAAGCCAGGATCAAGGATAAAGTCGAGGCGCTCAAGGTGGAGCCCGGCCGGCTGGTCATCCCCTTCAAACTGCTCTGACCCCCAACCGCGCCCCTCTTCTCTTCAACTCCAGGGGCGCGGTTTTTTTCTTCTCAAGCTCCCCCCTTTGCCTCATAATGCACACCATTCTCATTTAGATTCATGAGAAGCGTCATAATAAAATCAAACATATGGTGAGAAGGGACATGAGAAAAACCGTACTGGTCCAGGCGATCGCCTGCGCGATCCTGAGTGGCGCCGCACACGCCGCCGTCAAGGTAGAAGACAAGACATTCAACACCGCCGCCAACATGCTGGCCTACACCGAATTCGAACTCTCCGGCGAGCCGCTGGCCGAGGCCCTCGGTCTGGATCTGGATGTGCTGGACGCCAACCGCGCCGATGAGCCGACGCCGTTCGACTTCGCCGCCGGCATCGAATCCTACGAATACTCCGAAGAGGCGATGTACGCCCTCAACTACCAATCCGGCATGGGTCCCCATCTGGTGAACGGGCCGCAAAACCAGGCTCGCGGCGGCACCATGGCCTCCCTCGGCCAGCGGGTGCTGGCCATGGCCGATGCGGTCGGTTTCCCGGCCGATGAAGTGCCACAGGGCATGTACCCCCTCTCCCTGCCCTACTCCTCTGCCAACCCGGAGTTCGCGCAAGCAGTCAACGCCACCCCGGTCAACGGCGACCAGATCACCATCAAGACCGCCAAGGGCAACGAGAAGAGCGTCAAGACCCAGGTGCCTGCCTACTTCCGCGACTACGCCACCCTGCGCTGGAGCGGCAGTGACAACCTGCTGGTGCCGGCGGCCGTGGGCGGCATCCTGCTCAAAGAGGTGATGTGGTCCCAGGACTTCCTCGGCGGCATGCACGTGGCCGAGACCGATGAAGAGGTGGAAGCCGCGTCCGCCACCATGGATCAGGACGGCAAGCACAAGCTGGGGGTCTCTGCCGCCGACGGCTTCAACGGCATGATGCTGACCGAGCAGTCCATCGACAAGCTGGCCATCCTGCAGGGTCAGCTCGGCTTTGACGGCAAGCAGCTGGGCGCCAAGATCACCCCGCAGTACGATCCGGCCAAGGGTATCGTCTACTTCCCCCATCAGGTGAAAGTGACCGAGACTGGCAAGAATGACGTTGGCGCCATCGGCAAGCTCGAGGTGGTGGACGGCTCCGCCCAGCTGCGCGACGCCTGGATGATGCTGTGGCCGCTCTCCGAGTTCTACGCCTTCACCGATCAGCGCAGCGCCAACACCAACCAGAACCCGGCCTTCCACGCCGTGTTCGACGGTGCCCCGTTCGCCGCTGCACCGGCCGCCAACAAGGGCAGCGATGCCGCCAAGCTGGTGGCGGGTGACGATGCCTTCTCCCTGGCGCTGAACCTCTCCGGCATGGTGTTCAAGAACCTCAATGCCCTGCACTTCGAACCCAAGGCCGGCACCCTGGTGGACAGCTGGCAGTCAGGCAAACAGGGCAAGCACGTCACCACTTTTGACGCTGCCTACAGCCTGGTCGCCCTGCAGATCTTCCAGCGTGCCCAGGATGCGCTGCCGGTCGGCTACGCCGCCGGTGACAATGGCGAGCTGAACCTGAAAACCGCTCAGGGCCAGCAGGCGCTGGTGCTCATTCGCCAGCAGGCAGATTTCATCCTGGCCAATCTCAAGGGCAAGAATGGGCTGGTGCACGATGGGATCACCCTGGGTGGCAAGCTCGATGCCGGCCAGTCCATCGACGCGCAGTTTGCCGCCATCCGCGGCCTGACCGCCGCCTTCCTGGCGACCTCGGATGCCAAGTACCGCACGGCGGCGCGCGAGCTGTTCATCGCCGCCGATAAGGCCTACTTCAGTGCCAAGGCTGGTACCTGGCTCGCCGGCAAGCAGGGTGAATACACCCCCTGGACCCAGGCCGCCATCTCCGGCGCCCTGCGCTCCGCCATGCTGAACCTGCGCAACGAAGGCGGCGAGAAGGCCCCGGCGCTGGAGCTGGCCCAGCTGACCCAGCGCTACGTGAGCTGGTTCCGTGGCACCGTCAACGGCGGCATGCAGATGGCCGAGTGGATCGGCGACTCCGGCGAGAACGTCATCGAAGGGGCCGGTGGTGACACCGACGAAGATGGCGTCCCGCAAGTGACCGCCGCCGGTGGCAAGCACGGCACCGCCATGGTGATGGCCGCCAAGGCGCTGATCACCGAAAAATAATCAGCCACTCGCTGAATAGAAAATGGGAGCCATATCGGCTCCCTTTTTAGTTGTGGCGTCTGGCGTTGGGCATGACATCACCCCAGTTTGGCCAGCATCTCCTTGGTCACCAGCACGATACCCTGCTCGGAGCGATAGAAGCGGCGGCTGTCCTCGTCGGCGTTCTCCCCCACCACCAGCCCGTCGGGCAGCTTGCAGCCCTTGTCCACCACCACCCGCCGCAACCGGCAACCCGAGCCAATCTCGACGCCGGGGAAAATGATGGCCTGATCCAGGGTGCAGAAGGAGTGCACCCGCACATGGGTGAACAGCACGGAGTTGAGCACGAAGGAGCCGCTGACGATCGAGCCCCCCGCGAACATGGAGTTGATGGTCATGCCGTGCTGGCCGTTTCTGTCCTGCACGAACTTGGCCGGCGGCGTCATGGTCTGGCTGGTCCAGATGGGCCAGTTCTCGTCATAGATGTCGAGCTCGGGCACCACGGAGGCGAGATCCATGTTGGCCTCCCAGAACGAATCCAGGGTACCCACGTCGCGCCAGTAGGGTTTCTGCCCCTCCTTGGCCCCCACGCAGGACATGGTGAACGGGTGGGCAAACGCCTTGCCCTCTCCCACGATGCGCGGGATCACGTCCATGCCGAAATCGTGTTTGGATTCCTGATTGTGAATGTCCTCTTCCAGCAGCTGATAGAGGTACTCCGCCTCGAAGATGTAGATGCCCATGGAGGCCAGGGAGACGTTCTCGTTGCCCGGCATGGCGGGCGGATTGGCCGGCTTCTCCACGAAGGCGCGGATCTTGCGCTGCTCGTCGATGTCCATCACCCCGAAGGCGGAGGCCTCCGCGCGCGGCACCTCGATGCAGGCCACCGTCACCTTGGCGCCGAGGCGCACGTGATCGAGCAGCATGGCGGCGTAGTCCATCTTGTAGATGTGATCCCCCGCCAGCACCACTATGTATTTGGGGCCGTAGTCACGGATGATGTCGACGTTCTGGTAGATGGCGTCGGCGGTGCCGCGATACCAGTGCACCTCGTCCACCCGCTGCTGGGCGGGCAACAAGTCGATGAACTCGTTCATCTGGTAGCGCAGGAAGGACCAGCCCGATTGCAGGTGGCGCAGCAGGCTGTGGGACTTGTACTGGGTCACCACCCCGACCCGGCGAATGCCGGAGTTGATGCAGTTGGAGAGCACGAAGTCGATGATGCGGAACTTGCCGCCAAAATGGACGGCAGGCTTGGCGCGGTTGTCGGTCAACTGCTTCAGGCGACTGCCCCGTCCCCCCGCGAGCACCAAGGCCATACTCTGGTTCAATAGTTGCCGTGCTTTGGCAGTATTTACGGGTTCTAACAACATAATTACCTCTGCCTTGTTTTGGTCCATTTTCGATTCATCTTCGCCTGTTTCCGGCGCCATGAAAGTGGTTTCACTCACATTTAACTGATTTCAATTGGCCCTTTTCCAGGAGTTGAGCGGGATCTCATGCTTTGCGGCGCGAGCTTGGTTAGAATTTCAGCATCAACGACATCATCAAGGATGACACCATGTTGAACAAGCTCGGGAGCAACCAGCTGCTGGTGATCGCTCTCCTCTGTGCTCCCCTGCTGCTGTTGCAGGGGCTCTGGCTCGCCTTCACCAGTACGCTGCTGACCCTGCTTATCATCCTCGCCACCAGCCTGCTCGGCTTCGGCTTGCTGAGCATGCTGACCCTGCGCCTTCAACAGGTGGAGCGCAGCCACCAGGAGCAGGTGTGGTGCCGGGCGCTGCAGCTGCGCGACCCCACCTGCCTGACCACCCCCGAGGCCCAGGCCGCCCTGCAGCAACTGCTTGCCCACTTCAACGAGGCCGAGCGCGACGCTCACCGCCAGATCAGCGAACTGCACAACCAGGCGACCCAGGACGAGCTGACCCAGCTGCAAAACCGCCACGCCTTTCGCCGTGACATGACCGAGCTGCTGCAGCGGGATCAGGACACCCAGACCGCCACCCTGGTGCTGATCCGCGCCACCGAGCTTGGTAAACTCAACGCCCAGCGCGGCTTTCAGTCGGGGGATGCCTACATCAAAGATATCGCCAATATCATCACCAGGGTGGTGAGCCGCTTCCCCGGCCATCAGGTCTACCGCATCTCGGGGGCCGACTTCGCGGTGCTGGTGCAGCCGGTCGCCAACATCCCGCCCCCCTGCTCGGGCGGGATCTGAAGATCGCCTTCGATCACTATCAGCAGCAGCATGAACTGGAGAGCGCCGCCTACTCCGGGCTGACCCGGCTCAGCAGCGGCCAGAAGATCGAGGCCATTCTGGCCAGGGCGGATCTGGCACTGGCCCGCGCCCAGACCGAGACGGTCAACGGCTGGGCCATCCAGCAGGATGACAGCGTGGTGGAGCTGCAGGGGCAGCATCACTGGAAGCTGGTACTGACCGAGCTGCTGGAGCAGGAGCGCATCAGCTTCACCTACCAGCCGATCCAGCCGATGCACCGCAGCATGCTGGCCTACAACGAGATCTACACCCGCTTCAGCAGTGCCGACGGCACTGTGCTGCCCACCGACACCCTGTTCGCCATGGCCCAGCGGCTGGACATGGTGATGCGGCTGGAACAGATGCTGGTGACCCACATCATGCGCCAGTACCGGGCCTTTGGCGCGAATCAGAGTCGCTGGGGCATCAACCTCTCCAGCAACCTGCTGCAAAACAGCGCCTTTCTGATCTGGCTGGACCGACAGCTGCTCAACGACCCCAACACCAGCGCCAACCTGGTGTTCGAACTGGATGAAGAGCATCTGGAGCGCAACCTGACCGGGGCCAAGCGGGTGTTCGAGCTGCTCAGGCGCAACGGCAGCCGCTCCGCTATCTGCAACTTCGGCAAGGGGATAGGGTCATTCAACCTGTTTCGCGAGCTCAAGCCCGACTACATCAAGCTGGATCCCGCCCTCATCACCGGGCTGGAGCAGGATCTGACCAACCAGCAGTTCGTGCGGATGATCGTCGACGTGTCACACCGAATGGGGTGTCAGGTGATTGCGGAAGGGGTGGAGCAGCTGGGTCAGAAGCAGCTGCTGCAGGGCATGTATGTGGACGGGCTGCAGGGCTATCTCATCGCCAAGCCCCAGCAGTTGCGATCGGATATCAGCCAGCTCGGGCTGTTTACTGAGGATGCTTCAACTTCAACAGAGTCAGAATGATGTCGTTGAGCTGGCGATAGCGCTCCAGCTCCTTCTGATCGTAGCGAGTCGCCAGGGTGGTGGGGTTGTGGCGATTCTTGAGGTAACGGTTGATCTGCAGCCGGTTGAAACCTGCCACCTGATAGACCTGCCCCAGCAGGGCATTGAGCTCTTCGTGTTCAAGACCGGCCTTGGCGAGGTAATCCTCCTGGGCCGGACTCTCCAGCTGGCAGCTCTGCTTGGCGATGCGGCCGGTCTCCTGCAGATAGCTGAGCCACTGCTCCAGGTAAAGCGGCTTGCAGCCCGCCAGCAGATTAAAGAAGCCCACCGCATCGCAGCGGCAGTCGGTCAGCAGCAGCACCGCCAGTTGATCGTCATCGCAGCGGAAGGTGACGGGGCCGCTCTGCCCCCAGTCCAGCGCCTGAACCCGGATCTCGGCTCGCGCCCCTGCAACGCCGGTGACGTCGAATACAAACATGGCTCCTCCCGCTCGGCAAAAGGTTGATGATGGACCATCCCTCTGACGGGTGCAAAGCCAAATCGCCTTTTCATTCAGTATTCTGCAAGCCGGCCATAAAAAAACCGACATCCTTGCGGATATCGGTTCTCGTCAGACGGGCCAAGGCCCGGCTCAATGCAGTGTGGTTCAGGCGTCCAGTTCCACCAGCGCCTTGGCCAGCTCGATGGGTTCGAGCTCCTGCCCTTCCAGATCGGCGTTCCAGTTCGGGCCGACCAGCACGTCGTCTTCGTCCAGATCGTTGATCCAGATGTCGAGGAACTCTTCCAGCTCGATCACTTCCGGCTCGTAGTCGGCCCACTCGTCCACGCAGTGCAGGCGGGCATCCCCTTCGGCAGACCAGAGCGGCATCACGTCGGCATCTTCGAACTCGGCAGAGCGGCAGACGACCCAGTCTTCACCGTAACGCAAGCCCCATACCTGACCCGACTCGCGGACTTCTTCGATGAACAGTTGGAAATTGGCGTCAAGATTGTCAGTTAACTTACTCATGGGGCTCTCTCTCTATCGGGTGCTGCGGCCACGGCAGTGCCGAGTGGCAATGCGGTGGCCAAATGGTGTCGTAAAAGTGACATGGACTCAAGCATCTTGGGGTTTATCACACAAAAAACTGCCCGCTGCCGGGTTTTACCTGACAAAACGCCTCCCGAAGGAGGCGTTTTCAGCGCAAGGGGCGGGATCAACGCTCCCAGTACACCTCTTCCAGGCTGTCTTCCTTCTCCGGCAGACCGCGCGACAGGCGCGGGCTGCTCTGGGCCAGCACCTCGTAGCTCACCCGGTTGGCGTACTTGCACACCTGGGAGAGCGAAGAGTAGGTGAGGAACTCGGCCACGTGCTTGGCGGAGTTGGGCACGGCGCTGCGGTGATAGGCGTTGGCCACCATGTCGTGCAGCACGGCGGAGAGTGCCCCGTCCCCTGCCCCGTTGGTGTTCTTGATCTTCTCCGGCCCGCCCATGTAGGGAGAGATGTGGGAGTAGATGCGCTTGGGCACGCGGCAGCCGCTGCGGGTCATGGGGCGGCTGAACTCGTACATGTTGAACTCGGGGATGACACCGGGCAGCAGCGGCAGCGTGGTCTCGCGCTTGAAGTCCTCTTCGGTGTAGGCAGCCATGTAGAGCCCCACCGGCCCTGCGGTACAAAGCACCATGTCGGCCCAGTCCAGCGCCTTGTCGGCGGCAGCCAGCGGATCGGAGAAGCTGGTCAGAGCCTCGCCCTCTTCCTCGTTCATGGCGAGCACGGTGACGTTCTCGCTGATGAAATCGCGCCACCACTGGGGGTCGGACTCGATGACAAAGCGGGTACCCAGGGTCAGCACTACCGGTACGCCGGCCTCGCGGGCATAACGCACCGCAGTCATGGCCGCGTCCTTCATCGGGGTGCCATCTTCACCGCGCACCAAGTAGGCGGTGATGACTAGGGCGGAGGACTCCTTGATGATGGTCTCGGGGATGTGGGCCACATCCAGATGGTCCATCTTGCCGGCGTTGATGCCGAAGCTGCGCTCGCCCCCTTCGGTGATGAAGGTGAAGCAGCGGCCGACCGGGCCGTCTACCGGCTGCAGGTAGTCGAGGTTGACCCGTGACGAGGTGTTGCACAGGTAACGGTAGGCGTAGCTGCCGATGCGGATGTCCTGGCTCATGACGCCGAGCAGGATGGAGTGGGAGTCCGCCAGCACCGAGTAGTTGTGCATGGTGTTGCCGATGGTGCCGCCGGCAAATTCGCTCACCACCATGTTGTTGCTCTTGAGCTCGTTGTAGATCTGCTCGGCCACGTCATCGGAGATCAGCATGGAGTGGCCGCGGCTCAGGCCATAACGCTCGAGAAATGCCAGATCAACGTGCGCCTCGATGTCGACCAGCGTCTGGTCAATCCCGACCACATAGGCCTTGCCCCGCTCCGCAAGCACCGCGCTCTGGGAGATGAGGGGATCACGACGATCCACAGGAAAGTAGTGTTTGGACTTGCGCTGACCGGGAAATTTCATGGCAATGTTCTTGTGCTCTGGGGGAAAGAGGGGCGGGATTTTAACACAATCCGCCGCGCCGAAAAGTCGCCTGATTAAAATATGAAGTCAGTATAGACAAGGGCTGCAGAGGAAAACGTTTACCAAAACCCATCAAAAAACCACCTCGCAAGGAGGTGGTTTTTACAGCGAACAAGACTCAGCCGGCGGCGAGCTCCTGTGCCAGTGCCAGCACCGAGAAGAGCCCGAGCGAGAGCCAGAAGAAGAGGGTGCCGAAGAGGCGCGGCATGTTCGGCGCCTTGGGGATCTGGATGCCGATGGCGTGCAGGATCCGCCCCACCAGCAACAGCACACCGCCAAGGTGCAGCCAGAAGGGGTCAACCCCCGCCAGCTCACACAGCGCCATCAGCAGTAGGGTGAGCGGCACGTACTCGGCAAAGTTGCCATGGGCCCGGATGGCGGCGCGCATCTCGGGTGCCTCCCCTTCCCCTATCATCACCTTGAACTGGGCCCGGCGCTTGACCACCCAGAAGGAGAGCAAGAGGAACAGCAGCCCCAAGAGGCCGGCGTAAATCAGGGTGATATGCATCATGGTGAAACTCCTTCTCCTTGGATAGCGAACGGCTGGCAGCCGGTGCCGATGGGCGGCACCGGCTGTATGTCTGTCAGGCCAGCTCGCGGCAGATCAGCGACACCATCATGCGGATGTGGGCCTGATCGCTGTTGAGGGCCGGAATGTATTCAAACTGCTCGCCACCGGCAGCCATGAAGATCTCCCGGTTCTGCACCTGGATCTCCTCCAGGGTTTCGAGGCAGTCGGCGGCAAAGGCGGGGCAGATCACATCGAGCCGCTTGATCCCGGTTGCCGGCAGGCCGGCGATGGTCACGTCGGTGTAGGGCTTGAGCCACTCCTCCTTGCCAAAGCGGGACTGGAAGCTGGCGGTCCACTGGCTGGCCTCCAGCCCGAGCGCCTCGGCCAACAGGGCGGCGGTGCGCCGGCACTGGTGACCATAGGGATCCCCTTCCCGCTCGTAGCGCTCGGGAATGCCGTGGAACGACATCAGCAGGTGCTCGCCCTGGCCGTGCTGTTCCCAGTGGCGGCGCACGCTCATGGCCAGCGCCTGGATATATTCGGGGTGAGCATGGTAATCACGAATGAGCCGCACAACCGGCAGGTTGCGCTCTTTTTTCATCGCCTTGGCCCAGCCATCGAACACCGAGGCGGTGGTGCTGACCGAATACTGGGGATAGAGCGGCAACAGGATCACCCGGTTGACTCCCTTGGCCTTGAGCGCCTGCCAGCCCTCATCCAGCGAAGGAGAGCCGTAGGTCATGGCCAGCTCCACCGGCACCTCGACCCCTTCGCGCTTGAGCTCCTGCTCCAGCGCCGCGCGCTGCTGCTTGCTTATCACCATCAGCGGCGAGCCCTGCTCGGTCCACACCTGCTGATAGAGCTTGGCCACCTTGGGAGAGCGGGTCGGCAGGATGATGAAGTGGAGCAGAGGACACCAGAGGTAGCGCGGCAGGTCGACGACCCGCTGATCGTGCAGAAACTGGCTGAGAAACGCCTTGACGGCGGCCGTGGTGGGCGCGGCTGGGGTACCCAGATTGACCAGCAAGATCCCGGTTTTCGTGGTCACGTATGCTTCCTGTCGTTCTGTTGTTATGTCTGAATGCAAGAAAGGGCCCATGCCGGGCCCTTGTCTCACTGGCACATTGCCGCAGGCCCCTTGGGGACGATGGCAATGGCGGGCTTAGCCCAGGATGGTCGCCAGCTGCTTGCTGACCAGATCTACCGGCTGGGTGCCATCAATCTTGACGTAACGGGTGTTGCCCGCTTCCGCTTCCTTGCCGTAGAAGCCGATGAGCGGTGCGGTCTGCTGATGGTATACATCCAGACGCTTGCGCACTGTGGTCTCTTCGTCGTCGGCACGGATCACCAGATCTTCACCGGTCACGTCGTCCTTACCTTCCACTTTCGGCGGGTTGAACACCACGTGGTAGGTACGGCCGGAGCCGGAGTGAACGCGACGACCGCTCATGCGCTTGACGATCTCTTCGTCCGGCACGTCGAACTCCAGCACGAAGTCCACGGCAACACCGGCGTCCTTCATGGCTTGCGCCTGGGGAATGGTGCGCGGGAAACCGTCCAGCAGGAAGCCGTTGGCGCAATCCGGTTGGGCAATACGCTCTTTGACCAGGCCGATGATGATGTCGTCAGAGACGAGCTGACCTGCGTCCATCACGGCTTTGGCCTTGAGGCCCAGCTCGGTGCCCGCCTTGATCGCGGCACGCAGCATGTCGCCGGTGGAGATCTGCGGAATACCGTGTTTTTCCATGATGAACTGAGCCTGAGTACCCTTGCCGGCACCCGGAGCCCCCAACAGAACAATGCGCATACACGCTCCTATTGATTGGTTATTCAATTCTTGAGAAGGCAAAAAACTACACGGTTTCGCCCATTTTCACAAGCTTGCCCCGTGTGAGTGGCTTATTTTTCACCATCTTTCCGACATGGCAATACGACCATTGGCGCAGATCCGTGTACGAAAAATGAGTGAAAATGCAGCAGTGCTGCACGCAACTGGCGCCCGCCCCAGACGGGGCAGGCGCCAGAAAAGAAAGAGCCCACTGCACGCAGTGGGCCCAAACATCATGCCTGGAGTAACAGACGGTTGATACGGGAGACGAAGCTCGCCGGATCATTGAGCCCGCCCTGCTCGGCCAGCTGGGCCTGTTCGTGCAAGAGGGTGACCCATTCGCCGAACAGCGCCTCGTCCTGGATGGTGTCGAGTTTCTTCACCAAGGCGTGGTCGGGGTTCAGTTCCAGAATGTACTTCTGCTCCGGTACCGGTTGGCCGGCGGCACGCATCAGCTTGATCATCTGGGTGCTCATGCCGTGGGCATCGGTAACGATGCAGGATGGTGAGTCGGTCAGGCGGTGGGTGACCCGCACCTCTTTTACCGCATCCCCGAGGCTCTGCTTGACCCGCTCCACCAGACCGGCGTTGGCCTTCTCAGCCTCTTCCTGCGCCTGCTTGGAGGCTTCGTCTTCCAGATCGCCCAGATCCAGCTCGCCACGGGTGACGGAGACCAGCTGCTTGCCATCGAACTCGGTCAGGTGGCTCATCAGCCACTCGTCGACCCGCTCCCACATCAGCAGCACTTCGACGCCCTTCTTGCGGAAGATCTCGAGGTGCGGGCTGTTCTTGGCGGCAGCGTAAGAGTCGGCGGTGATGTAGTAAATCTTCTGCTGGCCTTCCTTCATGCGGCCAACGTAATCCTCCAGCGACACGGTCTGGGCTTCGCCCTCGCCGGCGGTGCTGGCAAAGCGCAAGAGCTTGGCAATTTCTTCGCGGTTAGCGTAATCCTCGGCCGGGCCTTCTTTCAGCACATTGCCGAACTCGCTCCAGAACTTGGCGTACTTCTCGGCATCCTCCTTGGCCAGCTTGGCCAGCATGGTCAGCACGCGCTTGGAGCAGGCCTTGCGCAGGGAGACGGTCACCTTGTTGTCTTGCAGGATCTCACGGCTGACGTTGAGCGGCAGATCGTTGGAGTCCAGCACCCCTTTGACGAAGCGCAGGTAGGTCGGCATAAACTGCTCGGCGTCGTCCATGATGAAGACGCGCTGCACGTAGAGCTTCAGGCCGTGTTTCTGATCCCGGTTGTAGAGATCGAACGGTGCGCGGGCCGGCACGTAGAGCAGGCTGGTGTACTCCTGCGCCCCTTCCACCCGGTTGTGACCCCACAAGAGCGGATCTTCGAAGTCGTGGGCGACGTGCTTGTAGAACTCCTGATACTCCTCGTCCTTGATCTCTTTCGGGTTGCGGGTCCACAGCGCGGTGGCGCGGTTGACCTGCTCCCACTCGCCCGGGGTACCGACGATGGTTTCACCGTCTTCTTCGCGATCCGGGGTGCCCTCTTTGTACATCTCCACCGGCACGCTGATGTGATCGGAATATTTGCTCACCACGGAGCGCAGACGCCAGTCGTCGAGGAACTCGTCCTCTTCGGCGCGCAGGTGCAGGATGACGTCGGTACCGCGACCGGCTTTGGTCACGTCAGCCACGGTGAAGGAGCCTTCCCCTTCCGACTCCCACTGCACGCCCTGCTCCGGAGCAGTACCGGCGGCGCGGGACACCACGGTCACCTTGTCGGCGACGATGAAGGCGGAGTAGAAGCCCACCCCGAACTGACCGATCAGCTGGGAGTCGCGGCCCTGATCACCGGAGAGGTTCTTGAAGAACTCGGCGGTGCCGGACTTGGCGATGGTGCCCAGGTGCTCGATCACCTGATCACGGGTCATACCGATCCCGTTGTCGGAGATGGTCAGGGTCCGATTTTCTTTATCAACCACCAGGCGAACGCGCAACTGGCCGTCGTTTTCGAACAAAGAGGCATCGGAAAGCGCCTTGAAGCGCAGCTTGTCCGCCGCATCGGAGGCGTTGGAAATAAGCTCGCGCAGGAACACTTCTTTGTTGGAGTAGAGGCTGTGGGCCATCAGGCTCAGCAGTTGTTTGACTTCAGTCTGAAACCCGTGGGTTTCGGCATGAACGCTTTGGGTCATCGACACTATCCTCAGGCGATTCGGGTTGAACATATTCCCGATCCAAGATGGGGCCGGCGATCGCCATTTCAAGGGGGGCAAAACGTCAAGGCGTGCGAATGGCGATTTTTGCGCCAATCGACCCTCCTACCCAACAAAAAACCCGCCGAGGCGGGTTCTGGTATCGTGGGCTGAGTCGCGACGCAGGGCCTGTTGAAGAACAGACTCTGACTCAGTTCAGGGGCTGACGCTGAGTCAATTAAGGGGCTGACGCCCCATCAGGGAGTGGGAGAGCGTGGTGCCGTCCACCAGCTCCAGCTCGCCGCCCACCGGCACCCCGTGGGCAATCCGGCTCACCTTGACGCCGGCGGTGCGGGCCATGTCGGCGATGTACCAGGCAGTGGCGTCCCCCTCGATGGTGGGGTTGGTGGCCAGAATAAGCTCGCTGATCGCCTCGTCTTTCAAGCGTCGCTCCAGGATCTCCAGCCCCAGCTCCTCCGGGCCAATGCCGTCCAGCGGCGAGAGGTGGCCCATCAGCACGAAGTAGCGGCCGGAGAACTGGCCGGTCTGCTCGATGGCGGCCACGTCCGCCGGGCTCTCCACCACGCACAGCAGGCCGTTCTCTTCGCGCTTGGGATTGGCGCAGATCTCGCAGCGCTCGTTCTCGGTGAAGGTGCGGCAGTGACTGCAGTGGCCAATTTCGGTCAGGGCACGAGAGAGCAGCTGGGCCAGCCGCAGGCCGCCGCTGCGCTCACGTTCGAGCAGGGTAAATGCCATGCGCTGGGCCGACTTGGGGCCGACACCCGGCAGCACCTGCAGGGCTTTCATCATCTCATCCAGCAGCGGGCTGAATTTCATGGGCTTGGTATCCTTTGACGCTGTGTCGGCCACGGCGCCCTGACGGGCAAGAAGCGCGACCGAACCTATCTTGTTGGCGCAGGACTATACCCGAGCCAACCCCGAGCGCCAATGGCCTTGTGCCCTCAGCCCTCTGCCGAAACGGGTGATGATGCCGCGCTCGCCAGCAGGATGCGCTGGCGACCGCTGTAGATCTCCGCCCGCCCCGGGCGGCAAAAGCCCACCAGGGTGAGCCCGGTCTGCTCGGCCCGCTCGACCGCGAGCTCGGTGGCGGCCGAGATGGCGAGCAAGATCTCCACCCCGGCGCTGGCGCACTTTTGCACCATCTCGAAGCTGGCGCGGCTGGTCACCAGGATGGCGCCGTCGCGCCGTTGACTTCGCTGCAGGTGCCCCACCAGCTTGTCCAGTGCAATATGGCGCCCCACGTCCTCGCGAATGGCGAGGATGTTGCCCTCGCCGTCCACGTGCACGGCGGCATGGGTCGCCCCCGTGCTCTGCCCCAGCAGCTGGAGCGGGCGCAGCGCCGCCAGCACCTTGTCGATATGGCCCACAGCAAAACGCTGGCTGTCGGGCAGCCTTGGCTGGGCGCGCACCACCTGCTCCAGACTCTCGCTGCCACAGATGCCGCAGCCGGTGCGCCCGGCCAGGGTACGCCGCTTCTCTTTCAGGCGATGGACGCAGCGATTGGCCAGGGTGATGTGCAGCTCGATGCCGCGACAGGCGCTCTGCTGCTCGATGTCGTGGATATCGAGCAGGCTGTCGATGATCCCCTCGGAGAGCGAGAAGCCGATGGCGAAATCCTCCAGATCGGCGGCAGAGCACATCATCACGCTGTGGGCGATGCCGTTGTAGACCAGCGCCACCGGGGTTTCGCAGGGCAGCTGCATGGCGCTGTCGGTGGTGACGCCGCGCTGATGATAATGGACCACCTCGCGATGGGCGCTGAGCGCCTGCGGGGTGTCGGGGTCGAGTTCAAGCAACATCTGGGGGCCCCTTAGTTGAGGGTGCGGGGATCTTTGGCCGAGATCCCGAGCCGTTTCATTTTCGACAGCAAGGTGGTGCGCTTCATGCCGAGACGCTGGGCCGCGCCCCGCTCACCGGCGACGATGCCATTGCACGCCTTCAGCGCCCGGATGATGCTGACCCGCTCATCCTCCCCCTGTGCCTCGTCACCCTGCGGCAAGGCGGGCAGCGGCTCACGGAACAGCTCCCGGGCCGGCTCGTCATAGACCAGGGTCTCTATCTTGTGAAAGCCCTTGAGGGGCAGCAGCTCGTCCGGCGAGAGGTTGAGCACGTGGCCGCGGGTCATCACCACCGCCCGCTCGATGATGTTCTCGAGTTCACGGATGTTGCCGTACCAGGGGAGCGACACCAGCATCTTCATGGCGTCGGCCGGGATGGAGGTGATGGTGCGGCGCATCCGCTTGGCGATCTTCTTGATGAAGAAGTTGACCAGCAGTGGAATATCCTCGCGCCGCTCGCGCAGAGGCGGCAGCTCGATGGGAAAGACGTTGAGCCGGTAATAGAGGTCGCTGCGAAAGCGCTTGTTCTTGACCATGGAGAGCAGATCGCAGTTGGTGGCTGCCACCAGCCGCACGTCGATGGCAATGGGGTTGCTGTTGCCCACCCGCTCCAGCTCGTGCTCCTGCAAGACCCGCAACAGCTTGGGCTGCAGATCGAGCGGCATGTCCCCCACCTCGTCGAGGAACAGGGTGCCCTTGTGGGCCCGCTCGAAGCGGCCGATGCGCTGGGTCAGCGCCCCGGTGAAGGCCCCCTTCTCATGGCCAAACAGATCGCTTTCGATAAGGCCGGTGGGAATGGCGGCGCAGTTCACCTTGACCATCTCGTGATCGTGGCGGGCACTCAGGGCGTGAATGGCCTGGGCGATCAGCTCCTTCCCGGTGCCGGTCTCCCCCAGAATGAGCACGGTGCAGTCGCTCTGGGCCACCAGCTTCACCTTCTCCAGCACCTTCTCCATCACGGCGCTCTGGTAGATGATGTTGGCAAAGTCCCCCTGCGGCGCGGGTCCGTCGACTCTGAGGGTCTTCTCCCTGGCGCCGGTGGTGTTGGAGATCTCCTGCTGCGCCTGCACGTTGTTCATGGCAATCGCCGTGCGCGCTGCCACTTGTTCGAGCAGCGAGATATCGAGGTCGGCGAAGAAATCCGCTTGTGGGTGAGAGAGGATCAACACCCCCAGCAGGTTGCCCCGATAGCGCAGCGGCAGGATGCAGGAGCTGTCGGCGTCGGGGGGCAGGATCTGGGAGGTGAAACGGCAGCTAGACTGGCAGCCGTGGCCCTGCTCGCGATAGAGGAAGAAGGGCTCGCTGTGGCCGAGCGCCCCCTGCAGGCAGTTCTTCTCAAAACACGAATGGTTGATGATGCCGGGCTGTTCGCGCTGCTGCTGATTGACCAGGTAACTCTTGAAACTGTCGGAGGTGGCGTTGTACTCGGCCAGACACAGGCTGCTGATGCCAAAGTGGTGGTGCAGGATGGTGAACAGGCTCTGGGGCAGCTCGGCGATGCGCACCAGTTTGATCACCGCATTGGTCACGTCCACCAGAATTTTGCAGCTGTCGCGCTCAAGGCGCAGGGAGTTGGCCTGCTCCAGGGTGCGCTCCTTGTCCAGCACGTTCTCCAGCGCAATGGCGACGATGGCCGCCAGCTGGGTCAGCTTGGCCAGGGTCTCCATCGGGAAGGCATTGGCCTCGCGGCTGATGAACTCCACCCCGCCCAGGTGGCTGCGAGCGGTGGTGATGGGCAACTGACAATAGGAGTGCAAGCCGTCATAGACAGGGGTGCTCGCCAGCTGTTCGCAGCGGTGGCGAAAGCGGCTCGCTGGCAGCACAATGGCCTGCTCGCGGGAAAAATGGAGATCGGCCTTGCGGCAGATGAGGTGAGCCGGCCCCTGCTCCCCCAGGTAGTAGAAGACCGCCTCTTCCCCCGTCCCCAGGTTGAGGATGAGGTTGACCCGATCCACCTGGCGAAAGCAGGGCTGGATCCGGTTCAGCTTCTTGATGAAGTCGTCCAAGGTGACGGCAGAGAGCAAGTTCTTGGAGAGGGAGAGAAAGCCGTCATCCCAGATGGGTGAGATGTCGGTCAACGGAATGGCACTCACATTCAGCATTCAGGCCTCGCATTACATCTAGATGGGTACCCTTGCCGGCCAATTGCAGCACGGCAACAACGGTAAACAATGCATCAGCCATCGCAGTCAGATGTTATAATTAATTTTTAAAAACTTAACGCTTAATTATAAAAACTAACATGCACCGAAATAGCATCGCGCAGATTATCGCAGGATGGCTGGCATAATAAGTTAGCCCCATCCCCATTACAACCAAGCCGGCCCTGGCACATATTACAGCTCCGTCAGCGGATATTTCCCGCCACGCCCAAATATGGCGTCACTATCGCCGTCATTCGCCGCATATCGCCGCCAACTGGCCCATCCTCTGCCCCTGTTGACGCTGTCGCAGGCTCATGAGGAGAGCAGCCGGTAGTTGTGCAGCTTCAGCCCGCCGAAGATGAAGGCGGCCGAAAAGAGCTGAAGCCCCAGCAATAACCCACTGATATTGTCAGCTATTTCCACCGACACCACCCGATGGGTGAGATAGACCCCGAGCCCCAGCACGCCCGCCAGCAAGCAGTTGACCAGGGTGGTGGAGAGAAAAGCGATGAGCCAGGCCGCCTGCACGCTCAATGCCGCCAGCACGGCGCTCATGGCGATGCGCGCGGCGATAAAACAGCCGAAGAAGGCAAACCCCAGCAGAAATATCAATTCGTCGTGCCATAGAAAACACCCAATCCCTAACAACATCACCAGCAAATAAGCGGAGACATAAAAGATCCCGAACGAAAGATTTAATTCATTTTTCATGATGGACACCTGCCAGCTGAAAAAAGGATGAGCGGATCCGGGCCCTGTATACAGAGCCTGGATCCACTTTATTAACGACGATTACCCTTTGGCGGCGCTGCGCAATTTCGCCTTGAGCGCGCTGTATTCAGTCTGGACGTACACTTCCGCCCCTGGCTGATCCTCGATACGCTCAATTTTCACTGCGCAGTACTTGTACTCCGGCGTGTAGGAGACGGGGTCCACGTGCTCGATGGTGAGCTCGTTGCAGGCCCCGATCCACCACTGGTAGGTCATGTAGACCACCCCGGCGTTGACCCGCTCGTTGTAGTTGGCCCGGGTGATCACCTTGCCACGGCGCGACGAGATCCAGACCAGCGCCTGATCCTTCACCCCGAGCTTTTTGGCATCGCTCGGGTGGATCTGCACATAGCCCGGCTCATCGGCCAGAGTCTGCAGCGCCGAGCAGTTGCCGGTCATGGAGCGGCAGGAGTAGTGACCCACCTCGCGCACGGTGGAGAGCACCAGCGGGTACTCGGCACATGGCTGCTCCAGCGGCGGCCGCCACTCGGAGGCAATCAGCTGACCCTTGCCGCTCGGGGTGGTGAACACATTCCCCTCGAACAGGGTGCTGGTGCCAGGGTGATCCTCGGTCGGGCAAGGCCACTGCACACTCTTGAGATCGGCCATCTTGTCGTAGCTGACCCCGGCGTAGAGCGGGCAGAGTCCGCGCAGCTCGTCCCAAATCTGCTGGGTGTCGCGATACTCCATGGGATACCCCATGGCGGTCGCCATCAGCGAGAAGATGGCCCAGTCCGGCTTCACGTTGTCCGGCGGCGTCACCGCCTTGTAGAAGCGCTGGAAGCCGCGATCCGCCGAGCTGTAGACCCCCTCGTGCTCACCCCAACTGGTGGCGGGCAGAATGACGTCGGCCATCTCGGCGGTCTGGGTCATGAAGATATCCTGCACGATCACCAGCTCCATCCCCGCCAGGGTACGGCGGAACTGACCGAGATCGGCCTCGGTCTGGGCCGGATCTTCCCCAAAGATATAGAAGGCCTTGCACTTGCCCTCCTCCACCTTGTGGCCAAGCTCCGTCAACCGGTAGCCGGGTTTCTGGGAAAGAGACGGCACGCCCCACGCCTTGGCAAACTTGGCGCTGATGGCGGGATCGGCCACCGACTGATAACCCGGGAACTGGTGCGGCAGCATCCCCATGTCGCAGGTGCCCTGCACGTTGTTCTGACCGCGTACCGGCCCGCAGCCGGTGCCACGGCGACCGAAGTTGCCGGTCAGCAGCGCAATCCCCGCCAGCCCCTTGACCACGTCCACCGCCTGACCGTATTGGGTCACCCCCATGCCCCACAGGATCATGGAAGCTGGCGATGCGGCATAGGTGCGAATGGCGGCGCGGATATCGGCGGCTTTGAGGCCGGTGATCCCCTCCACATATTCCGGGGTGTACTTGGCCACCGTGGCCTTGAAGGTGTCGAACCCTTCGGTGTAGTTGGCGACGAACGCCTTGTTGTAGAGCCCTTCATTGATCAAGACGTTGGCGAAGGCGTTGACCAGCGCCATGTTGGAACCGTTTTTGAGCGGCAGCCACTGATCGGCGATGCGGGCGGTCTCCACCATGCGCGGATCACACACAATCACCTTAGCCCCGTTAGCCTTCGCCTTGAGGATATGGCGGGCGACGATGGGGTGAGAGTCAGCAGCGTTGTAACCAAACACCAGCAGGCACTTGGTCTCTTGAATTTCGGGAATGGCGTTGCTCATGGCGCCGTTGCCTACAGTTGTCTCCAGACCGGAGACTGAGGGTGCGTGTCACACCCTCGCGCAGTGGTCGACGTTGTTCGTCCCAATCACTGCACGGGCAAATTTCTGCATCACATAGTTGGCTTCATTGCCGGGGCCACGGGCAGAGCCGGTGGTCATGATGGCGTCCGGGCCATATTTCGCCTTGATGGCCGAGAGACGGCTGCTGGCGAACTCGATAGCTTCGTCCCAGGAGACGGCTTCGAGCTTGCCACCGCGCTCGCGGCGGATCATCGGGCTCTTGAGACGGGGGGTCAGCAGGTTGGTGTCGTTCAAGAAATCCCAACCGTAATAGCCCTTGAGGCAGAGCTGCCCCTCGTTGGTCCGGGCCGTTGGCGCCTTCGGCCCCCACCACCTTGTCGTTTTCAACCAGCAGGTTGATCTTGCAACCGGTGCCGCAATAAGGGCACACGGTAATGACTTTTTTCATGACTCACACTCTTGTTTGTTAACGAAAAACGGCTCGGCAAGCCCGCTCACACCCGCGCCGGCATCGCCAGCAGTGCCTCGGCACTGGCCAGCTGCTTCTGCCGGTTCAGGGTGTCAAGGTGGGCCGGCGTGACCAGCCGCAGCGCCTGGGTCGGGCACACCTCGACACAGGCCGGGCCCGCCTCGCGGTGCTGGCAGAGGTCGCACTTGAGCGCCTGCGCCTTGGTCTGCGGCCGCTTGAAGAGCGAATCGGCCGTGGGGGCCACCTCTTTCACCACCACCGCCATGGCGCCGTAAGGACAGGCCACCACGCAGGACTTGCAGCCGATGCAGCGCGCCTGCAGCACCTTGACGCAGCCATCCTCGCTGACGATGGCGTTGTTGGGGCAGGCCATGGCGCACGGCTTGTCTTCACACTGGCGGCAGAGCACCGGCGTGGTCACCTTGCTGCCCACGATCACCTTCAGGCGCGGCTGAAAATGGCTGTCCTTGGAAACCAGATGTCCATCCTCGATGGCAAGATGCAGGCCGCCCTCCCGCTCAAGGGTCCCGCTGCAAGACCCTGACTGGTGTGAAACGGCGCAGGCCACCTCACAGGTACGACACCCAATACAGAGACTGGGATCGGCAATCACGAAGCTGTTCATAGAGAGGGATCCTAAATGGTTCGTTACACCCGACCGCCCTCACCCACTAGGCAGGCGACAACGCGGTCTGCCCCCACAAAGCATTTATCAGACCAACACGGGTAGATGACCCGTCATAAAATCACAAGCCAATGAAAATAAAGGGGTAATATGGATGACAAAGGCGGTATTTTCCGTAACTGACGAGGGTGACGAAGAGGCTGGCCCCCTGCTCGACATGACAAAAGTGACGAGGTCGACACTGGCTGACAACCCCCTGCCCCAACCGCGTGATGGAGCCGTTCGAAGGAGTTTGGAGCAAGGATTGGGCACCATAAACTACGTAAGCGAAGGGACGAAATCCGGGGAGACAAGCCAAGAGCCAAAAATGGGATGCACAGCACACAGAAGCAGCTAGGGACAGCGGCAAGTTATTTGGTTTTGCTATCGGGCAGGCAAGTCATCATCAAGCCAAACCGAAAAAATAGGCCACTTATTGACTGATTTGTTGAGCCAGAGCCGGTTTTAAGCCCCTGCCCCTTCAGTTTTCTATCCCTGTGGTTAATATGTGCCAGTTGGCCACTATATATTAAATAAGAAGGGAAATGATGAAAAAAATGAGTACGGTTTCCTCTAAAATTGAAGAACGTTTAAAGCGTGATTCTATTGCACATATTCCAATAGGTAGTGTGAGAACTTTTTTATCAGTTATTGAAAAGCTCAGTACAACTGGTGAATTTTACTATCGAGGCCATGGATATTTTGGATTCAATATTCAGCCATCTATATATAGACATAAAGGTCTTATTGAAAACGAACATAGAATGTATAGAGAAATAATAACTAAATGCCCTAATGATTTTTATCATGCTACTAGCACGTTTGAACATTTAGTTAAGATGCAACACTATTTTTTACCTAGCAGACTACTAGATATTACCAAAAATCCTTTAATTGCTCTATTCTTTGCTTGCAGTAGTGAACCAAATGATGATGGTGAAATTATTATATATGACTTTGATATTGAAGATATCAAATACTATGATAGTGATACCGTATCTGTCATTGCTAATATTGCACGTAGACCATCTGATTTCTCTATAGAAAACATAAAAGCAATGAGCAAAGACCTCTTTAATAAAGAAGATGCGGTCCAGCTATTACTACATGAGATAAAACAAGAGAAACCATATTTTAAGCCGGTAATTAAAGCTGTTCACCTAGAATCTGTGATTTGTGTGAAACCAAAACTGGATAATCCAAGAATAATAAAGCAAGAGGGTGCGTTTTTATTGTTTGGAATAAATAATAACAAGCTTCAATGTGCTGAAATGAATAACAAGAAACAGGTTTTTGTTGATTCAAAACGCTTAGTAATTATGCGTGAGCATAAATCAAAAATCCTTACACAACTAGAATCTTTAGGTATAATGAAATCAACTATTTATCCAGAAATAGAGCATGTCGCTACACACATGAGAACTCGATATGAAAACAAACCCATTAAATAAAAGCTCTTGAGATGATATTTCATCCAGTTAAAAAACAACCATTTGATCACAGCACAATAAATTAATATCTTGGTGGAATAATGGCAGCAGGTAATGACTATGAAGTCTTTGTTCAAAATTTACAGCAGGCTCTACTAGACTCTGAAGAATATTTAAAATACAAAAACATCAAAATAGAACGAAATAAGATAATTACCGATAATTTCGGTAACTCTCGAGAGTTTGATTTATATTGGGAGTATGATTTAGGTGGTGTCACATATAAAACAATCATCGAATGTAAGGATTACGCATCAAAAGTAACTGTTGAAAAAATTGATGCCCTGATTGGGAAAATAAGGGACATTCCTGACTTAAAACCCGTATTCGCAACTAAAGTTGGCTACCAAAGCGGAGCAGAAGCTAAAGCGAAAAACAATAAAGTGGATTTGCTAATCGTAAGGGAACAAAACGAGTCAGATTGGCAAAGCCAAGATGGCACTCCATTACTAAAAATAATAGATCTTGATATACAAGCCCAATTGCCGGTTAGAATTGTAGCTTTTCGTCCTATAGTAGATGGTAATTGGGTTAAAGAAAATACGACTATTGATGTATCGAAACCTCTTAACCTTCACCATATGAACAACGAGATATACATTTGTGACCTATCAAAAAATGATAGATTTTCCATTTTTGAGCTTGAAAGTCGTCTACGTGAAGAATATAGAGACCAGTATGGTCAACATACTCAAAACTATCCATGTATTAATACCTTCATTGAAACATCAGAGTACAAACTCAAGCTGCATAGCTTAAGTTATGATTTTCATGTGCCTAAACCATCCTCTATGCCATTCACTATAGATTTTTCAAAAGAGTTAATAGGTGTTATTGAATATCTACAGAAGGATATAAAGACAGCTATCTTTCGAGAGAGAATAGTAAAAAATTGGGGGGGTAATTAATATTGCAGCGCCTTTTTCAGAAGTTCAAGTAGTAACACAGGGTGCAATAAGCGCAGCGTATTGCACCTCTTACATATTTAATTCGCGGTGCAATTCACTTCGTTCATTGCACCCTACTTGCTGTCTCTTGATAAATAAAGACTCTATTGCAGCCTTATTCCCTTCTCTTTTACTGCCAGAGCCCCTCTTTATTGGTCAGCATTTTATCGTTTATTTCTTAGCCAGCTTGATGCAAAACGCTGGCAAAAATGGATAGTCAGCTAAAACAATCACTTGCCAGGGTCTGGACGGGGTATTTCAATCAACGGCCAATTAATAATTTCGTTAGCCACCCCTTTTTGATTATTTATACCTGAGCATAAACCTACGACGGGTGTGTCATTATACCCTTAACGGCAGATGAACAGACTGTGTCCCATGAAACGCATCTTTATATCCGATTAGCTCCCTTCCCATCGCAATCCTTTGATTTCCCCCCGATATTGTATCCATACATACCTGATGTGTTCGGGGCGATCTGCTGTGGCAAACGTGTAAACATCAAACTGACAAGATGAACTCATGAACTGTGATAAACAACAAGCCCTGTCCGGCGTTACGCTGGCGGCGATCGGCGTGGTCTATGGCGACATCGGTACCAGCCCGCTCTATACCCTACGCGAGTGCCTCTCCGGCCAGTTCGGTTTCGGGGTAGAGCCCGCCTCCATCCTGGGCTTTCTTTCACTGATCTTCTGGCTGCTGATCCTGGTGGTCTCGGTCAAGTACCTCTCCTTTGTGATGCGGGCCGACAACGCAGGTGAAGGGGGCATCCTCACCCTGATGTCGCTGGCCACCCGCAACACCCCGGCCAAGTGGACCCCCTTGCTGATCATCCTGGGGCTGATTGGCGGCAGCTTCTTCTATGGCGAGGTGGTGATCACCCCGGCCATGTCGGTGATGTCGGCCATCGAGGGCTTGAACATCGCTGCCCCCTCCCTCGACCCCTATATAGTGCCGCTCTCGGTGCTGGTGCTGACCCTGCTGTTCGCCATCCAGAAACACGGCACCGCCACCGTGGGCAAGCTGTTCGCCCCCATCATGCTCACCTGGTTCATCACCCTGGCGGTGCTGGGTCTGAACAGCATCTTCCAGCACCCCGAGGTGCTGGGGGCGCTCAACCCCGTCTGGGCGCTGCGCTTCTTTGCCAAGTACCAGAGCGCCTCTTTCTTTGCTCTCGGCGCCGTGGTGCTGGCCATCACCGGGGTGGAGGCGCTCTACGCCGACATGGGCCACTTTGGCAAGAGCCCGATCCGGCGCGCCTGGTTTATGGTGGTGTTGCCCTCCCTGGTGCTCAACTACTTCGGCCAGGGGGCGCTGCTGCTGGCCCATCCCGAGGCCATCACCAACCCCTTCTTCCTGCTCGCCCCGAAATGGGCGCTGCTGCCGCTGCTGCTGCTGGCGACCCTGGCGACGGTGATCGCCTCGCAGGCGGTGATCTCCGGGGTCTTCTCGCTGACCCGGCAGGCGGTGCGCTTGGGTTATCTCTCACCCATCCGCATCGTGCACACCTCCGAGCAGGAGTCCGGCCAGATCTATATTCCGGTCATCAACTGGATGCTCTATATCTCGGTGGTGATCGTCATCATGAGCTTCGAGCACTCCAGCAATCTGGCGGCGGCCTACGGCATCGCCGTGACCGGCACCATGGTGCTCACCTCCATCCTCTCCTGCTCGGTGGCTCGCCACAGCTGGCACTGGAACAAGTTCCTAGTGGCCGCGCTGTTTATCGCGCTGCTGGCCATCGACGTGCCGCTGTTTGCCGCCAACCTCGCCAAGATCTTCTCCGGCGGCTGGCTGCCGCTCACCCTGGGCGCGGTGATGTTCACCGTGATGACCAGCTGGAAGAGCGAGCGCTTTCAGCTTATTCGCCGCCTCAACGAGCACGGCAACTCGCTGGAGCCAATGATCGCCTCGCTGGAAAAGTCCCCGCCGACCAGGGTGGCCGGCACGGCGGTCTATATGTCGCGGGTGGTCAACGTGATCCCACACGCGCTCCTGCACAACCTCAAGCACAACAAGGTGCTGCACGAGCGGATCATCCTGCTCACCCTGCGGGTGGAAGAGGTGCCCTACGTTCACAACGTGCGCCGGGTCTGCATCGAGCAGCTCTCCCCCACCTTCTGGCGGGTGGTGGCCAGCTACGGCTGGCGCGAGACCCCCAACGTGGAGGAGATCTTCCACCGCTGCAACGCCGAGGGGCTGAGCTGCCGGATGATGGAGACTTCCTTCTTCATGGCCCACGAGTCGCTGATCATGAAGGAACGCCCCTGGTATCTCTACCTGCGCGGCAAGCTCTTTATGCTGCTGCAGCGCAACGCCCTGCGCGCCCCGGATCAATTCGAGATCCCGCCCAACCGGGTCATCGAGCTGGGATCCCAGGTGGATATCTGATGGCGGATTGATGGCCTCTTAAAGGCATAGAAAACGTCAGCAAAGAGAGAGGGAGGCATTGGCCTTCCTCTCTTTTTGCCGTTAACCATGGGGGCATTTTTCCCCCTCATCCCCAACCCTTCTCCCGCAAGGGGAGAAGGGAGCACACCACCGCGACCATATGGCTGACTTTCCCTCATCCCAGGCCCTTCTGGTGCGAACCATGGCGAACAGAGGGTGGCGTCAGCTCAAATCATGCAATGCCTTGCCAAGCGGCGGGGAGAGACGAATATCGGAGAAGGTGACCGCCAGCCCCTCCCGCTCCGGCGTACAGCACATGATGCCGATGAAGTGGCGGGGGTCGGCCGGAAAGGGACACAGACGCAACAAAGGCCACTGCTCACCATCGCAGGAGTACTGCAGACGCAAGGCACCGTTGACCAGGGTCAGACGCAGCCAGAAGCGGCCCGCGTCCCCCGGAAAGAGCCCGGTCGCCCAGTCCGATTGGATATTGGTCAGCACGCTGCCGATCATGGGCTGGGCATCATTGAACTCGATACCCGCCTTTAGCCAGTGCTGCTCATTCTGGATCAGCATCAGGCCGGCCTGGTCATACAGGGTGGTGTAGTCCCCTTCCACACACACTTGAAAGGTGAAGTCCCCCTCCACCTCGCAGCCGTAGACGTGGCCTGAATGGCGCTGAAAGCCGTACCAGGTGCGTTGCCAAAAATCACTCCGATGGTCGGTCACCACCCGCACGCGGTCGCCATCCAGCTGCCAACTGGCCGGCTCGTTGAGCCAGGACCATGCTTTGAGTTCGTTGTTCATAGGCGTTATCTCCTCAGCAATCTATTCGGGACATCCACCCAGCGGGAGCCGGCGGGCACAGAGAAACAGCGCGCAAGAGAGCGCCGTGATGCAGGCAAATGCCCCCATCAATGAGAGCAGGTGGGCAAGCCCCCTATCATGGCCGGCCCCAGCAGAATGCCGGAATAGCCCATGGTCGATACGGCGGCCACTGCCAATGCATCCGGCATGGCCTGCTGGCGCCCCGTGGCGGTGAACAACATGGGCGCTATGTTGGCAAGACCCAAGCCTGTCAGCAAGAAGGCGCAAGCCAGCCCCCATAGTGATGCGCCGAGCACCAGCATGGCAAAGCCGCAGGTTGCCAAGAGGGCGCTGGCGACAAACACCCGCTGCTGCCCGCACAGGGCAATGAGGCGATCGCCGCTAAAGCGGCCGATGGTCATGGTGATGGCAAACAGGGTATATCCTATCCCCGCCTGGCTGGCATGGATATCCGGCAGCCCCAGCAGCAGGATCCCGCTCCAGTCGAGCATGGCGCCCTCCATGATGTAAGCGATGAAGCACAAGGCCCCCAGCATGATGACGCTGCCATGGGGCAACGCAAAAAAGGGGGTATCCCGCGGCTCCGACTCATTCAACAGCCCCGGCCAGGCCGACAGCATGAGTAGCAACAACAGCGCCTGCACCATGAAGATCACATGGAGGGGCGACACCCCGGATGCCAGCAACGCACTGGCTACGCCGGCCCCCATAATGCCGCCCAGACTGAACAGGGCATGAAAGCCGGACATGATGGGCTTTTCGGCCCGTTTTTCCGTGATGACCGCATGAATATTGACCACGACATCCATGGCACCGACCCCTGCCCCGAACACGAACAATGCCAGCGCCATCGGCAACATCTGCTCCAACAGCACCAGTGCGGGCATGGTGAGCAACACCACCAACAAGGCCGATGTAAAGACGCGCCGGCAGCCGTAGCGCGCCGCCAGCAGACCCGACAACGGCATCATCAGCAAAGAGCCGAGGCCAAAGGCCAGCAAGATGGCGCCCATGGCACCGTGATCGACATGCAACCGCTCTTTGGCAAGCGGAATAAGAGGGGCCCATGTGGCCAGGCTGAAACCGGCTATGAAAAAGGCTTTTCGGGTGGCCTGGATGGGCTGCTGGATAAGCACCGGCATGGCTAGTTCTGACATGATTGACTTCCTAACAAGCTCCCTGCGGCCAGGGAGCAAACGATCAGATGGCGGGACACAAGGCGGCAAAGGCAGGAATGTCGCCCAGCCGCTCGATGGTGGCGGTTGCACCCCTGTAGTGCTGTTGCTCAGACAACCCGTGGGGCCAGCCATAC
The DNA here is from genome assembly GCF_049665575.1 of Aeromonas oralensis. NCBI lineage: Bacteria > Pseudomonadati > Pseudomonadota > Gammaproteobacteria > Aeromonadales > Aeromonadaceae > Aeromonas > Aeromonas oralensis. Next base: position 2,615,768 of record NZ_CP187186.1, read on the forward strand.
ACCGCGGCGATCCCCGCCCGCGTCGCCGCCAGCACACCAAGGTCGGTGTCTTCCACCACGATCACGCGATCCGCCCTTGCCTCCAGGATGTCGAGCATGGCCAGATAGGGGTCGGGACTGGGCTTGGTCCGCAAGACGTCATCACCGGAAATCAGCCTCGGAGGATCCTGCAAACCAAGCAGTGCGATATTGGCCAGACAGATATCCCGAGGGGCTGTCGAGACGAATCCGAACGGGATCCCCGCCACTTGCAAGGCGGCGATCAAGGCTCGGACGCCGGGGCGAAGGTACGCCTCTCCCAGCTGCGCCTTGTAGGTTGCCACCGTCTTCGCCGTGATGTCGGCATGGTGCTCCCGCGGCACCTTTATATGATCAAGCGTCTCCTCCAGGCTCAACCCGATCAGCTGTTGTGGCTGGTAATAACAGGCATGCTCTGGCGCAAGATGGCGCAACACATCGAAGTGAAGTTGCTCGCTGTCGACGATCACCCCGTCGATATCAAAAATAACCGTCATGGACTGCATGGTGTCTCTCATGGTCAGTGGATATCCGCAAGACGCACCAGCACTTTGCAGTTCGGTGTGGAGAACGGCACCATGGCCTGGTTGGCAATGTCACAACCGACCGTCTTGAATGCCTGTTGATAGTCCGAGAAATCAAATACATGGCTGATCAATCCGGCAACCGGCACAGCACCATCCCGGATCATGGAGTAGGCCCGTTCAAAGCTGTTGTTCAATGAGTCGATGGAGCCGATCACCGACAGGCTCTTGTCTGCAATGCGCAGCACGTCCAGCCTGGCCTGCTTGTCTTTGAGGGCCACGTTGAGCAATTTGCCGCCCGGTGCCAGCCGGGAAAAACGAGCTCGGTCAGTTGTCCGGTGGTATCCACGCACAGGTCGATATTGCTCTGCTTGCTGCCATATTCCTGCTCGAGGGCCTGCTCGAAATCCTCATACATGGGTGTCGACGGCGGCAGGTGTGCCCTCGCGAACTCACGGCGACCCGGGTTGTTTTCCACCAGAAATGGCTTGAGCCCCCGATGATGCAAGACCCATAGATAGAGCATGCCCATGGGGCCGGCCCCCACCACGGCGGCACGGATATTGGTGTGGGTGATCGCCAGTTTGTCGACCCCTGTGATGGTGCAGCTCAGGGGTTCGGTCAGTGACGCCGCCTCCATGCTCACGTGATCATCCAGCTTGCGCAGGAAGCCCTCCCTGGCCCGATACTGGTGAGCAAAGGCGCCATCATAGGAGACACCGGCTTCGGTACCCATCTTTTGCTCGCAGTGGTTGGGATTGCCCGTTTGGCACATTCTGCACTCACCGCAGGCATAGGTCGGGTTCACCACGACCCGATCACCGACCTGGAGCCGGCTCACACCACGGCCAATCCGCCGTACCACCCCGCTGGTTTCATGCCCCAGCGTCGTCCCTGGCACCGCGACCGGATAGGCACCGCTGATGATACCGACATCCGTCCCGCAAATACCGCACACTGCAATATCGACCACCACATCATCCGCTTCGAGACACACAAGATCGGCGCACTCAATCACCTCGACCTGCCATGTTTTCACATATTTCAATGCCTGCATCACGCCACCTCCTTGTCCAGGGAATAAACCCGGCGCATCTGGGTAAATGTTTCATCCAGCTTGGTGAGAATTTCCTGCAAATGTTGCTGGGTACAGATCAAGGGAGGGCGAATTTTCAATGCATTGCTCTTGCCATAACGGGCACCACGAATGATCAGACCATGGCTGGCCGCAACCTTGATTGCCTGGGCCGCATATTCCGGCGAGGGAGTATCAAATCCGAACATATAACCCAGCCCACGCACACCAGAAATATCTGGCTGGTTATCCTGCAATGCCAACAGACCATCGCGTAAAAATGCCTCATTCTGCTGCACATTGGCGAGAAGCTGTTCATCCTCAATGATATCAATGACCTCGTTCAGGGCGACCAGTGATAACGGGTTGGCCCCTGAGGTACTGGAATGTTCAAATGATTCCAGCACGTCGAGTTTTTGTTTCATCAATACACCGGCCGTGGGAATGCCGATGCCACCGGCCCCTTTGGCAAATACGATGATATCCGGGTCCAGCTCTTTGGCATAACCGTTGCTGGCGAAGAAAGTACCGGTGCGACCAAATCCCGTCTGGACCTCATCGGCAATAATGACGATGCCATTCTTGTGGCAAAATTCTCGCAGGGCCCGGTAGAACGCCTGTGGAATAACGATATTGCCGCCATTGCCCATCACCGGCTCTATCATAAGGCACGCGATATTATCGTTGGATCCCAATTGCAGGATCTGCTCCAGGTCGGGATACCCTGCCAGCGAGGTTTCATCAACTTCCGTCGCCAGTACGCTCGGTGGTGTGGGGATCTTGAACGAGCCAGCAATATTGACATTGAAGTGCTTGATGCGAAACGCATTGCCCGAGATCTGGGCCGTCGCCAGGGATTGCCCGTGGTGCGACAGGTAGAGCGAGATGACGCCCGAGCGTCTGGTGTACTTCTGAGCCATCCGGATGGCGCACTCGACGGCCCCGGAGCCGGACACATCGCGCAGCCAGATCCTGTCTATTGCTGGCGGTGTATATCTGGTCAGCTTTTCGAGAATATGTTGCGAGATCTCCCATGTAAAAGCAGAACTCAGATGCGCACATCGATCAATCTGTTGTTTCAATTTCTCGGCCAGCCGCTTGTGTGTATACCCAAGCGGCAGGTTGAAGGTGCCGGAAGCGGCATCGATGAGTTTAAAACCATCGACATACAAATAGGGCCCATCCCCACGATACCGTGATATGCTTTTTTCAAAAAGATCTTCCATTTATACACTCCTTGATTTGCATATATAAAATTTCCACGTTGATGACCGCGTTATATTTGTGTGCAGGTATATCAGACGACGAGCAGACGCAGGCCATCACAGCGAAACAGGATCAGCAGCATGTCTTCTTAAATAAAGTCACTGCAGTTCTGATCGCAATAATTGACAAGACACTTGAATAACCAACGTCAGCCATTCACACATGGGTGACCATCTGCTTATATATTGCTGGTGTTCATGCCATTGTGCGCATCGGCAGATGATATTCACTGGCATATATCACCTGACTGGCCTCTTGACCGTCGGAAAGACTCATAGACATAGCATCAACATGCACGTGAAAGTGGCGAGGACACCCTAAATAAACAGCTACATGGATAATGCTCTGGCTACTTATATATCTCTGCGATAGGCACAACCTGCCGTCATAAATAATCACCACCAACAAATAGTAATAATAGAAATATCTCATATGGATTCGCATGTCACCCAATAGTTTCCAACCGAACCCACGAAAGCGATTTCATCCGGCAGAGCCAGGCAATTAAAAACTTTAACTCCAGATTTAAATTCCAAAATAAAAACCAAATTCGCATATTTCTCTCATTACATTGACAAAAAGACAGTGTTTTATTTCTTTTTTAAGGAGAGATGAGGAAGGTTGAGCAAGCCCGGTCCGACATCCCCTGTGTTCACGGCATCACACCACTGGTTGCCGGCTGCTGGTAAACAGGGCCCGCGGCTCAGGCAACAGACCACCAAACCCGGTGGGAAACTGCTGATGACGAACCCTCCCGGCGGCGTCGTCACAAGTGACGAACGTCACGGTTCGACAGTGAGGCAAGGCCTCGACACCCGTCGACTAGACTTTAAAAATAATTTAAAAACAAACAGTTATATTCATTCAGCCAGGCAAAGCCAAGCTGGCCCGTATCTTGCCAACCTGCCCCTACTTTCTCCGTTCGCGACACGACAAGGTAGGCTATGAACCGCTTCGTTATCGCTGACCCCAAGCTTTGTATCGCCTGTGGCACCTGTATGGCGGCCTGCAGCGAGGTACACAAGGCGCAAGGTTTGCAACAAGCCCCCCGTTTAACCGTTATGCGACACGAGCAGGCGACCATGCCGGTTCAGTGCCGTCACTGTGACGATGCCCCCTGCATCAAGGTGTGCCCGGTCGAGGCAATTCGCCAGACCGGCGATTGCGTGCAACTCAACGAGTCGCTCTGCATCGGCTGCAATCTCTGCGCCGTGGCCTGCCCCTTTGGCGCCATTCAGAGCGGCGGCAGCCGCCCGGTGGCCGTGGCCACCAGTTACGACACCTATATCCCCTGCACCATCCGCTCCAGCAACCCCTCCACCTCTGCCGGCCTGCGCTGCTTTGGCGAGGATCTGCTGAGCTGGGAGCCGGGGGTGCGCAGCATCGCGGTCAAGTGTGACCTGTGCGAGTTTCGCACCGACGGCCCGGCCTGTGTCGGAGCCTGCCCCTCCCAGGCACTGAAGCTGGTTAATGATGGCGACACCGAGCGCGCCGCACGTATCCGTCGCCAGCAAGCGGCCGACACCAACCCGCAAGGGGCCTCCGCCTTCTCGGCGCCTGCCACGGCGATCCCTGCATCCGATTTATCTACCACAGAGGGAGTTCGCTGATGTTGTCCCCCCTTGTAATGGCTACGCTCCTGCTCTTTTTGCTGGGCGCTGCCGCCGGTTTGCTCCTGCAAAAGCTGCCCGCACTGGCCAACCGTCTCAATAGCGGTTTTGCCCTGCTGGGCTCGCTCGCGGGTCTGGTCGCCGCCATCCAGATCTTTGCTCAAGGCACCCCCGTCGACGGCCAGCTCTGGCTGCTGGGCTCGGTGCACCTCGACATGCTTGCCGCGCTGATGCTGCTGGTGATTAGCACCGTGGGCGTCGCCGTCGCCCTCTACTCTTTTGCCTATATCCGCGAATATCAGGGCAAGGGGGATGTGGCCATCGGCGCGCTGATGAACCTCTTCCTCTTTGCCATGGTGGGCATGGTGCTGGCCGACAACGCACTCGGTTTCTTGCTCTGCTACGAGCTGGTGACCCTCACCACCTACTGGCTGGTCAAGACCAACCCGGAAGCTGCCAAACAGAGCCGTCTCTACCTGGTGATGAACCATATCGGCATGGCGCTGGTGCTGGTCGCCTTCTGGCTGCTCTGCCGTGAAAGCGGCTCGCTGGAGTTCGCCGCGCTGCGCGAGCACCATCTGGCGGGCGCCCTGGCCTCGCTGGTGTTCCTGCTCAGCTTCTGCGGCTTTGGCCTGCGCGCCGGTTTCGTGCCGCTGCACGGCTGGCTGCCGGTGGCCGAGCCCGTTGCGCCCTCCCATATCTCGGCGCTGATGTCCGGCGTGATGGTGAAGCTGGGTCTCTTTGGCATCTTGCGGGTCAGCATCGATTTTCTCGGCGCCAGCCAGCTCTGGTGGGGCTATGTGGTGCTGATCTTCGGTGCCTGCTCGGCAGTGCTCGGGGTGCTGTTTGCGCTGGCCGAGCATGACCTCAAGCGGCTGCTCGCCTACCACACGGTGGAGAACATCGGCATCATCCTGATGGGGATGGGGATCGGCATGATCGGCATCGCCAACCAGCAACCGGCACTGGTGGTGCTGGGGCTGCTCGGCGCCCTCTATCACCTGCTCAACCACGCCATCTTCAAGAGCCTGCTCTTTATGGGCACCGGCTCGGTGATGTTCCGCCTGCACACCCGCGATATGGACAAGATGGGGGGCTGGCCAAGCTGATGCCCTGGACCGCACTGGCGTTCCTCATCGGCGCCATGGCCATCTCGGCGCTGCCGCCGCTGAACGGCTTTGTCAGCGAGTGGTTTATCTACCAGTCGCTCCTTTCCATGACCAAACTCGGCACCTCTGTCGTTGCGCCGCTCGCGGTAGTGATGCTGGCGGTGACCGGCGCCATGGCGGTGATGTGTTTCGTCAAGGTGTACGGCATCTGCTTCTGCGGCGCACCGCGCAGCGAGAAAGCGAGCCACGCCCGCGAAGTGCCGGGCGCCATGGTGGCAGGGACCCTGCTGCTGGCCGCGGTCTGTCTGGTGCTGGGTCTGGGCGCCCCCTGGATTGCCCCCCATATCGCCAGCTATGGCCAAGCCTTGGTTGCCAGCCAGATGAACGTGGCCACTGGCGCCACCCTGCTGCCACTCGACAGCTCACAAGCGATCCTCTCCCCGCCCGTTATCGCCATCACCTTGCTGGGTCTGTTCCTCATCCCGCTGCTGGTACTGGCCATCTTCAAGGGGCCCAAGCTGAGTCGTCGTCACGCCGGCACCCCGTGGGCCTGTGGTTACGCCTATGAGGAGCGCATGAGCCTCACCTCGGGCGGTGTCACCCACACCTTGCGCCAACTCTGCGCGCCGCTCTATCGCAAGCAGCCGCAGCTCGATCTGGCCAGCGCCCTGCACGGGGTGAGCGATACCAGCGGGACGACCGGCTGGCTGCTGCATGGCGTTGTGCTGGCGCTCTTTATCCTGATGGCTGTAGGAGTCTGATATGCCTGTTCTTGAAATGCCGAGCTGGGGCATGGTTGCCCTCGCCCTGACCCAGGCCATTGCCATGCTGGCGCTGGCGCCGCTCGCCACCGGTTTCAACCGGGTGCTGCGGGCCAAGATGCACTCCCGTCAGGGGCCGGGCCTGCTGCAGGATTACCGGGATATCGCCAAGCTCCTGCGCCGTCAGGAGGTAACCCCCGAGCCTGCCGGCATCATCTTCAACCTGATGCCTGCGCTGCTCATCGCCGCCCTGTTGCTGGTGGGGATGGCGCTGCCGACCCTGACTCATGAGTCCCCCTTCCCCATCGCCGGGGATCTCATCACCGACATCTATCTGTTCGCTATCTTCCGCTTCTTCTTCTCCCTCTCGGGACTCGACAGCGGCAGCATGTTTGCAGGTATTGGTGCCCGCCGCGAACTGACCCTCGGCATTCTGGTGGAGCCCATTCTGGTGCTCGCCTGCTTCATCATGGCGATGATGGTGGGCAGCTCGGATCTGGGCAACATCAGCAGCTATGTGGCGACCCAGCCACTGGCCGCGCCCATCGCCACCCTGCTGGCCGGTGCCGCCTGCGCCTTCGCGGTGTTTGTCGAGATGGGCAAGCTGCCCTTTGACTGCGCCGAAGCCGAGCAGGAGTTGCAGGAGGGGCCGCTCACCGAGTATTCCGGTGCGGGCCTGGCCCTGCTCAAGCTCTCCATCGGCCTCAAGCAACTGGTGGTGGTGCAGCTCTTTCTGGTGATTTTCCTCCCCTTCGGCAAGGCGGCCAACTGGAGTCTGCCTGCGCTCATCGGCGCGGCACTGATCCTCGCCTGCAAGCTGCTGGTGGCCTTTTTGCTGGCCGGCATCATCGAAAACGCCATGGCCCGTACCCAGTTCGTGCGCACCCACAAGCTCACCCGCTACGGCTTGGGGCTGGCCCTGCTGGCGCTGCTCGCCTATCTGGTCGGGATCTGAGCCATGCCCGCCAGCACAGCAACTTTTTCCGATTTCATCATTTGTGAATGCTCATTCCCGAACATTAAAGTGAGAACTGCATGACCATCGCCATTTCGGATCGCATCGGCTGCGACTACATCCAGCAGGTGCGAGCACAACTGCCCCACGCCATCATCGACGAGGAGTGGCAAACCGCCGATCAGGCCACCATCACCGTCAAGCCCACCAGTCTGGTCGAGACCGCCAGCCTGATCTTCCATCAGCTGGGGGGCTGGCTTCCGCTCTCCTTTGCCAATGACGAGCGCAGCCTCAACGGCCACTTCGCCGTCTACCACGTCTTCTCCATGGAGGGCGACACCAAGTGCTGGATCACCGTCAAGGTGCTGGTGGATGCCGATACCCAGGAGTACCCCTCCATCACCCCGACCATTCCGGCGGCGGTGTGGGGCGAGCGGGAGATCCGCGACATGTACGGCCTGCGCGCCATCGGCCTGCCGGACGAACGCCGTCTGGTGCTGCCGGACGACTGGCCGGAGGATATCCACCCGCTACGCAAGGACGCCATGGATTACCGCCAGCGCCCGATGCCCACCACCGACACCGAGACCTACCCCTTCGTCAACGAGCTGGGCAGTGATGCCAACCGTATCGTGCCGGTCGGCCCGCTGCACATCACCTCGGACGAGCCGGGCCACTTTCGTCTGTTCGTCGATGGGGAAGATATCATCGATGCCGACTACCGCCTCTTCTATGTCCATCGCGGCATGGAGAAGCTGGCGGAAACCCGCATGGGCTACAACGAAGTGGCGTTTCTGACCGACCGGGTCTGCGGCATCTGCGGCTTTACCCACAGCGTCGCCTACACCACCTCGGTGGAGAACGCCATGGGCATTCCGGTGCCGGAGCGGGCCAAGATGATCCGCGCCGTGCTGCTGGAGGTGGAGCGCCTGCATAGCCATATCCTCAACATCGGCCTGTCGAGCCACTTCACCGGTTTTGACACCGGCTTCATGCAGTTCTTCCGGGTGCGGGAAAAATCCATGACCCTGGCCGAGCTGCTGACCGGCGCGCGCAAGACCTACGGCCTCAACCTGATTGGCGGGGTGCGCCGCGACATCTTCAAGGAAGATCGCATCAAGGGTGCCCAGCTGGTACGGGAGCTGCGTGATGAGCTCAAACCCCTGGTGGCCATGCTGCTGGATACCGCCAACATCTCCTCCCGCCTCATCGGTATCGGCAAGCTCGAGCCGCAAATTGCCCGCGATTTCAGCTGCGTCGGCCCCATGGTGCGGGCGAGCGGCTTCAAGCGTGACGTGCGCCGGGTTCACGATTTTGCCGGTTACCGCGAGCTGCCGATGGAGATCCAGACCAAGGCGGGTTGCGACGTGCAATCCCGGGTACTGGTGCGGATCCATGAGCTCTACGACTCACTCGACATGATTGAGTTCGGCCTTGAGCACCTGCCGGAGGGGCCGCTTTTGACCGAAGGGTTCACCTACCAGCCGGGCAAGTTTGCGCTGGGCTTTACTGAGGCGCCCCGTGGCGAGAACGTCCACTGGAGCATGACGGGAGATAACCAGAAGCTGTTCCGCTGGCGCTGCCGCGCCGCCACCTACGCCAACTGGCCCGCCCTGCGCTACATGCTGCGCGGCAATACCGTGGCGGATGCACCGCTCATCATCGGCAGTCTGGATCCCTGCTACTCCTGTACCGACCGGGTCACTCTGGTCGACCCCAAGAAGGGCAAATCCACCGTGGTCTCCTACAAGGAGATCGAGCGCTACGGTATCGATCGCAAAAACTCTCCGCTGAAATAAGGGGTCATCATGATCAAGCTGTTCAAGACCATCCTCAAGGCTGGCACCCCGACCGCCAAGTACCCCTTCGCCCCTATTGATGTGAACCGGGATTTTCGCGGCAAACCCAAATATCAGGCGGATCAGTGCATCGCCTGCGCCGCCTGCACCAAGGCCTGCCCGGCCAACGCGCTGGTGATGGAAGTGGACATGGAGACCGGCGAACGGCGCTGGGAGATCTCCATGGCGCGCTGCATCTTCTGCGGCCGCTGCGAGGAGGTCTGCCCGACCCGCGCCATCGCTCTCTCCCCCGAGTTCGAGCTGGCGGTGACCAACAAGGCGGATCTCTATGAGGAGGCCCGCTTCGCGCTGGCCCCCTGCACCCTGTGCGGCACCTACTTTGCCCCGAGCAAACTGGTGGCGCTGGTGGAGGACACCCTCAAGCAGGCGGGCACACCGCTCGCGACCCCGGAGCGGCTGCACCACTGCCCCGACTGCAAACGAAAACAGAGCATGCTGAGCCAGCCTGACTCGGCCCTGATCACACCGATAGCCACACCGATGGCCGCACAAAAGGAGTGGATGTGATGAGCAAGATCAAAGGCATAGAACCGGTTGTCGGCCATGCCCATACCCGCGCCGTGCCGCTGGCACAGGATCCCGAGATCACCAAACTCAAGAAGACCCTGCTCAAGGACATTCGCCGCTCGGCCTATGTCTACCGGGTCGATTGCGGCGGCTGCAACGCCTGCGAAATCGAGATCTTCGCCACCATCACCCCGCTGTTCGATGCCGAGCGTTTCGGCATCAAGGTGGTCGCCTCCCCCGCCACGCCGACATCCTGCTCTTTACCGGCGCGGTGACCCGGGCGATGCGGGTACCGGCCCTGCGTGCCTACGAGGCGGCGCCCGATCCCAAGATCTGCATCGCCTACGGCGCCTGCGGCTGTGACGGTGGCATCTTCCACGACCTCTACTGCGTATGGGGCGGCACCGACAAGATCGTGCCGGTGGATGTCTATATCCCCGGCTGCCCTCCGACACCGGCGGCCACCATCTACGGCTTTGCCGTGGCGCTCGGTCTGCTTGAGCAGAAACTCAAAGCCACCAGCCACGAGGTGCAACCGGGTGAGCGGGTCGAACTGCGCCACACCGGCATCCCCAATGAAATCCGGGTGATGATCGAGCGCGAAGCGCGCCGCATGGCCGGTTATCGTCAGGGGCGGATCATCGCCGACGAGTTTATGGCCCTGCTCGAAGGGGCGACCCAGCAGGATGTGGATCTGCGTATCCAGAGCTACCTCGATCAGCACGACGATCCGCGCCTCTCGGAGATCGTCAACAACCTCGCAAACGCCTGCCTCAACCGGGCGGGCCGGCAAGGGAGAGGCGGTACATGGCTGACGAGGTTTTTTTCTATCGCCTCTCGCGCAAGTTCGTCGACGAGCAGTTCGACGTCCCCGAGGAAGCCAAAGAGGTGATGTACTACAGCCTCGCCATCGGCCACCACCTCGGCATCGTCGATTGCCTGCGAGCAGACCTGGTCTGCTCGCTGACCGGTTATCGCGACTGGGTGGCCAAGCTGCCAGAAGGGAGCGAAGCGCGCCGCAAGATGGAGGGATTTCTCACCTTTGGCGAGATCACCATCTATCGCGAGCACTGCCATATGCTGGCCTGCGCCTTCGACCGACTGCGCAAGGCAGGCAATCTGCTCGATGAGCAGGAGCTGGGCTGGACCAATACCTTTATGGATCAGCTCACCGCCCTCTTTAACGACCCCCATATGTACCTGATGGTAAGGAGCCGCTAATGGGCTGCAATCTCGTGTTGACCGTGGGCAATGCCATGATGGGGGACGACGGTGCCGGCCCCTATCTTGCCGACAAACTGCAAGCCGCCCCCCTGTCCGGCTGGATCCATATCGACGGCGGCATCGCGCCGGAAAATGTGGTCTACAAGGTGCGGGAGCTGCAACCGGAACGAGTGGTGCTGGTGGATGCCGCCGAGATCGGCGAGAAGGCGGGTACCCTGCAGGTGATCCCCCCGAGACCATCGCCGAGATGTTTATCTTCTCGACCCACAATATGCCGCTCAATTTCCTGATCGACGAGCTCAAGACCTTTGTCCCCGAGGTGCTCTTTGTCGGGGTACAACCGGCCATCGTGGCGTTCTCCTTCCCGATGACCGAGATGGTGAGCGAGGCGATGGATTATCTCTACGATCATCTGGAAGAGGCCAAAGATAGCGAGTTGTTAATAAACCGGCTGGCCCAGTGGAATATCACCAACGCGGCCACCGATTATTTGCCAGCTTGTTAAAAACGACAGCTTTCACTCCCTCTAAAGGCATATAAAAATGCCCGATGTTAAATTAAAAACATCGGGCTAATTGCCATGAAATTGATATAAATCAACGCGCGGATATTTTTCAGAAAATCTGCCAACTAGCTATTTTTAAACATAAAAAAGCGTTGCCAGTCACAGAAAATTGCCACAAAATGGTGGCCATTGCGGAAGCTGATGGGGTCTGGTGGCCTCCTCGGTCTTCAAAACCGATGAGAGCCGAGAAGGCTTTGGCAGGTTCGATTCCTGCCTCTTCCGCCAAATTTCATATATTGAAAAAAAACCGTCAATTATGTTTCAGGCTGGTTGACGACTGTTTCGCATGTTGTTCTAACAAGGCGCCTGTCGCATTGCCAATATAATCTGAATGCGCTCCGACACGCTTATTTTCCTGCTCAAACATTAATTTATCCATTCGCCTTTTTTATTAATTCATGAATGGCAAAAAGCAGCAAATAAGCAGCGTCGCAGCGGCTTTCCTCCGGCAAGGCGGCGTGCATGTCACTCCCACGCACAGCCCGGGTCATCCCATGCCAACTACGTCTGACGTATCCTCCCTCGCCCCCAGCGCCTCTTATGCCGCAACTCCCGCAAACCAGCGTCGTTTGCCGCAAGTGGAACAGCTGCTGCAGCAACCCTTTCTCGCCGGGTTTATCGAGGCACTGAGCCGCCCGCTGGTGACTCAGGCGGTGCGCGACACCCTGAGCGAGCTGCGCCAGAGCGAAGATTTTCGCCAGCATGGCGTCGCCCCCGAGCAGATCGAGGCGCTGATTGCCAAACGCTGCCGACAGCAGTTGCACCAGCGTCAAACCCGGGTGATCAACGCCACCGGCACCCTGGTGCATACCAATCTGGGGCGTTCGCCGCTCTGTAGCGAACTGTGGGACGAGGTGCGCGACCTCAACACCGGCTACAACAATCTGGAGCTGGATCTCGCCACCGGCAAACGCGGCGGGCGCAAGGGGCTGATCGCCCCCCTGCTCCGTTGCCTCACCCAGGCCGAGGATTCGCTGGTGGTCAACAACAACGCCGCTTCGCTCTTCCTGTTGCTGCAGGAGGTGGCCAAGGGGCGCGAGGTGATCGTCTCGCGCGGCGAGCAGATCCAGATTGGCGGCGGCTTTCGCATCCCCGACATTCTGGCCCTCTCCGGCGCCAAACTGGTGGAGGTGGGCACCACCAATATCACCACCGCCAAAGATTACCTCGATGCCATCACCGATCAGACCGCGCTGGTGCTGATGGTACACAGATCCAATTTCGCCATTCGCGGCTTTACCGAATCCCCCGATATCGGCGAGGTAGCCCGCGCCCTGCCCGAACATGTAGTGCTGGCGGTGGATCAGGGCTCCGGCTTGACCAGCGAAGAGTTTGCGCCGGATGAAACCTCGGTGCGTCAGTACATCAAGGCGGGGGCGGATCTGGTCTGCTACTCAGGTGACAAGCTCTTGGGGGGCCCGCAATCGGGCATCATCAGTGGCCGCTGCGACCTTATCAAGCGGCTGGAAAAGCACCCCATGATGCGCACCTTCCGCCCGAGCCGCATCGTCTACTCCCTGCTCGAACGCCTGCTCATCCACAAGCTCAACAAATCTCCCGTCGGCGAGGGCATCGCCCAGCGCACCTTGAGCAACCCGGCCGCCATGCAGGCGAGAGCCTCCCAGCTGATGGCCGCCCTGCCCGGCTGCTTTGTGCCCGTCCCCGCCCAGCTGGTGGTAGGTGGCGGCACCTTGCCGGACGAGTTTTACCCGGCGCCCGCGCTCGAGTGCACCGACCCGCGTCCAGCCCAGCAGCTGCTCGATGCTCTGCGCGAACTCCCCGTCCCTGTCATCGCCACCGTGCGCCAGCAGAAGGTGCTGCTCAATATGGCCACCCTGCTGCCGGCGGAGATGAAACTGCTGATCGCCCAACTCAGGGAGTTGCTACTGCCCGCCCCGTTCAATGCAACAAATGCGACCGAGGAGCCCTGATCCCATGACCCCCTATCGCGCCGTTATCGGCCTTGCCGGCCACGTGGATCACGGCAAAACCCTGCTGATCAAGACCCTCACCGGCATCACCACCGCCCGCGCCCACGAGCAGGCTATCGGCATGACCCAGGATCTCGGCTTTGCCCACTTCGACGACGGTCAGGGCAACACCATAGGCGTCATCGACGTGCCCGGCCACGAGCGCTATATCCGCAATATGGTGGCGGGGCTCTGGAGTCTGGATCTGGTGCTGCTGGTGATTGCCGCCGACGAGGGGTGGATGCCGATGACCGGCGATCACCTGCGCCTGCTCAAGGCGATGGGGGTGCCGCGTCTGCTGGTCTGCATCAACAAGTGCGATCTGGTCTCCCCCGACGAGCTTTTGCTGTTGGAGGAGAGCCTGCTGGAGCGGGTAATGGACGAGAGCGGCATGGTGCCCGATATCGTCAGCGTCAGCGCCAAAACCGGCGCCAATATGGCTGCCCTGCACGCCGCCATCGTGCGCCAGCTTGCCGAACTGCCAGCCTCACACGCTGCCCGCGAGCAGAGCGCCCCGCGACTGTATGTAGACAGGGTCTTTACCGCCAACGGCACCGGCACCGTGCTTACCGGCACCTTGCAGCAGGGCAGCCTCAAGGTGGGGGACAAGCTGCGCCTCTACCCCGCCGATCGGGAGGTGCAGGTGCGCTCCCTGCAGGCCTATCACCAGAGCGTCGACGAGATTGTCGCCGTCTGCCGGGTGGCGATGGGCCTTAAAAAGGTGCCCCACAAGGAGGTGGCCCGCGGCCACTGCCTTACCAGCACTGTCGGCCAGTGCGAGGCGGCAACCCACCTTATCGTGCGACTGAACGAGGTCGGCGGCAGTATCCGGGAGCAACGCAACCGCGAGGTGGAAGTGGCCCTCGGCAGCTGGCACGGCCGGGCCCGTTTCGTGCCTATCAAGGACACCCGGCTGGCGCGACTGATCTTTGCCAACCCCATCCCCTGCTTCTTCGGCCAGCCGCTCGCCATCATTCGCCACGGCAGCAGCGAGCTGCTGCACGGCGCCCGCATCGTCTGGTGCGGCGATATTCACCCCGCCAGACGCAAGGCGCTGCACGCCCTGCTGGGCGAGCTGCCCGATGAACTCGCCAACTACAACCCGGCCACCCTGCAACTGGGGCTCAACGGCTATGTGCTGGCCAGCCGCTTTGACCAGCGGCCCGAGCAGGTCACCCCCCTCGGTGAGTGGCTGCTGGATAACTGCTGGCTGGCCCAGAGCCGCGACCAGCTGCTCGCCACCCTGGCCAGCGAACCGCTGAGTGCCGCCGAGCTGGCAACCCGCTTTGGCATCGCCCTGCCGGTCACTCAGGCCCTGCTCCAGCAGCTCAAAATCGAGCAGCTGATCCGCTTGCACCATGACAAGTGGCAACCGGGCAGCGGCGAGTCGGAAGACGATCTGGGAGAAGAGGCGCAGCTGGTGCTCAAGGTGGTGCGAGATCAAGGCAAGGAGGGGTACGAGCCCGGTAAACTGGGCCCCGGCGGCGTGGAGCTGGATCCCTTTATCACCCGCAAGCTGCCCGCCGCCCTGCAGCAGGGCCTGCTGCAAAAAGGCGCGTTGCAAAAGCAGCTGCGCAATCTGGCAAGGCTCAAATACCTGGTGCAGCTCGATGGCCCCATCTACTACGACGCCGTGCTTTACAACCAGATGGTCACCGCCGTGCTGGCGGGCCAGCAGGTGGGAGATCTGATCGACATGGCATCCCTCAAGGAGATCACCGGCTTGTCGCGTAAATACGCCATTCCGTTCTGCCTGCGCATGGAGATGGATGGCTGGGTGCGGCGCGAGGAGAACGAGCGCCGGGTGCTGCGCTTGCCGCAGACTCAAGATGAGATGGAGCCGGCATGAGCGCCACCATCGCCCCCTCTGTCTCTGCCAATCCTGTGGCCAACCGGCTGCGCCACGAATTTCATATCGACGGCATAGTTCAGGGGGTCGGCTTTCGCCCCTTCGTCTATGGGCTGGCGCTGCGCCACGGCCTTGCCGGTTATGTGTTGAACGATGCCAACGGCGTCACCATTGGCGCCGAAGGATCGCCCGAGCAGCTGGCCAGCTTTGCCCGCGAACTGCGGGAACTGGCGCCGCCGCTGAGCCGTATCGATCATTTCAGCGAGCGGGAACTGCCCCTTGCTCATGATCCCGACTTCGATGGCCAATTTCATGGCCAGTTTCGAATTAAAGCCAGCCAGCAGCAGAGCGCGGCCACGGTCGCCATCTCGCCGGATCAGGGGATGTGCGAGGCGTGCGCCACGGACGTGGCCAATCCAAGCGATCGCCACCACCACTACCCCTTTACCAACTGCACCCACTGTGGCCCGCGCTACACCATCATCCGCCGCCTCCCCTACGACAGACCCCATACCGCCATGGCGGGCTTTGCCATGTGCCCGCGCTGTGCGGCGGCCTATGAAAACCCGCTGGACAGACGCTACCACGCCCAGCCGGTGAGCTGCCCCGAGTGCGGGCCTCATCTCAGCTGGCGAAATGGCCGTGGCGATGCCTTGGCCGAGCGCGAGGATGCCCTGCAGGCAGCTGCCGGCGCCCTGCAAGCGGGCAAGCTTATCGCGCTCAAGGGCATGGGGGGTTATCACCTGATGTGTGATGCCCGCAATGAACAGAGTGTTGCCAGATTGCGAATGCTCAAGCGACGCGCGCGCAAGCCGCTGGCGGTGATGATGGGCTCCCTTGCCGAGGCCAAACTGCATGTCACCGGCAGCGAAGAAGAATGGCAGCTGCTCGCCTCTCAGGCCAGACCCATCACCTTGCTGCGCAAACGCAAAAACGATGATCGGCACTCAGAATCCCAACATAGCGCGGCGCCGCTGGCCGAGGGGATCGCCCCCGGCATCCCCTACCTTGGCATCATGCTCCCCTATACCCCGCTCCATCAGTTGCTGCTGGATGCCTGCGCCATGCCGCTGGTGGCCACCAGCGCCAATGGTCGCGGCAGCCCGATCCTTATCGAGTGCGAGGCGGTGGTCAGGGAACTCGGCAGCGAGATTGACGGCATCCTGGATCACAACCGCCCCATCCTGCACCCGTGCGACGACAGTCTGGTGCAGTGGGCAGGCGGGCGGCGCCAGACGTTGCGGCTGGCCCGAGGCTATGCCCCCTGCACCCCCAGCCTGCAAGAGGCGGTCAAGGTGCCGCTGCTGGCGGTCGGGGCGCAGCAGAAGAACCAGCTGGCGCTCGCCTTCGGCCGCCAGCGCATCTACAGCCCCTATATCGGCGATCTGCACAGCCTGCCGATGCAGGAGCACTTCGAGCAGACCCTGGCGACCTTTCGCGAACTTTACGATCTCAAGCCAGAACTGCTGGTCTCGGATCGACACCCCGGCTACCTCAGCCACCAGTGGGCCAAGGGCTATTGCCGCGATCACAATGCAACCCACCTCGAAGTACAGCACCATCACGCCCACCTGCTGGGGGTGATGGCCGAGCATGAGATCACGGGCCCGGTGCTGGGTGTTGCCTTCGATGGCACCGGCCTTGGCGATGACGGCACCCTCTGGGGCGGCGAGCTGCTGATCGCAGACGTTAAGGGATTTAAGCGGGTTGCCCATCTCAGGCCGTTCAAGCTGATCGGCGGCGAGGCGGCCATTCGCGAGCCGGTACGTCAGCTGCTGGGGCTGCTGTTTGAATCGCACAGCCCTGAGGAGATCAGTGCCCTCGATATGCCGGCGATCAAGCAACTGCCCCTTAAGCGGATCAGCAACCTGCACCAGCTCTGGCATCTCGGTCGCAACGCCCCCTACACCAGCTCCATCGGTCGGCTGTTCGATGCGGTGGCGGCGCTCTTGGGGGTGATCGACACCTCCGATTACGAAGGCGAGGCCGGACTCCTGCTGGAGGCAGCCGCCTTGCAGCTGACCCCCGATGAAGCGCCCTTCCCCCTCGCCTTTGATCTCAGCCAATCAGCAGAGGGGCCACTGCAGATCGAGTGGGCCGAGCTGATCCATACCCTTGTCAGCGAGCAGAGAAAAGGCACCTCCACCGCCATCCTGGCCGCCGGTTTTATCCGCGCCATCAGCGCTCTGGTCATCGCCCTTGCCGAGCGCTTCCCCGGCTATCCGGTGGCGCTGGGGGGCGGCGTCTTTCAAAACCGGGTGCTGATGGACCAGCTGGTACCCGCTCTCGAAGCGGCCGCCGGCAGGTATTGACCAGCGAAACCCTGCCACTCAATGACGGTGGCATCGCCGCCGGTCAGCTCTGGTTTGCCATCCACCATATTGCCACGCACCGCCCAACCACAGCCGGCAGTGCCACCTTGTCGGAGTCCTGAAATCAATGTGTCTATCCATCCCCTCTCAGGTGGTGCAGCTGCACCCCGAAGATAACTGCGTCACCGTCGACACCCTGGGGGTGCAGCGGCGCGTCAGCTGCATGCTGCTCGAGGAGCCCCTCCAGGTGGGCGACTATGTGCTGCTCCATATCGGTTTTGTGATGAGCAAGATTGACGAAGAGGAGGCGCAAGCCAGCCTCGAGAGCTTCCGCCAGATGGTGGCCCTGATGCCCAAACAGGATATCTTGCCATGCTGACCTTGAATGACCTGTTTCAGGGTTTTCGTCAGCCCGAGGTGATCCGCGCCCTCGCCGCCCAGATCACCGAACTGGCCAAAGATCTGCCCGAGCCACTGCGGGTGATGGAGGTGTGTGGCGGCCATACCCACACCATCATGAAGTACGGCCTGCACCAGCTGCTGCCAGCCAGCATCGAGTTTGTCCACGGTCCCGGCTGCCCGGTCTGCATCATGCCAAAAGAACGCATCGATCAGGCCATCGAGCTGGCCCGCCAGCCCAACGTCATTCTGGTCACACTGGGGGACATGATCCGGGTGCCGGGCTCCAGGGGCACGCTGGCCCAGCAACGCGCCAAGGGGAGCGATATCCGCCCCGTCTATGACCCCCTCGATGCCCTGCGTATCGCCAAAGAGAATCCGGAGAAAACCGTGGTCTTCTTCGCCATCGGTTTCGAGACCTCCACCCCGATGACGGCCCGCCTTGCTGGCTGCCGCTGAAGAGCAAGGGGCCCTGAACCTCCTGTTTCATATCAACCATGTGTTGGTGCCGCCCGCCATTCATGCGGTGATGGCCGACGGCGTTGCCAAGGTGAACGCCTTTATCGGCCCCTCTCACGTCAGCGTCATCACCGGCGCCGATATCTACCTGCCCATCGTCGATCGCTATCAGGTGCCTGTGGTGGTGAGCGGTTTCGAGCCGGTGGACGTGATGGAGGCGCTCTTGATGATGGTGCGCCAGAAAGTTGAGGGTCGCTACGCGCTGGAGGTGCAGTACAGCCGCGCCGTCACCGCCAGCGGCAATAAAGCCGCCCAGCGGCTGGTCGAGCGCTTTTTCGAGACCCGCGAGCACTTTCGCTGGCGAGGTCTGGGGGATATCAACGCCTCCGCCCTGCGCCTGCGCGATGCCTTCGCCAAGCGCGATGCGGAGCGCCACTTTCAACTCAATCAGACTCCCATCGATGACCACAAGGCGTGCCAGTGCGCCGATATCCTGCGCGGCCTGGCCAAACCGAACCAGTGCAAAGTCTTTGGCCGGGGCTGCACCCCGACCCAGCCCATGGGCAGCTGCATGGTCAGCTCCGAAGGGGCCTGCAATGCCTACTACCGATATATGGGGATCCAATGAGAGAAATTCAGTTAAGCCACGGTGGTCGGGTGATGAGTGGAGATGAATCAGTCTGCTTCGGCAACTTTGTGGAGATCCAATCACGATGAGAGAAATCCAGTTAAGCCACGGCGGCGGCGGTGTAGAAATGAACCAGCTGATCAACCAGCTCTTCTTTCGCCACTTTGGCAACGAGATCCTGCTGCGCGGTGAAGATGCCGCCCTGTTGCCGGTAGAGGGCCCCGTTGCCTTCACCACCGACAGCTTTACCGTCTCGCCGCTCTTCTTCGAGGGGGGCGATATCGGCAAGCTGGCCATCGCCGGCACGGTCAACGATCTCGCCATGATGGGGGCCAAGCCCGAGTATCTGAGCTGCAGCTTTATCATCGAGGAGGGTTTCCCCTACGCCGATCTGGCCCACATCGTCGAGTCGATGGCGACCGAGCTTGCCAACAGCGGTGCCCGTATCGTCTGCGGCGATACCAAGGTGGTGCCCAAGGGGGCCGCCGACAAGATCTTTATCAACACCAGCGGGGTCGGCACCTTCCCGCTGCCCGAACAGAGCCGAGGCATCTCGGTACGGAGCCTCAAAGCCGGTGACGCCATCCTGGTGTCGCGGGATATCGGCAGCCACGGCGCCTGCATCCTGATGGCCCGTGACGCCCTGCAACTGGGATCCGATCTCAAGAGCGACTGCACCACCCTCTGGCCGCAGGTCGAAGCGCTGCTAAAAGCGGGTATTACCCCTCACGCCCTGCGCGACGCCACCCGCGGCGGCCTTGCCGCCGTGCTCAACGAGTGGAGCAGCGCCTCCCAGGTGGCCATCGAACTGGAGGAGTCCGCCATTCCGGTGTGCGATCCGGTACGCGGCCTGTGCGAGCTCTACGGTTTCGAGCCCCATGATCTCGCCAACGAGGGGACCATGGTGCTGGCCCTGCCTGCCGACCAAGCGCAGGACGCACTGGGCATCTTGCGGCAGTTCAACCCCGCCGCCAGCCTGATCGGCGTGGTGCAGGAGAGCGATCGCCACAAGGTGATCCTGAGCAACCCCTGGGGCAGCCGCCGTTATCTGGAGCTGCCGCAAGGGGAGCTGCTGCCGCGGATCTGTTGAGCGGCCATGCCGTTCCGTCAATTACAGGGAGGAGTCACTGCTCCTCCCCATATCGGTTAAGGAGTCACCATGCACGAAATGTCTCTGGCCATGGCCGCCATCGATCTGGCAGCCGAGCAGGCCACCCAGCGGGGCTTTAACAAGGTGACCGCCCTCTGGCTCGAGGTCGGCAGCTTCTCCTGCGTCGACCCGGACACCATTGCCTTCTGTTTCGAGGCTGCCGCCAAGGGCACCGCCGTCGAAGGAGCCCAGCTTCACTTTCAGCACCAGGCGGCAGAGGCCTGGTGTTACGACTGCAACAAGACGGTCACCCTCACCGAGCGCGGGCAGGCCTGTCCCGAATGTGGCGGATACAAATTACGAGTCGCGCAGGGTGATAGCCTGCGCATCACCGACATCGAGGTAAGTTGATATGTGTAGCGTATGCGGATGCGGCCAGGCGCGGATCGCCGGCCATGAGCACGATCATGAGCATCATCACGAACATGAACATCACCATAAACATGGTCATGAGCACGACCATCATCATGCTCATGACGCCCATCACCATCATGCCAACGAACAGAGTGCGCCGCGCACCCTGATCATTCACCACCACTATCACCATCAGGGGGATGTCCATCACCACTACCACGGGGTACGGGCTCCCATGAGCCACGAGGGTCATGATCATCCACACGATCACCACCATGATCACCCCCACGACCATCATCATGATCATGCCCACTCTCATGAGCACGGCCATTCCCACGCGCATCCCCATGATCACAGCCATGACCATGACCATGACCATGACCATGACCATGACCACCAGCAGGGTGATCTGCACTACGGCAAAGGGGAAGCGGGATTGTCGGTGCCCGGCATGGGGCCGCGCCAGCTGATCGCCATCGAGATGGACGTGCTGGCCAAAAACAACGCGCTGGCCACCCACAACCGCGAACACTTCGACGAGGCGGCCCAGCTGGTGCTCAACCTGGTATCGAGCCCGGGTTCAGGCAAGACCACCCTGCTGTGCGAAACCCTGCGCCAGCTGGCCGACAAGCGCCCCTGCGCCGTGATCGAAGGGGATCAGCAGACCAGTGCCGATGCGGATCGCATCCGTGCCACCGGTGTGCCTGCCGTGCAGATCAACACCGGCAAGGGCTGCCATCTGGACGCCAAAATGGTCCACGACGCCTGCCACCAGCTGCCCGCCAATGAAGGGGGCATCCTCTTTATCGAGAACGTGGGCAATCTGGTCTGCCCCGCCAGCTTCGATCTCGGCGAGAAGTACAAGGTGGCGATCCTCTCCGTCACCGAGGGGGAAGAGAAACCGCTGAAATACCCGGACATGTTTGCCGCCGCCCAGCTGATGGTGATCAACAAGATCGATCTGCTGCCCTATGTCAGCTTCGATGTCGCCCGCTGTATCGAGAACGCCAAACGGGTCAACCCCTATATTCAGGTGATCCAGGTCAGCGCCACTACAGGCGAAGGGATGGATGCCTGGCTCAACTGGCTGGCGACTGCCTGAGTGCGGATAGATCAAAACCGCTGATAACGGTGGATAACAAAAGAGGGAGGCTGATGCCTCCCTCTCTTTTATCTGTAGACCTTGTCGGTCATGCTATCCGTCCAAAATGGCCAGCATCCCACACTCGCTTCCCCTCACCCTAGCCCTCTCCCCAGGGAGAGGGAACCGGTTTGTGGATGCCGCGGCTATACGACGCCCTCAAACCCCTCAGGGGGCTTCGAGCATAACAACCAGCCATATTTTCAAACCCCGAATTTTTCCAAACCCTAACCCCGGGCGGGTGAGATGGCACCGTCTGCCCCCTTCTCCCCTTGCGGGAGAAGGGCTGGGGATGAGGGGGAACTAACCCTCAGGCCGCATTTTCAGCCAATACACCAGTCACGGGCTGCATCTCACCAAAGCGCAGCACCCGATGACAGATCTGACGCAGCAGTGCCTGCTGGTGACTGAAGACAAGCATGGCAAGGCCGCGCTGCTCGCATTCAACCATCAATTCACGCCAGAGTTGGCGCTGGATTTGCGGATCCAGCTGGGCGGTCACCTCATCGGCAATCAGCAATCGAGTGCGGGGATCGAGGGCGCGCAACAGCGCGATGCGGGCCAGCTCGCCGCCGGAGAGTTGGCCGGGTTTACGGCCAAGCCATTCAGGCTTGACCATAAAGCGGGCCAGCATGGCGTCATCGGGGCGCCACACATCCCACAGCGCCTGCCCAGTGGTGCGATAGGGATTGAAGGTGAGTTCCGGGTGCTGGGGCACCAGCTGAATGGGGTTATAACCTTTTATCTGTTCAGGCACAGGCTGCCCATCCAGCAGGAACTGACCACCAACCCCAATCGGTTGCCAACCGGCCAATACCCGCCCCAGCGTGGTCTTGCCATAACCGCTCGGGGCGGAGATACCGAGCCGTTCGCCCGCTTTCACCGTCAGCGATAAACCCTGCCAGAGGGGACGTTCCCCCTGGGCGATAGTGAGGTTTCGTACTTCCAACATCAGGAAACCTCCGGCACAGAGAAGAGCGCGTTGAACTCCGGCAGCGCCTGCCAGTGGGCACGTAGCATCTCGCTCCCCTGCCCCTGGCGCAGATGGTGGCAGCTCAAGGTATCGCTCACCTGCCCCTGATGCAGCGCCACGATGCGATCGGCAAAGCGGGCTGCCAGCGCCAGATCGTGGGTCACCCAGAGGATACCGCTGCCCTGATTGGCCAATTCACGCAACTGGCCGAGCAGCAGACAGGCCAGCCCCTCGTCGAGCCAGGCGGTGATCTCGTCTGCCAGAATGTAGCGGGCACCGCCGAGCGCCGCGGTGCAGGCCAGAATGCGCTTGGCCATGCCGCCGGAGAGCTGGCGCGGATAGCTGTCCAGCGTGGTGGCGGGCAGCTGGTAGCGCAGCAGCTGCTGGCCGAGCCGCTCGCGGGAACCGCTCTGGCCGCAGAGACGCGCCACACGGCCCAGCTGGCGCTCCACCGTCAACAGTGGATTGAGGGCGCTCACCCCTTGCGGCACATAGCAGAGGGTATGGCCGCGCAGACGGGCGCGGCTGGCATCGCACAGAGGTGTGCCATCGAGGGAGATGCGGCCGCGCATCCTCAGGTTGTCCGGTAGCAGGGTCAGGGCGCTTTGCAGCAACAGGCTCTTGCCCTCGCCGCTCCCCCCACCAGCGCCACTATCTCCCTTGGCGCCAGTTGCAGGCTGATATCGGTCAGCAAAGGCTGCCAGCTGCGCCGCCCCAGCCAGGAGTAGTGGGCCGCCTCTATGGTCACCTGATCAAAACTCAGCATGGTTCACTCCTGTGCCACAACAGCTGTTGCAAGGCGCGGGTAGCCTGATCAAACAGCAGAACCAGCAGCAGCAACATCAGTCCCGGAAAGAGGGCCAGCCACCAGCCACCACCGGCCAGATAACGCAGGGCATCGGCCAGCAGTAGACCCAACGAGGCCTCATGGGCCGCCAGCCCAAAGCCGAGAAAGCTCAAGGCCGCGCTGTGCAGCACCGCATGGGGAAACATCAGCAAGGTGCCGATAAACCACTGGGGCAGCAACCCCGGCAGCAAGTGGGTGCACCAGCGACGCAGCGCCCCCATCCCCTGACAGCGGGCCAGCACCACATAGTCGCTGCAGGCGATCCGCCGCGCTTCTGCGCAAAGAATGAGTGCCAGCTTGGGCCAGTGGGTCAGTGCCACCGCCAGGATCACTCCGCGCATACCGCCCCCCACGGTAAAGCAGATGAGGATCAGCAGCAGCATATGGGGCAGCGCCAGCATGGCGTCGATCACCATTCGCACCGCCGCATCACATCTGGGGTGAATGAGCGACACGCTTGCCGCCACCATGGCCAGCAGGCCACTGCAGAGAGCCGTGCTGATCCCCAGCTCCAGGCTGGTGAGGGTGCCCTGAAAGGCCCGCAACCAGAGATCCCGTCCCATCTGATCGGTGCCGAACCAGTGGGTCAGCGAGGGAGGCTGCTGGCGCGCCAGCAGATCCATCGGCACATCCTGATGAGAGAGGTTCCAGCCGTAGGCGGCCAGCAGCGCCAATCCGAGCAGGGCAAAAACCAGCCGCAGTATGGAGGGAAGCGGATTAAACAGCATGCTCACCCTCCCAGCCTCGATTGATGCGGGCCAGCAGCAGACAGGCCACCGTGTTGCCAATAAAGACCAGCAGGGTGCAGAAGAGCACGATGCCCATCAGCAAGGGGATATCGCCCCGCAGCCCCGCATCCACAGTGGCCTGGCCGAGCCCCGGATAAGAGAAGACCTTCTCAGCCAAGAGCGACCCGCCAATCAGCTCGCCTAGAGAGGCAAACTGCAGGCAGAGCGCCGGGGTCAGGGCGTGGCGCAGCACATGAAAACGCAGCATGGGCCAGCCGCCATCCCCCTGAGCGCGGGCATAGCGGATAAAGTCGCTCTCCAGCACCTCGGCCACCCGCCCCCGGGTATGCAGGGCAATATTGCCCAACCCGAGCAGGGCGAGCGTGGTCACCGGCAGCAACAGATGGCGCGCTCGCAATGCCCAATCTGCTTCCTCGGCAGCGAGCCCCGGCGTCCAGGCGCAGCAGACCGGCAACAGCGGCCAGTGCACCGCAAACAGCGCCAGCAGCAACAGGCCGACCCAGAAGGTGGGCAGGGAGGCGAGCAGATAGGCAAAGCGGCAAATCAGGCGATCGGGCCAGCGATTGAGATAGCGACCGGCGCATAGGCCCAGCAAAATCCCGAAAAAGCCGGAGAGCAGCCAGGCGCCCGCCAGCAGCAGGAAAGAGGCAGCAAAGCGCTGGCCTATGACTTCACCCACAGGCGCGTTGTAGAGCATGGAGTAACCGAGATCCCCATGCAGCACTTGGCTAAACCAGTGCCAATAGCGCAGCCAGAGCGGCTGATCCAGCCCCCAGCGGGCGGCGATGCGGGCGTACTGCTCCGGCGGCACATGGAGCAGATCGTTGCCGATATAGGCCTTGATGGGGTCGATGGGGGAGTAACTCAGCAGCACAAAGGTGGCGACCGAGACCAGACAGAGCAGCCCTGCCAGACGCAGCAGGGCTTTTAGAGTGGCAGTCATCATAGTGGGGAACTTAACGGCACGTCCACCGCCAATCCTGCAGGTTGTTGAGCAGTGACCAGCTACCGTGGATTTCCGGCGCCCCCTTGCCAAGGTCGATGCAGCGATTGGCCAGATAAGTGTGCTGCACGTTGAGCAGCCAGGCCCAGGCCGCATCTCCCTGCACTCCGGCGCCGGTCTTGCCATCCCACTCCACCTGCTGCCAGAACGGCACGGCCGCCTGCCAGTTCGGGGCATCCAGCGCCTGCTTGAGGTGGCCATCCACCACAGGGTTGCTGTAGTAGCCCGGATTGTAGAACTCCACGCCACCGGAGCCGCTCTGGTAGTGGTGATAGAGCTCCATGGGATCCAGACTCCCCCACCCCATCAGCACCGGATTGGCGTGCATCTCCCGCTCCACCTGCTCCCAGCTGCCGGACTTGAGGCTCACCTCAAGGCCAATGGGCCCCAGCATGGCGCGCACCGCTTCCGCCAGATCCCGGCGGGTGCTGTCACCGCTGGTGTACCAGAGGGTAAAGGCAGCGCGCAGATTGCCCTTGTGGCGAATGCCGTCACTGCCCATCTTCCAACCCGCCTCGTCGAGCAGGGCGTTGGCGTGGGCGGCATCCCCGTCCTTGAAGGCGGTGGCTTTGTTTAGCCAGGGCAGGCCTTCTACCGCGCTGTAAGCGGGGATGGCGTGCCCTTCCAGCAGCTGCTCGGCCAGCAGCTTGCGGTCGATGGCGTAGTTGATGGCACGGCGCACCGCTACATCCGAGGTCACGTCGTTGCCGATGGGATAACCCTTGGCATCCTTGCCGCCCGCAGGCGGAATGGGGAAGACGATGCCGCGGTTCTCGACACTCGGCCGCACCCACAGCTTGAGGGAAGCAGGCTCGGTGGGCGCCAGTGACGGGGCAATGCGCACCACATCGAGCTGGCTGCTCTGGGCCGCGGCATAGGCGCTCTCTTCATCGATAAAGACAAAGACCAGCCGTTTGAAGTCATTGTTGCCGCCGGCGTAATAGGGGTTCGCCTCTACCACCAGCTGTTGACCGGGCAGGAAGCTCACCAACCGGTAAGGGCCGGCACCGACCGGCTTTTGGGCATATGCTTTTGCGTCGTAATCACGCTTCGACACTATCCCCAAAGATCCCAGCACGTTGACGAAGGTGCTCTGGGGAGCACTCAGGGTGATGGCAACCTCGGTGGGCGAGAGCACCTTGGCCGAGACAAAGTTGCCCATGTCGATCTTGCCGCCGCCTTGGGCTGCGCTGTTGTAGGTGAAGGCCACATCCTCGGCGGTGAGCGGTGCACCGTTGGAGAATTTCAGGTCAGGCTTGAGGGTAATGAGCCACCCCTTGCCATCCTTGCTCGGGGTCACCGATTGGGTGAGCACATTCTGCCAACTGAGATCGGCGTTCTGCTTGAGCAGCGGACTGTGTAGCAGCAGGTAGCTGCCGTGGCTCCAGCCGAGCAGAGGATCAAACCCTTCGGTGGGTTCAGCGCCGATGGCGAGCTTGAGCTCGGCAGGCACAGGCTGGGCAGCCAGCGCCATGGACGAGAAACCGCCCGAGAGCAGGGCCAGCAAGGCGGCCGCAGTGACAGAGAGGCCTTTACGGTGGCCGGCGTTGCTGCCTGAGTGGCAGCCAAAGCATTGAATGGTCATAAGATCCCTTATTCGTTTTACCACTCACTATCGAAAAACAGGGGGACGACAGAAGCGAGTGAGGGGCCAAAACGGCCCCTATTCTAAACCTGATTGCAGATGAGACCTAGCGCTGGGTGTCGCCAACAGGGTCGCCACACCGGCCGCTGAACAGGCGGCGCCGGCTCAAGTTCACGCCGCCCTCCCCCTGCTGCACCGGAAGCGAAAGCAGCATCTTGAGGGTGCTGCTCACCAGCGCGCGCCCCTCGTCGGCCCCCAGATGCGGGTCGATGGGGGACATGAGCGAACAGGCCAGCAACTGCCCCGTCTCGGGCAATGCC
Source organism: Aeromonas oralensis (assembly GCF_049665575.1). Taxonomy (NCBI): domain Bacteria; kingdom Pseudomonadati; phylum Pseudomonadota; class Gammaproteobacteria; order Aeromonadales; family Aeromonadaceae; genus Aeromonas; species Aeromonas oralensis. The sequence continues at coordinate 2,642,980 of NZ_CP187186.1, forward strand.
CCCACCATAAAGGTCAGGTTGCCGCAGGGGAGCTGCAGGGCGAGCCGATCGCTGCTGCTGCGCACCGGCCACAGTTGATCCGGCCCCGGCAGCACTACCACGCTCAACATCCAGGGGGTGAGCACGCAGCCAAGCCACTGCCCTTCAAACAGGGTGCACTCCGCCACGATGGGCATGGTGGCGTGATAGAAGGGCAGCGCCTGCATCTCTTGTTTGGCAATCCGCTCATACTGGGCCACCAGCAAAGGGGCTGGATTGGTGGCAAAACCGGCAAATTCCTGCGCCGTCTCCGGTACTATTTCCGGCACTCTCTCAGCCTCATTCACAATGGATTGCGCCATACGCCCTCCCGCGCTCGCTCGGCCTTCTCCTGCTCGGAGAGCGGGATGGCTGGAGCCCCCAGGCTGGCCAGCAGAGTCAATATCCGATCTGTCGCCTCCCCCATGGCAGCCGCCACCACAGGGGTGAGGCCGATGCGGGGCTCGAGGGATTCGGGCTCGACCCCGATCAGGGTGAGCCGCTTTGGCGACTCCCCCGTCATGTGCAGCGCCGAGAGCACATCCGCCAGCCCCAGCTGATGGGGGGAGATCTTGCGACCGAACAGGGTCGGGATCTCCTCATCCTTCAGGGTCACCACTGTGCCCGGCGGATTGCCGCTGCGCACCGCGTCCGCCAGTATGATGTGGTCGCGACTGGCCATCGCTTCGAGCAGCTCCATGCCGGCGGTACCGCCATCGAGCAGCTCGATGCCGGGGGCGAAGCGGTAGTCGCGCTCCAGCCCCTCGACGATGCGCACGCCGACGGCCTCATCGCTCAACAGCAGGTTGCCCACGCCCAGGATCAGGGTGTTCATCACAGCACCTTCACCTGAGTCACGTCGCCGCTCTGGGTATCCACCACGTGCACCGCGCAGGACATGCAAGGGTCGAACGAGTGGATGGTGCGCACCACCTCCAGCGGCTTGGCGGGGTCGGCCACCGGGGTGCCTACCAGGGATTGCTCGTAGGGGCCGGGCTCGTCGTTGAAGTTGCGCGGGCCTGAGTTCCAGGTGGAGGGCACCACCGCCTGATAGTTCTCGATCTTGCCACCCTTGATGACTACCCAGTGGGAGAGCATACCGCGCGGCGCCTCTTCAAAGCCCACCCCGCGAAACTCTTTGTCCGCCGGGATCTCGGTCTTGATGTAGGCGCTGAAATCCCCCTTGCCGATGTTGTCCACCAGCGCCTTCCACTGATGGGACAAGGTGTCTTTGAGCACGCAGCAGCGTACCGCCCGGCCTATGATACGGCCCAGGGTGGAGTGCAGCTGTTCGGTCTTGACCGCTGAACCGGTGAGCGTCTTGTAGAGACCGTTCAGCTGATCGAAATGCGCCACCGTCTCCGGATGCTTGGCGGCGAGCTTGACCAGCAAGTCGGCAAGCGGCCCAACCTCCACCACCTTGCCGTAGAAGGTGGGAGATTTGACCCAGGAGTACTTGCCGTCATCCTGCCAGCCGGTGTAGTTGGGCTCGGTCTTGCCCTCCCAGGGCTTGAGGGGCTCGTCATCCTTGTACCAGGCGTGCTTGTTGCTCTCGGCAATGCCATCCATCAGCCACGCATCCTGATGGCTCTCGATGGGGCGATAGCCGGCCAGATCGCCGTTCTCGATGTAGCCACCGGGCATCAGGAAGCTGCCGCCGTCACCGTCGGTGGGCAGCTCCGGCACGCTCAGGTAGTGCTTGGCCCCCTGCCCCAGGTTCAGCCACTCGGGGTAGTGCGCGGCTATGATGGCGGCATCCACCTTGTAGACCTGCTCGATGAACTCGCCGAGCCGGTCGATAAAGCTCTTCACATAGAGCAGCCGCTCCAGATTGAGCACGCTCGGTGCATCCAGGTTGATGGGGTTGGCCACCCCGCCCACCGCCAGATTCTGAATGTGGGGGGTCTTGCCGCCCAAAATGGCGACGATGCGGTTGGCATCGCGCTGGCACTCCAGCGCCTGCAGATAGTGAGCCACGGCGATGAGGTTCACCTCCGGGCTCAGCTTCATCGCCTTGTGGCCCCAGTAGCCGTTGGCAAAGATGCCGAGCTGGCCGCTCGCCACCAGGGCGCGGATCTTGTCCTGCACCTTGGTCAGCTCGTCGACGCTGTTGAGGGACCAGGTCGATACCCCCTTGAGCATGTCCGCCGCTTTTTGCGGATTGGCCTCAAGGGCCGCGGTGATATCCACCCAATCCAGCGCGGAGAGCTGATAGAAGTGGACGATGTGATCGTGGATGTTGTGGGCCGCGATGATGAGGTTGCGGATAAACTGGGCATTGACCGGCACCTTGGCGCCGATCGCATTCTCCACCGCCCGCACCGAGGCGATGGCATGAATGGAGGTGCACACCCCGCAGATGCGCTGCACTATCATCCAGGCATCGCGCGGGTCGTTGCCCTTGACGATCTCCTCCATCCCGCGCCACATGGTGCCGGACGACCAGGCCTTGGTGACGACGCCGCCTTCGATTTCACAGTCGATACGCAGGTGACCCTCGATGCGGGTGATGGGGTCTATGGTGATACGTTGGCTCATACGTTGGCTTTCCCTCGGGCCTGATAATCTTGGTGAACACGTTCAAGTGATGGCAGTACCGGCAGCAGCCGGATCAGCAGCAAATAGGCACACACCTCGATGGCGACGAAGCCCAAGGAGATCAGCACTTCCGCCGCAGAGGGGAAGTAGTGGTAGCCATTGCCGGGGTTGAAGGCGAGCAGGGAGTAATCCAGTCGCCAGAGGGCGGCGCCCAGCAGCATGCTGAGGGCCCCCAGGAACAACATGCGCGAGTCCCGGCGGCTCTTGTCCCAGTGGAACACCAGCAGCGGGAAGATCATCAGCGCGATCTCGCTCCAGAACATCAAGGCGTAGCGATTCCACTCGGAGAGATACTCCGACTTGTCGTTGATGACGATCTCGGCAAAGCGCAGCGCCACGAACAGGATCAGGAAGATGTCGATCACCTGGGTCAGCTTGTAAAACAGCGACTTCTCGTTGGGGCCGCGCCCCGCCAGCCCCGCCTGCACCAGGGAGCCTTCAAACACTACGATGGAGAAGCCCATGATGAAGGCGGTCAGAAGCGAAAAGACCGGCAGCAGCTCATAGCTTTGCCAGAGCGGATGGATCTTCTCCCCCGCCACAATCATCAACGAGCCCATCGAGGATTGGTGCATGGTGGGCAGCAGTGCCCCCAGCGCCAGAATGAAGAACATGATCTTGTTGAGACGCGCCATGGAGGTTTTCCAGCCTAACTTCTCCAGCAGCACGGGGGCAAACTCCAGCGCCATCACCCCGATGTAGATGGTCATGCAGACCGCCGTCTCGAACAGCACCGAGGAGGTGTTGAAGAAACCCGGAATGTAGAAGTAGGGCAAGTTCCAGTAACGGCCGACGTCGATGGTGATGGAGAGGCCGCCCAGCGAATAGCCAAACAGACTCGCCAGCAGGGCCGGCCTTACCAGGGGGTGATACTCGCCCCGGTTGAAGACGTAGACCGCCCAGGCCAGCGCCCAGCCGCCGCAGGCGAAACCGGTGCCGATCAGCAGATCGAACGAGATCCAGAGCCCCCAAGGATAACCCCCGTTGAGATCGGTGACCGAGCCCAGCCCGAAGATGAGGCGTTTGAGGATCAGCATGCCGCACAGGATGACGAACGGCGCCAGCACCATGACCGGCCAGCTGACCAGCCTGCCCCCCAGCGGATGTGCCTTGTGATTACTCATGATCCTTGCCTCCCGATTGCTTGTCATGGCCCGCGTGCGAGTCATGATCGTCGCCATCCTGATGGTCCTTGGTGTTGCGGCGAATGAGCACCGACAGCCCGGTCAGCACCACCAGCGGCAGCACCATTCCCTTGTAGAGGGTGTGCTGGATGTGCTCGGAGCGCGCCCCGGAGGAGAGTTCCGGCAAAGCGGGCATGTCGAGCTTGGTGTAGGGCACCCCGGCCAGCACCAGCACCTGGGTACCGCCCCCTCCTTCTCGCCATAGACGTAAGGCTGGTAGTTGGGCACCTCGTGCAGGTAGGGATCGTTGGCGCTGAAGGTCTGGCGCGGGTAGGCATATTCGCAGCCCGGGGTGGCCAGCAGCCGGCGCTTGGCTTCGGCCATCAGCGCCTCGCGGGTGCCGAAGATGACGGCGCCGGTCGGGCACACCTCGACACAGCCGGGCAATTTGCCCTGATCAATCCGTTCAAGCCCCTTCTGGTTGCAGAGCTCGCACTTGTGGATCGCCCCGAACGGGTTGTCGTAGTCATATTTGGGCACGTCGAACGGGCAGCCCACCATGCAGTAACGGCAACCGGTACAGACGCTCGGGTCGTAGTGAACGATGCCGGTCTTGGGATCCTTGGTCAGCGCCTGCACCGGGCAGACGGAGACGCAGTTGGGATCGACACAGTGCATGCACTGCTTCTTGATGTAGGCATAGCCATCCACCAGCTGATCCTTGTGCTCACCCGCGCCGCTCTTCCACACCTGAATGATGTTGTTGGTGTAGGGGCTCAGCTTGTCGTTGTTGGACCAGGTCGCTTCCCCGGCCGGATTGGCCGGGTTGCCGTTGAGGCGCTGACACTCCGCCACACAGGCCTGGCAGCCGATGCAGAGGGTGGAGTCGTAGAGCATGCCGAGTGCGCCGGGAATGGGCGGCTTGTTCTCGGCCGCCGCCAGGGCAGTGCCGGAGACGGTGGTGCCCGCCGCCAGCGCACCGACGGAGGCGAATTTGAGGAAGTTGCGTCTGTTCACGGTCACTCCTCCCGTGAGGTGTGCTGCCCGGCCTCATGGCGCTTCTGCTGGCGACCGAGCTCGCGCACCGTCATCAGACTCACCCCGACCAGCACCCCGAGCGCCCCACCGATAAGGCCGGTGGCGGTGGGCGACATGTGTCCTCCCTCCTGGATGGCCACGTCGGGCTTGTTCACCCGCGGGGTGGGATTCTCCACCTTGGCGAGCTGGAAGATCCCCTTGCTGAAACCCACCCCCTGCTCGTTGCAGCCGTAGCAGGGATGGCCGATGCCCACCGGCCAGATGCCGCCGCCCACATCGCAGAACTCCAGGGTCGAGCAGTTGCCGTAGGTCTCCGGCCCCTTGCAGCCCAGGTGATAGAGGCACCAGCCCTGACGGTGGCCCTCGTCACCAAACTCCTTGGCGAAACGGCCGGCGTCGAAGTGCGGGCGACGCTCGCAGTTTTCGTGGATGAGCCGCTCATAGGCAAACAGCGGCCGCTTCTTGCTATCCAGCGCCGGCAGCTTGCCGTAGGTGATGTAGTAGGCGACCGTGGTGAGGAAGTTGTGGGGATTGGGCGGGCAGCCCGGGATATTGATAATCGGTGTGCCGAGGTTGCCGAGGGCCTCCTCCAGGCTGACGGCACCGGTCGGGTTGCCGCCGCTGGCGGGCACCCCGCCCCAGGCGGCGCAGGAGCCGATGGCGATGACGGCAGCCGCATCGGCAGCCGCGCGGCGAATATGGTCGACGATGGGTTCCCCCGCCACCATGCAGTAGATGCCGCCATCTTTAAGCGGGATGGAGCCATCCACCACCAGCACATACTTGCCCTTGTAGCGTTCGATGGCATTGTGCTTGTTCTCTTCGGCCTGATGGCCGAAGGCCGCCGAGAGCACCTCGTGATACTCCAGCGAAATGGTGTTGAGGATCAGGTTCTCTATGGTGGGGTGGGTGGCGCGCAGCAGCGACTCGGTGCAACCGGTACACTCCTGCGCCCCTATCCAGATCACCGGTGGCCGCTCGGGGCTGGTGAGCGCGGTGGCCATCTTGGCCACGGCATGCTGGCTTAATCCAAGGGTTGCGGCCATCCCGGCGCACAATTTCATAAAGTCACGGCGATTAATTCCATGAGCCGATAAAAAAGTATCCTCGACCATTCTTTTTATTCCCGTAGTGAGCACTTGTTTGATAAATGCTTAATAGCGGAAATGCTAAGTACTCCCCCCTGCCCCGCGTTGATCTCCATCAAGTGACGGAACATTATTCAAATAGAAAACCCATCAGCATGGATTTAAAAAATTCATATGTAGCATAGACTTAGAAAGCATATCGCCAACCACAAAAATACCCACTAGGAGGTATTTTTGCGTGTTAATGAATTTAATTCATTTAAATTACCCGTTAATTCGTGATGTTAAATAATCAGAATGAAAGCGTTGTCACACTATTTTACCCGGTCTTTATGTTACCAGCCATAGGCTATTTTACCTCGCCAAAAGTGGCTGACAATATATACCTTTATATTTGTATGATTATATGTAAACAAGTGGAATGGACGCGCGAACGATATTTATTATCAGATTCTGAAATAAGCTTCCCTGCCTATTTCAAGAAATATCCCCCTTGCTTGATTAATTAACTGTCATCAACAGGGTATCTGCATTTCCCCCTCTTGCGATAGGTGGCCAGACCCCTCCTTCCCTGCCCGGCTGCGCCATCTGGCCCGTACAACTGGCGCCATTTGTCTCTATTAGTCAGTGATGACATAAAAATCTCTCCAACATCAAGCTGTTGAACAACAATTATCACTGAGCCCTGTACGGGCTCTGCCCTTGGCGCTAAGGGCAAGGAACCGATGAAGTCGATGAGGATGACCGATGAGCAAAACCATACTGGTGGTGGACGATTCCGTGGGGATCAGGGCGGCCATCACCATGACGCTCAGCAGCGCCGGTTTTGAGGTGATTGAGGCCGGCGACGGCGAAGCCGCCCTCATCGAACTGGATCAGCGGCGGGTACACCTCATCATCTCCGATCTCAACATGCCCGGCATGGATGGCATGACCCTGCTAAGACGGGTCAAGGCCCAGCAGAGTACCCGCTACCTCCCCTTCATCATGCTGACCACCGAAGACTCCGAGCAGATCAAGCGGGAAGGATTCGAGGCCGGTGCCCGGGTCTGGCTCACCAAGCCGTTCGAACCGCTCAAGCTGCTGGACGATGTCTGCAAGGTGGTGCAGCCATGAGCCTGGCGATCGACACCCGGCAAACGCCGGTGACCGCCACCCTGAGCGGCGAGCTCAGCGTCATTACATTGGGGGATCTGCAGGATGAGCTGTTCGGTCTGCTCAATTTCTCGGTGTTGACGCTGGATCTCACCCCGCTGGAGATGCTCGACGGCTGCGGTGCCCAGCTCATCGCCATCCTGCAGCAGGAGGCAGGCCAGCAGGGCAAGCAGCTGCGACTCGAGGCCGCTGAAGGCAGCCAGGCCCGCCATGTCTTGAGCCTGATGGGATTGTGGCCAGCCGACCATGGGGAGGGCCGTGTGGATGGACATCAATAAGGCCCGCGCCCTCTTCTTCGAGGAGGCCTACGAGCAGTGCGACAATCTGGAACATGCCCTGCTGGATCGCGACACCTATCCGGCCCACCCCGACACCTACAACCTGATGTTTCGCACCGCCCACACCATCAAGGGCTCGGCCGGCATGCTGGGGCTGGCCATGCTGGTGCGCTTCGCCCACGCCATGGAGAACATGCTGGAGCGGCTGCGCAGCGGCGAGATCGCGCTGGACGAACACCTCATCAACCTGCTGCTGGCCTGCAACGATCAACTGCGCGACCTGCTGCAGGGGGCCGAACACAACCCCGAGCTGCAACAGACCGAGACCCAGCAGATCCTGGCCCTGCTCTCCCAACTGCAGGGGCACCAGACCCTGCCCAGCCAGCCGCTGACCATGCCGGCTCCCGCACCGGTCAATCAGACGGACCGGCGCGCCTGGCACCTCTCCCTACGCTTCTATCCCGCCCTTTATCAGGACGGCTTTGATCTGCTGGCCTTCATTCGCTACCTCGGCAACCTGGGGGAGATCCGCGTCATCCAGCCGGTCTGGCAGGAGTGGCCGCCGCTGCAACTGCTCGATGCCACCGAGTGTTTTCTCGGCTACGAGATTGGCCTGCTCAGCGCCGAACCGGCCGAGCGGATCCTGAGCACCTTTGATTTCGTTGCCCACGCCAGTCTCATCTGTCTGCTCAGCCCCCATCAGGATCTGGCGCAGTTTTCAGAACAGGGGCAACAGCTGGCGGCCTGGCGCAATGAACCGCTCGCGGCCCAGTTGCAGCGCTGGGTGCAGGCCGGCGCGCTGAGCGAAGAGGAAGCGGCCTGCATCGCGCGGGGCGAACTGACGCCCGGCGCGGCAAGCGTCGAGCCGGCCCTGGCGCCCCCCATCCTGTTAGCCCAGCCACCGCAGGAGGCCCCCCCACAGCAGGCCAGATCCGCACCGCTGCGGGCAGAGGGGCACTACATCCGCATCGAGGCAGCCAAGCTCGACCGGCTGATCAATCGGGTCGGCGAGCTGGTGATCGCCACCTCGGCCACCACCCTGCAAGCGAGGATGAGAGGCGATGCGGAGCTCATCGAATCAGTGGCCATCGTCAACACCCTGGTGGAAGGGATCCGCGATGATGCGCTCACCCTGCGCATGGTGCCCATCAACGAGATCTTCAACCGCTTCCCGCGACTGGTGCACGAACTGTCCCAGCAGACCGGCAAGGAGATCCAGCTGCAGATCCGCAACGCCGATACCGACATCGACAAGTCGATGGTCGAGAAGCTGACCGACCCCCTGATGCACCTAGTGCGCAACGCCGCCGATCATGGCCTGGAAGAGCAACAGGCTCGGCTCGCCGCCGGCAAGCCGGCGCAGGGAACCATCACCCTCAACGCCTATCACGACGCCGGCGCCGTGGTGGTGGAGGTCAGCGACGACGGCCGCGGCATCGACCGCGACAAGATCCTCGCCAAGGCCCATGGCCAGGGGCTGCTGCCGGAAGGCAAGGTCTTGGGTGAACAGGAGATCTTTCAACTGCTGTTTCTGCCCGGTTTCTCGACGGCCAGCGATGTCAGCGATCTCTCCGGGCGGGGGGTCGGGCTCGACGTGGTCAAGCGCAACCTAGAGTTTCTGCGCGGCGAAACCACCATCGACAGCCGGCTGGGGCTGGGCACCACCTTCAGGCTGAGACTGCCGCTCACCCTGGCCATCATCGACGGCTTTCGCATCGAGGTGGATCACGCCTCCCTGGTGATCCCCCTCGACATGATGGTCGAGTGTATCGATCTGCCGCAGGATGCCCTTCGTACCCCGGCCCGCCAAATCAACGTGCGTGGCGAGTGGGTGCCCTTCATCGTCCTGCGCGAGCTGTTTGCCCTGCCCCCTGCCGACGAACCCGAATTCGTGGTGATGGTGGACTATGCCGACCATCGTGCCGGCATCGTGGTGGATCGCCTGATTGGCGAGGTGCAGGCCGTCATCAAGCCGCTCGGCGAGCTGTTCAAGTCCCTGCGCTACGTAAGCGGCTCCACCATTCTTGGCAACGGCCAGCCGGCGCTCATCCTCGACGTCCCCCAGCTCATCCAGCTGGCCTGGCGGCGGGAACAACATGCGCTCCGGCAACAGACCGATGCCCTCTACAGCCTCAGAGATTGACCACACACCTTAAGCAGATCAACGGAATTGACGGAGTCAGACCATGGACTGGTTTCACAACTTGCAAGTCAGAACAAAGCTGGTGTTCTCGTTCTCCATCCTCATGGTGCTGCTGGTGGTGCTGTCGCTCACCAGCTACTACTCCACCAGGACCATGGTGCAGCTGGTCAGCAACATGCACGCCAACCAGCTGTTGCCGATCAAGGACATCGCCAACGCCAACATCTATGCGGTCTACCAGAACCGGGCTCTCTATCGCTACATCGGCGAGGTTGACCCGGCTCTCAAGGCCCAGGCGTTGGTCAATGTCGACAAGTTCGAAAAGGGAATGTGGGATTTTCTGGCCAGCTACCGCAAAACCTACCTCACCCAGCGGGAGGTGGACCTGCTGGCCCGCTTCGATCAGGCTTGGGCCACTTACAAGCAGTACGCCAGCGAGATCCTGAAACTGGTTCAGACCCCGGGGCAGCAAGGAGAACCTGAGCGCAACGCCTTTCGGCTGATGGGGGGCAAGGGGCGCCCGGCCTTCGACATCGCCGATGGACTGCTGAGCGATCTGGTCAAGATCAATGCAGAACTGGCATCCCAATCCATGGATGAGAGCCAGGCCATCTATCAGGACAACCTGCAGCTCCTCATCGCCATCGCCAGCGCCGCCTTTCTCATCTGCCTCATCCTGGCCCTGCTGGTGACCCGCAGCATATTGCGCCAGCTGGGGGGCGACCCTTCCTACACGGTGCAGGTGGTGGCCCGGGTCGCCGAGGGGGATCTCTCCACCCCGGTGCAGCTCAAGGCCGACGACACTTCGAGCCTGCTCTATGCAATCAAGAGCATGGCCCACCGCCTCTCCGACACCCTCAACGAGGTGGGCGCCATGTCGGAAGCCATCGGCTCCGCCTCCGAGCAGGTGGCCGCCACCGCCAACGCCCTCTCCCAGACCTCCTCCGAGCTCGCCTCCAGCGTCGAGCAGACCAGTGCCTCGGTCGAGGAAATGACCGCCACCGTCAGCCAGAATGCCGACAATGCCAAGGTGACCGAGAACATCTCCACCAAAGCGGCCAGCAGCGCCACCGAAAGCGGCAAGGCGGTCGGGGAGATGGTGCACGCCATGAAGGAGATAGCGTCGCGCATCACCGTCATCAACGACATCGCCAACAAGACCGACCTGCTGGCCATCAACGCCGCCATCGAGGCGGCCCGCGCAGGCGAGCACGGCAAGGGCTTTGCCACAGTCGCCGCCGAGGTGCGCAAACTGGCCGAACGCTCCCAGACCGCCGCCAAGGAGATTGGCGAGCTGGCCGGGCGCTCGGTCAGCGTCGCCGAGCAGGCGGGATCCTTGCTGCGTGAAATGCTGCCCGGCATCGATCAGACCGCCACCCTGGTGCAGGAGATCGCCTCCGCCTCCCGCGAACAGCGGGCCAGCGTCTCCCAGATCAACATCGCCGTGACCCAGATAAGCGATGGCATGCAGGCCTCGGCCGCCTCAGCGGAAGAGCTCAGTTCCACCTCGGAAGAGCTGAGCTCCACCGCCCTGCAGTTGCAGGAGCTGATGCAGCAGTTCACTCTGCGCGGCGGCAACACCCGCCAGCTCTATACCCCGCACGGCGGCGCCCATGTTGTCCGACGCAGCAAGCCGAAGTCGGCATTCTCCCGCCCCTACCCCTTTCATGAAGAGGATCTGGAGCGAGAGATAGATGATGGCAAGTTCACCAACTACTAGGAGCCGGCGATGAGAGACAAGCTTGCCCCTGACACCAGCGCCCACTTTCACTGCGTCACCTTCATGCTGGGCGGCGAACTGTACGGCATCGACATCTGCTGCATCCGCGAGATCATCGAGTTCGAGGGAATGACCCCGGTGCCCATGATGCCGCGCTTCGTGCGAGGCATCATCAACCTGCGCGGCGCCGTGGTGCCGGTGATCGACCTCTCCATCCGTTTCGGCCGAGGACAGACCCTGCTGCAACCCACCACCTGCGTCGCCATCCTCTCCCTGCCCAACAGCACCGGCGAGGAGCAGGAGATCGGCATGCTGCTGGATGCGGTCTGCGAGGTGCTGGAGATCCGCAGCGACGCCATCGAACCGGCCCCCACCTTCGGCACTCACATCCGCGGTGACTTCATTCAGGGGGTGGTCACCATCGATCAGCAGTTTGCCATCCTGCTCGACATGCACAGAGCCCTCTCCATCGCCGAGCTGAGCGCCATGGCCGAGGCGGCCACCGAGCAGCAGTTCTCCCCGGAACAGGGCGGCTGACCATGGTGGCGCCCCCTTCACGGCCGAACTCACCCCGCCCCTCAGCCAGAGTGAGTTCGATCTGTTTCGCCGCTTCATCCTGAATTCGGCCGGCATCGATCTTGCCCCCTGCAAGCGGGCGCTGGTGCAATCCCGACTCGCCAAGCGGCTGCGGGCGCTGCACCTTACCAGCTATCACGCCTACTGGGAGCGGATCAATCAGTCCAGCGATCCCCACGAACGGCAAGTCGCCATCAACCTGCTCTCCACCAACGAGACCTATTTCTTTCGCGAATCCCAGCACTTCAGCTGGCTCAAGCACCATGCCGAACAGCTGCTTGCCACTCGCCGCCAGCCGCTGCGGATCTGGTCCGCCGCCTGCTCCACCGGGGAAGAGGCCTACTCCGCCGCCATGGTGCTGGCCGAACAGCTCGGCATCAACGATCGCTGGAGCATCCATGGTACCGACATCAACACTCGGGTCATCCCCTTTGCCCGCCGCGCCGTCTACTCGGTCGAGCGGGCCCAGCACGTGCCGCCCCATCTGTGGCTGCGCTATTTTCAGCGCGGCCATGATGAGTTCGCCGGCAAGATCCGGGTCAAGCCGGAGCTGGCCGGCAAGGTCACCTTTGCCAACCTCAATCTGCTGACCTGCGGCGACTATCCGGAGCGCAACTTCGACGTCATCTTCCTGCGCAACGTGCTCATCTACTTCAATGACGAGACCAAGGCCCTGGTGCTGTCGCAGCTTTGCAACCTGTTGCGCCCGGACGGCTACCTGCTGGTCGGCCACTCCGAGATCATCCGCCAGCAGGATCTGCCGCTGGTGCAGGAGGCACCCTCCCGCTACCGCTGCCTGCCCCTTCAGCCCAAGGAGCTGCCATGACCATACGCGTGCTTATCGTCGACGACTCGGCCCTGGTACGAGAGGTACTGACCCAGATGCTGAGCAAGACGGAAGATATCGAGGTGATCGGCGCCGCCTTCGACCCCATCTTCGCCATGCAGCAGATGAAGAAGTGTTGGCCCGACGTCATCATCCTCGACATCGAGATGCCACGCATGGACGGCCTCACCTTCCTCAAGAAGATCATGGCCGAGCACCCCACCCCGGTCATCATCTGCTCCTCCCTCACCGAAGAGGGGGCCATGATCACCCTGGAGGCGATGTCGGCGGGGGCCATCTCCATCGTCACCAAACCCAGCGTCGGCATCAAGAGCTTCCTGCAGCAGTCCGCCAGCGACTTCATTCAGGAGATCCGGGGCGCCGTTGGCGCCAAGCTGCGCAATCTGTTGCCAGGTGCCGCCCCGCTACCGGTCACCCCGAGGCGCAATGCCGACGAGGTGCTCTCCCCGCCGGCGGAGCGGATCTCCTTTCGCACCACCGAGAAGATAGTTGCGCTCGGCACCTCCACCGGCGGCACTCAGGCGCTGGAGTATCTGCTCTCCCGCCTGCCCGCCACCTGCCCGGGGATCGCCATTGTCCAGCACATGCCGGCCCGCTTCACCGCCTCCTTTGCCGAGCGGCTCAACAGCCTCTCCCAGCTGGAGGTGAAAGAGGCCGAGACCGGCGATCGCCTGCTGCCCGGGGTCGCCATCATAGCGCCAGGGGGCAAGCACCTGCTGATCCAGCGCAGCGGCACCCAGTATCTGGCAGAAGTCAAAGAGGGGCCGCCGGTCTCCCGTCACTGCCCCTCGGTGGACGTGCTGTTTCGCTCGGTGGCGGTGAGTGCGGGGCGCAACGCCCTCGGCGTCATCATGACCGGTATGGGGGATGACGGCGCCCGCGGCATGCGGGAGCTGCACGACACGGGCGCTCGCACCATCGCCCAGGATGAAGCCAGTTGCGTGGTATTCGGCATGCCCAAAGAGGCCATAGCCCACGGCGGAGTGGATGAAGTCATGTCCCTCACCCACATTACCCAGACGCTCAGCCGTCCGGATCTACGAGGCGTGTAATTATGTCATTGGAAAAATGGCAAGGCCGCAGTGCCATGGTGGTGGATGACTCCCGCACCCAGCAGTACGAAGTGACCTGCCTGCTGCAGGAGCTGGGGTTCGGCCAGATCCACCTGGCCCATGATGGCCAGGATGCCCTGAACAAGCTGCAGCAGCTCGAGCGCATCGATCTGCTGCTGACCGACCTCAACATGCCCGGCATGGACGGGGTCGAGCTCATCAGCAACCTGGAGAAGAACACCCACTACCGGATGTTCGTGGCCGTGATGAGCGGGGTGGAGCGGGACGTGCTGGACGTGATCCACGCCATTGCCGATGCCAGCACCCTGGAGGTGATCGGCGTGCTGTCCAAGCCGCTGCGACAAAGTGATCTGCGCAACATGCTGCAGCATTGCGATCCGCTGGCACACCGGGAAAACAAGAAGTGGATGCAGCTCACCTTCACCGCCGAGGATGTGCAGCAGGCGCTGGACAACCGCCAGCTGATCCCTTTTCTGCAACCCAAGGTGCTGATGGCGGACGCCAGTCTCTACGGCTTCGAGGCGCTGGTGCGCTGGATCCATCCCGAGCACGGGGTCATTCCCCCCATCTGCTTCGTTCACCACCTGGAAGAGGGGCAGCTGGCGCTCGATTTCTTCTACCAGTTTCTGCATGCCACCTGCGAGGCACTCACCACTCTGGACGCACTGTCCGATCACCCCACCTGCTCCATCAACATGCCGGTCAGCCTGCTGCTGACGGACAAGCTGGTCGAGAACATGATTGCCATCGTGCAGGCCCATCAACTGCCCTGCAGCGCCATCATCATCGAAGTCACCGAGACCACCTTCATGTCCAATCTCGCCATGTCGCTGGGCACCCTGGCACGATTGAGACTGCGGGGATTCGGCATCGCAATGGATGATTATGGCACCGGCTACTCCTCCATGAAGCAGCTATCTCGCTGTCCTTTCACCGAGATCAAGATTGACAAGGAATTCGTGCACGACGCCCATAGCAGCCCCAAGAAGCTGGCTATATTGACCTCAGCCATCGTCATGAGCCAGAAGCTCAACCTCAAGACGGTCGCCGAGGGAGTGGAAACCGAAGAGGACTGGAAGCAGCTGGCAATGCTCGGCTGCGAGCTGGCGCAAGGCTATTACATCAGCCGACCGCTGCCGGTCGATCAGATTGGAAAATGGTTTGCCGAATGGCAGGCCAGAGCGACCTGAGTCGTGACCCTTTGCGCTATTGAGGAACCCCGCTCTGAGAGGGCGGGATAACAACAACACCGGCAGTATCGACATCGCTGCATGGACGCTTGAAACAAGCATGAGGCTACCATGAACAACCTACTTCGCCAGCTCTCCATCAAGACGCGGCTTATCGTCTCCTTCCTGTTGCTGAATCTCATCCTGATCGGGGTCGGCCTCTACGGCAAGCAGAACACCAACACCATCAATGACATGCTCAATGACATGTACCTCAACATCCTGACCCCCATCACGGATGTCGCCAACGCCAACATGCAGGCCATCTATCACAACCGCTCGCTGTTCGACTATGTCATCGAGCCGAGCAAAAGCGGCATGGACCAGATTGCCAGGGATATGGATCTGCACGAGCAGAAGATGGCCGCCCTGCTGGACAAGTACCGGGCAACCCCGCTGAGCGAACCGGAAAAACTGGTACTGGCGGACTTTGACCGCGCCTGGCCGCTTTACAAGGAGGCGGCACACAAGGCGATGGCGGCAAGTGCAGCCAATGACAACGACAATGCGATCAAATTGATGAAGGGGGACGCGGCCACCAGCTTCAAGGTGGTGGACGATCTGCTCAGCAAGCTGGTCGACATCAATCAGGGGCTGGGCAAGCAGGCCTTCCATGAGAGCGACGTGATTGCCAGCAACATCAACACCGCCACCTACACCATACTCGCCATCTCGGTACTGCTCTCCTTGCTGCTGGGCTGGTTGCTCAGCACCAGCATCAACCAGCCGCTGCTCGCCATCATGCAGGATCTGCAACAACTGGCGCAGGGCAGGCTCACCGCCCCGGATCAGGCCGAGGGCAACGACGAGCTGACCCGCATGCAGCAGGCGATGATCAGCACCCGCCGCAGCCTGCGCGACATCGTCTCGACTATGCAGCATGCCGCTGAAAGCCTCACCGCCAGCGCCTCCCAGTTGGGAGCGGCGGCCGAGCAGGTCAATACCAGCTCCCAGCAGCAGTCCCTCGCCACCGCCAACACCGCCGCCTCGGTCGAACAGCTCACCACCTCCGTCTCCCAGCTCTCCTCGTTCGCCAATCAGGCCAACAGCGTGGTGATGCAATCCGGGGAGATTGCCCAGGCCGGCGAGAAGCAGGTCAAGCACGCCTCAGAGGAGGTGCTCAGGGTCACCACGGCGGTCAACGACTCCGCCAAGCAGGTGCAGGGACTGTTTGACGACATCACCCGCATCAGCCAGATCTCGGTGATGATCCAGGGGGTCGCGGATCAGACCAACCTACTGGCGCTCAACGCCGCCATCGAAGCGGCCCGGGCCGGCGACATGGGCCGCGGCTTCGCCGTGGTAGCCGACGAGGTACGGACCCTGGCAGCACGCACCACCCAGGCCACTCAGGAGATCAACGAGATGCTCACCTCTATCCAGCAGGGGGCTACCAGCGCGGTCAAGGGGATGAGCGCCTGCTCCGACAGCATGAGCACGGTGCGGGAAACCACCGAGGGATCCAGTGAAACCATGGCTCAAGTTGATCAGAGCTCCCGCAAGGTGGTGGAGCTGATCCAGGAGATAAGCTCCATGCTCCACGAGCAGGCCGCCGCCAGCCAGCTCATCGCCCAGTCGGTGGAAGAGATCACCCAGATGTCGCTGGAGAACGTCTCCGCTGCCGAGAGCGTCAATCACGACGCCTCCCAGCTGACCACCATCATCCAGCAGCTCAACCAGGGCATCGGGTTCTTCAAGGTCTAATAAAAACGCCGAGACCCGCCCAGCCATGGGCCGGGCGGGTCTCTCTTCCTTATCCTGCCATCAAGACCCCATCTTGACCCCGTCTCTTTGCTACGGGCTCCCGAAGGTCCGGCGCAGGAGTGCCAACATCAGCACGGCATTCACTCAAACATCCATCAGAAATGGCCCAAAACAACCTTATTCCCCTCCCGTTTTGAGGGACAAAACCAGTGATAAATACTGGGTCATAGGGAGCCAGAGAAAGCGTCGGCAGGCAAATTTATACAGAGGAATATCCCGTATTTTGCGCATTTACGCATTCCTATTCGCCACATAATTTACCAACAAAAAAACAACTGATAACATCTTTTTACATTTTAAAGCACATAAAACAACATGGTTCGGTGGCCCCCCGTTTGCTCGTTCCGGCAGCCAGGATCACCGGATCAGGATTGAAACCAGCAGCCAACTTCTCATCGAGCAGACACCCGACCCCATGATGAACACAGTTACGGCCAGCATCGATATCGATGCACTCCAGCACAATTTCGCCGTGGTGCGCCGCCATGCCCCCCACAGCAAGATCATCGCGGTACTCAAGGCCAATGCCTATGGCCACGGGCTGCTGCCGGTGGCCCATGCACTCGCCCAGGCCGATGCCTATGCGGTGGCCAGGGTCGAGGAGGCGCTGGTGCTGCGCGCCAACGCCATCACCAAGCCCATTCTGGTGCTGGGAGGCTTCTTCAGTGCCGAAGCGCTGCCGCTGCTGGCGAAACACGAACTGCAAACCACCTTGCATACCTGGGAGCAGTTGGCACTGCTCGAGCAGGCCAGTCTGCCCGCCCCCATCAAGGTGTGGCTCAAGCTCGATACCGGAATGAACCGGCTCGGGCTGCGCGCCCTGGAGCTGCCCGCCTTCATCGATCGGCTGAGCCATTGTCGCAACGTGGTACAACCGTTCCATCTGATGACGCATTTCAGCCAATCCGATGAACAGGATACCCAGGCCACTCAGTTGCAGATCGAGGAGTTCAACCGCCTCTCTGCTCATCTGCCGGGCGAGCGGGCCATGGCCAACTCCGCCGGCATCCTCGCCTGGCCGGCGTCCCGCAGCGACTGGATCCGGCCTGGCCTCATGCTCTACGGCGCCTCCCCGTTTGCCGGTCAGCTCGCCGCCGACCATGACCTGCGCCCGGTCATGACCCTCAAGAGCCAGCTCATCGCCACCCGCGCCTGCGCGCAGGGCGAAGCGGTCGGCTATGGGGGGCACTGGGTGGCGGATCGAAATACCACCCTCGGCGTGGTGGCGGCGGGCTACGGGGATGGTTACCCCCGCATGGCACCCGAAGGGACCCCCATGCTGCTCAATGGCCGCCGGGTACCCATCGTGGGTCGGGTTTCCATGGACATGATCACCGTCGATCTGGGGCCGGCGGCCAGCGACAAGGTGGGAGACGAGGTGACGCTGTGGGGGGAAGGGTTGCCGGTGGAACAGGTGGCCGAAAAGATAGGCACCATCCCCTACGAGCTGCTGACCCGCCTGACCAGCCGGGTCCATCTGACGCACTGTGACAAACGCGAACAGATGCCGATGTTGAAGCTGGCCTGAGCAAGCCGGCACGGGCCTGCGATGTGGGCCTTTTCATCCCATCATCAGGAGCAGGTAAGCCTTATACCCAGCCTCCTAGCGAGAGCAGCAACTTCACAGAAGGAGCCCCTGCCTCTTAGCATTGGCATGAAGGGCGTCCCTGCTGCCGGGTTCAAGGAAGATCGAAGCCGACCAGGTTCTGCTCTATGCGGGCGTCAGGCAGCATGCGCCGCAGCCCGTCCCCCAGCCTGGCACCGGCCTCCTGCAACGCCGCCAGCGGCATCTCGGGCAGGCCCTGCGGGCGGCTCGAACCGAGCTACCGTCATCGGATAAAATAAAGGGCCTGTCTTGCGACAGGCCCTTTATTTTATTGGGCGGTGAGGGAGGGATGATTCGCCACTACGTGGCTCACCCCTTCGGGGCGGCCTGCGGCCGTTCATCGCAGCAAGCTGCTCTGCTCGAACCCGGCGAGGGTTCTTACCCTCCCTCTTCGACATGAGCTGATAATTCTTCCCCCAAAGCAAAAAACCGACCATCAGGTCGGTTTTTTGTAATTTGGCGGTGAGGGAGGGATTCGAACCCTTGATACGTTGCCGTATACACACTTTCCAGGCGTGCTCCTTCAGCCACTCGGACACCTCACCAAATTTTGGTCTGCTGTTTAACGTGCTCAGCCAGCACGATGTTCGCTGCGCTGTTGCGCTGGAACGGGGCGTAATGTACGGGATACGACGGCATGCGGTCAATGCAATTTTTCACTTTTTGCGTTCGCTTGCTCATTATCCGAACCAAGTGACTAAAAACATGCCGTTTCGTATCCCTTTCCATCAATTTCCAGTCGCTTCGTGCAAGTGCTCGCCTTTGAGCGCCTCTTCCAGCGAACCGTAAAACTCCAGCTGACCGGGCACCGGACGCACCTTGGCGCGCGCCAGGGTCTTGAGCGGCTGGAACTGCAGCTCGGCGACCCGCAGTTGCACTCCCGCCTTGGCCATCTGCTTTTCAAACTGCAGGAAGGCGGAGAGCCCGCCGGCGTCCAGGATGGAGACCGCCTCCATCTGCAGCACCAGCAGCTTGTGGCCCTTGACCTGGGCTGCCAGTTCGCCGAACACCCGCTCGGCAGCGGCAAAGAACAGCGGGCCGTTGATCTTGTAGAGCAGCGCCTGCTCCGGCACCTCATGGGCATAGCGCTTGTGATCCGCCAGATCGTGCAGCTTGGTCATCTTGGCAATCTCGCGCATGAACAGCAGGGAGGCGAGGATCACCCCGAAGGTGATGGCGATGACCATGTCAAAGATCACGGTCAGCGACAGACAGACCAGCAGCACCAGCACGTCGGATTTTGGGGCACGCCGGATCAGCTCTACCACCTTGTGCGCCTCGCTCATGTTCCAGGCGACGATGAACAGCAGGGCCGCCATGGCCGAGAGCGGCAGCCAGGAGAGCCAGGGCGCCAGCACCAGGATGGCCGCCAGCACCACCAGCGCATGCACGATGCCGGAGATGGGAGAAGTAGCCCCGGCCCGCACGTTGGCGGCGGAGCGGGCAATGGCGGCGGTGGCGGTGATGCCACCGAAGAAGGGGGCGACTATGTTGCCAAGCCCCTGCCCCACCAGCTCGGCGTTGGAGCTGTGCTTGCGACCTGTCATGCCGTCCAGCACCACGGCGCAGAGCAAGGATTCGATGGCCCCCAGCATCGCCATGGAAAAGGCGGCGGGCAACAGGCGCTCGATGGCGGCCAGGTTCCACTCCACCGGCGAGCCATCCGGCCCCGGCAGAGCCCAGGGCATAACCAGGGTCGGCGCGATAGGCGGGATCCCCATGCCCTGACTGCCGTCGGCCAGGGTATAGCTGAACTTGCTGCCGATGGTGGCGACGTCCACCCCGAACTGATGCAAACCAAACCCAAGGCCCACCCCCACCAGCACGGCGGGCAGGTGGCCTGGCACCGGCAGCCGCAGGCGCGGCCAGAGCAGCAGCACCGCCAGGGTCGCAATCCCGACCAGCGTATCCCCCCACTGCCAGCTGGGCAGGGCATGGGCCAGCGCCTCGACCTTGCCGATGTAGGTTTCCGGCATCTCGGGCACGTGCAGGCCGAAGAAGTCCTTTATCTGCAGGGTTGCAATCACGATGGCGATACCACCGGTGAAGCCCAGAGTCACCGAAGGCGGAATGTACTCGATGAGACGTCCGAGCCGGGCCACCCCCATGGCCACCAGAAAGAAGCCCGAGATCAGGGTCGCCATCAACAGGCCGCCCACGCCGAACTGCTGGGCTACCGGATAGAGGATCACCACGAAGGCGGCGGTCGGTCCCGAGATGGAGAAGCGGGAGCCACCGGTCACGGCGATCACGATGCCGGCGATGATGGCGGTATAGAGACCGTGCTGCGGCGGCACGCCACTGGCGATGGCCAGCGCCATGGCCAGCGGAATGGCGATGATGCCGACCGTGATACCGGCGATCAGGTCGCGGCCGAAGCGGGGAACGCTGTAGGGTTCGTCAATACAGGATTGGCGTAAAGCAATAGCCAGCTTCACGCTTTGCAAAGGTGCTTGGTTGTGCATGTATTCGTAATACCAGAAGAGGGAGATAAAGGCCGGATTGAACCGGCGCCCGATCATCATCAAGGGCCGGCAGAGCTGTCGACACGGCGATGGTATCCTGGCCAACCATACCCCAGCCGATGAAATATTTCGATGGGCGGGATCAATGAATGGCCGTTACCACGCAGAATTAGCGTTTATTGTCAGCATATCGACCACTTTTCTCACCATTACGCAGCACACTAACTTCGCCTGCTAACCAATTTATCCCGCCCTTATGCATCCCCTGTCTCTCCCCTCCTTTATATCTGCCATTGCTCGGCCATAAGACAACTGCTCATCCCGGACCATGCCATCCCGAGCATCGGCACATCCTCATCCATCCCCTCCTTATGCCACTGAGCCGTCTCGATGAGCCCGAGAGGGCCGCGCCAAGCTGCTGATTGTGCTGAAAATAGTCCACAGCGGCCAAGTTTTGGTCAAACGGGCCAAAATCCCCTTTTTGCAGCGGATCGCGGGTTGACACCCGGCGGATGGGCCATTAATATCCGCAGCGTCTCGACGAGACAGGCAATTCCTCCTTAGTTCAGTCGGTAGAACGGCGGACTGTTAATCCGTATGTCACTGGTTCAAGTCCAGTAGGAGGAGCCAATTCCCTCGTAGTTCAGTCGGTAGAACGGCGGACTGTTAATCCGTATGTCACAGGTTCAAGTCCTGTCGAGGGAGCCACATTTTAAAGCCCAGCCTTATGGCTGGGCTTTTTCGTTTCCCCTTTCTTTGCCGCCATCAGCCCTCTGTGCGCAAACCGGGATGCCCTCGATGGCGGATCCGCGCCATAATCAGCTCAACCTCACCCTCTTCAGGAGTTTTCATGCGTCGATTCAATTTCATGCTCAATGGCAGCCGGTTGATGATGTTCCCCTTCTATGTCTGCATTCTGGTGTGCGTGGCCCTGCTAATGGTGAAATTTGCCATGCAGCTCTATCTGCTCTGCACCAACATCATCGAGATCCACTACATGGACCTCATCACCGGCGTACTCACCCTGGTGGACTTCGTACTGGTGGCCCAGATGCTGATCCTGGTCGCGGTCTGCGGCTATGTGCAGTTCATTCAGACCCAGGAGCAGCGCGAGGCCATCGGCGACAACTGGCTCAGCAAGATCAACTTTGCCTCCCTCAAGCTCATCGTCATCAACTCCCTGGTCACCATCGCCGGGGTGGAGGTGCTCAAGGCGTTTCTCGAAGATGGGATCACCAATGAGGTGGAGATGAAGTGGTCCGTGGTGGTGTTTCTCGCCTTCTCCACCGCGGCACTCATCTACGCGGTCACCGAGCGACTGGCGGACCATAAATAGCGCCGGTTTTCATTCAGCCTTTATTCATCAAGAGCGGAATTGATAACTCTTTTCATTACCTTTCCTGCATTGTAAACTTGCTCCCCCCAGGCTGCAGTGCCTGGGCGTTGGAGCACCTATGACAAGCCTTTCCCTCTCACCACGACACTGCTGGCAGTGGCTGGCCTATCACCATCAGGCCGCCGAGGGCTCCCTCTATCTGATGTTCTTCTCCGGCCTGCTGCTGTGGGAACCGCTGACCCCGCTCTGGTCGCTGGCACGCTGGAACCTGTTTTTGCACGTCGCCCTCTCGCTCACCCTGTTTCCCCTGCTGTTCGGCGCGTTCTGGCTCTCCCATCGCAGCCTGCTGAGCAAAAGCCGCAAGCCATTCTTGCGCACCACCGGCCGCATCATCGAAGCCTTGCTGCTGGTCTGTCTGGCCAGCGGACTGCTGCTGGTGCTGCACGGCACCCCGGGCGATGACATGGGCAACCTTGCCAGCTGGGCCCACTGGCTGAGCGCGCTCGCGTTGACTCCCCTGGTGCTGCGCCACGCCTGGCGCTGGACCATCTTGAAATGGCGCACCTGATCTTATGTTGAAGTTGTTGTTATCCCTGATGTTGGCCGCCCTGCTGCTGGGGACCGCCTCGGCCCAGGAGATGGGCACCGCCATGATTGCCTATGACGAGGGGAGTGCCCCGCGCCTTGTCACCGCCAACCAGAACGCCGGCTCGGTCACCCTGCTTGAGCGCGATAGCGGCAAGCGACTCAAGGAGGCACAACTAGGTGGCGATCTGCGCCAGCTGGCCCGCGCCGATGACGGCACCCTGCTGGTCACCGACTACAGCGGTGATCGCCTGCTGCTGCTGGATGATGCTCTCGACCTGGAAAAGGTGATCCCCACCGGCCATAGACCCTACGGGGTCATTTTCGATGCCAAGCGGCAGTGGTTTTGGGCCACGCTGTTCGAATCAGCTCGCCTGCAGGCCTATGACACAGCGGGCAAGCTGCAGCTGGATGTGGCCACTGCCGAAACCCCGCGCGGACTGGCCTTGACCGACAATGATCGCCTGCTGCTCACCCACACCATGACCGGCCAGCTCGCCATCTATGATCTTGCCAAGCTTGAGAAGGACGCTAAGGGAGCTACTCTGCCCAAGCCCAAGCTCATCACCCTGGCGGAAACCCACAGCGATACCCCGAGCGACTCCCAGGGATTGCCGCGCCTGCTGGACGGCATCGCCCTCTCCCCCGATGGCAGCGAGGCCTGGCTGCCCCATGTGCTGTGGAGCTTCGACCACCCCTTCCAGTTTCAGAGCACCGTCTTCCCGGCGGTCTCCATCATCGATCTCGATGAAGAGAAGGAGCGGGTCGATGAAAGAAAACAGCTCTTCTTGCAGATCAACCTGCCCAGCGTCGGCAACCGCAGCCAGATCGTCTCCAACCCGTTCGCGGCGCGCTTCGCCGCCGACGGCAAGCGGGTCTACCTGACCCTGGCGGGCTCGGAAGATCTGCTGGTGTTCGACCTGTCGCGCAGCGGCAAGCAAAACAGCAACCGCCACCGCCGCAAGAAGTTTCAGGGGGGGGCCAAGGCGACCCAGCTCTTGCGTCACCTGCCGGGCCAGAATCCGCGCGATCTGCTGATCGATGGCGACCACATCCTGATCCACAACGTCATGGGGCAGGATCTCACCCGCCTCAATAGCGGCGGCAGCGGCCCGTTTGCCCGGGTCACCGTGGATGTGCCCCACTTCGCCAAACTGGTAGAGACGGATCCCCGTCCCGCAGCGCTCAAGCGCGGTGAGCGGTTGTTCAACCTCGGCAACACTGCCGCCAACAGCCGCTTCCCCATGGCAGGGGACAACTGGATGAGCTGCAACTCCTGCCATCTGGACGGGTTCAACTTCACCAACCGCTATCTGATGGCGGCCCACCGCCAGCAGAGCGGCGACAACGCCATCAACGGCCACGCCAACCTCGCCAACATGGTGGCGGGGGATTTTATCGGCGAATACCTGCGCATGACCCAGCAGACCCAGGGCGGCATGGGTCATGACACCCGCGATGGCGCCGAGCCGGTCGACCCCGCGAGGCCCCAGCCCGAGGTGAAAGCGATGATGGAAGATCTGCACGCCTTCGTCACCGCCGATGGCAACCTCCCCTATCTTGCCAACTGGCTGCGGCTCGATGCCCCGCGCACGGATCCCGCCAAGGCACCGACCACTCACCCGAAGGAGTGGCTCAACTCCGCCTCCTGCCAGAACTGCCACCAACAAGCGTTCCAGGACTGGAGCGAGAGCAACCACCGGCTGATGGGCAACTCCCACCCCTACTACAAGGTGGTGCAGGCGCTGGCCCGCGAAACCGAGGGCGAAGCCTTCGGCCAGTGGTGCCAGGGCTGCCACATGCCCCAGCAGGTAATGAACGGTCAGCAGGATCTGCCCAAGGGATCCCACATGTTTGAGCGGGGTGGTGCCTCGCTGATCGCAGCACACCAGAAAGGCGAGCCCGTGGTGGAAGAAGGCACCGGCTGCGTGCTCTGCCATCGTATCACCCGGCTCGAGGATGCTGGCGGCAACAGCGCCTTTACGGTGAATCTGAAAGACCGCGAGAGCTATGTGTTCGAGGATGCCGCCGGTGGCAGCCTCCAGCACTGGCTGGCCGAGCGGCAGATCAACGCCCGTCCGGCGGCCCACAAAGCCTCTTACCAGAAGGATTTCTACCGCGACGCGGCCCTGTGCAAGTCGTGCCACAACGAGTTTGCCCCGGGCACCGGTGCCAATATCGTCAACACCTGGGACGAGTGGGAAAAATCCAGCTTCGCCAAAGCCGAAGATCCTGCCAAGCGGCGCACCTGCATCGACTGCCACATGAATCCGGAGCCGGGCAACGGCGGCGCGCCGGTGGCGGGCCAGTCCACCGAAAACGGCACAGTGAAAGAACGACTCTATCGCCACAACTTTACCGGCGCCCAGCATCAGCTGGTGGGGCTGAGAAGTGCAACCCTTGAGCAGGAGAGCCTGGCGCTCTTGCGCTCCAGCGCCACCCTCTCGGCCCGCATTGAAAACCAGAGTGGCCAACCCGCGCTGGTAGTGAGAGTCGCCAATACCGGCGCCGGCCACGCCCTGCCCACCGGGGTTGCCGATTTCCGTGAACTCTGGCTGGAGCTGACCGTCACCGACGCCAGTGGCAAGCTGGTGCTTGAAAGCGGCCAGCCGGTAGATGGCGCCGTGCCCGACGATGCGCGGCTGTTTCGCAAGGTGTTCGGCGACGCCGAGGGCAAGCCGGTGGGGCTCAAGTTCTGGCGCTACGCCAAGCTCTTGGAAGATACCCGCATCCCGGCCGATGGCTGGCGCGATGAAGCCTGGCCGCTGCCCGCAGATGCCCAAGGGCCCTTCAAGGCCGATATCAAACTCAATTTCCGCACCTACCCCAAGTGGGTCAATGATGCGGTGCGCGCCGCCGAGCCGAGCTTGCCGGAGCCACCCATAGTGCAACTCAATCGGCTGCAACTGACCCTGCAGCCCCTCCCCGTCACGCCCGATACGGAGCCTCAATCCTGATGTTTGCAAGTTTTCTCATTACCCTGCGCGAGGGGCTGGAAGCCTTCCTGCTGGTCGGCATCTGCCTCTCCTACCTCGCCAAGCTGGGGGCAAGCCGCTACAACAAGTTCGTCTATCTGGGGGTGGGGCTGGGTCTTATCGCCTCCCTCGTCGTCGCCTTCCTGTTCCAGGTGGTGGTGAGTCAGTTCGAGAGCGAGCGCTACAACCATTTGCTGATGGCGGGGATCCTGATTTTCGCCACCCTGGTGCTCACCTACATGGCGGTCTGGATGCAGAAGCAGGCCAAATCCCAGGTGGGGGCCATGACGGCGCGCATCGATGCCGCCATCGACGGCGGCAACCTGTTTGGTCTGGTGCTGCTCGCCTTCCTCGCGGTGATGCGCGAAGGCTTTGAAACCGTGCTGTTCTTCTCGGCCTTGGTCTACTCCGGGCAAGGGGTGGATCTGCACGAGGGGCTGATGGGGGCGCTGGGCGGCCTGCTGCTGTCGGTGGTGCTGGTGTGGGGGCTGCTGCGCTCCACCCGCAAGGTGGCGCTGGCGCCCTTCTTCCGCTGGACCGGCCTGCTCATCATCATCATCGCCGCCGGGCTGCTGTCGTCCGCCGTCAACATGCTGCAGGCGGCCGGGCTCATCACCTTCTGGACGACGCCTGTCTTCAACATCAGTCACATTCTCGACGATCAGGGGGTATTTGGTACCTTCCTGCGTGCCCTGTTTGGCTACAATGCCTCACCAGCCGGCCTGCAGTTGCTGACCTGGGCCAGCTACCTGGTGATCTTCGTCACCGTCTGGCATCGCAACTATCGTCCCCAGCCCCAGCGCTGATCGCCCAGCGCGGCAGCGGATGACAAGGCGGCTCAGCGGGGCCGCCTTTTCAACGTCTTCTCTTTTGGTCAGCTTTTCGGATAACAGAGTCATGAGCGACAACAACACACAACACATTGCGGTACTGGGCGCCGGCCCTGCCGGTCTGATGGCCGCCTGGCGCCTGCGCCAGGCCGGTTTTGCAGTCACCCTGTTCGAGCAAGAGCCGGTAGTGGGCGGCATGTGCGCCACCCAGACCTTCAAGGGGCGCGATGGCGAGTATCGCTTCGACTACGGCGGCCACCGCTTCATTACCAAGAACCCCGAGCTGCTCGCTTTTATCGACGAGCTGATGGGGGACGATCTGCTCCACGCGGAGCGCAAGAGCGTGATCCGCTTTGGCGGGTGCACCTATGACTACCCCTTGAACCTGCCCAATCTGCTCAAGACGGCGCCGCTGGCCCTGATGGCCGGGGCGGTGAAAGATCTGCTGCTGTTGCCCTTTGCCAAGAAGCCCACCGATTTTGCCAAGGCGAGCTTTGCCGAGTGGATCCAGAGCCACTTCGGTCGCACCCTCTATCGCCAGTTCTTCGAGGGCTACACCGGCAAGCTGTGGGGCATCAACCCGGACCAGCTCTCCGCCGACTGGGCCGGCCAGCGCATCAGCCTGATCGATCTCAAAGACGTGGCGCGCCGCCTGCTGCCAAGGCGCAACGGCAGCATGTCGGTGCGCACCTATGCCCGCAAATACCGCTATCCCAAGTACGGCTTCGGCCAGATCTTCACCACCTTGGGGGAGCGTCTGGTAACCGAGGGGGTTGAGCTGAAAACCGGCGCCACCATCACCCGACTCGAGCAGACCGATGGCCGCATTGAACGGGTTTATTGGTCACAAGATAATGTGGAGCAGAGCGCACGCTTTGATCAGGTGATCTCCACCCTGCCGCTGCCGCTTACCTGCCAGCATCTGGGCTTGCCGTGCGATCTGCACTACCGGTCCCTGCGCTTCGTCAATATGCCCCTCAAACAGGAGAACCTGTCGGACAACACCTGGCAGTACCTCTCCGACCCCGATATTCTGGCGACCCGTCTGCAGGAGCCGCGCCGGCGCAGCCCCTTTATGGCACCAATGGGGCAAACATCCGTGATGCTGGAGATCCCCTGCAATCCGGGGGATGCCACCTGGCAGGCACCGCTCTCTGATCTGCGCGGCCGGGTCACCGCCGATCTCGCCAGCCTCGGCGTCGACACCCAGAAACTTGGCGATGAGACTTTTGAAGCACGTAGCGAGTACGCCTATCCGCTGATGGATCTGGGCTATCAGGCCCGCCGCAACGAAGCCATCAAGGCGCTGATGCCGATCACCAACCTTATCATGACCGGCCGTCAGGGGACATTCCGCTACATCTTCACCGACACCGCCATGGAGATGGGGATGATGGCCGCCGACATGGTGATCGACGGGGTGGACAGACGCCACGCCATCTTCAATCATCGCAACGAAAACACCGTGATCGAAACCCAGAGCGTGGCCTGACCGCCCCTGAATGCGGTGAACGAAGGAGGCGGACATACGCCGCAACACCTTCAATCATCGCAACGAAAATACCGTGATCGAGACCCAGAGCGTGGCCTGACCGCCGCGCCATGGGCATAACCTCTTGGCATAAGTAAGGAGAACAGGATGACCATCCGCCCGGGTTTACTTGCCCTCACCCTGCTGCTGACCCTCTGCGGGCAGGCGCAGGCTTACTCCTACGCCGCCGCCGGCAAGGAGCCGCTGATCGATGCCCGCGAGGCGCTGCTGGGCGCCGCCACTGACGGCAAGGATGCCAGCGCCACCTTGAGCGAGATTGCCGAGGAGCTGACCTATCTGGAGGAGCACCACAAGGTCGAGTTGCAAGCTCCGCTCGCGGCCGCCATCAAGGCCAAAGACGCCGCGGCTACCGCGGCTCTGCTCAACCGGGCCTACAAGGCGGAGATCGAGCGCCGTCTCGAGGGAGCCAGCCAGAACCTTGGGGACTACCAGACCGCCAAGGTGTTGGTGGTCAAGAGCAAGCGCTTCCTCGATTTGATCCTCCCCTCCCTCAATGAAGGGGATCGCAAGGCCGCCGAGCAGGCGCTAGCCAAGGTGCTCGATGCCATCGGCAACCCTGGGGTATTCGGGGTGGGTGCCAAGCCCGCCGACGCCGCCGCCTTTAGCGATGCAGAAAAAGCGCTGATGACCGTGCTGGCACCGCTTTGATGGCCACCAACCCATCATTGCGCCAATTCGTTGTGACAAACGGTGGGTTTCGCTGCACTCTCCCCACCCTACGCACAGCCTGCCGATAGATGCACCCGGACGCCGGTTTGCCCCCTTCTCCCCTTGCGGGAGAAGGGCTGGGGATGAGGGGGAAGGCAACGTATCGGCGTTGGGCTTCCACCAGCTCAATCACCATGTGGCTGCTTGCCCTGCTGCAACTGGCCTGGCTTGGCTGGCTGCTGACCTTCCCGGTAGCACTCGATTCCGACGATGCCCTCAACTTTGCCCACGGGGTGGTGCGCTTCAGCGTGCTGGAGTTCTCCCCCACTTTCCGGGCTACCCCGCCTTTATCTGGCTGGCACGGCTGATCAATCTGTTGGTGGACGATCCCGCCCGTGCCGTGCAGTGGGCAAGCCTCTTGGGTAGCAGTTTGCTGGCGCCGCTTGCCGCCTCCCTCGCGGTCAGATTGTGGCAACGGCCAAGCCTGCTGGCGCCGGTCTGGCTGCTGGTGCTGGCCCTGCCGCTCACCCCGACGCTCGCTCTTTCCGGCCTCTCGGACGGGCCGGCGCTGGCCGCCTGGCTGGGCGCGCTCCTGGCTTTGCAACAGCGAAAGATAGCGCTGGCGGGTCTGCTGCTGGGCCTTATGCTGGCGCTGCGTCCCTCCTACTTCGTGCTGGCCCTGCTGCCCCTTTGGCTGGGGATGGCGCAGAAGGGTCAGCGACTTAACTTTCTGCTCCCCATTGTTCTGGTGGGGCTAGCCTGCCTGCTGTTTGTCTGGCAGGCCGATGGCTGGGCCTATTTCAGCGAGGGGCGCCGCTTTACCGACGGTCACTTTACCCTGTGGGGCAACACGGCGGCGGCCCACGGCGATCGGCTGCTGAGCTGGGCGAATACCTTCAACGATCAGCTCACCACGCTCTGGCCCCTGTTGATGGGAGCCTTGCTGGTACTGCCACTCTGGCAACGCTCAAAGGATCACAATGCAGCTCCTTCCGTGCTCTGGACCCTCTACTGGCTCGTCCTGCTGCTGTGGACCCTGTTTGGCCAGAACCCAGACAATCCCCGCCATCTGGCCCCCATCACCCTGCTTGGCCTGGTGCTGCTGGCAGACTGGCTGCCGCGCCGGGGCGAGCTGCCAGCCATGCTGGGAGCCCTGTTGCTGCTGCTCTGCACCCTCACCCCGCCGGCGGCGCCAGCCATGACCCGGGCCGCCAGGCTGGCCGAGCAGGCGTGCCCGGCGCTGGTGACCCAGTGGGGGGTGAGGCTGCTGCGTGAAACCACGCCCCTGCCCGTCACCGACGGCTGGTATCAGGGGGATGCTCGCCTTGCATTGGCGCAAGGGGCCTGCCGGCTCAGCCGGCGTCCCCTCGGCCCGGAGGAGCTTCCCGCCGGCGGCCAACGGGTCTGGTTTGCCCCCCGCTTTCACGCCGAGCCCGGCCTTTGGCTCGGCATACAGGATCACCCCCGTCACCAAAACTGGTAGACTGGATGTTTGTCACTCCCTGACTTCGCACTCATCAAGACTGGATAGCCTATGCCCCACGCCCCCCTCTCCCCCCGTTTTCTGTTCATCCTGCTCGGCGCGCTGGCGGGCCTGACGCCGCTCGCGGTCGACATGTACCTGCCCGCCATTCCGTCCATCGCTCGGGATCTGGCCACCAGCATCGACGGTGCCCAGCTCACTATCAGCGCCTTTCTGGGCGGCTTTGCCATCGGCCAGCTGTTCTACGGCCCGCTCGCCGACAGCTATGGCCGCAAGCCGGTGATCCTGGCGGGGCTGGTGATGTTTGCCATCGCCTCGGTAGGCTGCGCCATGGCGGACTCCCTGCCCGAGCTGCTGGCATATCGGATGTTGCAGGCAGCTGGCGGGGCGGCCGGCTCTGTGGTGGTCAATGCGCTGCTGCGCGACCTGTTCGAGAAGGAGGCCTTCTCCCGCGCCATGTCGTTCGTCATTCTGGTGATGACGCTCGCCCCTCTTGTCGCACCGGTGGTGGGCGGCTACATCAGCGCCCACAGCGACTGGCGGGTGATCTTCTGGCTGCTGGTGGGGATCAGCCTGCTCATCTGCCTGATGATGCAGTGGAAAATTCAAGAAACCCTGAAGCCCGAGCACAAGCAGCCCCTCAACCTCGGCCAGATCCTGAAAAACTACTGGGGCGTGCTCTCCCATCGCGGCGCCATGGGCTACGTGCTGTGCGGCTCGCTCTCAAGCTCCGGCATGTTCGCCTTCCTGAGCGCCTCCCCCTACGTCTACATCGAGTACTTCAAGGTACCGACCGAGCACTATGGCTGGCTGTTTGGCCTCAACATCCTGCTGATGATGGTGGTCACCTTCGTCAACAGCCGGCTGGTGAAGGGGGTGGGCGCCGAGCGGATGCTGCAATACGGCCTGCTGGTGCTGCCCTGTGCCGGCGCCCTACTCATCTACAACGCCTGGAGCCAGACCGGCGGCCTGTGGGGCATCGTCATTCCGGTGGTGCTGTTCGTCGGCCACATCAGCCTGGTGGGGGCCAACGCCATGACCGGCCTGATGGGCCACTTCCCGCAATCGGCAGGTACCGCCTCGGCGCTGGCGGGCACCTTGCGCTTTGGCATCGGCGCCGCGGTGGGGATCCTGGTCAACCTCAATCCCCCCGAATCCCCGCTGCCGATGGCCATTGCCATCGCCGGCTGCGGGTTCGGCTCGACCCTGAGCTACTGGCTGCTGACCGGCAAAAAATAAGCCCAGACCACCAACAAGCAACAAGCGACAAACAACAAGGCCGCCCACCTGCATCGCAGGGGGCGGCCTTGTGTTATCTGCACGTTGTCAACGGATCCTCTGCCCTGAGGGGCGAGGGCTCAGCCTACTTCTTGCCGAACCCCGAGCGTTTGAGGGTGTAGCCGGCGCTGTTTTGCCAGGCGTCCAGCCCGCTGCGGTTGTTGCCCGCCACCAGGCTGGCAGCCAGGCTCGGGCTGTTGAACAGCTGATCGGCGGTAAAGACGAAGCCCCCTTCGCTGCGCGGGGCCAGGATCCCCTTGCCCAACAGCTCCTGGCGCAGTTCGATCACCGCCTCGCGCAGGGAAGCCGCATCCTCGCCGTTGGCGGTGGAGCCCGCCAGCACCATGAAGCCGGGGTTCTGCCGCTTGCCCACCGGATAACCGTGCGCCTCGGCCCCCTTGCCGTTGAAGTGGTAAAGCTCGCGCTCGCCCGGCTTGTTGTCGGAGAGCGCCTTTTGCAGGGTCATCAGCTCGTTGTAAATCTCGATGGGGACCACGGCAGCCTGCTTGTTGCCCTTGCTGTCGATGATAAAACTGACTTGCTTGTGTAACATCCTTGCGCATC
Source organism: Aeromonas oralensis (assembly GCF_049665575.1). Lineage (NCBI taxonomy): Bacteria > Pseudomonadati > Pseudomonadota > Gammaproteobacteria > Aeromonadales > Aeromonadaceae > Aeromonas > Aeromonas oralensis. Next base: position 2,674,953 of record NZ_CP187186.1, read on the forward strand.
CTGTGACCCATGGAGGCCCCTATTCTAACCACCACAGGCGAGCGGGATCCAGCCAGGATCCTCACCTCTTTTGCAGCCTTGATCACTAACTGGCACTCTCGCACAAAGGCAAAGCCGCGTGATCATTAGGCAGGGGAGCAACGTACATGGCATGATGAAAGCCATTGACCATCAACCGGTTATCCCATGCTGACCCTGCGCAATCTCGGCAAGAGCTTCGATAACGGCAGCCAACGGCTGCCGCTGTTTCACCACCTTGATCTGACCCTGGCGGCCGGCGAGATCACCCTGCTGCTGGGGCAGAGCGGCTGCGGCAAGTCGACTCTGCTCAACCTCATCGCCGGCCTCCTCCCCCCGGATGAGGGGGAGATCTGGCTGGGGGAGACCCGCCTTGACAACCAGTCGGCGGACGAGCGGGCCCGCCTGCGCGGTCGCCATTTCGGCATCGTCTATCAGGACTTCAACCTGCTGCCGACCCTGACCGTGGCCGAGAACCTCGCCCTGCCCCTTGCCATCAACCAGCTTGCCCGCGATGAGACGCGCATTGACGGCCTGCTGGAGCGCCTCGATCTGGCCCACAAGCGCCACGCCTGGCCGGAGCAGCTCTCCGGCGGCCAGCGCCAGCGGGTGGCGCTGGCCCGCGCCCTCATTCACCAGCCCCAGTGGCTGCTCGCCGACGAGCCCACCGGCAGTCTCGATGAACACAACGCCGAGCAGGTGATGGCACTGATGATGGCGGCGGTGCGGGGCACCGGCGCCGGCCTCTTGCTGGTGAGCCACAACCCCGCCTATGGCGCCCTGGCGGATCGGGTGCTGCGCCTTGAGGGGGGCCAACTGGTCGAGCTCAAGGGGCGCCGCCATGACTGACGCCCGCCACGGAGGGCCGTGATGTTGCCGCTGCCGCTCAAGGCGCTGCTGCGCCTCTATCGCGCTCACCCCTGGCTGCTGCTGATGAGCCTGGTCGGCCTCACCCTCGGGGTCTCTTTGGTGGTGGCAATCGAGCTCTTGAACCACAGCGCCCGCACCAACTTTGTTGCCGCCCGCAGCCAGCTGGCGGGGGAAGCGAACTACCGGCTGGCGCCGGACGGCGGGCTGGACGAGCAGCTCTATGTGACGCTGGTGCGCAGCCAGCCGAACTTCGACGCCATGCCCCAGCTGCACGGCTGGCTGCAGGACGAGCAGGGGCGCAGTTTTCAGCTGCTGGGGATGGATCTGTTCAACCCCGGCCCCCTGCGCCGACTGTTTGGCGCTGCGCCGGACAAAGAGCCCACCTTCTCCCTCACCCGCGTCGACAGCGTCTGGCTGGCTGCCCCCGAGGCCAAGCGCCTTGGCTGGCAAACAGGCCAGAGCCGGCGCTTCGTGCTGGGTGGCGGTGAAGGGGCGCCGCCCCGCCCGCTGACCCTCACCCTGGCCGGCACCTTCGAGCCCGGCGCCGTGCCCATGGAGCGGCTGCTGGTGACCGACATCGGCCTCGCCCAGCCGCTGCTGGGCAAGGAAGGGCGGCTCGATCGCATCGTCTTCAAACTCAGCGAGCAAGAGGCCACGGCCTTGCAGACGGCCCTGCAATCCTATGCTCACCATCAGCCCCTCTGGCTTGAGCCCATCAGCCCGGCGCTCGATGCCAGCCAGCTCGGCGATGCGCTGGCTCTGAACCTCACTGCCCTCTCCCTGCTCGCCATGGCGGTGGGATTGTTTTTGGTGTTCAACGCCCAGCGCTTCGTGCAGAGCGTACGCCGCCCCCAGCTGGCCCAGCTCATCATCCTCGGCATGCCGCCACGCCGGCTGCTGCGCTGGCTGACCCTGGAGATCCTGATCCTCGCCAGCATCGGCACCCTGCTCGGGCTGCTGCTGGGGAGCCTCCTGGCCCTCGCCCTGATGGGGCAGCTCACCCAGGCGCTGGCCGATCTCTATGGCCCCAACCCCATCGATCTGCTACGCCTCTCCCCCGCCAGCCTTGGCAAGGCGCTGGTGATCGGCCTTCTCGGCACGCTCGCCGCCAACCTGCCCGGCTGGTGGCAACTGCTGCGCCAATCCCCCTTGAGCTGCGAGAGGGCAACAGTCGCCCGCCGGCCCATCCCTGGCAACGTCGGGGGCTCGCCATCGTCATCTTGCTGCTCTGTGCGCTTTGTCTGTGGCGGCCAGAAACCGGGCTGGGCGGCGCCCTCTTCGTGGCCGGTGGCTGGCTGCTGGCCATGGCGCTCGCCCTGCCCGATGTGCTGCGCGCCGTGCTGGGCAGGCTGCGCCGACGCGAGCGCGGCCCCCTCAGCGCCCGGCTCGGGGTAGCCGAAACCCTCTATCACCTGGATCGCACCGCCATCGCGGTGATGGCGCTGCAACTGGCCATCGCCGCGGCCATCGGCATCGGGGTCATGGTGTCGAGCTTTCGCTCGAGCGTGGAGATCTGGCTCGGCCAGCGCCTGGCCGCCGATCTCTACGTCACCGCCCCCAAGGGGGTGGCCGGCAGCAAGGGCACCCTGAGCGAGCAGACCCTCACCACCATCCTCGCCGCGCCGGATGTGCGCGCCGCCTCGCGCCGCTCGGTGCACCCGGCCCACTGGCAGGGGCAGCCCATCGAGTGGGCGCAGATGGACTTTATCCCCGAGCTCAAAGCCGCCTATCCGCTGCTGGCCGGACGCTGGCCCGCCACCCCCGACGAGGTGCTGGCGAGCGAACCGCTGACGGTGCGCCTCGGGGTCAAGGTGGGCCAGCGCCTCGAGGTGAGCGGCGAGCAGGGGCCGCGAACGCTCACCGTCACCGGCGTCTATCAGGATTACGGCAGCGACAAGGGGCAGATACTGCACGCCTTCGAAGGGGGCAAGGTGCAATCCCTGGCCCTCTTCAGCCCGCACGTTGATCGCCTCGCCGATCGCCTGCGGGCCCAGTTTGGCGAGCGGGTGAACCTGTTGCCCGCCCCCGCCATCCACGCCGCCGCCCTCAGGGTGTTCGACCAGACCTTCGTGGTGACCGAGCTATTGAAGTTGCTGATCCTGGGGATCGCGTTCGTCGGCATCGGCTCGGCCTTCATGGTACTGGGGCTGGCCCGGCGCGGCGAGTTGCAGACCCTGCAAAGTCTTGGATTGAGCCCGCGCCACTGCCGCCGGCTGCTGGTGTGGCAAGGGGCGGGCCTCGGGCTGCTCACCGCGCTGCTGGCCCTGCCGGTGGGCTATGGCCTTGCCTGGGTGCTGATTGAGGTGGTCAACCCTCGTGCCTTCGGCTGGCGGCTGACCTTCGAGGCCGCCCCCTTGCACGCCGTCACGGCGCTCCTGCTCGCCCCCGTCTGTGGCGCGCTCGCCTCCTGGTACGCCGCAAGGAGAGTGGTATGAAATATTGGTTAGCGCACTGGCTCAGCAATGGCTTGACGTTCCCATTGACTACATCTCTGCCACCGCCCTTGATTCAGCGCAGAGAAGCGCACAGAGCTGCCGCGAACCATCCCCTCTCCCTTCGGGAGAGGGCCAGGGTGAGGGGAATCTTGTCCTCTTGGCTCGCAACCCTCTTGATCCCGCTTGTTGCCATAAGCGGCAACGTGCAGGCCAGCGATCTGGGGAGCATCCTTGGCGGCGGCAATGATCACTTCAAAAAGGCCCTGCCGGGTCAGTCCATCAACCTGCCCGCGGATCACGCTGCCCACCCCGACTACCGCTCCGAGTGGTGGTATCTCACCGGCAACCTGAAAGACGAGCAGGGGCGCGGCTACGGCATGCAGTGGACCCTGTTTCGCCAAGGCATCGAGCAGGAGATAACATCCGACAACCCCTGGCTCACGCCCCAGCTCTGGCTGGCTCAGTTCGCCATCACGGATGTGAGCAAAGGTAGCCACCAGCAGGACGAGCGCACCAGCCGCCAGGGGCCAGGGCTCGCCGGTGCCAGCGGCGGTCAGTATTGGCTCAAAGAGTGGGTGCTGGCTTCTCAAGGGGAATCGCTTTTTCCCGCCACCCTCAAGGTGCAAAGCAAAGCGGGAGATCTTGATTTGCAGGTGGGCGCCGCCAAGCCGGCGGTACTGCAGGGCAAAGCGGGTTACAGCGAGAAGAGCCCGGGCAACGCCTCTTTCTACTACTCCTACCCGCGCCTGACCATCAGCGGCACCCTGACCCTGGATGGCGAGATCCGCAACGTCAGCGGTGAGGGCTGGTTTGATCACGAGTGGAGCAGCTCGGTATTGGCCCAGTGGCAATCGGGCTGGGACTGGTTTTCGCTGCAATTTGAAGATGGCCGCGAGCTGATGCTGTTTCGCCTGCGCACCAAATCGGGCCACACTGAGCCGGAGAACCGCTACGGCATCCTGATTGAACGAGACGGCAGCAGCCGGGTATTAAGCCCAGATCGCATCCGCCTCACCCCCGGCAAGACCTGGCGCGGCCCCAAGGGGCAACCCTACCCCATCGAGTGGCAGCTTAAGGCCGGGGATCTCAACCTCCGCATTCAGGCTCGACAGCCCGATCAGGCCATGACGGGGCGCTTTGACTACTGGGAAGGGGCGGTCTTAGTCTCGGGAGATGCCAAAGGCGTTGGCTATCTGGAGATGACGGGGTATTGAGATATTCGGAAATGAGTTTGTTCACCTGATTTCTGAATGGCTTTCTCTTACCATATTTAATAGATTGAAAATAAAGGGTTTTTATTCTCAGGCAAAATAGCAGAGATCCACCGCATGCAAAGTGTCAGATCTTGCAGTTGATACTTATATAGAGAGTGTTGAATATCTATCGGCAATCAGAAAAGTCTTCATTCCTTTAATTTCATCAGTGTACTTGATGGCAAGTTAAGTCGTCCATCCGGTCTCTTCGAAATTAAAAATAGCATCATTACTACAAATTATAGGATGATAATATGGGAAGTTTAACCATAGTGAATGCTCTGGGTGTTGATGTAGAAATTATCGAAGCAAGCCCTTACCAATTCATGGCGCTGACCATCAAAAATGGCCAGTCAGCAGTGGCAAAGGTTTCAACCGATTTTGAACAATTCAAATTAAAAATAGGAGTGCTGAAAAATGTATACTCCTATGACCTTAATAAAGGTCATTGGTATGGTGGTGATGGTAATGAACACTACCCTAACCCAAACAGTAAAGTGAATATAATTTTGACTGGCGATCGTGGCAGTTATATTGAGACCAGCTATAACTATGCCCCTGATAATACCGACACCATGTGCAAGTATGCGTCAGATACCAAAGCATTGGATAAAGTCTAAATTCTCCCCTGACACATTTTAAGATTATGCCAATCAGACCCTAGGCAACCCCAGGGTCTGATTGATAACACAAGATGGTCAGTATTTCTCGCCCACCATCATCAGGCCATGTTGTTCGGGGAAGCCCATCACCAGGGTCGTCTTGCGGGTTTCCGGCATCTCGAATGCGGCGACGTAGGCCGTTGCCCCCTCTTTGGCCTTGCCCAGACCCAGCATCCACTTGTTCTCAAGCGGGCTGAGATCGCTTGACGCCTTGAAGCTGCACTTGCCAAACCCGCTCAGGTTTAACTTGCTGAGCCCCTTGCCAGACTCTGCACTGCCCTTGCCGGTCAGGGTACAGCCCGCCTTGGGAAATTCGATCTCCAGAGTCAGGGAGCCGCCATTGTTGGTGCTGCGGATCATCCCCACCATGGCATCGCCAAAGCCGGCGTCCTCTGCCACCCGCCAGCTGTCGCTGGTGATCGTCCGGGTGGCGAGCTTGCTCACGGCAAGGTGGCCGCTCCAGTCGCGATAGAGGGCGGTGCTCTGATCCGGATCCCGGAACTGGGTGCCGGTACGGCTGAAGTCAAAGGTCCAGCGCTTGACCTCCTTGCCAGCCAGATCGGTTACCGCTTTGTCTTGAAAACTGATCAGGTTGTGGTCGTTGCTCTGGGCATCGAGCCGCTTGCCCCGCACCGAGGTGCGCTCCAGCAGCACCGGATAGATGCCATCCTTGTTCTCTTTCTGGGCGGCCTGCCCCATCCATTGCGAAGAGGTAATCGACTTGCCGTCATTCTCGACCCAGACGCCCCAGCGCTGCTCACCATCCCCCTTGGGGTAGACCAGCGCCAATCCCTCCACTCCCTTGATCATCTTGAGCGGCCCCTGATCGCCATCGCGGCTGAGCAGGTTCGCCTCATAGACGCCGGCATCGGGCAACGGCAGCGGCGCGCGCTTGGCGATGCTGTTGGCCGCCTTCTCGCTGTCGCAGGCGGACAGGGCAGCGGTGCAGGCGATGGCCAGCATGGCTTTGTGGTGCATTCTCATGACTCTTGTTCCTTGCAATTGCTTTGTTATGTGAGGTGCATTCAATCGCCGCTGAATTTACTGGAGGAAGGGTTCGTCGGTCGACGCAAGATCTGTAACCAGCTGTTACAAGGCATTGATGAGCAAGAGATAACATATGACTTGGTTGACCGGGCGGTGCAGCAACAAGAAGAGAAGCCATCTCCCCTCCCCCATTTCTCTCGACCTTTCCATGTCAAAATCTGACCGCCATCAAGATTTCATTCAAATCCCACGAACTGGTTGTGTTTTAACTCAACAAAGTTAGCCGACGTTTGATAACCTACTCATCAGCTCCAAAGGCAGCCAGGGAACAACCATGATTTTTCCCACATCAATTCGGCTAATAGCAGCAAAATGAAAGCTGTGATCCGTGTGGTAGAATTTCCGGATGCAAGGTCATCAATTATCGGTGCACATTACATAAATTATATAGTAACCAATACATAGTTTTAGAATCATGAAATTATATACTTTAATTTATTGACTTAATCAAAAAGCACTAATAACAGAGAATAAATATGAACATATTAGAAAATTTACTACGTAGTCTTAATTCGGATATGGTTAATACTGTTTTTTTACTCAGCATGCTGGCCGTATTCGCTCTCGGGCTCAGATTCGCCAAAAAGGGAACACAGGTAGAATTCGTAAATTATGTGCCTACATTGTTAACCACCACAGGTATTTTTGGTACCTTTTTGGGCATTGTAATGGGTCTTCTCGACTTTAATCAAAATGATATTGAGGCTAGCATCCCCCCCTTCTGGAAGGCCTAAAGACTGCCTTCATAACCAGCTTAGCGGGCATTCTTTTCTCACTTGTCTTCAAGACCTTATCAACGCTTTCCTTTCTCAAAGCAAAACTGGTCGAAGAAAGTATTACTCATGCTACCCCAGAGGCAATTCTAGGAGCAATGCAAGCTCAGGTAATCGAAATAATAGCGCTAAAAGAAGCAATGACAGGTAATGAAGAATCGACATTATTTGGCCAACTGAAAATTCTGCGTGGAGATATTAATGATAATGCCAAGCTGTCTTTGAACAGTTCTATTACTCAAGCCGAGAAAAACCAACATAACTTTGAGGCATTTTCTGAGAAATTATGGCTGAAGCTGCAAGACTTCGCGGATACCTTGTCCAAATCTGCTACTGAGCAAGTAATCGAAGCTCTCAAGCAGGTTATTGTTGATTTCAATAACAAAGTCACTGAACAATTTGGTGAAAACTTTAAGCATTTCAATGAAGCTGTTCACAAGTTGGTTGAGTGGCAGGAGAACTACAAGCAGCAGTTGGATCAAATGCAACAACAATATGCACGTGGTGTTGAATCCATTACTGCCACTGAGGCTTCGGTCGCCCATATCAGTGAGCAGAGCAAAATCATTCCTAAATCCATGAGTGATTTAAAAAATGTCATGGAAGTGAACCAGCATCAACTCGCTGAGCTGGAACGCCACCTTGAAGCATTTCAAATAATGCGTGACAAAGCTGTCGAAGCTGTACCACAAATCCAACAGCAGGTACAGGCGACTGTTAATGATATATCTGCGGCAGTTATTACGGCCAGTGAGCATTATAAACAGTTACTATCTGAATCCGATGAGTACATCAGAGCTCACGTTAATACCTCCAATGCCCTGCTAGAAAAATTTGCGACTGAGACAGAAAGGGGGATCACTCATGTTGGTGAGAGGCTGAAAGAAAGCTCTGAACGTATTAGTAAAGATGTTGAAGTAGCAGCCAACGAATTCACTGATAACACGTCTCGAACCAATGAGGCATTACAAACCAGCTCCGACTATTTACAGGCTCAAACTGATATCATCAAGCAACATCTACAAGATGCGGTAAGCGACCTTAATAGTGTGATGCGCGACATGATTGAAAAAATGGTTATCGATGCAAAAGATATGACCTCGACTATGAAAGAGGCCAACCAAAATTTGGTAGTCGATACCGTACAAGTACGCGATACCGTCATTCAGTCTGCGGAAAAACTTCAGCTGAGATTGAATAAAGTGATTGATGAAGCTGCTACCCAGCAGATCAATCAAGCCAAACGCACATTCGATGCAATGGAGGCTCAAGTTAAACAACAAGTTGGTTTTACAGCCGAAGCTGTTGACTCCCAACTGAAACTAATTGACTCTGCAATGCAGCAAGAAATAAACCGAGTAATGAACGAGATGGGGCAAGCTCTGGCGCAAGTCAGTGGTAAGTTTGTTGAAGATTACATCAGGTTGACCCAGGCAATGAATGACGTTGTGAGTAAGCGAGTAGCATAATGGACAAGTTCTTTGGAACCAGTAATTCAACCCAGGAGAACGGCGAACATTGGCTGACCGTTTCTGACCTAATGGCCGGCCTGATGATGGTATTCTTGTTCATTGCCATCGTTTTCATGATGAATACTCAGAAAAAAAATGACAAAATCAAGGATGTCGCTGTAGCTTATCAACAGAATCAAGTAGCTATCTATGAGGCGCTACAGACAGAATTTAAAAATGATCTCAACAAGTGGGGCGCAACCATAGAGAAAGAAACTCTAGCATTTAACTTTCAGTCTCCTGACGTCTTGTTTGCTAACAATGAGACAACCCTTAGTGACGCATACAAAAATATTTTGAATGACTTTTTCCCTAGATATATAGATGTACTGAGACCTTATCGCGAGTCTCTCAATGAAATTAGAATTGAAGGTCATACATCAAGCGCAGGGCTTAGAGGTTCAAGCGAAAGCCAAGCTTACTTCTATAACATGCGCCTTTCTCAGGGACGAACCCGTGCTGTGTTGGAATACGCTTATGGATTGATGCCTGATGAAACAAGCTGGATCAAAGCCAATATAGCAGCTGTGGGTTTTTCTTCTTCTCGTTTGATCATGAAAGATGGAGTGGAGGATGCGGCACAATCTCGTCGTGTTTCATTTAGAGCAATAACTAATGCCGATATTCAAATCAAGCGAATATTGGAGAATAATTAAGTGAAACTGAACGTTGATCTCAGTGCATTGCATCGGGCAGTTGCACCTCTTGGCAAGATAGTAACAGGTTTTTCAATAAAGAGCCTATCCGGAGAGTGGATAGATATCGGGGAGCACCTGAAAAGTGGGATGATTTTAGGAAAAGACATCCAGCTGGATGATATTGATGGCAGCGAAGGCATACTTCATTACAATGGTCATCAGGTTATGTTGTACATTCCAGACCAAGGTGCCTTTATTAATCAGGTTCTTGCTGATGGTAAGCAAAGAGGAGCAAAGCGAGTACACGTTGCAGAGTGTAAAACAATAATAGGTATGCGTGAACGTGGAAGATTCAATGACAGATATGATGTTATCAATCGAATGGATGGTTTTTTTCCAGTATTCGGTTCTGAATACCACTCACATGAAAACATTACAGGCGAGGCCGAACTTGCTGTATGCCAGAATTGTCTTGCACTCCTTAATCACAAGAATTTTTCAAATCTCAGCTGGGGAGATAAGGCTAAATTGGTTGATGATTTTTCATATGCTAATTTTTTCGAAACCTACAGTTCATATTTTAAGTCTTTACCCAAGTCCACTGTAGTACTACAGTCAGGTAGTTATGCACCCAATTGGCCGGAAATTTCATCGAAGCTAAGAAATGAGTTGGACTATACCTGTGAGCAATGCGGGGTTAATCTTACCAAGCAAACTAAATTATTGCATGTCCATCACATCAATGGAAATAAAGCTGACAATAGCAGAAAAAACTTGCGAGCATTATGTGCGGACTGCCATAAAAAGCAACCACACCACGGTCATTTATATGTAAGTAATGAGGATACTTTGAAAATTAATGAGTGTCGACGTGAACAACATAAGTTTGACGTATTTAATTATGACAACATAGTGAAATGCACTGATTCAGCCTTGGAAGGGTTGGTATTAAAATGTCAAACCTCCGCTCTTCCTGGTCCGGAGCTTGGTATAGTCATCAATGATGGTGGGAAATTTATTTCAATGGATCTTTGCTGGCCTAGACGAAAGGTCGCCGTGTTGATAAATATGACGACCTCTCACGTGTTGAGAAAACATGGCTGGAGTGTTTTTTCTGCATTTGATGCATTAAGTAATTTCCCTGAATTCCAAGCAAAAATAAGATAACTGTAAACGTGGTCTCAAGCCAAGAGAAGCACCCACTTACATATCCATCCAGTAACCCCCGGCCGAATATATTCGGCCGGGGGGAGGTATTTATTTTGCCGCCTGATCCACCAGATAGAGGATGCTGTGATAGGGAATGCCGGCGTGCTGGCTCAGTCCCATCTCGCAGGTGCGGCTGTTGCTGAAGCCCTGACGGCAATCGCTGGGTACTTGGGCGGGCAGGCTGGCAAGCGCCGCGGCGTTGAGCTCCGGGATCATCAGCCCCTTGTCGCCGGCAAAGCCGCAGCACTGGATATGCTCAGGCACGATCACCTCCCGGGCGCAGGCGCGGGCCAGCGCCAGCATCTTATCCCCCAACCCCATGCGCCGGCTGCTGCAGGTGATATGGATCATCACTGTCTCATCGATGGGGGTCAGCTCAAGGTGGGGCAGCAGGTATTCGAGCACAAAGGTAGCGGGCTCAAACACCCGAAGGCCCTTGCCAAGCGCCCCCGAGAGCAGTCGCTGCACGCAGGGGCTGGTGTCGAGCAGCACGGGCCAGCGCCCCTGCTCGCTTGCCTGCCACAATACCTCAGCCAGCTCAGTACGCTTGGCTGCGGCCACCTCGACCATCCCCTTGCTGTCATAGGGCATGCCGCAACAGAGCTCCTCAATGCCTTGCGGCACTATCACCCGGCAGCCCGCCTTCTTGAGCAGAGATAACACCACGTCCGGCAGTGACGGGGCCTCCTCCTGCTGGCCGAACACCCGGCTGGCGCAGGATGGCAGATAGACCACAGCGCGCTCGCGTGAACCGTCATTGCTCCCCTCCCCTTGCGGCCACCGGTAGCGGCTCGGCCCCGGCAGGGTGGGCAGCCAGGCGGGTGTGCGCTGGCCGCTCAGATGGCGAACCCCGTTCACCAATCCTGCCAGCGCTTTGTCTCCCAATAGCTTGCCGGCAATCCCTTTGAGGCCCAGCGCACTGCGGGCCGTGCGGGTAACGCCGGCGAAGTGCTCGGCGCTCCAGCGGGCGATGGGCACGAAGCGCTGGTACTTTTCGCTGCGCAGCTTCTTGATCAGGCTGCCGGTGTTGATGCCCACCGGGCAGCGATCGGCGCACAGCCCGGTGGCGGCACAGGTCTCAATCCCCTGATAGTCAAACAGCCGGGCAAGATCCCCTGCCACTTCACCGCTGCGACCACGGCGTGACAGCTCCCGATAGAGCACGATGCGCTGGCGCGGCGACAGTGACAGGGTGCGCGAGGGGCAGACCGCCTCGCAGAAGCCGCACTCGATGCACGGATCCACGATGGCATCGCTCGCCGGCATGGGCTTGAGGTGGGCCAGGTGGGCCTTGGGGTCGTCGTTGATGATGACGCCGGGATTGAGCAGGTTATCGGGGTCCAGCAGCGCCTTGATGCGGCGCATCAGCGCCATCCCCTCCGGCCCCCATTCCAGCTCTACATAGGGGGCCATGTTGCGGCCGGTGCCGTGCTCGGCCTTGAGGGACCCGCCAAAGCGCACGGCGACCAGCTCGGCCACCGCATCCATAAAGGCGCCGTAGCGGGCCACCTGGGCCGGATCCTCGAACCCCTGGGTAAAGACGAAGTGCAGGTTTCCCTCCAGCGCGTGGCCAAAGATGATGGCTTCACCGTATTCGAAGCGATCGAACAGGGCTTGCAGCCCCGCCACCCCTTCGGCCAGACGCTCGATGGGAAAGGCGACATCCTCGATGATGACGGTGGTGCCGGTGGTGCGCACCGCCCCCACCGCCGGGAAGAGCCCCTTGCGAATGGCCCAGAGGCTGGCGCTGTCGCCGGTAAAGGGCACCGAGGCGACCTGGGCGAACTCGGCGGCCATGGCCGTCACCTGCTCGCAGCGATCCACCAACTCTTCCTTCGACTCCCCATGCACCTCCACAAGCAGGGCGCAGGCGGCCAGATCCAGCGTCTTGATAAAGTCCGGCAGGCCGGGCTTGCCCGCCACCGAGCGAAGGGAGCGCCCATCCATCAGCTCCACCGCCGCCACTGGCGCAGCTTTGAGCCGCGAGGTGGCCAGACAGGCCTGCTCGGCGTCCCGAAACACCAGCAGGGCTGAGGCCTTGTGGGGGTATTCGGGCACGGTGTCGAGCACCACCTCGGCGATAAAGCCGAGGGTCCCCTCCGAGCCAATCATCAGGTGGGTGAGGATATCGACGGGGTCCTCATGGTCGAGCAGGGCATTGATGGCGTAGCCGGTGGTGTTCTTGAGCCGGTACTTGTGGCGGATCTTGGCGGCAAGCTCGGCATTCGCCAGCACCTCGGCACGCAGGGCGGCAAGCCCCGTGAGCAGCTCCGGGCGCCTGGCCGCAAAGGCGGCGCGGCTCTGGGGGTCGCCGCTCTCCAGCACGGTGCCATCGGCCAGCAGCAAGGTCATGGCGTGCAGGGTGTGATAGCTGTTGTGGGCGGTGCCGCAGCACATGCCGCTCGCGTTGTTGGCGGCGATGCCACCCAGCTTGCAGGCGTTGATGGAGGCAGGATCCGGCCCAATCTTGCGCCCCAGAGGCGCCAGATAGCGGTTGGCATCGGCGCCGATCACCCCGGGTTGCAGGGCGATGCGCGCCCCCTCGTCCAGAATGCGGTGGCCGCGCCAGCTGTCGGTCAGGGTGATGAGCACCGAATCGCTCAGGGCCTGGCCCGAGAGGCTGGTGCCGGCGGCGCGAAAGGTACACGGCAGGCCCAATTCGCGGCACACCGACAGCACGAAGCGCACTTCATCGAGGGAGTCGAGGCGCACGATGCGCTCGGGCACCAGCCGGTAGAAGCTGGCGTCCGTGCCATGGGCGAGGCGCAGATCCGGGTCGCTCACCAGCCGCTCCGGCGAGATGCGCGAGAGTACGGCGGCGTCAAATTCATTCCAGCGCATCAGCAATCCTCCACCAGCACCACCAGCAGGCGGCTCGGGCCGTGGGCGCCGTAGGCCAGGGTCTGCTGGATGTCGGCGGTCTTGGAGGGGCCGGAGACCAGCAACAGATTGGTGGGCATGGCCTGCTGCCAGCGCCCGGCCGCCACCAGCCCCGCCAGGTTGTCGGCGATGGTGGAAGCCGCCAGCAGGGCGATATGGCAGGGGGGCACAAGCGAAATAGTGCGCGGCTCGCCGCCATCGGGCAGCAACACCAGGGTGCCGGTATCGGCGATGGCCCCCGCGCAATGGGTGATGCCCGCCTGACAGGCGTCGAACAGATCGTCCTTCCAGCTCGCGAACTCGCCAGAGGGGGTCAGCACAGAGCGCCCGGCGCAGGCGGCCAGAGTGGCCTCCTGCCAGCGGCCGCCCTGGCCACATGCCAGGCTCGTCACTCCCTCTTCATCCAGCCAGGCGCTCAGTTCGCGGGCAAGGGTCGCCTCCTTGACGGTCAGGATCTCGGCGTGGCTGGCGGTGATCCCGGCGAGGAAGCGCTCGCGCCGCACCTGATCATCCTCCCCACGCCAGGGCTGCCAGCCATGGGGGGCGTGGGCCATGGGGGTGGCGGCACCGCGCAGGCGATTCAAGATAGCCTCTTTGCTCGACATCTCAGGACTCCTTCTTCTTCTGGCGCAGCAGGGCGTGCAGGCTCTGGGGGGCGGGTTTGGGGGCCTCGCGGCACTGGGTCCAGGGGCCCAGATGTTTAGGCATCAGCCCCCGCAGGCGACCGGCCACCCCGGTCGCGGCGTGATAGAGGCGCGGGTGGGTGGCGGCAAAGGCAAAGCCCTGCATGGCAAGCGTCTCGAGCCGGCTCCTGGCCACCCCCTGCCCCGCCAGCGGTTCGTGGCCGGGCTGTGCGTCGTGCTTGGCCTCCCGGCGCAGGCGCTGCAACATGTCGGGAATGGGGATGCGCACCGGGCACACCTCGCCGCAGGCACCGCACAGGCTGGAGGCCGTCACCAGATCGCTGGTGCTTTCCAGCCCCAGCAGGTGGGGGGAGATGATTTTGCCGATGGGACCCGGGTAGATGGTGCCGTAGGCGTGGCCTCCGATGCGGGTGTAGACCGGGCAGTGGTTCATGCAGGCGCCGCAGCGGATGCACTGCAAGGTCTTGCGCAGCTCTTCGTCCCGGTAAGCCTGGCTGCGGCCGTTGTCGAGCAGCACCAGGTGCACCTCGTCCGGGCCGTCCAGCTCCCCTGCCCGGCGCGGGCCGCTGATGACGTTGAAGTAAGTCGTGATGGCCTGTCCGGTAGCCGAGCGGGTCAGGGCGCTGTAGAGGGGCGGCACGTCGGATAGGCACTCCACCACCTTCTCGATGCCGGTGATGGCCACATGGACTTTCGGCACAGTCGTGCACATGCGCCCGTTGCCCTCGTTCTCGACGAGACACAGGCTGCCGGTTTCGGCTACCGCGAAATTCACCCCCGAGAGCCCCATGCCGGCGCGGCGAAACTCTTCACGCAGGGCCCGCCGTCCGGTCTGGATCAGGGCGTCCACGTCCGTGGTGGGGGTGAAGCCTTCCAGGTTGCTTGCGAAGGTGTCGCTCACCTCCTGCTTGTTCTTGTGGATGGCGGGCATGATGATGTGGGACGGGGTGTCGCCGTCGAGCTGGACGATAAACTCCCCCATGTCGCTCTCAAGGCAATGGATGCCGTGGCGCGCCATCTCGTGGTTGAAGCCTACCTCCTCGCTCACCATGGACTTGCCTTTGACGATGCTGCTCACCCCGTGTTGCTGGGCGATGCCAAGGATGATGGCGTTGGCCTCAGCCGGCGTCTGGGCCCAGTGTACCCGGATGCCGTTGCGCTCGCAGTTGGCTTCGAGCTGCTCCAGCAGTTCCGGCAGACGTGAGAGACAGCGCTGGCGAATTTGCTCCGCCGCATCGCGCACCGCCGCTTCTTCCTGCGGGTCGGCGAAGGCATCCCGGCGCTTGGCGCGCAGGTAATCCATGGCGCCGCGAAAATTCTGGCGCAGCACGGGGTCGGCCAGGGCCGCCTCGGCCTGGGGATGGAAGCGGCGCGGCGAATACTTGGCGTGATCAGACATGGGGCTGGGCCTCTTTGGTATGAGCCAAATCGCTAACAGCGGCGCCGTTATGAGCTATTTCGTCACTGTCGGGGCGGCTGTGGGCGAGCAGGAAGCTCGCCAGGTGGGTGGCAGGCAAGATCCTGCCCTGATAGGCCAGGGATCCCTTGATGTTCAAGAGGCACCCCCAGTCGGCGCTCACCAGGGTGTCGGCGCCGGTGGCCAGCAGGTGGCGGGTCTTGTCCTCCACCATGGCCTGGCTGATGTGGGGGTGGCGCACCGAGAAGGTGCCGCCAAAGCCGCAGCACTCGCTCTCGTAGGCCTGTTCATGCAAGGTGACGCCATCGAGCTGCCCCAGCAGGCTGCGGGCCGTGGTGTGTACCTGCATCTCGCGCCGGGCCGAGCAGGAGGTGTGCATGACGATGCTCGCCTCCCCCACCCCGTACCAGCGCACCCGGCAGACCCGGGCCAGAAACTCGGTGAGCTCGAACACCCGATCGCAAAAATCGGCCACCTCGGGGCTCTCGGGGAAGAGGCGGCGGTAGTGGTGGTGCATCATGCCGCCGCAGGAGCCCGACAGCACCACCACCGGCCAGGGCTCGGGGAAGAGCGCCATCTGGCTTTGCGCCACCTTGCGCGCCTCCTCCTCGTGACCCGAGGTGTAGGCCGGCTGCCCGCAGCAGGTCTGTTTCTCGACAAAGTGCACCCTTATCCCTTCCCGCTCGATCAGGGCGATGGCATCGAGCCCCGCCACCGGGTCGAACAGGTCCACCAGACAGGTGGCGTAGAGATAGACATCGGCCGGCTTGGCCGGGTAGACCCGCATTACCTTCATCACTTGCTCTCCTTACTTGAGCTGCAGCAGTGCGTCCGAGATGTGGAAGCTGTACATGAGCGCCAGCCCGATAAGGCCGGTGGCCAGCAGGTAGTAGAGGGTCGGCAGCGCCGTCTTGCGCAGCGTCGCCCCCTCACGACCGAGCAGCCCCACGGTGGCCGAGGCCGCCACCACGTTGTGAATGGCGATCATGTTGCCCGCGGCGGCACCGACTGCCTGCAGGGCCAGCATGGCGGCGGTGGAAACCCCCAGGGTCTGGGCCACCTCGAACTGGAACTGGCTGAACATCATGTTCGATACCGTGTTGGAGCCGGCGATAAAGGCCCCCAGCGCACCGATGGTGGCGCTGAGCGCCGGGAAGAACTCCCCCACCAGCCCGGCGGCAAAATTCGCGGTGGTCACCGGCATGCTGGCAAGATCCGCCCCGTTGACGCCGGAGTTGATGAAGATGCGCACCATGGGCACGGTGAAAATCAGCACGAAGCCGGCGCCGATCAGGGTGCGGCTGGACTCCCCCAATGCCCGCCCGAAGGGGGCGAGGGAGCGCGATTGCAGCCAGGTGGCGAGCAGGGCGCAAAGCACCAGCAGGCCCCCCGGCAGGTAGAGCGGCTCAATGGAGGCGCTGACCCCCTTCTCCCCCAAAAGGTCCGTGAAGGCGAGGCTCACCGACAGGAGGCTGGCCTTGAATGCCGGGCTCACCCGGCTCGCCACCAGCAGGAGCGCCAGCGCCACATAGGGGAGCCAGGCCAGCATGAGCGACATGGGGCGACCGGCGGCCTCTTTGAGATCGAGCTTCAAGGAGCCCAGCCACTCGGCGGGCCACTCGTTCTCGGGGGCGAAATCCCAGGAGTTCTTGGGCACCAGAAAACCGGCTCGCGCCGCCGTCACCACCAGGGCCAGCCCCACCAGGCCGCCGATGAGGGACGGGAACTCGGGGCCGAGCAGCATGCCGGTGAGGGCATAGGGGACGGTGAAGGCGAGCCCGGCGAAAATCGCGAAGGGCAGGATGGCGAGCCCTTCGGTCCAGCTGCGGTTGCGGCCGAAGAAGCGGGTCAGCATCATCACCATCAGTACCGGCATCAGGGTGCCGACGGTGGCGTGAATGAGGGCCACGTTGGTGGTCACCTGTTGCAGGTAGATGTCCCAGCTGCTGCCACCGGCGCTCAGGGTGTTGCCGATGGCCTGGTTATCCAGCCCCTTGTTGATCCCCACCAGGATGGGGGTGCCCACCGCACCGAACGACACAGGTGTGGACTGGATCATCATGCCGAGCAGCACGGCGGCGAGCGCCGGAAAGCCGATGGCCACCAGCAGGGGTGCCGCGATGGCGGCCGGGGTGCCAAAACCGGAGGCCCCTTCGATAAAGGCGCCGAAGCACCAGGCGATGATGATGGCCTGGATGCGCCTGTCCGGCGAGATGTTGGTAAAACCGCCGCGAATGGCGCTGATGGCACCGGTGTGTTTGAGGGTGTTGAGCATCAGGATGGCGCCGAACACGATCCAGAGCACGGTCACCGTGATCACCAGCCCCTGCAGGGTGGAGGCGAAGACCCGGGTCGGGCTCATCTGCCAGCCCCACAGGGCAATGAACACGGTCAACAAAAAGGCGACGGGCATGGCGCGCTTGGCGGGCCAGTTGAGGCCGACCAGCAGCACGGCGGCCACCAGGATCGGCGAGAAGGCCACCAGGGCCAGCAGGGTGTCTGTCATCATTGCGTCCTTGTCCGAGCGGTGCAGAGGCGCACCTTGTTGTTGTTTTGTTAAGCGGACGTGACCTTACCCTGTTCCTTTTTCGCGATATATGGAAATAATGAACAACATTCGTTCCAAAAGTTGATCAATATGGCCAGTACCGACGACCTCATCCTCTTCGCCCAGGTGGTGGAGGCAGGCTCCTTCAGCAAGGTAGCTGAACAAAATTCCCTGACAAATTCGGTAGTTAGTAAGCGGATCGGGCGCCTGGAGGAAGAGCTCGGGGTGCAGCTGCTCTATCGCACCACCCGCCGGCTCACCCTGAGCGAGGCCGGCAAGGCGCTCTATCAGGGTGCCAAAAATGTGAAGGCCGCCGCACTGGACGCCTTCGACGCGGTGGCGGGTTTTGGTGAAAAAGTGAGCGGCCATGTGCGCATGTCGGTGCCCACCATCTCCGGCGAGCTGCTGTTGGCCGATGCGGTGGCCGATTTTTGCCAGCAACACCCGGGGCTCACGGTGGAGATGTCGCTGGACAACCGCTTCGTCAATCTGGTGGAAGAGGGGTTCGACCTGGTCATTCGCACCGGTTATCTGGATGACTCGAGCCTGATTGCCCGCCACATCCTCGACTCCCAGTGGGTGATCTGCGCCGCCCCCGCCTATGTGCGCCGCTTCGGGGCGCCGCGCGAGCCGTCAGACTTGCTCACCCACAACTGCCTGCGCTACGCCTACCAGAGCACGGGGGCCTCGGAGTGGGCCTTCAAGGGCGAAGAAGGCAACTATCTGCTGTCGGTGTCGGGCAGCTTTTGCACCGACAACGCCGGCGCCCTGCGCAAGGCGGCGCTGGGGGGACGCGGCATCGTCTATGTGCCGCGCTGCCTGGTCTATCACGATCTGATGAATGGCGAGCTGGTGGATCTCTTCCCCGATCAGGTGGGCAAGAAGCTCGGCATCTACGCCGTCTACCCCTTTACCCGCCAGCCGCCGCGCAAGATCCGGCTGCTGATCGAGCACATCCGCCAGCGCTACCTCGACATCGCTCACTACTTCGGCTAGCGGGGATGGCGGTCATCCTAGGCCCAAACGGGGGGCTTTTTGACCCGGACGGCAGAGTTGCCTACCATGGCCCTCCCCTTTACCGCTCAGGACCAGCCCATGTGCACCGTCTTCTCCGGCCAGGATCCCACTCACTACGCCTGCACCACCCGCTCGGTGCGGATCTGCGGCCACAGCACCAGCATCCGGCTGGAAAACAAGTTCTGGACCATCCTGGAGCAGCTCTGTCAGACCCAGGGGCGCTCCATGGGGCTGTTTCTCTCCGAGCTCTATCAGGAGGCGCTCGGCAACGGCATGGAGATGAGCAACTTTGCCTCCCTGCTGCGCTGCTCCTGCCTGGTCCATCTGGAAACAAGACAGGAGCAGAACGTCGCCGCCTGAGGGGCCTTTTCCTTCCTCATGAAAAAAGGGCCGCAGCACCAGGCTGCGGCCCTTCATATTCACCTCTTCAAGCTCAGGCGAAGCGACCGGCCCGCTCGATGAACTCGATCTGGTAACCATCGGGGTCGGTCAAAAAGAACAGCCGGGCCAGCAGGGTGCCCTCATGGTGCATCGCCTTGACCGGCGCAGGGGCCAGACCCAGGGCCGTCAGGCGCTGATGCGCCGCCTCGATGTCTTCCACCGTCACCGCCAGATGGCCATAGCCGTTGCCATGGCGGTAGGGCTCGGCCTGACCCTGGTTGTGCGTCAATTCGAGTTCGAAACCACTCTGGTCATTGGCGAGGTAGGTAAGGGAAAAACCGTCGAAGGGGAAGTGATCCCGCACCGCCAGCTCGAGGGCCTCGCGGTAGAAACGCACGGATCTATCCAGGTCGCGAACCCGGATCATGCTGTGAACGAGTTTGATCATAGGGACTCCTTGGTGATGGGAGTCACAGGGTAACCAAGGGCTCAGCCGGCCGGGTAGTAGTGGACTAGCACCCGGTGATTGGCGGCCAAAACCTGACATGACCTCGCAGGCTCAAGCCACCAGGGCCGCATCAAATCGGCGGCTGGCGCCAGCTCAGCCGGGCTGGGCGGTGAGAAAGGCCAGCGACTGGCGGTTGAAGTGCTCTGGCCGCTCCACGTTGCAGACGTGGCCGCAGCCGTCGATGATCTCGAGCCGGCTGTAGGGATCGCGCGCCACCTGCTCGCGTACCGGCGCCAGGAACATGTGATCCTCCTCCCCCATCACGTAGAGGGTCGGAATGGGCAGGGCCCGCTCCTTGAAGTAACGCATCAGGGGGTTCACCTCGGTGGCGAGGCGAAACCAGCGCTTGAACTCTTTTTGGCACAATTTGCGCGCCTCGCGCACGAACAGGTTGCGCGACTCCTGATGGTGCTGGCGCGGCATGATGATGAAGGCAAACAGCCGGTAGAGCCACATGTAAGGCAGGATATGCTGGCCGAGGCGGCCGAGCTGCACCAGCACCCGCGAGCGGATGTCGAGCCGCAAAATGGCGCCACCCAGCACCATGCTCTTGACCCGCTCAGGGCAGAGCTCCGCCAGATGGCGAATGAGGATGGTGCCAAGGGAGATGCCAACGAAGTGGGCGCGGCGAATGTTGAGGTGATCGAGCAGTTGCAGGATATCCTCGGTCACCGCCCGAAAGCTGTAGTGGCCCTTGATCACCTGCTGCAGCTTGTGGGACTGACCGTGACCACGCAGGTCCAGCAACAGCACGTTGAAGTGTTCGCGATAGGCGCGCAGCTGCTTGAACCAGATGGAGGAGCTGCCGCCCGCCCCGTGCACGAATACTACCCAATCCCGCTCGGGACCCAGCTCGAAGGTCTTGTGATACAGCATCTTGCGACTCCCTCATCGACGGCATTGGGGTATAGTAGGCGCGCATCTTAGCAGATTTTTTCACCCGACTAATACGTTTGCACCGCAAGCGGCCAGGAGCATGACCATGGAGTTGACCCGTTTGAGATCCTTTCTGCTGACCCTGCCGGGCGCTCAGGAGGATACCCCCTTCGGCCCAGAGATCCTGGTCTATCGCATCGCCGGCAAGATGTTTGCCCTGCTGGACTGGCAGGCCGAGCCGCTGCGGCTGAACCTCAAGTGCGAACCCGAGCTGGCCCTGCTGCTGCGCGAACTCCACCCCGAGGTCAAACCGGGCTGGCACATGAACAAGCAGCACTGGAACACGGTCACCTTCAGCAACGGCCTGGCCGACGATCTCTGGCAGGGCTGGGTGCATCACTCCTACGAGCGGGTGGTGGCCGGTCTGCCCAAGGCCAAGCGCCCGCAGGCACCGCAGCGATGAGCCCCGCCATGGCAGCAGAGCCCAGGCTCGTCCAGCTGAACGAGCAACACATCCCCGCCCTTTGCGCCCTGTTCGAGCAGTCGGTGCGAAGGATTGGCCCCCAGCACTACAGCCCGGAACAGGTGGAGCAGTGGGCCCTCGGCGCCCATCATCCCGGCTTTGCCGGCCAGCTGCGCGAGCACCACGGCTGGGTGCTGGAGCAAGGCGGCGAGCCACTCGGTTTCGTCACCCTGAGCCAGGATGGCCACCTCAGCCTGCTCTATGTGAGCGCCGATCACCCGCGCCGGGGCTATGGCGGCCTGCTGCTGGCTGCGGCCCTCGCCGAGGCAAAACGGCTCGGACTCACACAGCTGACAACGGAAGCCAGCGTCTTCAGCTATGGGCTATTTTTACGGTATGGCTTTGAGCTGACCGGATTGGAGAGCGTGGAGCGCGGCGGGGTCAGTTTTATCCGTTATCGCCTGCACTGCCGCTTGCCAAGCTAGGTCCAGCCACTAAAATACGCACAGTTTTTTCGTATTGTTGAGGATTGAGGCCGCCATGGTTGTAGAAAGCGAAGGCTATATCGCCCTGATTGAGTATCTGGTGGAGAGTCTGGGACTGTTTGAAACCCAGCAACAGAGCAGTGGTGAACAGACCATCGAAGATCTGGTGAGCGGCCGGGTGGCCAGCAACCTGATGGCCATCTGCGAGCAGAACCCGCAGCTCGATCCCAAATTGCGCTTCGTGATCATGCAGGAAGCCGATGCGGTGGTGGCCGATCTGGAAGAGGTGCTCTCCGCCGTCTGGCTGCGCGCCCCGACCCCGGAGCAGAAAGCCTTCCTCGAAGAGTTCATCGATCTTATCAAGAACCTGTTTGACGGCGCCATCAGCTGATCACAATGGCGAACGCCAAGTTCGCCACACCCTCGCAAATTTTCCGCACCGCAAACATGAAAAGGGCCGCCTTCAACGGGCAGCCCTGCTTGCTATCATTTCAACTCATCAAGCTTTTCAATGACTTTTATGAATTTTCGAGGCAAGAAATGTGTCTGGTCTTAGCCGCCATCCATGGTGGCTACTAGGTTAGGCAAAGCGGGTTCAATTTAGTTCCCACCCATGACACATTTTTTTATGATTTTTTCATTCTCCTGACAACGCCCGATAAAAAGGCCGCAAACGCGGCCTTTTTCTTTTTCACCATCAATGACAAGCAACAGATACTCGTCATCTTCACCTAGCGGTTGAGGCTCGGTGGCAGGCAGACGCCGATGCCACCCAGGCCGCAATATCCGTCCGGATTCTTCTCCAGATATTGCTGATGGTAATCCTCGGCGTAATAGAAGGGCGCCAGCGGCAGAATGCGGGTGGTGATGGTGCGCCCGTCACCGCTCGCCGTCATCGCCTGCTGGTAGGCGGCCAGACTCTGCTGGGCAATCGCCTCCTGGGTGTCGTCCCCGAAGAAGATGACGGAGCGGTACTGGGTGCCGATGTCACCGCCCTGGCGCATGCCCTGGGCCGGATCGTGCTGCTCCCAGAACAGCTTGAGCAGGTCACCGTAACTGATCACCTTGGGATCAAACACCACCTGCACCGTCTCGGCATGGCCGGTCAATCCGCTGCACACCTCCTTGTAGGTGGGATTCTGGGTCACCCCGCCCTGATAGCCGGCGGCGGTGGAGTAGACCCCAGGCTGCTGCCAGAACAGGCGTTCCACCCCCCAGAAGCAGCCCATGCCGAACCAGGCCACCGCCATCCCTTCAGGCCAGGGTCCCTGAGTCGGGTGACCATTGACCGCATGCTGCTGGCCAATCACCATCGCCTCGCGGCGTCCCGGCAGCGCGTCTGCCGGCGAAATAATCTGTTCCATGCACCCTGTCCTTGTATAAAAACCTGTGCGATCGCACAGCTGACGAAAAGGAATATCGAAGATAACAGTTTATGGGCCGGGATCAACCTGAGGCGCACCCTCACACCGCTGACGCCCCTGCCCTGCCTGGTGTCACCACTGTTCTGTCCGCCTGGCCGTCCCGGTGACAAAATCACGCCAAATCAATATTTAATCTTGATTTGTGAATTTATTTTCATATATTGAGCCCATTGCTGTTTTTTTATGGAAGAAGCCTCAAGTGCGTGAACGCGAACCCAGCCTGGTCTATGCCTTTCGGCAGTCTACCCCCTACGTCAATGTGCACAGAGGCGCCACCTTCGTGCTGATGATGGGGGGGAAGCCCTCTGCCACCCCAATTTCGCCAACATCGTCAGCGATATCGCCTTGTTGCAGACCTTAGGGATACGCCTGGTGCTGGTATTCGGCTCCCGTCCGCAGAACGACGAGGCGCTGGCTCGTGCCGGCATCGAGGCCCAGTACCACAAGCGCATCCGGGTCACCGATGACGAGAGCTTCGCCATCATCAAGCAGGTGTGCGGCGGGTTGCAGTATGACATCACCGCCCAGCTCTCCATGGGGCTCGCCAACACCCCCATGCAGGGTGCCCGCATCAGCGTGGTGAGCGGCAACTTCGTCACCGCCCAGCCGCTCGGAGTGGATGATGGCATCGATTTTTGCCACAGCGGCCGGGTACGCCGCATCGACGTGGAGGGGATCACCCGCCAGCTCGATCAGAAGAGCCTGGTGCTCATCTCCCCCATCGGCTGCTCGGTCACCGGCGAGAGCTTCAACCTGAGCTCGGAAGAGGTGGCCCGCCGGGTGGCGGTCGACCTCAAGGCAGACAAACTCATTTGCTTCAGCAGCACCCAGGGGGTGATGGACCGCCACGGCGAGGCCATCTCCGAGCTCTTCCCCGAGCAGGCCGAAGAGCTGCTGGTGGAGCTGGAGCAGGCGGGAGAAGAGATGTCCGGCACCGCCCGCTACCTGCGCGCGGCCATTGCCTCCTGCCGCGGCGGCGTGCCCCGCTCCCACCTGGTGAGTTATCAGGATGACGGTGCCATGCTGCAGGAGCTGTTCAGCCGCGACGGTCTCGGCACCCAGATAGTGCGGGAAAGCGCCGAGCAGGCGCGCGCCGCCACCATCGAGGACATCGGTGGCATCCTGGATCTCATCCGCCCGCTGGAGGAGGAAGGGATCCTGGTGCGCCGCTCCCGCGAGCAGCTGGAGATGGAGATCGACAAATTCACCATCATCGAGCGCGACGGCCTCATCATCGGCTGCGCGGCGCTCTACTGCTTCATGGAAGAGGCGATGGCGGAGATGGCCTGCGTCGCCATCCACCCCGACTACCGCAACTCCAACCGGGGGGATCAGCTGGTGGCCAAGGTGGCCGAGCGGGCGAAACGGCTCGGCATCCGCCGCCTGTTCGTGCTCACCACCCGCTCCATCCACTGGTTCCGGGAACGGGGCTTCGATCCGCTGGAGGTGGAAGATCTGCCGGTGGCGCGCCAACGCCTCTACAACTGGCAGCGTCGCTCCAAGGTTTTGTCAAAGACAATCGTATAAGCCATTGATTTTGCGTTGACTTGGCTGACTTTTTGAACTTTTTCACAAACTCGATTGACAGTGCAATCCAACGCAAGGTATTTCTAAATGCACTCCACCGCCCTGGTGGAGCCAGAAGAGGAGCGCTGCCCAGGCAGCCCGAGGGAGGACACCAGTGTCCGGTGAACTTGGGTCAGGGGGAGCAGCGCCGAGACATCTGAGGCAACTGGATACCTCAGTGTCGGCTGCGGGGGCTGAATCCCCCGGGTTGTCATCGGTAGTGGTCATCCCCCACCGCGCCCCGTCAGGGGCGGGTACGGGATGGGCTCTGCGGGTGGAGTGCTTCTGGCCGGGATAGCTTCGATCATTCCTGCCATTTTCAGCCTCCTCCTCTCTTTTTGCCCGATGGATCCGGATTTTCATATTAAGACAGGAGTAAGCAATGAGCCCGATCAATGTCGCCAAGTTTGGCGGAACCAGCGTCGCCAACGCGGCAACCATGAACAACTGCGCCGATGTGGTGCTGGCCAACCCGGCCACCCGGGTGGTGGTGCTGAGCGCCAGCGCCGGCGTCACCAATCTGCTGGTGGCACTGGCTCAGGGCGATCTGGACGAGGCGGGCCAGGAGGCGCAACTGGCCAGGCTCACCGAGATCCAGCAGGCGATTCTGACCGAGCTGGGCGACCCAGGAGACCTGAGTGACCTCATCCACGGCCAGCTCGGCGAAATCCGCACCATGGCGCGCCAGGCCCATCTGCACACCGATGCCGAGCTGGCCGACAGGATCATCGCCTGCGGCGAGCTGATGTCCACCCGCCTCTTTACCGAACTGCTGCGTCAGCGTGGCGTGAGAGCCTGCTGGCAGGATGCGCGCCAGCTGCTGCGCACCGACAGCCGCTTTGGCAAGGCCAGCGTGGATCTGGCCGCTACCCGATCCCTCTGCCAGGCCACGCTGGGCCCCCTGCTTGGCGACAGCCTCATCATCACTCAGGGCTTTATCGGTGCCGACGGCGATGGGCGCACCACCACCCTGGGCCGGGGTGGCTCCGATTACAGCGCGGCCCTGTTGGCCGAGGCACTCGACGCAGGAACCATCGAGATCTGGACCGACGTGCCCGGCATCTACACCACGGATCCGCGCCTGGTCACCCGGGCCCGTCCCATCCCCGAAATCAGCTTCGTGGAGGCGGCCGAGATGGCCACCTTCGGCGCCAAGGTGCTGCACCCGGCCACCTTGCAGCCGGCGGTGCGCCAGGACATCCCGGTGTTTGTCGGCTCCAGCAAGGATCCGGCTGCCGGCGGCACCTGGATCCGCGCCAGCACTCGCACCAATCCGCTGTTTCGCGCCGTGGCCCTGCGCCGCAACCAGGTACTGGTCACCCTGCACAGCCTCAACATGTTCCACGCCTACGGTTTTCTGGCCAAGGTGTTCGGCATCCTGGCCCGCCACCGCATCTCGGTGGATCTCATCACCACCTCGGAGGTGAGCGTGTCGCTGACCCTGGATCATACCGGCAGCCAGAGCAACGGCGAGCCCATCCTCGGCGACAAGGTGCTGGCGGAGCTTGGCCAGCTGTGCAAGGTGCAGGTGGAAACGGGGCTGGCGCTGGTAGCGCTCATCGGCAACCGGATGAGCGAGGCGGCCGGGGTGGGCAGTCAGGTCTTTGACGCTATTCGCGAGCACAACATCCGCATGATCTGTTACGGCGCCAGCGCCCACAACCTCTGCTTCCTGGTCAAGGAGGACGAGGCGGGCCACATCGTCAACCGCCTCCACCAGGAACTGCTCGACTGATGTACTGACACCGCATGGAAATAAAGAGAGGGGCCGGTTGGCCCCTCTCTTTATATAGGGTGATACGCAAATGAGATCTAAGTGCGGTTCTCCCTAACCCACCAGAGTCGGTACCGGCAGCAGGTTGGCCCGGATCTCCTCGCGCAGCCCTTCCAGCCGGCTCAGCAGCGCCGCCTGACTTAAGCCCGCCTCGTCGGGGCCCAGGTTGTCCACCAGCTCGGCGAAGTGTTCGGTCACCGCCTGCTGCAACCAGTCGAGCCGGCGCAGGGTGAGCGGGCCGCAGCTCTTGCCGCTGAGATCGTCGTCAATGTCGAGCCGGTGGCTGCGATACATGTCGCGCCACCAGTTGGCAGCCAGCGCTTCATCGCTGGCCAGCGCCGAACGCCACTCCCCCAACAGGCCCTGCAAGCGGGCCAGCACGGGTGCGCTCGCCCCCTCCCGGGTCAGATGCTGCAGCTCCCGCTGCGCCCAATTGATGCACAGGCCGCGCCAGTAGCGAAACTGCGGCAGCGGATCCGGCTCGTCGAGCCACAGGCCCGAGAGGGTGCGGGTCTCCAGCCGCTCCGGCACGTGAAATGCGGGATCGGTGAGGCCGTTGGAGTTGAATTCATGGCGGGGGTCAAAGGGCCACATGTAGCCAAAGTCGAACACGCTGATCTGCTGGCCGTCGTCGAGCAGGTTGCCGGGGCTAGGATCCCAGTCGAACCAGCCCCAGTGGGCCAGCTCCGCCTGCACCGCCAGCATCTGCGCCAGGTTGCGCTCGTTCAGTGCATGCACCGGCACGCCCCGCAGCCAGGGGGAGACCAGCACGCCAGCCCGGGCCGAGCCAAAACAGGTACAGACCACATTGGCCAGGATGGTGGGGTGCAACTCCCGCAGGGCCTCTATCTCGCGGCGGCGCTCCAGCTCGGTCAGGAAGGCGGTTCTGCCGTCCACGTTGGCCACCAGGGAGTCGTGCCGGCGCCGCTTCAGGCACCAGTGATGTCCCTCCACCTTGAGGTGGAACACCTCGGCGGTGAGGCCGTGACGATAGACCTTAAGCACCGCCGGATGATCCTCCTTGAGTCGCACCAGCTTGGCCACGGGCAAGGGGCAGTCCTGCTCGCGCCCGATCCGGATCTCCTGTTTGCTCTCCAGCATGCGGAGCAATCTTGCCTGACGTGCCGCTACTTTGGGATTCATACATGTACCTCCATCCATATTGAGAGACTAAGCAGCAAGGCAGAGGCAGGCCAGCGGCAAATCGCCATGATGACGCTTTCATCACAGAATGAGTGCGGCCCCCGGATCGGGATCACAGTTTGCATGGTTTCACGGTCACGCAATGTTCATTGTCCGGTCATTAAATTGACAACAAGGAACAAGCCCATCACCATCGGGTCAAATTAAATGCAGCAGCCATGTTTCATCGTCACTCGCTCAAAGGATGAGCCCATATGAAAGCCCTCACTTCAGCGCGCTTGTCAGCCAGGGTGCCCGCACTGCCCGCCGTGCTGCTCGCCATGCTGACCGCGCTGCTGCTGCTGACCCTGTTGCTACCGCAGATCAACCCCGCCAGCTGGCTCGGCCGGGCCCAGCCGCTGGTACTGGGGCCGGCGGACAACCCCATCGCCACCCTCACCCGTCACGCCCTGCTCTACAAGAGCGACAGCCGCGGCCTCTATCTGGTGGTGCGCAGCCAGTGGCAGTTGCGCGGGCCGCTGCAGGAGGGTGACAAGGTCAGGGTGGAGCTGCTCAATGAGAGGGGCGAGCGCATTGATCAGCTGAGCCAGCCGGTGGACAAGCGCCAGCTGTGCCGCAAGGGACGCTGCACCCTGGATCTCAACAGCACCCTGCGGGCCCCCGACGACGCCCTGGCCAGCCGCTATCAGCTGCGGATCGGCCTGCTGCTCAAGGAGAGGCCCGAGAGCGGTGAATTCAGCCAGATCCTGCAGACCCTGCCGGAGCGGGGTTTCAACCTCACCTATCTCTGCACCAGCCTGCTGCTGGTACTGGCCCTGAGCGCCGCCGTGCTGAAGGTGGTGCTGCCCAGCCTCAGGCGCAATCTGCGCTGGCGCATCGCCGGCAGCCTGCTGCTCGGCAACCTCACCTTCGTGCTGCTGCACGGCTTCGTGGTGTTCAAGCTGGGGGAATTTCTGCTCTGGTCAGGCTTTCGCCCCGAGCACTACTACCTCGCCTGGGGCAGCATGGTGCTGGGCTGGAGCCTCTGTGCGCTGGCGGGCTTCAACCTCTATATGGGGCTGGTGTTCACGGCGCTGTCCGGCATCGGGCTGCTGGCGAATTTCATGAAGATCGCCATCTACGGGGTACCGCTCGGGGGGGACGATCTCGGCAACCTGGTGGCGCTGCTGCGCATCCTGCTGGAGCAGCACCCGGTGCTGCCGCTGCTGGGCGGCGCACTCGCCCTCTTCTTGTGCTGGCGCTTCGCCCTGTCGCGCTGGATCCTGCGCACCCTGGCCGCCACCGCCGCCTTCTTTGCGCTGTGCGTGTTCGCCACCCAGACCGGCAACAAGCTGCTGGGGCCCAACATTCGCTACGTGGACAGAGCGGTCAACTACCACAGAGACATCATCCGTTCGGGGCCCGGCCTCTATCTGTTCAACCTGGTGGACGAGATGCTGCAAAGCGGCAGCGTGTTTCGCTATCCCTTGCAGATCAACGAGTTCACCCCTCAGCTCAGCCACGTCAGCCTGAGCCAGCCGCCCCGCTTCGATCTGGTGATCGTGCTGCAATATGAATCCCTCTGGCTCGGCTGGCAGGGCAAGATCTGCGCGCCGCCCCCCACCCTGAGCCTGCCGGCCAGCGTGCAGCAGTGGCACAAGACCATCCACTCCCCCACCACCGGCGGCATGACGGTACTGGCGGAGTTCGAGATGAACACCGGTCTGCCGGTGGGGCTGCTCAAACAGGGGGTGGTGCCCTACTACTACCTCTCGGAGCAGGTGCCGGGCCTGGCGCAAAGTGCGAAGCAAAGTGGCTACCAGACCCTGTTTGCCCACCCCTATGTGGAGAAATTCTGGGGCCGCGCCAAGGCGATCCCGGCCCTTGGCTATGAAGAGCGCTGGTTCGACACCCGCTTCACCACGCTCGAACACAAGGGGCTCTATATCTCTGATGATGCGTTGATCGACCACCTGCTCAAACGCAGCGAGCAGGATGAGCAGCCGCTGTTTGCCTACGCGGTCACCATGCAGGGGCACGGCCCCTTCGACGGGGATCGCTACCAGGCCCAGCAGCTCGACAAGGCCTGCCCGGACCAGAGCGACGCCGATCGCCAACTGCTCAACACCTACTACACCGGCGTGGTGGATGCCATGGCCTCGCTGGAGCATCTGCTCACCAGCCTGGATCGCTCAGGCAAACGCTACCTGGTGGTGGCGTTTGGCGATCACCAGCCATTCCTGATGTCCGCCGGCAAGGGCATTCACGGCGACAAGCCGCCCCGCGATGCCAGCTACCAGATCCCCATGATGGCCTTTGCCCGCGCCGATGACTCCCTCAATCTGGCGACCCAGTTTGCCCCGGTGCGCCAGCTCTATCAGATGGGTCAGGCCACTCGCCAACTGCTGGCGGGCGACATGACCCCCATCCCGGATCTGGCCCTGCTCCACCCGGTGCTGGGAGAAGAGAAGGGATTTGATGTCGCGCCCCTGGTGCCGCAGATCCGCGCCAGCTTCCGGCCCGACGCCCTGCCCTGAGCCCCGCTACCGCGGGACAGATGACAAAGAGGTCGCCCGGGCGACCTCTTTGTCTATTTGCCGATGCGGCGATGGCAGCCGGAGCAGGCTCACTCGCCAAGCCAGGACTCGCACAGGGTGAGACGCTGGGCATCGAGATCCAGCATCGCCTCGATGCCAAGGGGCAGGGTCAGCATGGGGTGGGTGTGGGCGCAGTCATACTCCGCCAGAATGGGGAAGGTCGGCTCCCCTACTACCTCCAGCAGGATATCGAGCGGCCGCCGGCCGCTGCCCTGACTGTCGAACAACTCATGTTTGCCGAGCACCAGGGCACCGATGCGATCAAACACCCCGCACAGCTTGAGGTGGGCAAACGAGCGCTCCACCGTCGCTGCCAAATGGAGGCTGTCCTCCAGCAGCAGAATATCCCCTTGCTCGATGGCCGGCATATAGGGGGAGCCCCAGATCCCCGCCATCGTATTGAGGTTGCCGCCGATAAGCCGGCCCCGCACCCGACCGGTACCCACCGAGATCAGTCGGTTGGGTTGGCACTGCTTGGCCCTGGTCTGGTTTTCCCAATCCAGTCGTTCATCAGTCCACTGCGCCGGGGTCGGCACTGTGTGGGGCACGCTGGCGCCCCCGGCCTGGCAGATCTGGCGAAAGCCCGCCAGCGTTTCGTCCACCAGCGGCGAGAGCTCGCCGAAAGAGGCCACCAGCGCCGGGCCGTAGAAGGTGACCAGGCCAGTGCGGGCATGAATGCCGAGCAGCAGGGCCGTCACGTCGGAGTAGCCGATGACTATCTTGGGATCGCGCTTGAGTGCATCGAAATCGAGGTAAGGGAGCAGGGAATTGGAGTTGTTGCCGCCAATCACCGACATGATGCAGCGCACCGCTGGATCGCGAATGAGGGCATTGAGCTCCTCGGCCCGGGCGGCGATGGAGCCGGATCGCCAGTGATCCTGCTGGCCGGTGAGACTGCCCGCCTTGAGTCTGAAGCCCTGCCCCTCCAGAAACGCCCCGGCACGGGCAAAGCGGTTTGGCGCCCAGGCGGTGGCCGCACTGGAGGGCGAAAAAAAGCCGATGGTATCGCCGGGCTTTAGCCCCGGCGGTTTGAGCAGAGTCATGAATTGCGTACTCCCTGACAGAGATGATGGGGCCCCTCCTTCCCGGGGCTGAGGATAAAAACGTCCCCATACTAGTCCCTTCCTGGTCTGCTTCACAAGCAGTCAAGCAACCCCTTTTGTTTATAAAAACAAAACGACTAATTCAAAATTTACAGATATACCGAACAATATCCCCTGCCTAGAATGAACCCAATCCGCTCGCCGGCCCACCGCTGGCCTTCCTAATACGGCTCTGTTTGGCCGGATCATCGATAAGGCGTCAGTCATGAAAACACACCCATCCCCCAGCGCTCTGGTTGTCGAAGGCGGCGCCATGCGCGGCATATTTGCCAGCGGCGTGCTGGATGCCTTCATCGAGCATGACTATCGCCCGTTTGACTTTGCCATCGGCGTCTCGGCGGGGGCCACCAACCTGCTGGCCTATCTCGCCAGCCAGCATGGTCGCAGCCACGACATCCTGACCGAGCTGGCCTGCCGCCAGGAGTTCATGGACCCGCTGCGTTTTGCCAAGGGAGGCAATCTGGTGGATATCCACTGGCTGTGGAACACCAGCTGCCGCAAGTACCCGCTGGACGTACACAGCTACCGGCAAAGCGGCATCCCCTTCTACGCGGTGGTGACCAATACCCTGACCGGCAAGGCGGAGTACATCCGGGTCAAACCGGAGAACATGAATGAAGTGCTGCCCGCCAGCTGCGCCATCCCCCTCGCCTCTCGCGAATATCCCGAGGTACACGGGGTGCCGATGACCGATGGCGGGGTGGCCGACTCCATCCCGGTGATCGAGGCCTACCGGCGCGGCGCCCGTCAGCTGACGGTGATCCTCTCCGAGCCGCTGGGCTATCGGCTCAAGCCGATGCCCTTCCCCTGGATGATCCGCACCCTGCTGAAAACTCGCCCCGCCCTGGCGCAGGCACTGGAACAGCGGGATCGCAGCTACAACGAGGCACTCGATTTTATCGCCAATCCGCCAGCGGACTGCCAGATCGAGGTGATAGCACCGGCCGACTACTTTCCGGTCTCCCGCTTTACCCGTGACCCCGACAAGCTGGAGCTAGGTTACGTGATGGGCAAGTGCGCCGGCTATCAGGCCGCCCTGCTCAACTAGCACCGACAGAGAGTGATACAGCCGGGCTACAGGCCGGCTCGTCCGACATCGCAACCCAGCCATAACCTCGTTTGGGGAAGCAGAGCATCAAGGTCGACAACCGGTGGGGATCTGTCGTCGGGCCGGCGCGTGGCTCCGCTTCCCCTTTTTTCTTGGCCACACAAAAAAGCGGCGCAAGCCATCGCCTGCGCCGCTGTTACCCTCTAGATGAACTGTCGGTTATTCCAGCGTGATCGGGCCGGTCGAGCCGGCATCCGTATCCTGCCAGTTGCTCTCGCTGCGCACCCGGGGATCGCCCTGCAGGGTATAGAGGATCATCCCCTGACGAAACTGCAGGGCACCGTCGGTACGCTTGGCCTTCACCTTGACCTCGTTGACCCACACCTGCTCCTTGCCGTCGATCCGGATCTCGGCCACGGTCTGGCCGGTGCCGCTGTTCTTGGCGGTCCACTTGCCCTGATAGGGAGAGTTCCCCTTGGCCATCGGCAACGCGGCCGCCTTGCCTGCTGACCAGGATTGCACGGTGCAGAGGCCGTTGGCCCGGTTGTCGTGCTTGATGGCGTAGTCGATGCTGGGCTCGCTGGTGGCGGAATCCGAGGTGATGCCGATCATGATCTTGCCGCTCTGGGCCGAATAGGCATTGGGGGCATCGGTTTTCAGGGTGGCCTTCTTGCCGTTGATGTAGACGCTTCCCCCTTCTCCCTTGACCTGGATATTCATGGGGCAGCTGGCGCTGAAGTTGGGCACGGCCGCCGCAACGCTGCCGGCATGGGCGGTGATGGCCAGGGTGATGATGGTCAACAGAGCTGATTTCTTGTGCATCTTGATACGCCTTGAGAGAGATGAAATGTCATCCGTGCCGGATGTCGTCCTGATGGCACACACTCTAGTGCTGACGACTCACCGCCGCCCAGTTAAAAAATATAAAATCGGCAACGGGCCATTATTAAAAAATATTAAAGATAACAATCAACAAGTTATGAGCATACATTGACTCATTTTCCGCTGATGGCCAGGGAAGCGGCACCGCCAGCCCCCACAAAAAAGCCGATAACCAGGTTATCGGCCTAGATCACAACAGCAGGAACGCAGGCTTAAACCAGCACGGCGGTTCCGCTAATGCTGACCATCAGCATGCTGCCGCTTTGCCCCACTACCTCGTAGTCGATGTCGATGCCGACCACCGCATTGGCGCCCAGCGCTGCGGCGCGCTCCTTGAGCTCGTCGAAGGCGATTTCCCGGGCCCGGGCCAGCTCTTTTTCATAGGCGCCGGCGCGGCCGCCGATGATGTCGCGGATGCCGGCGAACAGATCCTTGAACACGTTGGCGCCGAGAATGGCTTCGCCCACGACGATGCCACGGTACTCGCGAATGGTCTTGCCTTCCAGGGTGGGAGTGGTTGAGAGGATCATCTTGCTTTCCTTGTGGAGTGTACTGGGGAGACAGCCTAAAGCAGCGCAGGAGACCAGGCAAGCAGGCAGACTCGACACGATCAGCCAGACCCTGGCTGATCGTGTCCCATATCCCACAGCCACAGCCCGATGACAGGCCTGTTTACCGGCAGAAGTTATCGGCAAAGGACAACACCGGGCCGCCAAAACGCCCCGTGCAGACGCCCCTTTTATTAGCCGATCCAGCTCAAACATCAAGTGACAAAAGTATCAGTTGTGACCCATTTTGCCTTTCCCTAGGGTGAGTCTGTCCCGGCACAGCACGGGGACAGACCCACTTAGTCACGAGGAGAGCAGCATGATGCAGCAGGATACCCGACTACCTCACCCCACCCTCGCACTGGGGGCATGTTCCCCCGCCAGTCCGCTCGCCGACACCGCTATGGAGACCATGTCATGACCACGATCGCCACCCTGGATCTGGGGGATCAAGGTCTGCTGGCCGCCTACCTGTCCGCGACCTCACCCGCCCTGCTCAACCAGACCTATGCGAACTTGCTGTTGATGCAGCAGTCCTTGGCCAACAGCGAGATCGACTCCACCCTCGCGGTAAAAATCGAGGCCTACCAGGCCCAGATGATGAACCAGGCACGCTATTACCAGCAGACCAACCTGTCCGGTCTTATCCATCTGCTGAGCAACGGCTCCAACTTCTACGCCCTGGTCGCCGCGTTCAACCGCCTGCTGGGTCAGGAAGACGACGCCGCCGTTCTCGCGGGCGGGGCACGGATGGGACAACAACTGACGTCACTCGTCGATCAGGCCCAGAGCTATCGGCTCAATGCCCAGGCACTCAATACCCGCGTGCAGGTGGCCTGGAGCTCCCTGCGCCCCCTGATGACCCAGTTCAACGGCGTCATCACCCAGCTCGAGCAGGATCTGATGGCCGACGCCAAGCGTCAGACCGAGATCATTGACGCCCTCAACAAGGCTATCGCCGCCAATATCCAGGCGATCGTCGACGAAGGCGGCAAGGCCGGTGAAGGGGTCAACCAGCTGGGACGGGCCATCGTCACCTCGCTGACGCTGGAGCAGAAACCGGCTGACAAGGGAGCCAAACCTGCCACCTCGCAGGAGATAGCCAAAGAGACCGATCAGCAGACCCAGTACATGATCTCCGGTCTCGAGGCGCTCTCCTCCGGCATCGCTGGCTCCAGCCAGGCGGCCCGCGAGCTCAAGACCAACACCGACAAGCTGGCCCAGGCCTACCAGGCGCTGGCCGCCACCAACGCCCTGCTGAGCGTGGCCAAGTCGGTGCAAGCGCAAAACCAGCTGTTTGTCGACACCTACAGCCGGGTTGCCGACACCGTCACCCAGTTGCCCGCAGGCTGGCAGAAGGTGGCCGACGCCTACCAAGGGGCCGTGCCCGTGGTCACTGACCTCAACAGCCCCGACGACGTACGCCAGCTGCGACGCACCGTGGCGCTCAACACCCAGTCCTGGCAGCTGCTCTCGAGCCAGGTTGACGACATCAAGGCAGCCTACGCCGGCAACGGCATTCTACCCGACGCTTAATCCCACCACGCAAGGACACGCCAAATGACCAACGCAACAACCATCACCATGGACCAGGGTATGGCCAACCAGGCTTCCCAAGCCATGCAGATCCAGACCTACTGCAACAGCGTCAAGCAGCAGGTGCCGGTGGACTTCAGCCAGTTCCCGAACCTCAAGGACAACCAGACCCAGATCAACCAGGGGCTCGATCTGGCGAAGGGGCACGCCGACCTCTATCTCAATACCATCCAGCCGCAGATCATCACCAACATCAGCAACATCTCCAACTACTTTGCCCTGCAAAACGCCATTCCGGCCGTGCTGCCGCCCGGCTCCACCAAGGCGCAGTGGCTCAGACAGCTGAGCGTCATCAAGGAGCAGGCCACCGAATATCAGCGGCTCTCCGCCGACACCCGCCTGGTGATCGTCAATCTGAACAACAACCTCATCACCGACTCCAGCAACTTCCAGGGGATCGTGGTGAACCTCAACAGCAAGGTGCAGGGGGATAACGGGGTGCTCGCCCAGCTCAACGGCGACATCGACAAGGTGAATGCGGCCATTGACGGCGCCATCGCCGGCATCGTCGCCGGGGGGCTGCTGGTGATTGGTGGCGCCTTCGTCACCGCCATCGGTGCCGTGGCCGACTTCGTGACCGCCGGCACCTCGACCCCGGTGGTCATCGGCGGGGTCGCCATGATGGTGGCCGGGGCCGGCGGCATCACGGCTGGCGCCATTGTGCTGCACAACTCGCTGGGCGCCCGCCAGGATCTGTACCAGAAACGCAGCAACCTCAACAGCGAGGTGCTGATCGCCACCCAGATCGGCAACGGCTACAAGGGGCTGCAGGTACAGGCGCAAAACGCCGTCACCGCCGCCACCCAGATGAGCAACGCCTGGGACTCCCTCACCTCCGATCTGGGCAGCCTGATCACCGACCTGGACAAGGGGATCACCAGCGGCGACGACATCCGCCAGCTCTGGCTGACCGCCGCCGACACCACGGTCAAGACGGTGCTCACCGACGTGACCACCATCAAGGCCCAGATGGCCGGGGTGAGCCCGCTGCAAGTACCGCAGACCGACACCATCGCCAACTTCGTGGCGCGCCTGGCCGCCTAAACCACGGGAGGGCGGCCTGGCCGCCCTCTTTCAGCAAGGAGACCCCATGAGCAACGGCATTCTTTCCCAATCCATTGCCAACATGCAGCAGGCCGAAGCGACCATTCAGTCCTTCAGCGGTCTGCCGCAAAACGCCGTCAACATCCAGCAGAACGTCGGTGAGGTGGTTGCGGCCCTGCTGCCCCAGGTGCAAACCATGCAGCAGCAGGTCCTGGTATTTGCTGCCCGCCTGGAGCTGCAACTGACCCAGCAGCTGGCCAATACCGGCCCCTTCAACCCCGAGGCGCTCAAGGCGTTCGTCGATCTGGTCCAGCAGGAGATCGCTCCCATCCAGACCCTGACCGCCCAGACTCTGACCGCCAGCCAGAGCGCCAACGATCGCATCACGCAAGACAACATCGCGTTGCAACGGATCGGCGTGGAGCTGCAAGCCACCATCGCCGGGCTGCAATCCAACCTGGACGGCGCCCGGCAGGAGCTCGACTCCCTCAACAAGAAAAAACTCTACCTGCTGGGGCTGGGATTGCTGGGGCTGCCGGGCCTCATCGCCCTGGCCGTCACCCTGACGCAGACCCAGAACAAGGTGAGCAGCCTGGAGGGACAGGTGAACCAGATTGAGGGGCAGATCCAGCGTCAGCAAGGCTTCCTCGGCCAGACGACGGCCTTCTCCCAGCAGTTCGGCTCCCTCATCGATCGGGTGAGCAAGGTCGGCAACACCATCAGCCTGCTCGGCGGCGACATTGCCAACGTCGCCCGCGATGCCGGGCAAGGGGATCCGGAGCTCGCGCGGCTGTTCTTCACCGCCGCCCTCACCGAGGTGCGTACCCTGCAGGTGGACGCCTCCTGATCTGCCCGCAACAAAAAAGGAGAGGCCAGGGCCTCTCCTTTTTCATAGTGCGCGTTTCATGGTGCGCGGGGCCGTTGCCGTCCCGCCACGTTTGCCCCAGGCGGCTTAGTGCAGCTTCAGGGTCGGGCGCAGCACCCGGTTGATGCGACCCACCAGCATGATGAGGCCGGTCTTGACGTAGCCGTGCAGGGCGATCTGGTGCATCCGGTAGAGCGAAATGTAGACCAGACGGGCGATGTAGCCCTCCACCATCATGGAGCCGCGCATCAGGTTGCCCATCAGGCTGCCCACGGTGGAAAAGCGGCTCAAGGATACCAGCGAACCGTGGTCATGGTAGAGGTAGGGCTTGAGCTCGCCACCGTTCATCTTGGCCAGGATGTTCTTGAACGCCTGGGTTGCCATCTGGTGGGCGGACTGGGCGCGGGGCGGCACGAACTTGCCGTCCGGCTGCGGGCAGGCGGCGCAGTCACCGATGACGAAGATGTTCTCGTCACGGGTGGTCTGCAGGGTCTCTTTCACCACCAGCTGGTTGATGCGGTTGGTCTCAAGACCGGCGATATCCTTCATGAAGTCCGGCGCCTTGATGCCGGCCGCCCACACCATCAGGTCCGCTTCAATCAGCTCGCCATCCTTGGTATGCAGACCATCGGCAGTCGCTTCGGTGATCATGGTGGCGGTACGCACGTCCACGCCGAGCTTGACCAGCTCCTGGTGAGCTGCGCCGCTGATGCGCTCAGGCAGGGCCGGCAGAATGCGGGGGCCCGCTTCCACCAGGGTCACCTTCAGGCTGTCGGTGGTGAGGTTCTTGAAGCCGTAGGCGTAGAGCTGCTCGACCGCGTTGTAGAGCTCGGCAGAGAGCTCGACACCGGTGGCGCCGCCGCCGACGATGGCAATCTTCACCTTGTCGCCCGGCTGGTATTCGGTGGCGAACTGCAGGAAGCGGTTCATCATGCTGTTGTGGAAGCGGTGCGCCTGGGAGGGGCTGTCCAGGAAGATGCAGTGATCCTTGATGCCCTTGGTGTTGAAGTCATTGGAGACGGAACCGATGGCCATCACCAGGTAGTCGTAGGGCAGCTCGCGCTCGTTGACCACGATGTCGCCGTTATCGTCGACGATCTTCCCCAGCACGATGCGTTTCTCGTCGCGCTTGATGTCGGTCAGGGTACCCAGCTGGAAGTCGAAGCCGTGGTTCTTGGCGTGGGACTGGTAGCTCAGGGCGTCGATGCCCGCGTCCATGGAGCCGGTGGCCACTTCGTGCAGCAGGGGTTTCCACAGGTGGGTACGGTTGCGATCAACCAGGGTGATCTTGGCCTTGTTCTTCTTGCCCAGCTTGCGGCCCAGGCTGGTGGCCAGCTCCAGACCGCCGGCACCGCCGCCGACGACAACAATATTGGTCATGGTTAATTACCTCGGTTCCATTAAAGCGAAGGGAGCCATCGGCTCCCTTGATAGTTGAATCCATGACGTGACGATCAATCAGGCTTCTTTGAAAGCCTTCATCTGTTGCAGGTGATGAGAGATGTTCTTGAACTTGTGCGTCTCTCGCTCATCCCACACGATGTTGTAATAATTCTTCAATTCACGCTCAGTTTCGCCATTATCGCGCACTTCATCCTGAACGGAAAGGATGCAGAGGCAATTTCCTGAATTTTTACTACGAAATTCAGACACACATTTGGTGCCAATATCCTCGTACTCTTCCGGTCGGTCGATCTTGCCCTGCATGGTGATTTCGGGGTGCAGGTTGGGGTTGAAGATCACCTGCTTGATGCCGCACAGGAAGCCGATGCGCTCGCTCCAGTACCCACCCAGCCCCACCCCGCAGATGAGGGGCTTGGGATCGGTGCTCATGTCGAGCTGCTTCTTCACTTCCTTGAGCAGGTGGCTCATGTCATGACGGGGGTGAACCGTGCTGTAGTGCACGAAACGCACATCATCATCAATAAACTGCAACTGCAGCACTTTCTCGTGATTGCCCGGGCTGGTGGCATCGAAGCCATGCAGATAGATGATCATGGATAAGACCTCAGGATCTGTGTCGGTTTTATCGAAACTACCCCAGCGGCGGGGCCCTGCGCCACCAAAACATCCTACTTTCTTGCTTTGGATCACGCCCTCGGTTACGGATGAAACCAGACGGCGCGCCGCCGTCCACTGCCGGCTATCAATCTGAGAGCCCGACCGACCGAAATGATAACCGGGCTACCAATCTGAAAGCCCGGCCCCATCGACTGGAAAACGATTGTCAGTCGTCGGCGCGTGCAAGCGTGATCCCGCCTGCAAAAAAGCGCACAAACAGGGCCAACAGACACCCATGCCTGCCGGCTGAGCACGGTTCCTGCACTCACCCTGCGATACCGTGCGAAGGCAACCTCGCCTGCGCGGCCGGATCCAGAGCGACCCGGACCCCATCCATGAACGGGGCAGCCAGCCTGCCCCATCTTGCCCGGCTCTCGCCGCCGGGTCGCAAGGAGTGATCTGTTCATGAACCAGACCCAGCCCCCGGGGCGGCCAAGGGCCGCGCCATCGACGAAGTGGAGCGCCTGCTCCCCCCGGCCAGCTCTTTACCCTCGGCCTGCAGCATGTGCTGGTGATGTATGCCGGCGCCGTGGCGGTACCGCTGGTCATCGGCGGCAGCCTGGGGCTGCCCAAGGATCAAATCTCCTATCTCATCAGTTCGGATCTCTTCTGCTGCGGCATCGTCACCCTGCTGCAGTGCCTTGGCATCGGCCGCTTCGCCGGGATCCGCCTGCCGGTCATCATGTCGGTCACCTTCGCCGCCGTCATGCCCATGCTGGCCATCGGCGCCAACCCGGCGCTGGGGCTCACCGGCATCTTCGGCGCCACCATCGCCGCCGGCATCCTCTCCACCCTGCTGGTGCCCCTCATCGGCCGCTTGATGCCGCTTTTCCCCACCGTGGTGACCGGGGTGGTCATCACCTCCATCGGCATCAGCATCATGCAGGTGGGCATCGACTGGATGGCGGGGGGCAAGGGCAACCCCGAGTACGGCAGCCTGCGCTACATCGGCACCAGCTTTCTGGTACTGGCCTTTATCCTGCTGGTGACCCGCTTCACCAAGGGCTTTTTCAGCAACATCTCGGTGCTGCTCGGCATCCTGTTCGGCTTCGGGGTAGCCATCGCCATGGGAGAAGTGAGCCTGGACGGGCTCGGCGAAGCGGCCTGGTTCGCCCCCATAGTGCCGTTCGCCTTCGGCTGGCCCACCTTCGATCCCATCTCCATCGCCACCCTCACCGTCATCATGCTGATCACCTTCATCGAGTCGATGGGGATGTTTCTGGCACTCGGCGACATCGTCGGCCACCCGGCCAGCCGGGGCGACATAGTACGCGGCCTGCGGGTGGACGGCATCGGCACCATCATCGGCGGCATCTTCAACAGCTTCCCCCACACCTCCTTCTCCCAGAACATCGGCCTGGTGAGCGTGACCGGGGTGTCGAGCCGCTGGGTCTGCGTCATGTCGGGGGGATCCTGCTCGCCTTCGGCCTGGTACCCAAGATGTCGGTGCTGGTCGCCTCCATTCCCCCTTCGTGCTGGGAGGCGCCGGTATCGTGATGTTCGGCATGGTGCTGGCTACCGGCATCCGCATCCTGGCCAGGGCCGACTACAACAGCAATCGCCACAACCTCTACATCGTCGCCATCAGCTTAGGGATAGGCATGATCCCCACCGTCTCCGGCCACTTCTTCCAGCACTTCCCCGCCGCCCTGCAACCGCTGTTTCACAGCGGCATCCTCTTGGCCACCCTCAGCTCGGTGCTGCTCAACCTCTTTTTCAACGGCTACCAGCCGGACCTGCGCCATCAGCCGAGGCCCCTGCTGGTGGGGCCGGTGCGCCCGCCCGCTCAGCCGCAGCCAGGCAAACCCGCCCCATAAAAAACCGCCGTGCAGCATGGCTGCCCGGCGGTTTCATTCAACAAGCCTGTGTTAGCCGCGGGTCTGGGCGAAACGCTCCACCGCCGCTGCTACCAGCGCCAAGCTCCCCTGCCAGAAGGCGCTCTGGCG
Organism: Aeromonas oralensis; assembly: GCF_049665575.1. Classification (NCBI taxonomy): domain Bacteria; kingdom Pseudomonadati; phylum Pseudomonadota; class Gammaproteobacteria; order Aeromonadales; family Aeromonadaceae; genus Aeromonas; species Aeromonas oralensis. Next base: position 2,716,164 of record NZ_CP187186.1, read on the forward strand.
GATGTCCTGGCCCAGGTGCTTGGCCACCAGATCTTCGGCGCTCATGCGGCCGGTATCGCGCAGCAGGTCGCGGTAGGCCTGGGCCACATTCTGTTCTCCCGCCTTCTGACGATGCATCAGTTGCTGATAGACGCCGAGGCTGAACAGATAGCCGAACAGGTAGGGGTAGTTGTAAAAACCCAAGCCCGCGATGGAGAAGTGCGCCTTGGCCGCCCAGAACAGAGGGTGATAGCGGCACAGACTCTGCTCGTACCAGCGGCCCCAAGCCTCGTCGGTCAGCGCCTTGAGCCGCGCCGGCGAAACATAGCCCGCCGCCCGCTCCGCCACCAGTGCGCGCTCGAAATCGAAGCGGGCCGGGATATTGACCAGGAAGGTGGCGGCGCCGTCGGCTTCCGCCCAGGCGATGGCCTGTTGCTCTTCGGGGGTCTGCGCCTGCTCGAACAGGGCGCTGCGCACCAGAGTCTCGGCGAAGATGGAGGCGGTTTCGGCCAGCGTCATGGGGTAGCTGCGCTGGCTCATGGGCAGATCTCGAATGAGCCAGTTGTGCCAGGCGTGGCCAAGCTCGTGCGCCAGGGTAATGACGTTGTCCATGGTGCCGGCATAGGTGATGAAGACCCGCGGCTCCACCGGCTCGGCAAACTTGGTGCAGTAGGCCCCAGTGCGCCGGTTGGGGGTGGGCGCGGCATCGATCCACCCCTTTTCGGCCATCATGCGGGCAAACTCGCCCATCTCGGGATCAAAACGAGAGAACGCCTCGGCGATGATCTCGATGGCCTCCTCGAACGGGATCTCGCGGCTCACCGCGGCCGGCGGCGGGGCAAACAAATCCTCCGGCCCCAGCTCTTCGATGCCGAGGCGCTCGGCCATCAGCCCCAGCGCCCGCTGACCGAGCCCGCGTGCGCGCCAGGTCTCCTGCATCAGGGTATCCAGGGTCGCCCGCTCGATGTGGCTCTGATGGCAGGAGAGATCGAGCGCATCGAGCTGGCGGCTGCGACCGCGCTGGCGCGAAAGCTCAAGCCGCCAGCCATTGATGGCGTTGAGGATGGCGGCCACCGTCTCCTGCTCCCCCTCCCAGCCGGCGCTGATGGCATCGAACGCCTCCCGGCGCAGGGCACGCAGCGGGCTGGAGAGCAGGTTGCTCGCCTCGGCCAGCCCCATCTCGCGGCCATCGATCACCAGCCGGATCTTGCCCACCAGATCGTTGTAGAGGTTGCCCCAGGCGTGCAGGCCGTCGGTGCCAAGACCGATCACCAACTGCTCCGCCTCCACCGGCAGGCGCTGATCCTGCAAGCGGCGCTCATGACGCAGCCGGTACGCCTCCTCCCCCAGCAGGGAGTCGGCCATCAGCTGCTCGAATTCGGGCTCCGGCAGCGCCAGCATCAGATCCTCGACCGGGGCCAGGGTCTTGAACAGATCGGCATTGAGGGCGCGGGCGCGGGAGGCCAGCTGCTTGGCCAGCTCGTCGCGGGCATCCTGACTGCCCCGACAGGCAGCCAGCACGGCCAGGTTCCAGCCGATGTTGCGAATGCGCTGGGCCCGCAGCCGCACCTCGCGCAGAAAATCCTGCAGCGCCTGCGCATTGGTCCGCACGGCACCAAGCCCCTCGAGGAACAGGCCAAGCTCGTCCACACTGGCGCGCGCCAGGGCGAGATCGGCGGCCACCTGCGAGCAGTCGAGGGCGGGATAGATATGCTGGTTTTGCCACTGTTGTGGGTAGATTCGTTGCTGCATCAAATGCTCGTCATCAGGTTGCGGGGCCGAGCCCCGTTGAATGCGCGTGGCGAGCCACAGGGCCCGCCACCAGGATAAAAACCGCCGTGCGGCCTACACCAGCCGCTCAAGGCGGGCGACCGCCTCTTCCACATAATCAAGGCTCTCCTGCCAGAAGGCGGGCGCACGGATGTCGACCCCCAGGTGCTTCTCCACCAGCTCTTCTGCGCTCATGCGGCCGGTGTCGCGCAGCAGCTCTCGATAGGCGTGAACGAACTCGCGCCCCGCCCGCGCCTGCTGGGCATAGAGTCCCAGGCTGAACAGGTAGCCAAACAGATAGGGGTAGTTGTAGAACCCGAGCTCGGCGATGGAGAAGTGGCCCTTGCTGGCCCAGAACAGCTCGTCATATTGACTCAGGGTGTCACCATACCACTGCTGTTGCGCCGATTTCATCATCTGCCGCAGTTGACCGGCCCCCACATAGCCCTCCTCCCGCGCCGCCACCAGGGCCCGCTCGAAGGTAAAGCGGGCCGGCACGTCGAGCAGCAGGCTGGCGGCGCGCTCCCCGTCCAGCCAGGCGATGGCCCGGCGCTGCTCCATGTTGTCGGTGGCCGCCAGCAGGGCATCGCGCACCAGCGCCTCAGCAAACAGGGAGGCAGTCTCCGCCAGCGTCTTGGGGTAGTCACGCTGCTCCAGCGGCAACTCCCGCAGCAGCCAGCTGTGCCAGGCGTGTCCCAACTCATGAGCGAGCGTGATGACGTTGTCCAGGGTCCCCTCGAAGGTGAGAAACACCCGCGGCTCGGGCGGATCGGCATACTCGGTGCTGTAGGCACCGCTGCGCCTGTGTTCACTCGGGGCAGCGTCAATCCAGCCATTGGCAGCCATCATGCGGGCAAAGGCCCCCATCTCGGGGTCAAAGCCGGCGAAGGCGTCGGCCACCAGGGTCAGCGCCTGCTCGAAGCTGATAAGGCCGCTCGCCACAGCCGGCGCCGGGGCATAGAGATCCCAGGGGGCGAAATCACTAATCTGCTGGGCACAGGCCATGGCGCGCAGGGCCCGTCGCCCCAGCTCCTTGTGCTCGCCGGCCGCCGTCATCAGGGTCTCCAGAGTGACCCGCTCCAGGTGCCCCTGATGGCAGGAAACGTCGAGCGCATCCCACCTGCGTTCCCTGCCACGCTGGCGAGCCAGCTCGTTGCGCCAGCCGTTGATAGCGTTGAGGATGGCGGCCACCGTCTCCTGCTCAGCCCCCCAGGCAGCCTGGATGGCGTGCCAGGCGGCGGCGCGCCGCGCCCGCTGCGGGTGGGCCAGCAGGTTGTCCGCCTGGGCCAGCCCCATGGGCTGCCCCTCCACCACCGGCCTGAGCCTTCCGACCAGGTTGCCGTAGAGATCCCCCCACCCCTGCAGGCCGTCCACGCTCAGCCCCGCGATCAGCTGCTCGCTCTCCAGAGAGAGCCACTGATCCTGCTGGCGCCGGTCGTGGCGAATGGCGTAGGCGAGCTCGAACAGCTCGGGATCCTGCAGCAGGGCGCGCACCTGCTCCTCGGGAGCGCGCACCCAGAACAGGGTCACCGTCTTGCAAAGCTGGGCCAGGCCCGCCTGCAACTGCTGGCCACGAGAGAGCAGCACCCGGGCCGCCTCGTCGCGTCCATCCCGGCTGAGCCGGTTGTAGCCGTAGGTCTGGCAGTTCCACTCCAGCTGGCGCACCTCGCGCCAGCAGGCCCGGATGGCCCGAAGCAGATGGCGCAAGGCATTGATGTCGTTGGTCTTGGTGAGTTCATCCAGCAGGGGTTGCAGGCGGTTAAGGGCCTCGCGGGCAAGCTGGAAATCGGCGTCGATCGCCGGGCAGTCGGGGGCGGCATAGATGTGATCATCCAGCCAAACGGGTGGTTTCATGAGCTTCCTTGTCTGTTTGCGTCCATGTGGGCTGACCCCGCCTCTGTGAGCGGGTGTCAGCCGGATAGTACGAAGGGGGCAGACCCTTGCCTAGCCCCCATCCGAGGCAACAAACGAGACAGTATCTGACGGAATGCTCCCATCGCAGGGATATGCCCGCGATGGTCAGCCCGCCGGTACTATTTGGCGGGTTTGAGCTTGCTCACCAGGGTCATGGCCAGCACCAGCACCAACCCGGCCACCACACCGGCCACGGCGTTGAGCAGGGTCGGCGTCACCAGCGCGAGGGCTGCGCCGACCGCAGGCAAGGTAGCCACGGCGGCGGCCGCCCCTTCAATCAGGTGATGCACGAAAGGCCAGCCGTGCACCAGGATGCCGCCCCCCACCATGAACATGGCGATGGTGCCGACCAGTGCCAGCAGGTGCATCAGTCGCGGCGCCGTCACCAGCAGCCCCTGCCCCACCGCCCGGCGCAAGGCACTGCCATTGGACTTTTGCAGCAGGTGCAGGCCGATGTCGTCGAGCTTGACGATGAGCCCCACCAGGCCGTAGACCCCCACCGTCATCAGCAGGGCGATGCCCGCCACCACCGACAGTTGCAGCGCCAGGCTCGCCCCCTGTACCGTGCCAAGGGCGATGACGATGATCTCGGCCGACAGAATAAAGTCGGTGCGAATGGCCCCCTTTATCTTCTGCTGCTCAAACGCCACCAGATCATCGGGAATGGGTGCAGTGTGCACTTCACCCTCGCTCGCCTCATGGGGCAGAAACTTGTGGGCCAGCTTCTCGGCCCCCTCGAAGCAGAGGTAGGCGCCCCCCAGCATCAAGAGCGGGGTGATGAGCCAGGGCACCAGCGCACTGATGGCGATGGCGGCAGGCACCAGGATAAGCTTGTTGCGAAACGACCCCTTGGCCACCGCCCACACCACCGGCAGCTCCCGCTCGGCACGCACCCCGGAAACCTGCTCGGCATTGAGGGCCAGATCGTCCCCCAGCACCCCGGCGGTCTTCTTCGCCGCCATCTTGGTCATCAACGCCACGTCGTCGAGCACGCTGGCAATATCGTCGAGCAGGGCCAACAAACTGGTTCCGGCCATATCAGAGAATCCTTATGTCAGTAGAAGAGAGCTTCCCGCAGCACACCGCGCCCTTGTTGGCCACATCATCAGCGCCACACCATCGAGTACATTGGCCATGTCATCCGACAGGACCGACCAACCGGTTCCGGCCGAAGGGGGATCCCTATTTCGGGAAAAGATGGCACAGTGTAACGAGAAGCCGCCCGTTCGGCAGCAACCACATCAGGGTCATTTGGCCTTGTTTCATCCGGTGCCCGCAGGCCCAAGGAGTATTCCATGCAACCCTGGCAACCGCTGATCACATTCTGGTTTGGTGAAGAGACCGACGACGTCACCCGCGCCAAACGCCAAGCGCCCCTCTGGTGGGGCAAAAACAGCGACACCGACGCCCTGCTCGCCAGCCGCTTCGGTGACCTGGCCGCCGCAGCCGCCGCCGGCGAGCTCGCCCACTGGGCCGACGCGGCCGAGGGCCGGCTGGCCCTGATCCTGCTGCTGGACCAGCTGCCGCGCAACATCCATCGTGGCACTCCCGCCGCCTTTGCCCAGGATGCCAAGGCGCGGGATCTCTGCCTCAAGGGGCTCTCTCTGGAGGCAGATCTGGCGCTGCCACCGCTGGGGCGGGTCTTTTTCTACCTGCCGCTGGAGCATGCCGAATCCCGCGAGCAGCAGGCCAGAAGCGTGGCACTGTTCGAGGGACTGGCGGCCGAGCAGGCAGACGGCCCGGCGCGGGAGACCTTCGCCGGCTTTGCCGACTTTGCCCGCCGCCATCAGGTGATCGTCGAGCGTTTTGGCCGCTTCCCCCACCGCAACGCCATCCTGGGCCGCCAGGACACGGCCGAGGAGGCCGTCTTCTTACTGCAACCGGGCTCGGGTTTTTGAGCCTCATTTCAGATGCGCATAAAAAAACGGGCCCGAGGGCCCGTTTTGCATGGGAATGGCGAGGTCACGCCGCCTCCGCCAGCTCCTCTTCTTTTTTCTGGTAAGCCTGCGGCGAGAGCCCCAGCAGCTCCTGCACGGTGGAGGCCACCGTGATGGAGGAGATGGTGCCCACCAGGATGCCGGCGAACAGAGTGAAGGAGAAACCGTAGAGGGCGTCGCCACCGAACAACAGCAGAGCCCCCACCGTGAACAAGGTGGTGCCCGAGGTGATCATGGTGCGGCTGAAGGTGGCCTTGATGGCCACGTCGGAGCAGTCGTGGATCCCCATCTGGGTGCGCGAGCTGAGCAAGTCCCGCAAGCGGTCGGAGATGACGATGCTGTCGTTGAGGGAGTAGCCGATCACCGCCATCAGACCGGCGATGACGTTGAGGTCGAACTCGATGTTGAACAGCGCCAGCAGCCCCAGCGCCACCAGACCGTCGTGCAGCACCGACACCAGGATGCCGATGGCTTGGCGCCACTCGAAACGCACCGCCAGGTAGGCGGAGATGGCAAGCGAGGCCACCAGCACCGCCAGCATCCCCTGCTGGAACAACTCGGCGCCCACCTGGGGGCCGACGATGGTGGTGCGCAGCAACTCCACCGGCAGGTTGAGCTGCTGACCCAGCATCACCGCCAGTTCCTCGGCCGCCCAGGGCAGCTCGTGGGGGGGCAGCTTGATCAGCCACTCGCCGGGCACGCCGGCGCCGTGCAGCTCGACCACACCCGCCAGGGGGGCCGTCAACAGGGCGTTGAGCTCGTGGGCCTCCTTCAGGGTCTGGATGCGAAATTCCAGCAGGATGCCGCCGGTGAAGTCGAGACCGAGGGAGAGGCCGTTGATGGCAAGCACCGCGATGCTCGCCACGGTCAGCAGCACGGAGGCCCACAGGCCAATGTAACGCCAGCGGGTCAGCCCCATGGCAATGATCATTCTCAGCATTGTTGTTCCCTCGACAGCAGATGGCTCGGGCTTCCCGCAGGGAAGCGCGTGACGCGGGCGCGGAGCAGGCTCGAACGCGCGGCGCGATGACACAGGTGGTGGACAGTCATGGTCACACCCTCAGCAGCTTGGCGCTGCTCTTGCCCCACAGGGGGTTGATGATGGCGCGCGTGCCCCAGATGCCGGTCACCATGCTGGAGATGAGGCCCAGGATCAGGGTGATGGAGAAGCCCTGCAGCGGCCCGGAACCGATGGCATAGAGCACCACGGCGCAGATCAGGGTGGTGATGTTGGCATCGAAGATGGTGCGAAACGCCGAGCGGTAACCAAAATCGATGGCGTTGGCCAACGAGCCCCCTTCCCGCAGCCGGTCCTTGATCCGCTCAAAGATCAGCACGTGGGTATCCACCGCCATGCCGACGGTGAGCACCAGACCGGCGATCCCCGGCAGGGTCAGCACCGCGCCCGGCAGCACCGCCAGCATGCCCACCTGCATCAGCAGGTTGGCGATGAGCGCGGTGATGGCGACCCAGCCGAACTTGCGATACCAGGCCATCATGAACAGCATCATGCCGGCCATGCCGAACGCCAGCGCGGTGAAGCCCGCCTCGATGTTCTGCAGACCCAGGGTCGGGCCGATTGAGCGCTCCTCCAGGATCTTCAGCGGCGCCGTGAGGGCGCCGGCGCGCAGCAGCATGGCCAGCTCCTGAGCTTCCGGCAGGCTGCCGATCCCGGTGATGCGGAACTGATTGCCAAGGGCGGTCTGGATGGTGGCGACGTTGATCACCTCGCTCCTGGCCCGCAGCTTGCCTTCGGCATTGGTCTTGTACTCGGTAAAGACGGTGGCCATCGGCTTGCCCACGTTCTGGCGGCTGAACTGGTTCATCTTGCTGCCGCCCAGGCTGTCGAGCACGATGTTGACCTGGGGTTGCCCCATCTCGCCCATGTTGGCGCGGGCATCGACGATGTGCTCGCCGGTCAGCACCGGCTTGCGGGCCAGCCCGACCGCCTGGCCGTTGCGATCCGCCATGAAGAAGCGGCTGTCGGCCTGGGCCTCGTAGAAGGCCAGCGAGGCAGTGGCCCCGATCACCTCTTTCGCCTGCTTGGGATTGTGCACCCCAGGCAGCTCGATGCGGATGCCGTCCTGACCCTGACGCTGTACCGAGGCCTCGACGATGCCGAGCTCGTTGATCCGCTTTTTCAGGATCGACAGGTTCTGGGTCACCGCGTTGTTGGCCAGCAGGGTACGCTCGGCCTCGCTCATCACCAGCCGCAACTCGTTGCCGCTGCGCTTGAGGGTCCACTGATCCTGGCGGGTGCCGGCGGAATCCTTGATGATGGTGAGCCAGGGCGTCTGATCGGTCACCTCAGGCAAAATCACCCTCACCTCCCCTTCGCTCACCCGGGCCACGTTGGCGCCGCGCAGGCGCGCCTCGCGAAACTGGGTGCGCAACATGTCCACCAGGTTCTTGGTCTGGTTGTCGACCACGAAGCTCAGATCGACCCCGATCAGCAGCTGGGAGCCGCCGCGCAGATCCAGCCCGAGCTTGATGGGGGCGGCGCCGAGCTGGCTGATCCAGCCCGGCGCGTTGGAGTAGAACTCCAGGGTCAGCGCCGAGCTGTCATAGCCCTGCTGCTCCAGCAGCTGCTTGGCGCGCTGCTGTTCGGCCTGGCTGGCAAACACCAGCTCGACCCGCTCGCCCTGTTGCACCTGCTTGAGTGGCTCGATGCGGTTGTCGGCCAGCAGGGTACGCTGTGCCTCGGTCAGGCTGGTCTGGCCGTGCAGACCGAGGGAGGGCTGCTCACCGAAGAAAGTGGGCAGGGAGTAAAACGCAAAGGTGAACAGCATGAGCAGCAGCAGGGCGTACTGCCACATGTTCATGCGGTTCAAGGTGATACGACTCTTTTTTCTCATGAAATCAGCCTCTGTCAGGAGAAGGCTGCGCACTCGCCACGCAGGCGGCACGCAAGAAAATACGAATGAGACAGTGGCCCGTTCACGCGCGGTGAGCAGGCATCAGGAGGCGATGAGGTGGTGCGAAAGGACCGGACCCCATCGGGATCAGGCGAGGTAACTCTGACAGAAACGGTATTGCAGGTGCTGGCGTTGCAACCGGTGCCGATGGATGGTGGCAAACCGATTGCGGAAACTGTGTTTGCGATAGAAGAGGGCGGCATAGAACAGCAGGCCACACAGCAGCAGCAGGATCGCCTGCTGGGACCAGCTCATGATCAGCTGGTATACCACGTTGCCGGGCTGATGATCGCTGCGCAGGGAGTGTTCGAGCCGCAGCAGGTGATTCTGGTGGGAGCTGACGAACTTGACGACCCCGTCGTCGCTGTCGCTGGCACTGTGGATCACCTGACCGCCATCGGTCGGCGCCACTGTATCCCCCATCAGCTGTACCTGCTGGGTCGACTGCTGGGCGGCGGGCAGCTTGACCCCCTCCACCGAGAGGGTAGAGAACAACAGAGCGAGGGTGATGAGCAGGGTCATCAGCGCCAGTTTCACTTTGTCGGTCAGGCTCAAAAAGTTAATTCCCGCATAATAGAAAGGGCAAACTACCACAGGGGCCCCGCCAGAACAAGGGCATGGGGGCCGGCCGGCCCCTGCCCTGCGGCCCTCTTGGCGCCATTATCCCTCCGACATCTGCCTGAAATCGCGGGCATAGCCCTTGAGCAGGCTGTAGAGGTGGGCTCGCTGGGAGATGTCCAGCGACTGGCTGAGATCGCTCAGCCAGTTGACGGTGCGCTGGCGCGACTGATCGGTGTAGCCGGTGAAGCGCCCATCCATCAGGCCGTCCCCCTGTTGCAGCAGGGCGGTGAGCTGGGCGCCGAAGTCCTGGCTCTGGCGCTGCTTCATCAGCCGGTCCAGCTCCTTGGTCCAGGCGGTCTGGAACTCAAGCCAGGGGGCCTGCAGCTCGTACTGCCACTGGGCCCACTGGGCCACCAGCGGGGCTTGGGCCGGTTTCACCTCGCCAATCCAGAACACCAGCCGCTCGTTCATCTTGTCGCGAAACTCCTTGAGCATCTCCTCTCTGGGCTTGTCGGCAAACTCCTTTTCCCGTTCCGCCTGGCGGGTGAGCCGGTCCTTCATGAACATGGCCACCTGCGCCTCGGTCAGGGTGCGTGCCAGCCGCACCGCCCGCGGCACCGTGTTCTCCAGGGTGCGGGTCAGGCTCTGCTGGGCCGCATCCAGATGGCGGGAGACCTGAGCCGGGGTCATGGGGCTCGCCACCGCCTTGGCCAGCGCATCGAGATCGTCGGCATAACGGGGCACCTCTCGCTGGCGGTGCCAGGCCATCAGCCCCTTCACTTCGTTGTCCAGCAGCCGCTTCTGGCTGCGATCCAGCGAGAAGTAGTCGTCCAGCTGCCAGACGATGGCCACGTCGAGCCAGTAATAGACGACCCGGGTGGAGCAGCCGGCCAGCAGCAGACAGAGCAGCAGCAGACTCCAGCTACTGGGCTTGCGCCAGGAAAAGGTGGTCACCATGCAAGGCTCCAATGTTGATGAAACAGGGTTGACGCAACGGATGATTCATAATGCCTGATGCCTACTCCAGTCGCTGCCGGTTGAGATCGATCAGCGCCTGGTAGTCGGGCCCCGGCTGCTGCTCGGCCATCAGCAGCGCCCACAGCAACCCTATGTAATCGACCCAGGGCAAAAAGGCCCGGCTCTGAAAGCCGCGTGGTCCGACCGGCCCCCCTGCCCGCTCGCAATATGCCTGCTCCAGCGCCTCGCGCTGGGTATCCTGCCAACCGTGGGTGCGCTGGATGCTGGCCACCTCGAAACCGGGATGCCCGGCGGCGCCATACTCCCAGTCGATGACCCAGGGCCGGCTCCCCAACAAATTAGCCGGATTGAGATCATGATGGCAAGGGAGCCAGCAATCGGCGGGCTCGCGGCTGACCAGCAGCCCCCGCTCCAGCGCAGGCAGCCAGGCAGGCACCTGGGCCAGCCGGGCACGATAGCCGGCGCTGTGGGCCCGCACCGCCATCACCACGCTCGGCACCGGCAACCGGTGCAGCCGCGTCAGCACCCCGGCCAACAGCGCTGGCTGCAACGCAGCCGGGGGCGGCGCCGCCAGCCAGTTCGGCTCGTCGCACCAGTCCAGCAGCATCAGGCCGGTGGCAGGATCGCTGTGATGGCAGGGCAAGGCCAGCCCCTGCCCCACGGCCCCCTGATAGAGCTGCCATTCGGTGGCCCGGTCGATGCCAAGGCGCACCGGATCGGGGTGGCCCTGGCGCAAAAAGTGACTGCGCCCCGAGGGGAGGCGCAGTCGATAGTTGCAGTTGGTCAGGCCGCTGGCCAATGGCGCCAGCCGGCCCGAGCGCCAGGGCGGCGGCAGGCGGGCCAGCAGGGCGCGTTCGGCGGCCTCCAGAGAGCCCTCGCTCGACTTACCAGCCAAAGGTGGACTTCTTGGCCTGCTTGCGGATCTCTTTCTGGTCGGCCCACAGCAGCTCGCCATTTTGCAGATCCATCAGGTTCATGGTCATCTGGTAGTAGACATCCTTCACCTTGCCGTTGTCCTTGACGATGCTGGCGAGGTTGCCATAGACCATGTAGCGGGCGCCGGTCTGCTTGCCCAGGCGCACCATGGAGGCAGGATCCACCATGCCGCTGCTCTGCTGGTATTCGAGCTGCTGCTTGACCGCCGCCACCTTGCTCATGTCGACGAAGCGGAACTTGCCGGCGCGCAGCAGCTTGGTGCGGATGGTGTCGGTGATGGCCTCGGTGTCGATGTGCTCGGAGGTCTTGTTGCGGATGGAGTCCATGAACATCACCGGACGGCCGCCGGCGGTGATCTCGCTGGTGGCCGGCGATGCCAGCATGGAATCCGCCATCTTGTCGGCGATGGCCTGCAGATCGCTGGAACCATAATCGACAGTCACCGTCTCGGTTTCGGTCGGATCGCCATAGCTGACGGTGGTGCTGGAGCAGCCGCCCAGCAACAGGGCGCCGGTCAGGATCAGCAGGGCATGATTCATTTTCATCAGTAGGATTCCTCAATCACTTCGCGTACGTAAATCCGGTAGCCCCGGGCGGCCGGGCTCGGCGCCAGGGCAGACAGGGTGCGGGTCTGATAGCCGTGCAGCTTGAGCGGCGTCCAGCCGCGGCCATCACTGGCCACCTCCTGCCCCGCCTCATCATACCAATAGAACAGGTATTGCAGCTTGTTGTCGCCGCGCTGGGTGCTGGCCGCCGCTACATTGACCTGCAGCAGGCCGTTCTGTTCGCGCCGGCTGAGCTCGGTCAGGGTGACATTGACGTTTTGATGCTGCTCCGCCACTGGCGCGGCGCCCGCCGCCCCATAGAGCGCCACGCCGGAGGTATTGGTGGCGCAGCCTGCCAGCAGCAGAACCAGGCCCAGAGCCAACCCATGTGCTTTCATCTTGCTCTCCTTGCCGGCGACCCCGAGGGGCCCGACCGGTCACTCATGTGTATTGCCATCGTTCGCCGTCACAGCGGCATCACCCGCGTCGTCAACCCGGCGCCGAGGCGCTGCACCCACACCAGGGTGGTGCGTCCCTGGTGGATGGTGAGCGGCAATTGCCGCTGTGCTGCCCCCGTGCCCAGGGTGAGGTTCACCTCGCCCGCAGGCAGCATCCCCTGCCAGCTCGCTGCCTGGGCCGGCAGCGTCAACCAGCTGCGGGTGTCAGCCCGCTCCGAGAGGGTATTGAAGATACCGACCAGAATGTTGCCCACATCGCCCCCCTCCTTGGCCGCGGTGCGCCGCACCTGCTCCTTGGCCACCAGCCGCAGCGCCTGGCGGGTCAGCATGCCGGGCAGCCGCTCCTGCAGATCTTTGGCCGCCAGCGCCTCCAGCCTGACCAGCTCGCTGGTCTGCTCGACGCGCTTGCCCACCGATACCGTGAGCGGCCCGGTGTCGCTGGCCCGATTATCGTAATAGGGGATGGCGACGGTAAAGGTGCGAAAATCGCCGCCGGAGGTGGCGATGGGCAGCGGCAGGAACAGCTCGCGCCGTGCCGGGATCAGGCCATCTTCAAACAGTACCACCAGTTGGCCCTGATCCTTGGCCAAGGGCGGCGCCTTGCGGCCCACCTTTTTCTCGGTTTCGCGGATCTCGTCCGCGGCGCCCCGAAGCACAGCAAGGCGCAGCAAGGCATCCTGCAGGCTGCGGTTGTCCGGCGCTATCTGGTAGCCACGCTGATAGTCGACCCAGGCATCGTTGAGCTCGCCGGCCGCCTCATAGAGCACGCCGGAGAAATAGAAGGTGTAGGCGTTCTGAAAACCGTTCTTGACCCGCCCGATCAGCCGGTCAAGCTCGGGGGCGCCGCGCGACATCAGCTGGCGCATCTCCCCTTCTGCCTCGGCCTCTTCGCTCTTTTGCTTTGCCTTGCGCACCTCGTCGGCCCGCCGTTTGAGGGCCTGCTCCTGCACCTGGTTGGCGCGGCGCACCTCCACCAGGGCGCCCTCGGCATCCCCGCGCTGCAGGTAGTTGAGAGCCAGATAGTGGTGCAACATGGAGCGCTCGTAATCGGGCGCCCGATAGGCCATGGTCTGGTCATTGGTAAGCAGGCTGCCCGCTTGGGCCAGCCCCTGGCTGATCCGGTACTCGGCCTGATTGTCTTCCCACGCCAGCCGGCTGTCGGCGGCGGCAAAGGCCTGCTTGCTGGCGGCATCCTGACTCGCCAGCCAGGCGATGCGGCCCTGCTCGAGCCGGTCCAGCACATAGGTATCGTCCCCCGGCGTGGAGTCGCGCACCTCGGGCAGCGCCTCGGCGGCATGACCCAGCAACAGCTGGTTGCGCAGCGGCACCATCTGATCGGAATAGGAGACGAACATGTCTTGCCAGTGGGAGGCACAGCCCCCCAGCAGGGAACCGGCCAGCAGCAGGCCGGCCAGTGGAAGGCGCGGCATCACAGGCTGAGCAGGGGTCCCAGCGGCTGGCCGCCGACCAGATGCAGGTGGATGTGGTAGACCTCCTGCCCGCCGTGGCGGTTGCAGTTCATGATGAGGCGATAGCCATCCTCCGCAATGCCCGCCTCGCTGGCCAGCTTGCGGGCCACGGTGAACATCCGGCCCAGCGCCAGCTCATGATCCGGCTCCACGTCGTTGACGGTGGGGATCAGCACGTTGGGGATGATCAGGATATGGGTCTTGGCCTTGGGCTGGATGTCGCGAAAGGCGGTCACCAGGTCGTCTTGATAAAGGATGTCGGCGGGGATCTCTTTGCGGATGATTTTGCTGAAAATGGTTTCTTGCGCCATGGATAACTCCTTTATATGAAAAAGAAAATTCAATGCCTGTCTCAAGCGGTTCCAACGCCCGTCATCAAGGCCCGGCAAGTGTGACACAAGCCGACATTTGACACAGCCGTTGTCCCATTCTCTTCAGTTATTGTTAAAAATACCGATAGCCGGAAGACGTCTGCCGACGTTGCTCGCCCACAGTGGTAGCAGGGTATCAAATGGACGGGGTATTCAGGCAAGGGACTTTTGCATATACAGCGGGACAATAATGAAACAAACAATGTCAGACCTCTCCATCTTGCAGAGGGTCTATCTTGGCTTTGCCATCCTGGTGGCCGTGATGGCGGCCACCTCGGTACTCACCTTCCGCAGCCAGAGCGAGCTCAATCAGGCGCTGGATCAGGTCACCCGGCAGACCATGCCGCTGGTGATCGCCAGCAGCCAGACCCAGATTAGCCTGCTCAGCGCCAACAAGTGGCTCACCGACGTGCTGACCGAGCAGGATCTCAAGCAGATCCCGGCCGAAGTGGCCGAGCTGCAGCAGGCCAAGGCGCTGGTCGACCAGACCCTCGCCACCCTCGCCCGGCAGGCGGCGGAACACCCGGAGCTGCAGGGGGAGCTCGGCGCGCTCAACCAGCTGGTCAAGGACTACCTGCAGCTGACCGACACCCTGCCCACCGAACACCAGGCCCTGCTCACCCGGCTCTACAAGGTGAACCAGGCCAAGGGCCAGTTCCAGGTCAGCCTGCCCCAGTTCAAGAAGAACCTGGGGGACATGATGATCACCATCGACGACAGCTTCATCAAGATGCTCTCCGAGACCCTGACCACCAAGCTCTCCGCCATTGAACTCTCCACCATGGATGCCCTCAACCAGAGCATCCCCGCCCCCATCGAGGCGGCACTCAAGCGCAACAAGATGCAGATCGAGGGCTTCAACAGCACCATCAAGGATCTGCAGGGGGAGCTCAAGGATTTTGACAACAACATGGGCCACTACGTGCACGGCTTCGTGCGCGACACCACTGCCAGCGACGGCGTGCTGGCCCAGTACCTGGCGCTGATGCAGCAGCAGGAGCGGATGCGCGAGCAGAGCAAGCAGGCCAGCAAGCTCATCGTCAACATCCAGAGCAAGCTCGAGCAGATCACCGCCCAGAGCCAGCAGCTGATGAACAACAGCATCCGCGCCTCCGGCAAGGTGCAGACCCAGAGCACCCTCACCCAGGGGGTGGCGCTGGTCATCGCCATCACCATCGCCATCCTGGTGGCCTACACCCTCGGCAAGGCCATTCGTCGTCCGCTCAAGGAGCTGCTGCGGGTGCTGACCGAAGTGACCCAGGGCGACATGACCCAGCGCATCGGTTTTCGCAGCAACAACGAGTTCGGCCGGCTCGGCAGCCAGGTCAATCTGCTGATCGAGCAGATGGGCGAGGTGTTGAGCCAGCTCTCCCAAGCGTCGGCCCAGCTCAACAACGCCGCCCACGACAACCGCCACACCACCGAATCGGTGCGGGCGGATCTGGAGAAACAGCGCCAGGAGACCGCCTCGGTCGCCGCCGCCATGACCCAGATGGAGGCCTCGGTGCGCGAGGTGGCCCAGGCCGCCAACCAGACCCTAGAGCGGGTGATGGACGTGGAGAAAGCCTCCGAGACCGGCCGCAAGGTGATGGCCGGCAACATCACCACCACCCACCAGCTGGCGGGCAAGCTGCAGCAGACCGGCAAGGTGATTGGCGACGTGAGTGCCATGAGCGGCCAGATCGGCAACATCCTCGACGTCATTCGCGGCATCGCCGAGCAGACCAACCTGCTGGCCCTCAATGCCGCCATCGAAGCGGCGCGGGCCGGCGAGCAGGGACGCGGGTTTGCGGTGGTGGCCGACGAGGTGCGCAGCCTGGCCGGGCGCACCGCCCAGTCCACCAGCGAAATCCAGACCATGATCGAGAACCTGCAGCAGGGGGTCGCCAAGGCGGTGACCGTGATGCAGGAGTGCTCGCGCGAGATGGACAGCTGCATGGATCAGAGCTCCCACGCCAACAACGCCATGGAGGAGGTGCAGGGCATAGTGGTGCTCATCAGCGACATGTCGAGCCAGATCGCCTCCGCCGCCGAGCAGCAGCAGGCCACCAGCGCCGACATCGCCACCAACCTCAACCGCATCTCCGACATCTCGGATCTCAACTATCAGGGCATAGAGCGGGTGGCCGAAACCAGCCAGCAGCTCGACTCGCTGGCCGAGCAGCAGGAGAGCCTGGTCAAGCGCTTTAGGCTCAGCGCCTGACGCCCACGCCAGCCCCAGCAACGACAAGGCCCCGCATCTGCGGGGCCTTGTTTTGTGCCGGCAAGCGGCGCGGGTCAGGCGTAGGCGATGGCGCCCTTGCCCACCCCTTCATAGGCGACAATCTTGATGAACTTGTCGCCCACGCTCTTCTTCACCTCGCGGGCAATGTAGTGGGCCAGCAGCTCTATGGTGGTGTCGGTGTCGATCATCTCCACCTCCACCGCCGGCATGGCCAGCTGGAACAGCCCTTGCGGTGCCACATACTTGAAGCCGACGTAGTGCTCGCCAGCCTCTTGCAGGATGGCCTTGGCCTGCTCGCTCAACGCGAGATCGCCGAGGGCCACCCGATCCTCGTCGGTCCCCAGATAGATGTCGGCCCAGCGCTCGGCCCAGTTGAGCTCAAGCTCCTGGTCGCGCTCGCCGTCCACGTGGATCTCGATGGGAGAGCGGTGGCCGTGGGCGATGCGCTGGCAGTTGCCGTCGTGCTTCTTGAGACCGTGGCTGTAGTGATAGAAGGCGCCGTCGATGGCCTCCTGGCGCAGGGTCAGCGACAGATCCTTGATGTTGCCCGGCAGCCGCTTGGCCAACACCGCCAGCAGATAGCGGGTAACGGACTCCTTGTCCACCTGAGGGGCCGGAATGAAGGCAAAGCCCTGGCTCGGGCAACGCAGGTGAATGGAGCGACCCGGCCGCAGCAGATCAACGGTGCTCTCGTCACCGTCCAGCTGGGCCACCTGCACCAGGGGGCACTCGGTCGGCACCAGCAGCTTGTGATCCACCTCGTCGTCGATGATCGACTTGATCAGTTTCTTGACCCGGCCGAAGTCCAGCAACATGCTCATCTCGTTGAGCTCGCCGCTCATTTCGATGTCCACCAGCCAGCTCTCCCCCACCATACCACGGCGTTCGCACAGGTAGCTGGAGTCGATCACGGTCAAATCTTTTACAAATAACTTCATCAGTCAGGCCTTGCTACAGAGAAAGGGCGGTTTGCGCTATTATGACCCGCGATTATCGGCAAAGGAACTGGAACCCCCCATGAACAAATTGCTTATCAAGAATGCCACCCTGGTCAACGAAGGCCGCATCTATGCCTCCGACGTGCTGATCGAGGGGGAACGGATCGCCCGCATCGCCCCGGATATCCAGGCCCCCGATGCAGTGGTGATCGATGCCGCGGGCCGTCACCTCATCCCCGGAATGATCGATGATCAGGTCCACTTCCGGGAGCCAGGGCTGACCCACAAGGGGACCATCGCCAGTGAATCCCGGGCCGCCGTGGCCGGTGGCACCACCAGCTTCATGGAAATGCCCAACGTCAATCCCCAGACCACCACCCTCGATGCCCTCGAAGCCAAATACCAGATAGCCGCCAACTCCTCCGCCGCCAACTACAGCTTCTACCTCGGCGCCACCAACGACAACCTGGAAGAGATCAAGAAGCTCGATCCCAAACAGTCCTGCGGCATCAAGATCTTCATGGGTGCCTCCACCGGCAACATGCTGGTGGACAATCAGGAGACCCTGGCCGCCATCTTCCGCGAGAGCCCGGTGATGATCGTCACCCACTGCGAGGACACCCCCACCATCAAGGTGCTGGAAGACGAAGCCCGCGCCAAGTGGGGCGAGGATGTGCCGATGCGCGAGCACGGCCGCATCCGCAGCGCCGATGCCTGCTACAAATCCTCCAGCCTGGCGGTCTCCCTGGCCAAGCAGTACGGCGCCAAGCTGCACGTACTGCACCTGACCACCGCCAAAGAGCTGTCGCTCTTCACCGCCACCCCGGATCTGGAGGATCTCAAGGACAAGAACATCACCGCCGAGGTGTGCGTTCACCATCTGTTCTTCAACGAGGCGGACTACGACACCCTAGGCAGCCAGATCAAGTGCAATCCGGCGGTGAAGAGCGCCGCCGACCAGCACGCCCTGCTGGATGCGGTGCGCAATGACGTGCTCGACATCATCGCCACCGACCACGCCCCCCACACCTGGGAAGAGAAGCAGAACAGCTACTTCAAGGCGCCGTCCGGCGTGCCGCTGGTGCAGCACTCCCTGCTGGCCCTGCTGGAGCTCTACCACAACGGGGTATTCTCGCTGGAAACCATCGTCAAGAAGACCTCCCACGCGGTGGCCGAACGCTTCCAGGTGCAGGATCGCGGCTACATCCGCGAGGGCTACTTCGCCGACCTGGTGCTGCTGGATCTGGGCAAGCCCTACGTGGTCAACGACAGCAACCTGCTCTATCTGTGCGGCTGGTCGCCCTTCAACGGCTACCGTTTCCACAGCACGGTGGAGATGACCCTGGTGAACGGCCACATCGCCTGGCAAAACGGTCAGGTCACCAACGAGGTGCTGGGCAAGCGGCTCACCTTCACCCGCTGATCCCTCTTGTATGTGCTCCGTCACCACAGCACACAGCACCATCACAGGCCGCCCACCCGGGCGGCCTGTTTTTTTGCAGTCGCTCACGGCCCTGCCATGCGTGGTTTTTCGGCGATTGGCGACACTTTAAGCGCAGATTGCTCGCAAAGCAGGCGAACGATCCCGGAGTGGAATTTCCTATGTTGACAGGCAGGGTCCATCTCCATAAACTCAGCCCCCGTCAGCCGAGCTGACTCCGTCGGTGTGTAGCGCAGCCAGGTAGCGCATCTGCATGGGGTGTAGAGGGTCGGAGGTTCGAATCCTCTCACACCGACCAAATTCCCCGAGAAAGGCCTTGTCAGATGACAAGGCCTTTTCTTTTGGCGCGGAGCGCCACCACGCAGCCTGCATTGTGTCACCGATCGGTTTGTGCTGTAGTGATACCCTGTGTTGCCAACCGGTGTTCGAGATGCCCTCTCCCCGCCCCTTTTGCCAGCGTCTGCTGTGGCTCGGCCTCTGTGCTCTCCTGCTGCTCGGCTGTGCCACCCCTTATCACAGCCAGCCGTCATTCTGGAACGGCCGGACCGGTTTCTCCCAGACCCGGCTCGGGCCTGACAAGTGGCAGCTGGAATTTGTCGGCAACGATCTGGTGAGCCGGGAAACCGCTCGCAAGTATGTGCTGAAACGGGCGGGCGAAGTGGCACAAGCCGAAGGTTATCAGTGGCTTGAGGTCAATGAGTTGACCCTGCAACGGGACGCGGTCAGGGTGACGCCAAGTCGTCCCCTGTTCGGGTTCGATGACGACGAGCCAGATCCCTTTCTGGAGCAGCGCACCGTGGAGCACCGCATCTCGGCGTTGCTCATCTTCACCCTCACTCGCAGCGCGAAAAACGACCAAACCATGAAAGCCGATTATCTTGCAAAAATTAAAATAAACAGCGATTAATATAGCGAAGTTGCAAGATATATATCACATACAACTAATGACAAGATAAAATTCTGCCACAAGGCGCTGGATTTACCCCCCCGGATTAGGCATGCTGCCAGCACACCGGCTGTCAGGAATCTACGGCTCGGATCACAAAAACGGACTGAAGCGGCACCCTTGCCGCTTGAAACGCTCTGCACTTATCAAAACTGGGACCCACCCCATGAAAATGAACAAATTGACGGTTGCCATCCTCATCGCGATGCTGGTTGGTATCCTGACTGGCCAGGGCTATCGCATGTTTGCCCCTGACCAGGCCGCCGGCTTTGCCAGCGACATCACCCTGTTGACCGATATCTTCCTGCGTCTGATCAAGATGATCATCGCCCCCCTGGTGTTCACCACCCTGGTGGTCGGCATCGCCAAGATGGGCGATACCCGCACCGTGGGCCGTATCGGCGCCAAGACCCTGGGCTGGTTCATGCTGGCCTCCCTGCTGTCGCTGACCCTGGGTCTGGTGATGGTCACCCTGATGCAACCGGGCGTGGGGCTCTCCCTCTCCCTGCCTGACGACACCGCCAGCTCCGGCGTGGTTGCCAGCGCCATCTCCCTCAAGGATTTCGTCACCCACGCCATTCCCAAAAGCGTGATCGAGGCGATGGCCACCAACGAGATCCTGCAGATCGTGGTGTTCTCCCTGTTCTTCGGGCTGGCTGCTGCCGCGCTGGGTGATGCCGCCAAACCGGTGGTGATGCTGATGGCCAGCGCCGCCGAGATCATGCTCAAAGTGACCGGCTACGTGATGAACTTCGCCCCGTTCGCGGTGTTTGGCGCCATTGCCGCCATGGTCGCCAAGGAGGGGCTCGGCATCCTCGCCACCTATGGCACCTTCATGGCGCAGTTCTACCTGGCACTGGGTTGCCTCTGGCTGCTGCTGATCGCCATGGGCTGCCTGTTTATCCGCCGCCGCATCGTGACCCTGCTGGCAATGATCCGCGAACCGATCCTGCTGGCCTTCTCCACCGCCAGCTCCGAAGCTGCCTACCCGAAAACCCTGGATCGTCTGGAGAAGTTCGGTTGTGACAAACGCATCGCCAGCTTCGTGCTGCCGATGGGCTACTCCTTCAACCTGGATGGCTCCATGATGTACTGCACCTTCGCGGTGATGTTCATCGCCCAGGCCTACGGCATCGAGCTCTCCATGGCCCAGCAGATCACCATGCTGCTGCTGCTGATGGTCACCTCCAAGGGGATGGCAGGCGTACCGCGCGCCTCTCTGGTGGTGATTGCCGCCACCCTCAACCAGTTCCACATTCCGGAAGCGGGCATCCTGCTGCTGCTCGGCATCGACCACTTCCTCGACATGGGTCGCTCCGCCACCAACGTGCTGGGTAACGCCATCGCCGCCAGCGTGGTCGCCAAGAGCGAAGACAGCCTGGGTGAAACCGAACCTCTGGGTGACGTGGACACCGCCAAGGCGTGATCCCCGCATCACCGCCATCAAAACGGCCCGCAGACGCGGGCCGTTTTTTTATGCTTCTTTATGGCGACACGGCAAGGCTCAGCACCAACGCCTCACCCGCCGGCAATAGTCGGCATAGGCATCGCCAAAGCGGGCCTGCAGCGCTCGCTCTTCTGGCACTATCTGCCAGCGGTTGAGCCAGCCCCACAGCAGCAGCGGACCGAGCCACACCAGCAGCCCGCCCAGATAACAGGCCAGCGCCATCGTCCAGCAGAGCAGCCCCAAGTACATGGGATTGCGGCTGAGGCGATAGAGCCCGCCCGTTACCAGCGCCCTGGCCTGCTCGGGGTACAGCGGTGTCACCGTGGTGCCCTGGCGGCGAAAGCGCAGCACGCCCCCCAAGCCAAACACAGTGCCCAGCACCGCCAACAACAGAGCGGCCAGCCGCCAGCCGGCGCCACTGCCGCTCTCGGCAGCGTCCCCCCATCCCAGCATGGCCACCACGATCAGGCCAAACAGCAGCAGCGGTGGCACCCGACACTCAAGACTCATCATCTATTGACTCCTGGCAGGTGCCACGATCGGCACCTTGCGTTACACTTCCCGACGGGAATAGCGCCCTGGAAAATTGACAAAGTTCATAACAATAACAATGCCTTGGCTACACTTTATCCCACCTGCGTGAAAACGGCCGCCTGGCGGCCGTCATGCACCTCAACCCAAACAATAAAAAAGGAACCACCCCATGCACAAGAAGACACTGCTGGCCACCCTGATCCTGGGCCTGCTGGCCGGTCAGGCCGTCGCGGCCCCTTACCTGCCGCTGGCCAGCGATCATCGCAACGGCGAAGTGCAGACCGCCAGCAATGCCTGGCTGGAAGTCGATCTCGGCGCCTTCGAGCACAACATCCAGACCCTCAAGGATCGCCTCGGTGACAAAGGGCCGAAGATCTGCGCCATCATGAAGGCCGACGCCTACGGCCACGGCATCGACCTGCTGGTGCCCTCTGTGGTCAAGGCCGGTATCCCCTGCATCGGCATCGCCAGCAACGAAGAGGCCCGCGTGGCCCGCGAGAAGGGCTTCACCGGCCGCCTAATGCGGGTGCGTGCCGCCACCCCGGCCGAAGTGGAGCAGGCCCTGCCCTACAAGATGGAAGAACTCATCGGCAGCCTGGTGAGTGCCCAGGGCATCGCCGACATCGCCCAGCGCCACCACACCAATATCCCGGTGCACATCGCGCTCAACTCCGCCGGCATGAGCCGCAACGGCATCGATCTGCGTCTGGCTGACTCCAAGGAAGACGCGCTGGCCATGCTCAAGCTCAAGGGGATCACCCCGGTCGGCATCATGACCCACTTCCCGGTGGAGGAGAAAGAGGACGTCAAGATGGGGCTGGCCCAGTTCAAGCTGGACTCCCAGTGGCTGCTGGAAGCGGGCAAGCTGGATCGCAGCAAGATCACCATCCACGCCGCCAACTCCTTCGCCACCCTGGAAGTGCCGGACGCCTACTTCGACATGGTGCGCCCGGGCGGCCTGCTGTACGGTGACTCCATCCCCTCCTACACCGAGTACAAGCGGGTAATGGCGTTCAAGACCCAGGTTGCCTCCGTCAACCACTACCCGGCCGGCAACACCGTCGGTTATGACCGCACCTTCACCCTCAAGCGCGACTCCTGGCTCGCCAACCTGCCGCTGGGCTACTCCGACGGCTATCGCCGGGCGCTGAGCAACAAGGCCTATGTGCTGATCCAGGGCCAGAAGGTGCCGGTGGTGGGCAAGACCTCCATGAACACCATCATGGTGGACGTGACTGACCTCAAAGGGGTCAGACCCGGTGACGAGGTGGTGCTGTTTGGCCGTCAGGGAAGTGCCGAGGTGAAACAGGCTGATCTCGAGGAGTACAACGGCGCCCTGCTGGCGGACATGTACACCATCTGGGGCTACACCAACCCCAAGAAGATCAAGCGCTAAGCCAGTCTTTGCCATAAAAAAGGGCTCCCGCGGGAGCCCTTTTGCTTGTTTGCCAATTATGCCGTTTTCTTGCGGGTCACCCAGAGGCTCAACCCCATGGAGGCCAGCAGGATCAGCGCAACCACGCCGAGCGCAATCCCGGTGGGGATCTTGAAGATATCCAGCAGCAGCATCTTGACCCCGATAAACATCAGGATCAGCGCCAGGCCGTACTTGAGCAGAGCAAAACGCTCGGCCACGCCGGCCAGCAGGAAGTACATGGCACGCAGACCCATGATGGCGAAGATGTTGGAGGTCAACACGATGAAGGGATCCGTGGTCACCGCGAAGATGGCCGGGATGCTGTCCACCGCGAAGATGAGATCGCTCACCTCCACCAGCACCAGAATGAGCAGCAGCGGCGTGGCGTAACGCACGCCCTCGCGCCAGACGAAGAAGTTCTCCCCCTCCAGCGTCTCGGTCACCTTGAAGCGACGGCGCATCCAGCCCAGCAGCGGGTTGTTGGCCAGATCAGGCTCCTTGTCGGCCGCCCACAGCATCTTGACCCCGGTCAGCAGCAGGAAGGCGCCGAACAGGTAGAGGATCCAGTGGAACTGCTCGATGAGCCAGCTACCCGCAAACACCATGCCGGCCCGCATCACGATGGCACCCAGTACCCCGTACAGCAGCACCCGGCGCTGCAGCTCGGCCGGAATGGCAAAGTAGCCGAACAGCATCAACCAGACGAAGACGTTGTCCACCGCCAGCGCCTTCTCGATGAGGTAGCCGGTGAGGAACTCCAGCCCCTTCTGGTTGGCAATTTCACGGCCTGCGCTGTGATCCAGCCAGAACCAGATGGCCAGGTTGAACAAGAGCGCCACGCTGATCCAGATGAGGGACCAGATCCCTGCCTCTTTGAGCGACACCTTGTGCGCCTTGCCGCCGCCGACAAAGCGGATATCAATCCATAACAGGACCAGCACTATGCTGAAGAAACCGGCCCACATCCACCATTCACCCATGTTCACTTCTCCCAAAAACGACAAAACCCACGACCGAGAGGCGTGGGTTT
Organism: Aeromonas oralensis; assembly: GCF_049665575.1. Taxonomy (NCBI): domain Bacteria; kingdom Pseudomonadati; phylum Pseudomonadota; class Gammaproteobacteria; order Aeromonadales; family Aeromonadaceae; genus Aeromonas; species Aeromonas oralensis. The sequence continues at coordinate 2,739,974 of NZ_CP187186.1, forward strand.
GCGTTTGGAGCAGATACACCTTGCCTCTCGGCAAGGTCTCACTTACAGCTGATTTGCATCAACTGCCCGGCTGCCGGGTGCACTGCAGGATATGGGTGCACCGTAATGACGACAAACCGGCGAGAAGTTACTCCCCTTGTTGCGCGGATAGTAACAGCGGAAAAAGATCACGCCAAGAGGCATCTTCATGCCGGCTGCAAAAAACAGGGCGCCACCCGGGCGCCCTGTCTTGCCTGCTCATCCTCAGAGCGGATCCGCCTTGAGACAGGAGACCGCATGGTCGAAGTTGCCCTCGAGCTGGGGCCGGGTCTTGGCACACTCAGGGCCGGCCACCGGGCAGCGGGTGCGGAACACGCAGCCTGACGGCGGGTTCATCGGCGATGGCAAATCCCCCTCCAGGATCTGGATGGTCTTGCTGCGCTCCAGATCCGGATCCGGAATAGGCACCGCCGACATCAGCGCCTTGGTATAGGGGTGCAGGGGGTTGGCGAAGATCTCCTTGCGGGTCCCCAGCTCCACCGCATTGCCCAGATACATCACCAGCACCCGATCCGAGATGTGCTTGACCACCGACAGGTCGTGGGCGATGAAGATGAGCGACAGCCCCATCTCCTTCTGGATAGCCTTGAGCAGGTTGACCACCTGGGCCTGGATGGAGACGTCCAGCGCCGACACCGGCTCGTCACAGATGATCATCTTGGGCTCGAGGATCAGCGCCCGGGCGATGCCGATCCGTTGGCACTGACCACCGGAGAACTCATGGGGATAGCGGTTGACCAGGTTGGGCAAGAGCCCCACCTTGCTCATCATGGCCCGCACCTTCTCCTTCACCTGATCTCGGGAGAGGTCGGGATAGAAGGTGATGAGCGGCTCGGCGATGATGTCGCCGATGGTCATGCGCGGGTTGAGGGAGGCCAGCGGATCCTGGAAGATCATCTGGATCTCTTTGCGCTTCTCGCGCAGCGCCTTCTGGTCGAGCTTGGTCAGATCGTTGCCCAGCCACACCACCTTGCCATCGGTGGCCGGCACCAGGCCGATCAGTGCCCGGGCAAAGGTGGATTTGCCGCAACCCGACTCCCCCACCACGCCGAGGGTCTCCCCTTCGTACAGACGCAGGGTCACCCCGTCCACCGCCTTCAGGGCGGAGGGTTTGGCCCAGGGCCAGGCCTTGTCACTCTTGATGCTGAAGTGGACCTTGAGGTCGGACACTTCCAGCAGCAGTTTCTTGTCAGTCCCCATTTAGTTCACTCCCTTGATCATGGCATTCGATACCCAATGGCAGGCCCGCTCCCGGCCGTCGTTGAACGGCGTCAGGAGCTTGGAGGATTGCTGGCCGCATATAACAGCATTCATACGCTCACCTCCTTGGCATTGATGGCATCAGACACCCAATGGCAGGCCCGCTCCCGGCCGTCGTTGAACGGCGTCAGAACTGGCGACTGCTTGCCGCAAATCTCGCTCACCCGGTGGCAGCGCTCCTGGAAGGGACAGCCGGTGGGCAGACGCAGCAGGTTGGGCGGATTGCCCGGGATGGTGGGCAGCTCTTCCCCTTCGGTGTCGAGGCGGGGAATGGCGCGCAACAGGCCCTCGGTATAGGGGTGGCTCGGGCGATAGAAGATATCGTTGACCTTGCCATACTCCATGGTACGACCGGCATACATCACCAGCACCTTGTCGCAGATGCCCGCCACCACGCCCAAGTCGTGGGTGATCATGATGATGGCGGTGTTGAACTCGCGCTTGAGCTCGTTCATCAGGGTCATGATCTGGGCCTGCACGGTCACGTCCAGCGCGGTGGTCGGCTCGTCGGCGATGAGCAGTTGCGGCCGGCACAACAGCGCCATGGCGATCATTACCCGCTGGCGCATGCCACCGGAGAACTCGTGGGGATACATCCCCATCCGCTTGCGCGCTTCCGGGATCTTGACCGCATCCAGCATGCGCACCGACTCCTCGAACGCTTCAGCCTTGCTGACGCCCTTGTGCAGCATCAGCACTTCCATCAGCTGATCCTTCACCTTCATGTAGGGGTTGAGCGAGGTCATGGGGTCCTGGAAGATCATGGCGATCTTCTCGGAGCGGATCTTGTTGAGCTTGTGCTCCGGCAGGTTCAGGATCTCGTCGCCCTGAAATTTGGCCGAACCGGTGATGACACCGTTCTTGGCCAGCAGCCCCATGATGGCGAACGCGGTCTGGGATTTGCCCGAACCGGACTCGCCGACGATCCCCAGAGTCTCGCCCGCAGCGAGGGAGAAGTTGAGGTCGTTGACCGCCACCACATTGCCGTCCGGGGTCTTGAACTCGACCCGCAGATCTTTTACATCCAGTAATTTCATAAAAAACTCCTTATCGATCTTTCGTGACGTTTTCCTGTCGATCCGATGCGCTATCCGCCCGATTGAGCCGCACTCTGCGGCCCTTCGACGCGTTGTTTCAGCGCTCCTTCGCCGTTCTATCAGCGATCTTTCGCCGCTTTCTCAGCGATCCTTCGGATCGAGGGCGTCACGCAGACCATCCCCGAGGAAGTTGAAGCAAAACAGGGTCACCACCATGAAACCGGCGGGGAACAGGAGTTGCCAGATGGCCACTTCCATCGACTTGGAGCCTTCATCCAGCAGAGCACCCCAGCTGGTCATGGGCTCTTGTACGCCCAGCCCCAGGAAGCTCAGGAAGGATTCGAACATGATCATGCCCGGCACCAGCAGGGTGGCGTAGACCGCCACAATACCCAGCACGTTCGGCACGATGTGACGGGTGATGATCTTCCACTTGGAGACGCCGCAGACGTGAGCCGCCTCGATGAACTCCTTGCTCTTGAGGCTCAGGGTCTGGCCTCGCACGATCCGCGCCATGTCGAGCCAGCTCACCGCGCCGATGGCGATGAAGATGAGCGCCAGGTTGCGGCCGAAGAAGGTCACCAGCATGATCACGAAGAACATGAAGGGGAAGGCGTTGAGGATCTCAAGCACCCGCATCATCAGGCTGTCGACCCGACCGCCGATAAAGCCGGAGGCCGCGCCGTAGAGGGTGCCGATGATGACAGCCACCATGGCACCCATGATGCCGACCATCAGCGAGATACGCCCGCCGAGCAGGGTGCGCACGAACAGATCGCGCCCCAGGCTGTCGGTGCCGAACCAGTGGCCGGTTTCCATGTCCGGAGCCGCCTGCATGGCGCCCCAGTCAGGATCGTCGAAGGTGTATTGGGACAGATGCGGCCCCACGATCACCGCCAGACCTATGATGGTCAGGATGATGAGGCTGGTAAGCGCGGCCTTGTTGCGCAGGAAACGGCGACGGGCATCCTTCCACAGGGAGCGTCCTTCCACCACTTCCACTTGCTGGGCGAACGCCTCGACGGCTTCGCGTTTTTCAGTTGTGACAACCATGATGTACTCCCGACTTAGTAACGGATCTTGGGATCGATAAAGGCATAGAGAATATCGACCACGGCGTTAAAGGTGATGGTGAGGGCGCCGACCAGAATGGTCAGACCGAGCACCATGGAGTAATCACGGTTGAGGGCACCGTTGACGAACAGCTGGCCAATCCCCGGCAGGCCGAAGATGGTCTCGATCACCACGGAACCCGTGATGATGCCCACGAATGCCGGTCCCAGATAGGAGACCACCGGCAGCATGGCCGGACGCAGCGCGTGTTTGAGGATGATGTGGCGCAGCGGCAAACCCTTGGCGCGGGCGGTACGGATGAAGTTGGAGTTCATGGTCTCGATCATGCTGCCCCGCATGATCCGCGAGATGGCGGAGATGTAGTACATCATCATGCCGAACACCGGCAGCACCATGAATTGCACCCCACCACCCTGCCAGCCACCGGCCGGGAACCAGCCGAGATGAATACTGAACAGCAACACCAGCAAGGGAGCCAGCACAAAGCCCGGGATCACCACCCCGGCCATGGCCGACGACATCAACAGGTAGTCGATGACGGTATTCTGTTTCAAGGCGGCAATGGTGCCGAAGGTGACCCCCAGCGTCACCGCGAACAGAAATGCGAAGGAGCCAATCTTGGCCGATACCGGCAGCGCCTGGCTCACCAGATCGTTGACGGTAAAGTCCTTGTATTTGAAGGAGGGACCGAGGTCGCCCTGAACCAGATTGCCCAAATAGGTGAGGTATTGCACGCCGATGGGCTTGTCGAGGCCATATTTGGCTTCGATGTTGGCCAGAACTTCCGGCGGCAGGGAGCGTTCGCTGGTGAAGGGGTTGCCCGGCGCGAAACGCATCATGAAGAAGGAGACGGTGATCAAGACCAGCAGAGTCGGGATCGCTTCCAGTAGACGTTTAAAAATGAATTTCAACATAGACAATTCCTGTCCTGTACTGCTTCCAAAGGGTCGCGGTTGTAATAAAGGCCCGCCATCCGGCGGGCCTGCTTTGTTATGCGACGTGTTACTTTACTCAGTGAGCAATGATGTACATGTCTTTGCTGTAGAGGTTGTCCAGCGGGTTGGCCGGGTAGCCGCCCACGTAGGACTTGACCATGCGGGAGGTCACGTACTGATAGATGGGAGCGATCGGCATGTCCTTGGCCAGGATCTCTTCAGCCTGCACATAGAGCTTGTTGCGGGCATCGGCATCCACCTGATTGCGGGACTCGTTCATCAGCTTGTCAAACGCCGGGTTGGAGTATTTGCCGTCGTTGTTGCCGTGGGTGGTCTGCATCAGATCCAGCATGGAAGAGGCTTCGTTGTAGTCGGCGATCCAGCCGGCACGACCCACATCAAACTGACCCTGCTTCTTGGTTTCCAGGTAGGTTTTCCATTCCTGGTTGACCAGGCTCACCTGCACGCCCAGCTTCTTCCACATGGAGGCTACGGCAACCGCCACCTTCTTGTGGTTGTCGTCGGTGTTGTAGAGCAGCTCGAACTTGAGCGGTTTGCCCGGGCCGAAACCGGCTTCGGTCAGCAGCTCTTTCGCCTTGGCATCGCGCTCTGCCTGGGTCAGCTTGGACCAGGCCGGCGCCACCGGCTTGAAGCCGTCCACAAAATCAGGCACCAGGGTGTAGCCCGGAGTTTCGCCCTTGCCCATCACCTTGTCGGCGATCACGTTGCGGTCGATGGCATAAGAGAGGGCGGTACGCACCCGCACATCGTCAAACGGCTTGTGCTTGAAGTTGTACTGGTAGTAGTAGGTACCGACATAGCCGCTCACCTTCACCTCGTTTGGCAGCTCCTTCTTCATCTGCTTGAAGCGCTCGATGGGCATGTTGTAGGTGAGATCCACTTCGCCAGCCAGATAGCGGTTCAGTTCGGCGTTGGTGGACTGGATCGGCAGATAGGTCACCTTGTTGATGACGGTCTTGGCGTTGTTCCAGTAGTTCGGGTTGCGCTCGACGTCAACGCGCTCGTTGACCACCCAATCCTTCAGCACATAGGCACCGTTGGATACCATGTTGCCGGGCTGGGTCCACTTGTCACCGAACTTCTCGATCACCTTCTTCGGCACCGGGTAGGTGGTGGTGTGGGAGAGCATGCTGACGAAGTAAGGCACCGCCTTCTCCAGCTGCACCTCGAAGGTGTAGTCGTCCACTGCCTTCACACCCAGGGTGTCGGCCGCTTTCTTGCCGGCGATGATCTCGCTGGCATTGACGATGGTCGGGATCTCCAGATACCAGGAGTAGGGAGACGCCGTCTTGGGATCCACGGCCCGCTTGAAGGCAAACTCGAAATCGTGGGCTGTCACGGGATCCCCGTTGGACCACTTGGCATCTTTGCGCAGGTGGAACACGAAGTGTTTGTTGTCCTTGGTTTCCCAGGACTCGGCCATGGCGGGAAGAATTTCCCCTTTGGGGCCGGAGGCAACGAGACCTTCGAACAGGTCACGCAGAATATTGGATTCAACCGTTCCTTCGGTTTTGTGCGGGTCGAGAGTGGCAGGCTCGGAGCCATTGCCTTTTACCAGCTGCTGAACGTCAGCCAGTTTGGTACCTGCGGGAACATCGGCGGCTTGTGCCGCGTTGACACCGCCGAACAGTGCTGCCACCAAGAGGGTATTAATCATTGTTTTTTTATGAGTCATTTCCATACTCCACAAGAACATTCCATGCAATTTTCCATCGACGAGATAAGTACCCCGCTGCCAGCATAATTCCCTGACATTTCTGATAATGCAATAGATATCGTCAGGCAGGACTGGACTTCATGGTCAAAAAAGCAGCTTTTAACCAATTATTCAGAATTTAAATATCCCGTAATGGACGTTTTTTATACAAACCCGCTCGATTCTAGGAAATGACCAACAAAAAAGAAACAATAAAAAGCCGGTCACAAGGACCGGCTCCAACAAAACAGACCTGAATCACATCAATCCAGGGAAGACCCCCTTGATCCCCGCCACCATGATCTCGATGCCAAGCGACATCATGATGAGACCCATGATCCGGGTGACCACGTTAATGCCAGTGTTGCCCATCACCTTGAACAGCAGGGGGGCGGCGCGGAAGATGAGCCAGGAGCAGAAGGCAAACACCATCACCACCACCGACATCCCCAGCATCTGGGACCAGGTGCTCTGGCTGGCATAGACAATAGAGGAAGAGATGGCGCCGGGACCGGCCATCAGCGGCAGCGCCAGCGGCACCACAGCGACAGATTCCCGCGCGGCGAGCTCCCCTTTCTCCTGCTTGTTGTGCTTCACCTCCCCCAGCTTGCCCTGCAGCATGGACCAGGCGATCAGGGTGATGAGCGAGCCGCCGGCAATGCGGAACGACGCCAGCGAGATGCCGAAACCATCGAGGATCAGCTGCCCCATGTACATGGAGACCAGCAGGATGATCATCACCGCAATGTTGGCGGTGGTGTTGGTCTTCATCCGCTCTTCCGGCGTTTGGTGGCTGGTCAGGCTGACAAACACCGGCAACAGGCCGAGCGGGTTGATGATCGCAAACAAACCGATGAAAAACTTCAGATATAAAGAGACGTCAATTGCTGCCATAGGCGCCATCCAGAAGTAGAACGAGGCCCTGCGGGCCACCCCGATAAACCGTGCGTAAATTTACACCATGGCCGAAACCTTCACCAATCAAATAATCTCACCCTTTCCGTGGCTTTTCAGTTAGTTCCTCTAATGTCACGACGAAATTCAACATATCGAGTTGTTAATAAAGATTGTCGCCATTTAACACTCTGATAAAATCACTTCGAGTTTTATGTGGCCACGGAGTTTTGGCGCAACATTTCATCTTCGTAAAAAAGGATTTTGTAATGATTGATACGGACATCAAGTTGCAATGGCATCTGGATTCACTGCCCGCTGGCAGTGTCGCCCCCCTGCTGGGCTTCTTCGACCGGCTGCCGGTTGATCCCTATATCCAAGGCCGCTTTCGCGAACGCCGTTACGGCCGGGTTGAAAAAGAGGGCAGCCACTTTTATGCCCTCGACAACGGCGTCTTCTTCCAGGCGGCCGCCATCAACAAGTTTCTGGGGGACGTGCCCAGAACCTATGCCGAGCTGGATCCCGCCTTCGTCGCCCACCCCACCTTTCAGCTGATGCTGGCCCGCTTTGCCCGCCATACCCGGCTGGCGGATGGCCAGGCCATCGGCATTCACCAGATGCGTATCGTCACCGGCGAAGGTGAAAGCGTGCCGCCCGCCCCGGAAGGCGTGCATCAGGACGGCTTTGATTTCATCGGGGTGTTCTTTTGTGGCAGTGACGGGGTCAGCGGCGGCGCCTTGCAGCTCTATCATGGATTAAAAGAACAACCATTTTTTCAACAACAATTAAACGCTGGCGAGTATCTGATCCTGGATGATCGCCGTTTCTATCACAATGCCGCCCCCATACTGCCCCAAGACTCGCACCGGGGACACTGGGACGTAGTCGTGCTAACTGCTTGAAAAATGGTGCGTGAGCCCCTGTTCACGCCCCATTCATCCCATCTCTGGCTCACTCTACAACTGCGCAACATCTGGAAAACATGTATTGTGAAACAAAATTTCTTTTGTTCTTTTGTTACACATGATCCAGATCAAGTTTTTCTGAGTCAGCCCCGCTCTATAATCGACTCAGAAAGCGATTTAGTAAGGCATGTAAATACCCCGTTGTGGTGATTCTGTTCTTGACAGGGCATCTATAATTGCCGGGCATTGCCAACGTCTTACTAAACAGTTTTCAAATCATCAGGAGATAAACATGGCAGTAACCAATATGGCTGAACTGGATGCACTGGTCGCCCGCGTCAAAGAAGCACAGCGTGAATTCGCCAGCTTCTCGCAAGAGCAGGTAGACAAGATCTTCCGTGCCGCCGCCCTGGCCGCCAGCAATGCCCGTATCCCCCTGGCCCAGATGGCCGTGGAAGAATCCGGTATGGGTATCATCGAAGACAAGGTTATCAAGAACCACTTCGCCTCCGAATACATCTACAACAAGTACAAAGAAGAGAAGACCTGCGGCATCCTCAGTGAAGATGACGAGATGGGTACCATCACCATCGCCGAGCCGGTAGGTATCATCTGCGGTATCGTACCGACCACCAACCCGACCTCCACTGCGATCTTCAAATCACTGATCTCCCTGAAGACCCGCAACGCCATCATCTTCTCCCCGCACCCCCGTGCCAAGAACTCCACCAATACCGCTGCCAAGCTGGTACTGGATGCAGCCATTGCCGCCGGTGCACCGAAAGACATCATTGGCTGGATCGATCAACCGACCGTTGAACTCTCCAACGCCCTGATGAAACACAACGACATCAACCTGATCCTGGCCACCGGTGGCCCGGGCATGGTGAAAGCCGCTTACTCCTCTGGCAAACCTGCCATCGGTGTAGGTGCCGGTAACGTACCCGTTGTCATCGACGAAACTGCCGATGTGAAGCGCGCCGTCGCCTCCATCCTGATGTCCAAAACCTTCGACAACGGCGTGGTCTGTGCCTCCGAGCAAGCCGTCATCGTGGTTGACTCCATCTATGACCAGGTGAAAGAGCGTTTCGCGACTCACAACGGTTATGTGCTGACCAAAGAAGAAGCTGACAAGGTCCGCAAGGTCATCCTGATCAACGGTGCCATGAACGCCAACATCGTGGGCCAGCCTGCGACCAAGATCGCCGAAATGTCCGGCGTGACCGTGCCCCCCACCACCAAGATCCTCATCGGTGAAGGTCTGGAAGTGTGTGAAGAGGAAGAGTTCGCTCACGAGAAGCTCTCCCCGACTCTGGGTATGTTCCGTGCCAAGAACTTCGAAGAAGCCGTCGAAATGGCCTGCACCATGGTCAACCTGGGTGGTATCGGCCACACCTCCGGCCTGTACACCGACCAGGATCGCAACGCCGACCGCATCAAGTACTTCGGCGACAAGATGAAGACCGCTCGTATCCTGATCAACACCCCGACCACTCAGGGTGGTATCGGTGACCTGTACAACTTTGCCATCGCACCGTCCTTGACGCTGGGTTGCGGTTCCTGGGGTGGTAACTCCATCTCCGAAAACGTGGGTCCCAAGCACCTGATCAACAAGAAGACAGTCGCAAAACGGGCAGAAAATATGCTGTGGCACAAACTTCCGAAATCCATCTACTTCCGTCGTGGTTCCCTGCCGATCGCCCTGGGCGACCTGGAAGGTAAAAAGCGCGCACTGGTCGTGACCGACCGCTTCCTGTTCAACAACGGCTACGCCGACGAAGTGGTTCGTCTGCTCAAGGGCCTGAAGATGGAAGTGGAAGTGTTCTACGAAGTAGAAGCCGACCCGACCCTGTCTGTAGTACGCAAAGGCGCCGAGATGGCCCACTCCTTCAAGCCGGACGTGATCGTCGCGCTGGGCGGTGGTTCACCGATGGATGCGGCCAAGATCATGTGGGTGATGTACGAGCACCCGGAAACCGCGTTCGAAGATCTGGCCATGCGCTTCATGGACATCCGCAAGCGTATCTACAAGTTCCCGAAAATGGGCGTGAAGGCCGAACTGGTCTGTATCACCACCACTTCCGGTACCGGTTCTGAAGTGACCCCGTTTGCGGTCGTGACCGACGACGCCACCGGCATGAAATACCCGCTGGCCGACTACGAGCTGACCCCGAACATGGCCATCGTCGACGCCAACCTGGTCATGGGCATGCCCAAATCCCTGTGTGCCTTCGGCGGTATCGATGCCGTGACTCACGCCATGGAAGCCTACGTTTCCGTACTGGCCAACGAGTACTCCGACGGTCAGGCGCTGCAAGCCCTGAAACTGCTCAAAGAGTACCTGCCGTCCAGCTACCAGAACGGTGCCAACGACCCGGTTGCTCGCGAGAAAGTACACAACGCTGCCACCATCGCCGGTATCGCGTTCGCCAACGCCTTCCTGGGTGTGTGCCACTCCATGGCTCACAAACTGGGTGCCGAGTTCCACATTCCGCACGGCCTGGCCAACGCCCTGCTGATCAGCAACGTGATCCGCTACAACGCCAACGACAACCCGACCAAGCAGACTGCGTTCTCCCAGTACGACCGTCCGCAGGCTCGCCGTCGCTACGCCGAAGTGGCCGACCACCTGGGTCTGACTGCCGCCGGTGACCGTACCGCAGCCAAGATCGAGAAGCTGCTGGTATGGCTGGACGATCTGAAAGCCACCCTGGGCATCCCGGCCTCCATCCGTGAAGCCGGCGTGTCTGAAGCTGACTTCCTGGCCAAGGTTGACCAGTTGGCTGTAGAAGCCTTCGATGACCAGTGCACCGGCGCCAACCCGCGCTACCCGCTGATCAGCGAGCTGAAAGCCATCCTGCTGGACACCTACTACGGCCGTCCCTTCACCGAAGACGCTCAGGTAGCGGCCAAGGTAGAAGCCAAGGTTGAAGGCAAGAAGAAGTCCAAAGCCTGATAAGCTGAACCGACTCGAGAGCCCGCGCACATGCGCGGGCTTTTTTGTTTGTCTATCTGCTTAATTTTGCTAGCTTGTTCATAGGCATTCATGAAATGCGAGCTAGCGTATGGCGCTGATACAAGCCTCCATCGAGCAGTTGAGAGTAGGTCACTACATCCATCTCCCCACGGGATGGACCAACCACCCTTTTATGTTCAATGCATTCAAGATCAAGGATCAGCAGCAGCTCGACATCATTCGCCATCTCGAGCTCAGCCTGCTGATGGTGGATCCCGACAAGAGCGACCTGCCTATCGAACCCATCTTGCGCGGTGACATTCCTTCCGCCGGGCCAGACCTCTCGCTCATTGAAGAGCTGGTGGATAGCGGCCCTCCGCCGTTTGATGAGAAAGCCTTTCGCCGCTCCCTGCGCGCCGCCGACAAGGCCTTCGGCCAATCCATGTCCGAGCTGCGCGATGCGCTGGGGGCACTGAACCTCAAGCCGGACGAAGGGCTCGCCAACACGGCACAGATAGTGCGCAACGCCGCCGCCCGCATCAGCGCTCACGAAGGGCCGCTCGGCCTGCACCTCATTCGCAGCCCGCACACCGACATCCTGCTGCAGCACAGCCTGAACGTGGCCTTCATCGCCATGTTGATGGCTCGCGAGCTCGGCATGAACCCCATTGAAATCGAAGAGACCGGGCTGGCCGGCCTGGTGCACGACATCGGCGAGCTGAAGATCCCGACCCAGATCACCCAGAAACGGGGGGAGCTCAACAAGTCGGAGCAGAACTTCCTCAACATGCACCCCCAGTACGGGCTGGAGATGCTGACCCAGTTGCAGGCCTTCGAGCCCAAGATCCGCCAGGTGGCCCATCTGCACCACGAGCGCCTTGACGGCAGCGGCTTTCCCCTTGGCATCAAGGGGGGCGAGATCCCGCCGCTGGCGCGGATCATCGGGCTGGTCGACTTCTACGACGAGCTGCTCCATCCCCGCAACAGCGGCAATCCTGCTGCGCCGAGTCAGGCCATCAGCCAGCTCTACAAGTTATCCCAGAAGAAATTCGACCAGAATCTGGTCAAGTTGCTGATCAAGGTGCTGGGGGTCTATCCGCCGGGCTCTCTGGTAAAACTCTCGGACGAGAGCATCGCGCTGGTACTCTCCACCGAGCCCACCATGCCCCTTAAACCGAAGATCCTGCCCTATATCAAAGCCCAGCGCCCGGAAGCGGTATCCATGATCGACCTGCGGGAAGATGAGCGGATTATTGCCGGAATATTGAAACAGGAAGAGCTGGATGAGGGACAACGGCTGTTTTTCAACCTGACACGACGCTTCTGTTACTATTTTGCCTTCTGAGTTATCCCCAGAAGCTGGGGATAACTCATTGGACAAACCTGAATAATCACTCGATTGCCCGCAAAATTGTTCGCCATCCACCCTGGATAAAAAACGCCCAGCCAAGGGGCCGGGCGGAGCATGCCACCTCCGTGTGGCGCATCCAGCGGATACATTCATGCTCCATCCAGCAATATCAACCCTTGGTCGATTACACAAATATCAATTTAACATGCTGATTTAATATGGTTTTATTTCACGTTTCTGGCACACTGCGGCCGCAATCCCGCCCAGGCACACCGCAGAACAAGATCCTGATCACATTTATTCAAGGTTGCCGCTTTTTTCGGCACGGACTCTGAGGAACGTTTTTTATGCAGTTGGTCCTCTCCCTGCTTCAACAGATGAGCGTCAGCCTGGTCATCGCCTACCTCTTTTCCAAGAGTCCGCTGCTGCGTCCGCTGGCCAACTACTCGGTCAGGTTGCCTCACAAGGTGCTCATCTACATTACCTTCTCCTGCTTCTGCATTCTCGGCACCTATGTGGGGCTGGACATCGACGACGCCATCGCCAATACCCGCGCCGTTGGCGCCGTGCTGGGCGGGCTGCTGGGGGGCCCGCTGGTGGGCTTTCTGGTAGGGCTGACCGGCGGCCTGCACCGCTATACCCTGGGCGGCTTCACCGATCTCGCCTGCGCCATCTCCACCACCTGCGAGGGGCTGCTGGGCGGGCTGGTGCACTGGCGCCTGATGCGGGCGGGCAAGATGGATGCGCTGTTCGAGCCACGCATCGCCTTTTTTACCACTCTCTACGCCGAAATCATGCAGATGGTGATCATCCTGCTGGTGGCCACGCCATTCGATAAATCCCTGCTGCTGGTGCGCACCATCGCCACTCCCATGATCCTTGCCAACTCCTGCGGCGCCGCGCTCTTCATCAGCATGATCCGCGATCAGCAGCAGATGTACGAGAAGTTCTCCCGGGTCTTCTCCGCCAAGGCCCTCAATATCGCCAACCGCACCGTCGGCATCATGAGCCAGGGCTTCACCCCACAGGCCAGCCAGAAGATTGCCCGCATCATCCAGGAGGAAACCGGGGTGGGCGCCGTCGCCATCACGGATACCGACAAGATCCTCGCCTTCATCGGCATCGGTGAGGATCACCACCGGCCAGGTACCCCCATCACCTCGGCCATCACCATGCAGGCCATCGCCCGCAACAAGGTGCTGTTTGCCGACGGCAACAGCCAGCCCTACCGCTGCAGCATCTCGCCCCAGTGCCAGCTCGGCTCGGTGCTGGTGATCCCGCTGCACGGCGACGAGGGGGTGATCGGCACAATCAAGCTCTACGAGCCCAAGAAGCGACTGTTTCTCAAGATCAACCACACCCTGGGAGAAGGGATTGCCAACCTGCTCTCCCAGCAGTTGTTGACCGGCCGGCTGGAACAGCAGCAACGGCTGCTGGTGCAATCCGAGCTCAAGCTGGTACAAGCCCAGATCAATCCCCATTTTCTGTTCAACACCCTCAACACCATCAGCGCCATCACCCGGCGCGAGCCGGAGCGGGCGCGCCAGCTGCTGCTGCACCTCTCCCTGTTCTTTCGCAAGAACCTCAAGCGCCAGAGCGGCCTGGCCACCCTGCAAGAAGAGCAGGAGCACTGCCAATCCTATCTGGAGATCGAGCTGGCCCGCTTTGGCGACCGGCTGACGGTGCAAAACGAGATCCCCCCGACTCTCGCCGACCTCACGCTACCGAGCTTCACCCTGCAGCCCCTCATCGAGAATGCCATCAAGCACGGCACCTCCACCCTGCTGGAGCAGGGGCACATTCGCCTCTACACCGAGCAGACGGCAGAGCGGGTCATCATTCACGTGGAGGACAATGCCGGCACCTGGCAGGAGAAACCGGCCGGCGACGGGCTAGGCATGACCCTGGTGGACCGGCGTCTCCAGAGCGCTTTCGGCAACCGCTATGGCCTGAGCGTCAGTTGCGAGCCCGACTGCTGGACCCGGGTCTCCGTCACCCTGCCAAGGGAGCAGCCATGAACCGGTCGCCGTCCAACTCCATCTCCACCCACTACCCCAATCACGCAGGAGAACCCCATGATCCGCACCCTCATCGTCGATGATGAGCTTTATGCCCGCGAGGAGCTGATGCAGCACCTGGCCGCCGAGCCCGATATCGAACTGCTGGGGGCGGCTGCCAATGCCATCGAGGCGCTGCCGCTTATTCAGCGGCTCAAACCCGACGTGGTGTTTCTCGACATCCAGATGCCCAAGCTCAGCGGCATGGAGCTGGTGGCCATGCTCGATCCCCTGCCCCGCATCGTCTTTGTCACCGCCTTTGACGAGTACGCCATCCAGGCGTTCGAGGAGAACGCCTTCGACTACCTGCTCAAACCGGTGGAGCCGGCCCGCCTCGCCAAGACGCTGGCGCGGCTCAGGCAAGATCTCAGCCCCCAGCCCATGACGGCGCTCGCCCCCGCCATTCGCCATATCCCGGGCTACCTGCACAACCGGGTACGGCTGCTGCCCATCGAACAGGTGGAGTACGCCTTCTCCGATCTCGGCGGGGTGCACGTGGCAAGCCAGGGCGAGCGGTTCCATACCCAGCTCACCCTCAAATCACTGGAGGAGAAGACCCCGCTGCTGCGCTGCCATCGCCAGTATCTGGTGGCCCCGGCCGCCATCTTCGAGATCCGGCTGCTGGAGAACCAGCTGGCGGAGATAGTGACGCCGAGCGGCGCCCGGGTGCCGGTCAGCCGCCGTTACCTGAAGGAGTTGAAGGAAATGCTGGGGCTGGAGTAAGCCCCGCGGTGTGAGCCGGATCACGAGCGCCGACCGCTCGGCACGCCATGGCGCCGCTCATCTTTTTTCACCTGCCATTAACAGCCCAACGTCCTAGAGTGGCTGCGCACACCTAAAAATAACAAAGCAGGAGCGTAGCAATGATCTGGTTCTTCCTCTGTGTCGGCTTGCTGATAGCCGGCTATTTCGTATACGGCAAATTCATTGAACGGATATTTGGCCCCAAGCCGGAGCTGAAAACCCCCGCCATCACCATGGCGGACGGGGTGGACTATGTCCCCATGTCGGACAAGAAGGTCTATCTGGTTCAGCTGCTCAACATCGCCGGCGTCGGCCCCATCTTCGGCCCCATCCTGGGCGCCCTCTACGGTCCGGTCGCCATGCTCTGGATCGTGTTCGGCTGCATCTTCGCCGGTGCGGTGCACGACTACTTCTCCGGCATGCTGTCGGTGCGCGCCAAGGGCGCCTCGGTGCCGACCGTGGTCGGTGAGCATCTGGGCACCACCGCCAAGCACTTCATGAACCTGTTCGCCGTGGTGTTGTTGATGCTGGTGGGCGTGGTGTTCGTGCTGAGCCCGGCTGGCCTTCTGGCCAACCTCACCTCCACCGATCTGGTCTACTGGATTGCGGCCATCTTCGCCTACTACATCCTGGCGACCATCGTGCCCATCGACAAGATCATCGGCCGCTTCTACCCCATCTTCGGCGCCCTGCTGGTGTTCATGTCGGTCGGCCTCATCATCGGCCTCATCGTCTCCGGCAAAGGCTTCTACAACACCGGGATGGATTTCTCCAACCTGCACCCGACCGAGCTGCCGCTGTGGCCGCTGTTGTTCATCACCATCGCCTGCGGCGCCGTGTCGGGCTTCCACGCCACCCAGTCACCGCTGATGGCACGCTGCATGCAAAACGAGAGCTCCGGCCGTTTCATCTTCTACGGCGCCATGATTGGTGAAGGGATCATCGCCCTCATCTGGTGCACGCTGGGTCTCTCCTTCTACGACAGCACCGAGGCGCTCAACGCCACCCTGGCCAGCGGCGGCCCCTCTGCCGTGGTGCACGAGGTATCCACCAGCCTGCTCGGCACCGTCGGCGGCATCCTGGCCATCCTCGGCGTGGTAATCCTGCCCATCACCTCCGGCGATACCGCGTTTCGCAGTGCCCGCCTCATTGTCGCGGACTTCCTGAAACTGACCCAGAAGCCCATGGCCAAGCGACTGCTCATCGCCATCCCCATGTTCATCCTCGGTTTCATCATCTCCAAGGCCGAATTCGGGGTGATCTGGCGCTACTTCGGCTGGGCCAACCAGACCACCGCCGTGATGATGCTGTGGGCGGCGGCGGCCTACCTCGCCAAAGAGGGCAAGCTGCACTGGGTTTGCACCATTCCCGCCATGTTCATGACTGCCGTGGTGTTCACCTACCTGGCCAACGCTCCCATCGGGTTCGGACTGGAGATGGGCGTCTCCACCATGATTGGGCTGGCCAGCACCCTGATCATCACGGTGGCCTTCCTGGTGAAATTCAGGCCCGCACTGATCAACAAGCCCAGCGAAAGTTGATCCACGCCGACCATGTCAAAAAAGGAGCCGTCAAGGCTCCTTTTTTTGCTGAACATTTCCCTTCAGCAATGCCATACTCCCAGCGTAAGTCCTTGTCATGGATACGACTTTACGGACTTGCCCCCAACAACATCAGCGTCTTTTTGACGACTTGGACACTACTTAAGCTTCAGTACAACAAAACGACTTAAGATTTCGGGCCCGACAGGAGGGAAATCAGGTGGCTGACTGCCTTGCAGAACCCTGTTCCCAATCACAATGCGGTGCGTCAAGCCAGCGGAGGCGTAAATGGCACTCGATTATTTTGCTCTTGGTCTGCTTTTTTTTGTGGGTTTGGTCATTTTTTACGGGGTCATCGTCATTCACGACATCCCGTATGAAATAGCCAAGCATCGTCAGCACCCCCATCAGGACGCCATTCACGTGGCCGGCTGGGTCAGTCTATTCACCCTGCACGTGTTGTGGCCCTTCCTCTGGATATGGGCCACCCTCTATCGTCCCGAACGGGGCTGGGGCTTCAATCAGCGGCTGCAGCAGGATGAAGAGGATATCCAGCAGCTCAAACAGGAGCTGGCCGACCTCAAAACCCGTCTCAATATCATCGAACAGACCGAGCAACAGGGATAAATCATGGACCTGCTACTGATCCTGACCTACACGGCCATCTGCGTGGCCATCTTCAAAATCTTCCGCATTCCGCTCAACAAGTGGACCGTACCCACTGCCGTACTGGGCGGCGTGCTGCTCATCGGCACCCTGATCATGCTGATGAACTACAACCATCCCTACTCGGAAATGGCGCGCAACTACTACGTCTCCACCCCGATCGTGCCGCTGGTCAAGGGCCGTGTCATCGAGGTGCCGGTACAGGCCAACCAGCCGGTGAAGAAGGGCGACGTGCTGTTTCGCCTGGATGCCGCCCCCTTCCAGCTCAAAGCAGACAGCCTGGCCGCACGGGTTGAATCCAACCGCAACCACCTCAAGTCCATCGAGGCCAGACTGCGCTCCGCCAAGCTGGACCGGGATCGCGCCAGCGACCTGATGCGTCGCGGCGTCGGCAAGCAGCGCGACCTCGACGTTACCCAGGCCAACGTGGACGACATCGTAGCCCAGCTCGAGCAGCAACAGGCAACGCTGGAAGATCTGCAGGCCCAGCTGGACGAGGCCAAATATCAGGTCGAACAGACCGTGGTCTATGCTCCGAGCGACGGCCACGTGGTGCAGCTGGCCCTGCGCCCCGGCATGATAGCCACCCCGTTCATGTATCGTCCGGTGATGACCTTCATCCACAAGGACGAGACCGCCTATGTTGGCTGGTTCTGGCAGAACAGCATGCAGCGCCTGGCGGTGGGCGATGAGGCCGAGGTGGTGATCGACGGCATCCCCGGCAAAATCTTCCAGGGCAAGGTGACCGCCGTGATCCCGGCCATCGCCGCAGGCAATGTGCAGGCCAACGCCGGTTTGCTGGATCAGACCAGTGCCGTGCGACCGGGTCGCCTGCCGGTGCTCATCTCCATCACCGACCCCGAGTGGGCCAAGTATCAGGTGATCGCCGGGGCCAGCGGCCAGGCCGCCATCTACACCAAGCACTTCCACCATGTCTCGGTGATGCGCAAGGTGCTGCTGCGCATGGCCAGCTGGATGAACTACGTCTTCCCCTTCCACTAAGCGAAGACGTCATCGCCAGCGGGCCGGCACCATGCCGGCCCGCTGTTTTTTGGCGCCAGGATCCCTATAATGGCGCCATCCTGCATCACCCCACATCGATACCCCAAGCCTGCATGTTCGTCCTCAGACCCTATCAGACCGACGCCGTCAACGCCGTGATCAGCCACTTTCGCCAGCACCCGGATCCCGCCGTGGTGGTGCTGCCCACGGGGGCCGGCAAGAGTCTGGTGATCGCCGAACTGGCACGCAAGGCACGCGGCCGGGTGCTGGTGCTGGCCCACGTCAAGGAGCTGGTGGAGCAGAACCACGCCAAGTACGAGGCGTGGGGGCTCAAGGCCGACATCTTCGCCGCCGGGCTGAATCGCAAGGAGGCGAGCGCCCAGGTGGTGTTTGGCTCGGTGCAGTCGGTGGCACGCAATCTGGCAGCATTCGACGGGGCGTTTTCGCTGCTCATCATCGACGAGTGCCACCGGGTCTCGCTCGATGACGACAGCCAGTACCATCAGGTGATAGACCGCCTCAAGGCCGCCAATCCCGCCCTCAAGATCCTCGGTCTCACCGCCACCCCCTATCGGCTCGGGCTGGGCTGGATCTATCGGCGCCACTACCACGGCATGGTCAAGAGCCACGGCGAGCGGCTGTTCGGCGACTGCGTGTTCGAGCTGCCGCTGCGCTTCATGGTCAAAAACGGTTATCTGACGCCGCCACGCATGGTGGATGCCCCCATCGTCCACTACGACTTCAGCAAGCTGGTGGCGCGGGAGAATGGCCTATTCAGCGAGGCGGAGCTCAACGGCGAGCTCAAGCGGCAGCAGCGGGTCACCCCCCATATCCTGAGTCAGGTACTGGAGTATGCCGCCGACCGGCAAGGGGTGATGATCTTCGCCGCCACCGTCGAGCATGCTAGGGAAATTCACGGCCTGCTGGGCGCCAGAGACCAGCAGGCAGCCCTTATTACCGGTGAGACGCCGGGGCCGGAGCGCGACGCCCTCATCAACGCCTTCAAGGCGCGCGAGCTCAAGTTTCTGGTCAACGTGGCGGTGCTCACCACCGGCTTCGATGCTCCCCATGTCGATCTTATCGTGATGCTCAGACCCACCGAATCGGTCTCGCTCTATCAGCAGATCGTCGGGCGTGGCTTGCGTCTCTCGCCGGGCAAGAAGGATTGTCTGGTGCTCGACTACGCCGGCAACAACTTCAACCTGTTTGCCCCCGAAGTGGGGGAACCTCGCCCCCACGCCGGTACCGAGCCGGTGCAGGTGCCCTGCCCTGCCTGCGGCTTTGCCAACACCTTCTGGGGTAAGACCGACGAGGATGGCAAGGTGATCGAGCACTACGGCCGCCGCTGTCAGGGGCTGTTTGAAGATGACGAGGGCAACCGCGAAGAGTGCGACTACCGCTTTCGCGCCAAGATCTGCCCCGCTTGCGGCAGCGATAATGACATCTCTGCCCGCCGCTGCCAGAGCTGCGATCAGCTGCTGGTGGACCCTGACGACAAGCTTAAAGAGGCGCTCAATCTCAAGGATTGCATGGTGATCCGCTGCGCCGGTCTCACCTTCACCACAGGGCGCGGCAAACAGGGGGAGCGGCTGGAGGTGATCTATCACGATGAGGATGGTCTCACCCTCAATGAGTACTTCGGATTTCACTCCGAGGGCGCACGGCGCTTGTTTCAACAGCACTTTGTGCGTCATCATTGGCCCGCCCCGGGTCTGGAGCCCGAATTTGCCACCCTGGCGAGCGTGCTGGCGGCAGAAAGCCAGTTTCGCCATCCCGATTTCGTCATCGCCCGCAAGTCGGGGCGCTTCTGGCAGATAAAAGAGAAAATTTTTGATTATGAGGGTCGCTATCGCACCGCCAACTCGCTGGCGTGATGGCCAGTGGCGACCGGCATAAATCGTATGAATTGCTTTGCCACGGCCGATCCTGCATCGGCGGGTGAAACAAGGTTGAATTATCAGGGTCAGTGCTATCGGTCTGGCCCCTTCGTCACGTTAGAGGATGTTATGCAGCGGCTGTTGATTGGTTTTTGTGCTCTTTTCTCTCTGGCGGCTCACGCCGCCCCGCTGACGCCCCCTCAGGGTGGCCAGTACGCCATCATAGTGCAGGGCAACAACGGCGTTGAGTTTGCCCGTCATGCGGATCAGATGATCGCCCCCGCCTCCACCATGAAGGTGCTCACCGCGCTGGCGGCCCGCCTTGAGCTGGGTGCCGACTTCCGCTTTGCCACCGACATTCAGGCTCAGCCAGGCGCCAAGCAGGGCAACGTCATCAATGGCGATATCTGGATCAACTTCGTCGGCGACCCCACTCTGTCACGAATGGATCTGCTGGCCCTGTTCAAGCAGCTTGGCGTGAACCGCATCAAGGGCAACGTCTACGTCAACACCGGCGCCTACAACGGCTATGAGCGCGGCAACGGCTGGTCGTGGGGGGATCAGACCCTCTGCTTCGCCGCGCCCGTCTCCTCGGTCATCATCGACAAGAACTGCGCCTACGGCACCATCACCGCCACCCAGATCGGCAAACCGGCGGTCGGCAACGTGGCCACCGGTGTCCCCATCGGCATCGGTGCCGACAACGTGGAAGTGATGAGCTACGCCGACATGGCGCGCCAGTTCTGCGCACTGGAAGTGGACATGGCTAAGGGCAACTTCTACGAGCTCAAGGGCTGCATTACCCCGAACAAGGATCCGCAGGGTCTGCGCTTCGCCATCCACGACGTGGAAGCCTGGGGCTGGGACAACATCCGCTGGGCGATGGACAGAGCCGGCATCAAGCATGACGGCCTGCTGCGGGTGACCCACAAGGCGCCGGACAACGCCGAGACGCTCGGCACCCACTACTCGGTCTCCCTGCCGGTAATGCTGGCCAAGATGCTGAAGAAATCGGACAACCTCTATGCCGATACCTTCCTCAAGACCGTGGGCCGCCACTACTACAACAAGCCGGGCAGCTATCGCAGCGGCACCATGGCAGTGCGCGCCATCCTGACCAAGAACGGCATCGATCTGGGCAACGCCACCCTGGCCGACGGCTCCGGCCTCTCCGCTCACAATCTCATCAGCGCCCGCCAGATGCTGTCGGTGCTGAACTTCATCCAGAAAAATGATGCCGAGCTTGGCCTCATCAAGCTGCTGCCAAGCTCGCAGGTGGATGGCACCCTGGCCTGGCGGCGCAGCGTCACCGCCCCCATGATGAAGAACAAGGTGCATGCCAAGACCGGCACCATCACCGGCACCTCCAACCTGGTGGGCTTTATCGACACCGCCGGCGGCCAGCGCAAGGCCTTCGTGATGTTCCAGCGCGGCCTGTCGCAAGATCCGGCAACCCATGAGCGCTACCGCGCCAGCAAGGCCGCCTGGCCCTGGACCGTGTTCGAGAAGGGAGTGCTGGAGAGCATCTATCAGCAGCAGCCGATCCAGATCGCCGATCAGGGTTGAGCTGCCGCATGGTGATTGACGATGACGGCCGGCGAAGCGCGCCTTATCGAAGATGGCGAACGGCCGTATCGACAATTTCCACTTTGACTAGTCACGAGGCGGGGCTATCCTGTCCCCAGCCTCATATGAATGGAGAGAGAACATGTTTGCAGTGATTTTTGGTCGTCCCGGTTGCCCCTATTGTGTCCGTGCCAAGCAGATCGCCGAGCAGCTGGTTGAACAGCGTGACGATTTCAAATTCCGCTACGTGGACATCCACGCCGAAGGCATCACCAAGGAAGATCTGGCCAAGAGCGCCGGCAAGCCGGTCAATACCGTGCCGCAGATCTTCCTGGACGAGCAGCACATCGGTGGCTGCACCGATTTCGAAGCTTATGCCAAAGAGAACCTGGGTCTCTACCAGTAAGCTCACGTTGTGAAAAAGGCGCCGTCAGGCGCCTTTTTTCATGGTCAATGGTCAGCCTTAGCCGGCAACCGGGGTGAAACGGCTCACCACTTCTCCCTGATGCTCGATCCACTCCATGAACATGGCCACCGGGCGGGCGTAGACGGCGCCATCCTGCTCGCTCTGGTAGATCACCAGCTGCTCCCCGGTTTCGGTGTGCAGGGCCAGGGTCAACACCTGATAATACCCACCCTTGAAATGGCGGTAGCGACCAACTGCGGGGGCTTGCATGGGAACTCCTTCGATATCGACGCCAAGCGGCGCCAGCATGGCGCGCAGACCACATGCTCTGCTTTTGGGGCCGGCGCCGACAAAAATTATGGCATTTTTCACGCAAGCCAATCGTGCCAGCGAGAATGAATATTTCAACACAGTCGGGTAGCTTTGTTAATCAGCCCCTCATCTTTCACTGGTGAAACTCGGTTACCACAAACGATCGTGCTGAATTTAACGTTTGAGCAACCCTGTTTTAGGGCTAAAAATCAGGGAATTCTACTAAAAAGAGGATTGTTCTAGCATTCAATTCTGTGAAGAATAGGGGAAAGGAAATTTGATACTAAAAAACGCCTTTTTCGCCAACGCGCCCCCAGGGGAAGGAATCACAGTCACCATGTTCACTATCGACAAGTCGCACAAGCTCGACGATGTCTGCTATGACATCCGCGGCCCGGTGCATAAAGAAGCTCGCCGTCTCGAAGACGAAGGCCACCGCATCATCAAGCTCAACATCGGCAACCCGGCCCCGTTCGGTTTCGATGCACCGGAAGAGATCATCAAGGATGTGATCCTCAACATGCCGCTCAGCCAGGGCTACTGCGACTCCAAGGGGCTGTTCTCGGCCCGCAAGGCGGTGATGCAGTACTACCAGCAGAAAGGGATGCGCAAGGTCGACATCGACGACATCTACATCGGCAACGGCGCCAGCGAGCTCATCGTGATGGCGATGCAGGCGCTGCTCAACAACGGCGACGAGATGCTGGTGCCCTCCCCCGACTACCCGCTCTGGACCGCCGCCGTCACCCTCTCCGGTGGCCATGCGGTGCACTACCGCTGCGACGAAGGGGCTGACTGGTATCCGGATCTCGACGACATCCGCGCCCGCATCACCCCGCGCACCCGCGGCCTGGTGCTGATCAACCCCAACAACCCGACCGGCGCCGTCTACGGCAGCGAATTTTTGCTTGAAGTGATCGAGATCGCCCGTCAGCACAACCTCATCATTTTCGCCGACGAAATTTACGACAAGATCCTCTACGATGACATCTCCCACACCAGCGTCTGCACCCTGTGCGACGATGTGATGGTGGTGACCTTCAACGGCCTCTCCAAGGCTTACCGTGCCTGTGGCTTCCGTCAGGGCTGGATGGTCATCACCGGTCCCAAGGGCCGTGCCAAGGGCTACATCGAGGGACTGGAGATGCTGGCCTCCATGCGGCTGTGTGCCAACGTGCCGATGCAGCACGCCATCCAGACCGCCCTGGGTGGCTACCAGAGCATCAACGAGCTGATCCTGCCGGGCGGCCGCCTGCGCCGCCAGCGCGACAAGGCGTGGGAGCTGCTCAACGACATCCCTGGGGTCTCCTGCGTCAAACCCAAGGGGGCGCTCTACATGTTCCCGCGCCTCGACCCCAAGGTGTATGACATCCGCGACGACCAGAAGATGGTGTTCGATCTGCTGCAGCAGGAAAAATTGCTGCTGGTACAAGGTACTGGATTCAACTGGCCAGCGCCGGATCACTTCCGGCTGGTGTTCCTGCCCCGGGAAGAGGAGCTGGAAGAGGCCATCGGCCGTCTCGCCCGCTTCCTCAAGGGCTACAAGCAGTAAGCAAGGCTCATGAAAAAGGCTCCCGCGGGAGCCTTTTTGTTGTCTGTCGTTTTCTATCCGTGCCATCAGCCGTGCAGCAGGGCACCGGCTACCAGCACCGCCATGGTGATGAGGGCCACCCCGATGATGAAGGGCAGCACCCAGCGCACGAAGCGATCATAGGGGATCTTGGCCAGCGCCAGCCCCGCCACCAGATGAGCGGCGGTGGGGGCGAACAGGTTGATCCAGCCGGAGGCGGACTGATAGGCGGTGATCACCAGATCCCGCGAGATGCCGGAGAAGTCCGCCAGCGGCCCCATCAGCGGCATGGAGACGGTCGCCAGCCCCGAGGTGGACGGGATGAAGAAGCTCAGGATGATGTGCACCAGATAGGCCATCAGGATGAAGACCGACGACGACAGCCCGCTCACCAGCCCCTCGGCCCAGTGCAAAATGGTGTCGATGATGACGCCATGTTCCATCACCACATAGATGCCGCGCGCCACCGCCACCACCAGCGCCACCCCGATGAGATCCCGAGCGCCGCTCAGGAAGGTCGCCACGTAGTTGGACTCCGGCATCCGGTTGATCAGCGCGATCAGGATGGAAGCGCTGAAAAACAGGGTGGAGAGCTCGTCGAACCACCAGCCCAGGGTAGGCAGCAGATCGATGCCCAGATCCGACCAGGGCACCACCGCATAGATCATCAGCAGGAAGGTGCCGAAGAACACCAGCATGGTGAGCTTCTGCTTGCCGCTGAAAGCGAGATTGCCGCTCTTCATCTGGGAGAACTCGTCGTCATAGGCGATGTCGGCCAGCACGGAGCGGGACTTGTCCTGCTGCACCTGCTTGGCGTAGCGCATCACGAACCAGGAGGCGAAGATCACCAGCAGCAGCCACTGCACAACCCTAAGGCCAATCCCCTCACCGATGGGAATGCCGGCAAAACCGGAGGCGATGCCGGTGGCAAACGGGTTGACGGTGGAGGCGAGCACCCCGACCCCGGAGCCAAGCAGGATAATCCCGGCCGCCACCATGCGATCAAAGCCCGCCGCCATCATCACCGGCACGATCAGTGCCCAGAAGGCCACCGTCTCCTCCGCCATGCCGAAGGTGGAGCCGCCGAGGGCAAAGAGAGCGATCAGCACCGGGATCAACAGCCGCTCACGCCCGGCAAAGCCGCGCACGATGGCCCCCACCCCGGCATCCAGCGCCCCGCTCTGCATGGTCACCGCCAGGAAACCACCGATGATGAGCACGAACAGCGCCACGTCGGCTGCCTTGTGAAAGCCCTGGATGGGCGCCTTGAGCACATCGAATACCCCCTGCGGTTGGGAGGGGAGCTCGGTGTAGCTGCCGGGCACCGGCAACAGTCGCTCATCGCCGCTGTAGTCGGCCACGGCGGCTGCCGCCACCGGCTGCTGGGTCTTGGCAGTCACATAGTTGTATTTGCCCGCCGGCAGCACCCAGGTCAGGGCCGCCATCAGGGCGATGATGATGAAAAGCAGGGTATAGACAGTGGGGAGTTGGCGCTTTTTGGGCGCTTCATGTGGAGTGGTCATAGCTTCCGTACCTCGGCAATGCCGTCATGTGATCCGATCACCGCCAGACTAGCGGGTTTGATATGGGAAAAAGGTGATCGCGGATAATAAAATTCCGTAACTTAGCGGGATTTTTGCCAAAAAAACAGGGCCCCGCGGGGCCCTGTTTTCACTTGGGTCAGACTCAGAGCTCGACCACATCAAATTGCACGTCCGGATTCACATCCGCATCGTAATCCACCTCGTCCAGCCCGAAACCGAACAGACGCAGGAACTCCTGTTTGTAACCGGTGTAGTCGGTCAGGTCGGAGAGGTTCTCGCTGGTGATGGAGGGCCACAGGTCGCGGCAGGTCTGCTGCACGTCTTCGCGCAGTTCCCAGTCATCCATACGGATGCGGGCCTGATCGTCCAGCGCCATGTCGGCAGCGTAGAGGCGAGTGCGCATCATGCGGTCAACCTGCTCCATGCAGCCTTCGTGAATGCCCTTCTCCTTCATGATCTTGAAGGCCATGGAGATGTAGAGCGGCATCACCGGAATGGCGGAAGAGGCCTGAGTTACCACGGATTTCAGCACGGCCACGTGGGCGGTACCGCCCTTGGCAGCCAGATCGCCACGGATGGCGGCAGCGGCGCGGTCCAGATCTTCCTTGGCGCGGCCCAGAGTACCGTGCCAGTAGATTGGCCAGGTCAGGTCGGTGCCGATGTAGGAGTAGGCAACGGACTTGGCGCCGTCGGCCAGCACGCCTGCATCGCGCAGGGCCGCCATCCACAGCTCCCAATCCTGACCACCCATGACGGTGATGGTGTTCTGGATCTCTTCCTCATTCGCCGGCTCGACGGTGGCGGTGATGATCTGATCCTTGTTGGTGTCGATGGCAGTGGTGGTGTAGACCTCGCCGATGGGCTTGAGGGCAGAGCGCACCACTTCACCGGTATCCGGCAGCTTGCGCACCGGCGAGGCCAGGGAGTAGACCACCAGATCAATCTGACCCAGATCCTGCTTGATGAGCTCGATCACCTTGGCGCGGCATTCGTTGGAGAAGGCATCGCCATTGATGCTCCTGGCGTAGAGGCCAGCCTCTTTGGCGGCCTTGTCGAAGGCGGCGGAGTTGTACCAGCCGGCGGTGGCAGTCTTGGTCTCGCTACCGGCTTTTTCGAAGAAGACACCGAGGGTGGCAGCGCCGGAGCCAAAGGCGGCGGCAATGCGGGAAGCCAGGCCATAACCGGTGGAAGCGCCGATCACCAGCACCTTCTTGGGACCATTTTCGATGGTTCCCTTGGCCTTTGTATAAGCGATCTGGCGACGAACATTGGCTTCACAACCGACCGGATGAGTGGTGGTGCAGATAAAGCCGCGAACCTTGGGTTTGATGATCATTTTGGGTCTCGGATCCGTTTAATGGATGAAATCGGGGCATAAGATACCTCATCTTGCCGCGATAAGGTGCTCTGATGTGTTGAATCGCAGGGAAAATGAGCAAAGCGTGGGACAAATGCCGCCGCAGGAGCCTGCCGTCAGACTGCGGAGCAGGACCGGCCTCCCCACCCCTCTGCACGGCTTGCCAACATGGCAAGATTGATAATGACAAAACAGACAATTACCCCTGATGGCTGAGGTGACAGCCAAACAACCTGTACTAATATTCAGCCGGTCGGGTATTGTCATGGAAGGCCTCACCAGGGTCTTAACAAGGAGCTCAGCCATGTTTTGGAATCGCACGGGTAGAAGTGAAAAGAGTGAACAAGCGGCACAGATCGCAGAACTTGGCGCCTTTGAGCAGGCCATCCAGTCACGGGTTCCCTATATCGAGTTCACCCCGGAGGGGGTGGTCACCTTCGTCAACGATCGCTTTCTCGCCATCATGGGTTACGCCCGGGAGGAGGTAATTGGCAAGCACCACAGCGCCCTCTGCTTTCCCGAGGACGTGAAAACCCGTGAATATGAGCAGCTGTGGCAGGATCTGCGCAGAGGGGAATCCCGCAACAGCCGTTTCATCCGGCAGGCCAAATCGGGCAAGGCGGTCTGGCTCGAGGCCAGCTACTTTCCGATCCTCCTCGATGGCAAGGTGATCAAGGTAGCCAAGGTGGCCTCCAACGTCACCGAGCAGCAATCCACCCTGGAACGCAGCCAGGCTCTGCTGGCGGCACTGGACAAATCCCTGGCCGTCATCGACTTCCAGCCCGATGGCACCGTCATCACCGCCAACCAGAATTTTCTGCACTGCTTCGGCTACCGGCTGGACGAGGTGGTGGGCCAATCCCACCGCATGTTCTGTGACGAGGAGTTCTATCAGCAGAATCCCAACTTCTGGCGGGATCTGGGGACGGGCTCCATCCAGTCCGGGCTCTTCATGCGCCGTGGCCGCCACGGCGAGAAGATCTGGCTGGAGGCCACCTACAACCCCATCTTCAACCACGAAGGCAAGGTGATCAAAATCATCAAGCTGGCGAGTGACATCAGCGAACGGGTGGAGAAGTCCATCTCGGTGCGCGAAGCGGCCCAGAAGGCCTGCGCCATCGCCGGAGAGACGGTGCTGAGCGCCGCCAGGGGCCGGGAGGTGATCGACAAGGTGCTGGAAACCTCGGCCCACATCAACAGCTCGGTCAGTGAAGTCAGCCGGCAGATAGAGAACCTCAACCAGCAATCCAGAAGCATCGAGTCCATCATCTCGACCATCAGCAGCATCGCGGATCAGACCAACCTGCTGGCGCTCAACGCCGCCATCGAGGCGGCCCGCGCCGGCGAGCAGGGCCGCGGGTTTGCGGTAGTGGCCGATGAAGTGCGCCAGCTGGCGGCGAGAACCTCCACCTCCACCGGCGAGATAGTCTCCGTCATCCGGCTCAACTCCGACATCACCTCCAGGATCACCCAGACCGTCTCGGTGGTATCGGACAAGGCGATGGCGGGCCAGGCCCAGGCCGACATCATTGCCGGTGTCATTCAGGAGATCATCGAGGACGCCAACTCGGTGTCGGACACCGTCAAGGGCCTCTCCATCTAGGGGCCTCGCCATCACAACACACGGGGCCAGGCCCCGTGTTTTTTATCTTCCGATCAAAGCGTCAATCCTGCCCAGACAGACAGTACCCGGCCTCATCATCCGCCTGCAGCAGGGCGCTCTCCCCCAGCTCGGCGATACAGAGCCCCTCCTCGCCCACCGCTTCCTCTTCCAGCGCCTCCAGTGCCCGCGCATCGGCCAGGGTGAAGGGATGGTGGCCAAGCAGCAGTCGCGCCTGCACCAGTAACCTCATATCACTCATGATCCCGCTCATCACGGCTACCAGCCCTGACTGTCGTCAATTTGCGGCCATCACGGGCCTGTGGTGGCCGCCGGCATCCGGGCGCGCCTGGCCGGCAGTTGTCCCACCGCGATCCCCAGCAGCACAGCGCCGCAGGCCACCCATTGCAAGGCGTTGAGGGTCTCCCCCAGCAGCAGATAGGCCAGCAGCAGGGTGAACACCGGGATGAGATTGACGTAGGCCGCCGCCAGCGTCACCTTCACCTGGGTCACCGACCAGTTGTAGAGCAGGTAAGCCCCCAGGGTCACGCAGGCGCCGAGAAAGACGATAACCGCCATGTCCTGCCAGACCCAGGCCGTCGGCCAGGGTTCGCCAAAGGCAAAGGGGGCGAAGAAGAGGGTGCCGACGAAGGCCTGCAACGCAGTCAGGGTCAGCACGCTGTAGCGGCTGCAGAGCTTCTTGAACACCACCGAGTAGGTCGCGGCGCAGAACATGGCCGCCATCTCCAAGCTGTTGCCAAGCAGGGCATTGGGGGCAAATTCATCCGTCCCGCTGCCAAAGCCGAGCAGCGCGATACCGAAGATGGCGATGGCAAAGCCGAGCAACTGGCGCCGGCTCACCCGCTCGCGGATCAGCACGAAGGCCACCAGCGCCACGATGAGCGGCAACAGGGCACAGACCATGCCGGCCTGACCGGCACTGGTGTAGCGCAGGGCGTTGACCTCCAGCAGGAAATAGAGACAGGGCTCCAGAGCCCCCATCAACGCCAGCCAGCGCCAGTCCCCTTTCTGGTAGCGGAAATTGCCGAGATAGCGGTAGCAGCACAGCCAGCAAAGCGCCGCCACGCTCATGCGCATGAACAGCACCTGGCCGAAGCCCCAGACCCCCAGCACGTGCTTGAGCGCGATGAAGGAGCTGGACCAGAGCAGCATCGCCAGGGTCAGGGTAAAAATGGGTAAAGGGCGCACCTTTCCTCCATGAAATTGGCTATTTGAATAATAACCATGCGGCCTTGCGGTTGTTAAAAGGCACCTAAAATCAGATAATACCGCCGCCTTCACACCGGATAACCAACCTGCAATGACTGAGTACCTGCTTTTATTGGTCGGCACTGTGCTGATTAACAACTTCGTGCTGGTGAAATTCCTCGGCCTCTGCCCCTTCATGGGCGTCTCCGGCAAACTGGAAACCGCCATCGGCATGGGGCTGGCGACCACCTTCGTGATGACCCTGGCCAGCGCAAGTTCCTATCTGATGGAACACTATATCCTGATCCCGCTGAACATCGCCTACCTGCGCACGCTCGCCTTCATTCTTGTGATCGCTGTCGTGGTTCAATTTACCGAGATGGTTATCCGCAAAAGCAGCCCTACTCTCTATCGTCTGCTGGGCATCTTCCTGCCGCTCATCACCACCAACTGCGCCGTACTGGGTGTAGCCCTGCTCAGCATCAACGAGCACCACAATTTCATCCAGAGCATCATTTACGGCTTTGGCGCCGCCACCGGTTTCTCGCTGGTGCTGATCCTGTTTGCCGCCATGCGCGAACGTCTGGTGGCCGCTGACGTCCCGACCCCGTTTCGCGGCGTCTCCATCGCCATGATCACCGCCGGCCTGATGTCGCTGGCCTTTATGGGCTTTACCGGCCTCATCAAGATATAGCGCTATGACTCACATACTCTTTGCCGTTCTGGTGTTGGCTCTGCTGGCTCTGGCCTTCGGCATCATCCTGGGCTTTGCCGCCGTCAAATTTCATGTGGAAGCCGATCCCATCGTCGATCAGCTCGACGCCCTGCTGCCGCAAACCCAGTGCGGCCAGTGCGGCTACCCGGGCTGCAAGCCCTACGCCGAGGCACTGGCCAATGGCGACCAGATCAACAAGTGCGTGCCAGGTGGCGATGCCACCATGCGCAAGATTGCCGACCTGATGGGGGTCGAACCCCAGCCGCTGGGCGGCGCCGAGGCCGCCGCCCCCATCAAGAAAGTCGCCTTCATTCATGAAGATCAATGCATCGGCTGCACCAAGTGCATCCAGGCCTGCCCGGTCGACGCCATCGTCGGCGCCACCAAGGCGATGCACACCGTCATTGCCGACGAGTGCACCGGCTGCGATCTCTGTGTCGATCCCTGCCCGACCGACTGTATCGAAATGATCCCGGTGCCGACCACGGTCGACAACTGGAAGTGGGATCTGGCCAACGTCGCCATTCCGGTCAAGATAGTGGAATAAGTAACCATGCAGTCCTTACTCGAACGCATCAAAGCCGGCACTCTGTGGGATTTTCACGGCGGTATTCACCCTCCCGAAAACAAAGACCAATCCAGTCTCACCCCGGTGGTGGACGCCGGTCTGCCACCCCAGCTCATCATCCCGGTGCGCCAGCACGCGGGCCCGGCCGGCGACCTGCTGGTACGGGTCGGCGACAAGGTCAAGAAAGGCCAGCCGCTCACTCGCCATGACAAGGGGCGTTTCGTGCCGGTGCACGCCTCCACCTCCGGCACCATCACCGCCATCGGTCACCACACGGTGGCTCACCCCTCGGGTCTCGACGATCTCTGCATCACCCTCACCCCGGATGGCGAAGATGCCTGGGGTGAACGTCAGGGCCGCAGCGACTACTGGAATCTGGAGCGGGGCGAGCTGCTCGAGCGCATCCAGCAGGCCGGCATCGCGGGCCTCGGTGGTGCAGTGTTCCCGACCCACAGCAAGCTTGATGGCCGCGGTCAGCTGACCGAGATCCTGATCGTCAACGGGCTGGAGTGCGAGCCCTACATCACCACCGATGACCGGCTGATGCAGGAGTATGCCGACGAGATCATGGACGGCATCCGGGTGCTCAAGCACCTGCTCAAGCCCAAACTGACCCTGATCGGGGTGGAAGACAACAAGCCGGCCGCCATCGGTGAGCTGACCCGTCATGCCACGGACGAAGACGTACTGGTCAAGACGGTGCCCACCAAGTACCCCTCGGGCGGAGCCAAGCAGACCATCGAGCTGCTCACCGGCCGCCAGGTTCCCAAGGGGGGCCGCGCCGTGGACATGGGCATCATGGTGCTCAACGTGGCCACCGTGTTTGCCATCAAGCGCGCCATCATCGACGGCGAGCCGCTCATCTCCCGCATCGTCACCCTCACCGGCGACGCCTTCAAGAAACCGGGCAACGCCTGGGTGCTGCTGGGCACCCCGGTGCGCTGGTTGCTGCAGCGTTTCGAGCTGCAGCCCGAGGCGGATCAGCGGGTGATCATGGGCGGCCCCATGATGGGCTTCACCCTGCCCCATGCCATGGTGCCGGTAGTCAAGGCCACCAACTGCCTGCTC
Organism: Aeromonas oralensis; assembly: GCF_049665575.1. Lineage (NCBI taxonomy): Bacteria > Pseudomonadati > Pseudomonadota > Gammaproteobacteria > Aeromonadales > Aeromonadaceae > Aeromonas > Aeromonas oralensis. The sequence continues at coordinate 2,771,944 of NZ_CP187186.1, forward strand.
TCCCCCACCCGGGCCGAGCTGCCGCCGCCCGGTCCGGAGCAGGCCTGCATTCGCTGCAGCGCCTGTGCCGATGCCTGTCCGGCCAACCTGCTGCCCCAAGAACTCTACTGGTACAGCCGGGCCAAGGAGTACGACAAGGCCGAGGGGCTCAACTTGTTCGACTGCATCGAGTGCGGCGCCTGTGCCTGGGTCTGCCCAAGCGAGATCCCGCTGGTGCAGTACTACAAGATTGCCAAGGATGACATCCGCGAGGCGCGTGCCGAAGCCGAGAAGGCCGAGCGCGCCAAGCAGCGCTTCGAGGCCAAGCAGGCCCGCTTCGAACGGGAAAAAGCCGCCCGCGAAGCCCGCCATGCCGAGGCTGCCGCCCAGCGTCGCCAGGCCATGACGGCGGCCGGCGGAGAAGATCCGGTGGCCGCCGCACTGGCCCGCATCAAGGCCAAGCAGGACGCAGCACCCGTTGGTGCCAGCGAACTCGCACCGGACAACAGCGCCATGATTGCAGCCCGCGAGGCGCGCAAGCAAGAGGCCATCGCCCGCCGCGCCGCCAAGGCGGCCGCCAGCGAGCCCGACTCGGCCCAGGCTGATGTAGCGGCAACGGACGGGCAGGATGCCAAGAAAGCCGCCATTGCGGCGGCACTGGCACGTGCCAAGGCCAAAAAAGCAGCTCAGGAGCCCGGCGAAGCAGCGGCTGTGGATAGCCCTGCTGCAGCGCCGCAGCCTAACTCAGCTGCCGATACGGATCCCAAAAAGGCCGCCATTGCTGCCGCCATCGCCCGTGCCAAAGCCAAAAAAGCCGCCAGCACGCAAGGTGATGAAACGGCTGCGGATATTCCTGCAGCAGCGCCCCAGTCTGACCCCGCTGCCGATACGGATCCCAAGAAGGCCGCCATTGCGGCTGCCATTGCCCGCGCCAAGGCCAAGAAGGCCGCTCAGGCGCAAGGGGACGCAGCCGTGGCCGAAAGTGAAGAGGCTGCCGTGGCAGCCCCTGCAGCAGCGCCGCAGCCTGACTCAGTCGCCGATGCTGATCCCAAGAAGGCGGCTATCGCTGCTGCCATCGCCCGCGCCAAGGCAAAGAAGGCTGCTCAGGTGCAAGGGAACATAGCCGAGACCGAAGGTGAAGGGGCCGTCGTGGCAGTCCCTGCCGCAGCGCCGCAGCCTGACTCAGCCGCCGAGGTCGACCCCAAGAAGGCGGCCATTGCTGCCGCCATCGCCCGTGCCAAGGCCAAGAAGGCCGCTCAGGCACAAGGTGAGGAGGCCGTTGCCAAGCCCGCAGAGGTGCAAGACGAGGAGGCAACTGCCAAACCCGAGGTGACCACCGTAGCTGCACCGGCTGCCGATGCACCGCAACCAGCCGCCGATGCGGATCCCAAGAAAGCGGCCATTGCCGCCGCCGTGGCCCGTGCCAAGGCCCGCAAACTGGCGGCCGAAGCAGCAGCCCAGGCCTCTCCTTCTCCATCGACCGACAAGAGCCACTGATCCATGTTCAATATCGCGAGTGCGCCGTTTGCCCACAACCGCAAACAGACCCAAACCCTGATGTTGCTGGTGATCCTGGCCTGCCTGCCCGGTTTTCTGGCGCAGAGCTGGTTCTTTGGTTGGGGCACCCTGATCCAGATCCTGCTGGCGCTGGTCACAGCGCTGGGTTCGGAGGCGCTGGTGCTGCGCTTGCGCGGACGCCCTGTCAAACCGGCCCTGCTGGATGGCAGCGCGGCCCTGACCGCCGTGCTGATCGGTCTCTCCCTGCCGCCGCTACTGCCCTGGTGGATGCTGGTACTGGGCACGGCGTTTGCCATCATCATCGCCAAGCACCTCTATGGCGGGCTGGGTCAAAACCTGTTCAACCCCGCCATGGTGGCCTATGTGCTGCTGTTGGTCTCCTTCCCGGTGCAGATGACCAGCTGGCTGCCGCCCTCCAGCATCGCCGCCTATGACATCGGCTTTGGCGATGCGGCCTCGGTGATCTTCACCGGCTTCAGCCTCGACGGTTACAGCATGGCGCAGCTCAAGCAGGGGGTGGATGGGCTGACCATGGCCACGCCGCTCGACACCCTGAAAACCGGACTGACTCAGGGCCTCACCACCGGCGAGGTGATGACCCACACCGTCTTCGAAGGCTGGGGCGGCATCGGTTGGAGCTGGGTCAACCTCGGTTACCTGCTGGGCGGCCTGTTCCTGCTGCAGCAGAAGGTGATCAACTGGCGCATTCCGACTGCCGTGCTGGGCTCATTGCTGCTGGCCGCCACCCTGGGCTATCTGGCAACCCCGGATGCCACTGCCACGCCCATGCTGCACCTGTTCAGCGGTGCCACCATGCTCGGGGCTTTCTTCATTGCCACCGATCCGGTGAGTGCCAGTACCACCCCACGCGGCCGCCTGGTCTATGGTGTGCTCATCGGCGTGCTGGTCTATGTCATCCGTCGTTTTGGCGGCTATCCGGATGCCTTCGCCTTTGCCGTGCTGCTGGCCAACCTGTGCGTTCCCCTGATCGACAGCCTGACCCGCCCGAAAGTTTACGGAGCCCGTCGCAAATGACCCTCGCGCACACCTCACCCTCAGGAATGATGCAATGTTAAAGAGCATGCGCAAAAACGGCGTCACTCTCGCCCTGTTTGCCCTCGCCTGCACCGCCGTGGTGGTGCTGACCAACGAGCTGACCCAGGGGCGGATCGCCCACCAGCAGCAGCTGGAGAAGCTGCGCACCCTCTCCGCCCTGCTGCCGGAGGGGAGCTATGACAACGATCTGGTCGCCAGCTGCAAGCTGGTACAGAGCAGACGCTATCTGGGCAGCGACCAAGCCATGCCGCTCTACACCGCGACCAAGCAGGGCGAAATCACCGGCTACGCGCTGGAAACCGTGGCTCCCGATGGCTACAGTGGGGCCATTCGCCTCATCGTGGGCACCGATGCCAAGGGCGCCGTGAGCGCTGTGCGGGTGTTGGCCCACAAGGAAACCCCCGGCCTTGGCGACAAGATCGAGCTGAAAAAATCGGACTGGATCAACAGCTTCGTCGGCAAGTTTCTCAGCCACGACAACGAAGCCAGCTGGGCCGTGAAGAAAGACGGCGGCGAGTTCGACGCCTTCACCGGCGCCACCATCACCCCCCGGGCGGTGGTCAAGGCGGTGAAGAACCTGTTGCTGCTGCAACAGGAGCACCCAGAGTTGCTGCGCGACGCCCCCGCCTGTGACGCCACCCCCTAACGCCGGAGCACAAGCTATGGAACAAGTCGATGTGATTGACGGGCAGAGCCCGCTCAGCGAGAGCAATGGCCGCCGCGAAGAGCTCAAAGAGCTGATGCTGCAGGGGCTGTGGAAGAACAACCCCTCTCTGGTGCAGGTGCTGGGCCTCTGCCCCACCCTGGCAGTCTCCTCCACCTTCACCAACGCGCTGGGGCTCGGCCTTGCCACCATGGCGGTGCTGGTCAGCTCCAACCTCGCCATCTCGCTGGTGCGCAACCTGGTGCCCAAGGATATTCGCATCCCGGTCTACGTGATGATCATCGCGGCGCTGGTGACCAGCGTGCAGTTGCTGATGAACGCCTACACCTACGGCCTCTATCAGGCGCTCGGCATCTTCATCGCCCTCATCGTCACCAACTGCGTCATCATCGGCCGGGCCGAGGCGTATGCATCCAAGAACCCGCCGCTGCTGGCGGCCCTCGACGGCTTCATGATGGGGCTCGGCTTTACTCTGGTGCTGCTGGTGCTGGGTGGGCTGCGCGAGATCATCGGCATGGGCACCCTGTTCGACGGTGCCGACCTGCTGCTGGGAGAGTGGGCCAAGTCACTGCGCATCGAGCTGTTCCACGCCGATGCCAGCCTGCTGCTGGCAATCCTGCCCCCTGGCGGCTTCATCGGTCTCGGCCTGATGATCGCCGGCAAGAACGCCATCAACGACTGGATGGGTCGCAAGCAGAGCGCCGAGAAGGCCCACTGCAGCGTGCCGGCCGCGGGTGCCCGCGCGACCCAGCTCTGAGCCAAGAGAGAGCCATGAACAATCAGAAACGTAGGCAGATACTGGAGCGACTGCGGGACGACAACCCCCACCCCACCACCGAGCTCAACTTCAAGACGCCGTTCGAGCTGCTGATCGCCGTGCTGCTGTCGGCCCAGGCCACCGATGTCAGCGTCAACAAGGCCACCGACAAGCTCTACCCGGTAGCCAACACCCCCCAGGCCATGCTGGAACTGGGGGTAGACGGGGTCAAGGAGTACATCAAGACCATTGGCCTGTTCAACACCAAGGCCGAGAACGTCATCAAGACCTGCGCCATCCTGCTGGAGCGCCACGGTGGCGAGGTGCCGGAGAACCGCGAGGCCCTCGAGGCCCTGCCCGGAGTCGGCCGCAAGACCGCCAACGTGGTGCTCAACACCGCCTTCGGCTGGCCCACCATCGCCGTCGATACCCATATCTTCCGGGTCTCCAACCGCACCGGCTTTGCGGTGGGCAAGAACGTCGATCAGGTGGAGGAGAAGCTGCTCAAGGTGGTTCCCGCCGAATTCAAGCTGGACGTGCACCACTGGCTGATCCTGCACGGACGCTACACCTGTCTGGCTCGCAAACCGCGCTGCGGTTCCTGTATCATCGAGGACTTGTGCGAGTACAAGGAAAAGGTCTACCCGGAGAGCTGAACACGGCTGCCGGCTCGCAAGCGGCGTAGCCATGGCGCCGCTCCTGGCGAGCACGGGCTTGAGCCAAGCGCCGGTATCCGCTCCCTTGGGCGGCCCCAATACCACAAGAACCACTACCCGGAGAATTGAGCAATGAGAATCCTGCATACCATGTTGCGCGTCGGCGATCTGCAACGCTCCATCGACTTCTATACCCGAGTGCTGGGGATGAAACTGCTGCGCAAGAGCGAGAACAGCGAATACAAGTACACCCTGGCCTTCGTCGGCTACGGTGACGAGAAAGATGAAGCGGTGATCGAGCTCACCTACAACTGGGGTGTCAGCGAGTACGAGCTGGGCTCGGCCTACGGTCACATCGCACTGGAAGCGGACGACATCTACGCCACCTGCGAGGCGCTGCGCGCCGCCGGTGCCAAGATCACCCGCGAGCCGGGCCCGGTCAAGGGTGGCACCACCGTCATCGCCTTCGTGGAAGATCCGGACGGTTACAAGATTGAGCTGATCGCCAAGAAGGATGCCGGCAGCGGCCTCGGCGACAGCTTCTGATCCAGACTCATCCCCGAAAAACAAAAAAGAGCGCCACGGCGCTCTTTTTTCATGGATGGGTTTACCTCAGATGGCGCCGTTGCGGCCCATGTTGATCACCACCCGCCGGTTCTTGGCACGACCATCTTCGGTTTCGTTGGAGGCGACGTGCTGCTTCTCACCGTGCCCCTCCACCGAGATCTTGCCGGGTTCGATACCCAGATCCACAAACACCTTCTTGATGGCATCGGCCCGTTTTTCGGAGAGCTTCTGGTTCGGCCAGCGGCCGCCATAGCTGTCGCTGTAGGCGTCGATCACCACCACGTCGATGCTCTTGTCCACCTTCACATACTCGCCAATCATCGCCAGCCGCCGCTTGGAGGCCAGCGACAGCTCGTCACTGTTCTTGTCATAGGTGAGCACGCTGAAAGCGATGTCGTTGAAACTGTAGGGCAACAGGCCATTGAGGCAATCCACGAAGGCCTGATACTTGACCCGGAAGTTGACCGAGGAGAGCGAGACCCGCACCGGCCGATTCTGCCGATACCAGTCGCGGTACTGGAAGGTCGGCATGCGCCCCCTTCCAGCTCGTCCAGCATGGTCCAGGCGGTCTGCCCCTCCACCAGCCCGTCAAACTGCTGGTAAAAGCGCAGCTGACTCACTTCCCGCCCGGCAATGCCAGGGCGCCAGACCGGCGGCATGATGCCCAGGCTGACGGTCTGGGTCTGGGCCTGCTGGCGCAGCCCCTTGAGCTCGAAATCCAGATTGATCTTGCGACCGGCGCGACTGACGAATGCCCCTGTACCCCAGTTGGGGATGGGGTGCTCGAGCCGGCACTCCACCTGGGTGTCGGAGGTCAAGCGCCAGACGGATTGATCCAGGCCGGCACCGAACTCGGTGACTCCCGCCTGTAACTGCATACTCACGGATATGCTGACCAACCCCAACATCCAAGCGTTCAACTGCCTGCCCTCCACACGATCTCAGGTTAGATATCGGCAGGGGCAGGACAAGCTTTAGGGCAAACCGATCAGTGGGTCGAGGTAGCGTCCATCAGTTTGAAGCGGGCGATGCGCCCCGCCAGCTCCCGCGCCAGCAGATCCAGCTCGGCGCTGTTTTGCTGCAGGGTTTCCGAGTGCAGGCGGTGTGCCTCGTACACCTCACGGATGGTCATCACGTTGTGCTGGATGTCGTCGGTGACATAGCGTTGCTCCTCGGTGGCGGTGGCCACCTGGGCGGTCATGTCGCTCACCTTGCGCACCTCGTTGACGATGTCGGTCAGCTCGCTGCCCGCCCGCTTGGCCTCTGTCACACTCAGCCCCGCCTGCTCGGTCCCCAGGTGCATGGCAGTCACCGCCTGATTGGCCCCCTGCCGCAGCCGCACCAGCATCCGCTCTATGTCGTCGGCGGCCTGCTGGGTGCGCGACGCCAGCGCCCGCACCTCTTCCGCCACCACCGCAAAACCGCGACCGGATTCGCCGGCGCGGGCCGCCTCGATGGCGGCGTTGAGGGCCAGCAGGTTGGTGCGATCCGAGATCTGCTTGATGAGATTGAGCGCCTCGCCCACCGACTCAGTGTCCTGATGTAGGCTGTCCACCAGTTGCTGGGTATCACTCAAGGTGCCCGCGACCTGCTGGATGGCATCGATGGTCTGATCCACCTCCTTATCACCCTGCCGGGCCCGGCCGATGGCCTGCTGGGTCGCGAGCGATGTCTGGGTCGCGTTGCGCGCGATCTCGGCCACCGTCGAGGCCATCTCGGTGGCGGCTGTCGCCACCAGATCCACCTGACCAAATCCCTTGGCCACCCCGGCGTTGACGTCGGCAATGACGTTGGCCGAGGCGGCGGCGCTGCGGGCCAGCACCTCGCAGGAGCGGCGCACCGCCAGCATCAGCCCTTCCAGATGTTCGAGGAAGTGGTTCAGATCCCGCGACAATGCCCCCAGTTCGTCACCGGATCGCCAGTTGACCCGCACCGTCAGATCGTTCTCCTGTACCAGCCGCTTGAAGGTATGGTGCAGGGCCATGAAGCCCAGATGCAGATCCCGCACTACCCGCCAGCAGACGAAGCTGGTGAGCAGCACGCACAGCAGGACTCCGGTGGCGGCCCACCAGAAGTCGCTGGCGCTCTTCGCCCGCATCTGATCCACCCGCTCGGACAGCTGCTGATAGAGGCGGTCTTCGCTCTCCTTGAGCAGGCTGATCTTGTCGGTGCTCAGGGCAAACCAGGCTTCGGCATCCACTCCGAAGCCGCCGCTGGCTGCCTTGTCCAGCGCCAGCTTCTCCATGTCGGCCACCTTGCTCACTACCGGCAAGGCCAGGCTGTCGGCCAACAACTGGCGCTGGGAGGGGCTCGCCACCGCCTGGAAACGCTCGAGATAGGTATTCTGGGCCGCCAACAGGGAGATGAACTGCTGCAACAGCGCCGGCGTGAAGCCGTCACGGCCGAACACGTTGCTCAAGGTTGCCCGCTCCAGCCCCATCCGCTCCTTGCTCTGCAAAAAGGCGGCATAGGCATTGGTCTGCAGCGCTATGGTGGCATCCCGGCTATTGATGCTGATCCGATCCACCACCGCCAGCAACTGGGTGATCATCCGGGTATAGAAACTGACCTGCTCCGCCACCTCGACCCCCAGTGCACTGACCCGCTCGCGCATGGCGGTGAGCCCGGCCAGCTCCTGCTGCACCTCTTTGAGCGCCAGCAAGGCGGGATCCTCACGAAAGCGCTGCAGCAGGGTATCGACCTGCTTGCGCTGCGCCGGCAGGGCATCGCGGAACTTGTTGCCGCCGGAACCCAGGAAGCCGGCCGACATGCCGCGCTCCTTTTGCAGCTCGTGGGCCAGCTGCGCCGCCTCCCGTACCACCTCTAGTGCGGCCTGGGCCTGACTCATCTCCTGCTCGACCCGATAACGCTCATAGACGTATCGGCCGGAGAAGAACAGCAAGGCCAGCAGTGGCAGGCAGACCACCAGCAACATCTTGTGCGCCAATCCCAGCTTCTTCATCCTTGCTCCCCATTCCATTGTTGAAGTGGTCAATTATAAGTCCGAGTGTCGATAATAGAATCGGCCACCGCACCAATGCGGCCGATGAGGGACAAAGGCCGGCTTTTTTGCCATAATGCCGCCTCATTTCACGCCGACCGAGATACCATGACCGACGCTGTTCACACCCTCAAGGGCCGTTTTCGTGGCTTTTACCCCGTCGTCATCGATGTTGAAACCGCCGGGTTCAATGCCAGAACCGACGCCTTGCTGGAAATCGCCGCCTATACCCTCAAGATGGACGAGCAGGGCTGGCTCGTACCCGACCAGATCTTCCATTTTCATGTCGAGCCGTTTGAAGGGGCCAATCTGGAAAAAGCGGCGCTGGAGTTCACCGGCATCGACCCCTTCAATCCGCTGCGCGGTGCCGTCAGCGAGAAAGAGGCGCTGACCGAGATCTTCAAGGGCATCCGCAAGGGGATGAAGGAGCAGGATTGCAGCCGCGCCATCATAGTGGCCCACAACGCCACCTTCGATCACGGCTTCGTCATGGCCGCCGCCGAGCGGGCCGGCCTCAAGCGCAATCCGTTCCATCCATTTGCCACCTTCGACACCGCCGCCCTCTCCGGCCTGGCGCTGGGCCAGACGGTGCTGGCCAAGGCGTGCCAGAGCGCGCGCATTCCGTTTGACAATAAAGAGGCGCACTCCGCCCTCTACGACACCGAGCGCACCACCGAGCTGTTCTGTCATATCGTCAACCGCTGGAAGAGTCTGGGTGGCTGGCCCCCGGCCCACCCGGACGAGGCGGCCGACGACGCCAACGAATAACGACGCCCCCTTCTCAAGAGGCTGCCACGGCAGCCTCTTCTCTTGCGCCATTGGCGAAGCCATCTGGTTTGACCAGAGTGTCGAAAAAAGGCCCATCCAGCACCGTTTTTTACCTCTCAAGACCCTTCTTTGAGGCTGAACCGCCGGGAATGCTGTAGATAGGCCATTCACCTGATTTTTTACTCGACATTTGTCACATTTTTCGCAAACTAACTGCCTTTCACACGACAGACAGCAACACATACTATAAGGAAATCAAATGAATCCTGTTGTTATCGCGGTGGCGCTGATGCTGGTGCTCAGCCTGCTGCGGATCAATGTGGTGGTCTCCCTCGCCATCGGCGCCATCGTCGGCGGCCTGATCGGCGGTCTCTCCCTCGAGCAGACCCTCAGCACCTTCAGCGGTGGCCTGGGTGGCGGCGCCGAGATCGCCCTCTCCTACGCCATGCTGGGAGCCTTCGCAGTCGCCATTTCCCGCTCCGGCATCACGGATCTGCTGGCGCGCAAGGTGATCAGCCAACTCGGCAAGGATGCCAGCAGCTCACGCATCCTCTGGGTCAAGGCCTTGCTGCTCAGCTCGGTGCTGGGGGTCTCCATCTCCTCTCAGAACCTGATCCCGGTCCATATCGCCTTCATTCCCATCCTGATCCCGCCGCTGCTGCACGTCATGGCCCAGATGCAGATCGACCGTCGTCAGGTGGCCTGCGTCATCACCTTTGGCCTGACCGCCACCTATATGCTGCTGCCGGTGGGCTTTGGCGGCATCTTCCTCAACAACATCCTGGCCAAGAACCTCATCGACAACGGCGTGCCGGTCGAGCACAGCCAGCTGCCGCTGGCGATGGCCATTCCGGTGCTGGGCATGTTCGTCGGCCTGCTGATCGCCGTCTTCTTCAGCTACCGCAAGCCGCGCCAGTATGACCTGGAGCAGATCCTGGCCGCCGAACCGGAGACGGTCGATCTCAACCTCAACCACATCTGGGTCGCCCTGCTGGCCATCGCCGTGGCGCTGGGGCTGCAGCTGATGACCAACAGCATAGTGCTGGGGGCACTGGCCGGCTTCGTCATCTTCACCTGTGGGGGTGTCATCAAGTTCCGCGAGAGCCAGGATGCCTTCACCCAGGGTGTGCGCATGATGTCCCTCATCGGCTTTATCATGATCTCCGCCGCCGGCTTCGCTGCCGTGATGAAAGAGACTCACGGGGTGGAAAGCCTGGTACAGGCCGTCTCCGGCATGATGGCCGGCCACAAGGGACTGGCCGCCTTCCTGATGCTGCTGGTGGGCCTGCTCATCACCATGGGGATCGGCTCCTCCTTCTCCACCGTGCCCATCATCGCCACCATCTATGTACCGCTGTGCATCCACCTCGGCTTCTCCCCCCTGGCGACCATCTCTTTGGTAGGGACCGCCGGCGCCCTGGGAGATGCGGGCTCTCCCGCCTCCGACTCGACTCTGGGCCCCACCTCGGGCCTCAACGCCGACGGCCAGCACGACCATATCTGGGACAGCGTGGTGCCCACCTTCATCCACTACAACATCCCGCTCATCATCTTCGGCTGGATTGCCGCCATGGTGCTCTAAGCCCCCAAGATAGATGCATAAACATAAAAGGCGACCCCAAGGTCGCCTTTTTGCTACCTTCATCGCGTGGCATAGACCGGGACAGACGAGCCCGGGCGCCTCTCCCTGCCTGCTCTTGCTGCTGCATCCTTCCCTATTTATGCGGGAGTGGCTCGCAACCCCCGCTACCCTGCGTTTATCTGTTCTTCCCTGCCACATCCCCACACAGCCAGGACGATGTCAGGCCGACCCATCAGTGATATCAAGGGTGTGCCATGGACGTACCCATCCATATCACCCACCCATGTGGCGCTGCGGCGTCGCCTGGATGAACGACAGGCAACAAAAAGGCCGCTCGATGAGCGGCCTTTTTAGCTAGCAGTCAGGGTTTAGCTGTCGCGGCGCTTGCCACCGAATTTGCGACCCTTGTCGAAACCGCCTTCACGGCGATCCTTGTTGAAGGGACGGTCACCCTGCGGACGGCGATCCTTGTTGAAAGGACGGTCGCCACGGAACGGACGATCACCACGAGGCGGACGGGGAGCAGTATTGCTGCCGGCCGGCACTTCGGTGTAGCGGCTGATCTGCAGCGGACGCTGGCAGACGCGGGCCTTCTTGATCACTTCCAGTACTTCGGCGCTCATGCCCTTGGGCAGATCGACGGTGGAGAAGTCATCGGCGATGTCGATGTTGCCGATAAAGCGGCTCTCGATGTTCGCTTCGTTGGCGATGGCACCCACGATCTGGCCCGGCTTGACGCCGTGATGGGCACCCACGTCGACGCGGTAGCGCTCCATCTCCACGTCCGGGTTGTCTTTGAGCGGACGCGGCTCCAGGGAAGGCATGCGACGAGCCGGGCGATCGCCACGGTCGGCGAAATCACGGCCACCACGGTCGTTGAAGTCACGACGCTCGAAACCACCGCGATCGTTGCCGGCGTTGAACACCGGATCCGGAATGGAGTCATCCAGCAGCAGCGGTTGGTCACCCTGTACCAGCTTGGCCAGTGCGGCAGCCAGCTCCAGCGGATCGGCAGAATCTTCTTCGATCAGCTCGTTCACCAGGTTCACGTAGATCTCGAGCTCTTCGCCCATCATGGTTTCGCGGATGCGCTCCTTGAACTTGGCCAGACGGTGCTGGTTGATGTCCTCGGTGCTCGGCATCTTCATCGGCTCGATGGCCTGACGGGTTGCGTGCTCGATGGCGCGCAGCATGCGACGCTCGCGCGGTGCCACGAACAGGATGGCTTCGCCCTTGCGACCGGCACGGCCGGTACGGCCGATACGGTGAACGTAAGATTCGGTGTCGTAGGGGATGTCGTAGTTCACCACGTGGGTGATGCGCTCAACGTCCAGACCACGGGCAACCACGTCGGTGGCGATCAGGATGTCCAGCTGGCCCTGACGCAGCTTGTCGACGGTACGCTCACGCAGCTTCTGCGGGATGTCACCGTGCAGCGCTTCACAAGCATGACCACGGGCTGCCAGCTTGCCAGCCAGTTCTTCGGCGGCGTTCTTGGTGCGTACGAACACCAGCAGGGCTTCGTAGGGTTCGACTTCCAGCAGACGGGTCATGGCGTCCAGCTTGTGCAGACCGGTCACCTGCCAGTAACGCTGGCGAATGGTGGTGGCGGTAGCAGTCTTGGAGGCGATCTTGATCTCTTTGGGCTGCTTCAGGTGCTTCTGGGCCACACGACGGATCTGCTCCGGCATGGTGGCGGAGAACAGGGCAACCTGACGACCGGCCGGGCACTGTTCCATGATCCAGTCCACGTCGTCGATAAAGCCCATGCGCAGCATCTCGTCCGCTTCGTCCAGCACCAGGGCTTTCAGGCCGGAGAGGTCCAGGTTCTTGCGACGGATCAGGTCCATCACGCGGCCCGGGGTACCCACGACAACCTGAGCACCGCGGCGCAGGGCGCGGGTCTGGGTTTCGTAGGAGGCGCCGCCGTAGATGGGCAGCACGTGGAAATCAGGCATGTGGTGGGCATAGCGTTGGCACGCTTCAGCCACCTGCAGAGCCAGTTCACGGGTCGGAGCCAGCACCAGGATCTGGGTGTTGCGGTTACCAGCTTCCAGACGAGACAACAGAGGCAAGGCAAAAGCAGCGGTCTTCCCTGTACCGGTTTGCGCCTGCCCCAGCAGATCATGGCCCGCCATCAGGTGGGGAATTGCTGCGGCCTGGATGGGGGACGGGCGCTCATAGCCCACGTCCTGCAGCGCTTTCAGTACAGGCGCGGCCAGTCCAAGCTCACTAAAAAGGGGCAGTTGTTCGGTATCAGACATAGATTCGATTCTTCCAGATTAAGGCAGGCGGCTAACACCGCGGAATAGCAAAAAGGCGGCGATTATAGCGCCACTTTGTTCTGCTGTCTTGAAAAATGTGATAGGCATCTCAAGACGTTGGCAATTATAGAGGGATCTCGCGACTATGGCTTGCTTATTTTGCACACATAGTGCGTTATTGCGGATCACTCCTCGCGGGAGTCCTTGTCCCGCTTGTGTTTGAGCACCGCCATGGTCAACCGGCTGGAGCACAATAAACGACCACGTTCATCCCGAATTTCTATCTGCCACACCTGAGTCGTGGTCCCCAGATGCAGCGGGCTGCAGCGCCCAGTCACCACCCCTTCCCGCTTGGCCCTCAGGTGGTTCGCATTGACCTCCAGCCCCACGCAGTAGCTCTCCGCTCCCACCGCCATGTTGGCTGCGAGCGATCCCAGCGTCTCCGCCAGCACCACAGAGGCGCCGCCGTGCAGCATGCCAAGCGGCTGATGGGTTCGGTGATCCACCGGCATGGTGGCCTCCAGCCAGTCGGGACCAAAGGCGGTATAGACGATGTCGAGGTGGGCCATCAGGGTGTTGCGGGAGCTGGCGTTAAGCCCTTCAAGGCTCATGGGCTTGCGCCAGATAGGGCTGCTTTCTTGACTCATGGTGCGCGGACTCCTTGCGTGATCAACGGGTTATCGATGCGCCGTAGCGGCAAACCAGCAGTGTCGGCGAAAAAGGAGCAAAAAAAAGATGCCCACGCACGGGCATCTTGCATCGAGGTTGACTCTCACCAGGGATAGGTCACCCCTGGCCACTCGGACCAGAGCTGGTCGCGCCCCGGCAGGCGCGGCGCGGGCCACTGCCACACCTTGCCGAGCCAGGCGCGCAGTTCAGCCTCCAGTTCGACATCGGTGAGCGGCGCCTCGGCCACCTTCCAGAAGAAGAGCTCTACCGCCACCTCCGGCAGCACCGAGGGGTAGAGGTAAACCCCACCCCAGAACTCGGGCTCCCGCGCCGGGCTCCAGAGGCCATAGGCAAAGGAGCGTTTGGCCAGAAATTCGGAGTGCTGCCACTCCAGATCGGCCTCGTGCTGGCTCAGGCTGAAATTGGCGGAGGGCCACACATCGTCCGGGCGAAACAGCTGATGAAGCTGTTCGCGCTCGCGCAGCATGGCGACGAACTCCACCACTGCCTGGGTCGGGTTGACCGGCAGCAGCAGGAAGTGCGGGTGCCGATAGGCTTGCGGCACCCGAAACCGCTTGGGCAGGGTCAGCATCAGAGTAGTTCCAGCAGGGCCTGCAGCGGGTGCTTGAGTTTCTCCCCCTCCATCCGCTTGACCTGGCTGCGGCACGAATAACCGGTGGCCAGACAACGGGCTTGCGGCAGGCGAGCCAGAGGCTCGGCCCAGCTCAGGCCATAGATGCCCTTGGAGTTTTCCACCTGTTTGGCATCGTGGCCATAGGTACCGGCCATGCCGCAGCAGCCCACCGACACCGGTTGCAAGGTGGCACCGAAGCGGCGGAACAGGGTGCTCCAGTCACCGTGGGTCGACGGCTTGGTGGTCTTCTCGGTGCAGTGGGCAAACAGATACCAGGGCTCGGCGCCGGCGTCAGCTTCTCGCACCGGCAACACTTCGACCGGCAAGGAGAGCAGCCACTCCTGGGGCAGCAGCACCTGGAAGTCGCCACGGGCGGGGCCGAGCGCCTTCACGTATTCGTCCCGATAGCAGAGTACCAGGGAGGGATCGACCCCCACCATGGGGATGCCGAGCGCCGCCACCTTGTTGAGGAACTGGGCGCTGCTGGCTGCGGTACGGGCGAAGGCGCGCAGGAAACCCTTCACGTGCTGGGGCTTGCCGTTGGGCTTGAACGGCAGCAGATAGGGCTGCAGGCCGAGCTTGCTGGCGAGCTTCACCAGATCACGCACCACGGGGGCGTCGTAATAGCTGGTGAAGGGATCCTGCACGATGAGCACCACTTTTTGACGCTGCTCGGGGCTCATGGCCTCCAGACCCGGCAGGTCGAAATAGCGGGCGCGATGGTCGCGCAGCTCCTCGGCCAGGGTCGGCACGCTCAATAGCGGCACGTCCACCATGCCGATGCTCTTCTCGGTCGCCTTCTGGGCCCACTCTTTCTCGAGGAAGAAGTTGACTAGTTTCGGTGCTTTGGCCAGCAAAGGGGCATAGCTTTCCACCGTGCCGACGAAGTAATCCTTGGGGCCGCGCAGATAACGGCTGTGATAGAGCTGCATGAAGCGGGCACGGAAGGTGGGCACATCCACCTTGATGGGGCACTGGCTGGTGCAGGCTTTACACGCCAGACACCCCTCCATCGCCTCCATCACTTCGTGGGAGAAGTCATACTGGCCGCGGGCGCGGGCCACCGTGTTGCGAAACTTGTCGACAATCTGCTTGAAGCGCAGACCACCGCTTTGCAGCGCCACCTCCTCACTCAGCGGATCGAAGCCCTGCTCTGCCAGCTGGCGCAACCATTCGCGCATCAGGCCGGCTCGCCCCTTGGGGGAGTGACGGCGATCGCGGCTGATCTTGACCGAGGGGCACATGGGGGAGTCGGTCTCGAAGGTGAAGCACAGACCGTTGCCGTTGCAATCCAGCGCCCGGGTATAGCTGGTGCGCACCGCCAGCGGGATCTGGCGGTCAAACTTGCCGCGCTTGGGCCCGTCCACCGACACCAGCTCGGCGCCGCTGCCATAAGGCATGCAGATCTTGCCCGGGTTGATGCGGTTGGCGGGGTCGAACGCCCCCTTGACCCGTTGCAGTTCCTCCCACAGCTCGCCGAAGAAGGCGGGGCTGTATTCGGAGCGAAAGCCCTTGCCGTGCTCGCCCCACATCAGGCCGCCATATTTGGCGGTGAGCGCCACCACCTGATCGGAGATGCGCCGCAGCAGCACCTCCTGCTCGGGATCGCACAAGTCCAGCGCCGGACGCACGTGCAGCACCCCGGCATCGACGTGGCCGAACATGCCGTAGTCAAGGCCGTGAGCATCCAGCAGGGCACGAAACTCCATGATGAAGTCCGCCAACGACTCCGGCGGCACGGCGGTGTCTTCGGTGAAGGCCACCGGCTTCTTGCGCCCTTCGGCATTGCCGAGCAGCCCCACCGACTTCTTGCGCATGGCGTAGATGGTCTCGATGCTGGCCAGGTGGTTGCACACCTGATAGCCGATGATACCCGCCTCCCCCTTGGCCAGCAGGCCATCGATGCGCCGGCACAGCTCGGCCACCTTGGCCTTGTGCTCATCCTCGTCGGTGTCGGCAAACTCGACGATGTTGAGCCCCTGCAGATCCTTGCCGGGCACCTCCTGAATGAACTCTTTGACCGAGTGCCAGATGATGTCGGCGCGGGCCAGTCCCAGCACCCGGGAGTCCACCGTCTCCACCGACAGCGCCTGGGCCTCGACCATAAAGGGGGCATTGCGCAGGGCGGAGGGGAAGCTGTCGTACTTGACGTTGACCAAAGTCCGGTAGCGCGGGATGGGGGTGATGTTGAGCCTGGCCTCGGTGATAAAGCCCAAGGAGCCTTCTGAGCCGCACAGCACCCTGCTGACGTCCAGGGTGTCGGTATCGGGCTGATAGAGGTGCTTGAGATCGTAACCGGTCAGAAAACGGTTGAGCTTGGGGAAGGTAGCCTCGATGTCGGCGCGCCGCTCGCGGCCGATGCGATAGAGGGTGCGATAGATCTCCCCTTCGCGGTTCTCGAGCGCCAGCTTGTCAGCAAGCCGTTCGCCACTTAGCGGCTCGGTGGCCATGAGATCGCCGTTTTCCAGCACGGCCTTGAGGCCAAGCACGTGATCCGAGGTCTTGCCGTATACCAGCGAGCCCTGCCCCGAGGCGTCGGTGTTGACCATGCCCCCCAGGGTGGCGCGGTTGGAGGTGGAGAGATCCGGCGAGAAGAAGTAGCCGTGGGGCTTCAAATAGGCGTTGAGCTGATCTTTGACCACCCCGGCCTGGGCCCGCACCCAGCCCTCTTCCAGATTAATTTCCAGGATCTGGTTCATATGGCGCGAGAGATCGACGATAATGCCGCCGCCCAAGGATTGACCATTGGTGCCGGTACCGCCGCCGCGAGGGAAGAAACTCAAGGTCGCGTACTCGGGCCCCTGGGCCAGCTTGAGCATCACCGCAATATCATCCGCACTGCGCGGATAGAGAACCGCCTGAGGTACTACCTGATAGACGCTGTTATCCGTCGCCATCGCCAACCGGCTTGCATAAGACTTTTCGATATCACCACGAAATGCTGATCGCGCCAGCAACTCAAGAAACTGCAGGGTTGTAGGTGACAAACTGTCCTGGTAATCGAGTCTCGGGATCATGAATCCTTGTTCCCTTCCTTTGCTTGATGCCGGAACTCCGGCGACAACGACCGTTCGGGCCAGCCTCTTCGCGGGCCCCCGAACCAGTCCGCTCACATGTGAGCGGGCAGTATATCAGCTAGAAAACCGCTTGCGCGCGCAATCTTCACCATTTGAAAGGAGGACTTTTATGGCTCATTACAGCCATGTTATCAGTACGCTTATTCGCACCGAAAAACAGGCGCTGACCCTGTCGCTGTTTGGTTGCATCACCTTTGCCATTTTCGGGATCGGCTATGGCCTGTTCGTCGGTTCCAACGCCATCATGCTGGACGGCATCTTCACCCTGTTCAGCATGGGCATGACGGGCCTGGGGCTCATCACCGCCTACCTGGTTACCCGTCCCTCCGACGCCCGCTTTCAATACGGCTACGCCCACTTCGAGCCCATCGCCAACGTCATCAACGGCACCATCATTCTGCTGCTCTGCCTGGCGGCACTCTACAACGGCCTCACTACCCTGCTGGCGGGCGGACGGGAGATCGATCTCGGCCACGCCCTCATCTATGCTGTCGTCTCCACCTTTTTCTGCGGCATCATCTACCGGGTCGAAGCCGACGTGGCCGAGCGGGTCAACTCCGAGCTGGTGCGGGTGGACTCCAAGGAGTGGCTGGTCGACACCCTGCTCAGCACCACCCTGCTCATCGGCTTCGTGGTCGCCATCGGCCTCGATGCCATCGGCTACGGCCACTACAACCGCTACATAGACCCGGTACTGGTCTCGCTGCTGGCCCTGTGCGCCACCCTCATTCCCATAAAGGTGCTCGGTCGCAACCTGCGGGAAGTGCTGAAGATCGCCCCCAAGGGGGATGTCTCCCGGCTGGTGGCAAGCGAAGTCGAGGCCCTGCGCCTGCGCCATGGCATCGAGTGCTACAGCCATCTGGCGAAAAGCGGTCGCCGCTTCGATCTCGAACTCAACATTCTGGTAGCACCCGGCCAGGAGTGGCCCGTCGAGCGCCAGGATGCCCTGCGCCAGGAGCTCTGGTCTCGCCTCGGCGATACCCTGGGGGATGCCTGGCTCTCGGTCTGCTTCACCCGCGAGAAACGCTGGCTGTAAGCCGCACGGCGGGGCTTGCCTGGCAAGCTCCGCCCGCTCCTGTCGCCCCGCTGGGCGAGCGCGCCTCCCCCTGTGCTGCCCGCCCCCTCTTGCCAAATACGGGATTCCCGTTATCATCAGGGCTCACTTTTAACCCGAGGTTTTATTGCCCATCATGGACAATCCCCGAAGTTGCCCTTCGTTTCTTCCCGTCAAAGCCTATCTTTATCTGCTTAATCAGCGCCTCTGAATAACGCCATTGCCTTGCTGTCACTGCGGCCATCGTACGCCGTGCTTACTCTCTGCTCTGTCTGTTTTTTATTGAGGTCACTACATGGAATTGCTGCTGGATCCCCACATCTGGATCGGTCTGTTTACCCTGATCGTCCTGGAAATCGTGCTGGGGATCGACAACCTGGTCTTCATCGCCATCCTGGTGAAAAAGCTGCCCCCCGCCCAGCGGGACAAGGCCCGCGTCATCGGTCTGTCACTGGCCTTGCTGATGCGCCTGGGGCTCTTGAGCGTGATGTCCTGGCTGGTCACCCTGACCACCCCCATTTTGCACCTGTGGGATCACCCCTTCTCCGGTCGGGACCTGATCCTGATGGGGGGCGGCCTGTTCCTGCTGTTCAAGGCCACCTCCGAGCTGCATGAGCGGCTGGAAGCCAAGCCGCCCGAAGACGGGCCGGTCGGCGTCTACGCCAGCTTCGGCGTGGTGATCACCCAGATCCTGGTGCTGGATGCCATCTTCTCGCTGGACTCCATCATCACCGCTGTCGGCATGGTGGAACACCTCGGCGTCATGATGGCGGCCGTGACCATCGCCATGCTGGTGATGGTGCTCGCCTCCAAGCCGCTGACCCGCTTCGTCAACGCCCACCCCACAGTCGTGGTACTCTGTCTGAGCTTCCTGCTGATGATCGGTTTTAGCCTGGTGGCGGAAGGGTTTGGCTTCCATATTCCGAAGGGTTACCTCTACGCAGCCATCGGCTTCTCGGTGCTGATCGAATTCTTCAACCAGCTCTCCCAGCGCAGTGCCGAGCGCCACGAAGCCAAGCAGCCCCTGCGCGAGCGTACCACCGCCGCCATCTTCAAGCTGATGGGCAGCAAGGCGTATCAGGACCGGCCGGACGACGATCTGGACGCCCCCGCCGCCCAGCCGGTAAGCTTTGGCGAGGAGGAGCGCTACATGGTGACCGGGGTGCTGTCGCTGGCCGAACGCTCCATCCGCACCATCATGACCCCGCGCTCCGAAATGGCCTGGATCGACGTCAACGACTCCAACGACGAGATCCGCACCCTGCTGCAGCAGGAGCCCCACAGCCTGTTCCCGGTCTGTGACGGCGATCTGGACGAGGTGATCGGGGTGGTCAAGGCGCGCGACCTGCTGTTTGCCCTCAACGAAGGGCAATCCTTGAGCGAGCTCGCCAGGCAGAACGACCCCATCATAGTGCCGCAGACCATCAACGTGATTAAGCTGCTGGCGGAGCTGCGCCAGGCGAAGGGCAGCCTCATCCTGGTGGCCGACGAGTTCGGCGTGATCCAGGGGCTGGTGACCACCCACGACCTGCTGGAGGCTATCGTCGGCGAGCTGCCCGATGAAGACGAAACGCCAGACATCATCCGCGATGGGGAAGGCTGGCTCATCAACGGCAGCACCAACATCCACCACGTGGAGCAGGTGCTGGAACACGAAGGGCTGGTGAGCGAGAGCGACGAGTACGTGACCCTGGCCGGCATGCTGCTCTCCCACTTCGGCACCCTGCCCGCCCCGGGCCAGCAGCTGCAACTGCAGCAGCTCGGCTTCGAGGTAGTCGAGGTGAGCGAGCGGCGCATCGAGCGGGTGCGCGTCATGCCGCTGGAGGCCTGACGCCATTGCGTGAACCATGCTGAAAAAGGGGGCCTTGCTGGCCCCCTTTTTTATTCAGGCGCCCCCCTCTTTTCACCATTGCTGCCATCAGCGCAATTCTTTTCTGCAATTACCCCTCTTTTTCGCAAGGGATACCGGCACTAGAGTGAGCCCATCATCACCATGAGGAATTCACCATGCACCACGATCACCTGTTCTGCCCCCTGCGTCTCGGCCAGCTGCACCTCAACAATCGCATCGTCATGCCCCCCATGACCCGCTCCCGCGCCAGCCAGCCCGGTGACGTGGCCAATGCCATGATGGCCACCTATTACGCCCAGCGCGCCGGGGCCGGCCTCATCATCAGCGAAGGCACCCAGATTGACCCCATGGGCAAGGGCTACGCCTGGACGCCGGGGATCCACAGCGCCGAACAAGTGGCTGGCTGGAAGCAGGTGACCGACTCCGTCCACGCCAAGGGCGGCACCATGTTCGCCCAGCTCTGGCACGTGGGCCGGGTCACCCATCCTGACAACCTCGGCGGTGCCCAGCCCATCTCCTCCTCCGCCATTCAGGCGAAAGGGGTGCGGGTATTCGTCGACAACGGCAGCGATGCCCCTGGTTTTGTCGAAACCGTCACCCCGCGTGCCATGACCCAGGCCGATATCGACGCGGTAGTGGGGCAGTTTCGCCAGGCGGCTCGCAACGCCATGCTGGCAGGTTTTGACGGCATCGAGCTGCACGCCGCCAACGGCTACCTCATCAACCAGTTCCTCGACTCCGAGTCCAATACCCGCACCGACGGCTATGGCGGTTCGCTGGAAAACCGGCTGCGCTTCCTCAAAGAGGTGACCGAGGCGGTCTGCAGCGAGATCGGGGCTGACCGGGTTGGGGTGCGCCTCGCGCCGCTCACCACCCTCAACGGCACCGTGGATGCCAACCCGCAGGAGACCTACCTGGCCGCCGCCCGCCTGCTGGGCCGGCTCGACGTGGTCTATCTGCACATCGCCGAGGCGGACTGGGACGATGCCCCGCTGATGGCGGAGGGCTTCAAGCAGGGGCTGCGCGACGCCTTCCCCAACACCCTCATCTATGCCGGCAAATATGATGGCGAGCGTGCCCGGGCGGCGCTAGAGGCGGGCTGGGCCGACATGATAGGCTTCGGTCGCCCCTTCGTGGCCAACCCCGACCTGCCCGAGCGGCTGCGCCACGGTTATCCGCTGGCCCCTCACGATCCGGCCACCCTGTTCGGCGGCGGCGAAAAGGGCTTGATTGACTACCCGGCCTATCAGGCGGCCGCCCAGCCCCACACGGCCTGAGTCACACCCGCCCAGGCATAAAAAACGCGCCCACCAGAGATGGTGGGCGCGTTTTTTTGCCTGTCATGCTTGCCGGCGCCGCAGGCTAATGGAGGCTGACCCCGTAGCAGGCGGCGTAGCTTCTGATCTCCCGGGTCAGCCGCGCCTTGTCGGCCAGGCTCAGCCAGCTCGCCTCCACCGCGTTCAGTGACAAGCGGCAGAGCTGGTTCATGCTGGCCCCCAGCTCATGGGCCAGGGCGTGGAAGTTGGCATTCATGTAGCCGCCGAAATAGGCGGGATCGTCGGAGTTGATGGTGACGCACAGCCCCTGTTCCAGCAGCGCCAGCACGTTGTGGTGGGCCATCTTGTCAAACACCTTGAGGCGGGTGTTGGAGAGGGGACAGACGGTGAGCGGCAACCGGGTATCGGCCAGATAGCGCAACAGATCGGGATCGTCGACGCAGCGCACCCCGTGATCGATGCGCCGAACCTCAAGCTCCCGGATGGCCTGCCAGATGTAGTCCGCCGGTCCCTCTTCGCCGGCGTGGGCCACCACCGGCAACCCCAGCTCGCGGCAGCGGGCAAACACCCGGGCAAACTTGCTGGGCGGGTTGCCCCGCTCCCCCGAGTCGAGGCCGATGCCGTGAATGCGCGACAGGAAGGGAGTGGCCTCTGCCAACGTGGCAAAGGCATCCTCCTCGCTCAGGTGGCGCAAGAAGCTCATGATGAGCCGCCAGCTGATGCCAAACTCCCGCTCTCCGCGCTGCAGCGCCCGCTCGATGCCCCCCAGCACGGTGGCGAAGGGCACGCCGCGGGCGGTGTGGGTCTGGGGGTCGAAGAAGATCTCCACATGCACCACCTTGTCGGCGGCACAGCGTTCCAGATAGGCCCAGGTAAGGTCGAAGAAATCCTGCTCGGTGATGAGCACGCTGGCCCCCAGGTAGTAGAGATCGAGGAAGGATTGCAGACAATCGAACTCATAGGCGGCGCGCACGCTGGCCACGTCGGGCCAGGGCAGGGCCACGCCGTTGCGCTGGCCCAGGGCAAACATCAGTTCCGGCTCGAGCGAGCCTTCGACATGGAGGTGCAGCTCCAGCTTGGGCAGACCGGCAATAAAGTTATCCATGATGACGGCTCCATCGGTTCACAGACAGCGGGACCAGCCAGTGGCAGAGCGGATCCCTCCCCTCTGTCGTTCATTGTGCACCTATCTCTGTTTATGGGGGAGACTTGTCATCAAACAGACTTATAATGGCGTCACAAAAACAACATAACTATTTGAAGATCTTGAGAGTTGGCGCAACTTTCCGCCGCCTCTTGCGCCTACACAAGGAGTCCCCATGAAGAAAAACGTCATCTGCGACATCGACGGCGTCATCCTGCACAACAACGATCTGGTGCCCGGTGCCGACCGCTTCGTTCACCGCCTGCTGGAGCAGGGCAGCAAGCTGCTGTTCCTGACCAACTACCCGGCCCAGACCCAGAAAGATCTGCAAAATCGCTTCCGCTCCGCCGGGATCGAAGTGCCGGAGGAATGCTTCTACACCTCCGCCATGGGCACCGCCGACTTTCTCAAGCGCCAGGATGGCAAGAAGGCTTATGTGATCGGCGAAGGGGCACTGACCCACGAGCTCTACAAGGCCGGCTTCACCATCACCGACATCGACCCCGACTTCGTGGTGGTGGGCGAGACCCGCAACTACAACTGGACCATGATGCAGCTGGGGGCCAAGTTCGTCGATCAGGGGGCCCGCTTCATCGCCACCAACCCG
The DNA here is from genome assembly GCF_049665575.1 of Aeromonas oralensis. Classification (NCBI taxonomy): domain Bacteria; kingdom Pseudomonadati; phylum Pseudomonadota; class Gammaproteobacteria; order Aeromonadales; family Aeromonadaceae; genus Aeromonas; species Aeromonas oralensis. The sequence goes on from NZ_CP187186.1 coordinate 2,795,070, forward strand.
GATACCCACGGCCCCATGATGCACCCGGCCTGCGGCGCTCTGTGCGCCCCCATCGAGCGGATGACCGGCAAGAAGCCCTTCTACGTCGGCAAGCCGAGCGCCTGGATCATCCGCGCGGCGCTCAACCGGATGGAGGCCCACTCCGACGACACCATCATCATCGGCGACAACCTGCGCACCGACATTCTGGCGGGCTTCCAGGCCGGCCTCGAGACAGTGCTGGTGCTCTCCGGGGTGAGCAAGGTGGCCGACATCGACCGCATGCCGTTTAGGCCGAACCACATCTTCGATTCAGTGGTGGATATCGACATCGTCTGATCCCTGCCGGCTGACGGGCCGGCCTGGCGCAAGGCCAAGGTCTGCCTCGTTACCCCTGAAGGACGCGTAATGGAACCTGTCATGATCGCCGTGGCCTTCGGCTGCGGCATGCTGGTCAACCTCATCGGCCTGCCGCCCTTGCTGGGCTTTCTGGCGGCCGGTTTTCTGCTCAACGGCATGGGCTATCAGAACACCCCGGCCCTGAACGAAATTGCCGATCTCGGCGTCACCCTGTTGCTGTTCACCATCGGCCTCAAGCTCAACGTCAAGATCCTGATGCGGCGCGACGTCTGGGGCACTACCAGTTTGCACCTGCTGCTCTCCACCCTGCTGTTCACCGTGGTGCTGCTGGTATGCAAAGGGCTCGGGCTGGCGCTGGCCATGTCGCTGGACTGGCGGCTCGCACTGCTGCTGGGCTTTGCCCTCTCCTTCTCCAGTACCGTGTTTGCGGTCAAGGTGCTGGAGGAGCGCAGCGACATGAACGCCCTCTATGCCCGCCTCGCCGTCGGCGTGCTGGTGATGCAGGATCTGTTCGCGGTGGCCTTCCTGGCGGTCTCCAGCGGTCAGTGGCCCAGCATCTGGGCGCTCTGGATCCTGGGCCTGCCGCTGTTGCGCCCCTTGCTGCTGAAATTGCTGGAGCGGGCCGGTCACGGCGAGCTGCAGGTGCTGTTCGGGATCTTCCTGGCGCTGGTGGTGGGGGCCGCCGGTTTCGAAGTGGTGGGGCTCAAGCCGGATCTGGGGGCGCTGGTCATCGGCATGCTGATCGCCTCCCACCCCGCCTCTGCGGGGCTGGCCAAGTCGCTGTTCAACCTCAAAGATCTGTTTCTCATCTGCTTCTTTCTCACCATCGGCCTCAACGGCCTGCCGACCCACGACACCATGTTGCTGGCACTGGCGTTGGTGCTGACCCTGCCGCTCAAAAGCGCGCTCTACTACCTGGTCTACAGCGGCGCCCACCTGCGGGTACGTACCGCCCTGCTCTCCACCCTGGCGCTCACCAACTTCTCGGAGTTCGGTCTCATCGTCGCGGCCATCGCCGCCAAGGCGGGCTGGATCTCCCACGAGTGGCTGGTTGCGCTCTCCCTGGCGCTGGCGGCCAGCTTCATGATCTCGGCCCCCCTCAACGGCCAGAGCGAGCGCATTTACCATCGGCTCGGCAACTGGCTGCGCGGCATGCAGGCCACCACCCTGCACCCGGAGGACAGGCCCATCGAGCTCGGCGATGCCGAGGTGATCATCCTCGGCATGGGACGGATCGGTCAGGGCGCCTACTTCGAGCTGGAGAACAAGTACGGCACCGTGATCCTCGGGGTGGAGAACGACAGCGAGAAGCTGCCTACCCTGCGCGCCCAGGGCATGAACGTCATCGAGGGGGACGCCACCGATACCGACTTCTGGGACAAGGTGCTGCTTTCCAACCAGGTCAACCTGGTGCTGCTGGCGATGCCCCACCACTCGGGCAACCTCTACGCCATCGAGAAACTGCGCAGCCACGGCTTTGCCGGCAAGATTGCCGCCATCGTCCGCTTCGAGGACGACATCGCCTCCCTGAAAGAGCAAGGGGTGGATGCGGTGTTCAACGTCTACGACGAAGCGGGCAGCGGCTTTGCCCGCCACGTCATCAAACGGCTGCAGCCACGCTGACGGGGGCTGCGGCCCCCTTGGCAAGGGAGGCGCTATCGTTTACTTTATGCGCAACATCGTTTAATAAAACGAACAATCACGGGCCTGGATGGCCCCGTTTTTTTATCCCTTGCCAAGGAGGCAGCATGAAGACCCTCAACGACTGGATCCTGCTCGACCGCCACGAGGCGGCCCCCACCCCGCTGATGCCCGCCCCCGAGCGCCTGCGCGCCGGCAATCCGCTCCAGACGGTATGGAACCACTACTCAGACCCGAGCCAGCAGTTTCACGTGGGCTTCTGGCACTGCGAGCCCGGCCGCTGGGCCATCCACTACACCGAGCACGAATATTGCCAGCTGCTGGAAGGCGAGGCGGTGATACACGACGGCCAGGGCGGCAAACTGCCCCTCAAACCCGGCGATCAGTTCGTCATCCCGGCCGGCTTTGTCGGGGAGTGGGAGACCCTCACCCCCTGCCGCAAGCTCTATGTGATCTTCGAGCCCGCCGCGACTTGACGTCTGCGTCAACCAAGGTCGCCGTAGCCGCCCTTTTTCAGGCCGACCGGGTTGACGTGTACGGCATGATTTTCTGCGGTTTTCCCGCTTGCAAAAGGTTTTTGCACTAGGCATTGTGATTGGCGAGGAATGTAAATGGAATTTCGAGCCCGAACGTGGGGGGCTCATATAAAAATCAAGAGGATTACCGCCAATGTGTTCTATTTTCGGCATTCTGGACATCAAATCCGATGCGGCCGCACTGCGCAAATCGGCGCTGGAGATGTCCAAGCGATTGCGCCACCGCGGTCCTGACTGGTCCGGCGTCTACAGCTCCGACAAAGCCATTCTGGTGCACGAGCGCCTAGCCATCGTCGATCCGGGCAATGGCGCCCAGCCGCTCTACAACCCCGAGCGCACCCACGTGCTGGCCGTCAACGGCGAGATCTACAACCACAAGGAGCTGGAGAAGAACCTCAAGGTCGACTTCCAGTTCCAGACCCACTCCGACTGCGAGGTGCTGCTGGCCCTCTACAAGGAGAAGGGCCCCGCCTTCCTGGATGACCTGAACGGCATCTTCGCCTTCATCCTCTATGACGCGGAGCAGGATGCCTACCTGATTGGTCGCGACCACATGGGGATCATTCCCCTTTACACCGGCCGCGACGAGCACGGCAACTTCTACGTCGCCTCCGAGATGAAGGCGCTGGTACCGGTCTGCAAGAGCGTCGAAACCTTCCCGCCGGGACACTACCTGTGGAGCAAGGATGGCGAGCTCAAACAGTGGTACAAACGTGACTGGATGGAGTACGGCGCGGTCGAGCACAACGTCAGCGACAAGGCCGAGCTCAAAGCCGCGCTGGAAGCAGCGGTCAAGCGCCAGCTGATGTGCGACGTGCCCTATGGCGTGCTGCTCTCCGGTGGTCTGGATTCGTCCGTCATCTCTGCCATCACCAAGCTCTATGCCGCCCGCCGGGTGGAAGACGATGGAAAGAGTGAAGCCTGGTGGCCTCAGCTGCACTCCTTCGCCGTCGGCCTGGAAGGCTCGCCGGATCTCGCCGCCGCCCGCAAGGTGGCCGATCACCTGGGCACCATCCACCACCAGATCCACTTCACCGTGCAGGAAGGACTGGATGCCCTGCGGGACGTCATCTATCACCTCGAGACCTATGACGTCACCACCATCCGCGCCTCCACGCCGATGTATCTGATGGCCCGCTACATCAAGGCAATGGGGATCAAGATGGTGCTCTCCGGCGAAGGCTCCGACGAGCTGTTCGGCGGCTACCTCTACTTCCACAAGGCGCCCAACGCCCGCGAATTCCACGAAGAGAACGTGCGCAAGCTCGCTTCACTGCACCTCTATGACTGCCTGCGCGCCAACAAGTCGATGGCCGCCTGGGGGGTGGAGGGTCGCGTGCCCTTCCTCGACAAGGAGTTCATGGATGTGGCGATGCGCCTGCAGCCTGCCGACAAGATGTGCGGCAAGGGCAAGATCGAAAAGCACATCCTGCGCGAAGCGTTCGAGGATCTGCTGCCCCACGAAGTGGCGTGGCGCCAGAAGGAGCAGTTCTCCGACGGCGTGGGCTATTCCTGGATCGACAGCCTCAAGGCCATGGTCGAGGAAGAGGTGACGGATCAGATGTTCGAGGCGGCGGCCTTCCGCTTCCCCGTCAACACCCCGCTCACCAAGGAGGCCTACTTCTACCGCGCCATCTTTGACGAGCACTTCCCGCTGGAGTCCGCCGCCCGTACCGTGCCCTACGGCAAGTCGGTCGCCTGCTCCACCCCGACCGCGCTAGAGTGGGATGCCAAGTTCAAGGAGATGGCCGACCCGTCCGGTCGCGCCGTGATGGACGTCCACCAGCAGGGTTACTGATCTGCCGGCGACCTCCTTTGCCTCAATGCCAAGCCCCTCCTGCGAGGGGCTTTGTTTTTTCCCGCCGACCCATTCCCGCTTTTTGCATAACAAGCGCCCATCTCGCCCTTGGCGGCCGGGCTCGCTCGTGTCACATTGTTGCGGCTTGGAAGCAACCACAACAACACAAGGAGCACGTGATGAACCGACTGCTATTGCCGCTGGTGCTTGGCACCGCCCTGTTTCATGGCGAGGCGTACAGCGCCGGCCACCTCTGGAGCCAGACCCTGCCCGATTACAGCCAGGGCTATGACGAGCAGCGGGACCCGGCCCGCGATCTCGCCGCCGCCACCGCCAAGGCCAGTGCCGAGGGCAAGAAAGTCCTGCTGCTGGTGGGCGGCGAGTGGTGCAGCTGGTGCCAGGAGATGAACCACTTTCTGGACCAACAACCCGATCTTGCCAGTCAGCTCAACCGCACCTTCGTGGTGGTCAAGGTGAACGTCAGCAAACAGAACAAGAACGAGTCCTTCCTCAAGGATTATCCCGAGTATCTGGGGGTGCCCCACTTCTATGTGCTGGATGCCAAGGGCAAGCTGCTGGAATCCTTCAACACCGGGCTGCTGGAGAAGGGTGACAGCTACGACGGGGAGAAATTCGGCAAGTTCATCGCCTTCTTCCAGCCCAAGACCACCCACGGCTAGTGAGCCCCTGATATCAAAGCCCCGCACGGTCGGCTGACCGTGCGGGGCTCGATAATTGGAACCTGGCAGGAGGGCGCAGCCTCAGGGCTGGGCATCCGGCTGCTGCTCTGGCGCGGCCTTGATAAACGCCTGCAACTGCTCGCAGTTGGAGACGATGCGATTGATGGTGGGGTAGTCTTCCAGCGACATGTCGTAGCGGCGGGCGTTGTAGACCTGGGGCACCAGCATGCAGTCCGCCAGGGTCACCTCGTTGCCGACGCAATAGATGCCGGCGGTGGTCATCAGCAGCTGCTCCAGCGCGGCGAAGGTTTCGTCAATCCAGTGGCGATACCACTCGTCGCGGTGTGCCTTGCCCTGCCCCAGCGACTGCTCCAGATAGTTGAGCACCCGCAGGTTGTTGAGGGGGTGGATGTCGCAGGCGATCATGTTGACGATCTGGCGTACCCGGGCACGCTCCTGCGGGGCAGAGGGCATCAGCGGGTGGGCGGGGTAGGTTTCGTCGAGGTACTCCATGATGGCCACCGACTGACCCACCTGCACCTCGCCATCCACCAGAAACGGCACCAGCCCCTGGGGGTTGAGCCGGCGATAGGCCTTCTCGCGCTGCTCGCCCTGCCGCAGATTGACCGGATGCTGCTCATAATCGAGCCCCTTGAGCTGCATCACGATCCGTACCCGATAACTTGCCGATGAACGCCAATATCCAAACAACTGCAACATAATCTGTCCCTGTGTTGGCAGGTGCAAGGGCACCTGCCGCTCACCAGCCGGCCTCGTATCCATGCTGGCCCCTCACTTCGTCTGACTGGCCCCCGCCGGCGTGACCCGCTGCAAAATGGTGCCAAACAGACTCATCCCGTTGCGATCCTGCATCGCGATGGACACTGTATCACCAAAGCGCAGAAAGGGTGTAGTGGCTTGACCTGACTCGATAATTTCCAGCATTCGCAGCTCGGCGAGGCAGGATGAGCCGCGGCTTCGGTCGTAGTTGGAGACAGTCCCCGAGCCGATGATGCAGCCCGCCCCGAGCGGCCGGGTCTTGGCGGCATGGGCGATCAGCTCATAAAAGTTGAAGGTCATGTCCACCCCGGCGTCGGGGGCCCCGAACAGGGCGCCGTTGAGGTGGGTTTCGAGGGGCAGGTGCACCTTGCCGTCGCGCCAGTCATCCCCCAGCTCGTCCGGGGTGATGGCCAGCGGCGAGAAACTGCTGGAGGGCTTGGACTGGAAGAAGCCAAAGCCTTTGGCCAGCTCCCCCGGGATGAGGTTGCGCAGGCTCACGTCGTTGACCAGCATCAGCAGCTTGATGTGGCCGGCAGCCGCCTGCGGGCTGGTGCCCATCGGCACGTCATCGGTGATGACGGCGATCTCCGACTCGAAATCTATGCCCCACTCCTCCGACCCCATCGGGATGGAACCCCGCGGCGGCAGGAAGCTATCCGAGCCCCCCTGATACATCAGGGGATCGTGCCAGAAGCTTTCTGGCATCTCGGCGCCGCGGGCCTTGCGCACCAGCTCCACATGGTTGACATAGGCGCTGCCGTCGGCCCACTGGTAGGCGCGCGGCAGCGGGGAGAGACAGGCCGTCTCGTCGAACGGGAAGGCGTCGGCGCAGGCGCCATCGTTGAGCTGCTGATAGACGGCGGTCAGTTTGGGCGCAAGTTCGGCCCACTCGTCGAGGGCCGCCTGCAGGGTGGCGGCCAGCTGCGGCACGCGCACCGCGCGGCTCAGATCGCGACTCACCACCACCAGGGCGCCGTCCCGCTTGCCATTGTTCAGGGTTGCCAGTTTCATAGGGATTCCTTTTATTTGCCGTTCGTGGCTGGCGTGAGTTCCGGGCGCAACCAGCTGGTGACGTAACGCGGGTTTTCCACCCCGTCACACAGGCTGCCAACGTTGAGCGCATCGCGGGTATCGAGCATCACCGCCACCTCGTCGGTGAACTTCTTGGCGTAGGCCTGACCCGCAGCAAACGCCTTGGGATGGGGGCCGTGGGTAAAACCGGCGGGATGGAAGGTGACCATGCCTCGCTCGATGTTGTCCCGGCTGAAGAAATCCCCGGCGTGGTAGAAGAGCACCTCGTCGTAGTCGTCGTTGCTGTGGTAGAAGGGCACCTTGAGAGCGCCGGGATCGCTCTCGATGGGGCGCGGCACGAAGGTGCAGACCACGAACCGGCTCGCCACGAAGGTGGAGTGAGCCGAGGGCGGCAGGTGGTAGCGATGGCTCATCAGCGGGCGGATGTCACGCCAGTTGAGGCGTACCACGCAGAGATCCCCGTGCCACCCTTGCGCATCCAGCGGATTGAACGGCCAGGTGATGACCGAGACCTGGTTGTGACGCTTCACCTGCAGCGACCAGGGGTTCTCATCCTGCTGGGCCCGGAAGCGCTCGTTGATGGCCGGTACGTCCAGCGCTGCGGGATCGAAGATGGCGTGATTGCCCACCAGCCCCTTGTCCGGCAACTGGTAGCTGTCGTTGGTCGCCTCGATCATCAGGATGAACAGGGGCGCCGTCGGCTCGATGCGCCACATGGTGCCGCGGGGGATCACCAGGTAATCGCCATCGCGCAGGGTCAGGTGACCGTAGTCGCAATAGAACTCGCCGCTCCCCTCGTGGATGAACAGAAGCTCGTCGCCATCGGCGTTGCGCACCAGAAACGGCATGGGCTCATGCAGGCGCCAGATGCGGTAACGGCAGTGGGGGTTGCTCAGAATATCCGGCATCACCCAGGGGGAGAGGGAGCTCACCTCTTCGCCGAGGGCGTTGAGATCGAACAGGCGCGGGCGCAGCGGCCCCTCCCAGTTGACCCAGTCGGTGGGGGCATGCTTGTGGTGCATGTGGGTGGCCGGCCCAAAAAAGCCGGAGCGGCCCAGTTCACGCTCATAGATGGCCTGCTCGGGCAGGTCGGCATGAGCCTGACGGGAGTGTGTCCCCTCCCGGTGGGGAAAGTTAATCCAGTTGCGCATCGCCAACCTCCCTTGCTTGACAACCAACTCGCGTGTGACGGTTCCCGTTACGCATCATTGAGCACCCCGCGACGGATCTGATCCAGCTCGATGGATTCGAACAGTGCCTGGAAGTTGCCCTCGCCAAAGCCTTCATTGCCCTTGCGCTGGATGATCTCGAAGAACACCGGGCCGATCACGGTGTCGGTGAAGATCTGCAGCAGGATGCCGTCCTTGGTGGGGGAGCCGTCGATGAGGATGCGCAGCTCTTTGAGCGCCGCCAGATCCTCCTGGTGCCCCTCAACCCGGCTGTCCACCTTCTCGTAGTAGGTGTCCGGGGTCGGCATAAAGCCGGTGCCACGGCCACGCAGGGTACGGATGGTGTGGTAGATGTCGCTCGACGCCATGGCGATGTGCTGGATCCCCTCCCCCTTGTACTGGCGCAGGTACTCCTCGATCTGGGACTTGTCGTCGGAAGATTCGTTGATGGGGATGCGAATTTTGCCGCAGGGGGCTGTCATGGCACGGGAATGGAGCCCGGTCAGCTTGCCCTCGATGTCGAAGTAGCGGATCTCGCGAAAGTTGCCGATCCGTTCGTAGAAATTGGACCAGACATCCATGTTGCCGCGCTGCACGTTGTGGGTCAGGTGGTCAATCTCGTACAACCCGGCATCCACCTCGGCCATGCGCGCCTGCCAGTCGGGATAAAAGACGAAGTCCACGTCATAGATGGAGCCCTTGTCGCCGTAGCGATCGACAAAGGAGAGGGTGCTCTCGCCGATGCCGTAGATAGCGGGGATGTTGAGCTCCATGGGGCCAATCTTGCCGACGAACGGCTTGGCACCCTTGCCGATGGCGTACTGCTGGGCCTTGCCTGCATCGCTCACCCGAAACGCCATGCCGCAGACGCTCGGCCCGTGCAGGCTGGCAAACTGCTCGGCCTGGGAGTGGGGCTCGGCATTGACAACGAAGTTGATGTCCCCCTGGCGGTAGAGCCAGCACTGCTTGTGCTTGTGCTGCGCCACCTCGGCAAAGCCCAGCGAGACGAACAGCGCCTTGAGGGCGGCAATCCCTTTGGCATCCGGCGCCGTGTACTCGACGAATTCGAAACCATCGGTGCCAAGCGGATTGATGGTGTGAGTACGGGCAGAAGAAGTGGTCGTCATGATGCGCTCCTTGCGATTGACTGATAACGAAGAGGGTAACACCGGGGCGCTGCGGGCAGCCGCCACCGGCATTGTTAACAACTTGTTTCATTAGAGGTGGCAGCGCGGCGGAAGAGAAGAGGCGGCGTTCAGATAGTTTGCCGAGGGGGATGGCCAAAAGATGTAAATAGATTGTGACATTTAGGCCGCAGCCTTGTGGCGCGCTCGGTGGCGCCCCGCAAGGCTGTCAGCTTTGCCTTACAGGGACCAGTATCTGGGCTCGATGCGGGGCAATGTCTGCCTCGCTTGTTGCAGCCGCGCCGGAGTGGGATTGATGAGCCAGGCCGCCTGGCCCTCTGCCAGCAATGGCAAGTCGTGCAGGCTGTCGCTCAGGGCCAGGGTGGCGCCGAGGGCCTGGATCCCGGGCTGGATCTTGTGGCGACCGTGACAGTAAAAACGCGGCATCAGGCCGCCGAGGCGATAGTGCATCCGCGAACCCAGAATGCGATGGGGCAGGCGGCCGGGCAGTTGCTGATGCAGCTGGCCCCGCACCAGGGCGCGGGGGCTGGCGGAGAGCACCCAGCAGCGCTGCCCTTCGGCCAGCAGCAGGGCGCGCGCCTCACGAAACAGCCCAGGACGGGTACGGCAATAGGCCCGCACCAGGCGTCGCCACCCCAGCGGCGACAGCCCGAGGGTGATGGCCCACCAGATCAATGAAATGCCGCGCCGACGCTGGCTTGGCAGCAGATAGACCAACCCGCCCAGCGCCATCACCGGCCACAGCAGCAGCGGCCAGATGCGGCGGCGCAGGATGAAACGCAGCAGCCCGGCATGGCTGTCATCCGGCGCCAGGGTGTCGTCAAAATCCGCCAGGATCCAGCCGCTGGCGGGCAGATCCGGTACGCCTGGCACTGTCACCCCCTTCATTCGGCCAGCCCCGCAATGGCGGCGTGCAACTCGGGCAGCACAAACAGCGTGCCTTCGTCGGGCGGGCAGACAAAGTCGAACGCCTCCCCCGCCAGGGTGAAGGCGAGGCGCCAGGCATGCAGATAGCCGCGATCGGCCGCCGTGCCGCCGTAGCGCTCATCCCCGAGGATCGGCGCCCCCACGCTCTTCAAGGCCACCCGGATCTGGTGGGTCTTGCCGGTTTGAGGCTTGATGCGATAAAGGCGCAGCCCCTCGCGTACCGACACGGAGTCGAACCAGCTGATGGCGGGGTTGTCGAGTGTGCGGGTCAGCATCCAGCTGCCGCCCCGCCCCTTCTGCATGTCCCCCTTCACCCAGCCCTGCTTCTTCTTGGGCTTGCGATCGGAGAGGGCCAGATACTGCTTGCTCACCTCCCGCGCGGCAAAGGCCATGCTGAGGGCACGGTTGGCCTCGGTGGTGTGCGCCAAGAGCACCAGCCCGGAGGTCATTTTGTCGAGCCGATGCACCGGATAGAGCTGCAGACCGGTGTCGGCCTTGACCCGGCTGACCAGCCCCGGATGGAGCAGGCCAACCTCGTCGGTCTCATCATGCATGCCAAGCCCGGGCCCCTTGTTGATAACCATGAAATCTTTGTGCTGCGCTAGTATCCGGTACATCAATAACCCTTTAGAATATTTTTCATTACAAGAACATGACCCTGCGGGGTCGCACCCCATGAACACTCAGAACAAGACTCGCACGGATGAAGAGATACTTGCTTTGGCTGCTGCTGATTGGCATCAGTCATGCTGTTCCCCTGCGGGCCAGCGAATCCAATCTTGAGGCGCCGGAGCGGGTCGTACTCCAGCTGCGCTGGCTGCATCAGCCCCAGTTCGTTGGCTATCACATGGCCAAGGCCAAGGGCTTTTATGCCAGTGCCGGGCTGGACGTCGAGATACGGCCCGGCGGCAAGGACATCAGTCCGGTAGAAGAGGTGCTGAGCGGGCGGGCCGACTTCGGGGTCGGCAACACCGAGGTACTGACCAGTTACGCCAGCGGCCAGCCGCTGTTGGCGCTTGCCAGCGTCTATCAGCACTCCCCGTCCATCTTTCTGGCTCGCCGTGACAGCGGCATTCTCACCGTTGACGACATGCGTGGCAAACGGATCATGATGTTTTCGGCCCATCAGGACGCCGAACTGCTGGCCACCCTCTTCTACCAGGGGCTGAGTGAGCGTCAACTCATCCCGTTGCCCACCTCGGTCAACATCGAGGATCTCATCGAAGGCCGGGTCGACATCTTCAACGCCTACCTCAGCAACGAGCCCTTCTATCTGGAAGAGCGCGGCATCCCCGTCTCCGTCATCAATCCGCGCAACTACGGCATCGATTTCTACAGCGACATCCTGTTCACCACCCAGGTGCAGGAGCGCACCCATCCGGATCGGGTGGCCCGGTTTCGGGCCGCGAGCCTGGCGGGCTGGCGCTACGCCCTCGCCCACCCGCAGGAGGCCATCGCCCTGCTGCGCAAGGAGTATGGCGTCAACCGCAGTCAGGCCCACATGGAGTACGAGCTACAGGTAAGCAAGGAGATGATCCAGCCGCTCTATGTGGAGATCGGGTATATGAATCCCGATCGCATGACCCACATCATGCAACAGCTGGTCGAGATCGGGCTGGTGTCCAAGCCGGTCTCCTTGCACGAATTTCTCTATCAGGCCCCTTCCGAGCAGTGGATCTTCTGGCGCCCCTGGTTCCTGCTGAGCCTGGCGGCCAGCGTGCTGATCCTGCTGCTGGCCCTCTATCTATTGATGTGCAACCAGCGGCTCAATCGCGAAATCGCCTTGCGCCGCCAGCGGGAGGAGGAGATCTGGCAGCTCGCCCGCCGCGACCCGCTCACCGGCCTGCCCAACCGGCTGAGCCTGATGGAGCGGCTCGATGCCCAGGTCAAGGGCCCGACCCCCGGCTGCCTGCTGTTTTGCGATCTCGACGACTTCAAACAGGTCAACGACAACTTCGGCCACAGCCACGGCGATGCCCTCCTCTGCCAGCTGGCGGAGCGGATCAGCCGCAGCCTCGGGCCACAGCACTTCTTCGCCAGGCTGGCCGGCGACGAGTTCGTGCTGCTGTTGCCGGGCCATGATCAGACGCAGGCCGACGCCATTGCCGAGCAGATCAGGGTCACCATGCAGTCGCCATTCGAGGTGGAAGGAGTCCCGCTGGCGGTCGGCATCAGCGTCGGTATCAGCCAGTACCAGCCGGGCTGGCGCGCGGAACAGTGGCTGATCCAGGCCGATCGCGCCATGTACCAGGACAAGGGGGCTCCGCTGGCAGCGCCCCCAGGCTGACCCCAAGTCCCCGACAGTACAAGGCCACCCGCAGGTGGCCTTGTTGTATGGATAGCAGCGGCGGCTAGCCGAAGGTCTGCCCCAGGGATTTGAGCTGTCTGGCCTTGGTCAGCAGGATCTCGCTCGACTCGTCCACATCCTGCATCTTGCTGCTGTTGGCATGGGAGTGCTGGGAGATGAGGTTGACGTTCTGGCTGATGTCTTCCACCACCGCCTGCTGCTGTTCCGCCGCCGCCGAGATCTGGGCCGAGAAGTCCATCACCAGCTCGATCTCCGCCAGCACCTGATGCAGGCTGTCCGACCCCATTCGCGTCATCTCTACGCAGGCCTGGGTCTGTTGCAGGTTGTTCTGCATCATCCCCTTCCAGCCGTTCAGGGTGCGCTGGATCTGGCCGATGCTGCTCTGGATCTGTTCGGTCGCCTTGTGGGTGCGGGTAGACAAGGTGCGCACCTCGTCCGCCACCACCGCAAAACCGCGCCCCTGTTCGCCGGCCCGGGCTGCCTCGATGGCGGCGTTGAGCGCCAGCAGGTTGGTCTGATCGGCGATGCCCTGGATTTCCCCCATCAGCACCCCGATACGATCCGACTCGCTGGCCAGCGCTACCGCCGAGGCAAAGGCGTGCTCCGCCTCCTTCGCCAGATCGGTGATCTTGTGCTCGGTCTCGATCAACTGCTGATCCGTATGCTGGCAGTGAGCCTTGGCTTCGGCAATCTGGCTGTTGGTATCCTGGATGTTGCGGGCGATCTCCTGGGCCGTACTCGCCATCTCGGTGATGGCAGCCGCCATCTGCTGGGTCTGGGCATCCTGCTCGGCGATGTCCGAGCTGGCCTCGCTGGAGGCGCTCTTCAGATGTACCGCCAGATCCTGCAAGGCGTGAGTGGCATCATCCACCCGGCCAAGCACGGTGCGAATACGGGCCTGCAGCAGCTTGATGTGGAAGTCGGCGATGGCGCTTGGCTCCTGCCCCGAGTAGATGAGCCGGGTCAGGCTGTCGTACTCGCCGGCCAGTTGCTGCAGATAACGGGGGGTGGTGATGAGTTCGTGGCGATAGAGCAGCCCCAGCAAGATCAGCGGCAGCGCCATGTAAAGCGCGGCCCAGCCGCCCAGTTGCACGGTGCCGAGCCAGCCCAGCGCCAGCAACCCGGCCACGGCTATCCCGTGGCGCAGCCGCGCCAGCGAAATTCTGGGCTTGCCGCCGCCCTGCTCCGCCGCCCGCAGCCGTGCATAGGTACGGGCAGCGATCTGCTTCATCTGCGGATCGGCGCGGCAGCGCACCGACTGGTAACCGCTGATCTTGCCCTGCTCGAAGATGGGGGTGACGTAGGCATCCACCCAGTAATAGCGACCGTCCTGGCAGCGGTTCTTCACCATGCCGCGCCATGGCTGGCCCTGCTTGAGTTTGCCCCACAAGTCGGCGAATGCCGCCTTGGGCATGTCGGGATGGCGCACCATGTTGTGGTGCTGCCCCACCAGCTCGGCCCGGCTGTAACCAGCGACCCGGCAGAAGTTGTCATTGGCGTAGGTGATCACGCCCCGCAGATCCGTGGTGGACACCAGCTGCTCATCAGCTGCGAAATCCACTTCCTGATCAACAAGATGGCCTTTTTGTTCGCGCATGTAGCCCCCACTTTTACGCTGTTGCTCAGTAGAGTGTTGGGAAGCAATCAGCACCTGTAAAGGTCAATTCAAAAAGATTCTGACGGGGTGAAAACGGATCGGGTCGGCAGGAAATAATCATTGATTCAAATCAATATTTCCTGCCTTTGCGCGATATTTATTGCAGTGACAGATGGCTGGCAATGGCCTTGAACAGCACCGGGTAGTCATCTTCGAAATGGTGCGAACCGGGCAGGGTCACTGTGGTCACGTTGGGCTGCTGCAGACGGGGACAGAGCCGTACCGGCGAGTCGTCATCCGCCCCCTGCACGCAGAGCATCGGCAAGGTGTGGATGGCATTGACCTCGGGCTGGGTGGGATAGCTGCCCGCCTTGTCGTGGGTCACCATGTCGCTGACATGGATCTCGAAATCGGAGGCGGTCGAGGGGGAGAGCATCACGGCCCCGATCAGGCTCTGGCGATAAGGTTCGGGCAACCGGTTGATGACGAAGGGCACTATCTCGGCACCGAAGGAGAAGCCCACCAGCAGCCAGCGCTGGCGCCCCCAGCGGGACTGGTAATCATCCAGGATCCGCACCAGATCGGCGGTGACCTGCTCTGGATCCTTCTTCTTCCAGTAGTAGGTGAGCGAGCTCCAGCCCACCACCGGCATGCCGTGCTGCTGCAGCTGGGCGCTGAGGCCCTTGTCCAGCGCCGCCCAGCCGCCGTCACCGCTCATGAACACCACCATGGGGGCGCTTGAGGCTTGCGCCACCGGCAGCTCCACCAGCCCCAACTCCTCTTTCACCGGCGCGGCAGAGAGCGAAAAGGCGCAGCACGCCAGCAGCAATAACAGGATTTTCATGGCCGACTCCTATTTTTTGATGAGCCCGAACGGGCCTCGGCTGATCAGGGATATCAGGTTGGTCAGCACCCTCGGCAGCACCAGCTTGCTGGTACAGAGCAGGTAGCGCGGCTCCCAGTCCGGCGAGAACTTCTCCTTGTAGCGTCTGAGCCCCTGGAAATTGTAGAAACGGCTGCCCCGGGTGAAGATGGTATTGCCAAGCCGGGTCCAGTAGCCGCTCAGGGGGTGATCGTTGAAACCGGACATGGGCGCCATGCCAAGGTTGAAACTGGCATAGCCCTCGGCCTTGCCCCACAGCAGCAGCTCGACGAACAGGAAGTCCATGATGGGCGCCGTGCCCGTGTCCAGGCTGTAGCGCATCAGGTCGATGGAGAGGCTCTCCTTGTTGTCGCTGACCCAGAGGTTGGCAAAGCCGACGATCTGCCCCTCGTGACGCACCAGCGCGGCTGGGCTCAGGCTGAGGTAGGCGGGCTCGAAACTGCCCACCGAGAAGCCCTTCTCCTTGCCCTGCTTGCTCTGCAGCCAGGTGTCCGACACCTCCTTGAGGCGTGGCAACAGTGCAGGCACGCATTCAGGCGCCACCACCTCGAACGACAACCCCTCCCGCTTGCCCTTGGCATGACTCTGGCGCAGGTTTCGCAGCCGGCTGCCGGCCAGCTCGAAGGCCGCCAGATCGACGATGGCCTCCTCCCCCAGCTTGAACGGGATCAGCCCCAGCTCGAGATAGAGCGGCAGGTAGCGGGCCGACACCTGGTAGAACACCGGGCTGGCATCGTGCTGATCGCACAGCTCGCGAAACTGCCAGAGCAGCTCCTCGATAAGCTCAGGCTGACCGATGGGATCCCCCATCACGATCCAGCCATTGCCCTCGACGCCGTACATCAAAAACGCCTCGCCGCCGGGATGAAACAGCAGCGACTTGTCGCCAAGCTGGGCCAGGTAGCCATGACCGCCCCCCTCGCGCAGCACCAGGGCATGGGCACGGGCCAGCTCCTCCGGCCCCGGCTTGCGCCCGGAGACCCGCAGCGGCGCCAGCAGCTGGGCTACCCCGACCACGGCCAGCACGGCCACCACGCTGCCCATGGCCCGCAAGCCGCGGGAGGCGGCGCCATGGGGCGAGAAGTGGAACCAGAGGGCGTGGTCATACTCCACCTGGCGGTAGGAGAAGAGCAGCAGCCAGAGCGCCCCCAGCAGCACGGCCCCCACCGAGATGAGCCAGCCCGGGGTGAACTGGGCGTGCAGCAGGGAGCCCTTGCGATAGAACAGTGACCGGCAGGGAGTGATAATGAGCAGGAACAGCCCGAGCAGCAGGGCCGACTCCCAGTCGAACCCCTTGAGCAGGGAGAAGATCATCCCCAGCCCCAGCAGCAGCTGGGTGATGCGAAACGCCGCATCGTGGCGCCGGTAGAGGCTGCGGGCCAGCAGGATCAGCAGCACGCCGCTGACGCTGCCAAGCACATGAGAGAGCTCCAGCAGGTGCAGCGGCAATACCTGCAGGAACATCTCGATGCGCCCGCGCATGGTGGGGATCATCCCCGAGCAGAGCAGCAGGCTGCCCGCCGCGAACGCCCCCAGGCTGATCAGCGCCGGCAGGAACTCCCGTACTGCGGTCATGATGCCCTGCAACCGGCTCCAGCGCGCCTTCTGCTGCAACAGCTCCTGGCTGGTGAACAGCAGCAGAGCACACAGGAAAGGCAGCACATAGTAGATGCAGCGATAGAGCAGCAGGGAGGCCAAGAGCTTGTCCACCGGCAGGTATTTGGCCAGCAGCAGGCTCATGCTCGCCTCGAACACCCCGATCCCGCCTGGCACATGGGCCAGCACCCCGAGGAAGCTGGCCAGCACGAAGGCACTGAGCAGCACCGGATAGGAGACGCTGTCCGCTGGCAGCAGCACATAGAGCACGGCGGCCGCAGCCATCCAGTCCAGCAGCGCCACCAGCAGTTGCAGCAGCCGGGTTCTGAAGACCGGCAACACCAGCTCGTGACCACGCCAGACCAGCGCAGGCTTTGGCCAGAACAGATAGCCAAGCACCGCCAAGAGCGCCAGAGCGCCCGCCACGTTGAGCAGCTGATCTGCCCACAGCGGCCAGTCCGGCAGCAAGGTGGTGGCCTGCCCCACCAGCAGGGCCGTGCCCCCCCAGGCCAGCAGGCCGAGGAAGAAGGTCACCGAGCAGAAGACGATGATCCTGGCCACTTCTCCGGTGCCGAGCCCCAACGACGAGTAGATGCGATAGCGCACCGACGAGCCGGTCAGCAGGGCGAAACCCAGAGTGTTGGAAAAGGTGTAGGCGATGAACGAGGTGACCCCCACCTGCTGCCAGGGCAGCCGCTTGCCGAGGGCGTGCACTGCCAGCATGTCGTAGCAGCAGAGGCAGGCATAGCTGAGCAGGGTCAGCAACAGGGCACCGCCCAGCAGCGGCGCGGCAAAGACCAGATGGCCAGCCGGATGTCGTGCCAGTGCCAGAGGTGAGTCAAACGATAGAGCACGGCCAGCGCCGCCCCCAACAACAACAAGCTACATAACGGGCCTAACCAGATAAACAGATGACGCCGCATTGCCGATCCCTACCGACGCGAGGCCATGGCCATGCGCGTCACGTTGCTGAACGTGGCCACTGGCAGCGAGAAGCGCAGCTCGCACTCCTTCGTGCCTTGGCCTTCAAATAGATGTTTTATGGGCCATGGGCGGCGAACGGTCGGCACGGATGACATGGCCGGTTTGGCCCTGGCTGCCCGGAAAATGCTCCCGCCCAGCATGGCATCCCACTTTATATCGACTTTTTTGCAAAAGACGAGCCTTGCTCTCGAAATAAAATTACTCAGCTGCCGGCAGATTAATTCACCGCTTACCCTGGCGGTCAGCCTAGCCACATCCCGTGGGCGCACCGTACAATTAATGAGCAGAGACATCATACACCAGATAACAGGGTTTACCCGACCCATCTGGTCAGGTTGGCAAGCCGCTCATGGGTCATCAATAGACTGAGCCTAAATAAAAAGGGGAGCCTGGCTCCCCTTTATCTCAATATGGCGTTACTGCACGCTGCGACACTGACTGAAGATATCCAGCTGCTGGTCATATACCGCCGTATTCACATCCCAGATCCCCAGCATGGACGAGAACAGGTTGTCGTGGGAATAACGGGTATTGGCTGCCTTTTGCTGCAGACAGTCGAGATTCATTCCCTTCTCTTTGGAGAAACCGGGCGACATCCATACCTGCATGGGCACCCGGGTCTGATCATCCGGTGCAAATTTGTAAGGGGTGCCGTGCAGATAAAGCCCCAATGCCCCCAGTGACTCGCCATGGTCGGAAATATAGATCAGCGCCGTGTTGTATTTGTCTTCATATTTTTTCAGCCGTTCGATCATGCTGGCAATCACAAAATCGGTGTAGCGAATGGTGTTGTCGTAGGTATTCTCCAGCTCCTGATCGGTGCAGTTTTCGATATCGCTGCGCTGGCAATCCGGCAGGAAATGGCGATGTGACCCCGGATAACGTTTGTAATAGGTCGGGCCATGGCTGCCGATGAGGTGGAAGCCCACCAGCTTGTCCCCCTTCATGCCGGCCAGCTCGTCGTCCAGCCCCTCCAGCACCACCTCGTCATAGCAGGTGTTCTTGTCGCAGAACTTGGGGTGATCCTTGGGCTTGACCACCATGTTCGGCACCCGATCGCACACCCCCTTGCAGCCGCCGTCATTCTCCTTCCAGAAGATGGAGATACCGCTCTTTTGCAGCACATCCAGCAGCCCTTCGCTGTTGCGGGCCTGGTTGCCGTCGAACTGGTTGCGCCCCATGTTGGAGAACATGCAGGGCACCGAGACAGCCGTCGCCGTGCCGCAGGAGCGCACGTCGTTGAAGGAGATGATCCCCGCCTGCTTGCTGGTGAAGGGGTTGGTCTCCTTGTGATAGCCGTTCATGGAGAAGTTCTTGCCGCGCGCCGTCTCCCCCACCACCAGGAACATCATGGTCGGCTTCTCCTTGCCGGCCACCCGCTTGGCGTCGTCACCCATGCGCTGGAACGGCACCGGCTCCGCCAGATAGCGTTTGTAGAGATACTTGGTGGTGCTGTACATGTAGTTGGCCGGCGTGATCTCCCGGTTCAGGGTCTGGTTGTTGCGCCCGACCGAGGCATAGTCCTGATAGTAGGCTGCGGCGATGAGCCCCAATACCACCAGCGAGGCCAGCATGGAGAGGCCGCGCTGCAACAGGCCCTGATACCATTTGGCCGGATACTCTATCTTGACGAAGAACAGCAGTACCGCTGGCAGTACCCCGGCCAGCAATACCCAGACCACGATGGGCACGCTCAGGTAGGAGTAAGCCTCGCTCTGGTTGGTCTCAAAGATGTTCTGGATCATGTCGCCATCAAACAGCACCTTGTATTTCATCATGGTGTAGCTGGCAATGGCACCGGTGATAAACAGAAAGGCAAAGAAAGGCTTGATGAAATAACGCACAGAAAATGGCATGAATACAAAGTTCAATGCCGCGACCAATACGATGGGAATGGAGATGGCAAATCCGATTTTAAAATGCTCAAGCTGCGTCAATATCTCATAAAAATGCAGCAGGACTGGCCAGTTGAGCAAGAAGGCAAAGATAAATGCCAACAACAAAATAAATGGAACAATTCTTATTCTAAGAAAAGAAGGCATGCATATCTCCCTGTTACGCTTCTTTATTACACGTCGAAATAGCCGAACCAGAGTCGACACGCCGATATTTGGCGCCGGATAGTAACAGCGTGCTGAAAACACCAAATATACTATTTTCAAACATCATCAATAATGTGATTTATATCAACAATCATCAGCAAACCGACAGCCTAGCCGACGATACTTAAGGAAAAATTAAGATACCCGTGTTATTTGACCGCTCAAAAAACAGCCACACACATACGATTCATCTCCCCGCCTGGCGCTCGCACCACTCTTTCTCAGACGACCGCTCGTCCTTGAGTTTTGCTTAAGACTGCTCGGCGAGGCTGTTCCCTGACGAGTCCTCGTCACATGACAGATGCGAGAGAGGGTTAACATGCACAACAGCAGCAGCGCAGCAATCAGCCTGGTGCCAGAGATCACCCTGGCGTTCTGGGTCATCAAGATTCTGGCGACCACCCTGGGGGAGACAGGGGGTGACGCCGTCTCCATGTCGATGGAACTCGGTTATCTGGTGAGCACGGCCATCTTTGCCGTGATCTTCTTCGTGTCGGTCAGCGCGCAGATCGCATGAGCCACCGCCCCCTGCTGATCTGGGGGGTGTTGGTACTGATTGCCGCCGACCTGGTGCTGGCGGCCAGCACCCACTGGAGCGTGCTGCTGGCAGGGATGATGCTGTGGGGCATTCACATGGGAATGACCCAAGGGCTGCTGGCTGCCATGGTGGCCGCCACGGCCCCGGCGGATCTGCGCGGCAGCGCGTTTGGCTTCTTCAACCTCGTCTGCGGCCTCGCCATGTTGCTGGCCAGCCTGCTGGCCGGCCTGCCGTGGGACCATCTGGGCCCCGCCTTCACCTTCTACGCCGGCGCCGCCTGCTGCCTGCTCACCCTGCTAGTACTCGGCAAATACCAGCCGCCGCCATCCACCACGACGCCATAACCCGAAAACACCGGCGGCCGGATAGCAAAAAGCCCGCGGCAACCAGGTTGCCGCGGGCTTTTTCTGAAGATGACGGAGGAGATCAGCCCCATCATCAACGGTTATTTTCACACAAATAGATTGCCAGTCCGGACTGGGCCGCATCCTCTGGCGCCTACAACAGCGGCAGCAAAGTGACATATGCACTGTGGCCCAAATTACCTGACATGGTGCGGATTAATGCGCAGGATGGTCGCCCCGCTCAAGCGTCATGGAAATGGCCCGTGACAGTGCCTCCAGCTGGCCATCCAGACTGGCATCAATGATCCCCACTTCGGTTTCCAGGATACATCCCCCCTGATCGAGCCGGGCATCAGCGGAAATATCCAGATAACCGATCTCCGGGAAATCCTTGTGTACCCTGGCGATTTGATCCCGTACCGCCGTGACTTGCTCAGGGTGCACCCGCACAGTGACCTGTTTCTGGTTGCTCACCAACGAGAGTGCCTCGCGCACTACCTTGAGGGTCAACGCAACCTGGTCATAATCATGCAGGATCTTGCGCACGGCTTGCAACACCACCTCGCTCATCTGCTGTTCTACAGTACGATAGTACTCTTGGCACTGCAGTTGGGTCTGGTGGATCAACACCGCCTGTTCACGGCGAGCCTGCTCCATGCCAGCTTGCCAACCAAGCTCGCGCTGCTGCTCGTACACGGTACGAGCTTCCTGCACAATCTCGGCCGCCTGTTCCCTGGCCGCCTCAACCAGTGCCTGGGCACTCAGATAGGATTGGTAATCCTGACTGCGCAGGATCCGCTGACCAGGCTCCAGTTGCAGGTGTTCACTCTTTATTTCAACAAATGGCAGCATTGTGGTGTGACCTGTTTGGCGATTTTAAGACAGAGCGCCCGAGCCAGTGGCAAAGACTCACTCGCCAGATGCCAGGATGGTACGGAGATAGATGGAGGAAGACGCAAGGCAAGCCTGCGAGCCCAGCCAGGTTCAGCATTTCCCGCCGCTGCCAACCAGAATTGCAAGCCGGCCGCTTCCAGATAAGAACCATTTAGTTCAAGCGGCAACGGCTGCTGCCAGCCTGTAGGCCAGGGACCGATCAACAGATCAAGCTGGGACAGCAGACTCCTGTGCCCCTCTTCCCCCAACAAGCCGATGATATGGCGCAGCGTGGTCCCCTGCAGACAATGACGAATGGCCTCCCCATGCAACACGGCGCCAAGGTGTGACAAGGTACTCGCGAGCTCAGACTGGGGGAACAACGCCAAGCCGCCAAGGGATGGGGGCGACTCATAGGTAATCTCCAAGGCCAGCTCCTCAAGCAGCGCTTCATTAACGGCGGGGTGGGTACGCCAGTCAGGCAGTGCGTCCTGCAGCCCGCGCCATGAATCGGGAAAATGGCCGTCATCAAGATAGGCTGCCGGACAGAAGCGTAATTGATAAGGTGTCAGGCCTACCGTCATCAACGACTCCGGCTCCGGTGCCACATGTACTGGGCCAGATTGGTGGTCACGACCAGCATCAACAACAGGGCAATCAGACCTGCCAGCCGCCACTTCGACGACTCACTCACCTCGATGGAGAAGAGGCTGGTATTTCGCGATACCAGAGGCATCTGGCGAATATCGGCCGAGGGTACCAGCACTACGCTGATCCGATCGTAAGCCAGCCCCTCAATGCTGTTGTTGACCAGCTGCTTGATCTGCGGAATATAGCTGTCCAGCTGGATGTCGGCGGCATGCTTGATGAAAACGGATGCCGAAGCGGGTGAGGGTTTCTTGCTGATCCCTTCATTTCCCTCTGGCAGCACCACGTGTACTCTCGCGACCAATACGCCATCGATTTCCGAGAGGGTGTGGGAAATTTCCTGGGCTTTGGCGTAGTTGAGCCTCGCCCGCTCTTCGGTAGGCGAAGAGATGAGGCCATCCTTGGGAAATACATCCTGCAAGGTGGAGAAACTCTCCCGCGGGTAGCCCTTGCGCTTGAGTGCCTCAATGGCTTGCGCTACATCGGACTCCTCCACCAACAACTTGATATTGCCATCCTTGTCCGGTTGCTTGTCTGAGGAGATCCCCTCGGTACGCAGCAACGCCAGCATTTCATTACCTTCTTTCTGACTGACTCCGGTATAGAGCTCCACTTTGCAACCACCTAGCAGCAGTGAGGTGCACAACACCCCCATCAGCATCGATCTCTTCACACTACCTCACTGGGTCTTCAACAGGGTTTCTACGTTCTGGCTCATCTTGCCAACTGTCTTGGCAATCAGCTCTTCCTGCATGGTGATACGCATCAGCGCCCACTGCATCTGCATCAGGCTGTTGGGATCGTCTCCCGGCGTCGACAGCTCGGCCCGCAGGCTCTCCTTGGCCTCCACAAACTGCTGCTTTATTTCCCCCAGCTCACCAAGCAAAGAACCGCCTATGCCCTGAGATGGAGCGCTCATCGCCTGTTCAAAGCTGGTAATTTGGGAAGAGGCTGTGTCCGCCGTTTTCAACTCATCCAGGCTGGTCACGACCGCCTGGGCTGACTGGGTAATTTCCATCACGCCTCCAGATCAAGTTTGTGTGAATGCCGCATCAGGTTGTTCACCACGCCGTTAAGCGGGAGCAACGTCATCAGCTCACGACGAGCTAACTCCTCGAGATATGCCAGGTCAGCCTGAGCACCGTTGGCAGCCTTCTTGATATCTGCCATCACATTTAACAGCACCTTCTCCCGCCGTGATGACAGTGGATCAAACTCTCGCATCAGTGCGCGTAGCTCAGGCTGGTCAATGGCAGCAACGACAGGCAGCTGACGGCCGGAAAAATGTGCCACCAACCTCTCGGTGACAGGCTGGAACAGTTGCTTGCCAACCGCCTGGGCATGCTCTCCTCCCTGCTGATGGATATGCCAGAGCAGGTCCCGCTGGGCAGAAGGCGAAGCACCCTCGAGCAGACTCTCAAGCCCGGCCCCCTGCTGCCAGCGACTTAACAGGGTAGGCTCATCTGCTTTTGCCAGCAGCCGTTCAAATTGATGTTGAACCTGTTGTCTGGGAAGTGGTTCGGTATCGGTAAATCCGCTTTGAGGCGGATGCTCGCTGCCTTCAATCTTCATAATGCCATCTGCTCACGCAAGCCGGCCGCAAACTGACACAGGGAGGGCTGACCGCTCGCTTCCAGCCTTGCCAACCGCAATACCAGCTCATCATGCATGCCGAGCCGCCATTCACACAGGGCGAACCAGGGTTCAACATCCGCAGAGTGGTGCGAGTTTTCCAGCAGCAGTGCACTCTGATAATCCCCTTGATTCATCAAGGATGAGAGGCGGACCAACGTGACGCATTCGGCCATGCACTCCTCTTGCACCAGCCAGTCGGCAATGGATGCGGCCTCGTGGTGGCAATGATGACCTGTACCAGCCAGGGCCAGTTCTGCTAGTTGTTTTTTGAGTTGGAGGTTCATCATCAGATCTTCTGTAAAATGCCCTGCATCAAGTCTTTCATTGCCCGCGTCACAGTGGAGTTGATGTTGTAGATAACCGACCATTTGTTGATCTTGTGCTGCAGCTCGGCAAGCAACGCCGGGTTGTCCGGATTGGTTTTCATCGCCTCAATGGCCTTGTTGACCTCGGTGTTGGCGTCATTAGCCTGCCCGGAAAGGTTCGATGCAACCTGATCGAGAGTGTTAGTAGTACCGTCCGCATACTTAAAGTAATCAGCCATGGTTATGCTCCTCTATCTTGCCAATAATCTTGAGCCCCGCCTCGATGGCGTCGGCTTCCTGTTGCCACAGCTGATACTGCTGCTGGGTACCCCCACGCAGCAGTTGCCGCTTCACGTCACCCAGCGCCTGGACAAGCTGCGCATGCAGCTCGCGGGCAAATACCGGATCAGCGCCGGACAGTCGCGTTTCCAAATTGGTCATCATGACGCTCGACTCCTTTTAACTTGACGATGTATTGCTGTTTGCCCTTGCTGACCACCACGGCATCAGGACGAATCGCTAATACGCGAACCCCGTTGACAGTCGCCCCTCCAATGGGATAACGCTGGTTATCCGTCAGGGTCACGTAAGGTATCCGGCCAAACGAGACACTGCGAACCTCAAACTCCAGCTCATCATGGCGTGGGCTCCGTTCCTGATTGACCAGCTCCAGCACAGGGTGGGAACCGAACTCGCGTTTGAATTGCTGCTGGGCCAGTTGAAACTTGGCAAGCTGGGCACTGTCCAGCTGACCGGACACCTCGATACGGCCGCTGGTTTCAGCCACTCGCAACAACCCGGCCAACCCCTGCACCTGCAACAAGTCATCGAGTCGTTTACGATAGGCCCCTGCCACCTGAACCTGATTCTCAATTCCCAGCACACCGGGCACTTCTTGCCTTAGTAGCGTATCGAGCGTGCTCCACTTCGGGTCCTGCGTATCAATCTCACCACTTAGCCGCAGCCAGCCAGGTTCTTTGCCATTGCGGATCTGGAGTCGCTCATACCCCAGCTTTTGCAAGATGAAACCGGCCCCCTGACGCAGATCCTCCATGGTGCGAACGTCCAACCGATAATTGAAACCGTTCCCCTCCAGATACTGCTGCAGGGCGAGTCGCGTGCTGTTCTCATCGACATAACCAGCCAGCTGCCAAATGCCATGGGCATCGTTAATCAGCGTGACCTGCTGATAGGCGGGCGCCACAAGGAAACGCTTCAGAGCCTGCTCCTGGCGTGCCGCATCATTTTCACTGCTCCCCTGCCACCAGCCATGCCCTAGCAGGGCCAGCACGGCGATGATCAGCATCAGGCATAGCCCTCCCATCCAGACATCGGCACGCGCAGCCCGTTTCGGTGGGCGAAGGGCCGTCTGCACGGTAGTCAGTGGCTCAAGTTGCTCTGGCAATGAACAACTGCTATCACAAAAACTCCAGAGCAGCGGGCCCGCTTCAAGCCGGGTTGTTGCCTTGAGCAAAGTCCCAGCAGCCAACACTTCCCCATCCTGAGTCGGTATCACGCCATCGGCCCACTCCTGCAGTACGATGCCCTCTGCCGTCACCATCAACGTCAGATGAACAGGCGCCATGCCCTCGTCCACCAATACCAGGTCGGCTTGCAGCGGATCGGCACCGATTATCAGGCGCCCCTCCGGCAGGGGCACTTCAACGCCGTGGTTCAACCCGCGGTATATGCGACATTTCCAGCTCATCGGGCTTCCCCGGCTTGCACGCACCAGGTTAATGCCGGCGTACACTTCTGCGCCTTGCCCATCTCGACCAATCGCCACCCCAGTTCATTGCCCATCTGGCATTGCGTCAAAGAAGAACTCTTGCCTCCCTGGCGCATCAGTTGCTGCACCTCACGAGCGGCCGCCAACGGCTGACACTGGGCACCTCCCAGTACCTTGCCAAGAGAGAGACTCTGGTTGGATATTTCGTCAACTCCCAGTACACCTGCCCGCAGATCCTGGCCATGCCCCAACGACAGATAGTGAGCGATGCCATCGTCGATCAGCCGAGGTTCGATGATGAAGAGCCGAACCTGACGGCGTGTCTGACTCTCTTTGCTGCGAAACAGGGCGCCCAGGTAAGGGATGTCGCCCAAAAAAGGCACTTTGCTCAGGCTCTCGCTCAGTTCATCGCGGTAGATACCGCCGATCAGCAGGCTCTGGCCATGTCCTACCCGGGCTATGGTATCCACCACGGTACGACTGATGGTAGGAATGCCATCCAGACCCGAGCTGTTTGGTTTTTGATTACCATCCTCGATATGCAGGCTAAGACTCACTTCCGGTCTGTCTCCCAGCTGGATCACTCTGGGCGTCATTCTCAACATGGTGCCATAGGTGATCCCTTTCAGCTCCGCCACCCGCTCGCCACTGATCTTGACGTAGTAGGTTTCGCTGTGGTCTATGACCGCCTGAGTGTTTTCCTGGGTCAGCAGTGTCGGCCGGGAGACGACCTGGGCATTGCCCTGGTTCTCCAGCAGATTGACCCGAGCCAGCAGATAGTCGAGCCCCTTGGAATCAACCAGGCTGCCCAGCGCCGCGCCGCCTTCGATCCCTTTGCGATCGCCGGTGGTCTTGATAATCACCTGTTGGTTGGAGCCGGTACGGATCCCGACTCGCCAATCTACCCCCAGCTGGGAGAGATCCTCGGCATTGATATCAATGATGGAGAGCGCCACTTCAATACGGGCAGACGGCTTGTCCAGTGCAGCAATCAATTTGCCATACATGGCCATCCGCTCCGGGGCATCGCGCACCAGCACGGCATTAAGGGAAGGATCAGCCTGCACGATTGCCTGCCCTGAATGGGATGTCCCCCTTTTGCGCCCTCGCCATTGACCATCTGTACGCCAGCATCGCTGAGCAAGCGAGAGAGAATGGTGGCGACGCCGGGTGCCTCAACATCCGTATCGCGATACTGAATGGAACGATCGGTCGCAGAAGCGTACTTGAGCGGGAAGAGCTCGATGGCAAGCGGTCCCGTCTTCTCGCTACGCAATTGGGACTGTTGCTCCAGCGCCAGGGCCGTTTGTTCAACCAGCTCAAGGTAGCGGGGGGGGCCGGAAACATAGACCAAGCGATTGTCTGTGTCTGGGCGCCAGCCAAAACGCGCCTCCCAGATCCCGGCGCGCTGCAGGGCTTGCTGCAATTCCGCCGCACCAGTCTGTGCCAGTTTGATGAGACGAGACTGAACTTCACTGTTCTTGAACACGTACAGCACGTTGCCATCGTAGTACCAGACCAGGTTGTAGAGAGAAGCAAGCTGCTGCAAGAACGCCTGCGGCTCATCATGTTCGAACTGGCCATTGACCTGATCATTGACCTTGTCGCTGACGACGACCGACACCTCGTAGTTGGCACCGAAGTTGACCAGCACATCACGCAGGCTTTCCCCTTCCGCCACGTAGCTATAGGGCATGGGTAACCAGTCAAGCTCTTGCGCCAGCAAGGGACGCGACCACATCATCATCCCCATACCGAGCCATAGCAGAGGATGCAGCAGACATTGCATGTTTACGGATGCCATATCATCTGCCTCCATTCCGGGGCTAAGGCCGCCTCATTCAACTGGGGCTCCAACCGCTCCAGCAAGGTAATGTGCTGGCTCAGAAAGACTTCCAGCTGGTGTTCATCAAGCCCGTCAAGCTCCAGCCTGGCTTCCAGTTGCAGATTACCGAGCTCATCGAATGTCAGAGCCTGGGGCGCATGGCGCCCCCAGGCCACGACCTGTTGCAAGAGGCGTTTCAACAATGCCGGATCCAGAGATTTACCTTCAGACGTGACGGCGCTTGCCAGGGGAGTGCTCAGCAGCAGTTCGTTGTGCCTGGGTAGCAGAAACAGAGGATAACCATCGAGTCGCAAATGATATTTGCCCTGAACGTCGGCAACAAAAGGCCCTTGGCCAAGCTTTTCGGCCAATCGATTAAGTAGATTTTGCATAGTTCCTCGGGTTATCTAGCGGGCCGGTGGCTGCCAGTAGAAGCGGTCCTTAGAAAGGGCCAGCCCTCTTTCAGCAAGCCACTCGTGCAACATCTGAGCTGCTGTGGATTGTTGCGGTAACTCCTGTAGGGCATGCCAGAATGCCTCCAGCTCGAGCGGTACCGGCATGAGCACATTCGGGTCACCCTCATCAGTCTGCAGCCCATACCAGGCTGGCCAGGCCAAATGAAGTCGCTCTTCACATTCGGCCTGCAGCTGTTGCAGCTCCCGTTCACGCAGGGTCAATTGTGCCAGCTGGGCTGCAATCTTGCTCTCAATGTCAGACTGCACATCCACCACCGTCTGCCAGAAGATGGCCTGGGCATGCAACTGCCGTCGCATGACCTGCAACTGTGCCAACTCATTGACCCAGCTAGCATGGAGGGGTTCCTGATGACGGACCCACCAGCGGTGCAAGGGATACAGCACCCAATGCCATAACTGCGACCGCTCTGCCAGATTGATGCTATCCCCCAGTTGGGCAATCCAGTCACCCTCCTCACCCGCAGCCAACCGCAGGATCCGCTGCAGATCCTGACGTGACACGGCCATGGCGACATCCACACGGCGCTGAAACCAGACCGATGCCAGCAGACACTCAAGACGGGTTCTGGGCAACACCCGCTGCAACAGGCTCATCTGCTGGGCAGTCAACACACCGGCATCCTGATAACTGAGCACGGAGTGCTGGCCAACCAGCTGGTCTTTACAAAGAGACGCTGACTGGACGACAGTGACCCGGCGGCCTGCAAACAGACCTTGTTTGGGAGAGTGGTGATCTTGCTGACTCATGCTATGCCTTGCTCATCTTGCTGCGGGCAATAATGGGGTAATGTTTTGATATACGACCATTCTATCCGTTACGCCCTTCCCTGACTTATAAAAAACGTCAGATTATTTTAGTCCGGCGTTAATCTTTGCCATGTCTGGCACGACTTGGCGTACAACCGAAACGGCGGCGATAACTCTGGGTGAAATAGGACTGGCTGGAGAACCCTGCTTCCATCGCAATATCCACTATGCTCATCTCGCTATTGAGTAATAACTGATGAGCATAGAGAATACGCCGTTCGCTGATCCAGGCTCGGGGAGACACCCCATAAATAGACCCGAAAAGTTCCTTGAATGTGGTCAAGCCCATGCCAAATTCTTTGGCAAATTCACTGAGTTTCCACTCCATCAAGTAATGCTTTTCCATGAAGTGCTGCAACCGTTCAACCTGGCGGTTGCTCAATTGACGCAAAATCGACATCAGTTGCGGGCCGGACTCACCAAAGGCCAATAGAAACAACAGCTCCTCAGTACGTAGCTGAGCTAATGCCGGCGGGTATTCATGTTCGGTCAAGCCACGTAAACCCTGAATACATTGGGTCAATAGTGGCGAGGCACAAAATGGCAACAGACTGGGTGCCACGGAGTCAATTCTGGGCACGTCGCTCAGCAGTGAACCAAAACGTTGCAAGAAGCCTTGCAGAAAGGTATTTGAAAGGGGTAACCAAAGCAGGTGGCAAGGTGCTTCACCGGTACAAACCGCATAATTGCCACGGCGTACGAACATCAACTCATTGGCGGATAACTCGTAGGTATCGGTGCAGTCTTGCCAGGTCATGGAGCCTTCCAGCAGGATGTATATTCCCTCCTGCGTATGCTCAATGACGTTAAAAGCAGACATGCACCACTGGAGCTGGGCTATATCGCCCTTCTCTGTGGTTGTAATGCCTTTCATATTTTTCGTTTTCCTGAATCTGCGTGTGGTGCCTGTGACGCCTCAGCAAAGACAGGATTTCTGCTGGGAGTCTTATTATTGGCGTTTTATTTTTAAATTAATTCATCTCAATACCAGCAACTAATTAATCACCATTGAAATGAGGGGGAGCATCCTACACAGCTATACGCAAGAAAACCAGCCACAAATTAGAGTCAATACACTAGCCATGCGTTATTTGGAGATTCAAATTAAGTTACTGTTATATGCTGGGATAGTTTGTTACAAAAAGAAACGTTACCGTTGAATCATAAGAGCCATAAACAGCTGATTTCAGTATTGTTTGTGAACAACGTTATTATTGACATAATGGATAGCAAGTTCTGGACTGCAGATTAATGATGTATCCGCCAAGATTAAATGCCTTAAAAACTTTTTGCTGATAACTGGCTTGTACTGCTGAACTGCCGATGAAACGCAATCGCGCACGCAGATACAAGTCCCCCTCCGCCATTTGCAAAGGTGTCAGACGTAGCTCAAATACCAGTGGCAACATGGTCACATCATATTCCGTTGCAGCCACCGCCAAAGGACGACCATCTATCACGCTCAACACAATGACCTCCACCCGGGCCGGGAAAGGCAATGTTCCCGCCAGACGCACCTCTCCTTTTACCTGTGTCAACGCAGGTTTGAACACGGGTGTCGTGACACAACCACTCAGCGCAATCAGCAGCACCAGCGCAATAAACGCTCTCATACGACCCTTATTTTGCGTGCAGACAGCGGCAAATGTTCACCTTGCTGCAAACGCTGCAACGCCATTTCCTGAACCCGATCGAGAGCAATGGAACCACGTAACAATACCGACAAGGGCTGCTGAACGCGGGTCATGGGGAGCACATGCATCGCTCGCCCAGCAAAGCTGCCATCACTTGCTTGGGGCGTGCCCTGCGATACCGTTATTGTTTGCTGTTCCTGTATCTTCATGGCTATACCCGAACTCCCCTCATCTCATCATGGTCATGCTCGACCTCATGCCTTGATTGCAGTAACTCCTGCCAGAACTCGGCATGTTCCAGCATACTGGCCAGACTCTCTTCAAGGGCTGTCAATGTCAGTTGACTGGCGGACATCTGACGATATAGCTGTACCGTCAGACTTTCGTCATCAAAACCGAAGTGCAGATTGAACTGATACCAATGGCGGTTGAAACTGGCCAATTGACGAAAAATACCTTCGCCAACCTGATGCAATTCGGCGACATCAACCTGCAAAACCAGATGATCCCGCTCTGGCACCAGGATCAGACCAAGCTTTAGCTGGTCATCAAAGCACAATGCCGCAACGCCTTCCTGATTCAAGGCTAAAGATGGCAAGCCATATTTGGTAGCAAACTCAGCAAACAGCTGATTGATGGTGAGAGTTAGATCCATGATGTCCTCCAGCAGAGAGGAAGGCATGGTAGCCTGCCACCGCCATGTGGGCTGTCACTCAAAGGCGGCACTTTTAAGAAAAATGGCCGGAAAAACCAAAGGCGCCCGAACGGGCGCCTTGATTGCCATCGCGTTTATGCAACGCCGAATGCCGCTTTCCAGGCCTGATTCTGGCTCTGGGAATACTGCTGCATCAGTTGCAGCAGATCTTTCATAAAGTTGGCATTGAAGGACATATTCTCCTCGGCCTTCTGCTTCTCGGTCTGGCTGATGGTAGCCTCGACCTCGTCTTCTTTCGCATTGGCCTGGCTGTCACCCTGCGCCACCTGCACCGCAGAGTTGCTCATTTGCCCAGCAGACTGGGTTACGGTGTTGAACACCTGGCCCCGCTCGGAAGTACGAGCAAATTTCTTGTCCAACAACCGGCTCGCGTTACTGTCTGCAACTTGATCCTGCTTCCAGACTTTGCCCACATCAGCACGGTCAACCTGCTGACCCTGCTTGCTCAAGCTATCAACCTTGGCATCGATCAAGGCCTCGCGACCGGCAATCTTGCCATCAAGGGATTGTTGCTGCTTGATGGTCTTGGCCCCCTTGCCCAAGCTGATCCCGCCCATAATTGCAGAGAACCCTGCCATCACGCCGGAGACCACCGCCATGGCAATCATCAGCTTGGCGCCGTGGCGCATCTCGTCAACCTGTGCCTGCTGGTTGCTGATGACCAGCTTGTTCTCGATATCCCGAACCTGTAATCCCTCCTCACGGGCCTGACGGGCCAGCTTGAACAGCAGGGACATCATATCCATCGCACTGTCCAGCTGCGCAACCATCTGGGTCACCCCTTTGGTATCGAAGGAGATGGAGGGGCGTGGCAGGGTAGGAACGCTCTTGGTCTCTGACCCTTGCGGGCGAGTCGAAGCCGCGGCCTCATGGGCAGTGGCCGCATTGCGAACCTGTTGTGCCTCACCGGCCTGTACCTCGGTCAGCGGGGCGGTACGGGTCACGCCATTTACATAATCACTGTTAATCATGGTCGGTACTCCTTAGATAGCGGCAGGTCTGCGGGCCAGGTTGTTCATCATGTCGCCCTTGGCATTGATCATCTGGAAGATCATCTCCATGGTCTGCTGGAACGCCTCGATCATCTGGGCTATCGCCTCCTTGAGCTTGTCGATGACCCCTTGCAGTTCGGTCATCTCGCTCTTGCTCAAGGCAAGATCAGCCTGAGCATCGAGCGACTCGGACTCTTTCGCCGACTGGACCGTTTTGGCCACGCCACTGCTCACATCAATGAGGATATCGGTGCTCTGGGTCGCCAGTTTGGCCACTTTCGCCACCTTCTCACTTACCTTCACCGCCTCAACGGTTGCTTTGGCACCAAATTTGGCGGCCACTTCGCCCACCTTGGTAGCGATTTTGGCGGTAACATCCGCGACCTTGCCACCCACCTTGCTGGCCAGATTAGTAATCGCATTACCTAGGGTCGAGCCGAAGCTGAACGCGGCCGAAATTACTGCCAACGCAATCTCTATCCCCATCAGGGCAGGCCCCAGTTTCTCCATCACCTCCTTTGAGATAAGGCCATCCGCAGCAGCCTGCTGCACGGCCATATTTACCACACCAACGACGCCGGCCGCGATCATCAAGGCACCGGCGGCAGCACCAATCCCGGTTGCCACCATGATGGCACCGATCACCAGCGAGGCGATGGCACTGATCCAGCCAAAAATCTTGCCAAAGATACCGGCCTTCTTGGCCTCTTGGGCACTCTCTTCTGCCTCTTTGATCTTCTCCTGGTTTTCGCCGATCTTCTTCTCGTTCAGCGTGCGAGCTTGCCGGATATCATCAAGCTTCAGCTTGGTCTGGGTCTTCTCCAGATCGCTGGTGAGCTTGCCCAGCTCAATCTCGAACGCTTCGGGCGAGGTAAAGGCTGCGGTCACCAACCCGGTGGTGTGCGGCAGAATCAAGCGGGTGTTCTCTTTCACCGAAGCCACCAACTTGCCGATTTCACCAAGTTGCTGCGCACTAACCTGGCTATTGCTTACCGCCAGTGGTGGGTTCAGCGAGACCCCTGACTTGCGGGCCTGACCGGTGACTTGCACCGTGGCGGCATCGAGCCGCGTTTCACTGCGAGGTTGGGTAACGGGCGCCAGGCCCGCAACATCACCTGTGTTTCCCAGCGGGGAAACCGGTCTTTCATTGCTGATCGGGTTCATCTTGCAGATCCCTTCTGATTGCGATGGCTTCCAACATGACCTTGGCGCTTGCCGCCAGGTCTGCCTGCTGGGGATCTGTGTCCGCCAGCAGTCGGGCCGAGTGGAAACCACTCTCGGCCCCGTTCAAATCACCTTGTTGCAGCCGGCACTCGGCAGCATGAAACGGGAAACGGGGATCTTTCAGGTCGAGCATGGCGCCAAAGCTGTAGCTTTGAACCGCCGTTTCAAACTCCCCCATCGCCTGACGGCAGGCACCCAGCCCGAGGAAATAGCGCGGCTCGTAGTGATCCAGCATGCAGAGGGCCTGGAAGATTTTGTGAGCATCCTCCCACTTGCCGGCCTGATACTGGCCAAAAGCCAGGGCATAGAGCTGCTCCAGGGTGTCGCCCGAGATATCCTGCAGCATGGCCAGGGTGCCGCCGTCAGCCATAAAGGCTTCCAGCTCTGCTTCATATTCCGGGGTCAGGGTGGTATCGGTCTGCATGATCTCTCCTCAAATGGCGCCAAGAATGTCGCGCATGATGCTGTCGTATTTCTGGATAAAGCGGTTGAGTGCCTCGATGGCGGCGTTGTAGCGCGAGCTGACGTCGTTGAGGCGGGTGGTCTTTTCACTGACCTGATCGTTAAGCGGGCGAGAACGGTCGCTCACACTGGTGGAGAAGTTGCCGAGCTTGTTGTTGTCCTTGTCATAGCTGTAGCTGGCTTCGATATTTTTCATTGCGCCGCTCTTCTTCTGGTCA
Organism: Aeromonas oralensis; assembly: GCF_049665575.1. Lineage (NCBI taxonomy): Bacteria > Pseudomonadati > Pseudomonadota > Gammaproteobacteria > Aeromonadales > Aeromonadaceae > Aeromonas > Aeromonas oralensis. Next base: position 2,829,012 of record NZ_CP187186.1, read on the forward strand.
CTTTCAAGGAAATCCTTAACGGTGACACGCTGCCCGGCCACCACCTGCTCCAGAATCAATTTTTTCTTGTCATAGTCAGCCTGAGCAGCAGGTAGCCGCTCTCTAGCTCCAAATGCCTCTATAGTAGATCCCGAATTAGCAATCACCGTTAAACGTGTCAGTTCGCTTTCAGCATTGGTCAAATCTTGTTGAGCTTTATTAACCAGATCATTGGTGAGCATTTTTGACAGCAGCTTATACTCGGCCCCGTCCATAAATTTGGCCTGAGACTCATAGCCATAGAGCTTGTAATTCATCAGATTGAAATCTGTGTTGAAGGTCTGGCTGGATGCCGCAGAGAGCACCTTGTTGATCTCGGACTGGATCACCCCGTAGATCTTCAGCTCAGCGGTCATCTCTGCCAGCTCCTCTCGCAACCCTTTACGCTGGTTGTCCTGAAACGCCATCACACCGGTAAAGGTCGTGATGAGATCGTCATCGATGCGATCCATAGTCAGCGCACTGAGGGAGAGCAGCATAAATTCAGGGACGGTCCAGTGGGTGACTGACGGGGTTTGTTTTTCTCCCCGCTCGATCATCCCCTTGATGGCGGCAATGGCCGCATCTTGCCCCCCTGGAACTGGCCCAGCGCCCAGACTCCGTTGATCGAGGCGGGATCCGTCAGATAGGCAGCCAGCAACGTCTCCAACTGCTCCTTGGTCAGCGGTGTCGGCAGATCAGTACTGATAGTGATCTTGCCCTTGAGCAGCTCGACCAGTTCGGTCAACTTGGGGTTTTTATTGCCCGGCAATGCGTCCAGCGCTTGCCCATCAAGCCAGCCGACGAACGCGCCGGGGTTGGTGTTGTAGTCAGGGATAGTGCTCATCACGACTCCTTAAATCATCAGTCCGCGCATCATGGTGGGACGGCGACTCTTGCGGCCCTCTCCCGGCTGGGCCGGCAGTAACGCCTGTCTGCGCTGGATCTCTGCCAGCAACTCCTGCTCGGCCACGGCCACTTGCTCGGTCGGCGCATCGAACAGCAGCTGACAGGTCTGATCCGAGAGGGCTAGGCCAGCCAGCATCTCTTGCAACAAGGCATTGCGGTGATCGCTGTCGGCAATGGCCTGCTCTGCCTGCGAAATGGTCTTGCTATGGTCGGCAAAACGCGGTTGTTTCATCTTGGCTCCTATTCTATGAGGCCCTTTTGGACATGCCTGTCACGCAAGGCCGTGCTTTTGTCGTTTTCGCATATCCCGCAGGGAACAGACTTGCTCGGCGGCCAACATGAACCAGCCGGGCTCGGGTTCGCAGGCTCCCGTCCAGCGCAAGTAGAAGCGGCCAAGCCGCTCACCGCTCAGGCTACTGCCGCGAAAGACATCGACGTTGCCGTAGAGGAAATGGCCCGGCCCGAGCACAGCCAGAGTGGCTTCGGCCAGCAGATAGAGGGCGGCAAAGGGATTGGCCAGTCCGACCCGCTCCCCCTCTCGGCGCACCAGCAGGATCCAGACCCGTCGGGTCGCAGGATCAAAGCGCCAGGCGAGATAAATTTGGCGATAGCAGAAAGCGTGGCCGAGCTGGATGGGGGTTGCCCCCAGATGGTGAGGTACCACCGCCGCTCCCCTGGCCTGCAGCCAGGGGAGCAGGGGGTCAGAGGTTAACGGGTCCCCGCTCACAGGCAGACCCTCCCGAGGGGCTGGATATTGATCTGCTGGGTCAGCTCCTGATAGGAGAGCACCGGCAGGGCGTGGTAATCCCCCTCGATGAGCTTGCGCACATAGCGGCGGATATCCATGGAGACGATGAGCACCGGCTTGTTCTGCATCTGGGCCAGATCACCGACGGTATGGCGCACCTGATCGAGGAAGCTCTGGGTAATGGTGGGATCGAGCGCCAGATAGCTGCCGGCACTGGTCTGGCGAATGCCGCCGCGGATCTGCTCCTCCACCTGCTGATCGAGCAAATAAGCGGGCAAGATGTTGTTGCCGTTGGCGTACTTGTAGCAGATATAGCGCTTGAGGCTGCTACGGATGTACTCGGTAAGCTGCACCACATCCTTCTCCTTCTGGCCCCACTCCACCATGGCCTCGAGAATGGCGCGCATGTTGCGGATGGAGATGTCTTCCCCCACCAATCGCTGCAAAATCTCAGTCATTCGCTGCAGCGGGATGATGCGTTGGGTCTCCTTGACCAGCTCGCCATAGCTCCCCTCCATCTGCTCCAGCAGGTAGCGGGTCTCCTGAATGCCGATAAAGTCCTCGGCATATTCCCGCAATACATGGGAGAGGTGCCAGGTCACCACCTGATCGGTGGTGAGGGTGGCCAGCCGTGACTTCTCCAGCCGCTCCTGATGTTCATTAGCGACCCACAAAGTCGGCTGTCCCGGCAGCAACGGCGCCCCCTCTTCGTAGGGGATCCCCAGCAGATCGAGCTGGGAGGCGCTCTCCTGCACCAGCTGATGGCCCGGGCGCAGCAGACCGCGGGCGACCGGCACCTCCTGCAGCTGGATCAGGTATTCACCAGGCCCCATCCCCTCGTTGAAACGCAGGTGAATACCCGGGAAGGGCACTCCGAGATCGAGATAGAGGGCGCGGCGCACCCGCACCAGTTCGTCGTTGAGGGCAATCGCCTCCAGCTCAGCCTGCAAAGCGGCATCCACATCGATCAGGAGCGGCACCGTCATGGCGAACTCCTCCTTCTCCCCCAGCTTGCCCCGCGGCTTGCTGCCCGGTTTTGGCTTGCTGCGGGCGGCGGGGGCTCCCGCCCCCTGCGCCAGCACGGCAGGAAGATCCTGACTGTTGCTGCTCTGCGCCTTGCGCTGACGCAAGCCGATAAAATAACCGCCTGCCGTGACGATGGCCGCCAGCGCAAAGAAGGTGATCATCGGGAAGCCCGGGATCAGACCAAACAGTACCAGCAGCAGACCGCCGATCAGCAGCGCCTTGGGCTGGGCCACCACCTGGGCACCGATATCGGTACCCAGATCGGAAGACTCTTCGGAGGAGACCCGGGTAACGATGATCCCCGCAGTGATGGCGATCAGCAGTGCCGGCACCTGGGAGACCATGCCATCACCCACCGTCAGGATGGAGTAGAGCTGCAGCGCATCGGCGGCGGATAACCCCTTCTGGGTCACCCCTATGGTGACGCCACCGAGAATGTTGACGAAAATGATGATGAGGCCCGCAATGGCATCCCCCTTCACGAACTTCATGGCGCCATCCATGGAGCCGAACATCTGGCTCTCCTTCTCGATGACCCCGCGGCGATCCCGCGCCTCGTGCACGTCGATCACCCCGGCGCGCATGTCACCATCGATACTCATCTGCTTGCCCGGCATGGCATCGAGGGAGAAGCGGGCACTCACCTCGGCGACCCGTTCCGAGCCCTTGGTGATCACCAGAAACTGGACGATGGTGATGATGAGGAAGATGACGATCCCCACCACCAGATTGCCCCCCACCACGAAGTTGCCGAAGGTGTAGACAATCTGCCCCGCATCGGCCTGCAGCAGGATCATCCGGGTAGTACTCACCGACAAGGCAAGCCGGAACAGGGTGGTGATCAGCAGCACCGCCGGAAAGGCGGAGAACTGCAGCGGCGAATTGATATAAACCGCCATCATCAGCAGTACCACCGAGATGGTCATGTTGATGGCAATCAGAATATCGAGGGCCACCGGCGGCAGCGGCAAGACCATCATAAAGACGATGGCCAGCAGCAGGATCGCCAGCATGATGTCCTTGCGCTCGCCTATCCGGCGCAGCAACTCAAGGGAGCGTTGATTCATTCTGCTCTTCCAGTTCGAGGTATTGTTGATAGGCAAAACGGGCTTCATCCAGCCGCCCTGCCAACTGGCAGGCCCGGCTGCGGCAGAGCCAGAGCGGGCCGTCGGCCTCACCTTGCTGCATCAGCTGATCGACATGGGCCAGCGCCGCCTCCCCCTCCCCCTGTTTGAGCAGGGCCACCAGCAAGGTCCGTCGCCCTCCCCGATGGTCGGGGTGGATCTGCAGCAGGGCGGCCAGCAGCACGCTAGCCTTGTCGGGGTGGCCATATTGCAGTTGCAGCCAGCCGGTGAGCAGCAGCGCATCCTGCTGCTGTGACGTAAGCACCATGGTCATACCTTGTGCAGCAGATGAAGGGTCATCTGCATCAGTTGTTCATCGGCGTGCATTTGTTCGAGCAGCGCAGCGCCGCTCGCAATTCTGGGCTCTGCCCCTCTGCCAGCACACTGCGCAGCCCCTGCATCGCCTGATTGAAATCAACCGGCCGCAGCAAGTCGTGGAAGCCGCGATCCGGGGTGGCGAAATCGAGCAGCGCCCGATCCGCCAGCCGCTCGGGGTAGAGGCGGCTGATATGGGGTTCGATGGACTGTCCATCGGGCAACAGGGCATAACGCCCCGGCAGGCTTCGCTCCTGATCGTCAAGTGAGATGGCGCTGAGCTGCTCGATCCCGATATGCGCGGCAGTGATCCGGCTCATGACGCCAGCACCTCTCGCTGCAGCCGGGTCAGGGTGGTCACTGCCTGATGGAGCTGGGGCAGAGTCACGGCCCGCTCATCGAGAGTGATGAAAAGGATCAGCTGATCCTCTCCCAGCCAGCCGCTGCGCACCGGCAGTGCCGGGCCTTGCGCCGCGGCGATCAAGGTCATGGCGCGGCGGATCGCCTCGCCACTCTGATGCCAGGGCACGGCACGGGCCAACCAGAGGGTCAGTTGCCCCTGATGGCGCTCCAGTTGCAGAGTGCCGCTCTGCTCCAGTTCAAGCTGGATCAGCGAATGGGGGTTATCCCCTATGGTGATGCCCAAATCCTGGCAAAACTGCACCAGCAGGGGTTCAATCCAGTTCATGACGACTCTCCAGACAACTCATCCTCTTCCCGCTCGATGGCGTTATCGAGCGCCCCCTGACAGCACTGCAACAGGTTCTGGCGCTGCTCCTCCTCACTGAACAGCTCCACCGGCAGCAGGCGGATCAGCCGCTTGAGCTCCTGATAAAGCAGCACCTGCTGGCGACAATCTGGCAGCTCAAGAGCCACACCGACTTGCTCCACATCCCGCACGCTGGCCCAGCGTTTCTCCACCAGGGCGATCAGATCGCCCATCAGATCAGAAGGCCCGTATGCCATGGGCCGAGCCCTCCTTCACCCGTAGCCACAGCTCGTCCACTTGCGCCGAGAGAGTGTTGAGCAGCCGCAGCTTGTGCATGTCGCTCATCACCCGTTCCAGCTTGACCGGGTCGAGCCAACGCTGCTGGCTGTCGAGATCGGCGCTCAGGGCCTTCATCATGAAACCGGTCACCTTCTCCAGCGCACCGTTGCCAAAGCGGCTGTGAATATCGCGCCAGGCGGCAGAGAGGGCGCGGTAGTCCTGCACCGCATCGCGATAGAGATCCCGCAGATCCTGCTCGGCTCCCACGCCCGCTTTGGCCGCTTCGGCCGCGGGGCCGGTAATGCGCGCCCCCAGCACGATGGCACTGCCCTGCTCGTCCGCCAGCTTGGCCAGCGCCTGCTCCACCAGCGCCAGGGTGCCCTGCATCTCCGGTCGTCCAGCGAGGACCTTGCGCGCCTGGCAGAGCGCCTCGAACTGCTCGCTCACCTCCCCCGAATAGCTCTCGAGGTAGGCCAGCAGCTGGGAGAGATTGGCCAGCCGACCGCTGCCGAGGTGGCTCACCATCTCCTTGATCTTCTGCTGGCGTTCGAGCTCCGGCACTTTGTCGAGGTAATCCCCCACCAGCGCCTCGATCTCGCTGATGCGGGCATGGCTGTCACTCAGCTTGCGCTTGGCGAGCGAGAGTTCGGATCGCTCGGAGAAGACGAAGGTGAGCTCTTCGGCGGCATCGGCCAGCGACTGGGCGGCACTGGCCAGCACGACCCGCTCTCCCTGAAATTGCCCTCTCTGCAAAGTGGGTTGCCGGGACACCTCCTCTACCGCGCGCCCTTCAGGCTGGGCGGCAGAGAGGTAGGGGTTGCTCTGGATAATGGCCATGGAAACTCCCGTGATGAATGGATTGACGAGGATTGCATTATAAAAATCACCGTTCCTCACCTATGCCAAAATCAGCCGTGAATTTTTAGCCCTCTCCCAACTGTTTTCTAAAAAGTCCCGACTCGCGCTGAAATCCAGCTCTGGCCGCCATCACTTATAGTGCTCACCGTTTTTACTGGTGTTGCTTCCTATGAATCTTTCCTTCGACCACATTGCAGGCCAACTGCGTCACGCCATCGACGAGTGCCGCCTGATCCAGATCCGTGGCCGGGTCACCCAGGTGACCGGCACCCTGCTGAAGGCCGTGGTCCCCGGAGTTCGCATTGGCGAGTTGTGCCATCTGCGCAACCCGGACAACACCCTCTCCTTGCAAGCAGAAGTGATCGGATTTGCCCAGCATCAGGCGCTGCTCACCCCTCTTGGCGAGATGTTCGGCATCTCCTCCAACACCGAGGTGAGCCCTACCGGCACCATGCATCAGGTCGGAGTGGGCGAGCATTTACTTGGCCAAGTATTGGACGGGCTTGGCAATCCTTTTGCCGGCGGACACCTGCCAGAGCCAGCCGCTTGGTATCCGGTCTATCGGGATGCTCCTCCTCCCATGAGCCGTAAACGGATCGCACAACCCATTTCGCTGGGTATTCGCGCTATCGACGGTCTGCTGACCTGTGGTGAGGGACAACGGATGGGGATCTTCGCTGCAGCCGGTGGCGGCAAAAGCACCCTGCTGGCGTCGCTTATTCGCAGCGCCGAAGTGGATGTCACCGTGCTTGCCCTCATCGGTGAGCGAGGCCGCGAGGTGCGGGAGTTTATTGAGGCGGATCTGGGAGAAGAGGGGTTAAAAAAGGCCGTGCTGGTGGTGGCCACCTCTGATCGCCCCGCCATGGAGCGCGCCAAAGCCGGCTTTGTCGCCACTTCCATCGCCGAATACTTTCGGGATCAGGGCAAACGCGTGCTGCTGTTGATGGACTCCGTCACCCGCTTCGCCCGTGCCCAGCGTGAGATTGGCCTGGCCGCTGGTGAACCGCCCACCCGCCGCGGCTACCCGCCATCGGTGTTTGCCGCCCTGCCCCGACTGATGGAACGGGCAGGCCAGTCGGACAAAGGTTCCATCACCGCTCTTTATACCGTGCTGGTGGAAGGTGATGACATGACCGAGCCGGTGGCCGATGAGACCCGCTCCATCCTCGATGGTCACATCATCCTCTCGCGCAAGCTGGCGGCAGCCAATCACTACCCGGCTATCGACATACTTCGCTCCGCCAGCCGGGTCATGAATCAGATCATCAAGCCTGAGCATCAGGCACAGGCCGGTCGCCTGCGCAGCTGGTTGGCCAAGTACGAAGAGGTCGAACTGCTGCTGCAGATCGGCGAATACCAGAAGGGTCAAGACAAGGTGGCCGACGAGGCAATCGCCCGCATCGAAGCGATCCGCCAGTGGCTCAAGCAAGGCACCCATGAGCCGAGCTCGCTGCCCGAGGCGCTCGCTACCCTAGAGGCGTTGACCCGATGATAAGCCGTCTGCAACAGATAAAGCAGTTGCGGCTGGAGCGGGCCGAGCAGCAGCTCGCCGCCCAGCAGGCCAGATTGCAGCAGGCCCATGCCCGGCAACGAGAGGCGCAGCAGGAGTGCCTTGACTACCGTCAGTGGCGTCTCATCGAAGAAGATCGTCTGTTTGCCCTCTGTCAGGCAGAGCAGCTTGATCGCAAAGGACTCAAAGAGTGGCAACAGCAGGTCGCCCTGCTGCGAGAACAAGAAGCCCACCTTGAACAACTGGCCGCCGAGCAGGGCGAGCGGGTAGCCGAAGAGCGCTCCCGACTACAGGCATGCCAGCTAGCGGTGCACCGTGCCCGCCAGCAGCAGGAAAAGTTTGCCGAATTACACCGGCAGGAGCTGACAGCCCAACAAGCCCTGCGCGACTACAACGAAGAGCAGGAACAGGAAGAGTTCCGCCAGCAGATCAGGATGTGACCAGAGATGAACCGACTCAACGCTCCCCGCTCAGAAACCCGGGTTGCTGACGAACAGCAAGGCTTGCCGCGCGAACCGCTCAAAGCGGATCCGGCGCAGCAGCTGCGCTTCGAGCAAGCCCTGCACCTCAAGTCCGCATCACAGAAAGTGCGTGTTCAAAAGAGAGTACCAGGCAAACAGGAGCAAGAGCGCCGGTCAAAACCGGATGCCCCCCAGTCAAACAGCAAAGCGACTAACAAGGAGGCGGAACTGGCAGAGAGAAAGCTGACACGCCCAGACCCACACGCCAAAACCCCTCGTGGCAAGCAGGAGAGACGCGATTGGCAGGAATCCCAGTTGCTTCCTGCGACGTCGCCTCAGATCCACGAGGGTATACAGGCACCAACCACGCAGCAAGAGCGTAAGACAGCACAAGCCAAGCTGACAGAGCAAGCCAGGACGTTACCACGTGAGATCACCAGCGGCCCTGAATTGATTACCGTAGCCGAACCGGATACTCAAAGCAGCCTCAATGGCCCCTCCCCCGAGCTGCCATTGACCACCCCAAACGGAACCCAAGCCAAACCACGACAGGATACATTGTCAATAGAGAGCAACCTGCTGACCAATCCTCACAAGTTACCTGTAGCAGACGACTCGGACACTCGGGACAAAGTCGATGAATGTGCCTTGGACCAGACACTGCCTATGCCAAACGAAATACTCATCCGGCTACAGCAGAGCGAAAAGCCCGTCGAGAGTATCCAGCTAAGAGACAGCAACAAACTGCAAGAACCTGGCGAACTGGCCACTCGGCCTGAGGTCAGCGAACGGCTGCAAACAGAAGATGAACCTACCGAACTGGTGCCAGTGGCCAGTGAGGAGGAGTTGCTTGCGAGAGAGAACTTTGCCGGTTCGGCCATCCGGGTTCCTCCTCTCGCGACCACGCCGGGAGATCTGCTGCTGGCCCGGGTAACGCACAGTTTCGATCATCACGAACTGGGCCAGTTGATCAGCCGACTGGCGGTGGATATGCACCTTGAACTGGGTCGCCTGGAGCGCCCCCTCTGCTGCAACTCTCTCTGCCCGCGCTCGGGGAACTCACCATCCGCATCGAGCGCCATCAGGGCATGCTGCAGGTGGAGATGCTGGCCAGCGAACAGGGCTCCCAGCTGCTCAATCAGGGTCGCAGTGAGCTTATCGATCGCTTGCAACGTCTATACCCCGGTGAGCGAGTCGCTGTTGATCTCTTTACCCGGGGCGACAGCGAGCAGGGGTCGCGCCAGAAACGATCCATCTATGACGAATGGGATGCCGACGCATGACATCGATTGCCTTTACCTCCGCCTCACCAGCGGAGCTGACCCTGCAACAGCGGCTCAGCCAGTGCCGCCACCACTATGGCTGGAGCGGTGGCGAGCTCATACTCGCCATCGCATCGCAGCCAGCGTCCCTCGACTACCGGTTGCAACTGCAGTGGCAGGGGCTCTCGCTGCCGCTTTTGTGCCATGGCGCCGAACTGACCCGCTGGCTTGCGCCAGACCTGCAGCAGGCAGCCCTGTTCAGTCTGCCAGCGTCGTTGCAACTGGCGCTGATCGAGCGCCTCGGGCAACCCCTTGGCGGCCTCAGCTGCTCGGCGTTGGCTCCGCTCGCCACCAACGAAGCCGCCGGTCAGCCGGCACTGCAGCTGCTGCTCAAGCGGGAGGGGGCCACTCTCGCCTTCTGGCTTGCCGAACCCGGTCCGCTGTTTGGCAAGCTGCCCACACGACCAAGCCAACAGCGCCTGGCGCAGCCCCTAATCCTCTCCTTGCAGTGGGGGGCGATGCGGGTCGCCATCAGCGAGCTTGAGGCGTTGACCTGCGGCGATGTGTTGTTGCCGCCGCCTCACCCGTTGCTCGGCCAGCAATTGCTGCTCTGTGTCGAGGGGCGACCCTTTGCCTATTGCCTTCCCCATCAACAACATCTGGAACTGACTGCCATGCACAACGCCGCCGATGACAATCTCGATGCCACCCAGCTGGATAACCTCCCCATCCAAGTTACCTTTGAAGTGGGCCGCCAGACTCTGGACTGGCACTCTCTGACCACCTTGCAACCGGGTTCCCTTATCGATCTAGGCACCCCCATCGATGGCGAGGTACGCATCATCAGCAATGGCCATCAGCTCGGTAGCGGCAGACTGGTTGAGATCCAGGGGCGACTCGGTGTGCGGGTCGAGAGCCTCAAGAGCGAGCCAGCGTCATGATCCAGCTGCCAGACGAGCTAAACCTTATCGTCGGGCTGGCGCTGCTGGCGCTGCTCCCCTTTATTGCCGTGATGGCTACCTCCTTCGTCAAGCTAGCGGTGGTCTTTTCGCTGCTGCGCAACGCCCTGGGGGTACAGCAGATCCCCCCCAACATGGCGATGTACGGACTGGCCATCATCCTCAGCATCTATGTGATGGCGCCGGTCGGTTTTGCAACCCAGGATTACCTGCGCCAAAACGAGGTATCGCTGGCCAAATCCGAATCGGTGGAGAAGTTTCTCGACGAGGGAATGGCCCCCTATCGCACTTTCCTGAAAAAACAGATCAAGCCGCGGGAGCACGCCTTCTTCATCGACAGCACCAAACAGCTTTGGCCCAGCGAGTATGCCGACCGGCTGGAGCCCGACAGTCTGCTGATCCTGCTGCCTGCTTTTACCGTGAGCGAGTTGAGCCGGGCCTTCGAGATAGGGTTCCTGATTTATCTCCCCTTTATCGCCATCGATCTCATCATCTCCAACATTCTGTTGGCGATGGGGATGATGATGGTCTCCCCCATGACCATCTCACTCCCCTTCAAGCTGCTGCTGTTTGTGCTGCTCGATGGCTGGGCCCGCCTCACCCACGGGCTGGTCATCAGTTACGGAGGCTAATATGAGTCACGCCGATATCCTCCACTTCACCAGCCAGACCCTCTGGCTGGTGCTGATCCTCTCCATGCCGCCGGTGTTGGTGGCAGCGCTGGTGGGGACGCTTGTCTCTTTATTGCAAGCCTTGACCCAGATCCAAGAACAAACCCTGGGCTTCGTCGCCAAACTGATTGCCGTGGTGATCACCCTGTTTGCCACTACCGCCTGGCTTGGCAACGAACTCTACAGCTTTGCCGACATGGTGCTATTCAAGGTGCCTCAGATCCAATGAACCTGGATAGCCTGCAGGGCCAGATGCTGGCCTACACCCTGTTGCTGCCGCGCTTTATCAGCTGTTTCGTCATGTTGCCGGTACTGAGCAAACAGATGCTGGGGGGGCAATGATCCGCAATGGCGTAATCTGTTCGCTGGCCCTCTTTGCCTACCCCATGGTGGCCGACACGTTGCCACCCACCATCACAGCACTGGATCTTGCCCTGCTGGTAGCAAAGGAAGTACTGCTGGGCCTGCTGATCGGCTTTGTGGCCGCCATCCCCTTCTGGGCTATCGAGGCAAGCGGCTTTCTCATCGACAACCAGCGTGGCGCGGCCATGGCCTCCATTTTCAACCCGAGTCTTGCCAGCCAAACCAGTCCGACCGGACTATTGCTGACCCAGACTCTTATCACCCTCTTCTTTGCCAGCGGTGCCTTTCTTGCCCTCCTTTCTGCTCTGTTTCAGAGCTATGCCAGCTGGCCTGTCGCACACTTCTTCCCCACCATCGGCGATCACTGGGTCAGCTTCTTCTACAGCCAGTTCAGCCAGATGCTGCTGCTTTGCGCTCTGCTGGCAGCACCGCTGCTTATCGCCATGTTTTTGGCTGAATTCGGGCTGGCACTCATCAGCCGCTTTGCCCCCTCCCTCAACGTCTTCGTACTGGCAATGCCCATCAAAAGCGCCGTTGCCAGTCTGTTGCTGGTTATCTACATCAAGTTGATGATGGACCACGCCTATAGGCAGATGCTGGCGGTCATGGATCCGCTGCGACTGCTGATCCCTATTCTGGAGGCGCGATGAGCGGAGAGAAAACCGAGCTGCCCACCCCTAAAAAATTGCGAGACGCACGCAAAAAGGGTCAGGTGGTCAAAAGCAAGGAGGTGGTTTCCACCGCCATCATTTTGAGTCTTATCGGCATGTTGATGGCGATGTCCGATTACTATCTGGAACACTTGGGCAAATTGATGCTGATCCCAGAGTCCCATCTCAACCTCCCATTTACTCAGGCCCTCAACCATGTGCTGGAAAACCTGATGCAGGAGATGGCTTATCTCTGCATCCCGCTGCTCGGCGTCTCGGTACTGGTGGTGCTCGTCTCCCACTTTGCCCAGTACGGCTTTCTGCTGAGCGGCGAGTCCATCAAACCGGACATCAAGAAGATCAACCCGGTGGAAGGGGCCAAGAAGATTTTCTCCATCAAGAGCCTGATGGAGTTCGTCAAATCCCTGCTCAAGGTCACCCTACTCAGCCTGCTGGTCTGGATCACCATAGAAGGCAACCTGCAGGCGCTGTTGCAGCTGCCAGGGTGCGGCATGAGCTGTATTCCTCCTGTGCTGGGAGGCATGCTGGGCCAGCTGATGGCGGTCTGCGCCATGGGCTTCGTGGTGATCGCCATCGCCGACTACGCCTTCGAACACTATCAGCACACCAAGCAACTCAAGATGAGCAAGGACGAGGTAAAACGGGAATACAAAGAAATGGAAGGGAGTCCAGAGATCAAGAGCAAGCGCCGTCAATTCCATCAGGAGCTGCAGTCGAGCAACATGCGTGCCGACGTGAAGCGTTCCTCAGTCATCGTCGCCAACCCGACCCATATTGCCATCGGCATCCGCTACGAGCGAGGTGAGACCCCCCTGCCAGTGGTGACACTCAAATTCACCGATGCCCAGGCACTTCAGGTTCGCAAGATAGCAGAAGAGGAAGGTATTCCTGTGTTGCAGCGTATCCCATTGGCCCGTGCCCTCTATCGAGATGCGCTGATCAACAGCTACATTCCTGCCGATCAGATCGAAGCGACCGCCGAGGTGCTGCGCTGGCTGGAGCAGTGGCGCCAAAACGAAGGGCCGCAATGGTAACCACCATTGGGTTATCTGTGCACCGCTTCACCTAAAAATATCCGGCTTCAATTAATATCCAGTTGACCCCTGTTCTTGCGATCCTGTGCGCCAATCATCAACCACACGAAGAGATGGGTATGGAACTCAATTCCCGATTGACCCGACTGGTCAGGCAACTGGATGTCTATCAACTCAAGCAACTGTCTACCGACGAGTGGCGGCTGCTCGCAGCAGATAGACGCTCCCCAGCCGGCACGCCAGACAGAGCATTGATGGCTAATTTATGGCCACAAGCAACGTCCATTTTTCACACCACCAGCCAGGAATTCCCATGACATTCGATGCCATGCTATCCGGCCTCTGCCGCCATCTTTACCTGCCTCCACACTATCAACATGCAGATGGACTGGACATCCCGGCGGGCCCCTTCACTCTTCATATCAGGCAGCAGGATCGGCTGGTCACCCTGTTCATTTCATTGGGCGATATTCAGACCACATCGCTCACCAACATGGCTGATTGGCCAACACTCCAGCTCAGCAACACAGATGAACGTAATACCCTGCTCTGGGCTCGCGAGTGGCTCGATAAGCTCAACCAAGACATCATGGTAGATTTGATTAGCCGCATGCTACATCAGGCGCAAGCCTTGACGCTGGACAGCCAACCGTCCACGACTTTGTCAAACAATCGACACTCGGCAGCTCTTCACTGCTAAATGTTGAGCACATAGATAGCAAAAAGCCCCCGGCAACCAAGTTGGTTGCCGGGGGCTTTTCTGAAGATGGCGGAGGAGGTGGGATTTGAACCCACGGATGGTCGCCCATCGCCGGTTTTCAAGACCGGTGCATTCAGCCGCTCTGCCACCCCTCCGAACGGCGTGCATACTACGTCAGCCCCTTGTTCATATGCAATACATATTTGATTTGGGATAGTAGGGGGTAATAGGCTGGGGTGGGGCTTGAAATCAGCGCTCGTCATCCCGACATTCAGTGCATACAATGCGTTAACGAGGCGGATTGCCGCCTCACCCCGGAAATCAAGAGGACACCCAAGATGGATACCCGTTCTATCTATACCGGCACCCAGAGTGCCGCGCGCGATACCAACAAGGTACTGCGCAACACCTATATGCTGCTCTCCCTCACTCTTGGCTTCTCTGCCGTGGTGGCCGGGGTAGCCACCGTGATGAACATGCCGCCCCTGCACTGGGCCATCTTCCTCATCGGCGTCTACGGTCTGATGTTCCTGACCGAGAAGAATCGCGAAAACGGCATGGGGCTGGTGTTCACCTTCGCCCTGACCGGTCTGCTGGGCTACAGCCTGGGCCCCATCATCAACATGTACATGAACAACGGCGGCGGCGAGATAGTGATGACCGCGCTCGGCGGCACCGCGCTCACCTTCTTCGGTCTGTCGGCCTATGCCCTGACCACCAAGCGTGACCTCTCCTTCATCGGCGGCATGCTGTTCGTCGGTTTCTGGGTCCTGCTGGTGGCCATGATCGCCAACATCTTCCTGCAGATGAGCGCCCTGAGCCTGGCCCTGTCCGCCATGTTCATGCTGTTCTCCTCCGGCGCCATCCTGCTGACCACCCAGCAGATCGTGCGCGGCGGCGAGACCAACTATATCTCCGCCACCGTCACCCTGTACGTCTCCATCTACAACATCTTCCTGAGCCTGCTGAGTCTGCTTGGCGGCAACCGCAACTAATCAAACACCCCGCTTCGGCGGGGTTTTTATTGGCTCCTGTTTCTGTCAGGATAAGTTGTAAATCAAGGATATGAAGCGAAGTGGCCCTGATCCAAATCAGGGCCGTTTCGTTGTTGACCGGTTATGCTCTGGTTTTCGTTTCGCTCAAGGGTTGCGCTCTCCCATGCCCACGGATTTCTCTGGCCTGTTGCGCCGTTTGCTGACTGACAGTCATATCTATTTCGCCCTCAAGGTACTGCTGGCCATCATGGGGCTGCTTGCCTTCACTCTGGCGACCGGCGACATCCAGCTCACCGTGCTGCTCTCCCTCGGAGTGGTGGCCGGTGCCATCGCCGAGACCGACGACAGTCTGTGGGGCCGAGTCAAGAACCTCGCCATGACCCTGCTCTGCTTCCTGTTCGCCTCCCTGTGCGTGCAGTACCTCTTCCCCACGCCCTGGCTGTTTGCCCTGGGACTGGCAGGTTCCACCTTTATCTTCGTGATGGTGGGGGCGCTCGGTCAGCGCTACGCCACCATCAGCTTCGGCTCCCTGCTCATCGCCATCTACACCATGCTGGGGGCCGCCAAGGCACCGGATCTCTTCTATCAGCCGCTGGCCCTCGGCGCCGGAGCACTCTGGTATGGCCTGGTGTCGCTGATCTGGCTCTGGCTGCTGCCCTACAAGACCCTGCACGAGCAGCTGGCCCAGAGTTACTTTGCCCTCTCCCGCTATCTACTGGAAAAATCCCGCTTCTTCCCGGCCGACGAGCACGGCGCCCAGGCCATTCGTCACAACCTGGCCCAGCTCAACATCAACCTGGTCAACGCCCTGACGCTCACCAAGTCGGCGCTCAACGCCCGCCTCAGCACCCGTCACCGGGCCTCCCCCGAGCTGGCCAGCCTGCTGCGCCTCTACCTGCTGGCGCTGGAGATCCACGAGCGGGCCACTTCCAGCCACTACCCCTACAGCAAGCTGGAGGCCGAGCTCAAGCAGGGCATCGTGCTTGACGGCTTCCAGGAGGTGTTCCTGCAGCTCTCCGAGGCGTGTCAGCGGCTCGGCTACGCCATCCTGGTGCACAAGCCCTATGCCCACAACAAGCGCATCCACTGGACGCTGGAGGCCCTTGGCGATCAGCTGGAGTTCACCCACCTCAAGCAGCACTACCCGAAAACCCTGCTGACGCCGATGAAGTTCCTGCGCCGCAATCTGGCCAGCATCAACCAGCTGCTGCAAAGCGCCGAGGAGCTGCAAAATCCCGAGCAGGCGCCGCAGAACCTGCCGCCCCTGGCCAGGCCCGCCCGCCTGCCGCTGCTGATCCAGCTCAAACAGCACCTGACCCCCAACTCCATGGTGTTTCGCCATGCCCTGCGGCTGTCGCTCGGGCTGGTGGTGGGCTATGGCATCCTGCAGGCGTTCCACCTGGACAAGGGTTACTGGATCCTGCTGACCGTGCTGTTCGTCTGTCAGCCGAGCTACAGCGCCACCCGTCGCCGGCTGGTGCAGCGCATGCTCGGTACCTTCGCCGGCCTGCTGGTGGGGATCCCGGTGCTCTGGCTGTTCCCGGAATTGCACGTGCAGCTGGTGGTGATGGGGCTGGCCGCCTTCCTGTTCTTCACCCAGGTGCGCAGCAACTACAGCGCCGCGGTCTGCTTCATCACCCTCTACGTGTTGATGGCGTTCAACCTGCTGGACGGCATCGGCTTCGCCATCCTGGGGCCGCGCATTCTCGATACCTTCCTCGGCTGCCTGCTCTCCTACGCTCTGGTGGCCTGGCTGTGGCCGGACTGGCAGTACAAGCGGCTGCCAACCCTGATCGCCAACTCGCTCTCGGCCAACGCCCGCTACCTCTCGGCGGTGCTCGCCAGCCTGCAGCAGCAGCGGGATGAGTCCATCGACTACCGGGTGGCGCGCAAGAGCGCCCATCTGGCGGACAGCGAGCTGGCCATGGCCTGGCAGAGCATGCTGGTGGAGCCGCAAAAGCGCCGTCGTTTTCTCGACCTCTGCTTCACCCTCACCTGGCGCAACCACGCCCTGCTCTCCTACATCTCGGCGCTGGGAGCCCATCGCGACAAGCTGGAGGCCATCGGCGAGCTGGACGAGATCAGCCGTCACCTGAGCCACACCCTGGAGCGGGCTGCCGGCCATCTGGCGGGAGAGATGCCGGAGCAGATCGAGGGGCAGTGCCCGGTCATCACCCCCGACAGCAGCGAGGAGCAGCTGATGCTGACCCAGCAGCTCAACCTCATCAGCCAGCTGGCCGATGAGTTACTCACCCTGGCCAACGAGAGCCGGTTGCTCACCCGGGAACAAGGCGCTACCATGCCCGCCCAATCCTGACAGGCCACAAGGAGCCCACCATGTCCGAGCATCACCAGCTGGAATTCAACGGCCAACTCATCGACACCGATGCCAAGGGTTATCTGCTCAACAGCAACGACTGGAGCGAGGCGCTGGCGCTGGTACTGGCCGAGCAGGAAGGTATCGTGCTGGAGGAGCCGCACTGGGAAGTGGTGCGCTTTGTGCGCGCCTTCTATCTGGAGTTCAACACCTCCCCCGCCATCCGCGCCCTGGTCAAGGCAATGGAGAAGCAGTACGGCCCCGAGAAGGGCAACAGCCGCTACCTCTACAAGCTGTTCCCGGAAGGCCCCGCCAAGCAGGCCACCAAGATTGGCGGCCTGCCCAAACCGGTGAAATGCATCTAAAAAAATACCGCGCCCATCCAAGATGCAGCGCGGTATTTTTTTACCTTGTCGACCCTGTTAAGGGTTGTAAGCCACCACGGAACCACTCAAGCCGGTCATCTGGCCGATGCGGCTCTGCATGCCCTGCAGCTTGGCCTTGGAGACATCCGGCCCGATGAAGACCCGGTTGAGCTGACCCTGGACAGGCGTACGCGGCGAGGTGTGCGCCGAGTAGCCCGCAGCCCGCAGCTTGCCCACCAGCGCATTGACGCTGTCGACGTTCTTGAAGGCGCCGAGCTGCAGGATCCAGCTGCCCTGGGCCGGTGCAGCAGCGGCAGGAGCCGGGGCTGTTGTCGCGGTCGGTTGCCCCATCTTGCTGGCGATGAGATCGTCCATCGACTTGATCTGGCCCGCCTGTGGCTTGTTCTCAACCGGTTTTTGCACTTCGACCGGCTTGGGCGGCACCACCTTGGGCTTGGGCTGCTCCACCGGTTTCTTGGCGATCACCTCAGGCTTGGGCTGGGGCTTGACCACAGGCGGAGTGACGGGCTGGGTCACCGGCTTGGCGGCCGGTTGTTGCACCGGCGGCTGGCCCTGCTTGGCCCCCAGGGTTACCGGCTCAGATACCTCTTCCACCTGCCACTGCTGGGCAGCAGAGGCCTGCTGCTGGCTGGCCAGGTGTTCCGCCGGCAGGGTGCTGGCGGCCGATACCTGCAAGGCGGGCTTGGCGGGCTCCAGCTCCGGGCGCAGCGGGATCTTGGCAAACGCCTCTTCCTTCTGCTCCAGCTTGTGGCCGTCCATCAAATCCGGCAGAAAAATGACAACCAGGGCCACCAGGATGACGGTGCCCACCAGACGGTTTTGAAACTTAGAGGCCAAGTTGAATCCTACCTTTACGTAACTCAATATGCGATTCGGCTCCCCGCCAGAGGGCCGGGGAGCCGGGGTGTGGCCTAGACGGCGACACCCGCCAGAATGTCGGCAACAGTGTAAAACGAACCAAACACAATGACCATATCATCAGGACTCGATGCGGCCAACGCAGCAGCATAGGCCTGCCCCACGCTGTCAAAGGTGGTCGCCGGCCCCCGCTCGCTGCCAAGGGCGGCCGCCAGCTGGGCCGCACTCGCCGCCCGCGGGCCGGTCAAGCTGGCCAGATACCATTCACCGATGAGACCATCAAGCTCGGCGAGCGACCCCGCCATGTCCTTGTCCTTGAGCATGCCGACCACGGCGCGGCGCACGCCGGTGCAGGGCATCTTGCGCAGCTGGGCTGCCAGATAGGCGGCAGAATGGGGGTTGTGGGCCACATCGACGATGACCAGCGGCGCACTTTGCAGTTGCTGCATCCGCCCCGCCAGCCGGGCATTGGCCAGCCCTTGCCGAATAGCCTCTTCCGGCAGCGGCAGGCCGAGGGACTCCAGCGCCGCCAGCACGGTGACCGCGTTCATCAGCGGCAGGGCCGGTTTGGGTAGGTCGCGCCACTGATGAAGGCCGTGATAATCCCAGCCGCTGGCGTGCTCATCGCCACGAAAATCAATGCCGACCTGACGCAGGCAGGCACCGAGGCGCGCCGCCTCGCTGGCGATGGTGACGGGCGGATTGGGCTCACCGCTGATGGCGGGTTTGCCGGCGCGATACACCCCCGCCTTCTCCACCGCCACCGCCTCGCGGGTATCCCCGAGCCAGTCGCAGTGATCGAGCGCAATGGAGGTGATCATGGCGACATCGGATTCCACCACATTGGTGGCATCCAGCCGACCGCCCAGCCCCACTTCCAGCAGCAGCACATCGGGCACGGCGCGGCGGAACAGCCACAAGCCCGCCAGGGTGGCGAACTCGAAGAAGGTAAGGGCAATCTCGCCGCGGGCCGCTTCCACCTCGGCAAAGGCGGTACAGTGATCGCTGTCGGCCAGTTCGGCCCCGTTGATCCGCACCCGCTCGGTGAAGCGCAGCAAATGGGGAGAGGAGTAGACGCCGACCTGGTAGCCGGCTTCCATCAGTATGCTGGCCGCCATGGCACAGCTGGAGCCCTTGCCATTGGTGCCCGCCACCGTGATCACCTTGAACGGCAGTTGGGTAAGACCCATGCGATGGGCCACGGCACCGACCCGATCCAGCCCCATGTCGATGTTGACCGGGTGGATCTGCTCCAAATAAGAAAGCCAGTCGACCAGCGACCGGCTTTGGGATTGTTGCATGTTGGAACTCATCTTCACTCTTCGATGACGTGAGTATTCAGCATTTTGGCGAGCAGGCTGGCCAGACGGTTGCGCATCTCGCGGCGATCGATGATGAGGTCGATGGCGCCCTTCTCCAGCAGGAACTCGGAACGCTGGAAGCCTTCCGGCAGCTTCTCGCGCACGGTCTGCTCGATGACGCGCGGACCGGCAAAGCCGATCAGTGCCTTGGGCTCGCCCACGTTGATGTCACCCAGCATGGCCAGACTGGCGGAGACGCCACCCATGGTGGGGTCGGTCAGTACGGATATATAGGGCAGACCGGCCTTGGAGAGTCGGTCCAGCGCCGCACTGGTCTTGGCCATCTGCATCAGGGAGAACAACGCCTCCTGCATGCGGGCACCACCCGAGGTGGAGAAACAGACCAGACCGCGACCTTCCTTGATGCTCTCCTCGACGGCACGCACGAAGCGGGCACCCACCACAGAGGACATGGAGCCACCGATGAAGGAGAACTCGAATGAACAGGCTACGACCGGCACCCCCTTAAGGGTCCCCTTCATCACCACCAGCGCATCTTTTTCTCCCGTCTCTTTCTGGGCGGCAGACAAACGATCCTTGTAGCGCTTGGAATCCTTGAATTTCAAGACATCCTGCGGCTCCAGCTCGGCACCGATCTCGGTGCGGCCCTGCTCGTCGAGAAAACTCTCGAGACGGGCACGGGCGCTGATGCGCATATGATGATCACACTTGGGGCACACTTCGAGATTGCGCTCCAACTCTGCCCGGTAGAGCACCTGTTCACAAGCACTGCACTTGGTCCACACCCCTTCCGGAATGTTGTGACGACGAGGTGTAGTGATCTTGCTCTTGGGAAGGATCTTCTCAAGCCAGCTCATGGAATTCCTTAATGCTTTTGTGCCTGACAAAACGCATCGAGCCTAGATTGTTCAATGACTTAATAGCTCGATGGCAATAAATGACGGATCATTAAACCACAAATTTTCGGGGCCAGTTACTAAAAACTGGTCGTACCCGGTGCCGAGTCCGGCAGCCACAACGGCCCCAGCGGCATCCGCGGCAACCCCAGCTCCGCCGGGTAATCCACGTCCACCAGATAGAGTCCCCCCGCCTTGGCAGTCGGGCCCGCCAGGTTGCGATCCCGGGCTGCCAGCACCTCGGCAATCCACTCCACCGGCTGAAGCCCCTGCCCCACCAGCAGCAGGGAGCCGGTGATGTTGCGCACCATGTGGTGCAGGAAGGCGTTGGCCTTGATGTCGAGCACGATGTAGGGGCCGGAGCGGCTGACACAGAGGTGCGTCACATTGCGCCACGGAGTGTTGGACTGGCAGGCGACGGCCCGGAAGGTGCTGAAGTCGTGCTCCCCGAGCAGGCTCTGGCCCGCCAGGTGCATCAGATCGGCATCGATGGTTTCGTGGTAGTGACTGACGCCACTGCCGAGGATGGCCGGCCGGTAGTTGTGGTTGTAGATGACGTAGCGGTAGCGACGGGCGGTGGCGCTGAAGCGGGCATGAAACCCCTCGTCTACCTGCTTGACCCAGCGCACGGCGATGTCCGGCGGCAGGTTGGAGTTGAGGCCCAGGGTCCAGGCCCCTTCGGCGCGGTTCGCATCGGTATCGAAGTGGATCACCTGGCCAGTGGCGTGGACACCGGCATCGGTGCGCCCTGCGCACTGGATGGAGACGGGGTGATTGGCGATCCGGCTGAGGGCCTTTTCCAGCTCCTCCTGTACGCTGATCACTTCGCGCTGACGCTGCCAGCCGAAATACCGGCTGCCGTCGTATTCAATACCTAGGGCAATTCGCATGGATAAACTTGTCTTCTGATGAAAAGGGGCGGTAAACGAAACGGGGCGGATTATACGCGTCTCGCCTCAAAAATCCCAAATAGCAACGCCCAGGCCGGACCAGGCGCCAAAACACAGGAGCCAAAAACAAGGGGCAGCCCATCGGCTGCCCCTGCTTTCACCACTATGCGCTGGCTCCCTAGCCAAGGCGCTTGAGCAGCTTCTCGGCTTCGGCCCGTTGATGCTCGGAACCCTGCTCCGCCGCTTCTTGCAGCAGTTCGCGGGCGCTATCCTTGTCGTCGATCTCGAGGTAAGCACGGGCCAGATCCAGCTTGGCCCCGACCCCGCCATCGTCGGCATCCACGTCAAACCCGGTGGACTCCGGCAGCACCTCGGGGAAGCCATCCAGCCCCACGTCCAGCGAGAAGCCCTGATAGGGTTCCTGCTCGGTGGTGGTGGCGTCTGCCTCAGCCAGCAGCTTGTCGATCTCGACATAGCCGCTCTCCTGGGCCTGTTCCCGTGGCTTCACCTCGCCCGGATGGGACTCCACTTCGGCGAAGGCATCCTCGAAATCGGCCAGTGCCAACTCGTTGGGATCCCACTCCAGATCCTCAGCGGCCTCCTGTTTCCCCTTGCTCGGCTCGGGCTCCAGCCCCAGCTCCGCCAGCAACTCATCAGCGCTGGCGTCGGCCGGGGCACTGGCCGCCTTGTCGGCGTCAGGCTCAGCAAAGGCGGTCTCAAAGTCGCTCAAATCGAAGGAGGCGAGATCCTCGTCGCTGACCATGGGGTCGGCATCGGGCTCATCCAGCGCCAGATCGGCTTCCAGGTCTGCGTCCAGCTCGGCGAACAGGGCTGCCTGCAGCTCCTCTTCGCTCATGATCTCGTTGTCAGCCTTGGGCTTGGGATTGAATTCGCTGGCAAGATCCAGATCCGGCTCGGTGTCGAGGGTGATGGACTCGTCATGGGCCAGATCCAGCTCGGGCACCAGATCCGGATCCCGGATGGCGGCCTTGGCGGACGGGGCCGGCTCGGCATCGAAGCTGGCCAGGTCCATCTCGCCATCGTCGCTGAACACCAGGTCGGCCGGCGCGGCAGGCTCTTCCACCGCCATGTAGCCATCCGGCGTATTGAGATCCGGACGCGGTCGTACCGGCTCGTCGTCGGTGATGCCGACCGTCATCAGCTCGTCAAATTCGCTGCTCTCCTGATCCATCACCATGGCGGTGGATTCGGACAGGCTCTTCTCCTGCTCTTCCAGCTCGCGGCGAGCACGCGCCCGCAGCCACAGGGTCACCAGCGCCAGCACCAGCAGCACCGGCAACAGGATGATCATGGCCAGGTTGAGCGGCGAGGAGAGCAGGTCCATCAGCCAGTTCTGCTTGGGCTCGGGGGCCGGCGCCACCGGCGGAACCGGCTTGGCCTTGAGCTCGGCAATCTCTTTTTGCAGCGCGGTCTGATCCTGCAGCTGGGCCTTGAGGGTCTCCACCTCTTCGGTCAGTGATTGCAGCCGCAGCTTGAGCCTGTGGTTCATCTCGGTGACCTGGCCGAGCTGGGCGTTGGCATCTTCCAGCGCTAGCGCCATCTCGGTGGAAGGCTTGCCGACCGGTTGATTGACATCGGCCGGCAACGGCGCCGGTGCGCTGGCCGTGGCGGCGCTGGTGGCAGCCGCCTGGCTGGCTACCGACTCGGGAGCCTTGGCAACCGCCTTCACCTCGGTGGCCGGCTGGGGTGTCTCCACCTTGGGTGCCGGGGCCGGAATGGGCGCCGCCTTGGCGGGCGCGGCCTTGGCTACCTCGGGTTTGGCCGGCTCGGCCGCCTTGGTCGGGGCCGCTTTGACGGCCACCGGCTTGGCCGGCTGGGTATGCTTGCTCGCCAGGTATTTCGGGCTCAGCCCTTTCCAGCTGGCGTTGTCACTGCGGAATTTGGCGCGGGCCTCGGCATCGGTGATGATGCTGGCATCGGCGGTGGTGGGCAGCTGGATGCGCGAGCCCACCAGAATGTGGTTGATGTTGCCATCGGCGAAACTGCGGGGGTTTTTCTCGTAGATCGCCACCATGGTCTGGTAGACGCTGACACTGCTGGAGGGACGGTACTTGCTCGCCAGGCTCCAGAGGGTATCGGTGGGACGAATGGGGCCATAACTGCCGGCATTGCTCGCAACCTGCCGCACGATCGGCTGGGCCGTGGCTCGGCTGGGTTGGGACGTGGCGCGGGGAGCGGCGACGGGTTGTGCCAGCGGCTGGGAATTGACGGCGGGCGGAGCCGGCTCGTCCGGGCCTTTGAGCTCAACAAAAAAAGGCTCCCGCGCCGAGTCTTCAGCCTGGGCCGTGCCCAGCAGACCCAATGCGAGTAGCGTTGCCAATGTTATGCGGGAATGTCCCATATTCGTTCCTTCGTATGACGGCCCTATCACATTGAAAAATCTGGATAGTTACCCCAAAACAGTCGGTTCAATATAAATCAGGCTCAGGTTGCAAGCCAGCAGTCCGACACATTTAGCACCCAACTTGCCCCTGAGTGTAGGAAAAAACTTAATCAGTTGATATCGCGAAAAATTCTCGCGTCAGCAGAGTGCGTCCCCGGTCACATCCACCCTATGGGTGCACAGACTGGCAGCCTGGCGGATTTCCCTCCCCGCCAGGCCAATGGACCCGGCGATCAGAGGTAATCGCGCACCAGCAGTTCGGCAATCTGCACGCTGTTGGTCGCCGCGCCCTTACGAACGTTATCGGCCACGATCCACATATTTATACCGCAGGGGTGAGAAATATCCTGGCGAACCCGGCCCACCAGCACCTCGTCCTTGCCGGTTGCGTCGCGCACCGGGGTCGGATAGTCGTTCTCGTCATCAAACAGGGTGACGCCCGGCGCATTGCGCAGCAGCTCTTTCACCTGTTCGGCGTCGAGCGGCTGGTGCAGCTCGACGTGGACTGCCTCGGCATGGCCGTAGAACACCGGCACCCGCACACAGGTGGGGTTCACGGCGATGCTGGCATCCCCCAGGATTTTCTGGGTCTCCCACACCATCTTCATCTCTTCCCGGGTGTAGCCGTTGTCGGTGAAGCTGTCGATCTGCGGGATCAGGTTGAAGGCGATCTGCTGCGGGTAGAGGCTCGGCTCCACCGGACGACCATTGAGCAGGTGGGCGGTTTGGCCCGCCAGCTCGCTCACCCCCTCCTTGCCGGAGCCGGAAACGGACTGATAGGTCGCCACGTTGATGCGGGCAATACCTACCTCATCGTGCAACGGCTTGAGCGCCACCAACATCTGGATGGTGGAGCAGTTGGGGTTGGCGATGATGTTGCGGTTGCGAAAATCGGCCAGCGCATCCGGGTTCACTTCCGGAATGACCAGCGGAATGTCTTCGTCGTAACGGAAGCAGGAGGTGTTGTCGATGACGATGCAGCCGTGCTCGGCGGCAATCGGCGCCCACTTGGCAGAGACCTCGGCCCCGGCGGAGAAGAGAGCGATCTGCACCTGGCTCCAGTCAAACTCCTCCACATCCAGGATCTCGACGTTCTTGCCGGCAAAACGCACCGTGTCGCCGGCGCTGCGGCTGGAGGCCAGCGGATAGAGGGTGGCGATCGGGAAGGCACGCTCTTCCAGGATCTCGATCATCGCCTCGCCCACGGCGCCGCTGGCGCCCAATACCGCTACGTTGAATTGCTGACTCACTGCTGTTCTCTCCTATGATGGTGCCGGTGACGCGCGCTGGCATCACCGCTGGCAGGCGGACCTGCCTGATAGCGGGTCTGGCGTCGGCCAGACCGGGTGTGGGCGGGACAAGGCTCCCGCCCCTTCAAGTATGTAAAGTGTTCAGTCTGGCTGGCAGACAAACCCGAGCCGGGCCAGGGCATCGCCGGCAAACGGCCCTTTCAGCTGCAGGGAAGAGAGCTCGCGTCGCTCAGGATAGTGTTTGCGCTGCTCATCGAAACTGCCCGCCACACCGAGCCGGTTGCGAAAACGGGCGTCATCGCGGCGCACGTCATAAATAAGGTGGACCAGTTGCTTGATCAAGGCCTGATCCGCCGGCTGGCCCGGTGTCACCTCGCGCACCTCGGGAATGGGCAGCAAGCTTTGCAGATCCTGGCGCGGCGTGCGCCCCAGTTGCCGGCAGAGTGCCTCATAGAGCATCCAGGTGCCACGGGCCTTGCCTTCCAGGCTGTAACCCGCGATGTGCGGGGTCGCGAGCTCAGTGTGGGGCACCAGGGCCTGCAGCGGCTCCGGCTCCCCTTCCCACACGTCCATCACCAGCCGCAGCGGCGCCTGGCTCTGCTGGCGCGCCAGCAAGGCCTGGTTGTCCCACACCTCGCCACGGGAGGCGTTGATGAGGATCTGCCCGGCCGGGCGGGCGGCAATCAGCGCCGCATCCAGCAGGTGGAAGGTGGCGTCCGGCCCCTGGTGGGTGATGGGAACGTGGAAGCTGACGATGTCGGCCTCAAGGGCCTGCCGGTAGTCGACAAACTGTGCCGCCTCGTTGGCCTCGGCGGCGCGGGCACGGGGCGGATCGCAGCGCAGTACCCGCATGCCGAGGGCTTCGGCCTTGCCTGCCACACACTCGCCGGTATTGCCGGCACCGATGACCGCGAGGCTCATCTCGCTCAAGTTGAGCTCATGGCGCTCGGCCAGCACCAGCAGGGCGGAGAGCACATAGTCGCCGACCGAATATTTGTTGCAGCCGGGGGCGCTGAAGAAAGGAATGCCCCGCTCGGCCAGCAGCCCCTTGTCCACGTGATCGGTGCCGATGGTGGCGGTGCCGACGAAGCTCAGTCGTGGGCAGCTGGCCAGCAGCGCGGCGTCCACCCGGGTAACGGAGCGCACCAGCAGCACGTCGGCCTCTTGCAGATCCGCCGCCTGCATCTGCCTGCCGGGCAGCGGGATGACCTCGCCAAATTCGGCAAACAGCTCACGGGCGTGGGGCATATTTTCATCAACGACGATCTTCATCGGGCTCTCTCACTTCGCTAGCGGCCACAAGCGCGCCATTCTAGCCCAAACAGACCGAAGTTTCAGATGCTTATTCATCCATGAGCGGCCGTCGCCGCGACTTTCTGGCGGGAACCTGCGCGCTGCTGGCTCATCTCTGCTCAACCGAGTGGTGCAACCTGCACAAGCGACCTCGGGTGTTCCCCCTCGCCACCAGCCGGATTGCACGCGGCAGGTCGGCCATCACCACACTCATTTGTAACCCCGTGTTACAGCGAGCAGGGCGCGACTTGACCGACCGGACTGGGCTGGCACAATGGCGCCTCTTTTTTTGCTGCCCAGGAATGGGCACCTTGCCGAGCCCCGTTATGCCGACTCACGCCTCTTCCCTGCCGCGCCGCCAGGTGCTGTGTTTCAGTGCCGCCCTGATCCTGCCGCTGCTCCTGCTGGCCTGCCTGCCCTGGCAACCGTTCATGAGCCAGGCCCTGCACTCGGACTGGCTCTGGTGGCCCTACGCCCTTACCCGCATGGTGGATGTGCCCGGCATCGCCGTCAGCATCCTGGCCCTGCTGCTGCTGACCCGACACAAGCTGACGCTGAGCCTGCCCGCCCTGCTGGCCCTCGGCAGCGCCCTGTTTGCCGTGCTGGCCGGCGACTGGCTCATCAAGAGCCTGATCAAGCATCTGACCGAGGAGCCCCGCCCCTACCTGCTCTGGCTGGAGAGCCAGCAGCTGATCCCCGCCATCCCGCAGTTCTACGCTGGCAAGGTGGAGGTGCGCAGCGAGCAGGTCCATGCGGCCAGCCAGCTGCTGGCACTGCCCGAGTGGCTCGCCAACCACTGGCAGGCGGAGGTGAACTACGCCTTCCCCTCCGGCCACAGCATCGCCGCCATGAGCCTGGCCCAGTTCTTCGGCCTGATCTGGCTGGCGCGCGCCCCTGCCGGCGCCTGGCTGCTGCCGCTGTGGGCCATCGGTGTCGGCCTGTCGCGCATGCTGATCGGCATGCACTGGCCGCTGGATGTGCTGGCAAGCGCCCTGCTCGGCAGCCTCACCGCGCTGTTCGCCGCCCGCTGGTGGCTACGCCGTTACTGACATCTGCACGACATAAAAAAACGGGCACCCGCGGGTGCCCGTTTTTGTTCAAAGCCTGTGATGCTGGCAACTCAGTTGCTGGCGCTCGCGCCCTGCCACCCTTCGGGGTACTTGTAACCGACGAAGCGTTTGGCGGCATAGGCCTTGAAGGCGGCCGAGTTGTAAGCCGCTGCCACGTCTTTGGCAAAGGGCTTGTCCGCATCGGCACTTTTTACCACCACCCAGTTGATGAAGTCGTAGCTGCGCTCAAGGAACAGCCCGGAGCTGAAGGGAATGCCGCTTGAGGCGGCAAAGTTGCCGTTGATGACCGAGAAGTCCACGTCTTCGCGCGAGCGGGGCAACTGGGCTGCCTCCAGCAGCACCAGCTTGAGGTTGTGCGGGTTTTTCACCACGTCGAACTCGCTCGCCTTGAGCGGGTTGATCCCCTCCTTCAGGGTCAGCCAGCCCAGATCCTGCAGCATCAGCAGCGCCCGCGCCTGATTGGTGGGGTCGTTCGGAATGGCCACCGTGCTCCCCTCCTTCACCGCCTTCAGATCTCCCAGTTTGCCGGCATAGAGGCCCATGGGGCCGGTCGGTACCTGGGTGATGGGGGCAAGCGACAGCCCCCGATCCTTGGCAAAGCTCTCCAGGTAGGGCTTGTGCTGGAAGCAGTTCACATCCAGCGAGCCGTCGGCCAGCGCGATATTGGGGGTCACGTAGTCGGTGAACTCCACCAGTTTGACCTGGTAGCCCTTGGCTTCGAGCTGCGGCTTGATGGAGTCGGTCACCATGTCGGCAAAATCCCCCACCGTGGTACCGATGACGATCTCCTGTTTGGCCGGATCGGCAGCCAGCGCGGCCAATGGCAGAGTACCGGCCAGCAGGGCCAGGGCGGAAAGGGCAAAGAAGGAACGACGCAGCATAAAAACTCCCTGTAAACATCTCAACGGCTGGCGCGATGGCAGAGTCGTGCTTGAATCACTGCAACCATCTAGCCATCCAAATGGCTAATTAAGCACACCATAACAGAGCCGTTTCGCTTCGCCAAGCAACAAAATCGGGCAAGCTTATTTATAAAAAATCACGGCCTTTGATATAAGGACTCAATGCGGCTGAGCACCATCGGCTACCCATTTCATTCCCTAGAAAGGAGTCCATCATGCTGACCACCACGAACACCGGCCTGCTGGTCGTCGATATTCAGGGCAAGCTGGCCCGGCTGGTCGAGGGGAGCGATGCCCTGATCGCCAACACCGCCAGACTGGTGGCGGGGGCCAGACTGCTGGGTCTGCCGGTTGTCTGGCTGGAGCAGAACCCGGACAAGCTCGGGGCCACCGTGCCCAAGCTGCAGTTGATGCAGGCAGGCGATCTTGTGCTGGCCAAGCACAGCTTCGGCGCCCTGGGGGAACCGGCGTTGGCCGACGCCCTAGCCCGCCAGGGCGTCAGCCACTGGCTGGTGTGCGGCATCGAGGCTCATATTTGCGTCTACCAGACGGTGCTGGGGCTACTGGATGCGGGCAGCCAGGTGTCGCTGGTGGTGGATGCGGTGTCGTCGCGCAGCGCCGCCAACCGGGAGATCGCCATCCACAAGCTGGCGGCGCACGGGGCCGAACTCACCTCGGTGGAGATGTGCCTCTACGAGCTGCTGGGTGATTGCCGCCATCCGGCCTTTCGATCCATTCTGGCGTTGATCAAATAGCCCTCCTGTCGACCGGCCCCACCGTCCGGCATTCCGCGCTATATTGCTGGTGCTGATTAAATAGCCTCCCCTGCCGACCAGCCACTTCATCCGACACTGCTCCATTGGCGCCCTGTGGCTTGCCTGCATTGACCCTCACTCTGCTTTCGATCTCGGCGCCCCCCGCCTGCACGGTGCGCCTCCCATTTCGCGCCGCTCCGTCCGCTCCCTTTCGCACCGGCCTCCTCACCAAACGTTAATGAACAGTTACTAATAGGTTGATCTACAAAGATAAATATCAACACTGATTAGCTGAGAAAAGTTCTCAATACAGCACATAAAAGGATTCACAGGAACCCCCACATGGTCTGTGAAATATTTGTTGTGGGATTTTTTTGAGCCTTATCTCAGAATCAAAACGAGTGCTTTTTGACTCTGTTTTTCCCGTGTATAGATGCCAGTCGCACCCAGGACGGTGCGATATAAGATGGAGTTTATGAATGAGAAAAACATCGTTAGCGTTGGCAATCTCGGCCCTGCTCTCGGCCCTGCCCATCGCTTCAGTTCAGGCGAGTGAGAGTTGCACCCCATTGACCGGCAAGGAAGCCGGCCTCGATACCGGCCGCAGCAGCGCAGCGCGCTGCCTGCCCGGCATCAACCCGCTGCAGGATCAGCAGTGGCACCTGCTCAACAGCGGCCAGAATGCCTTCAGCCCCCGTGGCGGCATAGCAGGCAACGACCTCAACCTCTGGTGGGCACACCGTACCGGCGTGCAGGGTCAGGGCATCAACGTGGCCGTGGTGGATGACGGCCTGGCCATCGCCCACCCGGACTTGGCCGACAATGTGCGCCCCGGCTCGAAGAACGTTGTCACCGGCAGCAGCGACCCCACCCCGACCGATCCGGACAGTGCCCACGGCACCTCGGTCTCCGGCCTGATCGGGGCGGTCGACAATAGCATCGGCACCCTGGGGGTGGCTCCCCGCGTCCAGCTGCAGGGGTTCAACCTGCTGGATGAGCGCAGCAAGCAGCTGCAGAAAGACTGGATCTATGCGCTGGGCGGCAGCACCGCCACCGCCGACAACCGGGTCTTCAACCAGAGCTACGGCATGAGCCTGGTGGATCCGCAAAGCGCCAGCGGGCTGGATCAGGTTCAGCTCGATCGCCTGTTCGAGCAGCAGACCCAGCAGGCGCAGGGCGCGGCCTATATCAAGGCGGCAGGCAACGGCTTCAACCGCATCGCCGCGGGCGACTACATGTTCAGCCGCACCGGCGCCCTGCCCAAGCTGCCGTTCGAGAACAGCAACATAGACCCCTCCAACAGCAACTTCTGGAACCTGGTGGTGAGCGCCATCAACGCCGACGGAGTGCGTTCCTCCTACTCCAGCGTCGGCAGCAACGTCTTCCTGAGCGCCCCCGGCGGGGAGTACGGCACCGATGCGCCGGCCATGGTGACCACGGATCTGCCCGGCTGCGACATGGGCTACAACCGCACCGACGATCCCAGCACCAACCGGCTGCACAACAACCCGCAGCTGGATGCCACCTGCGACTACAACGGCGTGATGAACGGCACCTCGTCGGCCACCCCCAACACCTCGGGCGCCATGGCGCTGCTGATGTCCGCCTACCCGGATCTGTCGGTGCGGGATCTGCGCGATCTGCTGGCCCGCAATGCCACCCGCATCGATGCCGGCCAGCAGCCGGTCCAGGTCAGCTATACCGCCGCCAACGGTCAACCCCGCCAGGTCACCGGCCTGGAAGGGTGGGAGCGCAACGCCGCCGGCCTCTGGTACAGCCCCACCTATGGCTTTGGTCTCATCGACGTGAACAAGGCCCTGACGGCCGCCGCCAACCACACCCCGCTGCCGCCGCTGGTGCAGTTGCCGGCTCAGAAGGTCACGGTGCCGCGCAGTGAAGGGAGCATCGCGGATGTGGGCAGCAGTGCCACCCGCTCCAGCACCCAGGTGGCGCAAGCCTTGACCGTGGAAGCGGTCCAGGTCACGGTGAGCCTGGATCATCAGCGCCTGCCCGACCTGCTGATCGAGCTGGTCTCCCCGTCCGGCACTCGCAGCGTGCTGCTCAACCCCAACAACAGCCTGGTGGGGCAATCCCTCGACCGGCAGCAGTTGGGTTACGTGCGCACCAAGGGGCTGCGCGACATGCGCATGCTCTCCCACAAGTTCTATGGCGAAGCGGCCCAGGGCGAGTGGCGACTGGAGGTGACCGACGTCTCCAACAGCAGCCGCCAGCTGACGCTGGTTGACCTCAACACCAACCGCCGCAGCACCCTGACCGAGCGCAACAACAGCCAGCCGGGTCAACTGCTCAACTGGTCCCTGCGGGTGATCGGCCACGATGCCGCCCGCTCATGATCACAAGGAGTCACAAGATGAAACACAGCTTACTCGGCCTCGCTCTGGCCGGCCTCCTGGCTTCGGCCGGCGTGCACGCCGCCGATGAATCGGTGGTGATCGACGGCAAGCAGTACCGCACCATTGAGGTGAACGGTCAGACCTACCTCACCCCGGACAACGGCAGCAAGCAGCGGGTCGCCCGCAGCGCAGACGGCAAGGCGCCCCGGCAAACCCTGCGCAGCGGCGACGTGTTGCTGCAAGGGGTGGCCAGCCCGGAACTCACCGCCAGCGGCACCCTGCTGGTGGAAGCCGATGACAACCAGGCCAGCGCGCTGGCCAGCCGTCACGGCCTACGCTTCAAGCAGAGCAGCGGCGGCATCGCCCTGCTGGAAGCCAAGCCGGGCACCGATCTGAACGCCATCGCCACGGCGCTCAAGCAGGAGGGGGTCAACGTGCAGATTGAACTCGCCGGGGCCCTCAAACAGCCCAAGTGAGCCGTCCCGGGCCATTGCCCGGGCATATCAGCAGATCTTCGAGGGGGCCGCCGGCCCCCTCGCGCGTTGCTCGCCGTCATCCTCAGTGACCATCAGGCCACCCGTTTCCCCTCAATCTTCCCCGCCCTTCTCCCCTGCCCTTGCCACCTTTCACTCTTGGTTTGACGCCGCTTTTCGATGCGACCTTGCTCACAACTCGGTCCCCTTGCTCCCGCCGGCACATTTCTCGCTCCCCCGGGGCAAGGCTGCCCTCGCCCGGCTTGTTAACCTGCCTGTAGCCAAACACCTGCCCACGGGCCCGTTCGGCCTTCCTTGCGATATCCAATGGCAGCCGCCAGCAGAGCGGCCCAGCCCGGGCGGATGCCTTGCGCCCGGTGTCGATATCTCCTTTTTATTTTTATTCAGACAGTTACGAGGACGTCTTCATGCCTATCACCACAAAATTGAAAGCGGTTTCACTGGGTGTCAGCCTGGCGCTGGCCGGCCTGCTGGTCGGTTGCAACCAGAATGACTCGGATCCCCTGGTCAAGGACGATGCCTATTACCGTGGCCAGGCCGAGGCCATGGTGGCCAAGCTGACCCTCGGCGAGAAGCTGGACCTGCTCTCCGGCCCCGGTTACGGCAGTGCCAACGGCGCCA
Source organism: Aeromonas oralensis (assembly GCF_049665575.1). Classification (NCBI taxonomy): domain Bacteria; kingdom Pseudomonadati; phylum Pseudomonadota; class Gammaproteobacteria; order Aeromonadales; family Aeromonadaceae; genus Aeromonas; species Aeromonas oralensis. The sequence goes on from NZ_CP187186.1 coordinate 2,861,436, forward strand.
TCAACGTCAAGCAGGACGTGCACGGCGTGGCGGGTTACATCAACGGCGTGCTGCGCAGCGCGGACGGCATCGACATTCCGGCCCTCAAACTGGCGGACGGGCCAGCCGGGGTGCGGATCAACGCCAACCGCGACGGTGACAGCGCCAGCTACTACGCCACCGCCTGGCCCATCGGCTCGCTGCTCGCCTCCAGCTGGGACGTCAAGCTGGTCAAGGCCGTCGGCGAAGCCATGGGGGACGAGGTGCGCCAGTACGGGGTCGACATCCTGCTGGCCCCGGGCATGAACATCCAGCGCAACCCGCTCAATGGCCGCAACTTCGAGTACTACTCGGAAGACCCCCTGCTCACCGGCAAAATCGGTGCCGCCATGGTCAACGGGGTGGAAAGCAACGGGGTGGGCACCACCATCAAGCACTACTTTGGCAACAACTCCGAGACCAACCGCAACCAGATCAACGACATCGGCGAACCGAGAACCTTCCGCGAGATCTATCTGCGCGGCTTCCAGATAGCGGTAGACGAGGCCCAGCCCTGGGCGGTGATGACCTCCTACAACAAGGTCAACGGCACCTATGTCAACGAACGCAGGGATGCACTGACCGACCTGCTGCGCGGCGAGTGGAAATTCGACGGCCTGGTGATGTCCGACTGGTTTGCCGGCGATGTGGCCAACAACGCCTACAAGCAGGTGCTGGCGGGACAGGATTTGATCGAGCCGGGCAACGTCAAGGAGCAGTTGCAGCAATCCATCGAGCACGGCGATCTCGACGAGGCCAAGGTGAACGAGGCCGCCATCCACATCCTGACCCAGGTAATGAAGAGCCCCTCCTACAACCAGCTGGCCATCAGCAACAGCCCGGATCTAACCGCCCATGCCAAACTGGCCCGTCAGGCCGGCGCCGAGAGCATGGTGCTGCTGCGCAACGACGCCGCAGCCCTGCCACTGGCGGCAAGCAGCACGCTAGCCAGCTTTGGCATCAACCAGATCAACACCTACAAGGGCGGCACCGGCAGCGGGGATGTGAACGCCGCCAGCACCACCACCATCGCACAGGGACTGGCGGCACGCTTCCCGGTCAACGAGGCGTTGCAGAGTTACTACCGCGATTTTTACGAGAACAACAAGGTCTATCACGAGGGACAATTTGGCGCCAAGGGCTACTACACCTGCGCCGAGGCGCCAATCAGCGGCGATCTGGCGGCCCTGATCGCCAGTGCAGCCGCCACCCAGCAAGCCGCCGTCATCAGCATCGGCCGCCAGGCCGGGGAAGGGGCGGATCGCAGCAGCGGCAAGGGGGACTATCTGCTCGGTGATGACGAGCGCGCCCTCATCGATGCGGTGAGCAGCGCCTTCCACGCCCAGGGCAAGAAGGTGGTGGTGGTGCTCAACGTCAACGGCGTCATCGACACCGCCCAGTGGAGCGACAAGGTGGATGGCATCCTGCTGGCCTACATGGCTGGCCAGGAGACCGGCCACGCGGTGGCGGACGTGCTCTCCGGCGCGGTCAACCCGAGCGGCAAGCTGGCCCAGAGCTTCCCGCACAGCTACGCCAGCGTTCCCTCCGCCGGCACCTTCCCGGGTGAGGACACCGACGGGGACGGCGAACCGGACGATCTCTACTACAACGAGGGGATCTACGTGGGCTATCGCTACTACAGCACCTTCGAGCAGGCGGTCTCCTACCCGTTCGGCTTCGGTCTCTCCTACACCAGCTTCAGCTACACCAGCCCCGCCATCGCCAGCAACACCCTGGCGGACGGCAGTGCCGGCAACCTGGTGCTGACCGCCACCATCACCAACACCGGCGCCGTGGCAGGCAAGGAGGCGGCCCAGGTCTATGTGACCGCCCCCGAGGTCAAGCTGAAGAAACCGCTCATCGAGCTCAAGGCCTTTGCCAAGACGGCGCAACTGGCACCGGGGGCCAGCGAACAGCTGAGCTTCACCATTCCGGCCAGCATCCTTGCCAGCTTCGATGAGGCCAGCAACCAGTGGATCGTGGAGCCGGGTCGCTACAGCGCCTACATCAGCCCCTCGTCGGATGTCTCCGCCAGCACGCCGGTCAGCTTCACGGTGAGCAAGGAGATCGTAGTGAGCAACACCACGCCAGGGGCACTGGCACTGCCGGGCCGGGGTGGATCCCGCCAGCGTCACCACCATCACCCGCTAACAGAGGCTGGCACGGCCGGGCACCCTACCCAGCCGTGCCTGACAATTGCCTAGCAATGACCCGACCACGGGACCGGCCTTGCGCCGGTCCCGTTCTTATTGGCGGGCGTTGCGATAGGCCAGCGGCGTCATGCGGGTGTTAGCCTTGAAGAAGCGGTTGAAGGCGCTCTGGGACGAAAAGCCGACCCGATCGCTGATGTTCTGCAGCGGTTGATCTCCCTCACCCAGCAAGCGGCAGGCTTCGCTCACCCTCGCTTCCCTCAGCAGAGTGGAGAAGCTGCTCCCCTCCCCCTGCAATTTGCGATTGAGGGTCCAGCGGCTGACGTTCATGGCCGCGCACACCTCCTTGAGCAGGCTCTCGTCGCTCTCCAGCTCCCCTTCCCGGATCTTGTGGCGGATCCGCTCCCCCACCAGATAGGCAAAGGGGGCCCGCTCGGCGATGTCGGCGCAGATCTGCGCCAGCTGGGCCAGTTGCAGATGACCCAGCGGCTCGTTGTAGCAGTGGCTGGGGCAGTCGAGTTGGGCGTTGTCGATGGTCAGGGTGTTTTCCCCCTGCTCCCAGCGGCAACGGGCTCCAAAGAACTGGTCCAACAGTTGATGGCGTGGTGGCGGCAGCCCCGTGAAGCCCACCGAGACCCGGGGATCCGCCAGATAGACCCGCAGGATCCGGTAGAGCATGATGAAGTTGGGGATGGCTTGACTTGCCCCCAGGCTGGCAGGCCCCTGATTGACATACAGGTATTGGCTGGCCTGCGCCCCCCGCCGCACCCGCAGCTCGTCACAACTGCCGATGATGGGGCGATAGGCCAACAGCACCTCGAGCGCCGCCCGCGGCGAGGGCTGGTTCAGGCACAGGCTGATGAGCGGCGGATAGTGCTGGTAGAGCTGGCCGATGTCGTAGGAGAGGATGGTTTCGTGAAAACTGGCCAGATAGGGCTGCATCAGTTGCAGCATCCGGTAGTGGCTGTGGGCCGGCAGCCGACCCTGCTCCCGATCGATGTCGAACGACGTGAGGCCGCCCGCCATCAGAATCGCATCGGGATCGCCCCCCTGCTGCTGGCAGGCTCCCAGCATTCGTCTGATCACTTGGTTTGATACGCTCTGTGACATCTGCCGTCCTGGCCTCCGTGCTGACAGGAAACTGCTCGTGATCCCCCGGCCAGCCACTGACGGCGGGCCTGCCACCCCGTGCAGCGGGCTGGCGCGACCATTATGGGGCGGTTGCAAAGCGAGCAGATGTAACGGAGTGTAAAAGCACGCGCCAGCGCGCCATTTTGGGCACATCTGGCCGTCATATCGGACCAGCTGCGTCAGGTTCGGTCATGAAAAATGGCGCCCGTGGGCGCCATTTTGATGGGGGCTGTGCAGCCGGCGTCAGTTCGCCTTGTGCTGCTCGGCCAGATAGAGCCAGGTGTCGACCACGGTATCCGGGTTGAGGGACACAGAGTCGATGCCCTGCTCGACCAGCCAGGCGGCAAAGTCCGGGTGATCGGACGGCCCCTGGCCGCAGATCCCCACGTACTTGCCCGCCTTGCGGGCGGCAGCAATGGCCATCGCCAGCAGCGCCTTGACCGCTTCGTTGCGCTCGTCGAACAGGTGGGCGATAAGCCCCGAGTCCCTATCAAGTCCAAGGGTGAGCTGGGTCATGTCGTTGGAGCCGATGGAGAAGCCGTCCACGTGCTCGAGGAACTTGTCTGCCAGCAGGGCGTTGCTCGGGATCTCGCACATCATGATCACCTTGAGCCCCCGCTCGCCACGGCGCAGACCGTTCTCTGCCAGGATGTCGATCACCTGCTCCGCCTCGCCTACGGTGCGCACGAAGGGGATCATCACCTCGACGTTGGTCAGCCCCATGACATCGCGCACCCGCTTGATCGCCTCGCACTCGAGGGCAAAACAGGGGCGGAAGCTGTCGGCGATGTAGCGTGACGCACCGCGAAAACCGATCATCGGGTTCTCTTCATGAGGCTCGTAGCCACGGCCGCCCACCAGGTTGGCGTACTCGTTGGACTTGAAGTCCGACATCCGCACAATCACCCGCTCCGGCCAGAAGGCGGCAGCCAAGGTGGCAATGCCCTCGGTCAGCTTGGCGACGTAGAACTCGCGCGGGCTCTCGTAGCCGGCGATCATCTTGCCGATGCTGGCCTTGAGCTCGGGGCTCTGGCTGTCGAATTCCAGCAGCGCCTTGGGGTGTACCCCGATCATCCGGTTGATGATGAACTCGAGACGGGCCAGACCGACACCGGCGTTCGGCAGCTGGGCGAAGTCGAACGCCCTGTCCGGGTTGCCGACGTTCATCATGATCTTGATGGGCAGGCGCGGCATGTTGCCCACCTCGGTCACCGCCACGTCGAAGTCGAGTTCGCCGTCATAGATGAAACCGGTATCCCCTTCCGCGCAGGAGACGGTAATGAGCTGGCCCGGTTCAATGCGCTTGGTGGCATCACCACAACCCACTACCGCCGGAATGCCCAGTTCGCGGGCGATGATGGCGGCGTGACAGGTACGCCCGCCCCGGTTGGTGACGATGGCGGAGGCCCGCTTCATGATGGGCTCCCAGTCCGGGTCGGTCATGTCGGTGACCAGCACGTCGCCGGGCTGCACTTCGTCCATCTGGCTGATGGAGGAGATGACCCGTGCCGGGCCCGCCCCGATCTTGTGGCCGATGGCGCGCCCCTCGATCAGCACCTTGCCCGCTTGCTTGAGGGCAAAGCGCTCGAGGGTGTTGGCCTCCTGACGGCTGCGCACGGTTTCCGGGCGAGCCTGCACGATGTAGAGCTGGCCATCCTGCCCGTCCTTGGCCCACTCGATGTCCATCGGGCGGCCGTAGTGCTGCTCGATGATGAGGGCCTGCTTGGCCAGCTCCATCACCTCGGCATCCGTGATGCAGAAGCGGCTGCGCTCGGCATCCAAGGTGTCGACGATCTGCACCTGGCGGCCGTGGCTGGCATCGCCGGAATAGGTCATCTTGATGAGCTTGGAGCCGAGGGTCTTGCGCACCACCGCCGGGCGTCCTGCCTTGAGGGTCGGTTTGTGCACGTAGAACTCGTCGGGGTTGACCGCACCCTGTACCACCATCTCGCCAAGGCCCTGGGCGCCGGTGATGAACACCACGTCGTTGAAGCCGGACTCGGTATCCAGGGTGAACATGACGCCGGAGGCGGCGAGATCGGAACGCACCATGCGCTGGATCCCGGCCGACAGGGCGACCCCCTTGTGGTCATAGCCCTGATGCACCCGATAGGAGATGGCGCGGTCGTTGAACAGTGAAGCAAACACATGCTTGACGGCAATCATGACGGCGTCGATGCCGCGCACGTTGAGGAAGGTCTCCTGCTGGCCGGCAAAGGAGGCATCCGGCATGTCTTCCGCAGTGGCGGAGGAGCGCACCGCAAAGGACGCGTCAAGCCCACCGCTGAGCTTGTCGTAGGCAACCCGGATCGCCTGTTCCAGTGCGCTCTGGAACGGGGCTTCGATCACCCAGTCACGGATCTGCTGGCCGGCCCGGTTGAGGGCGGCGATGTCGTCCACATCCAGGCTGTCGAGCAGATCGTGGATCTTGCCGTTGAGGCCGCTTGACTCCAGAAACTCGTTAAACGCAAAGGCGGTGGTGGCAAACCCGCCCGGCACCGACACTCCGGCACCAGAGAGGTTGCTGATCATCTCGCCAAGGGATGCATTTTTGCCGCCAACTCGTTCTACGTCCTGCATTCCGAGTTGCTCGTACCAGAGTACGTACTGTTGCACTTGCATGTCTCCAGGTTGGTGGGCACTGTGCCGCCATGGCACCTTGTGCGCCAGTTTATGTGCGTTATTGTCTGTTTCTACTGTTGCCAACGACCATGAAAACGTTTTCTACTTATTGTCAAAAAAATCCCCGAGCAAGATTTGGGGATGGTCGAATGACACAGACATTCTACAATGCCAACACAAAAAGGTAACGACTCAGGTTTGCAAGCCACTTCACAACTTGGGCACGGCAGACCGGTTGACAAAAACGATATGGTTTCGAGAGATACTTCTTGCTTGCCAGCTCGCCGACCCCCTCACAGGAGCCCCCAGTGCACACCGTATTTTATGTTTCAGACGGCACCGCCATCACCGCCGAAGTGTTCGGCCACGCCGTGTTGAGCCAGTTTCCGCTGGCCTTCGAGCAGATCACCATCCCCTTTGTCGAAACGCTGGAGAAGGCGCGCCAGGTACGGATGCGCATCGACGAGCAGTTCCGCCAGACCGGGGTTCGCCCCATTCTGTTCCACACCATCGTCGATCATCAGGTGCGCGAGGAGGTGCTCAAGGCCCAGGCCAGCAGCCACGACTTTCTCAACACCTTCGTCAGCCCGCTGGAACACGAGCTCGGGGTGAAGGCCGAACCCAGACTGCATCGCACTCACGGCATGGAGAACCGCAAGCTCTATGACGATCGCATCGAGGCGGTCAACTTCGCGCTGGCCAACGACGATGGCATCACCACCAAGGAGTATGAGGAGGCCGACATCATCCTGATCGGGGTCTCCCGCTGCGGCAAAACCCCGACCAGCCTCTATCTGGCGCTGCAGTTCGGCATTCGCGCCGCCAACTACCCCTTCATCGAGCAGGACATGGGGGTCTTGGATCTGCCGGCCGCCCTCAAGGCCAATCGCCACAAGCTGTTCGGTCTTACCATCGCTCCCCAGCGGCTGCACGAGATCCGCAACCAGCGCCGCGCCAACAGCCGCTACTCCTCGCTGGAGCAGTGCGAACAGGAGCTGGCCTGCGTCGAGCGGCTGTTTCGCCAGGAGGCGATCCGCTTCCTCGACACCAGCTCCCACTCAGTGGAGGAGATCAGCGCCAAGATCCTCGAGGCCACCGGCCTGCGCCGTCAGCTTTATTGAGCTGCGCCGCCCGCCGGCAAGCTGACGACACGGCAAACGCCAATAAAAAAGCGCCGGATACAACCGTATCCGGCGCTTGTCGACTGGACCTCAGCGGGGCTGGGAGCCCGGGCGGTTCAGCTCTTTGTTGTTCATCAGCATGGCGTAGAAGTTGAGCACACCGTGACGCCGGCGTACCCGCTCGGTCAGCCAGAGGGCCGGCAGCAGGCCGATGGCACCGGCGATCAACAAGACCGTCCGCAAGTGCATCACCAGATAGTCATCACCCTGTACGGCCCATACCAGCAGACACCCCGCCGCCATGGTCAGCAGCAGGGGCGAAAGCCACACGGTGAGCCACAGCGCGACGGCCAGCAAACTGCCAATAATACGTTGCATGAAGTGCATCCTTGTTGCAAAGGAGGCTTCATAAAACAGGAATTGCCGACAGAGTCAACCAAACAGAACCTAACTGCTCATAATACAACCAAACACTTCCCTGCCAGCTTCACCGCTCCCTAAAAACCTGCCTTTCGCCGAAAAAACCAGCGAATGATGAGGAAAACAGGTGCATCGGCGATGGATTATCACTATTCTGCTTCCGTTGGTAGTCGCCATAAAAAACAGAAAGCGGCTCACTGTAACGAAATAAATACGGATTTCGTCACGTTTCAGGCACGCTTTGCCGTGCACGGTCACATGGAGTGACCCGACGGACGAGATGACAGACGAATGACTTCAGAAGACGTAAGGAAGGAAGAATGGATCTTCAACAAAACGGCGAGGAGCTGAAACGCGGTTTGAAAAACCGCCATATCCAGCTCATCGCGCTGGGCGGCGCCATCGGCACCGGCCTGTTTCTCGGCATTGCCCAGACCATCAAGATGGCGGGCCCCTCCGTGCTGCTTGGCTATGCCATCGGTGGTTTTATCGCCTTCCTGATCATGCGCCAGCTGGGCGAGATGGTGGTGGAAGAGCCGGTAGCCGGCTCCTTCAGCCACTTTGCCTACAAATACTGGGGTGACTTTGCCGGCTTTGCCTCCGGCTGGAACTATTGGGTGCTCTACGTGCTGGTGAGCATGGCCGAGCTGACCGCGGTGGGCATTTATGTCCAGTACTGGTGGCCCGAGATCCCGACCTGGATGTCGGCGGCCTTCTTCTTCGTGCTGATCAATGCCATCAACCTCTCCAACGTCAAGGCGTTTGGCGAGATGGAGTTCTGGTTTGCCATCATCAAGGTGGTGGCCATCATCGGCATGATCGGGTTTGGCGGCTACCTGCTGGCCAGCGGCAACGGCGGCCCGGACGCCAGCGTCAGCAACCTGTGGGCCCAGGGCGGCTTCTTCCCCAACGGCATCAGCGGTCTGGTGATGGCGATGGCGGTGATCATGTTCTCGTTTGGCGGGCTCGAGCTGGTCGGCATCACGGCTGCCGAGGCCGACAATCCCGAGAAGAGCATCCCCAAGGCCACCAATCAGGTGATCTACCGGATCCTCATCTTCTACATCGGCGCCCTGGCCGTGCTGATGTCCCTCTACCCCTGGGGCAAAGTGGTGGAAGGCGGCAGTCCCTTCGTCATGATCTTCCACGCACTGGACAGCAATCTGGTGGCCACCGTGCTCAACATGGTGGTACTGACCGCGGCCCTGTCGGTCTACAACAGCTGTGTCTACTGCAACAGCCGCATGCTGTTTGGTCTGGCCAAGCAGGGCAACGGTCCGCGCAGCCTGCTCAAGACCAACAAGAGCGGGGTGCCTGTGGTGGCCATCTCCGTCTCCGCCGCGGCAACCCTGCTGTGCGTACTCATCAACTACCTGATGCCGGGCAAGGCATTCGAGCTGTTGATGGCGCTGGTGGTTTCCGCCCTGGTCATCAACTGGGCCATGATAAGCTTGGCGCACCTGAAGTTTCGCAAGAGCAAACAAACCGAAGGCGTGGTTCCCAAGTTCAAGGCATTCTGGTACCCGTTCGGCAATTACCTCTGCCTCGCCTTCATGGCCGGCATCCTGGTTATCATGTATCTGACCCCGGGCATCCAGATCTCGGTACTGCTCATCCCGGTCTGGATCATCGTGCTGGCCATCGGCTATCAGTTCAAGCAGAAGCGCCAGGCTCGCGTCGCGGCCAACCTGGGCTGACGGCATCAGCCTCATCGCCCCTCAAAAGCCGGTCACTGACCGGCTTTTTTCTACCCGGATATTCCCCCGCAAGTAGGCATTACCCGCCTCGTCTCCCCTCTCCAGTCCAGTCCAGTCCAGTCCAGTCCACCATGACCATTTGAGCACGCGCTCAGCAAGCGGCCATCGCCAGCCCTCTCTCTTTGGCAAGCATCCTTGCGCGTCTAAAAACAACAAGCCCGAGACTGAGCGCTCGGGCTTGTTGCAGAAAGGCAGGTGGAAAACTGCGGGATTATTCCAGCAGGAAGACGGCTTCCACGTTGTCCGTGATGGTGATCTGCTGCTGTTGGTAGCTGTTTTCCATCATGTCGGCAGCAGGTGCCATGGCAGCAGCCTTGAGGGCCCGGCTGTAGATCGGCATGGGGCTATTGTTGCGGTACTCGACGCTGTAAACCTTGCCGAGTTTCATGCCAAACGCCTTGGCCAGAGACTCAGCCTTGTTTTTGGCATCTTCAACCGCTCCGAGGCGCGCCTGCTCCTTGATGGTTTGCGGCGCCTTGAGCCCGTACTCAATCTGGGACACGGATTCCAGCCCGGCCTTGAGGGCGGTGTCCATCAGCTCGCTCAGCTTGTCGAGTTGATAGAGTTTGACCGCAAGCTGGCGCTGGGCACGGTAGCCTACCAGTTCCGGTTTCTTGTTCTGCGGATACTGGTATTCCGGAGAGATCACCAGATTGCCCGCCTCAACATCGCTGCGCTTGATGCCCAGCCCTTCCAGCTGGCCAAAGAAGGCGGCGACCTTGCCATCCACCTGCTGCTTGGCCTTGATACCCTGTTTTTCCAGCGCCGTTACGGAGACATTCAGCGTCAGCATGTCGGGCTCGGCTTTTTGCTCGGCATAACCGCTCACCACCAGATGGGGGGCTTGCGGCACTTCAACGGCAAACAGGGGTGCACTGATAACCAGGGCAGACAGGGTAAGCAGGGGACGCCACATAAAAAAAGACCTCAATCTATTGGAGTGAGGTCATTATGCCCGTCGTCGAATGGGATTCATATATCGTGCAACGGCGGGATCTGATCCAGCACCTGATTGGTCATATCGATATTGATGCTGATCTCGCCACCCGGCAGCCCCTGATGAGCAGCAGCCTGTGGCGTGGCGCTGCGGGAACCCAGCAGCACATCATCATCAAAATAGAAGGAGTCCCACGACAGAACATGTCCGGCCAGCGGAGCTACCGGCTCCGTCATCGTGGTGGTCACCAGAGGAGCACAGTCGATGTTGTCGGAGTGGCCGAGCAGATCCTGCAGGCAGACATCGCTCAAACTCTGCAACGTATATTCCTGCTGCCCCTGTTCATGACCGACCAGCACCATCATGTGGGGTGGCGCGGCATCGACGGCTGGCGTGAATGAGATAGTGGCCGCCGCAAAGTCCACATTCAGTGAACCAGCAACCTCGCCATCATCGCTCTCCAGATCCAGTGCATCAATCCGATCACCCGCCATCGTGGCGTGATAGCCAAACTGGCCGGTACAGGTAATGCTGCCCTGCCCGTCCCAGCTATAGCGAATGCCATCGATATCGACCCAATTAAATGACTGCATGGTGACCCTCTCCTGTACTGCCGCTATCTTAGCCGCCCCCTCAGTCAAAAAACAGGGGCCAGGTATTACCCGGCCCCCTTGGCTGGTTACGGATCAACCTTGAGGTTGCCTTGATCCAGCAAGTCTTGAATGATCTGTTGATCTGTTCTTGTGCCTCCGAGAGTGAGATCCACATTATCGAAGAAGATGGTATGAGTTGTAGACGCACTTCCCGAACCATCCAAATCGATAGTTAATGTTGACTTGTTACTGCCAGGACCAGATGCGAAGTTGAAATACTGATCCAGCGTGGCAGCATTGGTATGCTCACCACTCAACAATTCACTCAGGTCGAGTACATCCCCATTAGCCCCAGTGGTGAAGTCCTTGATGGTATCAATACCACCGGCGTCACCCGCCATCCACTTGAAGGTATCCTTGCCAGTGCCACCGGTCATAGTGTCACTGCCTGCTCCTCCTATCAGCATGTCATCGCCACCACCACCAATCAGGATGTCGTTGCCAGCAAGACCACTGAGGACATTGGCATTGCCATCTCCTGTTAGAGAGTCATTGAACATGGAACCAATCAGGTTCTCCATGTTGCTCAAACTATCCGTACCTGCACCGCCAGTGATCTGGTTATTACCATTTACAGTGACAGTGACTCCTGCCGTACTATCAAGGTAGCTCGCGGTATCATTGCCACTGCCACCATTTAGGGTGTCATTACCCGCACCACCGACAAGAATATCGTTACCCTCACCACCATTCAGACTGTCATTGCCTGCTCCCCCAAGTAGGATATCGTTACCAGCATTTCCGTTAAGCGTGTCATTCCCTGAACCACCAATCAGGATTTCATCAAGGTAACTGCCCGTGAGAGTAGAACCACTCTGTACATCTACGAAAACCTTAGCCGGATCCGTCGTCGTACTGTTGGTGTAGTTGAATGAACCATCATAGGTACTAGGTGTTGCACTACCCGACGTGTCATCAAACACAATAGAACCAGCTCCATCAGTGACCGTGCCCCCGACAGCACCAGATACACCTGTGATTACTTGAGTGGCAGCCAATGGTCCAGTGTCATTGGCAAGCAGTGCCCAATCAGGAATAGTCGAAGGATCTTGATTGGTAATGACAAAGTCATCACGCACCACTGTAGGTCCGATAGCTGGGTTGATGATAAGAGACAGAGTGCTTGCAGCCGTGTCTCCATCATGGTCAATCACGTTGTAGCCAAATACCTGACTTATCCCACCAGACGGAATGACCGATGGCGGAGTAAAGGTATAGGCGCCAGTGTCCATATCAACTTTCAGGATGCCGCCAGCAACCGAGATAGACCATTCATTGGTAGCAGTGTTGAATGTTCCCGCAGAGGTACCACCGGTAACACTTGAGATGTCAGTTTTCTGGTCGTAATGGTAGGTAACACCAGCAACTGTAATAGAGCCAATCCATCCACCATCAGCACCGGTACTGGCTGTTAACCCTCCGTTGAGCAATTGTCCGGACAGTGGAGGTGCAACAACAGTGCTCAACAGCGTGGCTGCCAGTTGACTGAAGTCAGTCACAATCAACGAAGTTGTGTTCACCTCACTGACACCGTTATAGGCAATAGGATCCAATGCCGAGGCAGTTGAACCACTTCCCATACCTAGAGCAAATGAATTGATGTCATTTGCTTTCAGGAAATCAGCCCAGTCTTTTGCCTCCCCAGTGAGAGTGGTCCCATCGCCATCAATACCATCCCCTCCACCCAAGCTGTTGTTGCCATCAGGTACTGTGGCTGGACTACCGCTCAGAGCATTTGCATTAGGCTCACCATCAGACATGAAGTAAGAGACATTCTGGGCATTGGCCAGCTTGCCTGTATCGCCGAATGCTTTGATCGCCTCATTGAGTGCATCGTCATAGTTTGTTGAATCTGTTGATACCAGACCCAGGATAATCGCCTTGGCTGTATCCACATTGACCCAGACACCTGTCGGATTGGTCGCGGAAGTAGCAAATGTGATGATATTGACCATGACATTGCCATAAGCACTGTACTTGTCGAGCAACTCCAATGCTGATTTCTGCATGACTTGCATTCGAGTCATGCCTTGATAACCGGAGTCATAATCCATGCTGCCGGAAATATCGAGGATAAGCATCAGGTTGGTATTTTGAACCTGAGTTGCTTGACCTGCATTGGTTACAGGGTTTGCAGTTGGCACGTCGTCCTCGAAGCGGATATTGCCGCCAAGGTCCGCACTCACCGTCCCGGTCGCGGTGTCGTTGTCGCCATCCACCACCGTCACCGTCGCACTCAGCAGTACCTTGCCATTGGCCAGGCTGATGAGATTGTTGTCGTTGCTGTTGTCCACATCCTCCGGCAGATGGTCCAGCTCCGCCGACTGCGTCAGCGTCACCGTGCCATTGCTCGCCACGCTGATGCGGAACACCTCCCCGGCCGTGGTCGAGCCAACGATGTCGCTGCCCACCTTGGTCAGGGTGATTGCCAGCCCATTGCTGGTCAGCCCGCTGTTGCTGTCGGTCACGCTCAGGCTGTAGCCACTCACCGTGGTGGTGCCCGGACCGTCCGCGCCATAGCTCGGCACCGCCGCCGCCAGGAACGCCGCCGCAAAACTGCCGGTCGCCGTGTCACTGGCCGACCCGATGGTCTGCGCATCCTGGGTGGTCAGGGTGATGCCACTGTCCGCCACCGCGTTGATGGTCACGCTCGGCACGTCGTCCTCGAAGCGGATATTGCCGCCAAGGTCCGCACTCACCGTCCCGGTCGCGGTGTCGTTGTCGCCATCCACCACCGTCACCGTCGCACTCAGCAGTACCTTGCCATTGGCCAGGCTGATGAGATTGTTGTCGTTGCTGTTGTCCACATCCTCCGGCAGATGGTCCAGCTCCGCCGACTGCGTCAGCGTCACCGTGCCATTGCTCGCCACGCTGATGCGGAACACCTCCCCGGCCGTGGTCGAGCCAACGATGTCGCTGCCCACCTTGGTCAGGGTGATTGCCAGCCCATTGCTGGTCAGCCCGCTGTTGCTGTCGGTCACGCTCAGGCTGTAGCCACTCACCGTGGTGGTGCCCGGACCGTCCGCGCCATAGCTCGGCACCGCCGCCGCCAGGAACGCCGCCGCAAAACTGCCGGTCGCCGTGTCACTGGCCGACCCGATGGTCTGCGCATCCTGGGTGGTCAGGGTGATGCCACTGTCCGCCACCGCGTTGATGGTCACGCTCGGCACGTCGTCCTCGAAGCGGATATTGCCGCCAAGGTCCGCACTCACCGTCCCGGTCGCGGTGTCGTTGTCGCCATCCACCACCGTCACCGTCGCACTCAGCAGTACCTTGCCATTGGCCAGGCTGATGAGATTGTTGTCGTTGCTGTTGTCCACATCCTCCGGCAGATGGTCCAGCTCCGCCGACTGCGTCAGCGTCACCGTGCCATTGCTCGCCACGCTGATGCGGAACACCTCCCCGGCCGTGGTCGAGCCAACGATGTCGCTGCCCACCTTGGTCAGGGTGATTGCCAGCCCATTGCTGGTCAGCCCGCTGTTGCTGTCGGTCACGCTCAGGCTGTAGCCACTCACCGTGGTGGTGCCCGGACCGTCCGCGCCATAGCTCGGCACCGCCGCCGCCAGGAACGCCGCCGCAAAACTGCCGGTCGCCGTGTCACTGGCCGACCCGATGGTCTGCGCATCCTGGGTGGTCAGGGTGATGCCACTGTCCGCCACCGCGTTGATGGTCACGCTCGGCACGTCGTCCTCGAAGCGGATATTGCCGCCAAGGTCCGCACTCACCGTCCCGGTCGCGGTGTCGTTGTCGCCATCCACCACCGTCACCGTCGCACTCAGCAGTACCTTGCCATTGGCCAGGCTGATGAGATTGTTGTCGTTGCTGTTGTCCACATCCTCCGGCAGATGGTCCAGCTCCGCCGACTGCGTCAGCGTCACCGTGCCATTGCTCGCCACGCTGATGCGGAACACCTCCCCGGCCGTGGTCGAGCCAACGATGTCGCTGCCCACCTTGGTCAGGGTGATTGCCAGCCCATTGCTGGTCAGCCCGCTGTTGCTGTCGGTCACGCTCAGGCTGTAGCCACTCACCGTGGTGGTGCCCGGACCGTCCGCGCCATAGCTCGGCACCGCCGCCGCCAGGAACGCCGCCGCAAAACTGCCGGTCGCCGTGTCACTGGCCGACCCGATGGTCTGCGCATCCTGGGTGGTCAGGGTGATGCCACTGTCCGCCACCGCGTTGATGGTCACGCTCGGCACGTCGTCCTCGAAGCGGAACACGCCGTTGGCGCCCAGGTCCACAGACGCGCTGGCGCTATCGCCGTCGGCATCGGTCACGGTCTGCACCAGGGTCAGCACACCCTGACCCAGCGTCAGTGCCACGCTGTCATCCGCATTGGTGGTGTCGCCATGCCAGACGTTGTCCAGCAGGGCCAGGGTCACTTCCCCGGTGGTCGGGTTGATGGTCAGGGTGAAGTAGTCCACCCCACCGGCGCTGCCGGTGATGACGTTGCCCACCTGATTGAGCACGATGGCGGCACCCTGCCCGTTGGCCGCAGCCGGATCGACCGCATACAGGCCGCTCGCCACATTGGTACCGGTCAGCGCCAGGCTGTAGCCGATGCTGCCCGCCCCATCGGCCCCGAAGGCCGGGTTGAACTGGGCCTGCACATTGGCCGCGCTCAGGCTGGCACTGGCCACCCCGTCACCGCCAACGCCGCCCAGGCTGACCAGGCTTTCATCCACGGTCGTACCCAGACGCGGGGCTTCTTCTGCCAGCCCGGCCCGCGGGCCGTCATCCTCGAAGCGGAACACGCCGTTGGCGCCCAGGTCCACAGACGCGCTGGCGCTATCGCCGTCGGCATCGGTCACGGTCTGCACCAGGGTCAGCACACCCTGACCCAGCGTCAGTGCCACGCTGTCATCCGCATTGGTGGTGTCGCCATGCCAGACGTTGTCCAGCAGGGCCAGGGTCACTTCCCCGGTGGTCGGGTTGATGGTCAGGGTGAAGTAGTCCACCCCACCGGCGCTGCCGGTGATGACGTTGCCCACCTGATTGAGCACGATGGCGGCACCCTGGCCGTTGGCCGCAGCCGGATCGACCGCATACAGGCCGCTCGCCACATTGGTACCGGTCAGCGCCAGGCTGTAGCCGATGCTGCCCGCCCCATCGGCCCCGAAGGCCGGGTTGAACTGGGCCTGCACATTGGCCGCGCTCAGGCTGGCACTGGCCACCCCGTCACCGCCAACGCCGCCCAGGCTGACCAGGCTTTCATCCACGGTCGTACCCAGACGCGGGGCTTCTTCTGCCACCCCGGCCCGCGGGCCGTCATCCTCGAAGCGGAACACGCCGTTGGCGCCCAGGTCCACAGACGCGCTGGCGCTATCGCCGTCGGCATCGGTCACGGTCTGCACCAGGGTCAGCACACCCTGACCCAGCGTCAGTGCCACGCTGTCATCCGCATTGGTGGTGTCGCCGTGCCAGACGTTGTCCAGCAGGGCCAGGGTCACTTCCCCGGTGGTCGGGTTGATGGTCAGGGTGAAGTAATCCACCCCGCCCGCACTGCCGGTGATGATGTTGCCCACCTGATTGAGCACGATGGCGGCACCCTGCCCGTTGGCGGCCAGCGGGTCAACCGCATACAGGCCGCTCGCCACATTGGTACCGGTCAGCGCCAGGCTGTAGCCTATGCTGCCCGCCCCGTCGGCCCCGAAGGCCGGGTTGAACTGGGCCTGCACATTGGCCGCGCTCAGGCTGGCACTGGCCACCCCGTCACCGCCAACGCCGCCCAGGCTGACCAGGCTTTCATCCACGGTCGTACCCAGACGCGGGGCTTCTTCTGCCACCCCGGCCCGCGGGCCGTCATCCTCGAAGCGGAACACGCCGTTGGCGCCCAGGTCCACAGACGCGCTGGCGCTATCGCCGTCGGCATCGGTCACGGTCTGCACCAGGGTCAGCACACCCTGACCCAGCGTCAGTGCCACGCTGTCATCCGCATTGGTGGTGTCGCCGTGCCAGACGTTATCCAGCAGGGCCAGGGTCACTTCCCCGGTGGTCGGGTTGATGGTCAGGGTGAAGTAATCCACCCCGCCCGCACTGCCGGTGATGATGTTGCCCACCTGATTGAGCACGATGGCGGCACCCTGCCCGTTGGCGGCCAGCGGGTCAACCGCATACAGGCCGCTCGCCACATTGGTACCGGTCAGCGCCAGGCTGTAGCCGATGCTGCCCGCCCCATCGGCCCCGAAGGCCGGGTTGAACTGGGCCTGCACATTGGCCGCGCTCAGGCTGGCACTGGCCACCCCGTCACCGCCAACGCCGCCCAGGCTGACCAGGCTTTCATCCACGGTCGTACCCAGACGCGGGGCTTCTTCTGCCAGCCCGGCCCGCGGGCCGTCATCCTCGAAGCGGAACACGCCGTTGGCGCCCAGGTCCACAGACGCGCTGGCGCTATCGCCGTCGGCATCGGTCACGGTCTGCACCAGGGTCAGCACACCCTGACCCAGCGTCAGTGCCACGCTGTCATCCGCATTGGTGGTGTCGCCGTGCCAGACGTTATCCAGCAGGGCCAGGGTCACTTCCCCGGTGGTCGGGTTGATGGTCAGGGTGAAGTAATCCACCCCGCCCGCACTGCCGGTGATGATGTTGCCCACCTGATTGAGCACGATGGCGGCACCCTGCCCGTTGGCGGCCAGCGGGTCAACCGCATACAGGCCGCTCGCCACATTGGTACCGGTCAGCGCCAGGCTGTAGCCTATGCTGCCCGCCCCGTCGGCCCCGAAGGCCGGGTTGAACTGGGCCTGCACATTGGCCGCGCTCAGGCTGGCACTGGCCACCCCGTCACCGCCAACGCCGCCCAGGCTGACCAGGCTTTCATCCACGGTCGTACCCAGACGCGGGGCTTCTTCTGCCAGCCCGGCCCGCGGGCCGTCATCCTCGAAGCGGAACACGCCGTTGGCGCCCAGGTCCACAGACGCGCTGGCGCTATCGCCGTCGGCATCGGTCACGGTCTGCACCAGGGTCAGCACACCCTGACCCAGCGTCAGTGCCACGCTGTCATCCGCATTGGTGGTGTCGCCATGCCAGACGTTGTCCAGCAGGGCCAGGGTCACTTCCCCGGTGGTCGGGTTGATGGTCAGGGTGAAGTAGTCCACCCCACCGGCGCTGCCGGTGATGACGTTGCCCACCTGATTGAGCACGATGGCGGCACCCTGCCCGTTGGCCGCAGCCGGATCGACCGCATACAGGCCGCTCGCCACATTGGTACCGGTCAGCGCCAGGCTGTAGCCGATGCTGCCCGCCCCATCGGCCCCGAAGGCCGGGTTGAACTGGGCCTGCACATTGGCCGCGCTCAGGCTGGCACTGGCCACCCCGTCACCGCCAACGCCGCCCAGGCTGACCAGGCTTTCATCCACGGTTGCACCAAGTCGTGGCGCTTCTTCTGCCAGCCCGGCCCGCGGGCCGTCATCCTCGAAGCGGAACACGCCGTTGGCGCCCAGGTCCACAGACGCGCTGGCGCTATCGCCGTCGGCATCGGTCACGGTCTGCACCAGGGTCAGCACCCCCTGACCCAGCGTCAGTGCCACGCTGTCATCCGCATTGGTGGTGTCGCCGTGCCAGACGTTGTCCAGCAGGGCCAGGGTCACTTCCCCGGTGGTCGGGTTGATGGTCAGGGTGAAGTAATCCACCCCGCCCGCACTGCCGGTGATGATGTTGCCCACCTGATTGAGCACGATGGCGGCACCCTGCCCGTTGGCGGCCAGCGGGTCAACCGCATACAGGCCGCTCGCCACATTGGTACCGGTCAGCGCCAGGCTGTAGCCTATGCTGCCCGCCCCGTCGGCCCCGAAGGCCGGGTTGAACTGGGCCTGCACGTCGGCCGCACTCAGGCTGGCACTGGCCACCCCGTCACCGCCAACGCCGCCCAGGCTGACCAGGCTTTCATCCACGGTCGTACCCAGACGCGGGGCTTCTTCTGCCAGCCCGGCCCGCGGGCCGTCATCCTCGAAGCGGAACACGCCGTTGGCGCCCAGGTCCACAGACGCGCTGGCGCTATCGCCGTCGGCATCGGTCACGGTCTGCACCAGGGTCAGCACACCCTGACCCAGCGTCAGTGCCACGCTGTCATCCGCATTGGTGGTGTCGCCGTGCCAGACGTTGTCCAGCAGGGCCAGGGTCACTTCCCCGGTGGTCGGGTTGATGGTCAGGGTGAAGTAATCCACCCCGCCCGCACTGCCGGTGATGATGTTGCCCACCTGATTGAGCACGATGGCGGCACCCTGCCCGTTGGCGGCCAGCGGGTCAACCGCATACAGGCCGCTCGCCACATTGGTACCGGTCAGCGCCAGGCTGTAGCCTATGCTGCCCGCCCCGTCGGCCCCGAAGGCCGGGTTGAACTGGGCCTGCACATTGGCCGCGCTCAGGCTGGCACTGGCCACCCCGTCACCGCCAACGCCGCCCAGGCTGACCAGGCTTTCATCCACGGTCGTACCCAGACGCGGGGCTTCTTCTGCCAGCCCGGCCCGCGGGCCGTCATCCTCGAAGCGGAACACGCCGTTGGCGCCCAGGTCCACAGACGCGCTGGCGCTATCGCCGTCGGCATCGGTCACGGTCTGCACCAGGGTCAGCACACCCTGACCCAGCGTCAGTGCCACGCTGTCATCCGCATTGGTGGTGTCGCCGTGCCAGACGTTGTCCAGCAGGGCCAGGGTCACTTCCCCGGTGGTCGGGTTGATGGTCAGGGTGAAGTAGTCCACCCCACCGGCGCTGCCGGTGATGACGTTGCCCACCTGATTGAGCACGATGGCGGCACCCTGCCCGTTGGCCGCAGCCGGATCGACCGCATACAGGCCGCTCGCCACATTGGTACCGGTCAGCGCCAGGCTGTAGCCGATGCTGCCCGCCCCATCGGCCCCGAAGGCCGGGTTGAACTGGGCCTGCACATTGGCCGCGCTCAGGCTGGCACTGGCCACCCCGTCACCGCCAACGCCGCCCAGGCTGACCAGGCTTTCATCCACGGTCGTACCCAGACGCGGGGCTTCTTCTGCCAGCCCGGCCCGCGGGCCGTCATCCTCGAAGCGGAACACGCCGTTGGCGCCCAGGTCCACAGACGCGCTGGCGCTATCGCCGTCGGCATCGGTCACGGTCTGCACCAGGGTCAGCACACCCTGACCCAGCGTCAGTGCCACGCTGTCATCCGCATTGGTGGTGTCGCCGTGCCAGACGTTATCCAGCAGGGCCAGGGTCACTTCCCCGGTGGTCGGGTTGATGGTCAGGGTGAAGTAATCCACCCCGCCCGCACTGCCGGTGATGATGTTGCCCACCTGATTGAGCACGATGGCGGCACCCTGCCCGTTGGCGGCCAGCGGGTCAACCGCATACAGGCCGCTCGCCACATTGGTACCGGTCAGCGCCAGGCTGTAGCCTATGCTGCCCGCCCCGTCGGCCCCGAAGGCCGGGTTGAACTGGGCCTGCACATTGGCCGCGCTCAGGCTGGCACTGGCCACCCCGTCACCGCCAACGCCGCCCAGGCTGACCAGGCTTTCATCCACGGTCGTACCCAGACGCGGGGCTTCTTCTGCCAGCCCGGCCCGCGGGCCGTCATCCTCGAAGCGGAACACGCCGTTGGCGCCCAGGTCCACAGACGCGCTGGCGCTATCGCCGTCGGCATCGGTCACGGTCTGCACCAGGGTCAGCACACCCTGACCCAGCGTCAGTGCCACGCTGTCATCCGCATTGGTGGTGTCGCCATGCCAGACGTTGTCCAGCAGGGCCAGGGTCACTTCCCCGGTGGTCGGGTTGATGGTCAGGGTGAAGTAGTCCACCCCACCGGCGCTGCCGGTGATGACGTTGCCCACCTGATTGAGCACGATGGCGGCACCCTGCCCGTTGGCCGCAGCCGGATCGACCGCATACAGGCCGCTCGCCACATTGGTACCGGTCAGCGCCAGGCTGTAGCCGATGCTGCCCGCCCCATCGGCCCCGAAGGCCGGGTTGAACTGGGCCTGCACATTGGCCGCGCTCAGGCTGGCACTGGCCACCCCGTCACCGCCAACGCCGCCCAGGCTGACCAGGCTTTCATCCACGGTCGTACCCAGACGCGGGGCTTCTTCTGCCAGCCCGGCCCGCGGGCCGTCATCCTCGAAGCGGAACACGCCGTTGGCGCCCAGGTCCACAGACGCGCTGGCGCTATCGCCGTCGGCATCGGTCACGGTCTGCACCAGGGTCAGCACACCCTGACCCAGCGTCAGTGCCACGCTGTCATCCGCATTGGTGGTGTCGCCGTGCCAGACGTTGTCCAGCAGGGCCAGGGTCACTTCCCCGGTGGTCGGGTTGATGGTCAGGGTGAAGTAATCCACCCCGCCCGCACTGCCGGTGATGATGTTGCCCACCTGATTGAGCACGATGGCGGCACCCTGCCCGTTGGCGGCCAGCGGGTCAACCGCATACAGGCCGCTCGCCACATTGGTACCGGTCAGCGCCAGGCTGTAGCCGATGCTGCCCGCCCCATCGGCCCCGAAGGCCGGGTTGAACTGGGCCTGCACGTCGGCCGCACTCAGGCTGGCACTGGCCACCCCGTCACCGCCAACACCGCCCAGGCTGACCAGGCTTTCATCCACGGTTGCACCAAGTCGTGGCGCTTCTTCTGCCAGCCCGGCCCGCGGGCCGTCATCCTCGAAGCGGAACACGCCGTTGGCGCCCAGGTCCACAGACGCGCTGGCGCTATCGCCGTCGGCATCGGTCACGGTCTGCACCAGGGTCAGCACCCCCTGACCCAGCGTCAGTGCCACGCTGTCATCCGCATTGGTGGTGTCGCCGTGCCAGACGTTGTCCAGCAGGGCCAGGGTCACTTCCCCGGTGGTCGGGTTGATGGTCAGGGTGAAGTAATCCACCCCGCCCGCACTGCCGGTGATGATGTTGCCCACCTGATTGAGCACGATGGCGGCACCCTGCCCGTTGGCGGCCAGCGGGTCAACCGCATACAGGCCGCTCGCCACATTGGTACCGGTCAGCGCCAGGCTGTAGCCTATGCTGCCCGCCCCGTCGGCCCCGAAGGCCGGGTTGAACTGGGCCTGCACGTCGGCCGCACTCAGGCTGGCACTGGCCACCCCGTCACCGCCAACACCGCCCAGGCTGACCAGGCTTTCATCCACGGTTGCACCAAGTCGTGGCGCTTCTTCTGCCAGCCCGGCCCGCGGGCCGTCATCCTCGAAACGGAACACGCCGTTGGCGCCCAGGTCCACAGACGCGCTGGCGCTATCGCCGTCGGCATCGGTCACGGTCTGCACCAGGGTCAGCACACCCTGACCCAGCGTCAGTGCCACGCTGTCATCCGCATTGGTGGTGTCGCCGTGCCAGACGTTGTCCAGCAGGGCCAGGGTCACTTCCCCGGTGGTCGGGTTGATGGTCAGGGTGAAGTAATCCACCCCGCCCGCACTGCCGGTGATGATGTTGCCCACCTGATTGAGCACGATGGCGGCACCCTGCCCGTTGGCGGCCAGCGGGTCAACCGCATACAGGCCGCTCGCCACATTGGTACCGGTCAGCGCCAGGCTGTAGCCTATGCTGCCCGCCCCGTCGGCCCCGAAGGCCGGGTTGAACTGGGCCTGCACAGTGGCCGCACTCAGGGTGGCACTGGCCACTCCGTCGCTGCCAACGCCACCCAGGCTGACCAGGCTTTCATCCACGGACACAGAGCCCAATCCTTCAGAATTGGTAGTAAGGGTAACGCTGGGAACATCATCCAGAATGACCACATCCAGGCTGCCGCTGGTATTGTCACCATCGGTATCAACCAGTACGACGCTGAAACTCTCGCTAAGCGAATTGTCATTGGCAGGCTGGGTGTGGGTTTCACTCCCCCCAAGGTGTAGCTGTAGTTCACGCTACCCGTGCCGGTAACGGGATTGTAATTAATGCCGGTAACGATCAATTGGTTACCAAGTGGACTGATAATGGTTTGCGGGAAGGCTGTAACAGCTTGCCCATTGGTGACCAAGGCGACGCCTCCCAGCGTCAGACTCTGCACACCATCGGCTGCACTGAAGGTAAAAATACCGCTCTGAGTCACAGCAGCTGCATTTGGATTACTTCCTCCTGCCAATGAGGCTTCATTTAATGTCAGTTCTCCGCCCTCCAGCTGCAGACCGGCAAGCTCAACCGGCTCATCAACAGGAGTGATCGTGATAGTCAGTATGGACTGTACTGAATCTGTACCATCTGTGACGGTATAACTGACCGCTGGGACAGGGCCGTCATAATTGGTAGCTGGCGTAAACTGATAGCTGCCATCTGCATTGACCAGCAGGGTACCAACCCCGGCCAGAGTGACGGGGGTGCCCAAAGTCGTGTTGGCAAGCCCACCCCAGCTAAACCCGGTGACAGTAGCAGCCTGAGGCCCATCATTATCGACTGTGTTGTCAAGCAAATTGCCCGATACCGCCGCATCCTCCGTCACCACGACATTCTCGCCCTGATCAGCAAGATCATTGACTGGCGTGATAGTGAGTTCCAAGGTGGATTGGACCGTATCGGTGCCATCGGTAACCGTGTATACGACTGGGGGAACAGCACCGTCGTAGTTGGGAGCCGGGGTGAATGTGAAGCTGCCATCGCCATTCACGACAAGCGTACCGATCCCGTCGATTGTCACACTGGTTCCGACAGCCACATTGGCGTTGCCTCCCCAGCTGAAGAGCAGAACCGACGCAGCTGACGGCCCATCGGTATTGACCGTGTTATCCAGCAAATTGCCATTCAATACACCGTCTTCCGCAACAACCAGCTGCTCGCCCTGATCCGTCAGTTCATTGACCAGCAAGGGCTCTACTACTTGTTGTGTATCTACAACCGGCTCTGTCTGATATGTGGTGTCAAAGCCTGCGGCAGCAATGGTTGCATCACCAATACGGTCAATGGTGACAAAGCCACCATTGCCACTGGCACCGGCTACACCACCGATCCCACCACCACCGGCAGCAGGTGCCCCACCGGCAGCAGAAGCTTCAAAGTTTTGTGTCGGGTCTACCCCTTGCAGAATTGATTTTTGCAATGCAGCGATATCAGGAGAAGCTGCGGTACCCGCATCAGGGGCTCGAGGTTGACCAGGGGCTGATGCGTCATGAGCGGGAGCATCTGGAGTAGCGGCGGCTGGAGATTCGTCATAGGGAGCCAAAATCAGTTTGGCGTCATCTGCAATATTAAGCTTGGCCCCCGGCTGGAGGGTCTCGCCTTTTTGCAATGGGCGACTGCTTCCATCAGCCAGCACAATTTGAACACTGCCTTCAATGGAAGAAACCACAACCGTTTTGTCGATGATTTGAGTGCGCATATCCTTTGCTCCAACGTGACAGATCTCGATGTCTACACCATAGATGTCTGTACGCTTCGCATCCGTTGCAAAAATGTATTGAATTTGTTCCATCCTGGGGGGGTACAATGTATTAAATCGAAGGGTCTTTTTTATAATGTCAAATCAATCACTTGGTGACGTCTCAAACGAACCTAAAACAGAGCGGTGCCCTAAAAATACCTATTCATATTCATCTTTAGAATAAAAAAAGGGCCCTTATGGGCCCCTTTTGATTTGATAACGTTCAAGCCAGTGGGAATGCGGGATGAACAAAACCCTGATAACCATCGATATGCAATTTGGCAAGCAGCTCAACCTGATGTTGATCTTCAACCCGGGTCGCAATGGTTGTGACTCCGGCATTGTGAGCGGCGCGGCACACAGCTGCCAGGAAGGAGGTATCCGCCCCCGGCTCCATCACCTGACTGGTATAGCCATGATCAACCTTGACATAGGCTGGAGCCAGCTCTTCCAGATATCCCAGTGACTGGAAGTGACGTCCATAATGATCCACCCCCCACTGGAATCCATGTTCTTGCAAGGCCTTCACCAAGGCGGTGACATGATCTTTATGTTTCATGATGGCAGCTTCCGGGATTTCAAACAGCAGCCGCTCTTGCAGCTCGACATGATCCGTCAAATAGCCCGTCAACCACGCTCTGAACTCATCGGAACACAGCGAGCCAGCTGTAATATTGACCGCCAAGACCAGACCCGCCTGTTGTTGGAGCAATGGAATAGAAGCTTCAAGTATCGCCTGATCGAATTCGCCGCCCAATTTGAACTGTTCGATGGCCGGCAAGAATTGACCGGCAAAATAATCTGTGCCATCACGAGAAATAGAGGCAAACAATTCGGCATGCAAACGCTCACCGTTATCAAATCTGCAGGCAGGTTGCGCCTTGAAGCGCCACAAGTGCCGAGCGATGGCATCTTGTACCAGATCGCGCCAAGCCAGACGTCCCATCAGTCCTTGATCAACACCACCCTCCATGACTACTGCGCCACGACGTTCATTACGCGCTTTGCCCAAGGCGTTGTCGGCCTTGGTCAGCAACGCTGACAAATCGTCATTACCATCGCGCCCTGCAATACCGATAACGGAGAGTGCACCACCCTCACCCATGGGGTTCACAACCAGGTCGGCAATGCGACTATTGATCACTTCCGCCAAGTCTTTCAGCTGGGCCAGATCATCGGTAGGACACAGTAAGGCATATTCCGTGGCCGAAATCCGCGCCAGTGCCGACCCATCCCAGCCTTTCAGCTGCTCCTTCAGAGCCTGTGCTATCGACTTGACCATGTTGTCGCGAGCGGCAAACCCCTCCTCACGGTACAGGTCATCCAGCATATCGACAGCGACCAGCATGACGCCGCCTTGTCCTGCCTCGGCAATCCATGCGTTTACCTGACCCACGAAATAAGCCCGGTTGCCCAAGCCTGATACGGCGTCCACATAAACCCGCTCCCGCAATTTTTCAGCCTCATCAGCCTGTTCCTTGAACTGCAGGGCCAGCTTGCTGGAAAGCGTATTGATGGCTTGTACCACCTGTTTCAATTCATGGGTCTTGGGTTCAGGAATGGCGTGGCCAAAGTGGTGGAGCTCGATCTCCACCGCCTGTTCGCAGATCTGCTTGAGCGGCTTGAGCAAATAGTTGAGCGCACGCATCAACAAAATGGTGGTGATGAGAAAGCCTATCAGAAACCAGCTCGCCAGTTCGCTCATACCACGCCACAGCTCGTAGTAGGCTTGCCCGGGGTGGCCAACAACCTTCAATTTGCCCAGTTGCAGCCAACCAGAGGTCAGTATCGATTCGTTGGAGACTTCCGGAAACAGGCCCAAATTAATGAACCACTGCGGCACTCCCTGAATATTGTTGGTATTTTCATGCTCAATGACATCTTTGGAAGCCAACAAGTCCAGACGGACCAAGCGATAATATCCCCCATCAAATATCGCCTGAATGACGGATTCAGCCCCCACCTTATCGCCATTTTCCAAATAAGGCGTCAACGCCAATCCAAGGGATGTGGCGGTGTTGATAACAGTGGTTTCCTGTTGCTGCGCCAGATAGGTACGAGTCGAGTTGAATTGCACCCAATAGGTGGCTGCAAACAACAAGCCGAACAGGATCAACATGGTTGCCAGTAATTGTCTGTAGAGCGTCATAGGTTAATCATCCAAATTCAACACAGGCTGAGCCAATCGCCCCGAAGTCATGCGATTGCGTAAATCATTCCATAATCCCAGGCGTGAGGACTGTCCAGCCAGTTCCCCTTGACCACGCGCCTTCATCAACCACAAGTGACTACCGTTAAAGCTGTATATCGGCATCAGATCCCGGCGCTGGCTGGCTGGCCGGATTGACCCAATCAAGTTATCCAAAATCACGGGAACTGAGGATGGTGTTTCATAGTAAGCAACTACCATATGAAACTGGTTGTAATCCAATGCCTTGACATAGACCATCCGCATTTTTTCATCCGGCACCCCCAATTCCAGCAGGGTAAAGTACTTTGAAATGCTGAAGTCTTCACAATCACCACCAGCCGCGCCCAAAAATTCCAACGGGGTCGCCCAATAGTCTTTTTTACGCCACAACTTGATATCGTCGATAAAACGCATCTGGTTGAAAAACTGGTTTACCTTCTCCAGTTTCTGGCGGTCAGTCAGACCGGCGGCACGATTTTGCATAACCAGCGTACGCCAAGTCGTGACCCGTTTACCGGCCCTGACACCGTACGTATCTTGTGCACGCTGTACCAGCTTGAGATCTTCGGGGGTAAGAGGCTGGCTGGCAGAAAGCAACAAAGGCAGAGAAACCAGCAGCAGCCAGAGTGACCAGCGCAACCAGCGCAACCAGCGCAACCAGCGCAACCAGCGTGCGCGCAAAAACGGAGCCAAGACGAAACTTGACGCCATGCCGACACTGCCTGCTCGATACTGCTCAGTCACATGCATCTTCAAAAGATCCACTGGCTGTTACAACGCTGGCCAGAAGTGGCCGTCAGAGACAAGGGATGGCAGCAGCCCGGCTGCAGCCATCCCTTTTACTCGCATCAAACCTGATGCGCACTTCATTACTGTTTAGCTTGCCAATCGGCTGGCTGCTTCACATTAAATGCATTGAGCAAACTGCCAGTGGCATTGAGGATCCGATAATCCGCCAGCAAGGAGTCATACTCGGCCGTGATGTAGCTGCGACGGGCCTCAAACAGTTCGTTCTCGGTGTTCAGTACGTCAAGCAAGGTTCGCTGGCCCAACCCGAACTGCTTCTTGTACGCCTGTACGGTGTCATAGCTGGCATCCACGTGCTCTTTCAGGAAGGTCTTCTGCTTGGTCAAAGACTCTTTGGCGTTCCAAGCCAGGCGAGTTCCCTCTTCAACCTGACGGAAAGCATTCATATGAATATCTTTCGCCTGGGAATAGAGAGCGGACGTCGCCTTGCTCTGCGCCAGATCGGAACCACCACGGAACAGGTTGTAACGCATGCGCACCATGGCGGTCAGATCGTCATTGCGTCCCTTGACTGCATCAATGTCCTCGTTCCAGTTCTGATCCACTTCAAACGTGACATTGGGATAAAAACCGGACTTGGAGCCTTCATGCTGATATTTGGCGGCTTCGATATCCTGCAAGGATGACAGCAAGGTCGGATGCACCTCGGTCGCCGTCTTCAATGCGGCATCCAGGCTGCTCGGAATGAGCTGAGCATCCGGCACCGGCTGTACCAAATCTTTTGGCATCTCGTTGACTACCCGGATGAACTCGCTCTCGGCATCCCGGTAGTTATTTTCGGCAGCCGCCTGATTGGCGTAGGCTCTGGCAACACGACCATCAATTTGAGTCTGGTCTGCCGTGGATCCCAAACCAGAATCGGTCCGCTTGCTGATGTCGCTGCGGATCTGCTCGTGCGTTTCCAGGTTCTGTTTGGACAGCTCCAGGATTTCCTGCTGACGCAGCATGTTGAGGTAAACCTCAGCCACGCGCAGGGCGGTATTTTCCGCCTCAGAGATCATGGCCAGACGCTGAGCATTGGCTTCGGCATCGGTACGAGCCACGTTGCTGCTGACGTTGAAACCATCAAATAGCATCTGGCGCAGGCTGATACCGGCCTCTTTACGGGTCATGGAGTCATCGATGGTGGTCGAATTAGCGCCGGCCGCACGAGTTGACGGGCTGTCAGTCTTCTCATAGCCGACACCACCACGCAGATCGATGGTGGGATAGTAACCACCTTTGGCTCCATCATGCTGATACAGTCGCGCCTGATAGAGATCAAAAGCTTCCTTGATTTTGGGATGGGTAGCCAGTGACTGTGCCACTGACTGTTCCAGTGTTTGGGCCTGGGTAAAGCCCGGGAACAGCACGGCGCCACTTACTAACATGGCAACAATCGTCTTCTTCATGGTATCTCCAGTCATGTTGTTTTTAGATTGTTGGCTTATCGTTCTCTCAGTGCCGACTGCTTTGCCCGTAAAATCGGCTTAAGCAAATAGTCTAGGACACTTTTTTTACCAGTAATAATATCTGCACTGGCTAACATACCGGGGATGATGGGAAGTGCGTTAAGCTCATCGCCCAAGTAACTTTTCTCGGTGCGTACTCGTACCAGGTAAAAGGAGTTGCCATCTTCATCCTGGATCGAGTCAGCACTTATCTGTTCAACCTTGCCATGTAATCCTCCATAAATTGTGAAGTCATAGGCAGTAATCTTGACCACGGCTTCCAGCCCTGGCCGCAAGAACGCGATATCTTTGGGAGACACTTTGGCCTCGACCAGCAGAGTGTCTTCCAGTGGCACGATTTCCATCAGATCCATGCCGGGTTGTACCACACCACCCAGCGTATTGATCTTGAGCTTCTTGATGGTGCCCTTGAGCGGCGCGATCACGCTGGTGCGATCCACCCGATCCCGCAGCCCAACCTGACCTTCGGACAGCTGGCTCAATTTTCCTTGCCGTTCATTGAGCTCGGTCTGCGAATCGGCCCGGAATTTCAAGGCAATGTCGTTGCGCTTGGAGATGGTCTCCCGCAACACGGAGTTCAGTTTAGGAATAAGCAGCCGGTTGCTCTCCAATTCGCCCTGCATTTCGTTGACCTGTCGCTCCAGCTTGATCAACTCGACCTGTGGCACGATCCCCTCCTTGGCCAAGGGGCGACTGATATTGAGTTCCTGCCGCGCCAGATCCACGCTGCGCGCCACCGTCCTGATCTTGGCGTTGAGCTCTATGGTCTCCTGCTCTTTCTGTTCAATCTGTTGCCCCAGAATATAGAGCTGGTTGTTCAAATTGTTGAGACGCTCATCCTGAACTGATTTTTCTCGAGCCGCATACTCGGCAAAGACGTTTTCGAAACCGTCCGGAAAATCGATGGGTTGCTTGTCGACCACGACCTGCTCGCGCCACCCCAGATTGGGGCCGGTCTTGACCACCACGCTCTGGATTTCGGAGCGCAGCCTGGCAATATCCCCCTTGAGGGTCACCAGCTCCTGCTCCCGTTCACGAAAATCGGAACGGAAACGGGTGTCATCGATGCGCAGGAGCGGCTGCCCTTTTTCAACGATGTCACCCTCTCTGACGAAGATCTCCTTGACGATCCCCCCTCCAGATTCTGGATCACCTGCAATTGACGGGAAGGGATGACCTTGCCCTGTCCAACGGTGACCTCATCGAGCTCGGCCCAGGCGGCCCAGACGATGGCGCTCATGAAAAACAGGAAGCAGGCCCACAGCAATGCCCTGGCTCGAGTCGGGGTACTCAACAGTACCGCAGCCGCACCGTCATCGACGAATTCAAGGTGCTCCGGTGCCGGCAGTACGGCATCGGATGGCGCCTTCTTGAACAGGCCAAATTTAGCCATTGGACGCCTCCTGCACACGCACCTTGCCCTCTTTCAACTGTTGCAGCACAACCTCTTTGGGCCCATCGGCCACCACCTGTCCCTGTTCAACCACTATGACCCGTGAAGCGACATCGAGCATGGAGGTCTTGTGCGTGATCAGGATCAGGGTCGTTTCCGGCCCCAACCGTGCCAACTCATGCTTGACCTGCATCTCGGACTGGTTATCCATGTTGGAGGTGGGCTCGTCCATCACCAGAATGGGGGGGTCGTTGAGCAAGGCTCGCGCCAGCAGGATGGCCTGACGCTGACCACCCGAGAGCTGGCGGCCCCCTTCACCGATCTGCCGATCCAGCCCGTTGGGATCCCGATTGGTAAAATTGGTAACGCCAGCCCGTTTGGCAGCCCGCATGACCCGCACATCGTCCACCAGCGGATTGCCCAGCATGATATTGTCGCGTACCGAGCCAAAAAACAGGGTCACATCCTGCGGGACACAACCTATGTTGCGCCGGATAACCGAGGCCGGCAGCTGATCCAGCTCGAACCCATCGAGTCGCACCGAGCCATCGGTGGGCCGATACAAGCCCATCAAGATCTTCTCGAGCGTGGTTTTGCCCGCCCCGATCCGGCCTATGATGGCCACCTTCTCGCCCGGCTCGATACGCAGATTGATGTTGTGCAGGGTACTGGTTTCCATCCCCGGGTACTTGAACGATACATTGTCAAACTCGATCCGACCGGAGATCACGGGATGGTGGATATACTGTTTACCCTCTTCCTGCTCACCCGGTGTCACCATGATTTTTCCCAGGATTTCCAGTGCGGACTTGGCCTGGTTGTAGCGGGTGGAGAGCACCGACAACTGCACCATGGGCGCAATGGCACGGCTTGACAGCATGACGGCGGCAATCATGCCCCCCATGGTGACCAGCCCTTCCGAAATCTGATAAACACCGACAATCACCAGCGCCACCGTCACCACCTGCTGGATGTAACTGGCCAGCGAAGACATGGAGTTGGTGATGCGGCGAGTCTGTACACCCCATGTCGAGATATGGGAGACAGCCTGCTCCCAGCGATGCTGAAACATGCTCTCAGCCCCGAAAATCTTGACGGTCTCAAGACCTGAAATACTCTCGATCAGGTTGGCGTTCTTCTGGGAAGCAAGCCGCGATCCCTCTTCGATGGACTGCTTGAGCGGCGCCTGAATATAGAAGCTGTAAATGATGAGGATCAGCATGGCGACGATCGGCACCACCACCATGACACCGGCAAAAATCCAGATGATGAACAGGAAGAAGACCGCGAACGGCAGGTCGATGAGGGTAGAGACAGTGGCGGAGGTAAAAAACTCCCGTACCGATTCAAACTCCTGCAGATGTTTGGCAAACGCACCGGTCGAGGCCGGCCGCGACTCCATCCGCATGCCCATCACCTTGGCAAAGATCTTGGCCGACAACAGCACATCCGATTTTTTACCGGCGATGTCGATGAAGTAGCTGCGCAACTGGCGCATCACGAAATCGAAGGTGAACACCACCATGGCCCCGACGGCAAGCACCCAAAGGGAATCAAATGCCAGATTGGGCACTATCTTGTCGTAAACGTTCATGGTGAACAGCGGGCTGGCGATGGCAAACAGGTTGATGAGGATGGACGCGATCAGTACGTCCCGATAGATGCCACGGGATTCAAACAGAGTGCTCCAGAACCAATGCCCGTCACGGGTCTCCAGCACCTTGGGGGAGCGCTCATCGAACTTGAACTGTTTTTTGACAAAAAACAGTCGACCCAGATACTCATCCCCAAGCTGGGCCGCACTGAGCCACTGTGCCGCATCTCCCGCCTGAGGAAAGATGACCTTGCCTTGACTCCTGTCTTCATTCCACTCCAGCAGAATGCAGGCACCACCATTGCGCATCTGCAGCACGCAAGGCAGCAACAAGGGGGATATTTCGGCAAGCGGCTGGATCACTTCCCGGGCCGACAATCCGCCCCGCTCGGCGGCACGGCCAAACAGGTTGGGCGTCAGCAGGCCGGACACCAGTGGCAAACCGGTCGTCAGGGCATCCTTGCTGTTGGGCACCCCATAAAAGCGGGTCAGAAAGACCAGGCACTCCAACAACTCGTCAATACGGTTAGTTTCTGCTTGCATAGCATCCTGTCACTGCATGATTGGGCCGGCTCTATCGCCACACCGATATTCAAGCTTCACGGGCGCCGTTTGGCGCAGACGATCCCGTGACATAAAGAACAGAGCTCCCCGGGAAGGGATCAACAGCCTGATACACATTAAGCACAGGTACATGACATTGGATGTCATTGGCAGACCTGATAGGCATTACACCCAAAGACGAGACGGGCAGTTTGGCTGCGGATCGCGACACAAGATGGCGCCATATCCGATATATCCCGTCCAAATTGGAAATAATACAAGCTTATTGATAATGATATCTTTTTCAAGCCAAGTACTATATCAAGACAATTTTACCGAAACTATACCGCAAAGACTGAATTTCATCTAATAACTCACTGTTTTTTTGATGAAATTTGATTACCTAGTCGATATTGCCAGAAAGCAAAAAAGGGCGCCCCAGCGCATGGCCCTGGGCGCCGGAGCGGGCCAGTTCGCTAGCAATGTCAGCCATGGCTGTCCAGCGATTCTCGCACCAAGCCGGCGCCAACAGCGTCGCACGGCGTGCCGATGCCGAGATGCGGTGGTACACCACCTCGGGCGGTGTGTGCTGGATCATGGCGACTGCCGCTTCCACATATTGATCCAGGCTCGGCACCTCCAGCCGACCCGCCTGCCACGCCTTGCCAAGGGTGCTGCCCTCAACCACATGAAGCGGATGCAGCTTGATCCCTTCAACACCCGTCTCCACAATGCGCTGCAGCGTATTCAGGCTGTCCATGGCAACTTCACCGGGCAGACCGACGATCAGGTGGGCGCACACCTTGATGCCGCGCTGATGGGCCCTGGCCACAGCGTCAACATAGGCGGCATAGCCATGGCCCCGGTTGATGCGCTGCAGCGTCTTGTCGTTGGCGCTCTGCAGCCCCAGCTCCAGCCACACCTCATAACCCCGGGCCTGATAACCGGCCAGCAGATCCAGTACCGCATCCGGCACGCAATCTGGGCGCGTCCCCACGCACAAGCCCACCATGTCGCTCACCGACAGCGCCTCTTCATACATGCGCTGCAAGTACTCCACCTCGGCATAGGTGCTGGTATAGGCCTGAAAGTAGGCGAGATAACGTTTGGCCCGGGTCACTTCGTCCCGGCGAGCCAGCAGTTGCTGCACCACCGAAAGCTGCTGGGCCGACTCATCGGCAAAGGAGGAGACATTGCAGAAGGTGCAGCCGCCACGGCCCAGCGTGCCGTCCCGGTTCGGGCAGGTGAAGGCACCGTGAATGGAGAGCTTGTGGATCTTCTGGCCATGACGCTGCTTGAGATCCTGGCCGAATGTATTGACGAGTTCGTGTAACTGCATGACACCTCCAGTAAAGGGGCGTCATTGTACGAGCTTGGCCGCGCGCAGCGCTGCGCTGGATCAAGGGAGGAGAGAGTCGGGAAAACATATAAATATTCACCAATAACTGGATAAATATCAGCAAATGGGTAGTTATCGACGCTTTCGAGACTCATTCCCAATTTGACGAAGGCTCAACACCACCACAAAGCCATCTTCTAACAGTTTGTTGAATAATGAAAATTCTCTCATAGACGGTGGTTTTGCAAATGCAAGTCACCTGCTTCGTTATTGTGATCTCGGCCATTCACTTGTCGAGTGGATTGGTAAAATTACTACAAATCCTTGCCCCCATTGAGTCAACCAGCAAAGCCCAATATGACAATACAAAATCCTACAAAAACAAAAATAACCAGAGCAATGGCCAGTTAATACCCCATGCAGACCCGCAACCCGACATTTTGTTATGAGTTTGTGATAATGAAAACAGCCGGGATGTCCAATTGACCTTGCCGAAAAATCCCATTAGTTTGGAGATTCGCCACCTCAGGCGGACGGAACCACAAGAGCCAATCGCAATTTATGCAGTCTGTTGATGACAGTGCGATGCAAGGCCGAGCAAGGGAGAAATGCAATGTCACTATATGATCCAAAGCTGGAGAGGGATAACTGTGGCTTCGGCCTGTTGGCCCACATGGAAGGTGAAGCCAGCCACAAGCTTGTCCGTCTCGCGATGTCAGCATTGGCTCGCATGCAGCACCGTGGCGGCATCTCCGCCGACGGCAAGACCGGCGACGGCTGCGGTCTGTTGCTGCAAAAACCCGACAGCTTCTTCAGAGCTGTCGCCGAAGAGAAGGGATGGCATCTGGGCCGCAACTACGCGGTCGGCATGCTGTTTCTCAACCCCGATCCCGTCTTGGCGCAAGCCACTCGCGACATCATCGACGAAGAGCTGGAAAAGGAGACCCTGAGTCTGGTCGGTTGGCGCAAGGTGCCTATCGATACCAATGTACTCGGCTCCATCGCCAAGGCCTCCCTGCCCAGCATCGAACAGGTCTTTGTCAACGCCCCGCCCGGCTGGGTCGACAAAGATCTCGAGCGGCGCCTCTATATCGTGCGCCGCCGCATCGAGAAACGCATCAGCGACGACTACTTCTATGTGGTCAGCCTCTCCAACCTGGTCACCGTCTACAAAGGACTGTGCATGCCGGTGGACTTGCCGCGCTTCTATCTGGATTTGGCCGACATTCGCATGCAGGCGGCCATCTGCGTGTTCCACCAGCGTTTCTCCACCAACACCAGCCCGCGCTGGCCGCTGGCGCAACCGTTCCGCTATCTGGCCCACAACGGCGAGATCAACACCATCGCCGGCAACCGCCAGTGGGCCAAGGCGCGCAGCTACAAGTTCGCCACCCCGCTGATCCCCGATCTGCAAGAGGCCGCCCCCTTCGTCAACACCACGGGATCGGATTCCTCCAGCCTCGACAACATGCTGGATCTGTTCCTGGCCGGCGGCATGGACCTGTTCCGCGCCATGCGCCTGTTGATCCCGCCTGCGTGGCAGAAGCACCCGAACATGGATGACGACCTGCGCGCCTTCTACGACTTCAACTCCATGCACATGGAGCCCTGGGATGGCCCGGCCGGCATCGTCATGACCGACGGTCGCTACGCCACCTGCGCGCTCGACAGAAACGGCCTGCGTCCGGCCCGCTACGTCATCACCAAGGACAAGTTCATCACGCTGGCCTCTGAAGTGGGCACCTGGGACTACACCCCGGACGAAGTGCTGGAGAAGGGCCGGGTCGGCCCGGGGGAGCTGTTCGTGGTGGATACCAGCAACGGCAAGATCTGGACCAGCTTCGAGATCGATGACGATCTCAAGAGCCGTCACACCTACAAGCAGTGGATGGACAAGCACTGCAAGCGGCTGGTGCCGTTCGAGCAGATGGATGACGCCAGCACCGGCGCCCGCGAATTCTCCGACGATCAGCTGAAAACCTATCAGAAGCTGTTCGGCTACTCCTATGAGGAGCTGGATCAGATCATCCGGGTACTGGGTGAAAACGGCCAGGAAGCGGTGGGTTCCATGGGGGATGACACCCCGATGGCGGTGCTCTCCTCCAGCCAGCGCACCCTGTACGACTACTTCCGCCAGATGTTCGCCCAGGTCACCAACCCGCCCATCGATCCGCTGCGGGAAAACCACGTCATGTCGCTGGCCACCTGTATCGGCCGCGAGCAGAACGTGTTCAACGAGACCTTCGGCCACGCCCACCGGGTGCTGTTCCAGTCGCCGATCCTGCTCTACTCCGACTTCCACCAGTTGCTGGCACTGGAAGGGGAGCACTATCGCCATCAGGTGATCAGCCTCAACTTCAAGCCCGAAGAGGGCCTGGAAGCGGCCATCCTGCGCATCTGTGAAGAGGCCAAAGCTGCCGCCAAGGCCGGCACCGTGCTACTGATCCTCTCGGATCGCGACGTCAGTGCCGACACCCTGCCCATCCCGGCCGCCATGGCGGTGGGGGCGGTGCAGCGTACCCTGGTGGACAACAACCTGCGCTGCGACGCCAACATCCTGGTGGAGACCGCCAGCGTGCGCGACCCGCACCACTTCTCGGTGCTGCTGGGCTTTGGCGCCACCGCCATCTACCCCTACCTCGCCTACGAGACGCTCGCCAAGCAGGTAGAAGAGGGCGTGCTCAAGATGAGCCTGCGCCAGGCCATGCTCAACTACCGCAACGGCATCAACAAGGGGCTCTACAAGGTGATGTCCAAGATGGGCATCAGCACGGTGGCCAGCTACCGCTGCTCCCAGCTGTTCGAAGCGGTGGGCCTCTCCAAAGCCGTGGTCGAGATGTGTTTTCGCGGTGTATCGAGCCGCATCCAGGGCGCCGATTTTGCCGACATCCAGCAAGATCAGTTCAATCTGGCCCGTCAGGCCTGGCTGGCCCGCAAGGCCCTCACTCAGGGCGGCCTGCTCAAATTCGTCCACGGCGGCGAGTACCACACTTACAACCCGGACGTGGTGCAGACCCTGCAGACCGCGGTGCGCTCCGGCAACTATGCCGATTACAAGGAGTACGCCCGCCTGGTAAACGAGCGGCCGGTCGCCACCCTGCGCGATCTGCTTACCCTCAAAAAGG
Source organism: Aeromonas oralensis (assembly GCF_049665575.1). Taxonomy (NCBI): domain Bacteria; kingdom Pseudomonadati; phylum Pseudomonadota; class Gammaproteobacteria; order Aeromonadales; family Aeromonadaceae; genus Aeromonas; species Aeromonas oralensis. Next base: position 2,897,997 of record NZ_CP187186.1, read on the forward strand.
TCGACAACCCGGTGGCACTGGAGCAGGTGGAGCCGGCGGCCAAGCTGTTCCCCCGCTTCGACTCCGCCGCCATGTCCATCGGCGCGCTGGGCCCGGAAGCCCACGAGGCGCTAGCGGTGGCCATGAACCGGCTCGGCGGCCAGAGCAACTCCGGCGAAGGCGGCGAGGATCCCAAGCGCTTTGGTACCGAGAAGAATTCGCGCATCAAGCAGGTGGCCTCGGGGCGCTTTGGCGTCACCCCCCACTACCTGATGAACGCCGACGTGGTGCAGATCAAGGTGGCCCAGGGTGCCAAGCCCGGCGAAGGGGGCCAGCTGCCCGGTGACAAGGTGACGGCCCAGATCGCCAAGCTGCGTTACTCCGTGCCCGGCGTGACCCTGATCTCGCCGCCGCCCCACCACGACATCTACTCCATCGAGGATCTGGCCCAGCTCATCTTCGACATCAAGCAGATCAACCCGAACTGTCTGGTGTCGGTGAAACTGGTGTCCGAGCCCGGCGTCGGCACCATCGCCTGTGGCGTGGCCAAGGCCTATGCGGACTTCATCACCGTTTCCGGCTACGACGGCGGCACCGGCGCGAGCCCGCTCACCTCGGTCAAATACGCTGGCTCCCCCTGGGAGCTGGGCCTGGCCGAAACCCAGCAGGCGCTGGTCGCCAACGGCCTGCGCCACAAGGTGCGTCTGCAGGTGGATGGCGGCCTCAAGACGGGTCTGGACATCATCAAGGCGGCCATTCTCGGCGCAGAGAGCTTCGGTTTTGGCACCGGCCCCATGGTGGCGCTCGGCTGCAAATACCTGCGGATCTGCCACCTGAACAACTGCGCCACCGGCGTCGCCACCCAGGATGAGAAGCTGCGCCGCGAACACTTCACCGGCCTGCCGGAGATGGTGATGAACTACTTCAAGTTCATCGCCGAGGAGACCCGCGAGCTGATGGCCGAGCTTGGCGTCACCCAGCTCACCGACCTCATCGGTCGTACCGATTTGCTTCAGGCCCTGCCCGGCCTCACCGCCCGTCAGGCCAAGCTGGACTTGTCCGGCATCTTGGCGGCCCCAGTTGCACCGGCAGGCTCCAGCCTGTTCAGCCAGCAGCACAACCCCACCTTCGACAAGGGGCCCTTGAACCTCAAGATGGTGGAAGACCTGCTGGACGCGGTGGAAAACATGAGTGGCGGCGAGTTCCGCTACGACATCCGCAACACCGACCGCTCGGTGGGTGCGCGCCTGTCCGGCGAAATCGTCAAGCGCCACGGTAACCAGGGCATGGCGGCCGATCCGGTCAAGGTGCACTTCAACGGCACCGCCGGCCAGAGCTTCGGCGTCTGGAACGCCGGTGGCCTTGAGATGATCCTCACGGGGGACGCCAACGACTACGTGGGCAAGGGGATGACCGGCGGCAAGCTGGTGATCAAACCTCACGTCGGCGTGGCGTTCAAATCCCACGAGGCGGCCATCATCGGCAACACCTGCCTCTACGGCGCCACCGGCGGCAAACTTTACGCTGCGGGTACCGCTGGCGAGCGCTTCGCGGTGCGCAACTCAGGGGCCCTCGCGGTAGTCGAAGGGATCGGTGACAACGGCTGTGAATACATGACCGGCGGCATCGTCACCGTGCTCGGCACCACAGGCGTCAACTTCGCGGCGGGCATGACTGGTGGCTTCGCCTACGTGCTCGACGAGTGCGGCAACTTTGCCAAGCGCACCAACCCCGAGCTGGTAGAACTGCTGGACGTGGCGGATCTGGCCATCCACCAGGAGCACCTGCGCGGCATCATCACGGCGCACCTCAACGAAACCGGCAGCTCGCGCGCCGAGGAGATCCTGGCCAACTTCGACTCCTATGTGCCCAAGTTCAGGCTGATCAAACCCAAGTCCAGCGACGTCAAGTCCCTCTTGGGCCACACCAGCCGTTCCAGTGCAGAACTCAGAATCCAGGCGCAATAAGGAGGGAACCCTATGAGCCAGAACGTATTTCAGTTTATCGACGTGCAGCGGGTCGACCCGCCCAAGAAGCCGCTCAAGATCCGTAAGATCCAGTTCGTGGAGATCTACGAGTCCTTCAACCAGGCCCAGGTCGGCATGCAGGCGGATCGCTGCCTCGACTGCGGCAACCCTTACTGCGAGTGGAAGTGCCCGGTGCACAACTACATCCCCAACTGGCTGAAGCTGGCCAACGAGGGACGCATTCTGGAGGCGGTGGAGCTCTCCCACCAGACCAACAGCCTGCCGGAGGTGTGTGGCCGAGTCTGTCCGCAAGACAGACTGTGTGAGGGTGCCTGCACCCTCAACGACAGATTCGGCGCCGTCACCATCGGCAACATCGAAAAATACATCACCGACAAGGCGTTCGAGATGGGCTGGAAGCCCGATCTCTCCAAGGTGGTCAAGACCGGCAAGCGGGTCGCCGTCATCGGCGCCGGCCCAGCCGGCCTTGCCTGTGCCGACGTGCTGGCACGGGGCGGCGTCACCCCGGTAGTGTTCGACAAGTATCCCGAGATCGGCGGCCTGCTCACCTTTGGCATCCCCTCCTTCAAGCTGGAAAAAGAGGTGATGCAGCGTCGCCGCGAGATCTTTGAGGGCATGGGTGTGGAGTTTCGCCTCGAGACCGAGGTGGGCCGCGATGTCACCTTTGCCGACCTGCTCGGCGAGTTCGATGCGGTCTTCCTCGGGGTTGGCACCTACAAGTACATGAAGGGCGGCTTTGCCAACGAGGAGGCGCCAGGAGTCTATGACGCCCTGCCCTACCTCATCGCCAACGCCAACCGGCTGCTGGGTTTCGAGAAGACGCAAGCCGACTACATCGACTTTGCCGGCAAGCAGGTGGTGGTGCTCGGCGGCGGTGATACCGCCATGGACTGCGTGCGTACCGCCATCCGTCAGGGGGCCGACAAGGTGATTTGCGCCTATCGCCGCGACGAGGAGAACATGCCGGGCTCCAAGCGGGAGGTCAAAAATGCCCGCGAAGAGGGGGTTGAATTCATGTTCAACCTGCAGCCGGTCGGCGTGGAGCTGAACGCCCAGGGCCGCACCTGCGGCATCAAGGTGGTGAGCACCGAGCTCGGCGCCCCCGATGCCAATGGCCGCCGCAATCCGGTGGTGATCGCCGGCTCCGAGCAGGTGCTGGCTGCCGATGCAGTGGTGATGGCGTTCGGCTTCCAGCCCAACCCCCAGCCCTGGATGGCGGAACACGGCATCGAGCTTGACGGCCGGGATCGCATCAGGGCCTCGGAGCAGGCCGAACATGCCTTCCAGACCAGCAACCCCAAGGTGTTCGCCGGTGGCGACGCGGTGCGCGGCTCCGATCTGGTGGTGACCGCCATCTATGAAGGGCGCAAGGCGGCCGAAGGGATCATGGACTACCTGGCCGTGTGATCTGCCGTCGCAACCAAGCAGCCATACAAACAGCCCCGCTCGTGCGGGGCTTTTTTTATCTCGCTCTCGATCAGGCAGTACCGGCTAGATGCTCCAGCTCTCCGGCAGCCGCTCGGTGAGGGTGGAGATGTATTCGAAGGTACGCGCCCGCTTGGGGGTAGTGAACATCTGGCGCGCACTGCCCGCCTCCACCACCTCACCCGCCTCCAGGAAGATCACCTGCTGGGAGATCTGGGCCGCCAGGCGCAAGTCATGGGTGGCGATCAGCATGGTGGTGCCCTCACTGGCCAGCTGGCGCAGCACGGCCACCACCTCCTGAGCAAGCTCGGGATCCAGCGCCGAGGTGGGCTCGTCACAGAGCAGCACCTTGGGGGCCGGCGCCAGTGCCCGGGCAATGGCCACCCGCTGCTGCTGACCGCCGGAGAGAGTGGCAGGCACTGCCTCGGCCTTGTGCCTGAGCCCAACCTTGTCGAGCAATTGCAGAGCGCGCTCCGCCGCCCTCTCCCTGGGCCACTTCAACACGGTCACCAACCCTTCCATCACGTTCTCCAGCACCGTCATGTGCGGGAACAGCTGGAAGTTCTGGAACACCATGCCGGTCTGCTGGCGCAGGGCCAGCACGCTGTGCCGTGACAGATGCCGGGTAAAGTCGAGCTCGCTGCCCCCAGCACCAGCTGGCCTGCATCGGGTCGCTCCAGCAGGTTCACGCAGCGCAGCAAGGTACTCTTGCCGCTGCCGGAGGGACCGATCAGGGCGGTGACACTACCCGCGGCCATCGCCAACCCTACCCCTTTCAACACTCGCTGCCCCGCAAACTGTTTCTCGATGCCACTCAAGCGGATCATAGGGCGACCTCCCGGGTCTCTTTGTAAGCCAATCGCAGCTCCAGCTTGTCTTGCAGGGTGGAGAGCACCGAGCTGAACATCAGGTAAATGAGGGCCGTCTCGACATAAAGGATGAGCGGCTCATAGGTGACGGAGGCGAGCCGCTGAGCCGCCTGAAACAGCTCGGGCACGGTCACCGCCGCCGCCAGCGAAGTATCCTTGACCAGGGAGATGAAGGTGTTGGAGAGCGGCGGCACAGCGATGCGCGCCGCCTGCGGCAGGATCACCCGCCACATCATCTGGGGCCAGTTCATCCCAATGGAATAGGCCGCCTCCCACTGCCCTTTCGGGATCGCCGCCAGGGTGGCACGGATGATCTCCGAGCTGTAGGCACCGATGTTGAGGGTAAAACCGATGACGGCGGCGGTGAAGGCATCCAGCACGATGCCGGCGCTCGGCAGACCGTAAAAAATCAGAAACAGCTGCACCAGCAGCGGGGTGCCCCGAATAAGCCAGACATAAAACCGGACCAGCATCACCAGCGGGGCCGGACCATATAATCTGGCCAGCGCCACCGACAAGCCGAGCACGATTCCCAACACGAAGGTAATCAGGGTAAGTGGCACGGTAAAAATAAGCCCCGCACTGAGCAGGGGCCAAAAAGAGTCGATCATTAACTGCAACCAGGCCGGCACGTTAATATCCTCAGTTGTTATTATGTTGCCGCGATATTATTGCGAGACGTCGGTGCCGAAATATTTCTGCGATATTTTCTGATATTCGCCATCCTGCTTGGCATTGCGCAGCGCCTGATTGATGGCAGCCAGCAACTCGGGTTGTCCCTTGGCGAGCAGGGCAGCAGATTGATCCCCCTTGGCCTCGGTGGCCGCCACCTTCAACTTGGCGTCAGGCTTCTGTTTCTTGAAGTCGAGGAACGAGAGACTGTCGTTGATGGTGGCATCCACCCGCCCGGTCAGCACCAGTTCAAGGGACTGGTTGAATCCCTCGGTGGCCACCACCTCGGCGCCCGATGACTTCGCCAGCTGGGCAAAGTTGCTGGTCAGCGACTGGGAGGATTTCTTGCCCTTCAGATCGGCAAAACTCTTGATGCTGTGGTTGTCGCTGTGCACCACGATCACCGCCTTGGAGGTGATGTAGGGGTCTGAAAAATCATATTTTTTCAGCCGCTCAGGGGTGATGGCCACTTCGTTGAGCACCAGGTCGTAGCGCTTGGCGTCCACCCCGGCGATGAGCCCGTCCCATTTGCCCTCGACGAACTGCGGCTTCACGCCGAGACCGCTTGCAATCAGCTCGCCTATCTCCACGTCAAAGCCCACCAGCTTGCCGCTCTTGTCATGATAGGTGAAGGGAGGATAGGCCCCTTCGGTACCGATCTTGATCACCCCGGCCCGCTGGATCTCGGCCAGGCTGGACTGTGCCTGTACCGATGTCATCAGTGCCAGCGGAAGTGCCGCCATTAAAAACAGGGAGTGCCGTTTTTTCATTATTCACCTCGTTATATTTATGAACATCCAGAATGCTTGCCAACCACCACAAAATAAAACCAGCCGGTTATCATGTTTAATTTAATTATCGGCAGGGATAACCTTCATAGTGCTTGCTGGCGGTATGGATGAAACATAACGTGGCTCATGGCATGACCCAACCATGAAATACGAGGATATTTAGCGAAATAATGGATAACGAAAATATAATGGCCAGGCTGGCCGAGAAATAGCCCCGCTGGCGGTACTCCGCCAGCGGAAACCATGTCAGGCGGGTTGCGGCTCCCGCGGGATGCTGGTGACCCAGTGACGACGCCAGTGCGGCGCCTCGTAGAGATCGGGCCAGAATTCGGTCTGATGGCAGATGGTATTGCCACGCACCGTGTGGAAGGTGATGGCGCGCGCCTCGACTTCACCGTCGGTGATCACCACTTCGGTCACCACCTCCCGCCCCTGCTCCAGCAGGCGGACGATGTCAAAATTCCAGGGCCCGGCCGCCGGGTAGCGCCGATTGATCTCGACGAAGTTGGCCCGCCCCTCGATCCGCTCCCCCGACTGGGGCCAGTCACAGAGGAAGTCCTCGCTCAGCCACCTGGAGGCCTTGACGAAATCGTTGCTTTGCATGGCCTGCCAGTAGGCCTCCACCACTGCTTTTGGTTCCATGGTCTTGTTTTCCATGCCTTTCCCCTACAACCGCACCACCAGCCACTCCCCCTTGCCCACCGGCACCAGCGAGGTCGCGAAGGCCGGATCCTGCTCCACCAGTGCCATCCACTCGGCCAGCTCCTCGCGATGGGAGATGGCATTGTCCACCACCAGCAGACCGCGGGGGGCCAGCAGGCGCTGGATCTCTGGCCACCAGGCCTGGTAGTGCTGGCGATCGGAGTCGAGGAAGATGAGCGGGTAAGCGGCCGTCGGCAGGGTGGGCAGCAGCGTGCCTGCTTCGCCCGCCAACTGCTCAATCCAGGGAGCGAGCCCGGCCCGCTCAAAGTTGGCGGCCGCCATGGTCCGTTTGCCCTCGTCCAGCTCGATGGTGGTGACCCGGCCCCCCAGCCGTTTTACTGCCTCGGCCAGCCAGAGGGTGGAGTAACCATTGGAGGTGCCGATCTCCAGCACAGCATCGGCCCCCCTCGTCTGCACCAGCACCGCCAGCAGCTCGCCGGTATCGCGGGTAATGTTGAGCATCTTGCTGCCACGGGACTGTTGCACGTCGTCATTCTGCTCGCCAAACAGCTCCAACTCCCGTTTCAGTTGTTCCAGTGCCATGTCTCCTCCTTGACGGTGTAAACGAGTCGGCCCGGTGCATGGCATGGCTGGACCGCCCCTCATGTTCATCATTTTTCTGTCGGCCCGCTCGGTGGCGTATCCCCCAGCAGGTAGCGGGGACCCTCGCCCTGCCCGGCGGCCTGATCATCCGGATTGTAAAGTGCGCAGTGCTCCAGCGAGAGGCAACCGCAACCAATGCAGGCGCCAAGCTTCTCCTTGAGCTGCTGCAGAGCAGTGATGCGCCGATCGAGCAGGCTCTGCCACTGGCCGGCAATGCCGTCCCAGTCGCGGCGATCCGGGGTGCGCCCCTGGGGCAGGCCGGCCAGGACCTCCCCTATCTCGCCCAGGCTCAGCCCCATGCCCTGCGCCACCCGGATGAAGGCGATGCGGCGCAGCACATCCTGCGGATAGAGCCGCTGGCCCCCCTCGCTTCGCACGCTGCCAATCAGCCCCTTCTGCTCGTAGAAGCGCAGGGCGCTGGCCTTGACGCCCGAGCGTTTGGCTATCTGGCCGATGGCCAGCCATTTGCGTTCCATCGCCACGCTTGACCTCAAGTTAGCTTTAACTTGCACAATCCTGTCTCCCCTTATGAAAGGAGTCAAATGATTATGCACCACCTTCATCATCTGCTCGATGCCAATCGAGCCTTTGCCCTCAACGGACGCGGCACCACCAACCACTGCCCGATGGCATTGCACGCCCTGCACGAGATGGGCGCCAATCCCCGCCAGCTGCAGCAGTTCTTCGCACACTGGCAGACCAACCATGCCCTGCCGGGGGGTGAACAACAGCAGGGGGATGAGGAGGAGTTGCAGTTTGTCCGGCTGCGTCAGCAGTTGGCAACACGGCTGGCCGACGAGGGGTGGCTGCCCACCTTTGCCAGCCTGCTGGAGCAGGGTCTCTCGCCAGCCGGCGGCGCCTTCCATCCACTGATCCGCTTCGCCTGCGCGCTGGAAAATGGCCATCAGGAAGAGCAGGCCGCCGCACTGGCCGCCTGGCAGTGCAGCCCCCTGCGGGTGCCGGCCGGGCAGCGGGCGCCGGTGCCGGATATCGACGCTCTGCTGAGCGCGCTGGCCCGGCAATGGAAAGGCGCACGCTGGCAAGGCGAGTGGATCACCGAGCGATTGCGGCAGGTGACGGATGCGCCGACCTGGGCGAGCGGGTTGCCGAGCGGGGTATCATCGTCGGATCTGCTGGTGCAGCTGGCCGACGCGGCCCTCGCCCTCTACTGGCAGACCGGCAATTTTACCGTGCTGCACATGGTGACCGGCAGTCGCGCCGCCGCCATCGTCGCCAGCCACCTGCCCGCGCCATGGCAAGCGCGCTGGCAGACTTTGATGTGGCAGGCGGTGGCGGCCGCCTATGTCACGGTCGGCGCGCCATCACTGCAGACGCCGGTCTGGCCCGATACCGGCAAGCTGTCGTGGCAAAACGTGCTGGCCCGGGCAGTGGTGAGCCTCGACGATCATGTGATCAAGCTGGTGCATTGCTGCTGGCGAGAGGGGCTCGCCAGGCCTTTGCTGGCAGACCGTTATCTGGCGGTGGCCGCCCGCGCGGCAGGGCTGCTGGCGCCGCTCACCGGGCCGGATGCCATCTAGGTAGTACGGAGGGGCCGCCCTAGGAGGCGGGCAGCCGGGTGAAGTGAATGACGGGGCAGCGGGGGGCCACGCCCCGGGTCAGGGTCAGCGGCTGGGCGCGGTAGCTCAGTTGGTAGCGGCCGGGGTGGGAGAGATCGTAGACCAGGGTCAGATCCGCGTCGGCCTGACTCTGCTGACCGGCCCCCAGCAAAAAGAAATCCTCGGCCCCCGGGTTGCCCCGCTTGGCCAACGGGCCCTTGTAGGGTATCGGCCCGATCATCGAGGGTGAGATCGATGGCATCGGCAAACCAGCCTTCAAACGGCGTGAACCAGCTCAGCACCTCGAGCGGCCCCTCCCCCCGGTTGGTCAGGGTCATCACCAGCGGCAGCGGCTCGTTGACCCGGCTTTGTGCCTTGACCGACAGATCGCACTGCAGGGGGGCCAGCGCCAGGGTGGTGAGCAAGAGTGTCATCATGGTCGCTCCTTCCTGTGACAAACGACATGGACAAGAAGGGGCCTTGCGGCCCCCGGTCGGCAAATCAGTTTTCGCTCGGCGTATTCTCAGCGAAGTACTCGTGGTTGTCGGCGTTGTTGAGCGCCTTGACCGGATCCGTCTTCGCCAGGTTGCGGGCATTGGCCTGACCGTAACCCAGATCGTCGGTGCCCGCCACCACGTTGAAGTGGCTCAGCTCGTGGACGATGGTGCCTGCACGGGAATCGGTCCCGCTGACCGGTGCGGTCCAGAAGCTCTTGCACAGGTAGACCTTGTAGGGTTGATCCGGATAGACATAGGCAAAGTAGCTCTGCTTGCAACCGCAGTCGAAGGTGAGCGGCTTGTTGTCGATGGCATCCTTGATCTTGCTGAAGTGGGTCTCGGCCTGATCCCAGCGCGATGCATCATAGGCCCCAAACCAGCTGCGATAACGCTGGCCTTCCGGCTTGTCCACCGCCAGGTAGCTGCTGGAGTTGTTGGTGATGCCGCTGGCCGCATCGAGCGCCGCCAGGATGTCGCTCTTCTGGGTGTTGGTGCAGCGGCCGCTGAAGCTGACCGAAGCGGTCACCGCCTGCGGCTCGGCCAGGGGAGCAGCCTTGGCAAGCACCCGCTCGTCACTCACTCCGTCCACCCACAGGGTCACCGCATTGGATTCGCTCGCCTGGGCCTGCTTGGCCTTGGCGGCTTTCGCCTCTTGCGGCAACGTCGGCAGCAGGTAGCGGATGCTGTACTGGCCTTGGGCACTCATGTCGTAGAGACCGGAGACCTCGGCCTGCACCGTCAGGCTCTGGCCGGCCTTGAGCAGCTGGAAGTCCTTGTCGGTCGGGGCAGCCCGCTTGATCAGAGCCCCCTCGTAGCTGACCGGCTGGCCGTCCCGCTCCACCAGGAACAGGGGGGCATCCTCGCTACCCGGCAGTTGCCATTTGAGCAGGCGGACCGGCTTGTCCCCGCTGTTGGTCAGGGTCAGGTTGACGCGCACGTCGTCACTGTTGCCATCCACCAGGGTGAGCTGGGCATCGAGCCCTGCGGCGCAGAGCGGGGAGGCCAGCACGCCGGCCAGCAACAGGGCAATGGGAGTCGCTTTCATCATGTTTCCTCATTCATTGAGTGTCGCCTTGTCAGGCGGTTTGCTTCCTTCAAGGCCCTCTTTGGGGCCCACTCACCCTAGAGCAGTTTTTTTCCGCGACCATCCCACCATATGGGGGACGCCCCCCAGGATAGGGGGAATGCCAGATGCCCCCTCTTGCTGCGACAAGAGTCGCGGCCCCTCCCCCTTTCCCCTGCCTGCAACCCCGCCCCGCGATCATAAAAAACCCCGGCACCGGGCCGGGGTCTCAGACAGATGGAACAACCCCTGTTCAGGGGCCAACCAGCAGCGCCAGCGCTGGCTGCGCGTTGCCCGGCACCAGCCGGTAGGCCTTGTGGTGCTTGACCAGGGTGGTTTTCTTGTTGCCCTGGCTCAGCAGCAGGCGGTGGGCAAAGGCCGCCCGTGCCAGCCGGGCCTCGTCGCCGCGCACATAGAGGGTGAGCGGCTTGATAAGCTCGCCCGCCTCGATGTGGCCCTGATACTCGCTGGCGCTGATGATGAGGCTCGGCTGACCGCCCGATTGCAGGCGCAGCTTGGCGCTCACCTCGCTGTCGGTAATCACTAACCAACCTGCGGCCGCGAGCTCGGCCAGCAAGGCGGCCAGCCGGCTGCCGAGCCCGGTCGGCTCGGCCATGGCCCGCTCATACTGGCCCATGATCCGCTCAAGCAGCCCCTTGAGATCGGCGCCGGCCCCCAGGGTTCGGCCAAGCTGCACCCAATCCTTCAAATCCTCCATCACCAGCCGGGAGAAGCGCTTCTCCTTGAGGGAGTCGGCCATCCAGGTGCAGAGAAAATGGCTCTCTTGCGCCGGGGTACGCTTGCCAGCCTTCTGCTCGGCGGTGCGGGCCAGTTCGGCCAGACTCTGGCTGGCCATTTCGAACAGGGCCTGATTGTAGGTAGGAGCGGTCATAAGCAATCCTTGAGTTGACCACCAGGGGTCAACACCGATGACAGAGATGGCAAAGGCGCCAGTGGCGCCTTTGCGGTTCAATAGAGCGGCCTGCGCGCCTTATTTCGGCTGGCGCGGCTTCTTGGCGGCAGCCAGGCGCTTGAGGCGCTGGCCCTGCAGCTTGGCCTCGGCCATGGCCTGGGCGGCGGCGTTGTCTTCCCGCTGCGGGCGCTTGCCGAAGCGGCGACGCTCCTGCAGCTGCTTGATCAGCTCGTCGCGGCTGCTCACCTCGTAGCCCGGCACCATGATGCGGCGGATCTTCTGGCCGATCAGCGCCTCGATCTCCAGCAGGGTGCGCTCTTCTTCACGGCTGACGAAGGAGATGGCCATGCCGCTCTTGCCGGCGCGGCCGGTACGGCCGATGCGGTGCACGTAGTCTTCCGCCAGGAACGGCAGATCATAGTTGACCACGTACTCGAGATCCGGGATATCCAGGCCACGGGCGGCCACTTCGGTGGCCACCAGCACCCGCAGCTTGCCCTCGGTGAACTCGCGCAGGGCGCGGCGACGGCTGCCCTGAGCCTTGTCGCCGTGCACCACGGCCGACTTGATGCCGTCGAGGTTCAGCTCGGCCACCAGCTCGTCGCAGCTCTCGCGGGTACTGGCAAACACCAGCACCTGCGGCCAGTTCTGCTTGCCGATAAGCTCGGAGAGCAGCTCGCGCTTGCGCTTCTGCTCCACCGGATAGACGGTGTGGCTGACGGTATCGGCGGTGGAGTTCTGCTTGTTGACGCTCACTATCTGAGGCTTGTCCAGCATCAGGTTGGCCAGCTTCTTCACCGCCTCGGAGAAGGTGGCGGAGAACAGCAGGTTCTGACGGGTCTTGTTGACCGCCTGCAGGATCTGCTGCACATCAGCACTGAAGCCCATGTCGAGGATGCGGTCCGCTTCGTCCAGCACCAGGCACTCGACACCGGAGAGACTCAGGTTGCAGGCGGTGAGGTGCTCCAGCAGCCGGCCCGGGGTCGCCACTATGATGTGAGCGCCCGCTTTCAGTTTTCTGGCCTGCACATCCTGCTTGCCACCGCCGTAGATGGTGAGGGTGGTGATGTCCAGATGCTTGGCGAAGTCATTGATGTTGCTCGCCACCTGGGCCGCCAGCTCGCGGGTCGGGGTCAGGATCAGCACCCGGGCGTTGGAAGGCTGCACCGGTGCAGGGTTGTCCACCAGCCGCTGCAGGATGGGCAGGGCAAAGGCGGCGGTCTTGCCGGTACCGGTCTGGGCGCTGGCCAGCACGTCGCGACCACGGCGAATGGCCGGGATCGCCTGCTGCTGCACAGGGGTCATCTCCTGATAACCGCACTCTGAGATGGCGCGCAAAATCTCGGGGGCAAAATCGAACGATTCAAATCTCATAATGGGTTCCTGTGTTCCAGCTGGACTGTGGCTGGCTTGGTTAGCTCGGCATGAGCGAAAAGTCGGTGCAGACCACCGACGGCTGTGCCTGACATCAAGTCAGAAAGTGGCCGGAAAATGGCGGGCGCGAAGTGTAACAGATAGATGGCGCAAATTCTGCCTCAAATACGCGCCCATTTCATGGAGCCAGGGCTGCCTGGCTGGCAAGGCGAACACGCCCCGCCAGCAGCCCTTCACGTCCGTACGGGAGTTCAGCCACCTCGACCATTCTGGGCCAGGAAGTCTCTTTGGAACAGGCACATGCGAATGGCGGTGCGATATTGACCATCGATGAAGAACTCCTCTTTGAGCTCCCCCTCCGGCTCAAATCCCAGCTCCTGATAGATGTGGATTGCCCGGGCGTTGTCCCGATCGACGATGAGATAGAGCTTGTGCAGGTTGAGTACGTTGAAGCCGTACTTCATCGCCTTCAAGGTGGCGGTCTTGGCATAGCCCTTCCCCTGATGGGCGGGAGCGATGATGATCTGGAATTCGGCGCGGCGATGGATGCTGCGGATGTCCACCAGCTCCACCAGCCCCACGTTCTCGCCCGCCACCTCGAGGATGAAGCGGCGCTCGTGCTGATCGTGGATGTGCTTGTCATAGAGCTGGGCCAGTTCCATGTACGCCTCGTAAGGCTCCTCGAACCAGTAGCGCATGATGCTGGCGTTGTTGTTGAGTTGATGGACGAACTTGAGATCCTCGCGCTCGAGGGGGCGAAGGGTCAAGGTGTCATGGGATGACATAAGGTACCTGCTTGCAGAGTGAAGGGGCGCCGGCCAGCCAAGGGCGGCGGCGCCATGAAGAATGAGAGCAACAGACGGCGGGGCCCTGCCCCAGCCGATCAGCGAATGCGGTTGGTCGGGCGTTTGAGCAGCCGGATGGCGATGGCGGCCATGGCGATGACGAACAGACCGAGGGAAGTCACCAGCAGGCACTTGGTCAGCAGCTCGTGATACTGGGCGAACACCGGGGCTGCCATCACCGCCTTGCCTACCAGGCTCAGCACCAGGGCCCAGAGGAAGGCGCTGGCAAAACTGGCGATCATCACCCGCGGCAGGTGCAGCCGCGAGACCCCCATCAGCATGGGCGTCAGCACCCGCACGAAGGGCACGAAACGGGAGGAGAACATGGCCCAGAAGCCGTAGTTGTGCAGCAGACGGGAGGCCCGCGGCAGGCTGCCGTCCGGGATCATCCGCTCCACGTGGCCCATGAAGGCGGTGCCGTGCAGCGCCTGCCCCTGCACATAGGCGATCAGGCTGCCAAGCCCCGCCGCCAGCGGCATGTAGAGCAGCGTCACCTCGGGGCCGAGCACCCCCATTCCCACCAGCCCGCCGGCCAGCAGCACCAGGCTGTCGCCGGGCAGAGGCAGAAACACGAAACTCGATTCAAGAAAAAGGATCACCACCAGGCAGGTGACGAGCAGGCCCACCGCCTGCATCTGGATCAATTGGTCAAAGTCCTGTTGCCATATGGCAAGCAGCATGTCCTGCATCTGGTGACTCCCATCAACTTCGTGAGCATCCATCCTGGGTGGCCTGACGGCCTCCGGTGCGGCAGACCCTCCCTGTCGCCAACCCCTTTTCTCCCTGAGGGTGGCCCGTTATACACCCGGCCAAGTGAACAAAAAATTAATACAGGTCATGGATAGGGGAGATAATCGGCCAGGGCCATCAAAAAAATCGGGCCCGCTCCGGCTGGAGGGGCCCAGACAGCAAAACGGCGTCAACTGCGCTTGAGGCGTTGCAGTTTGGTGAGGGTGAGCAGGGTCTGGGCCGAGAGATCGCACACCGACAGCACGAAGGCGAGTTCGTCGGGATGCCATACCCCGCTCAGCCTGGCCCGCTCGGCGATGATCAAGCCGAGCAGTTCATCCGCCTGCTTGAGGGGGCCATCAAGATGGTGCCGGAGAGCCCCTCCCCCTCGCTGGTCAGGATCTGGGTGGCGGCCAGCAGGTAGTAACGCTCGCCGTCAAACCAGATGCCGGCATTGGGCTTGAGGCTGCCCTAGCGCACCAGATAATCGGTCAGGGGCGCCAGCTGGGCCGTCGTCTGCGTCACCAGCTGGCCGCCATGATAGGCAAACGCCGCCTGTGGCTGCTTGTCGGCATCATAGAGGGCTACCAGATCCCCCCAGGGTCTCGAAGGTGCGCACGTTGAGATTGGCCGCCAGATAGACGGGATCGCGGCTCACCATGTAGGCGTAGGTCTCGTCCCATTCGGACCAGTCCTGCCCCAGCATGGTGAGCTGGCCAAACTCGGCCTGCACCACGGCCCGAGGTGACCCATTGAGTTTAATGGATTTTGCCTCTGCGTCTGTCCCTTGCGCGAACAAGCTCGCCAGAGCGTTCAGCCTGCTGCGCCGGGGAGTGAATGGGCACAAATGGCGTCATCCGGCTCATGGTTGAGGCTGCCAAGCGAACAAAAAATCGCTACAGTGTAACCGTGCCTCATCGGAAGAGGCTTCACGGGATCCCGGCATGTTCACACCTCTCACCCCTCCGCTTCGCCCCGCCCTGCTGCTCGGTCTGCTGTGCAGCTGTCAGGCCATGGCTGACGACGATTCGTTGGTGCAACAGCGCGCCAACGCCGTGGTGTCGCTGATGACCTTTACCGTGGTGCCCGACATCACCGCCAGCAACATCAACATCGGTAGCGGCACCAACCAGTCGGCGGCGCTCAATATGACCCAGGTCGGCGGCGGCGCCACCATGAGCGAGAGCGTCCCGATTTATCTGGAAGGAACCCTGGGATTCAGCCGCTACGATCCCCAGTTCGTAGTCAGCAACGGCAGCGAGAGCCGCACCGTTCCCACCAAGTGGAACAGCCTGACGGCCACCGGCGGTTTTGGCTGGGACATAGGGCTGCACCGGGACAAACACGGCGGCAACTGGGTGCTGCGCCCCATCGGCAACGTCACCCTCGGCACGGTGGCGAGCGATCTGCGCATCGGCAACTGGCTACTGGGCCAGTACACCGGCAAGAACCTCGATTTTCTCGATGGCGGCAGGCTCGACGTCTACGGCCTCGGCGGCGCCATGATGCTGGACTACGAGCTGTTTTCCCCCGCCCAGGACATCGATGCCGAGCTGCGTTACTCCTATCAGCACCTGCAGAGCTTTGGCGGCACCGCCGCCAGCGTGGCCGGCCAGGCCAACGCCGAAAACCTCGGCCTCTATCTGCGCCGGCGCGCCCCCATCGGCGATTTGACGCTGCTGGGCAAACCCGTGCGCTACGTGATGGAGGGGGCCCGCACCGAATACCTGGGCGAGCAGCGCGGCCTGCTCGGCTTCAACTCCCTCAACTCCCTTGGCCTTGGGGTGGAGCTCGACAGCAGCAAGTACGATATCTTCGTCACCCGAACCCGGCTGGTGGCCCGCTATATGTTCAGCCACAACACCAGCGGCTACGGCGTCGGGCTGGCGATGAGCTTCTAGGCCACGCCCTGCGGCGCCTTCCCTCTCTATCACTGGCACAAAAAGAGAGATGAGCCGCTCAGTTGGTGCAAGCGGTCACACATTCCTTCTGGTCAACTCGCTACAGTAGTTCACTTCGGCACCCCATTTTCCGGATGGCACCAACCCTGTGGTGCAAACCAGGCTCACGCCATAAGAGTGCCCCGTCGCCAGGGAAAGGCATCGGGAGCGAGGAGAGATGACATGGACGTTACCGCCCTGATGGCCGTTCTGCTGAACCAGCTCTGGTTGCTGCTGCCACTGTTGTTGCTGGCCACCATCGCCAAGAGTCCCTGGTTCAAGGGCATGATCGGGGAGTGGCTGCTCAATCTCAGCATCCGGCTCTTTCTCAACCGGCAGGAATATCATCTGCTGAGCAATGTCACTCTGCCGCTCGAGCAGGGCAGCACCCAGATCGATCAGGTGCTCGTCTCCCGCTTCGGGGTATTCGTGATAGAAACCAAGAACATGAAAGGGTGGATCTTCGGCGATCCCAGACACAAGCGCTGGACCCAGCAGCTGTTTCGACGCCGGCACGGCTTTCAAAACCCGTTGCATCAAAACTATCTGCACTTGATGACCCTCAAATCCCTGCTGGGGCTGGCGGATCACCAGTTGCATTCCATCGTCTATTTTATTGGCGACTGCGCCTTCAAGACCCCCATGCCGGAGAACGTCATGCGTCGCGGCCTGGTCAGCTATATCAAGAGCAAGACCACCCCCGTCTTGAGCACCGCCGACGTTGAGCGGATTGTCGACACCATTCAGCAAGGCCGCTTGGCCGCCAGTTGGCAAACCCACCGGCAGCATGTCACCCAGCTCAAGGCACGTCATGCCGGCCCATCCGCTAACCATATGTCCACCCGCGCACCTGTCAGGCAATCAGTTGCCAACCCCCCTCACAGAGTGTATCGCCACCGGACAATCCACCCCCGCTCTGCCCCAGATGTGGCGGCACCATGGTATTGCGCACCGCAACTCGGGGGGAGAACAAGGGTAATCAATTTTGGGGATGCAGCGGTTTTCCAAAATGCAGGGGCGTTACATTGTCACACAGTCAGTCCCCTTAATCGGAAGACACTATACCGAATCATTAAACGGGCCAGAGCCACTGAAACTGTGCAGGGGATTAATTTTATGTTTACACCCTATCGCAGCTTTAAAACCCCTTGGCCTAGATACACCAGCACATTTATGGAGCAACAACATGCAAGTATGTCTAGATAAACTAATGGCTCGTTTGCACAGCCGATATACAACTATTTTTTCCCACTACTACCCTGCACATGGCTCTACCGGCTTCACCGAGCGAAATCTCACCAACAATTTTGTTTCTGCGCTTGAAAGCCTCTATCCCGGCTCATGTTTCTCATGGTTTGAGGCTCCAATAAGCCTCACAGAAAAGAAACATATGGACGCCGTAGTTTTCACTGAAACGGAGCTATTTCTTATTGAGGCTAAGCGCTTTACGGCACCTCAATCAAAAACTGATAGTGTCAGGAATGATATTGAACGAATGCAGTCCAATGAAGCACTCCTGTTGCTTGAAAAGGGGCTGATTAACCCAATACAGCGCCAGCGTTATGCCGTAGTGCTGGCTGATGTCTGGACAGAAACGAAAGGCAAGCAAGATATCTTTGATACTTGGCCAACCTGCCTAAATAGCGATCCATTTCTATATAGTAAAACACTGGAGTTTTCTGATCTTCCTGTCGAAGGAGAGTGGAAAAACAATTACAAGATACTGGTTGCGGTTAAAGAGTTAACTTGACGCCATGATATCTACGTAAAACAAAGGCGGCCTATTGGCCGCCTTTGTTATTGCAGTTACAGCGACCCCAGCCGCTTGAGGCAGGTTTGCTGGCGCCACTGCACTCGCTTGGCAAACCAGGCGGTGGTGAGATTGCGGGTGATCTTGGGGCTCTTGAGAGAGATGCCCGGCAGCACGGCGCGGGGCAGCCGGCTGCCCGCCTTGCGATCGGCCAGCACGAAGACCCTGTGGTAGAGATCGCTTTGGGCAAACTCGCTGGTGTCGCCGAGCTTCAGGCTCTGGTGGATGGCCTGCTGGCTCATGTTGAGCTGGCCGGCGATGGTATGAACCGCGAGCTCGGTCTTGCCCGGCAGCTCGGAGTCGTAGCGAATGAGATCCCCATCCAGCGCCAGCGGCTTGCCACTCAACCGGCTCACCGCCGCCTGGAAGGCGGCGTTGCGGCTGGCGTACCAGCCGGCATTGAAGTCGGCATAGCGGTAGAGGTGATCCGGATACTGGGCCGGGTAGTTGAGCAGGTGGCGGGTGCCGAACCAGATGCCACCACGACGACTGAACACCTCGTGGCGAATCGACTCCTTGATCGGATAGGGATAGCCGTCGGTGTTGGCCTCGGCAAAGGCGATGCTCACCTGCATGGGGCCGCCGGTACGGACCGGGTTCATGTTGCCGAACAGGGTCTTGCCCATGGGCACCTCCCCTATCATGTCCTCGAAGATCTCGCTCATCTCCCGCTCGGTGCGCAACTTGTCGATACGCTCGGCGTAAGTTTTGCCGGTGGGCGAGTTGATGGAGAGCGCGGTGCGCACCACGAACTCGGGGATCAGCAGCTTGCCGGCGCGGGCGTTGATCTCCTTCCAGGCGATCTTGCCAAGGCCCGGCACCACGGGGTCGGCCTGAAAGGTGGACTCCTGCTCCGCCACCGCCAGCACGGAGCAGACATTCTCGTCGGTCACCGCCAGATCCTGTTTGGCGAGGGCGGTGACGATATTCTGGGCCCAGCCGTTGCGATCCACGGTGCGGGCCGGCAGCAGCCGCACGATGCGTGACTGCATGCTGGCGGGCGCCCGGGGGACCTGGGCCTTGGGCAGCGGGGCGGGTCTGGCGATGGCCGGCCCGGTGACGGCGGCGCTGCCAGGCTTGCTGGCATCACCCTGACTGACGGGTTCACTGGCACAGGCGGCCAGCAGCAAGGTGGCCAGCAGCGGGGCCAGATAATGACGACAGACGATGAGATGAGACATGAATGCTTCCCGGTGGATGAGGCGTCCCGGCACCCGCAAAGGGTATCCGGACGCAGACAGGCAGGGCATTGTAGAGGATTGGGACGGGGAGCAGAAGCCATCAATGACAAGGGCCCCCGCCGGCATGGCGAGGACCCCCAAGGGTCGAGACGACGCCGGGATCAGGCGCTCTGGCGCAGCTCCTCTATCTGGGCGGCGCCATTGATCACCGCCTGCAGGGAGGCGCTGACCACGTCGCGGCCGATGGCCACCCCGCAGGTACGGGTCCCGTCGACGCTCAGCAGCACGTAGGCGGCGGCGCGGGACTCGGTGCCGGCGCTCAAGGCATGCTCGGAGTAATCCAGCACGTCGATGTGCATCCCGGTCTGGCGCTGCCAGCCGTTGACCAGCGCCGTGATGGCCCCCTCCCCTTCACCGCTCAGCTGCAACGAGCCGGTCGGGGTCTGCAGCTCGAGGCGCAGGCTCTCCTGGCTGTCGCGACCAAGCTGGAAGCGACCGATGCGATAGCCGTGGGCGGGCTCGAGATAGTGGCGCTCGAACAGGGTGCGGATCTGCTCCGGACTTATCTCGCTGCTGCTTGCCTCAGCCTCGGCCTGGACCCGGCGGCTGAAGTCAATTTGCAGCCAGCGCGGCAGTTGCAGGCCAAGGTCGCGCTCCAGCAGGTAGGTGACCCCACCCTTGCCGGACTGGCTGTTGATGCGGATCACCGCCTCGTAGCTGCGACCGAGATCGGCAGGGTCGATGGGCAGGTAAGCCACGTCCCAGTAGTGATCAGGTTTTTCTGCCGCGAGAGATTTGCGGATGGCGTCCTGGTGGCTGCCGGAAAACGCCGTGTACACCAGCTCGCCGGCATAGGGGTGACGCGGGTGCAGGGCAATCTGGGTACAGGCCCCCACGGTCGCAACGATGGCATCCATGTCCGCCAGGTTGAGCTCGGGATCGATCCCCTGGCTGTAGAGGTTCATGGCCATGGTGACGATGTCCATGTTGCCGGTGCGCTCGCCGTTGCCGAGCAGGGTGCCCTCGATGCGATCCGCCCCCGCCAGCACCGCCAGCTCGGCGGCGGCCACCCCGCAGCCCCGATCGTTGTGGGTATGGATGGAGATGCTCACCTCGGGGCGCGCCTTGAGGTTGCGGCAGAACCACTCCACCTGATCCGCAAACACGTTGGGGGTGCTCACCTCCACGGTGGCGGGCAGGTTCAGGATCATCGGGCGGGCCGCCGGCCGCCACTCATCGATCACCGCGTCACATACCTCGACGGCGAACTCCACCTCGGTGCTGCTGAAGCTCTCCGGGGAATACTGGAAACTCCACTCGGTGCCCGGATTGCGGGCCGCATACTCCCGTACCCAGCGCGCCCCCTGCACGGCGATGGCCTTGACCCCTTCACGCCCTGAGTTGAACACATAGTTGCGCTGGGTCGGGTTGACCGAGTTGTAGACGTGGACGATGGCCCGCTTCGCCCCCTTGAGGGCCTCGAAGGTGCGGGCTATCAGATCTTCGCGCGCCTGCACCAGCACCTGGATGGTGACGTCGTCCGGAATGAGATTGCGGTCGATAAGCTCGCGCACGAAGTCGAAATCGGGCTGAGAGGCGGCCGGAAAGCCTACCTCGATGTGCTTGAAGCCGATGTGCACCATCAGCGCCCACATCTGCAGCTTCTGGGCCACCGTCATCGGCTCGACCAGCGCCTGGTTGCCGTCGCGCAGATCCACCGCGCACCAGAGCGGGGCCCGCTCCAGCACCCGGTTGGGCCACTGGCGATCCGCCAGATTGATGACGGGGGCACGGCGGTATTTGCGATGATCGAAGCTCATATTCTGATTCCCTTGGCAGATGTCCTGGCGGTACGGCTGGGCTGATTGACGGGGACAAGGAGGGGAAGCGGGTTGGCGCGGTAACGCTGGCCCTGGCCGGTCGTGCGGCAGTAGCCCCACGCCCGGTTTCCTGTGGCCCCTTCCGGTAAGAGTAGGCCGGCCGCACAACCCGATAAGGCTGCGGGCCCGATCTGCTCGCCCCTGCGTTGGCAGGCGCAGACGACCTGGGTCGATAAATCCTGTGACGAGAAACCAGTATAGAGAGGCGACGCGGGCGAGAGATTGCAAAGAACGCTGTCAAATACATCTATTGCGCAATCATTGTCACTTTTTCCTGCTCATAGAGAGTGAATATCACCCATAGCATGTTGCTCGGTGACGCCGGTTGCCATGGCACCCAATCTCTTTGCCAATAAAAAACCCCGCCATCGCTGGCGGGGTTTTATCGGGTCACGAAGGAGGCGTCCCTCCTTCATCACGCAGTCTTAGCGGCTTTTCAGCTGGTTCTCGACCTTCTGGTGCAGCTCCTGCACCGAGTTGACGTTGGCGGTGGCATCCACGCTGATGGCCATGCAGGTGGCAAACGCCTCATTCATGGTGGTGGTATACGCCACCTTGTTCTGCAAGGCGGCGCGACGCAGCTGCTTGGAGTCCTGGATCGCCACCCGCCCTTCGGCGGTGTTGACGATGTAGGTGTACTCGCCATTCTTGATGCGATCCAGAATATGCGGGCGACCTTCGTGCACCTTGTTGACCAGGCGCGGGTTGATGCTCGCTTCACCCAGTGCGACTGCGGTACCGTGGGTGGCATCCAGCTCGTAGCCCAGCTCCAGCAGCTTGGCAGCCAAATCGACCACCTGCGCCTTGTCGCTGTGACGCACCGACAAGAGGGCGCGCCCCTCTTTCGGTACAGCGTGGTTGGCCCCCAGCTGCGCCTTGGCATAGGCCTCGGCGAAGCTGCTGCCTACCCCCATCACCTCACCGGTAGAGCGCATCTCCGGCCCCAGCAGCGGGTCAACCCCCGGGAACTTGGCGAACGGCAGCACCACCTCTTTCACCGAGTAGTAGGGCGGGATGATCTCTTTGGTAAAGCCCTGTTCTTGCAGCGACTGGCCGGCCATTACACGAGCGGCAATCTTGGCCAGCGGGGCACCGGTCGCCTTGGAGACGAACGGCACGGTACGGGCGGCACGCGGGTTCACCTCGATGAGGTAGATGTCATCGCCCTTGACCGCGAACTGCACGTTCATCAGGCCGATAACGCCGAGCTCCAGCGCCAGCTTGCGCACCTGCTCGCGGATCTCGTCCTGAATCTTCTTGGACAAGGTGTAAGGAGGCAGGGAGCAACCGGAGTCACCGGAGTGGATACCGGCCTGCTCGATGTGCTCCATGATGCCGCCGATGACTACATCGGTGCCGTCGCAGATGGCATCCACGTCCAGCTCAGTCGCATCGTCCAGGAAGCGGTCCAGCAGTACCGGCGATTCGTTGGAGACGCTCACCGCCTCGGCGAAGTAGCGACGCAGATCCTGCTCGTCATAGACGATCTCCATGGCGCGGCCACCCAGCACGTAGGAGGGGCGCACCACCAGCGGATAGGTGATCCGCTCGGCCAGCAACACGGCCTGCTCCAGCGCGGTGACGGTGCCGTTTTCCGGCTGCTTGAGGCCGAGGCGCTCGACGGCAGACTGGAAGCGCTCGCGGTCTTCGGCGCGGTCGATGGCATCCGGGCTGGTACCGATAATCGGCACACCGTTGGCTTCCAACGCCCGTGCAAGCTTCAGCGGGGTCTGGCCGCCGTACTGGACGATAACGCCCTTGGGTTTTTCGATGCGCACGATTTCCAGCACATCTTCCAGGGTGACCGGTTCGAAGTAGAGACGGTCGGAAGTGTCGTAATCGGTGGAGACGGTCTCCGGGTTGCAGTTGACCATGATGGTCTCATAACCGTCTTCGCGCAGGGCCAGCGCCGCGTGCACGCAGCAGTAGTCGAACTCGATTCCCTGACCAATACGGTTCGGGCCGCCGCCGATGATCATGATCTTGTCGCGGTTGCTCGGGGCCGCTTCGCACTCCTCGTCATAGCTGGAGTACATGTAGGCGGTGTTGGTGGCGAACTCGGCGGCGCAGGTATCGACCCGCTTGTAGACCGGGAAGATGTTGTGGCGGGCACGCAGTTTGCGCACTTCCCCTTCGGCCACACCGAGGATCTTGGCCAGACGGGCATCGGCAAAGCCTTTGCGCTTCAAGGCTCGCAGGAAGTCAGCATCGAGACCGGCCATGCCGCGCTCTTTCACCTCTTCTTCCAGCTTCACCAGATCTTCAATCTGCACCAGGAACCAGGGGTCAATCTTGGTCAGCTTGAAGATGCCATCCATGGAGAGACCGGCGCGGAACGCATCGGCGATGTAGAAAATACGGTCGCTACCGGCATCCTGCAGCTCGTGACGGATGCGGGTCAGGGAGTCCGGGGCATTGAGGTCAACCATGGGGTCGAAGCCGGTCTTGCCGGTCTCGAGGCTTCGCAACGCCTTGTGCAGGGACTCCTGGAAGTTACGGCCGATAGCCATCACTTCGCCGACCGATTTCATCTGGGTCGTCAGACGGTCGTTGGCACCGGCGAACTTCTCGAAGTTGAAACGCGGCACCTTGGTGACCACGTAGTCGATGGCCGGCTCGAAGGAGGCCGGGGTGCGACCACCGGTGATGTCGTTCATCAGCTCGTCCAGGGTGTAGCCGATGGCGAGCTTGGCGGCGATCTTGGCGATGGGGAAGCCGGTCGCCTTGGAGGCCAGCGCAGAGGAGCGCGACACCCGCGGGTTCATCTCGATGATGACCATGCGGCCATCTTTCGGGTTGATGCCGAACTGGACGTTGGAGCCACCGGTCTCGACGCCGATCTCGCGCAGCACCGCCATGGAGGCGTTGCGCATCAGCTGGTACTCCTTGTCGGTCAGCGTCTGGGCTGGCGCGACCGTGATGGAGTCACCGGTGTGAATGCCCATGGGGTCGAAGTTCTCGATGGCGCAGACGATGATGCAGTTGTCGTTGCGATCCCGTACCACCTCCATCTCGTACTCTTTCCAGCCGATCAGCGACTCGTCGATGAGCAGCTCTTTGGTCGGCGACAAGTCCAGACCGCGCTCGCAGATCTCGACGAACTCTTCGGTGTTGTAGGCGATGCCGCCGCCGGAGCCACCCATGGTGAAGGAGGGACGGATGATGCAGGGGAAGCCCACCATCTGCTGCACGCCCCAGGCCTCTTCCATGTTGTGGGCGATGCCGGCGCGCGGGCACTCCAGGCCGATGCTGCGCATCGCCTTGTCAAAGCGGGAGCGATCCTCGGCCTTGTCGATGGCGTCGGCGGTGGCGCCGATCATCTCGACACCGAACTCGGCCAGCACGCCGTGCTTCTCCAGCGCCAATGCGCAGTTGAGCGCGGTCTGGCCGCCCATGGTGGGCAGGATGGCGTCCGGGCGCTCTTTCTTGATGATCTCGCGCACCACTTCCCAGGTGATGGGCTCGATGTAGGTGGCGTCGGCCATCTCCGGGTCGGTCATGATGGTGGCCGGGTTGGAGTTCACCAGAATGACGCGGTAGCCCTCCTCGCGCAGGGCCTTGCAGGCCTGGGCGCCGGAGTAGTCGAATTCGCAGGCCTGGCCGATGACGATGGGGCCGGCGCCGAGGATCAGGATGCTCTGTAGGTCGTTACGTTTTGGCATGGCTTCTCTTTTCCTCTTAAGCGCGATACTGCTTGATCAATTCAATAAAGTGGTCGAACAGACCGGCACAGTCGTGCGGGCCCGGGCTCGCTTCGGGGTGACCCTGGAAGCTGAAAGCCGGCCGGTCGGTGCGATGGATGCCCTGCAGTGACCCGTCGAACAGGGAGACGTGGGTCGCGCGCAGGCAAGCCGGCAGGGTCTGCTCGTCCACCGCAAAACCGTGGTTCTGGGCGGTGATCATGACGGTGTTGTCGTCCAGGCTCTTCACCGGGTGGTTGGCACCGTGGTGGCCGAACTTCATCTTGATGGTCTTGGCGCCGGAGGCCAGACCCAGCAGCTGGTGGCCCAGGCAGATGCCGAACACCGGGATATTGGTCTTGAGGAAGGCCTCGATGGCCTCGATGGCGTAGTCGCACGGCTCGGGGTCACCGGGGCCGTTGGAGAGGAAGATGCCATCGGGGTTCAGCGCCAGTACTTCGGCGGCCGGGGTCTTGGCTGGCACCACGGTCAGGCGGCAGCCACGGTCCACCAACATGCGCAGGATGTTGCGCTTGACGCCAAAATCGTAGGCCACCACGTGGTATTTGAGCTGGTCGGCAGCCGGGGTGACGTGCCCCTTGCCAAGCTGCCAGCTGCCTTCGGTCCAGTTGTACGCCTCGCCAACCGTCACCTCTTTGGCCAGATCCATCCCCTTCAGGCCGGGGAAGGCGCGGGCCTGTTCGAGGGCATAGGCTTCATCAACCTGTTTCCCGGCCAGAATGCAGCCAGCCTGGGCGCCTTTCTCGCGCAGGATGCGGGTCAGTTTGCGGGTGTCGATGTCGGCGATGCCAACGATGTTGTGAGACTTGAGGTATTCGGAGAGGGATTGCTGATTGCGGAAATTGGAGGCAAGTATCGGAAGGTCCCGGATGATCAATCCCTGTGCGTGGATTTGACTGGACTCTTCATCTTCGCTGTTGGTGCCGGTGTTGCCTATATGGGGGTAAGTGAGGGTGACTATCTGACGGGAATAAGAGGGATCGGTGAGGATTTCCTGATAGCCCGTCATCGACGTATTGAAAACCACTTCACCAACGGAACATCCCTCGGCGCCTATCGACACGCCTTTGAACACAGTTCCATCTTCCAGCACTAGCAATGCAGTGTGATTCAAGACAACCTCCAGTTATTTAGCTTTAAATTCAGCAATTTACCTGGGTGTTGCGGGCTCGGTTCCGGCCTTGGACAGGACTCGAACCCGGCAGATTTCTGGCAAATTGGGCGCATTCTACTTAAAAACGATCGCATTTCAACGTCTTTTCTCATCTGAAATGCATCTAAATTCAATAAAAAAGCAACATTACCCATTATCTATGCACTCAATCGCTTTGCAACCCCCACCCTGAAAAGAAAAGGCAAAAGTTGCTGCCAATCCAGACCAAGAGGCCAGCATTGCTACAAAAACCAACTTTTAATCCTTAAAAAACAATAAAATGAAGTTTCATATAAAAAATCTCAACGCCTGCAAACAGCTTTTTTAAGGAGGATGAGTGGCCTTCAAAAATGGAAAACGTTTTTCTGCGTTTGAATTTTTAGTCTGTTTTGATGGATGTAAAAAAAGGCCCTAACAGGGGCTGTTGAGGCCCAATTTCGTTACCAGCCGATGACATTTGTGCAATGGCAGATCCGGCGCAGCAGCAGAGATGAAGGATTTAGGCCACTTCAAATGAAAATAGCTGCGTAAGCGCCATTTATACAAAATCACCAATAAAAAAACCCCGCTCATGCGGGGTTTTAGCAGACGAACGGGCCGGGCAGCCCCTTCGTGCACACCACGGGGCACCTGGTGTCAGCTGATGTGATTACTTGAGGCCGAGCACGTCCTGCATGTCATAGAGGCCGGCGCCCTGCCCCTTGAGCCACTTGCCGGCGCGCACCGCACCGTTGGCGAAGGTGAGGCGGCTGGAGGCCTTGTGGCTGATCTCCACCCGCTCGCCGATGTCGGCGAACATGACGGTGTGCTCCCCCACCAGATCGCCGGCGCGAATGGTGGCAAAGCCGATGGTGTTGCGATCCCGCTCGCCGGTGATCCCCTCGCGGCCGTAGACGGCGCACTCTTTCAAGTCACGTCCGAGCGTCTTGGCCACCACCTCGCCCATGGAGAGCGCGGTGCCGGACGGTGCATCCACCTTGTGTCTGTGGTGCCCCTCGATGATCTCGATGTCGGTGTAATCCCCCATCACCTTGGCGGCCTGCTCCAGCAGCTTGAACACCAGGTTGACGCCGACCGAGTAGTTGGAGGCGAAGACGATGCCGATCTCGCCGGCGGCAGCCTTGAGCGCCGCTTTGCCCGCGTCGTCAAAGCCGGTGGTACCGATCACCATCTGCTTGTGGTGGGCCCGGGCGAAGGCCAGGTTGGCCAGGGTCACCTCGGGGCGGGTGAAGTCGATGATGAGATCAAACTCGTCCCGTACCTTGTCCAGGCTGTCGCTGATGATGACGCCGAGCCGACCCAGCCCGTTGAGTTCGCCGGCATCCAGCCCGATCACGGCGGAGCCCGGTCGCTCCAGCGCCGCCCCGACCACCACGCCCTCGGCATGGCTGATCGCCTCCAGCAGCACCTTGCCCATACGACCATTACAGCCCATCACGGCCACACGGATCGGATTGTCCATCTCCACCCTCTCATCTCTATTAAGGAAAGAGACCGTTTTACCAGCCTGCGCCCGCTTTGAAAAGCCCGCCGTGGCCGCCGTCAGTCACCCGAAAATTCAACGACATATCTAATTAAATCCGAATATTTGACGGATTTAATCAATTAAGCAAAATCATCAGACAAAAAGCAGCATCCATCTGGACGGCTATCTTGACCCGGCGGGCATGACTCACTACTGTAGACGCCCCATAGCGGCAGGATGCCCGCCACGCTCACCCCACTGCGGGCTGGCTGAGACAGGGAGGTCATGTTCAACCATCGAGGAACACATGATCCAGACTCAACCCAGCGCCAGAGCCCTGCTGCCTCTGCTGGTCTTTCTTGCTCTCTTTATCGGTACCGGCACCTGGCTGACCCTGCAGGGGGTCGAGTTCGCCTTCTATCAGCTGCCCGCCCCCGTCGCAGCCCTCCCCGCCGTCATGCTGGCGCTGGTGCTGGGCAAGGAGGGGTTCAACAAGAACCTCGAGACCTTCTTCAAGGGGGTCGGTGACAGCAACATCATGGCGATGTGCCTCATCTATCTGCTGGCGGGTGCCTTCGCCACCGTGGCCAAGGCCACCGGCGGGGTGGATGCCACTGTCGCGCTCGGCCTCTCCCTCATCCCCGGCTGGTTCCTGCTGCCGGGGCTGTTCCTCATCTCCGCCTTCATCGCCACCGCCATGGGTACCTCCATGGGCACCATTGGCGCCGTGGCACCGGTGGCGCTAGGCGTGGCCCAGGCCGCCGACATCGATCCTGTGCTGATGGCGGGCACCATCCTCTCCGGCGCCATGTTTGGCGACAACCTCTCCATCATCTCCGACACCACCATTGCGGCCACCCGCAGCCAGGGCTGCGAGATGAAGGACAAGTTTCGCGAGAACTTCAAGATTGCCGCCCCGGCCGCCATCGGGGTGATCCTGCTCTATCTGACCCTGGGGTCGGTCGGGGATGCCCCCGCCACCGAGGCCCATGTCGAGCTGCTCAAGGTGATGCCCTACCTGCTGATCCTGGTGCTGGCCCTCCTTGGCATGAACGTCTTCATGGTGCTGGGGCTCGGCATTCTGGCAGCCGGCGGAGTCGGTCTGCTGGGGGATTACCCCCTCGGCCAGTTCAGCAAGGATATCTATCAGGGCTTCACCGGCATGCAGGAGATCTTCCTGCTCTCCATGCTGATCGGCGGCCTCGGCGCCCTGATGGAGCGCCAGGGGGGACTGGCCTGGATAAGCGCCCGCATCAGCGCCCTTATCGCCCGCTTCACCCGTCAGCACGACGGCGAGCAGAACGAGAAGGCGGCCGAGCTCGGCATCGCCGGAGTGGTGAGCCTCACCAACCTCTGCACCGCCAACAACACGGTGGCCATCATAGTCGCCAGCAAGGTGGCCAAGGAGCTGGCGGATCATCACGGGGTCACCCCGCGCCGCGCCGCTTCCATGCTCGACATCTTCTCCTGCGTGGTGCAGGGGCTCATCCCCTGGGGTGCTCAGGCACTGCTGCTGGGCTCCATCTTCGCCCTCTCGCCGCTGGCGGTGGTAAGCATGAGCTTCTACCCCATGGCGCTGGCACTGGCCGCCCTGGTGGCGGTGTTCGTCAAGCACCAGATGCGCAAAGCCGCCCACGCCTGATAGTGCGGCCGCCTATCCCCGAGGATCCGGCGGCCGAGCCGCGCTGTTCAACCCGGCGCGGCCTTGTTAAGGTGATCGCCTGTCAGCGCGATCCGCTCGTCGCCCCCCGCCCGTTCATCAGAGGAGCCCCCATGCCGGATACCCAGCCTGAAAGACAATCCCTGCGCCAGCTCATCCGCCAGCGCAGAAAGAGCCTGACCCAGGCCGAGCAGCAGCAGGCTGCCCAGCAGCTGGTTGCCCAGTTCAAGCAGCATCCCGAGATCCTGGCGGCCAAACGCATCGCCCTCTATCTGGCCAACGATGGCGAGCTCAACCCCCTGCCCGCCATCCACTGGCTGTGGGCCCAGCAAAAAGAGGTCTACCTGCCGGTGCTGCACCCCTTCACCCCGGGCCACCTGCTCTTCTTGCGCTACACCGCCACCAGCCCCATGACCCGCAACCGTTACGGCATCGCCGAGCCGGAGCTCGACATGCAGCAGGTGGTGCCCCACAGCACCCTCGATCTGATTTGCACCCCGCTGGTGGCGTTCGATGCGGCGGGCAACCGGCTCGGCATGGGCGGTGGCTACTACGATCGCACCCTTGCCTGCTGGCATGAACATCGGCTCGGCCCCAAGCCGCTGGGGCTCGCCCACGACTGCCAGCAGGTGGACGCGGTACCGCAGGAAGAGTGGGACGTACCGCTGCCCCAGATCATCACTCCCAGCCGCTGCTGGCACTTTCCCGGCTAGGACCATCCGCCCCCTCTGCCGCACTCGTCACTCCCTGCTGACGCAGCCATGGCGCAATAAACAGGCAAACGATTTACATTTTGCGAGTTTTTGGCCCGGAACGTGAGCTGGGTGGTCGCTCTGGGGGGGCGGCTTGGATATAATGCGGCCGCTTTTTTCCAAAGGATCGATCATGACTCAAGATGAAATGAAGAAGGCGGCCGGTTGGGCTGCGCTCAAGTATGTGGTTCCCGGCACCATCGTCGGGGTAGGCACCGGCTCTACCGTCAACCACTTCATCGATGCACTGGCGACCATGAAGGACGAGATCAAGGGGGCTGTATCCAGCTCCGTGGCCTCCACCGAACGCCTCAAGGGCTTCGGCATCACAGTGTATGACCTCAACGAGATCGACGCCCTCTCCGTCTACGTGGACGGTGCCGACGAGATCAACGGCACCCGCGACATGATCAAGGGCGGTGGCGCAGCCCTCACCCGCGAGAAGATCGTCGCCGCCGTGGCCGACAAATTCATCTGCATCATCGACAACACCAAGACGGTCGACGTGCTCGGCACCTTCCCGCTGCCGGTGGAAGTGATCCCCATGGCCCGCGAATACGTGGCCCGCGAGATCAGAAAGCTGGGCGGCAACCCGGTCTGGCGTGAGGGGGTGGTCACCGACAACGGCAACCACATCCTGGACGTGAAAGGCATGGCCATCACCGATGCAAAGGGGCTGGAAGTGCAGCTCAATGCCATCGTTGGCACCGTCACCAACGGTCTGTTCGCCCACCGCGGTGCGGACGTGGTGCTGATTGGTACTCCCGATGGGGTCGTCACCCAATAAGGTTGCCTGCCCAGAGGCAGCTCAACGGAGGTGGTCCCCGACCATCGCCCCTCAATGCAAGACGGCGCCCCATGGCGCCGTTTTTATTGGTTGCTCAATGAGTTGCAAACCCTCGTTTACAACTATCGTTGAAAACTTCAAAGAATTTGACTTTCGTCACAAATATTCCCTCTCCCAAACGTTTTTGCTACTTTACGGTTTTCTTCACACACCATATCTGCACTCACTTTTGCAAACATAGAGGGATCGTCATGACCGCCAAGTTTTCACTGGACAAGGATAAAATCAAGGTACTGCTGCTGGAGGGGGTTCACCCCAACACAGTGGAAACCTTTCGTGCCGCAGGTTACACCAGTGTGGAGTATCTGAAGACCTCTCTCTCCGAAGAAGATCTGATCGAGCGCATTCGTGACGTGCATTTCGTGGGGCTGCGCTCGCGCACCCAGATCACCGAGAAGGTGCTGGATGCCGCCAACAAGCTGGTAGCCATCGGCTGCTTCTGTATCGGCACCAATCAGGTCGAGCTCGACGCCGCCCATCTGCGCGGTATCCCGGTGTTCAACGCCCCCTTCTCCAATACCCGCTCGGTGGCCGAACTGGTGCTGGGTGAGATCCTGCTGCTGCTGCGCGGCATCCCGGAGAAGAACGCCAAGTGCCATCGTGGTGTGTGGGAAAAGCTGGCCAACCGCTCGGTGGAAGCCCGTGGCAAGAAGCTCGGCATCATCGGCTACGGCCACATCGGCACCCAGCTCGGCATCATCGCCGAGAGCATCGGCATGAAGGTCTACTACTACGACATCGAGAACAAGCTCTCACTCGGCAACGCCATCCAGGTGCCGAGCATGGTCGAGCTGCTCAACATGTCCGACGTCATCAGTCTGCACGTGCCGGAGACCGCCTCCACCAAGGATCTGATCGGTGCCGAACAGCTGCGCATGATGAAGCCGGGCGCCATCTTCATCAACGCCTCCCGCGGTACCGTGGTGGACATCGATGCCCTGGCAGACGTCATCAAGAGCGGCCACATCTCCGGCGCCGCCATCGACGTCTTCCCCAGCGAACCCAAATCCAATGACGAGGAGTTCCTCACCCCGCTGCGCGGGCTGGACAACGTGATCCTGACCCCTCACATCGGCGGCTCTACCCAGGAAGCCCAGGAGAACATCGGGCTGGAAGTGGCCAACAAGCTGGTCAAATACTCCGACAACGGCTCCACCCTCTCCGCCGTCAACTTCCCCGAGGTCTCCCTGCCCGGCCACAAGGGCTCCAGCCGCCTGCTGCACATTCACCGCAACCAGCCCGGCGTGATGAACCAGATCAACCAGATCTTCGCCGACGAGGGGATCAACATCGCCGGTCAATACCTGCAAACCAGCAGCCATATCGGCTACGTGGTGATCGACGTGGAGACAGAGCACAGCGAGAAGGCGCTGGCCAAGCTCAAGGAGATCAACGGCACCATCCGTGCCCGGATCCTGCACTGATTGGCCTGCAGAGCCGTCCAGCAAAAAGCCCGTCGTGATGACGGGCTTTTTTATGCTGCGATGCTAAGCGCACATCCGCGTCCTTGCTCCTTTGCCCTCTTCTCCTCTCGCCGGATAAGGGTTGGGGATGAGGGGGGAGAAGAGAGCTCTCTCACTCAGCCATTCCCCAAAGGGAGAGATCAATGACGCGAGAGAAAATACGGCCTGACTTACCACCAACCCAGCAGGTTGCGGCCAACCAAAGCGCCCCACACCAGGGCGTTCAGGGCCAGCGCGATAAACACGGCGGCGGAGCCCAGATCCTTGGCGCGACCGGAGAGCTCGTGATGTTCGGAGCCGATGCGATCCACCACCGCCTCGACCGCGGAGTTGAGCACCTCGACGATCACCACCAGCCAGCTG
This sequence comes from Aeromonas oralensis, assembly GCF_049665575.1. Taxonomy (NCBI): domain Bacteria; kingdom Pseudomonadati; phylum Pseudomonadota; class Gammaproteobacteria; order Aeromonadales; family Aeromonadaceae; genus Aeromonas; species Aeromonas oralensis. The sequence goes on from NZ_CP187186.1 coordinate 2,930,218, forward strand.
ATGCAGATGAGCAGCAGGATTTGATCGAGGGTATCACCGATCCAGAACGCCAGCGGCATCAGCAGCAGGATCAGCATCAGCTCCTGCCGGAAGGCCGCCTCGTTGATCCAGGCTGACTTGAGCCCCTTCATGCTGTAACCGGTTGCATTGATGATGCGGGTGACCCCTGTTGCCCCTGGCTTTGCCACGCTATCTACCTCATTTGGAATCGTTTTGGGGCTCACATCCTATCAGAGCCCCTCGAGGTTTCCATCAGGGGTTTTTTGCTTTATTTTATCCCTTTGCCTCTTCGGCACTCAGTCATTGCTACTGCCCACGCCACCCATTTCGAGAATCGAGTCGTATGTCCATTCACACCGATGAATTGCGCACCCGTCGCCTGGAGTCCCTGATCACTCCCAGCGAACTGGCGCACGCCTTCCCGTTAAGCGACACCGTTGCCCAGAATCTGCTGGATGCCCGCCGTGAAGTGGAAGCGATCCTGGCCGGTGAGGATCAGCGCCTGCTGGTCATCGTCGGTCCCTGCTCCATTCACGATCCGGCCGCCGCCCACGAGTACGCCCTGCGCCTCAATACCCTGCGCGAGCAGTATAAAGAGAGCCTGTGCATCGTGATGCGCACCTACTTCGAGAAGCCGCGCACCATCGTCGGCTGGAAAGGCCTCATCAATGATCCGCGCCTCGATGGCAGCTTCGACGTCAATGAAGGGCTGAAACTGGCCCGCAAGCTGCTGGTGGACATCAACGCCCTCGGCATGCCCACCGCCACCGAGTTCCTCGACATGGTGACCGGCCAGTACATCAGCGACCTCATCACCTGGGGTGCCATCGGTGCGCGCACCACCGAATCCCAGGTGCACCGCGAGATGGCCTCCGCCCTCTCCTGCCCGGTCGGCTTCAAGAACGGCACCGACGGCAACACCCGCATCGCCATCGATGCGGTGCGCGCCGCCCGTCACAGCCACATCTTCTACTCCCCGGACAAGGACGGCAAGATGACCATCTACCGTACCGCCGGCAACCCCTATGGTCATGTGATCCTGCGTGGCGGCCACCGCCCCAACTACGACACCGCCAGCATCGATGAAGCCTGCGAAGCGCTGGCCGACGTCGGCCTGCCTGAGCGGCTGGTGGTGGATTTCAGCCACGGCAACAGCATGAAGGATCACCGTCGCCAGCTGCTGGTGGCGCAGGACATCTGCGATCAACTGCGCCGCGGCCGCACCGGCATCGCCGGCATCATGGCCGAGAGCTTCCTGGTGGAAGGGCGGCAGGATGTGGAGAACGGCTGCGCCGTCACCTTCGGCCAGAGCATCACCGATGCCTGCCTCTCCTGGAGCGACACCGAAACCCTACTGGCCATGCTGGCCGAGGCCGCCCAGGTGCGCCTTGCCAAGCAGCAGGGTTGAGTGCGGATGACGAACGCCGACTGGCGGATAGTGCCCCTCGACGAGACGCTGCTGGCGCAGTGGGCAACCCTGCGCCAGCAGCTGTGGCCGCACCACGGGATGGAGGCCCATCTGCAGGAAGGGGCCGAGCTGCTGGCCGCTGCCCATCTCAACGCCTTTCTGGTGCTGGATGCGCAGAGCCAGGCGATGGCCTTTGCCGATGCTGCCCTGCGCCACGATTACGTGAACGGCTGCGAGAGCAGCCCGGTGGTCTATCTGGAAGGGGTCTATGTGCAGCCGGCTTCACGCCGGCGCGGGTTGGCCCAGGCCTTGATCGCCCGGGTGGCACAGTGGGGCCGCGAGCTGGGTTGTCGCGAGCTGGCCTCCGATGCCGCCATCGACAACCTTGCCTCCCAGCAACTGCACCAGCGACTCGGCTTTGCCGAAACGGAGCGGGTCGTTTTCTTCAAAAAGGCTCTCGGCTGACGCCAGGGCCTTGTTTGTTTCTCACAGGCTCGGCATAAACCAGACCCGGCCGCCCGCCTCGATGCGATCGGTCTTTATCTGAAACACCTGCGCCAGCAGCGCCTCGTCCACCAGCTCGACGCCCCCCTCCCGCACCACCCGTCCCTGTTGCAGACAGAGCAGGCGATCGGCCCAGTCGATGGCCAGGTTGATGTCGTGGAGGGCGAGTACCACCAGCAACCCCTGCCCGGCTAGCTGCTTGAGCAGCCGCAGCAGCGCCAGTTGATGGTGCAGATCCAGCCCCGCCAACGGTTCGTCCAGCAGCAATACGCGCCCGCCCGGGTTGAGGCTCGGCCACACCTGCAGCAGGGTCCGGGCGATCAGCACCCGTTGCTGCTCCCCGCCAGACAGGCGGCTGAAGTCCCGCGCCAGCAAGGCTTCCAGCTCCAGCGCCTGGCACAGCGCCTGAATAGCCTCGTTCTGTCTGCTCGCAGGTTGAGCCTCATCGAGCCCCAGGCTCAGCACCTGGAACACCGGAATATGGAACAGCTGGGGCTGGCGCTGGGGCAGCATGGCGCGCCGCTGCGCCAGCGCCGGCCAACTCAAGTCCGCCAGCGACTCCCCGCCGATGCGTACCTCCCCTTGCCCCGGCAAGAGGCCGGCCAGGGCGCCGAGCAGGGTCGACTTGCCGCTGCCGTTGGGGCCGAGCAGAGCCACAAGCTTGCCCCCCTGCCAGGCAAGGTCGAGGGGGGCGAGCCGGTTGGCGACGGCCAGGGCGCGGGCCGCCAGCAAGGGGGGCTGACCCCCAAGGTGATCAGGTGCTGGCATGGGCATCTTGCCTCAACAACAGATAGATGAAGAGCGGGGCGCCGACCGAGGCGGTGATGACCCCGATGGGCAGCTCCCCCGCCTGCAGGGTGGAGCGGGCGATGAGATCGGCCGCCAGCAGCAGGGCGCCGCCCCCCAGCGCCGAGGCAGGCAGCAGGAAGCGCTGATCGCTGCCGCCACACAGGCGCAGCAGATGGGGCACCACCAGCCCGACAAAACCGATGACGCCACACAGCGCCACCGCCATCCCGGTGAGCAGGCACACCGCCAGCACCAGCCGCACCCGCATCTTGTCCACATCGAGCCCCATCAGGCGGGCCTGGGTCTCTCCCAGCAGCAGTTGCTGCAGCGCCTTGCCCTGCCAGCCGAGCCAGCCGAGGGCGAGCGGGAACAGCAGCCACCACCAGGCCAGTTGCTGGCTGCCGTAAGAGAGGCTCCCCATCATCCAGAACATGAATTCACGCAAGGAGCCATCATCGGCAAAGTACATCAGCCAGGTCATGGCGGCATTGGTGAGGATGCCGATGGCGACCCCGAACAGCAGCAGCCGGGCATGGCCGAGCCGGGCCCGGCGCGCCAGCCGAATGAGCAGCATGGTCACCAGCAGGGCGCCGCCGAAGGCCGCCAGCGACAACCCCCAGCCCGGCAGATAGACACCGAGGGCCTTGGCCACCGCCATCGCCACCATGGCGGCCAATCCCGCCCCGCTCGAGACGCCGAGCAGGCCGGGTTCGGCCACCGGGTTGTGCAGCATCACCTGCAGCACGGCGCCACCGCAGGCGAGCGCCGCCCCTGCCAGCAAGGCCAGCAGGGCGCGCGGCAGGCGCAGCTCCAGCAGGATGCGCTGCTCGAGATCCCCCAGTGGCTGCCAGGGCAGCAAGACGAATTCGCCCCAGGCGAGGGAGCAGAGGAACAGCGCCAGGGTCAGCAGCAGCAGGCCGAGCAACCAGCGCCGCTGCCAGCGCTGCTGGCGGGCGAGCAAAGAGAGATACACAGAGGCTCTCCGAAGGTGAGAAGGAGCCGGCACCAGAGCCTGTCGAGCAGCTGGCGCGAGTCATGAAAAACGCATGATAACAGCGTGTTACTACCCGAGGTCAAGGCTGGTAAGGCTTGGCGAGGGCGGCGATCTCGCCGCTTGCCACCAGCTCCTGCAGGGCCAGGGCCAGCGGTTGCTGCAGCGCCTGATGGGGGGAGTGCTTGCTCATGCCCAGATAGAGCACCACAGGTTGCGGCGGCTGATAGGCTGCCTTGAGCAGACCGGCCTCGTTGTCCTGGCTCAGGGCGTAGTCCACCTGGCAGTCGGTGCCGATCATCAGCGGCAGGTGACCGCGCTGCACCATGCGCAGCAGCTGATCCTCGGTGGGCACCCCGTGCTTGTCGAGCCGGTTGTCTGCATCAAAGGGGGCAAAATAGGCCGAATTGAGCACATAGCCCACCTTCTTGCCCTGCAGGTCGGCGTAGGTGCGCAGGGTCGATACCGCCGCCGCCTTGCCATAGAAGGCCGGCCGGCACTGATAGTAGGCCGGCTGCAGATAATCGATGAAGGCCGCCCGCTCCGCCGTCATCGCCAGCCCGATCATCAGGTCCACCTGGCCGGTCTGCATCTGCTTGAGCGCCCGCCCCCAGGGCACCCGTTTCACATCAAAGCGGATGCCGCTGCGGCGCTGCAACTGCTGCAAAATGTCCATGTCCAGCCCGCCGAAGCGGCCGTCAGGCTGCACTATCCGAAACGGCGGCCAGACATCGGTGGCCACCGTCAGGGTCGGCGCCCCATGCACCAGGCAGGCAAACAGCAGACCAAGCACACCCCAGCTTGTCTTGCCCATCCCGTACAACCCTCTGTGACTTCATCCTTGATGGATTAAAAATACCCTGCCGCCCCACTTATGAAAACCCGTGGTTCGGAGATAAAATGCGATTGATTTTAAAGGAGAACCTAATGAACCCTATCTTTACCAGCATCGGCTTGCTGCTGTGCAGCAACGTCTTCATGACCTTCGCTTGGTATGCCCACCTCAAGAGCATGAATCACAAACCCTGGATCATCGCCGCCCTGGTGAGCTGGGGCATAGCGCTGTTCGAATACCTGTTGCAGGTGCCTGCCAACCGCATCGGTCACACCGTGCTCTCCGTTGGCCAGCTCAAGATCCTGCAGGAGGTGATCACCCTCACCGTGTTCGTCCCCTTCTCCATCTTCTATCTGAAAGAGGATCTGAAATGGGATTACCTGTGGGCCGGCCTCTGCATCCTGGGCGCGGTGTTTTTTGTCTTTCGCGAGAAACTCACCGGCGCCTGACGCTGTACACTCAATGACATTCGATGTAATTGCATCTGCTTGATAGACGAGGCAAAACCAATGGAATTGCGAGACATGCTACAGATCCTGGCCAAGCAGGATGGCTCCGACCTCTATCTGTCGACCGGCGCCCCCCTTGCGCCAAGTTCAACGGCGGCCTGCGTCCGCTCAATGAAACGCCGCTCGAGCCCGGCGAGGTGGCCAGAATAGCCGACGCCATCATGGACGGCGAGCAAAAGCAGCAGTTCGAGCGGGAGCTGGAGATGAACCTCGCCATCTCGCTGCCCCAGATCGGCCGCTTTCGGATCAACATCTTCAAGCAGCGCAACGAAGTGTCGCTGGTGGCGCGCAACATCAAGACCGAGATCCCCCGCTTCGAGGATCTGAAACTGCCCCCCGTGCTGCTCGACACCATCATGGAGAAGCGCGGCCTGGTGCTGTTCGTCGGCGGTACCGGCTCTGGCAAATCCACCTCGCTCGCGGCCCTCATCGACCATCGCAACCGCAACAGCGGCGGCCACATCATCACCATCGAAGATCCGGTGGAGTTCGTGCACCGCCACCGCAAGAGCATCATCAACCAGCGCGAGGTGGGGGTAGATACCCGCAGCTTCCACGCAGCCCTGAAAAACACCCTGCGCCAGGCGCCGGACGTCATCCTCATCGGTGAAATTCGCGACCGCGAGACCATGGAGCATGCGCTGGCCTTCTCCGAGACCGGCCACCTCGCCATCTCCACCCTGCACGCCAACAACGCCAACCAGGCGCTGGACCGCATCATCAACTTCTTCCCGGAAGAGCGCCGGCCCCAGCTGCTCAACGACCTTGGCAACAACCTCAAGGCGTTCGTCTCCCAGCGGCTGGTTAAGACTACTGATGGCGGTCGCCGGGCGGCAGTGGAGATCATGCTGGGCACCCACACCATTCGCGACATGATCAAGCGCGGCGAATTTGGCGGCCTCAAGGAGGTTATGGAGAAATCCAAGGCCCTCGGCATGGTCACCTTCGACAGCGCCCTGTTCGATCTGGTGGTAGAGGGCGTGATCGACGAGGAGGAGGCAGTAAAGAACGCCGACTCGGCCAACAACCTGCGCCTCAAGATCAAGCTGTGGAAGGAGAAGGGCCAGATCGCCAGCAGCAGCGATGCCACCGGCTGGAGCCTCGAGCCCACCAAGGACGAAAAAGACGATCTGTTCTGACCTCGCCCGCCTCTGACAGCACTTGCAAACACCCGCTTCGGCGGGTGTTTGCACAAGAAACGCCCGCATCTGGCCGCCCTTCAAGGCCACCGCCCTCCCCCGCCAGCCCAGCGCCGCCGTGACATCTGGTGAACTATCGCGCCATCTGCGACAGATTTTGTCATCATAAATGACAAAACCATCACTTCACCGAAAAGCCGTGTGAGAAGTGTGAGTGAAAGCACTTTCATACTGGCTTCAAAGGAGGCAGTATCAAGGAGTTCTATCAATAAAGGGGTATTCAATGTTGTTACAACCTGCCAATACAGCACAGTCCAGACAGTTGCTGAACGAGACCATGGCCTTGGTTCTCGCAGGAGGGCGGGGCAGTCGCCTCAAACAGTTGACGGACAACAGGGCGAAACCGGCAGTGCATTTCGGCGGCAAGTTCCGCATCATCGACTTCGTACTCTCCAACTGCATCAACTCCGGCATTCGCCGGGTCGGGGTGGTGACCCAATACAAATCCCACAGCCTGCTGCGCCACCTGCAGTCCGGCTGGTCTTTTCTGCGCTACCAGATGAACGAGTTCATCGACCTGCTGCCCGCCCAGCAACGGGTGGACGAGGTCAACTGGTATCGCGGCACCGCCGATGCGGTCTATCAGAATCTGGACATCATTCGCGATCACGGCCCCAAGTATGTGGTGGTGCTGGCGGGGGATCACATCTACAAGATGGATTACGCCGCCATGCTGCTCGATCACGTCAACATGGGGGCCAGGGTGACGGTGGCCTGCATCGAGGTGCCGCGGGATGAGGCGAGCGCCTTCGGGGTGATGGCGGTGGATGGGGATCGCAAGATCAACGCCTTCGTCGAGAAACCCGCCAACCCGCCCGCCATGCCGGGCAAACCGGACACAGCGCTGGCCTCCATGGGGGTCTACATCTTCGAAGCCGACTACCTCTACCAGTTGCTGGAAGAGGATCTCGCCAACCCGGCCTCCCACCACGATTTCGGCATGGACGTGATCCCGCGGGTGGTGCAAGAGGGCACAGCCTACGCCCACCCGTTCAGCATGTCCTGCGTCGGCTGCTGCCCGCAAAAGCGCCCCTACTGGCGCGACGTGGGCACGGTGGATTCGTTCTGGGAAGCCAACATGGATCTTGCCTCCGTCACCCCGGAGCTCGACATCTACGATCAGGACTGGCCCATCTGGACCAGCCAGAACATGACCCCGCCCGCCAAGTTCGTGCAGGACAGAAACGGCCAGCACGGCATGACCATCAACTCCATGTTTGCCGGCGGCACCATCGTCAGCGGCTCCTTCATCGTGAGCTCGGTGCTGTTTACCAATGTGCGGGTCGACTCCTTCTGCACTCTGGATCAGGCGGTGATCTTCCCCGGGGTCGAGATAGGCCCGGGCTGCCGGCTGCGCCGGGTGGTGATCGACAAGGGCTGCAAGCTGCCGGAAGGGCTGGTGGTGGGGGAAAACGCCTGCGAGGATGCCCGCCGCTTCTACCGCTCCGAACAGGGCATAGTGCTGGTCACCAAGGAGATGCTGGCCAGATTGTGATGCCGAACAGTCATAGCAGAGGGAGTCATAATGGCTCCCTTTTTACATTTGCTTACCGCTCGCCCCTTGCCTGACAGGTTGCCGGGCATGCTACTCTGCGCTCGGCCCTGCCTTCGTCTCACCATGGAATCGCATATGAAAAAACTGGATGTTGCCCGCCTTGCCAGCCTCGCCGACGAGGCCGCCCACTCCCCGCGCCTGCGCATGAACCACAACCTGCATCAGGAGCTGGCCGACCCCATCCAGCGCCTGGCCATCGCCATGGAGCCGGGCACCTATATCCGCCCCCATCGCCACCTGCAGACCTGGGAGCTGCTCACCACGCTGCAAGGCCGCTTCGTGGTGCTCAACTTCGATGACGAAGGCACCGTCACTGCCCGCGCAGTGCTGGGGGAAGAGACCTCGGTGCTGGAGACCCCCGTCGCCAGCTGGCATGCGGTGCTCTCTCTGGATCCCGGCGCCGTCATCTTCGAGGTGAAACACGGCCCCTACGCCCCTTTCCGGGAAGAGGACTTCGCCCCCTGGTCACCGGCGGTGGACGACGTCGCCGGCCAGCAGGCGCTGATGGCCTGGTATCGCCATGCCGAGGTGGGTCAGCGCTGGCCGGGGCGCTGATCTGCCCCCGCCTACCCGAACACGGCGAACACGCGCCAATAAAAAGACCCGCCAGTGGCGGGTCTTTTTGATATCTGAATGCGAGGTATCGGGCGTGAGCTCAGCCCTTTTGCACCAGACCAATCTGGCCCAGCTCGCACCACTCGAACATCACCTCCTGGCTCTTGCCGCAGCAGGAGCCGCCGCATACCTGGGTCTCCCGCTTGGCGACCCGCCCCTTGCGCATCCAGACGCCGAGCATGGCCTCCACCGCATCTTCCGAGGTGTGGAAGTGGCGGGCCAGCTCGCGCCGGCTCACCTTCTGCTGCGCGGCGAGGTACTCACCCAGCTCGCGCAGGATCATAGGGTCACCACCTTGCGGGCGACGATGTCACCGTGGCGACGACCGGCCCACCAGAGCAGCAGCAGGGAGCCGCCGTAGCTCGCCACCCAGAACAGGCTCTGCTCGGGGTGCGCGGCAAAGGTGGCCAGCTGATAGAAGACGGTGGCGCACATGAAAGCCATGTAGTTGCACCAGGCGGCGGTCAGCAGGGCCCACTGGCGGCCTGTCTCCCGCACCAGGGCGCCCATGGCGGCGGCGCAGGGCATGTAGAGCAGCACGAACAACAGGTAGGCGAAGGCACCGGCCGCCCCGTCAAAGTGACTCTGCATGTTGCCGTAGGTGGAGACGTCTACCTCCTGCGCCTCGGCGGCAGCTTTCTGGTCATCCAGGTTGCCCACCGCCAGCCCCATGGGGTCGGTCGGGTCGATGTCGGCCAGATTGGTGGCGACCGCGGCGATCGCCTCCTGGAAGCTGCTTACCAGGGAGAACTCGCTCGCCTCCTCTTCCCCGTCGCCGCTGCCGGCGTAGAGGCTGTTGAGAGTACCGACCACCGCCTCTTTGGCGAAGATGCCGGTGACGATGCCGACCGTGGCCTGCCAGTTGTCATCGCGCACGCCGATGGGGTGCAGCACCGGGGTCACCGCCTGGCTGATTTTGCTCAGCACCGAGCTCTCCTGATCCTGGTGGCCGAAGCTGCCGTCGGTGCCGAGCGAGTTGAGCACGCTCAGCACGGCGACCACCAGCACGATGGTTTTACCGGCGCCGAACACAAAGGATTTGAGCTTCTGCCAGGTCTTGATGCCGACGTTGACCGGGCGCGGCCACTCGTAGTCCGGCATCTCCATCAGCATGGAGTCGCTCTTGCCCGGCAGCAGGGTGCTGCGCAGCAACAGGCCGGTGAGCACCGCCACCAGGATGCCGATGAGGTAGAGACCGAACACCAGGTTCTGGCCAGATTCGGGGAAGAAGGCCACCGCGAACAGGGCGTAGACAGGCAGACGGGCACCGCACGACATGAAGGGGGCCATGGCCGAGGTCATCAGCCGCTCACGCTCGGAGTTGAGGGTACGGGTCGCCATCACCGAGGGCACGGTACAGCCAAAGCCCATCAGCATGGGGACGAACGCCTTGCCCGGCAGGCCGAGGCGGCGCATCAGGGCATCCACCACGAAAGCCGCGCGGGCCAGGTAGCCGGAGCTCTCCAGCACCGCCAGGAACAGGTAGAGGCAGCCGATCACCGGGATAAAGGTGGCAACGGTCTGCAAGCCCACCCCGAAGCCGTCCGCCAGGATGGCCCCCAGCCAGTCCGGCGCATGGATCAACCCCAGCAGGTGGTGCACCCCGTCGACAAACAGGGCGCCGCCCATGATGTCGAAGAAGTCGATGAAGGCGCTGCCCACCTTGATGGCGAACATGAACATCAGGTACATCACCAGCAGGAAGAAGGGGATGCCGAACCAGCGGTTGAGCAGCACCCGATCGAGCCGCTCGCTCTGGGCCGCAGTGAGCTTGCCCTTCTGCTGACACGCCTGGGCGGCCCACTGGTGGATGTGACCGTAGCGGATGTCCGCCAGTTGCAGGTCCACATCCTGCCCGTGGTGAGCGCGGGCCACCACGTTGGCGGCGGCGGCCTGCTGGCCGGGCAGCAGGGTCTCCTGCATCACCGCATCCTCTTCCAGCAGGCGCAAGGCGCGGCCACGGGTGGTGAGGTGGTGTGGGGCGAGCAGGGTCTCAAGCTCCGCCAGATCTTTTTCAAGCTCGCTGCCGTAGTCCAGCAACAGCGCCGGCTGCGGCTGGCCGATGAACTGCTGGATCTGGTGCTTGAAGGCGGCGACCTGCTGGCGGTTGTGGGCCGAGAGGGCCACCACCGGGCAGCCGAGGGTGTTGGCGAGCTTGCTCTCGTCGATGGTGATGCGCCGCTTTTGCAGGATGTCCATCTTGTTGAGCACCACCACCATGGGCAGCCCCAGCTCGCGCAGTTGCAGCGTGAGGTAGAGGGAGCGCTCCAGGTTGGCGGCATCGATGACGTTGAGCAGCAGATCCGGCTGCTGGCCCTCCACGAAGCGGCTGGCGATCTGCTCGTCCAGGCTCCCCTCCTGGTTGGCCAGGCTGTAGATGCCGGGCAGGTCCATCAGTTTGTAGTCGTGGCCCTGGGCAGTGAATTCGCCCATCTTCTTGTCGACGGTGACGCCGCTCCAGTTGCCCACCTGCTGGCGGGCCCCGGTCAGGGCGTTGAACAGGGAGGTCTTGCCGCTATTGGGATTGCCGACGGTTACCAGGGAGTAGTTCATACCGGCTCGACCTCGATTTGCTGGGCAAGGCTTTTTTGCATGGAGAGGCAGATCCCTTGACACTGGATCTGCAGCGGATCCCCGAGCGGGGCCGCGCGCAAATAGATGACTTCAGTCTGGGGCAACAAGCCCATCACCATCAGCTTGCGCCGCAGGGGACGGGTCAATTGATTCATGTTCTTGATGCGAGCACTCTGTCCCGGTGACAACTGCGCGAGTACCATGACTGACTCCTGAAGTTAAACAATAATAATTCTCTTTTACTTGGGGGCATTATAATCCGTGTTTTCAACGCTTATTTGAGTAAAATCAAACTCCGCTTAGCTAACCCACAAATAACTGCCATGAGTCACGACAACAACAGCCGCCTGGTTTACAGCACGGACGGCGGCATCATCAAAGAACAGAGCCAGCCGCAAGCCGCCTCCCCCTTCCCCACCGACGGGGTGGTGCGAATTCGCCGCGAAACCAAGGGGCGCAAGGGCGCCGGGGTCATCACCATCCACGGCGTCCCGGCCGAACAGCAAAAGAGCCTCGCCACCCTGCTCAAGAAAAAGTGCGGCACCGGCGGCGGCCTGAAAGAGGGGGTGATCGAGATCCAGGGGGACAAACGGGATCTGATCAAGGCCGAGCTCGAGAAGGCCGGTTTCAGCGTCAAGCTGGTGGGCGGCTGATCCCCGCGCCGCCCGGCTTGCGTCACTTTCGCTTTTTCCCTAGAATGCCCGCTCCCATCGAGGGGGAGTAGTCTCGCCAGCCGGCCCCAAACCGGTTCGCGACCCTGATCAACATACTTGGTGCCAACTCACCATGGTCAGGGTGATCCACGCCAGCCGCGGATTTGACAAGACCTTTGACGGGCCAGTGCCAATACCGGGGACGGATGGCGCAGGCTTGTCTCAGGTATAACAATTCCGTCCCCCGGTCATTTTTATGGAAGCCTTGTTAACCTCAACCCTCAGCGTGGCCATCGCCGAAATCGGCGACAAGACCCAGCTGCTGGCGCTGTTGCTCATCTGTCGTTTTCGCAAGCCCTGGCCCATCATCGCCGGCATGCTGGCAGCCACCCTGCTCAACCACGCCGGCGCCGCCTGGCTTGGCGAGTTCATCAGCCGCTGGCTCGATCCCAAGGTGATGACCTACCTGGTGGCCGGTGCCTTCATCGCCATGGCCGCCTGGATCCTGGTGCCGGACAAGATGGACGACGAGGAGAGCCCGCTCGACAAATACGGTCCCTTCATGGCCACCTTCGTGCTGTTCTTCATCGCCGAGATCGGCGACAAGACCCAGATCGCCACCGTGCTGCTGGCGGCCAAGTACGACTCGCTGACCCAGGTCATCACCGGCACCACCCTCGGCATGATGCTGGCCAACGTACCGGTGGTGCTGCTTGGCAAGCTGGGTGCCGATCGCCTGCCGCTCAAGGGGATCCGCATCGCCTGCGCCATCCTGTTTGTGGGCCTCGGGGTAAGCACCCTGCTGTTCGCCTGACCCGGCAGGATCAGAAGGTGGCGAGGCAAGGGTGAGCACTTGCCGACGCCACTCCCGCGCCCATGTCGTGTCCTTGCAAGCAAGCCCCGCCCTTTGGCGGGGCTTTTTTGCACCCGCTTGCGGGCTGGTCGCGTCCGCAGACGGGGGCTGCCAATCGGCACCATGGCCGTGGCATAATGCGGCAAACCTGATGGAGCATCCCATGCACTTCACTTCAAGACAGACGCTGCTCGACTGGGTCAGGCGTGAACGCCTCGAGCGGACCAGTCTGCCCGCCGCCCTCGCCCTGTGCGAGCTGCCCCCCGGCCCTGCCCGCTGGCAGTGGCTGTTCGATCGGCTGCTGCTCTGGCTTGGCAGCCTGTGTCTGGGCGCCGGTCTGGTGTTCTTCGTCGCCTTCAACTGGCAGGAGCTGGGCCGCCTCTCGCGCCTCGCGCTGCTGGAGCTGCCGCTGCTCGCCATGCTGCTGTTGCTGTGGCGCAAGCCCCTCGCCGATAGTCAGCGCCAGGCGCTGCTGCTCGCCATCGCCCTCAACATCGGCGCCCTGCTGGCGCTGGTGGGGCAGACCTACCAGACCGGTGCCGATCCCTGGCAGCTGTTCGCCACCTGGGCGCTGATGCTGCTGCCGCTGGCGGCACTCGGTCAGAGCCCGCTGCTGTGGACCTTGAGCTGGCTGCTCGGCCAGCTGGCGCTGGTGCTCTACTGGCGGCTCGGGCTGTTCAACTTCTTCTTCGCCTTCAACGAGGAGGCCCTCGGCTGGTGCCTGACCCTGTTCAACGCCGCACTCTGGGGCATATTGCTGCTGGTGCCCGCCCGCTACCGGCTGATGCCCTCCTGGCTAGCGGGGCTGGCCGCCGGTTTCGGCGTCACCCTGCTCACCCTGCTGGCACTGTTCGATGTCGCCTCCCCCTGGGTCTGGCCGGCCTGGCTCGGCTGGCTGGCGGCCGCCTACCTGCGCTGGCACCACAGATTCATCGCCGGGCTCGCCATGGGTTGCCTGAGCCTCATCGTGGTGCTGCTGACCGCGCTCGGCAAATGGATGGAGCCGGACGTGGACGGCTTCCTGCTGCTCTGCCTCATCGCCATCGGCCTGTCGGTGGCGGCCAGCCGCTGGCTGCAACAACAACGGAGGCCCCATGAGTGATCTGACCCCCTGGCAGCGACTGCAACAGGCACAACTGGTGGAAGGGGATGCCCCCCGGGACGACCAGCCCCACTGGTCGAGCCGCTTTCTGCTCGGCATGGTGGGCTGGATTGCCGCCCTGTTCCTGCTGTTCTTCCTGTTCATGTCGTTCTCCCAGCTCACCCGGGATGCCGACAGCGCCCTGCTGATGGGCGTCGTGCTGATGGTCATCGCCTTTTGCCTCAACCGCTTCGCCACCCGCAGCGATCTGTGGGATCAGTTCGTGCTGGCGCTGGCGCTGGCCGGCGACGCCTGGCTGCTCTACGGCCTGCTCGATCGGCTGGATCTGCACTCGGCTCCGCTCTGGTTCGGCCTCGCCCTGCTGTCGCTGGCCATCGCCGCCCTGTTCGAGCACTGGCTGATCCGGCTGTTTCACAGCTTCGCCGCCGCCATCCTGCTGGCGCTTGCCCTCGCCTGCCTCGGCCTGCAACTGCTGGCCCTGCCGCTGGTGATGACGGCAGTTGCGCTCTGCTGGCTGCAGGCCGAGCGCGATCCACTGCGCCATCAGCTCTATGAATCCCTCACCCTGGGGCTGGCGCTCTCCCTGCTGGTGCTGGGGCGCCTGCACCACCCGCTGTGGGACGGCGGCGCCAGCATGCTCGACGAGCTGGGCCACTCCCGCCTGCCGCTCTGGCTCAACCCGCTGCTCTGCGCCGCCCTGCTGCTGGGGCTCATGATCAGGCTGAAACTGCCGCTGCTGTACGGGCTGCCGCTGGTGCTGATCAGCGCCCTCATCCCCGGCATGGGGGCCGGCGCCCTGGTGCTGGTGCTCGGCTTCTATGCCGGCAGCGTCGGTCTGATGACCCTGGCCGGCCTACTGCTGGTCGGCTTCGGCTCCCTCTATTACTACGATCTGGGGCTGACCCTGATGACCAAATCCTGGCTGCTGCTGGGCTCGGGCGCCCTGCTGCTCGGCGCCCGCCAGCTGCTCAAACGGCTGAGCCTACGGAGCCCCTCATGAGACGACTCGCCCTTCTGCTGACCGGCCTCGCCATCCTGGCGGCCATCAACGTCACCGTCTGGCGTTTTGAGCGCGCCATGAGCAGCGGCGAGGTGGTGCTGCTGCGCCTCGCCCCGGTCGACCCCCGCTCCCTGATGCAGGGGGATTACATGCGCCTCAACTACGAGCTGGCTCGCCAGCTTGGCAACCGGCAGCAGGATGAGGCTCCCGCCGACACCCTGGTGATCCGCCTCGACGAGCAACAGGTCGCCAGCTGGGTGGAAGGGGGCAAGCCGGATCAGCTGGCCCGCGATGAGCGGCGGCTGCAGGTGCGCCGCAGCGACGGCCAGTGGCTCATCGGCCCCGATGCCTATTTCTTTGAAGAGGGCACCGGCGAGCAGTACGAGGCGGCGCGCTACGGCGAATTTCGCCTGCAGGAGAGCGGCAAGGCGCTCTTGGTGGGGCTGCGCGATGAGCAGCTAAAACCGGTGGGAAATACCAGAGCGCGCTGGTAACTACTGGCAATATCAGGCTTTTTTGCCCACACTAGGGCAAGATGGATTGCCCGCGCTATACCAAGGAATACCCATGAGGATAAGGTTTTGCGGTTGCCTGCTGCTGTTGTCATGCCTTGGCACGGCGCAGGCCGAGCTCGGCAAGCTGGAGTACCTGAGCGAGGAGTATCCCCCCTACAACTTCACCGACCAGACCGGTCAGCCCGGCGGACTGGCGGTGGATCTGCTGCAACTGATCTGGCAGCGCACCCAGACCCCCGCCCAGCCCATTCGCATCCTGCCCTGGGCGCGGGGTTACTACCTGCTGACCCAGAAACCCAACGTGGTGCTCTTCTCCACCGCCCGCACCGACACCCGCGACCCCCTGTTCAAGTGGGTGTGCCCCATCGGCTACTCCGAGTACGTGCTGCTGGCCCACAAGCGCCGCCCCCTCACCCTCAGCGCCGTCGAGCAGATCAACGACTACCGCATCAGCGCCGTGCGCGCCGATGCCTCCGAACAATTGCTGCTCAACCGTGGCATGGACGAGAGCCGCATCATCTCCGCCAACCGGCTGAGCCAGGCGCTGAAGATGCTGGTGTCGGGCCGCGCCGATCTGCTGGCCACCGGCAAGCTGGCGGGTTATGACGCCATCAAGGCGCTGCATCTCGATGCCAATGATTTCACAGTCGCCTTCGTGCTGAATGCCGAGGAGCTCTGCTACGCCTTCAGTCGCCAGGTGGATGACGGCGTCATCAAGCAGTTCCAGCGCGCCCTCACCCAGGCGCTCGCCTCTTCGGAATATCAGCGGCTGCAGCTCAAATACCTGTCCGTACCCTGAGCAAGGCCAAGGTTACCTTCCACCGAAAGTACGCCGTGAGTGGCGATTTGACGGGCTTTGATAACACTTGAGAATGACGCTACACCCCACCAGGATGGCCAACATGAAAAAATGGATTGGATTCGCCGCGCTCGCGTTTGTCACCCTCGCCCAGGCCAGCCCGGAGCTTGGCAAGCTGCACTACCTCACCGAAGAGTACAAACCCTACAACTTCTCCAACGAATCCGGCGCCCCCACCGGGCTCGCCGTCGAGCTGCTGCAGCAGGTCTGGCAAAAGACCAACACCCCGCAGCAGCCCATCACCATCATGCCCTGGGCGCGGGGTTACTACCTGCTGACCCAGAAACCCAACGTGGTGCTCTTCTCCACCGCCCGCACCGAGGCGCGGGATCCGCTGTTCAAGTGGGCCTGCCCCATCGGCTATGCCGAAATCGTGCTGATGGGGCTGGCCAAGAGCCCGGTCAACATCGCCAAGCTGGAAGATGCCGAAAAGTACAACATAGGGGCGGTGCGGGCCGACGTGGGGGAGCAGCTGCTGCTCAACAACGGCTTTGACGAGCAGAAGATCATGACCGCCAACCGCCTGCCCCAGGCGCTCAAGATGCTCACCTCGGGCCGGGTCGATCTTATCTCCACCAACAAGACCACCATGCTGGATCTGATCGCCTCCCAGCAGCTGGATCCCGCCCAGTTCAAGGTGTTCTGGATGCTGAGCTCGGAGCAGTTCTGCTTCGCCTTCAGCCACCCGGTGAGCGACGAGCTGGTCAAGGAGTTCCAGAACGGCCTGACCCAGGTGCTGGCCAGCAGCGAGTTCCAGCAGATCCAGGCCAAGTACTTCCCCGCCCGCTGAGGAACGGCATGAAAAAGGGGCCCGCCGGGGCCCCTTTGTTTGCCTGATCCGCCTGCGCAGTCAGCTCGGCCGGCGGCGCTGGCGCTTGACCTCGTACATGCAGGCATCTGCCAGCCTCAGCGCCTCGTCCACCGTGCTGCTGGCCGGATCGATGGCCACCACCCCCACGCTGGCGCCGGGGTAGTGCAGCAGGCCGGCGGGCACCTCGAGCTGCACCAGGCTCGCCTCGAACAACCTGCGCTGAAAGCCCTGCACCGCCGCCTCCCGCGTCTCTTCGCCGCACTGCGGCCCCATCCCCACCGCCACGAACTCGTCGCCCCCCACTCGCGCCAGCAGATCGCTGCCGCGCAGCACGGTTGACAGCGCCCCGGCGACCCGTTGCAGCAACAGGTCGCCGGTGTCGTGACCGTGGGTGTCGTTGATGGCCTTGAAGCCGTCGAGATCGATAAAGCCGAGCAGCAGCGGATACTCGACCCGCTCCGCCAGTGAAAAGAGGCGGTTGAGCTCGTGCATCAGCGCCCGCCGGTTGGGCAGCCCGGTCAGCGGGTCGCTCAGCGCCTGGCGCGACAGCTCGTGGTTGGCCTGCTGCAACTGCTGAAGCAGCTGTTCGCGCTCCACCTGTTCGGCGATAAGCCGGGCAAAGAAGGCGAGCAGGTGATCCGCGCCGGCCGTCAGCGGCTTGTGTTCGGCACTGGCGGCGCACAGGGTGCCATAGAGGGAACCCGAAGGGGTGCGTACCGGGCAACTCAGGTAGGTGCGAATGCCAAGGGCCTGCGCCGCCTGGGAATCCCCCCAGCAGCTCGCGACATCTTCGGTGTAAAAACGCCCCTCTTCGAGGGCCCGTCGGCAGAGGGTATCGTCCCAGGCCACCGAGGCTCCTTCGGGGATCTGCAGGTCGGCGGCGTTGCGGGCAAAGCGGATATGTTGGGTGTCGTGACCGAGGTCGATTTCGGTCAGATAGGTGGACTCGAGCCCGGTGACCGTCTCGAGCATCTCCAGCAGCGGGCGGGTCAGGCTCTCCAGATCCCGCGCCCCGGTCACTTGCAGCGACAACGCCTGCAATATTCTGTCCATGCACACCTCCCTGCTTGCATGTCTATTGCTGAAACGATAGCCAACCCCGAAGGGTCTTCACAAGCTCCGCGCCCCCGCCGTGGCACAATGTTTGCGGTTTTTGCAGCCTTTGTCGTCGAACGACCCTCGATTGCCCGGCAACGCGATCCGTTTGCAACCAACGCGAGGCCGGCCCGATCTGAGCCATGGTGAGCACTCCCTATTGAAGGCAGCGGCACCTGTCGTGCGGCGTTATTGGCTGCGGCGCGAATGCTGTCGAAGGTTGGGCCCATGCTGGCGCCTGGCGCTCATCGCCTTTGTCGGTGGCGCGGTCCCGCTCTGCCTCCCACTCTGTCCGGTGCTCTGCTTATTTTGCTTATCAGCCAGACGCGGCGCTCATCTTTCATCACACCCCGGCCACGGGTCAACCGCCGGTTGCCACTTTGCAGCAAAGGAGAAAAACCATTTAATTCTGATAGTTGCATCACTAATTTCATGGATTTGGATGGCCCCGCCGAGGAGGGTTCCGTAAGATGACCATCGGCCCCTGTTGGCCCCGAATATTCATGGATGGTCAAGGGCGCAAGGTGGCGGCGACAGTCAGGGGCGGCAGCGTCTTTGGCAGATAGCGCGCGGTCTGTGAGTCCACCTCCCTGTTTGGCCGAACGCCCAATAGGGCTCGGCGCTATCCGGTTTATTTGACCCGCATCAGGCGATGGCGGATGTCACCCAGCTCGACCTGGATCACCTGGGAACGGTGCATGGCATCGACCCGCTGCAGCATGTCGGCGCTGTACTGCTTGCGCCGCATCCACTGCATGGGCTCCGCGAAGCTGCCTTCATTGACGATAAAGGTATCCGTGTAGGTGTCGTTCACTATGCTGACCACCCAGATGCGCTGCTGAAACTCCGAGAGTTCGGCAAAGAGCGCGGCGCCACGGGTTGCCAGCCAGCGCCCTGCCCGAGTGATCCTGTTTTTACTGCCAACGAGCCGGTTTGCCATAACTGATAAGGGTTGGATAAAGGACGGTTGGGCATCCTAGCATTCCAGAGGATGGGGCACCAAGCAGCGGGAGGGTCGCCTCTCCCACCACGGGATGAGGCGCAGGGTGCAATAAGCCTGTAGGGTCGATTAGCGCAGCGTAATCGTCCGCGGTAACCATCCCTTCCCCCCTTGCGGGAGCAAGGTAGGGTGCCAATAAGCGAAGCGCATTGCACCGGGGAACGATCCCCTCTCCCCCTGCGGGAGAGGGTTAGAGTGAGGGGGGCTAACGTCATTCCCCGACGGAATGTCGCCCTACGCCTGAATGGTATAGCTACGCCATGCGGGACACGAGGACTTCGTCCTCGACAGGGTTTCTCCCGCAGCTTTGTTTGCCCTCTTTCATCAGAAGCCCCGGCTCATCCGTTTGCCACACGGCCAGCATCGACTTGAATATATTTAAATCTAACAACAACGAGGTTTTATGAAGTATCTATTCACTTTTATCTTTTCATTATTTTTAAATGCAGCACTTGCTGAAGAACCGAGTCAAGAAAATATCACTGCGAAGGTGATTAGCGAGGCAGTTGGTGATTTGGATAAAGATGGTATCGATGAAAAAGTCATTGTTCTGGACACCGGGTTGGACGGTGAAATAGGAACACAAAGAGCACTTCTTATATATAAAAAGAAGCAAGATAAGTGGGCCTTATGGCACTCTTCGCAAGGCCCCCTACTAGATAGTGCCCATGGCGGCATGATGGGGGATCCATTCATGAGCATTGAAATACAACGAGGGGCTATCGTCATTGAGCATTTTGGTGGTAGCCGACAAAAATGGAGTTACATTCATAGATATCGCTTTAATAATAAATCATGGTATCTAATTGGTGCCACAATAAATTATGGAGCGCCATGCGAAGGGTTCTTTGAGTTCGACTTCAATGTAACGACTGGCAAAGCCACTTATAAAACATATCAAGATGGTTGTGAGAATGAAGATATTTCACCAAATTTTAAAACTGAACAGAGAGATATCTTCATCCCCGTTACTAAGCCTATTGAAATGGATGGGTTCTATCCAGGCTCAAACAAACTGGACATAAAAGAAATTGGGAAAGAAATTTATTACTAGCCTCGCACTTAAAACTACAGCGTTAATAACCGTCCCACAATCCGCGTAAAATATAAAATACTGGCATGAAAAATTAGTGACTAGCTACATCCTGTATGATTTGGTATGGAAACAGTGGTGTAATTCACTTCATTCATTATATCCTACGATGCCAATTGTCAGCTATCAAGAACCAATCATCTACTATGAAGAAAAGTTATGATTACATCCGTAATAATTAGAAACTATAAGAACTTCAAAAATATAAACTATATCAGCCTTAGTAATGGAAATAATTTCTCTGCACTCATTGGTGAAAATGGTGTTGGTAAAAGCAGTCTACTGTCAGCGATTAACGACTTTTTAAATAAACATGATATCGATGATATAGATGTAAATTTCGAAACAAGAAATAAAGGTTATGCCGGTAGAGAGCCATACATCACCTTACTTTTTATGATAAAGAAGTCTGAGCTACCAAGAGATTCTCAGCTTAAAAAATGCTTTAGTTTAATTAGTGATATAACAAACCAAATTGAAAGTGAAGATTTCAATTCATCTCAAATTAAATTCGCAACACAATTTTGCGAACATAGAGATATTCTATTTAAACACTTAAATAAAGATGAATATTACTTAATTCCAATTGGGTTAATAAAAAGAGAACCAAAAAGACAATCCGATTTATTCTTGGGGATCTTTGACAGCATTCCCGACTACGAACAGAGAATAAAGGATGAGTCAGGTTATGAAAGCAAAGAAAGTGCTCTTAAAGATGTCTATGAAAAGATAAAGAGCTCTTATGACTATCTTTACATACCATCTGATATTGAAATTAGTGAATATTCTAGATTAGAAAGTAACACGTTACAGTTTTTATTAGGTCAACAACTTGAAAATACTATCAAGGAGATTGTTGACGATGCATTCATAAGAAAAATAAATGAAGACTTGAATGCTTACCTTAATACTTTATCAGAACAACTTAACAAGTATAAGTTTAAACGTCCTTCGAAGCGGCAGAGTCAATTCAATCGAAGCCATTTAAGCCAAAAAATTATAGAAACGTATTTTTCAGACAAGACACTTAGCTATTGTGAGGATGGTGTAAATTTAGTGCCAGTATCCCATTTAAGCTCAGGAGAAAAAAGAAAAGCATTAATTGACGTAATCAAATCATTTCTAAACATGAATATAAACACATTATTTAAAACAACGATCATTGCTATAGACGAGCCTGAGATTTCGTTACATGCATAATTTTGTTTTGAGCAGTTTGAAAAACTGGAAAATATAGCCGAGCAAGGAATACAGACCATTATAACAACTCATTGGTATGGATTTATGCCTGTTGTTTCTAAAGGTTCTGCAACATACATTTCATCCTCTAATGAAACTGCATTATTAGATCTCAAGAGATTTAGAGAAGATATTCGAGCAATTAAAGTCAAAACTAAAGGAAAAATGCCAGACACTATTGAAGTAAAAGGCATCCACGATTTAGTTCAATCTATCTTACTATCTATCACAAATGGGAATAGCTACAAGTGGATAATATGTGAGGGTTCATCGGACAAGATTTATCTTGATAAGTATCTTGAAGAGCATGAAGTAAGAGTTTTAGCCGTTGGTGGTTCCCCACAAGTAAAAAAAATATACGAATATTTAAACCTAGCAATCGATAGTGATTTAAATAGTGTAAAGGGATCAGCTCTTTTTATCGTTGATACAGATGAAAGAACCTCTAACGATAGAGTCAACACCCCAAGGTCTAAAAATATAAACATAAAGCGGCTCATCAATACAAGTCATGAAACAGAATTGATAGATATCAATTCTGACATAACAAATCCACCCACAGAAATTGAAGACTGCCTTGATGCAAATCTTTTCATAGAGACTTTAATACAACAGTCAGTAGAAAGTGACGTGATCTATCATGTAATTCCAGATCTCCTTAAAAACATAGATCAAAGCAAGCCATCAGGTTTAGCATTTGACTATAGACAAACTCAAAGAAATGCAATGAATGAATTTTTTTCAATTCCAGGTAAAAAAGTAGACTTTGCGGTAAATTATATAAAGAGTGTTACTCCATCGAATAAATTACCATGGTTAAAACATGTTTTTAAACTACTAGATTTATAAATCAAAAATACATTCCCACCTATAAAAGAGAACTATATGAACCGCACTTTAATATTAAGCGTTAGCATTATTCTATCTGCATCAATTTTTAGCATTGACAAGATAAATAGCTATATCGACTCCAAGAATATTCTCCCGTTGGTGTCTGGTAAGGTCAGACTGGGAAAGGTTTATAGAGAAAATGTAACCTCCACATATGAAGTCACATTGGATGGTTCTAAAGAACCTATAATTTCTATAAATGCAAAAACTACAGATCTATACAACAGAGTGTATGATGACTTTACACAAACACTTGAACAAGTGAATGAAGATCGTAAAAGGGAGAAAAAGGAAGAACTTTCACATGATAATGCTTCATGGAACAAAAATGCACATATAAAAATCACCACGCAAGTTACTTACCAGTCTGAATTACAACCAAATTTCGTTCTTACAATTGATGAAACAAATATAGAACATATAGCAAATGACAAATCATCTAAGAACATCATAGGTTATATTGAAGATCTGAAAAATTACACATCCAGAATGGAATCAAAATATGAGTTACAAAACTCATTCATAAATTAAATCTTCTAAAAAACCGCAGCCTTGAGCTGCGGTTTTTATTTCTATTTCCCAAACATTTTTCACTCAATATCTCCCCCCTTGCACTGCTCTCCCCCTGCGGCGTAATAAACGGTCGACCAGAAAGATAAAGCCACGGGCGGGCACGGTATTGGTTCCCCCTGCAAACCGCCGAGTCGAGTTCAACGGGTCAGGTGCGCCATCAAGGATGATGGCGCAGCCGCAGTCGGCACAGGGATGTGCCGTCTGCGGCGCTCCGTCCGACCCGTTGGACGAGTCGAGGGAACCCGCGAAGCGGGCGGTTTGCCGGGGGAGAAGACTTTTGGTCTTTCAAAAGTCACTCGCCAAGCCGCGCAGCGGCGGCGAAACCCCTTCGAGGGTAGAGCCCTCGCCTCTTTTAGGCTGAAAGCCAAACCATCGGCTTGCCCGCCAGACAGGCGAGCCAAAGAGGTTAGCCCCCCTCACCCTAACCCTCTCCCGCAAGGGGCGAGGGGCGAGGGGATCAGACTGAAGGATGCCGAGACTTCACGACAGGCCACAAAAAAACCGCAGCCCCAGGGCTGCGGTTTTTTATTAGGTCAACCTGTTGGCATCAGGCACCAACAGGGCCACCGGCCTTAAGCACGGCGCCAGCTGGTCTTGCCGGCGCTGTCTTCCAGCACGATACCCATCTCGGTGAGACGGTTGCGGGCGGCATCGGCGGCAGCCCAGTTCTTGTCGGCACGGGCCTGATTGCGCTCGGCGATCAGGCGCTCGATTTCTGCAACCTCTTCGTCCGCTTCGTCACCCTTCAAGAAAGCCTCGGGGTCTTGCTGCAGGATGCCGAGCACGGCGCCCAGCTCGCGCAGACGGGCGCCCAGCGCGGCGGCAACGGCCATGTCTTCACCCTTCTGGCGGTTGATCTCGCGCACCAGATCGAACAGAGCGGAGTAGGCTTCCGGGGTGTTGAAGTCGTCGTCCATCGCTTCCTTGAAGCGAGCCACCTGCTCGTCACCACCGGCAGCAGCGGCGACCGGCAGATCGCGCAGGGCGGTGTACATGCGCTCCAGCGCGGCGCGGGCTTGCTTGAGGTTATCTTCCGAGTAGTTGAGCTGGCTGCGGTAGTGGCCAGACATCAGGAAGTAACGGACGGTTTCGGCGTCGTAGTGGGCCAGCACATCGCGGATGGTGAAGAAGTTGCCAAGGGATTTGGACATCTTCTCTTTATCCACCATCACCATGCCGCTGTGCATCCAGGTGTTGACGTAGTCGCCACCGTGGGCGCAGCAGGACTGGGCAATCTCGTTCTCGTGGTGCGGGAACTGCAGATCGGAGCCGCCGCCGTGGATGTCGAAGTGGTTGCCAAGGTGCTTGGAATTCATGGCGGAGCACTCGATGTGCCAGCCAGGACGGCCCGGGCCCCAGGGGCTGTCCCAGGTCGGTTCGCCCGGCTTGGACATCTTCCACAGCACGAAGTCGAGCGGGTTGCGCTTGGCATCCACCACGTCAACGCGAGCGCCGGCCTGCAGCTGCTCCAGATCCTGGCCGGAGAGCTTGCCGTAGTCGGCGTAGGAGTCGACGATGAACATCACATCGCCGTTGTCGGCCACGTAGGCGTGCTCTTTATCCAGCAGGGATTGCACCAGCTCGATGATCTCGCCGATGTGCTGGGTGGCGCGCGGCTCGACGTCCGGGCGCACCATGCCGAGGGCATCGAAGTCGGCGTGCATGTCGCCGATCAGGCGCTCGGTCAGATCGTCACAGGTGACGCCGGTCTCGGCGGCGCGCTTGATGATCTTGTCGTCCACGTCGGTGACGTTGCGCACGTAGTTGAGCTGATAGCCGCTGTAGCGCAGGTAACGGGCGACGACGTCGAAGGCGACGAAGGTGCGGCCGTGGCCGATATGACAGTGATCGTAGATAGTGACGCCACACACATACATGCCCACCTTGCCCGGGTGGATAGGTTTGAATTCTTCTTTTTGACGAGTGAGTGTGTTGTATATCTTCAGCATCTTATGACCACTGCCTGTGAGTAAAATGGCCTGCCATTCTACCCGCATCCCGCGTAGAAAACGAGGCAGAAAACGTGCCGGATCAGGTGCACCATCTATGCCGCAGGGCCCTGATGGGCTAGAATTGCCACCACTTTATGCCATACACCTGCGGGCACCTGGTCGCCCGCATCAAATGAAAGGACATATCATGGTCACTCTGCACACCAATCACGGCGACATCACCCTCACCCTGAACGCTGAAAAAGCCCCGGAAACCGTGGCCAACTTCCTGCAATACTGCCGTGACGGCCACTACGACAACACCATCTTCCACCGCGTCATCGACGGCTTCATGATCCAGGGCGGCGGCTATGCCCCTGGCTTCGAAGAGAAAGACACCCGCGCCCCCATCAAGAACGAAGCGGCCAACGGCCTGTCCAACAAGGTCGGCACCATCGCCATGGCCCGTACCATGGAGCCGCACTCTGCCAGCGCCCAGTTCTTCATCAACGTGAACAACAACGACTTCCTCGACTTCAAATCCGCCACCACCCAAGGCTTCGGCTACTGCGTGTTCGGTGAAGTGACCGCCGGCATGGACGTGGTCAACAAGATCAAGGGCGTCAAGACCGGCAACTACGGCCGCATCCACCAGGACGTGCCGACCGAAGACGTCGTGATCACCAAGGTGACCCTTGCCGAGTGATCTCTGCCTTCTGCGAGATGAACTGACTGCGGCCCCGGCCGCAGTTTTTCCATCTGCGAAGGCCGGCCCCATCGACTGGCGCCGTCTCGACTACCTGGCCCACGGCAACCCGCGCCAACGCTCGGCCCATGCCCTGCTCACGGCCGGGGTGCGGGATGCGCTGACAGCGCAGTGCAGCGACCTGGCGCTGGTGAGCACGGTCGCCATCGGGCTCGACCGCCCCGGCAGCGATCTCGACATCGTCTGTCGCCATCCGGACTCGGCCGCGTTTGCCGAGTCGCTGGCCGCCCAAGGCTGGCGGGTTGCACAAAAGGGTGCTGACATCTGGCTCGCCGAGCAGACCGTCACCGGCGCCGATGGCCACCCTTGGCCCCTTGAGCTCTACCTCACCCCGGACCCCCTCGAGCGCCTCAACGGCTGGCGCCACCTCAGCCTGATGGCTGCGCTGCTTGAGCAGTTCGGCGCGGCGTTTTATCACCAAGTGCTGCGCCTGCGTCTTGATGAAGGGCTCAAAGGGGAAGCGGCCATGTGCCACTTGCTGGGCCTTGCCGGCGACCCGTATGCCGCGCTGCTCACTCTGGAGGGCGGCGAGCTTGCCCGATTGACGTGGCAGCCGAGGGCGACGGGCACCCACTTCACTTCCAGCTCTAATACCAATACCAATACCAGTTCCACTTCCAGCCACCTCAACAGGGCCCAGCGCACTTTCTCATGAGCACCCTCTTTATCAGCGACATTCACCTGTGTGCCCAGCGGCCCGACATGACCGCCGCCCTGGTGCGCTTTCTGGCGCACGACGCCCCCGGCGCCGATGCCCTCTATGTGTTGGGCGATCTGTTTGAATTCTGGATTGGCGACGATGATCCCAATCCCCTCCACGGCGAGGTAGCCGACGCCTTTGCGGCCCTGAGCCAGCAGGGGGTGCCGCTCTACTTCATTCACGGCAACCGCGACTTCTTGCTGGGTCAGGCCTTTGCCCAACGCGCCGGCATGACATTGCTGGGGGATCCCTGCGTCATCGAGCTCTATGGCGAGCGGGTGGTGCTGAGCCACGGCGATCTGCTCTGCACCCTGGATGAGGGCTACCAGAAGTTTCGCCGCATCACCCAGCTCAAATGGTTGCGCTGGCTCTTTTTGCGCCTGCCGCTCGCGCGCCGCCAGGCCATCGCCTACAAGATGCGTGGCCAGAGCCAGATGGAGAACGCCCACAAGAGCCAGACCATCATGGACGTGACCCCGGCGGCGGTGGACGAGATGCTGCGCCAGCACGACTGCCGGATGATGATCCACGGCCACACCCACAGACCCGCCATCCACGACTTCAACCTCGACGGCGCGCCAGCCCGGCGCATCGTGCTGGGTGACTGGTTCGAGCAGGGCTCGGTGCTGGTCTGCCGCCCCGGCGAGCAGCGCCTCGAGCAGCGCGCGCTGATCTGAATTGGCTGGCTGGCGGCAATAAAAAAGGCGGGAAGATCCCGCCTTTTGTTTGCCTGCGATTTGCCCGCTATCTATCTGCGCAGTGGCTACACACTAGCTACATCACCGTCATCTGCCCTGCGTAGAGGATGAAGTAGCGCAGCAGCAATATCCCCACCAGGCTCAGGCTGCAGATAAGCGCCAGCCGGGCCGGTTGATGAGCCTTGGCCGGACTGCCCACCAGCCCCAGCAGTTGGGGCAGCAGGATCCCCAGCCCGATGACCCCGAACCAGAACACCTGGGACCAGAAACCGCCGCCGATGGCCGCCCACATGGCCGCTTCCCGCTGGCCGCCACCAAAGTAGAGGCCGGTGAAGAAGCAGAGCAGCAGGAACAGCTCGATGGCGACGATGGGCCGCTCGAAGCGGTGCACGAAGCTCACCCCCTGGCTGTGGCCATCCTCCCGAAACAGGGTGACCGCCAGCAAGATGGTGGAGGCCACCCCCGAGCTGATGCCGGAGACCAGAAACAGCGCCGGCAGGATCGGGTTGTTGAGCATGGGGTAGGTCTTGAGGGCTGAGAGCAGAAAGCCGGTGTAGGCCCCGAGCAGCACGGCCAGCAGCAACAACAGCGGCGCCAGCAGCCGCTCGAAGCGTGCAAGCCAGCCGATGAGGCCGTCAACAAAAGCGAGCTTGTCCACCAGCAGGCGTCGGCGCAGGGCCTCGATCTCGGCTCTGAACACCACCGCCAGCCAGGCGAACAGCACCGCCATGTAGATCTGGAACAGCATGACCCCCATCGACATCACGGAGTCGAACTGGTAGTGGAACATCAGCTTCCAGAAAGTCCAGGGACGGGCCAGGTGGAAGATGAGGATAAGTAGCCCCAGGATCACCGAGACCGGCGCCAGAATGGCGGTCGCCTTGATGATGCCGCTCTCGCTGCCGGCTCCCTGCCGGCGCAGCAGCACCGAGAGGGTGGCCGAGCCTGCCGAGATACCGAGCAGGAACAGGTAGATGGCGATGGGTCCATCCCACACCAGCGAGTCGAAGTGAAACGCATCATGCCACATGGTGCTTCCCTCCCGTCAGCCGGTCTGCGTCATACGGATGAGATGGGATCATGACTTCACCTCCCCTTTCGGCACCCGGTACATCTTGGGCGAGGTACCGAGAAACTGCTTGTAGCGATAGGTGGTCTCCTGCACCAGCCGCTGGCTGATAGGGCTGTTGGGATCGTCCAGATTGCCGAACACCAGCGCCTTGGTCGGGCAGGCTTCGACACAGGCGGGTTGCTTGCCCGCCGCCAGATTGGTCTTGCGGCAGAAGTCGCACTTGTCGGCAACCCGGGTGACCGGGTTGATGAAGCGCACCTGATAGGGGCAGGCAGCCAGGCAATAGCGACAGCCGACGCAGAGGTCGGGGTTGATGTCGACGATGCCATCCTCCGCCCGGATGTGGGAGGCGCCGGTCGGGCAGACGTGCACGCAGGGGGCGTTGTCGCAGTGCTGGCAGGATTTGCGAAAGAAGCGGTACTCCTGCGCCGGATACTCCCCCACCGGGCCGCTGCGCAGGATCTGCAAGCGGGCCACTCCTGCCGGCACCTGGTTCACCTCGCGGCAGGCGTCCATGCAGGCGGTGCAGCCAATGCAGGCCGTCTCGTCGTGGATCATGCCGTAGCGCACGTCCTTGATGGTCATGCTGTTGGCCAGGGCGCGCGGGGCCCCCGTCAGCAGGATCAGGGCGCCGGCGCTCATGCCCACCATGAAGTCGCGGCGGGTCGTGTTCATGAGCCCTCCTTGACGGCGCCGCCCAGATCGGCCTCGTGCTGCTTGCGGTGACAGTCGACGCACAGCTTGATGCGCGACTTCTCGGGGATCCCCACCATGGGCTCCTTGGCCGGGTGCAACTGGTGACAGCTGGTGCAGCTGATCCGGGTAGCGTGCACGTCATGGGCCCACAGGGCCTTGCGCAAATCGTCCGGTTCATGGCAGCTCATGCAGACGCCGTTCTGCTGGCTCAGCGGGAAGGCGTCATTGCCAAAGCGCATCACATCGACCATGCCGCCGCGCTGTTTACGGTGATCGGCCGACGCATTGCCGTGGCAGTTGGTGCAGGTGAGCTGCTCCCCCGTGTTGGGGTTGGTGACCTGACCATGCTTGCCGTGCATTCCCTCCTCCCCGTCGTGGCACTTCTCGCACTTGGCGAAACGGGCCGCGGCCTTCTTGGCGGCAGCTTTCTTCTTTTCCGCCTTGGCCTGCCGTTCGGCCAGGGTGGGTTGCGCTGCCTGATCGGCACTGGATGTGGCACTCGGCGCAGCTGGCGTGGCATCCGCTGCCTGCGCACTGGCCAGCATCAGCTGACCCGCCCCCAGGGCGAGGGAGGCGAGCAGCAGCCACTTGATGATCTTTTTCATAGGAAACTCCGAAACGGTGGCACCCGCCGGGTGCCGTCTGCCCGCCTGGCAACAAAAAGGAGCTGGTGACAGCTCCTTTGACGGTCATGAACACGAGACCACACCCCGCCAGAAGCGGGGTGGCTGCGTCAACGGGAGGGGCAGCGACGTTACTGCTGGCTGGCGTAGTACTCGGCCAGCGCCTTGAGGTCGGCATCGCTCATGGCGATGATGGCCTTGTTCATCTTCTCGTCGTTGCTGCGCTTGCCGGCCTTGAACTCCTGCAGGGAGGTCAGCAGGTAGCCCTTGGGCTGGCCGGCGAGGATGGAGGCCTCGTCTTCGGCCACCGATCCCCCTTCAGAGTGGCACTTCTTGCAGCCGGAGTCGTCGTGCAGTTTCTGCCCCGCCTTGGCCAGCGCCGCATCGAACGGCTGCTTCATCGGCTTGTAGGGCAGCTCGGCATAGTGCGCCGCCAACTCGTCGATCTGCTCGTCGCTAAGGCCCTTAACAATGTCGGTCATGTTCCCCTTCTTGCTGGTGTCACCGGTGACATGATTAACGGTCTTGGCCGGCCGTCCAGGTAGGTGCGCATCTGCTCGGCAA
The DNA here is from genome assembly GCF_049665575.1 of Aeromonas oralensis. Classification (NCBI taxonomy): domain Bacteria; kingdom Pseudomonadati; phylum Pseudomonadota; class Gammaproteobacteria; order Aeromonadales; family Aeromonadaceae; genus Aeromonas; species Aeromonas oralensis. The sequence continues at coordinate 2,959,931 of NZ_CP187186.1, forward strand.
GATTTGATTCTGCCAGTCCTGCAATAGTCGGAATATCGTTCTGAGTGCTGATCCCCTGATTTCCATGACATGAGTTACATGTATCCACCAATGAGTCCAGGCTGGCATGTGCGGTGCCAATAGAACCCAAAAGCAACGACAGTCCCAGTATTTCCAGCTTCACACTGCGTTTCATTTCTTATCCCTCTTCCAGAAAAGGTCTATAAACCCCAGTAAAAACAGACATTTTTATACTCAAGGTTAATTTTCGATCCGTTTTTGAGACTTAGATCAACGCCGTCTAATATATAAACCTTACAATTAAGATGGAAATGATTTATACCGTATTTAGTCCTCTTTTGACCCTTAAGTGGTATCTTTTTGGGAATTTTTTGAGCTGGCTCATATATGGAACAATAAGTCCGATAAAAAAGGATAAAACAATGAAATACTGGAAAGTATTGGTGGCTTCAGCAATGGTGTTCACCCTCTCCTCCTGTGGGGGCGGCGGTGATGGCAACGACAAGACGGATCCACCTCCTCCCCCTCCGGGAACCCCAGATTCGCTGGTGATCTCGGCCTCCACCCCACAACTTGGCGAGAGCGGTCAGCTCTCGGTGCAATTCAAAGTAACCGACAAGCAAGGCAAGGGTTATGAGCTGGGAACCACCCTTCCCTCCTTCACCCTGGCCAAGGTGATCCCCGGTCGCGACGCCAAACGGGAAGACCCTGTCATCTGGAAGAGCTTCATCTACAGCACCAAGAACAACCGGCCCACCGGCGAGAACGGCGGCAAGCTGGAAACCCTTGGCAATGGCCAGTACCGCTACACCTTCTCCTTCAATGCCACCACGGTGCGCGACCCTTATCCGAGCGATTCGCAGGACAACAACGGCTTGATCCGCTGGGATGAGGCAGCGACCCACCGCCTCGGCATCTACTTTGGCGGCAGCAACGGCATTCCTGTCACCGACTACGTGCTGGACTGGGTACCGGCCGGCACGCCGCCGCTGCTGACCCGCGACATCCTGGAGCAGCAGAGCTGCGACAGCTGCCACATGAAGCAGCCTATTCACCACAGCAACCGGGCCGATCCCAAGCTCTGCGTCACCTGCCACAACGAGAGCGTGCCCGGCAGCGGACGAGGCGATCTGACCACCCTGGTGCACAAGCTGCACGGCAACCTGGATGCCACCGCCACCAAGCTGGTGAGCCACTTCCCGCAGGATCCGCGCAACTGCGACACCTGCCACAAGGGCGTCACTCCGACCACCCCGGATGCCAACAACTGGCAGCACGCCCAGGAGAAACCCTGCGGCGCCTGCCACGCGGACTCCACCACGGCGACCGGCTACGTCAGCCACATCAACGGCAAGATCAACAGCGGCACCCTCTGCACCCAGTGCCACGCCGAGACCGCCGGCAACACCAAGTCCCCCAGCAGCGTGCACATGGGCTACCTCGCCAACGAGGCCGCCGGTCGCGACAAGCTGGTGTTCAAGTTTGACGACGTGCGCTACGCCGCGCCCAACATCGAGGTCGAGCTGACCGTGACCGCCAACGGCACGCCGGTCGAGACCATGGATGGGGTGCTCAAGTACATCAAGTACGGCGATCTGGCCAAGGCTCCCTACGTGCTGGTCAACTGGGATCAGGGCAGCGGCTTCGAGCTGGGCTACACCAACCCGCAGACCTTCGTCGCCGGCAACAAGATTGACTTCACCAAGTGCGAAAGCCAGGGCGGCGGCAGTTTCCTGTGCCGCAAAGAGGTGGGTAACGAGGTGACCGGCACCCTGGCGGCCACTATCGCTGAACTGCAGGTGTGCGTGGCCCGCAAGGCGGATCGCAACGGTGCCTTCGCCGCCGGGGATCTGCTCCCCTGCAGCAGCACCGCCAGCGCCCTCTCCTACGTGGCCATCAACCCGGTCAAGGCCTATTTCCGGGTCGAAGGCGGGGTCGACGGCAGCTATGTGCTCAAGGCAGGGGCGGATTTGGCCTCCTGCAACGGCTGTCACAAGGATCTGGCTGTCCACACCGAGGGCAACGCGGGCTCGGCCCACGCCTCCAAGGACTTCGCCCAGTGCACCAGCTGTCACAACGCCACCCGCACCTCCTTCTATGCGGGGGTACCGGGGGATCTGAAGTACCACGTGCACTCCTTCCACGCCTTCGGCTCCCATCGCAGCGGTGATGCCACCTTCCCGGGCAAGCTGAACAACTGCGAGTCCTGCCACACCAAGGGTCAGTACAATCTGCCCAATCAGCAGAATGAACGACCCTCGCTGGTGGCGACCACGGCGGACAACAAGCAGCCCAAGTTCTTCAGTCCGACCCTGGTGGTCTGCGCCAGCTGCCACCTCAAGTCGCCGCTGGGGCTGGTCAAGCCGGACAACCCGGTCGCCGGGGATGAGTGGGCCACCCACATGAAGAACAACGGCGCCATCTTTGGTGCAGAGACGATAGAGGCCGCCACCGGGGTTGAACAGTGCGCGTCCTGCCATGCCGTCGGGCAGGAGCAGGGCGTCGACAAGGTTCACAAGGTGTATGACTTCCGTTGAGACCACCAGGCCGGGGGGATGCCTCCCCCCGGCCCTTTGCCGTTGAAGGACACGATATGAAAAGAATCACCCCGCAGTGGCTCCTGGCGGGTTTGCTGGCACTCGGTTGCCTGCCGGTCTGGGCCAAGAGCGATGCCCAGCCGGCGGCCGATGCCGATCCGCGCCTGCAGGTCGAGGCCACCCTCGACCAGAAATTCGACCAGGGAAAATACTCCCCCAAGGGGGCCGATACCTGCCTCAAGTGCCACGATGCCGACTCGCGCAAGCCCGCCACCGGCATCTTCCACAATGTGCACGGCAACCTTGGCAACCAGAACGGCCCCATGGCCGACAAGCAGTGTGAAGCCTGCCACGGCCCCGCTGGCAACCACCCGCGCAATCCCCGCAAGGGGCAGAAGCGGGAACCCATGATCACCTTCGGCCCCGACTCGCCGGTTCCGGTGGAGAAGCAGAACAGCGTCTGTCTCTCCTGCCACACCGATACCCAGCGGATGGGCTGGCATGCCAGTGCTCACGCGGTGGAGGATGTCTCCTGCACCAGCTGCCACAGCCTGCACCAGGCCAAGGATCCGGTGATGGACAGCAAGCTGCAGGTGGAGACCTGTACCAGCTGCCACGCCCAGCAAAAGGCCGATCTGCACAAGCGCACCAGCCACCCCATTCTCAATGGCGAGCTGCCCTGCTCCAGCTGTCACAACCCGCACCAGTCGCAGAACGAGGCCAGCCTCAAGCAGCCCAGCCTCAACGAGAGCTGCTACGAGTGCCACGCCGAGAAACGGGGCCCCTTCCTGTGGGAACACGAACCGGTGACCGAGGATTGCTCCCTCTGCCACAGCCCGCACGGCTCCATCAACCAGGCGCTGCTCAACAAGCGGGTGCCCCAGCTGTGCCAGGAGTGCCACAGCGTGCCCCATGCCAACGTCTCCATCCCCGAGGGGGATCTCAAGGTGCGTGGCGGCAGTTGCCTGAACTGTCATAACCAGATCCACGGGACCAACCATCCCAACGGTCAATCACTGCGGCGCTGAGGAGAGAAGTCATGAAATACTCAACACTTTGGCTCTCCCTGCTGGCGGTCTGCTCGGCCCAGGCGGCCGAGGAGCCGCTGGCAGTCGGGGATTACGCCCTGCAGCAGAGCAAACCGGCCAAGACCGAACGCTGGAGCTGCAAGTCCTGCGAACGCGATGAGGGCTGGTTTGGCGAGGTGGGGCTGGGTGCAGGCTATGCCAACGACGATGGCGCCACCCGCTTTCGCAACTGGGTTCCCAGCCAGCAGGACAGCGGCATGCTCGGCATCTTCAACGCCGACCTGCAATACCGGGGAGAAGGCTCCCGCTACGGCAGCCTGGCGGTGAAAAACCTCGGCATGGAGCGCTTCAGCCTGGCGACCGAACAGGGCCACTACGACGGTATGCGTGCCCGGCTGGGCTACTCGGAATCCCCCTTCTTCTGGAACAACCACGGCCGCAGCGTCTATCAGCCGGGCGAAAGCCCGCTGACCCAGGGATCGCTGGCGGAGTTCGACAAGGAGGTGGTGCGCAAGAAGCTGACCGCCGGGCTCGCCTATACCCCGAAGAGCCCGTGGCGCCCCTATGCCGATTTTTCTCATGAGAAAAAAGAGGCCACCCTCGCCTACTACCAGTCGAGCGTGCCCGGTATCGGCAACGGGCCAGGCCTCTTGCCCAAGCCCGTCGACGGCAGCTCGACCACCCTGGTCAAGAGCGGCGTCAGCTACCTGGGAGAAGGCTGGCTGGTCGATCTCGCCTACAACGGCTCCCTCTACCGTACCGATGACACGGCGCTCTACTATGGCAGCGTCGCCGATCCTTACGCCAACGAGCGTGCCTACGAGCCGGACAACAACTTCCACCAGCTGAGCCTATCCGGCCAGTACAACTGGGACCGGCAGAGCCTGACCGGCCGCGTGCTCACCAGCCAGGCCACCTCCAACGGCAGCCTGACCGCGTTTCGCAACGCCCCCATCAGCCAGGATGACTTCCACGGCGAGGTAAGCACCCTGCAGGCCGACGCCAAGTGGGTAGGCCGCTTTGGCCGGGATCTCACCCTGCGCGCCGGCGGCGAGTATCGGGACCGCAAGGACAAGTCCGATGAATACGCGGTGGTCGGCAAGCAGCGCGGCAAGAGCGATCGCACCCGCAGCAAGGCGGACCTGGCGGCCGACTACCGGCTCAGCCGCTCGGTCAAGCTCACCACCGGCTATCAGTACAAGGCCGATCAGCGCGAGCAGGCCGACCGGCAGGACACCGACGAGCACACCCTGTTCCTCAAGGGGCGCTACCGCCCGGCCGGGGCGCTGCAACTGGGCGGCAAGCTCGCCTGGAGCACCCGCGACGGCTCGGACTGGCGCCACGACAGCGCCGGTGGCAACGGCAGCCCGACCCTGCGCCAGTTCTATCTGGCGGACAGGGACAGGGTCGAACTCAGGGGGGATCTCGGCTATCAGTTCAGCGAGGGGATGGATGCCCGCCTCGAAGGGTGGTGGGCCAGAGATGATTACAAGGAGCCGGACATAGGGCGCAGCGAGGGCAAGGATTATGGCATCGACCTGACCCTCAACCAGCAGTTCGACGACAACCTGAGCGGCCACCTGTTCAGCAACCTGCAGTGGATCACCTCCAGCCAGAACCACGCCTACACTGGTGCACCGGACTGGGATCCCTACAGCACGGCGGTGCGCGACGAGATCACCACCCTCGGGCTCGGGCTCACCCAGAAGAAGGCGTTTGACCGGGATCTCGAGCTCGGGCTCGATTACAGCTTCGCCTATGGCCGCGGCAAGACCGACGCCAGCAAGGGCTATGACTACCCGGATCTCACCAGCAAGCAGCACCGGCTGGGAGGCTACGCCCTCTATCAGCTGACCAAGCAGCATTCGCTGCGCTGGGATGTGCGCTACGAATACTTCCAGGACGTGGATTACCTCTACACCGGCGAAGAGCGCAACCTCGGCAACCTGAACCAGGACTACAACGGCTACTTCACCGCCGTCTCCTGGCTCTACAAGTTCTAAAGGTACGATTGCGCGCCGGATAAGGGCTGACACCCTGGGTTGTCAGCCCAACAATAAAGAGGGGAGCCCAGGCTCCCCTCTTTCATCATCTCGTCTTGGTTCTCTAAAGTGCACTCGGCACCCTGTCGCCATCCACCTGTCGGGCTCGACACGGCATCAGCCGGTATAGGTCGGCTCCAGCGCATAGTGCTTGAAGCAGGCCTCCAGCTGGCTGCGCGCCTGCGGTGCCACCTCGATGAACTCCAGCCCGTATACCTCGCCCTCTTCCGCCTGACGGGACCACATCACCCTGGCCTTGATCGCCAACGGCGTCTGGTTGCGATACAGATCGATGGAGGGCTTGGGGGTGTAGATCTTGAGCTCCACCTCGGCGAGCTTGTCCAGAGCCAGGGGCTGCACCGTGCGCAGCCGCAGGCCGGTGACGCTGAAATCCTCGGTGATCGACTCGTGGAACCCGCCCCCGGCCAGCACCTTCACCATCATGTGCTGGTACATGCGCGGCGCCCGGCGCAGCTCGTGCTCGGTGCGATCGGCCCCGCTCTCGGCCTCGAAGCGGAACTGCTCCATGATGTCGCGCAGCTGGCTCGACTCCTCATAGAGGGTGCGGCTGATGATCCCGGTGGTCTGCACCTTCTCGGTGTTCTCCGAGAGCGCATGCAGCAGGTCGTGCAGATGGGCATTGAGCGAGGAGAGCTTGCCCATCTGCTCGTCGCTGGTGCCGCGGATCTGATCTGCCGCGCCGACGCTGCGCTCGATCTCCGTCATCAGGCCGTTGATGGACTGGCTCGCCTCGTGTGCCTTGTCCATGGTCAGGTGAGTACGGGCGATGACGCTCTTCACCGAGCTCTCGTTCTCGCCGATGAGCCGGCTCAGGGTCGTGACGATCTCGTTGATCTCCTTGGTGGCCTGACCGGCATTGTTGGCCAGCTTGCGCACCTCGTCGGCCACCACCGCAAAGCCGCGGCCATACTCCCCGGCCCGGGCCGCCTCGATGGCGGCGTTGAGGGCCAGCAGGTTGGTCTGCTCGGTGATGGCGGTGATGGACTGGGTGATCACCTGAATGCGCTGGCTCGCCTCGCTCAGCTGGCGGGTCTTCTGCTCCGCCTGCTGCGCCTCGGTCACGGCGTGGCGCATCTCCTCGATGTTTTCACTCATCACCCGGGTGCTGCGATGGGCGCTCTGATAGGCAAGCTCCGCCTGCTGCCCCACCTGGCTTGCCAGGCCGGAAACCGCCTCGGCCGCACAGGAGAGATCGTTGCTGGCGCGGGTCACTTCCGCCGAGTGGTGCTGCTCCAGGTGAGACGCGTCGGTGATGGTTCTCGAGATATCGGAAATCTGATAGGAAGACTGGGCCAGCTGCCGGGTCCGCAGGTCTATCTGGCGCATGTGGCGGCTGAGCTGCGCCGCCATCAACCGCATGGCCCCGAGCACGCTGTGATTGTCTGCCGAACGGGTCTGGATGGTCACGGTGAGGTTGCCTGCCGCAATCTCGGCGGCCACCCGCGCAGCATAATCCGGCTCGCCGCCCAGGGTGCGCATCAGGTGACGGTACTGAATGAAATAGGCCAGCGCCACGAACAGCAGGGAGACCAGCCCGGCCACCAGCCCCATCAGCAGGGCCAGTTCCTTGGCCTCATCACGGCTGGCAACAGCACTGCTAAGCTGGCTGTCCAGCTGATGATCGATACGCTCAAGCCGCTCGTTGATGCTTATCACCATCTGATCAAAGCCACCCTGGCTGCTCATCATCAGGTTACCCGCCGCCTGGCCCTGGCGACTGTAGGTATCCACCATGGCCATCCCTTTGTCATACAGCCCCTTGATCGTCTCCTGCAACGGCAGCAGTTCGTCGCTCAAGTCCGGCAGGCTGCGCATCAGGGTATTGATGTTCTGCAAGGCGGTGTCACGGAACGTGGCCGCCTCGGCGAGGCCCGCTTCCGTGTTGCCGGTCACCGCCGCATCTGTGATGAATTGCTGAATATTCACCAGGTCATAGCGCGTCTCCTTGAAGATGAGGTGAGCCTGATTGAAGCGCTCGACCTTTTCCTGTGCGCGCAGCTGTGCCTGGCTGCTCCACAAGGAGACGATGGATGCCACGACCAGCGGCACCGCCACCAGGATCCCCCCAGGATCATCATCCGTTTGACCGAATGCCTTCCTCGGGGCGCATGCGACACCGCATGTGCCTCGGTCTGGTCGAAGGCGGTGTCCTGCAAGAGTCCTTGTGCAGTAGCCATGGCATCACCTCATCCTGGTAGCAGAGCGTCATTGGGCCATCGCAGCAAGGCATGAGCTGCAGAGAGCCGATCCGTTTTGTCGACTCAAGCAAAACCCAAGCCAGGAAAAACGACCTGGTTTTCCCCCTCTCCCGCCCCCCAAAGCGAGCAACTTGCCACAAGGTCCGCTCAAGGCGCGCAAAATGCGATGCAAACTGCACAAAAAGGCCCCAGCTACCCCCTCAAACCACCATACCTTACCCTCATCGGTGCTACCACTTTTACCATGCCGGGCTTGGAGGGGCAGCTTTAAGCTTGGTGTGAGTCGCCGCCAACGCCCAATCATATTGACTATCAGCACAGTATCGGCAGGTGCCCAGCCCAGGGGGCAACACCATCCGCTGGCGTACCATGGTGTATTAGGCCTGATTTTTGTATGGAGTAACCTGAGTCAGTTGTCGGCGTCTGTTACACTCACAAATGAAGCCTTATACCTACTAAGGTGTAAAAAGTGGATTGAAGGCTCATGGCACATGCACAATTACTACCTGGCTGGGGAGTAAATACTTATGTTTAACACGAAACTGAAACAAGAGCTGGTTGCAGAGAGAGCAAGAGCCTTGCAGAGCGAGGCGCTGAACCACGCCATGCACGCCCATCTCCCCATGATCGAATTCACTCCCGATGGCCATATCCTCGATGCCAGCCCGCTTTTTCTGAGTACCGTCGGCTACAGCCTCAAGGAGATCGTGGGGCAGCACCATGCCATCTTCTGTCGAAAAGAGGACTCGGACTCCCCCTCCTACCGGGAATTCTGGAGAAATCTGGCCAATGGTCACAACCAGCACGGCACCTTCCAGCGAGTCGGCAAGCACGGCCAGGAAATCTGGCTGGAAGCAACCTACTTCCCGGTCAGCCAGGATGGCAAGGTCATCAAAGTCGTTAAAATCGCCTCCGATGTGACCTTGCAACATGATCAGCTCATGACGCAGAAAGCGATATTCGAAGCGCTGGATCGCTCCCTTGCGGTCATCGAGTTTGAGCCAACTGGCGTCATCATCAACGCCAACCGCAATTTTCTCGACACCATGGGCTATCGACTCGATGAAATAAGAGGTCGTCAGCATCGCATGTTCTGTGATGAGTTGTTTTACCGGGAACACCCAGATTTCTGGCAGGAACTGGCTCAGGGAAGCTTCAAATCGGGGCGCTTTCAGCGCTTTGACAAACAGGGTCATGAAATCTGGCTGGAAGCGACCTACAACGCAGTGCGGGGCAGCCATGGCAAGGTGATCAAGGTCATCAAGTTCGCCTCCGACATCACCTCGCAAATCAAAAAAGATCAGGCCGTGCAAAATGTGGCCAAAGTGGCCAACGAAACCTCCGTCACCACCAAGGCTTCAGCCATCAAGGGTGAGGACATGCTGACCACAGTCGTCTCCACCTCGGACAACATCGTCACCCAGATGGAAAATGCCAGTACGCTGATGAGCAAGCTGCATGCCCAATCTCAAAATATCACCGCCATCGTTTCAACCATCAGCAGCATTGCAGATCAGACCAACCTGCTGGCGCTCAACGCCGCCATCGAAGCCGCGCGAGCCGGTGAACAAGGCAGAGGCTTTGCCGTCGTGGCGGATGAAGTTCGTCAACTGGCGGCAAGAACTTCTCAATCCACTAACGAGATCGCAAGCGTGGTCAGCCAGAATCAGCAGCTCACCCATCAGGTCAGCGAACAGATCCAGTCCGCGGCAGATGGCGCCATCCATGGACAAAGGCAGATCGACGATGTCGCGAAAGTGATGCAAGAGATAAGAAATGGCGCCGAAGAAGTGTCGACCATCATCTCGGAACTCTAGAGAAAGCAACGAGGGTCACCTTAGTAGCTCAACCCTCTAGTAGACGAGAAACAGGCAGCTCATCCCGGTGGTGCACGACCTCACCAACCAAGGATACACCGACTGTAGTGGTCAACTAAATCCGGACACTTGGTCAGGCGGAGCCTCGGCTTTTGCTGGCGGCATCCCGTCATTGTGTTGATGTGGACGCTGTCAGTTGTAGTAATCCATCAGGTATTAGCTGATATCTCGCTTCACCTCCCACAGGTTCATATATCCCGTTGTCGAGAGCTACTCTGACTTCAGGCTCCTGAACAGCCGTTCCATCGGGGCGCTATCCCAACAATGACCACGCCGACTCATGCTCTGGGTCATGTGATAGCGCCACAGTGGTTGCCGAAATGCCCGGCTGCCATATTGGCTGCCTGGTCGGAGTGAAACAGCACGTCTGATGGGCAACCCCGCTGCTGATAGGCCATCTCCAGTGCTTTGATGGCCAGCTCTGCATCAGACTTATCAGACATCACCCAGCCCACGACCCGCCGGGTGTACAGGTCAAGCACCGCTGCCAGGTAATGCCAACGACCACCTGCCCAGACGTAGGTGATATCGCCACACCACATATGATTGGGTTGTGGAACATCAGATTCTCGTGTCAGCAGATTGGGAATGTCCGGTCGTTCAGACCGTACAACCTTTTAACGGTGTGCGCCGGGGTGTTTGGATGCCAGTGCGGCTTCTTTCATCAGGTTACGGACTTTGAATCGGTCAATCTGATACCCCAACACCTGCTTCGGGAAGAGAATATCCCTGGTCGAGCACCAGGGATGCGGTTTCGAGTTTGAATTGGGCAGTAAATGAGCGACCTAATCTCGTCATTGAACACATCAGATCATGGTTGCGACGGTACCACCTAAAAGGCTGTCCGGGATGATTAGGCCACTACACATCGAGTTTACGGACTGTCATTACTTAGGTAACCCGTTTTATATCAGGTCTATGTTTATATTCAAAAAAATAGGGCGATTTAAATCGACTACTTCAGCATTGTTATCAAATGTCATTACATCCCCAGCTTTAATTGGGGCTTGAATGATATCTAAAACATCATTTTTAAACATTTCAGAATCTACTTTAAGCAGTACGTATTCGCCTGATTTAAATTGACTTTTTTTGATTTTTTCTGATAATGGGAATACTGCATCAAGGGCCCCCATACAGGTATCATACTGAAAGGATATAAATACACTTTTGTACGGTTTTTTATCTAAACTAATTTTCTTGATATCATTGCAGTTAGAGTGATTTTTTATTTCATGGCTGCCATCAAAATTATTGTTAATTATGTTAACACCTGCGCCAATTGTTTTGTAATCACCGTCAATATAGATTGAATCAACAGATACCCCATTAGACGAATTGAACGAATAGATGCCTTCAAAGGAAACTGGAGACGTTATCAACTTCATTTTTTGTTTTTCAAAAAAGTCATCTTTTATTGATGCTGTATTTTTGAAAAATTGTATTGATACTGCTTTGTTTTTTTCACCAAAGACAAAACAACCCCCATCACCTTTTATGCCCAACTCGTTACATGAGTTAACGATAACAAATGATGTACCATTATCTAAAGATAAATAATGCTTGTTAAACTCATCAAAATACACATTATCTATATCAGCCTCATCCTTCAAGACAAATAATGCGGGGAGTGAATAATATTTATCCCCTGCTAGAAATACTTTGTTATCTTTTATTTTCGCACCATGCGAGAATGTAGAGAAAGACCAAGTGCTTTTTGAGAAGTTTGAATAGGACGAAAGAGTTTTATCACCTTTATTAAATTTGGTGTAGGCCATACCGCTATAATAATCCTCAAGTAGATTTCGGCCGAAACCTAACCCATCGTTATTACCAAGAAATGAAAGTATAGTTGCACCCACATCAATCAATAAGCCAGGTCTATCAACCTTCTTTTTTTCCAAGTTAGCACCAAGCACAACGAATAAATTCTTTCTACTTCTCGGATCTTTATTCAGAATAGATAGTGCATCATTACTCATAGCCAAATGGTCTGATTGCAATATGATTATTGTATCTTTATATGCCTCAGAAGACTGAATCTTACTGATGAATTCAGCCAACAACTTGTCTGAACATTGAACTGCATTAAGTATGTTCACTGTTCCATCGCCATACGGCTTATCATTAATGCATCTCGATGGAATATGCCCCCATGGATGGTGCGTATCTAGAGTCAACAGCGATAAAACAAACGGCTTCTTATTTTTACTAAGCTCAACAAATGACTCATATGCATAATCAAGAAGATGGTCATCATGAATACCCCAGTCAGAGTAATTAATACTATCAGGTGGGATTGTTTTTTCAAAGTAATCTCGATCAACTGATGTGTAACCATGTTGCTTTATAAACGTTCCTTTTCCAGCGAAATCAGACTTTGCGCCACCAATAAATTTAAGCTCATATCCATTATCCTTTAAAATGTCACCTAAACAATAAGCATCAGGCATAAACTGAGATATTGACCCCATGTTATTCCCTTGCCCACTAGGTAATGATAGTGGCAATCCACACTGGCTATTTACCAAGCCTGCAATAGTCCAACCGCCCCCATCATTATCAATATTAGTAAAATCTATACCTTCATTGATGATAGGAACGAGCTTAGATATGAGCCCTGGAAATTCACTCTCACTTAAATATGTTCTCTCAAGACTTTCAGCGTAAATCAGAACTATATTTTTCTTGTTTTTAATTTTTGACTTATTTACAACATATTCATCGCCAACGTCTTGTTTATCGAACACGCCAGATACATACAGCCTAGCTTGCTCGTAATAATTGTTTACCCATGGAGAAATCAAAAACAATAAAGATGAAAGAGAAAATGATATGAATGGACTAACTTTCATCAACCCTTTCTTACTTTTTTTGATAAAAACCTGAGAAAGTATAAATATGATTGCACAAAAAACAAATCCAGCACCATATGCGATTTCTTTAACATACTCACTGAACCCAGCGCCTTGCACACCAGTATATAAGTGATACATTACTGAAGTATTAAACCCTGCACCAGTAAACATATCGCTTACAACATAAAGCCCACTTAAGGCTATGTACAAAACAGCAACTGAAATAAGCAAACCACGACATCTAGTTGTACTTATGCACAAAATAAAAAAAACTAAAATCGAGACAACGATGATAATCAATTAGCCCACCTTTACAGTAAATCTAAAAAGATATTGTTGCATGTTATTATTAACGCTGAATTTGCATATTCCTATAAATAGTAAAAGCAGCATTAAGCCTATCAAAAACATGTTCAGCTATCGTTTCCTAAAAATTCGTTGCTCAACCATCACACCGATGATCTGAATGTGCTGTCGGTCGGAGTACATGGTGGGGTAATCATCGTTGAGGGGGATAAGTTCAAATACCTCTTGCCCGTTCTCGTCGATGCCACGGGGACGGTACTTTTTGAAAGTTGCCTCGTTGCTGCCGTTCTTGACCACAACGAAATCTCCAGGTTGCGGCGCTTCGTCGGGGTCAACGATGATCAAATCCCCTTCTTTGAACTGCGGCAACATGGAATCGCCACGTAGCCAGAGGCCAAAGCCACAGGACCCAATATCGACACTGGCTGTCACATACTCAACATTGCCATCGAAGGTAGTGGCCTGCTCGCACATCTCACGCCAGTTCCCCGCCTGGACATAGCTGATCACAGGGATCCGCTTACGCTGTGATACCACCGCCGGTTCGACGTTGTGATAACCAAGAATTAGGTGTTCTGCAGGTAGCTGAGGGGAATCCCCGCTCCCAGTTAAAAGCCAGTCAACAGTAACCCCGAGAGCCGCTGCTAACTCATTGAGATAGCGCCCATTAGGTGTGTTCTCACCTCGCTCCCATTGGCTAATGGATACGCGTGATACACCGACTCTTGAGCCAAGAGTTTCTTGGCTATACCCGAGCCTCTTACGTGTCTCTTTGATGCGGTCATTTATTTTCATGTAAGCAATCTTACAATTTGCTTTCGTAGATTTTCTTGTCTTTTTTGTAAATTTTTCCTTTCATCCCGTATTCACCTAACGTTATATTTTATTTCGTAAATAAACCTTACAAAGTGAGCCCGTGTAATGGTCTAATCATCCCGGACACCGTTTTAGGTGGTACAGTCACCACCATTACCAGAAGTGTTCAATGACAAGATTACGCCGCTCATTCACTGCCGAGTTCAAACTGGAAGCCGCATCCCTGGTGCTCGACCAAGGCTATTCAGTCCCCGAAGCCAGCCGTTCACTGGATGTCGGCGAAACCGTGCTGCGTCGATGGGTTCAGCAACTTCAATCAGAACGAAGTGGCGCTACACCTGCTAACCGGGCGCTGACCCCTGAGCAGCAGAAAATTCAGGAGTTGGAAGCCCGCATCAACCGGTTTGAACGCGAAAAGGCCATTCTAAAAAAGGCTACTGCTCTCTTGATGGCGGACGAACTCGAACGTACGCGCTGATAGACCGATTAAGGGAGCAAGCCCCCACCACCCTGGTCTGTTGCGCTTTCGGTATATCAACCGCCTGTTTTTACGACTATCTGGCTCGCAGGCGCACAATTAACCGTGAACGGGTGCAGCAGAGAAGTGAGTTACTGTGTCTGTTCAAAGAGAGCAGAGGCTCAGCTGGCAGCCGGGCCTTGATGTCAATGATGCGGGCACTGGGGCATCAGATTGGCCGGTTCAAGGTGCGTCGTCTGATGAAGGAGGCCGGGCTGGTCTCTAAACAACCGGGAGCTCATCGTTATCAGGTCGCGCGGTCTGAACGACCGGATATTCCCAATCATCTGGCGCGTGAATTTGCTGCCCCGCAACCCAATTAGGTGTGGTGCGGCGACATCACTTACGTATGGGCAGGTGGCCGCTGGCATTACCTGGCGGCGGTGCTCGACCTCCACACCCGACGGGTCGTGGGCTGGGCGATGTCCGGCAGGCCTGATGCTGACTTGGCCGTGAAAGCGCTCGACATGGCGTATCAGCAACGGGGCTGCCCGTCTGGCGTGCTGTTTCACTCCGACCAGGGCAGCCAATACGGCAGCCGGGTATTTCGGCAACGGCTGTGGCGCTATCGCATGACCCAGAGCATGAGTCGGCGTGGCAACTGCTGGGATAACGCGCCGATGGAGCGGCTGTTCAGGAGCCTCAAGACGGAATGGCTTCCGACCACGGGGTACATGAGCCTGCGGGAAGCCAAGCAGGATATCAGCTATTACCTGATGGATTACTACAACTGGCGGCGCCCGCATCAACACAATGATGGGATACCGCCAGCAGAGGCCGAAAATCGGCTTAACTGTGTGTCCGGATTTAGTTGACCACTACATACCAGTGAACTTGGCTTGTCGAGCTGCGGTATCAGATAGCGGTATGGGGGTATCTCCCGATTCAATTGGGGGTACATGACAGACGCTGGGGGTATAAGCCTCCACCTCACAGGCCAGGAATGGCGCGGGATTGCGGGCATGTGGGGGTACTTTTTATCCCAGTGGGAACATGTCCCCCCAAAAGTACCCCCAAACTCGGGGGGGGATGTCATGAGGCCTTATGATACGACGAGATACAACAAAAAACCCGCAAAGCCTTTAGCTATGCGGGTTTATGGTATGTCTTGAGACTGTATGAAACTATAGTTTGGTGCCCGAGGCCGGAATCGAACCGGCACGACGCGAACGTCGAGGGATTTTAAATCCCTTGTGTCTACCGATTTCACCACTCGGGCACCGTAATCGGTATCAAGCTCGCGCCGCGGGCTTGTCAATATGGAGGCACGTTCCGGAGTCGAACCGGACTAAACGGATTTGCAATCCGCTGCATAACCGCTTTGCTAACGCGCCATGCAAAAGAGAGAAACTCTCTATTGTCTGAATTTGGAGCGGGAAACGAGACTCGAACTCGCGACCCCGACCTTGGCAAGGTCGTGCTCTACCAACTGAGCTATTCCCGCATTGGTCTGGCTGACTGCCTGACTACGAGGACGCATTCTAGCGATGTTCCTCGCCCAGTCAACCAAAAATGTTTAATACCCTGATCGTTCGGGTGTTTTTTGCCCTTTTCCTGCATTTTCAACGTTCACGACCGTTTCCCTGCCCCAAGTGCGGGGAAACAGCGCTTAGTACAAACGCTGACTAGAAGCGGGAGTGGTAGGTCAGATCGCCCCAGGCGGCCTTCATGTACTGGAACATGGACCAGAAGGTGAGCACGGTGGCCACATAGAGCAGCACATAGGCCAGCCACACCATCCAGATGTCGTACTGCCAGATGAGGCCGGTGAGCGACACCATCTGGATCATGGTCTTCCATTTGCCAATCCAGCTGACCGCCACCGAGGAGCGCTTGCCAAGCTCGGCCATCCACTCGCGCAGGGCGGAGATGATGATCTCGCGGCCAATCATGGTCATGGCAGGAATGGTCACCCAGATGGTGTTGTAGTGCTCGACGATCACCACCAGCGCCGCCGCCACCATGATCTTGTCGGCCACCGGATCGAGGAAAGCGCCGAAGGCGGTGGACTGGTTCAGCTTGCGGGCAAGGTAGCCGTCAAACCAGTCGGTCGCCGCAGCCAGGATGAAGACGATGGCCGCCGCCAGATAGGACCACTGATAGGGAAGGTAGAACAGGATGACGAAGACGGGGATGAGCAAGATCCGAAAAAACGTCAGCAGATTAGGAATATTTGTCATTATTTTCAGCCACTTCTTGTATGCCGCTACATGGTAGCCCCAAGCCGATCACGGATGCAACCGGACAGGCGCCCGCCTTGGTCTATGAATCCATCAACAACCTCAGGATGCGGGCCATTATGGCATTTACGGCCCCCCTGCGTCACGGCTCTTGTGTGCCGGGATCCCCGAAGTGAATGAACCCAGAGTGAATGATGTGACTCAACTCGCCCCTTGCCGATACCCCAGGCGACAGCCCCTGTTCGCCGTCAGGGCAGACAGGAGGGCGCATGCACCCCGTCTCAGCTACCAATGGCTAGAGCGAGTGCAGGGCGTCATGGATGGACTGGGCCAGCTCCTGGCTGATGCCGGGCACCTTGGCGAGCTCCTCCACCCCGGCTTTTTTCACCTCCTGCAGCCCGCCCAGGTACTTGAGCAGCGCCTGCCGCCGTTTCGGCCCCACCCCCGGAATGTCCTCCAGGGTACTGGTGGTGCGGGCTTTCGCCCGTCTGGCGCGGTGGCCGGTGATGGCAAAACGGTGGGATTCGTCGCGAATGTGCTGAATCAGGTGCAAAGCGGGCATATCTGCCGGCAAATGCAGCTCTTCGTGACTCTCTCCCAGGATCAGGGTCTCCAGCCCCGCCTTGCGGGTCACCCCCTTGGCGATGCCCACCAGCAGCGGATATTTGCCCCCCAGAAACTCCAGCTGACGGGCCAGGATCTCCTCGGCGCGGCGCAGCTGACCGAGACCGCCGTCGATAAACAGCACGTCCGGCACCTTGTCCGGCTCCTGCTGCTTGCCAAAACGCCGCTCCAGCGCCTGCTCCATGGCGGCGTAGTCATCGCCGCCGGTGATGCCGTCAATGTTGAAGCGGCGATATTCCGATGAGAGCGGCCCCTCCCGGTTGAACACCACGCAAGAGGCCACGGTGCGCTCCCCCATGGTGTGGGAGATATCGAAGCACTCCATGCGGCCGATGGGACGCTCCAGCTCCAGCAGCTCCTCCAGCTGGTCGTAGCGAGCGGTGGTGGTGCTCTTGTGGGCGAGGCGCGAGCGCAGCGCGGTCTGGGCGTTGATGGAGGCAAGCTTGATGAAGCGGGCTCGCTCGGCGCGGGTACGGCTCACCACCCGCACCTTGTAGCCGACGGTCTGGCTCAGGGTCTCGGCGATGACGTTCTCGTCTTCGAGCGCCACATCGAGCAGCACCTCGCTCGGGATCTGCCGCCCCCCTGCCCCGACAGATAGAATTGCAGCAGGAAGGATTGCACCACCTCGTCAAGCTGGGTATCGGCCGGCACTTTCGGGAAGTAGCTGCGCGAGCCCAGCACCTTGCCCTGGCGGATGAAGAGCACGTGGATACAGGCGGTCCCCTGCTCGAAGGCCACCCCCACCACGTCGAGCTCGTCCAGCACGTTGCCGCTCACCGACTGCTGTTCGGTGACCCGGCGCAGCGCCTGGATCTGATCCCGGTAGCGGGCCGCCTCCTCGAAGCGCAGATCGCCGCTGGCGGACTCCATCTTGCCCACCAGCTCGCCTATCACCTGCTGGTTCTTGCCCGCCAGAAACAGCTTGGCCAGCTCCACCTGCTGGGCATACTCGGCCTCGCTCACCAGCCCGGCCACGCAGGGGCCGGCACAGCGCTTGAGCTGGTAGAGCAGGCACGGGCGGCTGCGGTTGGCATAGACCGCATCCTCGCACTGGCGCACCGGGAAGATCTTCTGCATCAGGTGCAGGCTCTCGCGCACCGCACCGCCGGAGGGATACGGGCCGAAGTACTCCCCCTTAACCTTGCGGGCACCGCGATGAACGCCGATGCGCGGATGCTGGTGCGCGGTGATGATGATCCAGGGGTAGGACTTGTCGTCGCGCAGCAGCACGTTGTAGCGGGGCTGGTACTGCTTGATGAGGTTGTGCTCGAGGATCAGCGCCTCGGTCTCGGTGTGGGTGACCGTCACCTGCACGTCGGCGATCTGGCGCACCAGGGTGCGGGTCTTGATGCTGTCGACGTTGGCCCGAAAATAGGAGGCGAGCCGTTTTTTCAGATCCTTGGCCTTGCCCACGTAGATGACGGTGCCGCCGCTGTCATACATGCGGTAGACGCCGCTCTGGTGGGTGACGGCACTGAGAAACGCCTTGCTGTCGAAGAGAGGTTCAGACGAGGTCATGCTGGCTCCGGCAACGGGGATCGAGGTGCTGGATCTGGGGGATCACGGCAAACGGAAGATCGAAAGAGAGGCTCATCGGCAACTCGGCTCAACGGATGAAAGCAGAAGACGGCACAGAGCATACTGCGCCAGGCCGGCAAAAAGCAAAAAGGCGGCACAGGCCGCCTTTGATGGCTACACGCCGCCCGTTACAGGGTATCGGCATCCAGCATGCCATAGCGAATGGCCAGATGGGTCAGCTCCACATCGCCATTGATGTTGAGCTTGCTGAACAGCCGGTAGCGGTAGCTGTTGACCGTCTTCGGGCTCAGGTTGAGCTGTTCGGAGATGTCGGTCACCTTCTGCCCCTTGGTGATCATCATCATGATCTGCAGCTCGCGCTCGGAGAGGGACTTGAAGGGGTTCTCGTCGGGCCGAGGCAAACTGGCTCAGGGCCATCTGCTGGGCGATCTCCGGGGAGATGTAACGCTGACCGGAGTGGACCAGGCGAATGGCGTGGATCATCTCGTCCGGCGCGGCTCCCTTGGTGAGATAGCCGGCGGCACCCGCCTGCATCACCTTGGTCGGGAACGGATTTTCTGAATGAATGGTCAGCACTATGATGCGCACATCGGGCCGGATCCGCAGGATCTTGCGGGTCGCCTCCAGGCCGCCGATGCCCGGCATGTTCATGTCCATCAGGATCACGTCGGGATGGTGCTGACGACAGAAAGTGACTGCGGTTTCCCCGCTCTGCGCCTCGCCCACCACCTTGATCCCGCGGACATCTTCCAGAATGCGTCTTATCCCTGTACGCACCAACTCATGATCATCGACCAGGAATACATTAATCACCCAAACACCCCGTTTTTTATCTCGTTATATGCCAGTTAGGGTTAACACGGCGTCTTGCATCATAACCAAACTCACTGATTTGGCAAACCATGGCCGGGAAAAGTTTGAAAGTGCTCATAAATGGTGTTTTTAATCAAATAATTATATAAAAATTAAACACAAAAAACGGCGCCCGCAGGCACCGTTCAGAGTCATTTTTGCTGTTGTTGGCATCAGTTCGCCAGCAGCGCGCACACCTTGTCCAAATCGGCCTGGGTATCTACCCCGACCGGTGGTGCCTCGAGCGCCTGGGCCACGTGGATTTTCTCCCCATACCAGAGCACCCGCAACTGCTCCAGCGCCTCGATCTGTTCGAGCAGGCTCGGCGCCCAGTCCACGTAACGCTGGATGAAGCCGGCGCGATAGGCGTAGATACCGATGTGGCGCTGGTAGTGGTCACCAATCTGCTCGCGATTCGCGGCAAAGCGATCCCGGTCCCACGGAATGGAGGCGCGACTGAAGTAGAGGGCGTAGCCATCCTTGTCAGTCACCACTTTCACTGCGTTCGGGTTGAACGCCTCTTCGGCGTCCTGGATCGGCACCGACAGGGTCGCCATCGGCGCTGTGGCGGCAGCCAGATTGTCTGCCACCTGACGAATGATGGCGGGCGGAATGAGCGGCTCATCCCCCTGCACATTGACGATGATGGTATCGGCGGCAAAGCCGTAGTGACGGCACACCTCGGCCAAACGCTCGGTACCGGACTGGTGATCCTTCGAGGTCATGCACACCTCGAAACCCGCCTGCCCGGCGCAGGCGGCCAGCGCCTGCTGCACCCGCTCGTCATCGGTGGCGACGATCACCCGATCGGCGCCCGACTGCAGGGCCTTTTCCACCACGTGCTGCACCATGGGCTTGCCGTGGATGTCGGCCAGCGGTTTGCCCGGCAGCCGGGTGGAGGCGTAGCGGGCCGGAATGACGACGACGAAGCTCATGACGACAGCTCGTCGCTACTGAGCGGACGGGCGCGGTTCTCCAGCAGCACCGGGATCCCCTCCTCCAGCGGATAGGCCAGCTTGTCGAAGCGGCAGACCAGCTCATGCACGGCCTTGTTGTAGTGCAGCTTGCCCTTGCAGACCGGGCAGGCAATGATGTCGAGCAACTTGATGTCCAAAGCCAAAACGATACTCCTTCAACGATGTCGCGCCGGCGGATTCATCACGCCGGCGATGGATGTCGAGCAACCAGATATTGCATGCGGGGCATGATAAGCCCCTTCTCCCCCACGTTGGCGAGAGAGATTAACCTTGTGCCTTGGTTGCGCCTTGCCCCTTCCCGCTCGCGCCCAGCTTGTGCAGCAGGGTATCGAGCAGGGAGGCGGGCAACTCGGCGCTGACCGGCAGATACCACCAGTTGTCGAGGGCAAAGGCGCGGCACTTGACCGCATCCTTCTCGGTCATCAGCAGCGGCTTGCCGGCAAAGCGACCCACCAGCTCGTCCCGATCGAAGGGGTGGTGATCCCCGTAGGCCACCCGCTGATCCAGCTGGTAACCGAGCCCCTCGAGAGTGGCGAAGAAACGGGGCGGATGACCAATGCCCGCCAGCGCGTCTACCGGACCGGCCAGCGGTGTGGCCAACGGGGCCTCGTCGCGTACCCGACGGGGGGAATCGGCCACCAACCTCATGGGATACTCTCCCCGCCCCGGCTCGCCGCCGTTGCAGATGATGGCGTCCACCCGCTTGAGCCGGGTAACCGGCTCGCGCAGCGGCCCCATGGGCAGCAGGCAGGCGTTGCCGAAACGGCGCGCCCCGTCCACCACCACCAGCTCGATGTCACGGGCCAGCGCATAGTGCTGCAGGCCATCGTCGGTGATGATGATGTCCACCTCGCCGCTCTGCTCCAGCAAACGCACCGCCTCGGCCCGCCTGGGCGCCACCACCACAGGGCAGCCACAGCGCCGGGCAATCAGTACCGGTTCATCCCCCGCCTGCGCCGTGGTGCTGGCGGCATCGAGCCGATACGGGTAATAGGGCGCCTTGCCGCCATAGCCGCGGCTCACCACCCCGGGGCGATAGCCGCGGGCCTGCAACTGCTCCACCAGCCAGACCACTACCGGGGTCTTGCCGTTACCCCCCACCGAGATATTGCCCACGACGATGACCGGCAAAGAGGCACGATAGCCCTTGCGCCAGCCGTGCCGATAGGCGTAGCGGCGGGTGCCGCTGACAACGGCAAACAGCAGGGCAAAGGGGGCCAGCAACCAACGCCAGCCACTCTTTGCATACCAGAGCCGCTCCAGCATCAGGCGTTGCCAGCTGCGGCATGGCCGAACTGGATGGCGCGCAGCTGGGCATAGGTGCCCTGCTGGGCCATCAGGGCCGCGTGGTTGCCGCGCTCGACGATATGGCCTTCATCGATCACCAGGATCTCGTCTGCCTTCTCGATGGTGGAGAGGCGGTGAGCGATCACCAGCGAGGTGCGCGCCTTGCACAGCTCGTCGATGGCCGCCTGGATGTGGCGCTCTGACTCGGTATCCAGCGCCGAGGTGGCCTCGTCCAGCAGCAGCACGGGCGCATCGCGCAGCAGGGCGCGGGCGATGGCGATGCGCTGACGCTGACCGCCGGAGAGCGACGCACCGTTTTCGCCAACCACGGTGTCATACCCGTTGCTCATCTTGCTGACGAACTCGTCGGCGTGGGCGATGCGGGCCGCCTGCTTGATCTCGTCGAGGCTGTATTGCTCTTCCGCGGCGTAGGCGATGTTGCTCGCCACCGTGTCGTTGAACAGGTGCACGTGCTGGGAGACCAGGGCGTACTGCTTGCGCAGCTCGCTCAGGCGGTAATCACGGATATTGACGCCATCCAGCAGGATCTCCCCCTGCTCGATGTCGTAGAAGCGGGTCAGCAGGCTGGCGATGGTGCTCTTGCCAGAGCCTGAGCGCCCCACCAGCGCCACCGATTTGCCCGCCTCCACCTTGAAGCTGACGTTGTGCAGCGCCGGGGTGTCCTTGGTCGGGTAGGTGAAGGTGACGTTGCGAAACTCGATCTCGCCGCGGGCGCGCTCCAGGGTACGGGTACCGGTATCCTGCTCCGGCTCGGTATCGAGCAGGCCGAACAGGCTGTGGCAGGCGGTGATGGCGCGCTGGAACTGGTTGTTGACGTCGGTCAGGCTTTTCAGCGGCTTGAGCAGCATCATCATGGAGGTGATCATGACGGTGAAGGTACCGGCGGTCAGCTCGCTGCGCACACTGTCGATGGTGGCCACATAGAGGAAGGCCGCCAGCGCGATGGAGGCAACCATCTGTACCACAGGGCTGCCGATGGCATCGGCGGCAACCATCTTCATGGTCTGCTGGCGCATGTTGTTGCTGACCTTGAAGAAGCGCTTCTCCTCCACCTTCTGGCCGCCGAACATCAGCACCTCTTTGTGCCCCTTGAGCATCTGCTCGGTGGAGGTGGTGATGTCACCCACCGCCTGCTGGATGTGGCGGCTGATCTGACGGAAACGGCGGCTGATGAGACCGATGATGATGCCCACCACGGGCCCCACCACCAGGAAGATCACCGACAGCTGCCAGGAGTGCCAGAACATCAGGCCGAGCAGACCGATGACCGTCGCCCCTTCCCGCACCAAGGTGACCAGAGTGGTACTGGCGGCCGAGGAGACCTGACTCGCGTCATAGGTCACCTTGGAGAGCAGGTGACCGGTATTTTGGCGGTCGAAGAAGCTCATCGGCATCGCCACCATGTGGTTGAATACCTGCTGCTGCAGGCGCATCACCACGTGGTTGCCGACCCAGGCCATGCAGTAGTTGGAGAGGAAGTTGGCGACGCCACGCAGGGCTACGATACCCAGCACGAAGAAGGGCATCCACTTGAGCACGGTCGGATCGTTGCCGTTGATCCCCTTGTCGATCAGCGGCTTGATGGAATAGACGAAGGTGGTATCCACGGCGGCGTAGCCCAGCATGCCGATGATGCCGCCAATCAGGCCAAGCTTGCGGTCACGGACATAGCCGAGCAGACGCTTGAAGACAGGCCAGCTGTCTTGTGAGGTTTCTTGTTGCATGAATAGCCGTTAATAAGGGAAATGACGGGCTATTCTAGCCAAAGCGCAGGATTACACCAAGCAGTGCCCATCGCCAAGACGGCAAATGACGGCCGTTATCCCAGCCAAAGCGCAGGATTACACCAAACAGTGCCCATCACCAGAGCGGGAAATGACTGTCGTTATGTCGGCCAAAGCGCAGGATTACACCAAGTATCGCCAGCGCATGCCCATCGCCAAGACGGCAAATGACGGTCGTTATGCCAGCCACAGCCGGGTTTACGCTCAGCGCTCAGGCCAGAATGCAGGGCGCCACCAGTCGCCATTGCGACGAAACCAGGGGCCCTGCTTCCGCTCGGCACTGATCCGCAGCCCGTCCGCCGCAGGCTCGACCAGGATCTCCCCGTCCAGCCCGGTGACCCATTGCTGCGCCTCCCGGTAGCGAGCCACCACCTCGGGGCGGGGAAAGCCCCACTGGTTCATGAAGCCGGCGCTGTGCACCACATAGCGGGGAGCCACCGCCGCCACGAAGGGGGCCGTGGAGGAGGTGCGGCTGCCGTGATGGGGGCTTACCAGCAGGGTGCTGGCAAGCCCCTCCCCTTCCAGCGCCAGCAGCCGCTGCTCCGCCTGCCGTTCGATGTCGGCACTGAGCAGGATGCGCCGCTCCCCGTCGCGGATCTGCAGCACACAGCCGTCGTTGTTGTGGCCTGGCCCCGGTTGCTGTGGCCAGAGCACCGCCATCTCGAGCCCCTGCCAGCGCCACTGCTGGCCACGCCGGCACAGGGTCGTGAAGCGGCCGAAGTCGAAGGAAGAGAGCTCGTGGCGCACCGGCAGAGCCTGCAGGATGGCACGCCGGTTGCCGGCGTGATCCCGATCCTTGTGGCTGATGACCAGATAATCCAGCATCCTCACATCGAGCCGGTTGAGCAGCGGCAGGATCACGGCATCCGCCATGTTGTAGCCGCCTGGGTAGCGATCGCCGGTGTCAAAGAGGATGCCGCGCTCGCCCCGGGTGATCAGCACCGCCAGCCCCTGCCCTACGTCCAGTACCCTCAGTTGCCAGTGGGACGGTGCCGGCCAGGCCGCCAGCAGCAGGGCTACGCCCCCCGGCAATAGCAAGGGACGACCACCCGGCACATGCCAGGCGCACCAGAGCAGGGTCAGCAGGGCGGTAAGCGGCAGCATCCAGCCCGGCACCGGCCACCAGAGCTGCCACTGGCTGGCCAAGCTCTCCAGCGCCCACAATACCCACTGCAGGCCGACATCGGCCAGCCAGAACAGCAGGTGGGCCAGCTCCCCCGAGAGCGGCGCCAGCAGCACCCCGATGAGCGCCAGCGGTATGATGCCGATGCAAAAGAGCGGCAATGCCAGCAGATTGAGCAGCAGCGACAGCGGCGCTATCCCCTCGAACAGCGCCAGTTGCAGCGGCAGCAGCCCCAGCAGCAACAAGCCCTGCAGACGAACGAGCCCGGGCTTGGCCTCCAGCAGGCTCGCCACCAGCAGCAGGGCCACTGCCAGGAAGGAGAGCCAGAATCCGGCCGAATAGAGGGCGAAGGGATCCCAGAGCGTGAGTACCACGAAGGCCCACAACCAGACGCGATGGGCCGGCCACTCCCGCCGTCGCCAGCGCAGCAGGCTCCACACCAGCACCATGATGAGGGCCCGTTCGGTGGCCACCGCAAAACCCGCCAGCCAGCTGTAGAGGGCGGCAAACAGCAGGGCGACCAGAATCGCCCCCCGCAGCCCGAACAGTCGCCCCAGCCACCAGCCAAGCACCGCCACCAGCGCGATATGCTGTCCCGAGATGGCGATGATGTGGGTCAGCCCGCTGCCGCGAAACAGGCTCCACTGCTCATCCGTGATGCCGCCCTGCTCGCCGAAGGTGAGCGCCGCCAGCAGCGGGCCCTGGCTCAGATCCTGCCAACTGGCGGCAGCGCGGGCCAGCCAGCGCTCACGCAGCCCCGTCTGCACCGGCTCAATCTGGATCACCCGGCGCAGGTTGCCGGTGACGGTGATCCCCTTGCCGAGCAGCAGGCGCCGCCCATCCATCCCCGCCTCGTTGGCCAGGCCGTGGGCCGGTTTGAGAGAGACCACTAGCGTGAGGCGACTGCCTGCCGTCATGGCGGGCAGCGCCTGGTAGGCATTGATGCGCACCAGCGGCGCCGGAGTGAGCGCCTGCTCGTCGAGCCTGTTCACCCGCAGCACCAGCCGGATAAATTTATCGCCCTCGGGTTCTGCACTTTGCAGCTGTGCGGTTATGATGTGGCTCGTTTTTTTGCCAAGCTGATCCAGCCAGGCAAGTCGGTAGTGCAAACTCCCCTGCATCCAGAGGATGCCGCACAGCAAAAATAACAGCCGCCAGCAGCGGTAACCGGCCAGGGGGAACGCGAGCAGCAGCATCAGGCCACCCCATTCCCATGAAGGCAACCATGGCCAAAGCAGTGAGGAGCTTGCCCCGAGGGCAAACGACAACAGACGCAGATCCATGGTGCAAGTATTTAGCAAGGTTTCAATATGCCCAAACGACTCATACAACGCTGGCTGCCTGATCCGGCGACACTCAAGGAACACAAGCACTTGCGGCTGTTTGGCAAGCTGCTGCTGGATGCCAACCTGTGGCACCTCAATCGGCGCTCGGCAGCCGGAGCCTTCGCGGTGGGGCTGTTCATGGCATGGGTGCCGCTTCCCTGCCAGATGTTGCTGGCGGCCGGTGGCGCCATCGCCTGCCGGGTCAACCTACCGCTCTCGGTGGCCCTGGTCTGGCTCTCCAACCCCTTCACCATGCCGCCGCTGTTCTACGGCGCCTATCTGACCGGCTGCCAGCTGCTGGGGCAACCCTCCCAGCACATCGAGATCGAGTTCACCTGGGCCTGGCTGGTGTCGGTGTTCGAGACCGTAGCCCCGCCGCTGCTGCTGGGTTCGCTGGTGCTCGCCCTGCTCAGCTCCCTCATCGGCTACGCCCTCATTCGTACCTGCTGGCGCATCAGCACCGTGCGTCAGTGGCAGAAACGCAAGGTGGCCCGCACATGCTGAATCGCTGGTTTGCCCGCTTCAAGATTGACCCCGATACCCTGCGCCAGCAGAAGTGGTTCTCCCTGTTTGGCGAGCGTCTGCTCGCACCCGCCCTCTGGCAAGGGGGGCCGCGCGCCCTGAGCGGGGCGGTGGCGGCCGGCATCTTCGCCTGCTGGTTTCCCATCCCCATGCATTCACTCATCGCAGTCGGGCTGGCGCTGGCGTTCAGCCTCAACCTGCCGCTGGCACTGCTGGCGGTCTGGTTCAACAACCCGCTGACCCTGCCCTTCATGTACCTCTACGCCTATCGCACCGGTTGTCTGGTGCTGCACAAGACGCCGGAACCGTTTCACCTCAGCTGGACCCTGCACTGGCTGGAGCACGAGGCGGCTACCCTGGTGCCCCCCTTCCTGCTCGGCAGCCTGCTGCTGGCGGTGCTGACCGCCGCCACCGGCGGCCTCCTCACCTTGCTGCTGTTGCGCCTCGGCAAGCTGGTCCGCCCCCGCTGATCCTGCCCGCCTTGTCAGCCTCTGGCGCGCTGACGAGGCACTCCCTTGCCATCCCCGGATCCTGCCACCACACTCCTTGTAACCCGTTGTTTTTCGTCCCCCATTTGCCACAAGGAGCCCACCATGGCCGAACCGCTCACGCTGGCCCATGCCAATGGTCATCCCCTCGCCCTGCTGCCAGCCATGGCCAATCGCCACGGCCTCATCACCGGTGCCACCGGTACTGGCAAGACCGTCACCCTGCAGGTGCTGGCGGAGGGGTTCTCCCGCCTCGGTGTACCGGTCTTTCTGGCCGACGTGAAGGGGGATCTGAGCGGACTGGGCGCCGCCGGAACTGGCTCGGCCAAGCTGGACGCCAGGCTGGCCCAGCTCGGCATTCCGGCACCCGTCTTTGCCGCCAGTCCCACCCTGTTCTGGGATCTGTTTGCCGAACAGGGCCACCCGGTGCGGGCCACCGTCTCTGACATGGGGCCCCTGCTGCTCGCCCGCCTGCTCGGCCTCAACGATACCCAGAGCGGGGTACTGGAGCTGGTGTTCAAGGTGGCGGACGACGAAGGGCTGCTGCTGCTCGATCTCAAAGACCTGCGCGCCATGGTGCAGTTTGCCGGTGACAACGCCAAATCCCTCACCACCCGTTACGGCAACGTCTCCACCGCCTCCATCGGCGCCATCCTGCGCAACCTGCTCACACTGGAGAGTGCAGGCGGCGATCATTTCTTCGGCGAACCCATGCTGGACATTCAAGATCTGCTGCAGACCGATGAGGCTGGCCACGGCCATATCAATGTGCTGGCCGCCAGCAAGCTGACCCAATCCAGCCGGCTCTATGCATGCTTCCTGCTCTGGCTGCTCTCCGAACTGTTCGAGCAGTTGCCAGAGGTGGGGGATCCGGACAAGCCGGTGCTGGTGTTCTTCTTCGACGAGGCGCACCTGCTGTTCAACGATGCCCCCAAGGCTCTGCTGGAGAAGATCGAACTGGTGGTGCGGCTCATCCGCTCAAAGGGAGTGGGTGTCTACTTCGTGACCCAGAGCCCGGCCGACATCCCCGACAGCGTATTGGGGCAGCTTGGCAACCGGGTGCAGCACGCCCTGCGCGCCTTTACCCCGAGTGATCAGAAAGCGGTGCGGATCGCCGCCAATACCCTGCGGGCCAACCCCGCCTTCGATGCCGCCGGCGTCATCACCGAACTCGGTGTCGGCGAGGCGCTGGTCTCTCTGCTCGACGAGAAGGGACGGCCCAGCATGGTGGAGCGCGCCTTCATCGCCCCGCCCGCCAGCCGCATCGGCCCCTTGAGCGACGCCGAGCGGCAGACGCTCATTCAGGGCTCATTGCTGCACGGCCGCTACGAGACGCCGGAGGATCGCGAGTCGGCTTTCGAGCGGCTCAACGGCGCCAAGGTGACAACCACTGGCGAGAAAGGCAGTGAGCCGTCATCCAGCGGGGAAGGCGGCCTGCTCGATGCCCTCAATGGCATCCTGTTTGGCCGCACCGGCCCCCGTGGCGGCCAGCACGACGGCGTGGTGCAGACCGCCGCCAAGAGCGTGGCCCGCACCATCGGCAGCGAGGTGGGTCGCCAGCTGGTACGCGGCGTCCTCGGCTCCCTGCTGGGGGGTGGTAAGCGCCGTCGTTGACGCAGCCGTAATATACCCAACAAAAAAGCCGACCCTTGGGTCGGCTTTTTGCAGCATGCGTACGGCAGGGATTAACCAGCGCAGTAAACACGTGCCTCGCGCGGGGTGTAAACACCGAAGGTCACTGCGCCCAGCAGGCCATTGAGGAAGGTATGCTGCGCTTCAACACGCACTACCTTATCGGCACCGTTGCAAACGGCAGCGGCATCGATGGTTTTGCTCTGGCCCAGGCCGGAAATGAAGAAGTGGTGGGTTACTTCCTTGGTGGGTTTTACTGCATTACCGGAATGCACGGTAAAACCTTGCTGAGCACAGCCCGCCATCATCATTGCAACGGCTGCAGTCAATACCATTTTTTTCATTTTATTATCCCTGACAACATTATTTTTTCCGGTTATACCGGTGCCACACAAAGAAACATTTCTATTAATTATCAATTACATAAATAAAGAAACACTCCTGAGTGCGCGCACATTATCAAAATCCAGAAAGGGCAACAAGGCTTTATTTGAGACTTTATACTGTCGGTACAGAAATCACAGACTGCAATAAACCCGAGCCGTCCTCGGGGTATATATTCCCAACGTCAAGACGGTCATCAAGGTATCCTGCGGGCTCTGTTGCATTTCTACTCGTACCACTTTCTGCGGATCACCATGGCAGGCCAGAGCAGCATCAACCATCTCACTCTGGCCAATCCCCGCCAGTACGAAATCATGGCTCACTTCTCGGGTTGGCTGACCCGGATTACCTTCGTGTACGAAAAAGGTTTGCTGGGCACACCCAGATAACAGCAAGGCGCCGCACGCCATCCATACTATTTTTTTCATCTCTCTTACTCTGGCGATGGTCATTAGAAAGCCTTAGAAAAGGCTATGTCCCAATTACGTGTTGCATGGGGCGCCCCAGCGCCTCATGCAAGCAACATGAGATATTCACTTCCCGCCCATAGCGCTCCAACATCCTTCGCCAACCCAGATAATTCCTCAGATAGTGGGTCGCGACCCCATGGAACCGTTCCATCCACTCCTTCAATCGCCTGTGGTACCCGTTCACATGTTGGATGTGATATGCACCTACCACTCGCTCTCCCGCACGGTTGTGCACCACTTGGTGGGTCATGCCCTGCGACTTGCTGAAACTGGCATACACCCCAGCGCCATCGCTGCACAGGACGGCATCCGGGGCGATAAGCGGCTCAAGCACCGCCTTAACTGCCCTGGCATTCAGCTGCTCCAACTGGAAGTCAGCCAGGTGACCTGCTCTGTCTTGCACCACCATCACCGGGATGTAATCCGGCCCTGTGCCTCGGGTACAGCCTTTGCCTCCACGATGGCGGGCCGGGCGGGGTAATCCGCGCTGGCCTTTGCAGGATTCTAAGAGGAAGGTCTCATCAACCTCGACGATGCCCTCCTCCCGTACTGCCTGATGGCTAGCCATGGCCTTCAGGAAGCGGTGGCGCCATAAAAAGGCGGTGTTTTTACCGACCCCACAGCGGAGCGCCGCCTGCCGGACGGTCAGACCTTCGATGAGGGCCTGAGCATAGTCTTCCCAGCATTGTGGCTTGCGAAGTCGGGCGAGAGGCGTGTTGGTGAGAACGGAACTGGTGCGCAAACACTGCTTGCAGCGATAACGGCGCAGCCCGCGAGACCAGCCCCAGGGAGCCAACTGTGTGGCCTCGGCCTGACAGTGAGGGCAGCATTGGCATGCGGGCAGTTGAGTGGCCAACGAGGTGATGGGGTGAGGGGTGGTGAGTTCATGTTGCGCGAGACGACGCTGACGCAAAGTGAGTAATGGGAAGAGGGACAGTAGGTGTTGAAAGGCTTGGGTATCCATGGTGGAGGCCCTCAAGGTGATGACCTACTTCAAGATTAGCCTTTCAACACATAACTGGGACAGAGCCTTAGAAAATCCCTTTGGCCTTGACCTTTTTCATGTTGGCCACCTGGTTGGAGAGATCTTCCACCAGCGGTTCGGTGTCCCCCACCGCCGTCATTTGGCGACCAGGGACACTGGCCAGACGCTGGATCAGCCGATGCTGCTCACGAATAAGCCGCGACTGCTCTTCCAGTTGACGAGAGAGCTGTTGAATGCTGCTTTGCAGCGGCGCTAGGTCCTGCTCGCCGGCAGCAGATGGCAGCTTGCCCGCGATCGCCTCGGCCAGCTGTTCATGGTCAAGAGGAGCCGGCATTCCCTGCCGCAACTCATCCCACAGCTCGGTTGGTTGCTGCTCCCCAAGTCGGCTGACGATCTCTTCCACCAGACTGTCCGAAGAGGGCACGGCGGCTTGCTGACCCAAACGCTGAACGATTTCATCCACCAGCCCGCCGGTATCACCCTGGCCAAGCCGGGGGGACAATCTAGCCACTATCTGCTCGATCATGAGATCGGCAGCAGGCTGCGCCGACGCACTCCCCTCTCCCAGGTTGAAGCCACAACTGGCAAAGGCATGACGCAAGGTGGTCATGCTTACCTGCTCGGGACCCAGCGCATTGGCAATGGCCTTGCAGAGGTTGGGCGCCAGCACATACATGAACATGCCGGAGAGATAGATATCCTTGTGGAAACGACTCTTGGAGAAGTCGAACTCCTCGCTGCCATCCTGGATCTTGCGGGCCCGTTGGTACCAGTTCTGCAATACCCCGACCGCGTAACGATCAGACTCCAGCGCACCCGGGTCCATATAGATGGAGAAGGTCATGCGCTTGAGTTGACTACTCATCACCAACCTCGGCCATCACGGCTGCTTCGCGGTACACTTCCTCTTCTTCCGTGGTGTAGAGGCAGATCTCGCGAGCCAGCGCTGACTGGGCATCGTCCAGCAGTTCGACCCTGTCACCCAGAGTCGGGTAAGCGTTCTTGATTGCTTCGTGGATAAGCGACGCCCCGCCCCCGACCAGATAAACACGGTTCGGGTTCTTGGCAAACTTCTTCGCTTCATGCGCTACCTGGGAGCCCAATTCGTCGATCTTGTTCTGCATCTTCTCGAGGATCTTGGGGATCTGGCTCTCGTCGTTCACCACATCGCGCACGAAGCTCATGTCGTGGCGACGCTTGATGAACTCGTTGGCCACCAGATAACTGGAATCGCTGTCCGCCGCCGCCAGGGCCTTGCGCACGGCATCGGTCACCATGGACACACCGATCTCGTTGTTGCCATAAACATCGGAGACGTCATCAAACTCGCCGACGATGATCCCCATGTCGAGGGTGGTGCCACCACAGTCGATCACCAGGGTCTTGGTGAACTCGTTGCAGCCCGAACCGATCAGACGGGAGAGCGCCGCAGGCAGGCTCTCTGGCATCACTTCGACGCTGACAATGTTGAACAGTTCCCCCTTGTTGAGGGAGATGGCCCGCATCAGGTTGCGACGCTTCTTCTCGATCTTCTCTTCATTACGCTGACAATCGTCCGGGTTGTAGAACTCGGTGATGGGCAGGGTCACGGTAATAGCCACATCACAGGGGGTCACCCCGGTCTGCAGCAGGGCATGATGCACGGAGAGCAGGTTCAAATCGTCGTACTGATACTCCACGTGGGTGGTCGCCAGCGACTTGTCGGAAGTGGCGTCATAGGTGTACTTGGTGTTGCCTATCTCGTAGTTGTAGATCTTCTTGTCCTTGCGCAAGGCGGCGCTCTTCCAGTCCTTGCGAAAGGAGTTGGGAGAGATGATGGTCTTGAGCACCTTGTTCTCAATCCAGCTCACCTTGACGTTGGTTGAACCATCATCAATAGCCATTTTCATTACTTCAGACATGAGGAAATACCTGTTGATAGAGCAAAATGGGTCCGATTGCCTTGCCTTTTGGTGTGGCACGGCGATCGGACCAATACATACACGGGATAAAAGGGCGACCAGTTTAATGAGTTTCTAAAATCCGGTGAAGCAAATGATTAAAGCCGGAGGGATCTTCCGCCGGCCAGGCGTGGTGGCCGTTGGGGGTGTGGATGGTGGCATTGGGCAGGGAGGCGAACTGCTCCACCCGCTTGGCGAGCGGCAGATAGTCGTGGCTGGTGGAGATGATGGCCACCGGCTGCCAGATATTGCCAAGCCGGGCGCGCACCGACCAGCCGGGCAGCGCCTCCAGCAGTGCCTTGTAGGTTTTCTTTTTATTGCGCACGAAACGCAGCCGGAAGGTGTGACGCACCTGGGCAAGGTCGGGGCCGGGAAAGAGCTCGCGGCCGAGCCACCAGGCGAGCGGTCGCAGGCCGAACCAGCGCAGCCACTTGAGGCGCTGGGCAAAGCGCTCCTGCTCTTTTGGCGTCTCCAGCAAAAATTCGCTGAAGCCGTTGACCAGCACCAGCCCCTGCACCTTGTGCGGCAGTTGCAGCGCCAGCTCCAGCGCCACCATGGCCCCGAGCGACAACCCTACCACCCAAGCGGGCTCAGGCTGTTCGTCCAGCCAGTTCACCACGTCTGCCGCCAGGGTCGCCACGTCGAACGGCCCCTCCTGCATGCTCTGGCCGTGACCGCGCAGATCCAGCGCCACCACCCGGTAGTGCTCGGAAAAGCGTTCAATCTGCGCCTGCCAGTCGAGGCTGGAGGAACCCAGCCCGTGCAGCAGCAACAACAAGGGGCCCTCCCCCGCGCTGCGCAGGGCAAGACCGTTGGATTTCATCACCTGATTGCGGCGCATCAGTTCATTGCCTCTCGACTCATCCGCTGAACCATCCTGATTTTCTGCCTCTTCTACAATCCGCTCAACCTTCGCTGACCAGGCTCACCGCCTTGATGTAGGCGTAGATCTGCTGGTTCGGGGCAAGCGCCAGCCGTCTGGCGGAGCGGCTGGTGATCCGGGCCAGCAGTATCTGCTGACCCAGCGCCAACTGCAACAGGGTCTGGCCGGGGCGCACTTCGCGTTCGGCCAGCAGTCGGGTAGTGAGACAGTTGGAGAGGCTGGAGTGTTCGATGGGGGCGGTGGCAATCACCACGTCCCGCCCGGCCACCTTGATCTGCAAGGGGCCACCATCGTCCGGCACCTGGGTCATGGTGACCCGCAACAGCTGCTCGCCGAGCAGCAGGGTTGCCATCTGCTCCTCTTCATCGTAGTGAGAGAGGGTCGCCGTCAGCATCACCCCGGCGTCGTCGCGACTGGCAAGCGAAAGGTCGGTACGGGCGAAGATCTCGCTCGGTCGACCTTGCGCCTCCACCCGGCCATCCGCCAGCAGCACCAGCTGATCGCAGAGCAGGCTCACCTCCTCCATGGCGTGGCTGACGAAGATCATCGGGATGCCGCTCTCCTGCTGCAAGCCCTTGAGCACGTGGGCCTGATGGATTCGGCTCCGTCTGTCCAGCGCGGAAAAAGGTTCATCCAGCAGCAGCAAATCCGGTTCGGCCAACAGAGCCCGGGCCAGTGCCACCCGCTGGCGCTGGCCGCCGGAGAGGCCGTGAGCCGGCTGGGGCAGCAGTTCGGCAAAGCCGAGCCGCGTTGCCAGCGTCTCGGGCTGCCAGCGACCTCGCCCCTTGCGAGCAGCCAGTTGCAGGTTGCCGAGCACGCTCAGATGGGGAAAGAGGCGCGAATCCTGAAACACCAACCCGATGCGGCGCGCCTCGGGCAGCAGATCGCTCAGCGCCCAGCCCTGCCAGTTCAGCTTGTCGCCCGGCGCCCTGTCCAGCCCGGCGATGATGCGCAGCAGGCTGCTCTTGCCGCAGCCGGAGGGGCCGAACAGACCGAGGATGCCCCCAAGCTCCAGTGCCAGTTCACAGTCGAGGGTAAAGGCGCCAAACGCCCGCCTCGCCTTGAGTTGCAGCGGTTGCGCCTTGCGGGTGTCGCTCATCCGAACAGCCTCCGTTGCCGGCGCTGCAGCACCCCGTACACCAGTACCAGCATCACCAGCGAGAAGCCCATCAGGCCGCCCGCCAGCAGGTGGGCATTTTGATAATCCATCGCCTCCACGTGATCAAACAGGGCGATGGAGAGCACCTGGGTTTCACCCGGGATATTGCCGCCAATCATCAGCACCACCCCGAACTCCCCCAGGGTGTGGGCAAAACCGAGCGCCGCCGCCATCACGAAGCTGGGCAGCGTCATCGGCAAGATGATGTGAAAGAAGCGCTCCACCGGCCCGAGCCCCAGAGTGGCGGCGGCCTCCAGCTCCTTGTTGCCCATGTTGACGAAGGCGGAGGTGAGCGGCTGCACCACGAAGGGAAGCGAGTAGAGGATGGAGGCGAGCAGCAGGCCAGTAAAGCTGAACGCCAGCGGCGCCCCGAAGGTGTCGCGCCACCAGGCGCCCAATCCGTAGGAGGGGGAGAAGGCCAGCAGCAGATAGAAACCGAGCACAGTTGGCGGCAGCACCAGCGGCAACGCCACCAGAGCTTCTACCAAGGGTCTGAGCCGGTGCTGGCTGCGCGACAGCCACCAGGCTAGCGGCGGCGAGAGCAGCAACAAGATGACGGTGGTGCTGGCGGCCAGTCTCAGGGTGAGCCAGACCGCCAGCAGATCCCCTTCACTCATCGCCTTCCTCCCGGGTAGATGCCGACAACCATGGAGAGTATGACTTCATCGCACAGGCGGGCCGACCCGAAGGCCAGCCCGCCGTTAGCAGATCGGCCATGTCATCACTGCGGCAGCGCATAACCAGCCGCCTTGATCTGTGCCTGACCAGGCCCCTTGAGCCAGGCCACCAGCGCCTCGACTGCGGCCCCTTTCTTCAATACCAGCCCCTGCTGTTCGATGGGCGGATAGAAGTCCGCCGGCACGGCCCAGGCTTCGCCGGTCTTGCCCGCTTCCACCAGGTTGGCCCAGGCGACGAAGCCCAGCTCGGCGTTGCCGGTGTCGACGAACTGCCAGGTCTGGCCGATGTTGGTGCCGGTCAGCAGGCGGTACTGCTTGGGATCGATCTTGAGATGGTCGAGGGTCGCCATGGCGGCGGTGCCGTAGGGTGCGGTTTTCGGGTTGGCGATGGCGAGGTTGCCCTTCCAGCTGCGCAGGGTTGCCTCGTCAGGCGCCGGCCCCCCTTCTGCCACAACCCCAGCTGGCCGATGGCGTAGGTGAAACGCTCGCTGCCCTTGCCTTCCTGCTCCAGCTTCTGCGGGGTTTTCACGTCGGCGGAGAGGAAGAGATCGAACGGGGCGCCGTGGCTGATCTGGGTGTAGAGTACCCCGGTCGCGGCGGAGGAGATGGCCAGGGTGTGGCCGGTCTTGGCGGTGAACTCCTTGCCGATGCGCTCTATGGTGCCCTTGAAGTTGGCGGCCACGGCCACCTTGACCTCGTCGGCCTGCACGGCACCTGCCTGCAGCGCACTGGCGCAGACCCCTGCGATGACAACGGATAACAGCGGTTTCATTCCTTTACCTCCTGAGTGGGGCCGCTTTTATCGGTCCCCGTAGGAGGAGGCGGCCCCGAAAACAGGGGCCGCGGCTCCCGATGAGCCAGCCCCTTGAACAGATCAAGCTTGCCAGCGGGCGGCGGCAGTGTTGTCGCTCTCCTTGGCCTCGACCCAGCGTTGTACCCCTTCGGCGGTCAGCTCTTTTTTCCAGAACGGCGCCTGGGTTTTCAAGAAATCCATGATGAAGTGGCAAGCCTCGAAGGCCGCCTCGCGGTGGGCACTGCTCACCACCACCAGCACGATCTGATCGCCAAGCAGCAGCTCGCCGATGCGGTGGATCAGGGTGCACTCCTGCAGGGGCCAGCGGCTGCGGGCCTCGGCCACTATGTTCGTCAGTGCCTTCTCGGTCATGCCGGGGTAGTGCTCGAGGGCCAGCCCCTTCACCTGCTCCCCCTGATTGAAGTCGCGCACCTTGCCGACAAAGCTGACCACGGCGCCGGTGTCCTGCCGGGCGGCGAGGCGGGCATATTCGTCGGCCAGCGAGAAGTCATCCCGCTGCACCAGAATGCGATCGGTCATGGTCAGCCTCCGGTCGTCACTGGAAGGAGAGGGAAGAAGGCGGCCTCACCACAGTCCCACATCTCAGTGGTGCGATCCACGGTCATTATCTCGTTCATCCTTAACCTCCGGTCACCGGCGGGAAGAAGGCGACCTCATCGCCATCGTTGATAGGCGTATCCAGCGGCACCAGGGTCTGGTTGACCGCCACCAGCAGCTTGCCCGCTTCCAGCGCCAGCGCCCACTTGTCGCCGCGCTCGCTTAAGGTGCTACGCAGTTGCTCGACACTAGCGTAGTCGCACGGCAGGCTCAGCTCGTCGCAGGCCACCAGCTCTCTCACCTGGGCAAAAAAGAGTACCTTGATCATGCTTGTTCTCCTTCAGTCACACCCAGCTGAAAATGGCCGGACTTGCCGCCCTTTTTCTCCACCAGCCGCACCTGTTCGATCACCATGTCCTTTTGCACCGCCTTACACATGTCGTAGATGGTCAGCGCTGCCACCGAGGCGGCGGTCAATGCCTCCATCTCGACCCCGGTCTTGCCAGCCAGCTTGCAGAGGGTGCGAATGTGGACCCTATTTTGCTCCGCCTGGGGTTCTATCTCTACCTCCACCCGGGTAAGGGCCAGTGGATGGCAGAGGGGAATGAGATCCGAGGTCTTCTTGGCCGCCATGATGCCGGCGATGCGGGCGGTGGCGAACACGTCCCCCTTGTGGTGCTGACCTCTCAGGATCAGGGCCAGGGTCGCGGGGGCCATGGTGACAAACGCCTCGGCGCGGGCCTCACGCTCGCTCACCTGCTTGTCGGTCACATCCACCATGTGGGCTTCGCCGCTCTGGTTGAGATGGGTCAGGTGGGGCTGAGTCTGCTTGGGTTCAGTCGGGTTCATCAAAGGCCCTCAAAGATGGGAGACAAAGTTGCACGGCTTGGTGCGGGCATCGAGCTGGTCTTGAACAAGCTTCTCCCAACCCAGCTGGCAAGCGCTAGGGGAGCCTGGCAGACAGCAGATCAGGGTACGATTGGCCAGCCCGGCCAGCGCGCGGCTCTGCATGGCGGAGCCCTTGATTTCGGCAAAGGAGAGCTGGCGGAACAGTTCGCCAAAGCCCTGCACGGTGCGCTCGAACAATACCCCGACCGCCTCCGGCACCCGGTTCTGTTCGTTGAAGCCGGTGCCGCCGTTGATGAGCACTACCTGCACTCCTTCATCGGCGATCCAGTCGCTCACCTGAGCACGAATGCGAAACAGATTGTCGGGGCAGAGCGCCCGATCGGCCAGCACGTGGCCGGCATCAGTCAGGGCAGAAACCAG
Source organism: Aeromonas oralensis (assembly GCF_049665575.1). Classification (NCBI taxonomy): domain Bacteria; kingdom Pseudomonadati; phylum Pseudomonadota; class Gammaproteobacteria; order Aeromonadales; family Aeromonadaceae; genus Aeromonas; species Aeromonas oralensis. The sequence continues at coordinate 2,997,606 of NZ_CP187186.1, forward strand.
ATAGTCGCCCGCGCTGTCATCGGCGGCGGTACGGCTGTCGGAGACCGTCAGCACGGCGATCTTGAGGGGAATGAATGCGTTGTTTTTCTGTCCCATGGGCAGCTCCTGATGGCAAAGGACCGTGAGCAAAGAGAAGAAAAGTGGCCAGGATCCCGGCTGGCAGCGCTCGATTGCGAGGAGAGGCTCATGTCCGTCAGGACCAAACCTTGACCAGTTGGTCACGCGCTGCGACTCACGGCGGGCCGATTCTACCAAAACTCGCGCCAGAGGGGGGATTAAAAGGGCGCACGGCGGCGCTTTTGCCCTGACCGGGCGGAATATGAACAGGCCGGGCGAACCCGGCCTGCATCAGGTGGGCTTAGAAGCCCTTCACGCCCGTCATGTCGGGCAGCTGGTGAGCAATACCCTTGTGACAGTCGATACAGGTGCTCTCGCCGCTGGCCAGACTGGTGGAGTGCATCTGGGCACCCCGTTTGCCTTGCAGGGAGAAGTCCATGTACTCGAAGTTATGGCAGTTGCGACACTCCCTCGAATCCGTGTCCTTCATCCGCTTCCACTCCCGCTCGGCCATCTCGCGCCGGTGCGACTCGAACTTCTCGCGGGTATCCACCTTGCCGGTCAGCATGCCCCACAGCTCCTTGGACGCCTGCACCTTGCGAATGATCTTGTAGGTCCATTCATGCGGCACGTGGCAGTCCGGGCAGCTGGCGCGCACGCCGGAACGGTTGGCGTAGTGGATGGTGTCGCGGTACTCCACGAACACGTTGTCCTTCATCTCGTGGCAACCGGTACAGAACTTCTCGGTGTTGGAGGCTTCCATGGCGGTGTTGAAACCGCCCCAGAAGATGACCCCGCCGAAGAATCCCATCAACAGCAGCACCCAGAGGGCGGCCTTCGAGGGAGACTTGAAGGTGGTCCACAAACGCTGCACAAAACCGGGTAATTTCATCTATGGGCTCCTCAGTTCAGCGCTTCAACTGGTTTAAACGTATTTTCCACCAGCGGCTTGGCATCCGCTTGCGGCACGTGGCACTGCAGGCAGAAGTAGCGACGCGGCGAGACCTCGCCCAGGGTCATGCCGTCACGGGTCTCGAAGTGAGTCGGGCTGATCTTGGGGGCCTTCATGGCGCTGGCGTTCTTGAAGCTGTGACAGGCCAGGCACTTGTTGACCTTGTTGTCCACTTCATAGTTGCGGGTGTCGTGGGGGATCAGCGGGGGTTGATGCATGTACTGGCGATCGTAGAGGTCACCATCCTTGCGAAAGTTCTTCATGGGGGCCGCATCGGCATCCGTCACCAGATCCGTGCTCCCCCGCTCCGATTTGATGCCCCCCGTGCTGTTGGTGATCTCGGGGACTGCCGCCATCAAGGAACCTGCCATCAGACAGGCCAGCATTGCTCCAATCAGCTTCTTCATTATGTGTTCTCCGACGTTTTCTCTGCCTTGACGGCAAAACCTACAGTGATTTCAAAAACTTGCTCCGCGCAGACATCGATGCAACGGCTGCAGTTGGTACACTCCTGAGCCACAATCAAGGGCCCGTGACCACGCTTGGCACCGTGAACGGGGCCGCGCAGGATGGGACGTTCCGGGCAGACCGCATAACAATCCATGCAGTTGCTGCACCGCTCGCGCCCCTTGGCAGAAATCTTGATGAACCCGACCCGGTTGACCAGGGCATAGAAGGCCCCCACCGGACAAAGGTGACCGCACCAGCCCCGCTCCACCACGAAGAGGTCGAACAGGAACAGGGCCGCCAGCAAGGCCCAACCCGCCCCCATGCCGAACAACAGGCCGCGCAGGGTGAGCGACACCGGATTGACCAGCTCCCACACCAGCACGCCAGCGATGGCCGGTGCCACCAGCACCATGGCCAGCAGCCAGTAGCGGGTGGTGCGGCTGAACTGACCGTTGCCCTTGAGGCCAAGTCGCCCCCTGAGCCAGGCCGCAGCATCGGTGACCAGGTTGACCGGACAGACCCAGGAGCAGAACATTCGCCCCCCGACCAGCCAGTAACCCAGCAGCACGATGACGGCCCCCAGCCAGAGGGTGGGGATGGGCCAATGGCCCGCCGCCACCGACTGCAGCAAGGTCAGCGGATCCGTGAGCGGCACCGTCTCCAGCAGCAGCGAGCTGGAGAGGTTGCCCTTGAGGATCCAGATGCCCGCCAGCGGCCCCAGCAGGAACAGCGTGAGCACACCGAACTGGCAGAGCCGGCGCAGCAGCAGGAAACGGTGGGAACGCCACCATCCCAGCCTGGCCGTGGCTTCGGCTCCCGGATAACGACTCATAGCCCCTCCGGTTTGCGGGTCGGCAGGGTGAGCCTGTCGCCGATGAGCGATTTGCCCGCCTTCGCCTTCTCTTCCCAGCCAAGCCGGTAGTGGTGGCCCAGCTCCCCCTTGGCGAGCTGGCGAGGCACCACCTTGATGGCCGCCTCCTCCAGCACGCAGGCATGCTCGCACTTGCCGCAACCGGTGCAGACATCGCTGTGCACCGTCGGCAGGAACATGGCGTGCTTGCCGGTGCGCTGGTTGTGCTGCAGCTCCAGGGTGATCGCCTTGTCGATGAGCGGGCAGACCCGGTAGCAGACGTCGCAGCGCAGCCCCAGGTAGTTGAGGCAGGTCTCGTGATCGATTAGTACTGCCACTCCCATCCGTGCCTGATCGATGTCGGTCATGCCCTGATCCAGCGCCCCGCTCGGGCAGGCCACCACGCAGGGGATGTCTTCACACATCTCGCACGGGACGGCGCGCGCCTTGAAGTAGGGGGTGCCGGTGGTCACGGGTTCAAACAGCCGGGCGAGCTTGAGAGTGTCGTAGGGACATGCCTCGACGCAGAGCCCGCAGCGCACGCAGGCGCCGAGAAACTCGGCCTCGTCGAGGGCCGCCGGCGGGCGCAGCGCCTGGGCAGGCACGGCCTGCACCTGCTGGCGCGCCATGCCGCCGAGCCCCACGCCAAGCAGGCCGACACCGCAGGCCCCCTTGGCCATGTCGGCCAGAAACTGGCGCCGACTACGACTCATCTCGCACTCCCCCGCCTTATGCCTTGACGACCTTGACGGCGCACTTCTTGTAATCCGTCTCTTTGGAGAGCGGATCGGTGGCGTCCAGGGTCAGCTTGTTGACCAGCTGGCTCGCGTCGAAGAAGGGCATGAACACCAATCCCTTGGGCGGACGGTTGCGGCCGCGGGTCTCGACCCGGGTCTTCACCTCGCCCCGGCGGGAGGAGACGATCACCTCTTCACCACGGCGCACGCCACGGGCCTTGGCATCTTCCGGGTGCATGAACAGCACCGCATCCGGGAAGGCGCGATAGAGCTCGGGGACCCGACGGGTCATGGTGCCGGTGTGCCAATGCTCCAGCACGCGACCGGTGGAGAGCCACATGTCGTACTCTTTGTCCGGTGCCTCGGCGGCCGGCTCATAGGGCAGCGCGAAGATCACCGCCTTGCCATCCGGCTTGCCGTAGAAACGCACCCCTTCGCCCGCTTTCACATAAGGGTCGAACCCTTCGCGATAGCGCCACAGAGTCTCCTTGCCGTCCACCACCGGCCAGCGCAGGCCTCGGGCTTCGTGATACTGATCGAACGGCGCCAGATCGTGGCCATGGCCGCGACCGAAGGTGGCGTACTCTTCGAACAGACCCTTCTGGACATAGAAACCAAAGTGCTCGGCCTCGTCGTTCAGCGCCCCCTTGCTCTGCTCTTTCGGGAACTGGTTGACCTGGCCGTTGGCATAGAGCACGTCGAACAGGGTCTTGCCCTTCACTTCCGGCATCTTGGCGATGAGTTCGGCCGGCCACACCTCTTCCACCTTGAAGCGCTTGGAGAACTCCATCAGCTGCCACAGGTCGGACTTGGCCCCTTCCGGCGGCTTGACCTGCTGGTGCCAGAACTGGGTACGGCGCTCGGCGTTGCCGTAGGCCCCCTCTTTCTCCACCCACATGGCGGTCGGCAGGATGAGGTCGGCCGCCTGGGCGGTTACGGTCGGATAAGGGTCGGACACCACGATGAAGTTGGCCGGGTTGCGATAACCGGGCAGCCCCTCTTCGTTCATGTTCGGGCCGGCTTGCATGTTGTTGTTGCACATCACCCAGTAGGCGTTGAGCTTGCCGTCCTTGAGCATGCGATTTTGCAGCACGGCGTGATAACCCACCTGCTCCGGGATGGTGCCTTCCGGCAGCTTCCAGATCTTCTCGGCGATGGCGCGGTGCTTGGGTTCGGTCACCACCATGTCGGGCCGGCAGACGGTGGGCGAAGGTACCCACTTCACGGGCGGTACCACAGGCGGAAGGCTGGCCGGTCAGGGAGAACGGACCCGAGCCCGGGGTGGAGATCTTGCCGGTCAGCAGGTGGATGTTGTAGCAGAGGTTGTTGGCCCAGACACCGCGGGTATGCTGGTTGAAGCCCATGGTCCAGTAGGAGACCACCTTCTTGCTCGGATCGGCATAGAGCTGGGCCAGCTTCTCGAGCTTGTCCTTCGGCACGCCGGAGAGCTTGGAAACGGACTCCAGATCATAATCCGCCACGAACTTGGCGAAGTCGTCGAAGCTCATCGGGATAGAGTCACCGCTGTCCGGGTTCTTGGCCTTCTGCTGCAGCGGGTTGGTGGGACGCAGGCCGTAGCCGATGTCGGTCACCCCTTTGCGGAACTGGGTGTGCTTGTTGACGAACTCCCAGTTCACCTTGTCGTTCTGGATGATGTAGTTGGCGATGTAGTTGAGGATCGCCAAATCGGTCTGCGGGGTGAACACCATGCCGTTGTCTGCCAGCTCGAAGCTGCGGTGCTCGAAGGTGGAGAGCACGTGCACCTGCACATCCTGATGAGACAGACGGCGATCGGAGATGCGCGACCAGAGGATGGGGTGCATCTCGGCCATGTTGGAGCCCCACAGCACGAAGGCGTCGGCCTGCTCGATGTCGTCGTAGCAGCCCATGGGTTCATCCATGCCGAAGGTACGCATGAAGCCCACGACCGCGGAAGCCATGCAGTGACGGGCATTGGGATCCAGGTTGTTGGTACGCAGACCCGCCTTCATCAGCTTGGCGGCGGCATAGCCTTCCCATACGGTCCACTGGCCGGAGCCGAACATGCCGACGGCGGTCGGTCCCTTCTCTTTCAGGGTGGCCTTGAACTTCTCGGCCATGATGTCGAAGGCCTGATCCCAGCTGATGGGTGCGAAGTTGCCGTTCTTGTCGAACTTGCCGTCCGTCATGCGCAGCATGGGCTGGGTCAGCCTGTCCTGGCCGTACATGATCTTGGACAGGAAGTAACCCTTGATGCAGTTAAGACCGCGGTTGACCGGTGCATCGGGATCGCCTTGGGTCGCCACGACGCGCCCATTCTGGGAACCCACCAGCACGGAACAGCCGGTACCGCAGAAACGGCACGGTGCCTTGTCCCAGGTGATGGCGGTCTTGTCGGTACTGGTGATCAGATTGGCCGCCAGCGTGGGGGCACTGACACCAGCAACGGCAGCGGCTGCCGCCACCGCGTTGGCCTTCATAAAGTCGCGTCGACTCAGCTTCATGGCATATCCTCACATTGCTTATCGCGTAAGTTGTCGAGTGTATCGAACTGGTTTTGGCTCAGGGCGGCGAACTCGTACCCCGGCATCGCTTTATCTTTGCATCCATGGCGGCCATTACGATGAGTCACGCAGGCTCGGCCTCATGGCGTTACTCCTTTCACTGGGCCTCGAGCTCATCAAACTGGTGGTAAATCAGGGCGGCGGACAATACGCCCGGCATCGCATTGATGGCGTCGATGGCCGCCATGATGGGACGCTGACTCGGACCTTCCAGAGTCACCACCAACTTGCCCTCATCACTGACGGCATGGATCTCGGCCCCCTCGAGGGTCGCGATCTCGTCTGCGAGCTGGTGACGCAAGGAGGGCTGGGTCAGCACCACCAGGCTCGATACATGGAACTCTTGTTTCATTGTGACTCCTGCTTCACACAGATCCTGCTTCATCTGGACTCCTCGCCAGCGGGTGCCCCCACCCGGATGCTGCCCACCGGGCAATCCATCACGCAGGCACCGCAACCGGTGCAGGCTGCCGCATCAATGCTGGGGGTCGGCACCCGGCCCAGCACGGGGGAGAAACGAATCGCCCTGGGTTCGCAGCTGTCCTGGCAGCGCTGGCAGAATACCTGGCCATGGGCCAGACAGTTGGCTTCAATATGGGCGATGTATTGCCAGGGGGCCTCCGTGGTCGGGCGAAATATCGGCACTTTGCAAGCGGCGACACATTCCCCGCAAAAAGTGCACTCGCCACGCAGAAAATCCACGCTCGGAAAACCACCATCACCCTTGATCAGGATCTGCTCCGGGCAAGCCGTGAGGCAGTCACCACAGCGGGTGCAATCGGCGGCAAAATCGGGCCAGGCGACGGACCAGGGCAGTTGCACCCGAGGCTCATTCGATGTCAGACGACCCCGAAACAGACTGCGACGCGACAGGTTGACCCTATCCGGCATAACGGCTCCTTGCTGCTGGTAGTGGCGCACGAGTGAGTCCCATGACAGGTATTTTCAATACCTATTATAAGAGTGGGTGTATATTGCGACCCTGACAAGTTCAGGGATATACCACCAGGGAGATAATCAGGGGGGATTCTTGCGCTGGATCAAACCCTTGGCGCAATAAAGAACAATGGGGGCAAGGCAAAATACCCCCATTTGAGGATTGCTTATTAATCGATGGCTATTTTTGTCGGCTGCCGTGGATCAGCCGCCGATGGAGGCCAGATGCGGGGTCATGCCGGCATTGCCTTCGTGCAGTCGATGGGTCGCCGCCTTGCCGGCAAGGGCGCTGCGGATCCGCTGCTGCAATTCATCCTGCTGGCCATCGGCCGTCAACAGATCCCGCAGCTCCACTCCATGGTCGCCGAACAGACAGAGGTGCAGCTTGCCGAGGGAAGAGACCCGCAGCCGGTTGCAACCGGCACAGAAATCCTTGCTGTAGGGCATGATGAGCCCTACCCCGCCCATCGACTCCGGGTGCATGAACACCTGGGCGGGGCCATCGTCGGCACCGCGCAGCTGCTGCAGCCAACCGGCATCGAGCAGACGCTGCTTGATGAGCGCCCCGCTGGCGTGATGATCCCGAAACAGGGTGTCCATCTCGCCGGTCTGCATCAGCTCGATGAAGCGCAGTTCGATGGGCTTGTGCCGGATCCAGGCCAAAAACGCATCCAGCTGATGATCGTTGAGTCCCTTGAGCAGCACGGCATTGATCTTGACCGACTTGAAGCCGGCGGCCAGCGCCGCTTCGATGCCATCCATCACCTCCGCCAGCTTGTTCTCACCGGTGATCTGATGAAACTGGCGCGGATCTAGGCTGTCGACGCTGACATTGAGGGCAGTCAAACCCGCATCGAACCACTCCCTGGCCCGCTCTTTCAAACGATAACCATTGGTGGTCATGGCCACCTTCTCGATGCCGGGGGTATTGGCCACCGTCTCTATGATGGCGGTGAAGTCCCGGCGCAGGGAGGGCTCCCCGCCGGTCAGGCGCACCTTGCGGGTGCCCATGGCGGCAAACCCGGAGACGACGCGGCCGATCTCTTCCAGAGAGAGAAAGGGCTGACGCCCCGCCTTGTCACCGGCCGGTGGCCGATAGCCATCCGGCAAACAGTAGGTACAGCGAAAATTGCACACATCGGTGATCGACAGGCGCAAATAGTAGAAACGACGGGAAAAACCATCTTGCAGTGGGGACATAAACACCTTTCCAAATACGGGAGGCCAGGGCATTTCTTTCCTGACCCTTACAGCTCGAACATCGGCTGACGGCGGTTTCCCCCTATCATGAGGACTTAGGCAAAACCGCTCGGAGTTCATCTAGTTTTTCGATGCTAGCACAAGTTGGAGTACACTCCCATGCTACTTTGTGGGGTTATTGTCTGAAGTGAAGGAAGAGAGCCGGCATGGGAAAGTGGTTCAAGGTACATTCTGTCAGCAGCGCCATCGGGCGCTCCATGGTGCTCATCCTGTTCATGGCAAGCCTGATCGCCGTGGTGGCCATGGTGACCCTGTTTTATTCGGTGCCCGATGCCAAGGCAATCAACCTCTCCGGTTCCCTGCGGATGCAGGCCTACCGGATGGCCTACGAGATTGAACAGGGCCAGCAGGTGCTGAGCCGGCTCGATCAGTTCGAGCATACCCTGCATGCCGCCGAGCTGCAGGAGACCCAGCGCTGGATCACCCCCGCCTCCCTGCGCCGCACCTATGGCGAGGTGCTGCAACAGTGGCAGGTGATGCGCGAGCACATCGAGAACGCCACCCCGCAGCGCTACACCGACAACACCGAGCAGTTCGTCGCGGCCATCGACGACTTCGTCAACCAGATGCAGTACCACGTGGAATTCAAGGTGCGCATGCTGGCCCTGGCCGAAGGGCTAGGGCTGCTCTCCATCATCACCATTGCCTGGTTCACGGTGCGCTTTACCCGCCAGCAGGTGGTGGCTCCGCTCAACCAGCTGGTCTATTGCGCCCGCCAGATCCAGCGCCAGGAGTTCGACCTGACCCTGCCCCCCCACTGCGAAAACGAGCTGGGGGAGCTGTCGGGGGCTTTCGTCACCATGGCCGACGAACTCGGCAAGCTCTACCGGGAGCTAGAGAGCAAGGTCGAAGAGAAGACCGCCAAGCTGCAGCAGGCCAACGACACCCTCTCTTTCCTCTACAGTACCGCCCAGAAGCTGCACGCGGCGCCGCTGAGCCGGCGTACCCTGCTCAAGCTGCTGGAGCGGGCGGCAGCCCACCAGCACATCGACTACATCCGGCTGACCCGCTTCGAGCACAATGCCATGCCGGACTACATCACCGGCCGCAAGGGCTGGCCCGGCGATCTGGATGCCGTGGTCAGCTTCTATCTGCAGATGGACGAGCAGGAGTATGGCCGGCTCGACGTCATCAGCAGCCACCCCATCGACGAGCGGCTGATGAAGAACTTCTCCATGCTGCTGGCCCAGGTGCTGCACAAGGATCAGACCCTGCTGCAACAGCAGCGCCTGCTGCTGATGGAAGAGCGGGCCGTCATCGCCCGCGAGCTGCACGACTCGCTGGCCCAGGCCCTCTCCTATCTCAAAATCCAGTCCACCCTGCTCAAGCGCTCCTTCGCCAAGGGGGATACGGTCAAAGCCGAAGCCGCCATGCAGCAGATCGACGAGGGGCTTGGCAGCGCCTATACCCAGTTGCGCGAGCTGCTCGGCACCTTCCGTCTCAGCATTGGCGACGCCAATCTCGGTGAAGCCATCAAGGTGATGCTGGAGCAGCTCAAGCCGCAGACCCAGGCCGACATCAGGCTCCATTACGGTCTGGCCGATACCGATCTCGAAGCCGGTCAGCATATCCACATCTTGCAGCTGATCCGTGAGGCAGTGCTCAATGCCATCAAACATGCCAGTGCGCAAGTGATTGATGTTAGCTGTGAGACCCTCGCCGATGGTAACATCCAGGTTCAGATTTCAGATGATGGTGTCGGAATAGGGATCGCAAGCTCGGCGGTCAACCACTATGGCCTGAGCATCATGAACGAGCGTGCCAGCAAGCTGCATGGTCTGCTGACCATCAGCGAAAGGCCGCCCAGAGGCACCTGCGTACATCTGACCTTTCCCACCAGCCTAACAAGAGATGCCTGATGGACGAGATGAAATATAGTGTTCTGGTCGTGGATGACCATCCCCTCATGCGCAAAGGGATTGTGCAGCTGCTGGCCCTGGAGGAGAACATCGAAGTCGTCGGTGAAGCTTCCAATGGTACCGATGCCGTCGCCATGGCCAAGGAGTCCGAACCGGATCTGATCCTGCTCGACCTCAACATGAAAGGCCTCTCCGGTCTGGACACCCTCAAGGCGCTGCGCACCGAGGAAGTGACCTCCCGGGTGGTGATCCTGACCGTGTCCGACGCCCGTCAGGACGTGGTGGCGCTGCTCAAGGCCGGCGCCGATGGCTACCTGCTCAAGGATACCGAGCCAGAGATGCTGCTGGCCCAGCTGGCGGACGTGATGACCGGCAAACAGATCCTGAGCGAGCCGCTGCGTCCCTACCTCGAGAACATCTACGAGCTGGATCACCTGCAGCAGAAGCTGGAGAGCTTAACGCGTCGCGAAATGCAAATCCTGCGCGAAATTGCAAAGGGCCTCTCCAACAAACAGGTCGCCTCCGTGCTCCATATTTCCGAAGGCACGGTCAAGGTACACGTCAAGAGCCTGCTCAAGAAGCTCGAGGCGCAAAGCCGCGTGGAAGCTGCTGTCATGTACCTGGAGCAGCGCAACTAAACGCCCTTCCATCCAGCAAAAAGCCACCTTCCGGTGGCTTTTTTCATTCTCTGGCACAGTCGCTGCATTGTCCTATTCAGCAACTACTCAATGGAGGATGGAACATGAAACTTCAACCCTTGGCACTGTTCCCCTTGCCTTCCCACATACTGCCTGGTGGCAAGCTTCCTCTGCGTTTGTTTGAACCGCGCCACCTGCAGATGCTCAAAGAGTCATTCATCGATGACCAGGGCTTCGGCATCGTGATGGAAGAGGCGACGACAACTGGCAAGTCAGGGCGGATCCTGCCGGTCGGCACCCGGGTCAAAGTCACCGACTTTTATACCCTGAATGACGGCCTGCTCGGCGTCACTGTACTCGGCATGGAACGTTTCTGCATCCACGAGATGGAAACGGACGAGCTGGGTCTGCGCCGGGCCAGAGTCGAAGCGCTGCCCAACTGGCCGAGCACCCATTCAGACTTCAGCGACAAGCCGCTGGTGACCCGGCTACGGGAAGTGTTTGAACAGTATCCGGAACTGGATGAACTTTACCCGGACAAGCAGTTTGACGATGCGGCCTGGCTCTGCCAACGCTGGCTCGAAATCCTGCCGATGCCGATCTATGAAAAGCAGATGTTGATTGCCAAACAAAATAGCGAAGCGGCCCGTCAATTCTTGCGCCGACTGATCGCACAGTGAGTCAGAAGTGTATTGCAAAATGCGAATATTCCGATAATGAAAACAAGAATTTCGCATTTTGCAAATGAAGCGCCCAATAGAAATCAATAACCGCGCTGCAAGCCGCATAAACTGGTTCTGAAAAGTTGGCACGACTTTTTCATATAGAATCTTACAACCCGATTTATCCCGTGCTCTCTTCAGTATTTGCTGAAGAATTGGTCAACCACCCAGGTTGACCATTTTTTTTAGCTGCGATCCGGCGCTGCGGGTTGAAAATGGCGTTGCAGACACTCCCGCAGCCGCATCAGGCTTATCGGTTTGGCCAGAAAATCATCCATTCCCTGGGCCAGGCAACGAGCCCTGTCTTCCGCCATGGCGTTGGCCGTCAGCGCCACGATGGGCACGCTACAACCCAGTTCTCGCAGACGCCGGGTCGCCTCCAGTCCATCCATCTGCGGCATCCGCATGTCCATTAGGATGAGATCCGGCCGTTGTTCCGCCACCTGGGCCAGTGCCTCCAGCCCGTTGGCCGCGACTCTGACCCGGCTCACCAGCTTTTGCAGCATGAGCGATACCACCAGCTGATTGACCGGACTGTCTTCCACCACCAGCACATCCAGATCCTGAATGGGCTGTTGATCCGGCTCGGGCCGGCTGCTGCATTCGCATGGCAGCGCCATACCCGGCAAATCGAACCAGAAGCAGCTCCCCTCACCGGGGGCACTGCGCAGCTGAATGCTGCCGCCCATCAACTCCACCAGCCGCTTGCTGATGGCCAGCCCCAGCCCGGTGCCCGAGAAGCGGCGCGTGGCCGAACTGTCGACCTGAGAGAAGGGTTCGAACAGCAGCGCCTGATCCTCGGCCGAGATACCGATCCCGCTGTCGGTCACCGATACCCTCAACTGCTGCTCATGCCAGCTCAGTTGCAGCAATACGCTGCCACGACTGGTGAACTTCACCGCATTGCCGAGCAGGTTGCTGATCACCTGGGAGAGGCGCACCGGGTCCCCCTGCAGCTGGGCGGGTACGGCGTCATCCACCCGCCAACGCAGGTCGATACCCTTGCTGCCCGCCCGCGCCAGCAGCGGCTCGATGAGGGACTGACAAAGCTGGGCCGGCTGCAACGTTTCGCAGTGAAACTCCAGGGTATGGGATTCAATCTTCGAGAAATCGAGCACGTCGTCGATGATGGTCTGCAAGAGACGCGCGGCATGGGTGGCATGGCCCAGCAGCGTCTGTTGCTGGGGTTCGAGCTGGGCGTGTTGCAGCAGATCCAGCATGCCCAGCACCGCATTCATGGGAGAGCGGATCTCGTGGGTCATCATGGCCAGAAACTGCGACTTGGCACGGTTGGCCGCTTCCGCTTCGTCCCGCGCCCTGGCCAGCTCTTGCTCACGGCGGATCTGGTTGCCCACATCCCGTGCCGTACCGCGATAACCGATGAAGACGCCGGCCGAATCGAAACAGGGCTCAGCGTTGATCTCCATCCAGCGCGGCCCATTGGCCAGGCTGACCTGTGCCCGCACCGCCCGCACCGGCAGGTGCAGACCGATGAGCCGGCGATACTTGCCCCATTCGGGGTCACGCCTGTCATGAGCGTAATCGTAGAGGCTCTGGCCGGGTTGATGCACCAGCATATCCCCCTGCTGGCCGGGGGCCGATACATAGCTCAGCCGGTGCTCGGTATCCGTCTCCCAGAACCAGTCGGACGCCATGCCGGCAAAGCTGCGAAAACGCTGTTCGCCCGCTTGCAGGGCCAGCGTTTTCAGCTCGACCTGTTCTTGCAGACGGGCTCGATAGGCGATGTTGACCAGCGCCTGGGAGATAAGCGGACGGCAGCGCTGCATGGCCGCCTTGCTCTTGAGATCGAAGGTCCCCATCACGGCGTGACGGCAGATGAGCACGCCGGAAAAACCGGGAGCGCGCAAGCCCGTCATCATGACGCTGGCCCAGCCCGCCACATCGGCCAGCGGCGCCAGTTCCGGCAACTGGGTCGGATCATAGATGACCAGGGTCTCCCCCTCGATGGCACGAGAGAAGAGCGGGGTCAGCTGCCAGCTGCGCCCCACTTCGCCATCCTGGGTGCTGAGGTGGGTGATGCCGCCCTCTCCCTCCCAGGCCACCACATCCGCGTGTTCGAAGCCGATGAAGGGCTTGAGCACCTGAATGAGGCTGTCCAGCACCTGCTCCAGCGTCTGGGCATCGGCCAGCGTCGCGACCCCGCACAACAGGGTTTGCGACTCCTGGCGGTATTTGGCCTCCCGTTCCCGGCAACGCACCAGCTCCACCAGGGTGGTCTGCAGTTTGTCGCCGAGGGCTTCCAGTTCCGTGTTACCTATCATCTTGTTTCCAGCGCAATGTCAGCTGTCGAGGAAAATCACGCTCGAGACCATCAGGTTGCCGTGCGCCAGCTCACCATGGGGCAGGCGGCCCTGCTCGCCGAAGGTGAACGGGGTGATGAAGGGGATGTCCCCCAGCCGGGTATGAAATTGATCGACAAATTGGCATAAGCTATCACCAAGAGCCAAGCGACAACCAGCACAAAAAATCACAAGGGCGCCAAACGGCTGCATCTCGGTAGCCATGCCGTACTCGGGTTCGATGCGGGTTGCATTCAGACTGCGTTGCAGCAAGCCTTCCTGGCTGCTGTACATCAGCAGCAACCGCTCCCCGACCTGAGTATCGGTAAAGAGGCGCAATCCGCCACCTTCTGTCACGGCCTCCGGATGGGAAAGCTTGTAATACGGCATGTCATCCAGGGTGCCAACCTGTCTGGCCAGCGGCGACAGGGTGGTCTCCCGCAGGATGGGGCCAACCGGCCAGGGGGTTGTCCGTCCGCTCCAGCGAGCGTAGACCTCGGCCGCGGGCTCATGATCAATGGTGAGGATCTCCCGTCCCGACAGGGCCGTGATGGTGCCGCGATATTCGGTGGGGACATAGCCGGAATGAAACTGGAACGCAAGCTGGCAATCGGGATAGAGCACGGCCAGCGCGACGCCTTCGCGGGTACTGCCCTCATCCCAGCACAGCTGCCAGTCACCGCTGACGCTGTTGTCGGCAGCGGAGCCCCCGACGACCGGGACCGTCGTGCCCAGCTCGGCTTCGATGCTCTCCAGCATCGCCTCCTCCTGGCCCGGGCTTGCATGCAGCAAGATGAGTTGTGGCAGCTCGCCGGGGCGCCCCCCATCGGCGATGGCACTGCGCAGCAGCTGGCGCACATCCACCGCATCCCCCGCCTGGCCCGCCACGCCGTAGGCCCCCTTCTCGTCGTAAATGGCCGCCACTGCCAGACCGATCCCCTGGCGGGCATGATGGCCGGTCTGGGTCATGACCCCGCCACAGGAGCTGCAACCGATCATCCGAGACGACGGGAACTGCTGTTTGAAGTGATGGCGCAGTTCCTCGGCATCGTGAGCCTGAGTAAAATAGACCAGTAACAGCGAAGGGGAATGAGGTGATTGAGCGAGCAGCCGCTCACAGACCTGCCGGGCAGCCAGCAGGGAGGTCTCTTCAAGAGAGTGAGCCGTCAGGAAGTTCAACACCATCTCCTAGTTGTTCATGATGCTGGGGGTAAGCAAAAATCATACCTTAATCAAACAATTATCCCGTCTTATCGATTAGAATCACGCTCAATTGAACCCAACCACAGGAAAACGGCATGTGGCAGAAGAACATCAATGATTTTGACCGGGTCGTCGCCATCGGTGGCGGCCACGGCATGGGCCGCGTGCTCTCTTCACTCTCGTTTCTGGGATCGCGCCTGACCGGCATCGTCACCACCACCGATGATGGCGGCTCTACCGGACGGTTGCGCAAAAGCCAGGAGTGTATCGCCTGGGGGGATCTGCGCAACTGCCTTAATCAACTGGTGACCGATCCCAGTATCGGCAGCCTGTTGTTCGAATATCGGTTCGCCGGTCGTGGCGAACTGGCGGGCCACAACCTCGGCAATCTGATGCTGCTGGCGCTCGACAACCTCTGCGTGCGCCCTCTTGATGCTATCAAGCTCATCAGCGACATGCTGAAAATAGAGTCACAATTGTTACCCATGTCTGAATTTCCCACCGACCTGTGCGCCCACACGGCCTGTGGCAACCAGATCCTGGGGGAAGTCTCCATCGATCAGCTCGACACCCCGCCGCTCTCCCTCAGCCTGAGCCCGGAGGTACCGGCCACCCGCGAGGCGGTGCAGGCATTGGCGCAAGCCGACATGATCATCCTCGGCCCCGGCAGCTTTCTTACCTCCATCATGCCCCCCCTGCTGCTGGCTGAGGTGGCCCAGGCCATCAACGAGAGCGATGCCATGCTGGTGTTCATCTGCAATCTGGTCGCCGAAAACGGTCCTGCCAGCCAGCTCAGCCTGCACAATCAATGGCGCTGGCTGGAATCACGGGTCGGAGCGGGGCGGGTCGATGCCATTCTGGCCCCGGCGGGGGCATATCCGGCAGAGCTGGCTGGCCGATTGATCCTGGCCGAGCTGGGTGAGGCCGCCCTCCCCCATCGGCACGATCGCCTGAAATTGAAACTGGCACTGGACAGGGTTATCCAGCAACTGGTCAATCAACGCTAACGGGCGGGTAGAGGATGGCAAGTCCGGCGCCAATGCGCCGGCTGCAGGGGCTCAGTGATAGTTGGCGAGGTGGGAGAGCACCTGGGGTAGGGATTGCTCCAGCTCGGTCAGCAAACGGGCGACTTGCTCGCCGTCTTCATGTTTGCAGGCTTGTTCCAGCGCCATCACCTGCTGGTAGCTGAGCTGGGCACCATAGCTGCCGCAGGAGGACTTCATGCTGTGAGCAAGCCGGGCCAGTGCGGGCCAGTCCTGTTGTTCATAGAGCGGACGCAGCTGGGCAAGCTGTTCCCCCACCTCTTCGATGAAGACCGAGATCACCACCGGCATCATCTCCTGGCCGATGTCTTCCGCCAGCTGTCGCAACACCTTCTGATCCAGCCACTCCATTTCGTCATTCTCCTGATGGTATTCAAACAGACCATACTATAGATGCCCGGCACGGCTCAGTCACGTTTCATCGCCGTCAGAAAATCGCACTCAAACGGGACGTGAATGAGAAAAGCGTGATCAGGATCGCCTAACCAGACAATAGATGGCCGAGTTGCAACATAAATGATGGCATTAAATTAACAATTAAATAACAATGGCAGCCGTGAGAATGATGCGACTCAGCAACACCTCTCTCATCCCTTTTGCCTGTATGGCTGCTGCGAAGAACCAGGGTAGGATTCTACCCTGGTATTTTTTTATCTCTGGATCAGCCGAGGATCACAGCTGATTGGCACCAACCCGCTCGCCCAGTCGAAACAGACTGAACTCGCCCGGCGCCATTTTTACCCAGTTTTCATTACCGGTCAGCGGCCTAGTCGCAATCAGGGTCACCACATCGTCCGGTGTCGTCTCGCTCTGAAAGTCGATGGCGACATCTTCATCCAGCAGACGGGCCTCCCCGAACGGAGCTCGCCGGGTCAACCAGTAGAGGTTGTTGCTGCAGTAGGTCATCACGAATTCCCCATCCGACAGCAACATGTTGAATACTCCCAGGCCGCGCAGCTCGTCGCACAGGGTCGCCAGGTAGCGAAACATGGCGGGGAAGTTGGCAGGGCGTCGGGGATATTTCTGTTCCAGCCGATCGAGCAGCCAGCAGAAGGCATGTTCGCTGTCGGTGTCGCCCACCGGTCGATGGCGGCCAGTGGCCAACCCTTTGTAACCTGTCAACTGGCCATTGTGGGCAAAAGTCCAGTAACGACCCCACAGCTCGCGGGTAAAGGGGTGGGTATTCTCCAGCGAGACGCAGCCGCGGTTGGCCTGCCGAATATGGCTGACCACGGCGCGGCTCTTGATGGGCAGCGCCTGCACCAGCCTGGCAATCGGCGACTGGGCGCTGGGCTCGGGATCCTTGAAGGTACGAAAGCCTTTCCCTTCGTAAAAAGTGATGCCCCAGCCATCCTTGTGAGGCCCGGTCTTGCCGCCGCGCAGCATCAGGCCGGTGAAGCTGAAGCAGATATCGGTCGGCACATTGGCACTCATGCCGAGCAGTTCGCACATAGGCTGCGGGCTCCTTGCTTACTTGACCATCTCATTGCCAATCGGCCGGCTCAGCCTGCGCTGACACCGGCCGCTTGCGCAAGCTCCCGCCGGGATACGGCCAGACAAGGCACGACTATCCCGGCTCGAGATCCCTGCCTTACTTGGCCATCTCTTTTTCGACCAGCTGGATCAGGATGTGGATCACCTTGATGTGCACTTCCTGAATGCGGTCGGCGTAACCAAAGTGCGGCACCCGGATCTCGACATCGGCCAGGCCGGCCATCTTGCCGCCATCTTTACCGGTCAGCGCAATCACCTTCATGCCTTTGGCATGGGCAGCCTCGATGGCTTTCAGGATATTGCCGGAGTTGCCGCTGGTGGAGATGCCGAGCAGCACGTCACCGCGACGGCCGACTGCCTCTACGTAGCGAGAGAAGACATAGTCATAGCCAAAGTCGTTGGACACACAGGAGAGGTGGCTGGGATCGGAGATGGCGATACCGGCATAACCGGGGCGGTTCTCGCGATAACGGCCGGTCAGCTCTTCGGCAAAGTGCATGGCGTCGCAGTGGGAGCCACCGTTGCCACAGGAGAGTACCTTGCCTTCCTGCTTGAAGGAGTCAGCGAGCAGCTTGGCGGCCGCTTCGATGTCCTTGAGATTTTGCTCATCTGCCAGGAACGCCTGGAGCACGCTGGCAGCTTCGGTCAATTCATTGCGGATCAGTTCTTGGTACATGATGTCTCTTCCAAAATATGGGCCGCGCCATTGTCGCACAAGCCAATCCCGGAGTCGCCCCCTGCCCGTCAAGAGCCCTCTGCAGGACGTTATGCCGATCACAGAGCCAAGGTAACAAGCTTGTAAACAGCTTGATAAGTTTGTGCGT
Organism: Aeromonas oralensis; assembly: GCF_049665575.1. Classification (NCBI taxonomy): domain Bacteria; kingdom Pseudomonadati; phylum Pseudomonadota; class Gammaproteobacteria; order Aeromonadales; family Aeromonadaceae; genus Aeromonas; species Aeromonas oralensis. Next base: position 3,015,474 of record NZ_CP187186.1, read on the forward strand.
ATCAATTACAACAGGGACCATATCCAACAGGTCAGACCTCTGGATCAGTTCAACCATATTCACCCAACTTCGGCAACTCATGCAAGGAGCGAAAAATGACGACGACCCTCACTCTGCTCGGAGTGATCCTGGTGATCGGCGCCATGGCTTATCGCCGGGCGTCTCTGTTCACCTCCACGCTTGCCACGGCGGCAGCCCTGATTGTCGGCACCCTCTATGGCCACGTCCCCCTGCTGGTCTGGGCGCTGTTTGCCGTGATCGCCATCCCCCTGAACCTGGTGGATTTTCGTCGCAACCAGCTGACCAAACCGCTGTTCAAACTCTACAAATCCATCATGCCGGAGATGTCCCGCACCGAAAAAGAGGCCATTGAAGCGGGCACCACCTGGTGGGAAGCAGACCTGTTTGCCGGCAACCCGAACTGGAAGAAGCTGCACGCCATTCCGGTCAGCACGCTGTCTGCCGAAGAGCAGGCGTTTATGGATGGTCCGGTTGAAGAAGTGTGCCGCATGGTCAACGACTGGGAAGTGACCCACGAGCGGGCCGACCTTTCTCCCGAAGTGTGGCAATACCTGAAGGACCACAAGTTCTTCGCCATGATCATCAAAAAGAAATATGGCGGGCTGGAATTCTCCGCCTATGCCCAATCCTGCGTGCTGCAAAAGCTGTGTGGCGCCAGCGCCGTGCTGGCCTCCACCGTCGGCGTACCCAACTCGCTGGGCCCGGGTGAGCTGCTGCAACACTATGGCACCGACGAGCAGAAGGATTACTACCTGCCCCGTCTGGCGGTCGGCAAGGAGATCCCCTGCTTCGCCCTCACCAGTCCGGAAGCGGGTTCCGACGCCGGCTCCATCCCCGACTTCGGCATCATCGCCAAGGGGGAATGGGAAGGGGAAGAGGTGCTCGGCATGCGCCTCACCTGGAACAAGCGCTACATCACCCTCGCCCCGATTGCCACCGTTCTCGGTCTGGCCTTCAAACTGCGCGACCCGGATCACCTGCTGGGTGACGAAGAAGAGCTCGGCATCACCTGCGCCCTCATTCCGACCCACATCAAGGGAGTCGAAATCGGTCGCCGCCACTTCCCGCTCAACGTACCGTTCCAGAACGGCCCGACCCGCGGCAAGGACGTGTTCGTCCCGCTCGACTTCATCATCGGCGGCCCGGCCATGGCCGGTCAGGGCTGGCGCATGCTGGTGGAGTGCCTCTCGGTCGGACGCGGCATCACCCTGCCCTCCAACAGCACCGGCGGTGTCAAGATGCTGGCCTTGGCGACCGGCGCCTACAGCCGGATCCGTCGCCAGTTCAAGCTGCCCATCGGCAAGATGGAAGGGATTGAAGAGCCGCTGGCCCGTCTCGGTGGCAACGCCTACATCATGGGGGCCGCCGCCAACCTGACCGTGACCGGCATAGACCTGGGCGAGAAACCCTCGGTCATCTCCGCCATCGTCAAATACCACCTCACCGACCGCGCCCAGAAGTGCATCATCGATGCCATGGACATCCACGGCGGCAAGGCGATCTGCATGGGCCCCAACAACTATCTGGCCCGCGGCTATCAGGGTGCCCCCATCGCCGTCACGGTGGAAGGGGCCAACATCCTGACCCGCAGCATGATCATCTACGGTCAGGGCGCCATCCGCTGCCACCCATACGTGCTGCCGGAGATGCTGGCCGCCAGCCATCCGGATCAGGAACAGGCCCTCAAGGACTTCGACAAGGCGATGTTCAGCCACGTCGGCTTTGCCATCAGCAATCTGGTGCGCAGCTTCTGGCTGGGGCTGACCGGTGCCCGCTTCGCCGCCGCGCCCTACAAGGATCAGACCAAGGGCTACTACCAGCAGCTCTCCCGCCTCTCTGCCAACCTGGCCTTCCTGTCAGACATGGCGATGGGCACCCTGGGTGGCGAGCTCAAGCGCAAGGAGCGGGTCTCCGCCCGTCTTGGCGACGTGCTGAGCCAGCTCTATCTGGCCTCCAGCGCCCTCAAGCGCTATCAGGATGAGGGTCGTCAACACGCCGACCTGCCGCTGCTGCACTGGGCGCTGCAAGATGCCCTGTTCAAGGCGCAGGAAGCCATCGACGAGTTGCTGCGCAACTTCCCGAATCGCTGGATTGGCTTGGCCCTGCGCGTCATCGTGCTGCCGCTGGGTCGCGACCTGAAGCGCCCGAGCGACAAGCTGGACAGCCAGGTCGCCCGCCTGTTGCAGACCCCGAGCGAAACCCGCAGCCGTCTGGCCCAGGGGCAGTATCTCACCCGCGAAGAGGGCAACCCCTTCGGCCTACTGGAGCAGGCGCTGGACGACGTACTCTCTGCCGAACCGCTGTTTGAGAAAGTATGCAAGGCTGACGGCATCAAGCGTCCGTTTATGCAACTGGACAAGGTGGCAGAGATCGGCCTGGCGCAGGGAGTACTCAACCAGACCGAAGCGGACCTGCTGCGCCGCGCCGAAGAGAGTCGCCTGCGCACCATCAACGTCGATGATTTTGATCCCATCGACCTGGTTGCCAACAAGGCGCTGTTCGAGCCATCGGCCTATCACAGAGCCGCCTGACAGACACGCTAATAGTCAAACGCCTCCCATGTGGAGGCGTTTTTTATGGGGCTGGAGCAGGATGACGACAAAGAGATTTCACAGATCAAATTTTATTTCTCAATAAGTTTCCTATCCTTAGTGAAGCAGTTAATGTAAGCACAGGATCCCAAACAGGATTGCATGATGGATGACCAAATCCTGATTATTGACGATGACGATCTGCCCCTTCTCGATGACCAGCAGGCTGGATGGAAGGTGATGATTGTGGACGATGAACCCGAGGTTCATCGCATCACCAAGATCACCCTGAGCAAATTTGAATTCGATAACAGACCCATTGAATTTTTGCATGCTTATTCAGCCGCACAGGCCAGGGAGTTGCTCGCCAAGACCCCGGACGTAGCACTGCTGCTGCTGGACGTAGTCATGGAGGTCGATCACGCCGGCCTCGATGTGGTCAAATTCGTGCGCGAGGATCTGCAAAACAAGATGGTGCGCATCGTGCTGCGCACCGGCCAACCCGGTCAGGCCCCGGAAGATGACGTGGTCACCAACTACGACATCAATGACTACAAGGACAAGACCGAGCTCACCTCCCAGAAGCTGCGCACCCTGCTGCGGGCCAGCCTGCGTTCATACCGCGACATCCGTACGCTGGAGAGCAATCGCCAGGGGCTGGAGAAAGTCATCGAGGCCTCCAAGGGGATCTTCGAGAAACGGGCGCTGCGCCAGTTTGTCGAAGGCGCTCAGGAACAGCTCGGGGCCCTGCTCAGTCTGGAAGAGTCGCAAATCTACGATGTGAAGCAGTTCGCCTACGAAGTGCGGGATCAAATTCTGGAACCCCTGCTGCCGGGCCACCCGTCACTGCGACTGGCGGACGCTCCCTCCATTCTGCGCCAGGCCATGGCTAATCGAGCCAACGTCTATGATGGCAACCAGATGGTGCTCTACTGCCAGAACCCCCGTCATCACCTGCTGTTTCATATCGAGACCACTCGCCAGCTCAGCCAGATGGACATGGGGCTGCTCAGCCTGTTTACCGAAAACATCATAGTGGCGCTGGAGAACATCCGGCTCAACGAGGTCATTGCCGACAACCAGCGCGAGATCATCTATCGGATCGGCGAACTGGTGGAGACCCGCTCCAAGGAGTCCGGCCTGCACGTGAAACGGGTCGCCCTCTACACCGAGCTGTTCTGCCAGCTGCTCGGCATGAGCGAGGAGCAGAGCGAACTCATCAAGCGCGCCTCCCCGCTGCACGACATCGGCAAGGTGGGCATCCCGGATGCCATCCTCCACAAACCGGGCAAGTTGACCCCCGAGGAGTGGGAGATCATGAAAACCCACGCCCAGCTGGGGCAAGACATGCTCTCCGGCAGCGATTTGGCGCTGTTCCAGATTGGCGCGACCATCGCTGGTAACCACCATGAAAAGTGGAATGGCAGCGGCTATCCCCGTGGCCTCAAGGGTGATGCCATTCCGTTGGAAGGGCGGGTGGTGGCGCTGGCCGACGTATTTGATGCGCTCGGCTCGGATCGCTGCTACAAGAAAGCCTGGCCGCTGGACAAGGTACTGGCACTGATCCAGGAGGAGAAAGGTCAGCACTTCGATCCCCAGTTGGTAGAACTGATGCTGGCCAACCTCGACAAGTTCCTCGAGATCCGCGATCTACACAAGGACATCTACGTCGGGGAACATTGATGTTGAAGATTAATACTCACTACCAAGTCCTAAAATAGGGGGAACATTCTCTGATAACCTCTCATGGCACAGCGCCTCCGATGCACTGCATCGGAGGCGCTGTATTGCAATACCCGATGCGCACGCCCCTACGACTACCTTATGCGCCAAGCCCTGCTAGCCCTACATCAGAAACTTACCCTTCAATGTACCACTCACTCATTTCGCAAACACATTTTCAAAACTGAATAAACCAAAATAAAAAAGGCAGCCCACGGGCTGCCTTTTTTATTTTTGGGACGGCGGCTTACTGCAGCTCGGGCAACAGCAGCTTGGCAATTTCGAAGTAGATGATGAGACCAGTGCCATCCACCAGAGTGGCGATGAAGGGGGCGGATACCACGGCCGGGTCGATGCGGAAACGACGCAGCACCATGGGGATCACAGAAGCGACAGTGGCGCTCCACAGTACGATGGCGATGATGGTCAGGGTGACGACCATGCCGATCTGGGGGCCAACCCCCAGGCTCCAGGCCCGTACCCAGGCGGCCAGTGCGATGGCGGCCGAGATGAGCAGACCGGTGGAGATCTCCTTTTTCAGCACGGTGCCGAGGTTGCGCAGGCTCACCTCCCCGACCGCCATGGCTCGCACTATGGTGGTGGTGATCTGGGTACCGCTGTTGCCGCCGGTGCCGATCAGGAGCGGAATGAAGAAGGCCAGTGCGATGGCCGCTTCCAGCTGCTCTTCAAACGCCCGCAGCACGGTACCGGTATAGGCTTCGGCCACGAACAGGATCAGCAGCCAGCCCACCCGCTTGCGCCACAGTTGCCAGGGAGTCGCCTGCAGATAGGGAGTGTCGAGCGGCGAGGAGCCACCCTGCATCTCCGCATCCTCGGTGGATTCGAGCTCCAGGATGTCGGCGGCATCGTCCACGTGGAAGATCCCCACCAACTTGCCCTGATCCTCGACCGGCAGGGTCGAGATGTCACGGTCGATCAGCAGGCGGGCGGCCAGTTCCTGATCCGCCCGGGCGTTGATGCGCACCGTCTCCCGGTCCATCAACTCGCTCACCGGCAGTTGCGGGTCGGCAATCAGCAGGGATTTGAGCGAGATGCTGCCAAGCAGACGGTGGTCGTTGTTGACCACATAGAGGTTCTGGAACAGCTGGGCGTTGTCCCAGGCATCGTGGATCAGCTGCTTGGCGCTGCCCACCGTCTCCTGATCGCCGATGGCCAGGAATTCGTGGCGCATATTGGCGCCCACCGATTCGGTCGGCCAGTCAAGCAGGGAGTAGAAGGTGGACTGCACCTGCTCCGGGAAGCGGGCAAGCAGCATGGTACGATCACTGCTGCCCAGCCGGCGCAGAATGGCCAGCATGTCGCGGCGGGGCATGGCCCCCTGCAACACGCTGACGATGCTGGCATGCAGCCGCATCAGCAGGCGCCCGGCACAGTCTGCCGAGAGCGAACTGAGCAGTGCCGCCCCCTCGGCAGTGGGCAGGGTATCGAAGATGCAGTTGAGCTCTTCCGGACGCAGGGTCAGCAGCTGATCGGCACGCTGAACCGGATCCAGGTTGTGCTCCAGCCAGCCCTGCAGGGCAGCCAGATCGAGCAGTTGATGACGATTGAGTAGAGTCTGTGTTTTCTTCATCACAAATGACCTCATGTGATTTCAGGCAAGCCTGAGCGCGAACGGTGATCCGTCGCCGTCTGAAAGAAAACAGCAATTTGATTGACGAGTAATAGGCAGGAAATGACGCCGTTCGGCGTGTCATCATCCCCACGTACCAGCTTTAGCACTGCATAACGTATCCGGCATGCCGGAAGCCACTTGGGTTTACACCTTAATCCGATGAAAACTGTCCTGATCTTGGGCGTCTCTGGACGTCGTGAGATCAGTGGCCTGTGTTTATACAGGAGCCTCGCCTAACGAGATGCTGCAAATATGCGCACAACCCTCTGTTGTGCGGGCTGCATGATTATCGAATGCTCAATTGGAGTCAACCCGTCGCAATGCGCTAAATAGCCTGTGGCAACAGCTTGTTACAATTGGCCGGCATGGGGAGTTGAATGAGGATAAACGAGCGGAAAAACAGGCGCCAAGCGGGTAGCCATCGCTCGCAGTCATCAGGGCCGCGAGCGATGGGTGACCGGTCAGCGAATGTAGTCGAACAGGGTCAGCTTGCTGATCTTGCTGAAGGAGAGCTGAGTGGCGCTCAGTGCCGCATCCTCTTTTGACAGGGTGGCAATCACCTCATAGAGATCCGCTTCGGAGACCTTGGCCCTCGCTTGCTGGTTCAAGGTGCTCAACCCTTCGTTCGAGCCCATCACCTGCTCCAGCCCGTTCATTCTGCCGCCAATCTCCCCCAGCCCCTGATCCACGTTCAGCCGGGCATTCTTCATGTGGGCGGTAGCATCTGCCACCTTCAGCTGGAAGGTATCCGGCGTGATGTTGGGATCCCGCAGCGCCGTGATGAAGTCGGACATGCCATCGAGGATGTTGTTGTTCTGGGGCGGATCCAGCACGAAGTTTTGTGCCGATCCCCCCGCCGGCAGTGACAGGGTCAGCTCCAGCCCGTTGAAGGGGATCTTGTTGCCTGCCACATAGTCGCCACTTTGCAGCAAGGCACCGCCGCCATCCCTGATCTCGTAGGTATCCGGCGTGCCAGCGATGGTGTTCACCGTATACTGGTTGCTGGCGAGCGAAGGGTCGTAGTTGTTGCGGTAGAAGCTGTCAAAGTGGCCCTGATCGGCCACCCCGACCTGAATATTGGCGCTCCCCGCGCTGCTGGTTCTGCGGGTTGGCACTATCTCGAACAGGTTGAAGCCGGAATCGTTGGCGGCAATCTGCACCGTCGGCGACACCTGAATGTTGCGCTGGCCGGTATCCCCCTGAAAGACATAATTGCCGCTGGCATCCTGAGTGAAGGGCTGGGTCTTGCTCTGGTTGCCGCCGAAAATGTATTCGCCCTGGGAGTTCTTGCTGTTCATCAGGTCGAACATCTGCTTTTGCAGCCCCTCCAGCTCGCTGGCAATCGCCTGACGATCCTCGTACCCCACCGCCGAGTCGTTCGCCTTCTGGATCAGGGTCTGGGCACTGGTCATGGCGGTGTTGAGGGCGGTCAGCACCGTCTCCTCATGGCCCAGGCTGTTTTCCAGCAGGCTGCCGTTGACCCCGTACTGCTTGAAGAGATCGATCTCCTTGGTCAGCGCCAGCTTCTGGCTCATGCCGGAGGGATCTTCCCCCGCCGTCTTGAACTTGTTGCCGGTCATCAGCTGCTCATACGCCGTGCTCAGCCGCTCATTGGCGCCGTTCAGCGAGGAGATATTGCGGTCATAGACCATGTTGGTGGTAATACGCATCGATTTACCTCACTGATGACAACAGGGTATCGAAGATGGTCTTGGCGGTGCTGACGATCTGGGCGGAAGCGGCATAGGACTGCTGATAACGGATCAGGTTGGCCGCCTCTTCCTCCAGACTGACGCCGGAGACACTCTCGAAAATCCCCCTGCTCTGGGTCAATTTCGTTTCATCTGCCTTGAGCTGGCTCTTGGCCTGGCTGGCGGTGTTGCCCACCCCGGTCACCAGGCTGGAGTAAGCCTCGTTGAAGGTCATCTTGTCGTTGCTGGTGCCGGCGTTGCTGCTCTTGCGCACCAGATCCTTGTTCTGCAGATCCGCCAGAGCCAACCCGTTGGCGTTGTCGGCAAAGCCGTCGGTGTTGTAGCTGAGGGTAAAGCTGTCCTTGGCCTCCACCTTGCCGGTGATACTGAACTCGTAACCAGGCATCTGTTTAGGATCACTGTAAACAGGCGTACCCACCGGGAAGGGGTTGATAATAGAGCCCATCAGGTTCTGCCCCTTGCTGGAAGCAGGAGCCACCCCAATCAACGTGGTACCGTCCGCCGCATAGACCTGGTAGTTGCCGCTGCCGTCTATCTTCACCACCTGTGGTGAGGCCGGATTCAGGCTGTTGGTGCCAAAACCGGAGCCGGTACCGGTATTGGTGATGCCGTTGAGCTTGATCTCTCCCGAACCGAAGTTGTTCTTGCCTTTGTCGGCCTTGAGTGGCGATGCCAGCGCCAGATCTTCGGCCCGGGTTGCCAGCTGACCCAAGCCGGCTGCCGCCCGCTTGGTCGGTTGCAGCAGGATCTTATCCCCCGCCGCCGGGGTGCCGGAGAGATCGATCTGGATGCCGTGACCGGCCACCTGTACCGTGGCGGGCGGCGTGGTACCTGTGGTCAGCGAGGTGCGGTTGCCATCCTTGTCCACCGAGAACACCTCGTAACCGGTGGCGCTGCTGAACTGCACTTCGTAATCAAAGGTGGTCACTTCCGTGCCCTTGCCGGGCACGAAGCTCACCTTGGCGGCGCCACTGCCGGTGTTCTGGCTGTAGGCCAGACCATCGCTCGAGCCAAGAGAGAAGAGATCCCCCCCAGCTCGTTGTCCAGATCCATCCCCAGCCGGTTCTGCTGGTTCATGGCATCGGCCATGGCGGCGGCCAATTGACCCAGCTCGCGCTTGGACGGTTCCAGATCGTTGCGGGCGGAGAAGAGGCCGCCAATACCGCCACCAATATCCTTGTTGTTCAGGATGTTCTGGTTGGACCCCATATTCAGCTGCAACTCGGGCTCACGGGCATCGGGATTACCCGGCACCACGCTGAACTGGGCAACGCTGCCATTGAGCACCAGGGAGTGGCCGGTACTCATGTTGACCAGCATGCTGCCGTTGTCCTGCGGCACGGTGCGGATCTCCATCTTCTCGGAGAGCTGGCGAATGGCCTCATCGCGCTGGTCGAACAGCATCAGGTTCTCTTCCGGCGTGCCCTGGGTGCGAATGATGGCCTGATTCAGATCGTTGATGCTGTTGATCAGGCTGTTCACCCGCTTGGCCTCATCACCGATGGTGGTGTTGATGGTGTCGGTCTGCTTGTCCAGTTGCGCTGACAGGGTATGAAAGCGGTTTACCATGCCGCTGAGCTGGCTCAGGGTGGTCTTGCGGCCGGAGATATCGGCGGGGGCTTCGTTGGCGGTATGGAAGCCCTCGAAATAGGAGCTGATGGCGGCGCCGACGCTGTTGCTGGTGTCTCCCAGCAGGCTGTCGGTGTTGGCGAGCTGCTGATAACGGGTGGACGAGGCATAGAAGGCGGACGTGTCACGCCTGACCTCCCCCTGGGCATAGGCGTTGATGACCCGTTCGGTCAGCATGTCGCCGGTGCCGAGTCCGTTGGCATTGGTATAGATCAGGGTCCGTTCACGCACATAGCCCTGGCTATTGACGTTGACGATGTTGTTACTGGTGGTCTGCAGCAGTCGCTGCTGGGCCATCACACCCGAGGTACCAATTCCAAGCAGATCGCTTGCCATGACTTACAGCTCCATTTCTGTATTGTTGGTCGCGGAGTAGCCAGCAATGGCATCACTGCGCAATACCTGTTTCAGTTTCCTGGCGTAGTGCGGGTCGGTGGCATATCCAGCCTGTTGCAAGGCTTCGAAATAACGGTCCGGACTGTCCACCTTGGCCAGAGCCCCCTTGTAGCGGGAACCCGAAGTCAGGAAATCGACATAGTCGTTGAAGCTCTCCTCGAACGACTCGTAGGAGCGAAACGCCGCCTTCTGGCGCGATGCCACTCCTTTCTCATATTCCAGGGTGCTGACCACCGTCTTGGGTCCTTCCCAGCGCGGATCGGCCTTGATGCCAAACAGGTTGTGGGTCACCTGCCCCTCCCCGTTCTTGATCACCCGCTTGCCCCAGCCGCTTTCCAGCGCCGCCTGGGCCACCAGCACTGCCGGGCTCAATCCCAGCTTGTCGGCCGCCTTCTTGGCCAGCGGCATCAGCCGGTTGACAAACTCTTCAGGGGTGTCAAACACCTGTGTCGTTTCATCGAGCGCCTTGGTGCTGCGAATGCCATGCACCACTTGCGCAGGCCCCATCGGCGGTATGGTGCGGCGACTGCGGTGAGCCGTTGCCAAAGGCTGCACATCGCCACTCATCTCCTTGTCAGCAAAATCTTTGCCAACTTTTGAGGCTGAGATGAGATCGTTGGCGGCCGAGGTGGGGGGTTGATAGGGTTTATAGACCCGCTCCGTACGCTGCGGCATCTTGAGCACCCGCCCGTCGTGATGGGTAAAGGTCTCCGGCGAGAGCTGCTTGGCCACCATGGCAGCCAGGCCGATGCCACCCTTGCTCGACATGTCGGCGACCCGCTGTTCGTCCAGCATCCCCTCGTAGAACTGGGTGTAGCTGCTGTTGAAAGGGCTGTCCTGGGTCAATACCTGGTTGGCCTGGCGCATGCTTTGAAACAGGGTCTGGGTAAAAATGGACTCAAACTGGCGAGACGCCGCCATGAGCGCATCCGCCTTGCCCTCCTTGCTCTGACTCAGCTGGCGCAGGCGATCCAGGTTCTGGATATCCTGCACCATGCCCAGATTCACGCCGCTGTTGGTGTCTAACTCTGCCATTTTGCTTACCTCATTGCCGCCCGTGGCAACCCCTTGCCGCTTTATTACAGTATGACCAGCTGGCCTTCGATGGCGCCGGCTTGTTGCAGCGCCTCCAGGATCGCCATCAGATCGCCAGGGGCCACCCCGACCTGATTCACTGCCCGCACCAGATCATCCAGGGTAGCCCCGGTATCCAGCTTGAACATGCGTCCCTGCTCCTGCTGCACGTTGATGGTGGAGTTGTTGGTAACCGCCGTCTGCCCGCCGGAGAGCGGGTTGGGCTGGGACACCTGCTGATTTTCCGCGATGGTGACCGTCAAGCCGCCATGGCTGATGGCCGCCGGCTTGAGCCGCACCTGGCTGCCGATGACGATGGTGCCGGTACGGGAGTTGACGATAATCTTGGCTGCCTCGCTGGCCGGATCCACCTCCAGGTTCTCGATGGTGGCGAGGTAGGAGACCCGCTGACCCGGGTCCCGCGGTGCGTAGACCTTGACCGAGGTGGCATCGAGCGCCTGCGCCGTATTGGGGCCAACCAGGTCGTTGACCACGTCAGCCAGCCGGCGCGCCGTGGTGAAATCGGGGCGGTTAAGGTTGAAGGTGATGGTATCCCCCTGGCTGAAGGAGTTCGGGACTTCCCGCTCCACGGTGGCACCGTTGGCGATGCGGCCCACGGTCGGGGTATTGATCACCACCTTGGAGCCGTCAGCCCCCTCGGCACCCAGCCCGCCAACCACCAGGCTACCCTGCGCCACCGCATAGACCCGACCATCCAGCCCCTTGAGGAAGCTTTGCAGCAAAGTGCCGCCGCGCAGGCTCTTGGCCTCGCCGATGGCTGACACCGTCACGTCGATAGTCTGGCCCGGCTTGGCAAAGGGCGGCAGATCCGCATGAATAGCCACCGGCGCCACGTCCTTGATCTTCGGCTTGATGTTGTCCGGCACCTTGATGCCGAAATTGTTCAGCATGGTGCGAAAGGTCTGCTCGGTGAAGGCGTTGCTCTTCTCACCCGTGCCCGGCAGACCGACCACCAGACCGTAGCCGATCAGCTGGTTGCTACGTACCCCTTCCACCGAGCTGATGTCCTTGATCCGGGAGGCATGGGCCATCCCCAGGGGCAACAGGCAGCAAAACAGGGCAACAAGACGGAGCGACTTCATAACACCTCCTAGAGCGGCCACCAGGGGCCATTGAAAAAGCTGGTGAGCCACCCCTGTTCCTGGGTGTTGGCCAGATCGCCGGTGCCACCGTAATGGATGCGCGCATTGGCCACCTTCTGGGATGAAACGCTGTTGTCAGTGGTCACATCCTCGGGGCGGATCATGCCGGTGATCCGGATATATTCGTTGCCATTGTTGAGCATGATCCACTTCTCGCCGCGCACCAGCAGGTTGCCGTTGGGCAGGACCTTGGCCACGCTGACGGAGATGTTGCCCTGCAGGCTGTTGCTCTGATCCGCCTTGGCCTGCCCCTTGAAGGCACCGTTCTGGCTGAGGGAGGCCGACAGATCATAGGGGCCAGCCGTCACCGGTACACCGCCCAGCACAGCCGGATTCATGGTGAATTTATTATCCTTGCCGCTCTGGGTATTGGCCTTCTTGGAGGCGGAAGTGGACTCGGCCAGCTCGATGGTGATGATGTCGCCCACCTTGTGCGCCTTGATGTCCGAATAGATGCCGTTGACCTGATCGGGCTGGAAGATGGCACCGGTCGGCCTGACCGAGACCGGCTCCGACTCCCCGTAGACGGGGGCAAACTCGGGATCATCAGGCTTGGCGGTATTGGGCGTGCTGCTGCAGCCCCCCAACGCCAGCAGCCCCAGCATCCATATGGCTTTCATCATGCGCCTCCTACTTATGTGCGCTGGATCAGGAAGGACATCATGCCATCCACCGCCGAGAGAACCTTGGAGTTCATCTCGTACACCCGCTGGGCCTGGATCAGGTTCACCAGCTCTTCGGTCACGTTGACGTTGGAGGTCTCCAGCATGCCCTGCTTGATCACGCCCAGTCCGTCCGTCCCGGCGACACCCTGCACCGGCGCACCGCTGGACTGGGTCTCGACAAACATGTTCTCGCCCATGGGCTGCAGGCCCGAAGCGTTGACGAAGTCAGTGGTGTTGATCTGGCCCACCACCTGGGAGGCGCCATCCCCTTTGAGCTGTACCGACACCTGGCCATCCTCGCCAATCGTCACGCTCTGGGCGTTCTCCGGGATCTGGATCTCCGGCTGCAGCGGATAACCGTTGCCCGGTGTGACGATGGTCCCTTCGCTGTTGAGGGTGAACTGGCCGTTGCGGGTATAGGCCGCGCTGCCATCGGGCAGCTGGATCTCGAAGTAGCCGCGGCCGCTTATCATCAGATCCAGCGAGTTGTCCGTGGTTTGCACGTTGCCCTGGCTGTGGTTCTTCTGGGTGGCCACCACCTTGGCACCCGCCCCCAGCATCAGGCCGGAAGGGCGCTCGGTATCGGCCGATGAACGACCACCGGGCTGGTTGATGTTTTGATAGAGCAAGTCCTCGAAGATGGCCCGGGATTTTTTGTAACCCACGGTGCTGGCGTTCGCCAGGTTGTTCGAGGTAACCGAGATGTTGGTCTGCTGTGCATCCAAGCCGGTCTTGCTGATCCAGAGTGCAGGGTTCATGTAAAACTCCTTGGTTAGCTGATACGCAGCAGCTGGGTTTGAGCCTCGTCATTCTCTTCCGCGGTCTTCATTATTTTGACCTGGGTTTCAAACTGACGTTGCAACCGAATAAGGTTGGTCATTTCATCGACCACGTTGACGTTGCTCCCCTCGAGGGAGCCGGCAATCAGGCCGACAGTGGCCGATGCCGCTTCATTCTGGCCATCCTTGCGACGGAACAGGCCGTCCTGCCCCTTCTCCACCGCATCCACCGCCGGATTGACCAGCTTGATACGCTGGAAATTCTCCGGCAGGTTGGCGGCGGCCCCTTCCGGACGGCCACTGATGGTGCCGTCCCGGTTGATTTCAATTTTCTCCATCGGCAGCGGCAGCACGATGGGCTGACCGCCGTCGTCCACCACGTTCAACCCGGTGGAGGTTTGCAGGTTGCCGGTCGCGCTCAGCTGCAGATTGCCCATGCGGGTATAGGCTTCGCCGCCCTTGGGATCCTGCACCGCAATCCAGCCCTGGCCGTCGACGGCAACGTCAAGATCCCGACCCGTGGTCATCAGCATGCCATGCTGCAGGTTCTGGCCTGGCCGCTCCGCCATGGCGAACACCCGGGTGGGCAGCCCCTCGCCAAACGCCTGCATGCTGCGCGCCTGCTCGAAGTCGGACTTGAAGCCGGTGGTATTGGCGTTGGCCAGGTTGTTGCTTCGAACAGCCAGGCTGTTCATGCTCTCCTTGGCGCCCGACATGGCGATGTATAGCAGGTGATCCATGGGATCCTCCGTCAAACTGATGACTCTGACAGAGGAACTGCAATTTGAATGCCAATCCCCATTACCTCGGGTCGCCAAGGCGGCAAATACCCATGAAAAAGGCTATGTCCCAATTACGTGTTGCATGGGGCGCCCCAGCGCCTCATGCAAGCAACATGAGATATTCACTTCCCGCCCATAGCGCTCCAACATCCTTCGCCAACCCAGATAATTCCTCAGATAGTGGGTCGCGACCCCATGGAACCGTTCCATCCACTCCTTCAATCGCCTGTGGTACCCGTTCACATGTTGGATGTGATATGCACCTACCACTCGCTCTCCCGCACGGTTGTGCACCACTTGGTGGGTCATGCCCTGCGACTTGCTGAAACTGGCATACACCCCAGCGCCATCGCTGCACAGGACGGCATCCGGGGCGATAAGCGGCTCAAGCACCGCCTTAACTGCCCTGGCATTCAGCTGCTCCAACTGGAAGTCAGCCAGGTGACCTGCTCTGTCTTGCACCACCATCACCGGGATGTAATCCGGCCCTGTGCCTCGGGTACAGCCTTTGCCTCCACGATGGCGGGCCGGGCGGGGCAATCCGCGCTGTCCTTTGAACGACGCTAAGAAGAAGGTCTCATCGACCTCGACGATACCCTCTTCCCGTACTGCCTGGTGGCTAGCCATGGCCTTCAGGAAGCGGTGGCGCCATAAAAAGGCGGTGTTTTTACCGACCCCACAGCGGAGCGCCGCCTGCCGGACGGTCAGACCTTCGATGAGGGCCTGAGCATAGTCTTCCCAGCATTGTGGCTTGCGAAGTCGGGCGAGAGGCGTGTTGGTGAGAACGGAACTGGTGCGCAAACACTGCTTGCAGCGATAACGGCGCAGCCCGCGAGACCAGCCCCAGGGAGCCAACTGTGTGGCCTCGGCCTGACAGTGAGGGCAGCATTGGCGTGCGGGCAGTTGAGTGGCCAACGAGGTGATGGGGTGAGGGGTGGTGAGTTCATGTTGCGCGAGACGACGCTGACGCAAAGTGAGTAATGGGAAGAGGGACAGTAGGTGTTGAAAGGCTTGGGTATCCATGGTGGAGGCCCTCAAGGTGATGACCTACTTCAAGATTAGCCTTTCAACACATAACTGGGACAGAGCCATGAAAAAGGGCGCCGAAGCGCCCTTTGTTAACAAGATGGTGATTAGCGGATCTGCAGTATGGTCTGCTGCAGAGAGCTGTTCACTTCCAGCGAACGGGAGTTGGCCTGGAAGTTGCGCTGCGCGGTGATCAGGTTGACCAGCTGGGAGGTCAAATCCACGTTGGATTGCTCCAGCGCAGAGGACTTGATGCTGCCCAAGGTGCCCGAGTTGGGGGTGCCGGGCAACGCATCACCAGACAGCAGAGACTGGCGCCAGGAGGTATCACCGACCTGGGTCAATCCTTGCGAGTTGGCGAATTTGGCAAGTGCCACCATGGCAACCTTCAACGTCGTCGCATTGCTGTAGGTCGCAGACACAATGCCGTCCGGCGTAATCTCAACCTTGGTCAAATTACCAACGGTGGCACCATCCTGGGTCAGTTTGGTGACGTTGAAAGGTGAGCTGTATTGAGTCACATCACCGAGGCGGATCTCCAATGTCTGAGTAGGATCTGCACCGTTGTTGATGATCCCGGCCGCCGTGCCAAGGGCGACGGTTTTGATCGGGTCAACAGGAACCGTCAGCGTGGGATCCAATTTACCGCCGGAGGTAAACGTCATCTTCACGCCAGTGGGGATACCTGCGGCTGGGCTGGGTGAACCACCAGCGATATCAATGGGCTTGTTCCCTTCATACATGTACATGCTCCAGGTACCCGGTGTCAGCGGTGTGCCCGGGGCAGCCGGATCCTCATGGCGGACAAAATATTTGGTGATCACATGGGGGGCACCAAGCGAATCATAAATCGTCACCGAGGTTGAATGGGCAAAGGTGGCCGAGTTGGTGGGGTCAAACGCAGCCGGTGACGTTGGTTTGGTTTTCGACTCGATACTCAGGTTGAAGCTGGCTTCCACCAGCTCGGTCATTTTTGGCTCACCCGCCCGATCCGGTATTTGAATCGGTTTGGTGGCGTTGATGCTGACCGCCTTGGGCGTCCCATCCGTGTTGATTTCATAGCCTTGCAGATAGTTGCCCTGATTGTTGACCATATAGCTGTTTTCATTCAGCTTGAAGGCACCGGCTCGGGTAAAGGTACGATCCAGGTTGGTCAGACCGTCAGACGTCACGAAGAAGCCGTTGCCCTGAATGGACAAATCAAGGGCGTTGTTGGTGAACTGCAGCGCCCCCTGGTGAAATTGCTGTGCCACCGCCCCCGTTGCCACACCATTGCCGACCTGGGTCTTGGCATTGACGAAGATGGAGTTGGCGTATACGTCCGCAAACTCGGCACGAGACTCTTTAAAGCCCGTGGTATTGACGTTGGCAATGTTGTTGGCGGTAACGTTCAGATCTTTTTGTGCCGCGTTGACACCGCTCAAGGCATTGTTAAATGACATATCCAGCTCCTTAGATCGATGCTGTTGGCGTGGGGGTTGATGGTGTTTTCACCGTACCTGCAATCTGCAAGATACTGTTCAGACTTGTTGTACCGAGGCCTTTCAAATTGAGCTGAGTCGGGCTGCTTGCCGTACCCAGGATCACGCTGTCGACCTTGCCATAGGCAAAGATCGAGACACTTTCCGACTTTCCGTCCACGGTACCGTTTGCCTTGAGGGTGTATTTGCCCTCTTTGGCCGGGTTTCCGTCCTTGTCCTTGCCATCCCATACGATCTCGACGTTGCCCTTCTGGTCACCTTCCAGGGGGAGCTCCTTGATGACCTGCCCGCTCTCGTCTTCGATGGTGATCTTGACGTTCGAATACTTGTTTTCTGTACCCACGGCGACCACGCCTTGCAAAGAGCCGTCTTTTTCCAGGTAACCGACATTGCTCTGCAGCAAGACGTTTTGTCCCACCAGCGCCGAGGCTTGCAGCGCCTGGCTGGAGGTCATCAGGTTATTGAGGCTGCCAATCTGGTTGGAGAGGCTGCTGATCCCCTGTGACGTCGACATGGAGGTCATCTGGGAAAGCATCTGGGCGTTGTCCACCGGCTTGAACGGATCCTGATAGGAGAGCTGCATGGTCAGCAGCTTCAGGAACGACTCCTGATCCAGCTCCTTCTTGGGCGTAGACGTCGTGCCCGTGGTCTGGGTGGTCGTGCGGCCGATGCCGTTCACGCCACTGGTTGTATCTGCCATCTATGCGTCCCCCTGTCAGGACTTGCCGAGGTTGAGCGTCTGCTGCAGCATCTTTTTGGCAGAGTCTGCAACCTGCACATTGGTTTGATAGCTGCGCGAGGCGTTGATCATGTCCGCCATCTCTTCCACCATGTTGACGTTGGGTTTGAAGATGAAGCCGTCTTTATCCGCCATGGGATGATTGGGGTTGTACTCCTTGAGCAAGGGAGCCTCGCTCTCGACAATCCCCTTTACTTCAACCCCGGCCGACGCCTGTTTGTCCGACATGGCCTGATCCAGCTGGGCGGCAAAAATTGGCCGCCTGGCATGGTAAGTTTTTTCCACGCTGGAGCTGACGCTGTCGGCGTTGGCCATGTTGCTGGCTACCGTGTTGAGGCGAACAGACTGTGCACTCATGGCCGAGCCTGCAATGTCAAAGACCTTGAACAAACTCATCACTGTTCTCCTTTCAAGGCCTTCAGCAGGCCGCTGATCTTGCTGTTCATAAATTCAAGGGAGGTCTGGTATTCAAGGCTGTTGCGCAAAAACTCGCTGCGCTCCTGTTGCACGTCGACCGTGTTGCCATCACCGGTATCGGGCTGCAGAGGATTGCGATATTGCGTAACGCCTGGCGCATCCATCTGCAGGGCGAAATGCTTCTCACTGGTCGTGGCAAGGCCAAAGCCCTGTTGTTGCTGGGCTTCTTCCAATGCTTGCGAGAAGTTGATATCCCGAGCCTTGAAGCCCGGCGTGTCCGCGTTGGCAATGTTGCTGGACAACACCTCTGCACGCTTGGAGCGAACGCTCAGCGTGTATTGATGAATACCAAATGCCTTGTCGAATGAAATTGCCATAGCACACCTCCTGCTTAAGAAATTATTAGCAAGAGGTGTGCCAAAGAGGGATTTAAGCGGAGATCATTTAACCTTGTAGACGATGCCGGGGTTGCACCGGATCATCTCGAACCTGTCGGTCAACCCGGCCAGCGACTCGGAAGCCCCCAGCATCAGATAGCCGCCGGGATTGAGGCTGGCAGCAAACTGGTTGAGGATCTTCGACTTCACTTCCGGTGCAAAATAGATGAGCACGTTGCGACAGAAGATGATGTCGAACTTGCCAAGCAGGCTGTAGCTTTCCAGCAGGTTCAATGGCCGGAAGGTGGTCAATTTTCTGACACGCTCCACCACCCGCATCTTGTTGTCACCGTAAGGTTCGAAGAACAGCTTCTTGCGCTCGGGCGACAGACCGCGAGCCAGCGCCAGACTATCGTACACCCCTTCCTTGCACTGATTGAGCATGGTGCTGGAAATATCCGTCCCGACGATCTGTACCCCACCTGGCAAGGTGCCCGGTTTCTTGACCTGCTGTTCCAGTGCCGTCATGGCAATGGAGTACGGCTCCTGCCCAGAAGAGGAGGCCGCGGACCAGATCTTGATCGGTCTGCCACTCTTGCCGAGCTCGGGGAATATCTTGTCCGTCAGCAGCTGGAAGGGGTAGGTATCGCGAAACCACAGGGTTTCGTTGGTAGTCATGGCATCAACCACTGCCATTTTCAGGTCACGCTCACGCACACTCATCGCTCGAGTAACCAGATCAGACAGACTCTCAATACCAAACTGAGTCATCAAGGGTGAAAGCCGACTCTTGACCAGATACTGTTTGTTGTCACCCAGCACGATTCCGCTCTGTACCGCCAGAAAGTTGCTGAATTGTTTGTATAAGTCGTCCGAAAGTGTCTTCATGCAGTTTGTTCTTCTTGATTAGAGTGCGCCTTGTACGGCCTTGGCCAATTCATCCGGCTGGAATTTGGCAATGAAATTGTTCGCACCAACTTTCTGCACCATGGCCTGATTGAACACCCCACTGAGGGATGTGTGCAGAATAACATGTAAGTCCTTGAGGTTGGGATTGTTGCGGATCTCGGCGGTAAAAGTATAACCATCCATTTCCGGCATCTCGATGTCCGAAATCACCAAGGCGATCTGATCCTTGATAGGACCGTTTTTGGACATCTCCAGCAACATGTTGAGCGCTTCACGCCCATCCTTGGCCAGTACGCACTGCACGCCGATAGCTTCGAGCGCACGCTGTACCTGCTTACGAGCCACGGAAGAGTCATCAGCCACCAGCACCGGACGTCCCAGAGTCGGATGTTCCACGCTGGCTTCCACCAGCTCTTTGCTGACTTCGGTCGATACAGGCGAGATTTCGTTGAGAATGCGTTCCACGTCCAGGATCTCGACCAACTCACCGTCGACCTCGGTTACTGCCGTCATGTAGTTGATGCGCCCGGCCCCTTTCGGCGGCGGCAGGATGGATTCCCAGTTCATGTTGATGATGCGCTCGACCGAGTGCACCAGAAAGCCCTGAATGGAGCGGTTGTATTCGGAAATGATGATGAAGCACTTGGTCAGATCTTCGATCGGACGCTTGCCCATCGCCATGCTGAGGTCGATAACCGAGATGGTCTGACCGCGAATATGGGCTACCCCGCGAATGCAGGAGTTCAGCTTGGGCATGACAGTCAAGGGAGGACACTGCAACACTTCACGTACCTTGAATACGTTGATGCCAAATCTTTGACGTCCGTTGAGACGAAACAACAATAACTCCAGCCGGTTTTGCCCAACTAGCTGGGTACGTTGGTTGACCGAGTCCAGGATACTGGCCATAAACACTCCCTAAAAACGCTTGGCATTAATCATGCATGCGTGTTGGCTTGCGTCAGACTATCGATGTCACTGCGAACGAATTCTGAAGCAAGCATAGTTAAATATGGTGATATACGTGAACAACTTATCGGCCAGCGAGCGAAAATGATTAGTAGACTTTTCCTCACCTTACTGCTGTTTTGCGGCATTTCTCACGCCAAGGCATCCGAGGTGACCAGTTACTTGCAAGAAAAGGCGCAGGATTTTGTGCTCGGCCAGCTCGATGTCCCTCTCGATGCCCAGGTACAGGTGCAGGCAGCTTCCATCGATGAGCGCCTGCCTTTGAGCCGCTGTGACGAACATCTTGCCATCACGCTGCCCGCCAAGATGGAGATCCGCCGCAATACCACCGTCTATCTCAAATGCGAGGAAGAGAAGCCCTGGGATCTCTACCTGCCGGTACGAGTCAGCATACAGAAGCCTTATGTAACCGTCTCCACCCCGGTGGCCAAGGGCGATATTCTGAGTGAAAGCGTGCTGACACAGGCCTATCAGGATCAGACCCTGATCCGCGGCGACTATCTCGGCGATACCACGGCGCTCATTGGCGTACGCAGCAAGCGCGAACTCAAGCCAGGCCAGCCTATCAGACTCAGTCAGGTTTGCGTGGTCTGCAAGGGCGATCAGGTGACCCTCAGCGCAGAAAATAGCAGCATGCAAATCAAAACCATGGCCCGAGCCTTGCAAGATGGCAGCTTCGGAGACATGATCAGGCTCGTCAATATCCGCTCAGGCAAAACGGTGCAGGGTAAAGTCAACGCTGTTGGCTCCGTGGTGGTCACCTTCTGAGTGTTTTTCAGATCACTTTTTTCTAAAGTTATGGCGATGACCACCGATAAACAGGTAAGCGAACAGTAAAGCAGACGAAGGTAAACACTATGGCTATTAACAATATCAACAACTTGGCGAACAACCGGTTGCAAAATACCGGGAGCAGCCAGGGTGCCAATACCAAACCAGCGACCTCGTCCTCCGATAACCGTGCGGCGACCGTCAAGACCGACTCCGTCTCCTTGACCAGCGAGGCGCAGCAATTGCAACAGATGCAGAAGAACCTCAACTCAGCTTCCACCGGCAATGAAAGCCGGGTCGAGAGCCTGAAGAAAGCCGTGGCCAATGGTGAATATCAGGTCAACAGCGAAGCTGTGGCCAAGAAGATGTTCAGCTTCGAATCCAACCTCGACAAGTTGCTGGGATAATGGATTTACCTTCGCTGCTGCACACTCAAGATAACTACCTCTCCCAGATGCAAGGCTTGCTGGAGGAGGAGTTCAACCTGCTCAAGCAGCACCAGGCGCTGGCGCTGCCCGAGCTGGCAGAGCGCAAGCAGAAGCTGCTTGCCGATATTGAAGAGCTGGACAAGGCCATGGCGCTGCTGCCAGACCTGAAACAGCAACTGAACGCCTACCCCGAGCAGATGCACACCCTGCGTGAGAAACTCGATGCCTGCCAGGAACAGAACGATCTGAACGGGCGCCTGCTCGAGCTCAGCATCGTCTCCAACCGCCGGCTGGCAAGCTACCTGAGCAAGCTGCGGGATCGCAACTCCCTGACCTATGACGCCAAGGGCAATACCCGCTCCGGTACCCGCTCCATCGGCATCAAGGCCTGATCCCCCCGTTATGACGACTGGCTGCTCCGCAGCACGTTTCTCTCAACCCCCTCTCTTTTACAGTTCCAGCCGCATCAGCACTTCGCTGTCCGCACAGGCGTGGATCCCGAGTACCCCATCCTCGTAGCGGCCATAACTTGCCGCCAGATTGCCGCGTGGAAAACAGATGGATCCCGGGTTCATCAGCACCAGCTCCCCTTCGCGCTGCAACACGGGCAAATGGGAGTGACCGCTGATGAACAGGCTGCCGACAGGTAGCGGTACCTCTGCTGGCCGATAGAGATGGCCGTGGCTGACAAACCAGCGCCGACCATCCACCAGCATCTGGTTGTAAGGGGCCGTGATGGGGAAATCCAGCAGCATCTGATCAACTTCCGAATCACAGTTGCCCCGTACCGCCATGATGCGGGAAGCCAGCGTATTGAGTCGCTCGGCCACGGCCGCAGGGGCATAGCCCGGTGGCACCGGGTTGCGCGGGCCGTGGTTGAGCAGATCGCCGAGCAGCAGGTAGTGATCTGGCTGCCAGGGGGCAAGCTGGTCCAGCACCCGCTCCAGCGCACTCAGGCTGCCGTGCAGGTCGGAAAGAATGGCAATTTTCATGGCAAGCTCCTTACTGCTGGCTGAAGTAGAGATCCTTGGTGGCGATCGCTCCCTTGAGGTTCTGCACCGGCAGGCCGCGCAGGGTGGGATCCACCAGCCGCATCTGGTTGTAGTGATAGACGGGAATGGCCGGCATCTCGTCCATCAGCAGCTGCTCGGCCTGGTGGTAGAGCCCGGTCCGGGCATTGCCATCCAGGGTATCAGCCGCCTGCTGCAGCAAGCCGTCGAAGGTCGGGTTGCAGTAACCGCTCTCGTTCTGGGGATCCTGGCAGCGGAAACTGTTGAGCATGGCGGAGGGCTCCACGTAATCCCCGAACAGGAAGGATCTGGCCAGCATAAAATCGCCGCTGTCTTTGGCCACCTGATAGGCATTCCACTCCATGTTGTTGAGCGTCACTTCAACTCCCAGCGGCTTCCACATGGACGCGACGGCCAGCGCCAGCTTCTTGTGATTCTCCGAGGTGTTGTAGGTGAGCGTCAGCTTGAGAGGATGCTGACTGTCATAGCCCGCCTGGGCCAGCAGCGCCGCCGCCTTGGCCAACCGGGTCGGCTGATCCTGCAGGGCCAAGGGGGAGCTCAGCGCCTCGTAGCCCGGCATGCCGGGCAGCAGCGACCAGGCGGCCTGCTCTCCCTGCCCGCTGACCTTCTCGGTCAACAGGTGCCGATCGATGGTCATGGCCAGCGCCTGGCGCACCCGTACATCCTGCAGCTCGGGGCGGCGCAGGTTGAAGGTGTAAAGGTAGGTGCCCAATAGCGGCAATCCCCAGATCCGCTCGGGGGTCGCCGCCTTGGTCTTCTGGTAATACTCCAGCGCCACCTTGTTGGTGAGCTGGATCTCCCCCGCCTCGTAGCGCAGCCGTTCGGCATGCTGGGAGGCGAGCGGCAGGTAGGTCACCCGCTGGATCCGGGTGTGGGCATCATCCCAGTACTGGACGTTGCGCTCGGCCTCGATGCGCTCATTGGGCACCCAGTTCACCAGCTTGTAGGCGCCATTGCTGACCAGCTTGCCAGGCTGGGTCCACTGCTTGCCGAACTGGCTGACCGCTTTCTGGTTGACCGGCACGAAGGGGCGCTGGCTTATCAGCTGCAGGAAGTAGGGCACCGGCCGCTCCAGCGTCACTTTGAGGATCTGCTCGCTTTCCGCCTCCACCCCCAGGGTGTTGAGATCGAGCGCGCCGGCGTAGATGGACTGGGCATTGTTGATGCCGGTCGCCAGCAGCAGGCCGGCTGAGGGCGAGGCCTGGGCCGGATCCAGCAGACGGCGCCAGGCATAGACGAAATCAGTGGCGGTGAGCGCGTCACCATTGGACCACTTGAGCTGGGGGCGCAGGAAGAAACGCCAGACCAGCCCGTCCTCGCTGGTCTCCCAGCGCTGGGCCTGGGCCGGCACGATCCGCCCCTGCCCATCTTCGCTCACCAGCCCCTCGAACAGATCCACCAACACCACTTCACCGGGAAAACCGGAGCGGATCTGGGCCGGGTCGAGGGACTCGGGTTCGGCGCCATTGCCCTTGACCAGGGTCTGGCGATCAGACAGCGCAGGCTCCTGGGATACCGTGGTCGCCGGCAGCGGCGGCGCCAGCAGCAGACCCAGCAGCAAGGGAGAGAGCCAGCGACGGGCTGGCCGGGAAGCGGGGCACAAAACCATGACATAAACCTCGTTCAAAACACTTATTTCAAGAAGGGGGAAGGCCGGCGGCGCGCCTGAATACGAATGCATGATGCCGCGCTTGTTATCCCCGAAGACGCCCCGTATTGTATCGGGCTTGCCCAAGAGATGGAGTCTCTCGGGCTATTTTTTTCCGTAGTTTTTTATGAGGTGCGAGCGGTTGTCGCCTGCGTCCTTCATCTGGCTACATTTTCAGGAGTTTTTATGGGGTACGAGTGGCTGGCACTGGCAGCAGCCAGTTTATGGGCGGTAGCTGCCCTCATCTCCGTCAAACCGGCGCGCCACCTGGGGGCATTTGCCTATAGCCGCTGGCGTATGTTGCTGGTCAGCCTGATGCTGGGTTCGGCCAGTCTGGCTACCGGCGGCTGGCAGACCCTGACCCAGAGCGCCCTGCCCCTGCTGGCACTGTCGGGGCTAATAGGCATCTTCGTCGGCGACACCGCCCTGTTTGCCTGCATGAACCGGCTGGGGCCAAGACGCAGCGGCCTGCTGTTCTCATGCCATGCCCTCTTCTCCGCCCTGCTCGGCCTCTGGTTGTTTGGTGAGCAGCTCGGTGGCTGGCGACTGGTGGGGGCCATGCTGGTCTTTGCCGGCGTCATGCTGGCCATCCTGTTCGGCCGCCGTGGCAATGCTCAGCAGAATGAATGGGAACAGGTACGCGGCCATCTCGTCATCGGCATCGGTCTAGGCCTGACCGCCGCCTTCTGCCAAAGTTTGGGTGCCATCATCGCCAAACCGGTGATGATGAGTGGCACCGTGGATGCGATCAGCGCCTCCGGCATCCGCATGGGCAGCGCCCTGCTGGCTCACTGCACCCTGCGGGCGCTGAGAGTACCGCTGTCATTGCCGCACAACCCCATCAACCGCCAGGTATTGGGGATGATCGGCATCAACGGTTTTCTGGCGATGGCCATGGGCATGACGCTGATCCTGGTCGCCTTGCGCCAGGGGGACGTCGGCATGGTGGCGATCCTCTCCTCCACCACGCCGGTCATCCTGTTGCCACTGCTGTGGTGGCACTCGGGTCAGCGCCCTTCCCTGGCAGCCTGGGCCGGCGCCCTGCTGGCGACCCTGGGCACCACGCTAGTGCTGGGAGCCAGCGGACACTGACTCCCGAAGGGTCAGAACCGGGCGATCTCGTCGGCGGTCAGCTCGCGATATTCGCCCGGTGCCAGCTCGTCATCCAGCGTCAGGTCGCCCACCCGCTCCCGGTGCAGTCCCACCACCTTGTTGCCAATGGCGGCAAACATCCGCTTCACCTGATGGTACTTGCCCTCGTGGATGGTCAGACGCGCCTCGCACTCTCCCAGGATCTCCAGCTGGGCCGGCCGGGTCTTCTCGGTCTCGCTGCGCAGCAGCACCCCTTCAGCAAACAATGCGATGGCATCCGGGCTGA
The DNA here is from genome assembly GCF_049665575.1 of Aeromonas oralensis. Classification (NCBI taxonomy): domain Bacteria; kingdom Pseudomonadati; phylum Pseudomonadota; class Gammaproteobacteria; order Aeromonadales; family Aeromonadaceae; genus Aeromonas; species Aeromonas oralensis. The sequence goes on from NZ_CP187186.1 coordinate 3,040,755, forward strand.
CCGGGTCTGCCAGCCAGACGTGGTAGGTCTTGGCACACTCGTGACGGGGGGAGGTGATGCGATGAGACCACTGACCATCGTCGGTCACCAGCACCAGACCGGTGGTGTCGAGATCGAGCCGCCCCACCACGTGCAGCTTGCCCATGGCCGGCTCGTCCATCAGGAAGAACACGGTGGGGTGATCCGGGTCTTCGTTGGAGCAGACATACCCTTCCGGCTTGTGCAGCATGAAGTAGCGGTTGCGCTGATCCAGGGTCAGGGTGACACCGTCAAATTCCACCTGGCTCTGCTCGTTGATGTGGAAGGCAGGCTGCTTGACTACGATACCGTCCACCATCACCTCTCCCTGCCGGATCAGTTTGCCCGCCAGCGAGCGGGTCAAGTCGGAACAATCGCAAAGAAATTTATCGAGCCGCATGCACAACCTCAGAGTCCATCAAGAAAGGGGCGTCATTATATCGGCCGGGGCCGACAACTCCAGCACTAAGCGCCGCAGCCACCACGCATGTCGCCATGACGAACCGGGGAGCCGGTGTTAGACTGCCAACAGAGGGCCTAACGTTACGCATAATAATAAAGTTCAGGAAGCCGTATGAAGTCGCAAACACCTCATCCCGTTATTCCCGTCAACCAGCTGCAACCCGGCATGTACGTGATCGCCATCATCAGCCAGACCGGCGGCATGGAGATTGCCCAGATGGGGCTGGTGACCACCCGCCAGCAGATCAATGATCTGGTCAAGCGCGGCGTGCTCACGGTGCGGGTCGATCTCGCCCGCAGCAAGCTGCCTGGTATCGAGCAGGTCATCTCCCCCGATCCGGCCATCTCCCCGACCAGCACCCAGCGTCCCTCCGGCAGCGGTAACGGTGAGGGGCGCGAGCTGAAGATCCGCCGGCTTTATCAGGAGGCCCGCGAGCTACAGGGCAAGTTCATCCGCCACCTCAAGGCGGGGGAGCCCATCGACATCACACCGCTGGCGGCGGTCGCCGAGGAGATGGTGGACACCATGTTCACCCACGGTGACGCCATGCTCTGTCTGGCCCGCATTCGCGCCAAGGATGCCTACCTGATGGAGCACTCGATGAACGTCGCCATCCTGCTGGCGAACTTCGGCCGCTATCTGGACCTGGACCGAAGCGTGCTCAAGGAGCTGACCCTGGGCGGCCTGCTGCACGACGTGGGCAAGATCATGACCCCGGACGAAGTGCTCAACAAACCGGGCAAGCTCACCGACGAGGAGTTCGCCGTCATGCGCCAGCACGTGGTGCACAGCTACGAGATCCTGAGCAACACTCCCGGCATCACCGCCACCATGCTGGAGGTGGCCGCCAACCATCACGAACGGCTCGACGGCACCGGTTACCCGCAGCGACTCAAAGGCGAGCAGCTCTCGCTCTATACTCGCATGAGCGGCATTGTCGATGTCTATGACGCCGTTACGGCGGATCGGGTCTACAAGCAGGGGATGCAGCCGACCCAGGCCTTTCGCATTCTGCTCAAGGGGATCAACCACCACTTCGATGCCGAACTGGTTACCAAGTTCATCAAGTGCATGGGGGTCTATCCAGTGGGGACGCTGGTGCAGCTTTCCAACCAGCGGCTGGCCATCGTCATGCAGCGCAATCCCCATGAGCCGCTCAAACCGGTGGTGAAGGTGATTTATCACGGGACCCAGCGCCACTACCTCGAGGTGCAGTGGCTGGATCTTGCCAAGAACGGGGTGCAGGAAACCATCGAGAGCACGGTCGATCCCAAGGAGTTCGGCATCAACCTCGCCAACTTCGTCTAGTCGGCATCCCCCTCCCGCAGCCGCTCGGCGCAGTGCTGGATGAGAAACTCCTCATCCAGCGGCGACAGATCAAAGCGGATGCAGGCCTCTTCGATGGCCCGGATGTCGTGTTGATGGTGCTCGCTGAGCCAGCGCACGGCGCGGCGCAGATCTTCACCATGGGGCAGCAGGGTATGGTCGCTCATGGGGCACCTCCGATCAGCCATCGATAGTGGCCCGTCACAGCGGGCTCTCTCTTCTAGCTTAGCCCGCCTGCCGCCCCTTCATCCTGCCTTCAAGCAGCCTCAGGCAAACGCCCGCTGCCAATCCTGATCAAACTTCGCCAGCGCCGCATCCACCGCCGGCACTCTCAGCAGCTGTTCGGCCACATCGAGCGGCAGCGTGATGGACCGGCAACCTGCCAGCAGGCAGTCGAGCGCCTGGCGCGGGGTGCGAAACGATGCCGCCAGCACCTTGCTGTGCGGCGCGTGCAGCGCCAGCAGCTGTTGCAACTCCTGTACGGTGGCGATGCCATCGCCCCCCTGGGCATCCAGCCGGTTGACGTAGGGCGCCACGTATTCGGCCCCTGCCACCGCCGCCAGCCAGCCCTGCAGCGGGGTATAGACCGCCGTGCCCAGGGTCGGTACCCCGTTGGCCGTCAGAGTCTTGATGGCCGCCAGCCCCTCTTCACATACCGGGATCTTGATCACCAGGTCCCGATCCAGCTCACGCAGGGCAAATGCCTCGCGCACCATCTCGGTCTCGGTCTTGGCCATCACCTGGGCAAACAGGCGTGCCTTGGGCCCTAGCACCTCCCGCAGGGCGGGCAGCAGCTCGGCCAGTGGCATGCCGCCTGCCGCGGTAATGGACGGGTTGGTGGTGACGCCAGCCAGCGGCAGGATCCGTGACCAGCGGCGCACCGCAGCCACATCGGCAGTATCGAGATAAAGCTCCATCTCTGACTCCTTAATGGGATGTTCAATCTGTCGCCATTTTAGCCAGATAACATCCGCAATTTAGTTGATCAAAATCAAATCAACTTTCGAACGAAAGCAAATAGAATGCAAATACAAAAGGAGACGGTATGATTTTCGACCTGCAACGCTATTCAACTCACGATGGCCCCGGCATTCGCACCCTGGTGTTTCTCAAGGGGTGCTCGCTGGCCTGTCGCTGGTGTCAAAACCCGGAAAGCCGCTCTCCCAAGCCGGACATACTACTCGACCGGCGCCAATGCATCGAGGGATGCCGGCTCTGCAGCGACGCCTGCCCGGCAATCTTGCGTGACAGCCAGGGTGTCCAGCTCACTCGCTCAACCCTGCGCAATCAGGATGTGGAACGGCTGCGCGGCCTCTGCCCCAGCGAAGCGCTGCAGGTGTGCGGCCGGGAGGAGAGCCTGGACACCCTGATGGCCACCATCCTGCGGGATCGCCCCTTCTTTGAGCGCAGCGGCGGCGGAGTGACCCTCTCCGGCGGCGAGCCCTTCATGCAGCCCGAATTTGCCGCCGACCTGCTGGCCCGCTGCAAGGCCGAGGGGCTGCATACCGCGGTGGAAAGCTGCCTGCACGTACCCTGGCACCAGATTGAACCAAGCCTCCCCTATCTCGACCTGCTGCTGGCGGATCTCAAGCATGTGGATGAGGAGCGCTTCTTCAACTGGACCCGTGGCAAGGTCGCCCTGCCCCTGGCCAACCTCAGACGTCTGGCCGAGCGCGGCGTGGCCATGCAGATCCGGGTGCCGCTCATCCCCGGCTTCAATGCCGACCGAGCATCCATAGAGGCCATCACCCAAGCTGCCGCCAACCTCGGCACCGTGCAGGAGATCCACTTTCTCCCCTACCACACCCTGGGCGCGGGCAAGTACGCCTTGCTCGACCAACCCTATCAAGCACCACCGCAACCGCTCGATGACCCGGCACTGCTCGCCTTTGCCCATGAGTGTGCCAGTGCGCAGGGGCTGACCCCGCTCACCCGGGGCTAGCAACACCCCATGACATCCGCCACTGACCGTCCACTTACCGTCAACTCACCGCCCAATGACCAGAGGATAAGACCATGACCCAGCTCGACCTCACCACCCTGCCCCCGCGGATCCGTGCCCACAAGGAGAGCCTGATCCACATCGTCCAGCCGCCGGTCTGCACCGAGCGGGCCCGCCACTACACGCAAGCCTATCAGGCCCACCTGGCCCGGCCGCTGCCGGTGCGCCGTGCCCTGGCGCTGGCCCACCACCTCAAGGAGCGCACCATCTGGATCAAGCACGACGAGCTCATCGTCGGCAACCAGGCCAGCCAAGTGCGGGCGGCGCCGCTCTTTCCCGAATACACGGTGAGCTGGATCGAGAAGGAGATCGATGAGCTGGCGGATCGCCCCGGCGCCGGTTTTGCGGTGAGCGAGGCTGACAAGCTGGCCATCCACGCACTCACCCCCTTCTGGCGTGGCCAGACGGTGCAGGATCGCTGCTACGGCCTCTTTACCGACGAGCAGAAGGGGCTGCTGGAGAGTGGCATCATCAAGGCCGAGGGCAACATGACCTCGGGGGATGCGCACCTCGCGGTCAACTATGAGCAGCTGCTTGCTCTCGGTCTCGACGGCCTCAAGGTCAAGGTGGCCGAGCGGCGCGGCCGGCTCGATCTGGCGGACTGGGCTGATCTGCAGCGCGAGCAGTTCCTGCAGGCCGTCGCCATCACCTTCGATGCCGTCAGCCAGCACATCGAGCGTTACGCCGCACTGGCCCGTGAACTGGCGCAGCAGGAGCCGCGCCCCGAGCGCCGCTGTGAGCTTGAGACCATAGCCCTCAACTGCGCCCACATCGCCCACCGGCCTCCCGAGACCTTCTGGCAGGCGCTGCAGCTTTGCTACTTCATCCAGCTCATCCTGCAGATCGAGTCCAACGGCCACTCGGTGTCGTTTGGCCGGATGGACCAGTACCTCTACCCCTGGTATCGCCGCGAAGTAGAGCTGTCGGAATCCCTGCCGCGCACACGCGCCATCGAGCTGCTGCAAGGGTGCTGGCTCAAGTTGCTGGAGGTGAACAAGATCCGCTCCGGCACCCACTCCAAGGCATCCGCCGGCAGCCCGCTCTATCAGAACGTCACCATCGGCGGCCAGAACTGGCAGGGGGGCAAGGCCCATGACGCAGTCAACGGCCTCTCCTACGCGATTCTGGAGTCCTGCGGCCAGTTGCGCTCGACCCAGCCCAACCTCTCGGTGCGCTACCACGCCGGCATGAGCGAGGATTTCCTCGACGCCTGCATTCAGGTGATCCGCTGCGGCTTTGGCATGCCCGCTTTCAACAACGATGAGGTGGTGATCCCCGAGTTCATCAAGCTCGGCGTAAGTGAGGAGGATACCCACCACTACGCTGCCATCGGCTGCATCGAAACCGCAGTGCCCGGCAAGTGGGGCTATCGCTGCACCGGCATGAGCTTCATCAACTTCGCCCGCATCCTGCTGGCGGCGCTCGATGGCGGCCGCGACGCCACCACTGGCAAGGTCTTCCTGCCCCAGCCCCAGTCACTGCGGCAAGGCACGTTCGGCCACTTCGACGAGGTGATGGCCCGCTGGGACGAGCAGGTACGCTACTTCACCCGAAAATCCATCGAGATCGATTGCGTGGTCGACAGCGTGCTGGAGGCTCAGGCCCACGACATCCTCTGCAGCGCCCTGGTGGATGACTGCATCGAGCGCGGCAAGACCATCAAGCAGGGGGGCGCCGTCTATGACTGGGTCTCCGGCCTGCAGGTGGGGATCGCCAACCTGGGCAACAGCCTGGCGGCGCTGAAGAAACTGGTGTTCGAACAGGGAGTGGTGGATCAGCGCGAGCTGGCCGAAGCGCTCGAGCAGGATTTTGCCGGTGTCAAAGGCGAGCAACTTCGCATGCGCCTCACCAATGCCGCCCCCAAATATGGCAACGATCTGGACGAGGTAGACATGCTGCTGGTACAGGCCTACCAGAGCTACATCGACGAGCTCAAGGGGCTGCACAACACCCGCTTCGGCCGCGGCCCCATCGGCGGCACCTACTATGCGGGCACCTCCTCCATCTCGGCCAACGTGCCGTTCGGTGCGGCCACCATGGCTACGCCGGATGGTCGCCACGCCCGCACCCCGCTGGCAGAAGGGGCCAGCCCAGCGTCGGGGTCGGATCGTCTCGGCCCCACGGCGGTGTTCAACTCGCTCGGCAAGCTGCCCACCCCGGCCATCCTCGGCGGGGTGCTGCTCAATCAGAAGCTGAGCCCGGCCAGCCTTGAAAACGAGCGGGACAAGGCCAAGCTGATGAGCCTGCTGCGCACCTTCTTCGAGGTGCACAAGGGGTGGCACGTGCAGTACAACATCGTCTCGCGCGAAACCCTGCTGGCCGCCAAGGCCCATCCCGACCAGTATCGGGATCTGGTGGTGCGGGTGGCGGGCTATTCGGCCTTCTTCACCGCCTTATCCCCCGATGCGCAAGATGATATCATCGCCCGCACCGAGCACAGTCTCTGACGGGCCCCACCAGGGGCAGCTGTGCCCCATTATGACCGGCAAGCCACCCGCGCGGTGGCTTGCCGCTATCCACTGCCAGCCAGCGAGGCCCCATGAACCCACGCCACCAACTGATCCTCACCCTGGTCCATCAGGCCCGCAAGATGAGCGTGAGCGAGCTCTCCCAACGTACTGGGGTATCGGAAGTGACGGTGCGCAACGACCTGACTGCCCTTGAAAAACAGGGACTGCTCAAGCGGGTGCACGGCTCGGCCATGGCGCTGGAGAGCGACGATCCCGACGCCCGGATGAACATCAACTATCTGCTCAAGGAGCGCCTCGCCGAGCGGGCCGCCCAGCTGGTGGAGGATGGCGAGACGGTCTTTATCGAAGGGGGCAGCGCCAACGCCCTGCTTGCCCGCCATCTGGCCCTGCACAAGCGGGTCACCATCATCACCATCAGCAGCTACATCGCCCACCTGCTGCGCGATACCCAGGCCCAGGTGGTGCTGCTCGGTGGCCTGTTCCAGCATCAGAGCGAGAGCGTGGTGGGGCCGCTGACGCGCCTCTGCATCGAGCAGGTGCACTTCTCCAAGGCTTTCATCGGGGTAGACGGTTTTCACCCCGAGATGGGCTTCACCGGCCGCGACATGATGCGGGCCGACGTGGTCAACAGCGTGCTGGCCAAGGGGGTGACCAATGTGGTCATCACCGACAGCAGCAAGTTCGGCGCCATCCACCCGAGTCCGCTCGGCACGCCGGGCCAGATCGGCGTGCTGGTCACCGACGACGCCCTGCCCGCCCCCATGCGGGCCACCCTGACTGCACGCGGCATCACAGTGCACTGCGTCGCAGCCTGATCCACCCGTTGCAGGGTTGTCCCCCGCCTGGCGGCTTGACGGCGCCCACCGAGGCTGAGGTATGCTCGTCCTCTTTTGGCCTCTCCTGCCAGAGGCCACACACCGAAGGACGCCGCATGCACACCAAGGACAAGTTTCTGGCCGCTCTGGTCATCCTCTGCTGGGGGCTCAACTTCGTCGCCATCAAGTGGGGGCTGGAGGGGATTCCCCCGCTGCTGCTGGGGGCGCTGCGCTTCGTCGGGGTGGTCTTTCCCGCCATCTTGCTGGTCCCCAGACCCGCCATGCCGTGGCGCTGGCTGCTGGCCTATGGCGGTGCCATCAGTCTGGGCCAGTTCTCCTTTCTGTTCTGCGCCATGAAGTTCGGCATGCCGGCGGGCATGGCCTCGCTGGTGCTGCAATCCCAGGTGGTGTTCACCCTGCTGTTCGCCATGATCTGGCTGGGTGAGCGCTGGCAACCCCATCACTGGGTGGCCCTGCCGCTGGCGGGGGCCGGGCTCTATCTCATCGCCACCCATGGCGAAGGTAATCTCACTCTGCTCGGCTTTGTGCTGACCCTCTGCGCGGCCGCCTGCTGGGGCCTTGGCAACGTCATCAATCGCCAGATTGGGCTGCTCTACCAGACCACGCTGCCGAGCCTTATCGCCTGGGGCGGACTGGTGCCCATCCTTCCCTTCCTTGCGCTCTCCTGGTTGTTCGAGGGGCCCGAGCTGATGGCCAGCAGCCTGCTCAACATCAGCTGGCAGGGTTTCCTGTGCGTGCTCTATCTCTCCTTTGTCGCCACCTGGCTCGGCTACGGCCTGTGGGGGCGACTGCTGATGCGCTATCCGGTAGCGCAGGTGGCTCCCCTCTCCCTGCTGGTACCCTGCGTCGGCATGGTGGCGGCAGCCCTGCTGCTGGACGAGCACCCCACCCACTTGCAATGGCTGGGCTCGGCCCTGGTGCTGCTGGGATTCGTGGTGCATCTGCTGGGCGGCCGGCTGCGCTGGTTCAAGCCGCAGGCCGTCTGATCCTTATTTGCCCGCCGCCATTGACCAGGGCGGGGAAACTTTCCATGATGAGCCAGCCCCCATCGGGGCTGGAGCCACCAGCGAGTGGCCTGCAGGACGCAGCCATCAGGAGAGCAAGGACATGCCATCGACCTTCACCGCCAACCCCCGCATCATCATCCCGCGCCTTCTGCGCACCAGCGCCATTGCCCTGACCCTCTGTCTGAGCCACTACGGCTGGAGCGCCACCCTGCCAGCCGATCTGACGTGGGAGAGCAACAACGCGGATCCCGCTTTCGCGGATCCGGGCCGCCAAGCGGGGCGGTACCTTTCGCGGTTTCATGACCAGTTTTCCGCTGACCCTGCGGGTATACGGCCCGGACTCCAACGGCGGCTTCGCCGGCTATATGCGGGAGACCAACCTGCCGCTCTTGAGCACCCATCCCGTCACCGGCAAGCCCATGCCGATGCTGGCCAACGAATGGGCCTTCGGGCCTGACCACAAGACCCTCTATCTGCGCATCAATCCCAAGGCGCGTTGGTCGGACGGCCAACCGGTCACCGCCGATGACTGGCTGTTCACCCTCAAGCTGCTGCGCAGCAAGGAGATCAACGATCCCTGGTACAACAACTACTACAGCACCCAGATAAGCGAGGTGACCAAGTTTGATGACCACACCCTGGCCATCTCCAGCGGCAGTGCCAAGAGTCGCCAGGATCTGCTGGAATCCCTGCCCTTCAGCCCAGCCCCCAGCCACGCCATCAAGATCACCGCCGACTGGGTCAAGGCGTACAACTGGAAGCTGCTGCCGGTGACCGGCCCCTATCAGCTTGGCGAGGTGAAAAAGGGCAAGTCGGTCACCTTCGAGCGGGTCAAGGATTGGTGGGGCAATGACGAGCGCTACTTCCAGCACCGTTTCAATCCGGACAGGATCGAGCTCAAGGTGCTCAGGGATCAGAACATCGCCTGGCAGCACTTCCTGCGCGGCGAACTCGATACCTTCCCACTGGTGATGCCCAACTGGTGGCACGACAAGAGCAAAACGCCGGAGTTCGCCAAGGGCTATATCGAGCGACTCTGGTTCTACAACCAGACGCCCCAGCCCCCAACGGGGCTCTATCTCAACACCGCCGACCCGCTGCTGAGCAATCTCGATGTGCGGCTCGGCATCCAGCACGCCCTCAATCTCGACAAGATGCTCACCACCCTGCTGCGGGGGGATTACCAGCGCCTCAACAGCTACGGCTCCGGCCAGGGGGAGTTCACCAACACCGATCTCAAGGCCCGTCCGTTTGATCCTGAGCTGGCGCGCCACTACTTCGCCAAGGCCGGTTTCACCAAGCCCGGCCCCGACGGTACCCTGCAAAACAGCCAGGGCCAGCCGCTGACCCTGGCCATCACCTACACCACGGCGGAGCACGCCCAGCGCCTCACCCTGCTGCGCGAAGAGGCCAAGAAGGCGGGGCTCAACCTCGAGCTCAACCTGATGGATGCCTCGGCCGGCTTCAAGTCGATGCTGGAGAAAAAACACCAGAGCGCCTGGATGGCCTGGTCAGGCAGCCGTTATCCCGCCTATTGGGAGTTCTTCCACAAGATCAACGCCAACAAGCCGCAGACCAACAACATCATGAACATCGATGATGACGCCATCACGGCTCTGGTGGAGCAGTACGACAAGGAGTTCGACTTCGCCAAAAAAGCGGCGCTGTCGCGCCAGATCCAGCAGCGGCTCTATGAGCTGGCCAGCTTTGTGCCCGCCTACCAGGTGCCCTACACCCGGGAAGGGGCCTGGCGCTGGATAAAACTGCCCAAGCTGCCGGCGACGCCCAAGAGCGAGGTGCTCTACTGGCCGCTGGATGGCAGCAACAGCGGCTACAGCTATGGCGGCCTGTTCTGGATTGATGAAGAGGCCAAGACGCAGACCCAGGCCGCCATCAAGGCGGGCCAGGCCTTCTCGGCCGTCACCCGGGTTGATACCACCTATCAGCAAAAATAGGGGGCCTGCGCAGCCTGCCTCTTTGCCAAGGTTTGCCTAGGCCACCAACAAAAAGACCCCGCACATTGGCGGGGTCTTTTTTGCAACCGGGGTTGCCAGCCGGCAGCAGAAGCGATTAACCGCGCTTGGCCTGCTTCTGGGCGATGGCGTCGGCCACGTCGGCCGGCTCCAGCACGATACCTTCCTGATCCGGGGTCGGGAACACGGCAACGCACAGTTCATCCTGCTCCATGCCGTCGATCCAGCGCTCCAGCCACACCTTGAGGGTAATGGACTGCGGCTTGCAGTCAGCCCACTCCCCTTCGGCCCACGCCTTGGCGTATTCCGGGTGCGGCCATACCGGGATGCAGTCTTCATCGTCGGTGGTCAGCATCATGACGCCGTGCTCGTCGGTCAGAACGAACAGCTCTTCGTGCTCGACCAGCTTGCTGATGAAGTGATCAAAGCGGTAGTCCGCGTTCAGTTGCAGCGCTGCATTGCGCTCGGTGTCGCTCAGTTCATAGCTCATCGGTCAAGTCTCTTGTGCAATAAAGGGCGCCATGTTCACATCTTGCCGGCGCCTTGTCCAGTATGAGAGATCGGTCACCGATTTTTCGCGATCTCATCCCAGCTCGGGGGTCACCAGGGTGATCTCCGCCATCTCGCTGAAACGCTGGCGCAGCCAGTAGGCGGACTCCACCTCGACGAAGCAGAGCTGCTCTTGTCCAGCCAGGGCAGCGGCCATGATCTGCTCGAAACGGGCCTGTTGCTGCGCTTGCCAGGCGGCGGCCAGCTTGCCGCCATGGGCCTCATCCACCACCTCACGGCGCAACTCGAACAGGTTGTCGGTGATTGGGCTGTTGATCTTGGCCGGGCTGTGCCAGTACATCAGCAAATTGTCCATCATCTCGCTGTCGTAATTGGCCAGCGCATCCAGTTCAGGCGTCGCCCCCTCTTCACCGGTAGCAAAATCACACCAGGCTACCGTCAGCGGAGCCAAGGTCTGGGCGGCTGCCCCCTTGCCATGCTGACGCAGGGCGGCGACATCCGCTCCCTTGCAGGCTGGCAGCCAGACATCGCCCTGATGCTGCTCGAGCAGGGGCAACAACAGGGAGGCGGGATAGACGGGGAAACGCGTCCCCAGTGTGTGCAGCAGTGATACCAGTGTGATCTTGACCATGGAATACGCCTTGAACCGGAGGCCGATACGCAGCGTTCGGCCAGAAAGACAAAGGAGGCTCCTATCCTATCATGTTTGGCATGGCAGGGGCGGACTCAACTACGCCTCCTGCAAGCACTGGCAGGACGACCAAAAAAGCAGCGTTTGAGCACGTATGGAAAGGAGAAAGCCCAATAGTTTGAGCCAGCGCCCACTAAAGTGGATCCGGGAATGCTAGTTTGCATACATCTTTAGCGTAAGGAGTGCATTCATGATCGGGATCGACCAGGTTTCTAACGAGTTTGTAAACGATTTGAAAATACTGGCATGTTTTGATCCGGCCAACATGAGCCTAGGGATCAAGTTGCGCAGCGACATGTCCGATGAACTCTGCCAGGCAGCGTCACGCCTGCATCAACAGGGGCTCATCAGCGCGGAAGATGGTGGCTATCTGACGCCATTCGGCATGACCATGGTAGAGCACCTGCAGCACCTGCTGGTCGCACTCAAACCGCTTTGATCGCTTTGGGAGCCCACAGCGAAAAGTTGAGCAGTTCCCAGCGTTTCCCCTGACGCAGCAGACAGGCAAACAACAAAGGACCTTCGGGTCCTTTTACTTTGCCATCGACCATCCACTCCCCCACCCGTTTTGGCAATGGTTGAGCCTTGATCTCGTCAGGCAAGGAGCCACCGCCCACACGCACCTCGACAAGCTGCTGGCATACGGCTTTTGCCTCGGCCTCGACAGTATCCTGCCCCTGTACATCGGCGGAGGTGATCAGCGTGGCGGCAAACAGAAGAGATGGCAGCATAGTGGAGGCAACGAGAGAGTAGGAAGTGGCACCGTTCACTCTCTGTAGATGGGAGTGAAACGTCCATAAACAAAAAGCCGTGGAACCAGAGGCACCACGGCTTTCTTAAATTCTGTAAGAATTACAGAGCAGTTACGTTCTCAGCCTGCGGGCCTTTCTGACCTTGGGTCACAGAGAACTGTACGCGCTGACCTTCAGCCAGGGTACGGAAACCGTTACCGCTGATAGCGCTGAAGTGAACGAAAACGTCCGGGCCGTTTTCTTGCTGGATGAAGCCAAAACCTTTGGTTTCGTTGAAAAACTTAACGGTACCGGTGATCATGTTAGACATATCTTTAAACCTGTATTCAAAATAATTACTTATGCTTTTCAGCGGATAAAGCTCAAAAAACGGGATTAACTTATGAACAACAGGAAAAGATGTAAAACATCATATTCATTGACATAACTATCGCCCTTTCAAGCTGGTTTAGATTATACGTGGCTTTGGGGATTACGCAAACAATTTGTGCCCTGCCACGGCAGGGCACACCTGTCACAATGCGGGGGCTTCCAGCGCCTGTACCAGAGCCTTGAGGAAGCGTGCCGCTTCACCGCCGGTGCAGGCTCTGTGGTCAAACGTCATCGACAACGGCAGTGCTCTGACCGGGCGTGCCTCCCCATGAATGAACACGACTTTCTCGAACAATTTGCCCGCCCCTATGATGGCCACCTGAGGCGGCGTCACGATCGGGCTGGCATAACGCCCCGCGATGGCGCCGAAGTTGGTGAGAGTGATGGTCGCCCCCTGCAACATCTCGCGCGGCACGGCGCGCGCCTTCACGTCGGCAATCATGCGATCCAGCCCTTGGCGCAGATCGGCCCCTTCCCGCTCGGCCACGTTTTCCATGACCGGCACGTAGAGCCCATGCTTGGAATCCACCGCAATGGCCACGTTGACCTCTCTGAACAGCCGCCTTGACAAGGTGTCGCCGTCAAACCAGGCGTTCATGGAGGGTTCCGCCCGACAAGCCACGCCGATGGCCTTGATGAGGCGTACTGTGACGTCCTCATCAGGGCGCCAGTGACGCAAGTCCACCTCATCGGTGATGCTGACCGGCACTACCGTTTTATGGGACAGCTCCATCGCCTTGGCCATGGCCCGGCGCGAGCCCTTGAGGAACTCGTTGCCACTGCTCTGCTGGGCCTCGAATGCCTGCTGCACGTCCTGCTCGGTCACCATGCCGGCACTGCCGCTCCCCTTGAGCCGCTCGATATCCAGCCCCAGTTTCTGGGCCAGCAGGCGCACGGCCGGCATGGCCTGCACCAGAGCACCGCCGGGAGCAATGACTCCCACCACGAAGTGATCCTCGATGTGCTGCTGATGGGCATTGACCTTGCCGACGACGGTGCCGTCATCCTCGCCGCCTTCAAACTCCACCAGCGGTGCGCCGATGTGCAGAATGTCCCCCTCGGCACCACACAGCCTGGCGATGACCCCCGCCACTGGCGAAGGTACATCCACCAGCGCCTTGGCCGTCTCTACTGACAGCAACACCTGGTCGACACTCACGGTATCGCCGGCGCTGACCTTCCATTCGACGATCTCGGCTGCGGCCAAGCCTTCACCCAGATCCGGTAATTTGAAAAATTTCATAGCCACTGGTTCTCCATCAGCTGATGAGCCGCATCGGCAATGTCCTGCTCGGTGATGAGGTAGTACTCTTCGTTGCGGTAATAGGGGACGGCAGCATCCACCCCGGTGAGCCGTCTGGGCGGAGCCTTGAGGGAAGTCAGCGCCTCCTCGGTGACCCGCGCCACGATCTCGGCGCCGACCCCGAAGCTGCCGCACGCTTCGTGCACTACCAACAGGCGACCGGTCTTGCGAACCGACGCCAGAATGCTCTCCATGTCCAGCGGCTTGATGGTGGCGAGATCCAGCACTTCGCATTGAATGTCCTGCTCCGCCAACAGGTTCGCTGCCCGCATTACCTCCTGGATGCAGGCTCCCCAAGCAACGACCGTGATGTCGCGGCCGGGACGCAGGGTAAAGCAGACATCGAGCGGCAGACCGATGCCGTCATCCACTACGTCGGATTTCATCGAGCGATAGATGCGATCTGGCTCGAAGAACATCACGGGATCCGGATCGCGAATGGCCGACAACAGCAGGCCATATGCCCGCTTCGGGCTGGAGGGGATCACCACCCGCAGTCCGGGAATGTGGGCGAACAGGGCTTCCACGCTCTCGCTGTGGTGTTCGGGGGAGTGAATGCCGGCGCCGTAGGGGGAGCGGTAGACGATGGGGCAGGTGATGCGGCCCCGGGTGCGATTGCGCATCCGCGCCGCCTGGCAGATGATCTGCTCCATGCCTGGGAAGATGAAGCCCTGAAACTGGAATTCAGCCACGGGCTTGAGCCCCTGGGTGGCCATCCCGACCGCCACCCCGGCGATCAGCCCCTCGGCCAGCGGGGTATCGATCACCCGCTTGAAGCCGAACTTGTCGCGCAGGCCCACGGTGGCACGAAACACCCCGCCGTTGACCCCCACATCCTCGCCGAGTACCACCACGTCCGGGTCCCGCTCCATCTCGTGATGCAACGCCAGATTGACGGCCTCGAGCAACGTCATATCACTCATGCTTCCTCCCCGCTGTGCTGCTGCATGCCCTTGGCGATGATGCGCTGGCGCTGCGTGCGGTAATCCTTCGGCAACTCGGCAAACTGATAGTCGAGCAGGGTTTCCGGGGCCTGCGCCGCCGTGTTTTCATACACGGCAACCGCGCGCTCGACCTCGCGGGCCGCCTCGGCCAGCAATGCCTGCTCCTGCTGCTCGTCCCACCAGCCCTGCTCAAACATGAACTGGCGCAGCCGCTTGACCGGCTCCTTGGCCCAGGCGGCTTCCACCTCGGCCGCTTCCCGATAACGGGTCGCATCGTCGGCCGTGGTGTGATCCCCCAGCCGATAGCTGACCGCCTCGATCAGGGTCGGCCCCTTGCCGCTGCGGGCGCGCTCGACGGCGCTGCGGGTGGCCTCATAGACGGCGACCACGTCGTTGCCATCCACCTGAATGCTGCGCACGCCGGCCCCTATCCCTTTCTGGGCCAGGGTGGGCGCGCTCGACTGCAGCTTGCGCGGTACCGAAATGGCCCACTGGTTGTTGTTGATGATCATCACCATGGGCAGGTGCCAGACGCCTGCACAGTTGAGCCCCTCCAGAAAGTCACCCTTGGAGGTGCCGCCATCGCCGATGGTGACCACGGCGACCCTGGCTTGATTGCGCAGTTTGAAGGCCGCGGCGATACCGGCGGCATGGGTGATCTGGGTGGCGATGGGTACGCAGATGGGCAGGTCCTCGGAGAGTTCGCCATCCGCCTTGTAAAAGACGCTGCCACGCTCGTCCCCGCCCCAGTACTGCAGGTTTTTCTCCATGGGCACGCCCCGTACATAGAGGGTGGGCATATCCCGGTAGTAGGGCACGTAGACATCCTGCGGCTGCATGGCGAGCCCGACCCCAATCCCGACCGCCTCGGCGCCCAGGTGGGAGGGAAACGTACCAAGCTTGCCGGTTCGCTGCAGCGCGATCGCTTTCTTGTCATAGCTGCGCACCATCACCATGTTGCGGTAGAAGGTGTGCAGTATCGCCTTGTCCAGCCAGGTCGGTAGTGTAGCGACCGGACGCCCTTCCTCATCGAGGTAACGAAGGAAAGGGATGTCGACATGGGTCATAACTGGCTCCTTGCCGTTGTCAACGTCACCACCATGAGGTGACCCTTTGAATGTAAATAGATTGTTAATCAAAGGGCAATGGGATTTAGCCAGGTAAGACCAGTAGAAACTTCTTTAATTTCAGAAAGAAGCTGGATTTTTCGGCTAAGAGGAAATGAAACAGGGAGCCGCATCGGGCTCCCTGTCAGGCCGGGGGCGGGATCGCTCAAGGCTCCCGAAAAGGGCTGCACGCCCGGCAATGCCGGTGGCAGCCTGCCATTGCCATCAGAGGTGGCGCCGGGTTACTCCCACAGCCGGGTCGGCACCACCAGCAACACGGTACGCTGGCCGATGGCCACGTTGGCGTTGGGGAACACCACCGCCTCCCGCGGTTTCTCTACCGTGTAGCGCAGCTCGCCATCCTCGGCCAGCACGAAACCCTGGGGAAATTCGGTGAAATTGTCCACATCGCTGGCAAACAGGAAACGAAACTGCTCCGAGCGCTTGTTGATCACCCGGTCGATGGCAAAGATGGTGAAGTCATCCGCCCGCCAGGGCTCCAGCACCACCTCGTCCCGGGTCACCAGATCCTGCAGCGCCTGCCGGGTTTCGATGAAACGGGTCATGTCGTTCTCGCCAAACGGGCGCACCTTGCCCAGCTCCACCGTGAAGGCGTGAGCTCCGTGGCGTTGGGAGCTGTAATAGCTGAAGGTGGTGGTGGGGCCGCTGGAGAGCAGAATGGTGCGCACGCCGCAGGCGCCGAGAAACTGCACCTGCTCCTTGCAATGAGGCCGCTCGTGGGGGAAGGGATAGACGGCAAACTTCTCGTGGCGCGAGCCGCGAATGGCGGTGTGCAGGTCGTAGTGGTAGCGCGGTCTGGCCGGGTCGGCAAAGAAGCGGCTCACATACTGCTCGAGGCGCATGGCACGGATCCGCTCCTGGTTGCACAGCCCCTCCCCCTTGCTGTGAGCGCCGGAGAAGAGCCGGTTCATGTTCTCCTCCACTTCGCGCACGCCCAGGTTCATGGCCGCCGGGTTGCCGAACAGGAACAGCACCCGGTGACGGGCCCTGAGCTCGCCACTGAGCAGACGGCTCAGCAGCTGGTTGCAGATCTCGATGGGGGCCGTCTCGTTGCCGTGGATGCCGCAGGAGAGCACGATATCCTTGCGCCCGCCCGGCAGGTCGCCGGCACCGCTGGCAGGCTCCAGGCAGAGCACCCCCGTATCCCACACACTCGCGCGAGCACCATCCGGCAGATCAAACGAGAACGGCTCAAGCTGCCACTCGTGGCGGCGAGTCAGGGCCAAAAAGTCATGCTGGGGAATCATCCATCTCACCCTTATTGTCAGGAACGCTTGGCCGGATTATACGCAAGGCCCTCGGGCTTAAAATCAATTTTTAAACAAATTCAAACAGTAATGTTACAAGTGTGGGAGGGAGAACATCACGGGGGAACAAAAGGGGGCGACGACAGGGCGTGAGAGAGGGAAACGGGTACAACGAAGAGAACGGGCCCAGGCAAACGGGGCTGTAGTCACGCCATGGCGGCGCTGGCTGGCAACAGTGAGTCAGCAGTAAAACGAGGCATCCTTGCCAGGCAGATCAACCACGCCAGAATGGCTTGGTGGTCTCTTGATAACGATCGGCTTCGTTCAGACCGATGTCCTTGAGCAGGTACTCGGGCAGCTCGGAGAGCTGGCGACGGCTGCGGCTGCGTTCCAGCCAGGTCAGTACGGTCATTTTGACGCGAGCAGCCAGATTCAGTTGGCTGGAATGCTGGTAACCGGCTTCGGTATAAGTCATGTTGGCCATGATGTGGCTCCTCTTTACGATGTCTGCGCGGGGTGCGAATTTGTTGCGCAAAGCTTAGTCAGGGGGGGTAGCCGACTCAATTGACGAATTTTGATAGCAGACATTATTAAAACTAATGGTTGATATCGTCATGGGCATGAAACTAACGCATTGATTAATAACAATTTAATCATTTTTCCTTCTGTGCAGGATAGCCTGCAGCATATTCTCCTGCATGGATCCCTTCTAACTATGCAGTTTCCTCTACTGGCTATGCATTCACTGTGGGCACAAGCAAGACGGGCAACCTGACTTTTACATTCAGTTGTTAACAAAGAGATCTTTTATTGATCCTTTATTAACAGTTAGATACAAAGTCGTCACCTTCGAATGGCTCCTATCTTTTGTCCCTCTCCAACCCCCAGGAACGCAGGCACTTGGCACCCATACCGCAGGCTGATATGGTTATTTATACAGTGCTTTCACTGCCCTACGATCAACCCGTTCACCAGGGCTGACAGAGGCAAACACAGGACATGCCGATGGAGACATTTACCCCCACAGCCGCCTTGCGCCAGCAGATGGAGCGGCTTGAACAGGCGCTGGACAGCCTGGCCGCGCAGCTGGAACAGCTTGAGTTGCTGGAGGCCCACGTCTATCCCCTGCCCGCCGTACCGCAAGGGCAGGAGCATGAGCCCATCGAGCAGATCAAGGTGGGCTATCTGGGCGAGAAGGCCGCACTGGCCGCGACCCTCAGCGCCTATCGGGATCACAGCGCCCGCCCCGGTTGCTCCACCAAGGCCACCCACCGCCTGCCGGGCTGGCTGCGCTTTCCTGCCGCCAGTGCCCCACTGCTGCGGCCGCTGATCGACGAGGTCAACGGGTGCAAGCTCACCTTCAAGGCGCTGGTACAGCAGGCAGGCGGGCGGGATGAGAAGTTCGAGCTGGTGCACAGGGCGCTGCCCGGGGTCATTACTCTGCAGGTCTATCGCAAGCTGACTTGGCTTCAGGGAGAGCTGCACTCGCTCGGCTTCACCTGGGCTGACAAGCAGAGCATCAGCCGGCTCAGCCGGGAACAGGTACTGGAGATGCTGGAGCGCAGCCGCCGCTATATCCCGGCGCTATCGAACAACGAGGAGTGGAGCAAGATGGTGGATCAGGAGGTGTACGACATCCGCCGCCTGCCTGCGGACGCAGAGCTCAGGATCCGCCGGCCGGTCAAGACCCACCCGATGATCAACCTGCTCTGGCAGGACCGGGAGCCTCGCAAGCAGCAGCTCAAGGCGAGCCTGCCCCTGCTGCTCTGCTCGGACACCCAGCCCGCCGTGACCCACCTTGGCCACTACCCGCCCAAGCTGCGTCAAGCTCGGCGGGATCGCAAGATTGGCGGCGAGCCCATCATAGAGCGGCTGCATCTCTACCTCTATCAGGGATAACACAGCGGTGCGACCTAGCCCAGGCGTCACGTGCGCCACACGGCACGAGCCAAACAACACATACCAAACAACAAGGGGAGCATCATTGGATGCTCCCCTTGTATGTTGCCCGAGCCAGCTGATCGCGGTCAGCTCATCAGCAGGGCCCGCAGGCTCTCCACATCCAGCCCACGCACTTCCGACTGGCCGCTCAGCAGGCCGTCGGCCAGCGCCCGCTTCTCATCGTGCAGGGCGACGATCTTCTCCTCCACCGTCTGCTCGCACACCAGCCGATAAACGGTCACCGGCTGGGTCTGCCCCATGCGGTGGGCCCGATCGCTCGCCTGATCTTCCACCGCCGGGTTCCACCAGGGATCCAGGTGCAAGACGGTATCGGCCTGGGTCAGGTTGAGGCCAGTGCCCCCCGCCTTGAGACTGATCAGAAACAGCGGCACCGCCTCGTGGCGAAAACGCAGGATGGACTCCTGCCGCGCCTTGGCGGAACAGCCCCCGTCCAGATAGCAGTAGTCCCACTGCTGCTGCTCGATGCGGGCCCGCAACAGGCTCAGCAGATCGACGAACTGACTAAACACCAGCACCCGATGACCATTGCCGATGGCCTCCTCCAGCAGCGCCATCGCCTCGTCCAGCTTGCTGCTGGCCTGGGACCACTCGGGCATCACCAGCTGGGGCGAGCAGCAGAGCCGGCGCAGCCGGGTCAGCCCGCTCAGCACGTGCATCAAGGCGCGGCCATCGGCACTCTGCACCTGCTGCACCACTTCGCGCCGGGTCGCCTCGTAGAGCTGACGCTCCTCGGGAGAGAGGCTGATGTGGTGAATGATCTCGGTCTTGTCCGGCAGCTCGGTCAACACCTCCTGCTTGAGACGGCGCAGGATGAAGGGGCTGATCACCGCCCGCAGCAGCGCCATATGCTGGGGATCTTTCACCGCCTTGCCGAAGCGGCGCTTGAACTCGCCCAGGCTACCGAGCAGGCCGGGGTTGATGAAGGTGAACAGGCTCCACAGCTCCCCCAGGTGGTTCTCGATAGGCGTGCCGGAGAGAGCGAGCCGAAAATCGCCGTCCAGCTGGAACAGCAGCTTGGCCCGTTGGGTACCGGCATTTTTGATCTGCTGCGCCTCATCCAGCACCATGGAGGACCAGCGGCGGGCCTTGAGCGCCTCCGCCAGACTGCCGAGCATGCCGTAGTTGAGCAGGATGATCTGGCCCGCCTTGGCTTCGCGGATCATCCCTTCCCGCTCGGACGGGTTGTCAAACACCACCACCTCCAGCTCGGGAGCGAAGCGCGCGACCTCCTCCTGCCAGTTGGTGACCACTGACTTGGGTACCACCACCAGGGCCGGGCCCAGATGCTGGCGCATGCGCAGCACGATTAGCGCCTGCAGCGTCTTGCCAAGGCCCATGTCATCGGCCAGACAGGCGCCAAAGCCGTGGTGGGCCAGGGTCGCCAGCCAGCGTACCCCCTCCTTCTGATAATCCCGCAGCGGCCCCATCAGCTCGGCCGGACACTCCACCTCTTGCTGCCACTCCTGTTGCAGGGAGTGCCAGGCGGCATCCCCCTCGGTGGTGATGACGGAGAGCAGGCGGGTCAGCGGGTAGGCCAGCTTGTGATTGATGCGCTGCTCTTCGTCGAGCATGGCGCCCAGCATGGTGAGCCGCTCCACCAGCTTGTCGCTCAACATCAGGCTGGTCTTCTCATCCAGCTGAACTGTGCGTTGACCCGGGGTCAGCTGGCGCAGGATGAGGCGCAGGTCGAGGATCTGGTGCTCATCAAGCGAGAGCGCCCCCTCCACCTGGAACCAATCCTGGCGCCGCTCGATCCGCAGGCTCAGGGCGGCTTCATCGAGGCTCTTCAACCGCGCGCTGTCCTGATGCCAGTGAATGACCACGCCGGCATCCACCAGCTCCGGCAGGGCATTGACCAGCGCGAGTGCCTGCTCTCCTTCGAGGCGCCACTCGCTGCCGGGCAACTCGATGGGCAACTGGTTGCGCAGCCGCTGGGCCTCGCCCTTCTCGGCCGCCAAGTCCCGCAGCCAGTAGTGATAATCCTTGATCCCCTGGCGCACGATGGCTTCGCCCTTGCCAAGGGGCTGCGGCGGCAAGTCGTCGAACCGGGTCACCAGCCGGACCGCCAGCTGGCCATCCTGCCAGTCGAGCTGAACCGAGGCCACGCCGGGCCAGGGAGCCAGCTCGGCATTGCCGTGCAGGCCCGCCACCTGGCTGTGCCAGGGCAGCCCCGCAATGGCGTCCAGGGTATGCTGCAGTTCCGCCAGCCCCTCGGCCGGCAGCAGCGGAATGGCCTCCAGCGCAGGCAGCCGGTCGAGCAGCGGCTGCGGGGTGAGGATGAGTTGCCACAGATCCTGCGCCAGCGGCAGTATGTGAGCCCCTCGCGCCGCGGCAGCCGGGCTCAGTACGGCACTCATGCCCTGCTCGGTGGCCACTATCTGCAGCAAGGGAGCCGTGATGGCCAGCTGCAGCTTCTGTCCTCTGGCATTGAACAGGCGGGAATGGTTGGCAAGCGGTGCCCACACCTCGCGCGGCAATCGCCCAAGCGTGCGCGGCAGCGTGCGGACCAGCGCCCAGTCCTCCTCGTCGAGCAGGTTGGCGTACTGGGTGGAGAGCAGGGTGGGATCGACCCGGCGACCGGCTGTCCACTCCCCCTTGGTGCTCTGTTTCTGGATCTTGCACTCGAGCTCGGGCCCTTCCGCATGCAGCAGCCAGACCAGCCGCTCCTGCGGCTTGCGCACGCCGCTGGCGCGTCCCAGCCCCTGCAGCCAGTTAAGCCAGCTGGCGGAGGCGGGTGTCTTGTCCTCCCCATCCTGCTCATCGGCCTCCTGCTCGCCGCTGGCGGCGCGCAGTTGCTGCAGCGGTGGCTGCTGCGCCCCCTGCCCCAGCAACAGCCGCAGCAGATCCTGACAGAAGGCCATCAACCTGTGGCGGGGGGCAGCCTCCAGCACGTGGGAGAGATCCCATTTGTGCAGGATGGCCACCTGGGGGCTCTGCTCCCCGTGCCGGGCAAGGGCGCAGAGATCGAGCCAGAGGTAGCCCCAGTGCAGCTCTTCCGGCGGTAATTGCAGGGTATCGAACAGCCCGACCGCCTGACCGTGGCGATCACCCGCCCACTGCCCCAGCAGATCCGCCAGCAGCGGAAACTGGTTGGCCAGGCTGCGCTGCCACTTCTTGCGCTGTTCGCTGGCGAGCACGGGATCGGCCTGCTGCAACCAGCCAAGCCAAAGCAAGGCACTGAAGGTCTGTGGCCACTTACCCTGCCCATCCTCTTGCCCTTCCTGCGCCTGCGCCTGCCACTGTCCAAGCGCTGCCAGCAGGCGCTCGGCAAGGGGCTGCTCTCCCCCCTGCTCCGCCAGTTGTTGCAGGGCGGGCCAGTGAGTGTTTGCTTTCCCGCTCAGCTCGCCACAGAGCCACTGCCACTCGGCAGCAAAGCCGTCGCTCAGCTTGGCCAGCTCGGCGGCACACTCTCCGGCCGCCTGGGCCAGCGGCCACTGCCCATGGGGCTCGGCATCCAATAGCGTTTGCAGGGCGAAGTGCTGCAGCATCAGCCGCTGCCACTGGGGGCTCGAGCCTGCCAGCAAGCGGTGGGCATCGGGCAGATCGAGCAGGCTCAGCAGATCGGCCGCCAGATAGTAAGCGGGCACTTGCCCGGCCTCCCCCAGACAGAGCTCACGCACCAGCGCCTGTGCCATCTCCTGGCCGGTGACCGACGGCACCCGTGCCCAGTTGGGCATGGGACAATCACCGCGACGCACCGCCAGGATCAACGCCAGGGTTCCCTCTGCCGTCAGACTCCACTGTTGTTCCCCACGCAGCCGTACCAACCCCAGCAGTTGCAACTGACTCAACTTGTCGAGCAGGTCCTGCCCAAACGGCAGCTGTTCTTGCAAATAGCGGGTACTGGCGGTGCGCTGCAACTGCAGCTCACCGAGCAGGGCATAACAATCTGAAGAGAGAGTGGACGCAGACATCGAGACTCACGGGCAGGTGCAAAAGCGGAATTTTAACGGGAAAGCGACGGCGGCTCGACCCTTAACGACGAAATAACGCAAAAAAGCTGCGGCATCCCCGTCAGGGGCGGGCTTGGGGCAAGGTGAGGCTATGGGGTTCACCGGATGGAGATGACAGAAAAGGCGCACAAAAAAAGGCGCCTCGGCGCCTCTTGATGGACATATTGCCAGCACATCAGCCTTCCAGCTGCGCCAGGCGCTCGGCCAGCAGCTGCAGCTGCGCCTTGAGGTTCTCGACCTCTTCCTCCAGCGCCGTCAGTCGATCCGCTGCGGGCGAGGCATAACTGCTGGCGGGGGCCGCCTCGGCCAGCGCCTGCAGATCCACCTCGCCACTGAACAGGTGGGCATACCGGGACTCGCGCTTGCCCGGCTCGCGCGGCAGCTTGACCACGTAGGGCCCCTGCTCGGCGAGCTTGGCCAACACGGCATCGACCTGGGTCACGTCATCGAAGCTGCACAGGCGGTTGGTGCGCGAGCGCAGTTCCCCCGGCGTCTGCGGGCCACGCAGCAAGAGTTCGCAGATAATGCCGAGCTCCTGGGCGGTGAATTTCAGCTCGCCGAACTCGGTGTTGCAGAAGCGGTGCTGGTAACGGGGAACCCGGGCATTGAAGCCGGCGGTATTGACCACCAGCCGCTTGCGGATCAGCTCATCCACCACGGCCCGGATGTCGAGCTCTGACAGCTCCAGCACCGGTTCGCGGTTGCTCTTCTGGTTGCAGGCATTGACCAGCGCATTGAGAGAGAGGGGGTATTGATCCGGGGTGCAGATCTCTTTTTCGATCAGACAGCCGATCACGCGGGCCTCCAACGGGCCAAGCACTAACTCCATTTCATACTCCCTACTGAACAAGACGTTGAGGCCACTATCTTAGCCATGGCGCCTCTGCCGTCCAGCGGCGGCCGCCATTTTTGCGAGGCGATGGGGCAGTTGATGAAACATCGCGCAGCCTGCCGGCCCCACATGGCCTCGACAGCCGCTATCAGGCCGAGGGTTTGCGTTCCAGCGCCGTGGCTACGGATGTGACGGCCGAGCCGGTCAGCAAGGGATCTCCCGGGTAGAGCGCCAGTGCCTCGCGGCGCAGTGCCCGGGCCTCCTCTTTTCGTCCCAGCGCATCCAGCGCGATCACCATGTTGGCGTAGATGTTGGCTCTCGGCGTGTGGCGCACAAACGCCTGACCCCAGTCGAGATACGCCTCCAGCTCTGCGTGATTGTTGGCCTGCAAGCCGACCATCAACCGCACCGAGTTGACGTCAAACTCGACCCGGGTCAACCAGGCCATGGGATTGATGACGTCGAGCAGCAAGGTCGGTTCCTTGTAGCCGCCGCGCTCGTACTTGGTCACCACCCAGGCGGTATGAATGGCGGTCAGCATGAAGGGTACCACCAAAAGGGGAATGATGATGGCCACGAAGCGCAGCAACAACCAGGGACGATAGACATACTCGCGCCAGCTGGCATGGCCCGAGGCTTGCTGCCCCTCCTCCACTTCCGCATCCAGCACATACACCAGCAGCAGCAGGGCCCACCACAGGGCGATGGCGTGATAAAGCGGATACTCGGTCTGGGTGTGCAGCAGGATGGGGGTCACCAGCGCCAGCAGCGCCCCCCTTGACCCAACCGGCCTTGCTCACGCGCCACAACAGAGCGCCGCCCATCAGCACCATGCCGATCATGGGAGCCAGCCCCCCTTCCACCGCCCAGTAGAGGAACTCGTTGTGGGGGTGATCGAGGTTGTATTCAATCTGTACCATGGCCGGGTTCAGCGCCTTGTCGGCCATGTAGTGGTGCAAAAAGGTGGTTTCAAAGCTGCCATAACCCCAGCCAACCCAGGGAGACTGGGCAATCAGCTTGGCGGCATAGGGCCAATAGATGGAACGCATGCCGCCGGACTGATAAGCCTCCAGCCCACGTTTGACACCACTGATCCCGTACTGGGAGGCGATCCCCAGCCCGACACCGAGTGCAACCAGTCCCAGTACCTGCGCCAGCCGACGCTGACGATGCAATGCGGGCACGAGCAGGATCAACGCCAGCAGGCCCCCCAACTGCCCCACTCGGGATTGCAGCGCCACCAGCAGCAGGCTGGCCGCCAGGATCACCCCATAGCGCAGCCCCTTCAGCCAGGGGTTGGCATTACCGCGCAGCTCCAGCCAGCCGGCCAGGGCAAGCCCGGTCGCCATGAAGGTCGCCATCACATTGGGTTGTTGAAAGATACCGTAGGGGCGGTTGGCGTGGGTGTCGTACCCCAGCCAATTACCCGGGATCAGCAGGTAGTACTGCACCAGGCCGAGCAGCGCCTCGATGGCCACCGCCCCCAGCAGCAGATAGAGCAGCCGATCACGAGATGCCCGCACCAGCTGCCACTGGTAGAGACAGAACAGAAACAGCAGACCGGCAAACAGCCCCAGCAAACGGGGAATGGCATAGTCTTTCAGGTCAAAGCCGGGATAGGCCATAGGCAGCAGCAGCAGCAGCGCCCCCAACCAAAGCCAGCCCTGTAAAGCGGAGAATACCAGCCGCTGCTGCAGCGTCACCTGCCACAGCCCCAGACCGATGACCAGGCTGGCGAAGATCCAGCCCCAGGCATTGAACGGCAGATAGAGCCCGGCCCCACCGGGGTTGTGCATGAAAAAATGCATGCCCAGCAGCCAGTACAGAGCGCAGACGGCAGCAAAGAGACCCTTATTGCTCATCTTCCTTGACCCCCTTTATGTTGTAAAGCCGAGCTCATAGATCAGCGGCGCGACGAAAATACCGAAAAAAGGGGGGCCATAGCCCCCCGTTCCTTATTTCATTTGGTCATCATACCTGCTCTGACCGGCGAAAAGCATGCCTCACCAGAACCACACCGACCCCCAACATGCCCCCAAGCAGGGTAGCCAGCACGACCACCAGAGGACGCTTGGGCTTGTCGCGGCTAAGGGGCTCGCTTGGGGAGGCGGAGTAGGTAAAAGACTGGAATGATTGCTGCCCAAGCTTGACGGCCTTCAGACTGTTGAGTTGCAGACGTAAACCGCTCAAGACAGGATTCAGAAGTTCGAGATTCTTGATCTCCTTCAATACAATGAGTTTCTCGGCAAGGGCACGGGAACCCCATTCGATATTGAATCCATCACGCACATTGAGGTTCTCGACCGGGGTATCAATACCGGCTGCACGGCTGATGCGCAGACTATATTCTGTACGCTCAACGTCATCCTGCAACTGTGTCAGGGTATCGCTCTTGATGCTGTCATACTGGGACAACAGGATCTTGATCCGGTTTTGCCAGATGGTCTCCAGCGCCTTGCTCTTCGCTGCAATCTCCTGTTGCTGGATGAAAGCAATGTACTGTTCCAGCCGTTGTAGCGCATCAGCGGCCGTAGCAGCCCCAAAAGCAAGGGTGATATTGCCACTCGATGCATCCAACGCGGTCGCACTGATCCCGTCAACCATTTTCCTGAGCAGGGCACGTTTCCCTTTATCGTCAGCTATGCCGGATGCGGCTGCATCCATATCCAGATAGCCCTTTTCTATCAGAAACTGGCGTTTGTTGTTAAAACTGTTGAAATTGCTAACGAAATCGCCATAAAGAGCACCTTTGTCAAAGGGTCCAAACACGGCGGCAGGTATCTGAGCGTTAATCAGTTGATTGACACTGAGTTCAAGCGATTCCACTTCTTGCAGTGAAGGGGGTTTTATCTGGGCTTGGCTGACCCAGACCTGCGGGGCCAACAAGGCATAACCGATCCCAGCCACAGCAAATACTGCGGTGATCAGCAGGATCTGTATCTTCTGACGCCACAACACCAGAAACAATTCATGTAAATCAATCTCATTACTAGAAGTGGCCTGCCAACCCTGCGGCAACTTCCTATCCAAGTCATCTAATTGCTGTTTGTTCATGTTGAGCTCTGAATATGAAAGACTTCCAGTAAAGACACATTACGATCACGGTCCTCCAGATCGCTAGTGTATTTTCTATCAGTTATGAAGTTATAGCCAGTCTTGGATCAAACTGGTTGGAGACATTTTTTTCAAGTGGAAGATATGACAGCCAGTCTGCGCTCCTGTGCGCAGCGCTGCTCACTTTTAGAACAAAGACAATGTAAAATCAGGGGACATTATCGTTATCTTTAGCTTTTATATCAATAAAACAGGTAGTTAGTCATGGTCAGTCAAAAGGCGAGATGCTGTTGATGGTAAACATGCACCTGCGGCAATATCTGGCGCCACCAATAATACGCGACGTAACCTGTCTTGAGTGAAGTAAACATCACCACCAACCTGTCCCAGATAGAATATATAAGAAAATATATGTAAACCTATATTGCAGAGACAATCTTATAAATAAGTGTTATTGCATAGACTTAACACATCAATAAATAGATTAATCTCAATACTTCATCATGTATTATCCATGTCTGACATATTGAGTTCCGTCAGCCACGTATTCATATGCTCTTGCCACGACGGTAACTCAAGGCCAAACACTCTTGAGAAGCGATGGCTATCAAGCCTCGAATTCAAAGGACGAAGAGCCTGTTGCGGCCATTCATCTGAGCAAATTGCACCAATACTCACTTGATCTTTCAACTTGCCTAACCGATAGGCTTCGCTCACCAGAGCCGACGCAAAACCATGCCAGCTTGTCTCACCCCGGCACACCAGATGGTATAGCCCAGCCTTATTAGGTGAATTCAACACTTGCGACAGCGCCAATACAGATGCTCTCGCCAGCCAATCAACCCGGGTCGGAGCCCCCCACTGATCATCAACCACAGCAAGTACCTGTCCCTGCATGGCACGTGCCAAAATGGTACGAGCAAAGTGCCTGCCTTCCCCACCGTACAACCAGCCAGTACGAATAATCAGATGGTGTGAGCACTGGCGTTGTATGGCCAGTTCACCAGCATACTTGCTCATTCCATAGACATTCAGAGGTCTGGGTTGATCAGTTTCAAGCCAAGGTCGAGTCCCTGTCCCGTCAAATACATAATCCGTCGAGAAGTGCACCAGCAACGCCCCCGCATTCCTGGCTTCCCTCGCCATACACAACAAGGCCTGGTGATTTGCCATGTCGGCCAGTTTCTGCTCACTTTCCGCCTCATCGACTGCCGTATAGGCAGCACAATTGATGATGACATCGGGACGGCAAGCACCAATCCAGCTACACAAGACATCCGGAATCGTGATATCGCACTCTTCCTTTCCAAGCGCATTTACTTGCCAATGAGGAAACGTCCGGCGCAGTGCAGAAAAAAGGGCTCGTCCCAACTGGCCACGAGCCCCCAACAACAAGATCCTCATCCGGGATCACCGAGCCCCAAAACCGGTCAGGATAGTCCGAATCGTTTTGAACACGATGAGAACATCCAGCCAGAGGGAGAAATGCTTGATGTAGTAAAAATCATGTTCGATCTTGATACGGGTGTCATCGGCATCGGCTGCATAGCCATGCACGACCTGGGCCCAACCACTGATACCGGGTCGTACGATGTGACGATACATGTAGAAGGGTATTTCCCGTTCAAATTGGTCCACGAAAGTGCGCTGTTCCGGTCTCGGGCCTATCAGGCTCATGTCTCCCTTGAGCACATTGAAGAACTGAGGCAGTTCATCAATGCGTAACTTGCGGATCACCTTGCCCACCCGAGTGACACGCATGTCCCCATCTTGCGCAAATTGAGCACCGTGCTGCTCGGAGTTCTGACACATGCTGCGGAATTTATAAATCCTGAAATCCCGGTTGCCCTTGCCTACTCGGTTTTGCAAAAACATCACCGGCCCCGGACTTTCAAGCTTGATCAACACGGCAGTGACCAGCATCAATGGTGAAAACAGTGGTATGGCAATCACAGCAGCCAGTATGTCAAGGCCCCGTTTGACACAGGCATAGACCGGAGAAGGCAGCAGAGAACCGAGCTGGTTTTCATGCAGATGATCAATCTTCACCCTGCCCGTCAGGGTCTCACTGATCTGCTTGATGTGGTAAACAGGAATGTGGGCCAATGCACATCGGGCCAGGAAACGTTCCCATTCACCTGCCAGGTTGTCATCGCGCAAATCAGCCACGACGGCATCATAACGTATGGCCCCCAGATCAGGTTTGTCCAACAGACGCCACTCAACCCCGGCGTGATGCATGAGCGCCTGGTAGTCACCGAACGGGAGCAATGCATATTTGGGAGTACGGTAACGACGGCCGATGAAGTAGACGACCCAGCAGCAGAGCAGTGCAACTACATAAGATTCGAAAAGAACCTGTCTGCTATAAGGCAGACGCAGGAAGAAAAGAACTCCTACGAGCGCCCCATAAAGAGTTGTCACCGTCGGGATCATATAGGCAACAGGGCTTGCTCCGGGATAACGCAGGAACCGATAAAGTACGATTCCGGTCAACAGGAAGGCGATGAAAGCCCCACCCAAGGTATTGACCCTGACGCCATCGAGATACTCCCAAAATCCCCACCCCCAACGCTCAAGGGCGGGCAAACACACAGCAAGCAAGGCTCCCAAGAAAAACAGAGAAGGAGGACTGAACAATACACGCTCATACCAGCGTGAGTGACGGCGTTGATAACTCAATGTATTACCCCATGAGCTTAAAGTTTGTGCACATTGCTTTCCAAAAGCGATTTTAAATCTATTTTTGCAAATAACCAAGACACTGATTCACAATAGACTTCGCTCCTTCCACACTATCAGACTCAGCATAACAGCGAAGCTCTGGTGCATTGCCTGAAGGTCGAAGATGCAATACATCTCCTCCGACAAATAAAATTCTCAAGCCATCGGTTTGATCAACCGACATTATTTCAAACTCATCAAAATGCAATTTCAGCATGAGCCTGGCAATATCAGTTTGCCCCAGCTCTATTATTTCTCTGCTTTTCTCTCTGGGAAAATCTTTGAGCCGGTCAGAGCAGGTAAATCTGTTGGGCAGCGCCTCAACCAATGCTGATATTCTAGAAGTCCGTGAACTGACAAACAATATCAAGGCTGGCAATACTGCATCCCGCGTTGGCAAAGGAGCTAAAGTTTGCCCATTGAACGTCACCTGACTACCAAGCAGGAATCCACCATTGGCTTCAAAACCAGCCACGGATCCATATTGAGCATTCAATATCGGAAACACTTCCAGAACATAGGGTGAACCAATTTTGGTATGGGTCACATTGGCAAATTTTCCGGATTCACTGACGGCAGTATTGCAACTGACAGGAATAGCCACTGCTTCAATACCCAGATTGGCGGCACAGAGCAGGCCCAATATGTCACCTCTCAACCAGTTGCCTGACTCGTCAGCCACCAAGGGCCTGTCACCATCACCATCTGTCGAGAAAATCGCATCGAGATTATATTCATGGGACCATTGTCTGGCCTTCTCTTGATCAGCTTCGGAAACGGCTTCTGTATCGATGGGAACAAAAGTCTCGGTTCGCTCAAGAGAAATGACCTCGGCCCCCAATGCTGCAAAGAGCACAGCATAGAGGTCACGTCCCGCACTCGAGTGCTCATAGATACCAAGGCGCATACCAGTGAGTGGTGCATGCTGGAACAGCGATGTATAGCGCGCGATGTAGGCTTCGGCTGCATCATTTTTTGCACCCAGGCTCACCAGATTGTCTGCAACGCAAAAGGTTTCTTCTGCCGAGATAATGGCCAGTTCGTCGCCCTTGGTTATCTCGCCATCGGGACGATAAAATTTAAGCCCGTTGCGATCAAATGGAATATGGCTGCCGGTCACCATGATACAGGGGATACCGTCATTCATGGCTTTGTAAGCCAATGCCGGTGTCGGGACAACGCCGTAATAGACAGGCTCCAATCCCATTGCCTCAAGGGCCGTCGCACAGGCCATTGCCATATCATAACTGCTTGGTCTGTTATCGATGGCGAGCGCGACCTGATTGAAGCGATAAGAAGTCCTCATCACAGCAACGAAGGCACAGGTAAATGCAAAACACACGGGTACTGTAAAATCGGTCACAAGACCTCGTGCACCACTGGTACCAAATTCAATACCACTGTGCTTGATCACATCACGGCTCAAAAGATAGTCTTGCTTCATCATTTTTCTCCCCCATCAACTCGGCCATATTTATCACTAAAGCGAATGATATCATCCTCATCGAGATATTTTCCGGAGCGGATCTCGATCAACTCCAGGTCAACCTTGCCCGGGTTTTCAAGGGAGTGTATTGCACCTATTGGAATAAATGTGGATTCGTTTTCGGTGATCAGAAACTCACGTTCAGCATTGGTCACCTTCGCAGTACCTGAAACCACGATCCAGTGCTCTGCTCTGTGGTGATGCATTTGTGTTGATAGACGCTCGCCGGGCCTTATCAATATTTTTTTGACCTGATAGCCATTGCCGTCATCAATTGAGTCGTACTGCCCCCATGGTCTATATACCTCGCGATGAGTGCTATATTCCTTGCGGTCACAGCGTTTCAATTCTTCGACTATCGACTTGACGTCCTGCACCTTGTCCTTGCTTGAAACGAGGATGGCATCCTTTGTTTGAATGATGACCAGATTATCCACGCCAATAGTGGAGACGAGGATGGACTCAGCAGAAACATAGTTATTATGGCTTTCGGTCAAGATAACATCGCCACGGCTAACATTACCGCATGCATCTTTATCCGATATTTCCCACAAGGATGACCATGAACCTACATCATTCCAGCCAGCATCCATTGGGATGACAACCGCATCCGAGGTTTTCTCCATAATGGCATAATCAATAGAGTCACTGGGACATTGCTTGAATTCATCGTTATTGATCCGGATAAAATCAAGATCACTTCTGACATCATTCATCGAGGCCATGCATGCATCGTATATATCAGGACGCGACTGTTTCAACTCGGCAAGATAACGGCGAGCACTGAACATAAACATGCCACTGTTCCAGTAATACTCTCCACTCACCAGATAGCTCTTGGCAACATCCAGATTGGGCTTTTCGACGAATTGATTGACACAATATGCCTTTGCTTCATCCCGAGAAGCATCCAGTTCACTACCGCGATGAATGTAACCATAACCCGTCTCCGGTGCGTTCGGAACAATTCCGAACGTGACCAGCTTGCCCGACGTGGCAAACGGAACGGCACTATTGATTGCATTGGTAAATGCCTGTTGATCCTTGATCAAGTGATCTGCAGCCAACACCAGCAATATCGGGTCATGCGCATCATCAACATTTCTCAGGCTTTGTATTGCAGCCAACGCGATTGCCGGAGCAGTATTTCGTCCTGCCGGTTCCAGAATGATGTTATTGGCAAGGATATCGAGCTGACGAAGTTGCTCAGCCACGATAAAGCGATGCTTTTCATTACACAGGATCAGGGGAGCAGTACATTCAATATCAGCAAGCCTGTTTACTGTCTCTTGCAGCATTGAATTATTGCCATACAAATTAAGGAACTGTTTTGGGAAATGCTCACGAGACATGGGCCAAAGCCTGGAGCCAGAGCCCCCAGCCATGATTACGGGAATAACAGCCATATTAATTTTCACTTCTTGCCAACAAGTTATCAAGCCATGTAGATATGGACAACGCATCTACACTCAGCGCGGAATTCGACATCGCATCCAGGTACCGAGCACACTGTGAATCAGACCATCGTTTTCCTGTATTCCTGTCAATGACAACAATCTCTCTCATGTCTGCATGACAGAGTACTGCCGCATTCGTCGTTACTAATTGATGACCATCGCCCAAGGTTTCCCAAGTACGCATAGTGAGGCCGGTTTGATTGGCATTATGTATGTCGATGACATACTCACTGTGCTCAGCCACATCAGTAATTGCTGCCCTTGTCAGTGACTTGAATGTGAGCCACTCCTTGGGTGCAGTGCGCAAGGCAGGATCGAAAAGATAGTAAAATGCAAATTGTAATTTGCTCTGGAAAAATATTTTTACATATACACTGACATCATGTTCGTGGGAGAAGATGCGTTGCAAGACGCTTACACGATCACCATGATAACTACCGATGAAACTATATTTATATTTCTTGGCAACAGTATGACTGTGGGATTTTTTATCCGAATAGAACAATGGCAAATAGCCATAGCCATACTTTTTGCAATCGGCGATATCAAATGTATATGCCGCATCGGCTTTGACTGCCAATAAAGGAAACGTCTTTATATTTGAAATGGAATCCCAGCTGTAACAGATCACTCTTGTTTTTGGATTGAGTTTTTTAATTTTCTCGATCAGACAAGGAGAGACACAAGTTCCCTTGACAATAATAACTTCAGCGATGCCAGAAAGCTTGTCAGAAATAGAGTTGAAAATTTCATTACTATATTTTTTGGCAGCAAAATGGGCATATCCAAGAATATTGAATTTTATCAATGCCTTTGCTAAAGAGGTGCATTTCGGCCGGTCAGAAAAAGAGAGCACCGATGTGTAACGGTGTTCAAGCTCTGCCGTAAGCAAATTTTTATAATCAAAAAAATCCGGGCATATCAAAACGGCACCAGCATTACTTCGCATCAACAGCCACCCATTGCCCACGTTGGAAATCAAACTGCTTAATCACTCTTGCCGGATTACCTACCGCAATGGAATTTGCCGGTATGTCTCTGGACACAACTGAATTTGCACCGATGATGGAAGACTTGCCAATTGTGACGCCAGGCAACACGACTACACCCTCGCCAAGCCACACATTTGACTCAATCACAACCGGTTTGGTATGCAGCGTCCGCTCCCTGCTGATGGAATCAGGATGAGAGTGTTCTTGCCCGCTGTAGTTACCATGATTGAGGTCTGTGATAAACACCCGGCTAGCGATCAACACATCATCACCGATCACAATACTGTCGGCAGCAGCAATATGAACCGCATCATTGAGCTGGCAATTCAACCCTATGTCCAGGTTGATACCATCTGAGCCATGAGCCTCCAGCCGGCAATATCTTCCGGTGGTAAATCCTCTCCCCAAGCGGATCCTTGATGCTCCCCTGATCTCAAAAGGCCGCCGGATCAGACGAGCATTTCGAAAACACACTCTGGTGATGATGTATTCTACCATCAATCGAATACATCCCCAGAGACCATAGTGCTGGATATATTTTTTCATGATCTAGACAATCCCGTCTTTTATTATATTTTCTACACAATACTTGTTGATACCGGCCTGATTATAGTGCGCAATAACCTCTTCCCGAGAGCCGGTCAGTTTTCCGGCCACTCTCTCTTGCAGCAGCACATACAGGGACTGTTCATTGAGAATATATCCATTACAGCCATGTTTTATTTTTTTGTTAAAAAATGGAAGATCCGTCACCAGCACAGGAACACCAAATGCATTTGCGATGTCTATTTGTGATGTCGCCGTAACGGAACTATACATCGAATACATATAGTCAGATACATGCAACTGAGCCACGACCTCTTCAGCATCAACAAATTTATTAATCCAGGTGACATTTCGCCCCTGTGTAGCCCGTAGATAAAGACCCTCAGAATATTTCTCCAGCGCCCCTCTCCCCATGATGGTCAAGTGAATATCATCATCGTTGAATTTATCGAGAACCCGCCCTAAAATGTCCAACCCCTTGTAGGATGTGATGGCACCAAAGAAAAGGATCTCCAACTTGGCATGAGTGCGCTCACCTTTAGTGTCGGTTTTGTTAACCAGGCACGCAAAATCTCCCGACATGGGTAAACAGGTTTTGGTTATTTTCTTCTTTGGGTAGCAAGCGACCGCTATCGATTCCAGCTCATCAGAAGCGACTATCATTCTGGCAGTTCTCAATGCCATGACGCGATCTGACAGAAAGTAATTCATGCCCCGTAACAAACCAGCTCTCTCGACATGCTTTATGAGTTCATGACCCCAAGCGACGACTTCAATCCTCCTATTCAGCAACATGGTCAGATAGGCAGAGAAAATACCTTGTGAGAAGATAACCACACGATCATATTTTTCATTGATCACTCTCGCCAACGCTAATACTGAACGAGCGGTCTTGATGGGACTCCGCAAGTTGTAATAAAAAAGATGTTCTGTATATTCAGTTTCTGCTGCTGGATTAGACGATGGAAATGCAAAAGAAACATCGTATTCTTCAAGCGCATGGGCCAGCCCGGTAAACGAAAACCACATGGCAGAGTCGCGACCCGACATGGAAACAAATATGACTTTTTTATTTTGTGTAACCATGCTGATAGGTGCCCTCCTGAATGGCATGCTGGTCGGCTTGCAACAGCAAATATGTCTTTCCTATAGTCATGAAGAAAGAAATACAAACGAATAAACAGAGTGTTGTCATCTTCTTGTTTCCTTTTGCCATGGCAATTGATGGCAACAGGATCAACAAAGCAATCGGATACAGTCTGATCAAAACAGGGATAAATGTCATGAAGCAAAGAGCCGCATAGAGCAGGGTCGGGAGCAAGCCACCTTGAGTTTTGAAGAACACGAACGGCAAGATCATGAGCACTATCAACTGCAGCGTCGCTACGTCCAGACGGATATTCAACGCGCCCAAGGCCTGATAATCATTGACTTTGCTTATGATCGCCGGCAAGGCAAGCATCAATATCATCAATCCCGCCATACCTAACAAAACCAGTACTTTGGCCTTTATCTTGTTCAAATAAATCAAGGTCATCACGATTGCAGAGAGGTGTGACATGACAGCCAGTATCATGAACGCATAAGAGGTTTTGTCTCTGTTCTTGAGATAAAGACAGACGGCTACCAGACCAAAGTGCAAAGATAAAGATTGGCGCAACAAATTCAATTCAAACGTGATGAACGAAATCGGAATGTACAGTCCCATCAGAAATATGAATTTGGTTTTGTCCAGTTTGAGACACGCATACGCAAACAAAATAAAACCAATCAGTCTCAAAGCGACTAAAAACTCTATATAGTCGAGCCCCAACAGCTTGGCAGTAGCCAACAGCAAACCAAAGACTGGCTCAAAGGGAATGGAGAATGGTGGCTCATAATAGGCCCACTGATATACATGATGATCCGGTCCGGCATCTATATGGAAAAAGATGAAGAACAGGAGAATATATAAAAATGCTCCTTTCAACATTCCTTCATCTTTTTCAGAGCAGATAGAGAGAAGTATCAGAGGAATATAAAGTAGCAGAACCAGATATAGTGTCATACATGCATACTACATTTTGAAGCCGTCAACCAGCCCCTTGATGAATCCCAGTCTTACTGCGCCAGCAGAAAGCAATATACGTCCCAACCGAGTGATGGCGGTATAGGAAATACTTATTTCTCTTTTTGGGAAAGGCAGATTCTTTTTAGCAAAATAAATTCTGTTTCGGGTCAGATGATACGCTCCAAAGAAACTCAAATCCCCCCCTGTTGATACGCTGACTTTATGTGATATCACTACATCCTGCTCGAGCTTTACTTTATAACCTGCAATATAAGCACGATACAGGAAGTCGGTATCATCATAATAAGCAAAATAGCGCTCATCCATCATGCCGACTTGCTTGAACACATCACTGTTTACGATCAGAAAGCAGGTGGGTGCATAAGCATGATATTCACCAAATTTTGCTACTGCCGCTTTATCCATCCCTGCGTAATCATGAGGAGCCAACGCCCGATACTCATCGAAATGTCCGCCGGCATACCAAAGCTTGCCTTCCGGATAATTCAATATCAGCGGGCTGACGAGGCTTTCCCCATTGATGGCCACCTGCATCAACTTTTCAAAGACATCTGGCGCCTCAAAAAGAAGATCATTGTTGATGATCAAAACATATTCGCAACCATCCACCAAAGCGGCTTTAATTCCCTGATTATTACCGGCCGCCACGCCGACATTGTTGCCCTGATTGTCGATGAAAGTAGTTTCAATACCGTACTGAGAGGCCAACTCTCGCGCCAGACGAAGTGACTCGGGTTTAGAGCTGTTATCTATTACATAGAGGATAAAATTTTTATAATTTTGACATACAATGCTTTTAAAAAAATCGGGTAAAACTTCAGGTGTATTATAAAGGACAGTAACAAGACCTAACTTTGGTGAATACACTATATTTTCTCCCATACATTCTTATCAAAATTATATTTCTTAATTGTTCTTGCAGGGTTTCCAGCGACTACACTGTAATCATCTACATTTTTAGTGACAACAGATCTAGCTCCTACAATGCAGTTACGGCCTATTGTCACGCCAGGATTTATATGTGAACCGAAGCCAATAAAACTTCCATCACCTATCAGAACTGGCATACATGTATCTTCTATTCGATCACCTATTTTATTGGCTGCGAACACATCATTATATGGATGGACAACGTCTACAATAGAACATCCGCCAGTAATAGATACATTATCACCTATTGATATATTGCATCGAGCAACAATATGAACATATTGCTCTATATTAACATTGTTCCCAATTTTTATTACAATCTCATTCTGTGGGTCAACAACCTCTAACCTAACTCCATTTCTTATAATAACATTATCGCCTACAGAAATATGCTTATGGTTGGAGATTAGCATAGGTTTGATAATTCTACTCTTATGGCCAAAACTATACATAAGAATTTTGTACTTTAGCTGACTGTATATCAAAAGTATGCCATTGATGATTTTTCCAAAAATCATAATTAACTCACCCATTTATTAGATTGGGAATCATATTTTTTAATTATTTTAGCTGGATTTCCTGCAATCATTACATAACCAGGAAACGATTTTGTCACAACCGCACCAGCACCGACAATACACCAATCTCCTAGTGTGACATTAGGCATAATTTTACAGCCAAAGCCAATGAATACATTTTCACCTAAAATTATTGGTCCTTTATCATAAGACTCTTGCTGCATTATTGGTCCTACTTGCGGATCCAGGCCATGTGAGAGAGTGCTTAAATACACATAGTCACTTAAAACAGCTCCCTCCCCAATTATAATTTGAGAGCCAGTATGTATATTTGCATATCTCCCCACATACACATTTTTATTTATTTTTATCTTAGAGTTTGAATTACCAGTAACTATAAATGTCGCAGCATTATGGATGAAAACATTATCAGGTGAAATCTCAACTCTCTTATCAAGGAAGAATTTATATTTTATTTTATATATAAAGTTGATCAATCGTCCGATCATGAATCACACCTCGAGTATTTTTTGAATATTTTTTGTTTTTCTCAACACCAAATATCCACCGATTGTTAGAGCTAGAATTGATAAAACATTTAGCATATAACTTACGATATCTATGTTTTCTTTTCTCGCTTCTACTAAACCAATAATAAAAACAAACATTGATAGTGGATATATTAAGAAAATCAATTTATATCTGATAAAATAACTATGATCATCTAGTATATTTAATAGTTTAAATGAATATATAAATAGTATTAGAAAAGCTGAAATAGCTAGCCCTATAGGTACCGCATACATTCCATAGGAGTGAATCAGAATAATTGTCAATACAACACTAATGACACTTTCCATTAACGGATAATGCATTATTTTATTCTGCTTAGCTTGAGCAATATATAATAGACCAAGTGGAGCGCCGACTAACCTAACAAGATTAACAGCCATCAGAGATACAAATATATTCTCTACATGAGTAGAAATCGAATCTCCTACCCATAAACTCAAAATGTATGGTCCAACATAAAATGCTATTATTATAGAAATGATAGACAACAACATGACAATAAAAGTCAAGTTGTATAATAATTTATTTAAATTTTCTAAAGAATCATTTCTATTGGAGAGCTTCACCAACGGCTGTATTATCGGTGACATTGCGGCATTAATAAACCCTACAGCAGCTGTTACCAAACTCATTCCCAGTGAATAGTATGCAAACTCATCAAAAGCATATTTCCCTACTAGTATCCCATTTAATCCAACCAACATAAAAGAGGCTAAATTGAAGACGCTTATACCAATGAAATATGAAAAAAATTTGCCAAATTTATACTCAGAACCATCTTTTGATGGTTGATTATCTAGAGGATTTCTGAAAAATGAATATGATATATATATCGTCAAGTAAGATATAATATTAACCACTAGATAAACATATGACATTACTTTAATGCCATATTGCGCCGACATTACAATTAGGATACCTAATATAACTCTCGACAATAAATTTATCATTGCTGGGATGTCATTCCTCTCTATCCCAGTGAAAAAACCACTAAATACAGATGATATTAGACCAATAACA
Organism: Aeromonas oralensis; assembly: GCF_049665575.1. Classification (NCBI taxonomy): domain Bacteria; kingdom Pseudomonadati; phylum Pseudomonadota; class Gammaproteobacteria; order Aeromonadales; family Aeromonadaceae; genus Aeromonas; species Aeromonas oralensis. Next base: position 3,079,915 of record NZ_CP187186.1, read on the forward strand.
AATGATATAGCTACAACAAAAAAAGTTACCTTATCCTCAGATGCTTCAATCCCTTCCACTTTACTAAATAAAGAATAAAAGTTGTTATAAATTAAAGTTAATAATAGACAACTAAGAATAATCCCTAGAGAGCTTAAAAAAATACCATTTTTTATTATATGGCGCTCCATTATGGAGTCTTTTTTCTCTCTCGCAATTGTAATGTTTCTCGCAACAGTTAACTGGCATCCAAAACCAATGAGAGCAAAGAACGCTCCAACTTGAATACTCAAATTCCATATCGAGAAACTATCAATTGGTAAACGTTGCAATAAGAAAGGGGATATAACTATCCCCAAGATTACATTTGAAAAACCATTAATTATATTTGCTACTGAGTTCTTCAGCAGTCTATTAAACCCACTCATCAGTGTGCAGCCAAATGAGTTTTAAATTCTGCTATCATCAGCTCAATGTCTTCGAGTACATTTCTTGGTTGATAATCAGGAATCAGAGACATGATCTTAGTGATAGCTGTCTGAGGGAAGTTTTCATTCGGGAAAGCAATCTTATGCCACACGATTTCACATTCTGTGAATTTATGTAAGACATCCGCTATTTGCTTAGCCGTAATATTATATCCCGCAGCGATATTGATGATTTGTCCCACACTCTCAGGATGAGTGGCCAAGGTTATACAGGCGCGGGCAACATCCGTTACCGAAACGTAATCTTTTGCATAATCCTGGTCAATATACATATCGACCTTGCCGTGATTGATTGCATTACGGGTGATCGCCGGCAGGAAGAGCGGACTGTGCAGAGCAACACCATAGACATTGCTTGGTCTGACAATAGTGATATCGCGCCCACTTTTCAGGCACAGTTCTTCTGATACCAGCTTGGTCAGGTTGAACAACCGGCGCTGATCATCGGAACATACTTTCAGGTCGTCTCCTTCTGCCGCCGAGTCCTGATTCATGTATACACGGGTGGAAGAGACATAAAGGAGACGTTCAAATTTGCCTCGTGCCAGCAGATCGGCCAGCAAACGACAATTGGCATCAAACACCCCCAGCGGAGCATTCTTGCAGTCACCCTGTCCCGCACTGTAGATCACAGTCCCCAGATCGGTGTCGAATACACTTTCATCATCGCGCGGCGGCACCCAGACATTCTGGCCAGCAGCTTCCAGCATGCTGACGATCTCGCTGCCGATAAAGCCCCGCCCGCCAAACACTGTGTAACGTTTCATGCTCACCACCCATTCACCAAGTTGTCACGGATCTGGGCCAGCGTGGGTTGCACACTGTCTTTCGGTGACAACAGCGGCGCTGTCAACGGCCACGCTATCCCCAGCGCGGGATCATTCCACAGCAACCCGCTTTCATCGGTCGGGTCATAGTAATCGGTACATTTGTATTGGAAATCGGCCGTTTCACTCAGTACGCAGAAACCATGGGCAAATCCAGGCGGAATGTAAAACTGAACCTTGTTTTCTCCTGTCAGCAAGACAGATTCATGCTGACCAAAGGTAGGAGAGTCTGGCCTTAAATCAACAGCAACATCAAATACACGGCCCTGGGTCACAGTGACCAGTTTTCCCTGTGGCTTGGTTTTCTGGAAATGCAGACCACGCAGTACATTTTGTGTAGAACGCGAGCGGTTGTCCTGGACAAAATCCGCCGTGATTCCGGCGGCCTTGTAACGCGCGTCCTGGTAAGTTTCATAAAAGAAACCGCGCTCATCGCCAAACACTTTCGGCTCAATAATCAGCAGGTCTGCAATTTTTGTTTTGATTACATTCATGTCGACATCTCTTATTTGATCAGACTCAACAAATACTTGCCATAACCAGTTTTCACCATGCTGCTGCCAATAGCCTTGATTTGGTCACGGTTCAACCAGCCATTGTTAAGCGCAATCTCTTCAAGACATGCGATCTTGAATCCCTGGCGCTTTTCAACGGTTTGCACGAACTGAGAAGCTTCAATCAGAGAGTCATGGGTACCGGTATCAAGCCATGCGAAGCCACGGCCCAACTGTTCTACCTTCAGCTGGCCACGATCCAGATATGCCTGGTTGACGCTGGTGATTTCGAGCTCACCACGCTCGGACGGCTTGATGCTCTTGGCGATCTCGATGACGGAGTTGTCATAGAAATACAAACCGGTGACAGCCCAGTTCGATTTCGGTTTTACCGGTTTTTCCTCAATGGACTTGGCACGGAATTCTTCATCAAATTCAACGACGCCAAAACGCTCGGGATCCATAACCTTGTAACCGAATACGGTGGCCCCTTCCTGATTGGCTATCGCCTTTTGCAACTGCTTGCCAAAGGCCTGACCAAAAAAGATATTGTCGCCAAGCACCAGGCAAACGCTGTCCTGGCCAATGAACTCCTCACCCAGAATAAAGGCCTGGGCCAGTCCGTCCGGTGACGGTTGAACCGTGTATTGCAGATTGATGCCGAACTGCTCACCGTTGCCAAGCAGGCGCTGGAAACTTTCCGAATCCTCGGGCGTCGTGATGATCAAGATATCCTTGATACCTGCCAACATGAGCACCGAGAGGGGATAGTAAATCATCGGCTTGTCATAAATCGGCAGCAGTTGCTTGGAAATGCCACGCGTGATGGGGTGAAGACGAGAGCCTGAACCACCTGCCAGAATAATACCTTTCATTACTTCTTCTCCCCGTACTGCTGATCGATCCAGGACTGATAGGATCCACTCTTCACGTTGTTGACCCACTGCTGGTTATCCAGATACCACTGCACTGTCTTGCGGATACCGGATTCAAAGGTTTCTTGCGGTTGCCAGGCGAGCTCGGCGCTCATCTTGCTGGCATCAATGGCATAACGGCGGTCATGGCCAGGGCGGTCGGCCACATAGGTGATTTGATCGCGGTAAGAGCCGGCCTTGGGCACCATTTCATCCAGCAGATCGCAGATGGTATGCACGACTTCCAGATTCTGTTTCTCGTTATGACCGCCGATGTTGTAGGTCTCGCCGATGACACCTGTGGTAACCACGGTATAAAGCGCGCGGGCGTGATCTTCCACATAGAGCCAGTCACGGATCTGGTCACCCTTGCCGTACACCGGCAGCGGTTTGCCATCCAGGGCGTTGAGGATCACTAGCGGGATCAGCTTCTCGGGGAAGTGGTACGGGCCGTAGTTGTTGGAGCAGTTGGTGACGACGGTCGGCAGGCCGTAAGTACGACGCCAGGCGCGCACCAGATGGTCACTGGAAGCCTTGGAGGCAGAATAGGGGCTGCTGGGGGCATAAGGGGTGGTTTCGGTGAAAAGCGGCAGTGCCACACCGGGGGCCACTTCATCCGGATGGGGCAGGTCACCATACACCTCGTCGGTGGAGATATGGTGGAAACGGAAAGCCGCCTTGTGTACCTCGTCCAGACCGTTCCAGTAGGCACGAGCCGCTTCCAGCAGCATGTAGGTGCCGACGATATTGGTCTCGATGAAGTCGGCGGGGCCGGTGATGGAACGATCAACATGGCTCTCGGCTGCCAGGTGCATCACGGCATCCGGCTGGTGCTGGGCAAACACCCGGTCCAGCTCGGCGCGGTTGCAGATATCCACCTGTTCAAAGGCATAACGTTCACTGTTTGCGACACTGGCCAAGGATTCCAGATTGCCCGCATAGGTGAGTTTGTCGAGGTTGATAACTGAGTCGTTGGTATCCCGGATGATATGACGAACAACCGCCGAGCCGATAAAGCCAGCGCCACCAGTGACAAGAATTTTCATAGGTATGCTCTTGAAAATTAATAGAAATTTGGTTCTTTCTTGAACCTGTTACGAATAGTTCATGGCAGTGGAAACGCTCGCTCAAGCGGCAAATTTCTGGCACCAACCAAGAAAAAGACAATAGCTACCGCCCCTGAGTTACAGCCCCCAGATTGCTGCTTTAACCGGATTGTGTGCGTTGCTGGCCATGATGCCCTCCAGCTTGGGATAGTCCTGTCACCGTCCATGATGACAAAATGTTGGTATGTACGAGAGATGCTGGCCGCCTGACAAGGAACAACGAAGAAAGTTCCATGCCCCTCAACGGCAAAGTGTGGATTCTAGCGTCTTTCCTAGTGGCTTGAACAGCCAAAACAACCGCATTCGCCGTGGTAGCTCTGCTGCTTGTTCATTAATTCTCCAGGCTCGGCCCCTGTAAAAAACATGTTGTTTTACCATGACAAAAGAGGCCGATTGACACTCGGTTGAGCAACGCTCAGTGAGACGCCATGACAAGGGGCAACAGCGGATAGCAGGCAAGGCATGGTATCACTCCTCCCCCACTTGCTCCCCTCTGTTGATACAGTGCCCATTACCCGAACGACGTATTATGTCACTCAGGTTTCATATGTATATGTTTTTGCTCAAAAGAAACGGGGCGAACCCGATGGTTCGCCCCGTATTGGCCTGCTGATGGAAGGTATGAGTGTGCCTACTGCTGACGCTCGCCCTTGTCACCCTCAGCATCGGCGGCCTGCCAGCCGCCACCGACAGCCTTGTAGAGTGCAACCTGGTTGCTGAGCTGCGCCAGACGGGTACTGATCAGCCCCTGTTTGGCACTGAACAGCGAGCGCTGGGCATCGAGTCGGGTGAGATAGCTGTCCACCCCCTTCTCGTAGCGCACCTCCGCCAGCTTGAAGTAGGTCTGGTTTGCCTCCACCAGTGCCTGCTGCGCCTGCAGTTGCTGCTGATAGTCGGCCTGGGCGCCGAGCGTATCTGCCACTTCCTTGAACGCGGTCTGGATGCTTTTCTCGTAGCTCGCCACCGCCTGCTTGGTGCTCACCTCGGCCACGTCCAGATCCGCGATGCGCTTGCCGCCGTCAAAAATCGGCAGGTTGATCTGCGGCATAAAGGTCCAGGTGCCGGTGCCGCCATCAAACAGCCCGCTCAACTGGTTGCTGGCGGTGCCCGCCGTCGCGGTCAGCGAGATGGTCGGGAAGAAGGCCGCACGGGCGGCGCCGATATTGGCATTGGCCGCCTTCAGGCTGTGCTCGGCCGCCAGGATGTCCGGGCGCTGTTGCAGCAGACTGGATGGAGCACCCACCGGGATGGTCGCCAGCTGCACCTTAGCCAGGGTCGCTGGCTCGGTCATCAGCGCGGGGACGCCGGTCCCGAGCAGCAGTGCCAGGCCATTGCGATCCTGCTTCACCTGCCGTTGATACTGGGCCAGGCTCACCTTGGCGCTCTCCAACGCGGTACGGCCCTGGGCCAGCTCCATTTCGGAGGCAGCCCCCAGCCGGTACTTGTGCTCGGTCAGACCATAGCTCTCCTGCTCGGTGGCCAGGGTCGCCTCGCTCAGCGCGAGCAACTCCTGATCCGCCAGCAGGGTGAGATAGGCGTTGGCCACCGAGGCGATCAGCGCGATCTGGGTGCTGCGCTGGGTCTCAACCTGCGCCAGATAGTTTTCCAGCGCCTGATCTTTGAGGCTCTGGATCCGACCGAACAGGTCCAGCTCGTAGGAGGTGATGCCGATGTTGGCGCCGTACTGGCTGCTGATGGTGCCCTGCCCCGTGCTGCTGAGATCGTCCGATCCCTGCTGGCGGGTACCCGAGCCATTGGCCGCCAGGGTCGGCAGCTGGGCCGCCCGCTGGATCCGGTATCTGGCCTCGTAGGCCTCCACGTTGAGGGCCGCGATGCGCAGATCCCGGTTGTTCTCAAGAGCCGTGGCGATCAGCTGCTGCAGGGCGGGATCCAGGAACTGCTGGCGCCAGGAGGAGACGACCGCCTCCCCCGTCTGGTTGCTCTGCCAGGTGGCACCTTGCGGCAGCGCCGGGCGCTGGTAATCGGGGGCCATGGAACAGCCCCCCAGCAGCAGCATCACGCTCAGGGCGATCAGGGTCTTAGTCATGTTTGATCTCCTCGGCATGGGCCAGACGCGCTTGCTTGGTGCTGTGCTTGGTGAAATAGCGCATCACCAGCACGAAGAACAACGGCACGAAGAAGATGGCCAGCACGGTGGCACTGATCATCCCCCCATCACGCCGGTACCGATGGCGTTACGGCTGCTGGCACCGGCCCCGGTACTGATCACCAGCGGCAATACGCCGAGGATGAAGGCGAGCGAGGTCATCAGGATCGGACGCAGACGCAGACGCGCCGCCTCCACCACGGCTTCGCTCAGCCCCATGCCCCTGTCATAGAGCTCCTTGGCGAACTCGACGATGAGGATCGCGTTCTTGGCCGACAAACCGATGGTGGTCAGCAAACCCACCTGGAAGTAGACGTCGTTCTCCAGCCCCCGCAGGGTGGCGGCCACAATGGCCCCCAGCACCCCAAGCGGCACCACCAGCATCACCGAGAACGGAATGCTCCAGCTCTCGTAGAGGGCGGCCAGACAGAGGAACACCACCAGCAGCGAGATGGCGTACAGGGCCGGTGCCTGAGAGCCTGCCTGCCGCTCCTGATAGGAGAGACCGGTCCACTCGATACCGATGCCTTCCGGCAGCTGCTTCACCATCTGCTCGATGGCGGCCATGGCGTCACCGGTACTCTTGCCCGGCGCCGCTTCCCCGACGATTTCCATCGCCGGCACGCCGTTGTAACGCTCCAGCCGTGGCGAGCCGAAGCTCCAGTCGGTACTGGCAAAGGCGGAGAAGGGCACCATCTGACCGGCGCTGTTGCGCACGTACCAGAGCTTGAGATCTTCCGGATTCATCCGGAAGGGGGCATCCGCCTGCAGGTAGACCTTCTTGACCCGGCCTCTGTCGACAAAGTCGTTCACATAGGCAGAACCCCAGGCACTGGAGAGCGTGCTGTTGATGTCGCTGATGGAGAGCCCCTGCGCCAGCGCCTTCTCGTAGTCGATCTTGATGTCGAGCTGGGGGGTGTCTTCCATCCCGTTCGGGCGCACCCGCACCAGGTTCGGGTCCTGCGCCGCCATGCCGAGCAGCTGGTTGCGCGCCGCCATCAGCTTGTCGTGGCCCACGCCGGCCCGATCCTGCAGGAAGAAGTCAAAGCCGGTCGCCGTCCCGAGCTCCGGGATCGGAGGCAGGTTGAAAGCGAACACCTGAGCTTCCTTGATGCTGAACAGGTAGCCCATGGCACGGCCGATGATGGCATTGGCACTGCGATCCGGTGTGTTGCGCTCCTTCCAGTCTTTCAGCTTGATGAACGCCATGCCGCTGTTCTGACCGCTACCGGCGAAGCTGAAGCCCGCCACCGTCAGCACGGAGTCGACGTTATCCTTCTCGTTTTTCATGAAGTAGTCGCGCATGTCGGCCAGCACCACCTCGGTGCGCTGCTTGGTCGCCCCGACCGGCAGTTGTACCATGGACATGATGACCCCCTGATCCTCTTCCGGCAGGAAGGAGGTGGGCATGCGCATGAACAGGATGGCCAGTACCGCCAGCATGGCGGCGTAGATGATGCCGTAGCGCACCCCTTGCTTGACCACCTTGCGCACGCCGCTCTGGTAGCGGTTGGCGCTGGCGTCGAAGGCCCGGTTGAACCAGCCGAAGAAACCGCGCTTGGCACCGAACTCGCCATGCTTGATGGGCTTGAGCAGGGTGGCGCACAGGGCCGGGGTCAGGATCAGCGCCACCAGCACCGACAGCACCATGGCCGAGACGATGGTGAGCGAGAACTGGCGATAGATGGCACCGGTCGAACCGCCGAAGAAGGCCATCGGCACGAACACCGCCGAGAGCACCAGGGCAATCCCCACCAGGGCGCCGGTGATCTGGGTCATCGATTTGCGGGTCGCCTCGAGTGGAGAGAGATCCTCTTCGCTCATCAGACGCTCCACGTTCTCCACCACCACGATGGCGTCATCCACCAACAGGCCGATAGCCAGCACCAGACCGAACATGGTCAGGGTGTTGATGGAGAAGCCGAACGCCGACATGACCCCGAAGGTCCCCAGCAGCACCACGGGCACCGCAATGGTCGGGATCAGGGTGGCGCGGAAGTTCTGCAGAAACAGATACATCACGCAGAACACCAGGAAGATCGCCTCCACCAGGGTCTGTACCACCTCCTCGATGGAGATCTTCACGAACGGCGTGGTGTCGTACGGGTAGACGATCTCCATGTTGGCCGGGAAGTAGGTGGAGAGCTCATTGAGCTTGCCACGCACCTTCTCGGCGGTATCCAGCGCGTTGGCACCGGTCGCCAGCTTGATGGCCACCGCCGCGGTGGACTGACCGTTGTAGAGCGCCTCGGCATCATAGCTTTCGCCGGCCAGTTCGACCCGGGCCACGTCTTTGAGCCGCACCTTGGAACCGTCCTGGTTCACCCGCAGCAGGATGTCGTTGAACTCCTCCACGGTGGAGAGCCGGGTCTGCCCCATGATGGTGGCGGTGAACTGCTGATCGGTCACCGCCGGGGTGCCCCCCAGCTTGCCGAAGGCCACCTGGGTATTTTGCGCCTTGATGGCGGCCTGTACGTCACCTGGAGTCATCTGAACCCGATTGAGCTTGTTGGGATCGAGCCAGATCCGCATGGAGTACTGGCTGCCGAACAGAGTGATGTCCCCTACCCCGTCCAGACGACTGAGCGGCTCCTTGATGTTGGCCACCACGTAGTCGGCCAGGTCATCGTTGGTCATGGCGCCATCTTTGGAGATAAAGGCGGCCACCATCAGGAAGCTGCTGGAGGTCTTCTGGACCCGGATCCCCTGCTGCTGCACCTCTTGCGGCAACAGCGACATGGCTTGCTGCAACTTGTTCTGCACCTGCACCTGGGCGATGTCGGGATCGGTCCCCGGCTGGAAGGTGAGGGTGACTGATACCCGGCCGGAGGAGTCCGACTGGGAGGACATGTAGAGCAGGTGATCCAGGCCGGTCATGTTCTGCTCGATGATCTGGGTCACCGAGTCTTCCACCGTCTTGGCGGAGGCCCCGGGGTAGCTGGCGGAAATGCCCACCGCTGGCGGCGCAATGCTCGGGTACTGGGCGACCGGCAGCTTGATGATGGCCAGGCTCCCCGCCAGCATGATCACCAGGGCGATCACCCAGGCGAAAATGGGTCTGTCTATGAAAAATCGTGCCATGAGGCGACTACTCCATCCTACTTGTTGGCCGGGGCATTGGCCGGCGCCTGGGCAGACTGCGCAGCGGCACTCTGTTCAGCAGGTGCCACGACGACCCCGGGTTTTACCTTTTGCAGGCCGGCGACGATCACCCGTTCGCCCGCCTTGAGACCGGATTCCACCACCCAGTCACTGCCGACGATGCGGCCCAGCTGCACTTCACGCAGCTCCACCTTGTTGTCCGCCGTCACCACCATCACGGTGGCGCCGCCTTTCGGGGTACGGGTCACCGCGGTCTGCGGCACCAACAACCCTTCGGCGCGCTCGCCCTCCTGCAGGGTGGCACGCATGAACATGCCCGGCAGCAGCAGCTGATGAGGGTTGGGGACGATCACTCGCAGGGTCACCATGCCGGTGGTCTCATCCACGGTCACGTCGGAGAACTGCAGCGAGCCCTCTTCACCGTAGGTGGAGCCATCTTCCAGCTGGAAGCTCACCCGGGCGCCTTTCTGCTCGTCCTGGGTCAGCTTGCCGGCCGCCACCTGGCGCTTGAGGCGCAGCAGATCAGCGGTGGACTGGCGCACGTCCACATACATGGGATCGAGCTGCTGGATGGAGGTGAGACTGTCGGCCTGCTGGGCCGTCACCAGTGCACCTTCGGTCACCGCAGACTTGCCGATGCGGCCGCTGATGGGGGCCGTGATGCGGGTGTAGGCCAGGTTGATGTTGGCAGTCTGCAGCGCCGCCTTGGCGGCACCGATTTCGGCCAGCTGTTGCTTCCAGGCCGCATCGGCGTCGTCATACTCCTGGCTGCTGATGGCCTTCACCTTCACCAGCTCGGCATAGCGCTTGGCCTTGAGGCGGGCGCTCTGCTCGTTGGCCTGCGCCTTGGCCAGGTTGGCCTTGGCACTGGCCACCGCAGCCTGATAGACGGCGGGGTCGATCTGGTACAGCAGCTGGCCGGCCTTGACGTCGCTGCCCTCGGTAAAGAGACGCTTGAGAATGATGCCGCTCACCTGGGGACGCACCTCGGCGACCCGCAGCGGGGCGCTGCGACCGGTCAGCTCGGTGGTGAGCTGCAGCGGCGCCGTGTGCAGGGTGACGACATCCACCGCGGCCGGCGGCATCGCACCGGGCCCCTGCTGGGCACTGCCCTGTTCGCCGCAAGCGGTCAGCAGACCGCTCGCCAGCAGCGCAAGGCCGACTGAACGTGCGAGAATATGTTTATGCATGGAGAACCTGAGCCTCTGTCTATCAATGAATAACCACAGGGTTTATAGGACCCGGTTGGTAAAATCGGAAAGATGAGGCAATATACATACATTCATAAATGTATGTAAGTGACTTTTTTTACTTTTACAAGGTGCGCGCAGAGATGGCCAGAAGAACCAAAGAAGAGGCGCAGCAGACCCGCTGCCACATCATGAGTACGGCCCTGGATCTGTTCTGCTCACAAGGCCTGGCCAAGACCAGCCTGACCGACATCGCCAGGGCCGCCGAGCTGACCCGGGGCGCCATTTACTGGCATTTCAAAAACAAGGAAGAGCTGTTCGTCTCCCTCTGGGAGGAGCTGTGCCAACCCCTCTCCCACCAGCTCGATGCCTGCGTCTCCGAGCTGGAACCCGATCCCCTCGGCAAGCTGCGCACCTTCCTCAAGGGAGTGATCATCAAGATAAGCAGCGAGCCAGCCCATCAGCAGATGTTCACCATACTGTTCAACCTGGAGTCGCTGGAAGGGGAAGCCATCTCCTTGCGCGAGCACATGCGCAGCCAGTCCAACAACTTCTTCCGGGATCTGGAAGCCACCCTGGCCAATGCGGTGCGCCTCGGCCAGCTGCCGCAGGGGCTGGATCTGCAGCGAGCCGCCACCCTGCTGCACTGCACCCTGGATGGCTACATCATCAACTGGCTGCACTTTCCGGAGCGCATCGATCTGCGCCAGGAGGCCGACTTCCTGCTGGACAGCCTGTTCGCCCTGATCGCCCAGCCAACCGGCCCGGCCGCCCGTCGCCCCTGAACCAGCAAGGCCAAACACTGGCAGCCCTTGCCCAGCCTCACTCCCTTCCATCTCCTTCCATCCCTTTGGCGCCCCGGCGCCAAATTGGCTCAAGTTTGCTATAGTCACGCCCCCTAAATTGAGTTGCGCCCCAGAGCAAAGGTGCCCACCATGTCCCGTTCGTCTCCCTCTTGCCCTCCAGTCTCCGTTGCCACGCCCTCAGCCGACCCATGGTCAGCGGCGCGCCTATCGTTTCTGGCTCTACTCCCACCGGGCGCCCACCTGCTGGAGGCGGGCTGCGGTGAAGGCGACGATCTCTGTTTCTTTCGCCAGCAGGGGCTGGTGGTGACGGCCTTCGATGCCCGCCTGGCACAGGCCAGGATCGCCTCGCGGCGCAGCGGCCAGCCGGTGCGGGTCTGCCGCATCGAGCAGCTGTGCAGCGTGGTGCCCTATGACGGCATCTGGGCGCGCGGTGCCTTGCCCGCTATCGCGCCAGACGAGCTCAGCGACGCGCTGGCCCATCTGGCCGGCCTGCTCAAGCCTACCGGGCCGCTCTACTGCGCCTTTCCCCACCCCAGTGGCCAGCCCGTTGCCACCGGCAGCACTCCTGCCGAGGAGCACCTCTCCCAGACCCGGCTCAATGAAGACGGCCTGCGCCAGCTCATCGCCCCGCTGCCGCTGCAACTGCAGCAGTGCTGGAAGAGCGAGCAGACGGATAGCCGCTGGCTGCACGCCCTGCTGATCCGCACCTGAAAGGGCGCGCCAAATTAATCACCCACCGCACCTCGCGATCAGGTCGCCAGTGGCTATCACCACCATGATCACATTTAACAATATTTAACTCGACATTAACGCACGTACGACAGACATGATGCGGATTTTGTGTTAAAAAGCGGCATTAAAAACAAAATTAAATAACAAATCAGACACTAACACCTGGATTTACTTATGAAACTTGTCCTCAAACTGGTTGCCGGCATCCTCGCCGGTCTCTTGCTCGGTCTCTACGCCCCTGAATGGGTCGCACGCGTGCTGTTTACGGCCAAGACAGTCATAGGTCAGCTGATCACCTTTACCATTCCGCTCATCATCCTGTTCTTCATCATGAGCGGCATCGCCAGCCTGCCGAAGAACTCCGGCAAGCTGCTGGGCAAGACGGTCGCCCTCTCCTACTGCTCCACCATACTGGCGGGCCTGTTCGCCTTTACCGTGGCCAGCAACCTGATCCCGCGTCTGACCAGCGCCGCCGAGTCCACCGCCGAGAGCGCCATCAAGCTCGCCTCCTACATCAACCTGGAGATCCCGCCGCTGTTCGGGGTGATGTCGGCACTGGCCGCCGCCTTCGTGTTCGGCATCGGCATCAGCGCCACCCAGGCCACCGATCTGCGCCGGGTCGCCGATCAGGGCCGTGACATCATCGACCGCCTGCTGGCCAAGGTGATCATTCCGCTGCTGCCCTTCTACATCGCCGGCGTCTTCGTCGAGATGACGGTGGAAGGTACCGTATTCGCCACCCTGAAGACCTTCGGCGTGGTACTGGTGATGGCCATCGTCATGCACTGGCTCTGGCTCTCCGTGCTGTTCGTCGGCACCGGTCTGGCCCTGGGCCGCTCCCCGGCCCAGCTCATCAAGAACATGCTGCCGGCCTACTTCACCGCGCTGGGTACCATGTCCAGCGCCGCCACCATCCCGGTCGCCCTGCAGGCCAGCAAGAACAACGGCGTGAGCGATGGCATCGCCAACTTCACCGTGCCGCTGTGTGCCACCATTCACCTGTGTGGCTCCACCATCACCTTGGTGACCTGCGCCACCGCAGTGATGTTCCTCTCCGAGCATCTGGCCATTCCGGGCATAGGCACCATGCTGCCCTTCATCATGATGCTGGGTGTTATCATGATTGCCGCCCCGGGTGCTCCGGGTGGTGGCGTCATGTCCGCACTGGGCCTGCTCACCTCCATGCTGGGGTTCGGTGAGGCCTCCATCGCCCTGATGATCGCCCTCTACCTGGCCCAGGACAGCTTCGGCACCGCCTGCAACGTCACCGGCGACGGCGTGATTGCCCTGTGGGCCGACCGTTTCGCCCAGAGCGGAGAGCCAGCACTCAGCGCCGAGCAAGACGCCGCCTGATAGCGCAAGCGCATAAAAAAACGGGAGCTATCGGCTCCCGTTTTTGTTGGCGCTCAGCGCCAATCAACCGCGACGGCGGATCACCCCTTCCTGCGCCGTGCTCGCCACCAGCACCCCATCGCGGGTGAAGAACTGGCCGCGCACCAGGCCACGACCGGCGCTGGCGCTCGGGCTGTCCACCACGTAGAGCAGCCAGTCGTCCAGCCGGAAGTCCCGGTGGAACCACATGGAGTGATCGATGGTGGCCACCTGCATGTCCGGCTCCCAGTACGACACGCCATGGGGCTGCAGGGCGGTGAACAGGAAGTGGAAGTCGGAGGCATAGGCCAGCAGGTACTTGTGCACCCGCTGATCGTCCGGCATCTGGCCATTGGCCTTGAACCAGACGTGGCGCAGCGGCTCGTGCACGTCGGGGCGGATCGGATCGACCAGGGTCACCGGGCGAATCTCGATGGGCTTCTCGCACATGATCTTGTCGCGCAGGGCGGGCGGGATCTGCTGTTCGTAGGGGCGCACCAGCTCCAGCTCGCTCTTGAGCTGCTCGGGGGGCGTGATCCCCGCCGGCATGGCGATCTGGTGTTCAAAGCCGTCCGCCTCGACCTGGAAGGAGGCGTTGAGATAGAAGATGGGCTTGCCGCCCTGAATGGCCTTGACCCGGCGGGTGGAGACGGTCTGACCGTCGCGGATGTTCTCCACGTCGTAGACGATGGGACGGTTGGCATCGCCGGGGCGCAGGAAGTAGGAGTGGAAGCTGTGCACCTGGCGATCGCTTGCCACCGTCTGCTTGGCGGCTGACAAGGCCTGCCCCATTACCTGTCCGCCAAACACGGCCCGCAGACCGAGATCCTGGCTCTGGCCCCGAAACAGGCCCTCCTCGATTTTTTCGAGCGCCAGCAACGCCAGCAGCTCATCAAGTACCTTGCTCATTATTATCTCCTGTGTCAGTGCGGGAAGGCTAACAAGCCCGCCCGGGCCGAGCAACCACCCCCGCCCCTGCCAGTCGCCTGCCCGGCCCCATTAATTCAGCTTTACGTGAATTTGAACAATAACGAACTCAAAAGGCGCCAACAAAAAGGCCCGCCGAAGAGGCGGGCCTTTTGCAGTGCGGCCATGCAGCGCTTACTTGCTGCCGGTACCCGAGTTGCGGGTGGAGGAGGTCGGCTTGCGACGGGCCGTGGTGGCGCGGGCACGCGGCTCCTTGCCCTGCATCTCCTTGTGGCGCTTGACGGCGCGACGGATCTGGGCAGCCTGCTTGTGACGACTGGTTTTGCCATCCTGCTGCAGATCGACCTTGGACTCGGTCTCGTTGGGCAGGTTGACCAGGCCACGCAGGTAGTTCACCTCGGGCAGTTTCAGCTCCTGCCAGCCACCGCGCGGAATGCCGCGATCCAGCTGCACGTCGCCGTAGCGAATCCGCATCAGGCGGCTCACCTGCACTTCCTGGGATTCCCACAGGCGGCGCACTTCACGGTTGCGACCTTCGGTCAGGGTGACGTTGAACCACTGGTTCAGACCCTCGCCGCCGGCAGGCTTGATCTTGTTGAACTTGGCCATGCCGTCTTCCAGCTGCACACCCTTGCGCAGGCGTTGCAGCATGGCTTCGGTGATCTCGCCAAACACCCGCACCGCGTATTCCCGCTCCACTTCGTGGCTCGGGTGCATCAGCCGGTTGGCCAGCTCACCGTCGGTGGTGAACAGCAAGAGACCTGAGGTGTTGACGTCGAGGCGGCCGACCGCAATCCAGCGGGCCCCTTCCATCTTGGGCAGACGATCAAACACGGTGGGACGACCTTCCGGATCGTGACGGGTACACATCTCCCCTTCCGGCTTGTGGTAAGCCAGCACGCGGCAGATCACTTCCTCTGCGGCACGGGTCTTGACCTGGTGACCATCCACCCGGATCACGGCGTTCACTTCGACGCGATCCCCCAGTGTGGCGACCTTGCCATCCACACTGACCCGACCTGCGGTGATCAGGGCCTCCATCTCACGACGGGAGCCGTGACCCGCGCGGGCCAACACTTTTTGCAGTTTTTCACTCATCGGGGTTACCTGATTGTTGATCGCTGCCCGCTGCTGCCAATGTCAGCGTGGACAACGAGGGTTGCAGTTCGGGGTCAAGCTCGGGGAGCTGCTCCAGACTCTGCAGATTAAAATAATCCAGAAATTCTCGGGTGGTGGCGAGCAGCTCGGGGCGACCCGCCACCTCTTTGTGGCCTATGCTGCGCACCCAGCCACGATCTTTCAAGGTATTCACTATCTGGCTCGAGACCGCGACCCCGCGGATCGCTTCGATCTCGGCCCGGGTGATGGGTTGACGATAGGCGATCAGCGTCAGCGTCTCCATCACGGCGCGCGAGTAGCGGGGCGCCCGCTCGCTCCAGAGCCGCGAGAGCTCTTCGGCATAATCCTGACGAGCCTGAAAGCGCCAGCCGGAGGCGACTTCCTTGAGCTCGACGCCCCGTTCGCTGTAATCCTGTTTGAGCTCCGCCAGCAGCAGTTGCACGTAGCGGGTCGTGACCGGATAGTCGGCCAGCACGCTGCCTTTGAGCTCGCTGACGTTGAGCGGACGCCCGGCGACAAAGAGGGCCGCCTCGATCAGCGTCTTTAATCGTTCAGCTGGCAGCGCCATTGGGCGTTCCTCGCAAAAGCCATCTCAATGGGCAAGACCACGCTCCCCCTCCTCGCTCTGGCTGGCCAGGGCAAAATGGATCGGACCCAGAGGCTCGGCCTGCAAAATCCAGATCAGCTGCTCCTTGCACAGCTCCAGCAGCGCCAGAAAGGTCACCAGCACGCCCATGCGCCCCTCTTCGGCACGCAGCACCTGCTCAAGACGCAGGGTCTGGCCAAGCGAGAGCATGGCGAGGATCTCCGCCATGCGCACCCGGGTCGGGATCTGTTCGCGGCGGATCTGGTGATGCTCAAAATGAGTCGCGCGTTTTACCACACTTTGCATGTAAAGGGCGAGCTCAACCAGCGAAACATCGGGCGCCAGTGGCTTGAGATCGCCAAAATCGGGCGGCAGGGCGGCGGCGATAAAGATCTCCCGCTCCACCCGTGGCAGCTCGCTGACCCGCTCCGCTCCTACCTTGTAGCGCTCGTACTCCTGCAGCCGGCGAATAAGGGTGACGCGGGGGTCTTCCCCCTCCTCCTCATCTTCCAGCTCGGGCGCCTTGGGCAGCAACAGACGGGATTTGATCTCGGCCAGCCAGGCTGCCATCAGCAGATATTCAGCCGCGAGCTCCAGATTGAGCCCCTGCATCAGCTCCACGTACTCCATGTACTGGGCGGTGATCTGCAGGATCGGCAGATTGAGGATATCGAGCTGCTGGCGCCGGATGAGGTAGAGCAGCAGATCGAGCGGCCCCTCGAAGGTATCGAGGAACACCTCCAGCGCATCGGGCGGGATGAACAAGTCCTGGGGCAGCTCGTGGTAGGGCTGCCCCAGGACTTTCGCGATGGGAGGTGTGACGCCCGCGCCGTTATCGCCGGTGCTGGTCGTCACAGGATCTGCGGTATCACTCAAACGGGGTCGGGTCTCCGGCACCGCGACGACGCACTACCGGGTCATCGTCGGAGAAGTCCACGACAGTAGTGGGCTGCTCGCCCAGATAACCACCGTTGACCACCAGATCGATCTGCTTGCCCAGCTTGTCGTAGATCTCCTCCGGGTCAAATTCTGCCATCTCGGAATCCGGCAGGATCAGCGAGGTCGAGAGCAGCGGCTCGCCGAGGGCTTCCAGCAGCGCCTGGGCAATCTTGTTGTCCGGTACCCGGATACCGATGCTCTTCTTCTTCTCGTTCATCAGGCGGCGCGGCACCTCTTTGGTCGCCTTGAAGATGAAGGTGTAGGCGCCCGGGGTGTTGTTCTTGATCAGGCGAAACGCACCGTTATCGACCTTGGCGTAGGTGGCGATCTCGGAAAGATCGCGGCACACCAGGGTGAAGTCGTGGTTGGCGTCGAGACGACGGATGCGGCAGATGCGCTCCAGCGCCCCCTTGTCACCCATGTGGCAACCCAGCGCATAGCCGGAGTCGGTCGGATAGACGATAACGCCGCCGTTCTGGATGATCTGCACAGCCTGGCTGATCAGACGCGCCTGCGGGTTTTCCGGATGTACGTAAAAGTGCTGACTCATACCTTGTTCTCGCAATGGGGGCAGCAACATCTGCCCGCTTGATGGCCATGGAGCCGGGCTCCACGGCACTCACTTACTATTCTGCTTTAAAATTCGTCTCTTGCCGCCGGTCAGCGGCTGGCCACCAGAGCCGCATGCTCTTCCTGACTCAGCCCGAAGTGATCGGGAGAGACCAGCCAGAGCGGCGTCCCCTCTTTGGGCAGCCAGAGGTGGCGACCCAGCTCGGTCCAGCTGGAGGGGAAGTGAAAATCGGACCCCACCGAAATGGCCAGACCATATTCGTTCGCCCACTGGCCCAGATTGGCCCGCTCCTGCGGGCTCTGTTGGGGCAGCGAGACCTCCATGGCATCGCCGCCTGCCGCCTTGAAGGCCACCAGCAACCGCTTGATCCACTTGGCGGTGAGATCGTAACGGCTGGGATGGGCCAGCACCGCCAGCCCGCCCGCGGCGTGAATCGCAGTGATCGCCTCTCCCATCTCGGGCCACTGGGCAGGAGCATACCCCTTGTTGCCCCGGCTCAGGTACCTCTTGAATACCTTTTGCATGTTGTCGGCCACCCCGCGCGCCACCAGCACCCGGGCAAAGTGGGCCCGGGTCACGGCTGCATCACCGGCAAGCGCTTTGGCCTCTTCATAGGTGCCGGGGATGAGGCACTTCTCCAGACGGCGCCCGATCTCCTGCGCGCGCTCTTCGCGGCGGGCCTGCTGGCCGGTCAGAAAGTCGGTCAGCTGCGGATTTTTTTCATCCACTCCCAGCGCCACGATATGGATCTCGTGATGCTCCCAGCCGGTGGAGATCTCGACCCCGCTCACCAGTCGCAGCGGCAGCTGCTCGGCGGCGATGGTGCTGCGTGCTTCATCAAGGCCGGCAAGGGTGTCGTGGTCAGTGATTGCTAACACCTCGACCTCTTTCTCGGCAGCGCGGCGCACCAGTTCGGCGGGGCTCAGCACGCCATCCGAAGCGGTAGTATGACAGTGAAGATCGAATCTCATCGGGTTATTCCGCTCTCGTGGTCAGGTCACCATTCATGAAAAATCGGTGAAAGAAGGCTAAAAAGCGACTTGACTTGGCCGCGGCTTTATCGTTTTCTGTAGGCACTTCATTGCAAACATCTTTTTACAGGACTTTATCATGCAAACGACTTCCATCCTGACCATTTGGTGGTGGCACACTCCCTGACATGCGGGCGTGTGGTCGTTGCTGTACCTGTAAACTGACAGCAAATTAAGAACCCAAAGAAAAAGCCCGCTGACCCCAGCGGGCTTTTTTATTATCCGGCAAATGGAGCTGTGATGAAACCGAGAATTCAGACAAGCGTAATGACCAGGCGATGGCGCCCCTGCTGAAACCGCCAGAACCCACCTCATTTTCAAGGCACTTTTTCAAGGTATTAGACGTCATGAACATCGGTAACACGCATCACACGCAAGGGAACGCACTATGACAGCCACGCACCGCCTTCCTCTGGGTGAATTCGATACCCTCAAACTCAACGCCCCCTATGTGGCCGATCCGCTGGCACTCTACAGCGAGTTTTGTCAGGAGCGCCCCAACACCCTGCTGCTGGAATCGGTCGAGATCGACTCCAAAGCGGGCAAACAGAGCCTGCTGCTGGTCGATGCCTGCCTGCGCATCGAGTGCCGCGGCCGCACCGTGCGGGTGCGCAGCCTCAATGACAACGGCGCCCAGTTGCAGAGCCTGCTGACCGAGCGCCTGCCCGCCGCCGTAATCCAGAGCCTGGTGGCCGGCGAGCTGCAGCTCGACTTCCCGGCCTCCGATCGGGAGCAGGATGAAGATAGCCGCCTCAAGGGGATCAGCGTGCTGGACGTGCTGCGCACCCTGCAGCGGGAGCTCGATTGCCAGCTCGGCAAAGAGGCGCTGTTTATGGCGGGCAGCTTTGCCTACGACCTCATCGCCTCTTTTGAAGAGCTGCCCGAGGTGCCACAGGGGAGCAACGACTGCCCCGACTACTGCTTCTACGTGGCCGAAACCCTGATCACCATCGACCATATCGCGCGCACCACCCAGCTGATTGCCTGCATCTTTGGCGGCGACAGCGACGAGAGCCGGGTAGAGGACAGATACCACCGCCTGAGCGAGCGTCTCGCCCGGTTCAAGCAAGCCTGCCAGCAGGCACCGCAACAGGAGCCGGTCACGCCAGCCCTGAGTGGCGGCATCAGCGTGGACAAGAGCGACAAGCAGTTCTGCGCCGAGGTGGAGAAGCTCAAGGGCTTCATTCGCCGCGGTGACATCTTCCAGGTGGTGCCGTCCCGCTGCTTCTCCCTGCCCTGCCCCAGCCCCGTCGCCGCCTATCGCCGCCTCAAACAGACCAACCCCAGCCCCTACATGTTCTATGTGCAGGATGAGGGCTTCACCCTGTTTGGAGCCTCGCCGGAGAGCGCGGTGAAATTCTGCGCCACCAGCCGCGACGTGGAGATGTACCCCATCGCCGGCACCCGCCGCCGCGGCTTCAACCCCGATGGCAGCATCAACCGGGATCTCGACGGCCGCATCGAGCTGGAACTGCGTCAAGACGAAAAAGAGGTGGCCGAACACCTGATGCTGGTGGATCTGGGCCGCAACGATATCGCCCGCATCTCGGAGCCCGGTACCCGCTACGTCAAGGAGCTGCTGAAAGTGGATCGCTACAGCCACGTGATGCACCTGGTCTCCAAGGTGGTCGGCACCTTGCGCGCCGACCTTGACGCCCTGCACGCCTATCAGGCCTGCATGAACATGGGCACCCTCACCGGCGCCCCCAAGATCCGCGCCAGCGAGCTGATTCGCATGGTGGAAGGCAAGCGCCGCGGCAGCTACGGCGGCGCGGTCGGCTACATCAACGGCGCCGGCGAGATGGATACCTGCATCGTGATCCGCTCCGCTTTTGTCAAAGAGGGCGTGGCCCACGTGCAGGCCGGCGCCGGGGTGGTCTATGACTCCAAACCCCAGGCCGAGGCGGACGAAACCCGCGCCAAGGCGGCCGCCGTGCTGGCCGCCATCGCAGCCAGCCATGGCACCTCCCTGCAAGCCCTGAGCGCCCAGCAGGAGCAACATAAGGACGTGAGCCATGACTAACATCTTTCTGCTCGACAACTTCGATTCGTTTACCTACAACCTCGTCGATCAGTTCCGCTCCCTCGGCTATCCGGTGCGGATCTACCGCAACAGCCTGCCGGCGAGCCGCATCATGAGCGAAATCGCCGCCTGCGAAGGGGATGCCGTGCTGGTGCTCTCGCCGGGGCCGGGCGCCCCCCACGAGGCGGGTTGCCTCATCGACCTCATCAAGCTGGCCCGTGGTCAGGTGCCCATCCTCGGTATCTGTCTAGGCCATCAGGCCCTGTGCGAAGCCTACGGCGGCACCGTCGGCGCCGCGGGCGAGATCGTCCACGGCAAACGCTCCCTGATTGAGCACAACGGCCACGGCGCCTTCGCGGGGCTGCAAAGCCCCTTGCCGGTGGCCCGCTACCACTCGCTGGTCGCCACTTATGTACCGGAAGAGCTGACGGTGATTGCCCACTATCAGGGCATGCCCATGGCCATCGAGCAGCAGGATGAGCGGGTGCTGGGTTTCCAGTTCCACCCGGAATCCATCATGACTTCGGAAGGGGCCCGTCTGCTGACTCAGGCGCTCGCCCATATCACCCGTCCAGAAAGCAGTGTGCGGTAAGGAGACCAACATGCATCATCATCTCAACACCCTCTATCAGGGTCAGTCTCTGAGCCGTGAAAGTACCCGCGACGCCTTCGGCCAGGTGGTACGTGGCGAAGTGGATCCCATCGTGCTCGCCAGTCTCTTGACCGCTCTCAAGATCAAGGGGGAGACCCCGGAGGAGATCGCCGGCGCCGCCGAGGCCCTCTTGGCGGAAGCGCGCGACTTCCCGCGTCCGGACTATGAGTTCTGCGACATCGTCGGCACCGGTGGCGATGGCCTCAACACCATCAACGTCTCCACCACCTCGGCGCTGGTCGCTGCCGCCTGCGGCCTGAAAGTGGCCAAGCACGGCAACCGCTCGGTCTCGAGCAAGTCGGGTTCGAGCGATCTGCTGGACAAAATGGGCATCAAGCTCGACATGAGCCCGGCGCAGGCGCGCCGCTGCCTGGACGAGCTCGGCATCTGCTTCCTGTTCGCCCCCCAGT
Organism: Aeromonas oralensis; assembly: GCF_049665575.1. NCBI lineage: Bacteria > Pseudomonadati > Pseudomonadota > Gammaproteobacteria > Aeromonadales > Aeromonadaceae > Aeromonas > Aeromonas oralensis. The sequence goes on from NZ_CP187186.1 coordinate 3,101,289, forward strand.
ACCACGCCGGGGTGCGCCACGCCATGCCGGTGCGCCAAGCCCTCAAGACCCGCACCCTGTTCAACGTGCTGGGGCCGCTTATCAACCCCGCTCGCCCCACCTATCAGCTGATGGGGGTCTATGCCCCCGAGCTGGTGCGCCCCATCGCAGAAACCCTGCTGGCACTGGGGCTGAAAACCGGTATGGTGGTGCACGGCGCCGGGCTCGACGAGATTGCCATCCACGGCCCGACCCAGGTGGCCCAGATCCGTGACGGCGAGATCCGCGAATTTCTGCTCACCCCGGCTGACTTTGGCCTCGATACCTATCCGGTCAGCGCCATTCAGGGCGGGGAACCGGAAGAGAACAGCGCCATCACCGCCGCCATTCTGGAAGGGCGTGGCACCCCGGCCCACAACGCCGCCATTGCCGCCAATGTGGCGCCACTGCTGCTGATGGCGGGCAAGGCGAAGGATCTCAAGAGCGCGGCGGCCCAGGTGCTGGCGGTGCTGGCGAGCGGCAAGGCAGCGGATCTGGCCGCCCGGCTCGCCACTTTGAGCCATCAGGAAGCGGGCCATCAGGAGGCATGATGTCAGCCACCACATTGCACAGCAGTCATTCAGAACGCCCACAGGGCAAGAGCCAGTTTCGCAAGGATAACGAGATGTCAGACCTTATTGCCCCCCATGCTTTTCTGAACATGGCCTCCATCAGCCAGACCATTCTCGGCAAGATCGTGGCGGCCAAGCAGGAGTGGGTTGCCGCCCGCAAGCTGGCCCAGCCGCTGGAGAGCTTCCAGAGCGCGCTTACCCCCAGCGATCGGGATTTTGTCGGGGCGCTCAAGGCGGGCTCCACCCGCTTTATTCTGGAGTGCAAGAAGGCCTCCCCCTCCAAGGGCTTGATCCGCGACGATTTCAGCCCGGAGGCGATCGCCGATATCTATGGCAAATACGCCACCGCCATCTCGGTGCTGACCGACGAGAAGTTCTTTCAGGGGGATTTCGCCTTCCTGCCGCGGGTGCGCGGTCGCGTCAGCCAGCCGGTGCTCTGCAAGGATTTCATGATTGACCCCTATCAGATCTATCTGGCCCGCCACTATCAGGCGGACGCCATCCTGCTGATGCTCTCGGTGCTCACCGACGAGGGCTATCGCGCCCTGTTCGCGGTGGCCAAGGAGCTGGGCCTTGGCGTGCTGACCGAGGTGAGCAACGAAGAAGAGCTGACCCGCGCCATCGCGCTGGGCGCGCCGGTGATTGGCATCAACAACCGGGATCTGCGCGATTTGAGCGTCGATCTGAACCGCACCAAACAGCTGGCCAAAGATATCCCGAGCGATCGGGTGGTGATCAGCGAATCCGGCATCAACCACCGCGCTCAGGTGGCGGATCTGCGCCACCACGCCAAGGGCTTTCTGGTGGGCTCATCCCTGATGGCCGAGCCGGATCTGGAGGCTGCGGTGCGCAAGCTGGTACTGGGCCAGAACAAGGTGTGCGGCCTCACCCGCGCCGAGGATGCCGCCGCCGCCCATCAGGCGGGTGCGGTGTTCGGGGGTCTTATCTTTGTGGCCAAAAGCCCGCGCTATGTGGACATTCCCGCCGCCCGCGCCGTGATGGCGGGCGCGCCGCTCTCTTACGTCGGGGTATTTCGCAACGCCCAGCCCGCCACCCTCGTCAAGACGGTGGAGGCGCTGGGGCTCGCCGCAGTACAGCTACACGGGGATGAAGATGCTGCCTATATCGAGGGACTGCGCGCGCTGCTGCCGGCTGGCTGCCAGATCTGGAAGGCAGTTGGAGTCACAAGTGGCGAGCCGCTGCCCGCCCTCGACTACCCGGCCGATCGGCTGCTGCTCGATACTGTCGTGAAAACTGCGGTCGGCAGCCAGAGCGGCGGTACCGGTCAGGCATTTGACTGGGCCATGCTGGCCAATCTCGATAAAGCCAAGCTGATGCTGGCGGGCGGCCTTAATCCCGACAACGCCCTGCAGGCGGCGCAAGTGGGCTGCCTCGGCCTTGATTTCAACTCCGGGGTAGAGAGTGCCCCGGGCCAGAAGGATGCGCACAAGATTGCAGCCGCCTTCGGCGCACTGCGCCAACTGTGAAAAAGCGCTGCGAACCCGCTCAACGCATGCACCAAATGAATGAATCGCTTAAGCCTATAAATACAAGGAATAGTCTATGACCCTGCTCAACCCGTTTTTCGGTGAATTTGGTGGCATGTATGTGCCCCAAATCCTTATCCCGGCCCTGCTCCAGCTGGAGAAAGCCTTTGTCGATGCCAAGGATGATCCGGCCTTTATCGCCGAATTTCAGTCCCTGCTGACCGAGTATGCCGGTCGCCCGACCCCGCTCACCCTGACTCGCAATCTGACCAAGGGCACCAAAACTCGTCTCTATCTGAAGCGTGAAGATCTGCTGCACGGCGGCGCCCACAAGACCAACCAGGTGCTGGGGCAGGCGCTGCTGGCCAAGCGGATGGGCAAGAACGAGATCATCGCCGAGACCGGCGCCGGTCAGCATGGCGTGGCGACTGCGCTGGCCTGTGCCCTGCTCGGCCTCAAGTGCCGGGTCTATATGGGGGCCAAGGATTGCGAACGCCAGAAACCGAACGTCTTTCGCATGAAGCTGATGGGCGCCACCGTCATTCCGGTGCACTCCGGCTCCAGCACCCTCAAAGATGCCTGCAACGAGGCGCTGCGCGACTGGGCCGCCAACTACGAATCGGCCCACTACCTGCTCGGCACCGCCGCTGGCCCGCACCCCTTCCCCACCATCGTGCGGGAGTTCCAGAAGATGATCGGCGAAGAGGCCAAGGCCCAGTGCTTCGAGAAGGAAGAGCGGCTGCCCGATGCGGTGATCGCCTGCGTCGGCGGCGGCTCGAACGCCATCGGCATGTTTGCCGACTTTATCGATGAGCCGTCGGTGCGTCTCATCGGCGTCGAGCCGGGTGGTCACGGTATCGAGAGCGGCGAGCACGGTGCGCCGCTGGGTCACGGCAGCAAGGGGGTCTTCTTTGGCATGCACTCCTATCTGATGCAGGATAATCAGGGCCAAATTCAGGAGTCCTACTCCGTCTCGGCTGGGCTGGATTTCCCCTCCGTCGGCCCGCAGCACGCCCATCTGGCTGCCATCGGCCGCGCCGAGTACCCCTCGGTGACCGACAAGGAGGCGCTGGACGCCTTCCAGGAGCTGGCCAAATCCGAAGGCATCATACCAGCGCTGGAGTCCTCCCACGCGCTGGCCCACGCCCTCAAGATGGCCCGCAGTGAACCGGAGAAAGAGCAGGTGCTCATCGTCAACCTCTCCGGCCGTGGCGACAAAGATATCTTCACCGTCGCTGACATCTTTGAAAAAGAAGGAACCTTGTCATGAACCGTTACGCACAACTCTTCTCCCGTCTGGACGAGGCCAATCAGGGCGCCTTTGTGCCGTTCGTGATGCTGGGTGACCCCACCCCCGAATTGTCACTGGCCATCGTCGATGCGCTGGTGGAAGGGGGCGCCGATGCCCTCGAACTCGGCATTCCCTTCTCCGATCCGGTGGCGGACGGCCCCACCATTCAGGGGGCCGCCCTGCGGGCGTTTGCCAGCCACACCACCCCGGACGACTGTTTCGATCTGCTTGGCCGCATCCGCGCCAAGTACCCGCAGCTGCCCATTGGCCTGCTGGTCTACGCCAATCTGGTCTATGTGCGCAAAATTGACGGCTTCTACGAGAAGTGCCAGCAGGCGGGCGTGGACTCGGTGCTGGTCGCCGACGTGCCGGTGCAGATGTGCGCCCCCTACAAGGCGGCCGCCGACAGGTTCGGTATCGACAGCATCTTTATCGCCCCGCCCAATGGCGACGCCGAGACCCTGAAACAGGTGGCGGAGCTCGGCAATGGTTACACCTATCTGGTGAGCCGTGCCGGTGTGACCGGTGCCGAGACCAAGGCCGGCATGCCGGTGGAAGGTCTCATCAACACCCTGCGCGAGTTCAAGGCGCCCCCTGCCCTGCTCGGCTTTGGCATCAGCGAACCGGCTCAGGTGCGTGAGGCCATCGCCGCTGGCGCCGCCGGTGCCATCTCCGGCTCCGCCGTGGTGAAGATCATCGAGACCCACCACCAGAACCCGGAGCATATGCTCACTCGTCTGAAGGAGTTTGTGGAAGGGATGAAGGCCGCGACCCTGCGCTAAGCGTTCAGTCAAACGCCCACCCCCATGACAAGCAAGGGGGGGGCCAAACGCCCCCCTTTTGTTATCCACCATCCCTGGTTGGTGCCACCCTTGTAGGTCTGATTAGCGAAGCGTAATCAGACGTTCGCGGAATTGATGCTGATGCTATGGCGCGGCTTCGCCACGCAGGACATGAGGGCGCCGCCCTCGACGGGGTTTCGCCCGCCCTTCGGGCCTGGGCGAGTGACTTTGGAAAGACCCGCTCTCTTTAGCAAATCACACCAAAAGTCTTCTCCTCCGCTTATTCGCCCGACTGACGTCGGGTACCTTCGGCTCACCCTCTTGTCCAACGGCACGCGCCGATGGGCCGTCCATGGCCCAACGCTGCTCGCTCGGCGTCCTGCCTCGCGGCCTGGACAAGAGGTCTCGCCTTAATGACTAATTTATTGATCCAACACAGATTCCCGACAAAACACGCTTCTCAACACGCACCCGCCCCCTTAAGATACTCGAATGACAATCAACCTCTCGGAAGAACGCCATGACAGCGATTGTTGCTATCTCGCAGGTTAACAGCAGCAAACTGGGAGCTGTCACTCAGGGGCGGTAGCGTGGTTTTTTGTAAGTTGGCGCAGCGTGTAGCAAAGCCCAACAGGCGAGCATTATTGCGCCAACCAGTGCGGGATAAATATGGATGTGGCAGAACCGTAAAGCAGATTTTCAGATATATTCGCGGTAAATGTTTGGCTTCACTTCGTGAAGCACCAATCTACGATTTTTAGCCCAACATTCGAGATTGTCATTTACAGCATGAGAACAACTTTAATAACAAAACATAGAGAGCACCTAATGAAACTTAAGCTTATTATTTGTTCAACCCTCTTATCGGCATTTACTAATGCTTATGCCGACACCCCCAAACTACCATTTTCATTCACAACTGAATGTAGAAAGTATTTTAGCGTTAATGAAGTTAAACGAGCAGATAATAGATATTCTTGGAAAGCTGAGGATTGCCAGTTTCCCCCACAAGGAGAATGTGTAGGATACGTAAGTGCCCTGAGTATATGTGGGGGAACAGAAGATGGTTTAACTGTTATGAAACCATCACAAGATATGCCCAATGGTGGTGTACTGTTTTATACCACATATAATCGCGAACCCTGTGATTGGGGAACAGGGAAAAGTGCACATATTGCAGTTGTATACCAGTGCTTTACGTCGAGCAAAAAATGAAGTATGGCCACCCATCTTTTTGAGAAAGACGTTTCATAACCAAAACACAATAGATGGGTGTCCAAGTTTTTTATTCAGCTCCATAAAATGATGGTAGCGAAATGATTTAAAAATACTTTCTCACTGCTGCAATGATAATTTGGCGAAGCTATACAGAAGGCTTTGCTATCGGATTAGTAGATCACTCTAGCTAACTATTACTAGGCGAATAGAGTAAGTTAATAATGAATGATGTTTCTTTAGCTATTGCTAGAAATATGTTCCATCTGCAAATTCATGAAGCAGATGGTCAAAGATTTGAGGATCTTTTCTCAAAAATAATGAGCTATAAACACCGTGATTTTCAACCTGTAAGACCATACGGGAACATTGGTGACCGTAAAAATGATGGTTGGATAGAAAGTGAAAATACTTATTTCCAAGTTTATGCACCTTCAAATATTGAAAAAAACATCAACAATGCAGTAAATAAACTTGAAACTAATCTTGAGGGATTGATAAATAAATGGAATGAGTTATGCCCTGTTAAAAAATTTTACTTTGTATTAAACGATAAGTACAAAGGTGCTCCTCCTCAGTTGCAACAAAAAATGCTTTCCTTAAAATCAAAGTTTGGGTTGGAAAAAGCAGGTGTTTGGGTTGCTAAAGATCTTGAGTTTGACCTTTTTGATTTACGAAGTGACATGATTCACTCTGTTGTTGGTCATTTACCACAAATCAGCAACGAGGAATATATGTTTGTTTCTGGTTTTACTTGTTTTATTACAGCGTGGATAGATTTCGAGAAAGTTGGTCGGAAAAAGTTACAGCAATTAGCTACGACTACAAATAGAAGACCAATAGTAGGCAAATTTTTAATAAGAGAGCTTCACACGTTGGGCTTTATAAGTGCCAATGATGTAGATTTTCTGATGCAAACGGCGGATAAGCGAAATCATTTAGTTCATGGTAACACGTTAAAGATACCTAAAAAGGCTGATATTGATAACTTAGTTGCGATAACAGAGCGCTTATAAAAACCTCCTAACAAATCATTCAAGAGGAATGCGCAACGCATGATATTTTTCCTATGAGCTGATTTACGTAATTAAGGTTGTGTACGGTAGTTTTTGTATTCCATTCCTCATCTATTAATATGGCATTAACTGAAAAAATACTCCTAGAACACCCGAGAAAGCGAAAATTCAGGGCACCTATCTTTCTAAACAAAACTCTGCATAACCAGAACACCAGAGATGGTGTGTCCACGTTTTTATTTTTTCTCCGCCACAATATATCCAACAACTATTCCCAACCTCACCAATGTCCCCCCCTGCCCCACATCCGCCATCCCATCAACACCAGCATCAATACAACCCCCGGCAGCCAGACCCAGCAGAGCTCGGAGAGGATCACCGCCTCACCTCGGGCGGTGAGGTAGGCCTCCAGCTTGAAGGGGGCGACCCGGATCACCTGCCAGGGGGCGAAGAAACGCTCGTCACGCCACGGCCAGAGCCAGCCAACCCCCTTGCCGCCGGTGGTGAGGGAATCGAGCAGGCTGTGGGAGAGCAGAGAGACCAGCAGAAACGACCAGACGGTGGCGGCGCTGGCCCGAAATTGGCGGTGAAACAACATGGCCAAGGTAGGCAGGGCAAAGGCAAACAGCAATGAGTGGGTAAAGCCGCGGTGGCCAAAGACATGGCCGTAGGCGACCCCCAGTTTGAAGGCGAGCACATCGGCATCGGGCAGCATGGCGATGGCGACCCCAGCCAGCAGCAGGCGCGGCGGGATAATCCGGCTGCCAAGCCCGAGTCCAAGGCAGAGAGGGACGGCGGCGTGGGTAACTATGGTGGGCATAGGATAAAGCTCCAACTGAAAACGTGAGCCTACCCTAACCCCGCTCGGTGAAGTGAAGGTGAAGTTGCGTGCCACCAGCCTTGAGCCCATGACGGGCATTGCCTACAATGACCCACTTTTTATAACTCTCAGGTAAATAAAATGAGCGACAACAAACCGGCCCTGCCCGACCGCCTGGCGGCCAACCCGCGCAGCCCGCACCATGTGGCGGAGTGCTTCCAGCACGAGATCGGCATTCGCGTGAACGGCAAGGTGCGCACCAATGTCGAGGAGTACTGCATCAGCGAAGGTTGGGTGAAGATCCCCTCCCCCAAGGCCAAGGATCGCTACGGCAACCCCATGCTGATCACTGTCAAGGGCACCGTTGAGGCTTTCTACGCCTAAACGGCCCTGACCGCGCGCCCGTCGGGCCCGCCGCCATGCTGTTCAGAACACCGGCCTTGTGCCGGTGTTCTGCTTTGGACCCTGCATCTTTTCGTCGATGGCGGGCAAGGAGTGTCGCTGCGGGCGCCGCTCTCTCTTGCATCGAGGCTGCGTCTCGGCAATCCTTGCCGCCCCTTGAACTGGCAAGATCTCATCCATGAACAAGCTGTTTGTCCTGCTGGCGCTGTTGACCCTGAGCACAGCGGTCCGCGCCGATATCCTTATCAATCCCCAGATCGTGGTGAACGGCCAAAGCAATGGCGGCGGGCGTATCCACGTCTGTACCCTGACCCCCTTCAACAGCGTCTATGCCGATGCGGGGCGCAGCGAGTGGCTGGCGCGCCAGAAGGTGAGCCGCCGCTGCCAGCAGGGCCAAGGCAACAACAGCCTGTTTTGCGAGGCGGCCAAGGCGAGCTGCCTGACAACCCGATTGGACGAAGGGGACGACGCCGGCGTCCTGCTGGTGTTCGACGGCGCCCATCAGAGCGGCGAGTCCCTGCGCATCGACCGGGATATTGCGGATCTCGGTCGCTACGGCTTTGCCAACCGCATCTCCTCCTTCACCGTGCCGGCTGGCTGGGTGGTGCGCTTTTTCGAGGAGACCGACTTTCGCGGCGGCTACTACACCCGCAAGGGTGGCGAGCAGGAGGCGACCGACTTCAACAATCGCATCCGCTCGGTGCGGATCCTGAGCCGCTAGCACCTTGCCCCATCACTCCTTCGCCATAAAAAAACCTCTGCCTGGGCAGAGGTTTTTGCTTTTTGATGCTTACTGCCAGTTGGGGTCGGCCTCAACCTGCTTCATCAGGGCGGCCTGCATCCCCTTGTCCGGCTGGCCCAACCAGGTGTAGCGGGCAAACTTGGACGGGGTTTCGCGGGCGGCGTCGCTATCTGGCAGGTCGATCAGCACGCCCCACACCCGCTTGGCCTTGGCATCCACCAGCAGCTGCATGTAGTGGCTGGCGCAGTCGTGAGGTTTGCAGACCGAACCGCTCTGATAGGGGGTGCCGGCCACGGCTTCGAGCGGGGAGCTGGTGCCATTGCCGCTACGCACCCACTTGGGCAGGTTCTTGATGCCCTGAGTCGCCTTGGCCCAGGGGGCCTTGAAGTCCGCTGACAGCAGCAGATCCGAGGTATAGGTGGCGGCGGCAAACGCCGGCGCGGCGCCGGCCAGCAGCAGGGAGAGCGCCAATGCGCGCGAGAGACGGGTCATGGTGTGATTCCTTGTTATATGAATGCCTGAACGGGCGCGGACTGGCCGCGCGCCATCACGCTACCGCCTGAGCCCGCCCCTGTCGAGCCCACGCCGTGCCGAGGCGTCAGTGGCTGGCGCCAGATGGACGACACCCCGCCGCGCCAGTGGCGAGACGGGGTGTACATGGGGGCAAGGGTCGCTTAGCCGAGGGAGGCGAACAGCCCCGCCAGGGTCGCGCTCATCAGGTTGGCCAGGGTCGCCGCCAGCACCGCCTTGAAGCCGAGGCTCGCCACGTCGTGGCGGCGCTCAGGCGCCATGGTGCCGATGGAACCGAGCTGCACCGCGATGGAGCCCAGGTTGGCAAAACCGCAGAGGGCGAAGGTGATGATGATCTGGGTGTGGGCGCTGAGATCCTGCTTGATGTTGGCAAAGTCCAGGTAGGCGACGAACTCGTTCATGATCACCTTCTGACCAATCAAGGACCCTGCCGCCATCATCTCGCTGGCGGGCACGCCGATGAGCCAGGCCACCGGGGCAAACAGGTAACCCAGCACTTGCTGCAGGGAGAGATCAGCCCAGCCGAACCACTCGCCGACGGTGGTGAGACCGGCGTTGATCATGGTGATGACGCTGACAAAGGCCAGCAGTATGGTGCCAATGGCCACCGCGATCTTCATGCCGCCCATGGCGCCGCCCGCCAGTGCGTCGATGGCGTTGCTGTAGTCGCTCTTGTCGAGGGTGATCTCGGTCTGATCGCTCACCTGCTGCTGCTCCGGCACCAGCAGTTTGGCCATCAGCAGGCCACCCGGCGCCGCCATAAAGGAGGCGGCAATGAGGTACTTCAGATCCACACCCAGACCGGCGTAACCGCCCAGCACCGAGCCCGCCACCGAGGCCATGCCGCAGGTCATCACCGCAAACAGCTCGGAGCGGGTCATGCCGGCGAGGAAGGGGCGGATCAGCAGCGGCGATTCCCCCTGCGAGAGGAAGATGTTGCCGGTGGCCACCAGGGATTCGGCGCGGCTGGAGCCGAGCAGGCGGTGAATGCCGCCCCCCAGCACCCGGATCACCCACTGCATGATGCCGAAGTGATAGAGCACGGCGATCAGCGCGCTGATGAAGATCACCAGCGGCAGCACCCGCACGGCGAAGATGAAGCCGTTGCTGGCCAGATCGCCAAACACGAAGCGGATGCCGCTGTCGGCAAAGCCGAGCAGGGCGGAGACGCCGTTGCTCATGGCGCCGAGCATGATTTGACCGGGGGGGAAGTAGAGCACCAGGGCGGCAAAGCCGGTTTGCAGGGCGAGCGCCCCCAGCACGGTCCGCCAGCGGATGGCACGGCGGTTTTCACTGGCCAGCCAGGCGATAAACATCAGGGCCAGCATACCGACCAGACTCAATAACAGCGTCATCTTGCACCTATGAAGAGAGGAATTTCATACGGCAAGTCTGCAGACAGGCATCGCAGGGAGCGGGCGGGAGAGGTGCCGACCCCGCGACACGCAGACCACAAACCTACAGGTTAGTGGCGGGTCCCATCCTGGGGTCATTCACGTTCCGGGTGACGGCGAGTATCGGGTGACGCCAGCGCCGTCGCAGGGAAGCTGCGGCCGGGTGGCAGGTCGGGCGGCGATGGTACAGTGATCGCCGTCACAGAAAAAGCAGTAAAACGATTGGCCCCGCCAACTTTTTCACGGCAGCGCTGAGCTTTACCCAAAACGCGGCAGGATTGCGCCACAACTGAGCAAACCCACAGGGAAAGCACATTTCGCTCCCCCCGAATAGGGCAGGCGCCCCCCTTCCCCGGATAACCGAAGCGGTTCACGTTTTTTCACGCCACGACGCGGTACACTGACCAATCACCAAGTTTATGTTTTTATTGAAAAAGCCCCATGGTCCTGGAATGGCCTGGTGCCATCAACCTTCGGTGGAACGCCATCATGATGAAAAGAACCGCGATTGCCCTGACGCTGGCCAGCCTGTTGGCGCTGCCAGTGTGTGTCTCCAGCAATGCCTGGGCTGCCCCGGTACGCTCCCTGCAAAAGGAGCAGAATTACGACCAGTACATCAGCAAGCGCCAGGTGGTGGATCAGCTGCTGGCAGATGCCTGGCAGATCTTCAAATCCCCCGCCCGCATCTCCACCGCTGGCTTCACCGCCAAGATGCCGAGCAACATGGAGCAGGTGACCGAACTGCTGCTGCAGGCCTACCAGCTCGAGCCCTATCGCACCGACCTGCTCATCTCGGCGGCCAACGCCCAGATCTACAACGGCAACGTGGACAAGGCCATCGGCCTGTTCGAGCAGGCCCTCAGTACCGCGCCCGATGACATCGACCTGCTGAGCTACCTCGCCACCTGGCAGACCTTCAAGCACAACGAGGCCGCCGCCAAGGGCTATCAGAGCAAGCTGGCGACTCTCAATCCCGGCCGCGCCGCCGATCTGCAGCGCATCTTCGACACGGTCGATCGCGTCGTCGCCACCCCGCTCAAGGAGCAGGGTGAGCGCTCACCCAAGTCGGGCAACCGGGCCATCGTCACCCTGGGTTATGCCCTCAATCCCGACGGCTCCATGCACGACATCCTGCTGGGCCGGCTGGAAACCACCCGGGCGCTGGCCAAGGCCAACCCGGCGGCCCTCATCATCCTGACCGGCGGTGTGCCCCAACACCGTCAGACCGAGGGCAAGCTGATGGCGGACTGGCTGGTGAAAAAGGGGATCGACCGCTCCCGCATCATCGAGGAGAACTACGCCACCAGTACGGTGGAGAACGCCCTCTATAGCGGCTATGCCCTCGCCCGCCACCAGATCGAGTACGCCACCCTGGTGAGCTCCGCCAGCCATGTGCGCCGGGGCCAGACATTGATTGAGATCGCCTGCTGGCAGAGCGGGCCGGCCGGGATCCGGATAGACAGCGTCAGCTATCCCGACAAGCCGCTCTCCGAGCTTGCCAAGGTGAGCGACAGCGAGCTGCTCGGCATCTACCGCGATGCTCTGCGCACCTACGGGCTCTGGAGCTACCGCTCCGCCCCCTGCTGGAGCGTTGATTCCGGGTGGGCCGCTCTCGCCCGCCCATGGCCAGCGCGCCTCTTGCAGCACCGCCGTCACCTGACCCAAACCAACCCGCCCAACCGGCGGGTTTTATTTTATCCGCCCAATAAGCCAAACCGGTTCGATATTCAATAAATGGGCAAGCATTGCCATATCCGAATAGGCTTGCCGATATTTTCAGCACTCATTGCCAGCCACCAAATATCGACTTGCCATATTGAGATATATGAATAAACGGATTGGGTTGCCGTTCTTTTTCTAAGAACCATATCTCATCAACCATATATTTTCGGTCTTTCCTCAGCGCCCCGATAAATGGGAAAACTGCCGCTTCATTCCCCCGATGGAGCAATATCATGACAGGAAAAGGACATTCCCTCTGGCTGGCGGCGCTCGCCCTGCTCAGCCTGCAAGCCAAGGCCGTGGAAGTCACGGTGGCCTACCAGACCTCTGCCGAACCGGCCAAGGTGGCCCAGGCCGACGACACCTTTGCCCGCACCAGCGGCGCCACGGTGAAGTGGCTCAAGTTTGACAGCGGCGCCAGCGTGGTGCGGGCGCTCGCCTCCGGCGACGTGCAGATCGGCAACATCGGTTCCAGCCCGCTGGCGGTGGCCGCCAACCAGCAAGTGCCCATCGAGGTGTTCCTGCTCGCCTCCAAGCTCGGCAACTCGGAAGCGCTGGTGGTCAAGCCCGAGCTCACCTCCGCCACGGCGCTCAGCGGCAAGCGCATCGCCGTGCCCTTTACCTCCACCACCCACTACAGCCTGCTGGCCGCGCTGCGGCACTGGGGAGTGGATCCGGCCAGCCTGCAGATCGTCAACCTGCAGCCGCCGGCCATCATCGCCGCCTGGCAGCGGGGTGACATCGATGGCGCCTATGTCTGGGCGCCAGCCCTCAACGAGCTGACCAAGGGCGGCAAGGTACTGACCGACTCGGCCCAGGTGGGCGAGTGGGGAGCCCCCACCCTGGATGTCTGGGTGGTGCGCAAGGAGTTCGCCAAGGCCCATCCCGAGCTGGTGCAGGCCTTCGTCGACAGCACCCTGGCGGCCCAGCGCGACTACCTGGCCAACCCCGACGGCTGGCTGACCAAGCCGGACAACCTCGCCAAGCTGGCCAAACTAAGCGGCGAGCCTGCCAGCGACGTGCCCGCGCTGGTCAGGGGCAACACCTACCTGAGCGCCAGCCAGCAGAGCGCCGAGCTGGGGGAACTGGTGAACCAGACCCTGGTGGACACCAGCCGCTTTCTCAAGGAGCAAGGCAAGGTGCAGAGTGCCGGCAGCGATTATCGCGCCTACGTGACCGACCGCTTCGTCAAGGCTCACGCCCGCTGACCCCGCATCACAAGGAGGCATGCATGCTGCAGCTCACTCACCTTTGTGCCGATTACGCCGGGCGCAGAGTCCTCGACAACATCAACCTGACCCTGGATGCAGGCGAGCTGATGGTGGTGCTCGGCCCCTCCGGCTGCGGCAAGACCACCTTGCTCAACCTCATCGCCGGTTTTCAGAGCGCCCAGGAAGGCACCATCACTCTGCAGGGGCGGCCGGTGAGCGGCCCCGGCGCCGAGCGAGGGGTGGTGTTTCAGCACGATGGCCTGCTGCCCTGGCGCAACGTGCTGGACAACGTTGCCTTCGGCCTGCAGCTGGCCGGCGTGCCGCGCCGCGAACGCGAGGCCAGCGCGCTGGCCATGCTGCGCAAGGTGGGGCTGGAGGAGGCCCACGCCAAGCCGGTCTGGCAGCTCTCCGGCGGTCAACGCCAGCGGGTCGGCATCGCCCGGGCGCTGGCCACCCAGCCGCAACTGCTGCTGCTTGACGAGCCCTTCGGCGCCCTCGACGCCTTTACCCGCGAGCAGATGCAGACCCTGCTGCTGCGTCTGTGGCACGAGCTGCGCCGGCAGGTGCTGCTCATCACTCACGACATCGAGGAGGCGGTGTTCATGGCCACCGAGCTGGTGCTGCTCTCCCCGGCGCCGGGGCGAGTCATGGAGCGGCTGACCCTGGACTTCGGCCGCCGCTTCGCCGCCGGCGAGCCCTGCCGCAGCATCAAGTCAGATCCCGCCTTCATCGCGCGGCGCGAGTACGTGCTGGAGCGGGTCTTTGCCGAGCGGGAGGTGTTTGCATGAGCCTCACCCTCTCCCGCCCGCTCGACCCTGCCCGCCGGATACGCCTGCGCTGGCCGCTGCCACGCCGGCTTGGGGTGAGCCTGCTGACCCTCTGTGCCCTCCTGGCACTCTGGTGGCTGGTGGCCAGGCTCGGGCTGATAAGCCCGCTGTTTCTGCCCTCTCCCGCCCAGGTGCTGCAGCAATTTGCCACCCTCGCCGGGCCGCAGGGCTTCATGGATGCCACCCTGTGGCAGCATCTCGCGGCCAGCTTGCAGCGCATCCTGATAGCCCTGATAGCTGCGGCCTTTTTCGGGGTAACGGTGGGGATTGCCATGGGGCTCAGCCCCACCCTGCGCGGCATGCTCGACCCGCTGATCGAGCTCTACCGGCCGGTGCCGCCCCTTGCCTACCTGCCACTCATGGTGATCTGGTTTGGCATCGGCGAAACCTCCAAGGTGCTGCTCATCTATCTGGCCATCTTCGCGCCGGTCGCCATGGCCACCCTGGCGGGGGTGCAGGGCGCCAAGCAGGTGCGGCTGCGGGCCGCCCGGGCGCTCGGCGCCAACCGCTGGCAGGTACTGTGGTACGTCATCGTGCCCGGCGCCCTGCCGGACATTCTCACCGGGCTGCGCATCGGGCTCGGGGTCGGCTGGTCCACCCTGGTGGCGGCCGAGCTCATCGCCGCCACCCGCGGTGTGGGCTTCATGGTTCAAGCCGCCGGCGAATTTCTTGCCACCGACGTGGTGCTGGCGGGCATTCTGGTGATCGCCCTGATCGCCTTCACTCTGGAACTTGGTTTACGTGCGCTGCAGCGTCGCCTGACGCCGTGGCATGGAGAAGGACTATGAGCAATTCCCTGCAAATCACCCCCCTCGGCCCCCACATCGGCGCCGAGGTCAGCGGCATCAGCCTGGCCGGGCCGCTCGATGAGGGCCAGTTCGCGCAGTTGCAGCAGGCCCTGCTGACCCATCAGGTGCTGTTCTTTCGGGATCAGCCCATCAACCCCCGCCAGCAGCGGGCGCTGGCCAACCGCTTCGGCGATCTGCACATTCACCCCGTCTATCCCCACGCGCCGGAGGCCGAGGAGATCATCGTGCTCGACACCCACGACGACAACCCGCCGGACAACGACAACTGGCACACCGACGTCACCTTCATCGAGACGCCGCCGGCGCTGGCCATTCTGGCCGCCAAGCAGCTGCCGCCGGTGGGGGGCGATACCCTGTGGGCCAGCGGCATCGCCGCCTTCGAGGGACTCTCCCCCGTCTGCAGCAGTTGCTGACGGGGCTGGAAGCCGAGCACGACTTTACCAAATCGTTCCCGGCCCATCGCCACAATGCCAGCCCGGCCGAATACCAGCACTGGCAGGAGGCAGCGGCACGTCACCCGCCGCTGCGCCACCCTGTCATCCGCACCCACCCCTTGAGCGGTCGGCAGGCACTGTTCGTCAATGAAGGCTTCACCACCCGCCTGCCCGATTTGCCGGCGCAAGAGAGCGAGGCGCTGCTCACCTTCCTGTTTCGCCATGTCACCAAGCCCGAGTATCAGGTGCGCTGGCGCTGGCGGGAGCACGACATCGCCATCTGGGACAACCGGGTCACCCAGCATTACGCCAACGCCGACTATCTGCCGGCCAGGCGAGTGATGCACAGGGCCACCGTGCTGGGGGACAAGCCGTTCTGGCGCGCGCCCGCGTAACGCCAACATCTGCCCAGCAGCGACCGGTTGCGCCGCCGTTATTGATCCGAAATAAAATAACGGTGCGCGTTGCCGGTCATTATTTTCAAATAGATCAACGAGACCACCAAATATCACCAGAAATATGTAAATCGACACACCTTGCAATATTTCCATACAACTTCCGGCTGCCATCCGGTCGGCCCCTCCCCGTACTATTTCGGGGTTCAGGCTAGATAAATGGAAATAGACAATGAAATACTCGCTGCTCATGACCCTGCTGGCACCGGCATTGCTGGCAGGCTGCAATCTGGAAAAGAAAGAAGAGCCCTTCCAGGCTCGCCATATTCGCACCGGCTATGACGCCGGCCAGGTCTGCCAACAGCTGCGCCAGGGCTGGCAGGAGGACGGCATCGCCATTCCCGCCAGTCAGGTCAGTTGCCACTACCTGACGGTGCCGCTCGATTACGACAAGGAGTGGGTCCAGATCAAGGAGACCAAGTGGGAGAAGCGCTCCGCTGCACGCGCCGACAGTTCCCTCTTCGCCGACAACAGTCCCCGCTTCTCCTCCTGGTCGGATAAACCCGTCCGCCCCCATATCAAACAGGAGACCCGCACGGTCAAGGGCGACACCCTGGATATCTTCTATCTGCACTATCGCGCCACTGGCGACTATCGCGGCACCCTGTTCTACAACCCGGGCGGCCCCACCTCGGCCACCCCGGATCTTGGCCTTCTGCTCGACCTGCTGCGCAGCGCCAACCCCGCCATCCTTGAGCATTACGACATCGTCACCCTGGATCCCCGCGGGGCCGGTTACAGCGCCCTCGGCCACGAACTGCGCAGCTGCCTGCTGACCGACAAGCAAGGCGTGCGGCCAGACATGAGCCCGGCGCAGCTCGCCCAGCTGTTCGCCAGCCGGGACAAGGGCGCCTTGCCGGCGCTCCAGAGCAGTGCGGATCAGGGCAAGGCCTTCAGCACGGCCCTGCTGGAGCGCTGCGACGAGCCGCTGCGGCTGCATGCGCCGCACCTGGGCTCGCGGGCCGTGGTCGAGGACATGGAGCGCCTGCGCCAGCACCTGGGGCGCGAGCGGATCACCCCCATCACCTTCTCCTACGGCACTCGCCTGGCCGCCCTCTATACCGCCCGCTACCCGAGCCACGTGGCCAATCTGGTGGTCGACTCGCCGATGTCCCCCGCCGAGAACCGCTACCCGGCCATCTTCCGTGGCGACGCCGAGAATGCCAACCGCATCCTGGCCTGGCGCTTCGGGGATCAGGCGCTGCAGCGCAGCATGGCGGTGACCCGCCAGGTGCGTGACGACGGCCGCTATGTGGACAACCAGGGCAATGTGCTCGACCGCGACCACTGGGAAGCGGTGATGAGCGATGCCATCAGCGGCAGCCAGCGCGACGATCAGCTCGCCTTCTGGCAGCAGGACGATGCCGGCCCCCTGCTGGCCCGCCTCGCCAAGGAGCAGGCCGACGAAAACCCCTATTCAACGCTGCTGGAGATGCCCTTCTTCAGCGCCATCCACTGCACCGACAACAGCGAGCCCTATGGCTGGCAAACGCTGGACCCGGAAGATGCCGCCTTCCAGGGGGCCGGCGCCCTGCTGCTGGCCAACAGCTTCAACACCTGCGCCGACTGGCCTTATCCGCGCCAGCCCATCGCCAGCTACGGCGCCGGCGAGATAAAGCTGCCGGATGATGCCAGGGCCCTGGTGCTCGGCGCCGAGTACGATCCCAATACCCCCTTCGCCGGTGCCCGCCAGATGCAGGCCGCCTTTGGCAGCGCCGCGCGAATGGTGCAGGTGGCGCAGAGCAACCAGCATGGCCAGCTCAGCAGCTCCCGCTGCGCCCAGGCGGCCCTCAGCACCCTGCTGTTGGGGGATGCTGCAAGCCTGCCCGCCGAGCAGCGCTGCCTGGCTGACTGACGGAGCACGACCCAGCTGAGCACAATCCAGCTGAATACGGCCCAATAAAAAGCCCGCCGAATTGGCGGGCTTTTTCATGTAGGCAAGCGTCTTCAGGCGGCGACCAGCGACTCCAGATCGCGCCGGCTCAGGCGCTTGCTGTCCACCTTCACATAGACGGAGCGCTCCGAGGCGGCCAGCAGCACGTCGCTCACCCCGTCGCAGGCGCGGATCTTCTGCTCGAGCGCAGTGTCGGCCGCCACCCCTTCCGGCAGCACGATGCGCAGGCTGCTCACATAGGGGGCTCGGCCATGGTCAGGCTGACCCCGAGCCAGACCAGAGCCAGCGCGGCGCAACCGCCAAACACCAGGGCGCCGCCGCCCAGGCTGTAGAGCAGGCCGCCGAGGCTGCCACCGATGGCCACCCCGATGAACTGGCTGGTGGAGTAGATCCCCATGGCGGTGCCCTTGTAGCCGGGGGGCGACTCCTTGCTGATAAGAGAGGGCAGCAGCGCCTCCATCACGTTGAAACCGATGAAGAAGATCTGCAGGCCGGCGAGCAGGCCCCACAGCTGCAGGCCGCTTTGCCAGAGCACCAGCTCGGCGACGAGCATCACCAGCACGCAGATCTGGAACACCCGCTTCATCTTTCTGCGCTTCTCGGCATAGATGATGAACGGCACCACGCTGACGAAGGCGATCAGCATGGTGACCAGATAAGCCTGCCACTGGCTGTCGCGGGGCAAGCCGGCACGCTCCAGCAGCGGCGGCAGCGCCACGAAGCTCGACATCAGCAGGGTGTGCACGCAGAGGATGCCGAAGTTGAGCTTGAGCAGGCGCGGGTTGGTCAGCACGGTGCGCATTCCCCCCTTCACCATGCCGGACTCGCGATTGAGCAGGTGGCCGCTCGGAGTCGGCACCAGCCAGAGAGTGACGGCGATGCCTCCCAGCGCCAGCAGGGCGATCAGCCAGAACAGGCCGGAGAGCCCCAGCGCATGGGTGATGAGGGGGCCGGTCACCATGGCGATGGCGAAGGTGATGCCAAAGCTCACCCCGATGAAGGCCATCGCCTTGGTGCGGTTCTGCTCGCGGGTGAGATCCGACAAGAGCGCCATCACGGCGGCGGAGATGGCGCCGCTGCCCTGCAGGGCGCGGCCGAGGATCACCCCCCAGATGGAGTGGGTCAGCGCCGCGATCACGCTGCCGAGGGCAAACATCAGCAGTCCGCCGACGATGAGGGGCTTGCGGCCCACCTTGTCGGAGAGCAGGCCGAACGGGATCTGGAACAGCGCCTGGGTCATGCCGTAGATGCCGATGGCCAGGCCGATGAGCGCCTCGGAGGCCCCCGCCAGCGACATGCCGTAGGTGGTCAGCACCGGCAGCACCATAAACATGCCGAGCATGCGCAACGAGAAGACGGAGCCGAGCGCCCAGGTGGCACGGCGCTCGCCCCTCGTCATGGTGAAATCATTCATGATGGCCTCGATAGGTCAGGGAAAAGGAAGACTCAAGGGGTGGCCGACACACGCCATGCCACACCCGACACAAGGGAAAAGTGCCCGACGGGGCGGCCCCATAATAACAGAGCCGGGAAGGTTCCCGGCTCTGGATTCTACTGATTTTCCCGCGTCGCATCACAACACGGAGCATGACAGGTATGCACCTTAGGGCAGCATGCTCACCAGCACCGCAGGCTCGGCCTCCGGCTGGAAGTCCACCGACATCATCACGCTGAGGCAAGTGATGGTGACGATGGAGAACATGAACAGCTTGCGTGCCCAGAGGGAGTCATCCACCGCCGCCTTGTAGCCAGACAGCGCCATCCCCAGCCACCAGACGCTGACCGCGGTGGCCACTACCAGATACTTGTAGCCGGCGTAACCGCCGAGGAACAGCATCAGGGTCGGCACCATGAAGGCCAGGATGTAGAGGGTGATGTGCAGCTTGGCCACCGGGATCCCCTTCACCACCGGCAACACCGGGATGTTGGCCGCCTGGTAATCCTTGAAGCGGAAAATGGCGATCGCATAGGAGTGCGGCATCTGCCACAGGCTGAAGATCGCCAGCAGGATCAAGGCGCCCGAGTCGAACTGACCGCTCACCGCGCAGTAGCCGATGACCGGCGGCGCCGCGCCGGAGAGGCTGCCGACCAGGGTGCCGTAGACCGAGTGACGCTTCATGTAGAGGCTGTAGACCCCCACATAGACAATGAAGCCCAGCACCGCCAGCAAGGCGGCCAACGGATTGGCCGCAAAGTAGAGCAGTGCAATGCCCGCAATGCCGAGCGCGGTGGCGTACCAGAGCGATACGCCGGGGGCGATCAGACCCTTCACCAGAGCACGGTTCTTGGTGCGCTCCATGATGCAGTCGATGTCCCGGTCGATGTAGTTGTTGAACACGCAACCGGAGGCGACCACCAGTGATACACCAGCCATGGTCAGAATGAACAGGGGCACATCCAGGCTCCCCTTGGAGGCCAGCAGGAATCCTCCGATAACCGAGATGAGGTTACCGAAGATGATGCCCGGCTTGGTCACTTGCAGGTATTGCTTCATCATCATTGCCAACCTGCTCAGTGAACCATCATGTTGATGTTGAGGTTGTACATGATCCACAGGGAGCCCACGACCACGATGGCGATGATGAGCACGGTAAAGATCAGTGCCACCAGGTTCCAGCGCTCCTCGGACGAGGTGTTCATGTGCAGGAAGTAGACCAGGTGCACGAAGATCTGCACCACCGCCATGCCGACCACGGTGGCCAGCACGGTGGTGTGGGAGGCGGAACCGTCCATCACCATCCAGAACGGCACCGCGGTCAGGATCAGGGACAGCACGAAGCCGATCAGGTAGCTCTTGGCGCTGCCGTGGCTGGCGCCGTGATTGTCAACGGAATGACTCATTACATGACCCCCATCAGATAGACCACGGTGAAGACGCAGATCCACACCACGTCGAGGAAGTGCCAGAACAGGCTCAGGCACATCAGACGGGTACGGTTGCGGTCGGTCAGCCCCTTCTTGGCGACCAGCACCATCATCACGATGATCCAGATAAGACCGCTGGTCACGTGGATACCGTGGGTGCCCACCAGGGTGAAGAAGGCAGAGAGGAAGCCGCTGCGATCCGGACCATAGCCCTCGGCAATCAGGTGATGGAATTCATAGATCTCCATGGCGATGAAGCCGGCGCCGAACAGGAAGGTGATGAACAGCCAGGTGTTGACCGCCGCGACCTTGTTCTTGTTCATGGCCAGCATGCCGAAGCCGAAGGTGATGGAGCTCAGCAGCAGCAGCATGGTTTCGGCAAACACGAACGGCAGTTCGAAGATGTCCTTGCCGCTCGGACCGCCGGCAGTGCCGTTGACCAGGACCGCATAGGTCGCGAACAGGGTCGCGAACAGGATGCAGTCACTCATCAGGTAGATCCAGAAGCCGAATACCTTGTTGGCACCGGCATCGTGGTGCCCATCCTCATGGGCACCCTGGGTGTGATGTAGAACGTCAGTCGCCATGGAATTAAGCCACCTTGTTGATATTTTCAAAATGCTGACGCTCGATCCGCTCGATCTCGTCAACCTGCACGTAGTAGTCCACGTCGTCGTTGAAGCTGTGGATGATCCAGGTGGCGATCATGCCGACGAAGCCGGCGATGGCCATCCACCAGATGTGCCAGATCATGGCAAAGCCGAACACCACGCTGAAGGCGGCGATGATCACGCCGGCACCGGAGTTTTTCGGCATGTGGATCGGGTCATAGTGCTTGGGCTGCTGATAAGCGGAACCGTCCTGCTTGGCTTCCCAGAACGCATCCAGTCCCTTGATCTTCGGCTCGATGGCGAAGTTGTAGAAAGGAGGCGGTGAGGAAGTGGACCACTCCAGGGTACGACCGCCCCAGGGATCGCCAGTCAGGTCGCGGTTCTTCTCGCGGTCGCGGATGCTGACCACGATCTGGATCACCTGGCACAGTACGCCCAGCGCGATAAGGCCGGCGCCGCAGGCAGCCACCACCAGCCAGCCGTGGAACTCGGGATCGATGTTCTGGCTGACGCGACGGGTCATGCCCATGAAGCCCAGTACGTAGAGCGGCATGAAGGCAACGAAGAAGCCGGTGATCCAGCACCAGAAGGCACGCTTGCCCCAGGTGTCATCCAGCTTGAAGCCGAACGCTTTCGGGAACCAGTAGGTGATACCGGCGAAGCAACCGAACACCACACCGCCGATGATGACGTTGTGGAAGTGGGCGATCAGGAACAGGCTGTTGTGCAGCACGAAGTTGGCGGCCGGCACGGAGAGCAGTACCCCGGTCATGCCACCCACGGTGAAGGTGATGATGAAACCGACGGTCCACAGCATGGGTGAGGTGAACTCGATGCGACCGCGGTACATGGTGAACAGCCAGTTGAAGATCTTCACCCCGGTTGGGATGGAGATGATCATGGTGGTGATGCCGAAGAAGGCATTCACGTTGGCGCCCGACCCCATGGTAAAGAAGTGGTGCAGCCAGACGATGAAGGAGAGCACGGTAATGGCGATGGTCGCCCACACCAGCGAGGTGTAGCCGAACAGCTTCTTCTTGCAGAAGGTCGCCACCACTTCGGAGAAGATCCCGAATACCGGCAGCACCAGGATGTACACCTCCGGGTGACCCCAGGCCCAGATCAGGTTGATGTACATCATCATGTTGCCACCCATGTCATTGGTAAAGAAATGGGTACCCAGGTAACGGTCTGCGGTGAGCAGGGCGATGGTGACAGTCAGGATCGGGAAGGAGGCGATGATCAGCACGTTGGCGCACAGGGCGGTCCAGGTGAACACCGGCAGGCGCATCATGGTCATGCCAGGGGCGCGCATCTTGATGATGGTGGCGAAGAAGTTCACGCCGGTCAGCAGGGTCCCCAGACCCGAGATCTGCAGACTCCAGATCCAGTAATCGACCCCGACCCCCGGACTGAACTCCAGCCCCGACAAGGGCGGATAGGCCAGCCAGCCGGTCTGGGCGAATTCACCGACCCCGAGGGAGACGTTGATCAGCACCACGGCCGCGGCGGTGAACCAGAAGCTCAGGTTGTTCAGGAAGGGGAAGGCGACGTCACGGGCACCGATCTGCAGCGGCACCACTATGTTCATCAGACCGATCACCAGCGGCATGGCCACGAAGAAGATCATGATGACGCCGTGGGCGGTGAAGATCTGGTCGTAGTGGTGCGGTGGCAGTATGCCCTCGCCACCGGCCGAGGCCATGACCTGCTGGGTACGCATCATCACCGCATCGGCGAAGCCGCGCAGCAACATGACCATGCCGAGGATGAGATACATGATACCGAGGCGTTTGTGGTCCACCGAGGTGAGCCACTCTTTCCACAGATATTGCCACTTGCCGAAATAGGTGATGAGCCCGGCGACGGCCAGGCCCCCCAGAATGATACCGGCTATCGTGACCATGATGATGGGTTCATGGTACGGAATAGCGTCGAGTGTTAATTTTCCAAACATCAGTTAGTACCCGCTTTCACAGTCTTGTCGGCCGGCATGTGGCCGGCGTGGTCCATCTGCTCGCCCTGGGCCTCATGGTGCATGGCGTCGCCGTGCTCCATGCCTGCGTGGTTCATGGAGGCATCATGCTCCATGCCCTCGTGGCTCATGGATTCGTCATGGGACATCGCGGCCTGCTTTTCGCCGTGTTGCATGGCGGCGTGCTCGCCGTGCTTCATGTCGCCCATGAACTTGTTGATGGTATTGACGAACAGCTTGGGATCGGCGCTGGCGAAATACTCCACCGGGTGGTTTTCGCTCTTCTTGGCTAGGGCATTGAACTCATCCATGGTGTTGAGCGCCTTGGAGGAGGCCTTCACCTTGGCAACCCAGGCGTCGAAACCGGCTTGATCCTGCGTCGCGATGGCGTTGAACTTCATGCCGGAGAAACCGGCGCCGCTGTAGCCGCCCGAGATACCCTTGTACTGGCCTGCCTCGTTGGCGATCAGGTGCAGCTTGGTCTGCATGCCCGCCATGGCGTAGATCTGGCCGCCCAGCTGGGGAATGAAGAAGGAGTTCATCACGGTGTCGGACGTCACCCGGAAATTGACCGGGGTGTTGACCGGGAATGCCAGCTCGTTGACCGAGGCGATGCCCAGTTCCGGATAGACAAACAACCATTTCCAGTCAAGGGAGATGACATCGACCTGGATCGGTTTCACCTCGGATTCCAACGGTTTGTAGGGATCCAGAGAATGGGAGGTTCTCCAGGTGATCACCGCCAGGATGGCGATAATGATGACGGGTACGGTCCAGACGACCGCTTCAATCTTGTTGGAGTGGGCCCAGTCCGGTGCATAGGTGGCCTTGGTGTTGGACGCTCGGTATTTGTAAGCGAACGCCACCGCCATCACAATCACCGGTATCACCACAATCAGCATCAAGCCGAGTGCGGTCAGTATCAGTGACTTCTGCTCCAGACCAACTTGTCCCTTGGGGCTCATCAGAGCCATGTCGCAGCCGCTCAGCAAGCCGGCAGTCGCGAGCAACAGCAAAGCGCCCAAGCCCCTCTTTACATCAAAAGGTCTCATGCAATGTCCTCATCTTCGCAGGGCTAAAGTTGTAAGAAAAACGCAGCATTCTATTTCAACCGGGGGGTATGTGAACAACATGAAAAATTAATCCCTCACTTGTGTTTGGATTGCGATTTCTGTGTGTTGCATGTTAATGCCTTGACGTCATGCAATTTATCAAAACCGACTCGACACAAATCAATCACCAGCTGGTTTTATTTCGCCCTGCATCTGTTTATTAAACAGACAATCAGCAATTTAACCCTTTATTTGGCAAGGATAAATGACACCCTTTTGTGACTAGCCGGCGAAATTTCAGGCTGATATCCGTGCACATTGGTCGCTCATGACCGGACAACACAGGGACTCGAAATTAACCATAATTAATCAAATTAAGTTTCAATTAATTCCATGATGTTGGTGCGGCTTTGCCTGCAAACATGCATATTCTACGCATCTCATCATTCCCATCGATCACATGACCCATCATTTTGTTTAATAAGTTATTATCAAACCCATGGACTCCATCCGGATATGGCGGTAGGTTGCGCCCCTTCGTTACTCGCCAGTCACGAATTCAACCCTATCCCATTTCTCATTCAACTCTTCATACACAGGGATTGCCATGAGCATCACACGCAGAGACTTTCTCAACGGCGTTGCCATCACCATTGCGGCCGGGGTCGCCCCCATCAAGCTGCTGCAAGCGGCCGAAGGCGGCACGGCACTGGCTGAAAAAACGCTGGTCTACCCGCCCGCCCTCACCGGGCTGCGCGGCAACCACCCGGGCTCCTTCGAACCGGCCCACAGCATCGCCCGCGACGGCAAACAGTATGACTTCGCCAACATTCCCCTCGAGGGCGAATATGACCTGGTGATCGTCGGCGCCGGCATCAGCGGTCTGGCGGCCGCCTGCTTCTATCAACAACTGCTCGGCGCGGACAAAAAGATCCTGCTGCTCGACAACCACGACGACTTCGGTGGCCACGCCAAGCGCAACGAGTTCACCACCCCCGACGGCCTGCGGCTGGGTTACGGCGGCAGCGAATCCCTGCAATCGCCGCGCTCTGTCTACAGCCCGGTGGCACTGGGGCTGCTCAAGGCACTCGAGGTCAACATCGACGAGCTGGCAAAAGGCTTCCAGCAGACCTTCTACCCGGATCTGGGCCTGAGCCGCGGCGTCTACTTCGACGAGAAGCACTTTGGCGTCAACAAGGTGGTAAGCGGTGACCCGGGCCACAACGTGGCCGACGACATCCCGCGCGATCGCCTGAACGGCGGCCGCTGGCAGAGTTTATCGGCGACTTCCCGCTCGATGATGCCGACAAGGCGGCCCTGCTGGCGCTGCACGAGGAGAAGACCGACTACCTGAGCGGCATGACCCAGGCGGAAAAAGACCTCTGGATGACCCGCAACAGCTATACCACCTTCCTGCGCGACAAGGTGGGCCTGAGCGAGCGAGCCATCACCTACTTCCAGCAACGCACCAACGACTTCCAGGCGGTCGGCATCGACGCCACGGCCTGCGCCGATGCACGTCTGTGCGCCCTGCCCGGTTTTGGCGGCATGAACCTGACCCCGCTCGATGCCGAGGAGCAGGCGGAGCTGGACGATCCCTACATCTTCCACTTCCCGGACGGCAACGCCGGCCTGACCCGGTTGATGGTGCGCAAGCTCATCCCGCAGGTAGCCCCCGGCCACACCATGCAGGACGTAGTGCTGGCCAAGTTTGACTACAGCAAGCTCGACCTGCCCGAGCACAAGGTGCAACTGCGCCTTGGCAGCACGGCGCTGCAGGCCAAAAACGTGCCGCTCAAAGACGGCAAACAGGGAGTGGACGTCACTTACATCAAGGAGGGGAAACTGCACCGAGTGCGGGCCAAGCAGTCCATCATGGCCGGCTACAACATGATGATCCCCTACATGGTGCCCGAGATGCCGGAGCCCCAGAAGGAGGCACTGCGCCAGAACGTCAAGGCGCCGCTGGTCTACACCAAGGTGGTGATCAAGAACTGGCAGTCCTTCGTCAAGCTGGGGGTGCACGAGGTCTACTCTCCCGCTGCCCCCTACAGCCGGGTCAAGCTCGACTACCCGGTCAACCTTGGCGGCTACGAGCATCCCAAGAACCCGGATCAGCCCATGTGCCTGCACATGGTCTACGTGCCGACCTTGCCTGGCAGCGGCCTCTCGGCCCGCGAGCAGTCCCGCAAGGGGCGCGCCATGATCCTCGGCATGCCGTTCGAGCAGCACGAGCAGATGATCCGCGAACAGCTGCAGGGGATGCTGGGCAGCGCCGGTTTCAACCATGAGCAGGATATCCTCGCCATCACGGTCAACCGCTGGTCCCACGGCTACTCCTACATCACCAACACCCTGTTTGATGACGAGGAGCAATGCGACAAGTGGATCGAGCTGGGGCGTAAGCCGGTCGGCAACATCACCATCGCCAACTCTGACTCGGACTGGAGCCCCTACGCCCACTCCGCCATCGATCAAGCCTGGCGCGCCGTCAACGAGCTGGTTGCCATGCACAAGGGAGGTGCCAAATGATCCGTACCCTGACCCTGACCCTGACAGCCAGCGCCGTGCTGCTGGCCCTGCCCGCCTTCACCCTGCAGGCCGCGCCTGCCATGTCGGCCGGCGAATACGTGGCCAAGCTGGGGGACTGCACCGCCTGCCACACCAGCGAGGCGAGCAAGCCGCTGGCCGGCGGCAAGGGCTTCCCCACCCCCATCGGCACCGTCTATGCCACCAACATCACCCCCGACAAGACCCACGGCATCGGCAACTACAGCCTGCCCGAGTTCATCAAGGTGATGCGCGAAGGGATCACCCGCAGCGGCGATCCCCTCTACCCGGCCATGCCCTACACCGCCTACGCCAAGATGAGCGATGAGGATCTCACCGCCCTCTACCACTACCTGATGCAGGATGTGCAGCCGCAGGCTGTTGCCAACAAGGAGAGCGACATCCCCTGGCCGCTCGACATGCGCTGGCCCCTCAACGGTTGGAACTGGGTCTATCACGATGACAGTCGCTTTACCCCGGTGGCCGGCAAGAGCGAGGAGTGGAACCGCGGCGCCTATCTGGTGCAGGGGGCGGGCCACTGCGGCAGCTGCCACACCCCGCGCGGGCTCGGCATGCAGGAAAAAGCCCTGACCGAGGCGGATCCCCTCTATCTGAGCGGCGCCACCCTGGATGGCTGGTATGCCCCCAACATTCGTGGCACCCGCTACGACAAGCAGGCGCTGATCGACCTGCTGAAAACCGGCCGCAGCCAGCATCAGGCCGTCAGCGGCCCCATGGCGGAAGTGATCACGCACAGCAGCCAGTATTTCAGCGACGCGGATCTGGCCAGTATCGCCACCTACCTGACCGAACTCGACGACGACGCGGCGGTCAGCAAGGGCAACCGGGCCTACGCCAGTGCCGGTGGCAAGGCGGACTACGCCATGTACTGCTCCACCTGCCACGGGGTCAACGGTCAGGGCAATGACCACGTCATCCCCTCGCTGGTGGGCAACCAGACCGTGCTGGCCGAGGATCCGAGCAGCCTGCTCAACGTGCTGCTGCACGGCGCCGAGACCCCGGTCACCCAGGGCAACATCGGCTACCACATGCCGGGTTATGGCTGGACCCTCAACGATCAGCAGATCGCCGAGCTGGTCAACACCCTGCGCGCCTCCTGGGGCAATGAAGGGGTGGCCATCAAGCCGGAGACGGTCAAGGCCCAGCGCGCCCTGCACCAATAAGTCACGCCGACCATAACGAAACGGGCCTCCAGTGGAGGCCCGTTTGCTATGTGAGTGATGACTCACCCCTTGCGCGGTTTGGAGCCGGAGAGCGGCACCGCCCCCAGCCGGTAATCGCCATAGGGGAAGATGTTGCGAAAGCGCTGGGCCACCGGTTCGGGGATGGAGCGGGAGAAGACCAGCTTGACCCCGTCGCCATCGCGCTGACCCAGGATGCGCCCGCGCACCGTCTCGTGGCGCAGGATCTGCCTGGCATGCTCGATGAACGCCGGCGACACCTTGCCCCGCTTGACCTGCACCTTGCCGGGCGCAAGCCGGATCTCGAACAGGGCGCCACGCCCCAGCTTCATCAACCACCAGATGAGGGCGATCGCCACCAGCAACGACAACCAGGCCATCCTGTTTCTCCTTCTTCACACGGTTGCGGACAGTATAAGCCGCAACTGGCCCCCGATTGTTTGGCGCGGATCACAGCCGCGCCTCAATCCCGGCCGCAAGGCCCCCGCTCGCCGAGCCCACTAACGGCTGCGGCCCCAGGCCACCAGCGTCTCCCGATAGAGCGCCAGCAGCGCCTGATCCCGCACCGCCACCCCGACCTGCTGGGCACGGTAATCGGCCCAGCCGTCGTGGGGGTGGGACTTGCCGTCAAATTTCTGCAGGGTGTGACCGATGGCGGGCCCCTCGCTGATGACCCGTACCGGCCCCTCGCGCAGGGTGAACAGGGTTGGATCGATCACGTAGGCGATGGCAGATGGATCGTGTACGTGGCAGCCGTCGAGCCCGATCCGTTCCGAGTAGAAGCGCAGGTAGAAGCGGCTCACATCCCACAGGAAGCGCCCCGGCTCCCCCGCATCGTCGCGCAGTGCATCCAGATAGGCGCTGCTGAAGAAGCTCTGCTGGGTCACGTCCAGCCCGATGATCACCACCGGCCAGTCGGCGGTGAACACCCGGTCGGCGGCATCCGGATCGTCGTGGATGTTGGCCTCGGCATAGGGAGTCACGTTGCCGCGATGGCCGTTGACGCCAAAAGCGCCCCCCATCACCACCACCTGCTTCACCAGGCCGGTGATCTCGGGGGCCTCTTGCAGCGCCAGCGCCAGGTTGGTGAGCGGACCTATGGTGACCAGGGTGATCTCGCCGGGCGCGGCCTTCACCGCCTCGACGATATACTGCCAGGCCGGCCGGGGATCCGGCGCCAGGGTCACCTCCCCCGCCGTCACGTCACCAAATCCGCTCGGCCCGTGCACCACGGTCGTCGGGCCCACAGGTTCGCGCCGCAGCGGGGCCGCCGCCCCCTGCGCCACGTCCGCCTTCATGCCGTATTGCTGCTTGAGCCAGAGGGCGTTACGGGTGCCGTTCTCGATGGTGGCATTGCCAAATACGGTGGTGATGGCGAGCAGCTCGATGGCGGGGTGGGCTTCGGCAAACAGAATTGCCATGGCGTCATCGATACCGGGATCGGTATCCAGAATGATCTTGTGAGTCATGGGGCCTCCTTGGGCAACAGAGCAGCCAGTGTAGCGAGCCGCCGCCGCTTTAACAGCGCCGGGATCACAGCCTGAGGCTTTGCCCTTGCCCGCCTTGCCCAAGTGGCGGTATTTCATACAGGGCTGACGACGCGGCAGGGGACCAGGAGGGGCGAAGCGGGTGGCATCGGCGAAATAGTGGGCAAGCAGATGGCCGGTGAGTGCCGCAGCCTTGTGGCGGTATTTCATACAGGAATGACGACGCTGCAGGGGACAAGTAGGGGCGAAGCGGGTGGCGTCGGCGAAATAGTGGGCAAGCAGATGGCCGGGGACGGCGGCAACCTTGTGGAGCGGCGGGTTGGGTGGTATCACTGGCCACACGATTAACCCCGCTCACCACCTGCCGAGGCGCCATTGATCACCCTGATAAAAGAGTCCGACCAGCTGAAGATGCCCTGGAAGAACAAGCAGGGCACCACAGCCCAGATCCTCATCTCCCCTGCCGGCGCCAGCCTCGACAAGCTCGATTTTGCCTACCGGCTGAGCTCGGCGCCCATCAAGGGGGCCGGCCCCTTCTCGAAATTCCCCGGCTATCAGCGCATCCTGCTGCCCATCAGCGGGGCCGGCTTCGTGCTCAACGGCCACCCCTACGCTACCTTCGAGGCGGCCCACTTCTGCGGGGATGACGACACCCACTGCGAACTGCTGAAAAAAGAGGTGACGGATCTGGGGCTCATCTATGATCCGGCCCGCCTCAGCGCCAATGTGCGGGTGCTCAACTTGCCCTTCCCGCTCACCCTCACTCTGGAAGCGGACAAGACCTATCTCTGTTACCTGTTGAGCGGCCAGCTCGCGGCGGCGGGCCACCCCATGGCGGTCAACGAGACCCTGCTGATCAGCGGCGAGCAGAGCATCCACTTCGACTGCCAGAAGAAGAGCGCCATCGCCTTCTTTACCCTGCAGCCCAAGTAGGCGGCAGGAGCAGGCCTGACACCGGTCAGCGTTTGGGCGCCCGTCCGCCGCTGTCGAGGCAGGCCTGCATGGAGTTGTAGGGGGTGTAGTGCTTGGTACGGCTGTAATAGGTACCGCCCTGGGGATGGCAGATACCGTTTCTGCTCTTCTTGACCGGCGGCTCCGCTGCCAGCGCGATGGCGCACACCAGCAGCAGGCAACCGCTGATCACCCATTTCATGGTTTTCATGACGACCTGCTTCCTCTCGAGCGGGCCCAGCAGGCCCAAAAGGCGCCTATTTTACCCTCTCACTCCCCCGCTCACCCGGCGCCGGATCATAAAACGGCGCGCCATAGTGCACGCACCGGCATCCAACTGACGCCAAAATCGCCGCAAGCGAGCACAAAAAAGCCGGGCAGTGCCCGGCTTCTGGGTCGACAAGCGGTACTTAGCCGACCTTGAAGGTGCCCTTCATCATGGCGAAGTGGCCGGGGAAGGAGCAGAAGAAGGTGAGATCTTTGCCGGCCAGGCCGTCGGTCTTGAAGGTGACGCTGGTGCTCTCACCGCCGCCCACCAGTTTGGTGTGGGCCAGCACACGCGGGTCATCCTTGGGCAGGTAGTTGTTGTCGGCACCGGCACTCATGCCGGCAGTGGCCACGGCCTGATAGTCGGCGGTGTTGGCCAGCGCCCAGTTGTGGCCCATGGCGGTCACCGGCATCTTGCCGGTATGGTTCAGGGTCACGGTTACCTCTTTGCAGGTGGCCGGGACGCTCATCTCCTTGAGGTTGTACTGCATGGCATCATTGCCTTCGATGACCAACGCGCACTCATCGGCCAGAGCCGGGGCCGCCAGGGTGCTCAGAAACAGCAGGGTAATCGCCTTTTTCATCATCCTCTCCTTTGATTGGCAATAGATGGCAACACAATTGCCTGCGGGCTCGCACCATGGCTGGCAAACATGCTGTCAAAATCGACCTTATTCTACTCAAGTGTCGTCATTCGGCTATGTCTTTAGCGCAAAGCTGCGGGTCAGGTCACCAGATTATCCCCATTTTTTGTCTGGACGAACCGGCCGCGCCACGCACTAATCACTCTTTGTTTAATTATCCCCCGTACTTTTGTCCAGCCGCGACTCGCCCGCCGCCGCCCCCTTGGCTAAGCTGGCGACCCCGGCACGCTTGCGCCCCGTGCCATCCGTTTCAGCCAAAGAGATCCGTCATGTCGCTTTTTGCTCGCCCGGCCCACCGTGGCCTGTTGTTGACCCTGCTGCTGATGCTGACCGCCTGTCAGCCAGCCCCGACCCAGACCCGCATTGAGGGCAAGACCATGGGCACCTTTTACGCGGTGACCCTGAGCGACCCCTTCCCGGGCGGCGAGCCGGCGCTGCAGCAAGAGGTCGATGCCCTGCTGCTGCGCATGAATCACGAGATCTCCACCTACGACCCAAACTCCCTTATCTCCCGCTTCAATCAGGGCCGCGGCCAACCCCCCATGGTCATTCCCGCCACCATGGCCAACATCGTGCAGCAGGGCATCGACGCCGGCCATCTCACCGCAGGCAAGCTCGACGTCACCGTGGGGCCGCTGGTCAACCTGTGGGGATTCGGGCCGGACAAGCGGCCCGTCAAACGACCCAGCGCCGAGCAGATCGCCAGCGCCCGCCACAAGGTGGGCATCGACCGGCTGACATTGGTGCCCGAGGGGGATCACTTCCTGCTCGGCAAGCGCATCCCCGATCTATACCTCGATCTCTCCACCCTGGGCGAAGGGGCGGCCTCTGACGAGATTGCCGGCCTGCTGGAGCAAAAAGGGGTGCACAACTACCTCATCGAGGTGGCCGGCGCCGTGCGCAGCAAGGGCAACAACGCCAAGGGCAAGCCCTGGCGAGTGGCCATCGTCGAGCCGTCCGACCAGCCCGGCGCCTTCTCGGACGTGGTGATCCCCAACGGCATGGCCCTCAGCACCGCCGGCAGCTATCGCAACTACTACGAGCTCGACGGCAAGCGCTACTCCCACATCATCGACCCCGCCACCGGCCAGCCCATCAGCCACAAGCTGGTCTCCGCCAGCGTCATCACCCCGACCGCGCTCGAGGCCGACGCCCTCGACACCGCCCTCATGGTGATGGGGCCGGAGCAGGCGATGGCCTTTGCCAAAGCGCACGGTCTTGCGGTCTATCTCATCGTCAAGACCGAGCAGGGCTTCGCCGCCAGCCATACACCCCAGTTCGCCCCCTACCTGGTGGCCAAAAAACCATAAATCAGCAGCTATAAACCAGCTGTCATAAAAAAGAGGCCCCGCACTGCGGGGCCTCGTTGTCTTCACGTCTGTGTTAGTCGATGGGAGGGCTCCGGAGCCACCGGCAGCTTGGGTCATTCGGCCCGGTGCAGGCGCGCCCTCCCCGACATCAGGCCAGTGACCACAGCCAAGCTACTTCCGTATTACTCCCCGCAGCCGGCCGAGTCGGCAGACGGACGCGCCACCCGGTTGCCCGCCCCATAGAGGAAAAACACCAGCACGCAAATCGCGGTCATCACGGCGAACAGGGCCGGGCCGCCCCACATCTGTAACAGCCAGCCCCCCACCAGGGGCGAGAGCGCCCAGCCGAGCCCGGCCAGGGCGCTGGCCCCAAAGTAGCTCCCCTTGAGGTGGGCCGGTGCCATCTCGTCGATCAGCACGTTGAAGAGCGGGAACAGCACCGCCTCCCCCACGCTCAGCAAGAACACCGCCACCAGCCAGGGCCACAGCAGGGCCGGGCTCGACAGGGCAAACAGCACCTGGGCAGACGCCATCAGCAGGATGGAGAACTGCAGCCGCAGGCTCACCCGCCAGCGCCGGGTCAGGTGCAGCAGCGGAAACTGCAGGATGATGATGGTCAACGCATTGGTGGCCACCAGCAGGGCCACCAGGGTTTCCACCTCGGGGGCACCGGCGCGGGTCAGGTACTGGATCAGCGGCGACTCCACCTGGGCGTAGACCAGCATCATCAGCAGATTGGCGAGGATGAACAGCATGAAGGCCCGATCCCGCCCCACCACCCTGAGCATGGCCCCCAGGGTGAGACCCGCATCCGGCCGGCCAGCGCACTCGCGGCGAAAACCGAGCAGGAAGGCGATGCCGAGCAGGCCATAGCTGGCGGCCGTCACCACGAAGGTCTCCTGGCGCGCACCGAGCCCCACCATGACGCCGATGAGGGGCCCCACCCCCGCCCCCACGTTGAGCAGGAAGTAGCGCAGGTGCTGAGCCAGCTCCCGCTGCGCCTTCTCGGGCAGCAGGTCCCCCATCAACGCCTTGCCCGGCGTGTCGATGAAGGCGTAGGAGAGACCCGAGCCAAACACCCCGAGGGCGATGAGCCAGAGGGAGTGGCCAAACCCGAGCAGCAGGTAGGCGCCGCACGACAGGGCGCAGCCGAGCAGCAGTATGGTGCGCCGGCCAAGCCGGTCGGAGAGCCAGCCGACGTAGAAGCCGATGAGGCAGGACAGCACGGCCGCGCCACCCAGCAGCATCCCGATGCCGGACGCCGAGAGATCATACTCCCGGTAGAGCAGGATGGAGAGAAAGGGCCAGACCATGAAGAAACTGGTGCGCACCATGAAGGTGCCCAGGATCACGATCCAGACCAGCGGAGGAAAGGGGGGCAGGCGCATGGGAACTCCTTGTCGCGCAATGGCAGCTGATCCGCAGGGGAAAGCGTTCAGTGGTATCAAAAGACACCTGAGCGCACAATCCCCGTCCGGAAAAAAAACCACCCGAAGGGGCGATCTCAGCGCCGGGCGGTGGGCGGCTTCGCCGTTCAAGTCAGGCAGGCGTCCGCCGCCTCCCCTCCCCCAATCTGCCCCCTATTTGGTCCGGCAGAAGCCATGAATGGCGGGGCTTGGCGGAAAAACCACGGCTGCGCCCCATGTTCAATTGCCTGTCTGCGCGCTTTGGTGGCACACTTCTGTTATCCGCCCGTAGCGCCCTGACCAGACAGATGCAGACACCGGAATCCGAGCCAGAGAAAAAAGCCCCACCCAAACCGAAGCGCATCCTGCTGGTCAACGAACAGCGCTCCTTTCAGGTGATGATGAAGGCGATGCTGATCAACATCGGCATCAACCGCATCACCTATGTCAACTCGGCCGAAGAGGCGAGACGGCGCTGCCAGAAAGAGACCTTTGACATCTACCTGCTCGATTACGAGCTAGGGGTCGGCGAGAACGGCCGCCAGCTGCTGGAGAGCCTACGGGATCAGAAACTCATTCCGCCCCAGAGCGTGGTGATCATGGTAAGCGGTGACAGCTCCCGCGCCATGGTGCTGAGCGCGCTGGAGGCAGAGCCCGACGAATACCTGATGAAGCCCTTCTCCCAGGAGCAGTTTTCGTTTCGCCTCAAACGCGCCCTCGCCCGCCGTCAGGCGCTGGAGAGCGTGTTCAGCGCCCTTGCCAAAGAGGATCTGCCCGCCCTGCTCGCCGCGTGCGCCGAGCGGGCCGACGCGGTGCCGCGCTTTGCCAACTTCTGCCGCTGTCTGCAGGCCGACACCCAGCTCAAGCTGGGCCAGGCCAAAGAGGCCCGCAGCCTGATGCGCCAGCTGCTGGCCGGCCAGGAGAACAGCTGGGCCCGGCTCACCCTCGGCAAGGCGTGCCACACTCTGGGGCTGAACGAAGAGGCGGTGAGCCACCTGCAGGCCACCCTCAAGAACACCCCGCTGATGGTGGAGGCCCACCTCTGGCTGGCAGAGTCCCAGCTGGCGCTCGGCAATGACGAGCAGGCCCAGCAGGAGCTC
This sequence comes from Aeromonas oralensis, assembly GCF_049665575.1. Lineage (NCBI taxonomy): Bacteria > Pseudomonadati > Pseudomonadota > Gammaproteobacteria > Aeromonadales > Aeromonadaceae > Aeromonas > Aeromonas oralensis. The sequence continues at coordinate 3,136,331 of NZ_CP187186.1, forward strand.
AAGCGGGCGGTCGACATCTCGCCCCAGTCGGTGCAGCTCTCACGCCGACTGGCGGAGGTGTGCCTGCTGCGCCACGACTACGCCCAGGCCAAGGACGTGTTGCTTTCGCTGATCGACCTGTCGCGCAACTCCATCCATCGCACCCCCCACTACTTGGGGGCCTATATCCAGTCGCTGACCCTCTACGCCCTCAACAGCAACGACATCTACCACATCGCCAACCTGCAAAAGCAGGTCAACTCGGCCCTGTCGCGCATCCGCGATTCGCTGATGATGTCGGAGTTCAACTACCCGGTGTTCGAGCAGATCTGCCAGGCCCGGGTGCAGATCGCCCTGGGCGAGCTGCTCAAGGGCAAGAAGATGCTCTACCGCGCCAACCAGAACTGGCTCGATCAGCCGGCCACCATGCCCCCCAGCCTGCTGGGCGAGACCATCCTCGCCCTCTATCAGCTCGGTGAATTCGAATATGCCGAAAGCCTGCAGGCGCTGTTGGCCGAAGACGAGGATCGGCTGCTCACCACCTGCATCCAGGCCACCCGCGACGACAAGACGGTGCTCGAGCGTCGCCAGCGCTACCAGCAGCTCAACGAGCTGGGCATCAAGGCCTATCAGAGCGGCGAGCTGGAGCAGGCGCTCGGCCACTTTCGCGAGGCGCTGCGCCGGGCCCCGGCCAATACCGGCGCCGCCCTCAACAAGATCCAGGTGCTGCTGCAGCTGATGCAAAAAAACCGCAAGAGCCCGGAGTTTGGCGCCGAGTGCAAGGAGACCCTGGAGGTGCTGGACGGCATCCCCCTCAATCCGGCCCAGCAGGATCGTTTTCGCAAGCTGCGTCAGGAGTTTACCCAGCTCAGCTGACCAGAGCCCGCTCGCCTATGCTGATACTGACTCGGCAAAGGGAGGAAAGTGGCGATGGCCATGTGTCGATATCTGGTGGCGGACGGTCGCCACTGCAGCGAAGAGGCGGGGGACCATGATCTGTGCCGCTGGCACGATCCCCATGCCAATCATCAGGATCCCCACACCGCCCGCGAGCTGGAGCACTACATCCAGCAGGGCGGGCTGTGTCACGGCCTGCAACTGGCCCGCGCCAATCTGGCGGGCCTCAACCTGGTGAAAAAAGGGGCCCCGCAGGGGTTCCTGCTGGAGCAGTGCAACCTCTACCGTGCCAATCTGCAGGGAGCCCACCTCTACGGCATTCGCATCAAGGGCGGCAGCCTGATGAAGGCGGATCTCAGCGAAGCGAACCTGCACTGCGCCACCCTCGACGACGTCAACCTGCTCGGCATTCGCTGGCACAACACCCGCCTCGACAACCTGGATACCGGCAAGCGGCTGATGCAGGAGCGGCGCGGCCGCAAGGAGCGCGACCCGGTACAGGCCCGCATCTGGCTGAAGGAGGCCGAAGAGACCTATCGCGATCTGCGCAAGGCCTCAGAGGCGCAGGGCATCTTCACCATGTCCGGCCGCTACATCCAGCAGGAGCTGACCATGCGCCGACTGCAGTTGCCGTTCTGGTCGACCCAGCGCTTCACCTCCTGGATCGTCGATCTGTTCTGCGGCTACGGCGAGGCCCCCATGCGGGTGGTGCTCTTCTCCCTGCTGCTCATCTTCATCTGCAGCATCTTCTACTTCTTCTTTGGCCTGAGCTTCAACGGCAACCACCTCATCTACCGGCCCGGTGCCCCCCTCGAGCAAAACGCCATCTTTCTGCTGGAGTGCCTCTACTACAGCGTGGTGACCTTCACCACCCTGGGTTATGGCGACTTCACCCCCATCGGCCTGTCACGGCTCTTCGCCGCCTTCGAGGCCTTCACCGGCAGCTTCACGCTGGCGCTGTTTGTGGTGGTGTTTGTCAAGAAGATGACCCGCTGACAACCTGCCCACGATCTTGCTGCGAGGCCGTGATCAAGGCTCATGTGCTGCTCGGAATCCTCACGTATATCTATACGCTCTGGTTCCTGCGCTGCGCTTCACCTTGCTGACAGCCTCTAGCGACAGTTCGTGAACAGGTTACCGAGCAGCTGCGCCAGTCACAGCCCTCGAACTTGCATCCACGGCGGATTCCTAGTCCAATAGCCACTTATAAAAATGACATGAGCATCCCGGACATGAAGATCATCTCTTTCAATATCAATGGCCTGCGCGCCCGCCTGCACCAGCTGCAAGCCATCATCGACAAGCATCAGCCGGATGTGATCGGCCTGCAGGAGATCAAGGTACACGACGAGGCCTTCCCGCTGGCCGACGTGGAGGCCATGGGCTATCACGTAGAGTTTCACGGCCAGAAGGCCCACTACGGGGTGGCCATCATGAGCAAGCAGAAGCCGGTCAAGGTGGAGAAAGGCTTCCCCACCGACGATGAAGAGGCCCAGCGCCGGATGATCATGGCCACCTTCGAGCGCGAAGACGGCTCCCTCATCAAGGTGATGAACGGCTACTTCCCGCAGGGTGAAAGTCAGGATCACGAGACCAAGTTCCCGGCCAAGCAGAAGTTCTACGAGGATCTGCAGCACTATCTGGAGACCCACCACACCCCGGGCGATCAGCTGGTGCTGATCGGGGATATGAATATCTCCCCCACCGATCTCGACATCGGCATCGGCGAGGCCAACCGCAAGCGCTGGCTGCGGGATGGCAAGTGCTCCTTCCTGCCCATTGAGCGCGAATGGATGGAGCGCCTGAAAGGGTTCGGCCTGACCGACACCTTCCGCGCCGCCAACCCCACCGAGTGCGAGCGCTTCTCCTGGTTTGACTACCGCTCCAGGGGCTTTGACGAGAACCGGGGCCTGCGCATCGACCTCATCATGGCCTCCGACGCCCTCAAGGACACCGTGACCGAGACCGGCATCGACTACGAGCTGCGCGGCATCGACAAGCCTTCGGATCACGCCCCCATCTGGGCCTGCTTCGCCTGATAACGACAACAGAGGGGGCATTTGAAGCCCCCTCTGTGACCAAGCCCCCACTTCCCCCGCTTTTTCCTTCTTATAATTCCCTCCGGGTCTCCTGCTCCCCAGCAAGGTCACGATGCAGGGTCTGCCTGCCTGACACAAATTGTCGCGGCCCCCTCCGCCACTGCGCGATCGACACCGACAACTTTCAGTATCGAGCAGCTTGGGTTCAATATTCGTGCTCTATCATTAGAAAACTGTCAGTAATCCAATGAGTTAAATTTGTAACCATGCAGTTAACCATGTTCATGAAGAAAAAGGCTGGGCGCGGCAATCGCGCACCATCCCACAGGAGTGTGATGATGAAGGTGCAATACGTCAGGGAAGAGATGTTCAAGCGCGGCTGTATCGCCCTGGCACTGGCCAGCGCACTGACCGCCTGTGGTGATGAACCGGCCACCGGGGCCCAAGCACTGCCGCCGGTGCCCGTGGTGGTAGCCGAGGTCAAGCTGACCGACGTGCCGATGACCACCGAAATGGTGGGCGAGACCGCCGGCTTTCGCGAAATTGACGTGCGTTCCCGGGTGAGCGGCATCCTGCTCAAGCGCACCTACATCGAGGGGCAGCCGGTCACCGCCGGTCAGGCGCTGTTCCTGATCGACCCCGAGCCCTACAAGGTGGCACTGGACCAGGCCAAGGGCACCCTGGCCCAGGAGCAGGCCCGCCTCAACAAGGCGCGCGCCGACCGGGATCGCATCATCCCGCTGTTCAAGCGCCAGGTGGTGAGCCGCAAGGACTATGACGACACCATCGCCAACTACGAGGCGGCCATCGCCAGCCATCAGGCCGCCCAGGCCAAGGTGAAAGAGGCCGAGCTCAACCTCAGTTACACCCAGGTCACCGCCCCCATCAACGGCATGGCGAGCAAGAGCTCCCAGTCCGAGGGCAGCCTCATCTCCACCAGCGGCGAAAACGGCCTGCTCACCACCATCACCCAGTTCGATCCCCTCTACGTCAACTTCTCCTACTCGGAGCAGGATCGCCTCAACTTCGAGAACTCGGTGAAAAAGGGATTGATTGAGGCCAAGGATGCCACCAACTGGCGCACCCACATCCGGCTGGCGGACGGCTCAGTCTACCCCGAAGCGGGCAAGCTCAACTTCTCCGACAGCCGGGTCGACCCGCAGACCGGCACCATCCGGGCCCGTGCCATCTTCGACAACAAGGACGGCGTGCTGCTGCCAGGCCAGTTCGTGCGCATGACCATCGATCTGGGCACCCGCAAAAATGCCATCCTGGTGCCGCCGCGCGCTATCGTCCAGTCCCAGGCCGACCGCATGGTGATGGTGGTGGACAAAGAGAACAAGGTGGTGCCCCGCCCGGTCAAGCTCGGTTCCGTGGTCGACAGCGGCGTGCTGATCGACAGCGGCCTCGAGCCCGGTGAGCACTACATCGTCGAGGGGCTGATGAAGGCCCGCCCCGGCGCCGTGGTCAAGCCCGTTTCCGCCGAAGAGATGAAAGCGATCACCGCCAAGATGGGCGGCCAGAACGCGGCCAAGTAAGGAGTTCGTATGTTTTCCAAGTTCTTCATCGAACGCCCCATCTTCGCCAGCGTGATTTCGATCATCATAGTGCTAGGCGGGTTGGCGGCGATGCGATCCCTGCCCATCGAGCAGTACCCGCAGATCACCCCGCCGGTGGTGTCGGTCACCGCCTTCTATCCGGGCGCCACCCCCGAGGTGATCTCCCAGACGGTGGCTGCACCGCTCGAGCAGCAGATCAACGGCGTGGAGCGGATGCTCTACATGCAGTCGGGGTCGGCCTCCAACGGCCAGATGAACCTCAACGTCTACTTCGAGATCGGCACCGATCCGGATCAGGCCACCATCAACGTCAACAACCGGGTCTCGGCCGCCATGGCCCAGCTGCCGGAAGAGGTGAAAAAGCAGGGGGTGACGGTCAAGAAGAAATCGACCTCGATCCTGCAGGTGGTCACCCTGCAATCGCCTGACGGCACCTTCGACACCACCTACCTGTCGAACTACGCCCTGCTCAACATCATCGACGAGCTCAAGCGGATTCCCGGGGTCGGTGACACCACCCTGTTCGGCGGCACCGACTACGCCATGCGCATCTGGCTGAGGCCAGATCGACTGGCCCAGCTCGAACTCACCCCGAGCGACGTGATCGGCGCCATCCGCGAGCAGAACACCCAGTTTGCGGCCGGCAAGATCGGCGCCCAGCCAACCACGGCTCCCATCGACTTCACCTACACGGTGCAGACCAAGGGACGGCTGGAGGATGTGCGCGAGTTCCAGAACATCATCATCCGCTCCATGCCGGACGGCTCGAAGATCCGGGTCAAGGACGTGGCCAGGGTCGAGCTCGGTGGCAAGGACTACGACCTGCTGGCCAAGGCCAACGGCAAGCCGGCCATCGGTATCGCCACCTATCTGCAACCGGGCGCCAACGCCGTGGCAGTGGCCGATCAGGTGCACGCCACCATGCTGCGCCTCAAGGAGCGCTTCCCGCAGGACATCGAGTACCAGATCCCCTACGACACCACCGAGTTCGTGAAGATCTCCATCGAGGAGGTGGTACACACCCTGTTCGAGGCGATCGTGCTGGTGTTCGTGGTGGTCTACCTGTTCCTGCAGAACTTCCGCGCCACCCTGATCCCCTGCATCGCGGTGCCGGTGTCGCTGATCGGGACCTTCGCCGGCATGCTGGTGCTGGGTTTCTCCATCAACCTGCTGACCCTGTTCGGTATGGTGCTCGCCATCGGTATCGTGGTGGATGACGCCATCGTGGTGCTGGAGAACGTCGAGCGGATCATGCAGGAGAAAAAGTGCTCGCCCAAAGAGGCGGCCATCCTCGCCATGCAGGAGGTCTCCGGCCCGGTGGTCGCCATCGTGCTGGTGCTGTGCGCCGTGTTCCTGCCAGTCGCCTTCATGGGCGGCATGACCGGGGTGATGTACAAGCAGTTCGCCATCACGGTGGCGGTGTCGGTAGCCATCTCCGGTCTGGTGGCGCTGACCCTGTCGCCGGCCCTTTGTGCCGTGCTGCTCAAAGAGGGCCACCACAAGCCGGCCCGCTTCTTCGTCTGGTTCAACAACGCCTTCGACGGCCTCACCCGCCGTTACGTGCGCGGTGTCGCCTTCCTCAACCGCCGGGTCGGGGTGGCGTTCACCATCATCGCCTTCATCCTGGTCTCCATCTACGGCCTGCTGATGAAGGTGCCAGGCGAGCTGGTGCCGAACGAAGATCAGGGCTACCTGCTCTCTGCAGTCATGCTGCCGGATGCGGCCTCCCTCACCCGCACCCAGGCGGTGGCGAACGACTTCGACCAGATGGCGATGGCCAACCCCAACGTGAAGGACGTCATCACCTTCTCGGGCTTTGACATCCTCTCCAACGCCATCATCAGCAACAGCGGCATCAGCTTCATCACCCTCAAGGACTGGAGCGAGCGGCAAGGTGCCGGGCAGGACTCCTTCTCCCTGGCCAAGACCTTCCAGGGCATGAGCCTGATGGGGCTGGCGGACGGCTTCGTCGCCTCCTTCAACCCGCCCCCCATCACCGGCATGTCCACCACCGGCGGGCTGGAGGCCTACCTGCAAAACCGCAGCACCGGCAATGCCCAGTCCTTCTCGGCCGAGGTGCAGCGCTTCCTCGAGGCGGCCAAGCAGCGCCCCGAGTTCGCCAGCGTGACCAGCACCTACCGCGCCAACGTACCCCAGGTCTATCTCGATCTGGATCGCGAGAAGGCCAAGGCGCTGGGGTTACCCATCAACGCCGTGTTCGACACCATGCAGGCCACCTTCGGCCAGGTCTATGTCAACGACTTCAACCAGTTCGGCCGTACCTACCGGGTGCAGTTGCAGTCCGAGGCGGACTACCGCGCCAAGAAGAGCGACATCCGCAACGTCTATGTGCGCTCCGACAAGGGGGAGATGATCCCGCTCAGCAGCCTGGTGACGGTGCGTGATGCCACCGGCCCCGAACTGGTGGAGCGCTTCAACATCTTCCAGGCGGCCAAGATCATGGCGCAGCCGGCGCCGGGCTACAGCTCCGGTCAAGCCATCGCCGCGCTGGAAGCCGTGGCCAACGAGTCCCTCGGCAACGACGCCAAGCTGGAGTGGACCGGCTCCGCCTATCAGGAAAAAGCGGCCGCCGGCAGTGCGGGCACCGCGTTCGGCTTCGGCATCGTGATGATCTTCCTCATCCTGGCGGCCCAGTACGAACGCTGGAGCCTGCCGTTTGCGGTGATCACCGCAGTGCCGTTCGCCCTGTTCGGCGCCCTGCTGGCCACCTGGCTGGTGGGTCTCACCAACAACGTCTACTTCCAGATAGGGTTGGTGACGCTGGTCGGGCTGGCGGCCAAGAACGCCATTCTGATCGTGGAGTTCGCGGTGATGAAGCACGAAGAGGGGATGAGCCTCATCGAGTCGGCGCTGGAGGCGGCACGCCTGCGTTTTCGCCCCATCGTCATGACCTCCCTCGCCTTCATCCTCGGCTGTGTGCCGCTGGTCACCTCCAGCGGCGCCGGGGCGGCGAGCCGTCATGCCCTCGGCTGGCCGGTCATCGGCGGCATGCTGGCGGCGACCTTCATCGCCATCTTCTTCATCCCGCTGTTCTTCCGCCTCATCATGCGGCGCTCGGAACGCGCCGGCGGCAAGACGGCGCAGCCCAAGTCGTAAGTCGTGAGTCACAGCCCCCGCCATGCGGGGGCTTTTTTTATCCGCCAGGCGGGACAACACCTCGCAGCCGGACCCGAGCAGCGAGCGGGATCACGCGGCCGCCATCCCGCTGCCCACATACCTTGACCTTGCTCTCAAGGTAAGGTTTACAGTGCCCCCAGTCATTGTCAGGATTTTCCCCATGCTCGTAGCGAGATTGCCCATCGAACGCATTGCCCGGCTGTTGCTGGGGCTGATGCTCGTCTGCAATCTCACCCTCTGCATCGGCTGGCACGGGGTGGATGCCCTCAACGCCGCCATGACTCACGGCAATCAGGCCATGAGCGACAACGCCATGCAGGGGCTCTCCTGCCACGGGGCCAGCCCGGATGCGGGAGCGCAAGATGCCGCCAGCCAGGAGTGCCAGATGCATGGCGGGCTCACCTCGACCGGCACTCCCGGCCTGCCGCTGCTGGCCGCCCTGCTGACCCTGCTCGCTCTGCCGCTGTTGCTGCTGCCCCTCGGGACGGCGAGCAGCGTGCTGGACAACTGGTTGCGGGATCCCTTCCTGCGATCCCGTGGTACCCATCCCCCCTCCTGGCCGCGCCGACACCTGATGCTGTCGGTGCTGCGCCACTAGAAAGCGCTTCTCTTGCGGCAGCGGCAAGCCTCGGCTTGCCCGTTTCCTGCCGCCTTGCCTGACCCTGTGCCCCGGCCCAACCGGCCCGCTCGCAGGGAGCCGTGCGCGCTGATGCAGCTGCGCCCCGTTTGCCGCCTCGTGGTGATGCCCTGTCCGCGCACACAGGCGGCCTGACAGAAGAGAAGAGATACCATGTCATCCACCCCCGTTACCCGGTCTGCCTGCGCGCGGCCGTGCCAGCCGCCCCTTCGCCTCCCGCGCGCCGGAGGCTTGTCATGAACAAGACGCTGTTGATGTCCACCCTGCTGCTCGCCCTCGGCGCCGGTGGCGGCTACTGGGCCGCCAAACAGACCACAACTGGCGCTGCGGCCAAGGAGAAGACACCGCTCTACTGGGTCAACCCCATGGATCCGCGCGACAAGCGCAATGCTCCTGCCAAGGACAACATGGGGATGGACTTCATCCCCGTCTATGAGGAAAAACAGGGCGGCTCGCCGGGCACCGTCACCATCAGCCCCGAGATCCAGCAGAACCTGGGGGTACGGCTCACCAAGGTGGAGAAGCTCCCCATCCACCAGCAGATCGAAACGGTGGGCTATGTCGGCTATGACGAGGGCCGGCTGGAGGCGGTCAACGCCCGCATGGCAGGCTGGATCCGCACCCTCGCCATCAAGAGCGAGGGGCAGCAGGTGAGCAAGGGGAACCTGATCTACGAGCTCTACGCCCCGGATCTGGTCAACGCCCAGCACGAATACCTGCTCGCCCTCAATACCGCCAACCCGCTGCTGCTGCGCGCCGCCGAGGGCAAACTCAAGTCCCTGCAGGTGCCGGCGGATCAGATTGCGGCCCTCAAGCGCACCCGTCAGGTGCAGGAGACGGTGCGTATCTATGCCCCCAGCAGCGGTTATGTCTCCGAGCTGAAGGTGCGCGAAGGCCAGTATGTGGAGCCCGCCGCGGCCCTGTTCAACATCAGCACCCTCAAACAGGTGTGGGTGAGTGCCGAGGTATTCGAGCGTCAGGCCGCCCAACTGAAAGTGGGCGATCCGGTCACCATGACCCTCGACTATGCCCCCGGTCGCAGTTGGCAAGGTAAGGTGGATTACCTCTACCCGACCCTGGATGCCGCCACCCGCACCCTCAAGGTACGGCTGCGCTTCGCCAACCCGGACGAGTTCCTGAAACCCAATATGTTCGCCAAGGTGAGCATTCGCACCGGGCAGGGCGAACCCCGGCTGGTGGTACCGAGCGAAGCGGTGATCCGCACCGGCAGTCAGGATCGGCTGGTGCTGGCGCTGGGGGATGGCAGCTTCAAATCGGTGGCCGTCACTCTGGGCCCCCAGTTTGGCGACAAGGTGGCCATCAAGGCTGGGGTAGAGGCTGGGGATAACATCGTCAGCTCGGCCCAGTTCCTGCTCGACTCCGAATCGGCCATCGATTCGGACTTTCAGCGCATGACGGCGGTACGCCCCGCCCAGGTGTGGACCCAGGGCGAGGTTGAAAGCATCGATATGGCCAACCGCACCCTGATGGTTTCCCACCAGCCCATCCCCGAGTGGCAGTGGCCCGCCATGGAGATGGAGTTCAGCGTTGCCGAGGGGGTCGACATCAGCCAGCTGGCCGAGGGGCAGACCCTGCACCTGCAGGTAATGCAGGAGGGGGATGAGTACCGCATCACCAGCATCCATCAGGAGAAGGCACCCGCTACTGACGGCGACGCCACCAAGCCTGCATCGGATGAGATGGGCAAGATGGAAGGCATGGACCATAGCCAGCATCAGATGGCGATGCCCGAGATGGAGAAGAAGTCATGATCCCGTCGATTATTCGCTGGTCCATCGGCAACCGCTTTCTGGTGCTGCTATTGACCCTCATGCTCACCGCCTGGGGGCTCTGGTCAGTCAAACAGACCCCGGTGGATGCCCTGCCGGATCTCTCCGACGTGCAGGTGATCATCAAGACGGCCTATCCGGGCCAGGCTCCGCAGGTGGTGGAGGATCAGGTCACCTACCCGCTCACCACCGCCATGCTGGCGGTGCCGGGGGCCACCACGGTGCGTGGCTACTCCTTCTTCGGCGACTCCTTCGTCTATGTGCTGTTTGACGACAACACCGACCTCTACTGGGCCCGCGCCCGGGTGCTGGAGTATTTGAGCCAGGTTGCCCCCAACCTGCCCGCCTCCGCCCGTCCCCAGCTCGGCCCCGATGCCACCGGGGTGGGCTGGGTCTACCAGTACGCGCTGGTGGACAGAACCGGCAAGCACGACCTCAGCCAGCTCACCTCGCTGCAGAACTGGTTCCTCAAGTACGAGTTGCAGACGGTGGAGGGGGTCTCAGAGGTCGCCACCGTCGGCGGCATGGTGCGCCAGTATCAGGTGCGGGTCGACCCGGACAAGCTGCGCGCCTACGGCATCCCGCTCTCCCTTATCGAGACCGCCATCAAGCAGGGCAACCAGGAGACCGGCGCCTCCGTCATCGAGATGGCGGAAGCGGAGTATATGGTGCGCTCCAACGGCTATCTGAAAAGCGTCGAGGATCTGAAGCAGATCCCGCTCGGTACCAATGTGCGCGGCGCCCCGCTGCTGCTGGGTGACGTGGCGGATGTGGTCACCGGGCCCCAGAGCCGGCGTGGTCTGGCCGAGCTCAACGGTGAAGGGGAAGTGGTGGGCGGCATCATCGTCATGCGCTATGGCGAGAATGCCCAGCACACCATCGACGGGGTCAAGGCGCGGCTCGCCCAGCTGAAAAGCAGCCTGCCCGAGGGGGTGGAGGTGGTCACCGTCTACGACCGCTCCGACCTTATCCAGCGCGCCATCGACAACCTCTCCGGCAAGCTGGTGGAGGAGTTCGCAGTGGTGGTGCTGGTCTGCCTCGCCTTCCTGTTCCACCTGCGCTCGTCGCTGGTGGTGGTCATCTCCTTGCCCATCGCCATCCTGACCGCCTTTATCGTGATGCACCTGCAGGGGATCAACGCCAACATCATGTCGCTGGGGGGCATCGCCATCGCCATCGGCGCCATGGTGGATGGCGCCATCGTGATGATCGAGAACGTCCACAAACACATGGAGCGGGAGGCGCTCACCGACAAGAACCGCTGGCGCATCATCACCGAGGCGAGCATCGAGGTGGGGCCCGCCATCTTCTTCTCCCTGCTGATCATCACCATCAGCTTCCTGCCAGTGTTTGCGCTGGAGGCGCAGGAGGGGCGGATGTTCCACCCCCTTGCCTACACCAAGACCTACGCCATGGCCGCCGCGGCCGGTCTCGCCATCACGCTCGTTCCAGTAATGATGGGGTACTTCATCCGTGGCAAGGTGCTGGCGGAGCAGGCCAACCCGCTCAACCGCTGGCTAAGCCAGGGCTATGTGCCACTGCTCAAGGCCGTGCTGGCCCGTCCGAAAACCACGCTGGCCATCGCCGCCGTGGTGACGGTGGCGGGCTTCTGGCCGCTCAAGTACCTCGGCTCAGAGTTCATTCCGCCGCTCGATGAGGGGGACATCATGTACATGCCCACCACCGCGGCCAATATCTCGGTGGGCAAGGCGCGGGAGATTTTGCAGCAGACCGACAAGCTCATTCGCACCGTGCCCGAGGTGCAGAACGTGTTCGGCAAGGCAGGGCGCGCCGAATCGGCCACCGACCCCGCCGATCTGGTGATGATGGAGACCAGCATCCAGCTCAAGCCACGCGACCAGTGGCGTCCAGGCATGACCCCGGAGAAGCTCAAAGAGGAGCTGGATTCCCTCATCCGCTTCCCCGGCCTCACCAACGCCTGGGTGCCCCCCATCAAGACCCGCATCGACATGCTGGCCACCGGCATCAAGACCCCGGTGGGCATCAAGATAGCGGGGCCGGATCTCAAGGTGATCCAGCAGCTCGGCCAGCAGCTTGAGCAGATCGTTGGCAAGGTGGAGGGCGCCTCATCGGTCTACGCCGAGCGGGTAGCCGGTGGCCGCTACGTGAAAGTGGATATCGACCGGCTGAAAGCTGCGCGCTATGGCCTCAACATCGCAGACGTGCAGGCGGTGCTCGCCACTGCGGTGGGCGGCATGGAGGTGGGCCAGACCATCGAGGGGCGCGAGCGCTACCCCATCAACCTGCGCTACCCCCAGAGCTATCGCGACTCGGTAGCCAGCCTCGAGCTGCTGCCAGTGGTCACACCGAGCGGCGCCCGCATCGCGCTGGCGGACGTGGCGCGGGTCTACATCAGCGATGAGGCCCCCATGATGCGCAGTGAAAACGCGCGCCTCAACGGCTGGGTCTACGTCGATATTCGCGGCCGCGACATCGGCTCTTTCGTGGCAGAGGCCAAGGCCGAAGTGGGCAAGCAGCTGGTGCTGCCGGCGGGCTACGCCCTCACCTGGTCCGGCCAATACGAATACATGGAGCGGGCCAAGGCGCGCCTCGCCTACGTGGTGCCGCTCACGGTCGCCATTATCGTGCTGCTGCTCTATCTGGCGTTTCGCCGCGTTCAGGAGGTGCTGCTCATTCTCACCACCTTGCCGCTGGCGGTGGTGGGCGGGATCTGGACCCTCTGGCTGCTGGATTTCAACCTCTCGGTGGCGGTGGGAGTAGGCTTTATCGCTCTGGCCGGGGTGGCGGTGGAGACCGGCGTCCTGATGCTGGTCTACCTCAACCATGCCTGGGATGACCTGGTGGCCAGTGGCAAGCCGGACAAGGGGGGTCTGCACCGGGCGGTGATCCACGGCGCCGCCCTGCGCCTTCGCCCCAAGATGATGACGGTAGTCACCATCATCGTGGGCCTGTTGCCCATCATGTGGAGCCACGGCACCGGCTCCGAGGTGATGCAGCGCATCGCCGCCCCCATGATTGGCGGCATGGTGAGCGCGCTGGTGCTGACCCTCTTGGTGCTGCCTGCCGCCTACTACCTGTGGCGCAGCCGAAGCGTGCAGCAGCTGACCACCGCGGAACAGCAGGAGTCATCACTCTGATGAACAAACCATTTTCAAGCGGACAAACAGCAACCCCGTTGCAACTCCATAAGCCAAACAAGGAAACCAAGATGAACTACAAGATGCTGACACTGACCCTGCTGATGGGCCTCGCTACCCACACCAGCCTGCAGGCTACCGAGATGATGAACCATCAGGGCCACGATATGAGCCAGATGGGGAAAATGGCGGGCATGGGCGACATGATGATGACCCAGGGGGTCATCAGCCGCATCGACGCGGCCAACGGCAAGGTCGGCATCAAGCACGAGGCGATCGACAACCTCAAGATGCCGGCGATGACCATGGTCTTTCGGGTGGCCGATCCGGCCCTGCTCCAAGATCTGAAGGTGGGGGATGCGGTGCGCTTTCACGCCGAGAACCCGGCCGGCAAGCTCACCGTGACCGCCATCCAGAAACAGTAAGCAGGGTTATTTCAATAAAAGACGGCGGGATCATCCCGCCGTTTTCTTTTACTGCGCCATCCGCTACTGCACTATCCGCTACTGCACCATCCGCCGAGCGGCGTCCTCAGCCGTTCGGATAAGCCTGAGCGATATTCGCCTGAGCTATCCCGAGCAGCTGAACAGACATGTCCTGCAATACATAGAGGTCGCGGCGACGGGTCCAGGGTTGATCGGATTGCTCGTCATACCAGACGGGCAGTTCGATCCCCTCCGGGGCATGGCTCGTCACCTTGCGGGCACGGCAGGTGATGATGCAGCGTTTGACGTGGTCGCGGTGACCGATGACGGCCGCCGTGCCGAGGGCGGCGGCCTCTCCGCCGGCGTAATCCCTGACGATGGCCTCCACCACCCCGTCCGTGCTGAGGTAGACCAGCTTGCCCGCATCATCCCAATAAGGCTCGATGGAGATGACATCCCGGGCCGGGATATCGGGATAGCGGGCCGAGTCGAGGAAGCGGGCGATCTCCCACTGTACGTACATGGGCACCGGCTTTTGCCGATAGAGGGCCGCGCAGCAGGCGGCCAGCGCCTCGTTCATGGGGCCGGGCTCGGCCAGTTCATCCGGGTTGCCCGAGGCGTTGGGGCGGTTGCCAAAGGCAAAGGCGATGACGCAGTGGGCCTGGTCGATGGCGACCCGGGACGGGGTCATGTTGAAGCAGGCCTCCTCGATGAAGGGGGCCAGCTGGCGGGCCGTCTGCTCGTCGTGCAGCTCGGCGCTCAGCCGGTCGGTCAGGGTGGTGCGAAAATCCGCCGCACTCCCCTGGCTGTCATTGCTGCTGTTGCAGCCGGCGAGGGTGGCGACCAGGGGGGTACTCAACAGCCCCAGGGTGACTCTGCGTCTGTGCTTGTCCATAACGACTCCTTTGTTGATGTCCACGGCTGAAAATCAACCCGTTGGAGTCCATACCGTACGGAAAAAACAGGGGGATAAAAGTCAGAAAGGGAGGCAGAGGGGAGGAACGTGCAGCGCCTCACACTTCCCGGGCCATTCGCAAGCAAGCCCTTTTGATTCAATTGCTTGGTGTATAAAAAAGCAGGGCGCAGGGGGAAACCCGCCTGCGCCCCGTCACTGCTGCACCATCAGCCGCGGATATGGTCGATAAAGGCGTCGATCTGTTCGCGGCCGCAGGCCGGGTTCATGAAGACCGCCTTCTCCCCGGCGATATAGGAGTACTTGCCACGGGCGTCATAGTCGGAGTGAGCGATGGCCTCCACCCAGTTGGTGTAGAGCCCCACCTTGCCGCGCCCGGTAAACAGGCTGCGGTGGTAGTCGGTGTTGCACTGCAAGCGCGCCTTGTAGGCTGCATCCGGGCTGCGCGCCAGCTCGAAGGCGAACTCGGCGTCGGGGTCCTGCACCCACTCGGGGTTGTAGATCTTGAAGCCCACGCTCGGCCCCTGGTTCTCCTGCGCCACCAGCTTGACGTTGCCGAGCTGGCTTAACCGGAAGCGGAAGTAGTTGGCGTTTTGCAGGCAGTGGGCCAGCACGGTGCGATAGCCCTCCACCCCTAGATAGTTGAGCGCCGCATAGGCGCCGAACAGGCCGCTCGCCCCGCGGGAGCACTCGATGGTGGACTGCAGGTGGGTCTGGCCCTGAATATCCCGCTCAAAGTAAGAGAAGTTCTCCGGGTCGTTCTCCATCGCCTTGAGGTCGTCCTGCTCCTTGATCATCACCAGGCTGGAGGTGTAGGGCACATAGCCCCACTTCTGGAAGTCGACGGTGAAGGAGTCGGCGTATTTGAGCTCGGCGAAGCGGCTCACGTTGCGCTCGATCCCCGCCAGGGTGGCGCTGTTGATGGCGAGCGGGTTGGCGGCAAAGTCGTAGTCCAGGAAGAAGATCATCGACCAGCCGATGGCGGCGTCGACGTGGATGTGCGGCTTGACCGCCACCTCGAACCGCTCGCAGAGCCGATCCCGCAGCTCGACCACGGGTTTCACCTGGTCCACCCCGAAGGTGTCGGTGGTGCCCATGGTAAGCATGATGGTAGGCACCACGTGCTTGAGAGCGAAGCAGGCGGTCAGGGTGCGCTCTAGGTGGTCGAGATCGATGTCGTTGTTCTCGCCAACCTGGATGCGGATGGTCTTGTTCTCGATGTCGACCCCGAGCAGGGAGAGGTTGGTGATGTTGGAGTAGTGACCGCCCTGGGAGTTGATGATGCGGTAATCCTGATAGTGGCCGAGCCCCTTGTGCTTGGCCTGTGGCAGGCTCTTGCGGATGCCGAGCAGGTAGCCATAGAGGTTACAGAAGGTGCCGCCTTGGGTGAAGATGCCGGTAGCGCGGGCCGGATCGTAACCTGCCAGCAGCGCTATCTGGCGCACCACCTTCTTCTCCAGCTCCTCGGCCACCCCGGCATACTCGGAGTAGACCAGGTTGGGGTTGGCCAGAATGCCCATCTGGGCGCCGTAGATGGCGGGATCCGCCGACATGGTGATGACGTTCTCGACGCTGGAGGGGTTCTCCCAGTCTTTGGACAATGCGCCGGCAAACAGCAGCTCGGCCATGGGCTCGCCCGGAGTACGCATGGCTTGCGGCACCGGCATGGTCTCGCACAAATCGGCCAGGCGGGCGCGGCCATCGGGCCAGGCATTGAGCCGCGCCGCCGGGGCCAGACCGCGGGCGCGAAACTCGTTGAGGGTGGCAAAACCGGGTTCACGAAAGACCGGCCAGAGATCGGGGTTACGCGAGAAGAAATTGGCTTTGACTGTGGCAAAACGACGTTTGAATTCGGGGTGGATGGCGTTGACGCCTTCATCTTTCAAATAGACCAAGTCACTCATTTTTATACCATTAGTACAGCAAATGTGCAGTCCTTATACGCCCGGGTCACCGTTTGAAACAGCGACAATATCTAATGGCCTCCCCTACTTTTTGTCATGCATGAGGGCGGACGGCGGCTGGCAAAAAGGCGCCTTTCGGGCGCCTCTTTTGATTTTGTGATCCACCCACCCCATCGGCGAGAAAAGCATCAGCGCAGCGCCGCCAGCAACCAGCGAGAGAGCTCCTCCAGCTCGCTCTGGCGGGCCGCAAACTCGCTGCGCCACTGGCCCAGCAGGTCGTCGAGGGCATCGGCGCGGTAGGCCGTGCCTGGCAGCCGCGCGGCCAGCGCATCGAGCGGCGCCGGATCCAGGCTGTCGCTGAAGATCTGCGCCCGCCCTATCACCCCCTTCTCCACGTCAAAGTGCAGCTCCACCCCGCCCCAGCCGAAGCGCTCGTCCAGCTGATGGCTGAACGCAGGCGCATGGCCGAAGTTCCACTCCCAGCTGCGCTGGCGGGCGAAGGTGTCGGCAAAGCCCGGCAGATCGGGCATCTGCTCAGGGGAGATATGCTCGGGCTGCACACGCTCGCCATAGTGGCTGAAGAAGGCCTCCTGCAGCGCCTCGCTCACCTGTTGGTGATCGAGCCCCGGCAGCAGCTCGCAGAGGTTGGCCACCCGGCTGCGCACCGAGCTGATACCCTTGGCCGCCAGCTTCTTGGGGTCGGGATTGAGGTAGTTGGCGAGCCGGCCGAGGTCGGCGTCCAGCAGCAAGGTACCGTGGTGAAAACCGCGATCATGGGTCTCCCGATAAGCCGAGCCCGACACCTTGCGCTCACCGTCCGAGGTCGCCACCAGCAGATCGTTGCGCCCGGAGGCGAAAGCTTCGACCCCGAGCCGCTTGAGCGCGTCCAGCACGATGGCGGTGGAGATGCTCTTGTCGTACTCCGGCTTGCCCGCCATGAAGGTGAAGCAGCTGTTGCCAAGGTCGTGAAACACGGCGCCGCCGCCGCTGCTGCGCCTGGCCAGCGTCACCCCGTCCTCCTCCATGCGGCGGGTGTTGCACTCCTTCCAGGGATTCTGGGCCCGGCCGATCACCACGGTATTGGCGTTGCGCCACAGGAACAGCACCCGCTGGTTCGGATCCATCTGACGGAAGATGCACTCCTCCACCGCCAGGTTGAACAGGGGGTCGTGAGAGTCGGACAGCAACAGACGCAATCGGGACATGAGAAGGCCTCATCGAGATAGAAGAGTCGCTATCATAGCACCGGGGTCGACAGGATCCGGCCCCCTTCTACCTGTTTCGGCCCATTACTGACTGATAACGCAACAATTGAAAGTTCGACACAATCTGACAGCAACATGAATGTATCCGTTGATACGGCGACACAGGCTGACGCATTGCGCTGAAAATTAAGTAATCACTCACTGATATTGAGGTAAACGGCTGGCAAATACGATTAAAATGCGACCGTTTTTATTGGTCATATGGCTCCGTAATTATTCGCATAATTGCCAAAAATACCGAGCAGGAAAGCCAAATGTGATGAGTGACACAGAAATCTTTTTTTCTGTCACGTATCCCCCATTCCAGCGCCCTTTCGCCCCCTTGCGGGCAACAAGGAATTGTTTGACTCTAGGACTGACCCCCGTCTCCCGAGAGGAATGAGTATGAGTGTCGTAAATTCCTCCCTTCATCGCCTGCTCCGGTATCTGCCCATGCTTGGTTCAGCGATGTTTTGCACCCTTTTCTCCCTGCCGTCCAAGGCGGTGGACAAGATAGTGGTGCAACTGCCCTGGCAACATCAGTTCCAGTTTGCCGGTTATTACGCGGCCCAGGCCAGAGGCTTCTATCGAGATGCCGGGCTGGATGTCACCTTGCGACCCGCCGTCACCGGCACCAATGTGGTCAACGAGGTAATGTCTGGCAATGCCCAGTACGGGGTCAGCGGCAGCGATCTGCTGCTGGCGCGCGCCAGTGGCCAGCAGGTTGTGGTGCTGGCCTCCATGCTGCAACATTCCCCGCTGGTGCTGCTCACCCTGGAGCGGCCCGACATTCGCCAACCGGCGGATCTGGCGGGCAAACGGCTGATGCTGGAGCCCGGCTCCCAGGAGCTGCAGATCTACCTCAATCGCCATGCCCCGCCGGGCAGCTGGAGCAAGCTGCCTTATGAACAGGGGCTGAAGGCGCTGCTCGCCGGCCAGGTGGACGCCATCAGCGCCTACAGCACCACCGAGCCCTTCTATCTGGCCCGGATGGGGATCCCCTACCGGGTGTTCTCCCCCCGCAGCATCGACTTCGATTTCTACGGTGACAACCTGTTCACCTCGGAGCGCGAGCTGAACAACCGGCCGGAGCGGGTCTACGCCTTTCAGCAGGCGAGCCTCAAGGGGTGGCGCTACGCCATGGAAAACCCGGCCGAGATGATCAACTGGATCATGGAGCAGTACCCGAGCGGTTATGGCCGCGAGCAATTGGAGTTCGAAGCCAGCGCCACCCGGGAGCTGATGCAGCCAGATCTGGTCGAGCCTGGCTACATGCAGCCGGAGCGCTGGCAGCAGATCGCCAGAAGCTACCTCGAGGCCGGCCTGCTCTCGGCCCTGCCCGATCTGGAACACTTCCTCTACAACCCGGACCGGGAGCGGATCCGCCAGCAGCGCCAGCTGCTCGACAAGAGCGTGGCGGTGGCCATGCTGGTGACCTTCTCCCTACTGACCCTGCTCGGCATCTTCTGCTACCTCTACCTGCGCCTGCGCCAGGAGGCGCGCGACCGCCAGCGACTCACCCGCGAGCTGGCCCAGAGCGAGCAGCACTACCGCTTCGTGGCGGAGAACAGCGCTGACGTCATCTGGACCATGGACACCGCCACCCTGCGCTTTCGCTACGTCAGCCCGGCCATCTTGCCGCTCAGCGGTTACGAAGCGATCGACGTGCTGACCCTCCCCATCAGGCAGCTTATTCCGGAGACATCCAGAAAGCAGCTGCGCGCCGAGCTGAGCGGTTCCCTCGCCGCCTGGCAACGCGGCGACCACGAGCAGACCCGCTGTGTCATTCGTACCCAGCTGCGTCACAAAGAGGGACATCTGGTGGCCACCGAAACGGTCACCACCCTGCACGGCAACGAGCAGGGGGAGCCGGAGGCGATTCTGGGGGTGACCCGTGACATCACCGAGCGGGCCGCCCGCGAGGAGATGATGCGCCGGCTCGCCTTCTACGATCCCCTCACCAACCTGCCCAACCGCCGGTTGCTGCAGCAGCGGTTGAAGGAAGCTATGGAGGGCGAAGCGCAGCTGGCTCTGCTGTTCATCGATCTCGACCACTTCAAGCCGATCAACGACACCTTCGGCCACGAGACCGGCGACGTACTGCTCAACATGGTGGCGGAACGGATGCGCCACTGCGTGCGGGAGCGGGATCTGGTGGCACGGCTGGGAGGGGACGAATTCGTGATCCTGCTGCCCGATACCGGGGACGAGGCGCTGGCGGTGGCCGACCATCTGCACCAGAGCCTGCGCCATCCGTTTCGCATCGACGAGGAGCAGGAGCTGCGCATCTCCAGCAGCATAGGGGTGGCGCTCTATCCGGAGCACGGCACCGACCCCAAGACCCTGATGCACCACGCCGATCAGGCCATGTACCAGGCCAAGGGCAGAGGGCGGGGCCGGGTCTGTCTGTTCACCGCCGGGCTGGATCCGGAGCAGGGCTCGCTGGTGTGGCAGAGCAGCCATGAATGCGGCCACCCCCGCATCGATGCCGAGCATCGTCAGCTGTTCGTGCTGACCAACCGGCTGCTGGAACACATGAAGGATCACCAGGAACACCCGGCCCTGTTCCTGGAGTGCATGGAGAGCCTGTTCGATGTGGCCCGCCACCACTTCGCCTTTGAAGAGCAGATGCTGGCCGAACTAGGCTATCCGGAGCTGGCCAGTCACCAGCAAGACCACCAGCTGCTGCTGCAAAAAGCCAGCCAGCTGATGACCGCCGCCAGGGCGGGCACCCTGGGCAACGACGAGTTGCTCAACTTCATCATTCAGGAGCTGGTCGTCGGCCACATGAGCCAGGCCGACCGGCGCTACTTCCCGCTGATGAAAGGACGCTGACCCAGCGCCCCAGCCACCTGAACGTGTGAAACGAGAGGGGCCACCCAGGTGGCCCTTCTGTCATTGTGCGCCCGGCTCGGCTGCCGCGAGCGCGACCCCAGGGCGCGACATCAGGCTGTAGTAGAGCAGCGGGATCACCACCAGAGTGAGCAAGGTGGAGACCAAGATCCCGAAGATCAGGCTGATGGCCAGTCCGTTGAAGATGGGATCATCGAGGATAAACAGGGCTCCGATCATCGCCGCCAGCGCCGTCAGCATGATGGGTTTGGCCCGCACCTGCGCCGCTTCGATCACCGCCTGCTCGAACGCCACTCCGGCGCTGCGCTGCTGCTCGATAAAGTCCACCAGCAGGATGCTGTTGCGTACGATGATCCCGGCCAGGGCGATCATCCCGATCATCGAGGTAGCGGTAAACTGGGCCCCCAGCAGGGCGTGGCCCGGCATCACCCCAATGATGGTGAGCGGAATGGGAGCCATGATGATGAGTGGCACCAGATAGGAGCGGAACTGGGCCACCACCAGCAGATAGATGAGGATCATCCCCACCCCGTAGGCTAGCCCCATGTCGCGGAAGGTCTCGTAGGTGATCTTCCACTCCCCGTCCCACAACAGCGCCACCTCCCCCAGCTTGTCGGGCTGCTGGACGTAATATTGGGGCAGGTCGATATCGGCACCGGCGGCAAACATGCCGTAGAGCGGGCTGTCGGTATGGCCACCCATGTCGGCAACCACCATCACCATGGGCTGCATGTTCTTGTGCATGATATAGCTGGGGGCCGCCTCATCACGGCGACTCACCAGCTCGGAAACCCGCACCAGCTGGCCGCTCTGGCTGCGCACCTTGAGGGCCAGTACGCCCGCCAGATCCCGTTTGTCACCGAGAGCCAGTTCGATGCGGATCGGCACCGGATACTTGGCGCCGTGCCCCTGCAGCCAGCTGGCATCCTGATAACCAACCCCGCCATTGAGGGTGTTCACAAGGTCGCCGAGATCGACCCCGAGCAGGGCCGCCTTGCTGCGATCCACCACCAGCCGCCACTTGGGCTGCGGGTCGGTCAGATAGATATCCACATCCACCAGATCCGCCGTGGCCACAAAACGAGCCTGTACGGCGCGAGCGGCCGCTTCGCGGGCGGCCTGAGTCGGGCCATAGATTTCAGCAACGATGGGGGACCAGACCGGCGGGCCGGGCGGCACCTCAACGACTTTCAGGTTGCCCCCTGCCGCACTGGCGATGGCCTGCAGCTGTGCCCGCACCGATTGTGCGATCTGGTGACTGCTGCGATGGCGCTCATGCTTGTCCACCAGGTTGACCTGAATATCCCCCACGTTGGCACCGCTGCGAATGAAGTAGTGGCGCACCAGCCCGTTGAAGTTGATAGAGGCGGCGGTGCCGGCGTAAATCTGGTAATCCTTCACCTCGGGCACCTTGGCAAGCTCTCGTCCGACCGCCAGCAGGGTGCGCTCGGTCTGCTCCAGGGTCGCTCCCTCCGGCATATCGAGCACCAGCTGGAATTCCGACTTGTTGTCAAAGGGAAGCATCTTGAGCACTACCCACTGCACCATGGGCATGGCGGCGGCAGCCCCGACCAGCAGCAACACCACCAGCCAGAGCTTGCGTCTGGCGCGCTTGGCGCCATCACCGATCAGGAAAGGGGTCATCAGCCGGTGAAAGAGACCAGCCTTGGCCTCGCCGTGGGTACCGTGCACCGAATCCTTGAGCAAATGGCTCGCCAGCCAGGGGGAGAAGATAAAGGCCACCAGCAGGGAGATGAGCATCCCCATGCTGGCATTGATGGGGATGGGGCTCATGTAGGGGCCCATCAGGCCGCTGACAAAGGCCATCGGCAGCAGTGCCGCGATGACGGTCAGGGTCGCTAGTATGGTCGGCCCCCCCACCTCGTCCACCGCCCCCGGAATCAGATCCTTGAGGGAGCCCTTGCCCAAATCGCGATGGCGGTGAATGTTCTCCACCACAACTATGGCGTCATCCACCAAGATGCCGATGGAGAAGATCAGCGCGAACAGCGACACCCGGTTGAGGGTAAAGCCCCACGCCCAGCTGGCAAACAGGGTCAGCGCCAGGGTGATGACGATGGCCACACCCACCACCAGCGCCTCGCGCCAGCCCATGCTCACCAGCACCAGCAGCACCACCGCCGTGGTGGCAAAGATCAGCTTGCCGATGAGGGTGTTGGATTTGGTCTCGGCGGTGACGCCGTAGTCACGGGTCACCGTCACCTCGACCCCAGCCGGGATGAGTCGATTCTTGAGGCTCTCGACCCGTTCTTCCACCCGCTTGGCCACCTCGACCGCGTTCTGACCCGGCTGCTTGCCGATAGCCAGGGTCACCGCCGGATAACTGCGATCCCCCAGCCCCATCCAGCTGCGCTGCACCGGGGTCTCCTGACCCAGCGAGATCCTGGCCACCTCCCCCAGATAGACCGGCTTGCCGTCGTGCAGCCCCACCACCAGCTCACGGGCCTCCTGCTCGCTTTGCAGGAACTGCCCCACCTGCACCTTGATCTCCCGGTTGTCCTGCTCGATGGCCTGTGTCGGGCCCACCTGATTGGCGGTCGCCAGTCGCTGGCTCAGCTCGCCCCAGCTGATGCCGTGGGCGCTGAGGGCTGCCGGATCCGGCATCACCCGCAACACGGCACTCTGGCTGCCCAGCGTGTAGATATCGCGGGTACCGGGAATGCGCTTGAGTTCGGTCTCCAGCTCATGGGCGACCCGAGTCAGTTCGGGAGCCCCCAGTTGCTTGCTCCCCTCTTTGCTCCAATCTTTGCTCCATAAGGTCAAACTGACGATGGGGACATCATCGATCCCCCGGGGTTTCACCAGCGGCTGGCCGACCCCGATCCCCTGTGGCAACCAGTCACGGTGGGAGTCGAGCTGGTTGTTGAGATCGACGATGGCCTGCTCCCGGCTCACCCCCACCTTGAACACCACCACCAACAGGGCGCCATCAGGGCGAGAGAAAGAGTAGAGGGTATCTATCCCCTTTATCTGGGAGACCACCTGCTCGGCAGGGGTGGTGACGAGAGACTCCACCTCTGCCGGCGTGGCGCCCGGGAAGGGGATATAGACATCGGCGAAGGTGACATCGATCTGCGGCTCCTCCTCCTTGGGGGTCACCAGCACCGCAAACAGGCCGAGCAACAGCCCCACCAGTGCCAGCAGCGGGGTGATGGCCGAGCCCTGAAACAGCGCCGCCAGCCGACCGGCAGGCCCCAGCCTCTCCTTGTTTCCGTTCAGCTCGCTACTCATGAGCCACCTCCTGCTGCTGCGCCCAGGCATCGGGGGCCAGCTTGTCACCGGCTTGCAGCCCGGCCAGGATCTCGCACTGCCCTTCAAAGCAATGGCCTACCCGCACCGGCGTTAGGGCCCAGCCAGCGGGCTGCTGCAGATAGACGCCGTTGAACTCCCCTTGCCGCAGCAGAGCGCGATCCGGTACCTGCAACACCTGACGTTCACCCTGCTTGAGCTGCACCTTGAGCCACATGCCGGGCAATACCCCGGTAGTTTGCGACGGCAAGTCGAGGCGCAGCCTGAAGGCGTGGCTCTGGCTATCGGCATAGTTGAAGCGGGTCAATTTGACCGGGATAACGGCCCTGCCATCCGGCAGCAGCACCTGCACATTAGCAGGCGACCGAGCGAGCGTCAGGGCGGATTGAGGCAACTCCACCTCCACCCGCAGTGTGTCGAGGGAGAAGCCGGAGAGCAGCGGGGTGCCGGGGGCAACCGTCTCCCCCAACTCCACCAGCCGTTTGGTCACTACCCCGGCGTAGGGAGCCAGAATGCGGGTATAACCGTAAGCCTCGCGGGCCTGAGTGAGGGCCGCATCGGCCGCATTGACCTCTGCGCGGGCGGCGCGATCAGTCGCCTGGGCATTGTCGAGCTGGGCGCGGGTGATCACCCCCTTGGCAATCAGCGCCTGAAAACGGGCAAGCTGGCGTTCGGCTTCCACTTGCTGAGCCTGCGCCCGCGCCAGCCGCGCCTCGGCCCCCATGACGGCGGCAAACTGCTCCTTGCCGCTGATCTCCAGCAGCGGCTGCCCCGCCTGCACCTGATCGTTCACATCCACCAGCATGCGGGAGACCCGGCCGCTGGTCTGGGCCGCCACCGTCCCCTGATGGATGGCACTGACGGTGCCATCCAGCGTCAGCCAGTCGGTCACCGGCTGTGGCGCCACTGTCAGCAAGGGCTCTGGCTCCCCTTCCGCGGCCAGGGCGGATGTCATGGTCTGCGATGTCATCACCAACAAGGTGATCCCCAGCAACCGGATCTTTTCCATCATTACTCTCCTTCCCTGGCATCATCAGTCACTTCACGGGATCAGGCGGTATGGGACTGGCGCACCTTATCCTTTCCCCGAGCTGGCGCCTTGGTCAGCACCCTGGCCAGCCCTCTGTCAAACAGCAAGATCCCGGCCACCATGGCCGCGATAAACAACATTATCATGGGCTGCCCGCTGGAAATGAGACTCAGAGCAGGCCCAGGACAGATGCCCACCAATCCCCAGCCGATACCAAACAGCGCAGCCCCGCCAATCAGGCGACGATCCAGCACGGGAGCGGGAACCCGGGCCATGGGTTCCCCCAGCAGGCTCAGGGGGCGGGGTTTCACCAGCAGAAAATATCCCGGCATAAAGACCAGCAGGGCGCCCCCCATCACGAAGGCGAGGCTGGGATCCCAGGCCCCGGCAAGATCGAGAAAACCGGTGACCCGGGCGGGATCCACCATGCCGGAGATGGCCATCCCCAGCCCGAACAACACCCCCGCAAACAAACTTGTCAGCAACTTCATGGCAATGAGCCCCTTACAGCAGATGATGAGTGACGAAGACGGTGATAAAGCCTGTCGCCATAAAGGTGAGGGTGGCGACAATGGAGCGCAGGGAGAGCCGCCCCATGCCACAGATGCCGTGGCCGCTGGTACAGCCATTGCCAAGACGGGTACCGATGCCGACCAGCAAACCAGCCATCAGCACCACTGGCCAACCGGGCAAGGTGGTGAATGCGGGCATGGTGGCCCAACCCAGAGTCAGCGCCAGCCAGGCCCCCGCCCCGAGCCCCAGCAGAAACAGCACGCGCCACGGCGCGCGGTGTTGCAAGGCACCGGCCAGAATGCCGCTGATCCCGGCCACCCGGCCGTTGAACAACATCAGGATCAGGGCCGCGAGCCCCGCCAGCATGCCGCCGCCCAGAGAGAGCAGCCATTGGCTTTCCATCATCAAGATTCCTTATTTTCTGAGTGACAAAAGTGGGTTTGCAGCGCCGCCAGCACATCGGCGGCGGCCTCGCTCACCAACGAGTAGTAGATCTGCTGGGAGACCTTGCGCGAGCGGATAAGGCCGTAGCGCTTCAATACCGACAGTTGCTGGGAGAAGGCCGACTGGCCGAGTTGGCTGTGAGCCAGCAACTCCCCGACGCCCTTCTCCCCCTCCACCAGCTGGCAGAGCACCATCAGGCGTTCGGGATGAGCCAACGCCTTGAGCAGGGAGGCGGCGGCTGTCGCATGTCTGTTCATCTCGTCGAATTGGCTCATAAGAGTAAATTAGCAATTGCTGATATTTGTTCTATTGTATAAAACAACACTAAATTAGCAACACCTAAAGTAAGTAAGGAGAAAGACCATGACAGTAGATAACGGAGTCAGAATCGTCGCGGGTTGCATGTTGCTGCTCTCGCTGATCCTTACCACCTGGGTTCATCCGGGCTTTGTCTGGTTGAGTGCCTTTGTCGGGGTCAACCTGATCCAGAGCGCGTTCACCGGTTTCTGTCCGGGCCGCGATGATCCTCAAACGGATAGGATTTAAATAACCGGGTCGGAAGACCCAGGCTCACATGAGCGTGTAATCAACGCAGGAGGCTGAACATGGCAACCGTCATCGTCATCGGCGCGGGTCTGGGGGGCATGTCTGCCGCCTACGAACTCAAGGCCGAACTCGGCAAGCAGCATGAGGTGATCCTCATCAACGACAAACCGGACTTTGAATTCACCCCCTCCAACCCCTGGATTGCCGTCCAGTGGCGGGAGCGCAAGGAGACCTCGATCCCCATCGAACCCTATGTGAAGAAGAAGGGGATCCGCTTTATCCATGCCGCCCTGACCGAGCTGCAACCGGCGGCGCAGCAGCTCACCCTCTCCGATGGTCAGACCCTGCGTTACGACTTTCTGGCGATCTGCACCGGCCCGGCCCTCGCCTTTGACGAGGTAGCAGGGGCCGGCCCCGAATCCGGTGGCACCACCAGCGTCTGTACCCTCTCCCACGCCGAAGAGTGCCGTCACAGCGTCAGCGCGCTGGTCGACGAGCCAGGCCCGGTGATTGTCGGCGCCATGCCGGGAGCCTCCTGCTTCGGACCCGCCTACGAGTACGCGTTCATCCTCGATCGCCACCTGCGCGACAAGAAGGTGAGAAAAAATGTGCCCATGACCTTTGTCACCAGCGAGCCCTATATCGGCCATCTGGGTCTCAATGGCGTGGGCGACTCCAAGGGGATGCTGGAGAGTGAACTGCGGATGCGCGACGTGCAGTGGATCTGCAATGCCCGCACCGTGGCGACCCAGAATGGTCAGATGACGGTAGAGGAGCTGGATGAAGACGGCAACGTCAAACGCACCCACACCCTGCCCTACAAACATGCCATGATGCTGCCCGCCTTTGTCGGCATTGCGCCACTGCGAGGCATCGCGGGACTGGTCAACCCCCGCGGCTTTGTCATCGTCGACGAGCACCAGCGCAACCCCACCTTCCCGCAGATCTATGCCGCCGGGGTCTGCATCGCCATTGCGCCCCAGCACAAGACGCCGGTGCCGACCGGCGTGCCCAAGACCGGCTACATGATTGAGGCGATGGTGCGCACCTTAAGCCACAACATCAAGGCGGAGCTCAATGGCCAGCCGCCGGTGACCAAGGCGGTGTGGAATGCCATCTGTCTGGCGGACATGGGGGACACCGGCGCCGCCTTTGTCGCCATGCCGCAGATCCCGCCGCGCAACGTCGCCTGGTTCAAGAAAGGGAAGTGGGTCCATCTGGCCAAAATCGCCTTCGAGAAGTACTTCCTGCACAAGATGCAGGTGGGTGATACCGAGCCCATCTACGAAAAACTGATGCTCAAATACCTCGGTATCGACAAGACTGAATGACCTCGCAGACCCGGCAATCGCCGGGTCTGCTTTTGGTCATGCGGCACAGTAAAACTGGGCTTTCGATTATGTTTCAAGATGTTGCTGCGGGCGGCGCGGGGTTTACCCGGCCCGCCACCTAGGCTATCATTCGAGCCTCTTATCAATAGCGGAGACCATCAGTGGGCAACTCATCAAGTGACAGTTGTAGACCGACTCTCGTCGTCGGTACCCGGGTCGCGAGCTAGCCGCAGGTCTTCCTCTGCCGCATGCTCGCAGCCTTGCGAGAAGCGGAAATCCACTCCCCTCTTCTCTTTTTTACACTTGACGTCAGGTGACCTGGCTTTGCCATGACACCTTGCCTGCATAGTTTCTGCTTCCCACAAGGAGGCTGCTATGCGTTTTATTTCAACTCTGTCCGTATCCAACCGGACTCACCCCCTGCTGAGCAGACTGGGCCGTGGCTTGCTGCCACTCTGGCTGCGTGGCAAACCGCGCCAGCACCACTACCGGCTGCAGATCCGTTGCGAGGATCGGGCCGACATGGAGCAGGTGCTGGATCTGGTGAACCACACCCTGCAACCGGCGGGCCTGCAACCCCTGCAGTCCCTGCGACCCGGTCGCAGCGGCGGGCGGGAGCTGGTGCTCAACCTGCACTGTACCCCGCCCCAGCGTCGCTATCTGGTGCAGTTCGTGCATCAGGTGGGGGTACATCACCCGGTTCGCTGGGAGCTGCATCCCCGCCGCGACCCCGAACTCGTGCTCAATTGATCGTGCACGACTGAGATCCGGGGCCAGCCATGCTGGCCCCTTTCAATCTGTTTCACCGCCCTGCCCGCCATCCTGGATGGACGGGCCGGGCGCCTCGTGCGTGTTTCTCGTCAACTCATGGCCTGCACGCACGGGGCCGTTGGCGGGAGTACCGTCCCCTCGCCCGTCTTCAGAAAGGCCATCTGCAACAGAAGGAGTACGCCATGAGAATGTGGCAGCAATTCGACATGATCTCTCTGCTCGACACCCTGGCCAGCCTGCTGCTGGCCTTCGTGCTGGGCAGCCTGGTAGGGCTGGAGCGCCAGTACCGCCAGCGCACCGCGGGCCTGCGCACCAACGTGCTGGTGGCGGTGGGCGCGGCCCTGTTCGTCAACCTGGCCCAGCGCATCTATGACCTGCACGGCGGCACCTATGGGGTGGTGCACGTGGTGGCCTACATCGTCTCCGGTATCGGCTTTCTCGGCGCCGGCGTCATCATGCGTGAATCCGGCAACATCCGCGGCATCAACACCGCGGCCACCCTGTGGGGCGTGGCGGCGGTTGGCGCCGCCAGCGGGGCCGGGCTGGCCATGGAGGCGATCCTCGGCGCCTTGTTCGTGCTGGCCGCCAACACCCTGCTGCGCCCGCTGGTCAACCAGATCAACCGCCGTCCGGTGGACAACACCGACACCGAGGTGACCTATCGGGTGACCGCCCTCACCCAGCGCGAGTACCAGAAGGAGGTGTTGCACTGGCTGGAAGAGATGCTGGAGCAGGCCAACTACCCGTTGAGCGAGCTCGACATCGAGCCCTTCGGCGAGCGGGATCTGGAAATTTCGGCAGTGCTGCTGGCCACCTCCATCGATGGCGACGAGCTCGACGCCCTGATGGTGAAGCTCGGCATCCACCCCCACATCAAGCAGGTGTTCTGGCGCGCCAGTACCACCGACTGACACCAGACTCCGCTATTGAAAAAGCAAAAGCCCCGCCACTGCCGGCGGGGCTTTTGCTTTTCAGCATGCGGGGGAGATCAAGCGACCCGGGCAGCGAGCTGACTGCGCCAGCGGATGCGCGGATTGATCACCAGGGCAGTCTGGGGCGGCGGGTTGCCCGCGATAAGCTTTTGCATCAGCTCGAAAGTCGCCCGGGCCAGAGCCGGACAATCCTGGGCCACCGAGTCGATGCGCATGGGGATGCAGTCGAGCAGGTCGTGATCGTCGAAGGTGCACAGCCGCATACCCGTCTCCATCAGCCCCGCCTCGTTGAGGTAGCGCAGCACCCCCTCCAGCAGGGTGAAGGAGGCAGTAAAGAGCCCCTTGGGCGGCGAGCCGAGCTCGGCCACCAGCTCGGCCATCAACTGATAGCCCGAGCTTGGCTGGTAGTCGCGGTGGCGCACCCGGGCCGGGTCAGCCTCCAGACCGGCGCGGTGCAGCCCCAGCTCGTAGCCTGCCAGCCGGTGACGGCTGGGGGAGAGATCCAGCAGGCCGCCGAAGTAGTAGATCTCCTCGCCGCACTGGCCGGCCATCTCCTGCACCAGCTCGGCGGTGGCCTTGCAGGCATCGGAGATCACCATGGGCAGGCGCGATTCGCCGATGTGTCGGTCGAGCTGCACCACCGGCAGGCGGTCGTGAATGCGAGCATAGATATCGTCGCTATGGCCACTGGAGGCGACAATCAGCCCGTCCACCTGGCGGCTGATGAGGTTGTCCACCACCCGCTGTTCCAGAGTGGGATCATCCTCGGAGCAGGCGATGAGCAGCTGGATGCCCGCCTCCCGGCAGTGGGCCTCGAGGGCGCGGGCGATGCTGGCAAAACCGAAGTTGGTGAGATCGGGGATCACCAGCCCCCAGGTGTAACTGCGGGTCTCGCGCAGGGCGCGGGCATGAAAGCTCGGCTGGTAGTGGCACTCGTCCGCCACCGCCTGGATCCGCTTGCGGGTGTCGTCGGCGATGCGGTACTCCGCACTCTTGCCGTTGAGCACCAGACTGGCGGTCGCCTTGGACACCCCCGCCAACTCGGCTATCTGGGCAATCGTGATCCGTTTCTTCTTCTCCACCTGGCCTCCCGGCAAACTGACACCGGGCTATTGTACTAGGCAGGCCGCCAGCGGCCAGTGATCGAGGCAAATTTTGCCGCCCGCGACCTGTTTACCCGGCGCAAGCTGCGGCCCTGGCCCAGGGAAGTAGCGCGCCGACAGGGTATGGCGGCCGCCATCGACGAAACACTCGAGACTGGATCGATCGCACAAGACGGTGATGCCGCCGCCCAGCCAGGAGCAGCATCGCTCCTCCCACTCTCCGCTCTGCCAGTTCAGGCGGCGCAGCACCAGGCGCCCAGGCTGCCAGCACAGCTCGGCCACGGCGCCAAACCAGAGACTCCCCTCGCCGCACAGCGCCAGATCGAGCCAAGCCGAGTCGATGGCCAGCCCCGGAAATTCGCCGAGCGCCCCCTCGAAGCGGGTCTGCTCCCCCTTCAGTGCCGCCAGCTCTGCCACCGGCCGCTGGCAGAGCCAGTCGCCTTGCCAGAACAGCTCCCGCGGGCAGCTCATCTGGTGCAGCCAGCCATAGGGGATGGTGGGCTGACTCATCTCGTTCTCTTCGGGCAGTCCCAGCCAGCCAAACAAGAGGCGGCGACCCTGACTGTCTCGGGTGGTTTGCGGCGCATAGAACTCGAAGCCCCTGTCCAGCTCGTGGAAATCCCCGTGCGCGAAGCGCTCGCCGTCGAAGTCACCCGCCAGCCAGCCGCACTGGTAGAGGTTGCGATAATCCTCTCCCTGCGGGGCAATCCCCTGCGGGCAGCTGATCAGCACATGGCGATCATCCAGGGGGAAGAGGTCCGGGCACTCCCACATATAGCCAAACTCCCCGAGACCGCCGTGCCCGCTGCCGGCGATGGGGCCCACCAGCGTCCAGGCATCCAGGGTGTCGCCGCGATAGAGCAGCACTTCACCCTTGTCATCCTGGGTGCGAGCACCCAGCACCATCAGCCACTGCCGGCCGTCGTGCCACACCTTGGGGTCGCGCACATGGCCGCTGTAGCCTTCAGGCAATTCCAGCACGGGCCCCAGCTTGGCAAAACCGCCCTCACCATCGGCGCGGGCCAGACACTGATAGGCGGTACGGCCGCCATCCGGGTATTTGACATTGCCGGTGTAGATGAGGGCCAGACGCCCCTGCTCGTCGCTCACCGCTGAGCCCGAATAGCAGCCGTGGCTCTCATAGGCTTCGGTGGGCAAGAGCGCCACCGGCTCGTGCTGCCAATGCAGCAGATCGGTGGAGGTGACATGCCCCCAGCCCTTGTTGCGGTGCTCGCAACCGAGCGGGTTCCACTGGTAGAAGAGGTGGTAGCGCCCGCCGTGCTCGATGAAGCCGTTGGGGTCGTTGAGCAGCCCCACCGGGGCCGCCAGGTGCCAGCGCGGCCGATGGGGATCGGCCGCCGCCTTGAGCTGTCCGGCCAGCAGCGACCGGACAATTTGATTGAGCAATGCGACGTCTTTCATCACTCCACCTTGTACTTGAGCAGGTAGGAGGCGACGAAGGCGGCGCCAAAGGCGATCACCAACCCGACGATGTAGTGAATGAGGCTCATGGGCTGGACAATGGCCATTCCGGGAATACCGGTCAGCCCCACCGCCGTCATGCCGACCTTGGCCGCCACCACGTAGGCGCCGCCGCAGGCCCCGCCGAACAGACCGGCCAGGAAGGGCTTGATGTAGCGCAGGTTGACACCAAAGATGGCCGCTTCGGTGATGCCGAGCAGACAGGACATGGCTGCTGGCACGGTAATGGCCTTGATCTTGACGTCGCGAGTCTTGAAGTAGACCGCGAGACAAGCCCCCCCTGGGCCACGTTGGCCATGGCCCAGATGGGCAGCAGGAAGTTGACGCCAATTTGCGGATTGGCCAGCAGCCCCGCCTCGATGGCGTGGAAGCTGTGGTGGATGCCGGTGATGACGATCAGTGAATAGGTGCCGCCGAACACCAGCCCCGCCAGCCAGCCTGCCTGCTCATAAAGCGCGCTCAGACCGAACGAGATGCCATCCCCCAGCACCCGCCCGGCGGGGCCGATGAAGAGCAGTGCCACGAAGCCGGTGATGATGACGGTCAAAAACGGGGTGAGGATCAGATCCAGGGCGTCCGGAATGCGCCTTCTCAGCTGCTTCTCCAGATGGGACATAAACCAGACCGCCAGCAGCACCGGGAAGACGGTGCCCTGATAGCCGATCATGGCCACGTCCAGCCCGAAGAAGTCCATGGTCTTGAAGCCACCGGCCACCCCCCAGGCATTGGTCAGCGCCGGGTGGGTGAGAATGCCGCCGAGGGTTGCCCCGAGGTACGGATTGCCGCCAAACTCCCGCGCCGCCGTAAAGCCGATGAGGATCGGCAGGATGATGAAGGCCGCCGAGCTGAACATGTCGAGCATCACAAACAGGGCGCTGTCGGCATTGACCCAGCCGTAGGTGCGCACCATGCCGAGCAGCCCCATCAGCAGGCCCGAGGCGACGATGGCCGGAATGATCGGCACGAAGATGTTGGAGAGGGTCCGCGCCAGCCGCTGGGCCACGTTGAGCTTGGCCGTCGCCATGTCGGTCAGCTCTGCCTTGCTGGCGGTGCCGGTACCGGTCAGCGCCACGAACTCCGCATAGACCTTGTTGACCAGACCGGTGCCGAAGATCACCTGGATCTGGCCCGCGTTGCTGAAGCACCCCTTGACCCCCTCCAGCTTGTCGATGGCGGCCTTGTTCACCTTGCTGTCGTCCGCTAGCACCAGCCGCAGCCGGGTGGCACAGTGGGCGGCGCTGACGATGTTCTCCCTGCCCCCGAGCAGGGGCACCAGATCCTTGGCTATCGCACTGATATTCATATTCTTCCTCTTATGACCCGCCACGC
Source organism: Aeromonas oralensis (assembly GCF_049665575.1). Lineage (NCBI taxonomy): Bacteria > Pseudomonadati > Pseudomonadota > Gammaproteobacteria > Aeromonadales > Aeromonadaceae > Aeromonas > Aeromonas oralensis. The sequence continues at coordinate 3,169,579 of NZ_CP187186.1, forward strand.
TGGCGGGCCCTTGTCACATGAGAGTAGGGGCTGTCGAGCCGGGCTTCTAGCCGCGGATCAACAGCCGCTTGCGCCTGATCGCAAAAAGACATCCAGTTCGGAGCGGGTCGGCAGCGCCGTCATCGCCCCCTTGGCCGTGGTGGCGAGCGCCCCGCAGCCGTGGGCCTGGGCCAGAATGGCGGGCAGTTCGGCCAGCGTCGGCAGCGATGAACGCCCGGACAGGGCCGCCAGCAGACCGGCGACGAAGGCGTCCCCCGCCCCCGTGGTGTCGAGCGGGGTCACTTTCGGCCCTACCCACTCCAGTTGTTCGCCACCCAGACGGGCCACCACACCGGCCGCCCCCCGGGTCACCAGCACCAGCGCCGGCCCCGCCATGGTGGCGAGCCCCGCCGCCAGCTCATCCAGACCGCTCAGCAGCTGCAGCTCCTCCACCGACAGCTTGACCACATCCGCCTGCGCGATGGCTTCGCGCACCAGCGGCAGCATCTCGGCCGGGTTGCCCCATACCTCGGGGCGCAGGTTGGGGTCAAAACAGACACGTCCCCCGGCCGCCTTGATGGCCGCCATGGCCTGCAGGCAGCTGCCGCGCACCGGCTCGTTGGCAAGCGCAATGGAGCAGGTGAGCAGCCACTGACCGGCGTCGAAGCGGGGCAACTCATCCGGGGTGAGGAACTGGTCGGCGCTGGGGCGCACCATGAAGGTGAAGCTGCGCTCCCCCTCTTCATCCAGTGCCACCAGCACGGTAGAGGTGCGATGGTCAGGATCGAGCCGCAGCGCGGCGATATCCACCCCCTCCCAGCTCAGGGTGTCGGCCATAAAGCGGCCAAACGGGTCGGCACCAACCCGGCCGATAAAGGCTGCCTCACCGCCAAGCCGCGCCACGCCCACCGCCACATTGGCCGGTGCGCCACCCGGACACTGGAGGTAGTGCCTCTCCCCTTCCGGGATCAAGTCCACCACCGCATCCCCCATTACCCATACACGATTCGTCACCTTGCTACTCCACTGCTGCATCGGATCGACTGCCAAACCCGGACTTTGTTTTGTTGGCTGGCATTATCAGCTAAACCGTTTTAGCTAACCAATAGATCCCGGCATCGGCTGCCATTTTTGTGATCGGGATAACGAACTAGAACCAGGTTTCCATCTGCACGCCAAAGTTCCACTCGCCGCCGGCGGTGAAGTTGCTCTGGCCCATGGCATCGTTGCTGGCGTAGTGGTCGAGCTCGGAAGACCAGTCCATCCAGGTGGCAAACACCCGAAGCTCGGGCCGCTCGAAGAAACCGGCGGTCTGCGCCTTGAAGGTCGGCGCGAAGGTGAGCTTGGTGAAGTCGCCGCTCACCGCCTGACGACCCTTGTAACCCTTGGGATCGAGATCCATGTACTGCCAGGTGGCCTCGTAGATCAGCTCGACGTTCTGGCTCAGCACCTGGGCCAGCCGGCCATTGAGGGTAACCCAGCGGTATTCGTCCCCCTTCACATAGCGATCCTTGCTCTGCTCGGCCAGCAGGGCCGGGGCGATACGCCAGCGCGGGGCAAGATCGGTGGCGCCAAACACGGCGACCCGCACCGCATCGGCGTCCGGCAGCAGCTCGCTGTCGGAGCCCAGCCCCTTGAGCTCGGCACCCAGACCGTGGCCATACAGCACCGCCGCCTTGGAGAAACCGGGGTTGATGCCAAAGAAGCTGTCGGCGTGGTAGGCCAGCAGGGTGTGGGCCCCCTTGTTCGCCGCTTCGCTGCCGGCGCCGCCGTCGTTGATGCGGGTCTCGTTGTCCTTGGCAGAGAGGCCGTTCACCATCCACTGCCAGTTGCCAACGCGGTTGTTCATGGTGAGGATGTAGCTCTCGATGTCGGAGAGACCGCTGGCGCTGATGTCGCCGTAGTCGCGCCCATAGAGAGAGAAGTTGGCCTTCCAGCTGTCGGCCAGCTGCACGTCGTAGACACCGCCGCCGGTGCCTGCCAGGAACACCACGTCCGAGTCGAGCCAGTGGATGTCGAAGTTGTCGCGGTCAAAGCGCTTGCCCGCCCACAGCACCGCATTCTTGAAGGGGCCGTCGAAGCTCGCCAGATTGCCGAGCTCGGCAAACACCTGACGGGTGTTGAGGCTGGAATCGCTGGCGGTCCAGTCGTTGCTGGTCTCCACCCCGTCCGCCAGCATCAGCTTGTAGCGGGCCCAGCTGCCATCGGCGAAGGTCTGGGTTTTCAGCAGGTTGGCCTCCATGTAGGTGTCATCCTCGTTGCCAAGGCGACCCACGGCGCCGCCCACCGAGCCGGCCGGGGTGATGTAGGGGCCGCCGCGGCCCCCATTGCCATTGCCGTTGACCAGCAGGCCCGAGCGGGCATAACCGTGGAACTCGAAACCCTGGGCCCCGGCGGTCTGCTTGTCCACTTTCTCGCTCTGGGCCTTGGCCACCACGGCCGTTTCGCGGGCTTCGTTTGCCTTGCTCTGGGCCTCATCGGCCCGCGCTTCGGCGGCGGTGGCGCGCGCCTCGGCGGCCTGCACCCGCGCCTCCAGCGCCGCCAGACGGGCCTCGATACCACCATCCGCCGCCCACAGCGGGCTGCTCATTCCCAATCCCAGCGCTACCGCCAGCGCCAACTTGTTCTTGCACATCGTCATCGTCCTCACCTGTCATCTGTTGCCCGGTCGGGCCTGTTGTTATCGACGACGAGAGCATAGCTAAACCAATTTAGCTAACTCAATATGCCAGCTAAACCGTTTCAGCAACAGTGTGAGCGGGATAACATTCGTACAGCAGGAATTGGCGGAAGTTGTGAGGAAGATCCCTCATCGGGATCCACTCAATAAGCGGGGATCTTGCTAAAACAGAGGCAAAAAAAGAGCCGGCGCAGGGCCGGCTCTTTATATCTGGTCGCGAAAATCAGCTGGTCAGATCGTCGAAGAAGCGTTTCACCCCTTCGAAGAAGCCTTCCGATTTCGGCTTGTGGGTCTTGGCGGCAGCGCCGCTGAAGGACTCGTCCAGCTGGCGCAGCAGCTCTTTCTGGGACTCGGTCAGCTTGACCGGGGTCTCCACCACCACCTTGCACATCAGATCCCCCACCTGGCCGGAGCGCACGGACTTCACGCCCTTGCCCCGCATGCGGAACATCTTGCCGGTCTGGGTCTCCGGGGTGACCTTGAGCTTGACCCGGCCATCCAGGGTCGGCACTTCGATCTCGCCACCCAGGGCTGCCGCGGTAAAGCTGATGGGTACTTCGCAGTAGAGGTTGTTGCCGTCACGCACGAAGATCTCGTGCTCCTTGACGTGTACCTGTACGTACAGATCGCCCGCCGGTGCGCCGGCTTCCCCCGCTTCCCCTTCGCCGGAGAGACGGATGCGATCGCCGGTGTCGACGCCAGCCGGGATCTTGACCGACAGGGTCTTGGTCTTCTGGTAGCGACCCTCGCCATGGCACTTGCGGCACGGATCCTTGATGATCTTGCCGCGACCGTGGCAGTGCGGGCACGCCTGCTGCACCGCGAAGAAGCCCTGACGCATCTGCACCTGGCCGGAGCCGTGGCAGGTCGGGCAGGTCTGGGCCGAGCTGCCGGTGTGGGCACCGGAGCCGTTACAGACTTCACAGTGGACCAGGGTCGGCACCTTGATCTCCTTGGAGACCCCGCGTACCGCCTCTTCCAGCGTCAGCTCCATGGTGTAGCGCAGATCGGAGCCACGGGCCGGGCCACGACGGCCGCCGCCACGGCTGCCACCAAAAATATCGCCAAACACGTCGCCGAAGATGTCGCCGAAATCGGCGCCGCCGCCAAAGCCGCCGTGGCCACCGCCACCCTGGCTCTGATCCACGCCGGCGTGGCCGTACTGGTCATAGCGGGCACGCAGATTGGCATCGGTCAGGATCTCGTAAGCTTCCTTGACCTCTTTGAACTTCTCTTCGGCCCCGGCATCGCCCTGGTTGCGGTCAGGGTGATACTTCATGGCCAGACGCTTGTACGCCTTCTTGATCTCGCGTTCGTCGGCATCCTTGGATACCCCGAGCACTTCGTAGAAATCGCGCTTCGACATACTTATCCTGTTGCTATATCAGCAGTTACGCAGACGGGCGTTGGTCACCCAACGCCCGTAAATTCATTGACGAATCTGCTCACACTCTTACTACGAAGCCGTGATCAAGGCTCATGTGCTGCTCAGAATCCTCATGTATTCACATACACTCCGGTTCTTGCGCTGCTCTTTACCTTGCTGACGGCCTCTCGCGACAGACCGTGAACAGATTCTGAGCAGATGGGCGAAGCCTGCTTCGCCCATCTGGGTCGGGCTTACTTCTTGTCGTCTTTCACTTCTTCGAACTCGGCGTCGACCACGTCGTCGTCAGCCTTGGCGGAAGAAGAGGACTGACCGGCATCAGCACCGGCGGCACCTTGCGCCTGAGCCTGCTGCTGGGCAATTTCCATCAGCTTCTGGGACGCTTCCAGCAGAGCCTGCTGTTTGGCTTCGATGGCAGCCTTGTCGTCACCCTTGATGGCGCTTTCCAACTCGCTCAGTGCGGCTTCGATCTTGGTCTTGTCGTCGGCAGGCAGGGCCTCACCGGCTTCGGTGATCTGCTTGCGGACGGAGTGGACCAGACCATCAGCCTGGTTGCGGGTCTGCACCAGCTCTTCGAACTTCTTGTCCTCGGCCGCGTTGGCTTCGGCTTCGCGTACCATGCGTTCGATCTCGTCATCAGACAGACCAGAGGAGGCCTGGATGGTGATCTTCTGCTCCTTGTTGGTCTCCTTGTCTTTGGCGGAGACGTGCAGGATGCCGTTGGCGTCGATGTCGAAGGTCACTTCGATCTGCGGCAGACCGCGCGGTGCCGGACGGATGCCTTCCAGGTTGAACTGGCCCAGAGACTTGTTGTCGCTGGCGCGCTTGCGCTCACCCTGCAGCACGTGAATGGTCACGGCAGACTGGTTGTCTTCGGCAGTGGAGAACACCTGGGACTTCTTGGTCGGGATGGTGGTGTTCTTCTCGATCAACGCAGTCATCACGCTGCCCATGGTTTCGATACCCAGGGAGAGTGGGGTCACGTCCAGCAGCAGTACGTCGGTCTTGTCACCGGACAGTACGGCACCCTGGATGGCAGCACCCATGGCCACGGCTTCGTCCGGGTTGACGTCTTTGCGCGGCTCTTTGCCGAAGAAGTCGGCAACGGCCTTCTGCACCATCGGCATGCGGGTCTGACCGCCTACCAGGATGACGTCGTCGATCTCGCCAACGGCCAGACCGGAGTCTTTCAGAGCGACACGGACCGGCTCCAGGGAGTCTTTCACCATGTCTTCCACCAGGGATTCCAGCTTGGCGCGGGTCACCTTGATGTTCATGTGCTTCGGACCGGTGGCATCTGCAGTAATGTACGGCAGATTCACGTCGGTCTGCTGGGCGGAAGAGAGCTCGATCTTGGCTTTCTCGGCCGCGTCTTTCAGACGTTGCAGGGCCAGCTGATCCTTGCGCAGGTCGATGCCCTGCTCGCGCTTGAACTCTTCAACCAGGTAGTTGATGACGCGGTTGTCAAAGTCTTCACCACCCAGGTGGGTGTTACCGTTGGTCGCCAGTACTTCGAAGGTGGTCTCGCCTTCGACTTCGTCGATCTCGATGATGGAGATGTCGAAAGTACCGCCACCCAGGTCATACACGGCAACCTTGCGCTCGCCCTTGACCTTGTTCACGCCGTAGGCGAAAGCAGCTGCAGTCGGTTCGTTGATGATGCGTTTTACATCCAGACCGGCGATGCGACCGGCATCCTTGGTAGCCTGACGCTGGGCATCGTTGAAGTAGGCCGGCACTGTGATGACCGCTTCGGTCACCGGCTCGCCCAGATAATCTTCGGCGGTCTTCTTCATTTTCTTCAGCACTTCGGCAGAGATCTGCGGCGGTGCCATTTTCTTGCCTTTGACTTCTACCCAGGCGTCACCGTTGTCGGCCTTGGCGATGGCGTACGGCATGATCTCCAGATCGCGCTGTACTTCGTCATCTTCGAAACGACGGCCGATCAGACGCTTGATAGCGAACAGCGTGTTCTTCGGGTTGGTGATGGCTTGGCGCTTGGCCGGCTGACCAACCAGGATTTCGCCGTCATCGGCATAGGCAATGATGGACGGAGTAGTACGGTCGCCTTCCGCGTTCTCGATCACGCGAGCATGGTCGCCATCCAGAATAGCGACGCAGGAGTTGGTAGTACCCAGGTCAATACCGATGATTTTACCCATTTGACGAATCTCCAAATACTTTGAATAAACTGGCGAGGGGCTCGCCTTAATGCGTTAACGGCTAGGTGGGGGCTGCCAATCTGGCTTTCAAGCTCCCGGCATCAAATTTTTTGTGCCGCCGTGGCCTTGCATCCTATATGGGGTCGCAAGCCGCCGCTTCAAGCCCCGCCCTGAAAAAACCTGTCTTCATTCATTGCCATTGGCAGGATGAAGACCGGCTATCTGTGCACCCGGCGACCACGCGGCCGGGGCACTTGCCAACAAAAAGCCCGCCGAGCGGCGGGCTCAGCACAGTGATGGGGCTCAGGCCGGAGCCTTGGAGACCATCACCATGGCCGGACGAATGACGCGGCCGTTGAGCTCGTAACCCTTCTGCATCACCGCAATGACGGTGTTGGGGGCAAGCTCGGCGTTCTCGATCATGCTCATCGCCTGATGGGCATTGGGGTCGAACGGCTGATTGAGCGGGTCCAGCGGGTTGAGGCCGAACTTGCCGACCGAGCTCTGCATGGATTTCAGGGTCAGCTCGACCCCTTCGATCATCGGCTTGAGCGCCTCGTTTTCCTTGTCGGCCAGCTCGATGGCACGCTCCAGGTTGTCCAGTACCGGCAAGAGCTCGGCGGCGAACTTCTCCAGCGCGAACTTGTGGGCCTTCTCCACGTCCTGGGCCGCACGGCGACGCAGGTTTTCCATCTCGGCGACGGCACGAATGGCACGCTCGCGCTCTTCGGCAGAGGCTTGCTGGGCGGCATCCAGTTGTGCCTCAAGCTCGGCAATGCGGGCCTGCTCGGCTGTCACTTCACTGTCTACATCGGTCGGCTCGACTGGCTGGGCTTCCACTTGCTCCATCGCTTCAACCTTTTGTTCTTCGTGGTTCATGACATCTCCAATTCCGGGGTTACTTATTGAGGGCCCGACCACCTGGTTGAGCGACCGGGCGGCAATGGGCCGACTATGTTGGCGCTATTATGGGGATGGATCCCCGGCTTTCAAGGGGAAAAGGGCGCCATTCTCACCAAGAGCGTGCAGCGGCGGGCAATTTGGGGCTTTTTCCCCGCATCCGCTGCGGCCGGACCAGCCGGTGGCAGACAAATCCCCCCCAAAGCGCGGTATACTCCCCCCAATACTCATCCCAGACCCGACAGACTATGGATTCTCCGTTCAAAACCATCGCCCTGATTGGCAAACCCCACCACGAAGGGGCCAACCAGACCCTGACCGGCCTGCATCAATACCTGACCACCCGCGGTTTTCGGGTACTGGTGGAGAGCAGGGTGGCCCATGCCCTCGGCATCATGGACGAGAACGTGATGGACCTGGTGCAGCTGGGCCAGCAGGCCGATCTCGCCATCGTGGTCGGCGGTGACGGCAACATGCTGGGGGCCGCGCGCGTGCTGTCGCGCTTCGATGTGGCGGTGATCGGGGTGAACCGGGGCAATCTCGGTTTTCTGACCGATCTCTCGCCGCAGGATTACCTGCTGCCGCTGGAGCAGGTGCTGTGCGGCCACTACAAGAGCGAGCACCGCTTCCTGCTGGAGGCGGCGGTTTATCGCCATGGCGAGCGCAAGTCCAACAATCTGGCGGTCAACGAGGCGGTGCTGCACCCAGGCAAGATTGCCCACATGATCGAGTTCGAGGTCTATATCGATGGCAGCTTCATGTACAGCCAGCGCTCGGACGGCATCATAGTGGCCACCCCTACCGGCTCCACCGCCTACTCATTGTCGGCGGGGGGCGCCATCCTCACCCCCAAGCTCAACGCCATCACGCTGGTGCCCATGTTCCCGCACACCCTGAGCAGCCGCCCCATCGTGCTGGACGCCGACAGCGAAGTGCGGCTGCTGGTCTCACCGGACAATCAGGACGACGCCATGCAGGTGAGCTGCGACGGTCAGGTGACCCTGGCTGTCCACCCGGGTGACGAGATCCTCATCAAGAAGAGCAGCCACAAGCTGCATCTGGTGCATCCGCTCGACTACAGCTACTTCCACGTGCTGCGCAACAAGCTCGGCTGGGGCAGCAAGCTGTTCTGACCCACGTTTGACGTTCCTGCACATCCTGTTGCGGGTCGACTCTTTACTGTATGGAAAACCAGTATATACTGGATGCATACACAGTAATGTTGGCCCATACAGGATGAGACCATGCTGACCCAGCTGACCGTCAACAACTTCGCCATCGTCAAGTTTCTCGAACTCGATCTGCAACCGGGCATGACCTGCATCACGGGTGAGACCGGGGCCGGTAAATCCATCGCCATCGACGCCCTGGGCCTGTGCCTGGGGGAACGGGCCGAGGCCGGCATGGTGCGACCGGACAGCGACAAGAGCGAGGTCAGCGCCCGCTTCCTGCTGGACGGCAACCCGGCCGCCCGCGCCTGGCTCGCCACCAACGAGCTGGAAAACGAAGGGGAGTGCATCGTGCGGCGGGTCATCTCCGCCGAAGGGCGCTCGCGCAGCTACATCAACGGCGTGCCCGTCCCCCTCACCCAGCTCAAGAACCTGGGCCAGCTGCTGGTCAACGTCCATGGCCAGCATGCCCACCAGATGTTGCTCAAACCCGACTACCAGCTCGCCCTGCTCGATGGCTACGCCGGCCACCATCTGCTGCTCGATGAGGTACGTCGCCACTACCAGCTGTGGCGCCAGTTGCAGAACGAACTCAATCGGCTCAAGGCCGAGCAGCAGCAGCGGGAGGCCCGTCGCCAGCTCATCGAATATCAGGTGCAGGAGCTGGACGAGTTCGCCCTGCAGCCAGGGGAATTTGAAGAGATTGAAGAGGAGCACCAGCGCCTGGCCAACGGCACCGAGCTGATGCAGGAGTGCGGCGCCTGTCTCGACCTGCTCTATGACAACGAAGAGACCACCATCGCCGGCCTGCTGCAGACCGTTGTCGATCGGGCCGAAAGCCTGGTTGCCATGGATAGCCGGCTTGGCGACGTGCTCGGCATGCTCAACGAGGCGCTGATCGGGGTGCAGGAGAGCCACAGCGAACTGCGCAATTATCTGGACCGGCTGGAGCTGGACCCCGAGCGTTTCAACGAGCTGGAAGCCCGCCTCTCCAAGGCCATCAACCTGGCCCGCAAGCACCACGTCAAACCGGCCGAACTGGCCCTGCACCACCAGGAGCTGGCCGCCGATCTGGCACGCCTCAACTCCGACGAGGAGCGCCTGGAGGGGATGGAAGACGAGCTGGCCGAGGCCCGCATGGCCTTCGTACAAGCCGCCGAGGCCCTGAGCCAGAGTCGCCAGCGCTACGCCGAGGAGCTTGGCGCCAAGGTGAGTGCCAGCATGCACGAACTGGCGATGCCGGATGGCCGCTTTGCCATCGAGGTACGCCCCGATGCCCAGAGCAGCCTCTCGCCCCTTGGCATCGATCGGGTGGAGTTCATGGTCACCACCAACCCGGGCCAGCCCATCCAGCCGCTCGGCAAGGTGGCCTCCGGCGGTGAACTGTCGCGCATCAGCTTGGCCATCGTGGTCATCAGCGCCCGCAAGGTCTCCACCCCCACCCTGATCTTCGACGAAGTGGACGTGGGCATCAGCGGACCGACTGCCGCCGTGGTGGGGCGCCTGCTGCGCCAGCTGGGTGAATCCACCCAGGTGATGGTGGTCACCCACCTGCCACAGGTGGCGGGCAAGGGCCATCAGCACATGGTGGTCAGCAAGCACACCGACGGCAAGACCACGGAAACCCAGATGCAGGCACTGGATCAAGGGGCCCGTCTCAACGAGCTGGCCCGTCTGCTGGGGGGAGATCAGATCACCGACAATACCCTGGCCAACGCCCGCGAACTGCTGGCCTGCTGAGGCAACTGCACGCGGGGCCCACTGTGAGCATCGGGTACCTCGTGTCACCTCGCCAGCTGGTGACGACGGTTTGCGGCTCTGCGGCTGGTGCATCATCATGCCGCCGTTGCCACATACTGGAGAGGTCACTCCCGAGAGATCACTCCTTGGCGGTTTGCATGGTTACGGTCTCCCTGGCCGGGTTGGAGCATCCTTGTCGCTAACCAACCCGAGCCACGGCCTTATCTCTTTGCTTGCCCATCCCCCAATTCACCTCCTGCAACGTGAACTTTGCGGCGATGGGCGAGCCCGCCGGCGCTTGCCACGCGGCCATCTCCTCCCGCTTGTCTCTCTGTCTGGGCTTGCCTCCCTCCCAGCCCTCATCTGCAGCCTTGGTCTGCCTCCCTGTCCTGCCCTAAGACGCTTCAGCAGCAGGAGTGTGCGCCCCTTTGACCACTGGATTTCGCCCGGCGCAGGGTGACCGGCGCCGGTTGCCATGAGCGGGGACGGCGCATAGAGTGAAACCAGAGCGGGGGCCAGCCCCTGTTTTCCCATTTGCCCCGCATACCTGATCTTGCCTCAGGTACGTCATCAACCGCAGGAATGGCACCATGCTCCACGTGTTTGGTCACAAGAATCCCGACAGCGACAGTATCTGTACCGCTCTGGTTGCCGCCGACTGGCTCAATCGTCAGGGCCGCGCGGCCCAGGCCTATGCCCTCGGTGAGCCCATTGCGGAAACCCGCTTCATTCTGGAAACCGCCGGCGTTGCCGCCCCGCCTCTGCTGCAGGGCAGCGTGGCCAACAAGGAGGTGTTCCTGGTGGATTTCAGCGAGCTGGAGCAGGGCCCTGAAGGGCTGGCCGAGGCAGACGTGCAGGGTCTCATCGATCACCATCGCATCGGTACTCTCATCACCCGGGGCCCGCTCGATGCCTGGATCAGGGCCGTCGGGTGCAGCGCCACCGTGCTGCTGGAGCTGATGGGCTATGACACGCTCTCCCGCGCCCAGGCTCGCCTGCTGCTGGGGGCCATCATCAGCGATACCTTCAGCCTCACCTCGCCCACCACCACGGCCCGCGACCGCGCCGCTGTCCATGCTCTGTTGCCGCTGGCCGATCTGGCGCTGGAGCCCTTTGCCCAGACCCTGCTGGAACGGCGCACCCAGCTCGGTGACGCTCCCATGACCGAGCTGCTTGCTGCCGACGAGAAGGCCTACCAGATCGCCGGCTACCAGCTCTATGTCAGCCAGATCTGCGTGATGGATCCCGCCCAGCTGCACAGCCGCCAGGCCGAGCTGGAACAAGCCATGCAAGAGCGTCTGATGCAGGACGAGCTGGATGCCTATGTGTTGATGCTGACCGACCTGGCCAAGGGGGGCAGCCAGCTCTACTTCGCCAGCAACGGCATTCTGCCCGAGCAGCCGACGCATCTGGTTGGCGCCGTCAGCCGCAAGAAGGAGGGATTGCCCTGGCTGACCCGCTATCTCTCCGGCGAACAGATCTGACCCCAGGCGGCGGGCTGGCAGATGCTGGCTCGCCGCCCACTCCTCTTTTCAGCCCCCTCACCACCCAACTCACCGGCCCATTCACGGCGCTTCCCGGCCAGATAACTCATGCTTTGCTCACACTTTTAACGCCTCGTACCCCATTTTCCCGCCAAAACCCGGTTTTCCTTCATTTTCCATTCAACTCGGTCTGTTATGATGATGTAAACGAACATGGCCTGGCGATGCATCACCGACACGAGGTGACGCCTGCCGCACAGAGAGCCAGGTTCGTGCTATGCAACACATAGCGGGCACACTGTGGTATGGGACAGGCCGTTTGTCCCTAGTGACCCGCGCCATGCCAAGGGAGAACTGCTTATGACCTCAACCAATATTGTGCTGTTGCTGGAAGGCAAGGATTACGAGCAGGAGACGCTGGCCAAAGCGAGTCAATTGGTACAAGCCATGGGAGGCGAGCTGACCCTGCTGCACCTGACCCACAGCAGCAAGATGCGCCGCAAGAGCCTGTCGCTGTCGGAAGAGGAGCGCAGCGCCCAGGGCACGCTGGATGCCAAGGCCATCATCAGCGAACTCATCACCACCCTGCAGCACCCGGTGGATTACCAGTGTCTGGTGGTCGATGACGTGGTGCCCGACCTGAAACGCTGGCTGGCCGCCAACCCGACCGATCTGCTGCTGGTCGGCAGCCGCCACCACTGGATGGAAGGCTCCCTGGCCCGCCTGCTCATCTACAAGCTGCCGATCGACATCCAGATCTGCCACGAGCCCTACAGCGAGCAGCTCAAAGCCGTCGGTTGATGACCGGGGTGCCCACCCGCGAGGTGGGCACCCTTTTGCCAGCTCCCTTGCGGGGTCCTTTTTACCCCGTCATCCCCTGCTTTACCTCCTCATTGCCCCGGCCTAATGACAAGGCTATCTACATGTTTCCTTACATATTCATCGCTGTTTTTTAAGCCTCGTTTGCTGCAGGATATTGCCCTTGCACGCCTTCGTTCGCTTCTTTCAGGTGAAACATGAACATAACTCCCAAGCAGAGAAAAATTGCCCTGCTCGCCCTCGTCCCCCTGCTCGCCATCGGCTGGCTGATCTGGCCGAGCAAGACGCCCGAGCCGGTGCTGACCGCTCAGGTGACCCGTCAGGATGTGGAGCAGACCGTGCTGGCCAGCGGGGTACTGCAGGCCATCGAGCAGGTGGATGTCGGTGCCCAGGTCTCCGGCCAGGTCACCTATCTCGCGGTGGAAGCAGGCCAGCAGGTCAAGCAAGGGGATTTGCTGGCCGAGATCGACCCGCTGATCGCCCAAAACAACCTCAAGACCGCCGAGGCGGATCTCGCCAGCCGCCGCGCCCAGCTCAAGATCAAGCAGGCCCAGCTCAAGCAGAACGAGCTGAGCTGGCGCCGTCAGCAGCAGATGTTCAGGCAGGAGGCAAGCTCGCGCGCCGATCTGGAGAGTGCCGAAGCCCTCCTGGCCGTGACTAAAGCCGAGCTGCAAAGCGCCCAGGCCGAGGTCGAGAATGCCCAGATCAAGGTGGAGCGAACCAAGACCGAGCTCGGCTACAACCGCATTCAGGCCCCCATGGATGGCACCGTCGTCAGCATTGTGACCCGTCAGGGCCAGACCCTGGCCGCCAGCCAGACAGTGCCGACCCTGCTCAAGCTCGCCAACCTGGAGACCATGACGGTCAAGGCGCAGATCTCGGAAGCGGACGTCACCCGGGTCAAGGCCGGCATGCCGGTCTACTTCACCCTGATGGGGGACCCGGATACCCGCTACCACGGCACCCTGCGCACCGTCGAACTGGCCCCCACCAACATCAACGAGCAAGCCACCAGCACCACGGCCACCAGCAACGCCGCCGTCTACTACTACGCCCTGTTCGACGTGCCAAACCCGGATCACACCCTGCGGGTCGCCATGACCACCCAGGTCACTATCGTGCTCGGCGAGCGCAAGCAGGTGCTGACCATTCCGCAGACCGCCCTTGGCAAGAAGCTCGGGGAGAACGAGTACGAGGTCACCCTGCTCAAGGAGGACGATCAGAAGGAGACCCGTCGCATCAAGACCGGCATGAAGGACGATATCAAGATAGAAGTGGTCAGCGGCCTGAGCGAGCAGGAGAAGGTCACCCTGGGCCAGGGCAAGCCGGCCAGCAACAATGACGTGGAGATCATGCTGTGAGCGAGCCGCTGATCCAGCTCAAAGGGATAGAGCGCCGCTATCAGAGCGGGGAGCAGGAAGTGACCGTGCTCCATCCGCTCGACCTCACCATCGAGGCGGGGGAAATGATCGCCATCGTCGGCGCCTCCGGCTCCGGCAAGTCGACCCTGATGAACCTGCTGGGCTGCCTCGATCGGCCGAGCAGTGGCCAGTACCTGTTCCGCGGTCAGGATACCGCGACCCTGGATGCCCTCTCCCTCGCCCGGTTGCGCTGCCACCACTTCGGCTTCATCTTTCAGCGCTACCACCTGCTGCCGCACCTCAATGCCGCCGCCAACGTGGAGATCCCGGCCGTCTACGCCGGTACGCCACGGGCCGAGCGCCAGGCCCGCTCCCAGGCGCTGCTCACGCGGCTGGGGCTCAGCGATCGCAGCCATCACACCCCGAGCCAGCTCTCCGGCGGCCAACAGCAGCGGGTCAGTATCGCCCGGGCGCTGGCCAACGGTGGCGAAGTGATCCTGGCAGACGAACCGACCGGGGCCCTCGACAGCCAGAGCGGCAAGGAGGTGATGGCCATCCTCAAGGAGCTCCATGCCCAGGGCCACACCATCATACTGGTGACCCACGACATGGAGGTGGCCAACCACGCCGACCGGATCATCACCCTGAAAGATGGCCGGGTGCAGGAGGACAGCGGCCGCAAGCCAGCGGCCATCCCCGTGACTCCGACCGCCGTACCTGCCGGCAAGGAAGGGGCAGGCCACGGCTGGGATCGCTACCGGGAAGCGGCGCGCATGGCACTGCACGCCATGCTGGCCCACCGCATGCGCACCTTCCTCACCATGCTTGGCATCATCATCGGCATCGCCGCCGTGGTCAGCGTGGTGGCACTCGGCCAGGGTGCCCGCGCCAAGGTGATCGATCAGATCAATGCCATGGGCACCAACACCATCGACATCTTCCCCGGCAAGGATTGGGGGGACGAGAAGGCAGCCAGCATCCAGACCCTCAACAAGAGTGATCTCGACGCCCTGCTCGGTCAGCCCTATCTGGAAGGGGCCAGCCCCCAGATAGCCGCCTCCGGCCAGCTGCGCTATCGCAACAAGACCAGCAGCGGCAGCATAGTGGGAGTGGGCAGCGACTTCTTCCGGGTCAAGGGGATGAAGCTCACCAACGGTCGGCTGTTCGACAAGCGCGACATCCAGAACCGGACCGCGGTGGCGGTGGTGGATGGCAAGACCATCGAGAGCCTGCTCGGCAAGCAGGATCCCGTTGGCCAGGTGGTATTGGTCGGCACCCTGCCGGTGCGCATCATTGGCGTGGTGGAAGAGGAGACCGGGTTTGGCCGCAACAGCCAATCGGTGAACGTCTGGCTGCCCTACAGCGCCGTGATGAGCCGCCTCATCTCCCAGAACCACTTCAGCCAGCTCACCATCCGAGTCAAGGATGGGGTGCAACCGGCGCTGGCCGAGCAGGCCGCCATCGAGCTGCTGACCCAGCGCCACGGAGTGAAGGACTTCTTCACTTTCAGCAGCGACAGCATCATCAAGTCGGTGGAGAAAACCACCGCCACCATGACGCTCTTGGTCTCCGCCATCGCGGTGATCTCCCTCATCGTCGGCGGCGTCGGGGTGATGAACATCATGCTGGTTTCGGTGGTGGAGCGTACCCGCGAGATCGGCATCCGCATCGCGGTCGGCGCACGCCAGTCGGACATACTGCAGCAGTTTCTGATCGAGGCGGTGATGGTGAGCCTGCTGGGCGGCATGCTCGGGGTCGGCGTCTCCCTCTTCATCGGCCTGCTCTTCTCCCTGTTCGTGGAGAGCATCCAGATGCACTTCTCGCTCTTTTCCATCCTGATGGCGTTTGGCTGTTCCTCGCTCATCGGGATCCTGTTTGGCTATCTGCCCGCCCGCAATGCCGCCCGGCTCGATCCGGTCGAGGCGCTGGCGAGGGAATGACGATGTACCACTTATCCAAACTGGGGCTCTGCCTCACCCTGGCACTCGGTCTCGGCGCCTGCAGTCAGCAGAGCAGCTATCAGCGGCAAGAGCTGGCGCTGGCCGACCACTGGCAACAGCCGGACGACGGCCTCACCCGGCAGCAGGCCGGCCCCTGGTGGCAAGGCTTCCACGATCCCGAGCTGGATCGGCTGATCGAAGCCGTGCTGGCTGCCAACCCGGACATGCAGGTCGCCGGCCTGCGCCTGCGCAGCGCCCTGCTCAGTGCCGATCTGGCCGACACCAACCTGACCCCCTCAGTCGATGCCAGCCTCGGCGGCAATGGCACCAAGAATCTGAAGAGCGGCAAGAGTGAAGGCAGCAAAGGCAGCATGGGCCCCTCCCTGACCCTCGGCTACGAGGTGGATCTGTGGGGCAGGCTCGCCTCGGTGCGGGATCAAGCGAGCTGGGAGGCCGAGGCCTCCGCCCAGGATCTGGCCGCCATCCGCCTGATGCTGATCGGCAAGGCGCTCGAGCAATATTGGCAGCTGGCCTACCTCGGCTCGGCCATCACCTTGGGTCAGCAGCAGCTTGCCAACTATGAGCGCGCCGAGCAGCTGACTCAGACCAAGTACCGGGCCGGCGCCGTGACCCGGCTCGATCTGGTGCAGGCCAGCCAGCAGAAGGCCGGCAAGCAGGCGGAGCTCAGCTCGCTCCTGATGCAGCAGGAGCAGGCCCGCAACGCCCTGCGGCTGTTGCTCGGTCGCAGCAGCGGTCCGCTGGCATTCGAGCCCAAGACGCTGCCGACGACCGCCATCCCCACCCTGGCGGTCGGCATTCCGGCCGATGTGCTGGCGCGGCGCCCCGACGTGCGCGCCGCCGAGCTGCGCCTGCGCAAGACCCTGGCGAAGGGGGACGAAATCCGCACCGGTCTCTACCCCACATTGAAGCTGACCGGCGGCGCCAGTAGTAGCTCGGATACCCTGACCCAGGTGCTGCAAAACCCGGTGGGCACCCTGGGCGCCTCGTTGGCGCTGCCCTTCCTCGAGTACAACAAGACACGGCTCGCCATCGCCGGTTCCAAGCTCGATTACCAGATCGCCGAAGCGGAGTTTCGCAAGCAGCTTTATGGCGCGCTGGTGGAGGTGGAGGATGGTCTGGCCGCCCGCCACCACGGCGAGCAGCGCCTGAACTACCTGGCCGAACAGCTGGACTTTGCCAAAGAGGCGGAACGGCTGGCCAGAGCCCGCTACCAGGCCGGTGCCACCGGGGTACAACCCTGGCTGGATGAACAGAACCGGTTGTGGGATGCCGAGCTTGCCCTGCTCGGCCAGCAGAAGGAGCAGCTCAACACCATGGCGAAGATCTACAAGGCGTTGGGGGGGAGCGACCGCAGCTGACCGGCCTTGTCTCATGCCCTCGCACCGCGCGAGGGCATCAGGCCTCTCCCTTATTTCTTCCCCTTGTGTTCCTTTCCCCTCGGCCAGGGTCTGACCGCTGGCACACAAAGCAATTGATAATAATTTTCATTTAATGAAAAATGGGCGCCATTATCAGTCAGGAGTATGCCCATGTCCCAGTCCCCCCCGGTCAATCGTCCCCGTCTGCTCACGGTCAAGCACATTCAGGATGTGAGCCCGCACCTGCGCCGGATCTGCCTGACCAGCCCGGAGCTCGCTGACTACCCCTTCACCTGTGGCGGCGCCCATATCAAGATCATGCTGCCCCAGCCGGGCCAGTCCCACGCCGTGCTGCCCACCCCCACCCCGCAGGGGCCGCGCTGGGAAGATCCGAGCCAGCGCCCCATCATGCGCACCTTCACCATTCGCGCATTTCGCCGCGAGGCGCTGGAGCTGGATATCGACTTTGCCCTGCACGGCGATGGCGGCCCCGCCAGCCGCTTTGCCAACGAGGTCAAACCAGGCGACCTGCTGGCCATCTCGGGCCCAGGTGGTCCGGACCCCATGCTGCAGCCCGCCAGCCACTACTACATGGTGGGGGATCTCACCGCCCTGCCCGCCATCAGCGCCATGGTCGAGGTGATGCCCGCAGATGCCCGCGGTCACATCGCCCTGCTGGTGCCCTATCAGGAAGATGTGCAGGATCTGTCGCTGCCCGCCGGGGTAACCCTGCGCTGGTTTATCGGCTCCCCCGAAGAGACGGCGCCGCTGGTAGAGTATTTCACCGCCCTGCCACTGGAGGAGCAACAGAGCTACTTCTGGTTCGGTGGAGAAGAGGGATTGGTGGTCCCCATGCGCCGCCACGTACGGCGCACGCTCGAGGTGGATCGCACCCGGGTCTACGCCGTACCCTACTGGCGCCACGGCAAGGACGAAGAGGCCTATCACCACGCTCGTCACGACGTGATGGATAGCTAAATCAGCTGATTTTGTCCTTAAATATCAAGCCCATGGTCTGCCGGCCATGGGCTTGATTGCCATTGGTGCAATGCCACCCGTCTGCTCTCCCCCCATTCTGGTATGCCGCTCGGTTGTGCTTGCATTTGTGGCCGACAGCAAGATAATGATAATCACTCTCAACAATAACAGGTGATGACGCCCCATTGCAGCTCCCTCGCCCGGGTCCCGGTGTGGAGTGCACGTCATTCACTCCATTTGCACAGCAAGGTAATCCAGATGGCAGTCTTGAACTCGGTAATGCGCGCCTTCGCGGTGGAGGCTCTCCCCACTCCTGCCGACCTGTTGGCACTTCACCCCTGTCCCGCCGACCTGGCAACCCGGATCGATCAGCACCGTCAGCAGGTTCGCCAGATCCTGAGCGGGGAAGACGATCGCCTGCTGGTGGTCATCGGCCCCTGCTCCATTCACGATCCCCTCGCCGCCCTCGATTACGCCCGGCGGCTGGCGGTGCTGGCCCACGACTATCGGGATCGGCTGCAGATAGTGATGCGCACCTATTTCGAGAAGCCCCGCACCACAGTGGGCTGGAAAGGGCTGGTGTTCGATCCCCATCTGGACGGCAGCAACGACATCGGTCATGGCCTGCAGCTGGCACGCCAGCTGCTGCTCGACATCAACCAGCTGGGGCTGGCCACCGCCACCGAGTTTCTCGATACCACCAGCTTCCTCTACCTGGCCGATCTCATCAGCTGGGGAGCGATCGGCGCCCGGACCACGGAGTCACAGGTGCACCGGCAGCTGGCCTCGGCCCTGCCCTGTCCCATCGGTTTCAAGAACGGTACCGATGGCAACATCCGGGTGGCCATCGATGCCATCCAGGCCAGTGAAGCCTCCCACCTGTTTACCGCCCCCGGCAGCCAGGGCGGCATGGTGGTGATCAAGAGTGAGGGCAACCCGGCTGGCCACATCATCTTGCGCGGTGGCACCCGCCCCAATTATCACCAGAGCGACGTGGAAGAGGCGGCCGAGCGACTGGCACGGCAGGGGCTCACGCCCCGACTGATGGTGGATTGCAGCCACGGCAACAGCCAGAAGCTGCACAAGAACCAGATCCGGGTAGCAGGAGAGCTCTGCCGCCAGCTGGGGGAAGGCAGCGACGCCATCGCCGCCGTCATGGTCGAGAGCTTCCTGCAGGGGGGCAGCCAGAAACCGGCGCCGCTGGCCGAGCTGGTGTATGGCCAGTCGGTCACCGATGCCTGCCTGTGCTGGGACGATACCCAGACGCTGCTCGCCATGCTGGCAGAGGCCGTCGAGACACGGCGCCAGCATTCTGGTCGGGCACAACCAGACATCACCCGCTGGCATGCCCAGCTGGCCAGTTGAACCACCATCAGCAATAAGGCTCCCGCAACGGGAGCCTTATTATTTTGCCGATATTCCTGCCCTGTCGACCGCTCGGGGCTACCGATTTAATGACCAGCTCACTCTTTTTCCATGCAAAGTACACTGACATTCGGATCCGGCTGGAATTAATAATATGTTGGCTCAGGTATTACCCACTGCTGGCAACAGACAAGCCGTTCCCCCCGGTCAGGGTGGATAACCACACCGTAAAACCCAGCAGGTTGCGGAGCAAAAAAGAGACACGCCTTGCGACTGACTTAATGCTTTTCCCATTGCCACATCATCAGCCAGCTAATACCCGACGGGCTATATGAGTCCAGATATGGCTAACATTCCGGTGATCACGATGACAACAAAAGCGTGCACAGGGAACAATGGGTACGACCATTTCCAATTAATCATTCCATCATGGGGCGACCAATTGACGTGCAGAGTGCCGGTCTGAATGCGACACAGCAAGGTCGTATCAGAGGAGTTGGGGAATTGACAGAAGGTATTTTTGGTGAGCACAAATAATAATGCCGCCTCATGGGCGGCATTATTCATGACTGATCCTGTGGATCAGATCAGGAAATCATTCAGATCCTTGCCCAGTGCCACTTGTTCGGCAATGGCTTTCGGCATGCGGCCCTGACCGGTCCAGGTTTTCTCCTGGCCATCTTCCTGGTACTTGTACTTGGCAGGACGCGGGGCGCGCTTGCTCTTGGTCGCACCAGCAGCGGCAGCCGGGGCGGCGGCGCTGTTCAGCAGCTCACGGGGATCGATACCGGCCTGCTGCAGCATTTCAGTGAACTCGCTCAGCTTGCGCTGACGCTCTTCCTGTTCGGCACGCTCTTGTTCAACAGACTCGGCACGCTCGTTATATACCAGCTCGAACTTTTCTTTTGCTTCTTGCAGCTGTTCAAACGGCAATTCACGGATGGCAGCGCGCAGGCTGCGAATGTTCAGCAGAACTTTCAGAAACTCGTTCATTACTTCCTCACAGAATTATTTTTGTTTGTCACAGGGATAACACAGCTTGAGAATAGCACGGCTGTTTGATGACAACATAATGATTTTATAGCCGCTGTCACTTTCTTAACAAAAAAGTGGCTGAATATACCGCTGACTTTATTCAGCCATTCCCCATTACGTCACACCAGCTCCACTTTTGCCATGCATTTCCCCATTCCGAGCATGGCAAATAGCGCAGATATGCCTCGCTATATTTTCTATCACAGTTACACGCGCTATTTTCACAATTGGCTACGGTTGTTAAAACCTGACTCATCCACATGAGACTCAAGGTAGACGATTGACACTATATATTGCCGGCAGCTCGCCACTGCCGGAGATCCCTCTCTGACCCCCTGATGGAATAGATGCTGGGATCTGGCGCACTATTCCAGGATCAGTCGCCGCCAGGGGCCGGTGATCTCGCAGTGGCCGGTTTCTGCCGTATTCTGCCACCCCAGCCGATGATAAAAGGCCAGCGCCGCCGTGTTGTGGGTCGCCACCTTGAGCGAAGCAGGCTTTTGATAAGAGGCCAACCCGTGATCCAGTAGGGCCCGTCCCACCCCCTGCCCATGCCAGTCGGCCGAGACATACAGGTGGTGAACGAAGCTGTCCTCTCCCCAGATGGAGACAAACCCGCAAGGCGCCCCACCCTGCTCGGCTACCCAGATTTGCTCGCCCCGGGTCTGCTCGTCAAAATCTTCCAGCCGAAAATGAGCGGGATCGACCCAGTGAAAAGTCTGCCGCCGCCCTTTGAGAAACAGCCGTGCCAACTGGGGAATATCCGTCTCTTGCATGACTCTGATCATCAAAGCGTCCTTGTCATTGTGACTGCCTGACCCCACTCTCGATGGAACACAGGCACTGTGTCAAATCGCACGGGCATAATAGTCTCTCGGCGATGGCAGGGGTGTGACACACCTCTGTCCATTTCATAAGCCATGGGACTATACTGCCTGAGTCCCATGTATGGATGGTTTGAGGCTCGCTGATTTATGGATAACAAGCAGATAGAAGGCAACATTTTTGTTCCGGCCCATATCGACGATGTCTGGCGCGCCTGGACAACCGAGAGTGGCCTGCGCAGTTTTCTTGCACCGGAGTGCCTGATGGTGCCCGAACCGAATGGTCCCTTCGAAATCTATTTCAGACCCGATGCCCCGCTGGGTGAACGTGGCAGCGAAGGTTGCCGGGTGATGGCCGTCATGCCCCACGACCTGCTCAGCTTCAGTTGGAATTTCCCACCCTCCCTGCCCCACATCCGCCTGCAGAAGACCCAGGTCAGCCTGCGCTTCGTGCCGGAAGGCCAGGGTACCAGGCTCTACTTCCTGCAAACCGGCTGGGCCAACGACCCGGACTGGGATCAGGGCTACGCCTATTTTCGCGAAGAGTGGCTGGAAGTGAGCCTGCCGCGCCTGCAATACCGCTTCACCCACGGCCCCATCGACTGGAACAACCCGCCGGACAAGCAGCAACTGAAATCCTTGGCTCAGTAAGAGCCCATATAAAGAAGAACACCGCCAGCAGGCGGTGTTCTTCTTTATGCAAAGTCGATGCAAGCGGACTTACTGCAGAGCGGCGGCACGGTCAATTACTGTGCCGGCCAGAGCACCGACACTCTCTTCGCGGGTCGCTTCAGTGGTGCTAGCACCTTGCTCGGCATTCATGCAGCTCGTTGATTCGCCCATCCTGCCACGGGGTGAGCGCCTGTCATCCAGTGCCCGCCCCTTGCCTCTCGCGCCCGTGGGGAGCCAGCCTCGGCGGCCCCATCTCCCCCTTGACAAGGGGGGACGCCCCCGTCAGATTTCACCTTCTACCTATTAATAAGCAACATCATCTGCGAGACGATCACCGCGCCATGGATCCGGATCACGCCCCTCACCTGCATACCTTCGGTCGCTTTGTTCTGGATTCGAAACAGCTCACCCTGACCCGCTCTCAGGATGGAAACCCAACCAGCGTGCGCGTGTCTGCCGCGGAGGCGCGTCTGCTGCACTTCTTCCTGACCCATGCCGGCAGCCTGCACAGCAAGGAGACCCTGCTCGCCATCGGTTGGGACGGGCGACCGGTGAGTGCCAGCTCCCTGCCCGTGGCCATTGCCAACCTGCGCCGCTATCTGGATACCCCAGAGCAGGAGGCGGTGATCCGCACCTTGCCCCGCCAGGGCTATCTGTTGATGTTGTCGCCCGCCGCCATGCAGGTCATCCCCACAGCCAGCACGCCCTCCCTGAGCGAACCTGCCGACCCAGCGCCCTTGCCGGAGGTGGACGAGCCTGTCGCCGCCCTGCCCGTTGCCGCTTCCCGGGATGCCGTGCCCATCCCTTTGCCACGCTGGCAACAACGGCTGCTGCTCGGGGTGATGGGGTTGTTTCTCGCCTTGCTGCTGCTCACCGGCCTCTATCTGAGCGCAACCTGGGTCTCGGTGCGCTGCGAACCGGCCGGTCAGGGCACGCTCTGCCGAACCCAGAAAGCGGCATCCCGTCTGCCCACTCCGGCAGCAGGCGAGATCTGGCTGATGGTCGGGGAAGAACAGGCCAAATTCGAGGAGAAGAAGCCATGAAACGCGCCGCCCTGACCCGCCTGCTCTTCGGGCTCAGCGCCACCGGCATGATGCTGGTGGGCCTGGTGCTCATCAACAGCCTGGGCTGCAACTACGAGATGCACCTCGCCTCCAAGGAGGCGGATTACTACGCCGTCTGCCGAGCCGGGAAGTTCACCGTCATCGAGCGCGACCGCTACACCAAGGCGAAGTGGATGGTGAGCGCCTATCAGGCGGTGCTCGGCAACCAGCTCATCTTCCTGGTGACCGATCGCACCCTCATCGAGCGGCCCGACAAGCAATCGGCGCTGAGCGACATCAATCAGGTGGAGGGCACCTTTAGCATGCCCCTCAACTACGGCTGGCAGATGATCACGCCAGAGCAGATCGCCATCTTCCAGCACTCGCCCCACCCCGAGCTATTGCAGGGCCACTTGGAGGGCTGGCTCGACTTCTACCACAAGTTCTGGCCGGCCACCCCGCTGCGAGCGCAGTAACCACTGACTCGCCGCCAGGGCTCACAAATCTCTCAGTTGCCAAACAACAAGGCCACCCCAGGGTGGCCTTGTTGTTGCTATGGACTGCCTGGCAATCACACCCCCAGCCGGTCGCGCAGGGTGTACCAGGCGGCGCCGGCGGCGGTGAAGGGGATCCGGAACAGACGGCCACCCGGGAAGGGGTAGTGCGGCAGTTTGGCGAACGCATCGAAGCGCTCCGCCTGGCCGCTCAACACCTCGGAGAGCAGCTTGCCCGCCAGATGGGTGCAGGTAACACCGTGGCCGCTATAACCCTGCATGTAGTAGATGTTGGGGCCGATGCGACCAAACTGCGGCAGGCGCGACAGGGTGAGCAGGAAGTTGCCGGTCCAGGTGTACTCCACCTTGACGTCCGCCAGTTGCGGGAAGGTTTTCAGCATCTTGGGAATGATCAGCCGCTCGATGTCCGCCGGATCTCGCGCCCCATAAACCACGCCACCGCCATAGATCAGCCGGTGATCACCGGAGGTACGGTAGTAGTCGAGCAGATAGTTGCAATCTTCCAGGCAGTAGTTTTGCGGCAGCAGCGAGGCGGGCCCGCTCCTCTCCCAGCACCTCGGTGGCGATCACCTGGGTGCCGCAGGGCATGCTCTTGCCGGCGAGCTCGGGCACCAGATTGCCGAGGTAGGCGTTGCCGGCCACCACCACGAAGCGCGCCTTTACCGCCCCCTTGGCGGTCTTGACCAGCGCAGGCGTGCCCGGGATGATGCTGGTGACGGCGGACTGCTCAAAGATCTTGCCACCCTGCAAGCGAATGGCCTCCGCCTCCCCCAACGCCAGGTTGAGGGGGTGGATGTGGCCGCCGCTCTTGTCGAGCAGGGCGCCGACGTAGCGATCGCTCGCCACCACCTCGCGCACGCCGTCGGCATCGAGCAGCTCCAGCTTGTCGTTGCCCCACTTCTCCCAGCGCGCCTTCTGCGCCTTGAGCTCGTGCAGCTGCTTCTCGGTCTCGGCGGCGAACACCCCGCCCTCCTGCAGATCGCACTGGATGTTGTAGCGCTTGATCCGCTCGCGGATGATCTGGCCCCCCTCAAACAGCATGGAACCGAGCAGCCTGGCCTGATCCGGCGGGCAGTTCGCTTCTATGGTGTCGATATCACGGCTGTAGGAGTTGACGATCTGGCCGCCGTTGCGACCGCTGGCACCAAAACCGACACGGGCCGCCTCCAGCACCACCACCGAATAGCCCTTTTCCACCAGGTGCAGCGCGCTGGAGAGGCCGGTATAACCCGCCCCGATGACGCAGACGTCGCACTCCAGCTGTTCGGTCAGCGTCGGATAGGGCGCGTGTTTATTGGCACTGGCTGCGTAGTAACTGTTTACATGTTCGGTCATGATCCCTGTTTCCTTACCGGTTCTTTTCCCAAACGAGACGATGTCTCGGCACTAGAAGTTGGCCGGGGTGTGGGCGCTGACGATGCGGCACACCTGCCCCGACGGATTGCTGAAACTGTGGGGCTCGCCCGTGTCGATCACGTAGCTGTCCCCGGCGCTGAGCGGATAGGCCTGGCCCGCCACCGTCAGGATCACCGATCCCTCCAGCACGGTGCCCACTTCCTCCCCCAGATGCGTGACCTGGCCGCCGGTGTCGGTACCGGGGGCGTAGGTCTCCAGCATGAAGCCGAGCTGGCGGCGGTTGTTGCCGTTGTGTACCAGCTTCATGGAGACCCCCTGGCTGCCCAGCTCGATCAGCTGCTCGGCCTTGATCACCACGCTCGGCGTACCGCCCTCCTCTTCCGCGAAAAAACGCGACAGCGGCAGTTCATAGACACTGAGCAGCTTTTGCAAAGAGGCCACCGAGGGGCTCACCTTGTCCTGCTCTATCATGCAGATGGCGCCATGGGTCAGCCCGCTCAGCTCGGCGACCCGCCGCTGGGAGAGCCCGAGCCGGCGACGGGTCGCCGCCAGACGCTCACCCATGCTCTGCGCCACCCCTTTGCCCGTCATGGGGTTGTCGGTCATGGACTGCCAGCGCGTCTCGCCCTGTGATTGCTGCATTCGGCCACCTCCTTGTGTGCCTGTCAGGTGCCAGCTGGGCACCCGGTTAAAATAGCGAGTCAACCTGACCGGCCTGTTTGTTATCCTGCACAGCACATGCCGTTCATTATTTTGCACACCCTGCACCACAAAAACCGGTAAAATCGCTCCAACAGCTCCATTTCTAGCACGCGAGACACAGTTTACTCAAATATATTTAACACTTGAAAAACATTTCAGCTCAATTTATGGTCTTCCTGTGCTTATTATTCTATACGGTGGCGGCACAGGATGAGCCGGCCCCCTGACCCACAATCGAGGCTTGCTATCTATGTCAGCATCACAACCCGCACTCTCCCTGATCAAATCCCTTGCCTATATAGATGGCCGCTGGTGTGAAGCCGGCGGCGGACGCCGGTTCGAGGTGCACAACCCGGCCACCGGTCAGGTCATTACCCAGGTGCCCGACATGGACGAGGGTGACACCCGCCGCGCCATCGCCGCCGCCCACGCGGCCCAGCCCGGCTGGGCCGCGCTCACCGCCAAGGAGCGCAGCAACCGGCTCTACGCCTGGTTCGAGCTCATCATGGCCAACCAGGAGGAGCTGGCCCGCATCATGACCTGCGAGCAGGGCAAGCCGCTGGCCGAGGCCAAGGGGGAAGTGGCCTACGGCGCCAGCTTCATCCAGTGGTTCGCGGAAGAGGGCAAACGCGCCTACGGCCGCACCATTCCGGGCTTCTCCAGCGATCGCCGGCTGGCCACCATCAAGCAGCCGGTGGGGGTGGTCGCCGCCATCACTCCCTGGAACTTCCCCATCGCCATGATCACCCGCAAGGCGGGCCCGGCGCTGGCAGCCGGTTGCACCATCGTCATCAAGCCGGCCGCCGAGACCCCGCTCTGTGCCTTGGCGCTGGCGGCACTGGCGGAGCAGGCAGGCATCCCGGCCGGAGTCATCAACATCGTCACAAGCCATCAGGCCGCAGCGGTGGGCAACGAGCTGTGCAACAACAAGACGGTGCGCAAGCTCTCCTTCACCGGATCCACCCGCATCGGCAAGCTGTTGATGCGCCAGTGCGCCGACACCATGAAGAAGCTGTCGCTGGAGCTGGGCGGCAACGCCCCCTTCATCGTGTTTGACGACGCCGATCTCGATACCGCCGTTGCCGGGGCGCTCGCCTCCAAATACCGCAACGCCGGCCAGACCTGTGTCTGCGCCAACCGCATCCTGGTGCAAGCCGGCATCTACGACGCCTTCGCCGAGAAGCTCACCGCCGCAGTCAAGGCCTTCAAGGTGGGCGACGGCATGAGCGAGGGCACCCAGATAGGCCCGCTCATCAACCCGGCCGCCGCCAGCAAGGTGGCCGAGCTGGTCAAACAGGCCACCGCCGCCGGCGCCGAGCTGTTGCTGGGGGGCGAAGCCCACCCCGCCGGCCCGCTCTTCTACCAGCCCACCATTCTGGGCAAGGTCGATAAAGCCAACCCCATCCTGCAGGAGGAGATCTTCGGCCCGGTGGCGCCGCTGGTGCGCTTCGAGACCGAAGCCGAGGCCATCGCCCTGGCCAACGACACCCCCTATGGTCTGGCCGCCTACTTCTATGGCCGCGACATCGCCCGCGTCTGGCGGGTGGCCGAGCAGCTTGAATACGGCATGGTCGGCATCAACGAGGGGATCATCTCGACCGAATTGGCCCCCTTTGGCGGCATCAAGGAGTCGGGCCTCGGTCGTGAAGGGGCGGCCGAGGGGCTGGAGGAGTACCTCGAGACCAAATACCTCTGCTTCGGCGGCATCCGCTAGGCAGTCACATCTTGCGCCGGCGGCCGGGCCTGCAACAGGGGCCCGTCCCCCGCTGGCACAGCCATATCAGTTCACAAGGACGAAGTGAGTGCTCCCAAGGGTGCCTCGCCACATTGAGACAGGGGCCCCCGGCCCCTCAGGGAGGAAAGATGAGTCAGTCAGCATCAAACAAGGCGTGGCAAGCACGCCGTGAAGCCGCCGTGGTCAACGGCGTCGGCACCCTGCTGCCGGTGTTTATCGACCGGGCGCAAAACGCCGAGCTGTGGGATGTGGAGGGCAACCGCTACATCGATTTTGCTTCCGGCATCGCCGTGCTCAACACCGGCCACAACCACCCGAAAGTGGTGGCCGCGGTGCGCGCACAGCTGGAAAAATTCAGCCACACCTGCTTCCAGGTCACCCCCTATCCCGGCTATATCGAGCTGGCGGAAAAGTTGAATGCCCTGGTGCCCGGCCCCACCCCGAAGCGTACCCTGTTTCTCTCCACCGGCGCCGAGGCGGTGGAGAACGCCATCAAGATCGCCCGTGCCCACACCGGTCGCAGCGGCACCATCGCCTTCAAGGGGGGCTTTCACGGCCGCACCATGATGGGGATGGCGCTCACCGGCAAGGTGGTGCCCTACAAGACCGGCTTCGGCCCCTTCCCGGGAGAGGTCTATCACCTGCCCTTCCCGAGCGACTACCTGGGTGTGAGCGAGGCCGATGCGCTGGCCGCACTGGATCTCTGCTTCAGCTCGGATATTGAACCGACCCGGGTGGCCGCCATCATCATCGAGCCGGTGCAGGGTGAAGGGGGCTTCTACCCCGCCTCCGCCAGCTTCATGCAGCGCCTGCGCCAGCTGTGCGATCAGCACGGCATCCTGCTCATCTGTGACGAGATCCAGAGCGGTTTCTGTCGCACCGGCAAGACCTTCGCCACCGAATATGCCGGCATCGAGCCGGACATCATGACCCTGGCCAAGAGCCTGGCCGGCGGCTTCCCGCTCTCCGCCGTGGTGGGCAAGGCGGAGGTGATGAACGCCGCCAAACCGGGTGGGCTGGGCGGCACCTATGCCGGCTCCCCCATCGCCTGCGCCGCCGCCCTGGCGGTGCTGGAGGTGATCGAGGAGGAGCAGCTCAACCAACGGGCCCAGGCTCAGGGCGAGCAGATCAAGGCCCGCCTGCAGCAGCTGGCGGAGCGCTTTGACTGCATCGGCGACATCCGCGGCCCCGGCGCCATGGTAGCCATGGAGCTGGTCAAGCAGCGCGATGCGGCCAGACCAGATGCCGACCTCACCAAGCGGCTGGTGGCCGAGGCGGGCAAGCGTGGGCTGGTGCTGCTGGCCTGCGGTGTGCGCGCCAACGTCATCCGCTTCCTGGCGCCGCTGACGGCCTCGTCGGCCCTCATCGACGAGGGGCTGGATCTGCTCGAGCAGGCCCTGCTGGCAGCCCAGGGCTGATCAGAACCGCAACATCCGCTCATCAGTGCAAAAAAATGCGTTTTTGCCCCCTTGATATGCTTGTCAAGGGGGCAACACGAATGCACAATGCGCCGCCGCAACAAAGGACCGACCACTTGCTGAGTCAGGTTCTTTTTTTACGGCAAACAAATCCACAACGAGGCCGGAACCGACCGGAAATGATAGCGAGATGGGTTGCCATCTCACGACACCCGCTTCTCTAGTGAGGAACACCATGGGGTATTTCACTGCTTTCCTGCCGGCCCACGCCGGTCTGCGCCGCCTCTCTGGCGCCCCCTATGCCCAGGTTGATACCGTCAGCCTGATCCCTTCGGCCCGGATTGAGGGGAAAGCACAATGAATGCCCAACCCGTCGGCCTGAAAAAAAGCCTCAAACTGTGGCACGTGGTCATCATGGGGCTGGCTTACCTGACCCCCATGGCCGTGTTTGACACCTTCGGCATCGTCACCGAGATCACCGAAGGCCATGTGCCCACCGCCTACCTGTTCGCCCTCATCGGCATGCTGTTCACCGCCATGAGCTACGGCCACCTGGTACGCAAGTTTCCCTCGGCAGGCTCCGCCTATACCTATGCCCAGAAGGTGTTTCACCCTTACGTGGGTTTCATGGTGGGCTGGGTCTCCCTGCTCGACTACATGTTCATGCCGATGATCAACATGTTGCTGGCCAAGATCTACATGGAGGCCCTGTTCCCGAGCGTGGAACCCTGGACCTACATTCTCGGTCTGGCCACCGTCATGACCCTGCTCAACCTGCGCGGCATCAAGCTGGTGGCCAACTTCAACAGCCTTATCGTCATCATGCAGTTCAGCATCATCGCCGTCTTCATCGGCCTCATCGCCTGGGGTGTCTACCATGGCGAGGGGCTCGGCACGGTGGCGAGCAGCCGTCCCTTCTTCTCCGAGCACATGAATATGGCTCCCCTGCTCACCGGCGCCTCCATTCTCTGCCTGTCGTTCCTCGGCTTTGACGCCATCACCACATTGAGCGAAGAGACCCCGGACGCCTCCCGGGTGATCCCCCGCGCCATCGTGCTGACGGCGCTGATCGGCGGCGTGCTGTTCATCTCCGTCTCCTACTTCCTGCAGCTGTTCTTCCCGGACATCTCCCGCTTCCAGCAACCGGATGCGGTGCTGCCGGAGATCGCCCTCTATGTGGGCGGCAAGCTGTTCCAGGCGGTGGTGCTGGTCTGCACCACGGTGGCGGTGCTGGCCTCCGGACTCGCCTCCCACGCCGGCGTGTCACGCCTGCTTTACGTGATGGGGCGGGATCGCGCCCTGCCGAGCCGCTTCTTCGCCTACGTTCACCCGACCTGGCAGACCCCGGCCCTGAACGTGCTGCTGGTGGGGGTACTGGCCCTCTCGGCGGTGTCATTCGACCTGGAGATGGCGCTGGCGCTGATCAACTTCGGTGCCCTGGTGGCCTTCACCTTCGTCAACCTGGCGGTGATCGCCCACTTCTACGTCAAGCTCGGTCACAACAAGACGCTGCGGGACCATCTGGTGTTCCTGCTGCTGCCCCTGTGCGGAGCCGCCTGCATCGGCGTGCTCTGGCTCAACCTGGAGCCAGCCTCCTTCGAGCTGGGGCTGATTTGGGCCGCTCTCGGCGCCCTCTATCTGCTGCTGCGCCTCACCGTGTTCCGGGTCCAGCTGCGCCGTCCTGAAACCGACGCTTCCTGAGCCTTCTTTGCTTTCACCGCGCCCGCCCTCTGCGGGCGCTTTTTTTTACCCCTGTCAGCCCTGCGCAACAGCCATTTTCGCGCTGGGCCTGCGTCGCTGCAGCCCCCGTCAACACTGGCTGCCAGCCCGGTGGCGCAGCCCAACCTGACCCAGGTCAACAAAATCCCCCGACCGGGGCTTTTTTGCTTGTTTCCTCCCCCCCTGAGGGCACAATACGCCGCCCCTGAGAGCCGATGTTTTTTGCAGCATCGGTTCTTCGTTTTTTAGGGGAAAACCACATTCACCAAGAGGCCGGACTTTGTACCGGAATTGATATCGAGATTGCCAGGCAATCTCCCGACGTTGTGAGGAAAAACATGGGGCATTTCACTGCTTTCCTGCCGGTGCCCGCCGGCGTACGCCACCCGTCTGTGCTGCAGACCGGCGTCCCCTGTGTCCAGCGACGCGCTGCGTCCCTGATCCCGTCCCCCTTCGCCGACCTGGCGATCGCAGAGGAGAAAGCGTGATGGCCGGTGCCAAGCTGCTCAAGACGCTCACCCTCTTCCAGGTAGTGGTGATGGGTCTGGCTTACCTCACACCCATGGCGGTATTCGATACCTTTGCCATCGTCGGTGACATTACCGAAGGCCGCGTCGCCACCGCCTATCTGCTGGCGCTCGGCGGCATCCTGCTGACCGCTTTCAGCTATGGCCATCTGGTGCGCCGCTTCCCCTCTGCGGGCTCGGCTTATACCTATGCCCAGAAGGTGTTCAACCCCTACATCGGTTTCATGGTCGGCTGGTCCTCCCTGCTCGACTACATGTTCATGCCGATGATCAACATCCTGCTGGCCAAGATCTACCTGACCGCCATGTTCCCCGGCGTCGAGCCCTGGATCTTCATCTTCGGTCTGGTGACCGTGATGACCTTCCTCAACCTGCGCGGCATCAACCTGGTGGCCAACTTCAACGGCGTCATCGTCTTCATCCAGCTCGCCATCATCACCGTCTTCCTCGGCCTGATGGGCTGGGGCATCTATCACGGTGAAGGGGCGGCGACCCTGCTGAGCAGCCGGCCGTTCCACTTCGAGTCGGCCGGCATGGTGCCGCTGTTTACCGGCGCCACCATCCTCTGCTTCTCGTTCCTGGGCTTTGACGGCTTGAGCTCGCTCTCCGAAGAGACCCCCAACGCCGGCAAGGTGATCCCGCGCGCCATCGTGCTGACTGCGCTCATCGGCGGCATCATCTTCGTGGCCGTCTCCTACTTCCTGCAGCTCTACTTCCCGGATCTGGCCCGCTTCAAGGAGCCGGACGCCGTGCTGCCGGAGATCGCCCTCTACGTCGGCGGCACCCTGTTCCAGAGCGTGGTGCTGGTGTGCACCACGGTAGCCGTACTGGCCTCCGGCATGGCTGCCCACGCCGGCGTGTCGCGCATCCTCTACGTGATGGGGCGCGATCGCATGATCCCGGAGCGAGTATTCGGCTACATCCACCCGAAATTCCGCACCCCGGCCATCAACGTGCTGATGGTGGGCGCCCTGGCGCTCTCCGCGGTATCGTTCGATCTGGACATGGCGCTGGCGCTGGTGAACTTCGGTGCCCTGGTGGCTTTCACCTTCGTCAACCTGTCGGTCATCGGCCAGTTCTGGGTACGCGAGAAGCGCAACAAGAGCCTCAAGGAACACCTGCTGTTCCTGGTGCTGCCACTGCTGGGCGCCGCCACCATAGGCGCGCTCTGGATCAACCTGGAGCAGAGCTCGCTGGAGCTGGGCCTGATCTGGGCCGGCCTTGGCGTCACCTACCTGTTCCTGCGCCTCGCGGTGTTCCGCATCCCCTTCCGTCAGTACGAAGAGGCGGCCGACTCCCAGTAAGGGCGACGAGCAGACGCACAAATGCAGAAGGGGAGCCATGGCTCCCCTTCTTGCTGTGCACGCCGCGCTCGCGGCCCCGCCCAAAGCAGGCTGGCAGATCAGCCCTGATTGATCACCGCGGTGGCGGCCGCCTTGAGCGGATCCTTGGCCACCGCCTTCACATCCTGCTGGGTCTGCTTGAGCTGCTGACCGGCCTGATTGACCTTCTGCTGGGTCCCCTGCAGCTGGCTCTTGCCCTCTTTGAGGCCGGCAGTTTTCTGGTCCAGCGCATCCGTGGTGTGCTTCTTCACCTCGGCCTTGGCCTTCTCTTTCTGCTGGCGCACCAGCTTGTCGGTATCGCAGTTGCCCTTGACCCCCAGGGTCGCGTTGAGCGCCTCGTTCTTCACCGCCTTGTCGAGGTTGCACTCGGATTTGAACACGCTCGCCTGCGCACCGGCAGACAGCAGACCCAGGGACAGACACAGCACCCATGCACGCATAACAACATCACTCTCGTTGAGGGAAGGAAAGGGGACAGCATAGCCCCCTGACTCCCGGCTGCAAGCCGCGCGGGGGATCTGCGGCCAAAGCGGCCGGGATCCCGGCCAGCTCCGACACCTCCTGTCCAATGAGCCCCGCCATCCATGTCATCAAAACATCACAAAAGTGTCACTTTGTCATATTTCTGTCATGGAGCCTTGGTCTAATGCGCCCGTCCATTTTCACGCAGACTGTCCCAAGAGGCTTCATGCACAGCACACCATCTTTTGCACAACAGCAGACCCGTCGTACCGGCCCACTGTTCAACTGGCTCGCTGTCATCACCCTGATCTACCTGATCCTGGTTGCCGTCGGCGCCGTCTCCCACGGCTTCAAGGGCTTCTCCGGCGGCGCCGAGGGCGCGGCCCAGATCTTCGCCTTCGCCAACAACCCCTTCGTCGCTCTGCTGCTGGGCATCCTGGCGACCGCCCTGGTGCAATCCTCCAGCACGGTGACCTCGGTCATCGTCGGCCTGGTGGCCGGCGGCCTGCCCATCGGCATGGCCATCCCCATGGTGATGGGCGCCAACCTCGGCACCACCATCACCAACACCATCGTCTCCCTCGGTCATATCCGGGATCGGGGCGAGTTTCGCCGCGCCTTTGCCGCCGCCACCGTGCACGACTTTTTCAACCTGCTGGCGGTGTTCATCTTCCTGCCGCTGGAACTGATGTTCGGCCTGCTGCAAAAGAGCGCCGAGGCGCTGGCCGACCTGCTGGCGGGCTCCGCCGACATGTCGATGCAGGGGATGGACTTCATGAAGCCGCTGCTCTCCCCGGCCCTCACCTTCATCGACGGCCTGGTGGCCTTCCTGCCGGGCAAAGGGCCCGCCATCGCCACCATCTGCATCGGCATCCTGTTGATCCTCGGCTGCGTCACCTGGCTCGGCAAGGTGCTGCAACGGGTGCTGGTGGGCCGTGCCAGAGATCTGTTGCACCGGGCGCTGGGCCGCGGCCCGCTGACCGGCATCGCCTCCGGCACCCTGGTCACCGTGATGGTGCAGTCCTCTTCCACCACCACCAGCCTGATGATCCCGCTGGCCGGCGGCGGCGTGTTCAGCACCCGTCAGCTCTACCCCTTCACTCTGGGCGCCAACATCGGCACCACCATCACCGCCCTGCTGGCCGCCACCGCCATCAGCGGCGCCGGGGCCAAGCTGGCGCTGACCATCGCCCTGGTGCACGTGCTGTTCAACCTGTTCGCCGTGGTGCTCATCTACGGAGTGCCCTTCCTGCGCGAGCTGCCGGTCAAGGCGGCCGAGGGGCTGGCCCGGGTCGGCAGCGAGAACAAGCTGCTGGCGCTCGGTTACGTGGCAGGCCTCTTCTTCGCCCTGCCCGCCCTGATGATGGTGGCCGCCAAGTAACGACAGGGGCCGGGGGATGCGCTGCGTCCCTCGGCTCTGGCTCTAACTCTGGCTTTGCCCGTCCAGTCACATCTTGCCGCCCGCCGGCTCGCCCTCGCCCCCCGGCTGGGATAAGATGCCGCTCTCACTGCCCTCTCGGCATTTCACGACATAGGGATACCCGATGAAATTTGTTTTGATCGCGCTGCTGGTTGCCGGCGTCGCCTACTACTTCTACTCGAGCAGCAACAACAAGAAGCAGGCCGTGGAAAACGTGCGCAAGGGCGCCGAGTTCCTCGCCGCCAACAAGGAAAAACCCCTGGTGACCACCACCGCCTCCGGCCTGCAGTATGAAGTGCTGACCCCGGGCACCGGCACCGTCCACCCCACCGCCACCAGCAAGGTGAAGGTGCACTACGAGGGCAAGCTGCTGGACGGCACCGTCTTCGACAGCTCGGTCGCCCGTGGCGAGCCCATCGAGTTCGGCCTCAACCAGGTGATCGCCGGCTGGACCGAAGGGGTACAGCTGATGGTGGAAGGGGAGAAGACCCGCTTCTACATCCCCGCCAACCTCGCCTACGGCGATCGCGCCGCCGGCAAGATCCCGCCGGGATCTGTATTGATCTTCGACGTGGAGCTGCTGGGTATTCAGTAAGTTGTTGATGGCAGGCCTGTCGCCTGTTTGATTCCCCAAGGCCGGCCACTACGCCGGCCTTGTCATGAGTAAAACCGCCCTCCCCCCCATCACTATCAACCAATAGTGAACAGTGCTTATTCATCAAGCTAGATTGTTAACTTCATTATCGGGGCAGATAATGACCATATCGTCAGTGGCATGTCGCCCTGGCCCAGGGTTTTCGGTGCGCCGCGCACCGGCACAACGCATATGGAGTCTGTCATGTCTATCGCCCCCGTCTGGTTCATCTCCCATGGCGCCCCGGATCTGGTTCTGCGCGACCAGCCGGCGACCCATTTCCTCAAGAATCTGCGCCTTGGCGATCTCAAGGGGCTGGTGGTCATCTCGGCCCACTGGTTTACCCGCAGCGAGCTGCAGATCAACGTCGAGCCCAATCCGGCCTTGATGTACGACTTCTACGGCTT
Source organism: Aeromonas oralensis (assembly GCF_049665575.1). Classification (NCBI taxonomy): domain Bacteria; kingdom Pseudomonadati; phylum Pseudomonadota; class Gammaproteobacteria; order Aeromonadales; family Aeromonadaceae; genus Aeromonas; species Aeromonas oralensis. The sequence goes on from NZ_CP187186.1 coordinate 3,204,734, forward strand.
CCCCGAGCCGCTCTACCACATCCGCTGGCCGGCCAGCAGCCCGCTCTGGCTGCAGGAGGCGGTGAGCGATCAGCTGCTGCTGGCGGGCCTGCCCGCCGAGCCGGTGCGCCGCGAGCTGGATCACGGGGTCTGGTCGCCGCTCTCGCTGATGGATCCCGCCAGCAGCGTCCCGCTGGTGCAGCTCTCCATCCCGGCCAGCTTCACCCCGCGCCAGCTGTGGCAACTGGGGGAGGCGCTGCAGCAGTTGCGCGCCCAGGGGATCGGCATCCTGGCCTCCGGCGCCATCACCCACAACCTGCGGGCACTGGGGCCGGAAAACTCGCCGGTGCCGGGCTGGGCCCGCAGCTTCGTCAACTGGCTGGAGCTGACCATGAGCGAGGGCGATCGGACCGCGCTGGAAGATTACCGGGCGCGCGCGCCGGGGGCGGTGGAGTCCCATCCCCACGACGATCACCTGCGCCCGCTGTTCGTGGCGCTCGGCGCCGCTGGCCAGGACAAGCCCGTCAAGCTGCACGACAGCTGGGATGGCGGCAGCCTCTACATGGGCTCCTACCGCTTCGGTTGAGCCCTGGCAGTGCCAGACAGCGCAAGATGGCGGGTCGCTTCCCGCCATTTTTTATGGCGCCGGCACTGACAAACTGCTGAATAGAGGTTCATTGTCCGCCGCTCTTCGGTAGAATCGCCGCTTTCGATCACCATCTGACCAGCGGGAGGGGGCGCAAGCCGGCAATGAACCTTATTCAACCCCTGCTGCTGCTCTGCCTGCTGTTTCCCCTCTGCGCCCAGGCTCTCACCCTGCACAGCCGTCACTACCTGCAAAGCAGCCCGGCCCCCACGCAGGCGGCCGAACAGCAGTGGCTGGCCCGGCACCCGTTGCTGCGCGTCGGCGTGCTGCGCCACGACTACCGCCCGTTCGCCATGACCGGGCCGGACGAGCACTTCGAGGGGATCTCCGCCGACTATCTCGACATCGTCGCCAAGACCCTGCAAAAGCCGGTCGAACTGCGGGTGTTCGACGACAAGCAGAGCGCACTGGCGGCGCTGCGGGCGGGGGAGCTTGACCTCGTCAATCTCGGCAACCTCAGCCTGAGCGGCCCCGACCAGGCGGGCATCGCCCTCAGCCAGCGCTATTTCAGCAGTGCCCCGGTCTTCTCGGCGCTCGCCGCCGAACAAGGCCCGCTGCTGCTGCCGGGCCAGCGGGTCGCCACCGTGCAGGGGTATGTGGACGAGGCCGCCTTCAAGCGCTACTACCCGGATCTGGTGCTGGTCAACTACCCCTCCAACGTGGCGGCCTTCGATGCGGTTTTCTTCGGCCGCGAGCCGTTGCTGCTAAGCGACCCCCACTCCCTGCACTACCTCAACAGCGAGCGCTTCGACAAGATCCGGCAGCGCAGCCAGGCACAGCCCGCCATCGCGGCAGACGGCTTTCGCTTTGCGGTTTCGGCCGACAGCCCCCGGCTGCTGGCGCTGCTCAATCACGCCCTGGCGGGGGTGAGCGACATCACCCACAGCCTCATCTTCAGCCAGTGGAACGGCCCCATCCGCGACATCGTCGAGCGCCCCAGTGAGCTCTACAGTGCAGAGGAGCTCGCCTGGCTGGCGACGGCCGGCCCGGTCAGGGTATGGCTGATGGACGATCTCTACCCCTACGGGGTGCGCGACTACGACAACCAGCTCACCGGCATGTCGGTGGAGATGCTGGAGAAGATCAGCCGGCGCTCCGGCCTGCGCTTCGAGTTCGTCAGTTATGGCTCGGAGCTCGCGCGCAACGAGGCCCTGCTCAGGGGCGAGCTGGATCTCATCGGCGCCATCTCCCGCCCGGTAGCCGAGAGCTACCGGCTGCGCCCCTCCCTGCCCTATGCCACCGACGACATCTATGTGCTGGTGGCCCGCAAGGGGGATGCCTTGAGCGGCGATCTGGCACAGCTTGCCGGCAAGCGGGTGGGCAGCACCCACTACAACCCCATCGCCCGGCGGCTCGACAACAGCAGAGTGAGCTATCTGGAGAGCGCCGACGAGGCGATGGCGGCGGTCGACGACGGCCGGCTCGACGCCGCCATCGTGCCGCTCTATTTTGCCCAGCATGCGGTGGAGTGCGGCCGCCTCAGCCAGATCCGCATCGCCGGCCCCGCCGACAACCAGCCCATCCGGATGGGCTTTGCCAGTCTGCCGGGCAACCGGATGCTGATGGAGATCATCGACAAGACCATCCTCTCCATCGCCCCCAACGAGCTGGCCACCATGAGCTACCAGTGGCGCAACCGCAAACTGCCGGCCCCCACCTTCATGGAGCGCAACGCCCCCTACTTCTACCTGCTGCTGGCCGGCCTGTTCGCTATCGCCCTGCTGCTGCTCTATCGCAACCGCATGCTCAACCGGCTGGCCCGCTCGGAGCAGGCCTCCCGCCGCCAGCTGGAGGAGCACGTGCGCTTCATCGAGGCGCTCGGCGAGAGCCTGCCCCACCCCATCGTCGTGCGCGACAAGCGCGGCAAGGTGATCCTCTGCAACAGCAAGTACCTGGCCATCCTCAACGCCCCCATCGAGCGGGTGCTCGGCACCTCGTTTGCCGAGGGGCTCAAGGGGCTGCTGGGCACCGAGGCCATCACCACCCTGGAGCAGGATTTTCAGCAGGTGCTGCAAAGCGGCAGCCCCATCTTGTCGGATCGCATCTTCAGCCAGCGCGGCCCGCGCCAGTTCGTCTACCACTGGATGGTGCCCTACTTTGACTACCGCGGCGCCATCAGCGGGGTGATCAACGGCTGGATCGACATCACCGAGCGCAAGACCATGGAGGAGGCGCTGCGCCGCGCCAAGGAGCAGGCCGACCGCGCCAGCCGTGCCAAGAGCGACTTTTTGGCCACCATGAGCCACGAGATCCGCACCCCCATGAACGCCATCCTCGGCATGCTGGAGCTGGCGAGCCAGGATCCCGCCCTCGCCCCCTACACCGGCGAGCAGCTGCGCATCGCCTCCGAATCCGCCAACGGCCTGCTGGATCTCATCGGCGACGTGCTGGACATCTCCAGCATAGAGTCGGGCCAGCTGACCCTGGCCCCCGAGCCGTGCGAGCTGGCGCCGCTGCTGCAATCGGTGGCCCGCGCCTTTGCGGGCATGGCCGAGCAGAAGGGGCTCAACTACCGGGTCGAGCTGGATCCCCTGCCGCGGGTGCTGATCGACGGGCCGCGCCTGCGCCAGATCGTTTTCAACCTGCTCGGCAACGCCATCAAGTTCACCGAGCGGGGGGAAGTGAGCCTGCAGGCCAGCCTAGTGGGGAGCGCGGAGCAACCCCAGTTGCACCTGCTTATCCGCGACAGCGGGGTGGGCATAGCCCCCGACAAGCTGCCCGGGCTGTTCAACCCCTTCTACCGCGCCCACGACCCCTACCAGTTCGCCGGCACGGGTCTTGGCCTCAACATCGCCCGCATGCTGTGCCAGCTGATGGGGGGCAAGATAGCGGTCAGCAGCGAGCTTGGCGCCGGCACCGAGCTCAGGATCCGGCTGCCGCTCACCCCGCTGGCGCCAGAACCAGCATGCGAACCCTTGCCTGCACCGCGCGATGTCACGTCGGCCATAGAGCACTCACCCAAGCGGCCATTCCCCCTGCCGCCGGCCGGCTGCGGGTGCTGGTGGTGGACGACAACCACGCCAACCAGGTGCTGCTGCGCCAGCAGCTCAAGCACCTGGGCCACGAGGTGAGCGTGCGCGGCAACGGCGCCGAGGCGCTGCGGGCCATCCAGAATCAGGACTTCGAGCTCATCATCACCGACTGCCAGATGCCGCTGATGGATGGCTTCGAGCTGACCCGCCGCCTGCGCGCCCGCGGCCACACCCTGCCAATCTGGGGCTTTACCGCCCACGCCACAGCGCGCGAGCGGGAGCGCTGCCTGGCCGCCGGCATGGACGAGTGCCTCTACAAGCCCATCGGCCTGGCCCGGCTGCGCACGGCCTTGGCCAGCCTGGAGCAGAGCGGCGCCAACGCCCTGAGCCCGGTCTGATTATCTGGGCCAGCTTGCGCGGGCCTGCGCTCCCGCCCTATCCGCTCCAGCCTTGTCTGCCCCACTCCTGCCAGCCCGATCCCCTTCACACCCTCGCATGCTCACGCCGGCCCGCCATCTCTTGGGGCTGGAGTCTGCCAGCGGCAGGGTGTGTAATAGCCGTTTGTGTTTGGCGACAACCCGGAACCCCATGCAACTCAAACCCCTTCTCAAGGGGCGCTTTCAGCCCCACTGGCAGGCCAGCCATGATCTCATCGAACAGGTGGTCATCTCCTGCATCACGGAGCGGCGCCTGATCCCCGAGGGGGAGCCCCTGATGCGTCAGGGGGAGCTATTGCGGGATCTGGTGCTGGTGCCGAATGGCCGCATCGCCATGGGCCACACCGCCATGAATGGCCGCCGCTTTCAGCTCGGCACGCTGGAGTGCGACAACCAGCTCTTTGGCGAGATGGAGTTCTTCACCGGCTACCGCTGCCAGCTCGATATCATCGCCGAGGAGCCGCTGGAAGTGGCCCGCATTGATGGCGAGCAGCTGGAGCAGGCGCTGGTCGCCCACCCCAAGGTGGCGCTCTTCTTTGCCACCGCCATTGCCATCGACTATCAGGACACGGTGGATATCTTCACCTGCCGGATGCTCTACCCCATCAGCTACAACATCGCCCTCGACCTCTATCACAGCCACTGCCACGACAACCCGGTGAGCGGCTTTCGCAAGGGGTATCAGGAGGCGGAACGCTTCGGCACCACGGACAGGGTCTACCGGCGGGCGGTGAAAGAGCTGATGGATAAAGGATTGGTGGAACGCGGTGAGGAGGGGTTGCAGATCCGCGATCTGGCGGGGCTCAAGGCCTTTCTGGAGCAGCCATAAGTCGCGGGTATCAGTTGCCGGTTAAAGACAAAAAAGAGGGGCGGTCGATACCGCCCCTATTGCTGTTTACTCCCCGCTCAGGCCAGACATGGCTGAGGGCGTGCCATCCGCAGCGAGGCCACCAGCATGGCGAGGATCACGCCGTAGATAAGCGGGATGGCGTACATCACCGCCTGCAGACCGATCACCTGCTCCAGCAGGGCGCTGATGGCCGGGCTGAACATGGCCCCCGCACTGCCGCTGATGAGGATGTAGGAGACGTTCTTGCTCGATGCCTGCCGCACAAACGACACCCCGTAGGCGATAAAGGCGTTGTAGAGCGCGGCGCAGACAAAGCCGTAACCATAGGTGAGATAAGGCAGCTGGCTCAGGTTGTCGGTGGTGACGATAAGCGCCGTCATCCCCATCGCCAGGGTGATGATCACCAAGAGGAAGGTGCGGATCGCAACGCGGGTCACGATGGCGGTCGAGACCAGCGCGCCAAGCAGGGCCGCCGTCCAGTATTGGGTGATGATGTTGCCCGCCTCCTCGAAGGGGATGCCGAACTTGTTCTTCACGAACATGGGCGCCCAGGTGAGGAAGGTGTAGAGCGCCAGCATGCCTAGAAAAAGCCCCAGCCCGCCGCTGATGATGCCGAGGTTCCACTCCGAGTGCTCGTTGCCGGCGCTCTCGCCGCCCGCCTCGCAACTGCGGAAGTTGGTCAGCACCGCCACCAGCATGGTCGCCAGCGCCACCACACCCACCGCCAGATAGCTCCAGCTCCACGCCATGGCGTGAGTCAGGGTGTAGGTAGTGATAAGCGGAAAGACCACCCCGGCCACGTTGAAGGTGGCATCCTGCACCACCAGCATGGTGCTCTGCATCCGCGCCTGCCAGACGCTCACCACCAGGGTCCCTGCAATGCAGAGCCCCACCCCGCCGCACAGGCCAATCACCGTCATGGCCGCCATCACCACATAGAGCGAGCCGGTCAGATGGAGCGAAGCCGCCGCCAGCGCGATCAGGCCGTAGCAGATCAACGTCATCCGCTTGAGCCCCACCTTCTCGATGAGGAAGAAGGCGGCAATGGTGCCCGCCAGCGCCCCGCCGTTGAGCAGGGAGAAGATGGAGGCCACCTGATTGACGTCGGCGCCAAACTTGGCGGCGATGGGGTCGATCAGCATGCCGAACTGGGTCGCAAAACCAGCCATCACGAAGTTGGCCAGGAAGCTGATGGCAGTGAGGGAGAGCTTATTGTTCATATTGGATCTCTCTTGGGGTCAGGGTGCGTGCAGGGTTGGGCGGGGCCGCGGCGCTTACAGCGCGGTGTGCAGCGCCAGCTCGATCATCTGGTTGAAGGAGAGTTGCCGCTCTTCGGCAGTGGTCTCTTCACCGGTCAGGCAGTGGTCGGAGACAGTCAGGATGGCGAGCGCCTCGATCCCCTGCTGATGGGCCAGCCCGTAGAGACCGGCCACCTCCATGTCGATGCCGAGCACGCCAAACTTCTCCAACGCCGGAATGAGGTTTTCGTCCGGATCGTAATAGAGGTCGCCGGTGAAGATATTGCCCACCTTGACCGGAATCGCCTTCTCCTGCGCCTTGGTAAACGCCTTGTGCAGCAGGGCGAAGTCGGCCGAGGTGGCCATCTGGTAACCGGCGCTGCGCTTGGCGTTGGTCGGGGAGTCGGTGCCCGCCGCCTGCGCCAGAATGACGTCACGCATCTGCACGTGGCGCTGGGTCGCCCCCAGACTGCCGATGCGGATGATCCGCTTGACCCCGAAGTCGTTCACCAGCTCGTGGGCGTAGAGCACCATGGAGGGGATCCCCATGCCGTGGCCCATCACCGAGATACGCTGGCCGTTGTAGTAGCCGGTGTAGCCCAGCATATTGCGCACATTGGTCACCTCGCGCGCATCGGTCAGAAAGGTCTCGGCGATATAGCGGGCCCGCAGCGGATCCCCCGGCATGATGACGGTCTCGGCGAAATCGCCCGGGTTGGCATTGATATGAGCGGTCATTATTGTTGTGCTCCAAGTTTGACTCGTGTGGATGAGGGCATCCTAGCCCCCGCTCCCTCGCCCCTTGCAGGACAAAAGTCCTGTTGCCCCGATCGAGATCCCAGTTCCGGCAACTTCTCTAGGGCCGCCCCACGAGCCCCCGTCGCCGCCGCTTGTTTGCTCTTAATCAGCTCTGCCCTTGCGGCAAGCGCCCCGTCACCCGCTTAGCGATAACGCCCCTGCACCCCAAAAAGCGCGGGGGGCCTGATGGCCCCCCGCAAACACACCGGATGAGAAAATGCCTTACTTGGCGGCGCTATCCTTCACGCACTTCTGGACAAAGCTGTTCTTGGCCGCGCCAGCCAGCTTCTTGTCGGCCGCCGCCTTCTCGCACTTGGCCGCCGGATCCATCGCCGCCCCCGTCTTCACGCACTTCTGGATAAAGCTGTTCTTGGCCGCACCGGCCAGCTTCTTGTCGGCGGCCGCCTTCTCGCACTCGCCGGTCGCGGCGCCAGCGGCATCTTTCACGCACTTGCCGACAAAGCTGGTTTTGGCGGCGCCGTTAAGCTTTTTGGCCGCGGCCTGCGCCTCGCACTGTAACTGGGCTGCGTCGTTGGCAAAGACCGGATTGGCCAGCAGTACGCTGCCGCAGAGCAGGCCGAACAGGATGGTACGCTTCATGGGAGATCTCCTCTCTATCTGGTGATGTGTTTGCATGGTCATATTTGCATGACGATGTGTTGCAAATGGCTGTGATTGCAACAGCTGATTGTTGCCGCAGATCCCCCGCCTCGCCAGCTGGGAGACAGAGCACAGGTCAACCATCGCCCGCACTATAGCGCCGATTACCGGAGAGGGATTGTCCCCCAGCCAGTCCTTCCTCAACAGCAAGCCATCCCTCTCTTCCCCGTCACACTCGCCAACCCCAATAAAACCAAGGGCCATGGGAATCCAGTGCCCGGTCAGGGCGATTTGTTGAGCCAGCGCAAAAAAGGCGATTTTTCTGATAGTTACGTCATTTTTTGACTGGCACGACCAGATTCGATTGGCCTATCATAGCCATCCGGTGCCTATTGAACTGTGATGGGTTACTGCCCTCGCTGGTTAATGGAGCATATTGGAAGCTGTAATCCAGGGGCGGTAGCATAGATTTCATGCACCACCCTAATTGCATATTTATTCATGCCTATGGTTATAGAAAATTACACTTCATTAAAAAAATGGAATATGTATGTCAATAATAAAAGAGAACCCTAATGTAGAATACATTCACATATCTAAAGTTAAACTTGAAGGAATACATAAGAGATATAACTTAGAAATAGATTTCAATGATGGCTTAAACATTTTGTACGGTCAAAATGGAACAGGCAAGTCAACACTAATACACATAATAGCGAATGTTGCTAACTGTGACTTTCTACGCTTTGCCTTTATAGATTTCAAAAGAATATCCGTTACATACTCTAACAAAAAAACTATACAAATAATTCAAAAGGCCGATGCAGGAGATAAAAAAATAACAATAAAATCTCCTGCTGGAAAAGTGTTCTCATTTAGCCAAAGAGATGCAATAGAAACTATCAGAGAGTCCGAAGACGAGAGATTTAACTGGACACCACAGCTTACATATAAGATCAATGAATTCATAAAAAAGAATGGCTTAACTATCATTGAAACATCATATTTCCCTGCGTTTAGAACGATGCTTGAAGCATGGTCATCTCAACGAGATCTCAATACTTCACATCCTGTATCATCAAGGGTAAATCGAGCCCGCAGTAACGAAGAAACCATTAGACAAGCAACAATGTTTTCAAGGAATTTATTTGGTCTATTTCTTCCTACGATCAACTATCCCTCACCACTGGAGATTGAGCAAAGTCTAAGAGATCAAATACGTGACTGTCAGATAAGAATTGCAAGATATGAAAGCTCAATTTTTTCAGACTCATTTGTTAAGGTTTTTTCCGCATTGCTTAATGGTAGTAGTATTGATATAAGTACAGAGGGTATTCTAGAAGAAATATCACAATTAACGACAGACTCCAACACAAGCAAAATGGGCGACTTTGAGGAAAACTCCAAAACCTATAAGGAATTACAGCAGTTAGTCAAGAATAGCTCTCAAAATGAAGAATTAACCATCAGTGCATCTGGCGCACTTGCAGTTTATAGAGATGCATTAAAAGAAAGAAGAAATTTTCAACAAGAAGCTTTTAGTGAAGTCGATAATTTCTTTGATGTTGTAAATTCATTTCTTGATAACAAAGAGCTATCTTATGCCTTAGATACAAACAGACGGGTTCCAAAGGTTGGATTAAAATTCCCTGATGATTCATGGAGCAGTATCAAGGTCATGTCATCCGGAGAGCGGCAACTTCTTACTATGTTATATTCTTTAAATAGAATGCGAAAAAATGCCATGGTACTTATTGATGAGCCAGAAATATCCCTTCATATAGATTGGCAAGAAGATTTACTTGAAAGAATGCTTGAACAACTAGGGAATCGACAGATTATTGTTTGTACTCACTCCCCTGCAATTGCTGCTGGATTTGAGGAATATATGAAAGAAGTCACGCCAATCTTCAGAGATACGTCAGACGATGACTCTGACTTAATGTGTGATGAAGAGGAACGTTTTTAATGGAGGTTAAGTACGACATCAATCAATATCTATTAAGCATCAAGATGAGTGCAAAAACAAGAATTTTAGTCGAGGGAAAGGATGATAAAAATCATGTTTGTAATTTGTTGATGTTTTTTAGCAAAAATAACAAAATAAAAATAGACACAGCAGAATCAATCAGAGCTGACTCTGCTGAGACGGGTAAGAATAATCGTGCAAAGTTAGACAAGATACACTCTTTGTGTGACTATATTAGCACACACCGAAATTTTTACATTCTACGTGATAGAGAATATCATAAGTTTCAATTCATTCCCTCAATTCTTGATGAAATGAATGAACATGAGTCTGAGGGGAACCTAAGCTGGACTATAGGCCACTCACTTGAAAACTATTTCTTTCAAGAGTCTATTATGCTGAAAGCATATAGGTTTATTACAGCGTGCGAGTTCAAAACTCATGCATCAGATCTATTTTCTGAAATTTTTTCTTCTGCACTTAAGATATCATCAGCCATTTCAGTCTCAGCCAAAAACATAGGAAAATCCTCCTACCCAATGGGAGTTATTTCTTGGAAGGACTTTACGATAACTGATAATAACAAACTAATATTAGATATTGACAACTGGAATAAGGACGACACCAGCATTATATGCAATGAATTCAAAGCAGAATTCAAAAAGAATTCCATGTCAATTAACAACGTCGATATCAATACAGCAAGAAGAGTTGGTAGAGGGCACACCCTAATGATCATGCTCCAACGTATTTACTCCGCATGTCTCTATCATATAGGAAAAAAAACCGATATTAAAAAAGCCATTGAATATGCAGATGAATTTTCAAAAATAAAAGAATCAACGGTGGCAGGCGCTCTTGGGGAAGCTTGGATCTCTTCAATAGAAAAAGGTAGTAGTAACTATCCTGTGAATTTGGTATCAGCAGTCCTTCCTAACCAATTTGTACAGCTCTAGTTATCACCTTACACAGGTTTGAATCTTGTTTTTTACGCAAAAAAATCTAGACTCAACGCCATCTCTCTGAGCCAGTCATTACACGGCTGGCTATTTTTATAATCAGAAATGTGGGCTCACGGCAAAACCACAAATAAATAATGTAAACAGTCTGGGTAATATCTGGTACATGCTCCAGTTTCCCACCCCGTAACAAAATCATCACCGTGAGAGACTAACAGCAAAGGACTCAGATGGTCAGCCAACACCTGAACAAACAGCAGCCAATGCTTAAGCACCTTTCCCTGTGCATAAAATAAAAAAATCCCCCGTCACTGGGGGATTTTTTATTTCTATCGGTTATCTCAGCTCAGCAGCTTACCCCACCAAAAACGCCCTTAACCGGGCAAACTCCGCTGGCAAATTAACGGAGAGCAGCGGCAGGTCGGCATGTTTGGCCAGCGGGCCGGGCAGCGGCACATCCAGATGCAGGATCTCGTCCACCGACTCCTTGAACTTGGCGGGATGGGCGGTGCACAGGACCCCCCCCACTTCATCCTCGGCCAGCTGTTCCCCCAGCAGATCCCAGGCAATGGCCCCGTGGGGCTCGCAGAGGTAATCCAGCTGGTGCAGCCGTTTCAGCGCAGCGCGGGTCTGGGCATCGTCACGCATGCCAGAACCCAGGGTCTCCAGCGCCCAGCCCTTGCGGCGGCAGAGCTCCTCTACCCGCGGCCAGTTGTTGGGACGGCTGACATCCATGGCATTCGACAGGGTTGCCACAGTCTGGAACAGCAAATCTAGGACATCCACCTCCTTGACGCGCCGTTGCTGGTTCGCAGGTTAGCTCCCCTGCCCCTCCAACCAATACTCCCACTCAATCCCCACACCCGCAACAAAGTCGGGATCGTGGGAGACCAACAGCAGAGTGCCCGGGTAATCGGCCAGTACCTGTGTGAGCAGCTGACGCGAGGCATGATCCAGATGGTTGTCCGGTTCATCGAGCAACAACAGGTCAGGCTGTTGCGCCAATACCATCAACAAACCCAGTTTTAGCCGCTCGCCACCGCTCAGACCATGACAGGGCAGTAAGGCGCGATCGCCACGCAGTGCGATACCCGCCAACCGGGTTCTAGCGTCACTCTCGGAGAGTGTCGGCGCCGCTGCCAGCAGGTTGGCCAACGGACTGACGTCTCGCGCAATCAGGCTGAGCCCCTGATCAAGGCAGGCCATCCGGCCATTGATACGAAAAGTGCCGAAATCGGGCGCCAGCTCCCCGCGCAGCATCTGCAGCAGACTCGATTTGCCGCTGCCGTTGCAACCACTTAGCCGGCAGCGTTCACCCCGTTGCAGTACCAGCGTGACTGGCTGACCATACCAACGCGGGTGACAGGCATCCGTGATCACCAGCGGCTGGGCCGCCCCCTTGCGATCGCTCTCTGCCGGCCACTGCATGTGAAGCGGCTGCACCGCCGCCAGCGCGGCCGCCGCCTCGGCGCGCGCCGCCAGCTGGACACTGTGGCCCCGCTGGTGGCGTTCCAGCACCTTGCCAAGGGATTTGCCCGCCTGCTCTGCTTTGAAATCGAGCAGGATCTTGGCCTGGGAGCCGCGCTCGCGCCGCCCCTGGCTGGCTCGTCTGGCCGCCTGTTCGCGCACCTTTTGCACGCTGCGCGCCGCCGCCTTTTCACGGCGCTCCGCCTGCGCCAGCCGGGCGCTGCGGGCAGCCTGCAACTCGGCCTGCTGCGCCAGAAATGCCTCAAACAAGAGGCTGGCACTCTGCAGCCCCTGCTCGCCCAGCTCCAGGATCTGGCTGGCCTGATTGAGCAGCCGCCGGTCGTGGCTTACCAGCAGATAGCCACCACTGTGGCTGGCCAATCGCTGGCTCAGCCACGCGATGCCACTGGCATCCAGGTGGTTGTCCGGCTCATCGAGCAACAGAAAGTGATCCGGATTAGCGAACAGGGCCAACAAGCGCAAGCGGCAAAGCTGGCCCCCGCTTAACCGATCGAGCGGCTGGTGAGCATCCAGCGCCAAACCGGCCTGAGCCAACAGGGCGGCAAGATCACTGCGCAAGGACCAGCGCTCCGCCAGCAGATCGAAATCACGCTCATCCGTGCTGCCCTGCTCAATCCGCTCAAGGGCTCGTAGCGGCTCTCCCCAACCGATAAAGTCGCCCACGCTGCGCTCCCCTTCTGGTACAAACTGGGACAACCAGCCGATGGGCCTGTGCCACTCAATCTTGCCTGCGACCGGACGGCGCTGGCCCGCCAGTAGTTCGAGCAGCAGGCTCTTGCCGATGCCATTGCGACCAAGCAGGGTTGCACCCGCAGTGGGTAGAGAAAAGGTAAGGGGCTGAGCGCAACCACCGAAGGGAAGCTGCAACTGTTTGATATAACATGCAATATGGGTCATCTGAACTCCTTTGGGCCGATGCTGGAGCAACAGACCAAGAGCCATAGCCAAATGACAGGGACACGTGTCCACGGATTGGAAAATAAAGAGGAGTCAGCATCAACCTGTCACGGTAAGACGCACCCGATCTCCCGGGCGGGAGAGGAATCAAAAGCGGGGTGCGGACAGGTTAAATGCGCATCGGAGGAAGTACTCATATATCAAAGGAGCCAAGAGGCTAACCCGACGTATGCGGGCAGGTCAACACACATCATCTGGATCAGATCCTGTTGTCGGCCAATACCGGCTGCCATAAAGGCTCGTACGAAAACCACCTCTAGAGAGATAGTTCAATACCCATATGGAGCATGATTGATGGATGACATGATCTAGAATGTGCGCTCTTTTTTCATTCGGGATTCGATTATATGAAACGCGCTTTCTTCGCCGCTCTGACCATGCTGACTGCACCCGCCATGGCCGAGCAGACTGTTGCCCACCACTTCGCCACACTGACATACCAGCAGATCATCGATGGCTGCCAGATGTATCGCCTCAATACCCCGCAAGGCGCCACCCTGCTGTTCGGGCACAACTTCAATGACACCGGCGTCAATGCGGAGGGAGGTGCCTCTGCCGGCACCATGGATCTCTACTCCTACATGTATTCGGACCCGAAATATCGCAGCTACGCCCTGCGGGGCACCAATAATCTCTATCAGCCCTCCACCAGCGACTCTTATACCTTTATGACCCTCTCCGTCGGGGCCAGCAGCTCACCCGATAACTTCATGTTGTCCCAGCGCAAGAACATCGAGCGGGCGACCTCTTACTCCAGCGGCAATACCCAGCTCTCGATGCATTTCTACGACGGGCAGGATCAGCCGAAATATGACAAGGCGATGCCGAAATATCTCTCGCTGTGCGGCAACAACATTGCCTCCTTCGACTCATTGACCAGCCTTAGACTGCGCATCGCCAGCTCCACCATCAAGGTGCAGTACCCAAGATTCAACCAGCCTGCCGGGATCAAGGCCAGCAATGATCTGGTCAGCGAAGTCCAGCTCGCCTGGAGCAATGCCGACAACAGCGCCATCACGACCCGTCAGCTTAAATACACCCGCATCTCCCGCGCCGAGAAACTCGACAAGCCGCAAGATCAGAAGTTTGTCGAACTGGCCAAACTTGGCATCAACGACGACCGCTATATCGACATCAATGGCGACCAGAATCCTCTGATCCCCGGCAAGGAGTATGTCTATCAGGTGCAGTACTGCGACGGTTACGACTTCTGCGAAGCGAGCCCTCAGGTGATTGGCAAAGCCAATTAAGCTGCACGCTATCGAAGCAATAAAAATCCCCCGCACTCGGGGGATTTTTGTTTCCTGTTTATCCTGTTTGGCGAGTCACTGTCTGCGCCGGTGCTCGCTATCAGCGATTCTTGAGCGCCTCCACCCTGGCGATCAGGATGGCCATAAAACCGGAGATGATGATCAGCCCTATGCTGACAGGCAGCACAGAGACAGCGTAAGGAACAAAAATTGCGCCGCCGACCAGGGAACCCGAAAAGATGATCAAGGGTAGCGGCAGCAAGAGTAACAGTGCGATATAAACCAGCACCCTGGCGATGACCAAAGGGGTTTTGAGGGATTGCGTTACGACTTTTCGGTACGGCCACATGATGGTTTGCTCCCTGATTCGTTATTATCCAGCCATCGGCCGCGCCCCCGGAAAGGAGTTTCGGCCTTGTTCGTCCATGATGGCTTCATGCAGCACCCTGATTAACAGCCACCGACCGGCTGGTCAAGGGACTCTCCATTACCGGATTTTTCCCATGTTTTTTATTCTTCTGCACGCTGCAATGATGGCGGGGAAAACCTGCATCAAATCGGTGCCGCACGACAGCAATGTCTAACAAGTATTTCTATATCAGCAGTTTATTGATTGCCTGCCATTCGGGGGCTTGTAGCAGCACCCACTCTGGGATAGCCCTTGAGAGCGTTCAGGCAGAAGGCGCGGGGCCCACCGCTGCCAGCAGCGCAGTGCCATAGGAGTTGTCTATGGTGCAGCGCCACTGCCCATCGGCTTCTTTGCGAAACACATAGGTGGCGCGGCGGGTTTCATCAGTCAGGCCCCCCTGACCATCCCGGTAATTGAGCCGGGTCTCCATGATCACCAGGGCATTGTCGGCCCCCTCAATCACCTCCATGACCCCCTGCTCCACCTTGAGCTGCCCCTGAAAGTAATCCGAGATGGCAGTGAAGGCACGGCGGATGGCGGGAATGCCGCGCACCACCATGCCGGGCTTGACCACCAGGGCGGCGTCCTCGGCGTAGAAGGCCATCAGGGCGTCGAAATCGCGCCGGGAGATGGCGGCGTCGCAGGTTTCAATGAGGATTCGAAGGGGATGCTGACTCATCTTCACTCCTTATGGGGCGGCCTGCCCGCCCTGTCACGGATAAAAAGCAACGGATAGAAAAATCCCCCGAGGTCGGGGGATTGGCAGTCAACTTAACCGAGCAGGAAGGCCCTTAACGGGGCAAACTCCGCCGGCAGGTTATGGGACAAGAGCGGCAGCACGGCGTGCTTGGCGAGCGGACCGGGCAGCGGCACGTCCAGTCCCAGGATCTCGTCCACCGACTCCTTGAACTTGGCCGGATGAGCGGTGCAGAGGAACACCCCCACTTCGTCCTCAGCCAGCTGTTCGCCCAGCAGATCCCAGGCAATCGCCCCGTGGGGTTCGCACAGGTAATCCAGCTCATGCAGGCGTTTGAGGGCTGCGCGGGTTTCGGCATCACTGCGCATGCCAGACCCCAGGGTCTCCAGCGCCCAGCCGTTGCGACGGCACAGCTCTTCGACCCTAGGCCAGTTGTTGGGGCGGCTCACATCCATGGCGTTCGACAGGGTTGCCACTGTCTGGTGTGGATCCCACTGGCCGGTTTTCAGGTAACGCGGCACGGTATCGTTGGCGTTGGTGGCGGCGATAAAGCGCTTCACCGGCAGCCCCAGCGCCTTGGCGATAAGGCCTGCGGTGAGGTTGCCAAAGTTGCCGGACGGCACGCTGATGACCGCCTTGGCGCGATCGACTTTCGGCAGCTGGGCCAGCGCCTCGAAGTAGTAGCAAACCTGGGCCAGCAAGCGACTGATGTTGATGGAGTTGGCGGAGTTCAGGCCAATCGCCTTTTTCAGCTCTTCGTCATCGAAGGACTGCTTCACCAGCGCCTGGCAGGCATCGAAGTCGCCGTCGATGGCGATGGTGCGGATGTTGCCCCCCAGGGTGCAGAACAGCGCCTCCTGCAGCGGGCTTATCTTGCCCTTCGGGTAGAGGATCACCACCTCGATCCCCTCCAGCCCATAGAAGGCGTGAGCCACGGCGGCGCCGGTGTCGCCGGAGGTGGCGGTGAGGATAGTGATCTTGTCATTGGTACGGAACGCAGCCAAACACTGGGCCATAAAGCGGCCGCCGAAATCCTTGAACGCCAGGGTCGGGCCGTGGAACAGCTCGAGGGCATAGGTGCCATCCTTGAGCTTCACCAGCGGCGCCGGGAAGGTGAAGGCGGCCTTGACCAGTTCGTGTACCTTGGGCGCGGGCACTTCGTCCCCCAGCAGGTGGCTGAGGATGCGGGCGGAGCGCTCCACCAGCGGCAGCTCCAGCAGGGCATCCACATCGGCCAGCGGCTCGAGCCGCTCGGGGAAGAACAGACCCTGTTCGCGGCCCAGACCCTGACGCACCGCCTGGGCGAAGCTCACCTGTTCACTCTTGTCCTTGATATTGTAAAGATTCATAGCTCGCTTCCTGTTACCCGTGCCCCGGCCATGTCGAGTTTGCAAACCCGGGCAAATCCATCTTCGTTCTGCACGAAATGTGCATCCATCCAATCTTTCATCCGCTCGGCCTGGGCCAGATCCTTCATCACCACGAACACGCTGGGGCCGGAGCCCGAGATGCCGGTGGCCAGCGCCCCGTTCTGGGCGGCCTGGGCCCGCACCTCGGCAAAGCCTTCAATGAGCGCCGCACGGTAGGGCTCGGCAATCACGTCTTTGAGTACACTCGCCGCCAGCCCCTCCTGCCCGGTGTAGCTGGCGTGCACGAAGGCGGCCAGCCGGCGGCCATAGGTGAGGCAATCCTGGCGGCGATACTGGGCCGGTAAAATGGCGCGGGCGGCAGCGGTGGAGACGACTGTGCCCGGGTAGCAGACCACCCAATACCACTGCTCAAACACCGGGATACCCTGGCTGATGACGCCATGCTCTTCCAGCACCAGCTGCATGCCGCCCAGATAGCAGGGGGCGACGTTGTCGTAATGAACGGAGCCGGAGATTTTGCCTTCCATCTCCCCCATCAGCAGCAGCAGGTCGTGTTCATTGAGGGGGGCGCCGTGAAAGGCGTTGAGGCCTTCCAGTGCCGCCACCACGCTGCAGGCGCTGGAACCCAGACCCGAGCCCACCGGCAGGTTCTTCTCCAGCACCATCTCGAGCGGCTTGAGACCAAAGCCGCGCTTCTCCAGTGCCTCGCCATAGGCGAGCCAGCAGTCATGGAGGATGTTCTTTTTCGGGTCAGCCGGCAACTTGTGGGCGTAACGGCCCACAGAAGAGAGGGCAAACGCTACGTCAGCCGCTTTCACCTGCACCCGATCGCCCAGCAGAGAGCCATCCACGGGGGCGAGCGCCGCCCCCAGTACATCGAATCCCACGCTCAGGTTGGCGCTGGAGGCGGGGGCATAGGCGACCACACTTCTGTCATTACCCATGGCGCCTTCCGTCATATAGGGGGGGACATGTCTGAACTCATGCTTACAACTCCTGCTTCCAGTTCTGGGTGCGCAGCACGTCGGCAAAGACGCCCGCGGCAGTCACTTCGGTGCCGGCGCCATAGCCGCGCAGCACCAGCGGGATCGGCTGGTAGTAGGTAGAGAAGAAGGCGAGCGCATTCTCCCCGTCTTTGACCTTGAACAGCGGCTCGTCGGCGCCGACCGCCTTGATGGCGACCTTGCACTTGCCACCCTCGATGGAACCCACGTAGCGCAGCACCTTGCCCTGAGCTTGCGCAGCCGCAAACTGGTCGCGGAACCAGCCGTCAGCCTCCGGCAGGCGGGCCATAAAGGCTTCCACGTCGCCGCTCACATCAAAGCCGGGCGGCAGGGCCTGCTCAACCTCGACATCGGAGAGCTCCAGCGCCATGCCGGCTTCGCGGGCCAAAATGAGCAGCTTGCGGGCCACGTCCATGCCGTTGAGATCGTCGCGCGGATCCGGCTCGGTAAAGCCGTTGCTGCGGGCAATCTTGGTGGCATCGGAGAAAGCCATCCCCTCATCCAGCTTGCCGAAGATAAAGGAGAGCGAACCGGACAGCACGCCGTCGAAGGCGCGCAGCTTGTCACCAGCCTTGATCAGGTTCTGCAGGTTCTCGATGACCGGCAGGCCGGCGCCCACGTTGGTCTCGTACAGGAACTTGCGACGGGTCTGACGAGCGGTGCGGCGCAGCGCCTTGTAGTAATCGAGCGACCCTGTGTTGGCCTTCTTGTTCGGGGTGACCACGTGGAAACCGGCGGCCAGGAAGTCGGCATACTGGACGGCGATGGCCTCGGAGGAGGTGCAATCGACGATCACGGGGTTGATGAGGTGGCTCTCTTCCACCAGCTTTTGCACCGCTTCCAGGCTGAAGCTGTCACGGGCTTCCACCAGCTGTTCACGCCAGTTGGCGAGGTTCAGCCCATCCTTGTTGACCGCCATCTGGCGGCTGTTGGCGATGCCCACCACCCGCAGGCCGGTGCCCTGCTCGGCCAATACCGGCTGCTGGCGGGCAATCTGATCCACCAGCGCCGCGCCGACACCGCCAACGCCGACCACGAACAAGTCGATGAACTGCTGGCTGCCGAAGAAGTTCTGGTGGCAGGCCTTGATGGCTTCCGCCACTTTGCGATCCCGCACTACCGCCGAGATGGAGCGCTCGCTCGAACCCTGGGCGATGGCGACGATGTTGATGGAGGCTTGTGCCAGCGAGGTGAAGAAGCGTGCCGCCATCCCCTTGGAGGTGCGCATGCCGTCACCGATGAGGGAGATGATCGCCAGATCCTGCATGATCTCCAGCGGATCCAGCAGCTGGTTCTTGAATTCGAGCTCGAATTCGCGCTCCAGCACCTTGCGGGTCTTGTCGCAGTCATAGCTGTGGATACAGAAGCTGACACTGTACTCGGAGGATGACTGGGTGATGAGGACGATGCTGACCCCGGCGCGGGAAACGGCGGAGAAGATGCGGCCGGCCATGCCCACCATGCCCTTCATGCCGGGGCCGGAGACGTTGAACATGCACATGCCGGAGAGATCCGAAATGGCCTTCACCTTCAGGTCATCATCCCCCTGCTCGACGCCGATAAGGGTGCCCGGCCCTTGCGGGTTGAAACTGTTCTTGATGAGGCAGGGAATGTGGAACTGGGCCACCGGCGCGATGGTTTTCGGGTGCAGTACCTTGGCACCGAAGTAGGAGAGCTCCATCGCCTCCTTGTAGGAGAGGGTCTTCAGCAGATAGGCGTCCGGCACCAGGCGCGGGTCACAGTTGTAGCAGCCCTCGACGTCGGTCCAGATCTCGCAACACTCGGCGTCGACACAGGCGGCCAGCACGGCGGCGGAGTAATCCGACCCGTTACGGCCCAGCAGCACTGTCTCCCCCTTGTCGCTGCCACCAGTGAAGCCCGGCATCAGGTAGAGACAGTCGGAACGCAGGCCCTTGGCGGCGAAGCGCAGGCGGGAGGCTTCGATGTCGACGTGAGCCTCAAGATAGCCGCCGTCGGTCACCAGCAGCTGCTCCGGCACTATGATGTCCAGCTCAAGGCCGCGCACACGCAACAGCTCGTGCATGAAGGCGATGGAGAGGTTCTCGCCCCGGCTCAGAATGCGCGCCTGCACATTGTCCGGGCAGAGCCCCAGCAGGCGGATGCCTTGCATCAGCCGCTCCACCTGATCCAGTTCGCTGGTCAAGCGAGCCTGCAGCGCCTTGTCATCCAACGCCGGATAGGCTGCCTTCAAGCCGGCCAGCAGGCGGGAGAAGATGCCGTTGATCTCGAACAATGTGCTGCTGGCATCCATGCCGCGGCTGGTCTGCTCTACCAGTGCCACCAGGTGGTTGGTCACCTTGGCCGGTGCCGACAGCACCAGGGCAACCTGGGATTGGCCGTGGGTATTCACCGCGATATCGGCGACCCGTAAAAAACGCTCTGCATCGGCCAGTGACGACCCGCCAAACTTCAACACTCTCATCGCTTTCTCTCCCTGTGATCTTTGCAAATTTGCCCGAAAATG
The DNA here is from genome assembly GCF_049665575.1 of Aeromonas oralensis. NCBI lineage: Bacteria > Pseudomonadati > Pseudomonadota > Gammaproteobacteria > Aeromonadales > Aeromonadaceae > Aeromonas > Aeromonas oralensis. The sequence goes on from NZ_CP187186.1 coordinate 3,224,842, forward strand.
GTTCTGAAAATCATCCAACAAAAAGGCCCGTACTGGGTGGGTACGGGCCTTTTCTGATTTCTGTGCTTGTTCGTCAGCGCATCAACCGGCCCCAGTGCCACCTGTGGTGGTACCGGTAATAATGGTGGTGGTGATGACGTTGGTGAATAACCGCATGACGAACACTCTTGAACGAAGCTGGCTTTTAGCAATACCGCGCCGGGCGCAGAGCTGTCAACCTAAACCTCTTTGCCAAGTTTGCGGGCAAGGTCTTTGCAGAGCAGGTGGAGCATATTCAAATCCCGCTGCGGCAGCATGGGCACTCGGTCCATCACCCACTGATGCAGTTTTTCATCCTGAGAAACCCCAATTTCACCGAGAATTTCTGCTGTTTTGCTTTTCAGCACCCGAACCTGTCCGGTGTTATCAACATTTTCTGCTAGCACCTCGGGTTCATCGAGTAACTGGCTCAGCTCGTAGGCGTACAGCATGATCGCCTGCCCCAGATTCAAGGACGGGTAGCTCACCTTGAGCGGCAGATAGCTGATGAGGTCGACCTGGGCCAGCTGCTCGTTGGAGAGCCCAGACTCCTCGCAGCCAAACACGATGGCGACCTTGTCCAGCGACGGCTTGGCCTTGATCTGGTCGCGGATCTCGGCCGGCGTGAGGTAGTGCTGATAACGACCGCGCTGGCGGGCGGTGGTGGCTACCACCAGATCCATGTCGGCCAGCGCCTCTTCCAGGGTGTCGAACGCCTCGGCCTGGGTCAGGACCTCCTGCGCACCGTGGGCCACCCAGCTCGCCTCCTCCTCTTCGTGCACCCGGCTTGCCACCAGTCGCATGGCATCAAAGCCCATGGTTTTCATGGCGCGGGCGGCAGCGCCCACGTTGGCCGGGCGGGCGGGGGCCACCAGCACAAAATAGAGTTTCATCGGGTTTTCTCCTGGGCAGGGCCGAACGCGCAAACAACAGCGGATCATCGGCAAAACAGGGGCGCAATCTACCGTTTTCACCCGAAAATTGCCACTTGAACAGACGTTTGAATGTTGCCATAGTGGCCGGGAATGTGAACAAATTGCAGCCAATCCCAGGCGCCATCGGCCCGACAGATCACAAGGAAGAGAGAGATGCAGCAGCCATTGGAACAGGCCGTCGCCGAGACGATTCTGCAACGCTTCGAGTCGTTTTACAGCCGGTTTCTCGAGATAACCCAGGGCAGCAAGAGTCGCTTCGAGAACAGCGACTGGCTGGGGGTGCAGCTCGCCGGGCGCGAGCGCATTCGCCTCTACGATCACCACGTCGGCGCCACCACGGCGCTGATCAAGCAGATGATGGGGGCGACCCTGCCAAGCCAGGCACTGCTCAAGCAGGTGAAGGGGGCGTTCAGCGATCTGCTGCCCAAGTGCGAAAACTTCGAGGTGGCGGAGTCCTTCTTCAACTCCGTCTATCGCCGCATCTTCCGCCATCGCAACATCCGCGACGAGAACCTCTATATCCATCCATTTCGCAGCCGGGGAGAACACCCCGACCTGAGCGCCCTGCTGCGCATCTATCGCACCGATCTTGCCCACCTGCCGCAGACCCTGAGCCAGCTGCTGGGGGATTACAGCTTCACCCTGCCCTATGAGGACAAACAGCGGGATATTGTCGACATCCAGCGCCATCTTGCCGAGAACGGGCCGGCCATCCTGCACGATGAACCGTTCGCCATCGAGCTGCTCAAGGAGGTGTTCTACCGCAACAAGGGGGCCTATCTGGTGGGGCTGATCCGGGTCAAGGGGCAGGTGTTTCCCTTCATCCTGCCGCTGCTCAGTACCGGCCAGAGCATCTATGTGGATACCGTCATCTTCGAGCCTGAGCTCGCCTCCATCGTGTTCGGCTTCGCCCGCGCCTACTTCATGGTTTATGCCCCCGTGCCGGCGCTGTTCGTGCTGTTTCTGCGCCAGATCATGCCCCACAAGCCGGACTATGAGATCTACAACGCCATCGGTTGCCAGAAGCACGGCAAGACAGAGCTCTATCGCCACTATCAGCAGCACCTGGCCCAGAGCCGGGAGCAGTTCGTCATCGCGCCGGGCATCAAGGGGATGGTGATGAGCGTGTTTACTCTCCCCTCCTATGACGTGGTGTTCAAGGTGATCAAAGACGAGTTCACGCCCCCCAAGGACGTGAGCCACGAGCAGGTGAAGGCGAAGTACCGGTTGGTTAAACAGCACGACCGGGTTGGCCGCATGGCCGATACCCAGGAGTTCACCAACTTCGAGTTTCCCCTCGATCGCATCTCGCCGGAGCTGCTGGCCGAGCTCAAGACGGTGGCCCCGTCTGCGCTGACCCTCACCGACGACAAGCTGGTGATCAAGCACCTCTATACCGAACGCAAGATGATCCCGCTCAACCTCTATCTGGACAAGGCAGATGAGCAGCAGACCCGGCTCGCGCTGGAGGAGTACGGCAACGCCATCAAGCAGCTGGCGGCGGCCAACATCTTTCCGGGCGACATGCTGTTCAAGAACTTCGGGGTCACCCGTCACGGCCGGGTGGTGTTCTACGACTACGACGAGATCTGCTACATGACGGAGTGCAACTTCCGCCAGATCCCGCCGCCCCGCTACCCCGAGGATGAGTGGAGCGCCGAGCCCTGGTACTCGGTGGCCCCCAACGACATCTTCCCCGAGGAGTTCGCCACCTTCCTGCTGCAAAAGCCGCAGGTGCGCGAGATCATGCTGCAACTGCACAAGGAGATGTTCGACGCCAACTACTGGAAGATGCTGCAGAGCAACATCAAGGAGGGGGTATTCGAGGATGTCTATCCCTATCGGCGCAAGAAGCGCTTCAAGTTTCAGCGGGGGGGCTAGCCTATCCGGGAGCCCAGTTGCAAAAGGGAGTGCAAATAGCAAAAGGGACGCCGAGGCGTCCCTTTTGCGTTGGGCCATCAGCTCGCGCTACGACAGCCCCTGACAAAACCGTCAGTTACTTGGCGGCAGGCATGGCGTCGAAGGTGAGCAGCGCCGCCTTGTTGGCGTCGCTCAATACCAGCTGCTGACCACTGATCTGGAAGCTCGCCACTTTCTCCAGCTTTTGCAGATAGAGCATCTCCTTGCCGGCCAGATCGCCCATGCACATCATGCGGGTCGAACCCATGGGGCCCAGCGCCAGCACACCGTCACCCTGCTGGGTGATGGCACCGAAATAGCGGTTGCAGCCGCCCTTGCCCGCCACCTTGTCACCGGCGACTTGCAGGGTGAAGGTGTCGCCGCTCGCCCCTTGCAGTTGCCAGGTGGAAGCTTGCAGTTGAGTCAGCTTGGAACCAGTTGCCATGGCGCAGCCTCCCAGGGCCAGTACGGCCAGCAGAGTCAGTTTTTTGTTCATGGGTTCACCTCTTGATATCAGCAAAATAGGGGAAGAAACATGGTGATCGGGGCCTGTGTATCATGAGAGCGGAGCAAATCAAAACTGTTTTATTGTGATCGGGGTTCCCTTTACTACCAGCTGGCATGTGCCATGCTTGTATTCCTGTTCCGGACCCAGGGAGGGGAAAAGAATGGTCAAATCATCCGTCATCGCACTCGTCTCATGCCTCAGCCTTACCGCCCAGGCCGCCGACTGGGATTTCCTCAAGAACGACGCCAACAGCCAGCTCTACGTCAAGAGTTACTCCGGCGTGCTGCTCGACAATCAGGCTCATCACAACGACAGTTTCGATCTCTGGCTCATCAATACCGGCTATCAGTATCCGCTGAACGATGGCGTCAGCCTCTACATGGAAGCAGGCCCGGCCATCGGCCCCAGCAGCGAGCAATCAGGCTACAACCTGAGCTCGGGAGTGCGCTATCAGCTCTCCCCCATGCTCAACATCGGCAGCCAGATCAAACAGCTGGAAGTGAACAAACCCAGCACCCTGCTGGAGCTCAACACCAGCCTGCTGCTGACCCCGCAACTGGCCATCACCGCCAACTACGGCGTCAGCGCCTTTAGCACCGAACAATCCCTCAGCGTCGGGGTCGGCTTCAACTTCTAGCTGGGTCAGATCAGCCGGGTGGCGCTCACCAGCACGCCGTTGAGATCGGCGTAGACGTAGTCACCCGGATGTATGGTCACCCCGGCAAACGACACCACCGCATCCAGCTCACCCAGCCCTCGCTTCTCGGTTTTGACCGGACACGGCGCCAATGCCTTGACCCCCAGCGCCAGTGTTGCCAGCGTGCCCACGTCGCGCACGGCGCCGTAGATCACGATGCCTTCCCAGCCCTGCTCCGCCGCCTTGATCGCCAGCTGATCGCCGAGCAGGGCACGGCGCAGGGAACCACCGCCATCGATCACCATCACCCGCCCCTGCCCGGGTCGGTTGACCAGCTCCCGCACCAGGCTGTTGTCCTCGTAACAAGAGAGAGTGACTGCCTGGCCGTGGAACAGCGCCTTGCCACCAAAATTTTGAAACAGCGGCTCCGCCACCTGCAGGGCATCGCCGTACTCGTCACAGAGATCGGGCAGTAGATCCAGCATCATAAGTCTCCTTCCATGGACATGAATTCGCTCATTCTTTCATCAAGCAGAGCCCCTGACAATCCAGTGGGATTCAATTCTGCCCAGATGGTGTGGCTCTCCCGCCAGCAACACCGGCAGCAGCCACAGTTCCCCCTGTTCCACCCAGTAGATGGCATTCTGGCCAAAGCGGGCTGCCAGTTGGATAGCCTCGCTGCGCGTGGAGGCCAGCAGCAGCGATGACTCCTGCCAACTTTCATCCAGCGAACTGCCCCGGCAAGGCCCCATCACCTGCCAGCGAGGAACCGCTGCAATGGCCCGCCACAGGGCCCGCTGATGGCGGGTATTGCGACGCATTCCCAGCTGGCGACTGGCAGGATTCCAGGCCGTCACAATGGCGTAGGCAGGCCATTTCGGCGCCGAAAAGGGTGCAATAAAGCAGATTTTTCTGTAGTTTTCCCACAAATTCATGTCAACCACATGTTACATTCCATTACATTTTATAGGGGCGAAAATGGGGGCAACCCCAAGTATCATGCTGTGAACTCAGGGTTTGACCTATATCAAACCAGAGTTAAAAAGTTGCTATCTGACGGCAAAGAGTGTTGTTATGCGCCTGTTAACTGATAAAATGCAGCCACTTTTGTAATGGACTACCTTTCCAGGCTTCTCTCGATCAGACTTATTGAGAGCCTATGTGTGGCACAGGGATGTTTGCCAACGCTGATGCCAAATTCGCGATAATCCGACCTGACATTCATACCCAGGATGACGTAATAAATTTTCAGGACCGGTCGGGTAACGCCAAAGAGTGTTAAAATTTAGATAACTAACTGATAAGAATCTGGGAATACTCATGCAAACACCACACATTCTGATCGTCGAAGACGAACTGGTCACTCGCAATACCCTGAAAAGCATCTTCGAGGCAGAGGGCTATATCGTGCTCGAAGCCAACAATGGCGACGAGATGCATCAGGCTCTGACTTCCCACACCATCAATCTGGTGATCATGGACATCAACCTGCCGGGCAAGAATGGCCTGCTGCTGGCACGCGAGCTGCGTGAGGACGACAACATCGCCCTGATGTTCCTGACCGGTCGTGACAACGAAGTGGACAAGATCCTGGGTCTGGAGATCGGTGCCGACGATTACATCACCAAGCCGTTCAACCCCCGTGAGCTGACCATCCGTGCCCGCAACCTGCTGAGCCGTACCATGAACGTGGCCGCCGGTGGCGAAGAGAAGAAGCTGGTGGAGCGTTACCTGTTCAACGGCTGGGCGCTGGACATCAACAGCCGCGCCCTGGTCAGCCCGGCTGGCGACATGTTCAAGCTGCCGCGCTCCGAGTTCCGCGCCATGCTGCACTTCTGCGAAAATCCTGGCCAGATCCAGACCCGCGCCGAGCTGCTCAAGAAGATGACCGGCCGTGAGCTCAAGCCCCACGACCGTACCGTGGATGTCACCATCCGCCGTATCCGCAAGCACTTCGAGAGCGTCAACGACACTCCGGAGATCATCGCCACCATCCACGGCGAAGGCTATCGCTTCTGCGGCGAGCTGGAGCAGGAGTAATCCTCCCTCCCCCGAGTTGAAAAGGCGCCGATGGCGCCTTTTCCATTTCTGCACCATCCAGCTTGGTCAAGCTGGCACTATCGCCGGCATCAAAAAACAGACAACAAAAAGCCCACTCGCAGGAGTGGGCTTTTTGCATGAACGCTGGAGCGGGCAGCGGGAATCGAACCCGCATCATCAGCTTGGAAGGCTGAGGTAATAGCCATTATACGATGCCCGCCTGGCATCAAAAACTTGCTTGGTGTGATGGGGAAACCCCACGACAGACAGCCGTTTCGGCTGAGGTGACAACGGCCTTGACCATTATCTGGAATTTGGAGCGGGTGATGGGAATCGAACCCACGTATGCAGCTTGGGAAGCTACCGTTCTACCATTGAACTACACCCGCGTCAGGGCCTCTACTATATGCATTTTGCCGCCGAGCGCAATCACCTCGATACGATTTTTTACCGTAAATCAATCTGTTCGACCAACTAATGAGCAGCGAGCCGCTTTTTCACTCAACCGTTTTCACAAGCCGGAATTTACAAGGTTGCCAAGCCTGGGGGGCGAGGATAGTCTTGCGCCACTCGACGCGAGGATGGTGGTAATGGATAAAAAAACGCAAAAACGACTCTATGGCTGGTTGCGCAATCAATCGAGCCACGGCCGGCGCTGGATCGGCCTCTCCATCGGCTTTGGCCTGGGTCAGGGCATCCTGATGGTGACGCAGGCCTGGCTGCTGGCCACCCTGCTGCACGGTTTCATCATCGAAGGCACCACGCCGGCGCAATCCATTCCCCTCTTCATCGTCCTGCTGCTGGTCACCCTCGGCAAGGCGGTGCTGGCCTATGGCCGTGAAGTCGCCAGCTTCAAGGCCGGCAGCGCGGTGCGCCAGGCCATCCGCGAGCTGGTGCTCACCCGCCTCGGCCGCTTGGGACCGGCCTACATCCAGCGTCGACCGGCCGGCAGCTGGGCCAGCCTGCTGCTGGAGCAGATTGAAAACATGCAAGATTTCTTCTCCCGCTACCTGCCGCAGATGGCGATTGCCGTGTTCATTCCGGTGGTGATCCTGGTGGCCGTGTTCCCGGTCAACTGGGCTGCTGGCCTGATCCTGCTGGGCACGGCGCCGCTTATTCCCCTCTTCATGATCCTGGTGGGGGTCGGCGCCGCCGATGCCAACCGCCGCAACTTCCAGGCGCTGGCCCGTCTCTCCGGCCACTTCCTCGATCGCCTGAAGGGGCTGCGCACCCTGCAGCTCTTCATGCGCACCCAGGCGGAAGGGGATGCCATTCGCGCTGCGTCGGAAGATTTTCGCGAACGCACCATGGAGGTGCTGCGCCTTGCCTTCCTCAGTACCGCCGTGCTGGAGTTCTTCGCCGCCCTCTCGGTGGCGCTGGTGGCCGTCTACTTCGGTTTCTCCTATATCGATCACTTGAACTTCGGCCACTATGGCAGCAAAGTCACTTTGTTTACCGGCCTGTTCGTGCTGTTTCTGGCCCCCGAGTTCTATGCCCCGCTGCGGGAACTGGGTGCCCACTACCACGCCAAGGCGCAGGCCATCGGCGCCGCCGAACAGCTGCTGGAGTTCCTCGAAGCCGAGGTGACGGAACCCGCCTCAGGCCATGCGCCGTTTCATGCCGACGCCCCCATCAGGGTAGAAGCCAAAGGCCTTGAAGTGCTGAGCGCCGAGGGCAAGGTGCTGGTCGGTCCCATCGACTTCACCCTGGCGTCCGGTTCGCGCACTGCCCTCATCGGCATCAGCGGCGCCGGCAAGAGCTCGCTGGTCAATGCCCTGCTCGGCTTTGCCCCCTATCGCGGCGAGCTCAAGGTCAACGGCCAGGAGCTGGCCAGCCTCGACATGAGCCAGTGGCGCCGCCAGCTGGGCTGGCTCTCCCAGAACCCGCAGCTGTTCCACGCCTCGCTGCGCGACAACCTGCTGCTGGCCAACCCATCCGCCAGTGACAGCGAACTGGAGGAGGCCCTGAAACGGGCTCAGGCGTGGGAGTTTACCATGGAAAAGGGGCTCGATTATGCGGTGGGGGATCAGGCCGGTGGCCTCTCGGTCGGCCAGGCCCAGCGCCTCGCCCTGGCCCGTACCCTGCTCAAGTCCACCCAGCTGATGGTGCTGGACGAACCGACCGCCAGCCTGGATCGCCACTCCGAGCGTGCCATCATGACCACGCTGGAACAGGCCACGGCAGGCCAGACCCTGCTGATGATCACTCACCGCATCGACCAGCTCACCAAGATGGACCAGATCCTGGTACTAGAGCGTGGCAAGCTGGTGGAGCAAGGCAGCTTCCAGCAACTGAGTACCGCACAGGGGCCGTTCGCCCGCCTGCTCTCCCAACGTAACGAGGGTTCTCTCGATGACTGATCTCTTGCCGTTTCTGCGCCTCTATCGCCAGCACTGGCTGAGCCTCTCCCTCGGCCTGCTGCTGGCCCTGGTGACCCTGGTCGCCGGGATGGGACTGCTGTCGCTCTCCGGCTGGTTCCTTTCCGCCGCCGCCGTGGCGGGGATGGCGGTCGCCAGTCGCGACACCTTCAACTACATGACGCCGGCTGGCGGGGTACGCTTCTTCTCCATCATCCGCACCGCTGGCCGCTGGGGTGAGCGGGTGGTGAGCCACGATGCCACCTTCCGGGTGCTGACCCGGTTGCGGGTCTGGTTCTGGCAAAAGCTCTCGCCGCTCTCCACTGGCGCCCTGGCAGGCTTTCGCCAGGCGGACCTGCTCAACCGGCTGGTGGCCGACATCGACGCCATGGACCACGTCTACCTGCGGCTGGTCACCCCCATCGGCGCGGCCCTGCTCAGCACCGCCGGCCTGGTGTTCTTCCTCTCGCTGTTCGATGCCGACCTGGCCCTGATACTGGGCGCCATCCTGCTGTTCGGTATGCTGGCCCTGCCGCTGGTGTTCTACTTCCTCGGCCGCCAGCCCGGTCGCCAGCTGATCGCCGAGAAGTCCAACCTGCGTACCCGTCTGGTGGACTATCTGGACGGTCAGGCCGAGCTGCAGATGTTTGCCGCCGCCCCCCGGGCGCGTGACGAGCTGCAGCAGGCCGAACAGGCGCTGATCCAGGCCCAGGCCCGCATGGCCCGGGTGAGCGGGCTGGCCAACTGCTCGGTGCAACTGCTGAGTGGCTGGACCCTCACCCTGATGCTGTGGCTGGCCGGTCACGGGGTGGCAGGCGCCGCGCCGGATCCCATCACGGCGCTGATGGTGTTCGCCACCCTGGCCAGTTTCGAGGCGCTGATGCCGCTGGCCGGCGCCTTCCAGCACCTCTCCACCAGCCTCACCTCGGCCCGCCGCCTCAACGAGATCCTGCAGGAGGCCAAGGCCCCCGAGTGGGGCCACGAAAAGCGCCACGCGCCACAGGGGGCGCTGCAGATAAGCGACCTCTATTTCAGCTACCCAGGCAACCCGCAGCCGGTGCTGCGTGGCTGTACCCTGCAGTTGCAGGCCGGTGAAAAACTGGCGCTGCTGGGCCAGACCGGCTGCGGCAAGTCCACCCTGATGGGACTGCTGACCCGCGAATGGAACCCGCAGGCCGGCAAGATCCTGCTCGATGGCAAGCCGCTCACCGACTACAGCGAAGGGGCGCTGCGCGCCTCCCTCTCGGTGGTGAGCCAGCGGGTGCACCTGTTTGCCGATACCCTGCGCGGCAACCTCAAGCTGGCCGCCCCCCATGCCAGTGACGAGCAGCTGGTGCAGGTGCTGACCCAGGTCGGCCTTGCCAACCTGCTGGAAGATGACAACGGCCACAGCGACAGCGGGCTCGATGCCTGGCTGGGGGATGGCGGCCGGCCACTCTCCGGTGGCGAGCGCCGCCGCATCGGCATCGCCCGCGCCCTGCTGCACGACGCCCCGCTCTGGCTGCTGGATGAGCCGACCGAGGGGCTCGACAGCCAGACCGAGCGGGAGATCATGGAACTGTTGTTCCGGTTGGGGGCAGATCGCACCCTGCTGCTCATCTCCCACCGTTTGCTGGGGCTGGAGCAGATGGACCGGATCGCCCTGATGGAAGAGGGGCAGATCCGCCTCTGCGCCCCACATCAGACGCTGCTGGCGGACGACTACTACCGCAGCCTGCATCAGCGGCTGGCGCCGGCCTGATGACCAACGAGAGAGGGGCGCCCGGTGCGCCCCTCTCTCGTGACACCAGGCCAGTCATCTTTGCCGGCAGCGTGAAGTTGCACAGGCAACACGCGGCCGGATCCTGTTCACACCCCGTCCATACGGCTAAAAATGGGGCTGGTCGATACCGTCGACTGGCCCCTATAATGGCCTCTTCGTTATTCCACCAGATGCCGACATGGAGCGCCTGCGCCTTGCTACTGTCCTCATCACCGACACAAGATACGAGACGATGAAACGCCTGATCCTGATGATGCCCCTGATTGCCTCCGGCTGCGCCGACTTTGCCTTCAACAGCAATCTGGACAAAGAGAACTTCGACGAGTACTTCAAGCCGGGCAGCGTTCAGATCTATGAGCAGGGCCAGCTGGCCGATCTCAACTACCTCTACCTCGGCACCGTCGAAGGGGAGTCCTGCCAGAGCGATGCCAAGCAGCCGATCCCCAACGCTGGCGAGGCCCGTACTCTGGCCCGCCGCCGCGTGGCCGACATGGGCGGCAACGGCGTCACCTTCGACAAGTGCGCCGAATTCAGCGACACCCCGGGCTGCCTGAAGCAGGTGATCTGCTACGGCCAGGCGCTGAAGGTCGCCACCGAGAAATAAGCGTCAACTGCAAGGAGCCTGCATGGCACTGGCCATCGTTCGCCTCGGCACGCCCCGCCTACCCGACGAGGGACTGCGGATCGGCACCGTGCGCCGCCCGCCCCGCGGCGTGCCAAAAACCGAGTTTGCCAGCCAGGATTGGTACGACGTCTGGTTCCCCAATCTCGCCCCCAGCAACGACACCATGAAGCTGGGCCAGGGGGCCGAGACGCCCGCCCAGTGGAGCGCCTTCTGCAAACAGTACAAGGCTGAGCTGGCGACCCCCGCCGCCAGGCACGATCTGGCGCTGCTGGCCGCCCTCTCCCACACCACCAACCTGTCGGTGGGCTGCTACTGCGAGCAGGAGTCCCGCTGTCATCGCGCCATCCTGCGCGAGCAACTGACCGCCGCTGGCGCCGCCATGCGCGCTGAGTAGCGGCGCTCACACCAGACAGAAAAGGGCATCTCTCGATGCCCTTTTGCTTTGCTGCGGCACTTGCCGGCCTCTAGCGGACAAGCTGACGCAACCGCGTCTCCTGCTCGGCCGTGATGCCAGCGGCCACCACAGCGTCCGGCGCGCCGGCCAGCCACTCGGCCACATCAGCCACTGTCTCCTCCAGCGGCCGAAAATTGAGGCCATGCACAATGGCCGCCTCGGCGCTGATACGACCATAACCGGCATACTCGGGCTGCTCATTGGGCAACAGGGTCGGATAGCTCTGCCAGGGCTCCACCCCGGCGGCCAGCAGCGCGGGCCAGGGCGCCCACTCCGGCACGAGCGGGGTCGCAGGAGCCAGCCTGGCGGCCAGACGATCCACCCAGTCGTTCAGTGCGATACCGGGCTTGACCAGATTGAAGGTGCCGCTCAATTGCTGCTCGGCGGCCCGCAGCACAAACTCGGCGCAGTCGCGCACGTCCAGATATTGCAGCCGGTCTTCCCCCTGCCCCGGCAGCAGCCAGGGGCCGCCCTGTTGCACCCGTTTCACCCACCAGGCCACGCCGGTGGGATCATGGAGGCCGCACAAGACGCCTGGGCGCAAGATGCAGAGCCGCTCGCCCCAACGGGCACGATACGTGGCCTCGCACAGCACCTTGAGGGGGCCGTAATCTTCCGGCATCTCCCCCTCGGCAATCTCGTGCAGCGGCGCCGACTCGTCCTGCCCGGGCAGGGCGAAGTCGCGATAGACGCTGATGGTGGAGATGAAGATCAACCGCTCGCAGCGCCCGAGCAGGGCTGCCGAGAGGCTCGCCGCCTGTTCGGGGCGATAGCAGCAGGTGTCGATGGCCAGATCCCAGCTTCCCTGATAGTGATGCAGCGGGGTCAGGTCCTGATCCCGGTCCCCCTGCAGTTGGGTGAGCTCACGCCAGTCCGGGTGCTGGCGTCGGCCGCGATTGAACAAGGTCACCTCGTGGCCCCAGTCCAGCGCAAGCGCCGTGAGATGGCGCCCCAGAAATCCGGTGCCGCCGATGATCAGCAGTTTCATCCCAGTCTCTCCTGTGCGGCGCGGCTCCTGTTCTGGGGTCACGCCGGTTGTAGCGATCCGCCCTGCTGGCGGACGCGCCGTTCACTCATCCTGCGCCCACCCTACGCAACTTGGCGGCGCGATACAGCCCCGAAGCGGCCGGGATGGGAGCGGGATCACGGCAAGCAGGCAGCCACCGGCCGGCGGGCAAACCTGCGTTTTGAGGGCTGCTGTGCTACATTGCCGGGGTTTTCAGTCAGGATCCGCCATGAAGTTCGAAATCGACACCCTGGGTATCATCCGCTCTCCCTACAAGGAGAAGTTCGCCATCCCGCGCCAGCCTGGTCTGGTCAAATCGGCCCGCGCCCGCCTCGAGCTGCTGCCTCCCTACGATCAGCCGGACGTACTGCGCGGCATCGAGCAATTCTCCCACCTCTGGCTCAGCTTCGTGTTTCACCAGACCATGGCGCAGGGCTGGCACCCGACGGTGCGCCCGCCGCGCCTGGGCGGCAACGAGCGGGTCGGGGTGTTTGCCACCCGCTCCACCTTTCGCCCCAACCCGCTCGGCCTCTCGGTGGTCGAGCTGCACGGGGTCGGTCGTGAGCGCGGCAAACTCTGGCTCGAGCTGGGGGCGGTGGACCTGCTCGATGGCACTCCCATCGTCGACATCAAGCCCTATATCCCGTATGCCGACAGCCTGCCGGATGCCCGCGGCGGGTTCGCCCCCGATGCCCCCACCCCACCGCTGGCGGTGAGTTTCAGCCCCGAGGCGGAGCAACAGCTGCAACCCTGGCTCAAGACCCACCCCGAGCTGCGCCTGCTGGTGAGCGAAGTGCTGGCCCAGGATCCGCGCCCCGCCTACAAGAAGGGCAAGCCGGACGACAAGGAGTACGGCGTCAGGCTGTTTGACTGCAACGTACGCTTTCGCATCAGCGAGCCCAGTTGCCTGGTGCTCGCCATCGAGCCGGCCCAGTGAGCCAGCCATAAAAAAACCACCCGTTCGGGTGGTTTTTTGTCAGTCGTCATCCTTGTGCCTGATGGCAATCTGGCGAAATTCCTCCTCGCAGGCAAGGAAGGCGTCGACGATGGCCGGATCGAAGTGGTGACCACGCCCCTCCACTATGATGGTCCTGGCCTGCTCATGGCTGAAGGCGGGCTTGTAGACCCGTTTCGAGATGAGAGCGTCGTAGACATCCGCCAGAGCCATCAGCCGCCCCGACAAGGGGATCGCCTCCCCCGCCAACCCGGCCGGATAGCCGCTACCATCCCACTTCTCGTGGTGAGTCAGGGAGATCTCCCGCGCCAGCCGCAGGAAGGAGTTGGAGCCGAGCTGGGCTTCGGCGCTCGCCAGCGCATCGGCACCGATCTGCGGGTGGCGCTTCATGATGGCGAACTCCTCGTCCGTCAGCTTGCCCGGTTTGAGCAGGATGGCATCGGGAATACCCACCTTGCCCACGTCGTGCAGCGGCGCCGATTTGAACAGCAGATCAATGGTGGCGTCGTCCAGCGGATAGCGCTCCCAGTCGCTGCGGCTCAACTGCTCCGCCAGCACCTTGACATAGTACTGGGTGCGGATGATGTGGGCGCCGGTCTCGTTGTCGCGGGTCTCCGCCAGCGAGGCGAGCCCCAGGATGGCCACGTCCCGGGTCAAGTTGAGCTCGTCCTGGCGCGCCTTCAGCTCACCAATCATCTGGTTGGTGCCGGCGGCAATCAGGCCGAACTCATCGTCCCGGATCACCGGCACCCGCGCCTCCAGATCACCACACTGTACCTGCGCCATGGCGCGAGTCTGATGCATCAGTGACAAGGTAAGGTTACGGCCATAGCCGCGAATGATGAGCCAGAGATAACCGAAGGTCACCACCATCACGAAGGCGATCTCCAGCAGGATGTAGTGCTGGGCATCGAGCCGAGGCAGGCTCTTGTCCACTGTGACCAGCCACTCCAGATCCTTGTTGAACAACAGGAAGAACACAGCGCCAAGCAGAGTCAGTGTGGTGAAGGTGAACAGGGAGAATTTGCGGGAAACCGGCATGGCCAGCGGCTGGTTCAGCACCAGGCAGGCCTGATGCTCTCGCAGCTTGGCCTGCTGCCAATCCCGCTGCAGCGAGAGATCCGCCGCCACCAGAAAACCCAGGGTGCTCATCCCCAACAGGATCTTGAGGTGACTTTCCAGCGGAAAATCATACCGGATACCGTTGTAGCCGGAGAGCAACAAGGCCCCCAGCAGGTAGAAGCCCACCTCCAGCCCGAAGCCTTCCAGCCCCTGACCGGACAGCGTCACCTTGCGCAGCAGTTGATCACGCAGGACAAACATGATGGCGAAGGTCACCAGCACGGGCCCCAGCAGCTGGGGCAGCGTGAGGCTCTCCAGAAACGGGCAGACCTGCAGCCCATAAAAACAAAACAGTGACAGCGTCACCCCGTAGTGAAGGGCGCAGCGCCCCGTGATCCTCTGCATGATGCTACCCAAACCTTATCGTCATGATGGCGGGGAGATGACCCCGCCCCTCACAGGCGCCGCAACAGCAGGCTCCCGATCGAGTAGCCGGCGCCAAACGAGCAGAGCACGCCGCGGGCCCCCGCGGAAAGGTCGCGATTGTACAGATGGAACGCAACAATGGAACCCGCCGAGCTGGTGTTGCCGTAGCTGTCGAGAATGACCGGTGCCTCCTGCTGGCTGGCATCGTGGCCGAGCAGCTTGCGGGCGATGAACTGGTTCATGGTCAGATTCGCCTGGTGGAGCCAGAGCCGGCTCAGGGAGTCCGCCGGCCAGCCCTGCTCGTCGAGTTGGTTGGCGATCTGGTCGCACACCAGCGGCAGCACCTCCTTGAACACCTTGCGCCCCTGCTGGCGGAACAGCTTGTCGTCGCCGTAGCGGGTGCGCGGGCTGAGTCGGTTCAGGAAGCCGAAGTTGTTGCGGATATTGTTGGAGTACTGGGTCACCAGCTTGCTGGCCACCAGTTGCCAGGGGTTGGCCGCCTGGCAATCGGCTTCCCGCTCCAGCAGCACGGCGGTACAGGCGTCGCCGAAGATGAAGTGGCTGTCCCGATCGCGGAAGTTGAGGTGCCCCGAGCAGATCTCCGGATTGACCACCAGCGCCAGTTTGGCGCTGCCGGCCGCCAGCATGTCTGCGGCGGTCTTGATGCCGAAGGTGGCGGAGGAGCAGGCCACGTTCATGTCGAACGCCATACCGCCCGCCCCCAGATAGTGCTGCAGCTCGATGGAGAGGGCCGGATAGGGGCGCGGCATGTTGGAGGCGGCGACAATCACCAGATCGATCTCGCCGGGCTCGCGACCGGCGGCGATCAGCGCCTGCTCGGCGGCGGCCACCGCCATCTCCACCATAATGGAGGGCTTGTCATCGGGCCGCTCAGGCAGCAGCGGCTGCATGATGTCGGGATCCAGCACCCCCTCCTTGCTCACCAGATAGCGGCTCTTGATGCCGGAGGCCTTCTCGATGAACTCACTGCTCGAGTGCTGCTTGGCGGGCAACTGGCCGGCGTCGATGGCGGAGGCGTTCTCCTCGTTGTAGAGATCCACGTACTGGTTGAAGGCGGCCACCAGCGCTTCATTGCTGACGGCAAAGGGAGGGGTATAAAGGCCTGAGCCACTGATCACGATAGAGGTCATCTTTGCTCCTCGCCGGGTTCACTCCCGGCTTGTTGGTCTGTTCGGGTAGAGAGGGTCACAGCTGGTCGATGGCCGCAGCCAGACCCGCCAGGGTCAGCGGGTGCATGCGCCCGCCGATCAATTCGTTCATCAGCTTGATGGAGGGGTGCCAGAGCCACTCCCGGCGCGGGGTGGGGTTGATCCACACCAGCTTTGGAAAGTGCTGCTGCAGGCGGGCCAGCCACACCTGACCGGCCTCCTCATTCCAATACTCGACGCTGCCGCCAGGCCAGGTGATCTCGTAGGGGCCCATGGTGGCATCCCCCACCAGGATCACCTTGTAGTCGCTGCCGTAGGTGCGCAGCAGGCGCAGGGTATCGAAGCGCGCCTCGTGCCGGCGGGCGTTGTCCTGCCAGACGAAGTCGTAGAGACAGTTGTGAAAGTAGAAGTACTCCAGATGCTTGAACTCGTGGCGCAGGGCCGAGAAGAGGCGCTGCACCTCGGCCACGTGGGCATCCATGGAGCCCCCCACATCGAAGAAGACCAGCAGCTTGACCCCGTTGTGGCGCTCGGGCCTGAGCTTCACATCGAGCCAGCCCTGTCTGGCCGTGCTCTGGATGGTGTCGTCGAGATCCAGCTCGTCGGGATTGCCCCGGCGCACCCAGCGCCTGAGCTTGCGCAGCGCCAGCTGAATGGCCCGCTGGCCGAGCGGCGAGTCGTCGCTGAAGTTGCGGTAATGCCTTGCCTCCCACACCTTGACCGCCTTGCCATGCTGGCCCTCTCCCCCCATGCGGATCCCTTCCGGGTGAAAACCGCCGTGGCCGAACGGGCTGCTGCCGCCGGTACCTACCCATTTGTTGCCGCCGGCGTGGCGCTCCTTCTGCTCGTTCAAGCGCTGGTTTAGGGTCTCCAGCAGCTGGTCGAGCCCGCCGAGGGATGTGAGCAACGCCTTCTCCTCGGCGCTCAATAGCCGCTCGAACTCCTGGCGCAACCACTCCTCGGGCAGGCTCTCCGGTAACAGGGGGATGGCGGCCAACCCTTCGTAATACTCGGCGAAGGCGCGATCGAAGCGATCATAGTGAGCCTCGTCTTTCACCAGCAGGCAGCGGGAGAGCTGGTAGAACTCGTCCATGTCGAGGCTGGCCAGCCGGGCTGCCAGCGCCGCGTGCAAGTCCAGCAATTCGCGCAGGCTGCAGGGGAGCTTGTGACGGCGCAGATGGGTAAAAAAGTCGATCAGCATGGGTCAGCTGCCGCGTCTGGCCAGAAAAGCGAGCTTCTCAAAGAGATGCAGGTCCTGCTCGGTCTTGAGCAGGGCGCCATAGAGGGCAGGCACCAGTTTGCCCGGCTCGCGGGTGCGCATCGCCTCGGGGGCGATATCGTCGGCCAACAGCAGCCGGATCCAGTCCAAGAGCTCCGAGGTGGACGGCTTCTTGCGCAGCCCCTCTACCTCGCGCAGCTCGAAGAAGAGATCCATCGCCTCACCGAGCAAGCTCTCCTTGAGGTTTGGGTAGTGGAGCTTGACGATGGCCTGCATCTCGGCCTTGTCGGGGAAGCGGATGTAGTGGAAGAAGCAGCGGCGCAGGAAGGCATCCGGCAACTCCTTCTCATTGTTGGAGGTGGTGATGACCACGGGGCGCTGCAGGGCCTTGATGCGCTCGCCGGTCTCGTAGACGTCGAACTCCATCCGATCCAGCTCCTGCAGCAGATCGTTGGGGAACTCGATGTCCGCCTTGTCGATTTCATCGATGAGCAGCACCGGGCGCTGGTCGGCGGTGAAAGCCTGCCACAGCTTGCCCCGACGGATGTAGTGGCTGATCTCCCCTACCCTGGGGTCGCCAAGCTGGGAGTCACGCAGCCTGGCCACCGCATCGTATTCATAGAGTCCCTGCTGGGCCTTGGTAGTGGATTTGATGTGCCAGGCAATCAGCTCGGTGCCCAGATGGCGAGCCACCGCTTCAGCCAGCTCGGTCTTGCCTGTGCCGGGTTCCCCTTTGATAAGCAAGGGCTTTTCCAGCAAGATGGCGGCATTGACCGCCATCTTGAGCGATTCAGAGGCGAGATAGCGATCGCTTCCTGCAAATCCCATAACGTCCATTCCTTTGACGATGAGAGACCTTTTTGAGATCGAGGCCTCAATAAGAAAGAATAAGCTCTATATCTTGTAATAACATATTGTTATAACAAATCGTCACTTCTCATTCAGAAACCACAGGGTAATCTTGTTTCATCGCCGTAACAAACAGGGATAGCACCATGAGCAAAATTTTTGAGGACAACAGCCAGACCATAGGTCACACCCCGCTGGTTCGTCTCAACCGTGTTACCAAGGGCCGCGTGCTGGCCAAGATTGAGAGCCGTAACCCAAGCTTCAGCGTCAAGTGCCGTATCGGCGCCAACCTGATCTGGGATGCCGAGAAACGCGGCGTCCTGACCAAGGGCAAGGAGATCATCGAACCCACCAGCGGTAACACGGGTATTGCTCTGGCCTTCGTGGCCGCCGCCCGTGGCTATCCCATCACCCTGACCATGCCGGCCACCATGAGCCTGGAGCGCCGCAAACTGCTCAAGGCACTCGGCGCCAATCTGGTGCTGACCGAAGGGCCGCTCGGCATGAAGGGGGCCATTGCCAAGGCCAACGAGATCCTCGAATCCGAGCCGGGCAAATACGTGCTGCTGCAACAGTTTGAAAACCCCGCCAACCCGGAAATCCACGAGAAGACCACTGGCCCCGAGATCTGGGATGCCACCGATGGTCAGGTGGATGTCTTTGTGGCTGGCGTCGGCACCGGCGGCACCATCACGGGTGTCTCCCGCTACCTGAAACAGACCAAGGGCAAGGCGGTTGTCTCCGTCGCCGTCGAGCCGAGCGAATCGCCGGTGATCAGCCAGCGTCTGGCCGGTCTTGAAATCAAACCCGGTCCCCACAAGATCCAGGGTATCGGTGCTGGCTTCATCCCGGGCAACCTGGACCTGACCCTGCTGGACCGCGTCGAGCAGGTGAGCAGCGATGATGCCATCGAGATGGCTCGCCGCCTGATGGAAGAGGAAGGGATCCTGGCCGGGATCAGCTCAGGCGCCGCCGTGGTGGCCGCAGCCCGCCTCGCCGAACTGCCGGAGTTTGCCGACAAGACCATCGTCGTCATTCTGCCGAGCGCCGCCGAACGTTACCTCTCCAGCGCTCTGTTTGCCGGGGTGTTCAGCGAGCAGGAACTGCAGCAATAAGTGATCGGATTATTTCAAAACAACGGCGCTCCCAGGAGCGCCGTTTCTTTATGGGCTAGACTGAGCACTTGGCAGCGCCAGTCGACCCCTTATTTTTCGGGGTAAAATAACAAGCAACCCAGCGACAAAAAAAGCAGACATTCTGTGATAAATCTCATATCCTGTGCCGCGTCACGAGGTGTTTGCCGACTAGGTATCATAAAGTAACAAAGTGTTATTTTTCGTTATAAAATAATGTCAAGCCAGCATTGACGCGGCTTGTAGAGCGATAACGGAAAAGAGTTGAGGCAAACACCGAATACTGCACAGAAAATTGACCTGGATTAAACCATTGCAGGTCTGATTTCGTTACTTTACAACATATCCATACTGACACGGTGCGAGAAGGAAGCGTCAAAAGCGTCCCTCACACCAAAAAATATCAATAATATGGGGTGAAACCATGTACGAGAAGTCTGTTGTTATTACTGCTGAAAACGGCCTGCACACCCGTCCGGCAGCTCAGTTCGTGAAAGAAGCCAAAGAATTCCAAAGCGAGATCACTGTGGTCTCCGGTGGCAAATCCGCCAGCGCCAAGAGCCTGTTCAAGCTGCAGACCCTGGGCCTGACCAAAGGCACCAACGTGACCATCCAGGCCGACGGCCCGGACGCTCAGAAAGCCGTTGAGAAGCTGGTTGCCCTGATGGACGAGCTGGAGTAATCCAGCTTTATTCCTCCCCCACAGTCGTTTTAATAGGAAGGATTATGATATCTGGCATTCTTGCGTCCCCCGGTATCGCATTCGGCAAGGCGCTTCTTCTGAAAGAAGATGAAATCGTTATCAATCAGGGCAAAATTGCTGCCGAACAGATTGATGCCGAAATCAACCGCTTCCTCGAAGCCCGCACCAAGTCAGCCGCACAGCTGGAAGCCATCAAAGAGATGGCCGGTCGCACCTTCGGTGAAGAAAAAGAGGCCATCTTCGAAGGCCACATCATGCTGCTCGAAGATGAAGAGCTGGAAGGGGATATCAGATCCTTCATCAAAGACAACAAGGCCACCGCTGACAAGGCCATCTACGAGGTGATCGAACAGTACGCCAAGATGATGGCCGAGCTGGACGACCCTTATCTGCGCGAGCGCGCAACCGACTTCCGTGACATCGGTACCCGTCTGGTCAAGAACGTACTGGGCATCGCCGTTGTCAACCTGAGCACCATCGACGAAGAGGTGATCCTGGTCGCCAAAGACCTGACCCCGTCCGAAACTGCTCAGATCAACCTGAAATATGTGCTGGGTTTCGTTACCGACATCGGTGGCCGTACTTCCCACACCTCCATCATGGCCCGCTCCCTGGAGCTGCCGGCCATCGTGGGCACCAACGACATCACCGAGCGCGTCAAGAATGGTGACGTGCTGGTGCTGGACGCGATCAACAACCAGATCATCATCAATCCGACTGCCGAACAGCTGAACGAAGCCAAGCAATTCCAGGCCCAGTTCCAGGCAGAGAAAGATGAACTGGCCAAGCTCAAAGATCTGCCTGCCATCACCCTCGATGGCCATCAGGTCGAAGTGTGCGCCAACATCGGTACCGTCAAGGATACCGAAGGTGCCATCCGCAACGGCGCCGAAGGCGTGGGTCTGTACCGTACCGAGTTCCTGTTCATGGACCGTGACGCGCTGCCGACCGAAGACGAGCAGTTCAAAGCCTACAAAGAAGTGGCCGAAGCGATGCCGGATCAGCCGATCATCGTGCGCACCATGGACATCGGCGGCGACAAAGAACTGCCCTACATGAATTTCCCGAAAGAGATGAACCCCTTCCTGGGCTGGCGTGCCGTGCGGATCTTCTTCGATCGCGCCGACATCATGCATGCCCAGCTGCGGGCCATCCTGCGTGCGTCTGCCTTTGGCAAACTGCGCATCATGTTCCCGATGATCATCTCTGTCGAAGAGTTCCGCAGCCTGAAGGCTACCGTAGAGACGCTGAAAGCCGAACTGCGTGCCGAAGGCAAAGCCTTTGATGAATCCATCGAAGTGGGTATCATGATCGAGACCCCGGCTGCTGCCGTGATGGCTCATCATCTGGCCAAGGAAGTGGATTTCTTCAGTATCGGTACCAACGACCTGACCCAGTACACCCTGGCTGTCGACCGTGGTAACGAGATGATTTCCGCCATGTACAACCCGCTGTCACCCTCCGTCCTGACGCTGATCAAGATGGTTATCGATGCATCCCATGCCGAAGGCAAGTGGACCGGTATGTGTGGTGAACTGGCTGGTGACGAGCGTGCCACCCTGCTGCTGCTGGGTATGGGTCTGGATGAGTTCTCCATGAGCGCCATCTCTGTACCGCGTATCAAGAAGCTTATCCGCAACACCAACTTCGAAGATGTGAAGGCCATGGCTGATCAAGCGCTGAGCTTTGCCACCGCCGCCGAAATCGAAGCCTGTGTAGATAACTTTATTAAGCAGAAGGCAGTCTGCTAAGATCGGCTGCAAACAGCGACAATCATCTCTAGGAGCTTTTACTATGGGTCTGTTTGATAAACTGAAGAAACTGGTTTCCGATGACAGTTCTGATACCGGCGGCATCGAAATCTTTGCCCCGCTGTCAGGCGAAATCGTACCGATCGAAGATGTACCCGACGTAGTCTTCGCCGAGAAGATCGTCGGCGACGGTATCGCCATCAAGCCGGCTGGCAACAAGATGGTTGCTCCGTGCGACGGCACCATCGGCAAGATCTTCGAGACCAACCACGCGTTCTCGCTGGAATCCGACTCAGGTATCGAGCTGTTCGTTCACTTCGGTATCGACACCGTTGAACTGAAAGGTGAAGGCTTCAAGCGCATCGCCCAAGAAGGTCAACAGGTCAAGCGCGGTGACACCATCATCGAGTTCGATCTGGCCGTTCTGGAAGCCAAAGCCAAATCTACCCTGACTCCGGTGGTCATCTCCAACATGGACGAGATCAAAGAGCTGGTGAAGATGACTGGTGCCGTGACCGTGGGCGAGACCCCGGTGATCCGCATCAAGAAATAAGGCCGCATGGGCCGAGCGCCCGCCGCTGCAATAAAAAAACCGAAGCCTTGGCTTCGGTTTTTTTATGGGCGTTTTCCGGCTAGGGCCTGCCAAATACCACCCGGTTGCGGCCGTTGCTCTTGGCCTGGTAGAGCGCCTTGTCCGCCACCTGCAGCAGGCTGTCGATGCCCTGTCCCTCCTCCTGGGTGGCACAACCCAGACTCACCGTCAGGGAGAAGTACTCTCCTTGCCAACCCACAGCATGGCCGACAAACTGCCGGCGCAACAGTTCGGCTCGCTCGACCACCTGTTCGGCGTCCACTCCTGGCAAGATCAACAGGAACTCCTCCCCGCCCCAGCGGGCCAGATGCTCTGCGGGCTGCAGTTGCCGCGTCATGATGCGGGCCACCTCGCACAACGCCGCATCTCCGGCGGGATGGCCATAGCGATCATTGATCTGCTTGAAGTGGTCGATATCGCACAGGATCACCGAGAAGGGCTCCCCCTGCAGCCAGAGCGCCTGCAACTGCTGCCCGGCAGCACGCCGGTTGCCGAGCTCGGTCAGCGGATCGGTGCAGGAGAGCCGGCTCACCTCCTCGATCATGCAGTGCAGGTCGTGGATGTCGCGCAGCGTCACTATGTGCCAACCCGGCATGGCATCGGCCGTCAGCTGGGCCGTGATGGTAAACCAGCGCTGCTGGCCACTCTTGCAGTAGAGACAGGCGTTCATCTCGGCCACCGCCGCGCCGTTGGCCAGGCTGGTCATCACCGCCTGGTTCCAGCGCTCAATCGCCTGGGCCCTGCTCTCTTCATCGCGATAGACGGTGGCAAACCAGCTGGCCATGTCAGGCAGATCCGTCAGGTCGTAGCCCAGCTGAGTCACGAAGGCCCGGTTCACGAACCTGTGATGGCGGGCCGGGATCTCCGACAGTCGGGTGGGTATGCTGCCCAGCGTCTCGCTGCAGGCGGATTCCGAAATCAGGATCGGAAACGGGATCACGTCGAAGGAGCGAAATAGGATCTGCTGCAGCTCGGTCAGGATCACAGGATCGGTGATGTTCAAGGTAACTCCCTTACCAAGGTATCGTTCAAAGTTAAGTGAGCGCTGATCGCGGGTAAAGCGCTCATTGTGCGGCTCTGACCGCCTTGGTCGCAGCATTTTCTCCCGGTTGCCACTCCTGATAGGGGCCATGAATGCCGGAGTAGATCTTGTCGAGCTGACCGGAGGCCCTGAGCCGCTCGATGGACTGGCTCAGGAAACGATCGACCACATCCCCTTTCGGCCCCTTGGGGATGATGAACACATCGTCAAACTCGCCGAAATAGACCCGGTGGATATTGGTCAGCCCCATCTTGCGCAGGGTGAAATCCGCCTCCTCCTGCGCCCACAGAAAGGCATCGATACGGCCCCGGCTCAGCTTGCCGAGGGATTGCTCGAGCGAGAGGGAGCGCTTGACCGAGAAGGGCCAGAAGTCGGTCACCCCCTCGATGAGCAGATCCCGCTTGGTGTACTCGTAGCCCAGTACCATGGCGGGAGTAATGGGCGCCGCACTGTTGCTGTAGAGCACGTGGGTCACCTTGCCAAAGCTCGCCGAGCTGAAGCGATAGGGCAGCATGGACTCGTCGATGTAGGGATTGCGCAGCGCCGGCAGATTGAAGTCCGCCTCCCCCACCACCACGCTTCGAGTGGCACGGGACATGGGGTAGACCATCACGCTCACCTCCACCCCGTCATCCAGCCCGGCGATGGCCTTGACCAGGTCGACGAAGGGACCGGTGCCGTTGGAATCGATGAGCCCCGGCAACAAACCAAGATAGGCTGAAAAATGAGTCGGTCGGCCAGGTTCTGCCGCAGCCAGCTGCTCCTCATCACCCCCTGTCATCCCCAACAGCATGGCCAGCAGCATCAAGCCTGCCAGCACGCCCACTCTCAGATGCTTCATGATGCAACCCCTCACCACCCTGGCCGGCATGGCCCTGTTGATCAGAAGCATAGACTCGGCACAGAGTGTGTCGGGCGAGTTGCAAATAAGATGTTAAAAAACACACCGAGATCAAGGTTTTGACACATCTGCGCGGTAACATGAGAGAGAATGGTGCGGGGGCAGGATGCCCGATGCGACCACCCTTGATGCAATGCGAGCCCCGAGAAGGATATGAGCATGTTGAAAAATACCGAACAACGTTATGGCAGCCTGAGCATAGGGCTGCACTGGTTGACCCTGCTGCTGATGATCGCCGTCTATGCGCTGATGGAGTTCAGGGACATCTTCCCCAAAGGGTCGGCGGCCGCGACCTGATGAAGGAGTTTCACTTCATGGTGGGTCTGCTGATCCTGGCGCTGGTGGTCGTGCGCCTGCTGGTGCGCGTGGGTAGCCCTTCACCGCGTATCGTGCCCGAGCTCTCCCCCCTGATGCTCACGCTGGCCAAGCTCGCCCACCTGGCGCTCTATGGCTTCCTGATCCTCACTCCGCTGCTGGGCTGGCTGCTGCTGAGTGCGGGCGGCAAGCCCATCCCCTTCTTCGGCCTGGCGCTCCCCGCCCTCATCGCCCCCGACGACGGCCTGAAGGGCACCATCAAGGAGTTGCACGAGACGCTGGCCAACATTGGCTATGCCCTGATTGCCCTGCACGCGGCGGCAGCCATCTACCACCACCATGTGCTCAAGGACAACACCCTGACCAATATGCTGCCCGAGCGGCGCAGTTGATCCCTTGCCAGCAAAGAGGGGCGTACTCGCCCCTCTTTTGATCAGGCCTGTTTGGCCACCACCTCGGCAGCATCGACAGCCTTGTTTTTACCTTCAGGCTGCAGTTGCTTGACGTTGCCCTTGCTCTCGCCCTTCTGCTCTTCCTGAGACTGGGACTGGCCGACAAACTGGCCTCCCTTGCGGATGGAGAGGCTCCCGCCCTTGAACAACCCCTTCATCTTGCCGTTTTCGAGGATCTCCACCTCGCTCGAGGCACAGGTGCCATCCAGAGTGCCATTGATGATCACGTGGGCGGCGCTGACATCCCCTTCAATCCGGCCGTCTTCCATGATGCGTACCGTCCCGCCGTTCAGTTGCAGCGTCCCGACGAACTGGCCATACACATCCAAATTGCCCTCCACCTGCAACTCGCCCTTGAAACGGGCCCCCTTGGCGATCACCGTGGTCGTGCTCCCCGTCCCGACCATCTCAGACTCATTGCGCTTTCGTCCAAACATCTTGGTTTTCTCCACCATCAACAGCAGCACCATCAGTAGCAATGGCACTATGGGTAATTTGTAATATGCAGATCCCGCCACATAGAGCAGCAACGCCAGGCCCCAGCAGAACCAGATGAGATAAAGCGCGTCACTGCGTGGCCGCATCGCGATGCGAGCCAGGATCCTTTCAGGCATCAATGTCATTGACCATTCCCTCTTGCGGGCAGATGGATGCAAGACCGGGGTCAACCCCTCACTCTCGTTTCCCGCGATACGCGGGCATGGACCTAGCTCAAGCGACCAGATTGCCGAAACACTGAAACAAAAAAGCCCCGCCAGAAGGCGGGGCAGCGATTCATCCGTAAACCCAAGCAGGGCTCAGGGCAACACCACCCGGCTTTCACCGCCACCGAGGGCCTCCACCCGCACCTGCACACCGATCCGCTCCACCAGGGTCTGCACGTGGGAGATGACCCCGATCTGGCGGCGGCCGCCTGCAGGGAGTCGAGACTGGAGAGCGCCAGATCCAGGCTGTCGGGATCAAGCGTGCCGAAGCCTTCGTCGATAAACAGCGATTCGACCTGGGTCTGGCGCGACGACAGGCTGGAGAGGGCCAGCGCCAGCGCCAGCGATACCAGGAAGCTTTCACCGCCGGAGAGGGAATCCACCGAACGCACCTCATCCCCCATGTCGAGATCCACCACCTGCAGCGCCAGATCGGTGCCGGGCACCCGCTCCAGCCGATAGCGGGGGAGAGCTCGGCGAGCTGGGAGTTGGCCTCCAGCAGCAGCCGCTCCAGGGTGAGGCTCTGGGCGAAGGTGCGCAGCTTGGCGCCGCTGGCCGAACCAATGAGATCGGAGAGCCGCTGCCAATGATCCGCCACCGCCTGCTGGGCAGCCAGCTCCTCCTGCAAGGTGCCCGCCTTGAGGGCCGCCGCCTCGGCCTGGGCCAGCGTGCTCTTGCACTGGAACAGCTGCTCGTCGAGAGCGCGGCAGTGCGCCTCCAGCGCCGTCAGCCGGCTGTCGAGCTCCTGTGGCGCCAACGTGGCCAGCTCGGGGTGGTGCTCGCGGTAACGATCCCGCTTGCTCTCCTCCAGCGCCAGCGCCCGCTGCCGCTCGGTCAAACGGGTGCGCGCCTCAGCGCGGGCATCCTCCAGCGCCTGCAAGGCGGCGCGGCGCCCCTTGAGCTCATCCGGGCTCATGGCCAGCAGGCGGCGCAGGTCATATTCGGCGATGCCGAGGCTGCTGGCGTGGGCAGCCCAGCGCCCAAGCACCTCCCGTCGCCGCCGGCTGCTCACCTGCTTCTCCTGCTCCAAATGGCTGAGACGGGTCTTGAGCTCGGTCTGACGCTCGCGCAGGGCGCGCGCCGCCCCCTGCATCGTCTCCAGCTCGCCGGCCAGTTGCTGCAGCCGCTGCTGCCAGCGGCTCTCGACCAGGGCAATCTCCTCCCCCCAGACAGGCAGCGCGGCTGGTGACCAGCCCCTGCCGTTGCTGTTCGTGCTCCTTGTAGTCGCGCTCGAGCTTGTGCAGCAGCTCGCGCTGGGTCTGCAGGCGTGCCTCCTGGGCGCTCAGGGCCGGGGTGAGGCTGGCAATCTCGCCGGTCAGCCGCTCCCACTCGCTCTGGCCGTGCAGCCAGGCCTCGCAGGCCCGCTGCCACTCATGCCACTGCTGGCTGCCCAGCCACTGACGCCAGGGCTGGCCTCCCATCTGCTCGTCGAGCCGGCTGCCCCCCTGCTCAAGGCGCTGGCGCAGGGTCGTTTCCTGCTCGCCCATCCCCTTCACCTCCCCTTCCAGGGCGATGCGCTGGCGGTCGGCCTCCTGCCACTGCTGCTCGAACTGCTGGTGCTGGCTGGCCAGCTGACTCAGCTGCTGGCGCACGGCCTGCAACTGCTGCTGCCCCTGCTGGGCCTCGCGCAGTTGCTGCTGGCTGCGGACCAGCCCCTGCTCCAGACTCTGGCCGCGACCGAGCAGGGTACTCATCAATTCGTTCCACTCAATCGGGCTCTGACGTAGCGGCAACGGATGGCCCAGCAGCTCGGCACCGCCGAGCTGCTGCCAGCGCTGGGTCAGCTGCTCGGCGCGCGTCTCCAGCTCAGGTAGATGTTGCTGACGCACCGCCAGCTGGCGGGCCAGCTCCTGGCGTTCACTCTCGCACTGAATGTATTGGTGATTGAGCCGCTCCCACTCGAGCTCGAGGCTGCGGACGCGCTCCGCCAGCTGCCCCAGAATGCCCGCCACCTGTGGCTGACTCTGGTGATAGGGGTGCTCCTCGGCGCCGCAGAGCGGGCAAGGTTCACCGTCGCGCAGGATATGGCGATGCTGCTCGAAACTGGCGATGGCACGGGACTGTTCCAGTGCGTGACGCGCCTCGTCCCGTTGCAGGGCGAGCCGCTCGCGGGCCGGCGTCAGCTCGTCGCCGAGGATGGCCAGCTTGCCGAGCGCCTGCTCCAGCTGGACGATCTCCTGCTGCAGGCGACCATGCTGCTCACCGTGATTGCGGCCATAGTCCGCCAGCTCCAA
This sequence comes from Aeromonas oralensis, assembly GCF_049665575.1. Classification (NCBI taxonomy): domain Bacteria; kingdom Pseudomonadati; phylum Pseudomonadota; class Gammaproteobacteria; order Aeromonadales; family Aeromonadaceae; genus Aeromonas; species Aeromonas oralensis. Next base: position 3,252,590 of record NZ_CP187186.1, read on the forward strand.
CAGCTGGCGCAGCTGGCCCAGCTGCTCAGTCTGCCCTTGCCACTGCTCCTGCGCCTTGGCCAGACGCCCCTCCCACTGCTGCTCCTGCAGCTCGTGCTGTTGCTGCTGCAGTCGCGCCTGCTCGCGCTGCCAATAGTCGCGCTCCTGCTGCCCCTGTTCCAGCTGGTGCTGCAACTGCCTGAGGGCGCGCAGCTTGTGTTCGCGCAGGGTGAGCAGTTGCTGCAGCCTGTCGGCATCCTCGGCCCAATCCTGCATGGCGGTGAGCAGGGGCTGCCACTGGCGGGCCACCGGCGCCAGCTCCTTGTGCTCCTCAAGCCAGGCACCCCACTGCTGGTGCTGGCCCTTGAGCTGCTCCACCTGCTGGCACTGCTGGCGCCAGCCCTGCTCCAGGGTGAGCTGCACCTCCCGCTCCTGCGCCCCCTCCTGCTGGATCTTCTGCAGTTGCTGCTGCTTTTCCCGAATGCGGGTGTCGAGCTCCTGCGCCCGTTTGAGATCGGGCTGCAGGGCGCCCCACTCGCGCTCGGCGGCGATCTTCTCCGCCAGCAGCTGTTGTTCGCTGAGGGCGCTCTGCTGGGTCTTCTCCTCCAGCTTGCCAAGTTCAGGACCAAGCTCGGCCAGCGCCTTCTCCTGCTGTTGCACCTCCAGGGTGAGGCGAGCCAGTTCGTCGTGATCCGCGCGGGCCACCTGGGCCTGCTCGGCGCGGACGAACTCCTCGCGCTCGGGGGCGGCCGCAGCGTGGGCCGCCTCGGCCGCGGCAAGGGCCTCCTCTCCCTCCTGACAGGCCTGAAACTGGGCAGCGATACGGCCGTTGAGATCGCGCAAGTCCTGCATCAGCTGCTGTTGCTGCTGCTCGTGCTTGAGGCTGGTGGCGAGGCTGACCTGCTGGCTCACCCACTGCTCGCGGGTCGCCTCGTCCATCAGCGCCACGTCACCGAGCCGCTGGCTGATGGCAGCCTGTTTCTGCTGCTCCTCCCGCGCCCGCTCATGGGTCTGAATCGAAATGGCGGAGTAGAGCTCGGTGCCGGTCATCCGTTCGAGCAGGGCCGAACGCTCGTCGGCGCTCGACTTGAGGAAGGCGGCAAACTCCCCCTGCGGCAGGATGACGGCGCGGCGAAACTGCTCCCAGGAGAGCCCCACCAGCTCGTCGATGCGATCCTGCAGCTCCCGCTTGCTGCCACTGAACACCTGGCCCGACGCCACGTCGGTCAGGCTGCGCTCCTGGGCCTGAAAGCGCCCCTCGGCGCGGTTGCGGGCCCGGCGCACCGCCCAGCGGGCCAGCCAGATGCGGCCGTCACAGCCGCGAAACTGCACCTCGGCAAAACCGCTGGCGTGGCCGCGGCTGAGGATGCCGCGCACGTCGTTGGCCTTGAGCTTCTCCTCGTCATCCATGCGGCCCACTTCGGCGACGTTCTTGCGATTGGCGATAAAGCGCGGCATCTCGTCGTAGAGTGCCAGACAGATGGCATCGAGCAGGGTACTCTTGCCCGCGCCGGTATTGCCGGTGATGGCAAACAGGCCGGCGGCCCCCAGGGCGCCACCGGCAAAATCGATGGTGAATTGACCGGTCAGGCTGGCGAGGTTCTCACCACTCAAAGAGAGGATCTTCATACGCCACACGCCTCCATCCATACCGACCCGATATCGCACGTGCTCTTGCCCCCATCAGCCCGGGTATTGCCGGTGATGGCAAACAGGCCGGCGGCCCCCAGGGCACCACCGGCAAAGTCGATGGTAAAGGGGCCGGTCAGGCTGGCCAGATTCTCCCCTGACAGCAACAAGATTTTCATTGGCTAGACTCCTTCACCTGCTCCAGGATCTCTTCAAACGACGCCACCAATTCGGCCTCCGGCTCCCCGTCGAACTGACGCTGATAGCAGAGGCGAAACACCTCGGTGGGGGAGAGCTCATCGAGCCGGCGCTGGCCGGCACCATCCGCCAGCCCCTGGCCCGAGCCCTGATAACTGGTCGTGATGCGGGCAAGGCGCACCGGCTTGTCACCGATGGCGGCCAGCACGCGCTCGCGGATGCGGGCCTCGGGTTTGGGCAGCAGCAGCCGCACCTCGAGGAAGGGCTGGGCCTGCTGCGGGCAAGCAGGCAGGTCCAGCGCCTCGATGGCCCGGAGCGCCTCGTCGAGGCCGCTCTGGGGCAGCCGGATCATCTCCACCGCACGGGGCACCGGGATCCGCTCAAGCCGGGTCAGCTTGCCCCCCTCAAACGTCACCTCCAGCACCTGATGGTTGTAGTTCGCCTCGGCCAGCGAGAGCGGCAGCGGCGAGCCGCTGTAGTGCACCCCCTCGGCCGGGCTCTGCGCCAGGTGCAGGTGACCCAGCGCCGTGTAGTCGGCGGCGGCAAACAGCTCGGCAGGCAGAGCATGCTGGTTGCCGCCGAGCACCCGCCGCTCGGATAGCTCGGAGAGCTGACCCGCCGCCAGATAGGCGTGGCCCATGGCGATGAGGGCCTGATCCGGATGGCAGCGCGCACGCCCCTCGCTCAGCACCGCCTCATAGACCTGGCGTACCCCTTCGATGAGTCTGTCCTGCCCCTCGTTGAGCCCGTCGGGGCGCAGATCGCTGCTGCGCAGAAACGGCACGGCGGCGCACCAGGCGGCCACTTCGCCATCCTTGCCTCGCAGCGGCACCAGCAGGCGCTCGGTCTCGAGACGCCCTTCGTCGTCCCGGCTGATGCTGCCCACCAGATGCAGGTCGAAGGCGCGCAGCAGCTCGTGGGGGGCATCCAGCTTGGAAGGAGAATCGTGGTTGCCGCCGATCAGCACCATATCCAGTGCCGGGTGCTCGGCGCGCAGCCGCGCCAGAAAGCGGTAGAGCTGCTGCCAGGCGCTGGCGGGAGGGTTGGCGGTATCGAACAGATCGCCCGCCACCAGCAAGGCGTCGATGTCGCGGCGCTTGATGGTGTCGGTCAGCCAGTCGAGAAAGGCATCGTGTTCAAAACGGCGATCGTGGCCATGGAGTTGATGGCCAAGATGCCAGTCGGCGGTATGCAGGATCTTCATGAAAAACGGCTCGTATGGAGGAGGTGTCAGCGGCACCCGATGCAGACAAGATGAGGATATGCCTCCCCTTTTTCAAGCCATACCCGGCGTGGCCGGCAGATTCAGGCGGGCTCGCAGCACATCTGGTACTGGGGATGGCCGGTGAGGGGATCGGCCACCTCCCCCTCGATCACGAAACCGTGGCGACGATAAAAGCGCACCGCCAGATCGTTTTCCACGAACACCCGCGCGTGCAGTCGGGCCCCCTTGGATTTGGCCTCCTGCAGCAGGGCATGGCCCACCCCCGCCCCTGGCGGTCGGGGCGCACGAACAGGGCCGCCAGGTAGTCATCCACCAGCGCCATGAAACCGAGCAGCTCGCCGCGCTCCTCGAACACCCAGATGCGGGCGTGATCGAGATAGCGGGTGCGCAGATCTTCCTGGGCCTGCCACCAGCAGGAGGCATCGACAAAGTCGTGGGCCTGCAGGGAGGCCAGCAACCAGATTTCGACGATCTCGTCCATGTCGTCGGACCGACTCGCCCTCAACATATTGGTATCCTTGTTAACAACCTGAACATCCGCAGTCTAGGGGAGTTTGATGACGGCTTTGGGGACGAATATGACTCCCTGTGAAGTCGATCGCCCTTTATTTAACAAGAATGATTGGCTGATCACAAAGCGCCTCTCTAGTACAATGCCCGCCGGACAATCTATGAGACCGAGGACGCCATGTGGTTTAAAAACCTGCAGATTTATCGCTTTACCCGCCCCTTCGAGCTGACCGTCGAGCAGCTGGAAACCCAGCTGGAAGCCTGTGCCTTCACCCCGTGCGGCAGCCAGGACATCTCCCGGTTCGGGTGGGTCAAGCCCCTTGGCAAATTCGGCTCCACCCTGACCCACTCCGCCGCCGGCCACATCCTCATCTGTGCCCGCAAGGAAGAGAAGATGCTGCCCGGCACCGTGGTCAAGGAGATGCTGGCGGAGAAGGTAGAAGCGATCGAGTTCGAGCAGGGCCGCGCCCTCAAGAAGAAAGAGAAGGAAGCGCTCAAGGAGGAGATCCTCCACACCCTGCTGCCGCGCGCCTTCAGCCGCACCAGCCAGACCTTCGCCTGGATCAATCCGGCCGACAACCTGATGGTGGTGGACGCGGGCTCCGCCAAGAAGGCGGACGACCTGCTGGCCCTGCTGCGCAAATCCATCGGCACCCTGCCGGTGGTGCCGGTGGCCCTCAAGAACCCGCCCGAGATCACCATGACCGAGTGGCTGAACGAGGGCAACCTGCCCGCCTCCTTCACCCTGGAGGACGAGGCCGAGCTGCGCAGCGCCATGGAGCACGGTGGCATCATCCGCTGCAAGCAGCAGGATCTGATGACGGACGAGATCAAGAACCACCTGGCCAACGACAAGCTGGTCACCAAGCTGGCCCTCAACTGGGGCGAAACCCTGAGTTTCGTGCTGGGGGACGATCTCTCCATCAAGCGCCTGAAATTCAGCGAAGAGCTGCGCGAGCAGAACGATGACGTCACCAGCGAAGATCCGGCCGCCCGTCTGGATGCCGACTTCGCCCTGGTCACCGCCGAGCTGGCCCAGTTCATCCCGGCCCTGTTTGCCGCCCTGGGTGGTGAAGAGCAGTCCATCTAAGCGAACTGGCTCAGCCTGATTGCAAAAAAACCGCCTCCGGGCGGTTTTTTTTATGGGCATGTGCCCAGTGCGACTTGTTGATAGATGAGTAACTTGTTGATCTGGTTCAACAACTTGAGTCATTAGCGCCAATCGTGACATAGTCCCCCACTCATGCTCATAAAACAGACAAGGAGAGTGTCATGTTGCGCAAACCACTGGGGCTGGCCATCGCCCTCGCTCTGCTGGCCGGCTGCGCCGCTCAGCAGAGCCTGCAAGCGCCCCCCGCCCACACCCTGATCGCGCCGGAGGCCGCCAGCGGCTGGCAGGACAAGCAGGGCTGGCAAGGCCGCGACTTCATGGTGGCCGCCGCCAACCCGCTGGCGGTGGAGGCAGGCTACCAGATGATCCAGGCCGGCGGCAGCGCGGTGGACGCCGCCATCGCGGTGCAGCTGGTGTTGACCCTGGTGGAGCCGCAATCCTCCGGCATCGGCGGCGGCTCCCTCATGCTGGTGTGGGATGGCCAGAAAGTTGCGGCGGTGGATGGCCGCGAGACGGCCCCCGCCGCCGCCACCGATCAGCTGTTCATGAAGGATGGCAAGCCGATGGCCTTCTACGACGGCGTGGTGGGCGGGCGCTCGGTGGGCGCCCCCGGCACGGTGCGGGCGCTGGCGCTGGCCCACCAGCGTTACGGCAAGCTGCCCTGGGCTGCGCTGTTCGAGCCCGCCATCGCCCTCGCGGAGCAGGGATTCGTGATAAGCCCGCGGCTGGCCGCGCTGCTGGCCAAGGACCCTTACCTTGCCAAGGACCCGGATGCGCGGGCCTACTTCTATCAGGCCGACGGCAGCCCCAAAGCGGCGGGAACCCGACTGACCAACCCGGCCCTGGCCAAGGTGCTGCGAACCCTGGCAAGCCAGGGGCCGGACGCCTTCTATCACGGCCCGCTGGCCGAGGCCATGGTGGCCAAGGTGCACGCCCACCCGACCAACCCCGGGGTGCTGAGCGCGGTCGATCTCGCCAGCTATCGTGCCAGGCTGCACGATGGCCTCTGCTTTGACTATCGCCAGAGCCGGGTGTGCGGCTTCCCGGCACCCTCGTCCGGCACCATCGCCCTCGGCCAGATCTTCGGCATGCTGGAGAGCCGCGACATGGCGGCCCTCAAGCCGGTACAAGGTGAGCAGGGCCAGCCGGCCGCCTCCGCCGAAGCGATCCACCTCTACAGCGAGGCGGCGCGGCTCGCCTTTGCCGATCGCAACCAGTACGTGGCGGACAGCGATTATGTGGCGGTCCCCGTCAGCGGCCTGCTCGACAAGCACTATCTGGCTCGGCGCGGCGCCCTCATCGGCGAGCGCTCCATGGGACTGGCCAAAGCGGGCACCCCGCCACTGGCGCCGGCTCGCGGCCAGGATGCCACCCCGGAGCTCCCCTCCACCAGCCACGTCTCCATCGTCGACAAGGCGGGGATGGCGGTCTCCATGACCAGCTCCATCGAAGATGGCTTCGGCTCGCGGCTGATGGTCAACGGCTACCTGCTCAACAACCAGCTCACCGACTTCTCTTTCACCTCGCTGGACGCCGCCGGGCTGCCGGTGGCCAACCGAGTGGAGCCGGGCAAACGGCCGCGCTCCTCCATGTCCCCTCTGCTGGTGTTTGACAAGGGCAGCGGTGAGCTGGAGATGAGCCTGGGCTCGCCGGGGGGCTCCGCCATCATCAACTACGTGGGCAAGGCGCTGCTCGGCACCCAGGATTGGGGGCTCGACCTGCAGCAGGCCATCAACCTGCCCAATTTCGGCAGTCGCAACGGCCCCACCGAGCTGGAGGCTGGCCGCACCCCGGCCGCAGTGGTAGAGGCGCTCAAGGCGAAGGGGCACGAGGTGGTGCTGAGCGAGCAGACCTCGGGCCTGCAGGGCGTGCAGCGCAACACCGGCGGCTGGCTGGGCGCAGCAGATCCGCGCCGGGAGGGGATCGCCAAGGGTCATTGAACCCGGGGTCTGCCCCCAGCTCTGAATGCAACGAAGCGGCCGGTCGGCCGCTTTTTTTGTGAGTCCAGGATCCGTTCGCCCTGGCCACAAAAATCATCACCGATTGATTAATGTTGCCAAGCCTGGCTAATAAAAGCCGCACCACTCACCTTAAAAACACAACTTATCCACTTTAAATAGCAAAATAATCTTTAAATGTGGATAAACATTGCTTTTTCACCAAAAACGTATTATTTTTCAACAGAAACGGCAACTGTTGTCCCTCTGACACGCCCCGTGCACGGGACCAGCATCTGTCTCTTTCGCCCCCTGCTCATTGACAGCTGCCCTCTTCGTCCGCGCGGTGATCTGGTAGCCCCCTGACTGCCATTAGCGAGGTGACGACATGGACCACTCCCTTCCCCTGATTACCACCCTGGTCGGCGGCTTCGTGCTGGCCTACATCCTCGGCATGCTGGCCCAGCGCCTCAAGATCTCCCCCATGGTGGGTTATCTGGCGGCCGGCGTCATCTCGGGCCCCTTCACCCCGGGGTATGTGGCCGACATGAAGCTGGTGCCCGAGCTGGCGGAGCTGGGGGTGATCCTGCTGATGTTCGGAGTGGGGCTGCATTTCTCCTTCCGTGATCTGATGTCGGTGAAACGCATCGCCATCCCCGGCGCCATTGCTCAGATCGCCGTCGCCACCTTGCTAGGCATGGGGCTCTCCTCCCTGCTGGGCTGGGATCCGGTCGCCGGCCTGATGTTCGGCCTCGCCCTCTCCACCGCCAGTACCGTGGTGCTGCTGCGGGCGCTGGAGAGCCGCCAGAATCTGGAAACCCTGCAGGGGCGCATCGCTATCGGCTGGCTCATCGTCGAGGATCTGGTGATGGTGCTGGCACTGGTGATGCTGCCGATCATCGCCGACATCCAGTTCGGCGAGCAGGCCCTGAGCTGGCAGAGCATAGCGCTGGATCTGGGCTGGACCCTCGGCAAGGTGAGCCTGTTCGTGGCGCTGATGATGGTGGTGGGCAGCCGCTTCATCCCCTGGCTACTGGCCCACACCGCCAGCACCGGCTCGCGCGAGCTGTTCACCCTGGCGGTACTGACCTGCTCGCTCGGCATCGCCTTTGGCGCGGTCAAACTGTTTGGCGTCTCCTTCGCCCTCGCCGCCTTCTTCACCGGCATCGTCATGAACCGCTCCGAGCTGAGCCACCGCGCCGCCAACAATACCCTGCCGCTGCAAGACGCCTTCGCCGTGCTGTTCTTCGTCTCGGTGGGCATGCTGTTCAACCCGGCGGTGCTGCTGACCGAGCCGCTGGCGGTGCTGGCCACCCTGTTCATCATCATGTTCGGCAAGTCGGCGGCGGCTTACGCCATCGTGCGGCTGTTCCGCTACAGCCGGCGCACCGCCCTCACCATCTCCGCCAGCCTGGCCCAGATCGGCGAGTTCTCCTTCATCCTCATCGGGCTGGCCATCGTGCTCAAGCTGGTGCCGGAAGGGGCCCGCGACCTGATCCTGGTGGGTGCCAGCCTCTCCATCATGCTCAACCCGCTGGTGTTCAACGCCGTCGAGCGCTACCTGGAGAAACACCCGGACGCCGACAACGCCAAGATGCTGGCCGAGTGCAAGTGCCCGGCGGTGGAGATGAAGGCCCACACCATACTGGTGGGCTATGGCCGGGTCGGCCGCCTGCTGGTGAATGGCCTGCAGCAGGCCGGGCGCGAGCTGGTGGTGATCGAGCAGGATCCGCACCGGCTAGAGAGTTTGCGCCAGGCCGACATTCCCCACGTCAACGGCAACGTGGCAGATGACGAGGTGCTGTGCCGCGCCGCCATCACCGACGCCAGCTGGCTGCTGGTGGCCATCCCCAACAGCTTCGAGGCCGGCGAGGCCATCGCCCAGGCCAAGCTCATCAACCCGGCGCTCCGGGTGATCGCCCGCGCCCACAGCGACGACGAGGTAAGCTTCCTCACCAAGCAGGGAGCGGACAAGGTGATCATGGGCGAGCGGGAGATAGCCCTCGGCATGCTGGCCCAGGCCACCGCATAAACCGCCATCCAGTGAACATCCAGTGGAAAAGAGGGGCCTTGGCCCCTCTTTTTTATGCCTCTTTGTCCACCCGCGCTTTTGAGCACCCACCGCTTCCCCACCCATTCTCGCCGGCGTCTCGCGCCGATATGGCACAATTTGACTCCCTTTGTCAGCCCCCCAGGTCAGGGCCGCACGCCGCCTCTGCGGCGGGCACGCTGCGCAGCTTCCCCTCGCCAGCACAAAGCTCCAGCGGTTACCCCCAGCGGGGCGCAGTAGACAGCAGATCCTGCAGCGGCCCCCACCGGACGGGGGTAGGGTCGCGCCAGATGGGCAAATTCGCCAGTCAGCCACCTTGGCTAGACTGGGCCAGTCGTCTTATGACACCCACTTGGCACACATGCCTGCAACTCAATCTGGAAGGATCCGCTATGAAACCCTTGTTGACCGCCCTCTTGCTTCCCCTGCTGCCCCTCGCCGTACAGGCCGCCGAGCCCGTCTGGATCACGGTCGGTGCCGACAGCGGCGTTGAGCTCAAACAGGTCAAGGCCAAACTGGCCCCCCTGTTCAGCGCCAGCGGCGCCCCGGTTCAGCTGGCCCAGGTCGAGGCGAGCGAGCTTGGCACCCTCTCCCACCTGATGCACGAAGGGCACCAGCGCTGCGGCGGCTATGTGGTGCACAGCACCCTGGCCGACGCCCTGCAGAGCATGGCCCAGCCCATCAGCCAGAACCTGTTCAGCGCCCCGCCGCTGACCCAGGGGGCCAGCGTCAACCGGCTGCTGCCCTATCTGGATCAGGGCAACATAGTCGGCACCATCAGCCAGCTCGCCAGCTGGCGCAACCGCTACTACACCACCACCACAGGGGTGCAGTCGGCGGACTGGGTGGCCGGCCAGTGGCAGACCCTGAGCGCGGCCCTGCCCTGGGCCAGCGTCAGCCGGGTCAAGCACAGCGGCTATCCGCAACAATCCGTGGTGCTGACCCTCAAGGGCAGCCGCTACCCGGACGAAGTGGTGGTGCTCGGCGGTCACCTCGACTCCACCGCGGGCTCGGCCCCCAACAGCCGCACCCTGGCCCCCGGCGCCGATGACGATGCCTCCGGCATCGCTACCCTGACCGAGGTGCTGCGGGTCATCGCCGAGCAGGGCCGCCAGCCGGAGCGCACCCTGCAGTTCATCGGCTATGCGGCAGAAGAGGTCGGGCTGCGCGGCTCCAAGGACATCGCCACCCGATACAAGGCGGCTAACACCAAGGTGCTGGCGGCGCTGCAGCTGGACATGACCAACTACCAGGGCTCGGCACAAGACATCGTCTTCATGACCGACTACACCGACAAGGGGCTGACCGGCTATCTGGCCCAGCTGCTGGACACCTATCTGCCCCAGATCCGCTACGGCTATGACAGCTGCGGTTACGGCTGCTCGGATCACGCCTCCTGGCACAATCAGGGCTACCCGGCCGCCATGCCGTTCGAGTCGCGCTTCAACGACTACAACCCCAACATCCACACCGCCCAGGATACCTTGCAGAACTCTGATCCCTCGGCTGCCCACGCCCTCAAGTTCGCCCAGCTGGCCACCAGCTTCGCCATCGAGATGGGCAAGATAAACTGAGCCGCCAAGACGAGGTGACGCACCGAAAACAAGAGGGAGGCCAGGCCTCCCTCTTTTCGTCTCTGCATCTGCCACTCAGGGCTGCCGATGCTCCCCGTTAAGCGGAGGGGTCGGGCGCGGCAAGCCTTGCTGCGCACGGACCGTGGCAGCATGGGACTGGTGCATTTCAAGGCGCTCGAAGGTGCGCAGCGCGCCATCGCGGGGTGCGGGATCCGCCGGCCAGCAACTGGCGGGCAGCGCCTGCACGCCCAGCAGGGCAACGGACAACAGCAACAGATAAGGGGCCATCTTGCGGCATTCCGGTGGCAGCAGAGTGTCTATTATTGTCGAGGACCGATGACAGCTTGATGACGGGACGGGATCGTCATTTTACAACATCTGACGAGGCGGGCCGGCGCCGAGATACATATGGCGACATTTATGCCAAATCTACGCGGACCAGTTAATTTATGCCCTAAAAAGTAGCCAAGAGGAAAACGTTATCCCTGAAAAGAAAACGTTATCTGGTCAAAACGTTGTTTCTGGATCATAAAAAGTATCCAAAAACTGGTGTATATTGCACGGCGGAAACTCCTTAACCATGAAGACTGACATGAAAAAGACCAAAATCGTCTGCACCATCGGTCCCAAGACCGAATCCAAAGAAATGCTGGCCAAGATGCTGGACGCCGGCATGAACGTCATGCGCCTGAACTTCTCCCACGGCGACTACGCCGAGCACGGTGGTCGCATCAGCAACCTGCGCGCTGTCATGGCCGAAACCGGCAAGCACGCAGCCATTCTGCTGGACACCAAGGGTCCGGAAATCCGTACCATCAAGCTGGAAGGCGGCAACGACGTTGCCCTGGTCGCTGGCCAGACCTTCACCTTCACCACCGACCAGACCGTGGTTGGCAACAAAGACAAAGTAGCCGTGACCTATGCCGGTTTCGCCAACGACCTGCGCGTCGGCAACCGCATCCTGGTTGACGATGGCCTGATCGGTCTGGACGTCATCGAGATCACCGAGCGCGAAGTCATCTGTAAAGTACTGAACAACGGCGATCTGGGCGAGAACAAGGGCATCAACCTGCCGGGCGTCTCCATCAAGCTGCCGGCCCTGGCCGAGAAAGACAAGCGCGACCTGATCTTCGGTTGCGAGCAAGGCGTTGATTTCGTTGCCGCTTCCTTCATTCGCAAGAAAGAAGACGTGCTGGAAATCCGTGAGCACCTGAAAGCCCACGGTGGCGAGAACATCCAGATCATCTCCAAGATCGAAAACCAGGAAGGCCTGGACAACTTCGACGAGATCCTGGCTGTCTCCGACGGCATCATGGTTGCTCGTGGCGACATGGGTGTAGAAATTCCGGTTGAAGAAGTGATCTTCGCCCAGAAGATGATCATCGAGAAGTGCAACAAAGCCCGCAAAGTGGTCATCACCGCCACCCAGATGCTGGACTCCATGATCAAGAACCCGCGTCCGACCCGCGCCGAAGCCGGCGACGTGGCCAACGCCATCCTGGACGGTACCGACGCAGTGATGCTGTCCGGTGAGTCCGCCAAGGGCAAATACCCGCTGGAAGCCGTGACCATCATGGCCACCATCTGCGAGCGTACCGATGCCGTGATGCCGTCCAACCTGTCTGCTGCCAACGACAGCAACAAGCTGCGCATCACCGAAGCGGTCTGCAAAGGTGCGGTAGAGACCTCCGAGAAGCTGGACGCCCCGCTGATCGTGGTTGCCACCGAAGGCGGCAAGTCTGCCAAGGCCATCCGCAAGTACTTCCCGAAAGCCTGGATCCTGGCCATCACCACCAACAAGAAGACCGCTGCCCAGCTGGTACTGACCAAGGGTGTGGTTGCTCACGTGGTTGACAGCATCGCCTCCACCGACGATTTCTATCGCATCGGTAAAGAAGCGGCGCTGGCCAGCGGCATGGGTCTGAAGGGTGACGTGGTTGTCATGGTCTCCGGTGCCCTGGTACCGAGCGGCACCACCAACACTGCTTCTGTTCACGTTCTTTAATCGGAACTGAACAAGCTGAAAACGGCGCCTGCGGGCGCCGTTTTTTTTATCTGCCCCCCTGCTGCCCATTCCTGCCCGGTGTTAGAATCCACGCGGATTTAATCCAAGTGGGAAATCTCCCAAATATCGCGTAATAACCCGGAAGTTTTATGCTCTCAACACGCTTCAAAAGAGCCTCGGCCACCCTGTTGCCGCTGCTCTGCTTACTCGTCAGCCTCTGCGCCCCGCAGGCCATGGCGCAGGATGTGCCCTCACGTGCCAGCGTGCAGCGGGCGCTCGATGCCCTTGGCAAGTCTGATACCCTCACCGTCAGCCAGCAGGCCGACCAGAAATTCCTGACCGACACCCTCACCCTGCTCGACAGCATCGAGAAGGAGAAGAGCAAGGCCAAGAGCCAGAGCGAGCGCATTCGCTCCCTGCCGGCCGAGCTCAGGGACATCAGCGCCAAGCTCGATGCCCTGACCCAGAACAAGAGTGCCGAGCAGATCAAGAGTGAATACGCCAGCATGAGCCTGAGCGAGCTGGAGAGTCGCCAGCCCGACGTCATGGCCAACATGCAGGATGCCCAGGAAGCCCTCGGCACCATCGGCAGCCAGATCACCAGCCTGCAAACCCTGCCGGAGCGGGCCCAGGCCCTGATGAGCCGCGCCTATCAGCGCAGCCAGGAGATCCGTACCCGTCTCAATGCCGGTGACGGGGTGAGCGGTGCCGAGAAGATGAAGCTGGGTGCCGAGCTGGCCTTGCAGGAGCTGCAACTGGCCAACCTGCAACAGCAGCTGGACAACCGCACCAGCATGCAGGATCTGGCGGTCAAGCAGCGCGACTACCAGAGCGCCCGCCTCACCAACGAGGAGCAAAAGCTGCAGCTGCTGCAAGAGCAGAGCAGTGCCAAGCGCCTCGGTGACACCGAAAAGACCGCCGAGCAGACCGGCGAGCTGGTCGCCGCGGATGACAATCCGCTGGTACAAAAAGAGCAGGAGCTCAACCATCAGCTCAGCCAGCAGCTGGTCAGCGCCACCACCAACCTCAACTCGCTGGTGCAGAAGAACCTGCAGGCCAAGAGCTGGCTGGAGCGCGGCACCCAGACCGAGCGCAACCTCAACGAACAGGTGCAGATGCTCAAGGGCAACCTGCTGCTGTCACGCATTCTCTACCAGCTCTATCAGCAGCTGGAGTCGTCACCCTCCACGCTGGTGAAGAACCTGGAAGAGCAGATCGCCGACCTGCACCTGGCCCAGTTCGAGCTGAGCCAGCAGCGCGACCAGCTGTTCCAGAAGACCCAGTATCTGGACAACCTGGTCGCGAGCAGCAGCGAACCGGTGAGCCAGGAGGACAGAGCCAGCCTCTCCAAGCTGCTCGACACCCGCATCAGCCTGCTCGACCAGCTCAACCGCCAGCTGGATGCCCAGCTGACCAACGCCATCAGCCTGCAGCTGACCCAGCAGCAGCTGGCGCGGATCTACTCCTCCATCGAATTTACCCTGCAGCAGCACATCTTCTGGGTGAGCAGCAACAAGCCCATCGATGGCAAGTGGTTCATCAACTGGCCGGCCCAGGCCTACAAGCAGGCCTCCGACTGGGTGCTGAAACCGGACTGGAGCGGCTGGGGTGAAACCTTGCTGCCGATCACACTGCTGGCCCTGCCGCTGCTGCTGATCGGTGGCCTGCTGATCTGGAAGCGCTCGGCGCTGGTGGAACGGCAGAAGAAGATCACCAAGGACCTGGGGCGTTTTCGCCAGGACAGCCAGTGGCACACCCCGGTTGCTCTCTGCTATACCGTGCTGCAACGCCTGCCGGGCAGCCTGTTCATCCTGGCTGCCGGTCTGCTGCTGACCGACTGCGGTCTGCTCAGCTCCAAGCTGATTTTCCAGATCACCCTCAATCTGGCGCTCGGTTACCTGGTGTTCAGCGTCTATCTGGCGGTGATGCGGCCGGGCGGCATTGCCGAGACCCATTTCCGCATTGCCAGAGCCGAGCTGCAGGCCAAGCGCACCAGCATGCGCTATCTGTGGGTGCCCTTGCTGCCGCTCATCATGCTGTCGACCAAGGCGGTGGTAGAACCCTCGTCGCTGGGCAACGACGTGGTGGGTCAGGCGCTGACCCTGGCCCTGCTGGGGCTGGCCGCCTACCTGGTGTTCCCCATCTCCCGCGCCCGCATCAAGGGCGAGGCGAGCATGCAGCAGTCCATCACCGCCATCGCCCTGGCGCTGGCACCGGTGGCGCTGATGGTGCTGGTGGGGCTGGGCTACTACTACACCGCCCTCAAGCTGACCGGCCGGCTGATCGAATCCTTCTACCTCATCATCATCTGGAGCCTGGTCTACCGCACCGCCCTGCGCGGCCTGGAGCTGGCGGCCCGCCGTCTGGCCTATCGCCGTGCAGTGGCCAAGCGCGAGCACAAGTCTTCGGAAGATGCGGAAGGGGGTGAGTCCATCGAAGAGCAGCCCATGGATCTGGAGGATGTCAGCCAGCAGTCCCTGCGCCTGACCCGCACAGTGCTGCTGCTGGTGTTCGGCGTCGCCTTCTACTGGCTCTGGTCCGATCTGGTGGCGGTCTTCTCCTACCTCGACAGCATGGTGCTGTGGCACAAGAGCGTGGGCTCCGGCGCCAATGCGGTGCTCTACCCCGTCAGCCTGAGCGATGTGCTGACCGCCATCTTCATGCTGGGAGCGGCCTGGTCGCTGGCCCGCAACCTGCCGGGTCTGCTGGAGGTGCTGGTGCTCTCCAAGCTGCGTCTGGCCCAGGGCACGGCCTACGCCATCACCACCATGCTCAACTACGTGCTGATCGGGGTCGGTACCCTCACCGCCCTCTCCCTGATGGGTATGCAGTGGGACAAGCTGCAGTGGCTCGCCGCCGGTCTGACGGTCGGTATCGGTTTCGGTCTGCAGGAGGTGGTCGGCAACTTCGTCTCCGGCATCATCATCCTGTTCGAGCGTCCGGTACGGATCGGTGACACCGTCACCATCGGCACCTTCTCCGGCACCGTCTCCAAGATCCGCATCCGCGCCACCACCATCACCGACTTCGATCGCAAGGAGGTGATCATCCCCAACAAGGTGCTGATGACCGAACGGCTGATCAACTGGTCGCTGAGCGACACCGTCACCCGCGTCATCGTGCGGGTGGGGGTGGCCTACGGTTCGGATCTGGAGCTGACCCGTACCCTGCTGAAACAGGCGGCGGACGACAACAGCCGCGTCTTGAAAGACCCGGCCCCCATCGTCTACTTCCTCACCTTCGGCCCCAGCACCCTGGATCACGAGCTGCGCTTCTTCGTGAGCGAGCTCGGCGATCGCAACCCGGCGGTGGACGAGCTGAACCGCAAGATCGACGCCTTGTTCAAGGCCAACGGCATCGAGATCGCGTTCAACCAGATGGACGTCTACATCAAGAACATGAAGGGCGAAGAGCAGAAGGTGGAGTCCGATTCCACCCAGCCTCCCGCCCTGCCGGGTGCCCAACCCGGCTAAGGCAGCACGCCATGCCACTCGAAGGCCCCGCAAGGGGCCTTTTTTATGGTCGGCGGCCAACAGTCCACACTGGTTTTGTGACACGCCGGCCAGAATGGGCCACCGTTTGCCGCTAGCCTGAAGCGCTTACCTCCCCCAGTGAGGGGTCTGCCAATCCGGGTCGGCCGCGATACACTGAGGGGCCAACCCCCACATTTGCCAAGGTGCGCCAATGAGTTCTCAACCCTCTCTGCTCTCTTTTCTCGGCTCTCCCCTGCTCGGGGTGGCTGCCACCTATGTCGACCCCGCCAGCAAGGAGACCGGCGTCTACATCTGCGGGGTCGAGATCCAGCCCAGTGACGAGCTGCTGCTGAGCTTTCCCAAGGGGCATCAGCTGGCGGTGGGGGAGAAGATCACCCTGCATCTGGACAACCGCACCGGGGTCGACGAGTACGACGCCTCCTTGAGTGTCTACCGCGTCTCTTACAAGGGGGTAATAACACGCACCGCCCCGGACAAGGTGCAGGTCACCCCGCTGCAGTTCGAGCTCTGGTACGGCAACCGGGTGGTCTATGGCTTCGCCCAGCCGGACTATCAACATCCGGCCGATGAACGCCCTGCCCGCGAGCTGCCGGTCACCCCGCTCACCGGCCTGCCGGTGCCTGACCTGCGCGAAGTGGAGAACAAGATCGGGGTGCTGGTGACCCGGGCCCAGTCCCAGCCGCACACCACAGTGCTGGCGTTTCTCTCCTCCGATGAGGACGACATCTTCTTCATCACCTTCCCCGAGACCTTCAAGTCGCAGTTGCTCAAGCGCGACGGTCGCTGCCACTTCGCCATCGACTCGCGGGCGGTGTTCACCTATACCCGCGCCATCGAGTGGAACTACACCATCATCGCCGCCGATGCCTACCAGATCCCGCAGGATCACCCGCTGTTCGAGTCCATCCGTGCCGCTTTCGTGCAGAAGAACCCGTGGGAAGTGGGTTTCTTCAGCCACCCGCAGGTGGAGCTCTACCACCTCAAGGCCCGTCAGGTGGTCTGCCCGGGGCGGGCAAAAGAGTAGGCCAGAGCAGGCCCGAAAGAGGATAAGATGAGCGCCGTTGCCCATGACAAGGAGTAGAGAACAGATGCAGCAGGTCGTTTATGTGGCGAGCCCCGCCAGCCAGCAGATCCACGTGTTCGCCCTGACCGGGAGCGGGGAGCTCGCGCCATTGCAGGTGGTCGACACCCCGGGCCAGGTCCAGCCGCTGGTGATCAGCCCGGACGGGCACTGGCTCCATGCCGCCGTACGGCCCGATTTTGCGCTCATCAGCTACCGGATTGGCGTGGATGGCCGGCTCAGCGAGCCGGGCTCGGCGCCGCTGACGGGCAGCGCCTCCCACACCGCCATCTCGGCTGACGGCCGCTTCCTGCTGGCAGCCTCCTATGCCTTCAATCATGTCACCGTCTCCGCCATCGGAAGCACCGGTCGGGCAGCGCCGCCCCACCAGTCGCTCGACGGCTTGCAGGCCGCCCACTCGGTCACCCTGCTGGCCACCGACGACCGGGGCGAGCAGGAGGTGCTGGTCGCCTGCCTCAAGGAGGACCGTATCCGCCGCTTTGTGCTCTGCCGGGAGGGTCGGCTGCGCCCCCATCCGCTGGGGGATCTGCAGACCGCCAGCGGCGCCGGCCCGCGCCATCTGGCGCTGCACCCAAGCAATGGCGACCTCTATTGCCTGAACGAGCTCGACTGCACCATCAACCGCTACCGGCAGACCGCCAATGGCGAAATCACACTGTGCCAGAGCCTGGAGATGCTGCCCGCCGGTTATCAGGGGGAGTACTGGGGCGCGGATCTGCATGTGACGCCGGATGGGCGCTTTCTCTACAGCAGCGAGCGGGCCAGCAGCCTGCTGACCCAGTTCGCCATTGCGCCGGATGGCGAGCTCGGGGTGGTCGGCCACTTCCCCACCGAAGCCATGCCGCGCGGCTTTGCCATCGACGGGCAGGGCCGCTGGCTGCTGGCGGCAGGGCAATCCTCCCACCAGTTGGCGCTGCACCGCATCGATCCGGCCAGCGGCGCCCTGACCCTGCAGGCACGCCAGCCGGTGGGCGAAGGGGCCATGTGGGTGCGGGTATTGACGCTGGCGCCCTGAGTCCTGAGCCCTGAACCTCGCGCTCGATGCACCGACAAAACAGAGAGGCCACCCTGGGGTGGCCTCTTTTTCATCATCTCAATGCAAGTCAACGCAGGGATTTAATCCTTGGCGCTCTCCATGGCACCCTCTTCGGAGTGCTGGGGCAGGATGAGGTTGAGCAGGATGGCGGCCACCGAGGCCAGACCCACGCCCGCCAGGGCGAAGTCACCGATCTTCATCTCCAGCGCACCGACACCCACGGTCAGGGTCACGGCCACGATGGCGATGTTGCGCGACAGCCCCAGATCCACCTTGGACTCCACCAGGGTCTTGAGACCGATGGCGGCGATGGATCCGAACAGCAGCAGCATGATGCCGCCCATCACCGGCATCGGGATGGAGGTGAGCAGGGCGTTGAACTTGCCGAAGAAGGCCAGAATGATGGCGAACACCGCGGCCCAGGTCATGGTGACCGGGTTGAAGTTGCGAGTGATCATCACGGCGCCGGTCACTTCGGCATAGGTGGTGACGGGGGGACCACCGATAAAGCCGGCGAAGCAGACGCCGATGCCGTCACCGGCCAGGGTACGGTGCAGACCTGGGTTCTTGGTGTAATCCTTGCCCGTCACGCCACCGATGGCCAGCACGCCGCCGATGTGTTCGATACAGGGGGCGATGGCCACCGGCAGCATGAACAGCGCCGCAGCCCAGTTGATCTCGGGGGTCACGAAGTGGGGCAGCGCCAACCAGGGGGCGTTCACCATGCCATCGAAGCTCACCTGACCCATCAGCACGGCGGCCACGTAACCCGCGATGACGCCGGAGAGGATGGGGATGAGCTTGATCCAGCCCTTGCAGAACACCGCCGCAATCAGGGTCACCGCCAGCGAGATGCCGGCCAGGGTCAGCGCAACCGAGGCTGGCACCACCTGCTCACCGCCGGCACGGCCCATCGCCATGTTGCAGGCCACCTGGGCGACCGACAGACCGATCACCATGATCACCGGACCAATCACCACCGGCGGCAGCAGCTTGTGCACGAAGCCCATCCCACGCACACGAATGAGCGCGGCCAGGATGAAGTACATGAAACCGGCAGCAAACAGACCGAACATGGTGGAGGGCAGGCCCCAGGTCTGGGTGGCGTAAATGATGGGGGCGATGAAGGCAAAGCTGGAACCGAGGAAAATCGGGACCTGGCGGCGGGTGCAGAGCTGGAACAGCAGGGTGCCCACACCGGCGCCAAGCAGGGCCATGGAGGGGTTCAGTCCGGTGAGCAGGGGCACCAGAACCATGGCACCGAAGGCGACAAACAGGATTTGCAGCCCGGCGACACTTTGCTTGACTAAGGAAAACATGGATGTCCTTAACTTTTTGATAACTGACAGGGATATTTGACACTTTTCAGTTATCACAAGACTTTTTCAAGGCATTGAATGAGCTATTAGGCGTCATTTGTTGCCTCTTACTGCTTGGGGAGGGCATGAAACTGGCTTTTTAGGCGGGATTCGTTGCTACAAGCATCGAGGAAGCGATTTTACGCACTTTTATCACCGACGCCAATCGTTTTTCCACGCGGTTTTGTTGTCAGGTGTTGCCCCTGCCCCGCCACCGGCCCCCTCTATACTTGATGACGTGAATCCAGCCGGACAAGGAGTCCCCCATGTCACTGCCCGCTTTCAAACCCAGCCAGCGCCGACTGCTGGTGGGCTCGGCCATCGCCCTGGCCCTGTTTGCCACCCCATTCAGCTATGACTTCAGCCACCATCAATGGCAGTTGAATCAGGCCTATGCCAAGTCCTGTTTCGTGGCCGGCACCCCCATCCTGATGGCCGATGGGGAGGAGCGCCCCATCGAGACCCTGCGGATCGGTGAACGGGTACGGGATCAATATGGCCGCAGCAACCAGATCCTGGCGATCGAACGGGTGCTGCTGGGAGAGCGCCGGCTGTACGGGCTCAACCGGCTGGCCCCCTTCTTCACCGCCGAACACCCCTTTCTGACCACCCGCGGCTGGGCGGCCATCGCCCCGGCCATGACTCGTACCGAAACCCCGACCCTCGCCGTGCTGCCGCTCTTTACCGGCATGCATCTGCTGGGTTGGTCGGAACACGTCTGTGCAGGCAACCTGGCGCTGGCCCCCCACCCCATAGAGCTGCTGGTGGAGTCCCTCTGCTGGCTTGATGCCCCGCCCACCACGGCACTGTTCAACCTGATCCTCGATGGCAGCCACAGCTATGTCGCCAATGGGCTGATCGTTCACAACAAGGATGGCGATGGCAGTGGCGGCAGCAGTGGAAACGGTGGAGGAGGAAGCAGCGGCGGAGGCAGTAGCAGTAGTGGAGGCGGTGACAGCGATGGCGGTAGCAGCAGCGGTGGAGGCAGCGACAGCGATGGTGGCGGCAGCAGTGGTGGAGGCAGTGACAGCGACGGCGGTGGCAGCAGTGGTGGAGGCAGTGACAGCGATAGCGGTGGCAGCAGCGGTGGAAGCAGTCACGATGGCGGCAGCGACAGCAGCCATGGCGGTGGGGAACACGCCGGGGGCGATCGGCATGCCGGTGGTGAGCAGCATGGCGGAGGAGACCGCCACGCCGGCGGAGATCGTCACGGTGGCGGGCGTGGCCTGGGCAACGGCCTCGATGACAACGGGGTCGATGCCGTGGATGCCAGCGGCAACGAGATCCGGGGTGACGGCACGGTCGATGACAACGGGATAGACGCCGTCGATGCCAATGGCAACGAGATCCGGGGTGACGGCACGGTCGACGACCACGGGGTAGACACTGTCGATGCCAACGGCAACGAGATCCGGGGTGACGGCACGGTCGACGACCACGGGGTAGACACTGTCGATGCCAACGGCAACGAGATCCGGGGCGACGGTACGGTCGACGATCGCGGCCAGACCCTGACCGATGCGCAGGAGCAAGCGCTGATCCAGCAAGGATTCAACAGCAAGGTGCAACCATGAGCCGTTATCTGCTGATCTGCCTGGCAATGTGGTTGTCCGGCTGTGCCACCCAGCCAACCGCCCCGCTCTATCACCAGATGGACAAGCAGGACGTGGTGCTGGCCAATCAGGCGCTGGCCGAGGCGCTGCAAACCCGTCCCAAGGGCCAGAGCCTCACCTGGATCAACCCCACCAGCCGCCACTCGGGCAGCGTCACGCCACTGCGCACCTTTCGCCATTCCAACGGCCTCTGGTGCCGCGACTACCGCGAGCAGCTCTACATAGGCCAGGCCAGTCAGCAGTGGCAGGACACCGCCTGCCGCAGCAAGGCGGGGCACTGGCTGCCGCTGCGCAGCTGACAACTCAGGCAACAAAAGGGGGTGGCCATGGCCACCCCCTTCTATTGCAAGTACAAGCTTGCTGCCATCATACCCGGCGATAGGGCAGGTAGACCGGCTCCCACATGTGGTTGAGGATGTGCTGCTGCAGATCCTGACCGATCAGCGGGTGGGAAGGATCCCGCCGCACTATGTCCTTGAGCACCGCCGTCGCCACGTGTACCGAAATGTTGCGCAGCTCGCGAATGCGCGGATAGACGGCCCCCTTGGCCAGGTCCACCTCACTCACGCACTCCGCCAGCGCAAAGGCGGCGGTGGTGAAGATGTCCGGCGTAATCTCGCGGATCTGGCTGACGATGGCCGCCAAACCCACCCCCGGGAAGATGAAGACGTTGTTGCCCTGGCCGACCCGGAACTCCTGCCCCTCGTAGTGCACATCCTTGAACGGACTGCCGGTGGCGACGATGGCCTTGCCCTGGCTCCAGCGATAGATGTCGTCCGGCAGCGCCTCGCAGTTGGCGGTCGGGTTGGAGAGCGGGAACACCATTGGGCGCGCGCAGTGTTTTTGCATCAGCTGCACGTGCTCCTCCTTGAAGGCGCCGCCCGAGCCGCTGGTGCCGAGCAGCACGGTGATCGGCACGTGGCGCAACACGTCGGTCAGGTTGGCCTTGCCGGGCACCTCGGTGTCCCAGCCGGCCAGCAGCAGGCCCGGCTTGGCGTAGCGACGCTTGTACTCGTCGAGCCCCTCGCGGTTGTCACACACCAGCCCCTGGGTATCCAGGATGTAGATGCGATCGCGAGCCGCCTGCGGATCCAGCCCTTCGCGGATCATGCCCGCGCAGATCTGATCCGCCACCCCGACCCCGCCGGCACCGGCGCCATAGACCAGGTAGTTCTGCTGGCCCAGAGTCTCGCCCTTGACCTTGACCGCCCCTATGATGCCCGCCAGCACCACGGCCCCGGTGCCCTGGATGTCGTCGTTGAAGGACGGCAGCGACTGCTGATAGCGGGAGAGGTTGTTGAAGGCGTTGGACTTGCTGAAGTCCTCCCACTGCAGCACGGCGTTCGGGAAGTGGCGCTTGACCCCGGCCACGAACTTGTCGATGAAGTCGTCGTACTCCTTGCCGCGAATGCGCTTGTGGGGCTGACCCAGGTACATGGGATCATCCAGCAGCGCCTGATTGTCGGTGCCGACATCCAGCGCGATGGGCAGGCAGCAGGCGGGGTGAATGCCGGCGGCCAGGGTATAGAGGGAGAGCTTGCCGATGGGAATGCCCATGCCGCCCACCCCCTGGTCACCGATCCCCAGGATCCCCTGGCTGTCGGTCACGACGATGATGCGCACCGATTTGGCATCCAGCTGACGGGCCAGGGAGCCCATGTCATCGACGTTCTTCGGGGTGATGTAGAGGCCGCGCGCCTTCTGGTAGCGGTGGCTGAACTCCTGACACGCCTTGCCCACGGTCGGGGTGTAGATGATGGGGGTCATCTCCTCCACGTGGCGCGCCAGCAGGGCGTAGAACAGGGTCTCGTTGCGATCCTGCAATGCCCGCAGGTTCTGATACTTCTCGATGTCGCTGCAGGCGCTCAGAAAGCCCTGATAGACCCGATCCAGCTGGGCTTCGAAGGTTTGCACTTTGGGAGGCAACAGGCCGTCGAGCTCGAAGTCGGCGCGCTCCTGTTCGGTAAAGGCGGTGCCCTTGTTGAGATTGCGATCGTTGAGCAGATCGGTGCCAGTCAGTGCAACGGGGCGAAAATCTTGTCCCTGTGCATCTTTCCACAGCAGATATTGTCCGGTAGCCATAGTCATTCTCTTTGATTTACGTGAAATTGCCGTTCGGCAGGAGAGCAAGACTCATAATGAAATCAATCATATGACGTTTGCCTGTTTAGTTTTGTGAGCTTGGGCATACCCTGCGGCCAAAGTCCGCACCAAGGCGGGTGATGGCCTCATACCGGCCACGCGCCGCAGAGAGCGGCCAACTATGCTCAACTGCAGGCCACCGGCAGGGAAGGTTCCCGGGGGCAGGAGAGAACACACAGATGAGTGAAATCCTGATCGTCGATGACATGGCATCCAACCGCTACATCTTGCGCAGTTTGCTGGAAGAGGCGGGTTACCGGGTACGGGAGGCCACCGACGGCCTGCAGGCAGTGGATGCCGCCACCGAGTCCCCCCCGATCTGGTGCTGATGGACATCAACATGCCGGTGATGGACGGTTACGAGGCATGCCGGCGTATCAAGCAGCTGCCGGGCCAGTGGTGCCTGCCGGTGCTCTTCATCAGCGCCAACAGCGGGATCGGGGCGCTCGAGCAGGCCTTTCAGGCCGGCGGCTGCGACTATGTCTCCAAGCCGTTCCACCAGCTCGAGGTGCTGGCCCGGGTGCAAAACCAGCTGCGCCTCAAGGAGCTGGGGCGCCAGCAGGCCAAGGTGCAGCTCTACCAGAGCCTGTTTCAGCTCACCGCAGGCATCGCCCACGAGATCAACACCCCCATCGGTATCGGCATCACCGCCTCCAGCCTCATTCAAGGCGCCGGCGATCTGCTGGCCAGCGCGGTGCAAAACGGCATGCTGGGGCAGCGCCTGCTCCAACAGCAGCTCACCGACATCAAGGAGGGCACCGAGCTGGTGGAGTCCAGCCTGCGCCGGGTCGCCCTGCTGGTGACCCGCTTCAAGGAGCTGACCCGGGATCAGACCGAGCTGCCCGCCACCCCCTTCGCCGTACAGAAGAGTCTGCGCAAGCTGCTGCAGGCCTTCACCCCCGAATTTCTCATCGCCAGGGTCAACGCCGATCTGGGCGGCGAGGAGGTCACCCTGATCGCCCCCGAGTCGCTGTTTCTCGACCTGGTGCAGGAGCTCATCAAGAACAGCATGGAGCACGCTTTCAAGGGGCCGGGGGAGCATCGCCTCACCCTGCAGGTGGAACGCGCCGGCAGCGAGCTGCTGCTGATCTATCGGGACAACGGCCCCGGCATGGCGGCCGAGCAGCTGGTCCACCTGTTCGAGCCCTTCTTCACCACCCTGCGCGGTGACGCCCGCCACTGCGGGCTGAGCGCCTGTCGCATCCACAATCTGGTGGAGAACAACCTGCACGGTCAGCTCGCCGTCACCAGCCCGCCCGGCGAGGGACTCTGCTACCGCATCCGGCTGCCGCTGCAGCCGCCGCTCTGAGCGGCAGACACAAAAAAGGGCGCCGCAGCGCCCCTTCTCTTTCATCCTGATGTCGCGGTCAGCCTCAGCCTGACTTGCCTGCCTTGGGCTCGTCGAGCTGGTGCTTCACCTCTTCATACCAGAGATCGTGGTGCTCCTTGGCCCAGGTTTCGTCCACC
This sequence comes from Aeromonas oralensis, assembly GCF_049665575.1. Classification (NCBI taxonomy): domain Bacteria; kingdom Pseudomonadati; phylum Pseudomonadota; class Gammaproteobacteria; order Aeromonadales; family Aeromonadaceae; genus Aeromonas; species Aeromonas oralensis. The sequence goes on from NZ_CP187186.1 coordinate 3,276,999, forward strand.
TCGCCGCTGATCATCCCCTCCAGCGCCCCTTCCAGCTGGAACAGGCCCATGTAGATATGGAAGATGAAGCCGCAGATGAGGATGAGGGCCCCGACGATGTGGATGAAGCTGGCCCACTCCATCTGGCGGCGCAGCTGGCCGAAGATGGGGAAGTCCAGAAACAGCCCGGTCGCCACCACGATGCCGCCAAACCAGATCAGCAGCCAGAAAATGGCCTTCTCGCCGCCGTTGGAGAAGCCCGCCGAGGGGTGACTCCCCTTGTGGGGCCCCAGCATGCCGCCCGCCTTCATGAACCAGCGCACGTCCACCATGTTGACGATGTTGTGGCGAAACCACTTGATGAGCACTCCCATCAGGCAGAGGAAGAAGAGCGGCCCCACGTAGTTGTGGAACACCTTGGCGAACCAGATCCAGTTCTCCCACACCCCGATGCTCACCACCGGCTTGATGAAGTGCTTGCCGTAGATGATGGCCAGCCCCGACCCGGACAGGGTCAGGAACATGCCCGCCGTGGTCCAGTGCAGCGCCCGATCCAGCCGGCTCCAGCGCTTGAGCTTGCGCCCGGTGCGCGGTTTGGAGAGCTTGGTCGGCCCCACCGCCCAGTACATCAGGCCACACATGGCGAGCGACCCGAAGATGGCGATGGCACCGAGCGGCGACACCCACTTGGTCTTCACCTCGAACCAGAGCTGGCCCGGCACCGAGATGAGCACCCCGTGCTCCGGCGAGCGGGAGGTGGTCACCCCCTCCTGCCCGTCCTTCACCGCCCGCCAGTAGTCGGCGCCGGCAAAGCCGACCGCCTCTTTCTCGGCGTCGGCGAAGCTGGCGGTACTCACCAGCAGCAGGGCGGCAAACAGGGCCATTAGCCAGGTTTTCATGCCGCCCCTCCCTTGCCCGCCTTGCTGGCGTCGTAAAACAGCTCTTCACCGCTACCCCAGCCCGCTTCCTTGGCGCCGCGATAGGCGACCCGCTCACGGAAGATGTCGGAGATGACCTGCGCATCCCCCGCCAGCAGCGCCTTGGTGGAGCAGAGCTCGGCACACATGGGCAGCTTGCCCTCGGCGATGCGGTTGGCACCGTACTTCTGGCGCTCCGCCTCGCTGTGATCCTCTTCCGGGCCGCCGGCACAGAAGGTGCACTTGTCCATCTTGCCCCGATCGCCGAAGGCGGCGGTCTTCGGGAACTGGGGCGCCCCGAACGGGCAGGCGAACAGGCAGTAGCCGCAACCGATGCAGAGATCCTTGTTGTGCAGCACTATGCCGTCGTCGGTGTGATAGAAGCAGTCGGCCGGGCAGACCGCCATGCAGGGAGCGTCGGTACAGTGCATGCAGGCGACCGAGATGGAGGTCTCCCCCGGCAGGCCGTCGTTGAGGGTCACCACCCGGCGGCGCTGGATGCCCCACTCCAGGGCATCGTCGTTCTCGTTCTTGCACGCCGTCACACAGCCGTTGCACTCGATGCAGCGCTTGGTGTCACACATGAATTTCATTCTGGCCATGAGATCAGGCTCCTACTTGGCGAAAACGGCACAGGGTGACCTTGGTCTCCTGCATCTGGGTAACCGGGTCATAGCCATAGGTGGTGACTATGTTGACCGACTCCCCCAGCACATAGGGGTCTGACCCTTCCGGATATTTGGTGCGCAGATCCTGGCCCTCGAAGTGACCGCCGAAGTGGAACGGCATAAAGGCGAGCCCAGGTTTGACCCGCGGGGTCACCAGCGCCTTCACCTTGACCCGGCCCCCTTCCGGCCCCTCCACCCACACATCCTGACCGTCGCGCACGCCGACGTCGTTGGCATCCGCCGGGTTCATCTCGACGAACATCTCCTGCTGCAGCTCGGCCAGCCAGGGGTTGGAGCGGGTCTCGTCGCCGCCCCCCTCGTACTCCACCAGACGGCCGGAGGTGAGGATGATCGGGAACTCCTTGCTGACGTCCTTCTCCTGCACCGAGGCGTACTGGGTCGGCAGGCGCCACAAGCTCTTGGCATCGGGCCAGGTGGCGTAGTCGGCCAGCAGATCCCGGCGCGGGGTGTAGAGCGGTTCGCGGTGCTTGGGCACCTGATCTGGGAAGGTCCACACCACGCAGCGCGCCTTGGCGTTGCCGTAAGGGACGAAGCCGTGCTTGATGGCGACCCGCTGGATGCCGCCGGAGAGGTCGGTCTTCCAGTTCTTGCCCTCGGCCTCTTTCTTCTCGGCCTCGGTCAGCTCATCCCACCAGCCAAGCTGTTTCATCAGGTCGGCAGTGATCTCGGGATAGCCATCCTCCACCTCGCTTCCCTTGGGCCAGGAGTCTTCGGCGAGCAGCGAGACGCCCTGATACTCGATGCCGAAACGGGCGCGGAAACCGCCGCCCCCTTCCGACACCGGAATGCTGGTGTCGTAGAGGATGTGGCTGCCGGGGTGCTTCATCTCCGGGGTGCCCCAGCAGGGCCAGGGCAGACCGTACACTTCGCCGCTGACCGGGCCGCCCTCGGCCTTGAGGTTGGTCTTGTGGAAGGTGTGCCAGTTCTGCTGGTGCGCCTTGAGCCGCTCCGGGCTCTGGCCGGTGTAGCCCACGCTCCACATGCCGCGGTTGTACTCGCGGGTGATGTCTTCCAGCAGTGGCTCGTTGTTCTCGACCTTAATGTGCTTGAACAGCTCATCGGCAAAGCCAAGCTTCTTGCTCAAGAGATACATGATCTCGTGGTCCACCTTGGATTCGAACAGCGGCTCAACCACCTTGTCGCGCCACTGCATGGAGCGGTTGGTGGCGGTGACGGAACCATAGGTCTCGAACTGAGTGGTGGCCGGCAGCAGGTAGACACCGTCGGTGCGATCGTTCATGACGGCGGCGACCGTGGGATACGGGTCGACAATCACCATCATGTCGAGCTTTTGCATCGCCTTCTTCATCTCGGGGCCGCGAGTCTGGGAGTTGACCGCATGGCCCCAGTAGAACATGGCGCGGATGTTGGAGCCCTGCTCGATGAGATCGGCGTTCTCCAATACCCCGTCCACCCAGCGGGAGACCGGAATGCCGTTGTTGTTCATCGGCAGCTTGCCGTTGTAGGCCTTGTTGTCGAAGCGGGCCTTGATCCACTCGTAATCGACATCCCACACCCGGGCCCAGTGCTTCCAGGAGCCCTCTTCCAGCCCGTAGTAACCGGGCAGGGAATCGGAGGTGACGCCAAAGTCAGTGGCGCCCTGCACGTTGTCGTGACCACGGAAGATGTTGGTGCCCGCACCGCTCTTGCCCACGTTGCCGAGGGCCAGTTCGAGGATGCAGTAGGCACGGGTGTTGTTGTTGCCCGTGGTGTGCTGGGTTCCGCCCATACACCAGACCACGCAGCCGGGACGGTTGTCAGCCAGCAGCTTGGCGGCGCCATAGACCTGCTGCTCGTTGAGGCCGGTCACCCGCTCCACTTCGGCCGGAGTCCAGCGCGCCACCTCTTTTTGCACCTCGTCCATGCCATAGACGCGGGTGCGGATGAACTCCTTGTCTTCCCAGCCGTTCTTGAAGATGTGCCAGAGCATGCCCCAGATAAAGGCGACGTCGGTGCCCGGACGCAGGGAGAGGTACATGTCCGCCTTGGCGGCGGTACGGGTGCGACGCGGGTCGACCACCAGGATCTTGCAGCCGTTGCGCTCTTTCGCCAGCAGGATGTGCTGCATGGCGACCGGGTGGGCCTCTGCCGGGTTGGAGCCGATAAACATGATCGACTTGCTGTTGTGCATGTCGTTCAGGCTGTTGGTCATGGCGCCGTAGCCCCAGGTGTTGGCGACACCAGCGACCGTGGTGGAGTGGCAGATCCGCGCCTGATGATCCACGTTGTTGGTGCCCCACAGGGAGGCCATCTTGCGAAACAGGTAGGCCTGCTCGTTGGAGTGCTTGGCGGAGCCGAGCCAGTAGACGCTGTCCGGGCCGGACTCCTTGCGAAGGCGCAGCACCTCGTTGCCCACCTCTTCGATAGCCTGATCCCAACTGATGCGCTGCCACTTGCCGCCCACCAGCTTCATCGGGTACTTGAGGCGACGCTCACCGTGGCCGTGCTCGCGCAGGGCCGCCCCCTTGGCGCAGTGACCGCCGAGGTTGAAGGGGTGATCGAATGCCGGCTCCTGACCGGTCCAGACACCGTTCTGCACCTCGGCATAGACACCGCAACCCACCGAGCAGTGGGAACAGATGGTGCGCTTCACCTCGACCGGCACCTCGGCTGCCACGGTTTTGGCCTCGGCCCGCTGCATCATGGCTGGGGCCAGCCAACCGGCGGCCACGGCGCCACCGGCTACCAGACCGGAATTGACCATAAAGGCGCGACGGGTCAGCCCCTGACCGCGAATGGCCTCATTGCCCTGCTCGCCCGCCTGGGGCTGCTCGGCACGTTTTGTCAGTTTCATGAGTTCTCCTTCACTGATCCGGCTCAGTCGGTGCCGCGCAGGGTGCGATAAAAGTCGTGAACATGGGGGGTCTCCCGATAGCCCTGATCAGGCTTGGTATCGTGGGTCAGCGCCTCTTTGCTCACCACCCGACCGGCAGCACCGGCCAGTACGCCTATGGTGGCGACCACGCCAACTCCCTTGATCAGATTGCGGCGGGACGGGTCTTTCAGCTGTTCATCGCTCATCTTTCTGTGACCTCTGCTGTTATGGTCGGCTGCGGTGAGCCGGTTTTGCTATGAGTGGGTGGCGCAGCGTCATGGCTGCGTCACCACCGGGCTGCCAAAGGGCAGGCGCAGTTCCTGTTCCAGTTTGAAAAAGTCTTCGGCAAGAGCACCGACCGCCCGATAGAAGCTGCCCCCTTTCGCCTGTTGCTGATCGCGGCAGCAGGCGAGTACCCAGGGGGCAAGGTGGCGTTCATAGAAGCGGTTGCGATCCGGGTGCTGCTCGGCAATCAACACCGCCATCACCTCGCAGAGGGCGGCCAGGTGATCTTCCGGCTCGCACACCCCGCTCTGGCGCTCGAAACCGAGGGACTGCAGGTCTGCGCGCAGCACCGCCAGCGGCAGCTCCATCAAGGAGCCGGTGAGATACCAGGAGGCAAACGGCACTATCTCCCCGCGCCCCAGCCCGATAAAGAGATCCTGATACTCCTCGGCAAGCTCGTTTTCGTGGTGGCTGCTGGCCGCCAGCTGCACCAGCCCCAGCCCTCTGGCAAAGGGGCCCGGCATGGCTTGCAGGCCTTGCAGCCAGGCGAGCTGCTCGCCACGGGGAGCGGCGCGCCAGAGGCTTGCCAGCAGGGCGTAGAGATCGGCGCTGCTCTGTTCCAGTTCAGTCATGGTCAGTTCGCCAGCCTTTTCGTTATGTTGTTCAGTCATCGCTGGCCCCTCACAACTTGAGCTGGGAGACGGGATCCGCCGCCAGCGCCGCAAACACATCCTTGACCCGGCAGTCCTCGCACATCAGCAGCCGCTGGGCGGCCTCGTTCTGGAAGTGGGAGTGACCGGCCAGCTTTTGCTGGATGCGGCGGATAAGAGAGGCCGGCGCGAACGGCTTGGCGCAGCGAATGCAGCAGGCCGCCTCTTCGGCTTTGAGGCTCTGCACGGCGCGGCGCGCCTCGGGCACGGGTTGCAGGCGGGGCATCAGCACGATGGCCTGCTCGGGGCAGGCCTTTTCGCACATGCCGCACTGGATGCAGTCCTGCTCGATAAAGTTGAGACCCGGCGTGTGCCCCACCGCATGCAAAGCGCGGCTCGGGCAGACCGCCACGCAGCCCATGCAGAGGGTGCAGTCAGCGCCTTTGAGCTCCACGCTGCCATAAGGGGCACCGTGGGGCACCACCAGCGGCTCGCGGCTCCCCTCGTTGGCCTGCCAGAGGGCGTCGAAGGCGGCAAACAGGTTCTCCCGTTTGTCCCCTTTCAGCGGTTTGTCCAGCAGGGCAACAGCTGGCTCACAGAAGAGCGGCTTATCTTGTTCGGTATCCGGGTTAAACAGGGCGATGCGAGCGGCAGCAAGACCGGCACCCGCCAAGAGCACGGCAGCGCTCGCCAGTTCCCGCTCAACCAGTACGCGGACACTTGCGGGGGCATCGTCGCCCAGCGCGATGCGCACCGCGCTGGCGCCATAGGCAAGGGCGGCGAACCAGCTCTCGATGCCTAAACTCGCGCTCTCCTCCACCCAGACCGGCAGCCAGTTGGCGGGCAGGCGGGTGAGTTCGGCTTCCACCCATTCGCGCTCGTTTTCACCGGCGATCAGCAACTGAGGCGCGTCGCCGCCCGCCTCCCGATAATGCTTGAGCAATCGCAGCAGGTAGTCGCCGCTGGTGTTGGCATCGGGTTGGTGATAACCGATGGCCCCAGTCGGGCAGGCCGAGGCACAGCTGCCAAAGCCCTGACAGAGATGGGGATCGATCTGGATGCGACCATTGATGGGCTTGAGGGCATCGGTCGGGCAGACATCGAGGCAGCGGCTGCAACCGGGCACGCCACGGGCGGTAAAGGCGCAGGACTCGGGGTCCAGGCGAAAATAGCGCGGCTTGTCGAAGATACCGGTCAGCGCACAAAGTTCTGCAAGTTGTCCGGCCAGTAGTTCGGCCAGGTCAGCGTCATCAGCCAGATGCAGATAGCCCACCGGCGGGCGCTCCAGCGCAAACAGCGGGACGCGGCCCAGATCGGCCACCAGATCGAAGCGCGGTTCGCGTAGCTGTTCACTGACAGCAGCCGCTTGTTGTGGAAAACAGAGCGCCGCCAGAGAGATACGCTCACCCTGCCCGTTAAGGCCGGTGAGCTGGAACTGGCCGAGATACCCGGTCAGGCTGGGCTCGCGCAGGGTCAGGGCATCCAGGGTAGCGGTAGCCTCGAAGATGGCCTCGAGATCCGCCGCCTCGGCGTCATGGACCGCTTCGGTCACCAGCAGGGTCGGCATCACGCCTTGAGGCAGCAGGCTGGCGGCGCGGCGAATGCGGTCTTCCGGGCCGACCAGCAGCAAGCGCCCCTGACTCTGGTAGGAGACGGTGGCCGGGATCAGATTGTCGGTCTTGACCGTATGCTGCAGGGCATGGGCGCGGGCACGTTCGTTGCGCGCGGCCACGCCATCGGCGGTCAGTGTTGCGACGGATGTTGTTATGGGTTGTTCGATGCTCACATGCACTCCTGTGCGCGCCACCTCGTGGGATGGCGTGCTTGTTGGTCAGCTGGGAGAGCAAGAGCCGAGCCAACTCCCCCAGGAAAAAAGTGACTGGCAGGGAGTCAGGATCCCAAATGCTCCATTCCCCCACCCTTGGATGGGACATTTTGTCCATCATGGCCAACCAAAATGTCCCGATCGTCGGTAGGGTTTTGAGAATGGTTATCAGCCAACCCTTGCGGCTCGCTAGTTATGGCCGTGGCGGCCACAATCGCCGGTTCGGGTGCGGCAGCGGTTAAGTGAGGCGCTTCGCCATCGGGCGTGCTCACCTGCTCCACCAGCCAGTTGCGCAGCCCGGCGCTCAGAGCTGCAGGCAGCAATTCGGGTTGGCTGAAATCCTGGGTGTAGTCATCGAGCCCATCCGGCTTGTGAGTGCGAAATATGGCCCGCAGCGCCTCCTTGTCGGGGAGTGCTGGCTTCTCTGAAGGGGTCGTTTTGGGCTCTGATCCGCGCGGCTTTTCCCCTTCGAGGTGGAGAGGAACATCACTCCCCTTGTCAGTGCTGACTACGGTGCTATCCAGCGCAGTATCTGGCATTTCACCTTCGCTACTGCCTTCGATAGGGGTCGCAAGCACCTCAGGGGTAGCCTCTTCCTTTGGCTGCAATGGCTGATGCTTGCGCGCCTCACTCTTGCGCGACGACCAGCGCTTGAGGAACTCACTCATGGGCGCGATTTCCGCTGTCACTGCCACGCTCACGGCCATCGGGGCCGGTGGCTTTAACGGCGCCGCAGCTGGCTTGATCTATCGTATCGACACCGAGCTGATCCTGCGCCCGTCCCTTGCCCTTCTTGCCCTTGCGGCGGGCCTCCAGCAGCTCGCCGTGACGGCCGATAAAGGCCTCCACCCAGGCTTGCAACGCCTCGGGCAGCGGGCAGGAGAGCACCTGCCGCTCGCCATCCATATAGGCGGCGGCCACGGTCTGACTCAGGGTGAGGCCATCGGCCACAAAGCCACTGTCCACGCGGCTTCCGGTGACAAAGAGGCGGGGCGAGCCGGAGCTCAAATTGAAGCGATAATCCCCCCGCTCATCGCGAAACAGGGTAAGGGGCAAGGCGCCGGCAGCCTCAGGTTCGGCGGGGTGGAGCGCCGCAATCTCGAAACGGCGGCTCTGCCAGCGGCCAACCTGGCTGTCGATGGCCTTTAACTCCAGTTGCAGCCAGCGCTGCGGGGGCAAGGTATTGGTTGTCTCTTGCACTGTCACGGCTCCCATCAGAAGGTCTCTGCCGGGCCACCCTCCCCCGTAATCCACCCCGTTCGAGGCGGATCACGGCAGGAGATTCAGGGCGGCCACGGCCATCAATGGGATAAGACATAGCAAGAGTGGGGCCAAGGCCGGTTTGATGGCTGATGGGGGTTTTGATGCGGGTTGGCGCGGGCGTAGGTTGGTGCAGAGCGCAGTGAAGCCCAACATGCGGAGTAAAACCAATCAGCCTGTGTATCTAATCGAGGGAGTGGCAATAATCGAATATGCCTGAATTATCCGATTATTGCCTTGATAAGAATGTTCGCGGTAAACGTTGGGCTTCACTGCACTCAGCACCAACCTACGATTTAACCCAACATACGAGATAGATAAAATGACTTCATTATGGAAATAATGAATCAATATCACCAAAAATTCAACGCATAGCATGTAGCTATATTGATATTATCCAACTTCCTTCTTGATGATTGCATAATCTCGGTGAGCACCTTCATTTTTTTCAATTTCATTAACAAAATCGTCGCTATAGCCAGCACTTCTCAAAAAATCACCAACGGTTTTTGATTGTTCAAATGCACTATATAATTCATCCACACCAATTTTTTTGGTGGACATCGCAATAATATATTTAATCATTGGATGGTTTTCAAAAATTTGAATCTGGCTTTCTCTAAGTGCTTTATTTGAAGATGTAATTATTTCTTCAAAATTTTCAGGTTGTAGCTTTTCCATTATTGATTCAGTGTAATTTTTGAGTACAGAACTAAGCTCTTTTAACCCAGAAACTTGCGCAGAAAGGTCTTCAAGATCTTTATCTCTTTTTTTATCTGATAAAAGATCAGCGAATAATCCGGCCCACTGATCTTTAAGCCAGCTCGATAAATCATCAAACTTCTCAAAATCTTTTATAACATTATTTCTTTTTTGAGAATATATGTCATCTATCAATTTGAATATATTTACATTATCAACATGAGCATACTCAATATTCTGTTTTTTTCTATTTTTTTTGTATGTTTGATATTCGGAATGAACATTCTTTTCTATAAAAATGTATATTGGAATGTCATTTTTTCGTGCGGTCTCATATTCTTTCTTAGTTACTGAGTTGTAAAATTCCAACCCATGTTCGGCATCGGGTTCTGAAGCCGGGCTGCCATACCTCCCGCCAATAATCAATACCAATATATGGCAATTTTTTATTTCTTCATAGCATGATATATCAAGAGGTGCATCATGATGAAATGGTATATCGCCATCTTCAAATAATACGGACTCATATCCCATACCATCGATGAATGCTTCTAAACTATTTCGTATGTGTTTTAAATCATAATATGTTGAAGAAACAAAAACTCTTGGCTTTGCCATATTTACATTCCATTAATACTTGAAAAAATAAAATGAATTAAGTGTAGCTAATACTATATAAGCATTTTTATTTATGTTTTGTCTACATCCAGCTAACGAAACTATCAAAATGGCCACCTTCGATATCTACTGTATAGATATATCTTTACTGCCATATTAATCTGGAACAAAACTTGCTGTATCCCTCCCCTTAGATCCCGGCAACCGGTCGCGAGGGGCCCATGACACCGACCTTTATCAAAAGCAATGCCGCAGCCCAGCTCACCATGGCCGTCGAGGTGATGGATGAGCAGGGCACGCTGCAAACCCGCCAAATCGCCTGTGAGCGGCCACTGACGGTCTACCTCAACTGGAAGGAGATCGTAACCCTGATGACGCTGGGGGCCCGCCCCGAGGCGCTGGTGCTGGGTTATCTGAAAAATCAGGGCTTTATCGAGGACATTGCAGCCATCGAGTCGGTCATCGTCGACTGGGAGAGCGAGGCCGCCGCCGTGGTGAGCAGCCAGCAGGCCGCCGATCTCGACGAGTCGCTGGAGAAGAAGACGGTCACCTCCGGCTGCGGTCAGGGCACCATGTATGGCAGCGTGATGAAGAAGCTCGAAGGGGTGGTCTTGGCGGCGCCCGAGCTTAAACAGAGCACCCTCTACGCCCTGCTCAAGGCGCTGTCGGCCCATAACGAAACCTACAAGATGGCGGGTGCCGTCCATGGCTGCGCCATCTGTCGCGGCGCCGAAATCCTCTCCTTTGTCGAGGACGTGGGGCGCCACAATGCGGTGGATACGCTGGCGGGCGAGCTCTGGATGCGCGGCGAGGCTGGCCACGACAAGATCTTCTACACCACGGGACGGCTCACCTCGGAGATGGTGATCAAGGTGGCGCAGATGGGCATTCCGGTGCTGCTGTCGCGCTCCGGCGTCACCCAGATGGGGCTGGATCTGGCCCGCCAGCTCGGCATCACCATGATTGCCCGCGCCAAGGGGCGCCACTTCGAGGTATTCAGCGGCCACGACCATATCGTGCTGGACGAGAAGCCGCCGGTGCTGGCGCCCGGTTCAACCGGTCGCGGGATGCGGGACTAGGTAATGAACGAGTTGATGAGTGCCAAGCAGATCGCTCTGTATCTCGATCACGCCACCACACAGGCCACCACAGGGGTCAGGAACAAGCCATGAACGAATTTATGAATGTGAAGCAGGTGGCCGAGTACCTCGATCTCAACGAGAAGAAGGTCTACCAGCTCGCCAACGAGGCGCGCATCCCCGCCACCAAGGCGACCGGCAAGTGGCTGTTTCCCCGCTCCCTGCTCGATCGCTGGCTGCTCGGCAGCTGCCACGAGGGGGTGATGAACGACCGGCTGCTGCTGGCGGGCTCGGACGACGTGCTGCTCCACTACGCCAGCAGCCGCTTGGCCCGGCAGCTCGGCACCCAGGCACTGGTGGGCTACACCCCGTGCGGCACCCGTCAGGGGCTGGCGATGCTGGCACGCGGCCATGTGGATCTGTGCGCCATCCACTGGGGCCAGGCCGAGGAGGCGCACCTGCGCCATCCGGCGCTGGTGCAGCAGTATCAAGGCCACCGGCAATGGGTGATCGTTCATGGATTCAGGCGGGTGCAGGGGCTGGTGCTGCGCCGGGGCTTGCAACCGAAAGAGGCGAGACAGGCGCTCGACTGGCGCTGGGCCATGCGCCAGGAGGGGGCCGGCAGCCAGCGCGCCCTGCAGGAGTGGCTGCAAACCCAGGGCGAGTCGCTGACCCGGCTGGAGTGCACCCTCGAGGTCAACAGCGAGCGGGAGCTGGCCGCCGCCATCAGCCGTGGCGATGCCGATGTCGGGCCCGGCGCCCAGAGCACCGCCACCGAGTTCGGCCTCGACTTCATGCCGCTCTCCCAGGAGTGCTTCGATCTGGTGATGCCGCAGGGGGTCTTCTTTCGCACCCTGCTGCAGCAGTTGATCGGCTGGCTGCAATCCCCCGAAGGGCGCGAGCTGGCGGCCCGCCTCGGCGGCTATGACCTGACCCAGAGCGGCAAGCTGGTGTGGAGCCCGCAGTAAGTATCCCCTCACTCTCCCGTAAAAAAGCCCGCCAAGACCAATATTGACGGGCTTTTTTGTGCCTGAAGTGGTTAAGACAGCTTGTCGTCACCGGCCTCACGCCCCTCCTCATTGAGGGCAATGCGTGCCCTTCAAGTTCGGCGAGCTTTTTTGTGGCTGGCGTGGTTAAGACGGGTGGTCGCCACCGGCCTCGCGCCCCTCGGCGTTGAGGGCGATACGCCACCCCTCCAGCCGGGCGCGCTCGCCGCCGCTGGCCAGCCGGGCGTGGCTGCGCAGGCGGATGGTAAAGCAGCTGCCCTGCCCCGGGGTGGAATCTACCAACAGCTCCCCGCCCCAGCGGCTGATGATGCGGTGGCTCAAGGCCAGCCCCAGCCCGGTACCGGTGGCGCGGGTAGTGAAGAAGGGGTCGAAGATCTTGTCGATGATGGCGGCCTCGATGCCGCTGCCGTTGTCGATGACCCGCACCTCGGCCCCCTGCAGGGCCCCGGCGTCATCCAGCCAGTCGCGGCTCTCGACCCGGATCTCCCCCTGCTCCCCCAACGCATGGCTGGCGTTGACCAAGAGGTTGATCAGCACCTGCAGCAGCTGCTGGCGATCCGCCTCAATGGGCTGCTGGGCCCTGAAATCGGCCACCAGGTTCACCTGCTGCTGGCGCAGGGCGGAGCGCACCAGGGTCAGGCTCTCCTCGATGATGGGGGTGAGGTGCTGCCACACCGGCGCCGTCTCGTAGTCGCCGGGACGGGAATATTGCAACAGGCTGCGGGTGATGGCGCGAATGCGCTCGATCTGGGCCAGCACCAGCGCCAGCTCCTCGCTCACCGGCGCGGCCGCCTCCCCCAGCTCCAGCTTCATCAGCTCCACGTTGCCGAGGATCACCGCCAGGGGGTTGTTGATCTCGTGGGCCACCCCGGCGCAGAGCTCGCCGAGGGCCGCCAGCTTCTCACTGATCAGCAGCTGCTGGCGGGCCTGGGTCAGCATGTGGATGTGGTGCTCGAGCTCGGCTGTCTTCTGCTCAAGGCTTTGGGTACGCTCGGCCACCTTCTGCTCCAGCTCGTCGGCGCTGCGGGCCAGCTGCTGCTGGTGCGCCGCCTGCTGGTCCAGCATGGCGTCGAACTGGCGACCGAGCTGGGCCAGCTCGTGATCGGGGTCGAGGGCCAGCACGCCGATGCGGGCCGGCTGACCCGCCTGCACCTGGCGCACCACCTTGTGCATCCGCTCGATGGGGGTGAACAAGTCCCGCGCGCCGCGATAGACCAGCAGACCGGAGAGCAGCAGCAACACCACCACGCCGGAGCCCAGCTCCAGCAGGTTGGTGAGGTAGGTACGGATGATGGGCCACTCGAGAAAACCCACATAGAGCATGCCGATGCGCTCGCCATTGGCGCCCAAGAGCGGCTCGTAGCCCGACACATACCAGGCGTCGTGCACGAAGGCGCGATCAATCCAGGGCTCACCGCGTCCCAGCACCTGCTCGCGCACCGGTGCCGACACCCGGGTGCCCACCGCCCGCCCCAGCTGGCGACTGCTGCTGGCGGGCACGTTGGTGCTCACCCGCAGATCGCCGAGAAACAGGGTGACGGTGCCGATGCTGCCGGCCGGCAGGGTGTTCTTGGCAAACACCTGCCCCTTGAGCTCGTCCACCAGCCGGGTGCTGCCGTTGATGAGCTCGCCCCCTCCAGCACGCCCCAGAGGCTGCCGTCCCGCCCCATCACCGGGGTCAGCGAGAGGCTGACCAGGCCGCGAGTCTCCTGCCCCGCCACCGGATCATATTCCCGCTCCAGCACGGCGCGGCTGGCCAGCGCCGGCGAGAGCGCCAGCAGTTGCTCCCGCGACCAGACCACGAAGTGGCTGACACTGCGCCCGGCGCCAAGGGCCGCGCGATCCTGCGCGGGCAGCAGATCCAGCTCGCTGCCGCTGCGCAGACGCAAAAAATCAAGGCCGTAGTTGGCGGCGAGCGGCATCACCCATTGGCGCAAGCGAGCGGGGGGATTCGCGCAGTTGCAGCTGGAAGGCCCAGGCATCGCGCAGGTGTTCGAGGTGCTCGGCCTGGCGCTGCTGCTGCACGCTCACCGCGTGGTGGGCGACGCCCAGGTCGCTGCGCACCGTGGTGAGCAGGTTCTGCCAGCTGTAGGTGAGGGTCCAGTAGAGAGTGAGCCCTATCATGCCGGCCAGGGTCAGCATGATGGGCACCGAGGTGAGCAGCAGCAGACGCCAGCGTACCTTGGTTCTGAGCAACCCAGGGATCTGCGCCAGCCTCATGACTCACTCCGGCGGCAAGGGGCGAGCCGGCTCATTCGATGGCCCACTCCTTGAACTTGCGCTCCAGGGTCTTGCGCGCCACCCCGAGCACCCGGGAGGCGGCCGACTTGTTGCCATCATGGCTCGCCACCACCTGCAGGATGTGCGCCTTCTCCACCTCGGCCAGCGCCCATTCCAGCGGATAGCCCTCCTCGCTCCGTGCCGACTCGGCCGGCTTGGCGCTCTGCCAGTACTCGGCGGGCGGCTTGCCCAGCAGCAGGCAACGCTCGATCAGGTTGCGCAGCTCGCGCACGTTGCCGGGCCAGGGGTAGGCCTGCATGGCCACCACGTCCTCGTGGGTCCAGTGCAGGGCACCCATGCCCATCTCGGCGGTGAGCTGGCGGGTGAAGTGGTGCACCAGGGCCGGGATGTCGTCGATCCGCTCGCGCAGGGGGGCCACCGGCAGCGCCACCACGTTGAGGCGATAGAAGAGGTCTTCACGAAAACGGCCCGCCTCCACCTCCGCCTTCAGGTTGCGGTTGGTGGCGGCGACGATGCGCACGTCCACCGAAAGCTCCCGCTCGGCCCCCACCGGACGGATGGCCTTCTGCTCCAGCGCCCGCAGCAGGGAAGCCTGCATGGCGAGCGGCATCTCGCCGATCTCGTCCAGAAACAGCGTGCCTTGGTGGGCGACCCGGAACAGGCCGTCGCGCCCCTTGCGGGCGCCGGTAAAGGCCCCCTGCACGTGACCGAACAGCTCGCTTTCGAGCAGCTCGGGGGCGATGGAGGCGCAGTTGAGCGGCACGAAGGCCCCCATCCGGCCGGAGAGCTGGTGCAGGGCGCGGGCCACCAGCTCCTTGCCGGTGCCGGACTCCCCCTCCACCAGCACGGCGGCGTTGGAGGGGGCGACCCGGGCGATCAGCGTCTTGAGCTCGCGGGTCTTGGCGCTGTCGCCAATCAGGGTGGGCGGGAACAGCTTGCTCACCTCCCGGCGCAGCAGCAGGTTCTCCCGCTCCATCTGGCGGCGCTCGATGACCCGATCCACCGCCTGCACCATCTGATCCAGGTTGAAGGGTTTGAGAATGAAGTCGCTGGCGCCGAGCCGCAGCGCCTTGAGGGCGGTCTCCATGTCGCCGAAACCGGTCATGAAGATGATGTCGCTGCGTCGGGTGGCGGGGTCGATGGCCTCGTGCCACTCGATGCCGGAGCGCCCCGGCAGGCGGATGTCGGCGATGATGAGATCAAAATGCAGGCGGCAGCGCAGGGCCTCGGCCTCCTCCACGCTGGCGGCCGTCTCTATCTGGGCGAAGCGGCGGGCCAGCGCCTTGGCGAGGAAGCTGCGCATGCCGGGTTCGTCGTCGACGATGAGCAAGGAGAGGGCGGACCAGCGGCTGGCGGGTGCAGTCATGAAAAAAGTACCTCAGATTCGACAAGGTTCCGGGATTGTCCCACCGACCTTATAAACTGTGGGACATTTTGTCGCTAACCGGCCCCAAGTGCCAACTCCGTTTATTAAAAGCGACGGTGCCATCACGCAATTAGTGCGCTTAACCGACTGTTTTCACATTAAAAACCGGGCAGAACAAGGCACGTGGTCAGCTTGGCACCCTGCTTGCTTAGTCCTGCCCTCTCTCCATCACCGGGTACCCTGACATCATGATCACAGCCACAGTGCGCAAACGCCTCGCCCTTGCCCTCTCCTCCGCCCTGCTGCTCAGCCTGCCGCTCTGGAGCGCTGCCAGCCATGCCGAGACCAAGGCGCCCATCCGCCTCGCCACCACCACCAGCACCGAACAGTCCGGCCTGCTGGGCTGGCTGCTGCCCCAGTTCACCAAGGAGACCGGCTACCCGGTGCAGGTGATGGCGGCCGGTACCGGCCAGAGCCTGAAGATGGGCGAGAACGGCGACGCGGATCTGGTGATGACCCACGCCCCCTCTGCCGAGAAGGCCTTCGTCGAGGCGGGCTTTGGCATCGAGCCTGAGCACCTGATGTACAACGACTTCGTCATCGTCGGCCCGGCGAAAGATCCGGCGGGTCTGTCCAAGCTGCACGATGCCGCCAAGGCGCTGCAAACCATCAAGGACAAGGGGCAGACCTTTATCTCCCGCGGGGACGAGTCCGGCACCCACATCAAGGAGAAGACCCTGTGGCAGGCGGCCGACGTCAAGCCTGAGTTCGCCGGCTACAAGTCCATCGGCCAGGGCATGGGGCCGACCCTGACCATGGCTTCGGAGCTGGGTGCCTACACCCTGACCGACCGCGGCACCTGGCTCGCCTACCAGAGCAAGCTGGATCTCGCCGTGCTGCTGGAGGGGGACAAGCGGTTGTTCAACCCCTACCAGGTGATCTTGGTCAACCCCAAGCGCTACCCGGATCTCAACACCGAAGGGGCCCGCACCCTGAAGAACTGGCTGGTCTCCCAGCATGGTCAGCAGCTTATCGGTGACTTCAAGGTGGCCGGCCAGCCGCTGTTCGTGGCCGATGCCAAGCCGCAGTGATGCCACGGCCGACCCTGCGCGACCTGCCCCTGGCGCCCCTCGCCACCTTGAGTGACGGAGGCGCCCGGTGCCGACCCTGATCGAAACCACACTGGCCGCCCTGGCGCTGCTGTTCAGTGGTGACACCGAGCTGTGGCAGGTGGTGGGGGTCTCCTTCTCGGTATCGGGCCTCGCGCTCGGGCTGGTGCTGCTGCCGGCCCTGCTGCTCGGCTTCGCGCTGGCCTATCTGCCGATCCCGGCGCGCTGGCTCTGGCTCTCCTGCATCAATACCCTGCAGTCGGTGCCGACCGTGGTGATTGGCCTCTTGCTCTACATGCTGCTGTCGCGGGCCGGCCCCTTCGGCGACTGGAAGATGCTGTTCACCCAGCAGGCCATGGTGGTGGGGCAGATGCTGATCGCCTTTCCGGTGATCGCCACCATGGCTCACGCGGCGTTCGTGCAGAGCGACCGGCGCGCCTGGGAGACCGCCCGCACCCTGGGGCTCTCCTGGCCCAAGGCGCTGCTCGGGCTGATGCGTGAGTGCCGCTTCGGCCTGTTGGCGGCGGTGATCGGCGCCTTCAGCCGCATCGTCACCGAGGTGGGCTGCTCCATGATGGTGGGGGGCAACATTTTGCACTTCACCCGCAACATCCCCACCGCCATCGCGCTGGAGACCCAGAAAGGGGCCTTCACCCAGGGGGTGGCGCTCGGCATCGTGCTGCTGGCCCTGGCCCTGCTGCTCAACCTGTTGCTGACCGCGTGCCGTGGTCACAGCTATCTGAAGAACTGACCATGGCGCAGCGCACTATTATCCATAGCCAAATGCTGACCCTATCTCTGTCGCGGCCACGGTTATGTGAAGAACCGACCATGCCCCCACCGTCCATCCACCGGAGTACGCCATGGCCCTGACCGCCTACCAGCTGATGATGCGCTTTGGCGAGCGCGACCTGTTCCAGATTGAGCAGCTCTCCATCGCGGCCGGCGACGCCATCTGGCTGCGCGGCGCGAACGGGGTGGGCAAGACCACATTGCTCAAGATCCTGGCCGGCCTGCTCACCCCGACCCGGGGCCACACCAACCTCCCCTCTGGCTGGCGCGGCAAGCTCGGCCAGTGGCTCAAGCGCGATCCGGGGCCGGGCCGGGTCACCTACCTGCACCAGACCCCCTACCTGTTTGATCGCAGCGTGCACGACAACGTGGCCTGGGCCCTCGGCCATCGCGCCGCCGACGAGGTGCGGGTGTTCGAGGCGCTGCGCCGGGTCGAACTGGAGAGCCTGGCACGGGAGCACATCAGCATTTTGTCTGGCGGCGAACGCCAGCGGCTGGCCATGGCTCGTGCCTGGGCGCTGCAGCCCGCCTTTTTGCTGATGGACGAGCCCACCGCCAATCTGGATGCACATTCGGTTGCCCTGATGGCCGCCATGGCGCAAGATCTGCGGGAACAGGGCAGCGGCCTGGTCATCATCAGCCACCAGAGCAACGATCTGACCGACCTGTGCGAGCGGCAATGGACCCTCGCCCGGGGCCGGCTGCACGAACCCACTCTTTGAAAATCATCGAGCGACATGACCTCAAACAGCGAACCTCGTACTGACCGCTTTCCCGTCTCCGCCGTGGTGCTGGCCGGCGGCCGCGCCACCCGCATGGGGGGCGCCGACAAGGGCTGGGTCGAGTTGGCGGGCCGCCCGCTCATCGACCACGTGCTTGACCGACTGAGGCCCCAGGTGGACGAGATCCTGATCAACGCCAACCGCAGCCAGGCCCGCTACCAGGCGCTGGCCCCGGTCATCGGCGACGACAACCCCGACTATCTCGGCCCGCTGGCGGGCATGCAGGCCGGCCTTGCCGCCGCCCGTCACGACTGGGTGCTGTTCGTGCCCTGCGACGGCCCCGCCCTGCCCCGCGATCTGATGGCGCGCTTTCGCGCCGCCCTGACTCCGGCGACCGAGCTGGTGGTGGCCCATGACGGCGACTGGCTGCAACCCGTGGTGGCCCTGCTGCACAAATCCCTGCTCCCCTCCCTGTCCGCCGCGCTGGCCGAGGGAGAGCGCAAAATCGATATCTGGTTTGCCCGCCACCAGATGGCGGTGGTGAGCTTTGCCGACCAGCCGGATGCCTTCATCAATCTCAACAGCCCGGACGAGCTGGCCGCCTACGAGGCGCGCCTGCCAGACTCCGCGACCGGACAAGGAGCCACCTCATGACCCCGGCCCCCACCCTGCCCCTGCTCGGCTTTGCCGCCTGGAGCGGCACCGGCAAGACCACCCTGCTCGAGCAGCTCATCCCCCTGCTGGTGAGCCGCGGCCTGCGCCTCGGGGTGCTCAAGCACGCCCACCACTACTTTGACATCGACCAGCCGGGCAAGGACAGCCACCGCCTGCGTCAGGCCGGCGCCAGCCAGATGATGGTGGCCTCCCGCCGCCGTCACGCCCGCATCGTTGAGACCGATCTGGGTGAGGCCGATTTTCGCGAGCTGCTGGCCAGCTTCGATCAGCGCAGCCTCGACCTGCTGCTGGTGGAAGGGTTCAAGCACGAGCACTTCCCGAAAATCGAGCTGCACCGCGCCGCCATCGGCAAGCCGCTGCTGTTCCCGAGTTATCGCGACATCATCGCCGTGGCCAGCGACCAGCCCGCAGAGACCACCCTGCCCCGGCTCGACATCAATGATCTGGAGGCCATCGCCGACTTCGTCTGCCACTGGCTCAAAGAGAGTCAGACGCGGGAGCAGGAGGCTGGCAACGGCTTTCTGTCGGTCGAGGGGGCGCGTCAGGCCATTCTTGACGCACTCGCCCCCTCTACCCGCAGCATCGACCTGCCGCTCGCACGCTGCCAAGGCGCCGTGCTGGCAAGCGACCTGGTGAGCCCCATCAATGTGCCGCCCCACGCCAACTCGGCGATGGACGGCATTGGCCTGCGCAGCGACGATCTCGCCGCCGGCCGCTGGCTACTGGTGGGAGAAGTGCTGGCGGGCCGGCCGCGCAGCGAGCCGGTACTGGCCGGACAGGCGGTGCAGATCATGACCGGCGCCCCGCTGCCCCCCGGCGTCGACACCGTGGTGATGCGCGAAGAGACCCAGCTTGACGGTGAATGGGTCAGCGTCAGCGCCCCCATCAAGGCGGGGCAGAACGTGCGTCAGGCCGGCGAAGATCTGGCGCTGGGCGCGGTCGCCATCGCGGCCGGCACCCGCCTCGGTGCCCCTCAGCTCGGGCTTGCAGCATCCCTTGGTCAAGCCCGGCTCAGCGTGCGTACCCCGCTCAAGGTGGCGCTGTTCAGCACCGGCGACGAGGTGCAGGCACCGGGCGAGACGCTCGCCCCCGGCCACATCTTCGACAGCAACCGCTTCACCCTGATGGCGCTCATCGCCGGGGCTGGCTGCGAGGTGATGGACCTTGGCATCATCCCCGATGATCCCGTCATCCTGCGCCAGCAGCTGGCACAGGCCGCGGCCGACACCGACCTGGTGCTGAGCTCGGGCGGGGTGTCGGTGGGCAATGCCGACTTCATCAAGCAGGTGCTCGCCGAGCTTGGCCAGATAGCCTTCTGGCGCATCCAGATGCGGCCGGGCCGTCCGCTCGCCTTCGGCAAGCTGGGGCAGACCCCCTTCTTCGGCCTGCCCGGCAACCCGGTGGCTGCCATGATCTGCTTCCTGCAATTCGTCGAGCCCGCCATCGCCCGCCTGCAGGGCCGGGTGTGGCAACCGCTGCGCCTCTCCGCGCTGGCCGAGCAGCAGATGAAGAGCCGACCCGGGCGCACCGAGTTCCTACGCGGCATCTTCCATCAGGATGCCAGCGGCGTGCTGCGGGTGCGCACCACCGGGCCGCAGGGTTCCGGCATCCTCAGCTCCATGAGCGATGCCAACTGCCTGATTGAAATCGTCCCCGCCCAGCCGGCCATCGCGGTCGGCGAGCGGGTCTGGATCCACCCACTCCAGGGACGAGTGGCCTGATACCGGTCTCCACCCCGCCGGGCGTGGCGGGGTGGCTGCCCCCATGAATCCGAGGCTTGTCCCTTGCGCCTGAATGCCCCCCTCTCCCGGCTCGATCTGCTGATCTACGGTCACTACCGCATCGTCCACGGCCTGCGCATCGCGCTTGCCTTCATGCTCACCTTTCTGCTGACCCGCGAGCTGAAGCTGCCAGAAAGCACCTGGCCCCTCATCACCCTGGTGGTGGTGATGGGCCCTATCTCGTTCTGGGGCAATGTGCTGTCGCGCGCGCTGCAGCGGGTGGTCGGCACCATCTTCGGCGCCAGCTGCGGGGTGGTGGCGCTCTATCTCGAGCTCTACTCCCTGCCACTGATGCTGCTGTGGTGCGGCTGCATCATGTTTTTGTGCGGCTATCTGGCGCTCGGCAAGCGCCCCTACGTGGGGCTGCTCATCGGCATCACCCTCGGCGTCACCATGGGGGCCATGCCCGGTGACATCGAGACCGCCTTGTGGCGCAGTGCCGACGTGATCCTGGGTTCCCTGCTGGCGCTGCTGTTTTGCAGCATCTATCCCCAGCGCGCCTACAGCCACTGGCGACTGCAGATGCACGACACCCTGCAGCAGGCCCAGCGGCTCTATCACACCCACCTCTCCCCCAACGTACTGGAGCGGCCGCGCCTCGCCCACAGCCACGCCAGATTGCTCTCCAAGATGGTGAGCCTGCGCCCCCTGCTGACCCCGGCCGTCAAGGAGACCCGCCTTGGCAGCGCCCTGTTCGAAGCGATCCAGACCACCATGCGCAACACCCTCTGCACCCTGGAGATGCTGGCCAACACCTACTGGCGCGATCGCCAGAGCCACTTTCTGATGCAGAGCACCCCGGAGCTGCGCGCCTGCCAGCAGGCGACCGAGGCGCTGATGAGCGAGCTGGCGCTGATGCTCAAGAGCGGCGAGCTGCAGGGCTCGGAGCTGGCCATCAGCCGTCTGCAGAAGGCGGCCGGTAGGGTGCGGATCGACGCCGGCGGCGAGGCCGCCATCAGCGGCTATCTGTGGCTCAACCTGCAGCTCACCGAGCAGCTCACCCACCTGCGCCGGCTGCTGGGCCTGGTGATGCACCCGCCCCGCAGCCAGAGCCACCCATAGCAAAACGCCCCGCAAAGCGGGGCGTTGTCATCTCAGGCCAATGGCTTGAGGCCAGATATGGCGCCAACATTAACTGGCGTTTGCCAGCGGCTGCTCGAACGGGAGGTAGAGGGAAAAATCCTGGATCCCCGCCTGCAGGGCAGCAAAGCAGTCCGGATCAATGGCCGACCCCAGCGTCTCGGCCATCATCTCCAGCGCCTGGGGCACCGGGATGGCGCCGCGATAGGGGCGTTTGGCCGTGATGGCATCAAAAATGTCGGCCGTGGTGATGATGCGGGTCTCCAAGGCTATCTCGTCCCCTTTCAATCCTTTGGGATAACCCTTGCCATCGAGGCGCTCATGGTGGGCCCCCGCCACTTGCGCCAGCTCCTCGAACGCCCCGATGCGACTCAGGATCTCCTCGGTATAGGCGGCATGCATCTGCACGGCGGCCCACTCCTGCGCATCCAGCTTGCCCGGCTTGTCGAGAATGGCGTTGCTCACCCCCAGCTTGCCCACGTCGTGGAGCAGAGCGCCGCGCTTGAGCCAGCGTCGTCGCTGCTCGGACAAGCCCATCTGGGTGGCGAGGATGTCGGTATAGAGCGCCACCCGGCCACTATGACCAGCGGTGTAGGGACTTTTGGAGTCCACCACCTGGCCGAACGCCGCCGCGATCTCGTCCAGATAGTCTTCATCCAGAGCGACTTCCCCCTGCCCGGCCGGGTGAACGAACACCCACTCAGCCAACCTGGGATCCGCCAGTCCTTGCCAGAAGTCATCATCCGCCAACGCCTCAAACTCGCTAACCAATTGAGGATCAAACCAGCTGCCGCTGCGCTCGCGCAGCTCTTTGAGGGCTGCATCAGGGCCAGCAGTAGCGTGAAACACATCCACCACCTGGCAGAGCAGCGCTATGCGAGAGAAGAGCGGAATCGCGTCACCGGCCAGTTGCAACGGACGACCTTTGCCGTTCCAGTGCTCATCCAGAGAGAGGATGCCGGCGGCGACCTCTTCACTGAACCGCAACTGGCGAGCGATGTCCGCCCCCCGGTGGCAACGGGTCTGGATCAATTCGTTGGCTATCTGATCGCCGTTGCGAAAGATATGGAACAGGCTGCGAAAACGCCCCAGCAGATCCGCCTGCAAGCCGGTGTGGCCCAGCACGAAGTTGACCACCTCGGAGAGGGAGCCATCCACCAGCTTGAAGTCGCGTTTGAAGTGAAGATCGTCGGTGAGATAGAGCTCGCAGATACGGGCCGCATTGCTGCTGCACCCCAGATCCTTGAGCAGCAGCATGTAATAGAGATCATGGCGCTGCCGGGCATCCAGCGCCAACCGCTCGGCCAGCCGGGAACCTATCCAGCAACAGCGAATGCAGTGCCCTCTTGGTTGTCCCTCGGTCATGTCGAGTGCATGACTGAGGGAACCAATCAACTCTGCCAACCGCAATCCATTCACCGTCATAGCCTGCTCCCTTGGACATCATGGCGATCTTGCCTGCTGACTAGGTATACCTTATCCAGAGAGGAATAGATCTGGATTCAGATGAATTTACGCCTCGGCGCTGCCAGTCCGGGCTTTTTCCTCCAGCTGGGCCGGGGTCAGGGTCGACACCAGCCGGCCGTCGAAGTAGATGTCCAGCAACGCGCCGCGCTGCTCGCCACGCATCAGGCTGCTGCGCCCGTCCAGGTAGTGCACCTCCATCTGGGCGGTGCGCTCGTCCGGGTAGCTCACCTCCACCTCACGTACCCCTTGCGGCAGCATGGCCAGCGGCACCTTGTTGAGGGACGGATCCAGGTGCTGGTTGACCTTGATCAGGGCGTCCAGCTTCTGATCCACCAGCGCCGGCGACTTGCCGGTGATGGGGTTCTTGCCCGACCAGAATTCGATGGTGTTGAACACGAACAGATCGGCGGTGGCCGCCAGGCCGTAGACCGGCGAGAGCAGGACGAAAACCCCGGCCCGGCCGTAACGGTTGTCCACCACGCTGAGGTTGCCCTTGGTCACCATGGAGGAGAGCCCCATCTGCCCCATGCAGCCGCTCAGTCCCACGCTTGCCACCATGCCCGCCAGCAGCGCCAGTGCCCTGCCCTTTCTTCTCGTTGCCATCGTCTTCGCTTGCTCCAGAAATAATGAGGCGGCAAGCCTAAACAGGCCGCCACCAACGGGCAATTCACAAGCAGGGCGCGATACAGCGGGGGTTCAGACTGGGATATTGACTGCTCACCATTCACACAGCCTGTCGAAATAACGGCCAGGATGACAGCCTGCCTCTCACGAGGCAGGCCCCCTGAACGACATCAGATGGAGAGGCTGGAGACGGTCGCCGAGACGTTGTTGGCCTCCTGCCGGATCTCCGCCATCACTTCGTTGACCTTATCGATCTGCTGCTTGCCGAGCTCGGCGCTGCCGGCCACCCTAGCCATGTCGTCGGTCACTTTGGCGGTCAGCTCGCGGTTCTTCTGCACCACCTTGGCAATCTCGTCGGTGGAGAGCGACGTGCGTGCCGCCAGCTGGCGCACCTCATCGGCTACCACTGCGAAACCGCGCCCCTGATCCCCGGCCCGGGCCGCCTCGATGGCCGCATTGAGGGCCAGCAGATTGGTCTGATCGGCGATGCTGCTGATGGTGGAGACAATCGCCTCGATGCTTTTGGACTGCTCGTTGAGCTGGTTGATGAGCAGAATGGTCTTGTCCACCTGCTCGCTGATGAGCGACGAGGTGTCCACCACCGAGCGCAACAGATCCGCCCCCTGCTCGGCACTGCGCAGGGTCTCCTGGGCCGTGGCATGGGCCACCTGAGCGGCATCGCGCACGGCGTGGCTCTTGGTCACCCGCTCGGTGATGTCGCTGGCAAACTTGATGACCCGGTTCACCTTGCCGCTTTCGTCGCAGATCGGGTTGTAGGTGGCCTCCAGCCAGATCGCATCGCCATGACTGTTGCGCCGCAAGAAGAGCCCGGACTTGAACTGTCCCTGAGCCAGCTCCTCCCAGAAGCGGGGGTGCTCTTCATAGAAGGCGTCATCGCAGAACATGCGGTGATTGCGCCCCTTTATCTCGGCCAGGGTGTAGCCGAGACAGCTCAGGAAATTGGGATTGGCCGAAATGATATCGCCATTCGGAGTGAACTCGATAATCGCCAGCGAGCGTTCCAGCGCCTTGGTGATCGCCTGCTGGCTCAGCAGTTGTTGATGCTTGTCAGTAATGTCGCTGGCGATCTTGATCACCCGGGTCACCCGCCCCTGCGACTTGACCGGGAAGTAGCTCGCCTCCAACCAGACCACCTCGCCCCGCTTGTTGAGACGCGAGAAGATGCCGGACTTGACCCGGCCCTGCTTGAGCTGGGCCCAGAACTGCTGGTAATCGGCAGAGCGAGCCAGCTCCGGGCTGCAAAACATTCGGTGGTGCTGCCCCTGCAACTCCATCGCACTGTAACCCATCAGGCTCAAGAATGGCTGGTTGGCCTCCAGGATCTCGCCATCCGGGGTGAACATGATGGTTGCGATCCCTTCCTTGACCGCCTCCACGAAGCCCTGGGATTCGGCCAGCTGTGCCTGGCAGGCCTGCAACTGCGCCTTCAGCTTGTTGTTGAACATGGATGTCATACCTCTGTACTGACAAGGTGGAAAAGGGCACAAGACTCGGTGCTGGGTGAACCGTCACGAACCTGTTGAGGCTGATCTTAGTTGAGCACCGTGGTGCGATCAGAATTTGGCCGATATTTTGCCACAGCCGGCGAGGGGCTCGCAGTGCGAGCCTGCGCCTGATACGTGCCAGGCCCGGCGAGGGATCACCCGAGCTGCCACTCCAGGTAAGCCGGATTGACCACAAAACCGATCCGTTCATAGAGCGGGCGCCCCTCGTCGCTGGCGTGCAGCCAGACCCGGCCCAGCTGCTGTGCCCTGGCATAGTCCGCCATCTGATCCAGCAGGGCGCCGGCCAACCCCCGCCGGCGGTGGGCCGGCAGGGTATACATGTTGAGCAGATAGCCCTCCCTCCCCGCCAGGTTGCCGGGATAGGGCGGGCGCACGAAGAGGGCCAGGGTCGCACTCGCCACCACCTCGCCATCCACTTCCGCCACCCAGGAGCGGGCGCTCTCCTCGGCCTGCGACGTGCTGAAGTAGCGGCTGGTCGCCTGCCAGAGATCGAGGTCGGCCAGCGGTTCGCTCAGCTCCCCCACCTCACAAAACAGTGCCATGCGCAGGGTCACCAGCGCGGGAATGTCTGCCTGCGTTGCCTGACGGATGATCATCGGCGCTTCTCCTTGTAATGCTCGTTGAGGTGAACAGGCACCCCACGGGCACCTGAACAAAGCGCCAGTGTGGAGACTTCACGCCCGCCTGGCAAGGCGCCACTGGTCCCAGGCCAGCGGCCCCGCGCCCCAGACGACCAGAGTCAGCAGCATCCAGCCCCACAGCTGGTGATCGTAAAAACCGCCGGCCCAGAGGGTGGGATAGGAGATCACCGCCACCATGTTGAAGGCAAACAACAGGGCGGCGACCGGCCGGGTAAAAAGCCCGACCAGCAGCAGCACCGGCAGCAACAGCTCGGTGGCCGTGCCAAGCCAGGCCGCCCACTGCCAGGGCAGCAGGGGCACCTGATACTCGAATTCGAACAGATAGAGGGTGCTGTCCCAGGCGCTCAGCTTGAGCCAGCCGGAACGAAAGAAGGCCACCGCCACCCAACATCTGGCCAGCAGCAACAGGGCACCGCTCAGCCACCAGGGAACGGTGGGGCCCACCGGTTGCATCAGTGTCCACTTGTGATTTGTCATCGAATTTACTCCAGCGTTGAGGTCACATCGACCAACAGGCCCAGGGTGACGAGGCGGGACAGAGACTCTGCAGCCTGCGAGTCCCGCGCCAGCAGGGCCGACAGGGAAATGCCCTGGCGGCAGCCATCCAGCAGGCGCCACTCTCCTTCGCTCAGGCTCAGCGGCAATACCCGGCAATCGGGCTGTTTCTTGAGGGCGAGCCAGGCGGGAGCGGCCAGATCCTGCACTGTTTCTCCCTCGTGCAGGGCCATCTGCCATAGAGCATCAACCGGGCGCGGGCTGTTGAACAGGCACAGATCGCAGGCCGGGATCAGCACCAGCGTCTGCCAGGCAGCTGGCGGCAGGGCGGCTACCCGCTCGGCCGGCCAGTGGCGCTGCTCGGCAGCCAGCAAACTGGTGCGCTCCAGTGCCCACTCGAAGCGGGCCAGCTCTCCCAGCCAGGGCAGATTTGCGGTGGTCGGCAGCCGGGCGAGCCAGTCGCCAAAGCCGGCACCGTAGTGCATCACGCTCCCTTCGTAGAGCGGCTCTGCCAGTACGAAGCCGCGCGCCGCGGCGTCGAAAAACGCCTCCCCCACCATGGCTTTGACGGGCCGGGTAGCTGCCCGCCAGCACCTCGCCAAGGCTCAGGATGAAGTGGTTGCGATAGACCTGCAGCACGGCATCCGCCGTAAAGAGACGGGAGTGGATGTGGGGCAGGATGGCCTCGCTCTGGCCAAGCAGCCCCTCGGCAAACTGCTGCTGCCGGCGAGCCAGTTCAGACATGGGCGGCCTCCGGCACAAGATCAGCGGCCATGGCGGCGTCCAGCATGGCGCTCGCGCGCTCGGCCTCCGCCAACAGCACGGGGAGCGGGGGGATCTCGAGGTCCCACTCGATCAGGGTGGGAATGGCGCGCTTGTGGCAGATCTCCTCATAGAGGGCCCACACCGGCTCGCTCACCGGCGCGCTGTGGGTATCGATGTAAAGATGCCCCCGTGGCAGAGACTGATCGGTAAAACCGGCCAGGTGAATTTCGCCCACCGTAGCGATGTCGATGGCAGCCAGATAGTCGCGGCACGCAAAGCCGTGGTTGAAGGCACTGACGTAGAGGTTGTTGAGATCGAGCAGGATGGCGCAGTCGCTGCGTCGCTGCAGCTCCGCCAGAAACTCCCACTCCGGCATCTCCCCCGCCAGTTGCAGGTATGAGGAGGGGTTCTCAATCAGCAGCCGGCAGCCAAGTGCATCCTGCACCTGCATGATCTTGTCGCTCATGGTGAGCAAGGCCTCCCGGGTATAGGGGACCGGCAGTAGATCGTTGAAGTGGCGCCCCCCAATGCTGCCCCAGCTGAGGTGTTCCGAAATGCGCACCGGTTTGATGGCGCGGGCCAGCGCCGAGAGGCTGGCGAGGTGTTCAAGGTCGAGTGCATCGGCCGAGCCCAGCGACATATCGACGCCGTGCAGGCTGACAGGATAGTGCCTGGCCAGCTCGCTCAATACCTGAAAACCCCGGCTGTGACGTTCAAAGTAATTTTCGCTGTGCACCTCCAGCCAGCCAACCGCCGGCAGGGTGCGCAATATCTCGTCGTAATGGGGCGTGCGCAATCCAATACCAATCAAGGGGTTCATCGCAAAGCCTCGCTGCAAACCAGCCAAAAGAAGGCCACGGTGCCCCTGGGGCAACACCGTGGCACCCAGCCTTACTTGGGTTGCAGCGAACCGCCCGCCAGCTTCTCGCACAGCCCCTTGGGCACCACTACGAAGGCGTCACCCTGGGCATCCATCTTGGCGGTACCTGCACAGGAGCTGGTCTTGGTCGCGCAGTCGTTCTTGCTCGCCTTCACCACCCCGTAGCACTTCTCCTTTTCATCAGCAGCCATGGCAGGGGCGGCGACAAACTGGGCGCCGAGGGCCAGCAGACCGGTCATGGCGGAGGCGATGGCAGTGCTCTTTTTAACGTTCATTTTCTGTTCCTTCTGATTGTGTGTGGTGTGCCCGATCGGTCACGACCGGATGCCCTCCATAGAACCGGGGCGCCGACGAATTGATTTCAAAAAAAATGCAAAATCGACACATCTATAAAAAACACAATTGTCAAAATATTGTTTTTAAAGGGTTATTTCATTCCCCTTTCAAATGTTCTTTCGCCATGAAAATGTGCACTGCGCCACCCTGCCGCCGCCAATCCCCGGGTTGCAGGCAATAAAAAACCCCGCTACAGGGCGGGGTTTGATTGGCACGATACAACCGTGCGGGCATCGGCGGCCGATACTTGATGACAAAAAAGACAGCCGCAGCTGTCTTTTTCAATTGAAACCTGACTTAGTAGAAGATCCGCTCGCCACGCTCGCTCATCTTGAGCCATACCGGCTTGGTGCTGGTCTTGTTCCAGATCCGGTGCAGATAGCTGTAGAAACGGGCCCGATCGCTGCGAAACAGCATCACGGGGAAGGCCAGCATACCCACCAGCAGCACATAGATGCGACGAAGAATTATCTGAGTCAGGGAATAGGGATGAAACATGATAGAACTCCTTACTGGTAAGACCACTGAGCAAAGATTACTCCACAATTTGTAGGATTACTACACCAAGATTCCCATTTTTTTGCAAAAAGATCCCTTAAAAGCCTTAAAGTGAAATTGGGTTACATCCATTAACTTACAGGCAACAAAAGCTGGCAAAGCAGCTCCCGTCGACCAGATTTAATGAGTTGGCACTCAAGATGGAGTCGGTGCGATGAAACCCGCAGAAATGGCGATCATAGGGATACTGGGCCTGCTGCTCTGGTCGGAGTGGCAGGATTGGCAGCTCAACCAGGCCGACAGCATCACGCTGGCCTACAAGGGAGCGCCCACCGTCAGCATGTGGCAATGTGGCCAGTTGAAACAGAAGATGATGGATGTGACCGAACACTCGGCCGAAGTGCAGTTTCAATACCGGGGACAGGACCTGACGCAGGTCAACCGCTATTTGGAACGGGAGTGGCAGCAGCAGGGCTGTGAGCAGCTGTTGTTGCAGCAAGGATATTGAGCAGAGTGATCCACACCGGGCTGGTGTAATGAAAATGCGTTATGGGATGAAACAAGAAGAAGATGGAGGCACGTTCCGGAGTCGAACCGGACTAAACGGATTTGCAATCCGCTGCATAACCGCTTTGCTAACGCGCCATGCTGACAAGGCATTGCCTTGAAAGTGATATCCATGATTGGTGCCATGGAAAATTGGAGCGGGAAACGAGACTCGAACTCGCGACCCCGACCTTGGCAAGGTCGTGCTCTACCAACTGAGCTATTCCCGCCTGTACTGCTTCGCTGCCAGTTGCCTGACAACGAGGCGCATTATACGTACCCCGAGCGCGGGCACAACCCTTTTTTCGCACTTTGAGCCCTTTCCCGTGCTGTTTGCTCAGGGTTTAGACGGCTTGCCCAAAAAATCCGCACCAGGCTGTGACCCCACAGGCGAATTTGAGATAAAGTCATTGAAATGATTAGCCTTTAGTCAGAGACTTGCTGCGGTTAGTAACCGGATTCTCAATTGAAAATCACCCGATGAAATGGATCTTCAAGCCCCGTGGGCTCAGGCCGCAGCTGATGCTGGCATTTTTCATGCTAGCCATGGTGCCCTTCCTGGTCGTCACCCTGTTTTTCCTCTATAGCCACGGCAAGGATCTCACCACCCAGACTTCCAACCATCTGGTTTCCGTTCGCAACATCAAGAAGAACCAGCTGGAAGACTATTTCGGCAACCTCAAAGAGCAGATCATCAACTTCTCCCAGCAGGATTTTGCCGGCAACAGTATCGGTCGCTTCTATGGCTTCACCGGTGCCTTCGAGAAACTCGGCACCACACCGCAGGAGGCTCGTGCCCGTGCCCAGGCCCGCTATGTGCCGGGCTCCTGGGATCAGCTGCAAAAACCCGACAGCACCAGCGACATCGAACCCTCCATCAGCGCCCTTATCCTGGCGGACGAGATGTACGGCCGAGTGCATCAGCGTTTTCACCGCGGCTACGCCGACATGGTGCGCAAGTCCAACTACAGCGACATCTTTCTCATCGATCTCAACGGCGACGTGGTCTATTCGGTCACCAAGCACGCCAACTTCGCCACCAACCTGCTCTCCGGCCCCTACCAGTCGAGCGGACTTGGCAGCACCTTCGCCAAGATCAAGCGGCGCCTCGACGGCGGCCAGAAGCCGCAGCAGATCTTCGAGTTCACCGATTTTGGCCGCAACGAGCTGACCGGCCAGGTGGTCGCCTACATGGCCGCCCCCGTGATGCAATACGACTATGTGCGCGGCGTGGTGATCTTCGAGCTGCTGCCTGACAAGCTCAACCAGATCATGGCGGAGCGGGAAGGGCTCGGCGAGACCGGCGAGACCATCCTCATCGGCCCGGACAAGCGGATGCGCGCCAACGCTTGGCTGGCGCCTGAATTCAGCGTGGAGAACAGCTTTCGCCCCAACTTCCGGCCGCTACAGACCCCGCTGGTGGTCAAGGCGCTCTCCGGCGAGCAGGGGGTCGGGCTGTTTCGTTCCTACCACGATGACGAGGTGTTGGCCGCTTACACCCAGGTGAAGGTGTTCGACACCGAGTGGGCCTTCATCGCCGAGATCTCCACCAGCGAGGCCTATCGCCCCATCCGCCAGCTGGAGACCCTGGTGATCCTGCTGGGGGCCGGCTCCCTGCTGCTGCTGATCCTCTTCTCCCGCTGGCTCTCCCACTCCATCACGGCGCCGCTGCGCTCCCTCACCGCCGCCGCCGAGCAGGTGGCCGACGGTGCGCTGGATCACCCCATCGCCATCGAACGCACCGACGATGACATCGACCGGCTCGCCCAAGCGTTTCGCCACATGCAGCGCTCGGTGAAGGACAAGATCGAACTCATCGAACGCCAGACCCAGGAGCTGCAGCAGCAGGTCAAGCTGACCCACAAGCAGAACCTCAGTCTGCAGCAGGCGGACAAGCTCAAGGATGAGCTGCTGGCCAACACCTCCCACGAGCTACGCACCCCCATTCACGGCATCAAGGGGATGGCCGAATCCATGCTCGCCAGCCAGCAGGACTTGACCGAAGGGCAGCAAAAACAGCTGGGGCTCATCATCAAGAGCGCCGACGGCCTGGCCCGGCTGGTGGACGATCTGCTCGACTACCACCAGATGCGCTACGGCCAGCTGGAGATCCACCCCCAGCCGGTCTCCTCCAAGGGAGTCATCCGGCTGGTGCTGGATCTCTGCCAGCACCTGGTGCAGGCCAAGCCATTGACTCTGGTGGACATCAGCCCGGTGGAGCTGCCGCCGGTGCTGGCCGACGAGCAGCGGCTCGAACAGGTGCTCTACAACCTGGTGGGCAACGCCATCAAGTACACCCCGCAGGGCAAGGTGGTGCTGAGCGCCCTGGTGGAGGACAACTTCCTGCGCATCAAGGTGACCGACACCGGCATCGGCATAGCCCCGGATCACCTGGAGCACATCTTCGAGCCGCTGGTGCAGATGAGCCCGGAGGTCAGCAAGCAGGGGGCCGGCCTCGGCCTCTCCATCACCCGCCAGCTGGTGCACCTGATGGGGGGCGAGCTGTTCGTGGAGAGCGAGCCGAGCGTCGGCTCCACCTTCGCCTTCACCCTGCCGCTCGCCAGCGGCAAGGCGGGCAGCCTGACCCTCGACAGCCGCCAGATCGAGCACCAGCTGGTGCGCCAGCAGCCGCTCGCCCTGCCGGACTGGGAGAGCGATGACCTCCCCCTCCTCCTGAGGATGCACCCCTCATCCTGGTGGTGGACGACGAGCCCATCAATTTGCACATCCTGCGCCACCTGCTGCAGCCCTGCGGTTATCGCATCCTGCCCAGCAGCGACGGCCACGATGCGCTGGCCAAGCTGGCCGAGGAGCCGGTCGACCTCATCCTGCTGGATGTGATGATGCCCACCCTCTCCGGTTTCGACGTCTGCCGCCGGCTGCGCCAGCAGCACCCCAAGGAGAAGCTGCCGGTACTGCTGCTCACCGCCCTCAACCAGCCCAAGGACATCGAGGAGGGCTTCAACGCCGGCGCCAATGACTATCTGGTCAAACCCTTCTGCAAGGAGGAGCTGTTCGCCCGGGTCAGGGCACTGCTGGAAGCCAGCGCCGGGCGCGCCTCTCTGGTGGAGAACCGCTTGCTCAAGCAGGAGATAGAGCACCGTCTGCTGCTGCAGGAGCAGCTGCATCAGGATCAGGAGCGGCTGCTGGGTCTGCTCGGCGAAGGAGCCGATCCCATGGTGTTCATCGATGGTCAGGGCACAGTGCTGTTCGCCTCGCGGGCACTGGCCCGCCTGCTGGGCCAGGAGCCGGAAGCCATGGAGGGGCAACCGCTGGACGACTGGCTCGCCAGCCCGCTGACCAGCCAGTGGCCCGATCTGCATGATCGGGGGGAGCAGCAGCTGGCGTTTCTGGTGGCCGGGCAAAAAGACGAGCTCAATGCTCGCGCCCTGCCCATCAGCCTGGGGGGGCAGGCCGCCTTCGCCCTCACCCTCAGCACCGAACTGCGGCAGGACGAGAACCGGGTGATGGCGCTGGAGAACGCCCTCAAGAGCCTGTCACGCCAGGCCATCATCGAGGATGGCCAGCTGCTGGGCGAGCTGAGCCGGCTGGGCGGGGAGTTCCGCTCGCTGGCCGACGACCTCATCCGCCAGCAGGATGACGAGCCTCTGCGCCGCGCCTTGGTGGACACCATGCGGCTCACCCTGGATGCCTGGCAGCAGAGCACCGGCAAGGGCAAGATAGTGCTGGCCGAGAAGAGCAAGCTGTGGCGGGTCTACATGGACCGCTCCAGCCCGCAGACCCGCACCCTCGACAAGTACCTGAGCCTGGATACCCTGCCCAAGGCGCCGCGCTGGAAGACGGTGGTCGCCACCGCCGAGTACGTGCTCAATCACGGCCAGCTCAACGAGGTCCAGCGCCAGCAGTTGCACCACAGCGCCCAGACCCTGCGCCAGCTCGCCAACCGCAAACCCTGATATCCACCGCCCAATCTGCGCCCTGGCTCACACTTGCCGGGGCGGTTTTTTTTTGTGCAGAATTAAGCCTTCGCCATACGTCAAAACGAGAGCCGATCCAATTCACACAATTGTCATGAAAGGTCGATTCACAGGGACTTATTACGCCAAAGCAATTAACATAACATGATGATTTAAATCGAGTTAAAAGCAGTTTTGACGAAATTGACGTGAGGGCGTCGATTTTTACGATATCGACGATCTGAACAGTTGTTGTTTTCCTGTTAACTCTGCTTTGCTAGGGACGTTGGATGACACAACTACAAGGGTGCAAAACCTGGCCAACATTGAGGGCCGACCTCCCCAGCATGCGAAGTCGGTGCTCAAATCCAAACAAGGAATATAAATAAGAAAGGAAATAATATGCTTGCCAAAGTATCCAAAATCTCTACTGCTGTAATGCTGGGCACCATGATGCTTGCCGGCGCTGCCGGTAACGCCATGGCGGCCCGACAACAAGACGGTGCTGACCCTGGTCGCACAACAGGAGACCGCGTGGGTCAAGAACTTCAACCCCTTCCTGCAAGCGGGTCTGTTGCACACCACTCGTCACTTCATCTATGAACCTCTGGTGATCTTCAACGATATGCAGGGTGGCAAACCCGTCTATCGTCTGGCCACCCATTACGAGTTCAGCAAGGACCTCAAGTCCGTCACCTTCGATCTGCGTGACGGCGTGAAGTGGTCGGACGGGCAGCCCTTTACCGCCGATGACATCCTGTTCTCCTTCAATCTGGTCAAGGCCAACAAGGCGCTGGACGAGCGCTCAATCTGGACCCAGATCAAGAGCGTCGAGAAGCTGGCCCCCAACAAGGTCCAGTTCGACCTGACCGACGTCAACACCAACGTGGTGAACGATCTGGTACTGGTACCCATCGTGCCCGAGCACCAGTGGAAGTCGGTGAAAGACCCGGTCGCCTTCACCAACGACAAGCCAGTCGGCACCGGTCCCTTCACCGAAGTGGACAACTTCTCCGCCCAGCTCTACACCCAGTGCCGCAACCCGCACTACTGGGACAACGCCAACCTCTCCATCGACTGCCTGCGCATGCCGCAGATGGCCACCAACGACCAGGTACTGGCCGCGGTAATGAAGGGTGACGTGGACTGGTTCGGCTCCTTCGTGCCGGACATCGAGCGCCTCTACGTCGGCAACGATCCGAAGAACAACAAGTACTGGTTCCCGGCCTCCGGCACGGTGGCGTTCAACGTCAACTTCCAGGCCAAGAAACCGGGCAACCACGAAGCCTTCAACGACATCAACTTCCGTCGCGCCTTCTCCATGGCGATGGACCGCCAGTCCATGGTGGATATCGCGGGCTACGGCTACCCGACCGTCAACGAGTACCCGTCAGGTCTGGGCAAGGCGTTCGACTCCTGGAACAACCCGGAAGTGGACAAGAAGTACGGCAAGTACAACAAGTTCGATCTGGAAGGCGCCAAGGCCCTGCTGAAACAGGCCGGCTACAAGGATTGTGACGGCGACAAGTTCCTCGACACCCCCACCTGCCAGAAGATCGAGTTCAAGGTACTGGTACCGAACGGCTGGACCGACTGGGTCAACACCGCCCAGATCGGCGTGGAAGGGCTGCAGGCACTGGGCCTGAACGCCAAGACCGCCACCCCGGAAGCCACCGTCTGGACCGAAAACCTCATCACCGGTGACTTCGACGTCGCCCTGCAGGGTTACTTTGCCGGTGCCAACCCGCACAAGTATTTCGAGACGGCTTTCCACTCCCGCAACATGGGTGAGCGCGGCAACCGCTTTGCGGCACCCCGCTACAAGGATCCGGCGCTGGACAAGCTGATCGACGACTTTACCCAGACCGCCGATGCCGCCAAGCAGAAGGAGATCATGTTCGAGATCCAGGACAAGGTCGGTGCCAACCAGACCATCATCCCGGTGTTCAACAACCCGACCTGGTACGAATACAGCACCAAGCGTTTCCACGGCTGGTTCAGTGCCGACAACCCGGTCGCCAAGCCGCAGGTTCACCCGGACACCCCGGAGCGTCTGCTGCACGTGTTGTCACTCAAGCCGAACAGCTAATCAATCCCGGCCCCCTGCGGGGGGCCCTCTTCCCCGCCCATCCCCCTTTTTCCCGGCTCTGCCGGGGTTGGGGTAACTATGCCCGGCGCGGGGCGGGCCAGCAGTAAAAGGTATCATCATGGGATTCATACTGAGACGCTTTTCCTTCTATCTGGTCGCCTTTCTGGTGGCCGCCACCATCAACTTCCTGCTACCCAGAGCCATGCCGGGGGATCCCGTCTCCGTCATGTTTGCACGGGCCGGCGCCATGATGGAACCCGCCGCCCTGGAAGCCCTCAAGGCCACCTTCGGTTTCGTGGACGGCCCCATCGGCACCCAATTTCTCACCTATGTGAAGAGTGTCTTCACCTGGGATCTCGGCACCTCGGTGCGCTACTACCCCCAACCGGTCGCCGACGTGCTCGGCCGCGCCATCGGCTGGACCCTGTTCCTGGTGGGCACCTCCACCATCCTGAGCTTCTCCATCGGTTCCATCGTCGGCATCTTCGCCGCCTGGCACCGGGGCGGACGCATGGACAGCTTCCTCTCCCCGCTCACCCTGGTGATGCAGG
Organism: Aeromonas oralensis; assembly: GCF_049665575.1. Lineage (NCBI taxonomy): Bacteria > Pseudomonadati > Pseudomonadota > Gammaproteobacteria > Aeromonadales > Aeromonadaceae > Aeromonas > Aeromonas oralensis. The sequence goes on from NZ_CP187186.1 coordinate 3,312,866, forward strand.
CCATTCCGCCGGTGGTCATCTCGCTGCTGGCGCTCTTCCTGTTCGGGGTGAGCCTGGAATGGCTGCCCATCGGCTACGCCTACAGCCCGGAGATCAAGCCTGACTGGGGCTGGGAGCACATCAAGAGCATCCTGACCCACGCCATCATGCCGGTGGGCACCCTGGCCATGGTGCAGGTGGGGGGCTTTCTCATCACCATGCGCAACAACATGATCAACCTGCTGGGCGAGGACTACATCACCATGGCCAAGGCCAAGGGGCTCTCCAGCAACCGGGTGATCTTCAACTACGGCGCCCGCAACGCCATCTTGCCGAGCGTCACCGCCCTCTCCATGGCGCTGGGCTTCGTCATCGGCGGATCCCTCATCACCGAGGTGATCTTCAACTACCCGGGACTGGGTCTGACCCTCTATCAGGGCATTCTGGCCCGCGACTACCCGCTCATTCAGGGGCAGCTGCTCATCATGACCATCACCATGCTCAGCTTCAACTTCCTGGCCGACGTGCTCTACGTCTTCCTGGATCCCCGTCTGCGTACCGGAGGCAAATAAGATGCGCATGCCGACTATTCTGAAAATCCTGCTGGGCAACAAGAAGGCCGCCTGCGGCCTCTTCATCGTGGTCAGCTTCGTGCTGATGGCGCTGTTCGCCCCGCTGCTGGCCAGCTACGAGCCGACCAAGCGGGTCTCCCGCCCGCACCAGCCGCCCAGTGCCGAGTACGTGATGGGCACCACCCGCATGGGTCACGACATCTGGGCCCAGTTCACCAACGGCGCCCGCATCTCCCTGATGGTGGGCTTCGGTGCTGGCATTCTGGTGTGCGCCCTCGCCATCACTGTCGGCATCACCGCCGGCTACTTCGGCGGCGTCATAGACGAGTGCCTCACCTTCCTGATGAACGTGGTGCTGGTGATCCCCAACCTCCCCTTGCTGCTGGTGCTGGCAAGCTTTATCGGGGAAGCGTCACCGACGGTGATCGCGCTCATCATAGGCTTTACCTCCTGGGCCTATGGCGCGCGCGTCATCCGGGCCCAGACTCTGGCACTGCGGGAGAAAGAGTTCGTCATCGCCGCCGAGGTGCTGGGCGAGCCGGCCTGGCGCATCATCCTGGTGGAGATATTGCCCAACCTCATCTCCATCATCGGGGTGAGCTTCATCGGCTCCATCATCTACGCCATCGTCACCGAAGCGACCCTGGAGTTCCTCGGCCTGGGCGACCCCACCGTAGTGAGCTGGGGCATCATGCTCTACAACGCCCAGACCTCCAGCGCCATCCTGGTCGGCGCCTGGTGGGAGATCCTGGCCCCCTGCTTCGCCATCGCAACGCTCGGTGCCGGCCTGGCCCTGCTCAACTTCGCCATCGACGAAATCGCCAACCCGCAGCTGCGCTCCCACAAGGGGCTCAATCGCTGGAAGAAACTCGCCGCCCCCGTCACCACGCCGGTGCCTGCCGTACAGGAGAAGACAGCATGAGATCGCAACAACCCCTGCTGTCGGTACGCAACCTCTGCGTCGACTACATCACCGAGAACGGCGACGTGCGCGCCGTCAACTCGGTCAGCTTCGACATCGCCCCCGGTGAAGTGTTCGGCCTGGCCGGCGAGTCGGGCTGCGGCAAGTCCACCGTCGCCTTCTCGGTGGCGCGGCTGCACAAGCCGCCCGCCTACATCAGCGGCGGCGAGATCCTGTTCAAGGGGGAGAACATCCTCCATTACGGCGACGAGCGGCTGCGCTCCTACCGCTGGCAGCAGGTGTCGGTGGTGTTCCAGTCCGCCATGAATGCGCTCAACCCGGTGCTGCGCATGGAGGAGCAGTTCTGCGACGTGCTGCTGGCCCACAACCCGGGGCTGACCCGCTATGAGGCGATCAAGCGCGCCCAGGAGCTGCTCGCCATCGTCGACATCCACCCGAGCCGGCTCAAGGACTACCCGCACCAGTTCTCCGGCGGCATGCGCCAGCGGCTGGTGATCGCCATCGCCATGGCGCTCAACCCCGAGCTCCTGATCATGGATGAGCCGACCACGGCGCTCGATGTGGTGGTGCAGCGGGAGATCCTGCAGAAGGTCTATGCACTGAAAGAGAAGTTCAACTTCTCCATCCTGTTCATCACCCACGACCTCTCCTTGATGGTCGAGTTCTGCGATCGCATCGGCATCATGTATGCCGGTGAACTGGTGGAGGTGGCGCCGGCCAAGGCGATCCTGACCGCGCCGCTGCACCCCTATACCAAGGGGCTCGGCAACTCCTTCCCACCTCTGCACGGGCCCAAGACGGTGCTGGAAGGGATCCCGGGCACCCCGCTCAACCTGCTGGAGGTGCCGGTGGGCTGCCGCTTTCAGGCCCGCTGCGCCAGGGTGCACGAGCGCTGCCGCCAGCAGTACACCAAACTGGCCGAGATCCGCCCCGGCCAACAAACCGCCTGCCACCTCTATGAGGCGCAGGATGAGCAACAAGATCCCCTGATCTATCTGGACAAGGCCGCTGGCTGTTAAGGATGTCTGTCATGCAAATCGCCCAAACCGACGCCCCCATCATCGAAGTCCAGCACCTCTACAAGGACTTCCCCGTCAACTCCAACGCCATCAAGAGCGGCAAGATGCGGGCCCTCTCGGATATCACCTTCAACCTGCACCGGGGCCGCGCCCTGGCGGTGGTGGGAGAGTCCGGCTCCGGCAAGAGCACCATCGCCAAGATCATCGCCAAGATGTACAAGCTCTCCGGTGGCCGCATCCTCTATCGGGGCCGCGACCTCGAGGAGTTCAACAAGGGCACCGCCCTGCTCGACTACCGTCAGAGCGTGCAGATGGTGTGGCAAGATCCGTTCGGTTCGCTGAACCCGACCCACACCATCTACCACCACATCGCCCGCCCCCTGCTGCTGCACAGCAAGGTGATCGACAAGAAAGATCTGCCCGACATGGTCTACGGCCTGCTGGAGAAGGTGGGGCTCACCCCCGCCAAGGCGACCGCGGCCAAGTACCCGCACCAGCTCTCCGGCGGCCAGCGCCAGCGGGTCAACATCGCCCGCAACCTGGCGGTGGAGGCCGAAGTGGTGCTGGCGGACGAGCCCACCTCCATGCTCGACGTCTCCATTCGCATCGGCATCCTCAACCTGATGGAGCAGATGAAGGATGAACTCGGAGTCTCCATGCTCTACATCACCCACGACATCGCCACCGCCCGCTACGTGGCCGAAGATCTGGCGGTGATGTACGTGGGCCACATGGTGGAGTGGGGCGAGGTGGACGAGATCCTGCACCACCCCCAGCACCCCTACACCCAGCTGCTCATCTCGGCGGTGCCGGATCCCGAGAAGAGCATCCACGCCGAGCTGGAGGGGGGCCGCAAGGGGGAGATCCCGCTCTGGACGCCGGAATCCTGCGGCTGCCCGTTTGCCGGGCGCTGCAATCAGGCGATGCCCCGCTGCAAGGAGACCCTGCCCCCCGTCAGCAAGCTCGCCGACAACCACTTCGTGCGCTGCTACCTCTACCAATGACAGACCGGCCGGACACGGCGTCCGGCCACGCCTCGCCACGGGGCCGTCAGGGCCCCGCAATGTGCCTCGCCACGCCAGGCGAGCCACAGGAGTAAGACGTTGATGGAACTCTTGATCAATCAGGTGGGTTACCAGTGCGACGGGGAGAAGATCGCCCTGTTGCAGAGCGACACCGACCTCGATATCCGCGGCCACCTCAGGCTGCTGCGCCAGGATGACGAGCGCATCCTGCTGGAAATCCCGCTGCAGCCGGCCGGCCAGGTCGAGGGCTGGCAGGGGCGCCACTACTGGCGCGCCGACTTCTCCCCCTGCAAAGAGCCCGGCCACTACCGGCTGGAGGCCCTCATCCAGACGGGCACCAAGGAGCGCATCGTGCGCACCGCCCCCTTCACCATCGGCCAGGATCTGCTGGCCAGCCGCTGCCTCTCCGACCTCATTCACTACTTCAAGGGGCAGCGCGCCAGCGGCGCCTTCGATCGGGCCGACCGCAGCGCCCGCCTGTTTGGCAGTGACCAGCGCAAAGACGTGCACGGCGGCTGGTATGACGCCAGCGGGGATGTGAGCAAGTACCTGAGCCACCTCTCCTACGCCAACTACCTCAACCCCCAGCAGACCCCCATGGTGGTCTGGTCCCTGCTCAAGTGTCGCGAGCTCTTGGCCCCGCGCCAGGACATCGACGGGGTCAACCTCTGCAAGCGGCTCAACGACGAGGCGCTGCACGGCGCGGATTTTCTCTGCCGGATGCAGGATGAGTCGGGCTTCTTCTACATGACCCTGTTCGACAAGTGGAGCAAGGATCCCGCCCAGCGCGAGCTGTGCGCCTACGCCACCCAGCAGGGGCTCAAGTCCGCCAGCTGGCAGGCAGGTTTTCGCCAAGGGGGCGGCATGGCCATCGCGGCGCTCGCCCGCGCCGCCCGCGAGAGTGTCAGCGGCGACTTTGATGCCAGCCGTTACGCCGAGGCGGCCCGCCGCGGCTACCTGCACCTGCGTGAACACAACCTGGCCTATCTGGACGACGGGGTCGAGAACATCATCGACGACTACTGCGCCCTGCTGGCCGCCATAGAACTGACCCGCACCTTGGGCCCCGAGTGGCTAGCAGAGGCCAGAGTGCGGGCCGAAAGGCTGTGCGCCCGTCAGCGCCCTCACCCGGAGCTAGGCCACTACTGGTCGGCCAACGAGGATGGCTCGCGCCCCTACTACCACGCCGCCGAGGCGGGCCTGCCAGTGCTGGCGCTGCTGGAGTATCTCGCCATCGAGCCAGATCCGGCGCGCCAGGGATCGGCCCAGCGCGTCATCGAACAGGCGCTGGCCGCCGAGCTGGCGCTGTGCGCCCGCCCCGGCAACCCGTTCGCCCTCGCCCGCCAGTATGTGAAGGGGGTCGATGAGGCGCCTCGGGTGAGCTTTTTCATGCCCCATCACAACGAGTCGGGTTACTGGTGGCAGGGGGAGAACGCCCGGCTGGCGTCGCTCGCCGCCATGGCGTTTGCCGCCGCTGCCCAGCTACCGCGCCAGCGCAAGCCGCTGCTCAGCTTCGGCCAGCGCCAGCTCGACTGGATCCTGGGGCAGAATCCCTTCAACGCCTGCATGCTGGCGGGCCATGGCAGCAACAACCCCGCCTACACCGCCGGTTATCCCAATGCGCTGGGGGGGATCTGCAACGGCATCACCGCCGGCTTCGATGACGAGGCGGAGATCGCATTCATTCCAGAGGCGTACAAGGATCGGCTGGATCAGAACTGGCGCTGGGGCGAGCAGTGGATCCCCCACGCCGCCTGGTTTTCTCTGGCCATCACTTGGCAGAATGCGCAGGGAAATGGAGGTCGACATGATTGAGTTCTGGGTCGGGGTCGATGGCGGCGGCACCCACACCCGTGCCCGCATTCGGGATCGGGCCGGCAAGCTGCTCGGCGAGGGGCGCGCCGCCGGCTCCAATCTGGAGCTCGGCATCGCGCTCGCTCACGGCAACGTGCTGGCCGCCATCGAGCAGGCCCGTATCGAGGCCGGCCTGGCTGAGGATGCCCAGCAACGGATGGGGGTCGGGCTGGCGCTCGCCTCCGCCGAGCTGGCCGACTGCTATCACGCCATGCTGACCATGCCCTTCCCCTTTGCAAGCGTACGGCTCACCTCCGACGCCTTCGGTGCCTGCCTGGGCGCCTTTGGCGGCGAAGAGGGGGCCATTCTCATCGCCGGCACCGGCTCGGCCGGGCTCATCTATCGCCACGGCCAGCTGCACACCTGCTCCGGCCGCGGTTTTCCCATCTCGGATCTGGGCAGCGGCGCCTGGCTGGGGCTGCGCGCCATCCAGCAATCCCTGCTCTGCCACGACGGCATCCTGCCCCCCAGCACGCTGGCCATCCGTTTGCTCGATCATTTCAAACGGGATCAGGCCGAGGTAGTGCGCTGGGCCGCCCGCGCCATTCCCGCCGACTACGGCCGCTTCGCCCCCTGGGTGTTCGATGCCGCCAGCGACGGCGACGAGCTTGCCTGCCAGCTGCTGGATGAAACCTGCCAGCAGCTGGCCACCCTGCTGGAGGGGATGCGCCAGCTGGGCGCCGACCGGATAGCCCTGCTCGGCGGCATCGGCATGCGCCTCGCCCCCCGTCTGGCACACCTGCCGCTGGTCAGCCCCGGCGCCGACGCGCTGGAGGGGGCCATCCTGTTTGCCCGATCGGAGGCCTACCCATGTCTGCATCCCTGAATCTGCCCCCATCCACCCCACCCCAAAGTGCGGGCCTGACCCCGGTCTGCCCGCTGCGGGGGGTACCCATGTCAGCCCTGCGGCTCCCTGCCGGGGTTGACCAATACCACAAGGACGCTGTCTGGCTGTTCGTCCCCTTCACTCCATCAGAGGAATTTTCATGTCTGCACCCCTGATCCACACCCAGGTCGACCGACGCGACGGTGACGACGTCTGGTTTCGTTTCAGCCTGAGCCAGCTGCCGGATGCCCCCTGGAAACTCCACTTCTGCCTAGCCCGCCACATCGATCCCGGCTCGGTAGAGGGAGGGGAGCTGGAACGCCAGAGCGGCAGTTACAAGGTTTTGATCCCGCAAACGGGGGCCAGCGAGCTGTGCTTCTGCTGTCGCAACACCCCCATCAAGCGCCTCTCCGACATGCCGCGCGGCTTCTTCCTGAGCCTGCCCCAGGCCAGCGGCGGCCCCCAGCTGATGCCGGTGGAACTGACCGGCGAGGAGCTGGGCCTGCCACAATCCGCCGCTGCGGCGCCGGATCTGCCCGAGGTGGAACCCCTCGCCGGCATCGTGCCCCAGCCGGATCGGCTGTTGCTGCTGGAGGGCAACTTCCGGCTGGCGGAGCGCGCCCACGTCAGCGGCCCGAGTCCCCTGCTCGGCCCGCTGCTGGCCCACTTCAACGAACTGACCGGGCTCGCGCTGGCGCAGGATCACGACGCCGAGATCCGGCTGGTTGAAAGCGGGCTGGGCCCGGAGGCCTACCGGCTGACCATCACCCCGGAGGAGATAGTGATTGCCGCCGGCGGCGAGGCGGGCTGGCGCCACGGCCTCGTCAGCCTGGCCCAGTGGTATCTGCAGCACGGCGAGAGCCTGCCCTGCATCGAGCTCAGCGATGCACCGCGCTTCGGTTTTCGCGGCATCTTTCTCGACTGTGCCCGCCACTTTCACTCCCTCGCCACCCTCAAGCGCCTGCTCAAGCTGATGAGTCTCTACAAGTTCAACCGCTTCCACTGGCACCTCACCGATGACGAGGGGTGGCGACTCGAGATTAAGGCCTTCCCCCAGCTGACCGAGCTGGCCGCCTGGCGCGGTCACGCCCTGCCGGTGGGGCCCCAGCTGAGCGGCGGCCCCGAGCCCTACGGCGGCTACTACACCCAGAGCGAGGTGCGCGAGCTGGTGGCCTACGCTGCCGGGCTCGGCATCACCATCATTCCGGAAATTGACATCCCGGGTCACTGCCACGCCGCCATCAAGGCGCTGCCCGAACTGCTGGTGGAGGAGGCCGACCGCTCCCGCTATCTGTCGGTGCAATATTTTGACGACAACGTGCTCAACCCGGCGCTGCCCGGCACCTACCGCTTCCTGGAAGCCGTGATGGACGAGGTGTGCGAACTGTTCCCGGGCCCGCTGGTGCACATGGGGGGGACGAGGTGCCCGCCGGGGTCTGGACCGACAGCCCCGCCTGCCAGCAGCTGATGAAGCAGCAGGGGTATCAGGATTGCCGCGAGCTGCAGGGCCACCTGCTGCGCCACTGCCAGCAGTACCTGGCCGGCAAGGGCAAGCGGATGCTGGGATGGGAGGAGATATTGCACGGCGACAAGGTGAGTCGGGACGCCACCATCTTCGCCTGGACCAGCTTCCAGGCCGGGCTCGATGCGGCGACGGCGGGCTATCCGGTGGTGATGGCACCGGCCCAGCACCTCTATCTGGATCTCGCCTGGAGCCAGGACATTCATGAACCCGGCCTCTACTGGGCGGGCACCCTCAATCTGGCGCAGGTCTACGCATGTGACCCGGCCCCAGCCGATTTCCATGCCAACGATAACATCCTGGGGGTGCTGAGCCCCTTATGGTCGGAGCTGATCACCACTCGCGATCGCCTCGACTATATGTTGTTCCCGCGCATGCTGGCGACCGCCGAGGTGGCCTGGAGCGACCCCGCCCGCAAGGCGTGGGAGCACTTCGCCGCCCGTCTGCCGGGCCAGCTGCAGATCCTCGACCAGCTTCAGGTGCGTTACCGGGTACCACAGAGGTAGTGTTATCTTTTTCTCCTTGGCGGCCCGATGGCCGCCTTTTTTTTACTATTTGCCAACAAAACATCAACTTGCCCCTACCATTCAACCGCCATTGTTGGCAAAATTCAGCCCCCTATGAAGCCGGTCTGCCGCCTGCTGGCGCGAGCCTGCAGCCACCTCCAGATCTGCCACAATAACAACGACAAAGTTATCAACAAGAACATCGGAGCGTATTCCTATGGCCCGCAGAGACGTCCATACCCTGGACAGCGAAGTGGAGTTTCCTGCCGACGAACAACTGGTTTCCACCACGGATCTGCGCGGGGTGATCACCTACGCCAACCCCGCCTTCTGCCGCATCGCCGGCTACCCCGTCGAGGAGCTGGTCGGCCACAATCACAACCTGGTACGCCACCCCGACATGCCCAAGGCCGCCTTCGCCGATCTCTGGGCCCACCTCAAGGAGGGCAAACCCTGGCGAGGCATGGTGAAGAACCGCTGCAAGGATGGCCGCTACTACTGGGTCGATGCCTATGTGACCCCCATCTACGAGGGCAACCGGATCAGCGGCTACCAGTCGGTGCGCTGCAAGCCGGATCCCCAGCTCAAGCGCATCGCCAGCCAGACCTACCAGACCCTGCTCAAGGCGGAGCGCGGCACCAGCCGCCGCCTCCCTTCCCTCGCCCGTGCCCGCCTGCCGCTGCTCGCGCTCTTGCTGCTCGGCCTGCTCGGCTGGGCCGCCAGCAGCCAGGGTCCGACGACAGCCCTGCTGATGCTGCTGCCCCTGCTGCTCATTGGCAGCGCCTACTGGCGCGAGCTCTTCGCCCTGCCGCTCTATCTGCAGCAGCTGGGTCGCGAATACGACAGCCTGACCCGGCTGGTCTACTCCGGTGACGGCCCCGGCGCCATCGCCGACTTTCACATCAAGATGCTGCAGGCCCGCATCCGCACCGTGCTGGGCCGGGTCAACGATGCGACCAATCCGCTGCAGACCCTGGCCACCAACCTGAAACAGGCCTCCCATCAGGCCTGCCTCGACATCAACGAGCAGGATGCCCAGACCCAGCAGATGGCCGCCGCCATGACCCAGATGGCCAGCACGGCCCACGAGATTGCCCGCAACATCCAGGACTCCAACGGTCAGGTCAGCGAGGCCCGCAGCCGCTGCCAGCACACGGACAAGCAGCTGGCCCAGACCGAACAGCGCATCGAGCAGCTCGCCAGACAGGCGGAGCAGGCCTTCAACTCGGCGGTGGAGCTGGCCAGCGAGTCGGAGCGGATCGGCAGCGTGATGGGGGAGATCCAGGGCATCGCCGACCAGACCAACCTGCTGGCGCTCAACGCCGCCATCGAGGCGGCCCGGGCCGGCGAGCAGGGGCGCGGCTTTGCGGTGGTGGCTGACGAGGTGCGTACCCTGTCGACCCGCACCCACAAGGCAACCGAGCAGATCCAGGGCAGCATCCAGCAGATCCAGCACACCCTGGGCCGCTGGAAGGGGATGATGCAGGAGAACCTGCAGCAGACCCGCGAATGCGCCGAGATGACCCGCCAGGGCTCCAGCAGCCTGCACAGCGTGCTGCAGGAGATCGAACTGGTGACCGAGTTCTCCACCCAGATCGCCGCCGCTGCCGAGCAGCAGCAGACGGTGGTGGAGGACATCAGCCGCAGCATCAACCAGATCTCCGAGTACTCCCACGCCAACAGCCAGAAGATGCAGGAGGTCGACAACTCCAGTCAGGAGCTGCTGGAGCGGGCCAAGCAGCTCAAGGGGCTCAGCCAGACCTTCGGCTGACCCATTTGCCAGCCACCCGACAGAAGCGCCACAATGGCGCTTCTGTCGTTATTGACGAGTGATCCGGATGAGAATGGAATCGACCCCTGCCCCGCTGAACAAGGTTGCCCGCATCGAGGCGATCCTCGCCCTGATCCCGGCCGGTCGCGTGGTGAGTTACGGCCAGGTGGCGGATCTGGCGGGGCTGCCCGGTCGGGCCAGGCTGGTGGGCAAGGTGCTGCGGGAGACCGACAAGGTGCTGCCCTGGCACCGGGTACTGGGTGCGACGGGCACCATTTCACTGCCCAAGGGGTCGGCAGGCTTTGACAGACAGGCGGGATTGCTGCAGGAAGAGGGGGTGCCCGTGATTGGCGGGCGGGTCAGGATGCGGGAGTGGCAGTGGCAGCCCGACCTCGCCGAGCTGCTGTTTCTCCTGCCCTTTTGACGATGGCGGCCCGCCTCACCGGGTGATGGGGGCCAGGATCTCGTCGCTGCGCACCTGCACCGGGATGGTTTCGTACTCCCGCTGCAGCAGCACCAGCAGACTCTGCTTGTCCACTTCCAGCACATAGGCGGTTCCTTCCCGGGTCAGACAGGTCATTCCCGGCCGGATCTCGTTAATTTCCATCACAACCTCCGTGTCCAGCGCTGCCATCCTTGCAGCGGTTTCAGTATACCGCCATCCGAAAACAAAAAGGCCCCTGCGAGGGGCCTCTTTCATCAGAGTGTGAACTGCGCGCAATCACGCCTTCTTCGACTTGGCCAGGCTCTCCTGCCACTTGCCGTTGTCGTAGTGCGCCGTCCAGCCGGTCGCCTTGCCGTTGACCTCGGTCATCACGTACTGCTCCTTGGTCTTGCGACTGAAGCGCACGATGGCGGGGTTTCCGTCAGGATCTGACGCCGGGGCATCGGCCAGATACTGGTGCTTGGGCGACAGACGCTCCTTGAAGCGCTTGAGCTCTTCCACCAGCGGCGCACGGGTCTCGCGGGATTTCGGGAAGTTGCTGGCGGCCAGGAACAGGCCGGCCGCCCCGTCACGCAGCACGAAGTGGGCGTCGGACTGGGTGCACTTGAGTTCCGGCAGCGGGACCGGATCTTCCTTCGGCGGCGCGATATCACCGTTTTTCAGGATCTTGCGGGTGTTCTTGCAGGTGTCGTTGGTGCAACCCATGTACTTGCCGAAGCGGCCGTTCTTGAGCTGCATCTCGGATCCGCAACGGTCACACTCGATGCTCGGCCCTTCGTAACCCTTGAGCTTGAACTGGCCTTTTTCGATTTCGTAGCCATCGCAATCCGGGTTGCGACCACAGACGTGCAGCTTGCGGCTGTCGTCGATGATGTAGGCATCCATGGCGGTGCCGCAAATGGTGCAGCGGTGCTTGGCACGCAGCGCCTCGGTTTCGGCCTCTTCACCATCGGTGGCGGAGACGAACTCGTCGGCGGAGACCAGGTTGATGGTCTTCTTGCAGCGCTCTTTGGGCGGCAAGGCGTAGCCGGAACAGCCGAGGAACACCCCGGTGGTGGCGGTACGGATGCCCATCTTGCGGCCGCAATCCGGGCAATCGATGTCGGTCAGTACCATCTGGTTGGCACGCATGCCCCCCTCTTCCGGCGCCTTGTCCGCTTTCTCCAGCTCCTGGGTAAACTCGGCGTAGAAGGCATCCAGCACCTTCTTCCACTCCAGGCTCCCTTCGGCGATGCCATCGAGCTTGTCTTCCATCTTGGCGGTGAACTCGTAGTTCATCAGCTCGACGAAGTTTTCCACCAGCCGGTCGGTGACAATCTCACCCATCTTCTCGGCGAAGAAACGGCGGCTCTCGACCCGCACATAACCACGGTCGACGATGGTGGAGATGATGGAGGCATAGGTAGACGGACGGCCGATGCCGCGCTTCTCCAGCTCGCGTACCAGCGCCGCTTCGGTAAAACGGGCAGGCGGCTTGGTGAAGTGCTGGCGCGGATCCAGCTTGACGAGTTTGAGGATCTCGCCGACGGTCACCGCCGGCAGCTGGCTGTCTTCGCCCTTGCGGCCCATGGGCGGCAACGCCTTGGTCCAACCGGCGAAGCGCAGGGTACGGCCGCGCGCCTTGAGCTCGAACTCGCCCGCCTTGACGGTCAGGGTGGAGGAGTCGTACTGGGCCGGTGTCATCTGACAGGCGACAAACTGACGCCAGATGAGGTCATAGAGCCGCATGGCGTCGGGCTCCATCCCTTCCAGCATCTCGGCGGTCACCAGCACGCTGGAGGGGCGGATCGCCTCGTGGGCCTCCTGGGCATTGGCCTTGGCGCCGTACAGGTTCGGCTCGCTCGGCAGGTAGGCGGCGCCATACTGCTCGCCGATGTATTCCCGCACCGCCTCGACCGCCTCTTTGCTGAGGTTGGTGGAGTCGGTACGCATGTAGGTGATGTAACCCGCTTCATAGAGACGCTGGGCCATCATCATGGTCTTCTTGACCCCGAAGCTCAGCCGGGTGGAGGCTGCCTGCTGCAGGGTAGAGGTGATGAAAGGGGCGGACGGCTTGGAGCCGGTCGGCTTGTCTTCCCGGTTCACCACCTTGTAGTCGACCCCTTCCAGGGCAGCCACGGCGGCGAAGGTCTCGGCCTGGGTCACCGGCTTGAAATCGGTGCCGTTGCGGCTGACCACTTCCATCCGCAGATCGCTCTTGTCGGCGGTCAGCAGATCGGCGTTGAGATCCCAGAACTCCACCGGTACGAACGCCTTGATCTCGCGCTCTTTATCGACGATGAGGCGCACCGCAACGGACTGTACCCGACCGGCAGAAAGGCCGCGGGCCAGCTTCTTCCAGAGCAGCGGGGAGACCATGTAACCCACCACCCGGTCGAGGAAACGACGGGCCTGCTGGGCATTGACGCGGTGAATGTTCAGCTCGGATGGCTGGGCAAACGCCTCCTGGATGGCGGTCTTGGTGATCTCGTTGAACACCACGCGCTTGTAGCGGCTGTCGTCGCCGCCGATGATCTCGCGCAGGTGCCAGGCGATCGCTTCTCCCTCTCTATCCAAGTCGGTTGCGAGATAGATGGTGTCAGCCTTCTCGGCCAGACTCTGCAACTCACTGACCACTTTTTCCTTGCCGGGCAAAATCTGGTAGTTGGCCTGCCAGCCTGCGGTCGGATTGATCCCCATCCGTGAGAACAGGGCATTGCGATCCTTGGCAGCCTTCTCTGCTTCGCTCAGCTTGATGCCGCGAATGACAGGTTTTTTGGGCTCGTTGCTGGCGCTGCCGCTGGTGGGCAGATCGCGCACGTGACCGACGCTGGATTTCACCACGTAGTCCTTGCCCAAATATTTGTTGATGGTCTTGGCCTTGGCCGGAGACTCCACTATGACCAGTGATTTGCCCATGCTGTAACTATTATCCTCATTGCACCCGACGGGGTTGGTGTGCGGTTTTGTGGGGCTGTATAAGAGATTTGACGGGAAAAAGCAATCTTGTGAGCAAATTTGCCCGGCAGCCCGAACCACTTTGTTTCTTTATTTATTAATGCGAAGCCGAGCCGCGGGAAGCAACCGCTTTTTTATTTTTATGCTATATCCACCCTCTTTTTATATTTGAAACGACATAACCAACCGCTCTTGTAACATAACAAACCAGTTTCGTTATCAGCTTGTTACAAAAGACAAAATCTCCTTATAATGGCTGCATCCCGCAGCATTGTGCGCGGAAGGAACCGCTACCCATATAAAAATCGAAAGGATGTACTCAATGAAGCACTTCGAGGTCAACTTCGACGGCCTGGTCGGCCCGACTCACAACTATGCCGGCTTGTCCTATGGCAACGTCGCCTCCCAGAACAATGCCAAAGAGGCGTCCAATCCGAAGGAGGCGGCCAAGCAGGGTCTGCGCAAGATGAAGGCACTGACCGAGCTCGGCATGACCCAGGGAGTGCTGGCCCCGCAGGAGCGACCGGATCTCGCCACCCTGCGCCGCCTCGGCTTCACCGGCAACGATGCCAGCGTGCTGGCCCAGGCCGCCAAACAGGCTCCCGCCGTACTGGCCGCCTGCTATTCGGCCTCCAGCATGTGGACCGCCAACGCCGCCACCGTCTCCCCGAGTGCCGATACCCAGGATGGGCGCATCCACTTCACCCCCGCCAACCTGACCAACAAGTTTCACCGCTCCCTCGAACCCGAGGTGACCGGCCGCATCCTGCGCGCCGTGTTCAACAACGACCGCCACTTCTATCACCATCAGCATCTGCCGGAGAACGACCACTTCGGTGACGAGGGGGCCGCCAACCACACTCGGCTGTGCCGCGCCTATGGCGAATCCGGGGTCGAGCTGTTCGTCTATGGCCGCAGCGCCTTCGATGTCTCCCAACCCGCCCCCAAACGCTACCCGGCCCGCCAGACCCTGGAAGCGAGCCAGGCCATCGCCCGCCTGCACGGCCTGGGGGACGAGAGCGCGGTCTTCATCCAGCAGAACCCGGACGTCATCGATCAGGGGGTGTTCCACAACGACGTGATCGCGGTGGGCAACCAGAACGTGCTGTTCTTCCACCAGCAGGCGTTCCTCAACACCGCCTCGGCGCTGGCCGAGGTGCGCACCAAGTTCGGCGACGGCGAGCTGCACTTTATCGAGGTACCGACTACCGAGGTGTCGGTGCAGGATGCGGTGAAGTCCTATCTGTTCAACACCCAGATCCTCACCCTGCCCTCCGGCGAGATGGCGATCATCGCTCCCACCGAATGTCGCGACAACCCGGCGGTGTCGGCCTATCTGGCCAAGCTGGTGACCCTGGGGACCCCGATCAAGGGGGTGCACTACATGGACGTGAAACAGAGCATGCGCAACGGCGGTGGCCCCGCCTGCCTGCGGCTGCGGGTGGCCATGAACGACACCGAGCTGGCCGCCGTCAACCCGGCTTGCCTCATCACCGACAGCCAGTTTGCCCGCCTCGATGGCTGGGTCGATCGCCACTACCGCGACAGCTTGGCACTGGACGACCTGCGGGATCCGGCGCTGGTCATGGAGTCCCGCACCGCGCTGGACGAGCTGACCCAGATCCTCAAACTCGGCTCCGTCTACCCGTTCCAGCGCTGAGACGCGCCATCGGCCTGCAGCGCCGACGCCATCAAAAAAGCCGGGCAAGTGCCCGGCTTTTTTTATTGGGTTTTACGTTGCTCTGGCTCAGCGCCACGGTCCCTGCTGCCACAATCGACCAAGACCGGACTCCAGCGCCACGGCGGCCTGCTGACCGAGCTTCTGGGTCAGGCTTTTTGGCTTGCGGTAGCGAATGCCGACCACCTTGTGCTGGCTGGCCTGGGCCAGCAGATAGTCATCGCTGGTGCAGAGGCTGTCCACCAGCCCGAGCTGCTTGGCCTGGCTCGCCAGCCAGTGCTCGCCGGTGGTGACGCTGTCGATGTCGAGGTTGGGTCTGTGCTCGGCCACGAATGCCTTGAAGCGCTCGTGAATGGCGCCCAGCTCCTCGCGAAACTTCTCGCGCCCCTGATCGTCGTTCTCGCCGAACATGGTGATGGTGCGCTTGTACTGGCCGGCGGTGTGCATCTCGAACTCGATGTCGTGCTTTTTGAGCAGCTTGTTGAAGTTCGGCAGCTGGGCGATCACCCCGATGGAGCCGACGATGGCGAACGGCGCCGCCAGGATCTGATCCGCCACGCAGGCCATCATGTAGCCGCCGCTCGCCGCCACCTTGTCGATGGCCACGGTCAGCTTGATGTCACGATCCCGCAGCCGCTGCAACTGGGAAGCAGCCAGGCCGTAGCCGTGTACCACGCCGCCGCCGGATTCGAGCCGCAGCAGCACCTCGTCGCCCGGCTGGGCCACCCCTATCACGGCGCTCACCTCTTCACGCAGGGAGGCTACCTCCTTGGCATCCATGCTGCCGTGAAAATCGATGACGAACAGCCGGCTGCGCGCATCTTCGCTCTTGGCCCGAGCCTTGTGCTCGGCCTTGCGCGCCTTCTCCAGCTGCTTGCGCTCCGCCTTGCCGGCCAGCGCGGCCTGCAACTGGTGACGTCCCTGCTCCAGCTCGCTGGAGAGATCGGTCACCACCAGCTCCCCCTTGCGGGATTTGGGCTGACGGCTGCTCACCACCATCAGGATGACGGCGCCGATGGCGAGCAGTAGGGTGAGGGTCTTGGCCAGGAACAGGCCGTATTCGGTCAAAAATGCCACTTGATGCTCCACTGGTGTGCCCCGGGGGGACGATTTTTTCACATTCTAGGGAGTTTGCCCGGTGTGCGCAAAAACTCTGCGTCAACCCGTCAAAAATGCCAATCGACAATCACAACCCCTCTGATTTATTCACATTTTTGCCATCTCATACTGGTCAAACGCCGTGCGGGATCAGTACACTTGCCCCTCTATTTGCCGCGCGCATCTGCCACGAATTGTTAACAGGAGTTGTCATGTTCAACTATCAGGCCCCCCGGGATCTGCTCAAGGACAAGGTCATTCTGGTCACGGGTGCCGGTGACGGCATCGGCCGCGAAGCGGCGCTCACCTATGCAGCCCACGGCGCCACCGTGATCCTGCTCGGCCGCACCAGCGCCAAGCTGGAGGCAGTCTACGACCAGATCGAGGCGGCCGGCCATCCGCTACCCGCCATCGTGCCGGTGGATCTCAAAGGCGCCACCAAGAGCCACTATCTTGGCATGGCCGAGACCTTCGCCCAGCAGTTCGGCCGCCTCGACGGCGTGCTGTTCAACGCCGGCCTGCTCGGCACCCTGTCACCGTTCGAACACATCCAGGAGCAGGAGTGGGACGAGGTGATGCAGGTCAACGTCAAATCGGAATTCCTGCTGACCCAGGCGCTGCTGCCGCTCATCCGCCAGACCGCCAAGGAGCAGGGCGATGCCTCCATCGTCTACACCTCCTCCAGCGTGGGCCGCAAGGGCCGCGCCTACTGGGGCACCTATGCCATCTCCAAGTTCGCCATCGAAGGCATGATGGAAGTGCTGGCTGACGAGCTGGAAAATACCGGTGTACGGGTCAACACCCTCAACCCGGGCGGCACCCGCACCAAGATGCGGGCCAGCGCCTTCCCGGCCGAAGATCCGATGAACCTCAAGACCCCTGCCGACCTGATGCCGCTCTATCTCTATTTGATGGGCGCGGACAGCCGGGGCAAAACCGGCCAGACCTTTGTGGCCCAGCCCAAATAAATCAACAAAATAACCGCAACCCTGCGCGGCATGGGGTTACATTCAATAGGGTGCCGTCGGCACCCTGTTGCAACATCCGCTCCCTTATCAGGTTGAGATATGTTTCGTCCCAAGAGCACGTTTGAGCAATGGCGGATCTTTCAGGCCGTGGTGGACTGTGGCGGCTACGCCCAGGCCGCCGAGGCGCTGAACAAGAGCCAATCCTCTCTCAATCATGCGGTAGCCAAGCTGCAGCAGAGTCTGGGTGTGGCTCTGCTGGAGGTGAGAGGGCGCAAGGCGGTATTGACGCCGGCGGGGGAGATTTTCCTCAAGCGGGCCCGTCAGCTCAGCCAGCAGGTGGAAGAGCTGGAGAACCTGGCCAACAACCTGGAGCGGCAGTGGGAGCCGCAGATCAACCTCTATGTGTCGGTACTGCAACCGCGCGAGCGACTCTATCGGGCGCTGGCCCACTTCTATCCCCGCAGCCGGGGTTGCCGGGTCAATCTGCACGAGCGCATCCACTGCCACTTCAACGCCCTGCAGGTGGGGGATCTGATGCTCTCCGAGCACCTGCCCCACGATCGCACCGGCCTGCCGCTGGACGAGGTGTGCCTGCTGCCGCTCTGCTCGGCCGAGCACCCGCTCGCCACCCAGGGAGGCGCCATCGCCGCCGAGGAGCTGGCCAGCCACAACCAGATCAGCCTGCATCCCCCCATTCACCGCTCGGTGGACTGGAACGACGCGGACGACACCGGCTGGAAGGCAACCCACTACCACGAGGTGATCGCCATGCTCAAGCTCGGCCTCGGCTACGCCTGGCTGCCGCGCCACCTGGTGCAGGAAGAGCTCACAAGCGGTGCCTTGGTACCGCTGGTTCTGGCCAGCGGCAACGAGCGCCACCTCTATACCTATCTGCTGACTCCGTCGGCCGACGCCCTGGGCCCGGCCACCGAGCTGCTGCTGCGCTGCCTGCGCAACGAATACCAGAACGACAACGACCGCTAGGGCGCCTCCCCACCGCCATCAGACATTGAGGCGGGCGCCTCGCTCGCCCCTCACCCTTTCAGCTTCAGACGTTCGGCACCCGCCAGCAGGCGGCCAGCGCCAGCAGCGCCAAGCCCATGGCCACCATGAAGACCCCGTGGAAGCTCCAGATCTCCGCCACAGTCCCGGCGATAGCACCCGCCATGATGGAGCCGGTACGGATGCTGTTGGCGAACAGGGTGGTCGCCACCCCGGCGCGACCTGGCATCAGGTCCTGGAAGTAGGACATGCCGATGCCGGCGACGATGCCGATGAAGATGGCGTTGAGCAGTTGCAGCGCAATGAGGGCATGCTGGCTCGACAGGGTCACCAGCCCCACGTAGAAGCCAACCCCGGCCAGCACCGCCAGCAGCATCATGGGGCGCTTACCAAAGCGCTGGGTGTAGTGGCCCGCCAGCAGCATGAAGGGGATCTCGAGGGCCGCCGCCGTGCCCATCAGCACCCCGGCCAGCTTCTCCTCCAGCCCCAGCTCGCGGGTGATGTAGAGCGGCATGTTGATGAGGTACATGCTGTTGCAGGTCCACATCAGGGTGGAGGCGATGAAGAGCGCCCGCACCGACGGATCCCGCCAGCTGCTGACCCGCTCCACCTCGCTGTCCATCACCGGCAGCGGCAGCGAGGGCAGCCAGCGCCACACCACGAAGGCGCAGAGCAGATAGGCCACTGCGGAGGCAAGGTACATCACCTCGAAGCCGTAGCCGATGGCCAGCGCGAAGGCGATGGGTGGCCCTATCACCCAGGCCAGGGAGAACTGGGCCCGCAGCACCGAGCTGAACATGTCGGCCCGCTTGTTGCGGCTGTCGGCGTATTCCCGCGCCAGCGCGAACAGCTGGGGGCTGGCGGTCGCCGCCAGGCTCGCCAGCAACACCCCCAGACTCACCAGCAGCCAGTATTGCCGGTTCCAGGCAAACAGCAGGGAGAGCACCACGCCGGCGAAGCAGCAGCGCAGGATCAGCCGCTTGCGATCCCCCTTGTTGTCGGAGCGATGGCCGAGCCACTGGCTGATGAGGATGCCGATCACCGCGTTGACGGTATAGAAGAGCCCCACCAGGAAGGGGCGCACCTGCACCTCCTCGGCCAGGAACAGGCTCAAGGTAGGCACCTGCAGTGCCACCGCCACCCCGGTCATAAAGGTCACGGCCAGAAAAGAGAGCGAGACAGGATCCGTCCTGTTGCGAGCGGCGGTAAGCAAGCGCATAGAATTACCACTGATTGGAGGGAAGAAAACTGGCCAAAATTCGGCAAGTGCATGAAATGGCGCCGCTTATTTTATGTCATTATCAAGAGCTACCTCAAGGCTTGCGACCCCGTCCCCGACCCCGTACAGTGAAAGCCCACTGGCCAGCATAAGGATTTCACATGTTTGATTTTGACCGGGAAATAGATCGCAGCGGCACCATGAGCCTGAAATGGGACAAGTACAAGGGACAGGACGTGCTGCCCATGTGGGTTGCCGACACTGACTTCGTCTCCCCCCTGCCGTCATCGAGGCCCTCACGGCGCGGGTCGCCCACGGCATCTTCGGCTACTCGCGCCCCTCTCCCCGGCTGATCGAACTCATCATCACGCGGCTGGCCAGCCGCTATGGCTGGACCATCCAGCCCGAGTGGATCGTCTTCCTGCCCGGGGTGGTACCCGGTCTCAACCTCGCCTGCAAGGCCTGGAGCCAGCACGGCCGTGGCATCATCACCCCCAAGCCGGTCTACTACCCCTTCCTGCAGGCGCCGGGCTTCAACGACCGGCCGCTGCTCACAGTGCCCATGGTGGAAGAGGCCGGTCGCTGGGTACTGGATATCGAGGAGCTGGAGCGCCAGGCGCCGGCGGCGGATCTACTGCTGCTGTGCAACCCGCACAACCCGGGCGGCACCGTGTTCACCCGCGAGGAGCTGCTGGCCATCGACGCCATCGCCGAGCGCCACAACCTGGTGATCTGCTCCGATGAAATTCACTGCGACCTTTTGCTGGACAAGGACGCCCGCCACATCCCCTACGGCGCCATCAGCCCGGCGGCGGCCGAGCGCTCGGCGGTGATGATGGCTCCGAGCAAGACCTTCAACATCGCCGGGCTCTGCTGCTCCTTCGCGGTGGTGCCCAATGCCCGTCTGCGCCTCAAACTGCAGCAGGCGATGCGCGGCATCAGTGCCGACGTCAACCTGCTGGGCTTCGTGGCGGCAGAGGCGGCCTACGAAGGGGGCGAGCAGTGGCTCAGCGAACAGCTCGACTACCTGGCCGCCAACCTGGCCCTGATCGAGCAGGCGGTCGCCCGCTGGCCCGGCATCAAGCTGGCGCGCCACCAGGCCACCTACCTCGCCTGGATCGACATGAGCGCGCTCGGGCTGGACGACCCCATCGCCTTCTTCGAGCAGGCCGGGGTGGGGCTCTCCCCCGGTGCCCAGTTTGGTGACGGCCAGTTCGTGCGGCTCAACTTCGGCTGCACCCGGGCTCGCCTCGTCGAGGCGCTGGCCCGCATGGAAAAGGCCATTCTGGCGCGCTGAACACGCGCTTTCTCCCCCATGGCCCAACCATATAGGCAGTGGCGGGGCCGGCAGCAGCCGGCCCCGCAATATATTGAAGTCAGCCAGATCCGTATCCGATCGCAATAGGGTATATTTTCGCAACATGCCGCCACGACCCCGCCACCCGGGATGTCGATGGCGCCGAATACGGCACAGTGCCGCCGCCAGCAGCTGGCACGGCCGAATGCCAACCGGGATGGGCCAGCCCCATCCCTTTTATCAGCCATTGATCCGGTTCACTATGCCCCAACCAGCCTTGCCCCCTCTGCCGACTCTGCTTCGCCGCACCCTGCCCTGGCTGGCAGCGGCCTTGGCTCTGCCCCTGCAGGCAGCCACGCCTGCCTATCTCACCATCGGCACGGGCCCACTCAACGGCGTCTACTACCCGACCGGTGGCGCCATTTGCCGGCTGCTCAATGAAGAGACGGCCAGCCATGGCCTGCACTGCTCGGTGCAGAGCACCTCCGGCTCCCTTGCCAACCTGAAGGCGCTGCATCAAGGGAAAGTGCAGCTGGCGCTGGTGCAGTCCGATGTGGTGCACCATGCCGCCCACAGCACCGGTCCCTTCATGGGTCAGGCGCCCGACGACCAGTTGCGCAGCCTCTATCGGCTTCATCAGGAGTCGCTGACCCTGCTCGCCAGCGCCAACAGCAACATCAACACCCTGGCCGACATCGAGGGCAAGCGGGTCGATCTGGGCAATCCGGGCTCCGGCGAGCACATCACCAGCCAGACCCTGCTCGACGCCATGGGCTGGCAGGCCAAGAGCTTTTCTCCCGTCATCCCCGCCGCGGCCAACAACCGGTTGGAGGGACTCTGTGACGGCACCCTGGACGCCGCCTTCGTGGTGGCGGGCCACCCCAACCAGGCCATCGGCGATCTCACCGGCCGCTGCAAGGCGCGCCTCATCCCCATCGAAGGGGAGCAGGTCGACGCGCTGCTAAAACAGCATCCCTACTATCAGCGCAGCCGCATCGGCGCCAACCTCTACCCGGGCCAGCCCAGCGGCGTCAACACCTTCGCCGTCACCGCCGAGCTGGTGGCGCTGGCCAGCCTGCCAGAGGGCGAGGTGCGCACCGTGCGCGACGTGCTGAGCGGGCGACTCAAGCAGTTCACCCGCCTCCATCCGGCCCTCACCGCCCTCACCCTGGAGGGGATGCAGGGCGAGGCGGAAGTACCGCGCCACGCCGGCATGGCGGATGCCCCGCCCGCCCCCGCCCTGCTGCCCGAAGCCCTGAACCCGGCTCTGGCCACCTCGGAGGCCCTTGCAACCTCAGCGGCGCAACCCACCGAAGTGGAACGCCCCGCCGGTGAAAACACGGCACAACCTGCCGGCGAGACGGGCGCCCCCTCCCCGGAAGGCGCGCCCGCTACCTCGTCCGGGCAGACCCCTGGCGCCCTGCTGCCGACCCCCTCGGCAGCCACAACTACCGAGCCGGGCGCGAGTACCGTGCTCGAAGGGGCCGCCGTGGAGCAGGGCGGCAAGCTGACGGGCTCGACCGCGCCAAGCCCCTCTGCCGTGATGAGCGGGGAACAACCCGCCTCGCCGGCCCCCGCCGAACCGGCATCGACAGTACCGGCCGCACCGAGCGGCGCCTCACCAACCGGGAACGGCGTGCCAGCCAAGTAAGACCGCCAAACAGCCACAATGAAAGAGGCCACCCAAGGGTGGCCTCTTTTTGTTTCGATATCGGGTGGGCTCACGTCCTGGCGTCCGGCAACGGCTGCGGGCGCTGGATCTCCTGCTCCACCCAGTGCAGCAGTTGCTTGATGGCCCGCGACAGCACCTGATTCTGGCGCACCACATACCCCAAGCTGGTGCCGGGAAAGTCGGTGAGCCGGGTCACCGGAGCGGTCAGCTTGAGCCGCGGATGAATGGAGAAGTCCGGCACTATGGCCACCCCGAAACCCGCCTCGGCCCAGTCGAGCTGGGCGTCCACGCTGCCCACCTCCATGATGCGGCAGCTGGGCAGACCGAGCAGCGGCAAAGAGGGATCGATAAGCGCCCGGGTACGGGTGTCATGCCCCAGCAGGATCAGGGTCGGCTCATCGAGGGGATCGCTCTCCCCCGCCTTCGCCCGCGCCTGCCAGCGGGCGAGACCGTGGCCCAGCGCGCACCAGGTCACCTGCTGCAACTCGGTGTAGAACAGCGGCTCGCTGCGCTTTTGCGCCATCACGAAGCCCAGATCCGCCTTGCCCGCCTTGACCAGCTCAGCCGCCTGATCCGAAGTGGTGTTGAACAGGGTGAGGTCGATGCCGGGGAACTCCTGCTTGAAGCGCTGAAAGGGCTGAATGAGCAACAGGCGCGAGATGATGTCGCTGGCAGCGATGGCCAGCGTCCCCTGACTCAACTGGTTAAGGGCGTTGAGATCGGACTGGCAGAGCTGCAGCTCGGCGATGGCGCGCTCGGCGCTTTGCAGCAGC
This sequence comes from Aeromonas oralensis, assembly GCF_049665575.1. Classification (NCBI taxonomy): domain Bacteria; kingdom Pseudomonadati; phylum Pseudomonadota; class Gammaproteobacteria; order Aeromonadales; family Aeromonadaceae; genus Aeromonas; species Aeromonas oralensis. Next base: position 3,335,951 of record NZ_CP187186.1, read on the forward strand.
CGCTCGCCAGCCTGGGTCAGCCGAAACGGGCTGCGCTCGATGAGTTTGACCCGGGTGGCCTGCTCCAGATTCTTGAGGTGCAGGCTCACATTGGGCTGGGTCATGTGCAGTTCGGTGGCGGTCTGGCCGAAGTGCTGCAGCCGGGCCAGGGTGACGAAGGTGTGCAGCCAGTGAATATCCAGCATGGGGATCCTCTTGTGCCGCCACGGCCAAATCGAGTCCCTGAGGGGGACGTCGGCACGGCAGCGGGGTGGTTTGCCGATAAATTCACCGCAATTATATGACTCTCTTATCGGAATTATAAAGATAATTAATTTTTCTAATCCTCCTGAGCCTCCTAGGATGATCGCCTAACGTCTTAGGAGAAAGAGTCATGTCGTCTATCGTAGTCGTAGGTGCCAACTGGGGTGATGAAGGCAAAGGCCGCATCGTGGATTATCTGGCAGGCCAAGCAGGTGCCAGCATTCGCTTCCAGGGCGGCAACAACGCCGGCCATACCGTCGTCAACGACCTTGGCACCTTCAAGCTGCACCAGGTTCCGAGCGGTGTGTTCAACCCGGATTGCCTGGTCGTGCTCGGCCCTGGCATGGTGATCAGCCCCGAGAAACTGACCGTCGAGCTGGACGAAGTGAAAGCCTCCGGCGTCATTCCCAAGCTGGCCATCTCTGATCGCGCCACCCTCTGCCTGCCGCTGCACGCCATGGAAGATACCCTGGAAGAGCAGCGCCTGGGTGACGGCGCCTACGGTTCCACCCGTCAGGGCATCGCTCCCGCCTATGGCGATCGCGTCATGAAGAAGGCGATCCTGGTGGGCTGGCTGAAGCAGCCGGAAGTACTGGTCGAGCGCATTCAATTCTTCCTCGACTGGAAACTGCCGCAACTTAAAGCGCTCTATCCGACCTTCGAATTCAACCAGACCGCCCAGGAGATGGCCGACTGGCTGCTGGAAGTGTCCGCACCTTGGATCGACTCCGTCTGCAACGTCAGCATGCCGCTCAAAGCGCTGCAGGCCGAAGGCAAGACCCTGCTGTTCGAAGCCCAGCTGGGCGCCGGCCGTGACCTGATCTACGGCGAATACCCCTGGGTGACCTCCTCCCACGTTTCCGGCGCCTATGCCGGCATCGGTGGCGGCCTGCCGGGTCTGCGTCCCGAGCGCGTCATCGCTGTCGCCAAGGCGTTCAGCACCTCCGTCGGTACCGGCACCCTGCTGACCGCCATGGAGAACCAGGACGAGTTCCGCAAGATCGCCAACGAGTTCGGCGCCACCACCGGCCGTCCCCGTGACGTTGGCTACTTTGACGCCGTTGCCACCAAGAACGGTGTCGAGCTGCAGGCTGCCAACGAAGTGGCGCTGACCAAGCTGGACTGCCTGACCGGTCTGCCGGATCTGAAGATCTGCGTCGCCTACGAAGGTGCCCACACCGAGAACCCGATCTGGCCGCAAACTGCCGGTCTGAAGCCGGTTTACGAAGTGATGGAAAGCTGGAGCGAAGACATCACCGGCTGCCGCACCTTCGCCGAGCTGCCCAAAGCGGCTCAGCAGTACGTACTGCGCATCGAAGAGCTGCTGGGCGTACCGGTGCCGATGGTCTCCGTCGGCCCGGGCCGTGACGAGATGATCCTGCGCTAAGGCGCGCGATCAGCTGTCAACACAGTAAAAAACCGGCATCCAAGATGCCGGTTTTTTTTATGCCTGGCGTGCCACCGCTCTTTCGCTGCGCTCACCAGCAATCAACACAACGGCTCAGATCATGGCGGCAAGACGGCCACTTTGAGCGGTTTGGTCACTCACCTTCTCCCCCTCTTCGCTAGACTGATCCCATCATCCACCGAGGAGCCTCACCATGAAGATTGCCAAGCGAACCTCCCTGCTCTCCCTGCTGTGCGTGGCGGCCCTGCCCGCCAGTGCCATGACCCTAAAGAGCAGCGACATCCACGAAGGCCAGCTGATGGACAAGGCCTTCAGCTTCAACGGCTTTGGCTGCAGCGGTGACAACCGCTCGCCCCAGCTGAGCTGGCAGGACCTGCCGGCCGGCACCAAGAGCGTCGCCATCACCGCCTATGACCCCGACGCGCCCACCGGCAGCGGCTGGTGGCACTGGCTGGTGGTGAACCTGCCGGCCAGTCAGAGCGAGCTGCCGAGCAATGCCTCCGGCAAGCTCAAGCAGGGGCTGGAGCTCAAGACCGACTTCGGCAGCCAGGGTTACGGCGGCCCCTGCCCGCCCGCCGGCCACGGCATGCACCGCTACCAGTTTACCGCCTGGGCCCTGCCCCAGGCCCTGGAGGTGAAGGCAGACACCCCGCCCGCCATGGTAGGCTACATGCTCAACAGCATGGCCCTTGGCAAGGCCACCCTGACCGCCACCTTCGTCACCCCCTAGGAGCCAGCCCGATGAGCACGCCGCTGCTGCAACTGCACCACTATCTCGGGATCCGCCAGCAGCCGCTGCACCGGGTGCTCATCTACGCCCCCACCATCATCTGGGTGGAGCAGGGTCACAAGCAGTTGTGGTGGCAGGAGAAGCGCCTGGCATTCGATCAGGCGAGCTGGCTGCTGATCCCGGCCGGTCACCAGCTCACCTTCGTCAACCAGCCGGAGCAGGGCAAGTTTCGCTCCCGTGCGCTGACCCTGCTGACCCCGCCCCCCGTCGAATGGCTCAGCGCGGCCCAGGCCGGCCCGCTCAGGGAGCCGCGCCTGGCGGTCAGTCCGGCGCTGGCCTTCTGTTTCGAGCTGGTCTGCTCCATGGCGGAGCGGCGGCTCCATGAGGCCACCCAGGTCCAGCTGCTGCAGGGTTTTTATGCCGAGCTGCAGGCCGCCGGCGGGCTCGACCTGCTGTTTCCCGCCCACACCATGACCCTCGGTGAGCGGCTGGCCCGCTACCTTGGGGTGGAGCCGGGCGCCGACCACACTCTGGAGGGGGTAGCACCGCACTTCGCCATGAGCCGCGCCTCCATGGCGCGCAAGCTGGCCGCCGAGGGGCGCAGCTTTCGCCAGCTGCTGACCCAGGTGCGCATGAGCCACGCCCTCACCCTGCTGCAACAGGGGCTGGCACCGCTGGAGACGGCCCTCGCGTGTGGCTACGACTCCCCCAGCCGCTTTGCCGCCCGCTTCAAGCAGGAGTTCGGCCTGACCCCCTATCAATACCTGCGCACCTGCCCCTCCTCTCTCTCGCTGGCTGCCGCCAAACAAGTAAATAGTTACTAAAATATCAAGCTATGTAACCTCGTGTAACCGGGTGATCCGGCTCACACCAGCCCCTCCGGCACTGTGACGCAGCGCCAATAATCCCCTCAAAATCGCCCTATAATGGCTATCGCAAACGCTTTCACTAAAATAAACACTAAAAAACACCTTCCTTAACCTACAAAAACTGTCATTGGAGCGAGAGATGTTTCGTAAAAGTTTACTATCCGTCACCCTGAGCGTCGCCCTGTTCGGCCTCACAGCCTGCAACGGCAATGACTCCAGCAGCCCGGCCGCCCCCAGCGCCACCCTGGCGAACCAGTATCAGAACGTGATCGACCGCAGCGGCACCCCGCTCCAGTTCCGTGACTTTGACAGCTACTCCAACCTCAAATACAACCCGCTGCTCGATCTCGGTGCCTGGCACGGCTTCCTGCTGCCCGCCAGCGACAGCGAATGGGGCGGCTTTACCGGCCCCATGGTCATCGCCGAGGAGTACAGCCTGTTCTTCGCCAGCGAATTGGACAAGCTGACCCTGAGCGACGAGAGCGGCCGCGCCTTCCCGCTCACCAGCGCCAGCAAGCAGGCGCTGTACGCCATCCCGGGGGCGCTGGTGCAGCGCTTCGAATTCGAACCCTTCACCCTGGAGCTGGAGCTGCGCTATGGCGATGCCCGCACTGCGCTGGTTCGCACCCGCCTCATCAACCACACTGACGCCCCCCTCACCCTCAAGCTCAATTGGCAGGGGGAGCTGCTCAACCAGTGGGATGCCAACAAGACGGTCGCCGAGCAGTACCCCGCCTGGACCCGCACCATCAGCCAGACCGAGCGCGGCGTGGCATTCCAGTTCGGCAAACTGCGCAGCACCTGGAACATCATGCAAAGCGGCAGCGCCAGCTACCGCATCGATCGCACCCTGCCCAGCCGTACCACCCTCGACGAGCAGGGGCTCGGCTACGTGAGCGAGGCCAGCCTCACCCTGGCCGCCAAGGGCCAGCAGGATATCTACACCCTGCAGAGCTACGTCCACAGCCGTGCTGAAGCCAGTCGTTTCGAGCAGAGCCGCCAGGACCTGCTGGCCGACCCCGCCAGCCATTTCGACGACTCCATCCGCCGCTGGGAGGATTACCTGGCGCGCGGCCTCTCCAATCAGGGGATCCCGGAATCGGAGCGGCGCATCGCGGTCAAGGCGATGGAGACCCTCAACGGCAACTGGCGCTCACCGGCCGGCGCCATCCTGCACGACGGGGTGACCCCCTCCAACACCGCCCGCTGGTTCGACGGGGTCTGGGCCTGGGACAGCTGGAAGCACGCCTACGCCATGGCCCACTTCAACCCCGAGGTAGCCAAGAACAACGTGCGCGCCATGTATGACTACCAGATCCAGGCCGATGACCCGGTCCGGCCGCAGGATGCCGGCATGGTGATCGACGCCGTCTTCTACAACAAGCTCGCCGATCGGGGTGGCGACGGCGGCAACTGGAACGAGCGCGACACCAAGCCGCCCCTCTCCGCCTGGGCCATCTGGGAGATCTACAGCGCCACCAAGGACAAGGCCTTCATCGCCGAGATGTATCCGAAGATCCAGGCCTATCACGACTGGTGGTACCGAGCGCGGGACAACAACCGCAACGGCATCATCGAATATGGCGCCACCCGCCACGTCGAGCACAACGACGAGTTCGGCAACATCACCTTCAAGGTGCAATACCCGACGGGAGCACCGGTCGGGCTGGATCTGTCGAGCTGTACCGATGAGGGAGATGGCTGGTATGGCTGCGCCGGCATGGCGCTCTATCAGCAGGTATTGAGCGTTGGCGGCTACGCCGACATGGATATCGGCGCCCAGCACGGCGCCGGCTGGGAGTCCGGCATGGACAACGCCGCCCGCTTCGGCTTTATCGAGCCGGATCAGCTCAAGCGCTATGCCGACAAGACCTATGGCGGCGACATGGCCAAGGCGCGCCAGGACTGGAACGTCTTCTTCTTCGAAAACCATCAGGACGATGGCAACCTCATCGGCTTCTCCATCGATCAGGAGTCGGTGGAGCTCAACGCCTTCCTCGCCAAGGAGAAACGCATCCTGGCCGACATGGCCGAACTGCTCGGCAAGCCGGACGAGGCGAGCCGCTATCGCGAAGGGGCGGCCCAGCTGGCCGGCTATATCAACAGCTGCCTGTTCGATGAGGCCTCCGGCTTCTATTACGATCGCCAGATAGCCCAGGGGGATCTGCCCGACGCCAACGGCTGCGTCGGCAAGCTGTTGACCGCCCGCGGCCGTGGCCCGGAAGGGTGGAGCCCGCTCTGGGCCGAGGTGGCGGACAAGGAGAAGGCGGCGCGGGTACGCGAGGTGATGCTCAATGCCCAGGAGTTCAACACCAGGGTGCCGCTCGGCACGGCGGCGCTGACCAACCCGGCCTACGACCCCGACATCTACTGGCGCGGCCGGGTCTGGCTGGATCAGTTCTACTTCGGGGTGAAGGGGCTGGAGAACTACGGCTATCGCAGCGATGCCCAACAGCTCGTCAACAAGCTGTTTGCCAACGCCGAGGGGCTGGCGGGCAGCGGCCCCATCCGCGAGAACTACAACCCGGAGACCGGCGCCATGCAGGGGGCCAGCAACTTCAGCTGGAGCTCGGCCCACCTCTACATGCTCTATCGCAACTTCCTGAAAACCGAGGGTTGATCCCAACCAACCCGGTCAATGATCCAACAAAAAGGCCTCCGCAAGGGAGGCCTTTTTATGGCGGCGCCAGAGGTGGCGACTTACTTGACGGTCACCCGGGCAAACTTGCGCTTGCCGACCTGGTAGACGGCGGTACCGGCACCGATGAGTGCCTTGCCATCGTCCAGCTTCTCGCCATCAACCTTGACCGCGCCCTGCTTGATCATCCGCAGCGCTTCGGAGGTGGTGGCCACCAGATCGGCATCTTTGAGCAGGTTGGCAATGGCCAGCCCTTCGCCTTCCAGCGCCAGCTCGACTTCCGGCATTTCGTCCGGAATGGCGTTCTTGGAGAAGCGCTGGGTGAAATCTTCGTGGGCCGCTTCGGCCGCCGCTTCGTCGTGATAACGGGCGATGATCTCCTTGGCCAGCCAGATCTTCACGTCACGCGGGTTGAGAGTGCCGGCAGCAATGCCTGCCTTGAACTCTTCGATTTCAGCCAGCGGACGGAAGGAGAGCAGCTCGTAGTAGTTCCACATCAGATCGTCGGTGATGGACATGATCTTGCCGAACATTTCGCCCGGAGCATCGTGCACGCCGATGTAGTTGGCAGCGGACTTGGACATCTTCTTGACGCCGTCCAGGCCCACCAAGAGCGGCATCATCAGCACGCACTGGGTCGCCATGCCGGCATCTTTTTGCAGCTCGCGGCCCATCAGCAGGTTGAACTTCTGATCGGTACCGCCGAGCTCGACGTCCGCCTTCAGCGCGACCGAGTCATAGCCTTGCAGCAGCGGATAGAGGAATTCGTGAATGGCGATGGACTGGCCGTTGCTGTAGCGCTTCTTGAAGTCGTCGCGCTCCATCATGCGGGCCACGGTCTGCTTGGCCGCCAGCTTGATCATGCCGGTCGCGCCCAGCTCGCCGAGCCAGGTCGAGTTGTACTCGATGCGGGTCTTGGCGGGATCGAGGATCTTGAACGCCTGCTCGGCATAGGTGAGGGCGTTGTGCTTGATCGCCTCTTCGGAGAGCGGCGGACGGGTGGCGTTCTTGCCGGAGGGGTCACCCACCATGGCGGTGAAGTCACCGATCAGCAGGATCACTTCATGGCCCAGATCCTGGAAGGTCTTCAGCTTGTTGAGGATCACGGTATGACCCAGATGAATGTCGGGAGCCGTCGGGTCCATCCCCAACTTGATGCGCAGTGGGCGCCCTTCTTTCAACTTGGCGACCAGTTCTTCTTCCACCAGAATTTCTTCCGCTCCGCGCTTGATCTCGGCTAGCGCCACCTCGAGCTGGGACATTTTTTGACTCTCCAATCACGATTCCACAGGGCCAGACATATTACTGGAATGGCGGGCCAATTGGAAAGGCGGTAAACTCCGACATTCTTCCCGGCTCAACTTCGTCTGCTTCTCATGGTCATTTGGCACGCCTTCAACTCTCTCCCTCACTGGCACCGCAAGATGGTGCTGATCCTGAGCATCATGGTGATGATGCTGGCGGCCTGGCCGAGCGAACAGGCAGTCGCTACCCGGGTCGATGACAACGGCAACGAGCTGGCCATGGAGCAGCAGGTCGACGAGGAAGCGCTGCTGGCCGAAGCCAAGCCCGTCGCCCCCCAAGCCGAGCTACATCACCAAGCAGGTGAAGGTACGCAGCGGTGACAACATGGGGGTCATCTTCCAGCGCCTCGGCCTCAGCACCACGGATCTGCACCTCATCGACCAGCTCGAGGGCACGGATACCCTGCGCCTGCTCAAGCCGGGCCAGGAGCTCACCTTCAAGCTCACCAAGGGCGGCGAGCTGCACAGCCTCTACTACCCCCACAGCCTGGAGCAGGCGCTGAAAGTGAGCCGCAAGGCCGACAGCTTCGTGGCCAGACCGGTCAAGCTCGAACTCGACACCCGCGAACAGGTGGCCAAGGGCGAGATCCGCTCCAGCTTCTGGGGCGCAGCCGTCGACGCCGGCATGACCGAGGATCAGATCATGGACTTGGCCGCCATCTTCGGCTGGGACATCGACTTCGCCCAGGACCTGCAGCCGGGCGACAGCTTCCGGGTGGTCTACGAAGAGAAGTACCAGGATGACGAGCGGGTTGCCTCCGGCGACATCCTGGCCGCCGAGTTCGTCAACCAGGGCACCGCCTATCGCGCCGTGCTGAACGAGGATGGCAACTACTACACCCCGGATGGCAAGGCGATGCGCAAGAGCTTCCTGCGCGCACCGGTCAACTTCAAGTACATCAGCTCCAACTTCAATCCGCGCCGGCTGCACCCGGTCACCGGCAAGGTGCGCCCCCACAACGGCATCGACTACGTGGCGCCGGTGGGGACCCCCATCATGGCGGCGGGCGGCGGCAGCGTGGTGGCCGCCGGCTACAACCAGTTCAACGGCAACTACGTCTTCATCAAGCACGCTGGCAACTACGTGACCAAGTACCTGCACCTCTCCAAGCGCACCGTCAACAAGGGGCAACGAGTCAAGCAGGGCCAGACCATCGGCCTGCTCGGCGGCACCGGCCGAGTCACCGGCCCACACCTGCACTATGAGTTCGTGGTAGGCGGCGTACACAAGAACCCGCGCACCCTCAACCTGCCCCAGGCGGAGTCTCTCAGCGGGCGGGCGCTGGCCAACTTCAAGGCGCAGGCCATACCCCAGCTGGCCAAGCTGGACAGCCCGGAGCTGCAGCTGGCCCAGAACAAGCGGGCCAACGGCGGCAATTGACCCACAAGGAGCCGTCATGAGCGAGCGTTATATAGGCTTGATGCCGGGTACCAGAATACGGCATGGGATCGAGGCCGCTTCCTCTCTCACGTGCGTTTTCCCGCTCTGCAAGTAAGGAAGCCCCATGACTGAACGCTATATAGGCTTGATGTCCGGTACCAGAATACGGCATGGGATCGAGGCAGCTCCCTCTCTCACGTACGTTTTCCCGCGCTGCAAGTAAGGAAGCCCCATGACTGAACGCTATATAGGCTTGATGTCCGGTACCAGCATGGATGGTATCGACGCCGTGCTGGTGCTGATCGAGGGGGATGAACTGCGGGTCGAGGCGGCTCTCAGCCACCCTTGGCCCACCGCGCACGAGCTGCACGCCCTCTGCACCCCGGGCGACAACGAGATCGACCGCATGGGGGTGGCCGACAACCTGGTCGCCCGCGAGTTTGCCGCCGCCACCCACGCCCTGCTGGCCAAGGCGGGGCTGACTCCCAAGGATATTCGCGCCCTCGGCAGCCACGGCCAGACCATCCGCCACCGCCCCCAGCTCGGCTTTACCCTGCAGATCGGCAACGCGGCCCTGCTGGCGGCGCTGACTGGCATCGATGTGGTGGCCGATTTTCGCACCATGGACATGGCCCTCGGCGGTCAGGGGGCGCCGCTGGTGCCCGCCTTCCATCAGGCCTTCTTTGCCCACCCCGGCGCCCTGCGGGTGGTGCTGAACCTCGGCGGCATCGCCAATATCTCGGTGCTGCCGGGGCAGGCGGACGGCGTCTATGGCTTTGATACCGGCCCGGCCAACACCCTGCTCGACGGCTGGTATCGCCGCCATCACCCCAAGGGAGCCGGCTACGATGCCGGCGGCCAGTGGGCGGCCAGCGGCCAGCTTATCCCCGAACTGCTGGAGCAGTTGCTGGCTCACCCCTACTTTACCGCCCCCCACCCCAAGAGCACCGGGCGGGAGATGTTTACCCTGGCGTGGCTCGATGGCGAGCTGGCCGGCCACGCCCATGCCCCGGCGGATGTGCAGCGCACCCTGCAATCCCTCACCTGCCACAGCATCGCCCGCCAGTTGCCCGCCCACAGTGACGCGCCAACCCGGCCCGAGCTGTATGTCTGCGGTGGCGGCGCCCATAACGCCCCGCTGCTGGCGGAGCTGGCCAGCCTGCTGCCCGGCTGGCGCATCGCCAACACGGCCGAGCTGGGGATCGCCCCCGACTGGATGGAAGGCGCGGCGTTTGCCTGGCTGGCGCAGCGCTTTATCCACCGCCAACCCGGCAACCTGCCCGCCGTCACCGGTGCCAGCCGCCCGGCGATACTGGGTGCCCTCTATCCTGCCTGAGCCAATAAAGCAGGGCCGTCTCTCGACGGCCCTGCGGTTTTATTTCTTGCCTGATTTCCTGCCCGCTCTGCCAGCCCCTCTTGCGAGGGGCGTGACGCTATCGTCGGCTCACTGCCTCCAGCAGGGTAGTGGCGGCCAGCTTGCCAAGCGGATTGCCAGCCAGCGGGCTGTCACCGGTCAGCAGATTGCGATCCCGGCACACCTCCCCCGAGATACCGCTGTTGACGATCTCAAACCCCATCCCCTTGAGCCGCTCGCCAAACTTCCAGGTGAGCCGGCCCGGCATATAACCGATCGCCGGCGTCTGCTCATCCAGCGCATCGGGGAAGGCACAGATCCGGTAGCCGGCGAAGGTGTGCGGATTGGCCACCGCCAGCAAGGCCGCCGGCCCGTGGCAGAGGGTGATGATGAAACGCTCGTGCGCCATCGCCCACTCCAGCAGCGCCTTGACCTCGGCGCTCTCGGGCAACCCCATCAGGGCGCCGTGCCCGCCGGGAATGAACACGCCGAGGTAGTCCGAGTCGGGGGCCTGCACCTGGGCCAGCAGATCCGCCAGTTTGGCGGGCTGGCGGAACTGCCCCTGGTATTTGCCATAGAGCCCCACCACCGCCTCATCCTCCGTCGGCATGGCCCACCACTCGAACTTGACTGGATTGCCCGACAGGGTGGCCACCTCAAAGGCAAAGCCCGCCTTGTCGAGGTGATACATGGGCAGCAGGGTTTCCACCGGGTGGTTGCCGGTAGAGAACAGGGTGCCGTTGTCGGTGGGCAGATAGCGCTCGTCGGCCCCGATCAGCAGGATCTTCCAGCGGCCCGCCGCGATAGGGGGCGGGATAGTCGGCCCCCGCCAGATCCGACTTGCGCGAAGTGAACTGGCTCAATGAATAGGGGGAAGGGAAAAAGGCATTCTGCTCCGCCGGATCCGGAGTCGGTTGCCTGTCGTCAATCAGCTTCTCGGTCATGGGACTCTCTCCATCATGGGTTGACTCGCTCTCACAATATTGGCTGACAGGGGCCGGGTAAATGCGCAGCGCCCTTCCCTCTGACAGAGCTCTGACGCACGGCGCCCGCGCAGCCAGGTCCTGTTCGCAGCGTTGAAAATATATGGCATATGCAGGGTGGCGTCCTGCCCGCCTGGTTGCCGTATCCGGCAGTGAACGGCGCCCCTCATTTCCCTCCACTCTTGCCACCCCAGCTTATTGCCATGCAGATGGACTGAATGTTATTTCAATGGCTATCTTGCGGCTCACTTCAGGCATATTTTTGGCCTTCTGAAAAGCCCTTCACCAGGCCGAAAAATAAATAGCTATGCAAAACCGGGATAATATCCTGCAAGTTGGTCAGAATCATTAACCTGGGATTTACAGCTGGTAACCTGAATCGACGCTAATAAAGGTGCCATCAGCCGCCTGCATGGCAAAAAGTGGGAGCGCCATCACCTTTATTGGTCATTCTGGTCATGCATTGAATAGCAAAGTGAATATATTTCACTCTGTTGAGCCACCTCATAGAAACCGGATCCCGGTTTGCATCCGCTGGCGAACGCCCCCTAGAATCCTCCCGTCTGAATCATCAAGCCGATTTATTTCTCCCTTATCCGTTTGCACGCGCCGGCGGCACCGGCACAAGGCTTTACACAGTCATGACCATGGTCCCTTGCCCCCGTCGCCCTGCGGCGGGAACGGGCAACTGTTGCCGCCATCATGGGTATCGCCCTGCGTGACGCATTCGGCCAGGGAAGAGCAACGCGGCCTGACCCTACATCAAAAACGAAAAAGGAGTATCGCCATGAGTGGTACCATCATCAAGTCAGCCAGAAATACCGCCAATGCACCGCAGGATCTGAGCCCCAGCACCCAGAGCGTGGCGTTCTCCCACTACAACAATATCTCCGCCCAGCTGCCGGTCGACCCGAAAACGGGCGCGCTGGTCGCAGGGGATATCAAGGCGCAGGCCAGACAGTGCCTCACCAATATCAAGGCCATCGTCGAGAGCATCGACCATGTGATGGATGACGTGGTCAAAATCACGGTGTTTCTCAAAGAGATTGCCGATCTCGACGCGGTCAACGCCGTCTATGGCGAGTTCTTCCCGCGCCTGCTGCCGACCCGCACAGTGCTGGCGGTGGCCGGTCTGCCGCTCGGCGCCGCCATGCAGATGGACGCGCTCATCTCCAACGGTGAAGGCACCTTCCCGCAGGCTCCCTGCCCGCTGCTGAAGCTCTCCCGCAATAGCGACAAGGCGCCGCAGGATCCGCTCTCGACCCACACCGTCGCCTTCTCCCACTACAACAATATCGGTGCTCAGCTGCCGGTCGATGCCGCGTCGGGCCAGCTGGTCGCCGGTGGCATCCAGCAGCAGGCTGGCCAGTGCCTGCGCAACATCAAGCACGTGCTGGAGAGCATCGATGTGCCGTTTGACGATATCGTCAAGGTCACCGTCTATCTGACCAGCCTGGCCGATCTGGACGCCGTCAACGAGGTCTACACCACCTTCTTCCCGGACTCCGCCATTGCCCGCGCCGTCGCCTACCTGCCGGCGCGCAGCGTGATCGTGGCCGCCGCCCTGCCGCTGGGCGCCCGGGTACAGATGGATGCGGTCATCTCCCACGGTGACGGCACCCCGCCACAGCTGGTGGAAGACAGACACAATCTGGTGATCAGCGCCCGTAATACCGACAAGGCGCCGAGAAGCCCGCTGCACACCCAGACTGTCGCCTTCTCCCACTACAACCACATCGCCGGCCAGCTACCGGTTGATCTGGCCACAGGCAAGATCCTGACCGGTTGCGTCAAGGAGCAGACCGCCCAGTGCCTCGGCCATATCAAGACCATCGTCGAGAGCATCGGCCACGTGATGGACGATATCGTCAAGGTCAATATCCAGGTGAAGAACATCGCGGATCTGGCAGATGTGGATGCCATCTACACCAAATACTTTCCGGCCTATCTGCCCGCCCGCACCGTGATTGGCGTGAGCGAGCTGCCCGCCGGTGCCCTGGTGCAGATTGATGCGGTGATGTCCAACGCGGAAAGTACCCCGCCGCAGGCATAAGACATGCCCTGAACAATAAAAAAGAGACCGGCTATATGCCGGTCTCTTGTTTGGTAACAGGAAGGGATATTATTTTTATGGCATCGACGCAAATATGCGAACGTTCGATGACGCATCGCTAATCTAACCTACGGACTATTACCTATCAGGCCTCACTTTATCAAGATATAAACGCTGTATATAATCATAATGTTCTGAGTCAAGCTCGTCTAAGCCAACTTGTATTTTTTGAGCCCCTTGATAATTAAAATTAGCGAGGTCGATATAATTTAGAATGGTGTCATCCGTTTCGGTTCTATTATCCTTAACTGCCAGCAGTTGAGTTTTGTTTAAACAGTAGGCAGCAAAGTCTGCTATTTGCAAAAAGGGATTCTTATCTGAACGCATAAAAGAAATTGACGAATTATTAGTGATATCATTTAGAATAGGGATTTTCATAGATGACCCCGCCTTTCTACGTCCTTCGTCAAAAACGATTGATACGGGCACTTTATAATTATTCTCGAGCAAATAGCGTCTAGTTCTAGATAGCGCCATAAACATAGCCATATCTTTATGATCTGATAACTTTAATTGACCATGCCTCAATGATTTAAAGTGCTCAGCGTTATTTCTAGCATAATATGACGGAGCCCATGTTTGGTTTATACAGGTAAAGTTGTAGCGTGAAAAAATTTCGCAAAAACTCTTAAAAATACCTAATCTTTTATCATTACAAACATGAGCCCATTCACCTTGTGCATTCATAATATCTGTTAAGTGGCACTCTGTTGTACCAAACATATCTTTAAATAATGCTAACGCACTATTCATCTCCCTACTAACTTCATCGATCAAGTAAGATTCAAAAATAACCCCAACATACGTCTTACGTTCAGGATCTAAAAATCTAGAATTTACTTTTTTACCTGGAGACCCTGTGTCATCAAATGCAATCAATGAACTCACGATAAAACTCCAATATATAAATAGTTCATATAATAACGCCCTCCATCTTGCGATGGAGGGCATTTTATCGTTCCGGCTATTGGGCCTAAGCGGCCCAATGATCAGCTATTACAGGGATTCTGCGGTCGCAACCACGTTTTCCACGGTAAAGCCGAATTCCTTGAACAGCAGCTCGGCCGGTGCGGACTCACCGAAGGTGGTCATACCGATGATCTTGCCGCCGAAACCGACGTACTTGTACCAGTAGTCGGCGATACCGGCTTCGATGGCCACACGCTTGGTGACGGAGGCCGGCAGGACGGACTCTTTGTACTCGGCAGACTGGGCGTCGAACACGTCGGTGGCCGGCATGGAGACCACGCGCACGGCACGGCCCTTGGCAGTCAGCTGCTCATAGGCAGCAACGGCCAGTTCCACTTCGGAACCGGTGGCGATCAGGATCAGCTCAGGCTTGCCGGCGCAATCCTTCAGCACATAGCCACCCTTGGCGGTATCGGCCAGTTGCTGGGCGCTGCGGTCCATCTGGGCCAGGTTCTGACGAGAGAAGATCAGCGCAGTCGGGCCGTCGGTACGCTCGATGGCGTGCTTCCAGGCGATGGCGGATTCAACCTGGTCACACGGACGCCAGGTGCTCATGTTCGGGGTCAGACGCAGGGAGGCGATCTGCTCGACCGGCTGGTGAGTCGGGCCATCTTCACCCAGACCGATGGAGTCGTGGGTGTAAACGAAGATGGCGCGCTGCTTCATCAGGGCGGCCATGCGCAGGGCGTTGCGGGCGTATTCCATGAACATCAGGAAGGTGGCGCCGTAAGGGATGAAACCACCGTGCAGGGCGATACCGTTCATGATGGCGGACATGCCGAACTCGCGGACACCGTAGTGGATGTAGTTGCCGGAGGCATCGTCGTTGGTCAGGGACTTGGAACCGGACCACATGGTCAGGTTGGACGGCGCCAGGTCGGCAGAACCACCCATGAACTCCGGCAGCAGCTTGCCGAAGGCTTCCAGCGAGTTCTGGGAGGCTTTGCGGGTCGCGATCTTGGCCGGGTTGGCTTGCAGGGTTTCGATGATCTTGGCGGATTCAGCAGCCCAGTTGGCCGGCAGCTCGCCAGCGGTACGGCGCTTGAATTCGGCAGCCAGGGTCGGGTGAGCGGCTTCATAGGCGGCGAACTTGGCAGCCCAGTCGGCTTCCAGTTTGGCGCCCTTCTCCTGACCGTTCCACTCGGCAGCGATGTCGGACGGGATAACGAACGGCGCGTGGTCCCACTTCAGGAAGGCACGGGCGGCGGCGATCTCGTCGTTGCCCAGCGGTGAGCCGTGGCAGTCGTGGGAACCGGACTTGTTCGGGGAACCGTAACCGATGATGGTGCGGCAGCAGATTAAGGAAGGCTTGCCGGTCTCGGCCTTGGCGGCTTCGATGGCAGCGTTGATCGCTTCCGGGCTGTGGCCGTCAACGGCGGCAATCACGTGCCAGCCGTAAGCTTCGAAGCGCTTGACGGTGTCGTCGGTGAACCAGCCTTCCACGTGACCGTCGATGGAGATGCCGTTGTCATCCCAGAACGCGATCAGTTTGCCCAACTGCAGGGTACCGGCCAGGGAGCAGGCTTCGTGGGAGATACCTTCCATCAGGCAGCCGTCACCCATGAAGGCGTAGGTGTAGTGGTCGACGATGTCGTGACCCGGCTGGTTGAACTGCTCGGCCATGGCCTTCTCGGCGATCGCCATGCCGACGGCATTGGTGATGCCCTGACCCAGCGGACCGGTAGTGGTTTCAACGCCCGGCGCGTAACCGTACTCCGGGTGACCCGGGGTGCGAGAGTGCAGCTGGCGGAAGTTTTTCAGATCGTCGATGGAGAGGTCATAACCGGAGAGGTGCAGCAGGGAGTACAGCAGCATGGAGCCGTGGCCGTTGGAGAGAATGAAACGGTCGCGGTCGGCCCACTTGGGGTTGTTCGGGTTATGTTTGAGGTGGCTGCGCCACAACACTTCGGCGATATCCGCCATTCCCATGGGGGCGCCCGGGTGACCGGAGTTGGCTTTTTGAACGGCATCCATACTCAATGCGCGAATGGCATTGGCAAGCTCTTTACGAGAAGGCATCTGTATCTCCTGCGATTGCTTCATTTGATGGCCAAGATTAAGGCGCGTTATTGTCCCAGCAGGGGGCGCGGCGTGCAAATATTATCTGGGCGAATAAAGTGGCTTTGGGAGCTCAATCGCTTTTCTTGACGGGGCAAACGATTGAGTCGTAACCGCTTTACACCCCAAATGGGGTAAAGCGCGGATCTTGTTCGGCCAGGGGGCGGTAAAACCAAAATAGTGCTGGCAATCGAGGGAGGCGCTAACTAAAATGGACGTCCAGATGTAGATACCTCTACAATCATCCTATCATCACCCGGTTATTGCTGCGGCGATAACCCCAGACAAGCTGAGAATCCCATCATGGCAAAGCTGTTTACTTCCGAGTCGGTCTCCGAAGGCCATCCCGACAAGATTGCGGACCAGATCTCCGATGCGGTCCTGGACGCCATCCTCAAGCAAGACACCAAGGCCCGTGTCGCCTGTGAGACCCTGGTCAAGACCGGCATGGTCATGGTGGCCGGTGAAGTAACCACCACCGCCTGGGTAGACATCGAGCAGATCGTGCGCGACACCGTGCGCGACATCGGCTACACCCACTCCGACATGGGCTTCGATGCTGACTCCTGCGCCGTGCTGAATGCCATCGGCAAGCAGTCCCCGGACATCAACCAGGGCGTTGACCGCAGCGATCCGCTGGAACAGGGCGCGGGCGACCAGGGCCTGATGTTCGGCTACGCCACCAACGAAACCGACGTGCTGATGCCGGCCCCCATCACCTACTCTCACCTGCTGGTGAAGCGTCAGGCTGAAGTGCGCAAGAACGGCACCCTGCCGTGGCTGCGTCCGGATGCCAAGAGCCAGCTGACCTTCGCCTACGACGACGCCGGCAAGATCATCGGTGTGGATGCCGTAGTGCTCTCTACCCAGCACGCCGAATCCATCAGCCACAAGGATCTGGTTGAAGCGGTACGCGAAGAGATCATCAAGCCGGTGCTGCCGGCCGAGTGGGTCAACAAGGACACCAAATACTTCATCAACCCGACCGGCCGTTTCGTTATCGGCGGCCCGATGGGTGACTGCGGTCTGACCGGTCGCAAAATCATCGTCGACACCTACGGCGGCATGGCCCGTCACGGTGGTGGCGCCTTCTCCGGTAAGGATCCGTCCAAGGTTGACCGCTCCGCTGCCTACGCCGCCCGCTACGTTGCCAAAAACATCGTTGCCGCCGGTCTGGCCGATCGCTGTGAAATCCAGATCTCCTACGCCATCGGCGTGGCCGAGCCGACCTCCATCAGCGTCGAAACCTTCGGCACTGCCAAGGTGACCGAGGATCTGCTGGTCAAGCTGGTACGCGAGCACTTCGAACTGCGTCCGTACGGCCTGATCCAGATGCTGGATCTGAAGCGCCCGATCTACCAGGCCACTGCCGCCTATGGTCACTTCGGTCGCAACGAGTTCCCGTGGGAACAGACCGACAAGGCCGAACTGCTGCGTTCCGCCGCCGGTCTGTAAGCGTCACGCTTGTGGTATAAAGGGGAGCCTGGCTCCCCTTTTGCTTGTCCGCCATTTGCCGAGAACCCGATGTCCGTCACCGCTACCCGCCTCGATCCCGCCCTGCACGCGCAGTTGCACGCCCGCGTCGACGCCTGTTTTGTGCAGGCCGAAGCGCGCCTTGGCCGCCCCTTTCCCCGCCCGCAAGTCCATTGCAACATGCGCGGTCGGGCGGCGGGATCGGCACGGCTGCAAACCTGGGAGCTGCGCTTCAACCCCGCCCTCTACCAGGCCAACCAGCAGGCGTTTCTGGCCGAGGTGGTGCCCCACGAGGTGGCCCACCTGCTGGTCTATGCCCTGTGGGGTGAAGGGCGTGGCAGATCGCGGGTGCTGCCCCACGGCCGCCAGTGGCAATCGGTGATGCGGGCGGTGTTCGGCCTTGAGCCCAGAACCACCCACAGCTTCGATCTGGCGGTACTGGCGCAGCCGACCATCCCCTATCGCTGCCTCTGCCAGCAGCATCAGCTGTCGGTGCGCCGCCACAACAAGGTGGTGCGCGGCGAGGCTCGCTACCACTGCCGCCGCTGCAAGCAGCCGCTGGAACGGGTTGGCTCGTCGCAGTAAGCCAGCCGGTGTCGCGTCCCTGTGCTAGGGTGCCTCTCTGCTTTTTCCGCCAACCATCTCATTGCCAAGGATCACCATGTTTCGTCCCCTGCTCTCTCTCGCCCTGACCCTGCTGGTCAGTCTGCCCCTGCATGCCCAGACTTTTCGCGCCGCCAAACAGGATCTGAACCGCCTCTATCAGGATCACCCGGTCACCTTCTACTGCGGCTGCAAGATTGACTATCAGGGCAAGAAAATGAGCCCTGATCTGGCCAGCTGCGGCTATGAGCCGCGCAAGCAGCCCAAGCGCGCCGCCCGCATCGAGTGGGAGCACGTGGTGCCGGCCTGGGAGTTCGGCCACCAGCTGCAGTGCTGGCAGCAGGGCGGTCGCAAGAATTGCGGCAAGAGCGACGAGTTCAACCAGATGGAGGGGGACATGCACAACCTCTTCCCCGCCATCGGCGAGGTGAACGGCGATCGGGCCAACTTCCGCTTCTCCGACTGGAACGGCACCCCGGATCAGTACGGCCAGTGCCGGATGCTGGTGGACTTCAAAAATCGCCAGGTACAGCCGCCCAAGGGGCTGGTACGGGGCCAGATTGCCCGCGCCTACCTCTACATAAGCCAGCAGTATGGGCTGCGTCTGGCAGCGCAACAGCGTAAACTGTTTGAAGCTTGGGATCGCCAGTACCCGGCAGAGGGCTGGGAGTGCGAGCGCAACCGCCGCATCGGCAAGCTGCAGGGCAATACCAACCCCTTTATTGAAAAGCAGTGCCGATAACCCCATCTATGGACACAAGGGATTTAAAATCCCTCTTCTTGAACCAGAGACTGACACTGAGCCATGCGCATTCCACGTATCTATGAACCGGCCGCCCTGCAGGTGGGCCAGACTCTCGCCCTGTCGGAAGACGGTGCCAACCACATCGGCCGGGTGCTGCGCATGCAGCCGGGTCAGCAGCTCGAGCTGTTCAACGGCGACGGCAACCAGTACCCCGCTACCATCGCCAATGTGGGCAAGAAGTCGGTGGAAGTGACCATCGACCGCTGCGACACCCGCTCGGTGGAGTCGCCGCTGGCCATCCACCTCGGTCAGGTGATCAGCCGTGGCGACAAGATGGACTTCACCATCCAGAAATCGGTGGAGCTGGGCGTCACCTGCATCACCCCGCTCTTCTCCGAACGCTGCGGCGTCAAGCTGCCGGCCGATCGACTGGAGAAGAAGCGCGAGCAGTGGCAGAAGGTGGTGATCAGCGCCTGCGAACAGTGCGGCCGCAACGTGGTGCCCGAAGTGCGTATGCCGATGGAGCTGGATGCCTGGCTGGCGGAAGAGACCAAAGAGCTCAAGCTCAACCTGCACCCGCGTGCCGAGTACAGCATCAACACCCTGCCCGTTCCCGAGCATGGCGTGCGCCTGCTGATTGGCCCGGAAGGGGGATTGTCGAGCGACGAGATCGCCCGTACCGTGCAGGAAGATTTCAAAGAGATGCTGCTGGGGCCGCGGGTGCTGCGCACCGAAACCGCCGCCCTGACTGCGATCACTGCGCTGCAGTGCCGCTTTGGCGATCTCGCTTGATACCATAGGCCGCATCGATCAGCCCCATGGCAACCTCGATGCAGCCGCAAGCGGCCGATTACGCTGCGCTAATCGACCCTACAACCCTATCGAGCCATTAAGAAGGAACAGCGGATGACCATTAAACTCGGCATCGTGATGGACCCCATCTCGGCCATTAACATCAAAAAAGATTCCAGCTTTGCCATGCTCGAAGAGGCGCAAAAGCGCGGCTATGAGCTCTTCTATCTGGAGATGAAGGATCTCTACATGGAAGCCGGTCGCGCCTTTGGCACCATGCGCCCGCTCACTGTCAAATATGACTATGCCGACTGGTACACCCTGGGCGAGGTGGTGGATCAGCCCCTCTCCAACCTCGATGTGATCCTGATGCGCAAGGATCCGCCGTTCGACACCGAATTTATCTACGCCACCTACATGCTGGAACGGGCCGAGGATGAGGGTTGCCTTATCGTCAACAAGCCCCAGAGCCTGCGCGACGCCAACGAGAAGCTCTACACCGCCTGGTTTGCCGAGCACACCCCGACCACGCTGGTGACCCGCCGAGCCGACAAGCTGCGCGCCTTCCACGCGAAGCACAAGGACGTCATCCTCAAGCCGCTGGACGGCATGGGCGGCGCCTCCATCTTCCGCATGAAGGAGGATGACGCCAACGTCGGCGTCATCATCGAGACATTAACCTCTCACGGCAGTCAGTACTGCATGGCGCAGACCTATCTGCCCGCCATCAAGGATGGCGACAAGCGGGTGCTGGTGGTGGACGGTGAGCCGGTACCCTACTGTCTGGCCCGTATCCCGGCGCAAGGGGAGACCCGCGGCAACCTGGCGGCCGGCGGCCGTGGCGAGGCGCGTCCATTGAGCGAAGCGGACTGGGCCATCGCCCGCGCGGTGGGTCCGACGCTGAAAGAGAAGGGTCTCATCTTCGTCGGTCTCGACATCATCGGCGATCGGCTGACCGAGATTAACGTCACCAGCCCGACCTGCATCCGAGAGATTGAAGCGGCCTTCGACGTGCACATCACCGGCATGCTGATGGATGCCATCGAGCGTCGGCTGGCCAAGGCTTAAGCTGCCTCAGCCACGACCACAGGCGATAAACAACAGAGGCGGCCCCGGGGCCGCCTCTTTTCTATCCTGTTTTTTCCATCCTGACTTTGCTCTTTCCTGCCTCTCCCCATCAGCAGCGGAACTGCCCCACCTTTACCTTGAGTTCGCTTGATAGCTGTTCCAACTCGTGGCAACTCTGGTTCAACTGGGAGGCAGCCTCTGTCGACTCGCTGGCGATGTGGGCGATATTGACCACATTGCGGCTGATGTCCTCGGCCACCTTGCTCTGCTCCTCCGCCGCCGTGGCGATGTGGGTATTCATCTCGTTGATCACGTTGACCGAGCTGACTATCTCGCCGAGCGCCTGACCACAGGCCAGCACGGTGCGGTTGGACTGCTCCACCTGATCCAGTCCCAGCTCCATGCTGGACGCCGCCTGAGTAGCCCCCTGCTGCAACTTGACGATGGTCTTGCCGATCTCCTCGGTGGAGCGCTGGGTACGCTGGGCCAGGGTGCGTACCTCGTCGGCCACCACCGCAAACCCCCGCCCCTGATCACCGGCCCGCGCCGCCTCGATGGCGGCGTTGAGCGCCAGCAGGTTGGTCTGCTCGGCGATGCCGCGAATGGCATCCATCACGCTGCTGATATTGCGGCTGTCATCGGCCAGCTGGGTGATCATGGCAGCGGTGTTCTGGATCTGGGACGACAGCCCCGACATGCACTGGATGGCGTCCGCCACTATCTGGTGACCGTGACGGGCACTCCCGTCGGCATGGCGCGCCGCATCGACAGCATTGTTGGAGCTGTTGGCCACTTCCGCCACGGTCGCGCTCATCTGGTTCATGGCCGTCGCGGTCTGATCGGTCTCGGCCTGCTGCTGGGCGAAGCGCTGGCGGCTCTCGACACCGATATGGGCCAGCTGGGCCGACTCCCTGGCGAGCTGCTCCGCCATGCCATTGATCTGGGTGATGAGTTCGCGAAAATGGCATATCACGTCGTTGAGGGAGTGGGCCAGCCCGCCCATCTCGTCCTTGCGCAGCACAGGTGCCAGCTTGCTCAGATCGAGATCCCGCTGCATGCCGCGCAAGATCCCGCCCATGGCAGCCAGGGGCTGGCTGACGCTGCGCCCGGCCCACACCCCGAAGAACAGAATGCAGGCGCCGCCGACCACCAGCAGCAAGATAAACAGCCGATTGAGCTGCACCCTGAGCCCGTTGAGCTCGGTCATGTTCTTCTCGGCCTCCTTCAGCTGGTACTCCACCAGGGCGCTGATCCCGTCGCTGACCGGGTCTATCACCCGATAGAGCGGCATGATATGAGCGGCCAGCTGACCCTGATTACTCCCCTGCATGTCGGCCAAGATCTGCATCACCGCCTCAATCTCCCGGTCTGCCGCCGCAAACAGCCCCTGCATCTGGTCGGCTTCCCGCTGCTCCGCCTGGCTCATCGGCTGGCTGCGGTAGCCCTGCCAGATGCGCTTGATCTCCTGCTGGGCGGCATTCATGTCCGCGCGCGATCTGGCGGGGTCAAAGCCCCCCACATTGGCCTTGTTGGCCGCATCGATCACCTTGACCGCGTAGAGATCGGCAATCTGCTTGAGCTCCTTGAGCTGCACCACCTCCCCCTGATACATGCTGTTCATGCCGGCCATCAGCTGGGACATCGCCTGGACAGCCCCGATCACCAACAGCACCAGTGCCAGCAGGGGTACCACACAGCCCAGGATCAACTTCTGTCTGATCGAAATACCTTCCATGGTGTTATCTCCATCCTGACTCTGGCGGGGAACCGGCCCGCAAGCGGTAAAAAGCGGTTTTGCCCGCCTCGGTGAACTGCCATAATTGACCCAAATACCTTTGCAATATTTGGCCCATATGCAAACACTGCAAAATCACTTCCTGCTCGCCATGCCGAGCCTCTCCGATCCCTATTTCGAGCGTTCGCTGGTCTACCTGTGCGAACACAGCGAAGAGGGCGCCATGGGGCTGGTGGTCAACATCCCGGTGGACATGTCGCTGGATGCCATGCTGACCCAGCTCAAACTGGCGCCGCCCCCCAGCCCCGAGCTCAAGCAGCCGGTGTTGCAGGGAGGGCCGGTGCACGCCGACCGCGGTTTCGTGCTACACAGCTTCCGACCCGGCTTCAACTCCACCCTGCAGGTGGGGGATGAACTCATGGTCACCACTTCCAAGGATATATTGGAAACCCTCGGCACCGAGGAGGCCCCCGCCCACTGGCTGGTGGCGCTCGGGTATGCCGGCTGGAGCGCCGGTCAGCTGGAGCAGGAGCTGGTCGACGGTGCCTGGCTGGTCATACCGCCCAATCCGGATCTGGTGTTCAAGACCCCGATCCATCAGCGCTGGCAGCAGGCCGCCGCCAGCATAGGGGTCAACCCCATCCATCTATCCAGCGACATCGGCCACAGCTGATGCCGTTTGCCACGCATTTCGCGAGGCATTTTGAGGAATCAATGCAATGTCATCACGCAGTATCATGGGCTTTGACTACGGCACCAAAAGCATAGGGGTGGCTATCGGTCAGGAGCTTACCGGCACGGCCCAGCCCCTGCGCGCCATCAAGGCCAACGACGGCATCCCCAACTGGGACGACATCGACAAGCTGCTCAAGGAGTGGCAACCGGATCTGCTGGTTGTCGGCCTGCCACTCAACATGGACGGCACCGAGCAGGAGATCACGGTACGGGCCCGCAAATTCGGCAACCGGCTGCACGGCCGCTTCGGCAAGCAGGTGGAGTTCAAGGACGAGCGGCTCACCACCACGGATGCGCGGGCGCGTCTGTTCGAGCGGGGAGGTTATCGGGCGCTGGAGAAAGGCAGCGTGGACGGGGTCTCCGCCCAGCTGATCCTGGAAGCCTGGATGGAAGAGCAGTACAGTTGACAGCCGGGGGAGAGGCAGGTCAATCCTGCCCCTCCCCATGCCTGCATCAGGCCTTGGCCTGTTGCGAGAGCAAATCCTCCCCTTCTTCACCCTGACCGGCATGCATCATGCGGTTGAGCCAGGGCACCATCAGCGCCATTACCACCGCCACCAGCAGCGTCACCAGCCCAATCTTGCCAAATACGTCCGTGTAGATGGGCAGGGTCTGCAGCGGATCGGTCACCCCTTGCGGCACGGCGGTAAAGGTCGCCACATAGCCCCCCAGCAAAGAGGCCATCGCCTGGGTCAGGAACCACATCCCCAGGATAAAACCCATCAGCCGCTGCGGCACCAATGCCGCCACCATCGCCAGCCCCAGGGCGCTGATCATCAGCTCTCCCAGACTCTGGAACAGATAAATGAGCACCATGAACCAGGGTGAGGTGAGCCCCTGTGCATCGGCAAACCAGATGCCGGACGCCGCCGCGGTGAGAAAGCCGAGGGAGCAGAACAGCATGCCCAGAGTGAACTTGAGGGGCATGGTGAGATCGCGCCCCTTGCTGCCCAGCCGGGTATAGATCATCGCCAGCACCGGGCTGCCTACCACCACCCAGAAGGGGTTGAGCGCCTGGAAGCTGATGGGGTTGACGCTCATCCCCAGCATCTCGTGATGCATGTTGTTGATGGCAAAGAAGTTGAGCGAGGTCGGCATCTGGGCGTAGAGCACGTAGAACACCACGGCTTCCAACATCAGCACGAAGGCCACGTACATCTTGTTGCGAGCCACCGCATCGAGCTTGAAGGCCTCACGAAAGAAGAAGATCACCACGGCCAGGGTCACCGTCATCAGCACCATGTTGGCGATCACCACGTGGTGCATCAGCCAGGCGCAGAAGAAGACCAGCGCCACCGACCCCAGCAAGACCAGCAGCAGCTTGCCGTAATCGAGCGGCAGATGGTCGGGCTCGGAGCCGATGTCCCTGACCATGTGACGGCAGGCGAAGAAGGTCAGCAGCGCGATGACCAGACCCACCCCGCACAGGTTGTAGGTCACCGTATAGCCGTAGTGATCGGCGATGACCGGCGCCAGCGACAGCGAGATGAGCGAGCCGATGTTGATCGACATGTAGAACAGGGTGAAGGCCCCATCCAGCCGGGGATCGCCACGCTCATAGCACTTGGCGAGCAGGCTGGCGGGGTTGGCCTTGAACAGGCAGTTGCCGACGGCGATGGTGCCCAGTGCATAGAAGATGAGGTCGGGATTGTAGATGGACATGCCGGTCATGAAATAGCCGATGACCAGCACGATGGCCCCCAGCACCATGGTGCGCTTGGTGCCCAGCACATGGTCGCCCACATAGCCGCCCACCGAGATGAGGCCATATACCAGTGCCGAGAAGGCACCGAAGGTGATGAATGACTGCTCCTGTGAAAATCCCAGTTGCTGGACGAAGAACACCGCCAGGATCCCCTGGACGCCGTAATAACCGAAACGCTCCCAGAGTTCGACGAAGAAGATCATGAAAAAGGGTTTGGGCTGTTGCAACAACCCGGTCGGGGCCGATGGACGCATGCTAACCTACCTGTCTTGGTGTTTTTTATTGGTGTGATATGGGGCCGCCGCACGGATAAGTGTGCACGGGCACCTCTGTCTGTGGTGATCACCACTGTGCTCGCAGCGGTGGATGGTCAGCTGGCAGGGCTGGGAATAAGCCGGATGGCTCCTGACACGATAAGGTGGGGGATCGGGCGACTTCATGCCCGGCACAATATTCCGCAGGCGTTTGACAACGGGCTGGCAGCCGTTTGCACCCGTCATCGCACACCGGATACTCTCGCGACAATTGCAAAAGCCGAAAAATCGACAGATGGCATGATAAGACACTGCCATTAACGCAAACCAATAGCCGATCACACTTCACTTGTTGCAACAGGTGAAGTTTTCTAATGAAACCACATTAGTTTTATTGGTGCAAACGGATCTGTTTTTCCCGCTGCCAACCCTCTATGCATAAAAAAACGCCGGACTGGCCGGCGTTTTTCAATATGGTGTTGGCGACCCGTGGGCCGTCCGCCAAGTGTGGCGGATCAGGGGGCCAGCTGGCTCAAAATGGCATGGGCCGCGCTGATCCTGGCCTCGTTGGGGTAGTTGCGGTTGGCCAGCATGACGATGCCGATCCCTTTGGCAGGCACGAAGGCCACATAGGCACCAAAGCCGTTGGTCGAGCCGGTCTTGTTGTAGAGTCGCGCCCCCCCGTCTCTTGGGACGCGGCAACAGGTTTGACCGGGTTGGCATTGTAAATCACCGCCGAGGAGTTGCCCGCCAGCAGCGTCTGCTCGCTGACGGGATAGGCGTAACTCTCCCAGCCCAGCCCCTGGGTCATCTCGCCGACCGAGTAGCGCCCTTGATGGGTCAGGGAGATGGCCTGCTGCAACGCCTTGTCATCAACCCCGCTGATATTGGCCTTCACGAAGGCGAGCAGATCCGCCGAGCTGGTCTTGATGCCGTAGGCCTCGTCGGCCAGCATGCCGGGATTGACCCTGATAGGCTTGTCCTCTTTCGAATAGCCATAGGCATAACTCGCCATGGCCTGCTTCGGCACCTCGAGATAGGTGTGATGCACGCCGAGCCCGGGCAGCAGGGTCTGCGCCATCAACTGGGCAAACGGCTGCTGCAGGCTGCTCGCCGCCAGATAGCCGAACAGACCGATACTGGGGTTGGAGTACTGGCGATGGCTGCCCGGCTGATAGGCCGGCGTCCACTGGCGATAGTAAGCCTGCATCTGCTCGACCGATTCCACCTCGTCGGGGAATTGCAGCGGCAGCCCGCCGGCGCTGTAGGTGGCGAGCTCGGCCATGGTAACGCCATCAAAGGCGGAGCCCTTGAGCCAGGGCGCGTGCCGGCTCACCTTGTCCTCCAGCCCAATCCCCCCTTGACCACGGCGTAGGCCCCGAGGGTGGCGGTATAGGTCTTGCTGACCGAGCCAATCTCGAACAGAGTCTGCTCGCTGACCTTCTTCCCGGCCGCCATATCGGCCAGCCCGTAGTTGAAGTAGTGGGCCTGTCCCCCCTTCAGCACGGCGACCGCCATGCCCGGGATCCTGTGCTGCTTGAGCATGGGGCGGATGGCGTCATCCACCACAGCGTTCAGCGGATCGACGGGGGCCGCCAGGGAGAGCGGGGCAAGCAGCAGGGTGCCGAGGGCCAGCAGTGGCAGGGATCTGGTCTGTTTCATGGCAAAAATCTCAGTATGTTCAGGAGCTGTCAGCCTACCCGGCCTGCGTGTGCCGAGTATGAGCCTAGGTGAAGTCAGTGTGAAGTCGCCAGCCAAATCATCCAGATTCAATGAGTTATCCATGACTTGCCCCTCTTGCCCAGCAACGGGCGTATAAGCTGTAGAAGCGGCATCACACAGGGAGGCGCACGTGCAGACACAACCACAGATAACCCGGCTGCTGACGGCATTGGAGCTGGTGATCCTCGGCAAGCCGTTGCAGCTCAAGATAGCGCTGGTGACCCTGCTGGCCCGCGGCCACCTGCTGATCGAGGATCTGCCCGGCATGGGCAAGACCACCCTGGCCCATGCCCTGGCGCAGGTGCTGGGGCTCGACTGCCGGCGGGTGCAGTTCACCGCCGATCTGCTGCCGGCCGACCTGCTGGGGCTGCAGATCTTTGATCCCCACCAGCAGCAGTTTCGCTTTCATCCGGGCCCCGTCTTCGCCCAGGTACTGCTGGCGGACGAGATCAACCGCGCCAGCCCCAAGGTGCAGAGCGCCCTGCTGGAGGCCATGGCAGAGGGCAAGGTCAGCATAGAGGGAGAGAGCCACCCGCTGCCCTCCCCCTTCTTCGTCATCGCCACCCAGAACCCGGCGGATCAAGCGGGCACCTATCCCCTGCCGGAATCCCAGCTCGATCGCTTCGCGGTACGCCTCTCCCTCGGTTTTCCCACGCAAGAAGCAGAGCGTCGACTGCTGCGCGGGGCCAGCCAGAGCGCGCCCCTCGAGCGGCAGCTGAGCGCCGCCGAGCTGGCCACTCTGCAGGCCGAGGCGGCGCAGATCCACCTCTCCGATGCCAGCCTCGACTACCTGCTGGCGCTGGTGCAGCAGAGCCGCTTCGACGCCGACCTGCCGCAACCGCTCTCGCCCCGCGCCGCCCAGACCCTGCTGGCGGTGAGCCGGGCCTGGGCGCTGGTGGCGGGCCGCCGCTTCGTCAGCGTGGAGGATGTGCAGGCGGTCTTCCCCTACGTGGCCGAGCACAGGCTCAGGGGCAGCTTTGGGGTGCAGCGCGGCGAAGCCTGCCCGCTGAGCCAGCGCCTGCTGGCCCGGGTCGATCCGGATCGCCCCTGATGAACTGGCGCCAGCGCAGGGCCAGGTGGCAACAAGGCTGGCTGGCCCGGCGCATCCCGCCGGCCCGCCAGATCACCCTGCAGGGGCGCTGCCTGTTCATCCTGCCCACCCGGCTCGGCCTCTGGTATCTGCTGGTGATGCTGGCCATCTATCTGCTCGGCACCAACTACCAGAACAACCTGGTGTTGCTGGTGGCCTACGGCCTCGGCAGCCTGTTCATGGTCACCATGTGGCTCACCCACCGCAACCTGCTGGGGCTGTCTCTGCTGGGGGGGCCTGCCGTGCTGGGAGAGGCGGGCAGCCCCCTGCCCATGCCCATCACGGTGCGCAGCGAACGGCCGCTGCAGGCTCTGCAATTTTCCCTCAATGAAGGGCGGCTTTGGCTGGCGCAGGTGGATGCGGTGCCCCAACCCCTGCTCCTGCCGGTGCTGGGCCCCCGGCGCGGACGCCTGCCGCTGGAGAGGCTGCGGGTGGAGAGCCGCTACCCCCTCGGCCTGTTTCGCTGCTGGTCGCTGCTGGACCTGCAACTGGAGGGCTGGCTCGCCCCGGCCCCCGAGTATGGCCCCCTGTGCGGGGAGGCAACGGCCGATGCGGCGGGCAGCCGGGGGCTGCCCACCCCGGCCTCGATGGGGGATTTCGACATGCTGCGGGCCCACCAGAGCGGGGAGCCGCTGAGCCGGGTCGCCTGGAAGCAGCTCGCCCAGGGACGCGGCCTGCTGGTGAAGCAGTTCTGCGAGCCGAGGCAGGATGATACCCACCTCAACCTGCAGCGGGTCGGCGGCCGGGATCTGGAGCAGCGGCTGGCGGTGCTCGCCTGGTGGTGTGACGACTACACCAAGCGGGGCATTCCCTTCAGCCTGACGCTGGCGGGCCGGACGCTCGGGCCGAACAGCGGCGCCGCCTTTTTGCAGCACTGCCGGCTGGCGCTGGCCCGCGTCGATGCCGTGGCGTCGCAGCAGGAGGTCGACCTCGATGTTGCTAAATAACCGGCGCCTGCTGCCGCTGCTCGCCCTGCTGCAACTGCTGCTGATCCCGGCTCTCTGGCCCCAGCTGCAACTCTGGGTGGTGGCTGTTTCACTGCTTACCCTGGGCGTGCGGGCCATGATGCTGTGGCGGGGCTGGCGTCCGCCGCCTGCCGCCGCGCTGGCACTGCTGGCCATGCTGGGCGTGGCGCTGCTTGGCTGGCAGTGGCGCCAGCTCGGCACCTTGCCGGCCCTCATCAATCTGCTCTGGCTCGGATACGGCCTCAAGCTCATCGAGGTACGGCGAGAGCGGGATGTGGAGCAGGTGCTGCTGCTCGCCTTCTTTCTCGTCGCGCTGGCGCTGGTGCAGCGGCAAAGCATGGGGTGGGCCCTGGCGATGACGGGGGCGCTCTGGCTGGCTGTCACCACCTTGCTGGCGGCAGTGCAGCCCCTCGCCCAGCGGCTGTGGCACCGTGCCGGGCTCATCCTGCTGCTGGCCATCCCCCTGCAGCTCACCCTGTTTCTGCTGCTGCCAAGGCTGGCACCGCTGTGGCAGATGCCGAGCAGCAGCCGGGCCCTCTCCGGCCTCTCGGAGGAGGTGGCCCCCGGCGACATCGGCGAGCTGGTCAACTCCTCCGAGCTGGCCTTTCGCATCACCTTCGCCGCTGCGCCGCCCCAACCCCAGGAGCGCTATTTTCCCGTGATGCGCCAGGAGCTGTTCGATGGCCGGCGCTGGTTGCTCAGCGAGCAGGTGCGCCGCTGGCAACAATCCCAATCCGTGCAGATGCTGCCGGTGGCTAACCCGGCGACGCCGCTGCCGGCCGGCAGCTATCAGGTGATCGCCGAACCCCAGCGCCTGCGCTGGACCCTGGCCCAGGCCAACCCCGAGGTGTTGAATGGCCCTGTCACCTTGAGCCCCCTCGCCACCCTCTATCGCCAGGATCGGGGGGATGGCCGCGTCAGTTACCGGGTCAGCACGGCCGCCATGGCGCCACCAGCCGATGACGCTGCCCGTCACCTCAACCTGCAGTTGCCCGCCGACGGCAACCCCAAGGCCCGGGCCCACGCCCAGGCGCTCAAGGCCCGCCATCCGACGCCAGAGGCGCTGGCAGCCGCCCTGCTGGGCGAGTTTCGCCAGGGCGCCTTCTACTACACCCTGCAGCCGCCGCGGCTGGGACAAGACGGAGTGGATGATTTTCTGTTCGAGAGCCGGCGCGGCTTTTGTGGTCACTACGCCACGGCCACCGCCTTCGTGCTGCGGGCGGCCGGCGTCCCGGCCCGGCTGGTGACCGGCTACCTCGGCGGTGAGTGGAATCCGAGGGGCAACTATCTGGAGGTGCATCAGTTTGATGCCCACGCCTGGGTGGAGTATCTGGATGAGCAGAACCGCTGGCAGCGGCTCGACCCCACCGCCGCGGTGGCTCCTCAGCGCATCGAGGGAGGCATGCCGGCGGCCCTTGGCGGCGAGTTCGCCGCTGCCGACCCGCTCTCCTTGCAGCGCTATCGCAACTGGGCCCTGCTCAACCAGCTGCGCTGGTGGGGGGCCAATCTCGACTACCAATGGACCCGCTGGGTGCTCAACTATGATGCCGCCAGCCTGTGGCAGCAGCTGGGGCAACGCTGGCCGGTGCTGGCCGGCCATACCCACTGGCTGATCCTGGCCGCCCTGCTGGGGGTGGCCAGCCTGGTAGGTGGCCTGCTGATCTGGCGCGGCCCTGCTCCGCTGCCCCTGCGGCTATGGCAGCCTCTGCGCCTGCGCGCCGCGCGCCATGGCTGGCAGCCCTTGGCGGGAGAGAGCCTGGCCAGCTGGTGCGAGCGCCTCGCCGGCCTCAGACCTGCCTTGGCGCGGCCGCTGCAACAGGGGGCCTGGCTCTACCGGCGCTGGCGTTATGCCCCCTTGTCGGCTGCACAGCGCCACCGTACCTTGCGCCAGCTGCGACGACGACTGCGCCAGATCTGTCGGCGCTGGGATGCCCGCCACTGACGGCAGTGCAAACGGTGCCCAAACGAAAGGCTATGTCCCAATTACGTGTTGCATGGGGCGCCCCAGCGCCTCATGCAAGCAACATGAGATATTCACTTCCCGCCCATAGCGCTCCAACATCCTTCGCCAACCCAGATAATTCCTCAGATAGTGGGTCGCGACCCCATGGAACCGTTCCATCCACTCCTTCAATCGCCTGTGGTACCCGTTCACATGTTGGATGTGATATGCACCTACCACTCGCTCTCCCGCACGGTTGTGCACCACTTGGTGGGTCATGCCCTGCGACTTGCTGAAACTGGCATACACCCCAGCGCCATCGCTGCACAGGACGGCATCCGGGGCGATAAGCGGCTCAAGCACCGCCTTAACTGCCCTGGCATTCAGCTGCTCCAACTGGAAGTCAGCCAGGTGACCTGCTCTGTCTTGCACCACCATCACCGGGATGTAATCCGGCCCTGTGCCTCGGGTACAGCCTTTGCCTCCACGATGGCGGGCCGGGCGGGGCAATCCGCGCTGTCCTTTGAACGACGCTAAGAAGAAGGTCTCATCGACCTCGACGATACCCTCTTCCCGTACCGCCTGGTGGCTAGCCATGGCCTTCAGGAAGCGGTGGCGCCATAAAAAGGCGGTGTTTTTACCGACCCCACAGCGGAGCGCCGCCTGCCGGACGGTCAGACCTTCGATGAGGGCCTGAGCATAGTCTTCCCAGCATTGTGGCTTGCGAAGTCGGGCGAGAGGCGTGTTGGTGAGAACGGAACTGGTGCGCAAACACTGCTTGCAGCGATAACGGCGCAGCCCGCGAGACCAGCCCCAGGGAGCCAACTGTGTGGCCTCGGCCTGACAGTGAGGGCAGCATTGGCATGCGGGCAGTTGAGTGGCCAACGAGGTGATGGGGTGAGGGGTGGTGAGTTCATGTTGCGCGAGACGACGCTGACGCAAAGTGAGTAATGGGAAGAGGGACAGTAGGTGTTGAAAGGCTTGGGTATCCATGGTGGAGGCCCTCAAGGTGATGACCTACTTCAAGATTAGCCTTTCAACACATAACTGGGACAGAGCCAAACGAAAGGGGAGCCACTGGCTCCCCTTGTTGTCAGAGAACGGCGACTGCGAGGCTTATGCCTGCTTGCTGTTTTGCGCCGGATTGTCCCAGATCCCCTCTTCCAGCTGGCTGCGGATCTCGGGGTACTTGTTGGCATCGAAGGTGGGCACCTTGCCCAGCTTGAGCTGGTCGTTGTAGTCCCGCGCCAGCTTGATGGCCACCCCGGAGAGCAGCAGAATCGCCACCAGGTTGACGATGGCCATCAGCCCCATGGAGACGTCCGCCATGGCCCACACCGTCGGCAGCTCGCCCACCGAACCGAACATCACCATGCCCAGCACGAACATCCGGAACAGCATCAGGCCGCCCTTGTGGTTGTGCTCGAGGAACACCAGGTTGGTCTCGGCGTAGGAGTAGTTCGCCACGATGGAGGTGAAGGCGAAGAAGAAGATCGCCGCCGCGATGAAAATGTTGCCACCGCCACCGATCTGGGAGGAGAGCGCCCGCTGGGTCAGCTCCACCCCGGTGATGCCGGAGCCCGGTTCAAACTGGCCGGACATCAGGATGATGGCGGCGGTACAGGTACAGATGACGATGGTGTCGAGGAATACCCCCAGCATCTGCACATAACCCTGGGAAGCCGGGTGCGGCGGATAGGGGGTCGCGGTCGCGGCGGCGTTGGGAGCGGAGCCCATACCTGCCTCGTTGGAGAAGAGGCCGCGCTTGATGCCGTTGATCATCGCCTGGGAGATGGCGTAGCCCAGTGCACCGGAGCCGGCCTGCTCAAGACCGAAGGCGGACTTGATGATGAGGCTGAATACCCCCGGCAGCTCGCTGATGTTCATGGCCACCACGAACAGCGCCATCAGAATGTAGGCCAGCGCCATGAAGGGCACGACCAGCTCGGCGAAACGGGCGATGCCGCGAATGCCACCGAAGATGATGAGACCGGAGAGCACCACCAGCGCCAGACCGCTGACCCAGTCGGGGATACCGAAGGCCACGTTCATCGCCAGGCTGATGGAGTTGGCTTGAACCGCGTTGAACACCAGACCGAACGCCAGGATCAGACAGAGCGAGAACAATACACCCATCCAGCGCATGCCGAGACCGCGCTCCATGTAGTAGGCGGGGCCGCCACGGTAGTTGCCATCCTCATCCTTGACCTTGTAGAGCTGGGCCAGGGTGCTCTCGACGAAGGCGGTCGCCATGCCGATGAAAGCGATCAGCCACATCCAGAAGATGGCACCCGGGCCACCCAGATAGATGGCCACCGCCACCCCGGCCAGATTGCCGGTACCCACGCGGGCGGCAAGGCTGGTACAGAGGGCCTGGAAGGAGGAGATGCCGGCGTTGTCTGATTTGCGGCTGTTGCGCAAGACGGAGAACATGTGGCCGAAGTGGCGGATCTGGATAAAACCCAGGCGGAAAGTAAAGAAGATGCCGACGCCGATGAGCAGGTAGATGAGCACGGCTCCCCACATCAGGTCGTTAATCATTGCGATCAAGGTGTCCATATTTCTCTCGTTGTTATCACATCCATGGTCAGTCTGCGCTGACCCCTTGCTGTCTGTTTCTGAATTTGCGGTTCACTAAAGGGGCGGAATCTAGCATAGCGAGGGAGTTCAGAATAGTGATCGGGATCACTGCGGAAACAAAAAACGAGCGATCCAGTGCATTAAAGCTTCATTTAACTCGCAAAATTTCAACAAAACTGAGAATTCAATCAATCAGTCGACAAATTAGACCCAAAAGAGCACTTTTTGGCAATTATCTATATAGAGGTAGAGCAAGCAGAGAAGGGGGCAAACCATTACGCAAGCGTTTACCCATCCGGGCTGTCAAAACCCTCTTGTTTCGCCAAACGTTTTACACGTAATAAAATTTCAAGAGGTTGATCGGACAATTTGTGTGATCGATGCCACAAAACCGATAATCAACCAAAAAAGTTGTTTTTGGCACCCATTAAATTCACTCCGGCAAAAAGGATAAAAGTCGTTTTTTATCAAATACTTTTGACCACTCTTTCCCACTGCGGCCAGGGAGTGGCTGATAAGCATACAGCCCCCCCTATTGCAGGATGAGCCACATCCGTATTAATTAGGCAGGCAATGACGATGGGGCACACCCATCGCGCTTTTCTGAGCCTGAGTCGCCGGGATTTTGTAATTTTATTTCAGAACTGTCGTCTCACGCCCGCCACCCCCGAGCCAGCACCCTTTGCAAGAAGAGTGCGCCCTCATAAAGAGATGATATTTGCCATGGCCGATAAATTAACCCAGCTGAAAGCCCTGACCACAGTTGTCGCCGACACCGGTGATATCGAAGCCATCAAGCGCTACCAGCCCATCGATGCCACCACCAACCCCTCTCTGGTGTTGAAGGCATCCGAGATCCCCGAATACGCGGCGCTGATCGAAGACGCCATCAACTGGGCCAAAGCCCAGAGCCAGGACAAGGCACAGCAAATCATCGACGCGGGCGACAAGCTGGCGGTCAACATCGGCCTGGAAGTGCTGAAAATCGTCCCGGGCCGCATCTCCACCGAAGTGGATGCCCGTCTCTCCTTCGATACCCAGGCCAGCATCGCCAAGGCCCGCAAACTGATCCGTCTCTACAACGAAGCCGGTATCAGCAACGATCGCATCCTGATCAAGCTGGCCTCTACCTGGGAAGGCATCCGTGCCGCCGAGGTGCTGGAGAAAGAGGGCATCCAGTGCAACCTGACCCTGCTGTTCTCCTTCGCCCAGGCTCGTGCCTGTGCCGAAGCCGGCGCCTTCCTGATCTCCCCGTTCGTCGGTCGCATCCTCGACTGGTACAAGGCCAAGCACAACCGTGACTACACCGCCAGCGAAGATCCGGGCGTGGTTTCCGTCACCTCCATCTACGACTACTACAAGCAGCACGACTACCCGACCGTGGTCATGGGCGCCAGCTTCCGTAACACCGGCGAGATCCTGGAACTGGCCGGCTGCGACCGTCTGACCATTGGCCCGGCCCTGCTGGAAGAGCTGAGCAAGACCGAAGGCGCCGTGGTACGCAAGCTGAACTACACCGGCGAGCGCAAAGCCAAACCGGCTCCGATGACCGAAGCCGAATTCCGCTGGGAACTGAACCAGGACGCCATGGCCCACGAGAAGCTGGGCGAAGGCATCCGCATGTTTGCCATCGACCAGGGCAAGCTGGAAACCATGCTGGCCAGCCACCTCTGATAAGAGCCGTCATGAGCCGATGAAGACCGGGTTCCCGCAAGGGAACCCGGTTTTTTTATGGGCGCCGGACCCTTGTCATGCGTTCGTCACGAAAACGTTTTATTTTCAATGCCGTTATGTTATACGGATGGTGAAAACGAGAATAACCAAGGAGGGAGCCATGGAAATGTTCAACTTCGAATATGACGATGTAGTTGAGCTCGGTTCACGTAGCCGCGGGACAACGGGAAAGAAACGTAAATGGCGTGAGATTGAGGCGTTGAAAGACAAGCACCGCCTGCAGAAGGAGCTGCAATCCATCGACATCGCCTACGAAGGTCTCTCAGACGAGATCGAACTGTAAAAACAAGGCCCCGGTTAACCGGGGCCTTGTTTTTTAAGAGCGTGTTACCCCTCAGGAAGAGAGCGGCAGCGACAGGCGCTTGGCCAGTGCCTGAAAGTGCTGGCTGATCTCGGGCCCGAACAACGGATCCCCGATGGCGCGGTTCTGCCAGATCTGTTCGAGGTGGCGCCAGTCATCCTCGGTCAGCGAGTCGCGCAGATGAGGGAAGATGACCCCCTCCTCATAGTTCATGTGCGCCTCCTGCAGCGCCACGAACTGCTCCAGCTTGGCGGTAAACTGATCGAGCGGGATCACCGCATCCATCAGGATCATCTCCACCATCTCCTTGAGTTCGGCGCCGGCCTCCAGCAACTTGGCATGCTCGGCCTGCAGCCGGTTGGCGACGTCCCCCTCCACTACCCGGTACTTGAGGTAGTAGTCATAAATGATGTCTTCCTTTGGATGGTGATACTTGTCCGACACCTCCCTCAGGTAATCCACCACATCGCGGATCAGGAAATAGCTGACCCGCTGTTCGTCGCGAATGGCGGCGAGCTTGTGTTTGAGCAGATCCAGCAACCTGGCGATGTTGAGATGGTCCTTGTGCAGACTGGCTAGCATGGGCACTCCTTGCGCTGAAATGAGACGATCCTGTTTCGAGTATACGGTCATTTATCGCGCCAACTTTGCACTCAATCAAGTCATCTGCAGACAAAACAGCGGGTAACGCACAATGCCGCCCCCTGTTCATGCCCCCGCTCGTCAGCCACCGGCCCCTCACTCGCAGACCGAGTGCCAGTTGATGGGGCTCATCCCCTGCTGGCTCAGCAGCCGGTTGGTTTCGGAGAAGTGGCCGCAGCCGATGAAACCGCGATGAGCAGAGAGCGGGCTGGGATGCGGCGCGCTCAGCACGTGATGCCGCTGCCTGTCGATGAAGCGACCCTTCTTCTGGGCATGGGCCCCCCACAGCAGGAAGACTACCCCATGACAGCTGGCATTGATCTGCTCGATGACCCGGTCGGTGAAGGTCTCCCAGCCCAGATGTGCATGGGAGTGGGCCTGGCCCGCCTGGACCGTCAGCACGGTATTGAGCAGCAGCACCCCCTGTTTGGCCCAGGACTCCAGAAAGCCGTGACTGGGTGTGACAAAACCCGGCAGATCCCGCTGCATCTCCTTGTAGATGTTGACCAGCGAGGGGGGCGTGCGCACCCCGGGCAACACAGAGAAGCAGAGGCCGTGTGCCTGATTGGGGCCGTGATACGGGTCCTGACCCAGGATCACCACCTTGACCTGATCCAGCTCGGTCAGCTTGAAGGCATTGAACACGTCGGTCGCCGGCGGATAGATCACCTTGCCCGCCTCCCGCTCACTCCTGACGGTCGCCAGGGTCGCCTTGAAATAGTCCTGCTCCTTCTCGGAGCCAATCACATCAGTCCAGGTCTGCACCCCAATCTCCTCATTGAATCTGTCCGGATGGACGCCCTGTTACCCCGTGCAGGGTCACACCGTCTGATGCGGGTCGGCGCGCCACTATCCTCGATGAATACGGCGGGTTTTGCGGCATGCGGCTTGGGCCATGCGAGCCAGCACGCCGCCATCCTCGCTAAATGCGGCAGGACATGGTGCTGGGCCAGTGCTGGCATCACCATGCCCTCATTAATGCGGCAAGGCGCTCAGGATAGGGGGCCAGCCCCCGGGACGCAACCTTGGCACCCTCTTCCGAGTCCCCTCGCCCCCGAACGGCAACTGCATGGCAACGGCATGACAACCTCCCACTCACCCAGCTCTCCCTGCCACTGTGGGCAGCGGGGTCACCTTGACCGTGGCAATCGGCGGCTCGGCTGAGGCAGCCTTATGCCAAGGCAACCTTATATAGATGTGTGAGCACCAGGAAGGGCAAACCTGGCCCCGCCACCTTCACCGCAGGCTTGGCCCCGATGCCCCCACAGAGAAGATGAGGTCGGCTCATCCATGACACAAACCTTAAAACATGTAGTTAAATTACTAGATTTAATTAATAGAAGATGCATAATTCAGATATCTTACATAATCAGAAAAATGACCTCTTTTTGATTAATCTCAATAATTTAATCCCTTCAAGCTCGCGCAAACCGAGAATTTTTTGATTTAGATCAATTTTCGTAATATTACCATCGTGGTATATATGACCCAACAAAGTAAAGGTGTAAGGCAAGGGCCCTTTAAATCATCCCGGTGGTTTAAATACATCAGGGTAATTTCCTTACAGTTGAATCCGCTTTCCTATGAGGAGTCATACCATGATCAAGGGCATCCAAATCACCCAGTCTGCCAACGCCGCTCTGCTGAACTCGTTCTGGCTGCTGGACGAAGAGAAGCAACAGGCTCGTTGCATCTGCGCCAAAGGCGACACCTTCGCCGCCGATCAGGAAGTCAGCGTCTCTGACCTGGGCCAGTTCGAATACCGTGAACTGCCGGTACAAGCCGAGCCGGCTGTCGAAGGTGGCCAGCACCTGAACGTCAACGTCCTGCGTCGCGAGACTCTGGAAGACGCCATCGCCAACCCGGAAAAGTACCCGCAGCTGACCATCCGTGTCTCCGGCTACGCCGTGCGCTTCAACGCACTGACCCCGGAACAGCAGCGTGACGTGGTGACCCGTACCTTCACCCAGAGCCTGTAAGTCGCTCTGCAGCAACCGGTATCATGAAAAACGGCCCGTTTGGGCCGTTTTTTTATGGCTTGAATTCACCTACTCGCGTTGGCGGCCCTTGCTCGACAGGCGGGCATCGGCGGCTCAATGCTGATCCAGCTTGACGGCTTGTGGCGGGTTGCTCAGCGCCTCGTGCATCTGCTGCTCATCGAGCTGATCGCAGTAACGGGCCACCACCAGGGTTGCCACCCCGTTGCCGATGAGGTTGGTCAGAGCGCGGGCCTCCGACATGAAGCGATCGATGCCGAGGATCAACGCCAGCCCGGCCAACGGCAGGTGGCCCACCGCCGAGATGGTGGCCGCCAGCACGATGAAGCCACTGCCGGTCACCCCGGCGGCGCCCTTCGAGGAGATGAGCAGCACCACCAGCAAGGTGATTTGCTGGAACAGATCGAGCGGGGTGTTGGTGGCCTGGGCGATGAAGATGGCCGCCATGGTCAGATAGATGGAGGTGCCGTCCAGGTTGAAGGAGTAACCGGTCGGGATCACCAGCCCCACCACCGACTTCTTGCAGCCGAGCGCCTCCATCTTCACCAGCATGCGCGGCAATACGGATTCAGAAGAGGAAGTTCCCAGCACGATCAGCAGCTCTTCCCGGATATAGGAAATAAAGCGCAGGATGCTGAAGCCATTCGCTCTGGCAATACTTCCCAGCACCAGGAAAATAAACAGCAGGCAGGTCATGTAGAAGCAGGCAATTAATTGTCCGAGCTGAACCAGCGAGCCAATACCATATTTTCCGATGGTAAAGGCCATCGCACCAAATGCCCCGACCGGTGCCAACCGCATGATCATGTTGATGATCCCGAAAATAACCTGGGAGAAGCTGTCAATGACATTGAATATCACTTTACCCTTCTCGCCGATATGGTGCAGGGAGAAGCCAAACAGCACCGCAAATAACAGCACTTGCAGAATATTGCCGCTGGCGAAGGCGCCGATCACGCTGCCCGGGATCACGTCCAGCAGGAAGGGGATGATGCCCTGTGCCTTGGCCTGCTCGGCATAGGCCGAGATGGCGCTGGCGTCCAGCGTGGCGGGGTCGACGTTCATGCCCGCCCCCGGTTGCAGCAGGTTGACCACGCACAGCCCGATGATGAGGGCGATGGTGCTGACCACTTCAAAATAGAGCAGCGCGATGGCGCCGGTTTTACCCACCGCTTTCATGCTCTCCATGCCGGCAATACCGGTCACCACGGTGCAGAATATAACCGGGGCGATGATCATTTTGATTAATTTAACGAAACCATCCCCCAGCGGTTTCATGTCCGCACCGAGATCTGGATATATATGTCCCAGAATGACCCCGAGGGTGATCGCTAACAACACCTGAAAATACAGGCTGCTGACTATTTTTTTCTGCATTCTTAACGTCCTGTCAATTTAATGAGATGTGTCATGGCAGAAATACGCATGCAGCAATCCGTGACGAAATAGTGTTATTTCGCCCGGTTCGTGCCGTTCCCTCATCACAACAGGGGCTACTTTCCCATGTTAAAAAAAGCAATTAATAGACATCAATCACACAACAGATTTAACAACATTAACACCACGGAAACCTGGCTGTATTTATTCTGTGATTGATTTATGCTGGCCAAAGAAATAAAAACAGGCCGCAAACAAAAATGCCCCGCAGTGCGGGGCATTTTTATTGGGCCAGCGGGGCCTGACTCAGATGGAAGTATCGAGCGGCTCGAAACCCTTGATGAGATCGTCGATGGCCTTCATCTGCTTGAGGAAGCCTTCCAGCTTCTCCAGCGGCAGTGCGCTCGGGCCGTCGCAACGGGCAATCTTGGGGTCCGGGTGGGATTCAATGAACAGACCGGCCAGACCAACCGCCATACCGGCACGGGCCAGCTCGGTCACCTGCTCGCGGCGACCACCGGAGGCAGCGCCCATGGGATCGCGACACTGCAGGGAGTGGGTCACGTCGAAGATGACCGGGTAGCCGCCGGTGCTCTTCTTCATCACGCCCAGCCCCAGCATGTCCACCACCAGGTTGTCATACCCGAAGTTGGCACCGCGTTCGCACAGGATCAGACGGTCGTTGCCGCACTCCTCGAACTTGTCGGTGATGTTCTTCATCTGGCTTGGGCTCAGGAACTGCGGCTTCTTGATGTTGATGACGTTGCCGGTGCGGGCCATGGCCTCCACCAGATCGGTCTGGCGCGCCAGGAAGGCGGGCAGCTGGATGACGTCGACCACCTCGGCTACCGGTTTGGCCTGATGGGGCTCGTGCAGATCGGAGATGACCGGCATGCCGAAGGTCGCTTTCAGCTCCTGGAAGATCTTCATCCCCTCTTCCAGACCCGGACCGCGATAGGAGTGGATGGAGGAGCGGTTGGCCTTGTCCCAGCTCGCCTTGAACACGAACGGGATACCCAGCTTGGAGGTCACTTCCACGTACTTCTCGCACACCGCCATCGCCATGTCGCGCGATTCCAGCACGTTCATGCCGCCGAACAACACGAACGGTTTGTCGTTGGCGACGTCGATGCCATTGACCTTGATATTCTTCTGTTCCATCTCAGGCTTCCTTAGGTAAAAGGGCTTGCAGGGCTTGAATTCACATCCGGCCGCGCTGCCCAAAGCAGCATGGCCTCGATACTCGTCGGTTGCATTTCCCAGGCCTTGCATGCAACGGCATGGGACTCTTCATTCGGCCAGGGCCTCGCCATGCAACGGGGCCGTTACCCTCCCCTCAGTGGAGGGGCTTGGGGCTCAGATCCAGCGCTGCCAGCTGGGCCTTGAGCACGTCGGCCACCGGATCGTCCGGGCACTGTTCAATAAAGTATTCAAAATCGTCGGCAGCAAAGCGCGGGCAGTCGAGCTGCTCGTAGATGAAGCCGCGATCACGCGTCTCCAGCGGATCGCCGGGCTTCATCCGTAGCAGCAGCTCACTGCAGCGCAGCGCCTCGGTCATCCGGTCTTCCCGCAGCAGGGCACCCTTGCTGACGTTGAGCAGCCGCTCGATGATCTCCCACTGGCCCGCAGGCTGCAGGTGATCCGAGCTGAGAGTGGCCAGATTGCCGAGGGCCCCGCGCAGCAGCAGCTCGATGTGGTGCAGGCTCAGCTCGTCGCCGGTGAAGGGGTCTACATAAACCTCCCCCTCGCTGCCGGCGAAGCTCACCAGGAAGTGGCCGGGGAAGCAGATCCCCTCCACATCCAGCCCGAGCTTGCGCCCCAGCTGAATGATGAGGATACCAAGGCTGACCGGAATGCCCTGCTTGCGGGCCAGGACCTGGGCCAGATCGCAGTTGGCCACCGAGAAGTAGTCCTGCCAGTCGCCGTGAAAGCCCAGAGTCTGATAGAAGCCCTGCAGCAGCTGGCGGCGCACCTGGTCGCAATCCCCTTCCTCGATGGCCTCGTCCAGCCAGGCGTCGAGCCGTGCCAGCTCCGCCGTCCCGCGGCCGCTGATGCCATGGATCTCGTCGCTCACCGACAGCGCCAGCTCGGCGATGTCATGGGCTTCGAAATCGGTCCATTCGTCTACGCGTATCATCGTCATCATCCTTAACCGAACAGGCTGGCCTGCTTGTAGACGGCCAGCTTGGCGATGAAGAAGACCCAGCCGAGGGCTCCCAGAAACGCAAACCAGCGGATGCCGTTACTGCGGGCCAGGCGCAGTGCCATCATGGCCAGAAAGGCCACCACCAGGATGGCGGTCAGCTTTTCGCTGAGCCAGGGGGTGGCGTTGTTGAGCGGGTTGAGATCCAGCACCATGCATAGCAGCACGCCGGAGAGCACCACCAGGCCGTTGAGCCAGCCGCTCAACCTGAGGGTTCGGGCGCTGGCGGCGCGGTTCGAGCCGGTCTGCAGCCAATAGAAGCGCAACATGAACATCAGCACGGCCAAGCCTATTAGCAGCAGGTGCAGATGTTTGATAGCAAAATACATAACGTGTCCTTGAACAAAGGCAGGCCCGGCCTGCCCGTCATCATCACTGAGCCAGCCGCCCCAGGGTCACCCGCTCGTTATCGCCGTAATCGCGCACGGTTTCCACCTGAAGGTAGCCCTGTTGCAGCAGGAGTTGACGCACCGCCTCCCCCTGCTGCCAGCCATGCTCCAGCAACAGCCAGCCGCCCGGCAGCAGATGGGTCGGCGCACCCGCCACGATCAGCCGGATATCCGCCAGCCC
Organism: Aeromonas oralensis; assembly: GCF_049665575.1. Classification (NCBI taxonomy): domain Bacteria; kingdom Pseudomonadati; phylum Pseudomonadota; class Gammaproteobacteria; order Aeromonadales; family Aeromonadaceae; genus Aeromonas; species Aeromonas oralensis. The sequence goes on from NZ_CP187186.1 coordinate 3,378,234, forward strand.
CTGCTCGTCCGCCACCAGGGCGGAGCGAGGTTCGAAGCGCACATCCCCCTCATCGAGGTGCGGATCCGCCCCGTCGATGTAGGGCGGGTTGGAGACGATCATGGCAAAGCGCGGCGCCTTGCTTGATGAGGAATCGACCAACGGCTCAAACCAGCTGCCGTCGCGCACCTCGATGGGCAGACCAAGGGCGGCGCTGTTGGCACGGGCCAGGGCCGCCGCTGCCGGCATCCTGTCCACCGCCCATACATCGGCATCCGGTCGCTCCGACTTGAGCGCCAGTGCAATGGCGCCGGTGCCGGTGCCCAGATCCAGCACGGCGCAGGGGCCTGCGGGCAGCCGCGCCAGCGCCTGCTCGACCAGCACCTCGGTATCGGGGCGCGGGATCAGGGTGGCCGGGCTCACCTTGAGCGGCAGCGACCAGAACTCCCGCTCGCCAATCAGGTGGGCGATGGGCTCCCCCTCAAGACGGCGTTCAAGCCAGCCCTGCAGGGTCACCTGCTGGGCGGCATCGAGCTCGCGCTCCGGCCAGGTCATCAGGTAGCTGCGCCGGCACTCCAGCAGATGGCAGAGCAGCACATCCGCATCCGCGCGGGGGGATTCCCCCCTGCCAGGGTCGCCATGATGTGGGCGCGAGCCTGCTGGATCTGCATCAGTTGCTCTCGGCCAGGGAGGCGAGCTGATCGGCCTGGTACTCCTGGATCATCGGGCTGATGACGCAGTCCAGGTCCCCTTCCATGATCTCGCCGAGGCGATAGAGGGTGAGGTTGATGCGGTGCTCGGAGAGGCGCCCCTGCGGGTAGTTGTAGGTGCGGATACGCTCGGAGCGATCTCCCGACCCCACCAGGTTGCGGCGGGTGCTCTGCTCGGCGGCGCGGTGGCGCTCATCCTCGGCCGCCTGCAGACGGGCGGAAAGCACCGACATCGCCTTGGCGCGGTTCTTGTGCTGGGAGCGCTCATCCTGGCACTCCACCACCAGGCCGGTGGGCAGGTGGGTGATGCGGATGGCGGAGTCGGTCTTGTTGACGTGCTGACCGCCGGCCCCGGAGGCGCGGAAGGTGTCGATCTTCAGCTCCGAGGGGTTGATCTCGATCTGCTCGGCTTCCGGCACTTCCGGCAGCACGGCGACGGTACAGGCGGAGGTGTGCACCCGACCCTGGGATTCGGTTTCCGGCACCCGCTGCACCCGGTGACCACCGGATTCAAACTTGAGGCGGCCGTAGACGTGCTCACCCTCCACCTTGGCGATCACCTCCTTGTAGCCGCCGTGCTCGCCGTCGTTGCAGCTGACGATGGAAACCCGCCAGCCCTGGCGCTCGGCGTAGCGCGAATACATGCGAAACAGATCGCCCGCAAAGATCGCCGCCTCGTCACCGCCGGCACCAGCGCGGATCTCCAGGTAGCAGTTGTTGTCATCCTTGGGGTCGCGCGGCAGCAGCATCACCTGCAGCGCCTGCTCCTGTTCCTCGAAAGTCGCCTTGGCCAGCGGCAGCTCCTCCTGCGCCATCTCGCGCAGGTCGGCATCATCCTCTTCCAGCATCTGGCGGGTGGCGTCCAGGTTCTCTTCGGCCTGGCGGAATTGCTGGAAAGCGTGAACGATATCTTCCAGCTGGGCATATTCCCGGGTCAGGGCGCGGTAGCGATCCTGATCCGCGGCCACGTCCGGCTCGCCGAGCATGGCCTGTACTTCTTCGTGGCGCTCGATGAGGCCTTCCAGCTTTCTGATCAGTGACGGGTTCATAAATCTTGTGTTCTCGATGGAGGACGGGACGACCGGCTGGTCGCCCCAAAACTATGACTCTTGTGACAACCCCAGCACCTGGCGCAACTGGGCCAGCTGGTGGTGATCCCCCTGTGCCGCGGCATGGCGCAGGGCCTGGGTCGGTGCGTGGATCAACTTGTTGGTGAGGCGGTGGGCCAGCGCCTTGAGCGCCTGCTCGGCATTCTCGCCCTGCTGCAGGGCCAGCAGGGCGCGCTGCAGCTCTTCGTCGGCCACCTGTTGGGACTGGTGGCGGTAATCGCGAATGAGATCCACCGAGTGCTGGCTGCGATACCAGCCCATGAAGTCGTCGCGCTCTTCCTGCACGATGAGTTCAGCCTCGGCGGCGGCCCGTTTGCGAGTCTCGAGATTCTGCTCGATGATGCCCTGCAGGTCGTCCACCGTGTAGAGATAGGCGTCCGAGAGCTCGTCCACCTCCGCCTCGATGTCGCGGGGCACGGCGATGTCCACCAGGAACATGGGCTTGAAGCGGCGAGCCTTGAGCGCGCGCTCCACCATGCCCTTGCCGATGATGGGCAGCGGGCTCGCGGTGGAGCTGATGACGATGTCCGCCTCATGCAGGTAGTCCGGGATCTCTTCAAGCGTCATCACCTGGGCGCCGAACTCCTCGGCCAGCAGCTGGGCCCGCTGCAGGGTGCGGTTGGCCACCATCATCTGGGTGACGTTCTGCTCGCGCAGGTGGCGGGCCACCAGTTCGATGGTCTCGCCGGCGCCGACCAGCAGCACCTTGGTCTGGGAGAGATCGGAGAAGATCCGCCGCCCCAGGCTCACAGCGGCAAAGGCCACCGACACGGCGCTGGCGCCAATCTCGGTATCGGTACGCACCCGTTTGGCCACCGAGAAGGATTTCTGGAACAGCCGCTCCAGCGACCCCTTCACCGCCTCGGACTGCTGGGCATGGGCGTAGGATTGCTTGATCTGCCCCAGGATCTGCGGCTCTCCCAGCACCAGGGAGTCGAGCCCGCAGGCCACCCGCATCAGGTGGCGGACCGCCTCCTCGTCCTGATGCTGGTAGATGGCGGAGACCACCTCGGCCGCATCCAGACCGTGGAAACGCTGCAGCCACTGCAACACCTGCTCGCCCTGCCCCTGCGCCAGGCTGCAGTAAAGCTCGGTGCGGTTGCAGGTCGAGACGATCACCGCCTCGCTTACACCGGGTTGGGCGACCAGCTCACGCAAGGCGCGATCGATGCAGTCCGGGCCGAAGGCGACCCGCTCCCGCAAGGCGACACTGGCGGTGTTGTGGTTGATTCCGAGGGCAAGCAAACTCATGAGTGGGCGTGGATCGTATCTGTGCGCTGGAAGTAAAGGCTGCCAATTGTACGAGAAAGGGTAAGTCTTTAAAAGCAATACGGCCGCCCCGTATACTGTGGCAAATCACCTTTTCCGGAGCATGACCTTGTTGTTGCGTCTTTTCACCCTTGGCTGCCTGCTGTTGCTGGCCGGTTGCGCCACTACCCAACCCCAGCGTGATCAGGTCAACTGGCAGCAGGAACGTACCCGCCTCGAGCAGCTCAGCCACTGGCAGCTGTCGGGCAAGATGGCCATCATCACCGCCCAGCAAAAGGGCAGCGCCCGGGTCAACTGGCAGCAGGATGGCGACGACTATCGCCTCAACCTCACCAGCCTGATCGGCACTCACATCCTCGAGCTCTCCCGCAGCAAGGGCGAGATCACCCTGATCGACAACGAGGGCAACCCGCACCAGAGCCAGGATGCCGAGGCGCTCATCTATCAGCTCACCGGCTGGAATATTCCGGTGGCCGGGCTGCCGGAGTGGATCAAGGGCTTGCCGGGTCAGGCCGAATTCGAGCTCAACCCCGACCGCAGTCTGGCCAGCGTCCGCGATGGTCAGTGGCAGATCGTCTATGGCGACTACCGGGATCAGGACGGTTACCGCCTGCCGCACCTGCTCACCATGACCGGCCAGGGCAGTCGCCTCAAGCTGCAGATCAACCAGTGGACCATAACCCGCTGATGGCGGCCATCGACAAGGACTCCCCCATGAGCGCCATGCGCTGGCCGGCTCCGGCCAAACTGAATCTCTTTTTGCACGTCAACGGCCGTCGCCCGGACGGCTACCACGAGCTGCAGACCCTGTTCATCTTCCTCAACCACGGCGACTGGCTCGAGTTCGATGTGATCCCAGGAAGCGACAAGCTCACGTTGAGCCCGGCCATTCCCGGCGTACCCGACGAGCAGAACCTGATCATCCGCGCCGCCCGCCTGCTGCAGGCCAGGCTGCCAAGCCCGCAGGGAGCCCATATCCGGCTGGAGAAGGTGCTGCCCATGGGCGGTGGCATCGGCGGCGGTTCGTCGGACGCCGCCACCACCCTGGTCGCCCTCAACCACCTGTGGCGGGCCGGCTTGAGTGAAGACGAGCTGGCCGAGCTCGGCGTGCAGCTGGGCGCCGACGTGCCGGTGTTCGTACGCGGCAAGGCCGCCTTTGCCGAGGGGGTCGGTGAACGGTTGCAGCCGGTCGAGCTGCCGAGTACCTGGTATCTGGTGCTCAAGCCCGATTGCCATGTGGCGACCGCCGCCGTGTTCCAGGATCCGGACCTGCCCAGAGATACCCCGAAAATGGCATTGCACAATCTGCTGGAAGGGGAGTGGAAAAACGATTGCGAATTGCTGGTGAAAAAGCGCCACCCCGAGGTTGCCAATGCGCTCGGCTGGTTGCTAGAATACGCGCCGTCAAGAATGACGGGCACAGGAGCCTGCGTCTTTGCTCAGTTTGAAGACGAAGTGGCTGCTCGGGAAGTGTTGGCAAAAGTGCCGAAAGGATGGGATGGGTTTGTCGCCAAGGGCGAGAACATATCACCACTCTTCGCTGCATTGCAACAAGTCAGTGATTGGGGTATCGCCAAGCGGTAAGGCAGCGGGTTTTGATCTCGCCATTCCTAGGTTCGAATCCTAGTACCCCAGCCATCTCCTGAACATCGAACAGGGTATATCGATTCACCTGCCGCAGCAGTCTTGCCGGGAGTGCACACTCCCCCTCGCCGGTTGCAGCATCCATCGTTACCCTCTCGTTGTCGGGAGGTCACTGGTCATCATGGATGACGGGGCGTCGACTAGCACGACGCTCAACCGACTTGCCGCATGCAACGTGGGCACCTGGCCTGAAAGCAGCCTATAGTGGTCTGACCCGTCAACTTGATAAATCGTTTGCCCCAAAACGATAAGGGTCTGAATAAGACTCCCCACATACTGGATGCAACCCCGAGGTTTCAAACCGTGCCTGACATGAAGCTGTTTGCTGGTAACGCAACGCCGGAACTAGCCCAGAAGATCGCAGATCGCCTGTTTATCAAACTCGGCAATGCTGCCGTAGGTCGCTTTAGCGACGGCGAGATCAGCGTACAGATCAACGAGAATGTACGTGGTGGCGATATCTTCATCATTCAATCCACCTGTGCCCCGACCAACGACAATTTGATGGAATTGATCGTGATGGTGGATGCTCTGCGTCGTGCTTCAGCTGGCCGTATTACTGCCGTTATCCCCTACTTTGGTTATGCCCGTCAGGACCGCCGCGTCCGCTCCGCCCGTGTTCCCATCACCGCCAAGGTCGTCGCCGACTTCCTCTCCAGCGTCGGTGTGGATCGCGTGCTGACCGTTGACCTGCATGCCGAACAAATCCAGGGCTTCTTCGACGTCCCGGTCGACAACGTGTTCGGCAGCCCGGTGCTGCTGGAAGACATGAAGTCCAAGAACCTCGAATCCCCCGTGGTCGTGTCGCCGGACATCGGCGGCGTGGTACGTGCCCGTGCCATCGCCAAGCTGCTGGACGATACCGACATCGCCATCATCGACAAGCGTCGTCCCCGCCCGAACGTCTCCCAGGTCATGCACCTGATCGGTGACGTGGCCGGCCGCGACTGCATCATCGTCGACGACATGATCGACACCGGCGGCACCCTGTGCAAAGCCGCAGAAGCCCTCAAGGAGCGCGGCGCCAAGCGTGTATTCGCCTACGCCACTCACCCAGTCTTCTCCGGTTCCGCCGTGGAGAACATCAAGAACTCCGTGATCGACGAACTGATCATCACCGACTCCATCCCGCTCACCGCGGAGATGAAGGCGGTCGACAAGGTCAAGCAGCTGACGCTCTCTTCCGTGCTGGCCGAAGCCATTCGCCGCATCAGCAACGAAGAGTCCATCTCTGCCATGTTTGAGCATTGATAGACCCTGTTGTGACAAAAACCGCCAGCTGGCGGTTTTTGTCTTTTTAGTCCCAGTTACACCCGGTACTGCCCTGCCCCGTCGCAGGTTAAGGATTGTTCCATGAATCGCTTGCGCCCGCTGCTGCTCCTTGCCTTCTGCAGCTTCCTGTTCGCCTGTCAGCCCGGCAATGAAGGCCAGCCCTTCGTGCTGACCCTGGCTCACATGAACGACACTCACTCCCAGTTTGACCCGGTCAACGCCGAGCTGAAGGGGCCCATCTTTGGCAAGCAGGGGGAGACCGACACCCTCTACACACGCTTCGGCGGCTATCCGCGCCTGCTCACCATGGCGAAATCCTTCCAGGCCGATGCGCTGGCCAAGAACCAGCCGATCTTGCTGCTGCACGGCGGCGATGCCTGGCAAGGCAGCGGCTACTTCAAGCTCAACGAGGGGATGGCCAACGCCGAGCTGCTGAGCCAGTTCGGCCTCGACGCCATGGCCCTTGGCAACCACGAATTCGATCTCGACAACCAGAAGCTCGCCCGCTTCATCCAGGGGGTCAACTTCCCGGTGCTGGCCGCCAACCTGGATACCCGCGACGATCCGGATCTGCGCCACGCCACCAATCTCAAGCCGTTCGTCATCTACGCCTTCGACGGCAACCAGAAGAGTCCGGTCAGCGATCTCAACAACCTGCCCCAGGGCAAACAGCTGGTCGCCGTGATGGGGCTGGTGCTGGAGGACATGGCCAACATCTCCCCCAACGTCGGCAAGCTGCGCTTTGGCAACGAAATCACCTCCGCCCAGGCGACGGTGGACCTGCTGCGCCAGCACGGCATCAACCAGATCGTGGCGCTCACCCACATCGGCAACCAGCGGGATCTGGCGCTGGCCGCCAAGGTGAACGGCATCGACGCCATCGTCGGCGGCCACTCCCACAGCCTGCTCGGCGATTTTCGCAACATCGGCTGGGGCAACACCGGCGAGTACGCGGCGCTTGTCACCAACCCGGACGGGGTCGGCATGACCTGTGTGGTGCAGGCCGGCTCCTATGCCCAGGCCATCGGACTGGCTCAGGTGAGCTTCGATGCCCAGGGCCGGGTCATCGCCTGCAAGGGCCAGAACCAGCTGCTGGCCAGCCGCGACTTCTTCGCCGATCCCGCCCGCAAGCAGGCACTGGACGAGGCCCGCAGCAAGCAGGCAGCCAAGTTCATCGACGCCCAGCCCAACCTGGTGACCGTGGATGAGGATCCCCGCCTGCGCGGCATCATCGACAGCCACTACAAGCCCGCCCTCGAGCAGGCCTTCGGCCCCGTCATCGCCACCCTGCCGGGCCGCCCTGCAAAATGCCCGTCGCCCCGGTGACAACGGCAGCGACAGCCACGGCTCCGACGTCGCCCCGCTGGTGGCCGAAGGTCAGTACTACTGGGCCAATACCCCGGCAGTACAGGCGCTGACCGGCGGCCCGGTTCACTTCGCCCTGCTGGCGGTGGGCGGCGTGCGCGCCGATCTGCCGGCCGGCGAGCTGCGCGAAGGGGATGCGGCGCTCACCCTGCTGCCATTCAAGAACCAGCTCTCGGTGCTCACCCTGACCGGCGCCGACGTGCGCGCCCTCTTGACCGAGACCATCACCGCCACCCTGCCCGCCAGCGCTCACGCTGGCAAGTTCCCCTACGGCGGTCACCTGCGCTACACCTTCACCGAGACCACGCCGGGCAAACGCGGCGCCCTGACCCAGTTGCAGTGGCAGGACGCTGACGGCCAGTGGCAGGATCTGGTGGATGCAACGCGCTACCGGGTGGTGATGAACGCCTACAGCGCCAACGGCAACGACGGCTGGCAGGCGCTGGCCCGTGCCCAGGCACAGCGCGCCGAGCGCCAGGATCTCGCCTGGCAGGATGGCAAATTGACGGCATTCCCGGTCGAGCGGGTGGAGCAGAGCAGTGATCAGCTCAGCGCCCGCTATGCCGCCGGCCATCAGCTTGACTGCAAGGCGAGCGGCATGGATTGCGGCACCGACGCGGCCTCCTTCGTGCAATATGTGCGCGAACAGCGCCCGACCCTGACGGCGCTGGCGGAAGAGACGGTCACCCTGGTGCGGGCCGCCCAATAAGCCGCCTCTGCCATCGGCAAGCCACACCACGGGCCCCACGCAGGGGCCCGTTTTGCTGCCGTTGGCCACCGGTTCTCCCGCTTTTCCCCGGCGCTGGCCGAGCTTTGGTTGAGTGATCGCCAGTCGGCGGCTAGAATATTGCGTCCCATTGCCCTGGGCAGTCGGCCCATTGCAAGCAGCGAGTGAAGAAATCAAGCGTGACAAGCCAAATCAAACTGATCGTGGGTCTGGGCAATCCCGGCCCGGAATATGCCAAGACCCGCCACAACGCCGGGGCCTGGTATGTGGAGCAACTGGCACGCTGGCACAACGTCAGCCTGCGCGAAGAGCCCAAGTTCTTCGGCCACACCGCCCGCATCCAGGTGGATGGCCAGGATGTGCGCCTGCTCATCCCGAACACCTACATGAACCTATCCGGCAAGGCGGTGGCCGCGCTGGCCCGCTTCTACCAGATCGAGCCGGAAGCCATGCTGGTGGCCCACGATGAGCTGGACCTGCCCCCCGGCATCGCCAAATTCAAGCAGGGCGGCGGCCACGGTGGCCACAACGGCCTCAAGGACATCATTGCCAGGATGGGCAACAACAATAATTTCTTCCGGCTGCGACTGGGGATAGGTCACCCGGGCGCCAAGGAGCTGGTCGCCGGTTTCGTGCTGACCAAGGCCCCCAGCAGCGAACAGAGCCTGATCGACGCCGCACTGGACGAGTCCCTGCGCGCCACCGACATTCTGTTCAAGCAGGACATGACCAAGGCCATGAATCGCCTGCACAGCTTCAAGGCCGAGAAAGTCTGAATACAGATACCTGACACGCGTCAGGGTCGAACAATATGACAGGGTCGCCCAAGAACCTGTTCATGCTCTGTAACGAGAGGTTGTCAGCAAGGTAAAGCGCAGCGCAGGAACCGGAGCGTATAGTCATACGTGAGCGCTCTTGGTTTCACATAAGCGAGCAGCGCATGATCCTTGATCACAGCCTCGCAGCAAGAGCATGGGCAGGTTCTGCGGCCCTCACACAGCATCCATCACGTAAGGTAACAATCCATGGGTTTTAAATGCGGTATCGTGGGCCTGCCCAATGTAGGCAAATCCACCCTGTTCAACGCGCTGACCAAGGCCGGTATCGAAGCCGCCAACTTCCCGTTCTGCACCATCGAGCCGAACACCGGCGTGGTACCGATGCCGGATCCCCGCCTCGATCAGCTGGCAGCCATCATCAATCCGCAGCGCGTTGTGCCGACCACCATGGAATTCGTGGACATCGCTGGCCTGGTGGCCGGTGCTTCCAAGGGTGAAGGTCTGGGCAACCAGTTCCTGGCCAACATCCGTGAAACCGAGGCCATCGGTCACGTGGTGCGCTGCTTTGACGACGAGAACATCGTCCACGTCGCCGGCAAGGTCTCCCCGGCCGACGACATCGAGGTGATCAACACCGAGCTGGCCCTCTCCGACCTGGATGCCTGCGAGCGCGCCATCAACCGCCAGTCCAAGCGCGCCAAGGGCGGCGACAAGGATGCCAAGCTGGAAGTGGAAGTGCTGGAGAAGATCAAGGTGGCGCTGGAAAACGGCCAGATGATCCGCGGCATGAAGCTGGACAAGGATGAGCTGGCCGCCGTCAGCCACCTCAACTTCCTGACCCTCAAACCCACCATGTACATCGCCAACGTGGCGGAAGATGGCTTCGAGAACAACCCCTATCTGGACAAGGTGCGCGAAATCGCCGCCGCCGAGAACGCGGTTGTGGTAGTCGTCTGCTGCGCCATCGAGGCTGACATCGCCGAGCTGGACGATGCCGACCGCGCCGAGTTCATGGCTGACCTTGGCATCGAAGAGCCGGGCCTGAACCGGGTGATCCGCTCCGGTTACGAGCTGCTCAAGCTGCAGACCTACTTCACCGCCGGCGTGAAAGAGGTGCGTGCCTGGACCATCCCGGTCGGTGCCACCGCTCCGCAGGCGGCCGGCAAGATCCACACCGACTTCGAAAAAGGCTTTATTCGTGCCCAAACCATCGCCTTCGAAGACTTTATCACCTACAAGGGTGAGCAAGGTGCCAAGGAAGCGGGCAAGATGCGCGCCGAAGGGAAAGAGTACATCGTCAAAGATGGCGATATCATGAACTTCCTGTTCAACGTCTAATCCCATGAGAGGCCAGCATTTGCTGGCCTCTTTTTTAACTGGCCAAGGCTCGTATCTGCTGGCAAATGTCGTAAAAAAAACCAGATTGTTGGGCTTTTGCACGACAGCGACCAATAACTCGCCAAACGCACCCAAATTCGGTTTTTCAAACAAAAAAAGGGTTGACGCCCCAGAGCCAGATACGCATAATTCGGCCCGCACAGTGACGAGGCAACGAGGCACTGGAAGCAAGGTTGGCTATGTAGCTCAGTTGGTTAGAGCATCGCACTCATAATGCGGGGGTCACAGGTTCGAATCCCGTCATAGCCACCATCTCTAGTTGGGGTATCGCCAAGCGGTAAGGCAGCGGGTTTTGATCTCGCCATCCCTAGGTTCGAATCCTAGTACCCCAGCCATTTTTCAAAGATGTTTGATAGAATCTGTCAGGCATCGCAGTTGGGGCATCGCCAAGCGGTAAGGCAGCGGGTTTTGATCTCGCCATACCTAGGTTCGAATCCTAGTGCCCCAGCCATTTTTAAAAAGATGTTTGATAGACTCTGTCAGGCATCGCTGTTGGGGTATCGCCAAGCGGTAAGGCAGCGGGTTTTGATCTCGCCATCCCTAGGTTCGAATCCTAGTACCCCAGCCATTATTCTGTTCTCTTCCACACCGTGGTTGACAACAAACGGCTATGTAGCTCAGTTGGTTAGAGCATCGCACTCATAATGCGGGGGTCACAGGTTCGAATCCCGTCATAGCCACCATTTTTGAAAACGTTCCTTCAATCATCTGATTGCAAAGAACACTGTTGGGGCATCGCCAAGCGGTAAGGCAGCGGGTTTTGATCTCGCCATACCTAGGTTCGAATCCTAGTGCCCCAGCCATTTTTGCTTGTATTCGACGCGAGTCGTGCACAAGACGGCTATGTAGCTCAGTTGGTTAGAGCATCGCACTCATAATGCGGGGGTCACAGGTTCGAATCCCGTCATAGCCACCATTACTCCTGCGGAAGTGGCGAAATTGGTAGACGCACCAGATTTAGGTTCTGGCGCCCTAGGCGTGAGAGTTCGAGTCTCTCCTTCCGCACCATAAAAAGCAGTACCAAACAGACCAGCTCAGGCTGGTTTTTTTGTATCTGGCGTTTGCCGCTCTCTTCCCCCTCCCCATCTCATCGCCCGCCAGCAACTCCTGCCATGTATCAATGGCTGGGTCTTTTGCTCTCCTCTACGACGGCGCTGATGCCCGGCTTTCGCTTTACGCCGCCATTTGCATGTCACAGAGCACAGCGGGCAATAAAAAGGCGGCCCGCTGGCCGCCTTTCTCATCGATACAATCAGAACGGGAAGAACCAGGGGATGGCGATGACGCTCACCACCATCACCAGCAAGGTGAAGGGCACGCCGATGCGCACGAAATCCACGAACCGGTAGTTGCCGGGGCCCAGCACCAGGGTGTTGACCGGCGAGGAGACCGGCGTCATGAAGGCCGCCGAGGCGGCGATTGCGATGGTCATGGCGAATGGATAGGGGGAGATCCCCATCTGCTGCGCCGTGCCCAGCGCAATCGGCGCCATCAGTACCGCCGTTGCAGTGTTGGAGATGAACAGCCCTATGATGGCGCACAGGGCAAACAGACTGGCCAGCATCACCCGCGGCCCCATCTCCCCTACCGCCGAGATCAGCGCGCCGACGATGAGATCCACCCCGCCGGTCTTTTGCAGCGCCAGCGCAAAGGGCAGCATGCCGACGATGAGGATCAGGGTCGGCCAGTGAATGGACTTGTAGGCACTCTCCATGTCGATACAGCGGAATTTGCCCATCAGCAGGCAGGCGATCAGCGCCGCGATCACGTTGGGCACCGGATCTGTCACCATCAGGGCAATCATCACCCCGAGGCAGATGAGGGCGTGAATGGCCTGGCTGCGGGCTGGCGCCATCTCGTCCACCTCAGCCGGCAACCCCAGCAGCAGGAAGTCGCGGCTGTGGGTCTGCAGCAGGCGGATCAGACTCCAGTTGCCCACCACCAGCAGGGTGTCCCCCAACTGCAGCGCCTCGTCCACCAGCTTGCCGCCAAGCGCCTCGCCGGCGCGGCGAATGCCCACCACGTTGAGGCCGTAGTGGGAACGAAACGCCACCTCGCGGATGCTCTTGCCGAGCAGGCGGGATTCGGGGATGAGCGACACCTCTGCCATGCCCACCTCCCGCGCCTGATCGGAGAAATATTCCCCGCGCAGGATCATGGGCTCGAGTCGCGCCTCGCTGCAGAACTCGCGCACGTCCACCTCGGGGTCGGACATGTCGATGAGCAGCACATCCTTGGCCTGGAACTCGGTCACCCCGGAGACGGTGACCATCACCCGCCGAAACTTGCGCCAGCGCTCCACCCCGATGACGTTAGCCCCGTAGCGGGCTCGCAGTTGCAGCTCGTCCAGAGTCTGGCCGATCAGCGGTGAATCGGGCCGGATCGCCAGCCGGCGCGCCCGGCCGGCCAGCCGGTAGTCGCGAATGAGATCGCGCATGGTGCTGCGGCCGATCTGCTTGCTCTTGCCCTCCTCCCCGTCACGCACCAGGGAGGTGCGCATCAGCAGCATGTAGAGGATCCCCATCCCCAGAATGATGACCCCCATGGGGGTGAAGCCGAAGAAGCCGAAGCCGTGGATGTCGTGGCGCATCAGCTCGCTGTTGACCACCATGTTGGGCGGCGTTGCCACCAGCGTCATCATGCCGCTGATGAGGCCGGCAAAGCCGAGCGGCATCATCAGCCGGCGGCCGGGATCCCCATCCGGTTCGCCACGCTCAGCACCACAGGGATGAAGATGGCCACCACCCCGGTACTGCTCATCACGGCCCCGAGCAGGGCGACCGCCACCATCAGCAGCACCAGCAGTCGAGTCTCGCTGCTGCCGGCCACCTTCACCAGCGCATCCCCCACCTGATAGGCGATACCGGTGCGCACCAGCCCCTCCCCCACCACGAACAGGGCGGCAATCAGGATGACGTTGGGATCGCTGAACCCCGCCAGCGCCTCCGGCAGGGTCAGGGTGCCGCTCAGCACGAACAATATGATGATCAGCAAGGCAACCACGTCCATGCGGACCTTGTTGCTCACAAACAGATAGATGGCGCCCACCAGCATGCAGAGGACCCAGACCAACTCGGAATTCACACTTGCTCCTTTTGTTCAGCTCCACCCCGGCCGGAGCGGATTCCATCAGACCACAGCTCATTTCCCCTCGATTTGTTACATATCAATAAAGGGGCAGGGCATCATCGCATATCAGGGCGCCATCGGGGGCCTAAAGTTGCCCCTGCTGTTTCTCCATTCTTTGAGGTGGCTCGGCCCGGGTCGGACAAAAGTCCTGCCAGCCTCCCCCCGTCGCCCCTAGAATAGGCCCGGTTCACGCCCCCAATTTTCAAAGGAAACGAAAATGAGCATATTCGAGTGGTTCAGCATCAATCACACCCTGATGACCATACCGCTGGGCGGTGGTTACGCCATGTCCTGGATTGAAGCCGTCGGCACCCTGTTCGGGCTGGCCTGCATCTGGTGCGCCAGTCAGGAGAAGACCATCAACTACCTGTTCGGGCTCATCAACGTCAGCCTGTTCGCCATCATCTTCTTCCAGATCCAGCTCTACGGCCTGTTGCTGCTGCAGCTGTTCTTCTTCTGCGCCAACCTCTATGGCTGGTACGCCTGGACCCGGCCGGCCAACGCCCAGGGGGATACCCTGCAGATCCGCTGGCTCAGCAAGTCCAAGCTCATCGCCACCGCCGCCGTGAGCGTGCTGGCCATCGCCCTGCTGACCCTCTACATAGACCCGGTATTCGCTGCCCTGGCACGCACCTCGGTCGCCCTGCTCAACCTGTTTGGCGCCAATCTCGCCACCCCTGAGCCCTCCCCCGATGCCTTCCCCTTCTGGGATGCCAGCATGACGGTGCTCTCCGTGGTGGCCCAGATCCTGATGACCCGCAAGTACGTGGAGAACTGGATCCTCTGGGTGGTCATCAACATCATCAGCATCGGCGTCTATGCCGCCCAGGGGGTCTATGCCATGTCCCTTGAGTACCTGATCCTGCTGTTTATCGCCGCCAACGGCACGCGCCTGTGGATGGTCAGCGCCAAGCGCCCGCAACAGGAAGCGATCGCATGAGCCTGCTGCCCCATCTGCAATGCCGCCCGGACCAGATCGCCGAGCGGGTGGTGCTGTGCGGCGACCCGGCCCGGGTCGACCGCATCGCCAGTCAGCTCGACGGATGTGACGTGCTGGGCCAGCACCGGGAGTTTCGCCTGATCAACGGCCACTACCGGGGGCTGCCCGTCACGGTGTGCAGCACCGGCATCGGCGGCGCCTCCGCCGTCATCGCGCTGGAGGAGCTGGTGCAGGCGGGTGCCCGCGCGCTCATCCGGGTCGGCTCCGCCGGCGCCCTGCAGCATGAGATAGCGCTGGGGGATCTCATCGTGGTGGAGGGAGCGGTGCGCAGCGAAGGCGCCTCGCAGGCCTACCTGCCCCCCGAGTACCCCGCCTGCGCCGACATCCGCCTGCAGGCCGCCCTGCTCGCCCATCTCGGCGCCAGCGGCCAGCCTCACTGGCACGGTTTGGTGCGATCCCACGACAGCTTCTATCGGGATGACGAGCAGGAAGTCTGTCGCTACTGGCACCAGCGCGGGGTGCTCGGGGCGGACATGGAGAGCGCCGCTCTGCTCGCCGTGGGGCGCCTGCGCAAGGTGCGGGTGGCCGCCGTGCTCTGCAACGTGGTGGCCTTCGAGCAGGACGTGCAAGCGGGGGTGAGCGACTACGCGGCCAGCGAAGCCGCCATGATGAGCGGCGAGCGGCTGGCCATCGCCGCCGCCCTCCACGCCCTGACGCAGTAGGCCGGGTCTGTCGGGGCCGCAACGGCCCCGGCAAAACGTTAAGCCCGGCACATTCAGAGGCGCCAAAGCTGGCATCCCGCCTGCGCTCTTGCTAGCCTCATGGCCCTCGTCAAGCCGGGCCTTCACCATGCAGCAACAACCCTATCCGCTCGGTCGCTTTCACGCCGAGCTTGCCGCACTCGAACCGCGCTTTGCCGCGGCGCTGGCAGACTGCACCCTGTTTTCGCGCCGCTACCTGCCCGGTGAACCCATCATGCGTCAAGGTGAGCTGTGCGAGCAGCTCTATCTAGTGGCCCAGGGGCGGATTTCCCTCAACAGCGCGGTGCACTCAGGGCGGCTGTTTCAACTCGGCGAAATCGAGTGCCATCAGCAGATCTTCGGCGAGATGGAGTTCTTCAGCACCACCCCGGTGCAGTGGAGCGTGGTAGCCGAGACCGAGCTGGACGCCGCCGTCATCTGCGCCGACAAGCTGGCCAAACGGCTGCTGGCCGAGCCAGAGCTGACCCTCTTCTTCGCCGCAGCGCTCGCCAGCGACTATCTGGATACCCTGGACATCACCACCAGCCGATTGCTGCACCCCATCGCCTACAACATCGCCTTCGAGCTGTGGCGCGAGCGCCAGCGTACCCCCATGCTCGGCTCGCGCAAGCGGGCCCACGAGGCGGCGCGCTTTGGTACCACCGAGCGGGTCTATCGGCGCGCCCTCAAGGAGCTGATCGAACAGGGCATAGTTGCCGACGGCAGCGACGGCCCGGTCATCGCCGATCTGGCCAGGCTGCGCGCCTACCTCGACCTTTGATTTCCATTCATCCCATTTCGATTCACTCTGTCAGGAGCCACCATGTCTACTCACACCTATCCAGAGTTCACCTTCTTCAGCCGCTTCGTCGCCGACATCCAGGCCGGCCGCAAGACCATCACCATCCGCGACGAGAGCGAGGCCAACTGGCAACCCGGCCAACGGCTGGCTCTGCTCACCAACCCGGAGCACCAGCCCTTTGGCACCATAGAGGTGCTCTCGGTCAAGGCAGTGGCCTTCGATGAACTGAACGACGAACACGCCCGCCAGGAGAACATGACCCTCCCTGAGCTCAAACAGGTGATCCGCGATATCTACCCCGATCTGCCGCCGCTCTATGTCATTGAATTCAAACTACTTGATTGAGCCGGATTTGGTCTTTGCCGAGCGATGTGTTAATAGTGTCCTCTTTTGAATCATGGAGGTGACCCGAGTGTTTGAGATAGCGAGCCTGCGAGAGGGCATGATGCACGGGGTCGAGCTGTTCCAGCTGCTGCTGGAGATCATCTCCATCGCTTGCGTGGTGATAGGGCTGGGCAAGACCCTCTGGCTGGCGGCACGGGTGCGGGATCACGAGCCCGGCTTTCCCCATATCCGGCTCTGTTTCGGCAGCTGGCTCATTCTGGCGCTGGAATTCCAGCTCGCCGCCGACATCCTGGCCACCACGGTGGCGCCGAGCAAGGAGGAGCTGATCCGCCTCGCCATCATCGCGGTGATCCGCACCTTCCTGAACTACTTCCTCGGCAAGGAGCTGGAAGCCCAAGCGGAACGCCAGCAAGACAAGGCAGAGCACCAGCAGGAACAGCGCAGCGAGCAGGCCAAGGCGGCTCAATAGCCCGTTTCCTTGCAGCAGCATCATCGCTGAGTGCCGTGCCATCCCGACCACAGCCGTGGCTCGGGATGGCCCAGTTGTGACCCTCCCCTCACTTTTGGCAATCAGCCAACTATGGAACCCTTTTCAAGCCTTTCCCCACCCTGTTGAGGGCCCGCGCATCTGCGTAAGATAAACCATCGCTTCCCCCAACCGGCCCAGCTGATGAACCCGCGACCTCTCCACACACCCGACATCGACCTCGATAGTTGCGTTATCTACCAGATCTACCCCATGAGTTTTCAGGACAGCGATGGCGACGGCATGGGCGATATCAAGGGTATCCGTCAGCGCCTCGGTTATCTGGCCACCCTCGGGGTCGATATGCTCTGGCTCACCCCCATCTATCGATCCCCCAAGCGGGACAACGGTTACGACGTGGCGGACTACCGCTCCATCGACCCCGCCTTCGGCACCCTGACCGAGATGGAGCAGCTGATAGCCGAAGCGGCCGCTCACGGCATCGGCATCATGATGGATATCGTCGCCAACCACACCTCCACCGAGCATGAGTGGTTTGTGCAGGCACTGGCCGGCGATCCCCGTTATCAGGGCTACTACGTGTTTCGCGACCAAGCCTTTGTCGATGCCCACCCGGTCACCTCCATCTTCGGTGGCAGCGGCTGGCAGTATGTGCCGGCGCTTGATCGTTACTACCTGCACAACTTCGATGTGAGTCAGGCCGATCTGGACTGGGACAACCCGGCGGTGCGCGCCGAAATGGCGCAGGTGATCAACTTCTGGCTGGGCAAAGGGATCAAGGGATTTCGCTTCGATGTGATAGACATGGTGAGCAAGGAGTGGGACCGGCTTGCCATGAGCAACGGCCCGCGCCTGCACGACTATATCCGCGAGCTCAATGCCGAGAGCTTCGGCGGCAAGGGGATCATCACAGTGGGGGAGACCTGGGGGGCCGATCTCGCCCATATGCAGAACTATTCGAATCCCGATGGCAGCGAGTTCAGCATGGTGTTCAACTTCGAGCATCTGGGGCTCGGCAGTGACAAGTGGTCATCCCGCTTCGACCCCCTCGCCTTCAAACGGGCCATGGCCCGCCACCAGCAGGGGCTGCACGAGCAGGGCTGGAACAGCCTGTTTCTCGGCAACCACGACCTGCCCCGCGCCGTCTCCCGCTTTGGCGATGACAGGCCAAAGTGGCGTGAAACCAGCGCCAAGCTGTGGGCCATGGTGCTGCACCTGATGCAGGGCACTCCCTTCATCTATCAGGGCGAAGAGCTCGCCATGACCAACCGCCACTGGCAGCTGGACGAGCTACGCGACGTGGAGGCGACCAACTACCGCGCCAGCCAAGCGGAGTTGGCGCCTGCCGAGCTGAGTCGGCGGCTCGATGCCATCGGCCGCGACAACGCCCGCACTCCGATGCAGTGGGACGCTGGCCCCCACGCCGGATTCAGCACGGCCACGCCCTGGATTGCCCTCAATGCCAACCACCTCGAGATAAACGCCGCCGAGCAACTGGCCCGCCCCGACTCGCCGTTTCACTGCTATCGCCAGCTCATCGCCCTGCGCAAGGCTCACCCTGTCGTTCGCCACGGCGACTTCGAGCTGCTGGATGGGGACGACCCGGAGCGCATCAGCTATCGCCGCCGCTGGCAGGATCCGGCAAGCGCAGAGCGGCACACCCTGCTGCTGCTCGCCAACCTCACCGAGCACCCCCTGATCATGCCGCAATTTGATCAGGTGGAGGCAGGTGCCACCCTGCTGATGAACAACTACCCGGGGCAACCCGCCGCCACCTTTGCCCCCTATCAGGCGGCCGCCTGGCTGCTGCGAGCAAGGGAGTAACGGGCAGCGCTATCCCCGTGCCATCCTCCGCCATGGAGGGTGGCCCCTGCCCACTGATGATGTCCCTCCCCTCGGCGGTCGATACGCCCCAGCGATTTACCCACTTAAAAACTTCGCATTTTCAGGCCCGCACCGCCTTGCCAGGTAATATCCAACCACGGCTCGCTATCGACAATTGAAATAGTTCAACACCCTGTTTTTATTGGCAATAACTGCCATCAAAAACGTCGTCTTTATCATCAAGCGGCGATATTAAACGCTGTTTAGTCAGGGTTAAAAGTCAATTCAGATTTGCGCCCTTGTGGTTCTTCGCCGGCTCCTTATGGTTTCCATCCGAAGCGTGCGGCACGGCGCCGCACGCCGACGTTCAGGCTCGCGGGCACTCTCCCGCCATAACAACAGGAAATCATCATGCGCAAAACCGGCGTGGCACTCGCCCTCTCCACCCTCTTCTGGTTCCACTCGACCATGGCGGCCCCTCTGATCTTCCCGGACGATCCGACCCTCACCGACGGCCAGCACTCCCCCGCCCTCTCTCGCAGTTTCCAGCTGGCTCAGGACGATCTGGGCAACCGGATCCACCAGCTCCACCTGCCCCTCCAGACCGAACCGGAACTGGTGGCGGAGCTGGAGCAGATCGGCAGGGAACAGGGGTTCTCGGTCAGCACCCACGCTGACATGTACACCTGGACCGAGGACAACATGTGGCTGTCGCGCGATGGCGCCCTCATCTTCCGCCCCCGGGCACCGCTGGCCAACAAGGGGCGCTACCACGCCTTCGTCACCGCCCTGACCGAGCAGAGCCCGGAGGCCGAGCAGGAGGGGCACCACAGCCTCGGCAGCCAGGATTCCCAGGGGCTGGATGATTACATGCTCTCCCAGGCCAACACCTTCGCCGAGGCGCAGGGGCGCGAGCTCATCCCCACCTTCTCCATCATCGATGGCGGCAACATGCTGACCGGCCAGCGATCCGACGGTACGCCCTATGCCCTGATCGGCCGCGATGCCCTGCTGCAGACCACCCTGCACCACAGCCGGCTGGACAGTGAGCGTATTGCCGCTCTGCAGGAGAAGATGGAGCACGACGGCGAGTTTCGGCTGCAACTCAGCGAAGAGGAGTGGCTGGGCAGACCCAATACCTTCCAAAAGGGCCATGACACCGAGGTGGACCTCATCCTGCTGGAGGCGGCCAACCTGCTGCCGCAAGGGCTGGATGAGCCGCAGCGCCACGCCTTTGCCAAGACCGCGCGCGCCAAGGCCGAGCTCGCCAAATACGAAGTGGACGGGTCAACCCGAGAAGCGGCGGAGCAGCGGATGTTTCTGAGCCCGCAGCAAGGGGAGCGGATTGCCGAGCGCTATCGCGCCATCCATGGCCAACCGCTGCCGGCCTCCTTCGATCTGCTTACCCGCCTCAAGCAGGAGTACGCCAGCCTGGTGGTAACCGCCGAGCTTCACTCCGAGTTCAATGATGAGCAGATAGCCCAGGCACTGCCGACGCTGGCGGCCGATGCCGCCACCCTGGCCCGGCTGGGCCGCATGTTGCAGGCCGGTGGCTACCAGCGAACCGGGCTGACTGGCGCCGAGCAAGATCATCAGACCCGCCGCTTCCTCGCCATGATGGCCATCAGCCAGCGCCTGATGGCGCAGGAGCTCAAGGTGGCCGAGCGGGATCTGGTGATCCTGGCCCAGCCCGGTTTCCACCTCGACATGGCCATGCGCCCGCTGACCGACGGTCGCATTTTGCTGAACGATCATGCAGCCAGCGCAGCGCTGATCGAGCAGGTGCTGGCTAGCAATGCCACCCTGAGCGACAGCGAGCGGCAGGAACTTGGCCAGAGCGTGACCAACCTGCGCCAGCAGAGCGAGCGCTGGCACAAGATCCACACTCTCATCCGCCAGCAGTTGAGCGATGCCGGCCTGACCCCCATCGCCACTCCGGGCGCGTTCACCGTGGGCAAGCGGCCGGTGAACTGGATGAACGGCATCATGGGCACCCGCCAGCAGCCCTTCTACATCACCAATGCCGCCAGCATCGCCCCCCTCAATCAGGCATTCGCCGCCTGGCTGCAACGCGAGGTGGCCGGGCTCACCCCCTATTTCGTGGGTCAGGCTGCCAGCAACAATCGGGAGGAGTTCAACCAGGCGGAAGCCCTGCTGCGCGGCAGCGGCGGGCTGGATTGCATCACCCTGCACCATGAGTAGCACCCCCTCTCACGGGCTGGCATCGCATCAGACGGGTCCATTCCCCGACGCCAGGTGCAAGGGAAATGATGGTGGCAGAGAGCCGCCAAGATGATTCAAAAGGGCTCCTTAAGGAGCCCTTTTTATGACTGATGTGAAAGGCCCTCCCACACCATGACCCTGTCATCTCGGCCATGAAACACTCTCGCGTCGCCCGACGGCGCAAATTAATTTGCCGCTTGATTATTTATTTACGAGCCCGGTTCGACCTATTTTGCGCCCGATCCAGTTAATCGAATTACCCTCAACAACCATCCCGCCCGACCCTCTGCCGACTTGCCCCCGTCACCGGCGATAGGCCGCCATCGCGCGCCGCCGCTGCCTTTGGCATGATTATTTATCCCGTTTGTTCCGCGTTTATTTCCACTCTTACTATGGCGGCGACCTATCCATGGCCGGCTGATCACAGCCGTCATTCAAACTGGCATAGCAAGTGGGCAATTCATGATCACCACAGACGGAAACAACGCGGTCGCCTCGGTGGCATACCGCACCAGCGAAGTCATCGCCATCTATCCCATCACCCCCAGCTCCGCCATGGCAGAACACTCGTCAGCCTGGTCGAGCCAGGGACATCCCAATCTCTGGGGCGATGTGACCAAGATAGTGGAGATGCAATCGGAGGGAGGCGCCATCGCCACCGTACACGGCGCCCTGCAGACCGGGGCGCTGGCGACCTCGTTCACCTCGTCGCAGGGGCTGCTGCTGATGATCCCCAACCTCTACAAGTTGGCGGGTCAGCTAATCCCCTTCGTGCTCCACGTGGCGGCGCGCACCGTGGCAACCCATGCCCTGTCAATTTTCGGCGATCACTCCGACGTGATGGCGGTGCGCCAGACCGGCTGCGCCCTGCTCTGTGCCAGCAACGTACAGGAGGCACAGGATTTCGCCCTGATTTCCCAAGTGGCTAGCCTCAACAGCCGGCTGCCCTTCATCCACTTCTTCGACGGCTTTCGCACCTCTCACGAGATCACTAAAATAGCCCCGCTCGATGACGAGACCTTGCGCGCCCTGCTGCCGGTGGAGGCTATCCGTGCCCATCGGGAACGGGCGCTGACTCCCGACAAGCCGGTCATTCGCGGTACCGCTTCCAATCCGGACACCTATTTCCAGTGCCGGGAGGCAAGCAACCCCTGGTATGACGCGGGCTATCACCACGTGAGCGAGGCAATGCAGGCCTTCGGCGAGCGGACAGGCCGACACTACCGTCCGTTCGAATATGTAGGACATCCGCAGGCGGAACGGATTCTGGTGCTGATGGGTTCTGCCATCGGCACCTGTGAGGAAGTGATAGCGCGGCTACTTGCACAAGGGGAGAAGGTGGGGCTAGTGAAGGTGCGGCTCTACCGCCCCTTCTCGGCCGAACATTTGCTGGCGGTCATTCCCGAAAGCGCTCGCAAGATTGCGGTGCTGGATCGCACCAAGGAGCCGGGTGCCCTGGCCGAGCCCCTCTATCTGGACGTGATGAGCGCCCTGGCCGAAGCTGTCAGCCAAGGGGATCGCGCTAGCCTGCCGCGGGTCATCGGCGGGCGCTACGGCCTATCCTCCAAGGAGTTCAACCCGGCCTGCGTGCAAGCCATCTTCGACGAGCTGGCACTGGATAACCCGCGGCCGCGCTTCACCGTCGGCATCTTCGACGACGTCACCGGCCTCTCCCTGCCGCTGCCGGCCCTCGATTATTCGAGTCCCAGCCTTGGCAACCAGCACAAGCTGGAGGCACTGTTCTACGGCCTTGGCAGCGACGGCACAGTGTCGGCGGCCAAGAACAGCATCAAGATCCTCGGCAACCACACCGACCTTTACCCCCAGGGCTACTTCGTCTACGACTCCAAGAAGGCGGGCGGCCTCACCGTCTCCCACCTGCGGGTCGGCGAGCGGCCGCTGCAGTCGGCCTACCTGGTGGACGAGGCGGACTTCATCGGTTGCCACCAGTGGCAGTTTATCGACATGTACCAGATGGCGGAGCGGCTGAGGCCAGATGGCATCTTCCTGCTCAACAGCCCCTACGACGCCGGGCAGATCTGGCAGCGGCTGCCCCAGGAGGTGCAACAGGCCCTGATCCAGAAGCGTGCGCGCCTCTACACCATCAACGCCGCCAAGATTGCCCGCGAGTGCCAGCTCGGCAACCGCATCAATACCGTGATGCAGATGGCCTTCTTCCAGCTGACCTCCATCATCCCACCGGCAGAGGCGACCGAGCTCCTGCGCCAGACCATCGCATCGAGCTATGGCAACAAGGGGCAAACGCTGGTGGAGCGCAACTGGCAGGCCCTTGCTGCTACCTGCGAGGCCCTCGTGCAGGTGCCGCTGCAGGCACTTGACCCCGCCAGCCACCAGCGCCCGCCTGTGGTATCGACCAATGCCCCCGACTTCGTGCAGACCGTCACCGCCGCCATGCTGGCGGGGCTCGGCGACAGCCTGCCGGTCTCCGCCTTCCCGCCAGACGGCACCTGGCCGGTGGGCACCACCCGCTGGGAGAAGCGCAACATTGCCAAGGAGGTACCCATCTGGCAGGCAGACCTCTGCACCCAGTGCAACTACTGTGTGGCGGCCTGCCCCCACTCCGCCATCCGCGCCAAGGTAGTGGACAAAGCGTCGCTGGAGGGTGCCCCCGCCACCCTGGATGCGCTCGATGTGAAAGCCCGCGACATGCGTGGCCAACAATACGTGCTGCAGGTGGCACCTGAGGATTGCACCGGCTGCAACCTTTGCGTCGAGGTGTGCCCGGCCAAGGATCGCACCGAGCCGAGCCGCAAGGCGATCAACATGGAGTCCAGGCTGGATCACCTCGAGCCCCAGAAGGCCAACTACGACTTCTTCCTGGACTTGCCCGAGCGCAGTGCCGAGCAGCTGGAGCGCATCGACATCCGCACCTCCCAGCTCATCTCGCCGCTGTTTGAATACTCGGGTGCCTGCTCCGGCTGCGGCGAGACCCCCTACATCAAGCTGCTGACCCAGCTCTACGGGGATAGACTGCTCATCGCCAACGCCACCGGTTGCTCCTCCATCTATGGCGGCAACCTGCCCAGCACCCCCTACACCACCAACGCCGATGGGCGCGGGCCGGCCTGGGCCAACTCCTTGTTCGAAGACAACGCCGAGTTTGGCTTGGGCTTTCGGCTCACCGTGGATCAACATCGCGAGCGGGTACGCCGCCTGCTGGCGAGCCTGGGGGACGCCGTCCCGGTCGGGTTGCAACAGGGGCTGCAAGATGCCAGCCTGCCGGTCTCCGAGCAGCGCGCCCATATCGAGCAACTGCGCGACCTGCTGCAGGGGCGCACCGACGCCGCGGCCCAGGAGCTGGCCCGTGATGCGGACTACTTGGTGGAGAAATCGGTCTGGCTCATCGGCGGCGACGGCTGGGCCTACGACATCGGCTACGGCGGGCTCGATCACGTGCTGAGCCTGGGGGAGAACATCAACGTGCTGGTGCTCGACACCCAGTGCTACTCCAACACCGGCGGTCAGCAGTCCAAGGCCACCCCGCTCGGCGCCATCACCAAGTTTGGCGAGCAGGGCAAGCGCAAGGGACGCAAGGATCTTGGCGCCAACGTGATGATGTACGGTCACGTCTACGTGGCGCAGATCTCCCTCGGCGCCCAGATGAACCAGACGGTGAAGGCCATTCAGGAGGCGGAAGCCTACCCAGGTCCGTCGCTCATCATCGCCTACAGCCCCTGCGAGGAGCACGGCTACGATCTGGCCCAGAGCCACGAGCAGATGAAGCAGCTGACCGCCACCGGCTTCTGGCCGCTCTACCGCTACGACCCACGCCGCAGCGAGGAGGGCAAGGCGCCGCTGGCACTGGACTCCCGGGCCCCCAGCGCATCGCTGGCCGAGACCCTGCAGCAGGAGCCCCGCTTCAAGCGGCTGGAACGCCAGTTGCCGGAAATCGCCAGCCAGCTCTATCGGGAAGCGGAGCTGGACGCCAACCGCCGCTTCGCCTGGCTAAGCCAGCTGGCCGGCAAGGAAGCGCCAGCCCAGGAGTAGAAACGCAGACCCACCAACAAACAGGGCTCCCCATGGGGAGCCCTGTTGCTATGTCGCCGTCACGCCATCAGGCGTGGATGCTGGCCAGCTCGTGGCGTTTCAACGCCAGCAGGGTAATGAGCAACGCGGCGGTGGCGATCAGCGCCATGCCGATATAGGTGGCGCTGAAACCGGGCGCCAGCTCGGCCGGGCTCAGGCTGGCCAGGTTGTGGCTGCTGCCCGCCGGCAGGGCGGAGTGAAACAGCACGGAGCAGATGGCCACCCCGACCGCACCACCCAGCTCGCGGCCGAAGTTGAACAGCGACATGCCAATGCCGCGATCTTCCCGTGGCAGGGCGTTTTGCACCACCACCGACAGCGCCGGCAGCACCAGGCCCAGCCCCAATCCGGCAAACCCCAGTCCCAGCCTGGCCCAGAGGTCGAAGTGGATCTGCCACAGCGCCAGCGCCGACAGGGCGAAGCCCACCACCACGAAACGTTTGTAGTAACCGGTGCGGCCGATCAGCTTGCCGCCGACGAAGGCTCCCGCCGTGATGCAGATCATGAAGATCACCATGTAGAGCCCGCTCTCGCTGGCCCCCATCCCCTTCTGCCACTGCATCTGCAGCGGCAGGTAGACCAGCACCGCGAACATCAGCAGTTGCGAGGCCAGTGCCAGCAGCACGCTGACCAGATAACCGGGCAACCGGGCCAGATGAGCCGGCAATATGGGATCGTGGGCCCGCCGCTCCACCAGAATGAGCAGCAGCAGGGCCAGCGCCAGTCCCGCCGCCAGCCAGATGGCGGGCAGGGCCGTCTCCGGCGAGAGCAGCAGCAGGCTCAGGGTGGTAACGGTGATCAGCAGCGCCGCCCCCTTCCAGTCGAAGCGGCTGTGACGGCGCACATTGAGGTGGCCCAGGTTGCGGTTCACCAGCCAGAGGGCGATAGCGCCGAGCGGCAGGTTGATCCAGAAGATCCAGCGCCAGCTGAGCTGCTCGGTGAAGTAGCCGCCGAGCAGGGGCCCGGCGATGCTGGAGACCGCATAGACCGCCGAGATGTAGCCCTGATACTTGCCCACCTCCCGCGGCGGTATGCTGTCGGCGATGACGGTGAAGGCGAGCGCGATCAGGCCGCCGCCGCCCAGTCCTTGCAGCACGCGGGCCGCCAGCAGGGTCGGCAGATCCTGGGCCAGGCCGCAGGCCACGGATCCGGCCAGAAACAGGCCGATGCCGATGTTGAGCATGCGCACCCGGCCGAACATGTCGCTCAGCTTGCCGTAGATGGGCAGGGCGGCGGTGGCCGCCAGCAGGTAGGCGGTGACCACCCAGGTGAGGGCTGCGCCGGCGTTCAGCTCGGCACCTATGATGGGCAAGGGGGTGGTGACTATGCTCTTTTCCAGTGAACCCAGGGCGATCACCAGGGCCACGCTCGAGAAGATGGTTTTTGGGGACATATAGGGGCTCGCTAATTTGAAATGCCAGGATCTGCGGCGCAGAACTTATTATTGTCTCATAAATCACCAGTCGATGGCCAAAACCACTGCCATGGCGCCGCCGACCCGCAACCATGACCCCGGTCGCGGCATTGCCTGCTGCATTCTGATAGGCTGGCTGTTCACACCCCAAGAGGAAGCAGCCCCATGTCCGAGCAGTTCCGGTTTGAGCAATACGATGCCCTGATTTTCGATATGGACGGCACCCTGGTCGACTCCATGCCCCTGCATCTGGATGCCTGGGAGGAGACCAGCGCCGAGTTCGGCCTGCCCTTCGATCGTGCCCAGCTCAATGAATTCGGCGGCATTCCCACCCGCAAGATAGTCGCCATCCTGGCCGAGCAGCATGGGCTGGATATCGATGTTGATGCCTTCACCCGGCGCAAGGTGGCGCTCTATCTGGAGCATATCGACAAGGTCAGCGTGTTTCCCGCCATGTGGGAGCTGGTCAAGCGCTGCCACGGCAAGGTCCCGATGGGCATAGGCACGGGCTCATCGCGCGAGCACGCCCTGCACATTCTGAAGAACACCGGTCTGGATGCCTATATCCCCGTGCTGGTCAGTGCCGATGACATCGACAACCACAAGCCCCACCCCGACACCTTCCTGAAAGTGGCCGAGTTGCTCGGCGCCAACCCCGCCAACTGCCTGGTGTTCGAAGATACCCAGATCGGCCTGCAGGCCGGCCGTGCCGCCGGGATGGAGACGGTGCTGGCACTGGAGGGGGAACTCTACCAGCGCTAGGCCACACTACCCCTGCCACCAATGAAAACGCCTCCGCAAGGGAGGCGTTTTGCATGCAGCAGTGCCGGGATGACCCGGCCCCGGCTTACATGGCGTTGGTGGATTCGAAGATCTTGTCGGCCGAGGCTTCGACAAATCCCGGGTAGAGTACGCCGTCGGCCTGCGGGTAGCGCAGGGCGAATTCGTAGAAGCAGCTCGGGATGGTGCGCACGCCGTCGGTGAAGGCCACGTCCGCCTTGTCGGCCATGGTAGACGATTGCTCCAGCATCACCTGCGGGTCCCCTTTCACCTCGCCACCCACGCCATTGAGCACGAAGCCTGCGGCCTTGAGGGCGGCGTTGACTTGCTGGATGGTGTCGAAGTCCTTCAGGCGGTTGATGTTGACGGTGAAGTGGTTGGCACGATAACCCCAGGCTGCCATCCAGGCCGCATACTCGCTCTCCGCCAGCAGGGTCTGGTAATCGGCCCAAGATACCTGCCAGGGGGCGCCAGCATAGAGGAAGGCCTGGGTGTCGGTCAGATGATCGGGCACCTGAGCCGCCAGCTTGTGGATGATGGCCTGGGTCGCGTCGGAGAGCTCTTCCACCTTCAGCTCGCTGATGAACACCTTGGGCGCGTCCGGATCTTTATGCTCGAAGTGCTTGGCATAGAGCTTCTTGGCCTTGAACACGTACTCGCCCTTCTGCTCGTAGCCGAGCGCCAGGAAGTGGGCGGCCAGCTTCTCCAGTCCCAGCTTGGGCAGGTTGTAGGTGCGAAACGCCACGTGGTCGTTGACGATGGGCTCGCCACCACCCAGCAGTTGATGAACCTTGTGGGCACTCGGGGTGACTTGA
Organism: Aeromonas oralensis; assembly: GCF_049665575.1. Lineage (NCBI taxonomy): Bacteria > Pseudomonadati > Pseudomonadota > Gammaproteobacteria > Aeromonadales > Aeromonadaceae > Aeromonas > Aeromonas oralensis. Next base: position 3,406,032 of record NZ_CP187186.1, read on the forward strand.
ATGTAGTTATCCCACAAATGACCGAACAGGGTGTCGATATCCTTTTGCATCTCTCTTTCCTTTGATTGCGGGTACAGACAAGGGCACCAGTTCAGTGCCCCTTTTATTGTCGTGGTCAGGCGCTGGCGCCAACACAGAGAGCGCCCGCCTTTGCCTTGTTTAGAACGTCAGGCCGGGAGACAGCTGATCCGGCATGGCGGCCTTGCTGTCTTCGACGGAAGCCACCGGATACGCACAGTAGTCGGCAGCGTAGTAGGCGCTCGCCCTGTGGTTGCCGGAAGCGCCGATGCCGCCGAACGGCGCGGCACTGGAGGCGCCGGTGATGGGCTTGTTCCAGTTGACGATGCCGGCGCGAATACGCTTGAAGAAGTGCTGCCAGTCCGCCTCGCTGTCGCCGAGCAGGCCGGCAGAGAGGCCGAAGCTGGTGGCGTTGCCCTGATCGATTGCGGCATCGAAGTCGTCGTAGCGAATGAGCTGCAGCAGCGGGCCGAAGTACTCTTCGTCCGGCAGCGCGCTGACTGCGGTCACGTCTATGATGCCCGGTGAGACGAAGCCGGTGCCCGCTTCCAGGTGCTTGAGGGTAAGCAGACTCTCGCCACCGAGGCGCTGCAGGTTGGCTTGCGCCTCGACCATGCCGAGCGCTGCCTTCTCGCTGATCATGGCGCCCATGAACGGCTGCTCGGCGGCGTCATAGAGGCCGACCTTGATCTGGCCGACCACCTCAACCAGACGTTTCACCAAGGCATCGCCTTGGACGCTGCGCTCGACAAACAGGCGGCGCGAGCAGGTGCAGCGCTGGCCGGAGGTAATGAAGGCGGACTGCACGATGGCATGGACGGCGCCGTCGATGTCGCTCACGTCTTTCACGATCAGCGGGTTGTTGCCACCCATCTCCAAGGCCAGGATCTTGCCCGGTTGACCGGCAAACTGCTGGTGCAGGAAGTGGCCGGTACGGGACGAACCGGTGAAGAAGAGGCCGTCGATGTCCGGATTGCCGGCCAGCGCCTTGCCAGTATCGACCTCGCCCTGCACCAGGTTGAGCACTCCCTTGGGCAGCCCCGCCTCCTGCCAGATTTTCAACATTGCCTCGGCCACCATGGGGGTCAGCTCGGAGGGTTTGAATACCACGGTATTGCCGGCGATCAGCGCCGGCACGATATGGCCGTTGGGCAGGTGGCCCGGGAAGTTGTAAGGGCCGAACACGGCCACGACGCCATGGGGCTTGTGGCGCACGAACGCCTTGGCGCCCGGCATGGGGTTCTCCACGGTGCCGGTGCGCTCGTCATGGGCGCGGATGGAGATGGCGATCTTGCCCTGCATGGCGGCCACTTCGGTGCGGGTCTCCCACAACGGCTTGCCGGTTTCGCGGGCGATGGTCAGCGCCAGTGCCTCCTTGTGCTCGCCGAGCAGGTCGGCATAGCGACGCACGATGGCCAGACGATCGTCGAGGGCCAGATCGGACCAATGATAGAAGGCATGGCGGGCAGCCTTGACGGCAGCCTCCACCTGGGCGGCGCTGGCGGCCTCTCCTTGCCAGATCACCTGATTCTTGGCCGGGTCCTTTGACTCGAACGGCTTGCCTGCACCGGCCAGCCACTGACCGTCAATAAACTGAACTAACTGGCTCATCCTTCACTCCCTGTGGTTCGCAGGCAGCCTTGGCTGCCTGTTTCATATGCGGTTTTACTGCTGATATGGCTCAATCAAGATCGACGGCGCGCACCATGTCGCCATCCTGCACCTTGAGTGCGGCCGCCATCTTGGGCGGGATGATGGCTTCGTGCTTGTCCAGATCGACCCGGATGTTGCCGTAGCAGGCGCGGTAGTGCTCGTAGCGGGTATTGCAGACCAGATGGGTCTTGCCGCCGATGGGCTCACCCACCAGCACCCGCAGCTTCTGGCTGCGACGCACGCTGCGAATGTTCTTCACGTCGCACTCGACGGTGGGGCCGGCATCGAAGATGTCGACATAGCCGCGATTCACGAATCCTTCGTCCTGCAGCATCTTGATGGCCGGGCGGGTCTTCTCGTGGGTCTGACCGATGACGGCGCGCGCCTCGTTGCTCAGCAGATTGACGTAGATGGGGTACTTGGGCATCAGCTCGGCGATGAAGCGCTTCTTGCCGATGCCGGTGAGATAGTCGACGGTGGGAAAATCCATCGAGAAGAAATGCTTTTGCAGCCACTCGTAGAAGGGGCTGTGACCATCGGCATCGGAGACGCCACGCATCTCGGCGAAGACGGTCTCGTCAAACAGCTCGGGGTGTTCGGCCATGAACAGAAAGCGGTGCTTGGAGAGCAGACGGCCGTTGAGCCCCTCGCGGGCGCATTCGCGCAGAAACAGGGTGCAGAGCTCGGAATTGCCGGTGTAGTCGTTGGAGAGGGTGAGGGTTTCCACGACGTTGTAGATGCCGAGCTTAGGGGAAGAGTGCACCACCTTGCCGATGTGATAGTTGTAGAACGGCTGGGACAGGCCCACGGCCGCATCGATGGCGCAGGTACCGACCATTTCGCCGGTCTCCAGATCCTCGGCGACGAAGAAATAGAGGCAGTCCCCCTTGCCCGCAGGCTTGTCCGAAAAGGTCTGGGTGGAAGCGTCTATCTTGCGCTGCAGCAGTTCATCGTTGACGGGCAACGAGGTCATGCCGGTGCCGGATTCGATGGCACAGGTCTTGAGACCGGCAAAATCTTTTTGCTCGATGGGACGGATAACCAACATAAATGACAACTCCCTTTCATTGACGACAGGTGGGGTCCCGGCTCCTGCCGGGAGGGCTCCCCACCTCAATTTGGATCAGGCGTTAACCACCTGGGCAACCGCTTTCTCGAACCGTACCAGCCCTTCCTTGATATCCGCTTCCGGAATAACCAGAGACGGCGCGAAACGCACCACGTTGGTGCCGGCTACCAGCGCCATCAGACCCTGATCGATGGAGGCCAGCAGGAAGTCGCGCGAGCGTCCCTTGTAGTCGTCGTTCAGGACGGCGCCCAGCAGCAGACCCTTGCCGCGCACTTCACTGAAGCAGTGGTACTTGGCGTTGATGGCTTCGAGGCCCTCGCGGAACAGCTGTTCGCGCTGCTTGATGCCGCTGAGCACTTCCGGGGTGTTGACCACGTCGATCACCGCCTCTGCCACCGCGCAGGCCAGCGGGTTGCCGCCGTAGGTGGAGCCGTGAGTGCCCACTTTCAGGTGGGAGGCGATGTCGGTAGTGGTCAGCATGGCGCCGATGGGGAAGCCGCCGCCCAGCGCCTTGGCGCTGGTGAGGATGTCCGGCGTGACGCCCAGACCCATGTAGGCAAACAGATCGCCGGTACGACCGACGCCGGATTGCACTTCGTCATAGATCAGCAGGGCGTTGTGCTTGTCGCACAGCTCGCGCACCCCTTTGGCAAACTCGTCGGTGGGACGAATGATGCCGCCCTCGCCCTGCAGCGGCTCCATCACCACGGCGCAGGTATTGTCGGAGATGACGGCAGCCAGCTCCGCCAGATCGTTGTAGGCCACGTGGGTGATGTCTGCGGGCTTGGGACCGAAACCATCGGAGTAGGCAGCCTGGCCGCCGACGCTGACGGTAAAGAAGGTACGACCGTGGAAGCCCTGGTGGAAGGCGATGATCTGGGTCTTGTGGGCACCGAACTTCTCGATGGCGTAGCGACGGGCCAGCTTGAGGGCGGCTTCGTTGGCTTCGGCACCTGAGTTGCAGAAATAGACCTTGTCGGCGAAGGTCGCGGCGACCAGCTTCTTGGCTAGGCGCAGGGCCGGCTCGTTGGTCATCACGTTGGAGAGGTGCCACAGCTTCTCGCCCTGGGTTTTCAGGGCCTCGACCAGCTTGGGATGGCAATGGCCCAGGCCATTGACGGCGATCCCGCCGGCGAAATCCACATACTCACGGCCTTCCTGATCCCAGACACGTGACCCTTCACCACGCACCGGGATGATCTTGGCGGGCGCATAGTTGGGAACCATCACTTCATCAAACACTTCACGTGTCACTGCCAACAACTCTGACATATTGCTCTCCTTCGATCTGGCGACAGAATAATCCACCGCCCAAAAGTTAAATCCATGTAAACACATCGGCATTGTCACAGAAAAAAAGCTAAAAGTCTGCAACAAAGCGCGTTACAGGGAACAATGTTCGACTGCCCGTGAGATTTTAGGCAACCGCATTGCATAACGGCTCAGGGGGTGTTGGCAAGAGATAATTTGGACAGGGAGGGAGGTGAATAAAGTGTCAGGGAAAATATTTTTGGCCTCCTTTCAATTCTGGGAGGCCGATCACAACTATTCAGGGATTAGCCAAAAAATTGGCCAGCAACTGATGACCCTGCTCGCTCAAAATGCTCTCCGGATGGAACTGAACGCCCTCTATATTCAACTGCTTATGGCGCAGGCCCATGATCTCGTCCGGGCTGCCATCGGCATGTTCGCTCCAGGCGGTGATCTCGAGACAATCGGGCAAGGTATCGCGCTCCACGATGAGCGAATGGTAACGAGTGACCCGCAGCGGGTCGTTGAGCCCCTTGAATACCCCCTCGCCGCGATGGCGAATGAACGAGGTCTTGCCGTGCATCATCTGGCGCGCACGTACAACCTGAGCACCGAAGGCCTGCGCCAGCGACTGGTGGCCGAGGCAGACGCCGAGAATGGGGAGCTGGCCGGCAAAACGGGCGATGGCCGCCAGCGAGATACCCGCCTCATTAGGGGTGCAGGGACCGGGAGAGATCACCAGATAACGGGGAGAGAGCCGGGCAATGGCGTCCAGCGTCAGCTCGTCATTGCGCTTCACCACTACCTCCTGTCCCAGGGCGCCAAAATATTGCACCAGATTCCAGGTAAAGGAGTCGTAGTTATCGATCAACAACAGCATGGGTCAACCAGAGCAGAGAATTAACGGTCCAGATAGCGACCCTGTTCCATTTCACGCTCGCGCTGGCACTCGGCCAGATAGATGGCGGCGGCGATGGCAGGGGTTTTGTGGTGCTTGTCGATGGCATTGGAGACCATCAGTTGCAGGGTATTGAGGTTTTTGGCCTTGCGAAACTTGCGCAGCCAGTGACCCTTGTCACCCAACTCTTCAATCGTGGTATTTGATTCGACAGACATGCTAACTCTTGGGGCAGACGCCCGCGTTTGAAATTGGAAGATGAAATAACGAATAGCAGGTCGGGTAAAACAAAGAAAGCCAGGCAAATACCCAGCTCTCTTCTACTACACCTTCCCAGTATGTCAGGCTCGAGGAACGAAGCCGACTACATCATATACGCTGGCCAGGGTTTTTTCAGCCCTTTCCCGCGCCTTTTGTGCACCGGCCGCCAAAATGGCCTGCAGATGAGCCTCATCCTGACGCAGCTCGTGGAAGCGGGCCTGAATCGGCTCCAGCAGGGCGACCACGGCTTCGGCGGTTTCGGTCTTGAGGTGACCGTACATCTTGCCTTCGAAATGCTGCTCCAGCTCGGGGATGGAACGGCCGGTCACCCCGGACATCAGGGTCAGCAGGTTGGAGACCCCCGGCTTGTTCTCCGGATCGAAACGCACCACCGCCGGCTCGTCGGAGTCGGTCACCGCGCGCTTGATCTTCTTGACGATCTGCTTGGGATCTTCCAGCAGGCCGATGAAGTTGGCCTCATTGTCGTCCGACTTGGACATCTTCTTGGTCGGATCCTGCAGGCTCATCACCCGGGCGCCTTCGGTCGGAATGAAGGGCTCCGGCAGGGTGAACACCTCACCGTAGAGGTTGTTGAAGCGGGTGCAGATGTCGCGGGTCAGCTCCAGATGCTGCTTCTGATCGTTGCCCACCGGCACCTGATTGGCCTGATAGAGCAGGATGTCGGCCGCCATCAGCACCGGATAACCGAACAGGCCGACGTTGACGTTGTTCTCGAAGCGGGCGGACTTGTCCTTGAACTGGGTCATGCGCGACAGCTCGCCCATCTGGGTGTAGCAGTTCAGGATCCAGCCAAGCTCGGCGTGCTGCGGCACGTGGGACTGGATGAACACGGTGCTCTTGGCCGGATCGATGCCGACCGCCAGATAGAGGGCGGCGGCGTCCAGGCAGGCCTTGCGCAGGGCGGCCGGATCCTGGCGGGTGGTGATGGCGTGCAGATCGACGATGCAGTAGAGGCAGTCGAAGTCATCCTGCATGTTGACCCACTGACGCAGAGCCCCCATGTAGTTGCCGATGGTCAGCTGGCCCGACGGTTGGGCCCCGCTCAATACGATAGGTTTAGTCATCAGAGTGTTGATCCTTGTTATTCGGCCTGCCTGGCCAGCTTATTCGGCCAGCAGCGCATCGAGCTGGGCAAACTGTTCGCATACCCAGTCCGGGCGGGAATCTGCGATGGGACGGCCATAGTTGTAGCCATAGGTCAGTCCCACCACCTTCATGCCGGCAGCCTGGGCGGCCAGCACGTCATTTTCGGAGTCGCCCACCATCAGGGTGCGCGACGGGCTGACGCCCAGCTCGTGGCAGGCCAGCAGCAGCGGCTCCGGGCTCGGTTTCTTGACGGGCACGCAGTTGCCCCCCAGCCAGAGTGCGAAACAGTCACCGATGCCGAGGGCATCGAGGATCGGCTGCACGAAGTGGCTCGGCTTGTTGGTCACGATCCCCTGCTGGTAACCCAGCGCCTGCAGGCGGCGCAGGCTCTGCTCGACCCCGTCATACATGGCCAGCCCTTCCAGCAGGCAGGCCTGATAGTGGCGATCAAACAGCGGACGGGCACTGGCAAACAGCTCGGGCGCCGCGCGATAGTCCAGCGCGCGCTGGATCAGCTTGTCGGCACCGTTGCCGACCCAGGTCCGCACCACGGCTTCGTCGGCCTCGGCCAGCCCCAGCTCCGCCAGGGTACGGTTGACCGCCAGCGCCAGTTGCGGGGCACTGTCGATCAGGGTGCCGTCCAGATCGAACAGTACCAGGTCAAAATCACGTTCAGCGTTTGACATGAGAGAGCTCCGCCCGCATCTCGTCGATCACCGCCTTGTAGTCCGGGCGACTGAAGATGGCCGAGCCGGCCACGAACATGTCGGCGCCAGCCTGGGCAATTTCACGGATGTTGTCGACCTTGACCCCGCCGTCGATCTCGAGGCGAATGTCGCGGCCGCTCTCGTCGATCAGGCGGCGCACCTGGCGCAGCTTGTCGAGGGTGCCGGGGATGAAGCTCTGGCCACCAAAGCCCGGGTTGACCGACATCAGCAGGATCACGTCCAGCTTGTCCATCACGTACTCCAGACAGGTGAGCGGCGTGGCAGGGTTCAGCACCAGGCCGGCCTGGCAGCCCTGCTCCTTGATGAGGCCCAGGGAGCGGTCAACGTGGTCGGACGCTTCCGGGTGGAAGGTGATGAGGGAAGCACCCGCCTTGGCAAAATCGGGAATGATGCGATCCACCGGCTTGACCATCAGGTGCACATCGATGGGGGCTTCGATACCGTAGTCACGCAGGGCCTGGCAGACCATGGGGCCTATGGTCAGGTTGGGCACATAATGGTTGTCCATCACGTCGAAATGGACCACGTCGGCACCGGCGGCCAGCACCTTGGCGACATCGTCCCCCAGACGGGCAAAGTCGGCGGAGAGGATCGAGGGGGCAATCAGAAAGTCTTTCATCAGCGTCATCCATTGGCAGCGTGGCAGAAAAAGCGGCGCAATTTTACCGCAAACGGACGCTGAAAACGACCCGCACACGGTACGGAAAACGCGAACACCATCATCAGCGCAAACGGATACTGAAAACGACCCATACGCAGTACGGAAAAAGTGAACACCATCATCACCGCAAACAGGCACTGAAAACGGCCTGCACACGATACGGAAAAAGCGAACGCCATCATCACCGCAAACGGACGCTGAAAACGACCCGCACACGGTACGGAAAAAGCGAACGCCATCATCACCGCAAACGGACACTGAAAACGGCCCGCACAGGGTACGGAAAAAGCGAACGCCATCATCACCGCAAACGGACGCTGAAAACAGGCTTCAATGCTATCAATAAACCATGTTTACCCAGTCCCACCATCATCGGCCGCAGCAGACATAAAAAACGGCACCCCAAGGTGCCGTCAGTGTCAGCCGAGTGGCGCCAGTTCGGCGTCGCTCGGGTAGTAGCCCTGCTCCGGCTCGATGCCGGGCGGATAGAGCGCCAGCAACTCGGCTACCTTGTTGCGGGTGCCGCCGTTGCGGCTGATGGTGCGCTTGACCAGGATCTCGTCGAGGCGGGCACCGCGATAGAGCTCGCGGGTCAACTCGATATCGTGGTTGCTGATGAGCACGGGCACCCCTTTGCGCGCCGCGGTGTGGCGGGCCAGCCTGGCCAGCACGGCCTGATCGTCCAGGGTGAAACCGCCGGCCGAATAGGTGGTAAAGCTCGCGGTAGTGGAGAGCGGGGCATAGGGGGGATCGCAATAGATCACCCAATCCTCTTCGGCGCGCTGGATGGCATCGGCATAGCTTTCACAGATGAAGGTCGCCTTCTGCGCCTTCTCGGCGAAGGCCCACAGCTCTTTTTCCGGGAAATAGGGCTTCTTGTAGGAACCGAACGGGACGTTGAAGCCCCCTTCTTGTTGTACCGGCACAGGCCGTTGAAACCGTGTCGATTCAGAAACAGGAACAGCAGGGCGCGCTCGAAGCTGGTGTCGGTCTGGTTGAACTGGGTACGCAGCCGGTAGTAGGCCGCCTTGTGGTTGTGCTCGGTCACGAACAGCTTGCGCGACTCAGCGATAAACCGATCCGGCGTCAACTTGAGATGATTGTAAAGACCGATCAGATCCGGATTGATGTCGTTGAGCACATAGGCGTCGTAGTCGGTGTTGAGAAACACGGACCCGGCCCCGACGAAGGGCTCCAGCAACACACGCCCGGCCGGCAAACGCTCGGCAATCTCTTCAACCAGGGAGTATTTTCCCCCGGCCCATTTTAAAAAAGCGCGTGTTTTTTTCATGGAAATCCGGTGTTAAGAAGGCATCGACCAAAAAAGGGGGACGATTCTACCCCCTTCCCGGCCAAAATGGCTATTGCTTCAACTCTTTTTGTACCTGCGCAAACGACTTGGGCCAGGGTTGACCCTTCAGCAAGGCGGGTGACAGCTTGCGAATGGCGGCCTTGGCCTGGTTGCTGCTGGCGTAGTCCCCCTGCAGCACCACGTACCAGGGGCTGCCGCGGAACTTGGTCTGATAGACCCAGATCTTGCCGGCCAGACCATTTTCGGCCACGAACTTGTCGACCGCCTTGGTGTTGCTCGCCCCCATCAGCTGGATGCTGTAGTGGTTTCTGGGCTTCTTGTTCAGAGTGGCAGCTGGGGTCAGCGCCACCTTGGGAGATGGTGCCGCCACCGGTTCAACCGCAACTGGCTTGGCCACCGGCTTGCTGGCCGCTGGCGTGACTTGGGCCTTGGCGGTGTTTGCCGGCTGGGCAGCCTGAGCGGTGGCATTGGATGTGACAGCCTGCTCAGCAGGAGCAACCTGAGTGGCCGCTGCTTGCGAATCGGCGCCGGTCAGCTCATCCACCACCGCAGTGGGCAGGGCGCCGCTGACGTTGGGCTGCTTCATCAGCTTCTCGACCACCTCGTCGGAGATCACCACCCGGCGTCCTTCGTAGTTGGTCGATTCGGTGGTCACGGTGTCGCTCTCCACCGCCTTGGGCAATACCTTGGCATCCGGCTGCCAGTCGCGTACCACGCTGCTGGGATTGCTGGCGGCGCCATCACTGGCCGCACTCTGGCTGCCGTTCTGGCTGGTGTTGCTGCCAACGATGGTCAGTGGATCGCCACCCGAGACGGGGATGGGCAACGCCGTGGTTTGAGTGGGCTCGGGGGCAGAACTCTTGCTGTCGCCGCCAAACAGGGCAGGCAGCAGATAACTCAGCGCCAGCAGACCGCCGGCCAACAGGGCCAGCAGGGTCGCAATCTTCTTGACGGGCAACTCGGCCTGACGTTTCTTGGGCCTTCTGTCGGTCATGATATCCTCCAGTAACTGCATGATGGTGGACGGATGTCCATTTGCCACTTTCAGGATCTCTTCCACTTTCGGCTTGGGCAAGAGGGCTGTCGGGATCTTGAGCTCTTTGGCCTTCTCATACAAGAAGATGCGTTGTTCGGGTGCGCCAAGCGGCGCGACTTCCAGCTCCAGCGCCGGCATCGCCCGCCCTTTCAGCTGCGCCTTCTGATTGCGACACCAGACGTCACTGCCAGAGAGCACGATGGCCAACTGATGGGGGATCTTCAGGGTATCGTTGTGACGACACAGGCTCCACAGCTCGCCGACCAGCTCGGCAGGCAGTTCGTCGGCCCGCTCGATCAACAGCAGCAAGGTGGCGGGTTTGCCTTCCAGCATGCGGAAAAAGCTGTCTGCCAGCGCATCCTGCGGATTGAACAACGGCCGGGCCACCACCTGAGGCAGCAGCAGCTGGCGCACGTCCACCATCTTCATGGCGGGGCTGCCGATCAGGCTGACGACCCGCACTTTTTCCGGCAACGCTCCCAGCAGGGATTCGCACAGAGTGCCGCGACCACTGCCTGGTTTGCCGGAAAGAAAGATAAAAGGATGATTGAATTCAATCAGATGCAGCAGCCGGTCAACCAGCTGCCGCTGGGAGGGAAATTTCAGCAGTTTATTCGTCACGACCAGACTCGATCACCGCCAGCAGTTCAGCATCGGAGACATCGGCCACCACCTGGGCATGACCTATCCCAACCGGCAGCACCAGACGCAGTTTGCCTTCCAGCACCTTCTTGTCACGGCGCATGTGGCGAATGAAGGCCGCAAAATCCATCTCTGACGGCGCCGTCACCGGCAGCTTGGCCGCCAGCAGCAAAGCTCGAATACGCTCTACCTGTTGCTCGGTCACGTCACCACGGGCCAGGGCGGTATTGGCGGCCAGCATGGTGCCTGCCGCCACGGCTTCGCCGTGCAGCCAGTTGCCATAGCCCTTCTCGGCTTCAATGGCATGGCCAAAGGTGTGGCCCAGGTTAAGCAGGGCACGCACACCGTGTTCGGTCTCGTCCTGGCCAACGACATCGGCCTTGATCTCGCAGCAGCGGCGGATGGCATAGGCCAGCGCGGCCGGCTCCTGCGCCTGCAGACGGGACATGTTGGCTTCGAGCCAGCAGAAGAATTCGACATCCCAGATGATGCCGTATTTGATCACCTCGGCCATGCCGGCGGCAAATTCGCGGGCAGGCAGGGTCTGGAGGCACTCGGTATCGATCACGACGTGTCTGGGCTGATAGAAGGCCCCAATCATGTTCTTGCCGAGGGGATGGTTGACGGCAGTCTTGCCACCAACGGAGGAATCAACCTGGGAGAGCAGTGTGGTAGGCACTTGAATGAACGGAATGCCACGTTGATAGCTTGCAGCAGCGAAGCCGACAACGTCCCCTATCACACCGCCACCCAGGGCAATCAGAGTGGTATCACGACCATGGTTGGTTTCCAGCAGAGCGGACATGATCCGCTCAAAGGTAGCCAGGGTCTTGTAGGCCTCGCCATCCGGCAGGATCAGGTGTTCAACCTGATAGCCCGACAGCAACTGGACAATCCGCTCAAGATACAAGGGCGCAACCACTGTGTTGGTCACAATCATGACACGCTTGCCCTTGATGGTTTGCGTCAGCACCTCTGCGTGCTGCAACAGACCTGCGGCTATCTCGATGGGATAGCTGCGTTCACCCAGTTCGACCTTCAACCTTTCCATGGACGTCCTCTATATTACATGCCGATCAACTTAACGATTTGATTGGCAACAACTTTAGCGCTCTGGTCATCAGTCTGGATGACAAAGTCAGCCACTTCTTCATACAGGGCGTTGCGTTCTTGTGCCAGACGCTCGAGTACTTCGCGCGGCGGCTCTTCGGTTTGCAGCAAGGGGCGACGCTTGTCTCTTTGCGTACGTGCCAGTTGCTTCTCAATGGTGGTTTCGAGGTACACCACGATACCGCGAGCAGAGAGCTTGTTGCGTGTTTCACGACTCTTGATGGCACCGCCACCCGTCGCCAGCACGATACCCTGCTGTTCGGAAAGGTCACCGATGACCTTCTCTTCGCGGATCCGGAAACCCTCTTCGCCTTCAACATCGAACACCCAGCCGATATCGGCACCACTGCGGCGCTCAATCTCATGATCTGAGTCGAAAAACTCCATATGCAGTTGTTCTGCCAGATGTCTACCTATGGTGCTCTTGCCCGCACCCATGGGACCTATCAGGAAAATATTGCGTTTCTCAGCCATGTCTTTTCGTTAGTAATTACAAACTGTACGACCCCGACAAACTCTCGATCGGGGTACCTATGAACCTTATCTTGCGATGGATCAGGAGGGGGATTATCTCAATAGAAATCAGGACTGGCAACCGCAGCCCTTACGCCCCAGCCTCATTGGGGCGTAAGGTTATATGTGTTTTACCTTCACATGTAAAGTCTTCAGAAGGCGTCGGTGACTATCTTCGGCGTCACGAAAATCAGCAGCTCACGCTTTTTGTTCTCGCTGGTTGTCTTGCGAAACAACACCCCCAGACCCGGGATGTCACCCAGCAAGGGCACCTTGCTGACGTCGCTCTTGATGGTCTGTTGATAGATGCCGCCAAGCACCAGGGTCTCGCCATTGTTGACCAGCACCTGGGTAGTGATGGACTGGGCGTTGATGGAGACGGCATCACCGGTACCGGTCGGCACGGTTTCACCCTTGGTATCCTGGGTCACGGTCAAATCCAGGATCACCCTGTTGTCAGGGGTGATCTGCGGCGTCACTTTGAGGCTCAGTACCGCCTTCTTGAAGGTGACCGAGGTTGCCCCGCTGGAAGAGGACTCCACATAGGGGATCTCGGTACCCTGCTCGATCAGCGCCGGTTTCTGGTTGGCCGTGGTGACCCGGGGACTGGCGATGATCTCGGCCTTGCTCTCTTTCTCCAGTGCCGACAGCTCGAGATCCAGCAAGGTACCATCTGCCAGCCGCGCCACCTGGAAGGCCAGGGTGCCGGCCGCATTGGTCACCGGCAGATTGACGTTAAGCCGATCGTCCACCCCCGGTCGGGTGATGGTCGAACCACCATTGTTGTTGCCGGAACCGTCATTGCCCTCGATGGTGCCCGAGGTGCTGTTGCCGTGGCCGTCGTTCTTGGTTACCCCCCAACGCACCCCGAGCGCCTCGTCAAAGCCGTCATCAATGGTCACCATCCGCGCCTCGATCACCACCTGCTTGACCGGAATATCCAGGATATCCAGCATGCGCTTGATGTTGCTGATGACGTCGGCAGTGTCCTTGACCACCAGCACGTTGGTCCGCTCATCGACGCTCACCGCCCCCTTGGAAGAGAGGAGCTTGGTGCTCTTGGACGAGAGCAACGTCGCCACTTCGGATGCCTTGGCATAGTTGATCTGCAGATACTCGGTATAAAGCGGTGCCAGATCGGCAACCTGGTTGCGGCTCTCCAGCTGCTGTTTCTCGCGAGCGGCAATCTCTTCGGCCGGTGCGACCAGCAGGATGTTGTTGTCCAGCCGCTTGTCGAGACCCCGTACCTTCAAGATGATGTCGAGTGCCTGCTCCCAGGGCACCCCGTCCAGCCGCAGGGTGATGTTGCCCGACACCGAATCCGTGGTCACCAGATTGAGGTTGTTGAAATCCGCGATGAGCTGCAGCACGGTTCTCACCGGGATATCCTGAAAATTGAGAGAGATGGGTTTGCCCTGATACTGCTTGCCGGCAGTCGCCGCGGTGCGCTTTTTCACCTCGACGATGAACATCTTGTCCGCCTGATCGTAACGGTAATCAAACTGGCCGTTGACCGAGAGTTCGAACAGGGTGTCGTTACCCTGGCGGAACACCTCAACCTGAGAGACAGGAGTAGCAAAATCCTGCACGTTGATCAGGTTCAGCAAATCGTCCGGTACCCGGGTGCCGTGGAACTTGGCAAGTACCGTCTGGCCACGGCTGCTGACGTCAACGGCGGCGGAGCTGTTATCCAGCGTCACCAGAAATTCCCCCTGCCCATCCTTGCCACGCCGGAAGTCGACCCCCGTCACGGAATTGAAGTAAGCGCCACTGGCTGCCGTCTGTGGTGATGGCAAGACCGGCTTGCTGGCCACGGACGCTGCCACTGGAGCGCTCTGGCGAGCAAGCTGCTGGCTGTTGATCAGGGCGGACGAGGCTGCCGGCTGGGTATTGATAAGTGCAGACGAGGTCGGCTGGGGGGCCACCAGCCCGGAGGATGCAGTGGTGGCTGGCAGCGGCATGGCTGCTTTTTCTCCCAGCGCCACCAACAACTTGTTGCCTTGCTGATGCACCTGATAGGGGGTCAGTTGATCGAGAGCGATCTTGATATCGAGACCAGCCCCTTTGCCCTCGACCTTGAGGTTGTCCACCCCTTGCTGCTTGATGGGCAACGGGTTCACGTTGAGCGCTCCCACTGCCCCAGGCACATGCAGCAGCAGCTGGTTGGGTTCATAGGAGAGACGATCGGTAAATCCACTGACCGGTTCGCTGAAGCTCAGCTCCAGCAACAGCTGGTCCGCCATCAGCGGATTGACCTTGACCTCCTGCAGGGTTGCCACGGCCCAGGCCTGGCTCCATGCTCCGGCGCAAAACAGCAGGGTAACTCGGGCTACCATACCTATTGTTGTTTTCATCGCATCATCCCTGATTATCGTTTTGCTTCAAGATTGGCCATGCCCAGCTGAGTTTCTCGGGTCACCCAGCATCCTTTGCCATCCGGTATAGTCTCAATCAAATCCAAATAGGTATCAGTGATCCTGATCACCCGTCCCTGATCCAGTCCCATATGTTGATTGAGGCCCACCCGGATGGATTGACCATCAGGTGTCCTGATCAAGGCCCACAACTGTCCCTGCTTGCCAAGTGAGCCCTGCATGCTCAGGCTGGCCAGTGAATAACGTTCAAGTACTTCTTTCTCTCTGTTGGCCGCTATCTGGGCGCAATCCGGCTTCACCTTGGCATCCACCTTGGCACTGCTGGTTTCAGGCTGGGGGGCGATGAAGGGGCTGCGCTGATCGCTGAGGTGGTAAGCCATCGGGGAAAAGGGTTTTATTTCGGGAAGAGGCTCGATGGGTACTGGTTTTCTGGCCTTGGTGGCCGCCACATAGTTGTCCATGTCATCCTGCCCACCGCAGGCGGTCAACAACAGGGCAGGCAACAACACGCAGAGTAGCTTCATTTGGTCTGCCCCACGGTTTTGCCATTGTATTTGTAGGTTTTGGCCAGCATCGACATGGCAATCATGTCACCCTGCTCCTTGCCCTGTCCCAGCGTGAACGATTCCAGGATGACGATACGAGGCAAGGCCGCCATGTCAGCCGTGAACTTGCCTATCTCATGATAAGTGCCTACCACTTCGATTCGCATGGGCAGCTCGGTGGAGAACTCGTGTTTGATCTCGGGCTCCCAATTGATGCGATTCAATTTGAGCCCATTGTCGGTAGCAATGAAACTGATGTCATCCAGCAATCCGGCCACTTCGTGAGTATTGGGCAACTGCTTGAGCTGGGTATCCACCAGCTGTTCGAGCTGCACCATCTGTGTCTTGTAGGCACCGAGGTTGGCAGCCAGCATCGCCTTGCTCTCGAACTGCGCCTTGAGTTCGGCCTCCTTGTTGGTCTCCTGGGTCAACAGGGTCAGTGAGTTGGCAATCACGTAGTAATAGATGGCCCCCCCCAGCAAGGCACAGAAGAACAGGATGAAAATCCCCTTGGCCAGCTTGGGCCAGCTGGCAATGTTGTTGAGATCCAGTTCGTTGAGCTGTTGTAGATTCATTGCTGCCCCTTAGCCACATCGACCGTGGCACCCGCCGCACCCGCGACCTGGAACATCATGGAGAACTGGCTGAGCGAAACGGGCGCCACATCGGCCGCAAAAATCGTGCTGATCTGCGACTGCCCCAGCCAGCCGGAGCCATCTATGCGACGCATCATGCTGGCTACCCTGCCATAGGCCTCAGTCTTGCCATTCACATCTATTTGATTGTTCTGCAAGGCAAGCGTATTCAGGTACACCCCGTTGGGAACCAGCGAAGGCAACTGGTTGAACAGACGAACCGGCAGATTGCGGCGCATCTGCAGGTGTTCGATCAATTGCATGCGATCGATCAACTCCTTGCGTCGCTCCTTGAGCAGGCGGATCTCGCCAAGCTGGGCATCCAGGATGGTCATCTCCTGCTGCAAGCGCTGGTTGCGCTGCTGCTGATGGCCTATCTGCTGCTCCACCAGCCAGTCGGCGGCAAAACCGAGTGAAGCCGTGATGGCCATGAAGATGCCCAGCATGACTCCGAATTGCTTCTTCTGCCGCTGTGCTCTGGCCTCACGCCAGGGCAGGAGGTTTATATTTGACATGGCGTGAAGCTCCTCAATGCCAGACCCAGCGCCGTCATGAACTTGGCACCGTGGACCGCCCCCTCCCCTTTCGGCTTGCCGAACAGAGCAAAGGGATCAGGGTGCAATACCTCACAATTCAATTCATTCCCGACCTGAGCCACCAGCCCGGGCAGCAGACTGCCACCGCCGGTCAGCACCAGTCTGGAAAGCTCTCTGTGCCCGGAAGAGCTACAAAACAGCTGTACATTGCGTCGAACATGCTGCAGCAAAGTATTCATATGGGGCATTAAAACATCGAGTTCATAATCTGCAGGCAATGAATTCTTGGTTTTAGCAACCTCTGCTTCTTCTTGCGTCATGCCATAGAAAGAAGCTAAAGCATGGCTATATTGATCACCGCCAAAATTTTGAATTCTGGAGTAAATGGTTTGCCCCTTGACCAATGCAACAAACGTCATGGTACTCGCCCCGATATCGATCACGCCGACCGGCTTCTCCCACTCCTGCAGCTCCGGCAGGCAGGCAAGCACCGCACGCCCCAGCGCATGGGCACCCACATCCACCACCTTGGTGATCATGCCGGCCTCCGCCAGCGCGGTTACCCGCCCATTCACGCTTTCGGTACGAGCTGCACTCAGCAATACTTCCTGACGCTCCTGATCGGTCACCTTGCCCAAGATCTCAAAATCCAGGCTTACTTCATCAAGGGGAAAAGGGATGAGTTGCTCAGCTTCGAGCTGAACCTGATTCTCCAGCTCGCTGTCGCTAAGACGGGTATCAACGAGAATGACTTTGGTGATCACATTGGAGCCGGTGACGGCGGTTGCAGCATATTGACTGCTGCCGGAGATGAGGCGCTTGAGGGCCTTGAGAGACTGGCTGACCCGCTCGATATCCTGCAGCTGATAATCGACAAGAGTGCCTTTGGGAGTGGCGACTTCGGCAACCGATTCGAGATGCAGCTTGCCGGGACGACCGGTAATGGTCACGGCCTTGATGGTCTGGCTCCCAAAATCAATACCCGCCAGAGGAAGCAGAGAACCTTTGTTGAATAGCCCAAACATATACACATCCATGCGTTATTGGGTTTTAGGATTGATTGTAGGACAGCTAATCAGAAGATGATGGCTTAACGCATCCTAAATGCTCTATCTATCAATGTCATAAAGTTTATGCCGAAAAGTGATACAACTCGCTTTCCGGCTGCCCCTCACCTCCCCTTGGTTATTGAGCCGCAGAATGCTAACCTCCCGCCTCTTCTCGAGGAGCCGGGCTGCCGTCAGGAAAACCTCGAATTTACGGAGGCAAAAGGGCTATACTCTGCGCCCGTTGGCTAATTTTAAGACGATTGGTAGTTCTTCCATGCTGAAATGGCTCGTACGCCTGTTTATTGTCATGATGCTGGGTGCTGTGCTGGGTGTTGCCAGCCTCATCGGTATCTACTTCTACATCAAGCCCCAGTTGCCGGATGTGACCGCGCTGCGCGACGTCAAGCTGGCCACCCCGATGAAGGTGTACAGCCGGGACGGGGAATTGATCTCCCAATTTGGCGAAATTCGTCGCATCCCGCTGCATCTGGATGAAATCCCCCAGTCCATGATCGATGCGGTACTGGCGACCGAAGATGCCCGTTTCTATGAGCACCCGGGGATTGACCCCATCGGCATCATTCGCGCAGCCACCGTCTGGGCCGTCTCCGGTCAGGCCCGCCAGGGCGCCAGTACCATCACCCAGCAGGTCGCCCGCAACTTCTTCCTGAGCAATGAAAAGACGCTGGTGCGCAAGATAAAAGAGGTCTTCCTGGCCTGGCGCATCGAGCAGAATCTCTCCAAGGACGAGATCCTGCAGCTCTATCTCAACAAGATCCCGCTCGGCTACCGGGCATTCGGGGTCGGTGCCGCAGCCCAGGTTTACTTTGGCAAGGAAGTCAAAGACCTGACGCTGGACGAGATCGCCATCATCGCCGGTTTGCCCAAGGCGCCGTCTATGTTGAACCCGATCCGCTCGCCGGAACGTGCCTTTGCTCGCCGCAACGTGGTGCTTGGCCGCATGCTGGAAACCGGCAAGATCACCCAGGCCCAGTTTGATGAAGCATCCAAGATGCCGGTCAAAGCCCGCTATCACGGGGCCGAGATCACCTTGAATGCCCCTTACCTGGGGGAGATGGTGCGCCAAAAGATGGTGGAGCAGTTTGGGGAAGATGCCTACACCATGGGTCTGCACGTCTACACCACCGTCACCGCCAAGCGCCAGCGCGCCGCCCGTCAGGCCTTGCTCGACGGCGTGTTCGACTATGACACCCGCCATGGCTACAAGGGTGTGACCGCCCAGCTGTGGAAAGCGGGCGAAGCCGATTGGGATTATGACAAGATCATGGCCCATCTGGCCAAGCAGCCGACCTATGAGCCACTGATGGCCGCTGTGGTCACCAAGCTGGCTGACAAGAGTGCAACCATAGTGCTGAAGAACGGCAAGCAGGCTGAGCTTGGCTGGAACGGCATCAAGTGGGCACACGCCTTCATCACCGATGATCGTCAGGGCTTTGCGCCCCGCTCGGCCCGCGACATGCTGAAAGTGGGCGCCCAGATCTGGGTTCGGGAAAAGGGTGAAGAGCTGCTGCTCTCCCAGATCCCCGAAGTCAACGCCGCTCTGGTGGCCATGAACCCGCAGGATGGTGCCATCGAGGCGCTGGTCGGCGGCTTCAGCTTCGAGCTCTCCAAGTTCAACCGGGTTGATCAGGCACGCCGCCAGATAGGCTCCAACATCAAGCCTTTCCTCTATGCCACCGCGCTGGAACAGGGCTACACCCTGGCCTCTCTCATCAACGATGCGCCGATCAACCAGTGGGATCCCTCCAAGGGCCCCATGTGGCAGCCCAAGAACTCCCCGGCCATCTATGAAGGCCCCACCTCCCTGCGCCTCGGCCTCGCCAAGTCGAAGAACGTGATGTCGGTGCGCCTGATGCGCGCCATCGGGCTGGATACCTACATCGACGGCCTGACCCGCTTCGGCTTTGCTCGCGATACCATCTCGCCCAACGAATCGCTGGCCCTGGGTGCCGCCGAGTTCACTCCGCTGGAAGTGGTGCGCGGCTACTCGGTCATGGCCAACGGCGGCTTCCAGGTCACCCCCTACTTCATCACCGAAGTCACCGACAGCTTCGGTGCGCCTCTCTATCAGGCCAACCCGGCAGCCGCCTGCCGTGATTGTGGCGTGCTGGCCGCTGCAGGTCTCGACAGTGCGGATGCCTATGCCAATACGGCGCCGGACTGGAAAGCCCAGTGCCCCATCGATCCGGTCGTTCCCGGCAACATGGCACCGCAGACCATCAGTGCCCAGAGCACCTTCCTGGTGACCGACACCCTGACCACCGCCATCTGGGGCGGCAATGGCTGGCGCGGTACCGGCTGGCGGGCGGCGCGCGACCTCAAGCGCCACGATATCTCCGGCAAGACCGGGACCACCAACGAATCCCGTGATGCCTGGTTCTCCGGCTATACCCCGAATCTGGTCGCCACCTCCTGGATCGGTTTTGACAACCACCAACGTGGTCTGGGCCGGGCCGAATTTGGCGGTGGTGCCGCACAGCCCATCTGGATCGACTTCATGAAGACGGCGCTCAAGCAGGTGCCTGAGCGCAAGATGCCGGTACCGGAAGGGATCATCACGGTGCGGATCGATCGTGAGACCGGCCTGCTGACCAACCGGACCGACGGCAGCAGCACGGAAGAGTTCTTCAAGGAAGGCACCGAGCCGACCCGCTACGCGACACAGAGCTCGGATGGCAATCAGGTGTACGGCGGTGATGGTTCGTCCACCGATGGTCCCGTCTCCACCGACGATATCTTCTAAACCACCGCAGAAGATAAAAAAACCGGCGCAATGCGCCGGTTTTCTTTTTTGTGGCCTTGTAGTAGCGATGCGCAGTTAGCCAAGCAGGCTCTGCATCAAGCGCGAGATACGGGCGGCCAGCTCGTTGAAGCAGGGCCGGCGTACCGAATAGTGGCGATAGAGCAGCGCTATGGTACGCCCAGGCACGGGATCTATCACAGGTCGATAGCTGACACCTCCCTCTTCGGCATTGGCGGGCACGGCGAGCCTGGGCACCAGCGTCATGCCGCTGCCGGCGGCCACCATGTTGCGCAGGGTCTCCAAACTGGTGCCCTTGAAGCGCTGATCCTCGCCGATTCCGGCGGCAAAGCAGAATCCCATCGCCTGATCCCGCAGACAGTGACCATCGGCCAGCATCAGCAACTTCTTGCCCTTGAGATTGCTGAGCGGCACCGCCTTGGCCTTGGCCTCCGGATGCTGCTGGGGCACCGCCAGCCACATGGGTTCCTGATAGAGCGGGATAGAACCAAACCCGTCCATGCCCTCCAGCTCGGCCAAGATCAGGCAATCCAGCTCCCCCTCTTCCAGCCGCTTGAGCAACACCTGGGTCTGCTCTTCATAGAGGTAGAACTCCAGCTTGGGAAAGTGCTCGCGCAGATCCTGAATGATGTGAGGCAGCAGATAGGGGCCGACGGTAGGAATGAAGCCGATGTGGATTTCGCCGGACATGGGCTCGGCAAAGTGCTGGCCGATGCTCTTGAGCTCACGCACCTCTTTGAGCACCTTGCGGGCCTGCTGGGCCATGGCATCGCCAGCCGGGGTAAACAGCACCTTGCGCGAGGTACGCTCGATCAGGATCACCCCGAGTTCATCCTCCAGCTTGCGCAGCTGGCCGCTCAGGGTGGGCTGACTGACGAAGCAGCGCTCCGCCGCCTTGCGAAAGTGCTTCTCCTCTTCCAGCGCCACCAAATACTCGAGATCGCGAAGGTTCATACATCCAGAATCCTGCCAACCAATGGGGCCATTAGCATGCCCAAGAACGGCGGAGCGAACAAGGGATGGTGCAAGAGGGAAAGTCGACTGGCCGATAAAACAAGGCGGGCCCGGATCCAGGATCCGGGCCCGCAGCTGCGAGCATCCAACCCGCCTTTACACCCGGAAGCGGCGCACCATCTCCTGCAACTGGGTCGCCAGGTGATTGAGGTCGTTACAGGCCTGTGCCATCTGGGTTGCACCAGCGGCTACTTCCTCGGAGGCATGGCTGATATTGACCACGTTGCGGTTGAGCTCTTCACTCACCGCCCCCTGCTCTTCGGTTGCGGTCGCGATCTGGATATTCATGTGGGAGATGCTCTCCACCGAGCCGCTGATCTCGGAGATGGATGCCCCCGCCTCCCGCGCCGTGCTCACGGTGGAATTCATCATGTCCTGGCTTTGTTGCATGGTGGTGCCGGCCTGCTCGGCCCGCTGCTGCAGTTCGGCGATGATGGTGTTGATCTGGGAGGTGGAATCCTGAGTCCGCTTCGCCAGAGTACGCACCTCGTCGGCAACTACCGCAAAGCCGCGGCCCTGCTCACCGGCCCGGGCCGCCTCGATGGCGGCGTTGAGCGCCAGCAGGTTGGTCTGCTCGGCGATCCCGCGGATCACCTCCAGCACCATGCCGATGTTGCGGCTGTCGTCACCAAGCTGGCGGATCACCACGGCGGTGCTCTCGATGGCGCCGGCAACCTGTTCAATACGCTTGATGGAGTCGTTGACGGTGCGAGCCCCCAGTTCGGCGGTGCTGCTGGCGGCACTGGCGGCGCTGGCGGCATCGCTGGTGTTGCGGGACACCTCCTGCACCGTGGCCTGCATCTCGTTCATCGCAGTCGCCAGCTGATTCAGCTCGTGCTGCTGGCTGTTCATGTTGTTGGCGGACTGGCGTGCCACCGCGCTGATCTCTTCGGCTGCCGAGCTCAGTTGCACCACAGAGCCGGAGACTTCGCTGACCAGGGTTCGCAGGTTCTTCTGCATCTCGCCAAAGCCCTTGGCCAGTTGCCCCAGTTCATCGTTGTTGAACTGGCTGGCATCAAGATGGGCTGCCAGATCGCCTGCCGCTACCTTGCGGGTCTGCTCCAGCAGCGCCATCACCGGATTGCGGACCTGACCGGTCAGCAACCAGGCCACCACCACCACGAACAGCACTGTGATGAGGCTCACCACGACACTCATGGTACGCGAGCTGCTGTAAAGGTCGGCCACCGACTTCACCATGCTGTCAGCCAACTCGTTGTTGATCTCGCGCAGACGATAGGATTTGGCCCCCGCCTCTTCCAGGGCGGCGCGAGTCTCGTTTTTGCGCAGGCTCTTCACTTTTTCCAGATCGCCGCTGGCAAAAGCCGCAATCAGCTGCTCGTGCACCGAGAAGTACTTGGCGCCAGCGGCCACCAGCTGCTCGTAAGTCTGCTTCTCCTCATCGGTGCTGAAGGGCAACGAACCATACTTTTGCGCCGCCGCGTCAAACTCCTGCTTGGCTTTGTTGAAGGTGATGGTGCGTTCGCTCACCTCCTGGGCATCCTTGTTGAGGCCGCCAATCACCTGCGCCAGTTCGGAACGGCGGGCATCGAGAATGGCTACATGCATCTGGCTGGCATAACGGGTCGATGGCAACAGGTTGCCCGAGATGGTGGCGGTATCGGCATAAAGATGGGACAGCTGAGTGATGGAGAACCACGCCAGCCCCACCACTAGCAGGGCCAATACGGCAAAACCGGCGCTCAACTTCTGACCTATAGACATATTTTTGAACATGATTGGTATCCTTGGCGGCTAGACGCAAGCCCGTAGCCTCAAACGCCCGGGCTATCCCCATAGAGCATAGCGCGATGATCGCAAGCGGATGATTTTCAAACTGTCCGCTACTGAATATATCGTCCCACCTGGGGATAGCATGAGTGCCGGATAGGTGGGAAAAATCTGCAACGAGCACCTCGGACGCAGCACATCCGCCACCGGATACGACCTGCTGTTCACTCAACGATTCATCATGAGCTGGATCTGGCGAGCAAACTCCTGCGGTTCACCCAGGAAGGAGGAGGCGGACAAGGGGGTGACTTTGTCGCCCTGCACCAATCCCAGGGTCGGGTAGCCCTGCCCGCCGAGACGGCGCATCCAGCGCTGGCTGTCGGCCAGATGGCTTGCCAGGTCGGCCTGCTGGTAGGCCTTCACAAAATCATCCGCGCCAATGTTCTGCTCCGCCGCCAGGCTGGCCAGATGCTCGAGAGAACCGATCCAGATGCCATCGCGATAGTGGGATTGCTGGATGCGGTGCAACAGGCTCAGGCCGTTTCCACCCAGAGCCGTCACCGCCAGGATGGCGCGGATGGGCTGTTCCGAATCGAGCAGCAGACCATCGCGCAGCAGCAGCTCGTTGAAATAACGCTCGCCGAAAGGCTGGCCGGTCAGCGCCTGGATCCGCTCGTCATGGGGGCGGACGTAATCGCGCAGGGCCTGGCCCATCGCCTGTCTGCGCCCGCCAAGCCAGAGACCACCAGCGTGCAGCTCGATGCGCAGCTCCGGGATAGCAGCCGCAGCCTTCAACAGCGGGGCGGCGCCGTAGCACCAGCCACAGAGGGGGTCGTATACATAATGCAGTGTCGTTTCGTTCATATCATTCACTCGTTCATTCGGCTAAAAAAACCGGGCCCTCGGGCCCGGTAAAAAAACACAGGGAAGTAGGCGTCAGGGGTTTACCACTTCATCTCGCCGGTGTTGACCTTGGCACCGATGGCCAGACCATCGTCGACCGGCAGGGACGGGTAAGCCTTCTTCAGTGCTTCAATCAGCTGACCGGAGTTCTTGGCTTTGGCCAGCTCCTGTTCAAAGCGCTCTACGTAGTCACGGGTAAAGGTCACGGCTTCGGTACCCTTGGGCGCAGTCCCTAGGAAGTGACCCGGCACCACACGCTCGGGCTTCAGCGCCAGCAGATTGTTCAGCGCCTTGACCCAGTTGCTGCGAGCGGCTTTGGTCTGACTGTCAGCCATCCACACGTGCACGCCGCTGTAGACCGGTACGCCACCAAACGCCGTCTTGATGGACGGAGCCCACAGGTAGGCATTCGGGGTGTTCATCTCTTTGATCTCGATCTTCTCGCCATCCAGTGTCAGATGGCTGGCCGTCATCACTTGCGGCACGGTCAGGCTCTTCGGTGCACCCTTGCCAAGGATGGGGCTCCAGTAGCTCAGCTTGGCGTCCTTGGTCTGGTTGATATGGTCGACCACATGCTGGTCTGCCAGTACCTTGACGTCCGGGAAGGCTGCCTTGATGGGCTCCAGACCGAAGTAGAAGTCGGGGTCACCGGCACTGATATAGACGGTGGTCAGCTTCTTGCCGCTCTTCTTGATCATGTCGACCAACGCTTGGCCGTTTTGCACGTCGAACTGGGCATCGATCAGGATTGCTTCTTTGTCGCCAGTCACCAGGGAAGAGGAGACAGGAAAGATTGCCTTCTCGCCCGGGTTGTAGACGGTCACTGTGAGCGGGGCGGCCATGGCGGCACCGCTCAACAGGGTGGTGGCCAGGGTCAGGTTACGGATCAGGGAGTTGTTCATCATCTATTCCTCATTAAGTATTCGGGGGTTCATTTGATGGACACAGTTTATTGGATCAATTACGGTACAAATACAGCATAATAAGCGCATCACTGTTGCATTAATCGAGCATATAGAGAGCCTGAAATGGATCGACTGACCGCATTGCGGGTCTTTGTCAGCGTAGTCGAACAAGGCAGCCTGAGCGGCGCCGGGGAGAAACTGGAGATGTCGCGCGCCATGGTGACGCGCTACCTGGCGGAGCTGGAACAGTGGATGGGGGCACGACTGCTGCACCGCACCACTCGCCGGCTCAGTCTGACCGGCCCAGGGGAAGAGGCGCTGAACCGGGCCCGCGCCATGCTGGCACTGGGAGAAGAGATGGAGCAGATCGCCGTGCGCGGCGACGAGGCCCCCAAGGGCCAACTGCGCATCACCAGCAGCTATTCACTCTCGGAAGCCCTGCTGGTGAGCGCCGCCAACGACTACCTTGCGCGTTATGCGGGCACCGCCATCGACATCCTGCTGCTGGACCGCACCGTCAATCTGGTGGAGGAGCGAATTGATCTCGCCGTTCGCATCACCAATGACCTCGACCCCAATTTGGTGGCCCGCCGGCTCGGCACCTGTCACTCGGTGGTCTGTGCCAGCCCGGCCTATCTGGCCAAACACCCGACCCCGCACAAGGTGCAGGATCTCGCCCTGCACAACTGCCTCACCTACACCTATTTCGGCAAGAGCCTGTGGGAATTTCAGGGACCGGACGGGCCCGAATCGGTACCGGTGAGCGGCAACCTCAGTGCCAACATCTCCAACCTGCTGCTGGAGGCGACCCTGGAGGGGGCCGGCATCAGCCTGCAGCCCCGCTACTCGGTCCAGCCTCACCTCGACAGCGGCACCCTGGTGCCGCTGCTGGAGCAGTGGCAACCCAAGCGACTCGGCGTCTACGCCGTCTACGGCACCCGCAAGCAGATGTCACCGCTGTTACGCAGCTTCCTCGACTTTCTGGTGGAACGCATGGCCGTCGACCCCATGTGGCGAGAGTAGTGACGGAAACAAGAGACAACGCAAACATGCGAAAGGGGCCAGCAGGCCCCTTTCGCGCATATGTCACACCAGTCCGCTGGCGTCAGGCTTCGAAGCCGGTCAGCGGGGCTTCGGCAGGCGTCTCCTGCGTCACGTCCAGATAGATATCCCGGTAGGCCACATAGATGGAGTAGTTGAGCGCCGGGATCACCACCAGCAGACCCACCAGCATCAGCGCCGCGCCGAACAGCATCAGGATGGCGGCGATCAACCCCCACCAGAGGAAGGGCCACATGTTGGTCAGGCAGCCTTTGAAACTCAGTTTGGCCGCCTGCAGGATCCCTACATCGTGGAAAAAGATGAGGGCGGGGGCGAAGGTGATGGCCATCAGCACCGGGATCAGCAGTGCCAGCCCCAGCAGCAGACAGAGCAGCAGCCCCTGAGCCTGGGCCGCCGTCACCACCAGAGATTCGGGATCCTGGGTCAGCAGGGAGGTGAGCCCCCACATGGAGAGCAGGCCCAGGCAGATGAGGCCGATCAGGCTGAACAGGGCCAGCACCAGCAGGCCTCCCAGCATCAGCGGGGTCAGCTTGTGGCGAAAACCGGAGAAGAAATCGGCAAAGCGCAGCGGATTACCTTCATAACCGTGACGGGCCACCGCCACCCAGCCGGCACCCCAGACCATGTAAAGCAGCTGGGAGATGAGGCTGCCCGCCGGCAGACGCTCCAGCAGCAGACCGACCGCAAACCAGATGAGGACCATGGCAACACTGACCCCCATCCCCTTGTTGAAGACATCGAAACCGGATCGCACCCAGACCCAGCCACGCCCGATGGGGTGACGAGCAGGTTCTGCGCGCAGGGGGGACAATCCATTCATAACATTTCCTCGGTTCAAAACGGCTGGTTGCCGATTCTAGAGCCATGGGCCGACCGACTCAATGGCGGGTCACCGCCGAGACCGGTTTTGCACGTCATGGCTGCTTGTATCAGACGTTACGGTTATCATAAGAGACCCCTTTGCAAGGGGCATTCACTTATTCAAGAGAATCCAAGATGCGTACATCTCACCTGGCGCCAATTCTGCTGGCCTCCCTGTTGCTCAACCTCTGGCAGTGGCAGGCCGCCCCTGTCAAACCTCAGCCGGGATCCGACACTGCCAGCCCCACCAACAGCCCGTCGCAATGCGATTCGGTCACCAGCCAGAACAGCGGCCAGAGCACCGGGCAGAGCCTGCTGGCCAAGCTGCCCGGTAAGGGAAGCCAGAGCGAGCCTACCCCCGCCCAGGATGTGCTGCCTCCCAATCCCGAGCTGGAAGCCGCCATCAGCCAGTGGAGCCAGTCGAGCGAAGGATCCGTGCTGATCGAGCGACTCTATGACGCCGAACAGGGCAGCCAGCTCACCACCGTCTTTGACCGGCTCGACATAGTGGAAGACGTGCGCGGCCAGGTCCAGGAGCAACTGCGCGAGCTCTATCGCCTCGGCTTTGACCATCCCGATGCCTATGAGCAGGAGAGCCAGCGCATCTGGGGCAACCTCAGCAACCTACTGGGGGAGGATACCCGTACCCGGCTCGAACAGGAGATCTATTCGGGCGATACCAACCGCCTGCTGGAGATCCAGGGTCGCCTGGCGGAGCACGGCGAGCTGCTGGCACCGGCCCAGCGCCAATCCCTGACGCGTCTGCTGAGCGAGGCGAACCAGCAGCTGGCCCAGCAGGAGAGCGGCGATGCCGGCACCTATCTGGAGAACCAGCGCGCCTATACCCAGCGGGTACTGGAGAGCAGCCGCGGCTTCCTCAATCCGGATCAGCTCAAGGTGGTACAAGACATGCTGGAGCTGGACCTGGTACGCCAGGAGGTGTCGGTCCAGATGGAGGCCATCTACCAGCGCTTCCAGCCAGCGTCCTGATTTCGTTACCGTTTCGTTTTAGTCAACCCAGCCTGGAATCATCATGAGAGTCGTTTGTTGCCTATTGTTGCTGCTGGCCAGCCAGTCCGCCCTCGCCGAGGGCTTCATCAGTCGTCTGCTCAACCACCCGGTGCCGGGGGGCGTCGCCGTGGTGGCGCTGGGCAGTGAGGCGCAGGCCCCGACCGTCCGCTATCAGGGCAAGCCGGTGCTGGTGGTGCGTGAAGAGGGCAAGCGCTGGATTGCCATCGTCGGCATCCCCCTCAAGAGCCAGCCCGGCCCCCACCAGCTGCAGGTGAGCGATGGCCGCACCCTCGGCTTCTCGGTCGGCACCAAGCACTACCGGGAGCAGCACATCAAGCTCAAGAACAGTCGTCAGGTCAACCCGCTGGCCGAAGACATGACCCGCATCAACCGCGAACTGGCGGAACAGACACGCGCCTACCAGACCTTCAGCCCGACCCAGCCGAGCAACCTGCTGTTCGACAAACCGGTGGAAGGGCCGCTCTCCAGCCCGTTCGGGCTGCGCCGCTTTTTCAACGGCGAGGAGCGCAACCCCCACTCCGGCCTCGACTTCGCGGTCGGTGCCGGTACCCCCATCAAGTCGCCGGCGGCGGGCAAGGTGATCCTGATCGGCAACTACTTCTTCAACGGCAATACGGTGTTCGTCGATCACGGTCAGGGCCTCATCAGCATGTTCTGCCACATGTCGAAGGTCGACGTGAAGCTGGGCCAGAGCCTGCCCCGCGGCGGCATCGTCGGCCGGGTCGGCGCCACCGGCCGTGCCACCGGTCCCCACATGCACTGGAATGTCAGCCTCAACGACGCCCGTGTCGACCCCGCCATCTTCATCGGCGCCTTCAAGCCCTGAACCGCTGACCTGTCATGGGTGCTCAAAACGAAAAAGGCAGCCTGGGCTGCCTTTTTCATGGCCGACTGACCACATGTCAGGCTGCGCTATGCTGGCGCGCCTCCTTGTTCATCGCCTGCCACATCACCAGGACCAGCAGGGTGCTGCAGGTGGGCAATGCCAGCCAGACGCCGGATACCCCCCACAGGGAGGAGAAGCCCCACAGGAAACCGCCAATCAGCACCAATTTGCCGCCGGTGAGCAGGGAGGCGATGCGGGCCCGGTTGATGGCCTGGAAGTAGGTGGCCCCCACCAGCAGCAGCCCTTCCATCGGCAAGCCCCAGAAGTAGAGCCAGATGCCGAGGCTGGCCACCGGCAAGAGGGCCGCGTTGTCCCCGGCAAACAGATAGACCACCCCCTCCGGCCACAGATAGAGCGGCAGCATGCCGCACAAGGCCACCAGCAGGGTCACCCCCAGCGCCAGGTTGCGCACCCGCAGCACCCGCGCCCAGTTGCCCGCCCCTGCGTTGAAGCTGGCGATGGGCTGGATGCCCATGGCGATCCCCTCGAAGATGAGATAGAAGAAGGCCTCGCTGTAGCTGATGACGCCGTAGGCCGCCACGTGCAGCGAGGTGCCCACCGCCAGCAGCGCCTTGTTGTGCAGCGCCAGCACCACTGACAGATAGAGGTACATCAGAAAGCTCGACACCCCGAGTCGCAGCGTCTCCCCCATCAACCGCCAGTCGGGTCGCAGGGTGTCCCAACCAATGCGTAGCTGGCTGCGCGGGGTGAAGAAGTGCCACAGACAGAGGCCGCCGGTCACCGCCTGGGAAAGCATGGTCGCAATGGCGGCACCCGCCAGCCCCCAGGGGATCACCGCCATCAGCAGGTAATCGAGCAGCACGTTGAGCACGCCGCCCCCCACCAGGATCCAGGTGGTGAGGCCGGGTCGCCCGTCATTGCGCAGCAGGGCGGTAAACGCCATGGAGAGCACCGCAAAGACCCCGAGCCAGGCGTACCACTGCAGATAGGCAAAGCCGGCGTCAAAGATGACCCCCTCCGCCCCCATCCAGATCAGCATGGCCTCGCCGTAACGAATGCCGATGAAGGCGAGTAGCCCAGAGGCGATGAGCACCATCACCAGCGCGTTGCCGACGATGTGGCGTGCCCTCGCCTGCTCCCCTTTGCCCAGATAAAACGAGGCGAGCGCCGAGGAACCCATGCCGATCAGCGCCCCCACCGCATAGAGCACGGCGCAGATGGGGTACGCCAGCATCATGCCGGCCAGCCCGTCCTGACCCAGAATATGGCCGACGAAGATGCCGTCTATGGTGACATAGATGCCGGTGACCAGCATGGCGGCCACGGTCGGGGTGACGTAGCGCCAGAACAGGCGGGAAAGAGGGGCCGTGCCCAGATCGACTGCGGACATAAAACGCTCAACGGAGGGAAAAACGGCCAGAATAATAGCCAAAGCGGGCCGGGAACGCCCGTTATTTATGTTACAAATCATTAATATGGAAAACTTTACCCGCCCCGGCCCCTGCTTTAGGCTAGGGCGACCTCACCTGAACGGAAACGTGCGCCATGTTGCAACGCCTGCTCTGCCTGCTGCTCTCTCTCACTCTCCTCGCTCCCCTTGCCCAAGCCGATGACGCCATCACCCAGGTGGAAGAGCTGCTGCAGAGCGTGCCCAAGACGGACACCCCGGAAAACCAGAAGTTGCGGGAAAGTTACCAGCAGGCGCTGCAGTTTGCCCGGGAAGCCCAGCGTTATCGCGAGCAGGGCAAGGCCTATCAGCAGATCCTCATCGACTATCCCAAGGAGTCGGCCCGCCTCAAGGAGAGCCTGCACAACTACCAGCCCCAGCCTCGCCCGACCCTCTCCTCCCTGAAAGAGGAGGCGCTGCGCCAGGCCATCGGCCTGAGCAGCAACCGCCAGCTCAACCTGCGCAAGGAGCGCCAGGGGGTGATGGACAGCCTCAACCAGCTGGAGAGCACCGGCCAGGAGTATCACCTGCGGGTCGACGAGCTGCGCAAGCAGTTGCAGCAGACCCGCGCCCTGCTCGACCGGCTCAGCTTCAGCAGCGAATCGGATCGCCAGCAGGATGCCCAGCAGCTGGTCACCCGCCTCAAGGAACAGAGCCTCTCCGACCGGATCCAGATGCTGGAGCTGGAGCAACTCTCCGCCCAGCAGCGCAACGATCTCGGCAAACTCAGGCTGCAGGAGCTCAACCTCGCCATCACCGACGAGGATGAGTGGCAGACCAGCCTGCTCAACCAGCAGAACCAGCTGCGCCGCGACAAGACCGAGCAGGCGCTGGCAGAGAGCGAGCGGCTGCGCAAACAGCTCACCTCCGACATGCCGCTGCTGCTGGAGCAGCAACAGCAGAACCAGGCGCTCTCCATCCAGCTCGGCGCGCTGGAGGATCAGATAGAGCGGGTGCAGGATGAGCAGCGGATGATCGACAAGAACCTGTCGAGCCTGAACGATCTGGTCAACTCGGTGCGCGAGCAACTGGAGTGGCTGCAGATCAGCAACGCCTACGGCGAGAACCTGCGCAGCAAACTCTCCGACCTGCCCGCCTACTTCCCTCTCGACAAGCTGGAGTCGGCCATCGTCAACGCCCGCATGGCCAAGTACCAGTACGAGACCGAGCAGGACGCACTCAAGGACCCGCGCCAGATGCGCGATCAGCTGCTGGCCACCGACGAAGTCGCCCTCGATCGCGCCCAGCAGGCAGTGCTCGACAACCTGCTCAAGGCCCGTCGCCAGCTGCTGACCCGGCTCAACGACGCCTCCGACAGCCTCATTCAGGAGCAGACCCGGCTCAAGCTGCTCTACAGCCGCCAGAACAGCAAGATCGACGAGATCCGCGAGCTCAGCGCCAGCCACCTGTTCTGGATGCCGGACGTGCGCCCGCTCACCCCGGCCGTGCTGCTCGGGGTGCCGGCGGCCCTCGGCCTCGCCCTCAACCCGGTCAACTGGCTGCAACTGCCCCAGGCCATCGCCGAGAACAACCCTATCACCCTCACCTTCGCCGGCATCGGCATCCTGGTGCTGGCCTGGTGCTGGTTCAAACTGGCTCGCCACCTGACCCACTACAGCCAGCACATAGCGCCCCGCATCGGCAAGGTGACCCAGGACAAGTTCAGCCTCACCAGCCGGCTGCTGATGCGCTCCCTGCTCGCCTCCCTGCCGCTGCCCGCCATGGTGCTGATGGTGCGCGGCCTGCTCGACGGCGCCTGGCAATATCCGTTTGCGGTGGCGGTAGCCCGTGGCCTCGGCGAGATCTGGT
This sequence comes from Aeromonas oralensis, assembly GCF_049665575.1. Classification (NCBI taxonomy): domain Bacteria; kingdom Pseudomonadati; phylum Pseudomonadota; class Gammaproteobacteria; order Aeromonadales; family Aeromonadaceae; genus Aeromonas; species Aeromonas oralensis. The sequence continues at coordinate 3,437,824 of NZ_CP187186.1, forward strand.
TCCTGCTGTTGGCGCTCTTGATGGCCCGTCACCTGACGCTGGAGAAGGGGATCCTGATCCTCCATTTCCGCTGGCAGAAGGAGCGGGTGCAGAAGGTGTGGAGCCAGTTTCGCACCCTCTTGCTGGTGATCATCCCGAGCTTCTTCGTGCAGGGCATGGCCAACAGTTATCAGGAGCACGCCTTCTACGACTCCCTCGGCCGACTGGCCTTCATCGTCGGCGCCCTCTGGCTGCTGCTGTTCTTCGCCCGCCTCAACCGGGAGCGGCTGCCGCTCACCTGGGGCCAGGCCGACATGACCAAGCCGCACCTGCTGCACCACTTCATCTGGAACAGCCTGATGCTGGCCCCATTGCTGGCGGTGATCGGCTCCCTGCTCGGCTACTTCTATACCTCCCGCATCCTGCTGCGCCAGCTGGAGCTGAGCCTGCTGATGGGGCTGGGCTGCCTGCTCGTCTACTACCTGGCGCACCGCTGGATGCTGATCCAGCGTCGCCGCCTCGCCTTCGAGCGGGCCAAGAGCAAGCGGGCCGAGATCCTGGCCCAGCGCGGCCGGGAAGAGGGGCATGACGAACTCAGCTCCGAGATCCCGGACGTGGTGGAAGACACAGAGCTGGATCTGGATACCATCAGCGCCCAGTCGCTCGGGCTGGTGCGCACCTTGCTGATGCTGGGCTTCACCATGCTGGTGGTGGTGCAGTGGTCCGAACTCAACTCGGCGTTCAGCTTCCTGCGCAGCATCGAGGTGTGGCAGGTGAGCAGCAAGATTGGCGGCATTGAACAGCTCTCCGCCATCACCTTGCAGGATCTGATGCTGACGGTGTTTACCTTCATCCTGACCGTGGTCACCGCCCGCAACCTGCCGGGCCTGATGGAGCTGACCCTGCTCCAGCACCTGAGCCTCTCCCCCGGCACCGGCTTTGCTATCACCACGGTGACCAAGTACATAGTGCTGGTAGTGGGGGCGCTGACCGGCTTCTCCATCCTCGGCATTGACTGGTCCAAGGCGCAGTGGATGGTGGCGGCCCTCTCCCTGGGTCTGGGTTTCGGGCTGCAGGAGATCTTCGCCAACTTCGTGTCGGGCCTCATCATACTGTTCGAGAAACCGATCCGGCTCGGCGACACAGTTACCATTCGCGAGCTGACCGGCACCGTCACCAAGATCAAGACTCGCGCCACCACCATAGTGGACTGGGACAGGAAGGAGATCATCGTCCCCAACAAGGCTTTCATCACCGAACAGTTCATCAACTGGTCGCTGTCAGACGCCATCACTCGGGTACGGCTGCGCATCCGCATCGGCCTGACCCAAGAGCCCAGAAAGATACAGACCATTCTGGAAGAGTCGATCCGGGCCTCCACCCTGGTGCTGGAGACCCCCTCCCCCGAGGTGTTCCTGATCGAATTCACCGACTCGGCGCTGATCTACGAGATCCGGCTCTACGTGAACAGCATGGATCACCGTATGCCCATCACCCACGAGGTCCACTCGCTGGTGCTGGAAAAATTGCAGCAACAGGGGCTGGGGCTGCCGCACCAGCAGATCGACATTCGTCTGAGCCGGGCCTGAGCAGGCACCACAGGAGTACATCATGCAGATCATTGCCCATCGCGGCGCCAGCGGGCTGGCACCGGAAAATACCCTCAAGGCCATCCGGCTGGCACTGGCGCTGGGCGCCGGGGCCATCGAGATCGACGTGCAGCTGGCCGACGGCGAGTTGTGGGTGTTCCACGACCGGAGGCTGGAGCGCTGTACCGACGGCAGCGGCGTATTGACGGCCCAGTCGCGCGCCTACCTGGCGAGTCTGGATGCCGGTGAGGGGGAAGGGATCCCGACACTGTGGCAGGTGATGGAGGTGATTGCCGGCCAGGCCGAGCTGCATATCGAGCTGAAAGGATCACAAACAGCTGACGAGGTGGCCCGACTGACCCGGCGCGCCGAGGCCGAGCTTGGCTTCGGGCCCACGCAGTGGGTCGTCTCCTCCTTCCACCACCCGGAGCTAGCCCGCTTTGCCGCCCTGCGCCCCGACATCCGGCTGGGGGCACTGACTTCCACAATTCCCCTCACCTTGGCCAAATTTGCAGCCGAGCTGGGGGCCTGGTCGCTCAACTGCGACGTGGATTTTGTCGATCAGGCTCTGGTGCAGGATGCCCACAAGAGCGGGCTCAAGGTGCTGGTCTATACGGTCGATGAGCCCGCCGATCAGGCGATGCTGGCTGCCATCGGCGTTGATGGCATCTTTACCAACCGGCCGGACCGCTTCCTGCCGTCGACCAAAAACGGACTCATTGTGTCAGGGGGAGTTCGATAACCGCTGATTTAAGCTATAAATTTAAAGGCACACCGGGATACAAAAAGTTCTACTTTGGCCGATACAGTGTTGGCCCATAACAATAAGACCACACATCGCAGACTGACGCTCACAAGGATGTAAACATGAACTTATCCATCAAGAACAAGCTTGTCCTCGCCATCGGGGTCATTATCCTGGTCATCACCGGCCTGCAGGTCTGGTACAACACCACCCAGCTGAGAAGCGAAACCCAACGCCTGATCTGGAGCTTCATCGACGACAGCTCGGCTGCCAATGTGAAAGGCATCTCCCGCTGGCTGGACGCCCGCATCAGCATGGTTACTTCCACCAAGGAGGCCTTCGCCAAGGAAGACGAGCCCATCAGCCATCTGGCCCAATCCATGAATGCCGGCAACTTTGACCTGGTCTACGTCGGCACCAAGGATGGCAAGATGATCCAGAGCAAGCCGACCGACCTGCCGGCCGGCTATGACCCTCGTCAGCGCCCCTGGTACAAGGACGCCATGGCCGCCGGCAAGCTCGCCATCACGGCGCCCTACGCCGACATCACCACCGGCCAGCTGATCATCACCATCGCCGAGCCTTTCACCCGGGGCAATACCCAGGGTGTCATCGCCGGTGACGTCTCCATCGACGCCCTGGTACGCGATGTGCTGGCCATCAACTCGGAAGGGACCTACGCCATCCTGGTGGACAGCAACGGCACCATCATTGCCCACCCGGACAAGGAACTGGCCCTCAAACAGGCGACCGCCATCTCCCCCGAGCTGACTGCCGCCAAGGTCAACGAGCTGGCCCATGACAACACCATCTCCGAGATGGATATCAGCGGCAAACCCAGCGTGTTCGACCTGACCGAGATCCCCAACACCAACTGGTATTTCGGCATCGTGGTGGATGAAGCAGTCGCCTACCAGTCCGTCTCACGCATGGTGACCTCCGCCCTGCTGCAAGGCCTGCTCACCATTCTCATCGTCGCCGGCTTCTCTTATGTCGCCATCAACGGTTCGCTGGCCCCGCTGAAAACCCTGGGCGAGGCGATTGCCGATCTCTCCCGCGGCAACGGCGATCTGACCCGCCGCGTCAAGATCGAGCGTGAAGACGAAGTAGGCATTGTCGCCAAGCACGTCAACACCTTCATCGACCGGATCCACGTGATGGTGCAGGACATCTCCAACTCCTCCGGCCAACTGAACCAGCAAGCCAAGTCGTCCCACAACATGGCGGAAAAATCGAGCCAGGGTCTGGCTCGCCAACAAAACGAGATCTCCCAGATCGCTACCGCGGTACACGAGATGTCCGCCACTGCGGTGGAAGTGGCGAGCAACGCCGAGCAGACCGCCGATGCGGCCCGCAGCTCTTCCAGCAGCTGCGAGCATGGCAAGCAGGTGATCGCCCGCAACCAGCGCTCCATCACGGATCTGGCTACCCAGGTCAAGCAGGCCTCCGGCATCATTCAGGAACTGGAAAAGAACGCCCAGGAGATCAACACCATCCTCTCCACCATTCAGGGCATCGCCGAGCAGACCAACCTGCTGGCGCTGAACGCCGCCATTGAAGCGGCACGGGCCGGTGAACAGGGTCGCGGCTTTGCGGTGGTGGCCGACGAAGTGCGGGTGCTGTCCCAGCGTACCCACAGCTCCACCGTCGAGATCCGCAGCATGATCGAAACCCTGCAGCGCAACACCCAGGGCGCCGTCAGCACCATGCACGAGGGTCAGTTGCTGGCCCAGAACAGCGTGGAAGATGCCAACGATGCCACCCAGGCACTGGAGCAGATCACCGCCTCCATCAACCAAATCTCCGACATGGCCACCCAGATCTCCAGCGCCGCCGAGGAGCAACGGGCGGTGACCGACGAGGTCAGCCGCAACATCCAGGCGGTCAAGGATGTCTCGGACGAGCTGGCGGTCGATGCCGACAGTTCGCGCCATCTGTCTGAACAACTTAAAAATATTTCAGGTGAACTGAGCAATCAGGTCGGCATGTTCCGGATCTGATCAACCGAAATCAAAGGGGCCACACAGGCCCCTTTTTTTATAGAAAAATGCTTTTGTTTCAATAGTTATTACCACATCAACCATCGGGACTATGGGGATGAAAATCCCCATACGAAGCGCTATCTCATAATAAAGCAACGCATCAAGGCTGACATTCGGATTAGTTTTTTGAACTCAATCACAGTATTGTTCTATCCGTGAATAATTCTTATTAAATATTTTTGATAAAAAACTTAAAAACTTTATGGGTAATACCTAAAAAGAGAGGTGTTTCTCATTTTTTTGAAAGAAAACTACGTATAATCCTGAGCTTAAAATAACCATAGCAATGACTGCGGCTGATACCGATAACTGAAGGATGGCGATAATTACGGCGTTTTCATCCAAGGAATGGGGTGATTTTGATAAAAGTCACCATTGCCAAGCACTAAAACAAACCAGTTTGACTTGCATCAAGCCTGAATTTTTTTCATAGAGCAAAATCGTGCCCAGCAAATCTATCCCTAAGGAGGCAGATGTGGATATTATCAAGACCGATGTCGCCATCATCGGTGCTGGTGGCGGTGGCCTGCGTGCCGCAATCGCCATAGCAGAAGCCCACCCGGAGCTGGAGATCGCCCTGATCTCCAAGGTCTACCCGATGCGCAGCCACACCGTGGCCGCAGAAGGCGGTGCCGCCGGTGTCGTCCGTGATGATGACTCCCTCGAAAACCACTTCAACGACACCGTATCCGGTGGTGACTGGTTGTGTGAGCAGGACGTGGTCGACTACTTCGTCAACAATGCCACCAACGAGATGATCCAGCTGGAGCACTGGGGTTGCCCCTGGAGCCGCAAGCCGGACGGCAAGGCCAACGTGCGTCGTTTCGGCGGGATGAAGATCCCACGCACCTGGTTCGCGGCAGACAAATCCGGTTTCCACATTCTGCACACCCTGTTCCAGACCTCCATCAAGTACCCCACCATCAAGCGCTTTGACGAGCACTTCTGCATGGATCTGATCGTGGAAGATGGCCGCGTCCAGGGCGTTCTGACCTTCGACATCCAGAACGGCATCACCCGCTTCATCCAGGCCAAATCCGTCATTCTGGCCACCGGTGGCGCCGGCCGTGTCTACCGCTACAACACCAACGGCGGCATCGTCACCGGTGACGGCATGGCGCTGGCCTACCGCCACGGCGTGCCGCTGCGCGACATGGAATTCGTGCAGTACCACCCGACCGGTCTGCCGGGTACCGGCATCCTGATGACCGAAGGTTGTCGTGGTGAAGGCGGCATCCTGCTCAACAAGGATGGCTACCGCTACCTGCAAGACTACGGTCTGGGTCCGGAAACTCCGGTCGGCCAGCCGAAGAACAAGCACATGGAGCTGGGTCCGCGCGACCGTCTCTCCCAGGCCTTCTGGCAGGAGCAGCAAAAAGGCCGCGTGATCCAGGGCCCGATGGGCGATGTGGTTCACCTCGACCTGCGCCACCTCGGCGAGAAGTACCTGAAAGAGCGTCTGCCGTTCATCTGCGAACTGGCCAAGGCCTACGTGGGTGTGGATCCGGTGAAAGAGCCGATCCCGGTCCGTCCGACTGCCCACTACACCATGGGCGGCATCGAGACCAACGGTCAGTGCGCCACCCGCATGCCGGGTCTGTACGCCCTGGGCGAGTGTGCCTCCGTCGGTCTGCACGGCGCCAACCGTCTGGGTTCCAACTCCCTGTCCGAGATCGTGGTATTCGGCAAGGTAGCCGGTGAGCACGCCGGTGAGTTTGCCAAGACCCAGCAACACGGCAACACCCAGGCGCTGGCCGCCAAGGCCGAGGCGCTGATCAAGCAGCACCTCTCCCTGCTCGATATCGACGGCACCGAAAACCCGGCCGATATCCGCAACGAGTTGGGCATGTCCATGGAAGCCGGGGTCGGTATCTACCGTACCGAAGAGCTGATGCAGGGCACCATCGACAAGATCAACGAGCTGAAAGCCCGTTACAAGAAGATCAAGATCAACGACAAGTCCTCGGTTTTCAACACCGACCTGCTGTACGCCATCGAACTGGGCTACATGCTGGACGTGGCCGAAGCCATGGCGCACTCCGCCCTCAACCGGAAAGAGTCCCGCGGTTCCCACCAGCGTCTGGACGGTTACGAAGAGCGTGATGACGTGAACTTCCTCAAGCACACTCTCTCCTTCTACAACGGTGAAGGGGCCCCGACCATCGATTACTCCGATGTGAAGATCACTAAATCCCAACCGGCGAAACGCGTATACGGTTCCGAGGGTGAGAAACAAGACGAGGCTAAGAAGAATGGCTGAGATGATCGAAATTGAAATCCTGCGCTACCGTCCCGAGCAGGATAACGAGCCCTGGATGCAGACCTTCCAGGTGCCCTACCTCAAAGAGATGTCCCTGCTGGATGCGCTGCAATACATCAAGGATCATCTGGACTCTACCCTGAGCTTCCGCTGGTCCTGCCGGATGGCGATCTGCGGCTCCTGCGGCATGATGGTCAACGGTATTCCCAAGCTGGGTTGCAAGACCTTCCTGCGCGACTACCTGCCGGGCAAGATGACCATAGAGCCGCTCAACAACTTCCCGATCGAGCGCGATCTGGTGGTCGATATGTCCGACTTCATCGAGAAGCTGGAGAGCATCAAGCCGTACATCATCCCGTCCGAGCCGCGCAGCCTGTGCGACGGCGAGTACACCCAGACCCCGGCTGACATGGCGAAGTATCACCAGTTCTCCATGTGCATCAACTGCGGTCTGTGCTATGCGGCCTGCCCGCAATATGGCATCAACAAGAAGTTCACCGGTCCGGCAGCACTGGCGCTGGCCTATCGCTACAACGCCGACAACCGCGACAGCGCGTCCAGAGAGCGGATGAAGATCATCAGCCAGGACGAGGGCGTCTGGGGTTGTACCTTCGTGGGCTACTGCTCCGAAGTGTGCCCGAAAGGCGTGGATCCGGCGGCGGCCATCCAGCTTGGCAAGGTCGAGAGCGCCAAGGACTACATGATCGCCATGTTCAAGCCAGATTGAGATCAGGAATGAGACCATGAACAACACCAATAGCAAACGTAAGCCTTACGTCCGCGAAATGAAGAAAGACTGGTGGCTGAAGAATGCCTTCTACACCGGTTACATGATCCGCGAAGGCACCAGCATCTTTGTCTCCATCTACGCCGTCGTGCTGATGTGGGGTCTGTTGCGCCTGGTACAGGGTCAGGAGGCGTTCAACGGCTGGCTGGAATCCCTGCAAAGCCCGATCGCCATCCTGTTCCATGTCATCGCCCTGGCAGCCTGCCTGTTCCACGCCAAGACCTGGTTCGCACTGGCCCCGAAAGCCATGCGCATCTTCCGTGGCGAAGACCTGGTACCGGAGAAGCCGATCGTCATCGCCCAGTATGTGGCGCTGGCGGTGGTATCCCTGCTTGTCCTGATCATCGTGGCCTGAGGAGAAAACCATGAGACGTTCTGACGAACCCATTTACTGGGGACTGTTTGGTGCCGGCGGCATGGTGGTTGCCATGCTGCTGCCGGTCATTGTCCTCATCACCGGTCTGCTGGTGCCCATGGGCATCATGGACGTGGAGACCATGAGCTACGAACGCGCACTCGAGTTCGCCAGCTCCTGGTGGGGTGCCTGCATCCTGCTGGTCATCATCGCCCTGCCCATCTGGCACGGCATGCACCGCATCTACCACGGTCTGCATGATCTGGGGATCCACACCACCAAGCTGCACCACTATGTGTTCTATGGCTTCGCCTTCCTGGTGTCCGCCATCACTCTGGGTCTGCTGATGGTACTGGTATTCCAGTAAGCGCATCCTGACGCAATGACAAACCGGGCCAAGTGCCCGGTTTTTTTATGGCCCCTCGGCGGCTCACGCCACAGCCCGATAGCCGGCATGCTCCCTGCTCCCAGCAACGTTCAATGCCAACTATCAGCCCCGTCACCAGAGCGTCGGCGCCGGTTCACGACCATTTTCCGCGTAGTAGAGCGACGGCAGAAACTGCGCCAGATAGCTGAACTCGCTGTAGCAGTGGCGCATCAGGTTGAAGCCTATCTCGTCCGGCACCTCGTCAAACGGGTTGGCGCAGGTTTTGCCCAGCAGGAAGCGGCTACGCAGCACACAACCATAAGAGGTATCACGCGCCAGGTGCAGCATCTCGCCATCCAGCGGCGCACCGTTGTCATCCAGAGCTACCTCGTCGCCAAAGCCGATGCGGGCGCAGATGGCGGCAGAGAGAGCCTGCGTCTCCCGCGCCTCCTGCAGCGGCTGCGACGCAAACACCTCTTCGGCGCCATGGAACTTGAGGCGGGCTGCCACTGGCGGCAGCTCGGCAAGCCACTCCACCGCCGCTATGCTGGCCCCCACATAGCGCTCCCCTTTTTCCAGTGATGATCCCAGCCCCGGTGCTCGACGTGGTCGTGCGGGTGCCACCACCGGATGTGCTGGGTCGTTTCGAAGAAGGTGAACCACCAATCCAGCATGCGCCCCTTGCAGCCGTGCAGATCGGTGCGGATGGCGACCGTCAGCAGGCCGTCGGAGCTGCGGGTCAGGCCCATTTCCAGGCGTAGCGGCTGCGGCCTGAGCAACTCATTGATGTCATTGACGCCCCAGGGGGCAAACAACGGGGAAGTATCCATGATGAGACTCCAATAAATTACGAAACGAAATTCGTTCCCTAATTTAAGCTATGCCTGTATGCTGGGTCTGTCAATGCTTTCTAGGAGCCCATCATGTCGCACCAGAACGATGAAGAAACACGCTCACGAGGCCGTCCGGTCACCCCGGAAGCCGACCTTCGCTCCGCCCTCGCCGAGGCGACGCTGACCTTGTTGCTCAAGGGTGGTTACGGCGCCGCGACCGTGGATGCGGTGGCCAAACAGGCGGGGGTTGCCAAGAAGACCCTCTACCGCTTTGCCGCCAATCGTGACGAGCTGGTGGCGCAGGCGGTGCGCAGTTGGACCGATGCCTTTCAACCGGCCTTCGAGCAGGATGCTGCTCACCCAGGCGCGCTGGGGGAGATGTTGGAGCAGGGCTTGCAAGCCATTGCCAGCCAGGTGTTAAGCGCGCAGGCGGTGGGCATGTTCCGGCTGCTGCAGCATGAGTTCGCGGGGCGCGATGCCCTGCTGGCGGCCTATCAGGAGAACGGCATTGCCCGCGGCAGGGCGACGCTGGCGGCGTGGCTACAGCGCCAGCAGCAACTGGGCTGGCTGCGCGAGCTGGACACCGCTCAAACCAGCGATCTGTTGCTGGCGATGACCATGGCGGAGCCGCTGCGCCAGATGGCGCTCGGCTTGCTGGCGCCGGGCAGCGACATCCGCGCGCGCATCGCCGCCGCCGTAGCCCTGATCCTGCCCGGCCTGGTGCGGGGGTAAAGCCCCCTCGGCAAGGAAGCTGCGCTAGGGCAACGGGGGGAGCGCAGAACCTGCCGAAGAGCCGCCAGGCCCCCGTCACCGCCATAAAAAACCGGGCGCCAGGCCCGGTTGTTGATGCTGGTCACTCTGTCGGTGGCAAAAAGCGGCGCATCACCTCGTCGCTGTAACCGCTGTCCTGAAACTCGATGAACACCTGGTTGAGGCGGGTCACCAGCTCATAGGCCCGTGGCGACCCCTTGCTCACCAGCAGATAGAAGCCCTTGCGGCTGGGTAGGGCCAGGTTGAGCAGACCGCTCTCGCTCTGGTAGATGCCAAGGCCGATGCCGCTCATCAGCGGCTCAATCTCGCTGGGCAAGAAGTCGCAGCGATCGCGCCCCAGCATGTCCAGCGCCTGCTGCAGCTGCTTGACCCGGCGCGGCTCCAGAACCAGTCCGTAAGGGGCATAGTTGTAGCCGATCACCCCGCACACACGGGAGCGATTGACCGTCTGCAGATCAGGCGCCTCGGGAAAGCGCCGCTTGAGGTAGAAAAATCCGAGGTGGGTGTAGTAGAGCGGCACGCTGTAGAAGGCATATTCCGCCCGCTCCGGCTTGTAGCTGGCATCCCAGGTCAGCTCGCACAAGCGATTCTGGCGATAGTCGGCCAGCTCCTGCTGCACCCGCGCCCAGGGCAGATAACGGATCTTGTAGGGCAACCCGAGCTTTTTCAGGGCATCGAGCACCTGGGTTGTGGCGGAGCCGGTGAGACGGCGGGTGTCGGGCACGCCATCCTTGCGCTCCCAGTAGGTGAAGGGAGCCCACTCGTTGCCCTCCCCCAGACAGATCTGCACCTCAGGCTCCGCCGCCTCCACCAGCCCGGCTAAGCCCCATCCCAGCAGCAACAACATGGATCGCGTCATCGTCTCACTCCTTTGCTTCCCTTGCAGCTTAGTTCAGGCGGGAGTAACGCCCCCGTCAGGAGGCAATCTCCTGCCACAGGGCCAGCAGGGGCGCGGGGATGGCGCCGTAGCGCAAGATCGGGGTCTGATGCCAGTCGGCCAGCCGCTGCAGCGCTTTGGCCAGATCCTGCGCCAGGGTCCGGGTCACCCTGACCCCCGCCTCCAGATAGAGGCTCTTTATCTCGAAGATCCCCTGCTGGCGATGGGCCTTGGCATCCATCCTGCCCACCAGCTTGCCGCGATGCAGCAGCGGCAGCACGAAGTAGCCGTACTGGCGCTTGGGCGCCGGGGTGTAGCACTCGATGCGATAGTCGAACTGGAACAGCTCGCTGGCCCGTTTGCGATCCCAGACCAGCGGGTCAAACGGCGACAGCGCCGTGGTGTGGCTGGCCTTGAGAGTGCCGGACTGGGCCTGGGCCAGTTCGTCAGCCAGCGAAGCGTGCACGAAGGCGCCGTACTGCCACCCCTCCACCCGCACCGGCAAAAGCTCTCCCTCGTCCGCCAGCTGATGAAGCAGGGCATCGTACTTGCCGCGCCGCAACCGATAGTAGTCGGCCACCCAGCCGGTCTTGACCAGCCCCAGCGCCTGGCAACTGGCTCGCACCATGTCCCTTTGCGCCTGTTCCGGGCTCGGCAGATCCCGCTCGTCGCGCCACTCGGGCATCACCCGCTCGGCCAGATCGTAAACCCGCTGGAAATTGCGCCGCTCGCGCACCATCAGCTGGCCTGCGGTAAATAGCACCTCCAGATGGCGCTTCTCCGGCTTCCAGTCCCACCAGCCATTACCCTTTCCCCCCTTGCGTTCAAAATCCGCCGCCCGCACCGGGCCGTGTTGGCGAATGCGCTCGATGATCTCGCCAATCTCCTGCTGATGGGTGGCAAGCCAGTTGGCCGAAAACTTCCAGCCCATGGCGGCGGGATCCAGCATGCGATGGCGCAGCAGGCGGTAATCCTCGCGGGGAACGAAACAGGCCTCGTGCGCCCAATATTCGAAGATCTCGCCATCGGCCAGCAGTTGCTCGAGCCAGCGCGGATCATAGTGGCCGAGACGGCTAAAGAGCACCAGATAGGGGCTGCGCGCCACTACCGAGATGGTATCGATCTGCAGCAGCGCCATGCGGCGGATGGTTGCCAGCAGATCGGCCGGGGTCGCCTTGCTGCGGCGCGGCACCAGCAACCCCTGCGCCGCCAGTTGCAAATGACGGGCATCCTGTAGTGAAAGATGGGGAATCGACATGAAGAACCACTCCTTGGTATCAGGATATGGGCGGCTTGCGGCGCCTGGGAGTCAATGCAGAGAAACAGGCAAGCGGACCCCGCCAATCAGGCCATCAGCATGCCCAAGCCGCCGTCAAATGGAAATGCCCGGCTCAGAACCTGTTCACGATCTGTGACGAGAGGTCGTCAGCAAGGTAAAGAGCAGTGCAGGAACCAGAGTGTATATAAATACATGAGGATTCCGAGCAGCACATGAGCCTTGATCACGACCTCACAGTAAGAACATGAGCAGGTTCTCAGGGTTTGGTGATGACCGCCACATCCGCGTGAGGAAACTCGACCTGCGCCTGCCAGCGGGCCGCCAGAGCGCGAAAGGAGGCCTCGGCAAAGAAGACGATGTGGGTCGGATCGTGGCGATAGCGCCACTGCCGGAAGCGCTCATCCTCCAGCACCCGCTGGGTCTGCAGCACCAGCAGGCCGCCGGGCTTGAGGCAGCCCCACAGCCTCTCCAGCACGGCGCGCGGGGTGGCGATGTGCTCGATCACCTCGGTGCTGGTGATGAAGTCATACTGCTGCGCCAGCAGCTCGGGCTCATCGGCATAGAACTTGTCATAGCCCGCCATCTGGTAGCCCGCCTCGCGGCCCATGGCGATGAGCGCCGGACCCGGGCCGCAGCCAAAATCGAGGCCGCTGGCCGGCGGAGGCAAACGGCGCTGCACCTCACCAAAGGCCCGCTGCAGAAACTGGCGATAGCGGGGGTCATCCACCTGGTTGTCGTGGCCGTCATAGACCGCCTTCTCGCGCGCGGGATCCAGGTGCTCGGCCGCATCCAGCCAGACCAGCTCGCAGGCCCGGCAGCGATGGTACAGCTTGCCGGCCACCGGCAGCTCATAGGCATCGGCGACGCAGCAGAGCGGGCAGGATAAGGGGGTCATGGCATCTCCTCTCGAAAGCGGGGCGGTCAAAAGTGGCCGCAGCTTGCCTGCCCGCCTGGCGGCTGACAAGGTTTTTGTCCGGCCACCCCGCAATCGCGGTCGCAGCATTATCTATTTTTTCAGCCAGTTGCCTCTGTGTGAAACAGATTTTTTACCTCTTAAGGGTTTCTTAAGTTTGCCCCTTTAGTCTGATGACAATCGACAAGAAGGAGCCATCCATGACCACAGACATTCAAGCCCCCTATCGGCTGACGCTGGCCGACACCCCGCAGCATGTCATGGCTCTGCAGGGCTACATCCAGGCCGCCTACAGCCAGGAATTCAACGCCCGCATTCCCCATTTTCTGCCCTGCCTGCTCGGCCTCTACCGGGCCGACGGTCTGCTGGTCGGCGCCTGCGGTCTCAAGCTGGCCAGCAGCGAGCGCCTCTATCTGGAGCAGTATCTGGAACAACCCATCGAGGCTGCCATCGAAACCCGGCTCGGCGCCCCCGCCCGGCGTGATCGCATCGTCGAAGTGGGCAACCTCGCCTGCAGCGAGCCCGGCAACGCCCGCCTGATGTTTGCGGCGCTCTGCCGCCTGCTGTGTGACAACGACCTCGATTACGTGGTGTTCACCGGCACCGCCAAACTGCGCAACAGCTTCCACCGCCTGCACCTCACCCCGGTCGAGCTGGCCCCCGCCCAGGCCGACAGGGTGGGTGACGACGCCAGCGCCTGGGGCGCCTATTACCACTGCCAGCCCAAGGTGATGGTCGGCGATCTCGGCATCGGACGGCAGGCATTGGCGCAGGGCAGCCTGTTGCTCTCGCTGCTGGCGCCCATGCCCTCCCTGTTCAACTGCCCGCACCGGAGCGCCTTATGATGCTGTTTGACCAAATCGCCTACTTCGCCCGCCAGACGCCCCACAGCCCGGCTCTTGCCAGCAGCCAGCACAGACTCAGCTACGAGGCGCTGTGGCAGCAGTTGCCACCACTGGCCGACCGCCTGCAGATGGCCGGGATCCGCCGGCTGGCGCTGCAGCTGGACAACGGTCTGCCCTGGGCACTCATCGATCTCGCCTGCACCATGGCCGGCGTCGTGGTAATCCCGATCCCCCACTTCTTCAGCCTGGATCAGCAGGAGTGGCTGCTGGAGAGCAGCGGTGCCGACGCCCTGATCGGCCCCCACCATCCCGGCTGGCAGACAAGCGATCCGCTGCAACTGGCGGTCGGTGAACTGCCGTTGTGGCGCCGTACCCCTGCCCGGCTGCCGCCTCTGCCGGCCGGCACCGCCAAGATCACCTATACCTCCGGCACCACAGGGCAGCCCAAAGGTGTCTGCCTGTCACTGGCCCAGATGATGGCGGTCTGCGCCTCGCTGGCCGATCGGGTCGCCCCGGCCAACGTCGAGAAACACCTGACCCTGCTGCCGCTCACCACCCTGCTGGAAAACCTGACCGGCCTCTACGTGCCGCTGCTAACCGGCGCCTGCAGCCGCATCCCTTCACTGGCAGAGCTCGGCTTTGCCGGCTCCAGCAAGCTGGACCCTGCTACCCTAGCCCAGGCCCTGCTGCGCTGGCCCACCCACAGTCTGGTGCTGGTGCCCGAGCTGCTGCGCCTGCTGCTGGCCCTGTGCAACGCCAACCCGGCGCTGGCCGAGCAGCTGACCGGCCTGCGCTTCGTCGCGGTGGGCGGCGGCAAGGTCTCGCCCGAGCTCATCAGCCGGGCCCGCAAGCTGGGGCTGCCGGTCTACGAGGGGTATGGCCTGTCGGAGTGCGGCTCCGTCGTGGCCCTCAACGGCCCCGACGGCCACAGCCTGGGCAGCGTCGGCCAGCCACTGCCCCACTGCCGGGTATCGATCGCCGCCGATGGCGAGATCCTGGTGGAGGGCGCCGCCATGCTCGGCTATCTGGGCAGCGACGAGCCGACGCCAGTACTGGTCGCCACCGGCGATCTTGGCCACCTGGATGATGAGGGGTATCTGCACATTACCGGGCGCAAGAAGAACGTCCAGATCACCGCCTTTGGCCGCAACTTCTCCCCCGAGTGGGTCGAGGCGGAAGCCCAGCTCTGCCCGGCCATCGCCCGCATCGTGATCTTCGGCGACGGCCAGCCAGCCAACGTCGCCCTGATCCAGCCACTGCCCGGCGCCGACGCCCAGCTGGCCCAGCAGATCGAGCAGCTCAATCACCGCCTGCCCGACTATGCCCGCATCCATCACTGGCTGCCGGTGGCGCTGGATCAGCATCCGGAGCTGCTGACCGCCAACGGCCGCCCCCGTCGCGAACGGATTTATCACCACTTTTCCCGGCAGATCAGCCAATGCCTTACAGGAGAGACCTCATGAGCTTCTATCAAGTGCTGCAACAAGCCACCGCCCCGGCCCGGGAGCATCTGTTCAACGCCCCCATCATAGAGGCGTGCCGCAAGGGGGAGATCTCCCGCGACATCTACCTGCGCTTCCTCGCAGAGGCTTACTACCACGTGCGCCACACGGTGCCGCTCTTGATGGCTACCGGCGGCAAGCTGGGCCAGGAGTATGAGTGGGTACGCGGCGCCATCGCCGAGTACATCGACGAGGAGTATGGCCATCAGGAGTGGATCCTGAGCGACATCCGCGCCTGCGGCGGCGATGCCGAGGCGGTGCGCCACGGCCGGCCCGGGCTGCCCATCGAGCTGATGGTGGCCTTTCTCTATGACCAGGTGCAACGCGGCAACCCCATGGGCTTCTTCGGCATGGTACAGGTGTTGGAAGGCACCAGCGTCGCCATCGCCCTGACCGTGGCCGATCAGCTCAAGGCGGGTCTCGGCCTGCCCCCCAGGCCATGAGCTATCTGAGCTCCCACGGCGCACTGGATCAGGAGCACCTCAAGTTTTTCGAGTCTCTGATGAACCGGGTGGAAAGCCCGGCCGATCAGGCGGCCATCATTCACTCGGCCAAGGTGGTCTACCGCCTCTACGCCGACATGCTCTATCAACTGACGGAAAACCAGACATCATGAAGCTTGAAGGAAAACTCGTGCTGCTCACGGGCGCCAGCGGCGGGATCGGCGAAGCGCTGGCCCAGGAGCTGGCAGCTCAGGGGGCGCGCCTGTTGCTGCACGGACGCAGGGCCAGTGCGCTGGAGAGGCTTCGCAAGGAGCTGCCGCACCCGGAGCGCCACCAGATGGTGATCGCCGATCTGGGCTCGCCCCAGGAGCGGGCCAAACTGCTGCAGCACCCGGCGCTGGACGAAGGGCTGGACGTGCTGATCAACAACGCCGGCTGCAACCAGTTTGCCTGGCTGGAGGATCAAAGCAGCGAGCAGGTGGAGCGCCAGTTGCTGCTCAATGTCGAGGCACCGATCCAGCTCACCCGCATGCTGCTGCCCCGCCTGCGCAAACCGGCGGTGATCATGAACGTCGGCTCCAGCTTCGGTGCCATCGGCTACGCCGGCTACAGCGTCTACTGCGCCAGCAAGTTCGCCCTGCGCGGCTTCAGCGAGGCGCTCGGCCGCGAGCTGGAGGGAACCGGCATCCAGGTGCTGCACTTTGCCCCCCGCGCCACCCGAACCCGCCTCAACTCGGAGGCGGCCTACGAGATGAATGCCGAACTCGGCACCCATACCGACAGCCCGCAGGACGTGGCCGAAGAGGCCGTCATCGCCCTGTGCAACGAAACCCGCCGCAGCTGGCTCGGCTGGCCGGAGAAGCTGTTCGTGCGGCTCAACAGCCTGCTGCCCGGCCTGGTCGACCGGGCGCTGGCCAAGCAAAAACCCATCATAGAGCGCTATGCCCGCCACGCGGCGCCTGCTGCCGGCAATTCGGGGCACGCCATTTCCGTCATGACAGAGAAGGAACGTTAAGATGAAGCACGCCACTTTCCGCCCCCGTTTCACCCACGGCGCCCTCCTGCTGCTCATGCTGGGCTCGGGGATGGCCCAGGCCGCCGACGCCCTGCCCGTCATCCAGCAGCAGTGGGCCGTCTGTCAGTATCAGCAGACCGGCAAGGCCAAGGAGAGCTGCCTCGAACAGCTGAGCAGCCAGGCCGATCAGGCCAGCGCCAAGGAGGCCTTTCGCACCGACCTGCTGATCTGGTCGGCCATCGTCAAGAGCACCTGGGCCGGCGCCAAGGGTGGGCTGGGGGCGCTAGGTCTGGTCAAGGAGGCCAAGGCCAAGCTGGAGATCGCCCTCAAGCAGGACCCCAAGGCACTGGATGGCTCCGCCTATACCAGCCTGGGCTCGCTCTACTATCAGGTGCCGGGTTGGCCGGTAGGCTTTGGCGATGACGAGAAGGCCGAACAGCTGCTCAAGCAGGCGCTGGCCATCAACCCGACCGGCATCGACCCCAACTTCTTCTACGGCGACTTCCTGCTGGATCAGGGCCGCAAGGCCGAGGCCAGGGGCTATCTGGAGAAGGCGCTGACCGCCCCACCCCGGCCGGGTCGCGAGCTGGCGGATCAGGGTCGACGCATCGAGATCCGCGATCGCCTCGACAAGCTATAAACCCAAGTCGGATCAGAGCGCTATTTAAACTCTGCCCACCAGCTTGCATACTGGTGGGCAGCGTCTTTTGAGGGGAATAACAATGCGGATCCTGTTGGTGGAAGATGATGTGATGCTAGGTGACGGCATGGTGGATGCCCTGCGCAGCAGCGGCTACACGGTGGACTGGCTGCAGCAGGGGCTGCCTGCCCTGTCGGTGCTCAAGAGCGAGGAGTTTGCCGCGCTCATTCTGGATCTCAACCTGCCGGACATCGACGGCATCAGCCTGCTGCGCAAGCTGCGCCGGGAAGGCCAGACGCTGCCGGTGCTGATCCTCACCGCCCGCGACGCCCTGGACGACCGAGTGCTGGGGCTGGATGCGGGTTCCGACGATTACATGGTCAAGCCGTTCGCCCTACAGGAGCTCAACGCCCGCCTGCGCGCCCTGGTGCGGCGCAGCAAGGGCCAGGCCCAGGCGGTACTCGAATACGGCGAGCTGCAGCTCTATCCCGAGTCCCAGCAGGTCACCTATCGGGGCGAGCCGGTCAAACTCACCCCCCACGAATACAAGCTGTTGCAGGAGCTCATCACCCAGAGCGGCCGGGTGCTGAGCAAGGATCAGCTGCAGCAGAGCCTCTACGGCTGGGACGAGGGGGCCGAGAGCAACGCGGTGGAGGTGCACATTCACCACCTGCGCAAGAAGTTCTACAGCGATCTCATCCGCAATATCCGTGGGGTCGGCTATATCATTCCCCAGCTTGAACAGGCCCAGCGCCGGGACCACCGGGCATGACGCGTCCCCGCTCCATCCGCCGCTTCCTGCTCTCCGGCATCCTGGCGCTGGTCAGCGCCAGCCTGGCCATCAGCGCCCTCATCGGTTATCTGGAGGCCAACCACGAGATGGAGGAGCTGTTCGATGCCCGTCTCGCCCAGTCCTCCCGCATCACCAACCAGCTGCTCAGCCGCTATCTGGAGCAAAATGGCGAACTACCCGCCAACGGCACCGTCTATCAGGACTGGGAGCAGCACAACCCGGATCAATGGCAGAAGGACACCAGCTTCAACCTGCGGGGAGAAGACAGGGAGCTCACCCCCTTCGGCCACGAATTCGAGCGCAACCTCTACTTCCAGCTGCTGAGCGAGCAGGGCCACATACTGCTGCGCTCTCCCAGCGCCCCCAACCAGCCCCTCGGCGCCCTGGCCCCCGGCTTCAACAACGTCACCAAGGACAACCACGAGTGGCGCACCTTCACCCTCTACAACCAGGACGAGCACACCTGGCTCATCGTGGCGGAGCGGGATGACGAGCGCAGCGAGCTGGCCAGCAAGATGGCCACCCTGGCCATGCTGCCGCTGCTCATCACCCTGCCCTTCCTGCTCGGCCTGCTGTGGTGGCTCATCTCCCGCGGGCTGGCGCCGCTGCGGCTGCTGGCCCAGGCCATCGGTGAGCGCCACCCCGCCAACCTGAGCCCGCTCACCCTCAAGATCCGGGCCCAGGAGCTGACCCCGCTCACCAACGAAATCAACCGGTTGATGCACGCGCTTGCCGACACCATAGAGCGGGAGAAGCAGTTCACCAACGAGGCCGCCCACGAGCTGCGCACCCCGCTGGCGGTGCTGCGCATCCACAGCGAGAACGCGCTGGCTGCCGAGGATGCCAAGAGCCGTCAGCACTCCCTGCAGAAGATGCTGCTGGCGCTCGATCGCAGCGATCGGCTGCTACGCCAGCTGCTGACCCAGGCCCGCATCGACAACCAGCAGGGGCTGGAGCTGACCGAGCTCAACCTGAACCAGCTGCTGCAGGGCACCCTGGCCACCCTGGCCCCCATCGCCCTGAAAAAGGATCAGCAGCTGTCGCTGGAAGGCACCGAGCAGCTGACGGTGATGGGGCAGGCCACCCTGCTGGAGCTGATGTTCAGCAACCTCATCGACAATGCGCTGCGCTACACCCAGGCGCAGGGCGAGATCGCGGTCGAGGCGCGCCAGGAGGGGCACAGGGTCAGGGTCGACATTCGCGACAACGGCCCCGGCATCCCCACCGCCGCCCTGTCGCGCCTGTGCGAGCGCTTCTTTCGGGTCAATCCCCAGCAGGGGGACGGGGTCGGCCTCGGCATGGCCATCGTCTCGCGCATTGCCCAGCTGCACGGCGCCGATCTCGACATCCACAACCGGCCGGAAGGGGGGCTGGAGGTGAGCGTGCTGCTGCCCTCTCGCAACCCATCCCAGCCATGACCTAGAAACGACAACGCCTCCCATCGGAGGCGTTGTTTACATAGGTTGATTACGCAGAAGCAGCCAGGCTGCGGTCGACAGCTCAAGCAAGCAGCTCGTCCAAACCGGCCGTCACTGCCTCCATTCGGTGACCACCGGAATGTTCTATGACATACCGCTTGCCCACCTGAGCAGAGGCATCCAGCCCGAAAATCCCGTGCTCAACCTTCTGACTCAGCGGATCGCCACTGGTGTTGATATGGGTAACGTTGGCTTGATCAAGCTTGTGGGCGAGCCGATCCCGCAACCCGACATGCAGCCCCATGCTGTTAAAGGCCGTGACCTTCAACCCGTGTTTGATGCCGGCATATTGCGCCAAGCCACCTCCCAGAGAGTGGCCCAGCACCTCGACCTTGCCTCCATGCTGCTCGGCAAACGCCTTGACCAGACGGTCTGCATCCTGAAACGCACTGTCCTTGATCCCGAGCGCCGCACCGGCATCGCTCTTTAGCGTCCCCGGTCGCTTGGTTGGCTGGGTACCAACAAACGAGAGCACTAGAGTGTCGTCACGCTTGTAGACAGCGACCTTGAGCGCAGACCAGGCATCCCCAGCCAAGATGAAGGGATCGTTCTCACCCTTTTTCGCAACGACATGCAGGGCCAGCGCACTCCCGCTACCACCTGTTCCATCTTCACGCCGTGCCAGAATAGAGGGTGGAATGTCCGCCAGCGTGGCGTGATGGTAGCCAGCCGGCATCTCACGATAACTGCTGGAACAACTGACTCTTGCCAACTGGGCGGCATCCATGACGGCACGAGCCCCTTCGACAGTGAGCGGTTCCTGCTCAGCCTTAGCCACGAAGGCAGGCTTGAGCACCTCTTTGGCTGCACTCAACGCCTGCTGTGACCCTTGCTGCAGTCGCTCCGACATTCCCAGGGGCAGATGGGAGGCTCCTTTCATCACGGCACCGGCTAATCCCAGTGAAGAGGAGGCAACCAGACGGGCGGCTGACTCACCCAGGTTTTTCACCCCGGCAGCGCCAGCGGCCACCGCGCCGCTGGCGACACTGCTGACGCCCCCGGTGATATTGGCCAAGCCCTTGATGAGAGCACCGGTCCAGTAACGCGCCTTGCCTTTGACACTCTGGGCATGGGAGTCATGGCCGCCCTGAATGGCGATGCCAATCTTGCGAGCCGGGGCACTGAGGGTCAGCCATTTGAGCGAGGTATTCAATACCTTGCCAGGCTGTACACGGGAACCCAATCCGAGGCTGGTGTAATGAGATGCCAGATTGTGGTGAACCTTGTTCTGACCAGACGGGCTCTGTACCTCGCCATGAGCATGAGAGGTAACCGCGGTGGCATGCAGGGGCTGGCCAATGCTTTGGATAGACATGTTCTGTTCCTGATTAAGACAAATGGACACCCGTCAACATGGAATGATGACGCCGGACAACGGGGATGGCTGTGAAGAGCTCTTCTGCTGCGCGAGCACACTCTGCAACTGCGCCTGCAACGTAACGCCGAGATCGAGAAACTCGCCCAGGGTCTGCATAAACAGAGTGCTATCGAGCATTTCAATGAGAGAAGAAAAGGTCAGCACCAGGTGGTTGCTGCGACTGTCCAGACTGATCTGGCTGCCCCCGGTGGCCAGACCAAACATGTTCAGTTCGAGGGCGGAGCGGGCCAGCTGCAACTGGCTGGCTGCATCATCAGGTAGACGCAGTAACGGGATATAGAAGTAACATACCTGCAGTTCGTCGTTGTCTGGTACCTCGACCAGACACTCGCCATCCTGGCCGAACGGCACACGGCAGTGACCATCACTTCCCAGGCTCAAGGCAACACCTTGCTGCTCACCTGCGAGCGATAGCCATTCAGATACAGTTTGTTGGTAGGCTTTCACTATGCTCCACTCCATGCTCCATCCCTTGCGGGCGAATGAGCTCGCCCGCATCGAGGGTATGGTGCAAATGCTACCTCTGGCAGAGACAGTGTGATTTAGCTGTGAAACGCCGTTTTTTAGATCCGCGCCGAAATTGTACTAACGACAGCTCGGCTGCACCGTGAAGGTGCGGCTCGAATCCACTGCGCCGAGATCCGCCAGCAGGCGACGCCCCAGCAACACCGGATAGATCATCTTGCTGCGATCCCGCAGGGTGAACCACTCCTCATACACCTTGTCGCCCAGGCAGATGGACATGGTAACCGTGGGGCGCTGCTCCATGCCGCCGGCACCACGTACCGTCACCATGTGCTCCACCGGGCCGTTCCAGAGTCTGGCTCACCTGCCGATCGGTATTGGCATCGGTGACCTTCAGGGTAAAGCGTACCCAGGACTTGCCGTCACGCTTGAAGTGGCGCAAATCCCGCGCATCGAGCGAGGAGGTGAGTGCCCCGGTATCCAGCTTCATCTTCACCGCCACCCCGCTCGGCATGATGAGTCCCTTCTCAATCCAGCCATAGACGGCAGGATCGGAGGCAGCCCGAGCCGCTCCCGGCAGGGCGAGACCGACCAGCAACAGCAGTGGCATCATTCGCAATCCGAACATCTTTACTCCTTGTCAGGGCAGGGCCGACGCTGACCCGAGCAGCCCAGAGTGGAGATGGAAAAGGCGGCTGTCAACTGGTGAACGTGGCCGCCTCGCCGCCACCAGCGCGGCCATGGCGCATGGCGTCAGGATCACGCAGCAGCTTGCCAAAAAGGATTCTGTCAGGATCTTTCAATTAGACGAACGGGGGAACATCAACGGGGCTGGATGAAACCCAAGGCTGTGCTCAGGTTGTGACGCCAAAGGCTACCACAAGGCTTCGTGAATTATCAGTCTTGTTCTGGCGGGATTTTTGCCTACACTGTTGTAAACCGGAGGGCCTGAAAACCACCGGTTTTTTTGCGCCTGCCGAAAAGTTGCCACTGCAAAGTGACCTATCAAACAAGGCTCAATAAGGAATTCGTAATGCGTATCGAAGAAGACTTGAAGCTCGGTTTCAAGGATGTCCTATTCCGCCCCAAGCGCTCTACTCTCAAGAGCCGTTCCCAAGTCAGCCTGACCCGTCAGTTCACCTTCAAGCACACCCAGACCCAATGGCAAGGGGTGCCCGTCATCGCCGCCAACATGGATACCGTCGGCAGCTTCGCCATGGCGCGTACCCTGGCCGGCTTCGAGATGATGACCGCAGTTCACAAGCACTACAGCCTTGCGCAGTGGCAAACCTTCGTCAATGAGACCGACCCGGCGCTGCTGGGTCACGTGATGGTCTCTACCGGCACCTCCGAGGATGACTTCACCAAGACCCGCCAGATCCTGGCCATGTCCAGCGCCCTGCGCTTCATCTGCGTCGATGTGGCCAACGGCTACTCCCAGCACTTCGTCGAGTTTCTGCGCAAGATCCGCGAGGCCTGCCCGAACCACGTCATTCTGGCGGGCAACGTGGTCACCGGCGAGATGGTGGAGGAGCTGATCCTCTCCGGCGCCGACATCGTCAAGGTGGGCATAGGCCCGGGCTCGGTCTGCACCACCCGGGTCAAGACCGGGGTCGGCTACCCGCAGCTCTCCGCCATCATCGAGTGTGCCGATGCGGCCCATGGCCTGGGCGGCCAGATCGTCGGTGACGGCGGCTGCACCTGCCCGGGGGATGTGGCCAAGGCGTTTGGCGGCGGCGCCGACTTCGTGATGCTGGGCGGCATGCTGGCGGCCCACGAGGAGTGTGGCGGCGAAATCGTCGACGTGGATGGCGAACCCTTCATGAAGTTCTACGGCATGAGCTCCTCAAGCGCCATGGACAAGCACGCCGGCGGCGTTGCCGAGTACCGCGCCTCCGAGGGCAAAACCGTGCTGCTGCCCTATCGCGGCCCGGTCGAAAACACGGTGCGCGACATTCTGGGCGGGGTGCGCTCCACCTGTACTTATGTGGGTGCCAGCCAGCTGAAAGAGCTCACCAAACGCACCACCTTTATCCGGGTGCGTGAGCAAGAGAACAACGTCTACGGCAAGGAGTAAACCTGGTTCATCTGCTGTACCGCCTGCTTAAAGAGCTGCACAAAGCACACACCACCTTTATCCGGGTACGCGAGCAAGAGAACAACGTCTACGGCAAGGAGTAACCTGCCGCAGCCACCGTCACGCGCTGACGGTTAGAAGCCAGTCAACCGGTGTGCTACCCTGCGCACCGGTTTTTTTGTATCTGGATGCCCTGACATGACCAGCTCCCTCCCCCAATTTGACTGGGATATCTTCTGCTGCGTAGTGGACAACTTCGGCGACATCGGCGTCACCTGGCGGCTGGCTCGCCAGCTGAAACAGGAAGGCGCGCTCCCGACCCACGGCAATGAGGTCCAGGTGCGGCTCTGGGTGGACGATCTGGCAAGCTTTGCCCGCATCTGCCCGGGGCTCGACCCCGCGCTGGATAGCCAGTGGGTCGATGGCATCCATATCCAGCACTGGCACGACACCCTGCCGCCCGACACCCTCCCGGCCAGGGTGGTGATCGAGGCCTTTGCCTGCCAGCTGCCCGCCCCCTTCATTGAACGAATGGCCGAGCAGATGGCGAGCCAGCCCAGGCCCCCCTGCTGGATCAACCTCGAATACCTCTCGGCCGAAAGCTGGGTCGAGGATTGCCACGCCCTCGCCTCGCCCCAGCGGGTCGGCAACCAGAGCCTCAACAAATACTTTTTCTTCCCGGGCTTTACCGCTAAAACCGGCGGCCTCTTGTGCGAGCGCGGCCTCATCGTCGAGCGCGAGCGCTGGCAACAGGATGAAGCTGGGCTTGCCGCCTACTGGGCCAGCCTCGGCCTGCCACCCAAACAAGAGCATGAGCTGCGGGTCAGCCTCTTTACCTACGAGAGCGCCGCCCTGACCAGCCTGGTCGAGAGCTGGTGCCAGGGCGCCCCCCCGTCACCCTGCTGCTGCCGCTCGGGCGATCCCTCAATGACGTGCTCACGGGCGCCGGGCTGGCTGCGGCCATTCCGACGGCCAGGGCAGGGGCACTGCTGCAGGCGGGCAACCTCACCATCAAACTGCTGCCGATGACCGATCAGGCCGGTTACGACCGGCTGCTGTGGAGCTGCGATCTTAATCTGGTGCGCGGGGAAGACTCCTTCGTGCGAGCCCAGTGGGCCGCTCGCCCCTTCCTGTGGCACATCTATCCGCAGGAAGAGCAGGCCCACATGGTCAAGCTGGACGGCTTTCTCGACCACTATCTGGCAGAGCTGCCCACCGCCACCGGCCAGTGGCTGCGTGGCTTCAGCCACGCCCTCAATCAGGGGGAAAACTGT
Source organism: Aeromonas oralensis (assembly GCF_049665575.1). NCBI lineage: Bacteria > Pseudomonadati > Pseudomonadota > Gammaproteobacteria > Aeromonadales > Aeromonadaceae > Aeromonas > Aeromonas oralensis. The sequence goes on from NZ_CP187186.1 coordinate 3,462,531, forward strand.
CGCGATTGGTGGGCGCAATGGCCGGAACACACCGCGATATGGCTGCAACATGGGCGACCTTGGTCACAGAAGCAGCTCAGGGATGGGGATCTCGTCACTCGGCTGGTGAAATTTTTAGAAAGCCGTATATAATCTGGCAGTTTTTATCTGCCCGTATACGAACAGGAATTTTTACATGAAAACCGCACAGGAAATCCGCGCTGGTAACGTCGTCATGATCGGTACCGAGCCGATGGTGGTCCAGAAAGCCGAATTCAACAAATCCGGCCGTAACTCCGCCGTGGTCAAGATGAAGCTGAAAGGCCTGCTGAACGGCAGCGCCACAGAGACCGTATTCAAGGCCGACGACAAGCTGGAAGTTGTTCAGCTGGAACGTAAAGAGTGCACCTACTCCTACTTCTCCGACCCCCTGTATGTCTTCATGGACACCGAGTACAACCAGTACGACGTCGAGAAAGACAACCTGGGTGACGCCCTGAACTACATGGTTGACGGCATGGAAGACATCTGCGAAGTGACTTTCTACAACGAGAAAGCCATCTCCGTAGAACTGCCGACCACCATCGTTCGCGAAGTCGAGTACACCGAGCCGGCCGCCCGTGGCGACACCTCCGGTAAAGTGACCAAGCCGGCCCGTCTGAAGGGCACCACCTACGAGCTGGCCGTTGCCGCCTTCGTAGAGATCGGCGACAAGATCGAAATCGATACCCGCACCGGTGAGTTCAAGCGTCGCGTCAACTAAGTTGGCCCCTTGAATCCATGGTAAAAAAGCGAGCCTTTGGCTCGCTTTTTTTATGGGTGCACGGCGCCACCCGGCTGTATTCGAAGCGCAAGCATGGCTAAATGGAGTATTCCCGGCTTGTGCCATCCTCCGGAGCGCCCCATGACATCTTTGCATAAAGGTCTGTTGCTGTTGTCGACCCTGATACTGCTGGTTCTCTCCGGCTGGCAACCCTACGACAGGGCGACCTGGCTGATGGAGATCGCGCCCGTGCTGATCGCCATGCCGTTGCTTGCCGTGACGCACCGCCGTTTTCCGCTCACCAGCCTGCTCTATCTGTGCATCACCCTGCACGCCATGGTGCTGATGCTGGGCGGTGCTTATACCTACGCCCGCGTCCCGCTGGGATTCGAGCTGCAGCAGTGGCTCGAACTCAGTCGCAACCCCTATGACAAGATTGGACACTTCTTTCAGGGCTTCGTGCCTGCCCTGGTGTGCCGGGAGATCCTGCTGCGCGGAGGCTATGTGCAGGGCCGGCGCATGCTGGCGTTTCTGGTGGTCTGCGTGGTGCTCGCCATCAGCGTCACCAACGAGTTCATCGAGTGGGGAGCCGCCCTCGCGCTCGGCCAGGGGGCGGATGAGTTTCTCGGCACCCAAGGCGACCCCTGGGATACCCAGTCCGACATGTTCTTCGCCCTGATTGGCGCCGCCACTGCCCTGCTGCTGTTCTCGCCCCTGCACGACCGCCAGCTGGCCAGGCTCGCCAGCCCCGAGCGGCCGTCACCCTAGCACTGCCACTTCCCCCTTCAGAAAACCGGCCTGGTGCCGCTAACCCGAGTAACCGGGGGAGCGCACTATGGCCAGATTGTTCTTATCACTGCTGTTACTGACCCTGCTGGCAAGCAACCCCTTGCAGGCCAGCGAGGGCACACCGCTGACGCCGCTCGACTACTGGCAGAACAACGACTGGCAGGGGCTGCCCAACAGCACCCAGATCGACAAGCAGACAGTGCTGTTCGCCAAGCACGACAGCGACAGCTATGTGGGGCTGGCCATCCTCTTGCCCGACTGGCAGCGCAGCGGCCAGCTGTGGCAACTGACCCGGGCCCTCGGCCGGCTCGGCTTCGACACCCTGCTGCTGCTCCCCTCGCCCCAACAGACCGAACTGGACCCCGCCGCCGAGAAAAAGCAGCAGGCCATCGACGACTTTCGCAAGCAGTTTGCCACCCGCATCAGCAAGCTGGGGGATGCCAAGCTGCAGGAGGGGGGCTTCAAGCTGATATTGGCGCAGGGTACCGGCGCCGCCTGGGCCACCAACCTCATCGCCAGCGAACAGCTGCCCGCCCCCGATGCGCTGGTGCTGCTCGACGGCTTCTTCCCCGACCAGCAGAGCAACCAGATCTTCGCCAAGGAGATCGCCCAGGCCACCATGCCGACCCTCGACCTCTACCAGGAGGATGGCGGACGCTGGCCATTGCTGGCCGCCGAGGCGCGCAGAAGCGAAAGCCGCCGCAGCCACAAGCTCAACTACCGCCCCTACGCCCTGCTGGAGCTGGATGAAACGCCGACCCGGATCCAGGGCTGGCTCACCCACCTCGGCTGGCTCTGACCCCAAAAATGCCGTCTGCCTCACATCCGGCGCGATTGCCAAGCCATTGATGCGCAGCAAGCTGGCTCTCGGTCGCCGATGTTTGGCATCATGAACGCCTCAACGGCAGGAGGCTTCATGCAGCAAATTGTGTTTCTCGACAGCGATACCCTGGATACCGGCATCACCCTGCGCCACCCCGACTTTCCCCATCACTGGCAGAGCTACCCGAGCACGGCCCCCGAGCAGGTGGTGGAGCGGCTCAAAGATGCCAGCATCGCCATCATCAACAAGGTGCGCATCGGCGCCGCCGAGCTGGCCCGGTTGCCAGACCTGAAACTCATCGCACTGGCCGCCACCGGCAGCGACAACGTGGATCTGGAGGCGTGCCGCGCCGCCAACGTCGGTGTCTGCAATATCCGCAACTACTCGGGCCCCTCGGTGCCGGAACACGCCATGGCGCTGATGCTGGCCCTGGCACGCAACCTCTTCTGCTGGCGCCAGTCGCTGCTGGAGGGTCGCTGGCAGCAGAGCGGCCAGTTCTGCTTCTTCGATCACCACATCACGGATCTGCACGGCAAGCGGCTCGGCATCATCGGCAAGGGGACGCTCGGTCAGGCCCTCGGCGAGCGGGCCAGGGGGATCGGCATGGAGGTGCGCTACGCCCAGAGCCAGGTCGGCGCCAGCCACGACGAGGATCGGCTGCCGCTGGACGAGCTGCTGCAAAGCGCCGACGTCATCAGCCTGCACTGCCCGCTAACCCCTTATACCCGCAACCTGATTGGCAAGCGGGAACTCGAGCTGATGAAGCCGGGCGCCTTGCTGATCAACGTCGGCCGCGGCGGTCTGGTGGATGAAGAGGCCCTGCTGCGGGCACTGGCCAACGGCCGCCTCGGCGGCGCCGGTTTCGACGTGGCAAGCGTCGAGCCGCCGCCCCCCGACCATCCGCTGATGCAGGCGCTGCAGTACCCCCACTTCATCCTCACCCCCCACGTGGCCTGGGCCAGCGAGGAGTCGATGCAGCGCCTCGCCGATCAGCTGATCGACAACATCAACGCCTTCGCCGAGGGGCGCCGCCAACACCGGCTGGTGTGAGCGGCGGTCGAGCCAAACAAGAGAGGGGCCTGTCGGCCCCCTCTCATTGCTGGCAGCGATCAATCATCGTCGTGCCATCTGTGTTTCTTGTGCTTTTTGTGTTTCTTGTGGTGCCTGTGCTCATCGTCGTAGTAACGATCGTTGTTGCTCTTGTGGCCATCGCCAGTCTTGGCACCGATGGCGGAGCCGCTGGCCCCGCCGACGCCGGCCCCGATCAGCTGACCCGTGTTGCCACCCACGCTCTTGCCGATGGCCGCACCACCGAGGGCCCCGACCGCGCCACCGAGGGCCGCTTCATTCTTGTTGCCCTTGTTGGCCGTGGCGGCGCCACCGGCCGCACCGCCCAACGCCGCCCCCACCAGGGCACCGGTATCACCGCCCAGCTCCTTGCCGATCATGGTACCGGCCACGCCACCTGCACCGCCACCGAGGATGGTATTGAGTGTCTCCGAGGCTTGCGCCACGCCGCTGACCAGCAGCAGTGAGCCCAGCAGGGCCAGGGCGCTCATGCCACGCTTGTTCATCTCCATGGGGTACTCCTGTCAAACCTGATTAATTTCCCCGAACTATACGATTCCCGCCAAAGGGCGCCACTGTCGCAGGAGAGCGACACCGCCTCCCGCACCGCCTTCGACACCATTCAATTCATGCATAAGATATTGAATTTAAATACATAAATGACATCGCCTGGAAATTGGGCAGCGAACGGTACCGGGGCCCACCGAGCGGCAGCGGTCGTCTAGCCGTTATCCATATGACAGGATCTGTCAGCCCCCTGCTCCTGCCGGGTCCGCTCCGTCAAAGACCAGCCATCGCGCCCCAGCCGCTTGCTCCGATAGAGACACTCGTCGGCCCGCTCGAACAGCAGCACACCGTCATCCGGGCTGTGGGCACCGCCCACGCTCAGGGTCACCGCCTCGCGAAACTCGCGCCACTGCTGATTGCGCACCCGCGCCAGCAGCCGGGTCAGCCCGGCCTCCAGCTCGCTGCGCGGCCAGGCCAGCAGGGCGGCGAATTCGTCTCCCCCGATCCGGTAGACGCAGCCGCTGCCCAGCTCCGCCACCAACAGCTCGGCGACCCGGCAGAGCACGCCGTCCCCCACCGTGTGCCCCCAGTTGTCATTGATGCGCTTGAAGTTATCGACATCGAACAGCAGCAGCCAGTGGGGAGTGGCGCTCTCTTCCAGCTCGCTGCGGCGCTGAGTGAAGGCCCGCCGGTTCATGATGCCGGTGAGGGGATCGTGCAGCAGGGCATCCTGCCCCTGCAGAAAGCTTGCCCGCACCTGATCTATCTCGCTCAGGCTGTTGTGCACGAACCAGGTCTTCAGCTGGCAGGGTGTCTGGGTCGGATCCCGCACTATGCCGGTCAGCGAGCCAGCCACCAGCGCCTGCTCCTGATTGAACACCCGCACCAGAAAGTTGATGCTGCAAAACCAGATGGCAAATAGCGAGAGCAGCGGCAGCACCACCATCAGCAAGGCCTCCTCGAGGCCGTCGTGAAACAGCTCTGGCGGCAGATAGATGTTGAGATCCCAGTCGATCCCTTCCAGCTCCCGGCGCAGATGGCGGCCATGCCAGATCACCTCCAACCCACTGCCCACCACGCCCGTCGTGGTCACCGGCGGCTGATAGAGCGCCATGTTGCAGCCCACCACCAGTGCATCTCCCCCCCGCGAGCTGATGTAGATGGCCGCCTGGTTGCGACCCATGGCCCGCTGCAGTGCCCGCTGGATGGCGTTGAACGACATGTCGACCATCAGCAGGCCGAGCAGCTGACCATCCAGCCCCTTTACCCGCTTGATCAGGGTCAGGATCTGCTTGTCCGAGCCGAACTCCTGGTAGGGACCCAACCAGATGAGGTCATCGCCCGGCATCGACAGCGCCCGATACCAGGGCCGGCTGGCGGCACGATACTCGACAGGCTGCTGCCAGGACGGGTAGCTGCTGATGCGGTCCGTTTGCGGGTGGTAGAAGTAGATGTAGTGGCTGTCGCGCTTGATCTGGTGGGCAATGGCCCAGAGCGGGTTGTCGGCCGGCTCGCCGCGGGCGATGGCGGCCTTGTCCAGCGACGCCTCCAGCACCGCCAGCTGACGCTGGTTGGCCAGCACCAGCTCGTGGATCAGGGCCGCATCGAGGGAGGAGAGCATGTGGCCGTAGCCGGCCACCGTCTTGTCGATGCTGCGCAGATAGCTGGCCGTCGCCAGGGCCAGGGTCACTACCAGCACCAGGGTGCCCAGCAACAGACTAAATGAGGTCAACAGGTAGTAACGCCGACTAATCAGCCACTGAAACATCAACACCCCGATAGAAATACTGGAATGCGGAGATCTTATGGTTGTCGGCAAGAATTATTCATTGATTGAAATCAGCCCTCACGCTGGCCAATTGATAAAAAACATATAAACGTGATACCGCTCATCCATGCCGTGGATATGTATATCAACAAAAAGTAAAAACAGTGACCACTGTGCGTTGACTGCTAACCAGGAAGGGGGTGTTATAGTCTATAGCTTGAACAATCGGAGCCGGATGGCCTTGCCAAGGACCACCGAAGACGATTCCCTGTCAAACAAAGGAGATGTTATGAGCAGTCCGTTTATCGAACAGATCAAAGTACGTCGTACCATCTATGCCCTGGGTGACCAAGTTTCCCATACGCCGGAGCAGCTGACCACTCTCATCCAGGATGCCATCAAGCACAGCCCCTCCTCGTTCAACTCCCAGAGCTCCCGCGCCGTCATCCTGTTTGGCGCCCAGCACCACAAGCTGTGGGATATCGTCAAAGCCGAGCTGAAAAAGATCGTGCCGCCGGAAGCCTACGCCCAAAGTGAAGCCAAGGTGGATGGTAGCTTCCGCGCAGGTTTCGGCACCGTGCTCTTCTTTGAAGACACCGACGTCATCCAGGATCTGCAGCAAAAATTCGCCCTCTATGCCGACAACTTCCCCATCTGGTCGGAACATGCCACCGGCATCGCCCAGTTCGCGGTCTGGACCACCCTGGCCCAGGAGAAGATCGGCGCCTCCCTGCAGCACTACAACCCGCTCATCGACCAGGCGGTACACAAGGAGTGGAACCTGCCCGCCAGCTGGCTGCTGCGCGCCCAGATGCCCTTTGGCAGCATCAAGCAACCGGCGGTGACAAGACCTTTATCGACGACGCCACCCGTTTCCGCGTTTTCAAGTAACCGTTGAGATAGCAAAACGCCCCCGCATCTCGGGGGCGTTTTTATTGCGGCTGGCTGTGGCTGCAAGGTGATCTCTCCACCGCTCAAGCGGGCAGCGTCACCAGCAGGGAGTCACCTTCCCCCAACGCCACCTTAACCTCGCGCCAGTCGCGGATCACCGCCACCACTGCCGGATGGAGCGGAGCATCGCTCCCCACCTGCACCACGCGACATCCCGCCCGCAGGGCACTGGTGATGCCGGCCGGCGCATCCTCGAACACCAGGCAATCGGCCGCCGCCAGCCCCAGACGCTCGGCCGCCAGCAGATAAGGCTCGGGAGCAGGCTTGCCATGCACCACATCCTCGGCCCCCACCAGCAGGGCGGGCAATGGCAGAGCGGCACTTTGCAGCCGATGACGGGCCACCCGCTGACTGGCGGAGGTCACCAGCGCCCAGCGATCGCTTGGCAAACCCGCCAGCAGAGTTCGGGCACCGGCGATGGCCTCCGCCTGACCGGTGTGGTTGATCTCCAGCTCGTCGAGCAGGGCCACCTCCTGTGCCATGTCCAGTTGCGGGGCCAAGGCATGGAGCACCTCCCGCGAGCGCACCCCGTGGCACATGGCCAGCACCGGCTCGGGCGCCAGCTGATGGCGGCGGCACCAGAGCCGCCATACCGTCTCCACTTCGCCGGTGGAGTGCACCAAGGTGCCATCCATGTCCAGCAGCAGGGCGCTGACCCGCAGCACAAGCCGGCTCATGAGCCGACACCTGCCAGGCCGGGTTCGCTCCCCGCCAGAATATCGCCGAAGGCCCGCCGCTGGGCCGCCTGTTCATAGCAGGCCAGCGCCTGTTCGGCATTGCTCGCCCACACTTGCAAGGGGCCGACCGCAAAGCCCTGCTGCAGCAGGCTGGTAAGCAGCTCTCCCGTCTCCGGCGCAGCCAGCGGCTGGGCCAGCACCAGAGTTCCCTTGATCAAAAACAGATAGCGTTCGGCAGGCATAAGATGACTCCTTGTGACTGATCGGATGGGGCCAATGGGGCCCGCTACCAGACCATTAGAACAAGGCGATTAGATAATTTATAATCAAAAAATGGCCACCTTAGATAACCAAATGGAATGAAATTCGATCTGAAGCAACTGCAGGCATTCGTCACCCTGGCCGATACCGCCAACTACCGGGAGGCCGCCAGCCGGCTGTTCATCACCCAGCCAGCGCTCACCAAGCAGATCCAGGGACTGGAGCAGACCCTCGGCAGCACCTTGTTCAACCGGGGTCGCCACGGCGCCGAGCTGACCGCCATCGGCGCCCAGCTGCTCACCCAGGCGAGCGCCCTGGTCGAACATGGCAAGGGCTTTGAGCGCCATGCCATGGCGTTGGCCAGCGGCATCGCCGGGCGCCTCAAGATTGGTTTCGGCCTGTCGAGCTTCGCATTGGCACCGGCACTGGTGGCCAGCTTCAAGCAGCAGGTGCCCGAGGTGATGGTGCATCTGCAGGACATGACCTCCGCCATCCAGCAGGAGCGGCTGCTGTCGGGCCAGCTGCAGCTTGGCTTCATGCGCCGGCCCCAGGCGCCGCAGTTGCAGGAGCACAGACTGCTGACCGATCGGCTGGTGTTGGCGGTACCGACCCTGATGACGCAGCCGGATCCGGCCGCCTTCGATGTGGAGCAGGCGCTGGCCAGCCAGCCCTTGCTGCAGATGGTCGGCCACCGCTGCCCCGGCCTCAGCCAGCAGATCGCTGGCTTCCTCGGCGCCAACCGGCTGACCGGCATGATCCAGGAGGCGGAGGATATCCAGACCCTGGTAGCACTGGTGGCCGCCGGCATCGGCAACGCCATCCTGCCGCGCAGCGTCAGCTTCATCGCCGGCCCGGACGTCACCCTCTACCCCTTGTCCGGCCCCTGCTCCGAGTGGGAGATAAGCCTGGTGTGGAACCCGGATTTCGCCGATCCCATCCGCGATCGCTTCGTGCAACTGGTCATCGATGCCCACCCGGCGCCGCAGCCGGCCATGCCGGATCGCTGATGCGATAGGTTCAGGGAGTCGATATCAGGGGGCTGGCGAGGTATCGCCACAGAGGGGGTGGCAATCGAGTATCAGGCGGCCGGCAGCGCGCTGCAGCTGACGCAGTGGCAGCGATTCTTGCCCCCCTGCTTGGCCAGATAGAGCGCCATGTCGGCGGCGGTCAGCAGCTCCTCTTCCGAGACGCGGGCCTGCTGCGGCAACAGGGTGGCAATGCCGACACTGGCGCTGAGTTGAAGTCCATCCGCCCCCGGGATCAGCAGCTCGCCGATGCCAACGCGAATGGCCTCCCCCATGCGGGAGGCGGCCTCTCCTCCGGTATTGCCGAGGATCAGGGCAAATTCGTCGCCGCCGAAGCGGCACGGCAGATCGGTGGCCCGCTGGCAGAAGGTGCTCAGCAGCTGACCCACCTGCTGTAAGAAACCGTCCCCGACCTGATGGCCGAAGTGGTCATTGCACAGCTTGAAGTTGTCCAGATCCAGCATGATGAAGGAGATGGGGGTCTGTTCGCGCATGCTGCGCCGCCACTCGTTGTGCAGAAAGCTGTTGAACAGCCGCCGGTTTGCAAGCCCGGTCAGCGGATCGTGCAGGGAGAGGTAGACCATGTCCAGCTCCTGCAGCTTGCGCTCGGTGACGTTGATGTGGCTGATGGTATAGAACTCCACCTCGATACCGGGGATGGCGGAGACCCGCATCATGAACCAGCGCTGGGTATCCGGGCTGTGACAGGGGTACTCCAGATGAAAGTGCTGCTGCTCGTGGCGCAGTACCCGCCGGATCCCTTCGGCCGCCATCTGGGCCAGCGGCTCCACCGAGTTGTCGCACACCCTCAGATAGTTGACGCCCAGCCAGTCGTACCCCTCGGGCATGCCGTTCTGTTCGGCGAAACTATTCCAGGCGAGATTGGTGTAGTGGATGACGCCATCCCGATCGATCACCGAGATCTGCTCCTCCAGCGAATTGAGCAGTGCAGACAGGTATTGCGCCCGATCGGAGAAGTGAAACAGTGATCCCTGAAAATAGTCCGCCATGACCCTGCTCCTTACCCAACAACGACGCACCGCACCTGCCACAACCACAACCACAACCACAACCACAACAATAATGCCGGCATTCCGTCCATGACGAAGTGGCATCGGCGGCCATGGCCCGCCACCGGCCTGCAAGATAAAGATAGATGATCAACCACTTGCATCAGACTATCCCTCGCTAGTGACCACACCACTGGCTTTCACAAGGAATCCCGTTCCCTCTTCCTCTGCCGTCCATTTTGGTATTGGGGCAGTTTTGCAAAAACCAGGTCGCCTCCTCGCAGGAGGTCATCTGGGAGCAGTACTGCCGACCGTCGCACTGACGGACGAAGGTGGGCGCCGCCTGCGGGCTGTCTGTGCTGTCCGCTGCCTGCTGACTGAAAGAAGAGGTTGGCGAAGGCGAGACCGACTCGGCCGAGAAGCGGGAGTAAACGGAGAAGATCCCGGCCAGCACCAGCAGCGGGATCAGCTTGCCGCGCCAGTTGCTGCGGCGCCGATAGACGGGGCGCTGGCGTGCCTTGGCTGGCGTCGGCCGCTCCCCGGCCGCAGCCTGTCTGCCCACAAAAGGCGCTGATTGGGCGCCTGCCAGCGACAGCGGCCGGTCCGGAAAGAACACCTGCTCGGCCCTGGGTTTGCCATCCTGGCCGCTGCCAAGCTGATAGGAGACCCGCTCGCCAATCTTGGGCAGCGAGCCATCTGACTGCAGCGCCGAGATATGCACGAACAGCTCGGCACCTTTTGGCTCTCCGTTTCCCTGCTCGGGGGCGATAAAACCAAAGCCGCGCGCCTCGTTCCAGCGCACGATCCGTCCCTGATAACGCATGCCCTCATCCTTGTGGCCATTGATGCTCGCTTCATGTTGCCCAAAATGGCTGCGGCCCGACAGGGGGCCGCAGACAAAATGTCAAAACAGTGAGCAAGCTCCGCCTGCCGCCAGGATCAGGCCAGCTGGGCCACCTTGCAGATCTCGGCGATGCGGCCGAGCATTCGCAGCGAGGCATGGTGCTCATTGGCATCCGCCGCCGCGCAGGCATCCTCCAGGATGGTGATGGCGTAGTCGCGATCATGACCCTCCCGCGCCGCCGCCTGAATGGCCCAGCTGGTACTCACCCCGGACAGATAGAGGTGCTCGATGTGGTTGGCCCGCAGCGCCGGCTCCAACGCGGTGCCGTAGAAGGGGCTGACCCTGGGCTTGGTCAGCACCAGATCCCCTGGCTGCACATCGAGGTCTGCGTGAAAGTCGGTGCCGCCATCGCCAAGCGACAGCGCCCCGAACTGGTGAGCCCGGCCAAACATGGGCGAGCCCTTGGGCTGCAGCAGATAGTGCGGGTCAAAACCCACCTTGATCAGCACCACCAGCCAGCCGTGGGCACGGGCATGGGCCAGCGCCTGATTGGCGTGCGCGATGGCGTCCTGTTCCAGCACATGGGCCGCCGAGGCGGCGATGCGCCCGTCCGGGTGGGCGATGTCGTTGATGAAATCGATCACCAACAATGCCTTGTTCATGCTACCTGCTCCCTCATGATGGCGCCGCGCGCCTTAAACCAGCCCCAGCGCATAGCGTAGCGCCATCTCCTTGAGCGGGCCTGCCTTGTCCGCCAGATTGAGGGCCAGGTTGCGCGCCAGCTTGAGCGGGCCTATCTCGTTGCTGAACACCCCGTAGAAGAGATCCATCCCCGACTGCATCAGCAGGTTGTCGGGGCGGCGGCGCCGCTCATAACGCCCAGCCAGCGCCAGCTGATGCCAGTCGGCCCCGGCCCCTTGCAGCAGATCGCGCCAGCAGGCCACATCCTTGAAGCCGAGGTTGACCCCCTGCCCCGCCAGCGGGTTGATGGTGTGGGCGGCATCGCCCAGCAGCACCACCCGGCCGGCGTGGTAGTCGTTGGCGTGGCGGCGCACCAGCGGGAAACTCCCCTTGGCCGTCACGGCAAACCCGCCGAGCCGGCTCGGGAAGTGGCGGCGCACCTCGGCGGCCAGCCCCTCGTTGCTCATGGCGGCCAGCGCCCGGATGCGGGCCGGACTGTCATACCAGACCAGGGAGCCGTGTCGGCCCGGCAGCGGCAGGAAGGCGCGCGGGCCGCTCGGGGTAAACTGCTGCCAGGTGATGTCTTCCTGCTCGAAGTCGGTGTCGATGTTGATCAGCATGCAGTGCTGACGGTATTCAAAGCGCGATACCCCGATACCGGCCAGCTTGCGGGTGTGGGATTCGGCGCCGTCGCACGCCAGCACCCAGCGGGCGGCCAGTTCGGTGCCGTCGTCCAGAGTCAGCACAGCTTCATCCGCACTCTGGCGCAGGCTCGACACCGCCGCCGGGGTGTGGGTCTGGATGTTGGGGAAATCTTCCATACGTCTGAGCAACGCCAGCTGCACCAGCCGGTTCTCGATGATGTAACCGAGCTGGGGCAGGCCGAGGTCGCCGGCGTTGAAGCGGGTGGCGAAGCCATCCAGCTCCCAGGTCTCCAGCCGGCGATAGGGGCACAGCCGCATCTGCTGCAGGTGCTGCCAGGCACCGGCCTGCGCCAGCAGCGCCACCGACGCCTGACTGATGGCGGAGACCCGCAGATCCAGCGGCTGCTCAGGGGCGTATTGCTCCGGCAGCCGGGTCTCGATGACCCGCACCGAGAGACCCTGCGCCGCCAGCAGACAGGCGGTGGCGGCGCCGACCATTCCGGCCCCGACGATGGCGATATCACACTGTTCCATAACTTGATTCCTGCAAGGGGTGAGCCCGGGCAAGGGGAAAACGCAGCCGGACCGAATGACCACATGATACCGCAAGGGGCGCCGGGAAACAGTGAAGGGTGTGGAGAATTAGTGCGCCAAATCAAGGAGAAAGCCGATGCCGACAGGAAGCCCGCCAGCGGCGCTCCGGCCGTGGCCGGCTGGATATTCGCTAGGCAGTCTCCGGATTGCGGAGTAAAATGCCCGGTCCTTTGACCATGCCGCATTCAAAACAAGTCAAGAGAAGCAATGAGCAAAAAACTTCACATCAAAACCTGGGGTTGCCAGATGAACGAGTACGACTCGTCCAAGATGGCCGACCTGTTGGATGCCAGCAATGGCTACACGCTTACCGAAGAGCCCGAAGAGGCAGACGTTTTGCTGCTCAACACCTGCTCCATCCGCGAAAAAGCGCAGGAGAAGGTGTTTCACCAGCTGGGACGCTGGAAGAAGCTCAAGGCAAACAAACCCGGTCTGGTGATCGGCGTGGGCGGCTGCGTCGCCTCCCAGGAGGGGGACAACATCCGCACTCGCGCCCCCTATGTGGACATCGTCTTCGGCCCGCAGACCCTGCATCGCCTGCCCACCATGATCAAGCAGGTGCAGGAAGGGCGCGGTGCCCAGGTGGACGTCGCCTTCCCGGAAATCGAGAAGTTCGACAGCCTGCCCGAGCCGCGCGCCGAAGGGGCGACCGCCTTCGTCTCCATCATGGAAGGCTGTTCCAAATATTGCTCCTTCTGCGTGGTGCCCTACACCCGCGGCGAGGAGGTGAGCCGACCGCTCGACGACGTGCTCTATGAAATCGCCCAGCTCGCCCAGCAGGGCGTGCGCGAAGTGAACCTGCTCGGCCAGAACGTCAATGCCTATCGGGGCCCGACCTTCGACGGCGGCATCTGCACCTTCGCCGAGCTGCTGCGGCTGGTGGCCGCCATCGACGGCATCGATCGCATTCGCTACACCACCAGTCACCCCATCGAGTTCACCGACGACATCATCGAGGTCTACAAGGATACCCCGGAAGTGGTCAGCTTCCTGCATCTACCGGTGCAGAGCGGCTCCGACCGTATCCTGACCATGATGAAGCGCCCGCACACCGTGCTGGAGTACAAGTCCAAGATCCGCCGCCTGCGCGCCGCCCGTCCCGACATCACCATCAGTTCCGACTTCATCGTCGGCTTCCCGAACGAGACGGACGAAGATTTCGAGGCCACCATGAAACTCATTGAAGAGATCAACTTCGACATGAGCTTTAGCTTCATCTACAGCCCGCGCCCCGGTACCCCGGCCGCCGACCTGCCCGATGACGTCGACATGGAGGTGAAGAAAGCCCGCCTGACCCGCCTGCAGCACGTTATCAACAACCAGTCGATGCAGATTGGCCGCGCCATGCTGGGCTCCACCCAGCGCATCCTGGTGGAAGGGCCCTCCAAGCTCGACCCCATGCAGCTGTGCGGCCGCACCGAGAACAACCGGGTGGTCAACTTCGAAGGCCCGCACACCCTGATCGGCGGCTTTGCCGACGTGGAGATCACCGAGGTGCGTCCCAACTCCCTGCGCGGCAAATTCCTGCGCGGCGAGAACGAGATGAACCTGCGCATCGCCACCGCCCCGAGCGAGATCCTGGCCCGTCGCCCGGACAACGTACCGGACCAGCTGGGCGTGGCCGCCTTCACTCCCCATTAATCTGTTCACCCCATCCGGCCCCGGCCGGGTGGGATCGCGTCAAGACGAGGACACTTTGAGCCGACACATCTCGACCCTGAATCTGCATCTGGAACCCGCCGACAACCAGCGTCTCGCCAGTCTGTGCGGTCCGTTCGATGACAACGTCAAACAGCTGGAGCGCCGCCTCGGCGTCGAGATCAGCTACCGCGACAACCACTTCCAGCTGCTGGGCAAGCAGGCCCAGGTGGAGGCGGCCGCCGTCATCATCAAGCACCTCTATGTAGAAACCCAGCCGCTCAAGGGTGGCAAGGTGACCGACATCACCCCCGACATGGTCCATCTGGCCATTCAGGAGTCGCGGGTGCTGGAGCAGGATGACGAGCCGGCGCCTAGCATCCCCTATGGCAAGGAGGTGACGGTCAAGACCAAGCGCGGCCTCATCAAGCCGCGCAGCCCCAACCAGGCCCAGTACATCGCCAATATCGTGCGCCACGACATCTGCTTCGGCATAGGCCCTGCAGGAACAGGCAAGACCTATCTGGCGGTGGCGGCGGCGGTGGACGCGCTGGAGCGTCAGGAAATTCGCCGCATTCTGCTGACCCGTCCGGCGGTGGAAGCGGGCGAGAAGCTCGGCTTCCTGCCCGGCGATCTCTCCCAGAAGGTGGATCCCTACCTGCGTCCGCTCTACGACGCCCTGTTCGAGATGCTGGGCTTTGAGCGGGTGGAGAAGCTGATGGAGCGCAACATCATCGAGGTGGCGCCGCTCGCCTACATGCGAGGCAGAACCTTGAATGACGCCTTTATCATCCTGGACGAGGCCCAGAACACCACCACCGAGCAGATGAAGATGTTCCTGACCCGCATCGGCTTCAACTCCAAGGCGGTGGTGACCGGCGACATCACCCAGGTAGACCTGCCCCGCAACCAGAAGTCGGGCCTGCGCCACGCGCTGGAAGTGCTGCAGGATGTCGACGGCCTGTCGTTCAACTTCTTCGAATCCAAGGACGTGGTGCGCCACCCGGTAGTGGCCCGCATCGTGCAGGCCTACGAGGCGTTCGATGCCAAACAGGCGGCCGACAAAGCCGCCCCCCACACCAGTAAAGAGAGTGCCCAATGAGCGTGACTCTGGATCTGCAACTGGCCAGTGCCAGCACCGACGGCCTGCCGAGCGAGGCCCAGCTGCAGAGCTGGCTCGATGGCACCATTCTCGGCTTCCAGCAGGAGGCCGAAGTGACGGTGCGCATCGTCGACGAGGCGGAGAGCAACGAGCTCAACCTCACCTATCGCGGCAAGGACAAGCCCACCAACGTGCTCTCCTTCCCGTTCGAGGCCCCACCCGGCCTGGAGCTGCCGCTGCTCGGCGATCTGGTGATCTGCCGCCAGGTGGTGGAGCACGAAGCCACCGAACAGGGCAAGCCACTGATGGCCCACTGGGCCCACATGGTTGTGCACGGCAGTCTGCATCTGCTAGGTTATGACCATATTGAGGATGACGAGGCCGAAGAGATGGAAGCGCTCGAGCGCGACATCATGCAGGAGCTCGGTTTCGCCGATCCCTATCTGAACGACGAAGAGTAAAGAACCGGATGGTCATCGTCTTGAAACAGCCGATGCCCATCCTCATATAGCCACAACGATTTCAAGTGTGTTCATACGAGTAACCAAGAGAGAAAATGACCGACGATCACCCTAGTACCGGCTCGCCGAAGAAAACCTGGCTCGACAAACTCAGCCAACTCTTCCAGGGCGAGCCAAAAGACCGCAACGATTTGGTGGAAGTGATAGCCGACGCCGAAGAGCGCGATCTCATCGATCAGGACACCAAGGACATGATCGAGGGCGTGCTCGAAATTGCCGAGCTGCGCGTGCGCGACATCATGATCCCCCGTTCCCAGATGGTGACCATCGAGAAATCCCAGCCAGTGGACGAGATCCTGCCGGTGATCATCGAGTCGGGCCACTCCCGCTTCCCGGTGATCAACGAAGACAAGGATCACGTGGAGGGCATCTTGCTCGCCAAGGATCTGCTGCCGTTCGGGTTTGGCGGCCACCATGCCAGCGAGCCGCTGCAGCTGGAGAAGATCCTGCGTCCCACGGTGATCGTCCCCGAGAGCAAGCGGGTCGACCGTCTGCTCAAAGAGTTTCGTGAAGAGCGCTACCACATGGCCATCGTGGTGGACGAGTTCGGCGGCGTCTCAGGTCTGGTGACCATCGAGGACATCCTCGAGCTCATCGTCGGCGAGATTGACGACGAATTCGACGACATCGAGGATGAGCCGGACGAGATCCGCCGCATCAGCAAGCGGGTGTTCGCCGTCAGCGCCCTCACCGAGATTGAAGATTTCAACGACTTCTTCGGCACCCAGTTCAGCGATGAAGAGGTGGATACGGTGGGCGGTCTGGTGATGCACGCCTTCAGCCACCTGCCCAAGAAGGGTGAGGAGATCGAGCTGGAAGGCTACCTGTTCAAGGTGATGCACGCCGACAAGCGCCGCTTGCAGCAGTTGCAGGTGAAGATCCCCGACAACCATGTCGCGGCCCAGTCCGAGGCCCAATAAGCCCTGGTCCTTGCCCACAGCGCCCCGCCCGTCGGGGCGCTGTTCGTTTGAGCGCACACCACCTCTGCTTCCCACGAGTCACAGGGCCCGTCATCGCCCTTTTAACCTCTCGCCTCGGACCGTCGGGCCGGGAGGCTCGCCGTTGACCGCCTTTACGGGTTAAGATACTGGCCACTCAACCCATTGCCGTTCAATCCGAGCCTTATCGCCCGTGAAATTACAGCCCGTGAAATCGAAACTCCTGACCAGCCTGTTTGCCATGGCCTCTGGCGCCATCGCCGTGCTCGCCTTCTCGCCCTTCAACTACTGGCCGCTGGTGATCCCCTCCCTGCTCGGTCTCTACGCCCTGCTGGACAAGGCCAACCCCAAGCAGGCGGCATGGCGCGGCTTTGGCTACGCCATGGGGCTGTTTTTGCCTGGGCTGTGGTGGATCCACGTCAGCATGACCATGTTCGGCGGCATTCCGCTGCCGGTGGCCTTCGTGTTGCTGGCCGGGCTGTCAGCCTATCTGGCGCTCTATCCGACCCTGGCCTGCTGGGTCTTCGCCCGCTTCTTCAGCGGTCGTCACTGGAGCCGCTGGCTGCTCGCCTTCCCGGCGCTCTGGCTGATGGCCGACTGGCTGCGCGGCTGGGTGATGACCGGCTTCCCCTGGCTCTGGTTCGGCTACAGCCAGATCGACGGGCCCCTCAAGGGCTTTGCCCCCATCCTCGGCGTGCAGGGCATCACCCTCGCGCTGCTGTTGACCGCCTCCGCCTTCTGGCTGCTCTGGCAGAGCCGCAAGCCGGCCTGGCTGCTGGTGCCGGTAGCTCTGGTGGGCGCCGCCCAGGGGCTGATGCAGCTCAACTGGGTAACCCGCGGTGAACCGGTCAAGGTGGCGCTGGTGCAGGGCAACATCGAGCAGTCCCTCAAGTGGGATCCGGATGCGCTGGTGCCGACGGTGCGCAAGTATCAGGATCTCAGCCGCGAGAACCAGGACGCCGACATCATCGTCTGGCCGGAATCGGCCATCCCGGCCATCGAGAAGGAGATGGGCAACTACCTGGAGAGCCTGGACAAGGCGATGAAGGTGAACGATACCGGCCTGCTGGCGGGGATCATCCACTACGATCTCGAGCAGCAGCGCTTCTTCAATACCGTGCTCGGCATGGGGGTGCAGGATGCGGAAGGCAAGGAGTCCTACTACTACCAGCACAAGAACCGTTACTACAAATACCACCTGCTGCCCATCGGCGAGTTCGTGCCCCTTGAAGATCTGCTGCGTCCCATAGCGCCCTTCTTCAATCTGCCCATGTCCTCCTTCAGCCGCGGTGACGAGGTGCAGCCGAATCTGATCGCCAAGGGGCTCAAGTTTGCCGCCGCCATCTGCTACGAAATCATCTTCCCGGACGAGGTGCGCCGCAACGTGCAGCCGGATACCGACTTCCTGCTGACCGTCTCCAACGACGCCTGGTTCGGCACCAGCATCGGCCCCTGGCAGCACATGGAGATCGCCCGCATGCGTGCCCTCGAGCTGGCTCGCCCGCTGCTGCGCGACACCAACACCGGCATCACCATCGTCACCGAGACTGACGGCAGCATCATCGCCCAGATCCCGCAGTTCGAGGCCGGCGTGCTGCGCACCGAGGTGCGTCCCGCCCACGGCGAGACCCCCTACCTGCGCTTTGGCAGCTGGCCCATGTATGGCATCGCCGCCCTGCTGCTGGCGCTGGGACTGGGGCTGCGCCCCCGCGCCCACCCCTGGGCGCGCAAGGGCTGACCCAGTCGTACAACCCGATAAATGAGAGAGGCGCCCAAGGGCGCCTCTCTCTATGGTTTGGCTTATGGCTTGGCACCATCTGGCGGCTTAGGGAGAGAGCGGCTCACGGTGATACTCATCGGCACCGCACTCGGGGCAGGTGCCGAGCTGTTCGGGGTGCAGCACGGTATGGCGCCACTCGCAGTGATCGCACACCAAGACCCCGAGCCCCACCCAGTCGCCGGCCCGATAGACACCCTTGTGCTCCAGCTCATCCGCCAGCTCCTGCCACTCCACCTGGGTACGGTCGGTCACGTCCGCCAGCCAGGACCAGGCGGTGTCTTTGAGCGCCAGCATGAAGGCGGACTCCTCCACCTGCTCATCCTTGCGCCCCTCGTCATAGTTGCCCAGATCCCGCTTCACATACTCGGCGATCAGCGCCAGCTCGTCCTGGGTCAGATCCCCGGCCGCCTCCAGATAGGCCTGCACCTTGGCGATCATCCGGTTGAGGCGCTCCCCCTGGAACTGTTCTGTCTCTTGCCACTGCTTTTGCAGCTCGGCAATGAAGGCTTCGTACCCTTTTTGACGTTTGTCCATGGCCGTTACTCCTCTACTGAACCCTGATCAGGCCCGGCTTAAGGCCCGAGGGACGCTGGCGGTTGTTGCCGCCGCAGGATATGGGTATTCTATTGCGATTTCCCAGCTGATTTATCTATCCATTTCACAGATCCGGATGTCACCAATGCAAGAGCAATACGTTCCCCAATCCATAGAACCAGCAGTGCAAAAGCACTGGGATGCCAAGAAAACCTTCAAGGCGGTGGAGAAAGTAGACAAGGAAAAGTTCTACTGCCTCTCCATGTTCCCCTATCCGTCTGGTCGTCTACACATGGGGCACGTTCGCAACTACACCATAGGTGATGTGATCTCCCGTTATCAACGCCTCAATGGCAAGAACGTGCTGCAACCTATCGGTTGGGACGCCTTCGGCCTGCCGGCGGAAAACGCCGCCATCAAGAACAACACGGCACCGGCGCCCTGGACCTATGAAAACATCGAATACATGAAGAACCAGCTGAAGATGCTGGGTCTGGGTTATGACTGGGATCGCGAGCTGGCCACCTGCAAGCCGGACTACTACCGCTGGGAACAGTGGTTCTTCACCAAGCTCTACGAGAAGGGTCTGGTCTACAAGAAGACCTCCTCCGTCAACTGGTGCCCGAACGACATGACCGTGCTGGCCAACGAGCAGGTTGTCGACAACTGCTGCTGGCGCTGTGACACCCCGGTGGAGCAAAAAGAGATCCCCCAGTGGTTCATCAAGATCACCGACTACGCCGAAGAGCTGTTGAACGATATCGACAACCTCGAAGGCTGGCCTGAGATGGTCAAGACCATGCAGCGCAACTGGATTGGCCGCTCCGAAGGGGTCAACATCAGCTTCGCCATCGAGGGTCAGGCTGAGCATCTGGAGGTCTACACCACCCGTCCGGACACCTTCATGGGCGTGACCTATGTCGGTATCGCCGCCGGCCACCCGCTGGCGCTGCAAGCAGCCCAGACCAATCCGGAACTGGCCGCCTTTATCGAAGAGTGCAAGAACACCAAGGTAGCCGAAGCTGAACTGGCCACCATGGAGAAGAAGGGCATGGCCACCGGCCTCTACGCCATTCACCCGCTGGATGGCCGCAAGGTGCCGGTCTGGGTCGCCAACTTCGTGCTGATGAACTACGGCACTGGCGCCGTGATGGCGGTACCGGGCCACGACCTGCGCGACCATGAGTTCGCCACCAAGTACGGTCTCGAGATCAAGCCGGTCATCAAGCCGGTCGATGGCGATCTGCCGAACGTGATCGACGCCGCCTACACCGACAAGGGCGTGCTGTTCAACTCAGGCGAGTTCGACGGCCTCGAGTTCCAGCCGGCATTCGATGCCATCGCCAGCAAGCTGGAAAGCCTTGGCTGCGGCAAGCGCACCGTCAACTTCCGTCTGCGCGACTGGGGTGTCTCCCGTCAGCGCTACTGGGGTGCCCCCATCCCGATGCTGACTCTGGCTGACGGTACCGTGGTGCCGACTCCGGAAGATCAGCTGCCGGTACTGCTGCCGGAAGATGTTGTGATGGACGGTATTCAGAGCCCGATCAAGGCCGACGCCGAGTGGGCCAAGACCACCTACAACGGTCAGGAAGCGTTCCGCGAGACCGATACCTTCGACACCTTCATGGAGTCCTCCTGGTACTACGCCCGCTACTGCTCCCCGGACTACGACAAGGGCATGCTGGATCCGGCGGCAGCCAACCACTGGCTGCCGGTGGATCAGTACATCGGCGGCATCGAGCACGCCTGTATGCACCTGCTCTACGCCCGCTTCTTCCACAAGCTGCTGCGTGACGCCGGTCTGGTCAACAGCGACGAGCCGTTCAAGCGCCTGCTCTGCCAGGGCATGGTGCTGGCCGACGCCTTCTACTACAAAGACGAGAAGGGCGGCAACGTCTGGGTCAGCCCGACCGACGTCAAGGTGGAGCGTGACGAGAAGGGTCGCATCACCAAGGCCGTCGACAATGAAGGTCGTGAAGTGATTCACTCCGGCATGACCAAGATGTCCAAGTCCAAGAACAACGGCATCGACCCGCAGCTGATGGTGGAGCGTTACGGCGCCGATACCGTGCGTCTGTTCATGATGTTCGCCTCGCCGGCCGAGATGACCCTGGAGTGGTCCGACTCCGGCGTCGAGGGTGCCCAGCGCTTCCTGCGCCGTCTGTGGCGCATCACCTTCGAGCACGTCAGTGCCGGCGTAGCTCCCGCACTGAATGTGGCGGCACTCAGCGGCGACCAGAAGGCCGTGCGCCGCGAGCTGCACAAGACCATCGCCAAGGTGAGCGACGACGTGGGTCGCCGTCAGACCTTCAACACCGCCATCGCCGCCATCATGGAGCTGATGAACAACCTGGCCAAGCTGGGCAGCGACGAGCAGGATCGCGCCCTGATGCAGGAAGCGCTGGAAGCGGTCGTGGTCATGCTCTACCCCATCACCCCGCACATCGGCTTCGAGCTGTGGAAGATGCTGGGCAAGGGCGACGACGTGGATCACGCCACCTGGCCGGTGGCCGACGAAGCGGCCATGGTCGAGACCGAGAAACTGGTAGTGGTGCAGATCAACGGCAAGATGCGTGGCAAGCTGACCGTGCCGGCCGAGATCAGCCAGGCCGACGTCGAGAAGCTGGCAATGGCCGATGCCTCGGTCCAGAAGTTCACCGACGGTCTGACCGTGCGCAAGGTAATCTACGTGCCGGGCAAACTGCTCAACATCGTGGCCAACTGATGCCATACCGCCTGGCTATGCAGACTGACCGTCTGGTTGCCAGGCGGTAACAGCAAACGGATGATAACGGCGGGCCCTGCGCCCGCCGCTCTTCACTTCATGCAAAGAGGATTTTTTATGGGCACCACCCTCACTCGCTGGCTGACCATACTGCTGACCGGTCTGCTGCTGCAGGCCTGCGGTTTTCAGATGCGCGGCACCGCCATCCCGCCCGAGTTGATGACCATGAAGGTGGTCGGTGACAACAAGAGCGACTTCTATCGGCTGGTCACCACCCGCCTCAAGGCGGCCGGCGTGCAGCTCGCCGACAAGGAGGGCATCCCAGTGCTGACCCTGTCCGGCGTCGGCAGCACCAGCCAGGTCGCTTCCGTCGACTCCATCGGCCAGGCCCGTGAATACGTGCTGGGCTACAACACCCAGTTCACCGTCTCCATGCCGGGCAAACCGACCCAGGTCTTCCCCATAGCCTTCAACCGCAGTTTCCTGAACAAGCCGGACGCGGCGCTCGCCTCCTCCCGCGAGCAGGAGCAGCTTGGCAAGGAGATGCAGGAACAGGCCGCCAACCTGGTGATCCGCCAGCTCAGCCAGGTCAAGTTCTGATGCACGTATTTTGATGAGAGTTCGTTGATGAGAGTCTATCCCGAGCAGTTTGCGGATCACCTCAAAGCAGGGCTCAAGCCCTGCTATCTCATTTTTGGGGACGAGCCCTTGCTCAAGCTCGAGGCAATCGACGCCGTGCGCCAGGTGGCCCGCAAACAGGGCTTCGATGAGCGTCACAGCTTCGTGGTGGAGCAAGGGCTGGACTGGAATCAGGTCTACGATGCCTGCCAGGCCATGAGCCTGTTCTCGGCACGCCAGATCATCGAGCTGGAGCTGCCGGCCAAGGTCGACAAGGAGTTGGCCGCCCGCATCAGCGAGATCGGCAAACAGCTGCACCCCGATCTGCTGCTGGTCCTGAGCGGTAATCGCCTCAACCAGACCCAGATGAAGGCAGCCTGGTTCGACAAGCTGAGCCAGAGCGGCACCTATGTACCGGTCAACCACCCCGAGCCCCGTTTCTTCCCGCGCTGGATGAGCGCCCGCTTCCAGCGCTTCGGCCTCAAGGCGCTGCCGGATGCGGTCAACTTCATGTGCCACTCCTATGAGGGCAACCTGCTGGCCGCCAGCCAGGAGATAGAGAAGCTGACCCTGCTCTCGCCGCCCCAGCCCATCAGCGTCGCCTATCTGCAGGAGACCATCATCCGCCACGCCCACTTCACCCCGTTCCAGCTCATCGACACCCTGCTGGAAGGGAAGGTGAACCGGGCCCAGCGCATCCTGCTGGCCCTGCGCGCCGAGGGCACCGAGCCCGGCATGCTGGCCTGGGCCTTGTGCCGCGAGCTGGAGCAGCTCACCGAGCTGGCGCTGGCGGCCAGGGCCGGTCAGCCGCTGGTGGAGCACTTCTCCCGCCTGCGCATCTGGCAGAGCCGCCAGCAGCTCATTCAACAGGCGCTGACCCGGCTGCCCTTCGCCAAGCTGCAGCAGTTGTGGCAGCTGATGGCCCGCCTTGACGACGCCCAGCGTCGCTTCGATACCGAGCAGGCCTGGCTGATGCTGCAGACCCTCGCCCTCGGTTTTCGCGATGGCACCCCCTTGCCGCTGGCGGGATCTGACGCATGATCCAGCCCGTCGACATCCCGGTCATCGCCGGAGGGAGCCCATGTTGAAACCGCCCATCGGCATTCTGGGGGGGACATTCGATCCCATCCACATCGGTCACCTGCGCCCGGCCATCGAGGCCCGCGACGCCCTGGGCCTGGCCGAAGTGCGTCTGCTGCCGAACCATATTCCGCCCCACCGGGCCAGCCCCTTCTGCTCGAGCGAGCAGCGCCTGGCCATGGTCGCCCTGGCAGCAGCGGAAAACCCGGGCTTCGTGGTGGATGAGCGGGAGCTCAAGCGGGACACCCTCTCCTGGACCATCGACACCCTCATCGAGCTGCGTCATGAACTGCCGGACACCCCACTCTGCTTTTTGATGGGGATGGACTCCCTGCTCGGCCTGCCGAGCTGGCACCGCTGGCAGGAGCTGCTCGATTACGCCCATCTGGTGGTGAGTACCCGTCCTGGCTGGCAGCCCGATTATCCGGCCGAGGTGGCCGAGCTGCTGGCCCGCCACCAGAGCCAGCAGGTGACGGATCTGCACCGGCTGCGCCATGGCAGCATCTGGCTGGCGGACAATCTGCCGGTCGAGCTGTCGGCTACCCGCCTGCGGGCGCTGCTGGCGACGGGCGCGGATCCCCGCTATCTGCTGCCGCCGTCGGTGGCGCAATACATCCGCCAGCAGGGGCTGTACCGGCCGGCATGAACCCGATCGCGGCCGGCGGTTGTCCGGCGCGGATCGCGCACTATAGTGATCAACAGGGGGCGAGTTTGCCAAGCGGGCACGGCCCCTGTTCCACTCCCCTTCGCCGCACTGGGAAACGGGAGTGACCATGATATAATCCGCCGCCCTCACGCCGTGAAAGCGTGCCGGAATACAGGAGAGACTCATTGCAAGGTCAAGAATTGCATGCCTTTATCGTCGACAAGATCGATGACATGAAAGGCCGCGACATCATCACCCTCGATGTACGCGGCAAATCCAGCATCACCGACACCATGATCGTCTGTTCCGGCAACTCCAGCCGTCACGTCAGCGCCATCGCCCACCATCTGGCCAGCGAAGCCCGCCATGCCGGGCTCGATCTGCTGAGCGTGGAAGGCCAGCTCACCGGCGAGTGGGTACTGGTGGATCTGGGTTCGGTGATCGTGCACGTGATGCAGGATGAGCATCGCGACTTCTATCAGCTGGAAAAACTCTGGAGCGGTACCGCTCAAGTGAACGCGCAATAACCGAGTACAAGTGTAATAAACGATGAAGATCCAGTTGATTGCGGTGGGCACCAAGATGCCCGCCTGGGTAGAGCATGGCTTCGAAGAGTATCGTCGTCGTTTCCCCAAAGACATGCCGTTCGAGCTGGTCGAGATCGGCGCCGGAAAACGTGGCAAAAATGCCGACATCCCCCGCATTCTGCAAAAAGAGGGGGAAGCCATGCTGGCGGCGGCCGGTCGTTCGCGTATCGTGACCCTGGATATTCCCGGCAAACCCTGGACCACCGAGCAGCTCGCCGTGCAGTTGGAAGCCTGGAAGCTGGATGGCCGCGATGTGGCCCTGCTGGTGGGCGGCCCTGAAGGGCTGTCGCCCGAGTGCAAGGCTGCGGCCGAACAGAGCTGGTCGCTGTCGCCGCTGACCCTGCCCCACCCGCTGGTGCGGGTGCTGGTGGCCGAGAGCCTCTATCGCGCCTGGAGCATTACCACCAATCATCCGTATCACAGAGAGTGAACCATGCGTTATTCCAGCATCACCCTCGCATACCCGAATCACAGAGAGTGGGACATGCACGATTCCAGCATCACCCTCTCAACCCAGAATCACAGAGCGTGAGCATGCACATCTGCACCCCGTTTCTCACCTGCTCGACAGTCATAAGGTAGCGGCATGCTGAAGAATCGCATCGAGATGCGCGACCACAGCGCCGAGGGTCGCCTCTTCTTCCGACGTACCCTGGTCGCCTACATCGGCATGATAGTGCTGATGCTGGTGTTGCTGGGCAACCTCTATTACCTGCAGGTCGAGTCTTACGACACCTACCAGACCCGCTCCAACGACAACCGCATCCGGGTGGTACCGGTGGCGCCGCCGCGCGGCCTCATCTATGACGCCAACGGCGTGCTGCTGGCGGAGAACCGCCCGGTTTACAGCCTGGAAATAGTGCCGGAAGAGACCAAGGATCTGGAGAAAACCGCCGACGAGCTGATCGCCCTGCTGAAGCTGCCAGAGGGGACCAAGGAGAAATTCCTGGCCGAGGTCAAGCGCCAGCGCCGCTTTAAACCGGTGGCCCTGTTCGAGAAGCTGACCGAGTATCAGGTCGCCCTCTTCTCGGTCAACCAGCACCTCTACCCGGGCGCCAGCATCGAGGCCTACCTCAAGCGCTACTACCCGTTTGGCGACACCCTCACCCATGCGCTGGGCTATGTGGCCAAGATCAACACCCGCGACGTGGAGCGCCTCGACAAGGAGGACAAGCTCGCCAACTATGCCGCCACCAAGGACATCGGCAAGCAGGGGGTGGAGAAGTACTACGAGGATCAGTTGCACGGCGTGGCCGGCTACCAGGAGGTCGAGGTCAACAACCGCGGCCGGGTGGTGCGTACCCTCAAGTTCCAGCCGCCCGAACCCGGCAAGGACATCTACCTCAACATCGACATCCGCCTGCAGCTCAAAGCGCAGGAGCTGCTGGCTGGACAGCGGGGCGCCATCGTGATGATGGATCCCAAGACTGGCGCCATCCTGGCTCTGGAGTCGAGCCCGAGCTACGACCCCAACCTGTTCGTAACCGGCATCTCCGGCGCCAACTACTCGGCGCTGCTCAACGATCCGGCAAGGCCGCTGGTGAACCGCACCACCCAGGGCATCTATGCCCCCGCCTCCACCGTCAAGCCCATGATGGCGGTGATGGGCCTCAACGAGGGGGCCATCACCCCCAACTACCGCTACTTCGGCGGCCCCAGCTTCTCCATCCCCGGCACCACCAAGAAGTTTCGCGACTGGCGCCGCTGGGGTCACGGCTGGCTCGATGTCTACCGCGCCATCGAAGTATCGGCGGATACCTACTTCTACGATCTCGCCTACCGGGTCGGCATCGACAAGATCAACAGCTACATGACCAAGTTCGGCTTCGGTCAGTACACCGGCGTCGATCTGTACGAGGAGACCAAGGGGGTAATGCCGTCGCGCGACTGGAAGATGGCCCGCTGGCGCCAGCCCTGGTATCAGGGTGACACCATCTCCATCGGCATCGGTCAGGGTTACTGGAGCGCCACACCGCTCCAGCTGGCCAAGGCGATCAGCATTCTGACCCAGAACGGCCACGACGTGACACCGCACCTGCTCAAGAGTACCGCTTCTCAGGAAGGAATCGTCGATGCTCCCGTCAACCCCAACATCGCCCTCAAACTCAAGAACGACAGCTACTGGAAAGTAGCGCAGGACGGGATGTGGCGAGTCAACCATGGCAATGAAGGGAGTGGTCGCCACTCATTTGCCAAGGCCCCTTACTCCTCAGGCGGCAAGTCAGGCACCGCCCAGGTTGTTGGCCTGAAGGAAAATCAGGTTTACAACATCAAAACCGTCAAGGCAGAGCATCGCGATAATGCCCTGTTCGTCGCCTATGCCCCCTTCGAGGCACCTAAAGCGGTCGTTGCACTGGTGCTGGAGAACTCAATTGGCGGCGGCGGCGGCCGGGCCGCATCGCCCATTGCCCGCAACATGCTGGACGCCTACCTGTTGCCACCAGAGCCGCAACTGCCGCCGGCGCCGGCCAAGAAGCCCCAATCTGAAGAGGTCGCTCCTCATGAGTAATTCCGCTCGCCAGCAGAGCATCTGGTACAAGCTGCACATCGACTTGCCGCTGCTGCTCGGCCTGCTGACCCTGATGTCCCTCTCCATGGTGGTGCTCTACTCCGCCTCCGGCCAGGACGTCGACTCCATCGTGCGCCAGCTGGTGCGCGGCGGACTGGCGTTCGCCCTGATGATCGGCATGGCCCAGCTGCCCCCCTCCCTCTATGCTCGCTGGTCGGTGCCGCTGTTCGTGGTGGTGGTGCTGCTGCTGATAGCGGTGGATGTGTTCGGCCATATTGGCAAGGGGGCCCAGCGCTGGCTGGACCTCGGTTTCATGAAGTTTCAGCCCTCCGAGGTGATGAAGCTCTCCATGCCCATCATGGTGGCCGCCTGGCTCAGCCGCCACTCGCTGCCGCCCAAGTTCAGCCACCTGGTGCTGAGTCTCATCATGGTGCTGCTGCCCACCCTGCTGATCGCGGCCCAACCCGATCTCGGCACCTCCATCCTGGTGGCCGCCTCCGGCTTCTTCGTCATCTTTCTGGCGGGGATCAGCTGGTGGCTGATCGGGCTGGCGGTGCTGCTGATCTGTGCCTTCATGCCAGTGCTCTGGTTCTTCCTGATGCACGACTACCAGCGCCAGCGGGTGCTGATGCTGCTCGACCCTGAGAAGGACCCGCTCGGTCGCGGCTATCACATCATCCAGTCCAAGATAGCGATCGGCTCCGGCGGCGTGTTCGGCAAGGGCTGGCTGCAGGGCACCCAGTCCCAGCTCGAGTTTCTTCCCGAGCGCCACACCGACTTCATCTTCGCGGTGTTCAGCGAAGAGTTCGGCCTGGTGGGCGTGGCCCTCCTGCTGGTGATCTACCTCTACATCATCAGCCGCTGCCTGTTCATCTCCATGCAGGCCCAGAACAGCTTCGAGCGCCTGCTGGGCGGTGCCCTGACCCTCACCTTCTTCGTCTACGTGTTCGTCAACATGGGCATGGTGAGCGGCATCCTTCCGGTGGTGGGGGTTCCCCTGCCGCTGGTGAGCTATGGCGGCACCTCCATGGTGACCCTGATGGCCGGCTTCGGCATCCTGATGTCCATCCAGACCCACAGAAGGCTGCTCGCCTGATGCGACTGGCCGGTTTGCTCCTCTCTCTCGTTGCCCTCACCGCAACGGCGGCCGTCGAGCCCCCGGGGCTCGCCCGGCTCGCCGAGCAACAACAGGTGCCGCTGGCCGAGCTGCAGGCCGCCGCGGCCCAGGCCAGCTTGCGCCAGGAGGTGCTCGACACCATCAGCCGCCCCTGGGAGGCCAAACCCTGGCACCGTTACCGGCCGCTGTTCATCACCCCAGAGCGGATCCGGGACGGTGTCGACTTCTGGCAACGCCACGCCGCCACCCTGGCGCGGGCCGAACAGACTTACCAGGTGCCGGCCTCCCTCATCGTCGCCATCATCGGCATCGAAACCTTCTACGGCCGCCAGATGGGCCGCCATCCGGTGCTCGACAGCCTCTATACCCTGGGCTTCCACTACCCGGAGCGGGCAGACTTCTTTGCCAAGGAGTTTGCCCAGCTGGTGCTGCTTGCCCAGGAAGAGAAGTGGCCACTCACCCGCCTGAAGGGTTCCTATGCCGGCGCCATGGGCATGGGTCAGTTCATGCCCTCCAGCTATCGCCACTACGCGGTCGACTTCGACGGCGACGGCAAGCGCGATTTGTTCGCAAATCCGGTGGATGCCATCGGCAGCGTTGCCCACTATTTTGCCGAGCACCAGTGGCGCTGGGGGGAGTCGCCGGTCGAACCCGCCTTGATCGGGTTGGCGCCAGTGGGTACCCTGCTGGGGCCTGCCCCCGAGCTGACCCAGACCTGGGTCGAGCTGGCCACCGCAGGCATTGAACTCGCCACCTCGCTGGCACCCGACACGCCGGTGAAACTGCTGGCATTGGAACAGGCCGATGGACCGGAATACTGGGTCGCGCGCCACAATTTTTATGTGATCACCCGCTATAACCGCAGCCCGCTCTATGCGATGGCGGTGTATCAACTCAGTCAAGCAATCCAGGACGCGTATGCATTACAGCCACAAACTTCTCCCGCTCAGCCTGACCTTGTTGCTGGCCGCCTGTAGCAGCCAGCCAGAGCAGCTTCCCCCGCCTCCCGAACCGATCCAGCCGGAAAAACCCCAGGTCATCGAGATCCCGCAGGCCACCGGCGCCATCCCGCGCCCCGAACCCCTGAGCGCCAGCGGCAACCGGGATTACTGGATAGGCAAGCAGAAGAACGAGGTGTGGCGCGACATCAAGCACTACAGCGAAGAGGGGACCGCCAGCTGGCTGGCGCAGGATCTGGACGGCCAGAAGACCGCCAACGGCGACGTGCAGGACAGCAAACTGTTCAGCGCCGCCCACCGCAACCTGCCGCTGCCAAGCTATGTGCGGGTCACCAACCTGGACAACGGGCTGGAGACCATAGTACGCGTCAATGATCGCGGCCCCTTCGGCAGCGACCGGCTGATCGATCTCTCCCATGCGGCCGCCAAGCAGCTGGAGATGGTGGAAGGGGGCGAGGCACGGGTGCGGATCGAGCTCATCAACGACACCCCGGACCAGATGGTGATCATGGCCCCCATGAAGCCCATCGAGATGACACCGACCACGCCGGCTGCCGCTGCCCCTGCAGCTCAGGACGGCTTCGTCGGCCAGCCCACCGAACTGGCCATGGCCACACCGGCTGCCGCCGAACCGGCCCCCGTCAAGGCTCCGGTCACCAAACCTGCCAAACCGGCAGCGGCCAAGGCGGCCACGCCCACCAGCAGCGGCGAGGGCAAGATGATCCAGGTGCTGGCCAGCGGCTCGCAGGCGCGGGCCGAGGCGATGGGCAAGGTGATGACCCAGCGCCATGGGGTGCCCTACCAAGTGGCGGCCCACGGTGCCATCTTCCGGGTCCTGCTGGGACCGGTCCCCGCCGCTCAGCAGAGCGCCCTGCTCGAACAGATCCGTCAGGGGGGGCTGGAGCAAGCCTTCATCGTCCCCTGATCGCGGAGTGGCTCACCCAGCATGAACCACCGCCAACCGCCCGCCATCACGTCGTTTCCCGGCGTGATGGCGGCAACGGATGGATAAAAAACCAGGCCAGATGGCACGTCGGGCTTTGACCGACGGTCGCTTCTGGTATAGTGAAGCCCGCATTTTTAACTTGGGTTACCCCAACCAGGCTCCAGGAATTTCAAGATGTCCAAATTTGCCCGTTCAGTTATTCTGGCCTCCCTGATAAGCGCCACCGCTCAGGCCAACACGCCTGTACCGACCCCGAACGCCAACCCCGTGGTCGTTCCCGCCGCGCCGGAGATCTCCGCCAAGGCCCATATTCTGATCGACTACTACTCGGGTCAGGTGCTGGCCGAGCAGAACGCCGAAGAGCGTCTGCCGCCCGCCAGTCTGACCAAGATGATGACCTCCTACATCATCGGCCAGGAGCTGCTGAAGGGGAACATCAAGCGCACCGACATGGTGACCATCAGCCAGAACGCCTGGTCCAAAAACTACTCCGACTCCTCCAAGATGTTCATCGAGGTGGGCAAGCAGGTATCGGTCGATGACCTGAACAAGGGCATCATCATCCAGTCCGGCAACGACGCCTGCGTCGC
Organism: Aeromonas oralensis; assembly: GCF_049665575.1. Classification (NCBI taxonomy): domain Bacteria; kingdom Pseudomonadati; phylum Pseudomonadota; class Gammaproteobacteria; order Aeromonadales; family Aeromonadaceae; genus Aeromonas; species Aeromonas oralensis. The sequence continues at coordinate 3,493,205 of NZ_CP187186.1, forward strand.
CATGGCCGAATTCCTGGCCGGCAGCACCGACTCCTTCGCCAGCCTGATGAACAGCTGGGCCGCCAAGCTCGGTATGAACGACAGCCACTTCATGAACCCGCACGGACTGGATGCGGAAGGTCACTACAGTACCGCCCACGACATGGCGCGCCTGGGCCAGGCCCTGATCCGCGACCTGCCGGACGAGTACAAGATCTACGCCCAGAAATCCTTCGTGTTCAACGGCATCACCCAGCACAACCGCAACCGTCTGCTGTGGGATCAATCCCTGCAAGTTGACGGCATCAAGACCGGCCACGTCAGCCAGGTCGGCTACAACCTGGTTTCCTCCGCCACCAACAACGAAGGCATGCGCCTGATCGCCGTGGTGCTGGGTGCCAGCAGCGAAGCCTCCCGCGCCGCCGAGAGCAAGAAACTGCTCACCTACGGTTTCCGTTTCTTCCAGAGCCTGACCCCGTACAAGGCCGGCACCGAGCTGGTGACCCAGAAGATCTGGATGGGCGACAAGTCTGAAGTGAAACTGGGCGTCGACAAGGACGTCTCCGTGCTGGTCACCCGTGGCCAGGGCAACAACCTCAAGGCCGACTTCCAGCTTGAAAGCGAGCTGAAGGCACCGCTGGCCAAGGGCCAGCGGGTCGGTACCGTGTTCCTCAAGCAAGGCGACAAGGAGATCAAGCAGGTTCCGCTGGTCGCCCTGGAAGAGGTGCAGGAAGGTGGCCTGATGAGCCGTCTGTGGGATTACCTGGTGATGCTGGTCTCCAGCTGGTTCAAGTAACCCGCGCACAAGCCTGACCAAACAGCGGCGCCAACAGGCGCCGCTGCTGTCTTTTGCGGTCGGGCCAGTCAATAACCCTGCAATCTGCAGGTTCCGCCGACTGACGATTTGTGGTAAAAAGCAGCACCTCCATGCCTCGTCTGCCAGACCGGACCTTGATCCCGGCCTGGGCAATGCCCATATACACTTGAGCAGTGCCCGCCACAGACGGGTAAATGGCGGCCCTGATGGGCCATCGGCCACTAGCCACAAGCGATGAAGTCGTCCCGTGACGACACCAAAAGGTGAGTAAATGAATACCAAGTTTGATGAACTGCTGGAGTTCCCCTGCAAGTTCCCGTTCAAGGTGCTCGGCGTTGCCGACCCGGCGCTGCCGGACATGGTGGTAGAAGTGCTGCAGCAGCACGCCCCCGGTACCTACAGCCCGACCGTGCAGCCCAGCTCCAAGGGCAACTACCACTCGGTCCGGGTCACTGTGACCGCCCAGAGCAAGGAACATATCGAAGCCATGTATACCGCACTCGGTAACATAGAGCTGGTTCGCTACGTCCTGTAAGTCGCCTCTCTCGCCCCGCCACCGGGGCGACTGATTATTTGCCAGCCGGCTGTCGTGGCCGCGCTGGCCGACCCCAGCGCCTGTCAGTGAGGAAAGATGTCACTCCAAACCCCCGCCGAATCACCATCGTCAGCCCCCCGGCTGCTGGTCGAGACAGCTGGGCCGCCGTCCCTACCAGCCGGTATGGGATGCCATGAAGGCCTTCACCGACAGCCGTACCCCCGACACCCCGGACGAGTTCTGGGTGGTGGAGCACGACCCCGTCTACACCCAGGGCCAGGCCGGCAAGGCCGAACATCTGCTCGCCCCCGGCGACATCCCGGTGGTGCAGAGCGATCGCGGTGGCCAGGTGACCTATCACGGCCCCGGCCAGCTGGTGCTCTACGTGCTGGTGGATGTGCGCCGCAGCAAGCTGACGGTGCGCGAGCTGGTGACCTGCCTCGAGACCGCCATCATCAACACCCTGGCCAAGAGCGGGATTGAGGCTTATGCCAAACCCGACGCCCCCGGCGTCTACGTGAAGAACCAGCTCGGCGCCGCGCTGCAGACAGAAGCCAAACTGGCCTCGCTCGGCCTGCGCATCCGCAAGGGTTGCTCGTTCCACGGCCTGGCCCTCAACGTCAACATGGACATGACCCCCTTCCTGCGCATCAATCCGTGCGGCTATGCGGGCATGGCCATGACCCAGACCAGCGCCCTGGGCGGCCCGCAGAGCGTGGCAGAGGCGCAAGCGATGCTGGTGGCCGAACTGGCCAGCCTGATCGGCTATGAGACAATCACGAATACCGAAGAGGCGGCATGAGCGAGCCCATGCTGCCTGGCCATGAGGGCACAGAGATGACCCTGGTGGCTATCAACCAGACAATAACAAACACCGAGAGTGAATCATGAGCAAACCCGTTCGTATGGAGCCGGGCGTCAAGCTGCGCGATGGCGACAAGATGGCCCTGATCCCGGTGAAATTCATGCCGGATCCCAACGAGGAAGTGCTGCGCAAGCCGGACTGGATGCGGATCAAGCTGCCGCCGTCGAGCCAGAAGATCGAGCACATCAAGAGCACCCTGCGCAAGAACAAGCTGCACTCAGTGTGTGAGGAAGCCTCCTGCCCCAACCTGGCGGAGTGCTTCAACCACGGCACCGCCACCTTCATGATCATGGGCGCCATCTGCACCCGTCGCTGCCCCTTCTGCGACGTGGCCCACGGCCGCCCGCTGGCGCTCGATCCGGACGAGCCGAAGAAGCTGGCGCTGACCATCAAGGAGATGGGGCTGAAATACGTGGTGATCACCTCGGTGGACCGCGACGACCTGCGCGACGGCGGTGCCCAGCACTTCGCCGACTGCATCAAGCAGATCCGCGAGCACAGCCCGCAGACCCGCATCGAGATCCTGACCCCGGACTTCCGCGGCCGGATGGAGCAGGCGCTGGAAGTGTTCCGCGAGACCCCGCCTGACGTGTTCAACCACAACCTGGAAACCGCCCCGCGCATGTACCGGGTTGCCCGTCCGGGTGCCGACTACAAGTGGTCGCTGGAGCTGCTGCGCCGCATCAAGGAGATGCACCCCCATGTGCCGACCAAGTCCGGTGTCATGATGGGCCTGGGCGAAACCAACGAAGAGATCGTGCAGGTACTCAAGGACTTGCGCGAGCACGGCGTCAACATGCTGACCCTGGGCCAGTATCTGCAGCCGAGCCGCCACCACCTGCCGGTGAAGCGCTACGTGCCGCCCGCAGAGTTCGACGAGCTCAAAGACGTGGCCATGGGGCTGGGCTTCTCCCACGCCGCCTGCGGTCCCTTCGTCCGCTCCTCCTACCATGCGGACCTGCAAGCCAAGGGCGAAGAGGTGAAATAACCTCGCTCCCCCTGGTCAAAAAAGAGCGCCCCTGGGCGCTCTTTTTTATGGGGCCGGCCGCAGGCGGACGCCGTTCCAGCTGCCGACCACGACCAGCGCCGTTTGCACTCACTTCGCCGCCGGGTTAACGTGAGTCTCCCTTCTCCCCTTGAGTGATCTGCAGGATGCCGACACCGCTTATCCGCTTGCAGCCCATGAGCGAGCAGCACTACCCCGCCTATTGCGCCTGCTTCATCGAGGAGTACGCGCAGGATCTCGCCAGCAACCAGGGCCACGACCTCGCCACCGCCCGCCACAAGGCGGAAGCCTCTCTGCAGCGCTATCTGCCGCAAGGGGTGGCCAGCACCGGCCACCGCCTGCTCTGCATCCTGCCCACAGAGGAAGCGGTTGCCCCCGCCGAGGAGGAGCCACTGGGTTATCTCTGGCACGCCATCGACAGCGACGGCGCCGCCAACTTTATCTATGACTTCTATGTCGCGCCGGCCCACCGCAGCCGGGGGATCGGCAAGGCCGCCATGGCACTGCTGGAAGCCGAGCTCAAACGCAGCGGCATCCACCAGATCACCCTGCGGGTCGCCCACGACAACCCGCGCGCCCTGGCGCTTTACCAGGAGGCGGGCTTCGCCATCACCGGCTACAACATGGCCAAACGGCTGGGTTGAACGCCTTGTCCCGCCCTTGTACTACCCGGACAGGGGCGTGCCACCACCCGGCTGGCGCTGATATGATGAGGCCGCCCCGGCCTGCGTCGCTGCGCACGCCCTGTTTGTTCCCTGTCGCCCCGTTTCAGGATCCTGCTTATGCCACACATCCGCGTCTTCATCGTGCACGGCTATACCGCCTCCCCCCACTCCCACTGGTTCCCTTGGCTCAAGGCACGGCTCGAAGCCCGCGATATCCGGGTCGAGGTGCTGGCCATGCCTGACCCCCACCATCCGCAACCCGCCGCCTGGGACGCCGCCATGGACAGCCTGGTGCGCGATCACGATGAGCGGACCTTTCTCTTGGGCCACAGCCTCGGCTGCATCACCATCTTGCGCCAGTTGAGCCGCCTGCCCGCCTCCTGCCGGGTGGGCGGGATCCTGCTGGTATCCGGCTTCGATCAGCCGCTGCACACCCTGCCTGAGCTGGATCCCTTCATGACCCAGGGTTACGACCCGGCCCACATCATGGCGCTGGCGCCCCGGCGGGTCGTAGTCGCCTCCCGCGACGATGCCATCGTGCCCTATCGCTACTGCCAGCATCTGAGCGAACAGCTGGCCGCACCGCTCTACAGCCTGGAGCATGGCGGTCACTTCCTCGACCGGGACGGTTTTTGGAGCTGCCGCTGGTACACGACCGCCTGCTGGGGATGATCGAAGACCAATAGATAACAAAACGGCCACTTGCGTGGCCGTTGCAACACTCAGCAGGCTAGAGCGAGATGCCGGAAAAAGACATGAAGCCTAGCGACATCAGCCCGGCCACGATGAAGGTGATGCCGATGCCGCGCAGCCCCTCCGGCACATCCGAATACTTCATCTTCTGGCGCAGACCGGCGATGGCGACGATGGCCAGCAGCCAGCCCAGCCCTGAGCCCGCTCCGTACACCACGGATTCGATGAAATCGTAATCCCGCTGGGCCATGAACATCACCCCGCCGAAGATGGCGCAATGCACCGTCAGCAGCGGCAGATAGATGCCGAGCGCGTGATAGAGCGCCGGGAAATGTTTGTCCAGCACCATCTCCATCACCTGCACCAGCGCCGCCAGCACCCCGATATAGACGATGAAATCGAGAAAGCTCAGATCAAACTCGCCGAGGAAGGTACTCTCGGGACGCAGGATATGGCGGTAGATCAGGTTGTTGAGGGGAATGGCGATCACCATGACCACCAGCACCGTCATGCCAAGGCCAAAGGCGGTATTGATGTTCTTGGAAACGGCCAGAAAGGTGCACATGCCAAGGAAGAAGGCCAGCGCCAGGTTTTCGACAAAAATCGAGTGAATAAAGAGGTTTACATAATAATCCATCGGGTCGGCTCACAACGTGTACGGGGCGGGAGCCGCCTTCGCGCCCGCCGGCGGGCAGGCACGAAGACGGTGCAAGGAGGGCACCGGACCGCACGGGCATGCCTTCGCGGCTGACATCAATCAGCGAGGGGGGGAAGACTCGGGCGGACGGGCGCTCAGCAAGCAGCCGGACGCGAGTCGCTGTGGCAGAAACGAAATTGCAGGTGATGGCAGCTCAAGCGCCACCGGTGCAGATAACCGAAGTAGTCGCTCAGTTGCCTGAGATAGATGAGGGGCAGGAAGAACAGCAGGCCGCAGAGCAGGCCGAGGATATCGTGCTGGAACCAGGCCAGCAGCACCTGATAGAGCTCGGCTTGAGCGGCCCCTTCCAGCCGTCGACCCTGCTCGAAGCTGAGTCGCCACTGGCCGCCCGGCGGCAGGCTGACGCTGTTGACAAGCCCAGGATCAGCCGGCTCATGCAACTGCATCGAGGCATCCTGGCCGACCGCGGCCTGACGTACGGCTGCTCCGACCTCTGCCGCAGCGAAGGCGGCAAGCCACAGAAGGCAGGCGATGGCGAGCGCCATCGGCCAGGTAGAGCGTCGGCCAGAGGGTGACAAGCGGGGAGTCCCTTCTTTAAAAGAGAATTCAGCTAGGCCGAATATATCACAATTCATCTTTTTATTGAATTTTAAACCCAGCAAACACCCACCAATTGATACTAAAAACCCTCTTTATAAATAAAGAGGGCAATTAAAAACCACAATAAGAGCAAGGAGCACCCTATTTAGCCCTCACGGTGACCCTCACTCCTGCACAAAGGCCGGGTGGTAGCACACTTCGCCACTGGGTATGGCGGCGCCGAACGAGCGGGCCATGAAGTACTCCGCCGGCACGCCGGGCAGCGTCAACCCCGGCTCGGACACGAAACCGAAACGGCCGTAGAAGCCCGGATCCCCCAGCACCACGCAGCCAGCCGCTCCCATCCCCTTGAGCTCGGCCAGACCAGCCTCCATCAGCCGTGATCCCAGCCCCCTGCCGTGCAGCTCGGGAGAGACCGAAATGGGACCAAGGCCATACCAGTGCGGGCTGCCATCGCTGATGGTCACCGGCGAGAAGCAGAGGTGGCCGACCACCCGCCCCGCCTGCTCCGCCACCAGCGACAGGCTGAGTGCCCCGGCCTGGCGCAGGTCACGCACGATCAGCTGCTCGTTGTGATCGGTATGGGGGGCATTGAGGAACGCGGCCACGGTCAGCGCTTCAATGGCGTCGTGATCGGCGCCTGTTTCGGGCCGAATGATGATGTTCATAGGTTTTCTCCGTTTGTTATCTTGCAATGGATGGCCTGATCAGACTGCCTGCAAGCAGCAGATCACATAGCCATAGCTGCCCAGGTGTTGGCGGTGGATGGCCACTTCCCGGCTCAGATCCTGCCAGGCGGGGCTATCCCCCAGCTCGGCACGGTGGCGCGCCAGATTGCGCTCGATGGGGTCCAGATAGTTGTGCCAGGCCCTTTGCGGCAACGGGGTGTGCCACAGGCAGCGATAACCCGCCTCCTGCACCGTTTTGAGCAGGCCCGTCAGGGTCTGCATGGCGGGATAATCCCGCTGCCAGAACGCCAGCGCCTCCTCTGGCGGCGTGTCCGTCAGCCACACCAGGTCGCTCAACACCAGGCAGGCAGCAGGACCGGCAAGGTACGGCCGCCATGCCTGCAAGGCGTTGGCCACCCCGATGGTGTAGGCGCTCCCCTCGGCCCAGATGAGATCGGCGGGGGCAAGATCTGCCGGCAGCGCCGCCATGTTGGCGCACAGGGTAGTGACATGACTCAGCCCCGCCGCACTGGCGCTACGGGCCACGGCGGCCAGCGCCTCCTCGTCCAGATCGATGGCCACGATGGTGGCGTCCGTCACCTGTGCCAGCGCCAGGGTGGCGGCGCCGCGCCCGCAGCCCATGTCGAGGATCCGGCGAGGCTGGCTGGGCAGCGAGGCAAATTGCTGCTGGGTGAAGAGGCTATCGCCCGGCCCCCAATAGCTCATGCCATCCAGCAGCAGCTTGAAATCCCGGATGTAGCGCTCATGTTCGTTCATGTCTTTGCTGAGCCACTGCAGGTGGTAACGCGCTTTTTCACTGAATCCCTGCTTCATCACCCAGGCAAAGTAAGCCTGCGGGGCTTGATGCTGCAGTTGCCGCTGCCAGGCCTTGAACTCGTCGCCGGAGTGCGCACGCAAACCGGCGAGATCCGCCAGCAGATCCCGGGCGCGTTGCATCCGCGCCAGCTCTTCATCCAGCTCCCTGACCCGGGCTTCCAGCGTTGCCTGCTCCAGCTCGCCCGCCAGGCAGGCGAGGCACTGCTTGAGGCTGAGCCCGCCGGCCTGCAGGGCCTGTACCATCCGCAGCCGCTGCAGATCTTCATCGTCGTAGTGGCGATAGCCGTTGGCGCCCCTCGTTCCCGCAATCACCCCCAGCTTCTCGTAATAGAGCAGGGTGGAGCGGGCGAGGCCGCAGCGCCGGGCCAGTTCGGATATTTTCATGACAACACTCGCTGAGGGGTCCGTGACCCGATGAAGGGAAGCTTAAACTGTGAAGCAATAGACGGGTCAACGACAACATCCGGGTTCATACCATAAAAAAACGGCCACCCAGAGGTGGCCGTCATCGGCAGCAAGAGAGACTCGCGGGAATCAGAGGCCGGCGGCTTCCAGATGCTCCACCAGCAGCTGCACGCTGCGGTTGCCGCGCCACTCGTTGACGTCAAGCCGGTAGACCAGCCGCACCCGCTTGACCGAGGCGTCGGGCCAGCGCTTGAGATCGACCCCGAAGGCGATGGCATCCACCGCATGGCCGGAATCCGTGGTCAGCATCATCTTGAGGTGCTTCTCCCCCACCAGCCGCTGCTGCACCAGCACGAATTCGCCGTCAAACAGCGGCTCGGGAAAGGCCTGACCCCAGGGGCCGGAGGCGCGGATCAGCTCCGCCAGCTCCAGACTCAGCTCATCGGGCAGCAGCTCGCCATCGGTGAGCAACACCCCGGTCAAGAGCTCAGGGGTCACCAGCTCGCCGATGACTGCCTCAAAAGCCCGACCGAAGGCCTCGATATTGGCCTTGGGCAGGGTCAGCCCGGCCGCCATGGCGTGGCCGCCAAACTTGCCCATCAAACCGGGGTGGCGGGTGTCGAGCAGTTCCAGCGCATCGCGCAGGTGCACCCCCGGGATGGAGCGCCCGGAGCCCTTGAGTTCGGTCTCGCTGCTCTCGGCAAACGCGATGACCGGGCGATAGTACTTCTCCTTCACCTTGGAGGCCACCAGCCCCACCACCCCCTGATGCCACTCGTCCCGGTGCAGCACGATGCCGGAGGGCACCTCGCCGTCGCGAAAACGGATCTGCTCCAGGGTGGCGAGCGCCTCCTGCTGCATCCCCTGCTCGATCTCCTTGCGCTCCTGGTTGAGGCTGTCCATTTCGGAAGCGAGCTGGCGCGCCAGGTTGATGTCCTCGCTCAGCAGGCAGGCGACCCCGAGCGACATATCGTCGAGCCGGCCCACCGCGTTGAGGCGCGGCCCCAGCGCAAAGCCGAGATCGGCGGCGCACAGGCGACGCCCGTCGCGGCCCGACACGTCCACCAGCGCCTGGATGCCGGGGCGGCAGCGGCCGGCCCGGATCCGCTGCAAGCCCTGATGAACCAGGATGCGGTTGTTGCCATCGAGCGCTACCACGTCGGCCACGGTGCCGAGCGCCACCAGATCGAGGTAATCCGCCACGTTGGGGGCGCGCAGCCCCTGACGCTCATACCAGCCGCTCTGGCGCAGATGGGTGTTGAGAGCCGCCATCAGATAGAAGGCGACCCCGACCCCGGCCAGCGACTTGGAGGGAAAGTCGCAGCCATGCTGGTTGGGGTTCACTATCGCATCGGCGTCAGGCAGCTCCTGGCCCGGCAAATGGTGATCGGTAACCAGTACCTGCATGCCTGCCGCCTTGGCCGCCGCCACCCCGGCGATGCTGGAGATGCCGTTGTCCACCGTGATCAGGAACTCGGCGCCGCGGGCTACCGCCAGCTCGACGATCTCCGGGGTGAGGCCATACCCGAACTCGAAGCGGTTGGGCACCAGAAAATCGATGTGGCGACCGCCCATGGCGCGCAGGGCCAGCACGCACAGCGCCGAACTGGTGGCGCCGTCGCAGTCGAAGTCACCGACGATGAGAATGCGTTTTTGCGCCGTCAGCGCCTCGGCCAGCAGCGGCACCGCCTGCGCCATGCCGAACAGGCGCTGGGGCGGCAGCAGCGAGCTGGCACTGCGCTCCAGCAGAGCGGGATCTTCAACCCCGCGGCTGGCGAAGATTTGACGAAGCAGCGGGTGCAGGGTGGCGGGCAGATGGGAATCATCAACTCGCGGACGACGACGGATTAGCAGGGGCATTGATGTGATCCAGTATCTTGAGCAGTTGTTCAGGGCTCTGATAACCGCGCACCAGGTCGCCATTTGGCAGGACCCAGCTCGGCAGCGCCTTGATCCCGAGCCACTGGCTCAGGCCGATATGATGGGCAAGGATCTCATTACAGCCGGTCTCAGGCAAACGATCACTGAGATCCAGTGCACCGAACTGCCGGGGATTGCACCAGCGCGCCTGCGCCTCGGCCAGATCGGCAAAGGTGCCGAGCACCGGTAGCAGTTGCACGCTGACCCCTCTCGCCTGCAGGACCGGCAGCTCTTCCAGGGTAGTGCGACAGCTGCTGCAGGCGAGATCGGTGAACAGGGTGACGCGATGGCGCTCCTGCTCGGCCCGCAGCTGTACCCGCCGCTCGCCGATCTGCGCCAGGGCAAGTTGCCGCTGCTGACGCAGCCCCAGCATGGTGAGGTTTTTCATGTCGTGGGCCAGATCCAGCATGGTACCCTGCAGCACATAGTCGCCCCTGGCATCGGTATAGAGCAGCCCCTGGGCGGTGCCCAGCATGTAGAGACCGGGCATGGGGGTCTCGTCCACCAGATAGACCTGTACCCCGAGCCGTTGCTCTATGGTCTGCTTCAACAGTTGGGGATCCATCCCCGCGCTGGCGGCAAAAGAGCCCAGCAGCATCATTCCCAGCAGTAAATACTTCACTCTTTTACTCACTTGGCATGAACGAATGGACTCACAAGGTAACTCAGTGAATATTCTCTCCTCAACCGCTTAATTACTGATTGATTAATAAGTGGGGCCGCAAAAAATCCCGATCTGACAGGTTGCCAATCGGGCAAAGGCCCAGCAAGCTAACCGGGACGACAGGAAACACGACGGTCATCCTCTGTTTTCCTGAAGCTTTATTATTCAAATACCGGTGCGGCACTGGCCGTACCTTGCCCATTTTTGGAGGGGAAAATGAGTCTGATTCAAGAGTTCAAGGCCTTTGCGTCCAGAGGCAACGTGATCGACATGGCGGTCGGTATCATCATTGGTGCCGCCTTCGGCAAGATAGTCTCCTCCTTCGTTGGAGACGTGATCATGCCGCCCATCGGCCTGATCCTGGGGGGCGTGGACTTCAGCGACCTCGCCGTGACCCTGAAGGCCGCCGAGGGGAGCACCCCGGCCGTGGTCATCGCCTACGGCAAGTTCATCCAGACCATCATCGACTTCCTGATCATCTCCTTCGCCATCTTCATGGGGCTGAAGGCCATCAACACCCTCAAGCGCAAGCAGGAAGAGGAAGCCGCCCCGGCCGGCCCGACCAAGGATCAGGAACTGCTGACCGAGATCCGCGATCTGCTCAAATCCCAGCAGGGAAAATAAGCGCCAGCTCCTGTCGTGTATTCGAAAAAAAACCGCCTTCTGGCGGTTTTTTGTTGCCGGTCAGGCGCGCGGATGGTGCTGGCCGTGCAGCGCCTTGAGCCGCTCGTTGGCCACGTGGGTATAGATCTGGGTGGTGGAGAGATCAGCGTGGCCCAGCAGCATCTGCACCACCCGCAGATCGGCGCCGTGGTTGAGCAGATGGGTGGCGAAGGCGTGGCGCAAGGTATGGGGGGATAGCTCGCCGTTAATCCCGGCCCGCAGGGCATAGAGCTTGATGCGATGCCAGAAGGTCTGGCGGGTCATCATACGGGCCTGCTTGGAGGGAAACACCACATCCGAGCTGGTGCCGCCGAGCAGCAGGGTGCGGGCCTCCCGGTAGTAACGCTCCAGCCAGTGCACTGCCTCCTCCCCCATGGGCACCAGTCGCTCCTTGTTCCCCTTGCCGACCACCCGCACCAGCCCCTGGCGCAGGCTGACATGCTCGGCGGTCAGCCCCACCAGCTCGGAGACCCGCAGCCCGGTGGCGTAGAGCAGCTCGAGCATCGCCTTGTCCCGCAGCTCCAGCGACTCGTCCACCAGCGGCGCTTGCAGCAGCGCCTCCACCTCGGCTTCGCTGAGATCCGATGGCAACTTCTTGGGCAGCTTGGGCCCCTCCAGCAGCACGGTGGGATCGTCGCTGCGCAGCTTCTCCCGGTTGAGGTACTGATAGAAACGGCGCAGGGCCGACAGGAAGCGGGCCGTGCTGCTGGCCGCAAACTGCTGGTCCACCCGCCAGGCGAGATAGTGCTGGATGTCGTCCAGCCCCGCCAGCAGCAGGGAGCCACCCTGCTCGTCGAGCCAGAGGGAGAATTTTTCCAGATCGGTGCGATAGGAGCTGACCGTGTTGTCGGAGAGACCCCGCTCCAGCCAGAGGGCATCCAGAAACGGCTCGATCAGGGGATGGGATTCAGACTTGCTCATGGTGCGCCGCGCTCAGGGAAAACATGGCCCATTGTAACGTGCCGACCCACCGCGGCCGCAAGTTGCCGTTGTCCATCGCCCGCCAGGCGATGAAGCGCGCCGGCCAATCTGCTAGACTGACGCCCTCCCCCGGGCGCCACCCTGCGGTTGCCCGCTCCCATTGCCGACTGCGATCAAGAGAAGAGCGATGAAGATAGGTTTGTTTTACGGCTCTACCACCTGCTACACCGAGATGGCCGCCGAGAAGATCCGCGCCCTCATTGGCCCCGAGCTGGTCGATCTCCACAACATCAAGGATGTGCCCCTCACCCTCATGCAGGAGTACGACATCCTGATCCTGGGCATCTCCACCTGGGACTTCGGCGAGCTGCAGGAAGACTGGGAATCCCGCTGGGAAGACATTCAGGATGTCGAGCTGGAAGGTCGCATCATCGCCCTGTTCGGCCTTGGCGATCAGCTGGGTTACGGCGAATGGTATCAGGATGCCCTCGGCCTGCTGCACGATCAGCTGGTCCCCAAGGGAGTCAAGCTGGTGGGCTACTGGCCCAACGAGGGTTACGAGTTCGATGCCTCCAAGGCGCTGATCGACGATGGCCGTCACTTCGTCGGCCTGGCGCTCGACGACGCCAATCAGTACGACCAGACCGAATCCCGCATCGAGCAGTGGGTTGACCAGATCCTGAGCGAGATACACGAGCTGCTCTGAAGCAGGGTTGCCTGACACCAGTGGCGATGGCCCCCAGCCATCGCCCTCTCCCCACACGGCATGACGACGAAGGCCTGGTCAAAGGCCCCTTGATTGAACAAACGTCAGCGGCGACGCTTCACTGACTGCCGGCGGCCGGGTTTCGGGCCGCCGGGCGCATAAATCGCACCGATTTTCTCAATCGGTATCATCGCATGACGCTATAGCGACTTTTTTGTGCTGGTCTGCAACAATGGAAACGGTACCCCATAACAATCAGAGCCGGGTATCGGAAGCAAACGGACAGACCAGAATAAGGAAATTCTATGACCCCATTCTCCCTGTTGGCCCCTGCCATCGCCCGCGACGTGCTCGATCACGCGCTGGCGCTGGGTGCCGACTTCGCCGAGCTGTTTGTGGAGCGCAAGCGCCGCAGCCAGCTCAGCCTGCTCTCCAGCCAGATAGAAAACATCAGCGGTGGCCTCGATTTCGGCATCGGCGTGCGCCTGTGCTACGGCCACAAGGTGCTCTACGGCTACACCAACCTGGCCAGCCGCGATGAGCTGTTGCGCATCGTCAGCCTGCTGGCGGCCAAGGACCGGCGTGACCCCGTAGTGGCTGCCACCGCCTTCGATTTCAGTCGCCTGAGCGATCGCAACCCTGTGGCCCTACCGCTCTCAGCCGACAAGTTGCTGGAACAGAAGATTGCCTACCTGCACACCATGGATGCCGCGGCCCGCGCCGAGAGCACCAAGGTGAGCCAGTTTGCCGGCAACGTGCTGGGCTGGGAACAGGAGGTGGAGATCTTCAACAGCGAAGGGGTGCAGGTGAGCGATCGCCGCCACTACAACCGCATCATGGCCCAGACCATCGCCGCCCTTGGCAGCGAACAGAGCGTTGGTTACGAAGCCCCTGGCGCCATGATGGGCTGGGAACACGCCGCCGGCGTGGATCCCCGCGAGCTGGCCCTCACCGCTACCCGCCAGGCGCTGGTGAAACTGGGCGCAGCCCCCTGCCCGAGCGGCAAGCTGCCGGTCATCATGGAGAGCGGCTTTGGCGGCGTCATCTTCCACGAGGCGTGCGGCCACCTGCTGGAGACCACTTCGGTGGCCAAGAAGGCCTCGGTGTTCCACGACAAGATGGGCCAGCTCATCGCCAATCCGGCGGTCAGCGCGGTGGACGAGGGGCTGCAGGGCAACGCCTGGGGTTCCATCAACGTCGATGACGAGGGAATGGCGACTCAGCACACCCAGCTCATCAAAGATGGCGTGCTCACCGGCTTCCTGGTGGACCGGATGGGGGCCCTGCGCACCGGCTACGCCCGTACCGGTTCCGGGCGCCGCGAATCCTACAAGTTCGCGCCGGCCTCGCGCATGCGCAACACCTACATAGAGCCGGGCAATCACAGCCTGGACGAGATGCTGGCAACCGTGGAGCACGGCATCTATGCCAAGCGGATGGGAGGGGGCTCGGTGCAGCCCGGCACCGGCGAGTTCAACTTCAATGTGCAGGAGGCCTACCTCATCGAAGGGGGCAAGATCACCCGGCCGCTCAAGTCGGCCACCCTGATCGGTACCGGCCCGCAGGTGCTCAAGGAGATCTCCATGGTGGGGCGCGATCTGGCCCTCTCCGCCGGCATGTGCGGATCGGTCTCCGGCTCAATTCCGGCATCCGTCGGCCAGCCGCCGCTCAAGGTTGACAGCATTCTGGTAGGGGGGAACGCCTGATGAGCCAACTCGACATGAACCAACTACTGACCCGTTTGCTGGACCAGGTCGCCGATCTCGGTGCCGAGGCGGACATCATCGCCAATCAGGACAAGGCCTTCTCCCTCAAGGCCGACAAGGGCGAACTCAGCGAATACAAGGTCACCAGCAGCCAGCAGATCGGCATTCGGCTGATAAAAGAGGGCCGGGTCGGCATCGCCTATTCGGAATCCCTCGACGAGTCGGCGCTGGCCGCCATGCTGCAGGATGCGCTGGATGCCAGCCGCTTCGCCAAGGTAGACCCGGATCAGACCATCGCCGTGCAGCAGAGCCGGCTCGCCACCGACTGCGCCGAAATCAATCAGCCCGACACCACCCCCGTGGAGGAGAAGATTGCCTTGGCCCTGCGCCTCGAGTCGGACATGCTGGCGCTGCCGGACGTGACCGGCGCCCCCTACAACAGCTTCTTCGAGGGAGAGGGCCGGCTGTGGCTCGCCAACAGCCAGGGCAGCCTCTGCCAGCATCAGGCGTTCAGCGTCGGCTGCTATAGCTCCGCCCTTATCGAGCGCGACGGTCGTCAGTCCATGTTCTCCCAGGGGCAGTATGAGCGCCGCTTCGATGCGCTGGACAGCCAGACCCTCATCCGCCAGATCCACGCCGTGGCCGACGGCCTGCTGGCGGGTGACGCGGTGCCGAGCGGCCACTACAGCGCCATCTTCGACACCAATGCCCTGGCCAGCCTGTTCGGCTGCTTCCAGGCCGCGCTGTCGGGCAAGTGGGCCCAGCAGGGGATCAACCCCTGGCGCGACAAGCTGGGCCAGTCGGTTGCCTCCCGCTGGCTCACCCTGGAGAGCCGGGCCTATATGCCAGGCGGCATGCACATCAAGGCCTTCGATGGCGAGGGTGCCCCCACCCGGGATCTGCTGCTGATTGGCGAAGGGGAGCTCAAAACCCTGCTGCACAACAGCGCCACCGCCCACCACTTCGGTCTGGCCAGCAACGGCTCGGCGGCGCGCAGCACCCGCAGTGCGCTGGATGTCAGCCCGCGCCACCTGGTGTTCGGGCTCGGTCCCCACAGCGAGGCCGAGGCGCAAGGCGGCGAGTACCTGGAGCTGGTCAAGCTGGACGGCCTGCACTCCGGCGCCGATGCGGTGAGCGGCGACTTCTCGTTCGGCGCCTCCGGCTTCCTGTGTCGGGACGGCGTGCGGGTTGCGCCGGTGCGCGGCATCACGGTGGCGGGCAACTTCTATCGCCTGCTGGGTGAGCTGGAAGCGGTCGCCAACGTGCTGCACCACGACGATGGCAAGAGCTTCTATGCCCCGCTCATCCGTTTCGGCGGGCTGAGCATTGCAGGCAAGTAACCGCCAATGGATGACCAGGAGCATCATGCTCCTCCATTCATCCGCTTCGGCGGGCTGAGCATTGCAGGCAAGTAACTATATATCGAGGAAAAAACCTCCAGCTTCCCACCCGAAAGCGGCGCCATCAGGCGCCGCTTTTTTCGCTCTGGCGCCCCTCATGGGCCGCTCCTAACCTCTAGGAAGCTGCCTGCGAGCTGCCGCCAGAGGCCGTCAGCAAGGAACAGAGCCGCCGGTCGCATCGGCCGGAACATGCTGGAGATCACCAAGATGGACAATACCCTGGTTTGGGCCGACATTCCGACACGGGATCTGGATCGCGCCATGGCCTTCTACTCGGCCCTGCTCGACGTGCCGGTCACGCCGATACAGGAGGAGATCCGCTTCGCCATGTTGCGCCACGATGGCAACAACGCGGCGGCCTGTCTCGGCCCCATGGACAAGTACCACCAGCCGGGGCACACGGGCCCCCTCATCTACCTCGCCCTTGGCCAGCGCCTACAGGAGGCCGAACAGCTGGTGCCCAAGATCGGCGGACGGGTGCTCGAGCCCCTGCACAGCATCGGCAGCGGCCATGGCTCCCGGGTCATCATCGAAGATAGCGAGGGCAACTGGCTGGCCCTCTATGCCCCTCCCGCCAGCTGATAACCGGTGACAGAGCCAGAAACAACAACGGCGACCTCATGGTCGCCGTTGTGCATTGGCCAGTCTTCCCGGTCATCAGACCTGCGGGTTGAGACGGGTCGGCATGCCGGTACGCTGTTCCAGCACCTGCTTGACCACATTGGAGTCGCTGTCCATGTGGGCGATGAAGCGGGTGGTGGCCGGGGTCATGGGCAGCGGCACGGAGGCGGTGGAGTTGAACTCCTCCTCGTTGCGTGACAGCGGCTCGTGCACTTCCATGTAGCGACCGCCATCCGGCTCGACCGTGGTCTTGACCGGCTGGTTGACGAACTGGACGCGAGTGCCGACCGGCACGTTGTCGAACAGGTACTTGATGTCGTCGGCGCGCAGACGCACGCAACCGCTGCTCACCCGCAGACCGATGCCGAAGGTGGCGTTGGTGCCGTGAATGGCATACAGGTTGCCGATGTAGAGCGCGTGCAGGCCCATGGGATTGTCCGGACCGGCCGGCCAAACCGCCGGCAGGGTCTTGCCCTGGGCGGCGTAGCGGCGACGGATGTTCTCGGTCGGGGTCCAGGTCGGGTTGGCGCGCTTGCGCTCCACCTTGGTGATCCAGTTCTCCGGGGTGTTGACCCCCAGCTGGCCGATGCCGATGGGCAGCACCTGCACCACGTTCTTGCCTTTCGGGTAGTAGTAGAGACGCATCTCCGCCACGTTGATGACGATCCCTTCGCGGGGAGCGTTGGGCAGGATCAGCTGATGGGGGATGACCAGTTTGCTGCCCGCCTTGGGCAGGTAGGGGTCGACACCCGGGTTGGCTTCCATGATGTTGGTCAGACCCAACTGGAAGTCGGAGGCGATCTGCTCCAGCGGACGGTTGTCCGCGGGTACCACGTACTCCTGGTTCTCACCGATCAGACGGCTGTTGGCTGCAGGCAGCTGGTATTCAACGGCGGCGGCCTGCTGGCTGACCAGCGCCAGAGTACATAAAAGAGCCGAAGCGGCAGTGCGAAGGGGATTCATAAAATTCCTGTGTGGTTTCCTGTACCAAGTTGGCCGACGGCCATTTCATCCTCGGTCTGGCCCGTGACGAGTCACCTTGCGTCCGAGGTCGATTACCGAGCGCGCATTCTTTCCTGAGTCGGCCAAAAATTCAACGTCGGGATCGCTCTTTTTGCATGAAAAAGCGCATCCGGCGCCGCTGACGCCGCCTCTTGTCACCCTGGCCACCCTAGCAGCCACAAACTGAGCGCAAGCTGAACAACAGGGAGGCCATCGAGCCCCCCTGTTTCATCACGGGATCACCCTTGCCCGCCGAGCAGGGCGGTGACCGCCCCGGCGATGGCGGCGCGGGCATCGAGCGCAGCCATCTCGTCGGCCAGCAGCTGGGCCCTGGCCCGATAGCGCGGCTCGTGCACCAGCTTGCGCACCGCCGCCGCCACCGCATCCGCCGTCGGCTCGTTGCTGTGCAGATTGATGCCGGCGCCGCTCCACGCCACCCGGGTGGCCACCTCCGCCTTGTCCTCCCCGGTGCCCGCCACCACCAGCGGCACCCCGTGCGCCAGCGCGGCCTGCACCGAGCCATAACCGCCGTTGGTCACCAGCACGGCGGCGCGGGGCAGTGCCAGCTCGAACGGCACGTGTTCGGTGACGATCGCATTGGCCGGGACGGCGGCGCCCAGCCGCGCCGGATCCCGCCCGCCGGTGGTCAGCAGCAGTTGCAGCTCGTCGCCGGCCAGCCCCTGCATGGCCGGC
Source organism: Aeromonas oralensis (assembly GCF_049665575.1). Classification (NCBI taxonomy): domain Bacteria; kingdom Pseudomonadati; phylum Pseudomonadota; class Gammaproteobacteria; order Aeromonadales; family Aeromonadaceae; genus Aeromonas; species Aeromonas oralensis. The sequence goes on from NZ_CP187186.1 coordinate 3,511,229, forward strand.
AGCAGCAACTGCCCCAGATCCACGTTGGCCAGGGTGCCCTGGCTGACGATGACCAGCGGCCGCTCATCGAGCTGCTCCCACCAAGGCGGCGGCGTCAGCTCAATCCGGGGTGGCAGCAGCGGGCCGACATAGCGGATCACCCCCTCCAGCTCCGGCCGCTCGTATTCAAAGCCGGCGCAGGAGAGCTGCAGGAAGGCATCGGGCGCCGTCACCATCACATCGGTGAAGGGGGCCGTCAGCGGCGGCGCCCCCGCCTCGGCCAGCGCGGCATCGAAGCTCTGCTGTACCTCCCTTTGCAGTTGCCGGGTCGGCTCGTCGAGCCAGGGCAGCTCGCCAAGGGAGCGGCGCAGCTCGGGGGGGATGCGCGGGCCGTAGAAGATGGCGTCCGGACTCGAGAAGGAGACCGGGTTTACCCCCAGCATCAGGATGGGAAGGTGCCGACCGCGCCCCTGCTGCAACAAGGGCAACACACCGTAGAAGCCGTTCTCCACCAGCAGCAGATCCACCCTCTCCGCCGCGATCAGCGCCCGCAGATGGCGGTCGTGCTGCGCCATGGGGGCGGCGAAGAAGCGTTTGAGTGCCAGCGCCATCTGGGCGGTGCCGCTCAGGCTGGCCCGCTCGGGAAAATGCCGCTCCAGCGCCCGGTAGTCAAAGTCCACCTCGGGGGTGAAGGGCACGAATTCGGCACCGGTTGCGCGGATGCGCTGCTCGAACAGGGCGCCGCACAGCATCAGCACTCTATGCCCCTGCGCCACCAGCAGACGGGCCGCCGCCAGCATGGGATTGACGTGGCCCGGGGTGGCGGTGGCCGCCAACAAAATGGTCGCCATCACGCCGCCCCTTGCGGCGCCAGCGCCGGGTTGAGGCAGACCGGGCTGGCCTGGATGTGGACCCGCTGGATGTGGCGGGCCGAGCGGGCGGTGAACCCCTCGCGGCCGTGCAGCAGGCCGAGGTTGTCGGCGATCACCACGTCCCCCCTTGCCACTGGTGGGCATAGAAGTAGCGTGGGTCGTAGAGCCGCTGGTGCAGATCCTGCAGGAAGGCAGCCTGCTCGGCCGGTGCCACCCCCTCAATCTCGAGGGCATGCTGGTTGAGAAAACGTACCCCCTCGCGCGGCGGCTCGTTGTAGCGCAGCACCGTCTCGCCGCTCACCGGGTGGGGCACCAGCAGCGGCGAGCGCACCTGGCCGCCGTAGTGCACCACCTGCTTGATGCGATAGGTAATGTGCACCTGCTCCCAGCGGGCCAGCCGCTCGCCGTCGAGCTCGGTGAGCAATTGGCGGGTATTGATGAAGGTGGTGCGCCCCCTTCGTCCGCCGCCGGGGCGTGCACGCAGTGAAACAGCTGGAACTCGGGCAGGGTCGGCTTGTACATGCCGTCCCAGTGCAGCGGCACATAGCTGGAGTCGAAGATGTGGTCGGTGGCATTCTCGTGCTCCTTTACGTCCAGCACGGCGCCGAAGGGCCACATCATGATCTCCCCCACCCCTCGCCGTAGCGGGTCAGCCGCTCGGGTTCGGTGAAGCCGGACTCGAACCCGCGCAGGATCAGCACGCCGTGGCGGCGGGCCAGCTCGCGCAGCGCCTCGATAGCCAGGCTCTGCACCGGCTGGGCGTTGCGGGCCGGTTCAATCAGCAGGCCGAACGGGGCCTGTGGCAGGATGCGGCAGCGCTCGCCGCCGAGGGTAACGATGGATGCAGTCATGGGAAACTCCTCAGGCGGCGGCCTGCTTGCCGTTGATCAGGTAGTGGCTCGGACGGCCGTGGATATGGACCAGCTCATGCTCCATCGCCAGCACGTCGCGCCGCTTCATCAGCACGAACTGGCCATCCAGATTGGCCGCCACCCCGTGCCAGGGGGTGAGCCAGTCATCCCGGGTCGGCAGCATGTGGATGCCCATCTTCAGGCTGTGACTCGCCTGGGGGTGGATGGAGAGGCGGATCGCCTCGGGGAAGCGCTCCGCCAGCAGGTTGCCCCAGGCACGGCTGCGCTGGATCACCGCATGGGTGCGCGCCTTGGCATCCCGCTGCAGCGCCGTGTTGGAGAGCGGGGTATCCGGCAGCTGGCTGTCTTCATAGAGGAAGCGGGTCATGGCGCGATAGAGGCGAATGCCCTCCTCGGTGCTTCTCACCTCTTCCGTGATCTGTGCCAGCGGCTCGGCATAGCGCTCCACCAGCTGTTCGCGCAGGGTGTCGAAGTCGCGGCTGGCGCAAAACTCGGCCATGCCCGCCACCATGCCTAAGTGGAAGACCCCGAGGTGGGTCGCCCCCAGCTCCAGGATCAGCTGCTCGATGTGGGCCTGATAGGCGTCGATGGCCGGGTCCGCCACCCGGATGAGGTCACCGAACACGTGGCCGTCCGAGCAGATGAGGATCCGCATGCCGGGCGCGTAGTGCAGCTGAATGCGCTGGCAGAGGTGGTTGAGAAAGCTGAGGGAGAGCCGCTCCGCCATGTCCGGCAGGGTGCCCAGCACCTTGTTCGGATTGGGCGACTTGGTGGGAAAGGCGGGCAGCACGCAGGTGATGGTCTCGCCACGCTCGATGAAGACCTGCAGACGGGGGATCTGGATGGCGGCCACCTCTGCTTCCTCCTGCTGCAGACCCAGAATGGGATCGGGGAAGCGGCGGCGATAAGGCAACAGCTCGGCAAATATATTTTGGGCAATATGATGGGAAGATAAACCACTCATTATTCCGGCTCCTTTGGCAAGATTAAAATCAATAAAGATGACTCTTTATCAATGCGTCCAGTCTCTGTCGTTATTATTTTTGTATCCGTTTGCTACCCAAACGAATCGAGAGGGGACAGTAGCCGAGATGAAGTCAGGCTATCAATTCGCCATTGATGTAAACAGATTCAACCCGCAGCGAATAATCTATTTCGCATAAGTTATGTTGAGCTATATATATGAATATAAACAAATTTCATTTAAATAAATGCGTATCAAATATAACCAGTCAGAAAAGTTCCCCGGTCGCTTTATTATTAAGTCACAAATTGACTCGTGGATTATTTAGCACAGCTTAATAGTCATATTTTTTCATGGTGGCAATCCTGACCATTTCGCTGTAAATATCGCAAATAATTATCCAGCTACATATTAAGCAGACGAACAGAGAGCAGCCACCGCCGCGCAAGAGGGGGAATGACCGGGCGAAATGACGCGTCACAGACCTGCTGCGCCATCGCCATGCGCTTTCATGGTGGCGATCCCGTTCGGGGCCGCAACTGTACGCAGAGCGCGCCTAAGCGCTCCCTAGATAGTCGAGGGCCGCCTGCCAGCCCATCTGGTAACCCTGCTCCAGCCGTCCCCGGTCGGTGGTCATGCGGCCGACCCGAAAACCCGCCGGCGGCACTATGACCCGGATGCGGCAATCGGCCGGCGGCTGGCGGATGAAGTCGATGGCATCGTTGTAGCTTTGATGACGCGACAGGCTGGCGCGAGCCAGGGCCGGCGTCTCGCGCAGCAGGTAGCGATGCAGGGCGGGCAGGCGCGGCGCCCGCTTGCGATACCCCAGCGGGCGGGAGAGCACCACAGTGATGTCGCGCGCCCCCTGCTCATAGGCGTGACGCACCGGAATGGAGTCCGCCACCCCGCCATCCGTCATGGCCTCCCCGTCGATGCGCACGAAGTCCCGGTAGACCAGCGGCACCGAGCAGGAGGCCTTGATCTGCTGCTCCAGCTCGGCGGCGTTGGCCTTGAGGTAGGCGGCCTGGCCGTCCGCGACCCGGGTGGTCACCACGGTCAGCGGCACCGGGTTGGCGGCAAAGCGCGCCAGATCTAGCCGGCATTCGCGGATGGTAATGGCCCACAGCCAGTCGAGATCGAGCCAGTGGCCGCCGCGCAAGAACTTGGCCAGGTTGATGAACTCGGGACGGCAGGAGTAGTCGGTGATGACGTTGTGGTTGCGCCCCTGCTGACCGGCCAGAAAGGCCGCCAGATTGACCGCCCCGGCCGATACCCCGATACAGTGATCAAACGCCGTGCGGCCCTTGGCCAGAAACGCATCCAGCACCCCGGCGGCGAAAATACCGCGCATGGCGCCCCCCTCGACCACCAGGGCCGTCTGTCGCCGACTCATCTCGCCTCCCCGTTTTGCTCTGTGAATGGTCTCACACTTTGGCCCATTCAGAACCCGGCTGCCGGGCCGGGATCCCTATAATGGGCACGCCTTCGCTCCCCATGAGCAAGGTATAACTTATTGATGCTACGGAATATTACAATGAAAAATATCAGCAAATCCCTACTGGCCGCTGCCATTTCCCTCGGATTGATGGCAGGCTGTAACAGCCAAAATGACTCCGAGACCCCGACCCCCATGGTTCGCTTCGCTACCTTCAACCTCTCCTTCGATCGCACCGCAGCCGGCATGCTCGCCGGTGAACTGGCCCTCAGTCGCACCGAACAGGATGCCCTGCTGGCCCGCCTCGCCGACGGCACCTTGAGCGGCGCTGAGAAGACCAAGGCCCTCGACGTGCAGCAGATCCGCAACATCGCCGAAATCATCCAACGCACCCGGCCAGACGTGTTCCTGCTCAACGAATTCGACAATGACGGCAAGGGCGCCGACACCACGGACCTCAAAGCCTTCAACGACAACTACCTGGCCCACGCCCAGCACGACGAGGTGAAGGCCATCAGCTACCCGGTGCTGCAGAACTTCGCCACCAACACCGGCCTGATGAGCGGCCATGACCTCAACCTGGACGGCAAGATCAACAACGGGCCGGACGACGCCTGGGGCTTTGGCAACTACCACGGCCAGTACGCCTTCGCCGTGATGTCCCAGTACCCCATCGATACCAAGCAGATCCGCACCTTCCAGAAATTCAAGTGGAAGGACATGCCGGGCGAAACGAACCCCGTCATCGACGACTGCAACAATGCCAAGGCGCCGATCCCGGCCGCCGCCAGTGCGGCGATGCCTGGTATGACGATGCCGCCTGGCAGGCCTTCCCGCTCTCGTCCAAGAACCACGCCGACGTACCGGTGCGCATCAAGCACGGCAACAAGGAGGAGGTGATCCACTTCCTCATCTCCCACCCGACCCCGCCCATCTTCGGCAACGCGGCGCGCCACAACGTCAAGCACAACCGGGCCGAAGTCGCCTTCTGGCAGGATTACGTGGAGACCGCCAGCTACATGGTGGATGACGCCGGCAAGGCCGGTGGCCTGCCCGCGGGCGCCAAGTTCGTCATCGCCGGCGATCTCAACGCCGATCCCCAGATTGGCGATGGCGACCTGACCGCCATTCAGGATCTGCACAACCATGTGCTGGTCAACCAGGCCGTCACCAACGGCACCCTGATCCCGGTCAGCCAGGGCGGCCCCGAGTGCCTCGCCAGCCAGCCGGATCAGTGCAAGCGCAACAACAGCCGCCCCACCCCGGAGCGCATCACCAGCAGCAGCGGCCTGCAGCTTGACCACGTGCTGCCCTCCGCCAACCTGAACGCGGTCGCCTCCGGCGTGTTCTGGCCAGCCAGCTTCGAGCCGGGCTACCACCTGGTGTACGACGCCAAGCTCGGCATCGCCAAAGGCGTTAGCTCGGATCACCGCCTGGTGTGGGTCGACTTCAAACTGTGACAGTGACGCAGAGCAGACAAGCAACGGGGCCCGCAGGCCCCGTTTTCATTGGATCCTCATACCAGCTTCTCCACCCGGGCCGGCAGCCCCTGACGGGCCGACGAGCCGATGGCCCAGTCCACCAGGGGGTAGCGGCCATGGCGGCTGGGATCCAGCACCGCCAAGTCATTCAGATTGACCCCGGCTCCGCGCAGCGGATTGGCGACCACTTTCTGGCCGTCTATCCAGTGTTCCCGCGCCCCCAGCTCCTTGTGGCCGAAGCCGTGCTCGATGGCGATGGCATCGGCCTGCACCCCGGCCACGCACTCGGCCACCCCGATCACGCTGCCATCCGGGGTACTGACCCGCACCCTGTCCCCGCTCTCGATGCCCAGCTGCGCCGCCGTCTGCGCATTGAGCCGCACCCGGTTGCTGGGGTTCACCTGGCGCAGGCGATCCGAGCCGATGCTCATGGAGCTCATGGTGTGGGACTTGTAACTGGTGAGCAGCAGCGGCCACTGGGCCGGCTTGAACGCCTCATTGAGCGGCGTGCCGTCCGCCAGCTGGGGGCGGAAGAAACGCGGGGTACCGCTTAAGAACTGGCCGCTCTGGCTGTGACGGCGGCTGCCCACCTCGGGGTTCCACACCATCAGCGGCTTGGGCCAGCGCTTGCTTGGCTGACCCGCGTCATCGCGCCCCTTGGCCGCCGGCTCGAAGCGCCCGCCACGGGCGAAGAGATAGGCGGCGCGGCCCGCCTCCTCCGCACTCAGGGTGGCGTTCAGCACCGGCAGGATCCGCTCCACCCCGGACCAGGCGAGATCCTCGAGACCTATGGCGGGCACCGGCTCGCCGAGATAGGCGACGTTGGCCGCCCCGTAGAGGGAGAAGTCCGCCGCCCTGTTCAAGCCATGCAACTTGCCGTCCGCCCCTTTGAGCGCCCCCTCGCCAAAGCCTGGCAGCCCCAGCCGTTTGGCCACCGCGATAAAAAAGGACTCCATGCAGACAGGATCCCCCTCGGCAGTCTTGGCGACTCTAGGCTCCACGATAGGCCAGCGGCCGGTGGAGACCTTGGTCATCACCCCGTGCCAGGCACTGGCCCAGCCCCAGGACTCGTAGGTCAGGGTGTCCGGCACTAGGTAGTCCGACAGCGCCGACGACTCGTTGATGAAGCTGTCGATGCTGACCACAAGGGGCAGCACGGCAGGGTCCTTGAGCTCTTCGCCGATGGCCTTGCTGAGCCCGGCCTGGCCGTAGAGGGGGTTGCCCATGTGGTTGATCCAGGCCTTGAGCCGGTAGGGGTAACCGTTCACCGCCGCAGTCAGGTGTTCGCCGAGCAAGGGGCCGGAGATGGGGAACCAGGGCTCTTGCGCCGGATAGGGGTTCTGGCCCGCCTCACGCTTGCGCCGATACTCAGAGGTCTTCTCGTAAGGGAACTTGGAGCGCGACAGGAAGACCCCGGCGGGCTTGACCATGCCGGGGAAGCTCGCCAGATCGTAGCGCGGCCCCGCCCCGAAGGGATCGAACTTGCCGCCGCTCGCCACGGCGCCGCCCCTTGCGTTCAAGTTCCCTACCATGACGTTGAGCATCATGATGGCCCAGGCCGAGTAGAAGCCGTTGGCGCTCATGGTGCCGCCGTGGGAGACCACCGCCGCCCGAGTGCCGTGGCTGGTGAACTCCCGTGCCAGCGCCTCGATGTCGGCCACCGGCACGGCGCACTCGGCGCTGTATTGCGCGAGGCTATATTCCCGGCACGATTCGGCCAGCAGTTGGAAGCTGCTCTTGACCGTGAACACCCCCTTGGGACCCTGAATGGTGCGATCCACCCAGAGGTTGGCCCGCTCACACTGGCCGGCGGGTCTCGGCTCGCCGCTGCCCGCCTCCTCTACCAGCATGGCGTCCCCCTCTCCATAGGCTTCCCCCTCAAAGGGCAAGCCGAGATCGCTTGAGCGCAGCATCTGGCCGAAGCGCGGATGCCCCCCGTCGCAGACAACCAGATGGCTGGCGTTGCAAAAACCGCGATAGCCGGCCCGCTCGGCGGCAGCGGCATGGGGGGCAGCCAGGAAGGGCTCGGCGTAACGTTGGTTGTCGATGATCCAGCGCAGCATGGCCAGGGCCAGCGCCGAGTCGGTGGCAGGGCGGATGGGCAGCCAGCGGTTGGCGGGGGCGGAGGGCATGTTCACCGTGTTGGGCAGGCTGGGGGCCACCACCACGTAGGAGAACGGCTTGCCCGGTCGCGCCCGGTTTGCCGCCAGCTGACGGGACTGGCGCTTGAAGGGGTTGCCCGATTGCTGGGGCGAGGTACCCATGAACAGCAGGAAGTCGCTCTCGTCCCAGTCCGGCTTGAGGTGGGCGTTCTTCTCCAGATCGTCCAGCAGGGCGCCGGCCCCGACCCGGAACGACAGGCCGCAATAAGCACCGTGGTTGGCGAAGTTGCGGGTGCCGAAGCTGTTGAAGGTGAAGCGCTTGATGAAGTGATCCCGCCCCTCGTCCGAGGCGTTGCTCACCAGCAGCTGGTTGGCCCTGGGGCCGTACTCCGGGTTGGCCGGGTCGAGCGGCTCGGCGAGGTTGCGAATGGCCCGCAGCCCCTCAACCAGGCCCTCGCCAAACAGATCGCCCCCCTCCACCACCTCGGCCACCAGCTGCTCGAAGGGGATGCTCTGCCAGCGGCCGCTGCCACGGGGTCCCACCCGCTTGAGGCAGCGGGTGACCCGCTGCGGGCTGTCGAGCTGCTCCAGCATGGCATTGCCCCGCGCGCAGGCGGTGGAGCGCCCGTCCAGCCCCCCTTCCTGGTAGCCACTGGTGGCGAGCAGCGCCTGCTTGACCGGGGTCTTGAAGTCGATGTGGTGCCAGGCGGAGAGGGGGTGATAGGGGTTGCCCAGGATCCGCACTATCTGGTCGCGCTCGTTGTCGATGCGGGCCCGCACTCCGCACAGGGTCCAGCAGCCGAGGCACATGGTGTTGGCAACCCGCTGGGCCGGGTTGGGGTGCAGCTCCCCTCGCTCGTCAACCCGGTACTCCACGGCCAGCGAGTTGCCATGGATGGGATCCCGGGGCGGCTGGCCCGAGCTGCCGGTGGCGAGGCCGCTCGCCACCTGCTTGAGGGTGTCGCTGTAACCGGCGACGAACAATCCGGTGCCGCCGGCGATGGCGGCGCCCTTGAGAAACTTGCGTTTGCTGTGATCCATCAGAGTGCCTCGCGTGCAAAAGTTGTGGATGCCTTGATGGCAGAGGAAGCAGAGGGGTGCACCAGCTCCGAGAGGGCCACCAGCAGGGCCAGCAGCAGACCGAAGGTGCCGAGAATGCCGAGCACACCGGCCGGGCCCCAGGCGATTTCATAGAGGTAGACGCCGGCCCCGTACTTGGGTGCGAGCTGCCCCTGGATCAGCACCAGCCAGCGCAGGCCCCACACCAGGTGCAGCCCCAGCAGCGCCAACCCCCAGAGTGACAGGCGAGCAGAGATCCTGGGCCGCAGCAGCATCAGCAGGCTGGCCAGCCACAGGGTCAGCAACAGCCAGTGGGCCGCCAGCCGCCAGCTCGGGTCGAGCCGATAGAGGGCCGCGGCCTCTGCCGCCGAGGCGCCGCCAAACAGGGCCCAGCCCAGCAGGGAGAGCGCCAGCAGGCCTAACGTCCAACCGCTCTGGCGCAGCAGGGTCGACTCGGTCTGGGCACGCCAGCCCGTCAGCAAGCGATTGAGCAGCAGCAGGGCACTCTGGGCCCCCAGTACCGCGCTCAGGGTCAGCAGCCAGGGCAACCAGGGGGTATGCCAGAGCGGGCGCGCCGCCACCGCCATGGTCTCGAGCCCGGTGTAGATGGCGATGCTGAGCCCGCTCAGGGCGGCCAGCAAAGAGAGAGGCCGCAGCCAAACGTGCCCCGACCAGCTTCCCAGGCAGAGCAGCCGGGCAAGGCGGGCTAGCTTGTCCCCTTCTGCGCCGCGCCGGGCCAGGGCTGGCCTTAGCAGCAGCCAGCCGAACAGCATGGAGAGCAGGCTGAACAGCGGCAGCAGATAGGCGCCATACCACATGACGGAGCCAAAGCGCGTCTGGGCGTAGAAGTGCCAGGCCCGGGCCGGCTGGTGCAGATCCGCGGTCAGGGCGATGGGGGCCACCAGGCCGGCCGCCACCATCAGCACCGCCGCCAGGGTCTGCAGCCGCGGGTCCGGCGCCTTGCGCCACAGCTCAAACGCGCCGAGCCAGAGGGCTCCGTAGGCGAGGCCGATGAGGAAGAAATATTGCACCGCCCAGGGCAGCCAGGTGATGGGCTGAGCCGGGGCCAGCAGTTCGTTAATGACCATGGGCTATCTCCTTGCCATCGTCGGTGAGCAGGGTGCGCAGGGCCGGGTTGCCGTCGACCTTGCTGACGAAGGCCTCGTCCATGCCGAGATAAAAGACCCGCGGCTGGGTATTGGCCTCGGGCTTGAGCACCTTGAGCGCCGGCTCGTGTTCGCGCAGCAGCTGGCTGATCCTGCTCTTGGGATCGTTCAAATCCCCTATGATGCGCGCCTCGCCGACACAACTCTCGACGCAGGCGGGCAAGAGCCCCGCCTCCAGCCGATGGGCGCAGAAGGTGCACTTGTCGGCGGTGTTGGTCTCGTGGTTGATGAAGCGGGCGTCATAGGGGCAGGCCTGCACGCAGTAGCCGCAGCCGACGCACCAGTCGTTGTTGACCACCACGATGCCGTCATCGCGCTGGAAGGTGGCGCCGGTGGGGCAGATATCGAGGCAGGCGGGCTCGGCGCAGTGGTTGCAGAGCCTTGGCAGCATCAAGAGGGAGGCGGGAGCCGCGAGGGCGGCCACGTCGCTCACCTCGTACTGGCTCACCGTGGTGCGAAACTGGCCGAGGGGAGGCTGGTTTTCGATGGTGCAGGCCACGGTGCAGGCCTGGCAGCCGACGCAGCGGCGCAGGTCGATCAGCATGCCGTAACGCTTGCGCCCGTCCCCCCGGCTGATGGCCGCCCGCCCGTTGCGGGGAGCGGGAACGGACTGCGCCTGAACCTGGGTGACGGGGATCAGGGCCGCCCCTGCGGTGAGGGCAGCGATCCCGGATAACAATCGGCGCTTGCTGGGCTCCATGGCGTCTTTCCTTCTGCTGAGCTGGCTTGAAAGGGGTTGGGCCGATTGTCCTCAACGCGGGAAGTCGCCTCTATTGTGGTTTTCCACATACCGGGAGCCGGGTTGATCCAGCGCAATAAAAAATGCCCCAGCCCTGCTGAACTGTGACCGGGGCGGCGTTTGCCACCCCTCCCGGCCCCCGTTCGCATGCAAGCGCGCGCCCCGGTGATAGACTGCCCCTTTGCATAGAGAGGAGAGCCCCCTGCACGCCCCAGTCCCCTTGCCCCTGCTCAGCCTGCTGCTCTGGCTCGCCCTGTCAGCCCTGCCGCTGCGGGTGCAAGCCACCCCGACCCCCTCTTCGCCAGCGCCGGCCCGACAGGAATCCGCACCATCCCAGGCCACGCCGGGGCAGACCTTGGCCGAGCCGATACGCATCGGCGTGCTGGCGACCCGCGGCCCGGCACTGGCCAGAGCCCAGTGGCAACCGCTGCTGCGCTGGCTGGCACTGCGCGTGCCCGGCCATCGCTTCGTACTGCATCCGCTGGGGCTCGATGAACTGGCCGAGGCCGTCGCCCGCGAGCACCTCGATTTCGTCATCACCAACCCGGGCCAGTCGGTGAGTCTGGCGCGCCAGTATCCGCTGGCCTGGCTCGCCACCCTCAAGAGTCCGGCCGGGGGGGACAACCTCGCCATCGGCGCCGCCCTGGTGGTGCCTGCCCAGGCCCCCTACCAACACTGGCGTGACCTCGAGGGGCAAGCGGTCGCCGCCGTCTCGGAGAACGCCTTCGGCGGCTACCTCGCCTATCGCTTCGAGGCAGGCGAACAGGGGGTCAGGCTGGAGCACTTCTTCTCCACCGTGCAGTTCACCGGCTTTCCGCTGGACCGGCTCATCGAGCGGCTGACGGCAGGGGAGGTGGTCGCCGCCATCGTGCCGGTGTGTCAGCTGGAGCGCATGGAGCGGGAAGGCAAGGTCGCCAGGGGGGCGTTTCGGGTGCTGGACGATCAGGCGCCGGCTGGCTTTGGTTGCCAGAGCTCGACCCGGCTCTACCCCAACTGGTCCTTCGCCAAGACGGAGCGGGCCTCCCCCGCGCTGGCGCTGGCGGTGACCCGTGCGCTGTACGATCTGCCCGCTGATAGCGAGGCGGCCATCGCCGCCGATTCGGCGGGCTGGACCGTGCCCACCAGCGAGCTCGCCATCGACCGCCTGCTCAAGGCGCTGGATCGCCACCCGCTGCAGGGCCTCTGGTGGCAATCGGCCTGGCACTGGCTGCGCCAGCATCAGCAGTGGGGCTGGGGCGCCCTGGCGCTGGTACTGCTGCTGGGGGGCCACCACCTGCTGCTGCAATACCTGTTCAACCGCAGCCAGCGCCGGCTGCTCAAAGCCCGCCACCAGCTCGAGCAGAAGGGACGCCAGCTGGCACAGGCCAGACGGCTCGCCGAACTGGGCGAGCTGGGCGCCAACGTGGCCCACGAGATCAATCAGCCCCTCAGCGCCATCGCCAACTACAGCCAGGGTGCCTTGTTGCGACTGGACAGATTGGCACAGGATCCGGCCCAGGCTGCCGCCCAGGCCTCCCTGCGTCAGGCTCTGGAGCAGATAGGGCTCCAGGTCCAGCGCATCACCCAGACCGTCAACCGGCTCAGAGCCAGGCTGCAAAAGCGCCCTCCCCGCGTCGCGCCTTGCGACCTGCCCACCCTGGTGGCGGAGTTGCGCCCCCTGCTGGAGCAGATGCTGGCGCCGCTCGACGTCGCCTTCACCCTGCACTGGCGGGGCCAGCCGCGCCAGCTGCCTCTGGATGGCACCGGGATGGAGCAGCTGCTGGTCAACCTCATCAAGAATGGCGCCGAGAGTGCAGCGAAGAGAGCGGCGCAGAGTGTAGCGAAGAGGGCGGCCAAGAGTGCGCGCGCCGCTGTTCACTCTCCTGCTCACCCCCCTGCGCAAGCACCGGCACAGGAGCCTGCCCGGGTCGAGCTGCTGATCGCCTTCGAGGCGCAGACCCTGTTGCTGGAGATCCGCGACAACGGCGTCGGCCTGAGGGTCCCCGCTACCGAACTGCAGCAGGCGTTTTACAGCGACAAGCCCGATGGCATGGGGCTGGGGCTCGCCATCTGCCGGGAGGTGGTCGAGAGCCATCGCGGCCAGTTCAGCCTGGAGAACCTGAGCCCCCACGGCTGTCTGGCCCGGGTCATCCTGCCCGTGCCACCACCCGAAACCCTCCCTTCATCCACCGACATGCCGAGGAACTGAGATGACTCCCCCTCCCGCCCCCCGCTCTATCTGGTCGACGACGACGAGGCCGTGCTCGACTCCCTGCGCTTCATGCTGGAGAGCTGCGACGAGCGGCAGCTGCTCAGCTTTGCCGATGGCGAGCGCTTTCTGGCCGAGGTCGACCTGCACCAGCCCGCCTGCCTCATTCTCGACTGCCGCATGCCGGGACTCTCTGGCCCCGAGGTGCAGCAGCGGCTGAAGGCGGCCCAGAGCCCCATCGCCATCCTGTTTCTCACCGGCCACGGCGAGGTCCCACTGGCGGTGGAATCCCTCAAGCTGGGGGCGGTGGATTTCTTGCAAAAGCCGGTGCAGCTGGCCCCCCTGCTCGCCGCCATCGAGCGGGCCGAGCAGGCGACGCTGAGTGCGGCCACCCGCCTCGCCCAGCTGGCCGCCTTTGAGCGCCTCACCCCGCGCGAACGCCAGTTGTTGCAGCTCATCGCCCGGGGCCACAAGAACCAGCAGATAGCGCAGGATCTCTGCATTTCGGTGCGCACCGTCGAGGTGTGCCGCGCCAGCCTGATGAAACGCCTCGAGGTCGATTCCCTGGCCGAACTGATGCTGCTCTATGCAAACGTCCATTCAGTCCCCTGAGCCGGGACACTAATCCAGGCCCCTGAGCCAGACCGGGAGAGTGACCCACTTGCCGGGCCTATGCCCATCCCCCATCGGGCCGCACAGGGGATGCCTTTGGCTCAGGGTGCCGGCAAATCTGTGCGCAGGCGCGCTATTCCGGCGCCCGCGGCTTGCAGCGCAAATCGGGGTTTGCTAATACTCCGCGTCCATTGGATGAGCATCCCCTTTCGAGATAGTGTGCCGTGGCTTTCGAACAATTCGCGCTCGTGATATCTCTCTTCCAGCAGCTCTGCGTCTATCTGGTGATCGCCTGGCTGCTCTCCAAGACGCCGCTGTTCATGCCGCTCACTCAGGTGACCCTGAGCTGGCCCCACAAGATCCTCTGCTACCTCATCTTCTCCGGCTTCTGCGTCATGGGTACCTATTTTGGCCTCAGGGTCGAGGATTCCATCGCCAATACCCGCGCCATCGGCGCCGTGCTCGGCGGCATCGTCGGCGGCCCGGTGGTGGGGCTGCTGGTGGGGCTCACCGGCGGCATTCATCGCTATTCACTGGGGGGCTTTACCGCGCTGGCCTGCACCTTCTCCACCATCGCCGAGGGGCTGCTCGGCGGCCTGGTGCACCGCCACTTCGTCGCCCGCCACCGGCTCGACCTGCTGTTCAGCCCCTGGGTGGTGGGCTCGGTGGCCCTCGTCGCCGAGCTGATGCAGATGGGGATCATCTTGCTGGTGGCTCGCCCTCTCGATGACGCCATCCACCTTATCGAGAACATCATCGCTCCCATGCTGGTGGCCAATACCCTGGGGGCCGCCATGTTCATGCGGATGATCCTGGATCACCGCGCCATGCTGGAGAAGTACTCGGTCGCCTTCTCCGCCCGCGCCCTCAAGATCGCCGAGCGGGCGATGCGGGTGCTGGACAAGGGCTTCACCCAGGAGGCGTGCCAGCAGATGGCGCGCATCCTCTACGAGGAGACCGGGGTCGGCGCGGTGGCCATCACCGATCGGGAGAAGCTGCTCGCCTTTATCGGCATCGGTGAGGATCACCACCTGCCGGGCACCGCCATCAACTCGGCCCACACCTTCAAAGCGATCCAGCACAACGAGGTGGTCTATGCCGACGGCAACCTTATCCCCTACAGCTGCAACCTGCATCCCCAGTGCCGGCTCGGCTCCTCGCTGGTCATTCCGCTGCGGGGGGAAGAGGGGTCGGTAGTGGGCACCATCAAGCTCTACGAGCCCAAGCGCAAGTTCTTCTCCTCCATCAATCGCACTCTGGGAGAGGGGATTGCCCGGCTGCTCTCCGGCCAGATCCTGGCCAGCAAGTACAACGAGCAGAAGCGGCTGCTGGCCCAGTCGGAGATCAAGCTGTTGCAGGCGCAGATCAACCCGCACTTCCTGTTCAACGCCCTCAATACCCTGGCGGCGGTGATCCGGCGCGACCCCGAGGATGCCCGCACCCTGGTGCACCACCTCTCCACCTTCTTTCGCAAGAACCTCAAGCGCCAAGGTGACGAGGTGACCCTGGCCGACGAGCTGGAGCACGTGAACGCCTACCTGCACATCGAACAGGCCCGCTTCGCCGAGCACCTGAGCGTGCAGATCCAGATTCCCGAGCCGCTGCTGGAGTACCGGCTGCCCACCTTCTCCCTGCAACCCATCGTCGAGAACGCCATCAAGCATGGCATCTCCCAGATGTTCGAGCCCGGCCGACTGACCCTGACGGCGCGGCAGGAGGGCGAGCAGCTGGTGCTGGAGGTGTGTGACAACGCCGGCCTCTATCAGACCAGGCAGGAGGAGAGCGGCCTTGGCATGAACATAGTGGATCGGCGCATCAAGGCCCGTTACGGCGCCGAGTACGGGGTCACCATTCACTGCGAGCCCCATCAATCCACCCGGGTGAGGATCACCCTTCCCCTGCAGGAGAGCCCATGCTGACCGCTCTGATCGTCGACGATGAACCCCTCGCCCGCGAGGAGCTGCGGCTGCTGCTGGAGCAAGCGGGCAACATCCGCCTGCTGGGGGAGTGTGCCCACGCCATGGAGGCGCTTCCCGCCATCCATCGCCTCAAGCCCGATCTGCTGTTTCTCGACATCCAGATGCCGCGCATCAACGGGCTGGAGCTGGTGAGCATGCTGGACCCGGACTTGCGCCCCCACATCGTCTTCATCACCGCCTACGACGAGTTTGCCCTGCGCGCGTTTGAGGAGAACGCCCTCGACTACCTGCTCAAGCCGGTCACGGCAGAGCGGATGAACAAGGCGCTGGAGCGCATCCAGCGGCTGCTTTCGCCAAAAGGTGAGCTGGCAGGCCAGCCGCTGCCGGACCCGACCCGCATCGCCCAGCCCCTGCGCAGCATCCCCTGCAGCGGCCACAACCGCATCCTGCTGCTGCCCCTTGGCGAGGTGGAGTTCATCCACAGCGATCTGGCCGGCAACAAGGTGGTGAGCGCCCAGCAGCAGGGCACCACAGAGCTGACCCTGCGCACCCTGGAGGAGAAGACCGGCTTCGTGCGCTGTCACCGCCAATACCTGCTCAACCCGGGCCAGATCCGCGAGATCCTGCTGCTGGACGGCGGGCTGGCGGAGGTAGTAACCCAGGGCGGCCACAAGGTGCCGGTGAGCCGCCGCTACCTCAAACCCCTCAAGGAGCTGCTGGAGATCCCCTGAGGCGCGGGCCACTCTCCCCGCTCCTGCTCTGCCCGTTACCACTCACCCGCTTGCCACGCTCGCCGGCTCATCCCTCAAACCGCTCGGGGCCGCTTTTCTGCCGCTCGCGAGCGGCCCTCTGCCACTGACCTTTTCTGCGCTCCCCTTTCCCTGCCGCATCGGTAGAGTGCAGCCTGAGCCCGGCCGGATTGGCCGCAGGAAAAGGAAACTCCGTCATGCAACACGCAATCACTTTCGTCATTGCGGCCCTCTGCATCCTCGCCATCGCCTATCGCCTCTACGGCGTGTTCTTTGTGCGCAAGGTGCTGATGGCCGACGACAAGCTGGTCACCCCCTCCCACCAGCTGGAGGATGGCAAGAACTATGTGCCGACCAACAAGTGGGTCAACTTCGGCCAGCACTTCGCGGCTATCGCCGCCGCCGGCCCGCTGGTGGGCCCGGTCCTGGCCGCCCAGTACGGCTACCTGCCGAGCTTTCTCTGGCTGCTGATCGGCTGCGTCATCGGCGGCGCGGTGCACGACACAGTCGTGCTGTTCGCCTCCATGAAGCATCAGGGCAAGTCACTCTCCGAGGTGGCCAAGGCCGAGCTCGGCCCCATCGCCGGCTGGTGCACGGGGCTCGCGATGCTGTTCATCATCACCATCACCATGGCGGGTCTCTCCATGGTGGTGGTGCACGCGCTGGAGCGTAACGCCTGGGGCGTGTTCGCGGTCTTCATGACCATTCCCATCTCCATGGTGGTGGGGATCTGGCACAAGCTGACCGGCAACCTGCAAGCGGCCTCCTGGGTGGGCTTCATCGCCGTGTTGGCCTGCGTCTTCTTCGGCCCCTACGTGCAGGAGAGCGCCTTCGGTGCCTGGCTGACCCTGCGTGCCGAGACCATCAGTCTGGCGCTGCCGGTCTACGCCTTCTTCGCCACCGCGCTGCCGGTCTGGCTGCTGCTCACCCCGCGTGGCTACATCTCCAGCTTTATGAAGATCGGCGTATTCGGCGCCCTGGTCATCGGCGTTATCTGCATCAACCCGGAGATCCAGTTCCCCGCCATGACCCAGTTCGTCCACGGCGGCGGCCCGGTACTCGGCGGCCCGGTCTGGCCCTTTATCTCCATCACCATCGCCTGTGGTGCCATCTCCGGCTTCCACGCCTTTATCGGCTCAGGTACCACCCCGAAACTGGTGGACAAGTGGAGCGACATCCTGCCGGTCGCCTTTGGTGCCATGCTGGCCGAGTGCGTGGTGGGCGTGATGGCGCTGATCGCCGCCACTGCCCTGCACCCGGCGGATTACTTCGCCATCAACGCCACCCCGGAGGCCTTCGCCAAGCTGGGGATGCAGGTGGTGGACTTGCCGTTCCTCTCCCAGGAGATCGGCATGGATCTGAACGGCCGCACCGGCGGCGCCGTCACCCTGGCGGTGGGCATGTCCTACATCTTCACCAAGGTGCCCTGGTTCAGTAACCTCGCCTCCTACTTCTTCCAGTTCGTGGTGATGTTTGAAGCGGTGTTCATCCTGACCGCCGTCGACTCCGGCACCCGGGTCTCCCGCTACCTCATTCAGGACTTCTTCGGCGAGTTCTATCCGCCCCTCAAGCGCATCGACTGGATGCCGGGCGCCATCGGGGCCAGCGTGCTCGCCTGCGTGATGTGGGGTTACCTGCTGATGTCCGGCGACATCGGGTCTGTGTGGGCGCTGTTCGGGGTCTCGAACCAGCTGATGGCCTCGGTGGGCCTCATCATAGGTGCCACCATCATCTTGCGACTGGCCAGCAAGCGCCGCTACATGCTGACCTGCCTGATCCCGCTGGCCTACCTGTTCGTCACCGTCAACTACGCCGGTTACTGGATGGTCAGCCACGTCTACTTCAACCCGGAAGCCAAGGGCTACAACCTGCTCAACGGCGGCATCTCGCTGCTGATGCTGGGGCTGGGCGCCGTCATCCTGGTGTCAGCCATCCGCAAGTGGATTGAGCTGTGGAAGCTGCGCCAGCAACCCGAGTTCCGGATTGCCCCGGCCAGCGCCAGCTGACCCATCCGCTGCAACAACAAACCCCGGCATGCCGGGGTTTGTTTCATCTGGCGGTCAAAAAACGGGCTCATCAGGGTACATGGCGCCATCGATCACAGAACCTGAGCAGCGATCGGGCTAGAATGGGGGCTTCCGTCACCCGGCCTGGGGCCGGTGACCTCTTCGCGCTTTCACTTATCGAGGACACGCTTCATGGAACTGCTTCTTCTCAGCAACGGCAAAGCCACCGAATGCCCGGGCCTGCTCGGCTGGGCCCGGGATCGGGTGCAGACCCTGCTCGCCCGCAAACAGGTCAAGCGCATCCTGCTCATCCCCTACGCGGTGATCCGCAGCGACTGGGATGCCCGCGCCCTGGAGCTCAGCGAGAGCCTGGGGGTGGAGGCCATCAGCATCCATCAGTTCGATGACCCGGTGGACGCGATCAACCATGCCGACGCCATCTTCATCAGCGGCGGCAACACCTGGCGCCTCAACCAGCTGCTGCACGAGAACGGCCTGGTGGTGCCCATCCAGCGTGCCGTGCGCGAGCGGGGCGTGCCCTATGTGGGCTGGAGCGCCGGTTGCAACGTGGCGACCCCGAGCATCCGCACCACCAACGACATGCCGGTCTGCAGCGCCGCCGTGCTGCCTGCGCTGGGGCTGTTCCCGCTGCAGATCAACCCCCACTATCTGGACGCAAGCATCAGCGGCCACATGGGGGAGACCCGCGACGAGCGCCTGGCCGAGTTCTGCGCCATCAACCCGAGCGAACACGTGGTGGCCCTGCGCGAGGCGAGCCTGCTGCAGATCAGCGGCGAGCACATCGAATACTGGAGCGCCCGCGGCGAAGGTTTCAAAATCTTCAAGCACGCCGAAACCACCCAAGAGTTCAGCACGGCCGCACCGCTGGCCGAGCTGACGCCGTTTCGCCCGCGCAGCTGAATGGCGCTGACCGGCTGAAAACCCACAGGGGCGCAGGATGTCGCCCCTTTTTCGCAATGAAGGGAGGATGAGATGAAGAGCAGGACTGAACACGACAGCTTCGGCGCGATCGCCGTGCCGGCCGATCGGCTGTGGGGGGCCCAGACCCAGCGCTCCCTGCAACACTTCGACATCTCCGGCGAACGCCAGCCGATGGCGCTGATCCACGCCCTGGCCCGCATCAAATCGGCCTGTGCCCGGGTCAACCACGCCAAGGGACTGCTGCCCGCCCGCACGGCGCAGGCCATCATGAGCGCCGCCGACGAGATCCTGTGCGGCCAGCATGATGAGGAGTTTCCGCTGCGGGTATGGCAGACCGGCTCCGGCACCCAGACCAACATGAACCTCAACGAGGTGCTGGCCAACCGGGCCAGCGAACTGCTCGGCGGCACCCGTGGTGAGGGGCGGCTGGTGCACCCCAACGACGAGGTGAACAAGAGCCAGTCGAGCAACGACGTCTTCCCGAGCGCCATGAACCTGGCGGCCGTCACCACCCTCATCCAGCACCTGCTGCCCGCCCTGGCCACCCTGCGCACCACCCTGGCTGGCAAGGCGGCGGCCTTCGACGACATCATCAAGATAGGCCGCACCCATCTGCAGGATGCCACCCCGCTCACCCTGGGGCAGGAGTTCTCCGGCTGGGTCGCCCAGCTCGAGCAGGGGGAACGCCATATCCGGGCCGCCCTGCCCCACCTCTATGAGCTGGCGCTTGGGGGCACCGCCGTCGGCACCGGCCTCAACACCCCGCCCGGCTTTGCCGAGGCGGTGGCCGCCACCCTGGCCGAGCAGACCGGGCTGCCGCTGGTGAGCGCCCCCAACAAGTTCGATGCGCTGGCGGCGAGCGATGCCCTGGTGCATGGCCACGGCGCCCTCAAGACGCTGGCCGCCTCCCTCATGAAGATCGCCAATGACGTGCGCTGGCTGGCGAGCGGCCCCCGCAGCGGGCTGGGAGAGCTCATCATCCCTGAAAACGAGCCAGGCTCCTCCATCATGCCCGGCAAGGTCAATCCGACCCAGTGCGAGGCGCTCACCATGCTGTGCGCCCAGGTGATGGGCAACGACGTGGCCATCAACATCGGCGGGGCCAGCGGCAACTTCGAGCTCAACGTGTTCAGGCCGATGATCGCCCACAACTTCCTGCAGAGCGTGCGGCTGCTGGCGGACGGCATGCAGAGCTTCCACGACCACTGCGCGGTCGGCATTACCCCGAACCAGCCCCGCATCGACGAGCTGCTGGCCCGCTCCCTGATGCTGGTGACGGCGCTCAACCCCCATATCGGCTATGACAAGGCGGCAGAGATCGCCAAGCGGGCCCACCATGAGGGGCTCAGCCTGCGGGAGGCGGCCATCGCCTCCGGCCACCTGACGGCGCAGCAGTTTGATGCCTGGGTGGTGCCGGCCGACATGGTGGGTCGGCGCGGCGGCTGAGCCAGACCAGAGGGAAACTCGAGATAAAAAAGAAGCCGGACTGCGCCGGCTTCTTTTTTCATCAATGAGTCAGGGTTTGATCAGCTTGCTCAACACATCCAGCTCGCGCTGGGCGGCCAGCAGCTTGGTCTGGGCCTCTTCCAGCTTGGCCTGCTTCTTGGCGATCTTGTCGGGCTTGCCCGTCACCCTGGCGTTTTGCAGCTCGACCAACCGTTCGTTGACCTGCTCCTTGAGCTCGGCCACCCGCTGCTGCTGCTCCTTGAACAGACCGGCGTCGGTGCAGTGAGTCTCGATATTGCGCAGGGCCCGCTCCAGCCCGGCGACCTGATCCGCATTGTCGTGCGCCTTGGCAAACACCAGCTGATCCTTGACGGCCTGCTGGCGCGCCTTGCAGCCAACGGCCTCACTGCCATAGGCCTGGCCGGCCAACAGCAGCATGCTCATTCCGATAACCTTCCACATAACGACCTCGTACCCCTGTCATGTTTGATGGCCGCCTATCAGACCGTACTCGGCCAGCCGGGTCAAGGCGCGGGCAAATCGCTACGACAGAGTTTGTGCGACATCACGCCAGCGGGGTGCCGATGGGCCTACAATGGCTACTTTCATCAAGGAGTCTGTTATGAATCAAGAGATTGTCATCATCGCCAACGGCGCCCCCTATGGCAGCGAATCCCTGTTCAATGCCTTGCGCCTGGCCATCGCCCTGCGCGAACAGGGCGGTGCCAACCTGAAACTGTTTCTGATGTCAGATGCCGTCAGCGCCGCACTGGCGGGCCAGGCACCGGCCGAGGGCTACAACCTGCGCCAGATGCTGGAGATCCTGCTGGCTCAGGGGATCAGCATTCGCCTTTGCAAGACCTGTACCGATGCCCGTGGCATCACGGCGCTGCCGCTCATCGAGGGGATCGAGATCGGCACCCTGCCGCTGCTGGCCCAGTGGACACTGGCGGCCGACAAGGTGTTGACCTTCTAGCAGTGCGAGAACCGGGCGCAGGCGTTGATCTGCAACAATCCTGCGCCATTTGAAAACCTGCCTTGGGCTGTTAATGTCTACACTGTCAGTTACATAACAATGCGTGCGCCTCTATTTTCGCTCGGGAAACTGTCATGAATCCAACTGAACAGACTCTGCTGGAGCAGATGCGGATCACAGAGTTCGAAATCGCCCATCGCAAGGAGCTGCTGCTGCTGGATGAGCAGGATTTCGCCCTGCTCGCCAGCTATCGCCCTAAAATCGAGCCACACATCGATGCCCTGGTCGACAAGTTCTACTCCCTGCAAACCGCGATCACCGAAATTGCCCTGCTGATCGGCGACGCCGATACCCTCACCCGGCTGCGGGCGGCACAGCGCCGCTATATTCTCGACCTGTTCAGCGGCCTGTATGACCTGGAATACGTCAACAACCGGCTGCGGATCGGACTGGTGCACAAGCGGATCGGGGTGGAGCCCAAGCTCTATCTGGCCGCCATCAACACCCTCAAGGGGCTGCTCATCGAGGATATCTTCGCCCAGATCCCCGATGAGCAGGAGCGGGTCACCATGCTGACCGCCCTCGACAAACTGTTCCTGTTCGACATCACCCTGGTGTTCGAGACCTATATCCGCAGCCTGGTATCGGAAATAGAGTCCTCCAAGGAGAAATCGGAGATCTACGCCAAGGCACTGGAGGAGAAGGTACGCGAGCGCACCCAGCAGCTGGAGGAGATGAGCCGGACCGATGCCCTCACCGGCCTGCTCAGCGTACGCCACCTGCAGGAGAACCTGACCCGCACCCTGCGTACCTGCCAGCGCCGCTCAGAGCCGGTGGTCATCGCCTATCTCGACATCGACGACTTCAAGCAGATCAACGACAGCCAGGGCCATCAGCGCGGGGACGAGATCCTGCGCATCGTCGGCGACTGCATTCGCAAGGTCTCACGGGCGGAGGATTGCTGTTTCCGTTACGGCGGGGACGAATTCTGCCTGATCCTGCCCAACTGCAACGAGGAGCAGGCCAGAGATGTCTTCCTGCCCCGCCTCAACAATGCGCTGAGCGAGCAGATCAGCGACGTCACCCTCAGCATCGGCCTGGTACAGACCGGGCCTGTCCAGTTCGATGAGGGCAACAGCCTGATCAGGCTGGCCGACGAGCGCATGTATGCCGCCAAAAAGGCGATGAAACAGGTCAACCAGAAGGGGACACACTGAGGCTCAATCCTGCTTGACCCGAATCCGTTCCGGACGCGCAATGCGGGCGCCCCACTCATAGAGCAGGAAAGTAAACAGGCAGAGCACCGCCATCAGCACGTAGAGTGCCTGGCCGCCCCACTCGGCAAGGATCCAGCCCCCCAGCAAGGCACCGATGGCCCCACCCAGCCCGGCCAGCGCACCTGCACCGAAGTAGCTCCCCTTCAGATGCGGAGGCGACATCTGATCGATCAGCACGTTGAGCAGCGGAAACAGTATGGTCTCCCCTACGCTCAACATCAGTACGGCCCCGACCCAGTGTGACCACTGCTGCGGCTCCCCCAGCGCAAACAGCACCTGAGCCCCCAGAAACAGAGTGATGCCGACCTGCAGGCGCACCTTGCCCGGCCAGCGGGCCAGAAGGTGCAGCAGGGGAAACTGCAGCAGCACCACGGTCAGGGCGTTGGTGGCCACCAGAAGGGCGATCAGGCTCGCCACCTCTGGCGTTCCGGCCCGGGTCAGGTACTGCACCAGCGGTGAGTGGAACTGGGAATAGACCAGGTTCATCAGCAGGTTGGCCAGTACCAGCAGCAAGAAGCCCCGGTCCAGCCACAGTACCTTGATGGCCGCACGCAAGCCCAGCTCGCTGCCGTGGGTCGCCGCTATCCTGCTTTGGGCAAATCCCCAGAAAAAGGCAGCCCCCAGCAGTAGATAGCTGCCACTGAGCAGCAGGAAGGTCTGCTGCTGGGCACTGATGCCAAGGGTCACCCCCAGCAGGGGGCCGAGAGCCGCCCCCAGGTTGAGCAGGAAGTAGCGCAGGTGCAGCGCCAGCTCGCGGGCCTTGGCCGAAGCCAGGCTGTCAGCCATCAACGCCTTGCCGGGCGCATCGATGAGCCCGGAGGAGAGGCCGCTGCCGAGTACCCCGAGTCCGAGCCAGAGCACCGAATGGGAGAAGCCAAGCAGGCCGTAGCAGAGCACCTAGACCAGACAACCCGCCAGCAGGATGTTGCGCCGCCCCAGCTTGTCGGACAGCCAGCCACCATAGAAACTGACCAGGGTGGAGATAGCCGCAGTCGCCCCCAGCATGGCACCGATGGCGGTCGCCGAGAGGCCATACTCCCGATAGAGCAAGATGGAGAGAAACGGCCAGACCATGTAATAGCTGGTGCGCACCATGAAGGTGCCCAGGATTACGGTCCAGACCAGGGGAGGAAACTGCCTTAGGAGGGCCCACGACATTACACTGCTCCTTGTTACCCGTCGCGCGGGAAGCCTTTCGTTATAACAACAGGTCTCAAAAGCAACAACGCCAAGTCGCAAATATAAAAAAAGCCGACCCTGAGGTCGGCTTTTTCACGGCTCGGCGGCTTATTCGGCAGCCGGCTCTTCGACGGCGGCAACAGCCGGCTCGGCTGCGGCTTCGGTCGGGGCGTTCGCTTCCTTGATGGAGAGACGCACGCGGCCCTGACGGTCCACTTCCAGTACCTTCACCTTGACCACGTCACCGATCTTCAGGTAGTCGGCCACGTTCTGCACGCGTGCATCGGTGATCTGGGAGATGTGCACCAGACCATCCTTGCCCGGCAGGATGTTGACGAAGGCACCGAAGTCAGCCAGACGGACAACTTTGCCTTCGTAGATGCGGTTCACTTCGATCTCGGCGGTGATGGCCTCGATACGGCGGATCGCTTCCTTGGCGGCATCACCGTCAACGGCGGCGATGCGGACGGTACCGTCATCATCCAGCTCGATGTTGGTGCCGGTCTCTTCGGTCAGGGCACGGATCACGGAGCCACCTTTACCGATGACGTCCTTGATCTTCTCCGGGTTGATCTTGATGGTGTGGATGCGCGGGGCGAAATCGGAGATCTCGGCACGCGGTGCCTGGATGGCTTCGTCCATCACTTTCAGGATGTGCAGGCGAGCACCACGAGCTTGCTTCAGGGCAATCTCCATGATCTCTTTGGTGATGCCTTCGATCTTGATGTCCATCTGCAGTGCGGTCACACCTTCGGTGGTACCGGCAACCTTGAAGTCCATGTCGCCCAGGTGATCTTCGTCACCCAGGATGTCGGACAGCACGACGAAACCTTCTTCTTCCTTCACCAGACCCATGGCGATACCGGCAACAGAGGCCTTGATCGGCACACCGGCGTCCATCAGCGCCAAGGAGGAACCACAGACGGAGGCCATGGAGGAGGAGCCGTTGGATTCGGTGATTTCAGATACCACACGTACCACGTACGGGAACTCGTCGGCGCTCGGCATCACCGCAGCAACGCCGCGCTTGGCCAGACGACCGTGACCGATTTCACGACGTTTCGGGCTACCCATCATGCCGGTCTCACCGACGCAGTATGGCGGGAAGTTGTAGTGCAGCATGAAGCGATCGGCGCGGTTGCCGGTCAGCTCGTCGATGTTCTGGGCGTCACGCTCGGTGCCCAGGGTGGCAACGACCATGGCCTGAGTTTCACCACGGGTGAACAGGGCGGAGCCGTGGGCACGCGGCAGTACACCGGTGGCGACGGACAGGGCGCGGATCATCTCCGGATCACGACCATCGATGCGCGGCTCGCCACGGACGACGCGACCACGGACGATGCGGCTTTCCAGGCTGTGGAACTCTTCGCCGATCTTCTTGGCATCTTCTTCCACGCCGGAAGCGATGACTTGCTCAACCACGCGAGCCTTGATGGCACCGATGGTTTCGTAACGCACGGCCTTCTCGGTGATGCGGTAGGCTTCACCCAGCTCAGCTGTCGCCAGCTCGGCAACCTTGGCTTTCAGTGCTTCGTTGACGGCAGGAGCAGTCCAGTTCCACGGCTTGGTGCCGACGTCGGCAGCGAATTCGTTGATGGCGTTGATAACGGCCTGCATCTGCTCGTGACCGAATACTACCGCACCCAGCATCACCTCTTCGGAGAGGATGGCCGCTTCGGATTCAACCATCAGCACTGCGTTGGCGGTACCGGCAACTACCAGGTCCAGATCGCTCTGCGGCAGTTCGGTAGTGGTCGGGTTCAGCACATACTGACCGTTCATGTAACCCACGCGGGCTGCACCGATCGGGCCGCCGAACGGGATACCGGAGATGGCCAGCGCCGCGGAGGCACCGATCATGGCAACGATGTCGGGAGAAACGGCCGGGTTCACGGACATGACGGTGGCAACCACCTGAACCTCATTGAGGAAGCCTTCCGGGAACAGCGGACGAATAGGACGGTCGATCAGACGGGAGATCAGGGTCTCGCCTTCGCTCGGACGGCCTTCACGACGGAAGAAACCACCCGGGATACGACCAGCAGCATAGGTACGCTCCTGGTAGTTGACGGTCAGCGGGAAGAAATCACGGCCGTGATCGGCCTCTTTCTTGCCAACTACGGTCACAAATACGCAGGTATCGTCCATGCTGACCATGACGGCCGCAGTGGCTTGACGGGCCATCACTCCGGTTTCCAGAGTGACGGTGTGTTGACCGTACTGGAATGACTTTACAATAGGATTCACGTGAATTTCCTTTTTACAATTTGGCGCTTTAAATTCGCGTGCAAGTATACTTGATTCGATGCAAAAGGTAAGCAGCGACACAAATTCTGTGAGGGCGGCAACAGCCTGACGCGCAATAAAAAAGGGGAACCCGGAGGTTCCCCTTTTTCGCGAAATCTGATGGTCGATTAACGACGCAGACCCAGCTTGGCGATCAGAGCAGCGTAACGCTGAACGTCTTTACGCTTCAGGTAGTCCAGCAGCTTACGACGCTGGGAAACCATGCGCAGCAGACCGCGACGACCGTGGTGGTCCTTGGAGTGCTCCTTGAAGTGACCTTGCAGATGGTTGATCTGGGCAGTCAGCAGGGCAACTTGCACTTCGGGGGAGCCAGTGTCGTTGGCGCAACGAGCGTTGTCAGCAACGATTTGAGCTTTGATCTCAGCATTTAGAGACATGGTATTACTCCAGTAGAGTGTTTAAAGGTTCACAGCCAATCTCTAATTCAGCCGTGAAATGAGGGCGGTATCATAATCGTCCCCGTCACTTTACGCAACGGGAAAGAGCCACAACGGCCAACACGCGTCAATACCGCCTGAGGATCACTCCTCGTCGTGTTCGTCGTGATAACGCACCAGACGCTTGGGCGCCACGCGCCCCTCGTCGTCGATCTCGCCCACGCCGATGAACTCGCGCTCCGGACCGACCGTCATGCGCACCTGACCGCTCTGCGGCGCTCCGGCGACCTGCACGGCCTGGCCCTGGTTCACATAGGCGGCCACGGCGGCCAGCATGTTCACCTCGGGCAGGCTTGCCACGGCGGTGTCCATCGGCAGCAGCAGCGGATCCAGCTGCTCGCGCGGCGGAATGCTTTCGGCCTTGGCCTGCTCGAAGATGCACTCGAGCTGTTCCAGGGTCAGCATCCGCTCATAGGGATAGCTGGCCACCTGGGTACGGCGCAACTGGGTGACATGCGCGCCGCAGCCCAGCACCTCGCCCAGATCATCCACCAGAGAGCGGATGTAGGTACCCTTGCTGCAGTGCACCTCCAGCTTGACCTCATCCCCTTCAAAGCTGATGAGCTTGAGCTCGAACACCGTGATGGGACGGGCTTCCCGCTCGATCTCGATGCCTTCACGGGCGTACTCGTAGAGCGGGCGACCGTTGTGCTTGAGGGCGGAGTACATGGACGGCACCTGCATGATGGGGCCGCGGAACTGGTCCAGCGACTCGATCAGGGTACCCACGGCCACGTTCACCGGCCGGGTGGAGACCACCTCGCCATCGGAGTCGCTGGTATTGGTGCGCTCGCCCAGCTTGGCGGTCACCTCGTAGCGCTTGTCCGCTTCCAGCAGATACTGGGAGAACTTGGTGGCTTCGCCGAGGCAGATCGGCAGCATGCCGGTTGCCAGAGGGTCCAGGGCGCCGGTGTGGCCAGCCTTGGCGGCATTGTAGATCCGCTTGACCTTCTGCAACACATCGTTGGAGGTCAGCCCGGTCGGCTTGTCCAGCAGCAGGATACCGTGCACGTCACGGCCCTTGAAACGACGTCTACGAGACATCTCAGGCGTTATCCTCAGTAGTTTCATCCGGCGCGGCATCGTCTTCTTCACGACCGGATTCGGCCATGCGACGCTTGTCTTCACGGATGGTGTTGGTCACCAGGTTGGAAAGACGCATCCCCTCGACCAGGGTCTGGTCGTAGAAGAAACGCAGCTCGGGCACCACGCGCAGACGCATGGCGCTGCCCAGCAGGCTGCGGATGTAGCCAGCGGCTTCCGTCAGCGCCTTGAGCCCTTCCTTGATGCGCTCGGCATCATTTTCCAGCTGCAAGAAGGTGACATACACCTTGGCGTAATTGAGGTCACGGGACACTTCCACATCGGAAACGGTCACCATGCCGATGCGCGGATCCTTGACCTCGCGCTGCAGAATGAGCGCGATTTCACGCTGGATCTGCTGTCCGACCCGACGGGTCCGGCTAAATTCTCTGGCCATATTCTATCCTGCGATAAAAGGGGGCCGCGGCCCCCTATTTAATCTGACTCCAGCCTTACAGAGTCCGTTGAATTTCAACGGTCTCGTAAACTTCGATCTGGTCGCCTTCGCGTACGTCGTTGTAGTTCTTGACCGCGATACCACACTCGTAGCCGTTCTTGACTTCGTTGACGTCATCTTTGAAGCGACGCAGGGATTCCAGCTCGCCTTCATAGATAACCACGTTGTCGCGCAGAACGCGAATGCGGTTGGAACGCTTGACCACACCTTCGGTGACCATACAGCCGGCCACGGCACCAAATTTCGGTGACTTGAACACGCTGCGCACTTCGGCCAGACCGATGATTTCCTGACGGTACTCGGGGGCCAGCATGCCGCTCATGGCCTGCTTCACTTCGTCGATCAGGTCATAGATGACGGAGTAGTAACGCAGATCCAGGCTCTCGGCCTCGATGACCTTGCGTGCAGAGGCATCGGCACGGACGTTGAAGCCCACCAGGATGGCGCTGGACGCGGCAGCCAGGGTAGCGTCGGTCTCGGTGATACCACCCACGCCGGAACCCACGATCTTCACCTTCACTTCGTCGGTGGAGAGCTTGACCAGGGCATCGCAGATCGCTTCCACGGAACCCTGTACGTCGGCCTTGATCACCACGTTCACTTCGGACACTTCGCCCTCGGTCATGTTGGCGAACATGTTTTCCAGCTTGGCCTTCTGCTGGCGAGCCAGCTTGACTTCGCGGAACTTGCCTTGACGGTAGAGCGCCACTTCACGGGCTTTCTTCTCGTCACGCACAACGGTGGCTTCGTCACCGGCAGAGGGAACGCCGGACAGGCCGAGGATTTCCACCGGCAGGGACGGACCCGCTTCCTTGATCTCGCGACCCAGCTCGTCACGCATGGCACGGACACGACCATATTCCAGGCCGCACAGCACGATGTCGCCCTGACGCAGGGTACCTTCTTGTACCAGCACGGTAGCAACCGGACCACGCCCCTTGTCCAGGAAGGACTCGATCACGACGCCGTTGGCCATGCCGTCAACCACCGCTTTCAGCTCCAGCACTTCGGACTGGATCAGGATGGCTTCCAGCAGGTCATCGATGCCCTGGCCGGATTTGGCGGAGACATGGACGAACTGGCAATCGCCACCCCAGTCTTCGGACATGACGTTGTAACGGGCCAGCTCGGTCTTGACGCGATCCGGATCCGCTTCCGGCTTGTCGATCTTGTTGACCGCCACCACCAAGGGAACTTCAGCGGCCTTGGCGTGCTGGATGGCTTCGATGGTTTGCGGCATCACGCCATCATCGGCAGCAACGACCAGCACCACGATATCGGTGGCCTTGGCACCACGAGCACGCATGGAGGTAAACGCCGCGTGACCCGGGGTATCCAGGAAGGTGATCATGCCACTGTCGGTTTCGACGTGGTAAGCACCGATATGCTGGGTAATGCCACCGGCTTCGCCCGCGGCAACCTTGGCTTTACGGATGTAGTCCAGCAGCGAGGTCTTGCCGTGGTCAACGTGACCCATGATGGTCACGACCGGCGCGCGCGGCTTGGCTTCGGAGGTCTCGTCACGATCGGACAGTACCGCCTCTTCCAGCTCGTTCTCGCGACGCAGCACCACCTTGTGACCCATCTCCTCGGCGACCAGCTGAGCGGTCTCCTGGTCGATCACCTGGTTGATGGTGGCCATGGCCCCCATCTTCATCATCACCTTGATGACTTCAACGCCCTTGACGGCCATCTTGTTGGCCAGATCGGCCACAGTGATGGTCTCGCCGATCACCACGTCGCGGTTCACCGCGGCAGCCGGCTTGTTGAAACCGTGCTTCATGGCGTTCGGAGTGGCAACCTTGCCACGCTTGCCTTTGCGAGCACGCGGGTTGCGTGCATCGCGATCGTCTTCGCGACGACCGGCCTTTTTCGGGCCCTTGGCAGCAGCGGCAGTGCGGCGGCTGGTCTCTTCCTTACGATCCAACTCATCTTCAGCCGCCTGGGCGTGCTTGTTGGTGGTCAGATGGTAATCGCTGCTCTCTTTGGCGCGAGCGGCTTCTTCTTCAGCCCAGCGGGCTGCGTTCTGTTCCGCCATGACACGAGCCTCTTCGGCTTTCTTCGCGGCGAGTTCCTCAGCCTTGGTCAAGGCTGCTTGTTCTTGTTGGCGCTTCAGTTCTTCTGCTTCGCGCTTGGCCATCTTTTCTGCCTCTTGCTGAGCTGTGCTACCGGCTGCTTTGGCGGGCTGTTGAGCCTGTCGAGCCTTTTGTTGTGCCTCGATCCGCGCCTTTTCCTCAGCTTCACGACGAGCCTGCTCAGCCTCACGGCGAGCCTTCTCTTCAGCGTCGAGACGGGCCTTCTCTTCGGCCTCGCGACGAGCTTTTTCTTCTGCTTCCAAACGCGCTGTTTCCTCGGCTTCCGCCTGGCGCTGTTCATCTTCCAGCGCCGAACGTCTTACATAGGTGCGAGACTTGCGCACTTCTACCTGCACTTCCTTGTTCTTGCCGCCAGTCCCCTGAACACTGATGGTGCTCTTGGTCTTGCGCTGCAAGGTCATGCGGGCAGGTGCGGCGACCTCGTCACCTCCATGCTGTTTCTTCAGATGGGCCAGCAGTGTCTGTTTCTCAGACTCGCTGACCATGTCGTCGGCCTTGCTCTTGCTGATACCGGCATCGACAAACTGCTGGAGAAGACGATCAACCGGTGTGTCGATGTCAGTGGCAAGTTGTTTGACTGATACTTCTGCCATTCATTTTCCTCCGTTTGATCTTACTCAGACTGCTCTTCTCCGAACCAACAGATATTACGAGCAGCCATAATCAGCTCACCGGCTTTCTCTGCCGTCAGCCCTTCAATATCAGCAAGGTCATCGATGCCTTGCTCTGCCAAATCTTCCAGGGTACCGATGCCGCGAGCGGCCAGTGCGTACGCCATTTCACGGCCAAGGCCGTTCAGATTGAGCAGTTCTTCGGAAGGCTCTACACCTTCAAAGGATTCTTCTTTGGCCAAAGCCTTGGTGGTCAGAGCATCCTTGGCGCGTTTGCGCAGCTCTTCCACCATGTCTTCGTCCAGGCCATCGATGGCCAGCAGCTCGTTGACCGGCACGAAGGCGATCTCTTCCAGAGTGGAGAAACCCTCTTCCATCAACAGGCTGGCGAAATCGTCATCGATGTCCAGAGTGCTGGTGAACAGCGTCAGGATGCGGTCGTTCTCGGCCTGGTGCTTGGCACGCATGTCCTCGACGGTCATCACGTTCAGTTCCCAACCGGTCAGCTGGGAAGCCAGACGCACGTTCTGACCGTTGCGACCGATGGCCTGGGCCAGGTTGGCAGCTTCCACGGCGATATCCATGGTGTGGTTGTCTTCATCAACGATGATGGAGGCCACATCGGCAGGCGCCATGGCATTGATCACGTACTGGGCCGGGTTGTCATCGTACAGCACGATGTCGGCGCGCTCGCCGCTCAGCTCGGCGGAGACCGCCTGAACGCGGGCGCCACGCATGCCGATACAGGCACCGATCGGGTCGATACGACGATCGTTGGTCTTCACCGCGATCTTGGCGCGGGAACCCGGGTCACGGGCTGCACCCATGATTTCGATCATCTCTTCACCGATTTCCGGTACTTCGATGCGGAACAGCTCTTTCAGGAAGTCCGGGCTGGAACGGCTGACGAACAGCTGGGAACCACGGGCTTCCGGACGCACGGCGTAGAGCAGACCACGGATGCGGTCGCCCGGGCGGAAGGTCTCGCGCGGCAGCATGTCGTCGCGGAAGATCACGGCTTCGGCGTTGCTGCCCAGATCCAGGATCACGTTGTCGCGGTTGCTCTTCTTGACCACGCCGCTGATGATGGTGCCTTCCTTGTCCTTGAACTGGTCAACGACCTGGGAACGCTCGGCTTCGCGCACTTTCTGCACGATGACCTGCTTGGCAGTCTGGGTGGTGATGCGGTCGAAGGTGACAGAGTCGATCTGATCTTCAACGTATTCACCGATCTGGATTTCTGGCTGCTCGATCTGGGCAGCTTCCAGGGTAATCTCGGCGTAGGGGTTTTCCATCGCAGCTTGATCTGCAATGACGACCCAGCGGCGATAAGTGTCGTAGTCACCGGTCTTGCGATCGATCTCGACCCGAACTTCAATCTCGCCTTCGTATTTTTTCTTGGTCGCTGTCGCCAACGCGGTTTCCAGAGCCTGGAAAATCTTCTCGCGGGGTACCGCCTTCTCGTTGGAAACTGCGTCAACGACCAGCAAAATCTCTTTATTCATATCCGATAGCCTCGTTAACCAAAGTTCGGCACTATGTTCGCTTTTTGGATATTGGTGAAAGCCAACACTTCGTCCTTACCATCTACCGTCAGGGTGATCATGTCGCCCTGCACGGCTTTGATTACGCCTTTGAACTTGCGGCGGTTGTTTGTTGCCATCCGAAGCGTTACCGCCGCCTCTTGGCCAACGTATTTTTCGAACTGGGCAACCTTGAACAGGGGACGATCCAGACCCGGGGAAGACACCTCGAGGTAATACTCCTCGGTGATGGGATCTTCGACATCCATGATGGCGCCAACCTGATGGCTGACCTCAGCACAGTTCTCGACGCTCACGCCATGCTCGCCGTCGATATAGACGCGCAAGGTGGAGTGTTTACCCGCACGGATAAACTCAATACCCCACAGTTCAAAGCCCAAGGCAACGACAGGAGCCTCGAGCAGATCGGTCAAACGTTGTTCCAACGTAGCCAAAGTCACCCTCCGAAAAAACAAAAAAAGGGCATAAAGCCCAGATAGAAATTGGTTCAGAGTAAATTGCACATAACAAAAAGCCCCGATGTCAAATCGGGGCTTGGCGCTTTACCCTGATTGTCGCCTCGCAGCGACCGCCTTCCTGAGCGTAGGAAATGCGTGAAATTTGGTTGCGGGGGCCGGATTTGAACCGACGACCTTCGGGTTATGAGCCCGACGAGCTACCATGCTGCTCCACCCCGCGTCCGAAATCGTGCGAGATTATAGCCACTTCACCCTCGTCACACAAGACTGACTGGCTATAATACACCCGGTTACCCAGGCTCACTGCTTAATTGGTGCCGTGGGCGGGACTCGAACCCGCACACCCTAGAGCACTACCCCCTCAAGATAGCGTGTCTACCAATTCCACCACCACGGCAAAACTCTTACTCGGGAACGTCAGTGTCTTTCTTGACTGGCGCTTTGCTCTGCTCAACCTGTTGGGTTTGTTGCAGATTTTCCCATTCACTACCCTGTTTGACCTTGTTGCTGGACATAGAGCCGAGCACCAAGCTAATCAAGAAGAACAGAGTAGCCAAAATCGCTGTTGTGCGGGTCAGGAAGCTACCTGAACCACCGGAGCCGAATACGGTATTCGATGCCCCTGCGCCGAAGGAGGCGCCCATGTCAGCCCCTTTACCTTGCTGAATCATCACCAGACCAATCAGAGCCAGTGACACCAGCAGATAAACGACCAAAAGAATCTCGTACATTTAACTTGCACCCTTTGCCGCTTCAACAATTCCTAAAAACGTCTGGTCATCGAGACTTGCTCCACCAATCAGGCCGCCGTCAACGTCGGGCTGGGCAAACAACTCTCTCGCATTGGCCGGCTTTACGCTCCCACCATAGATGATTCTGACTTTCTCACCTATGACCGGAGTATCCTCCGCCAAGCGACCACGTATAAAGGAATGAACCTCTTGTGCCTGCTCGGGTGTGGCGCATTTACCTGTACCTACAGCCCAAATCGGCTCGTAGGCGATGATAGCATTATCGAAAGCCATCGCGCCATTTTTCTCTATGACGATGTCCAGCTCTTCGGCGATCACCTCGAAGGTTCTTCTCGCCTGCCTCGCCGCCCCTGACTCACCCAAACAGAGGATGGGAATCAGACCTGCCGCTCTGGCTGCCGCAAACTTCTCTGCGACGATAAAACTGGTCTCACCAAAGAGACGCCTGCGCTCGGAGTGCCCTACCAGTACGTATCGACACCCTGCCTCGACCAGCATCTGACACGAGATTTCCCCCGTGTAAGCGCCCTGTCTGTGCTGGCTCACATTCTGAGCCCCCAACTTCATTGCCCGCTGCTCACCGAGCAATGCGGCCGTAAAGTCGAGATGCACATGGGATGGACACAAGACCACGTCTACTCGTTCATCAATGCCCTTCAGACACTGACCGGCAAACTGCTCTAACTGCGACCTACTACCGTGTAACTTCCAGTTGGCGGCTACAAACGGCTTGCGATGTCCCATCGGCAACTCCCTTGCGAAAGCGGGGCTGATAATATCCAGAGGATTGTCAGCTGACAAGCGCTATTTTCAAATTTTCGAATCGTTTGAACAAGATACAACCAGGGCGGCTTAAAAGCCGCCCTTTTTGTTCATTAAAACGCCGATTCGACCTGTTGTGCGATGCGTTGGGCCATATCACGCACCTGCTGTTCATGTTCCCCTTCCACCATCACGCGGATCAGGGGTTCAGTGCCGGATTTTCGCAGCAGCACACGACCACGACCAGCCAGCTCCTGTTCCACCTTGGCCACTTCCTGCTGCACGGCGTCAGCCGCCAGCGGATCCTTGCCTTCGGCAAAACGTACATTGACCAGCACCTGCGGGAACTTCTTCATGCCGGAGCGCAGCTTGGCCAGCGGCATCTCGGCGGTGCAAATGGCGGTCAGTACCTGCAGGGCGGCAACGATGCCATCCCCGGTAGTGGTCTGATCCAGGCAGATGATGTGACCGGAGTTCTCGCCGCCGATGCGCCAGCCCTTCTCGTTCATCATCTCCAGCACGTAGCGGTCACCCACCTTGGCGCGGGCGAACGGGATGCCGAGAGTCTGCAGCGCCAGTTCCAGACCCATGTTGGCCATCAGGGTACCCACTACACCGCCCTTGAGGCGACCGTTGCGCAATGCATCGCGGGCAATGATATAGAGGATTTCGTCGCCATCGATGATATAGCCGGTGTTGTCCACCATCACCAGACGGTCGCCATCACCATCGAAGGCCACCCCCAGATCTGCCTTGCACTCCAGCACCTTGGCCGCCAGGGCCTCGGGGGCGGTCGAACCGACACCGTCGTTGATGTTGAGACCATCCGGGCTGCAGCCGATGGCGATCACTTCTGCCCCCAGCTCGCGGAACACGGAAGGCGCAATGTGATAGGTCGCACCATGACCGCAGTCCACCACCATCTTCAACCCTTCCAGGCTCAGATTGGAGGGGAAAGTGCTCTTGCAGAATTCGATGTAACGACCGGCGGCATCGTCGATGCGCAGTGCCTTGCCCAGCTCGGCGGACTCCACGCACTTCAGCTCGTGGTCCAGCTCGGCTTCGATGGCCATCTCGACTTCGTCAGGCAGCTTGGTACCGTCGGCGGAGAAGAACTTGATGCCGTTGTCGTAATAGGGGTTGTGGGAAGCGCTGATGACGATGCCGGCTTCGGCCCGGAAGGTGCGGGTCAGGTAGGCGACGGCCGGGGTGGGCATGGGGCCCATCAGAATGGCCTTGAGACCCGCGGCGGACAGGCCCGCCTCCAGTGCGGACTCCAGCATGTAGCCGGAGATGCGGGTATCCTTGCCGATCAGCACCTTGCGAGTACCCTTCTTGGAGAGCACCTTGCCCGCGGCCCAGCCCAGTTTCATCACGAAATCCGGGGTGATCGGGTATTCACCCACCTTGCCGCGTACACCGTCGGTGCCAAAATACTTTCTTGCCATTGTCTGTTCTCGTTTTTTTATTTGGATATGAAATCTTGTCCCGTCATGACCATCCAGCCGGTACGCAAGGCATCCATGGTCGCTCGCACATCGTGCACCCGAATGATCCGGGCACCACGCTGCATCCCGATGAGCGCACAGGCCAGACTGCCGGCCAGCCGTTCATCAACCGGGCGGCCAAGCAGGTTGCCTATCATAGACTTTCGCGACATACCGACCAAGAGCGGAAGCTGGTAATCGAGCAACTTGTCCTGTTGGGCAAGCAGCTGATAGTTGTGTGCGAGCGTCTTGCCGAAACCGTAACCGGGGTCCAGCAACAACAGCTCCCTCCGAATTCCCGCTGCCAGGCAGGCGGCGATCCGCTCGTCGAAAAAAGCCCTCACCTCCCCCAGCAGATCGTCATAATGCGGCTCTGCCTGCATGGTTCTCGGCTGTCCCTGCATGTGCATCAGGCACACCGGAACGTTGGCAACGGCAGCCGCAGCCAGGGCACCGGGCTCGAGCAGGGCTCGTACGTCGTTGATAAGATGGGCACCCGCCGAGCAGCCTTCCCGCATCACCGCCGCCTTGGAGGTATCCAGGGAGATCATCACCTCCAGCTCGGCGACCATGCGCTCCACCACGGGAATGACTCGGTCCAGTTCCTCCTGCTCGCTCACATCGGGAGCACCGGGACGGGTCGACTCACCACCGATGTCGATGAGGGTTGCCCCCTCCGCCACCATCTGGTGCGCATGGGTCATCGCCCGCTCCAGCTGATTGAAATGACCACCGTCGGAGAAGGAGTCCGGTGTCACATTGAGGATCCCCATGACGTGGGGACGTTCGAGGGAGAGGCTGAGCCCCTTGCTGGTTAGCTGCATCGTTACTTCCGTTGACATAAAGAAAAACCCCGGGGCCAGCCCGGGGTTTGTATCATCACGATTTATTTGGCCGGCAGATCGTTGGCCTTGTCGATATCGACATCAGCCACCTGCTCGGTCTCGGCTACCGCCGGCTTGGCCTCTGCAGCAACCGTGGCACCGCCTTGCGGGGTATCACCGTGCTCATCATGCCAGTTGCTGGGGGCACGCACTTCGCGGCGAGCCATCAGATCGTCGATCTGCTTGGCATCGATGGTCTCGTACTTCATCAGCGCATCTTTCATGCTGTGCAGCACGTCCATGTTGTCCAGCAGGATCTGCTTGGAGCGGGCATAGTTACGATCGATGACCTGCTTGACCTCTGCATCGATGACGCGCGCAGTATCATCGGACATGTGCTTGGCCTTGGCCATGCTGCGACCGAGGAACACCTCGCCATCTTCTTCCGCGTAGAGCATGGGGCCGAGACGCTCGGACATACCCCACTGGGTCACCATCTTGCGGGCGATGTCGGTGGCGCGCTCGATGTCGTTGGACGCACCGGTCGATACCTTCTCGGCACCGTAGATCAGCTCTTCCGCCAGACGACCGCCATACAGGCTGGAGATCATGGACTCCAGATGCTGCTTGGAGTGACTCCAGCGATCCTGCTCCGGCAGGTACATGGTCACACCCAGCGCACGACCGCGTGGAATGATGGAGACCTTGTAGACGGGGTCATGATCCGGCACCAGACGGCCAATGATGGCGTGGCCGGCTTCGTGATAGGCCGTCATCTCCTTCTCGGACTCTTTCATCACCATGGAGCGACGTTCCGCGCCCATCATGATCTTGTCCTTGGCCTTTTCAAACTCGGCCATGGAGACCACACGACGGCTCTCGCGGGCCGAGAACAGGGCGGCTTCGTTGACCAGGTTGGCCAGGTCAGCACCGGAGAAACCGGGGGTGCCGCGGGCAATCAGCGCCGGATTGACGTCATCCGCCAGCGGCACCTTGCGCATGTGCACTTTCAGGATCTGTTCGCGACCACGGACATCCGGCAGACCGACCACGACCTGGCGGTCGAAACGACCCGGACGCAGCAAGGCGGGGTCCAGTACGTCAGGACGGTTGGTGGCGGCGATGACGATGATGCCTTCATTGCCTTCAAAGCCATCCATTTCGACCAGCATCTGGTTCAGGGTCTGTTCACGCTCGTCATGACCACCGCCCAGACCGGCGCCACGCTGGCGACCGACCGCATCGATCTCATCGATGAAGATGATGCAGGGAGAAGACTTCTTCGCCTGTTCGAACATGTCGCGTACCCGGGAGGCACCGACCCCCACGAACATCTCGACGAAATCAGAACCCGAGATAGTGAAGAAAGGCACCTTGGCCTCGCCCGCAATGGCCTTGGCCAGCAGGGTCTTACCGGTACCGGGAGGACCAACCAGCAGCACGCCGGTCGGGATCTTGCCACCCAGTTTCTGGAACTTGCTCGGATCGCGCAGATAGTCGACCAGCTCCTTCACCTCTTCCTTGGCCTCGTCACAGCCAGCCACGTCGGCAAAGGTGGTCTTGATCTGATCTTCACTCATCAGGCGAGCCTTGCTCTTGCCGAACGACATGGCACCCTTGCCACCACCGCCCTGCATTTGACGCATGAAGAAGACCCAGACACCGATCAGCAACAGCATCGGGAACCAGGAGATGAAGATGGACGTCAGCAGAGACGGCTCTTCCGGCTTCTCGCCCATCACTTTGACATTGTGATTGAGCATGTCGTTGAGCAGCTGGGGATCCGGCGCCGGGATGATGGTGGTGAAGCGTTCACCGGTGCGCTTGACGCCATTAATGACCTTGCCATCCATCCGCACTTCACGGATCTGCTCTTGGGTCACTTCTTTAACGAAGCTGGAATAGTCCAGCTGGCGACTGGTGGTATCGCTGGGGCTGAAGCTATTGAACACCGACATCAACACGACGGCGATGACCAGCCACAGGATTAGGTTTTTCGCCATGTCACTCAAATCAGTAACCTCGCAGACTGACAGTTAACGATGAAGGTTAGGGTACTACAGTTTAAAACCGGTAGCCACAATGTAGACTTCTCGTGAACGAGCACGAGATGAGTCTGGTTTACGAATCTTGACGGCAGTGAAAAGTTTACGGATTTCATTGAGATAGATATCAAACCCCTCCCCCTGGAACACCTTGACCACGAAGCTGCCGTTGGCCCGCAGGACCTGATTGCACATGTCCAGCGCCAGTTCGACCAGATACATGGAACGGGCCTGATCCACCTGCTGGGTACCGCTCATGTTGGGCGCCATGTCGGACATGACGACGTCAACCTTGTCAGGACCTACCCGTTCAAGCAGGGCGCCCAATACAGTTTCCTCCCGAAAGTCGCCCTGAAGGAAATCGACACCGGCGATGGAATCCATCGGCAGAATATCGCAGGCGATCACCCGGCCCTTGTCACCGACCTGGTCGATGGCAAACTGGGACCAGCCACCGGGGGCCGCCCCCAGATCCACCACCGTCATGCCCGGCTTGAGCAGTTTGTCCTTGCCCTGGATCTCGTCGATCTTGAACACGGCACGGGATCTCAGTCCCAACTTCTGGGCTTTTTTGACGTATTGATCGTCAAAATGCTCTTTTAACCAGCGGGTTGAACTGGGGGAATGTTTTTTCTGGGTCATGATCGTCGACTTTAAAAAACCACAAGGGTTATTAGTATTAAGGGCTAAGTGGGGGTAGAATACGCCCCTTTCAACCCTGACTTATGAAGAAATTGCCATGATTCTCAACAATAAACAGAAACAGTACCTCAAGGGCCTTGCCCACAGTCTGAAGCCGGTCGTCCTGCTGGGACAACACGGTCTGACCGAAGGTGTGCTGGCCGAGATCGATCTGGCGCTCAACCACCACGAGCTGATCAAGGTTAAGGTTGCGTCTGAAGATCGTGAGATGAAACAGCTGGTTATGGATGCCATCGTCCGTGAAACCGGCGCGGTGAAAGTACAGAGCATCGGCCACGTGCTGACCATCTATCGTCAGGCCAACGAGCCGAAAATCCAACTGCCCCGCAAGTAACAGGAAAGAGCATCGCTCTTTCCTTCATTTCCCCTCTTCCCAAGTCGCTTGCCAAAGTAGTCGCCAGGCCCTTAACCTGCGATGAATACTCGTGGATACCCGCTATGGATCACCATCAGATTCTCACCGAAGATGAACTGGCCATGCTACGGGACTTGGGAAGCGATCAGGAGACGGGCCGCCGGTCAATCCCTGAGCGGTTATCTCGCCACTCCCCTGCTAGGCCTGCTACAACGCGCCGACCAGCTGGTGCTGGAAGCCCGTTTTGCCGGACATCAGCTCCGTTTTCCGCTGCGCTTCACTCAAGGGGATGATGGCTTCGTCGAGCCACGCATCGCCGCCCCCATCATAAAGGAGCTGGGTTATCCCCATCCGCGCACCTGGCGACTGGATGAGAAGGCCAGTTTCAGGATGGGTGAGCACGAGTATCTGGTGCACAGCCTGTCGCTCGATGGTCTGGTCGTCGAGGGCCTGCCACCCGGACTGGCCGTCGGCGCAACCTTGACGGGCAGCCTGCTCATCGAGGATCTAGCCCCCCTGCCGCTCAGCGCAGAGCTGGTCAGGCACATTCATCGTCGCAACGGCATCCAGGGCTGGGCACTGCATTTCCAGATGGCCAAACCGGACCTTGAACTGCTGCGCAACTGGATGTTCCAGCGTCATCAGGACGCCTTCACCCAGGCTTACCAGCCCCGCTAAATACAAACAGGGGAGCCGGGGCTCCCCTGTTCTGGCATCAACCTACCTCAGAGGTAGGCAACTTCCAGGATCTCGTACTCCACATCGCCTGCCGGCGTCTTGACGATGGCCACATCGTCCACTTCCTTGCCGATCAGAGCACGGGCGATGGGGGAATTCACGGAGATCATGTTCTGTTTGATGTCCGCCTCGTCGTCGCCCACGATACGGTAGACCACCTCTTCTTCCGTCTCGCTCTTGAGCAGAGTCACGGTTGCCCCGAAGATGACGCGACCATTGTTGGTCATCTTGGTGATGTCGATCACCTGGGCGTTGGAGAGCTTGCTCTCGATTTCCTGGATACGGCCTTCACAGAAGCCTTGCTGCTCGCGGGCAGCATGGTATTCGGCGTTTTCTTTCAGATCACCATGTTCACGGGCATCTGCAATCGCTTCGATAATCTGCGGACGCAGCTCGGTCTTGAGATATTCGAGCTCTTCACGCAGCTTTTCAGCGCCGCGAACAGTCATCGGAGTATGATTCATAGTCGAAACCTGGGTTGCTTGAAAAGAGAAGCTGCGGCTATCAGAGAGAGCCGCAGCTGTCGGTTCGGATGAGGCATCTTAATATGAAGCCGGCACAAAATCCATGTCAGTCCCTGCGAGCGGGATCGCGCTTTCTCATCAGAATTTGCCGGAACTATTTCTGCTCCTGCGCGCTGATCGGGGCTGACACCGTCGGTTTGCCCTGCATGATGGAGATCTCCACCCGTCGGTTCATGCGACGGTTTTCCGGGCTGGTGTTGGGCACCAGCGGCTGGGAATCGGCCATGCCCTGTACCACCAGCCGGCCACCATCGAAGCCGGGCACCTTGATCATCTGGTGGGCCACCGCCACCGCCCGCTGGGAGGAGAGCTCCCAGTTGGACTGGAACAGCTCATCCTCGGTGGCCACATTGTCGGTATGACCCGAGATAGTGATCTCACCGGGCACATCCTTGAGCAGAGCCGCCACCTTGCGCACCACCGGCCAGAACTGGGGCTGCAGGAAGGCCGAACCTGCCGGGAAGGCTGCCTTTTCCCGGATCCGGATGATAATCTGCTGGCCCAGCGCCTCCACTTCGAT
Source organism: Aeromonas oralensis (assembly GCF_049665575.1). NCBI lineage: Bacteria > Pseudomonadati > Pseudomonadota > Gammaproteobacteria > Aeromonadales > Aeromonadaceae > Aeromonas > Aeromonas oralensis. The sequence goes on from NZ_CP187186.1 coordinate 3,552,894, forward strand.
GGCGCCGTCCTGGATCTGCGCCTTCATCTGATCCGCCAGTGCCTTGGCCAGCGCGTTGGACTGCTCCTGCTGCTGTTGTTTCTGCGCTTCCTGCTGAGTGTCGCCCCCTACCAGCTTATCCTCGCTCTTGTCATGACCGCCGGCCTTGTCGGCATCGCCGGGCTGGAAATCCAGCTCGGTCTGGGTCATGTCAATGGTCTGCTGCATGATGGTATCGATAGGGGTTGGCTCGGGACGACCCGGTCTGAACTCCTGCGCGATGACAGAGGTTCCCTTGGGGATATCTTTCACCTCGAGAATATTCTGCACCCCAAACGCCTTCTCCATGGAGCCGGCAATCTGCTTGAACTTCTGCACATCCATCTCGGCAAACGAGAGCAACAGCACGAAGAAGCACATCAATAGCGACATCAGATCGGCGAAAGTACCCATATAGCCAGGCAACCCGGGTGGTGGGCACTTGCAATCAGACATAAGGCCCCCTACTCGCTGCCATTGTTGCGTTTGGACTGGTTCAGGTAATTCTGCAGCATGGACTGGATCACCCGCGGGTTTTGGCCATCCTGAATGCCCATGATGGCGTCCAGCACCAGGCAGCGACTCAGCTTCTCCTCACCGCTGCGCAGTTCCAGCTTGTCGGCGATGGGGATGGCAAGCATGTTAGCCTCAATCGCCCCGTACAGGGTGGTAAGCAAGGCCACCGCCATGGCCGGGCCGATGGATTTGGGGTCGCTCATGTTGGCCAGCATGGCCACCAACCCCACCAGAGTACCGATCATCCCCATGGCCGGCCCCAGATCTCCGAGGGTACGAAACACCTTGATGGCGATGGCATGGCGCTCGGAGGTGAGTTCGATATCTTTTTCCATCACCGCACGGATGACGTCGGCGTCATGACCGTCCACCAGCATGTCGATGCCCTTCTTCATGAAGGCATTGGGTACTTCAGCCGCCTCCAGCGCCAGAAAACCGCCCTTGCGAGCCGCATCAGCCAGCTCGACCGCCTTGACGATCAGGTCGTCAAGCTTGTCACCCTTGTAGATGAACGCCTTGCCAGCCACCTTGAACGCCATCAGGAACTGGCCGAGGTTGAACTTCATCATGGCGATGAAGATGGACCCGAGAATAGTGATATAGACCGAAGGCATGTCCACATACATGCTCATGGGTCCACCCAACAGCATGCCGTACACCACCACCCCAAATCCCAGCACTATGCCAATCAGACTACCTAGATCCACATCCCTACTCCTGTCAGCTGAAATTTGTTGTATCTGCAGTTTGTTGAATTTTCTGCTATTGGCTCATCAGCGGCAAGGGTTGCCACAACATTCCCCGTTCAGAAGATGGCTTATTATCGGCCACTTTTCCGAGAGTTTAAGCCGACAGCATTTTTCTGCCTCCCCCCTGCCCGTCGTCGATGTTAAGATAAGCCGTTTTTTTCAATCCCCGAGGATGGACATGGCCAGTAAAAAAATCGACCGCCTGAGTTTTGATGCCACTCTGGAAGAGCTGGAAACCATAGTTCATCAACTGGAACAGGGCTCTCTGCCGCTGGAAGAGGCCCTCAAGCAGTTTGAGCAGGGCATTCATCTGGTGCGGGCCGGCCAGCAGAAGCTGGAGCTGGCCGAGCAGAAGATCCAGATCCTGCTGACTCAGGCCGATGGCAGCGAGCAAGCAGTCCCCTTCCAGCCAGAGCAAGGAGAGGAGTGAGTGACGCTGGACGATTTTTCCCGCCTGCACCGGCAACGTATTGACGACTGTCTGTCTGCACAACTTGAATCCTTGCCTGCCATGGCTCCCCGCCTGCGCGATGCCATGCGTTACGGTCTGCTGCTGGGCGGCAAGCGGGTGCGCCCCTTCCTGGTCTACGCCGTCGGCGAGATGCTGGGCGTAAAGAACGAACTGCTGGACGGCCCGGCCGCCGCGGTAGAGTGCATCCACGCCTACTCCCTGCTGCACGACGATCTGCCCGCCATGGACAACGACGATCTGCGTCGCGGTCAGCCGACGGTACACAAGGCATTTGATGAAGGCACCGCCATTTTGGCTGGCGACGCTCTGCAGACCCTGGCCTTCACCATTCTGGCCGATCACCCGATGCCGGATTCGCTGCAGGCCAATCGGGTACGGATGCTGAGCCGGCTGGCCCGCGCCTCGGGTTATCTCGGCATGTGCGGTGGCCAGGCGCTGGATCTGCAGGCAGAAGGTCGCCAGATCACCCTCGTCGAGCTGGAACAGGTACACCGCCACAAGACCGGGGCCCTCATCGAGTGTGCCGTGGCGCTTGGCGCCCTGTGCAAGGCCGACGTGGATGACGCCACTCTGAGCGCGCTGCAAACCTATGCCGCCGCCATCGGTCTCGCCTTCCAGGTGCAGGATGACATCCTCGACATCACGGGCGATACCGCCACCCTCGGCAAGCGACAAGGCTCTGATCTGGCGCTGGAAAAGAGTACCTATCCGGCACTGCTGGGGCTCGACAACGCCCGTGAGCTGGCTCGCGAACTGCATGGTAAAGCCTTAACAGCCTTGCAATCTTTGCCCTACAATACCGACATTCTGGAAGCGTTTGCCGATTACATCATCGAGCGAACCCACTAAACGCTGGATAACAGTAACAATATGAGCGTTGATATAAGCAATTTCCCCAACCTGGCCCTCGCGGATACGCCGGTCGAGTTGCGATCCCTGCCCTTCGAGCGACTGCCCGTACTGTGCAACGAACTGCGTGAATATCTGCTGCGTTCGGTGAGTCGCTCCAGTGGCCATCTTGCCTCCGGGCTCGGCACCGTCGAACTGACGGTGGCGCTGCACTACGTCTACAACACCCCGTTCGATCGGCTGGTGTGGGACGTGGGCCACCAGGCTTATCCCCACAAGATCCTCACCGGTCGCCGCGATCGGATGCAGAGCATTCGCCAGAAAGACGGTCTGCACCCCTTCCCCTGGCGTGGCGAGAGCGAATATGACGTGCTCTCGGTCGGCCACTCCAGCACCTCCATCGGGGCGGCGCTCGGCATGGCCGTGGCGGCCGAAAGCGAAGGGCTTGGCCGCAAGGTGGTGGCCGTGATCGGCGATGGCGCCATCACCGCCGGCATGGCGTTCGAGGCGCTCAATCACGCCGGCGATGTCCACAAGGACATGCTGGTGGTGCTCAACGACAACGAGATGTCCATCTCCGAAAATGTCGGGGCTCTGAACAACCACCTGGCCCGCATCATGTCTGGCAAGCTCTACACCACCATCCGCGAGGGTGGCAAGAAGGTGCTGGCCGGCCTGCCGCCGGTCAAGGAGCTGGCCAAGCGGGCCGAGGAACACCTCAAGGGAATGGTGGTGCCCGGTACCCTGTTCGAGGAGTTCGGCTTCAACTACATTGGCCCCATCGACGGCCACGACATCAACGCCCTGGTCGAGACCCTGCGCAACATGCGCAACCTCAAGGGGCCGCAGCTGCTGCACGTCAAGACCAAGAAGGGCAAGGGCTATGAGCCCGCCGAGAAGGACCCCATCGGTTATCACGGCGTGCCCAAGTTCAATCCGGACGAGTGCACCCTGCCCAAGGCGAGCGGCGGCAAGCCGAGCTTCTCCGCCATCTTCGGCCAGTGGCTGTGCGACATGGCGGCCAAGGATGAGCGGCTGGTCGGCATCACCCCGGCCATGCGCGAAGGCTCCGGCCTGGTGAAGTTCAGCCAGCAGTATCCGGATCGCTACTTCGACGTGGCCATCGCCGAGCAGCACGCGGTCACCTTCGCCGCCGGTCTTGCCATCGCCGACCAGAAGCCGGTGGTCGCCATCTACTCGAGCTTCCTGCAGCGGGCCTACGACCAGCTGATCCACGATGTGGCGCTGCAAGAGCTGCCGGTGCTGTTCGCCATCGACCGGGCCGGTCTGGTTGGTGCCGACGGCCCCACCCATCAGGGGGCGTTCGACATCAGCTTCCTGCGCACCGTGCCCAACATGGTGATCATGACCCCATCCGACGAGAACGAATGCCGTCAGATGCTCTACACCGGCTACCAGTGCAACGGGCCGGCGGCGGTACGCTACCCCCGCGGCAGCGGTACCGGCATCCAGGTCGAGAGCGAGATGCAGGCGCTGGCGCTCGGTAAGGGCCGCATTGTCCGTCAGGGCAAGGGCACCGCCATCCTGGCGTTTGGCACCCTGCTGCAACAGGCCAAAGCGGCAGCCGAGGCGCTCGATGCCACCCTGGTGGACATGCGTTTCGTCAAGCCGATGGACGAGGCCCTGGTGCTCTCCTTGGCCGCGACCCACGATCAGTTCGTCACCCTTGAGGACAACGCCATCATGGGTGGCGCCGGCTCTGCGGTGAACGAGCTGCTGATGCGCAGCAAACAGTGCAAGCCGGTGCTCAACCTCGGCCTGCCGGATCGCTTCGTCGAACAGGGTACCCAGGAGGAGATCTATGCTCTGCTGGGGCTCGATGGTGCCGGCATCCAGCGCAGTATCGAGCAGTGGCTGCAGGCTTGACCCCTCAGCACACACAGCAAAAGGGCGCCGTTATGGCGCCCTTTTTGTTTGTCTGTCTCGTTGGTTTATCTGTGACCATCAGCCCTTGTAGAGCTTGGGATTGAACACATCCCGCAGCCAGTCACCCAACAGGTTGATAACCAGCACCAACACCACCAGGCAGATGCCCGGGAAGGCGGTGATCCACCAGGAACCGGAGAAGATGTAGTTGAAGCCCACGCTGATGAGCGAGCCCAGCGACGGCTGATCCACCGGCATCCCCAGACCTAGGAAGGAGAGCGCCGCCTCGCTCATGATGGCGTTGGCCACCTGCACCGTGGAGATGACCAGGATCGGCGACAGGCAGTTGGGCAGAATGTGGCGGAACATGATGCGCGGGGCACGAAAGCCCATCACCTTGGCCGCTTCCACATACTCCTTCTTCTTCTCCGCCAGCACCGAGGCGCGCACGGTTCGGGCGTACTGCGGCCACTCGGCGATACCGATGATCACCACCAGCATCAAGATGGCGAACTTCGAGTAGAACTCGGAACCAAACGTAGCCTGAAAGATGGCGGAGATGATGATCGCCACCATCATGGTGGAGAACGACAGCTGCACGTCGGCAAAGCGCATCAGCAGGCTGTCGATGCGGCCACCGAAGTAACCGGCGATGAGGCCGATGACGATGCCGAGCACCAGCTGCAGCGCCACTGCGAACAGACCTATGGTGAGCGAGATACGGGCGCCATAGAGGATGGTGCTCCAGATATCCCGACCCTGGTTGTCGGTACCGAGCCAGAAACGCTCTTCGCCCCCAGCCAGCCAGGAGGGCGGCAATTCGGCATCCATCAGATCGAAGCTGGTCTGGTCATAGACGTTGTACGGGGCCAGCCAGGGTGCCAGCAGCGCCGCCAGTACGAACACCACGAACACCGCAAAGCTGAACATGGCTACCTTGTCCCGCAGGAAGTAGTAGACGATGTCGGAATTTTTAAAACGTGCCCAACGGCTTGGGCTTGCAGTTACAGCATTAGTCATCTGTTACCCCTTGGCGGTCAGGTTGACGGTCGGGTTGATCAACCCGTAAAGCAGGTCGACCAGGGTATTGGTCACCACGAAAATGAGCCCGACGAAGATGACGTAGGCGGTGATGAGGGGCGTATCGACCCGGTGGATCGCCTCGAGGAACAGGAAACCGGTCCCCGGCCACTGGAACACGCTCTCGGTCAGGATGGTGTAGGCCACCATGGTGCCGATCTGCACACCACCGACGGTAATGACCGGCAGCATGGTGTTCTTCAGAGCGTGCTGATAGTAGACCTTGTTGTTGTCGAGCCCCTTGGCACGGGCGAACTTGACGTACTCGGAGGAGAGCTGCTCCAGCATCTCGGAGCGCACCAGCCGGATGAACAGCGGCAGCATGATGGAGGAGAGCGCCACGCAGGGCAGGATCAAATGCTTGATGCCGTCCCAGGTAAAGAAGCCCGACTCCCAGCCCAGCAGGTTGTAGGTTTCGCCGCGGCCATAGGCTGGCAGCCAGCCCAGCTGGATGGAGAAGAGGTACATCAACATGATGGCGGTCAGGAACACCGGGATCGAGATGCCGATGCTGCTCCCCGCCATGATGATCTTGGTCGGTATGCTGTGCGGGCGGATCGCCGAGTAGACCCCAAGCGGAATGGAGACCACCACGATGATCAGCGCAGCGCCAAACACCAGCTCAAGAGTAGCCACCAGCTTGTCGAGGATAACCTCGAGAGCGGGTCGCTTGAAGAAGTAGGAAGTACCCAGATCCCCGTGTACCGCGTTCTTCAAGAAGCGGCTGTATTTGACGAGGAAAGGATCGTTGAGGCCCATCTTCTCGCGCAATTCGTGGCGCTGGGCTTCGGAGACGGATTGTCCCACCAGCTCGCGCAGCGGATCCCCCAGGTTGTCCTGGATGGAGAAGGCGACCAGGCTGATGACGAACATCACTATCACGGCCTGATAGAACCGTTTCAGCAGGAATGTAAACATGCTTGTCCTTCTACGTGGCCTGTGTCATGGCACAGGCTTCTGTTAGCAGGCGGGGTGGCCGGCTGACCACCCCGCCCCGTCCTTCCTTGCAACCTTCGCTTACTTGCCGACCACCAGGTCACCCAGGTAAGGGAAGTTCATTACGTTGACCACCGGCTTGATGTCGGCGTTCTTCTTGGCGCCGTAGGCCAGATCTTCCCAGTGCAGCGGCACGTAGGCGGCGTCGTCGATCAACATGGCTTCGACCTTCTTCAGCATCTCGGCACGCTTGGCCGGATCGGTCTCGGCGTTGGCCTGTTCGACCAGCTTGTCAGCCTCGGCGTTGGCATAACCGGCGCAGTTGTACTGGCCCATGCCGGTCTTGGCATCCTTGGTGAAGGTCAGGAACTCGAAGAAGTTCGCACTGTCTTCGGTGTCGGAGTGCCAGCCGATCAGCTGCATGTCCGCGGCGCACTTGTCAAACTCAGGCCAGTACTGGGCCACCGGCATGGTCTTCAGATCCACCTTGATGTTGATCTTGGCCAGCATGGCGGAGACGGCCTGGGCAATCTTGACGTCGTTGACGTAGCGGGCAGCCGGGGAGATGAAGCTCATCTTGAAGCCCTGCTCATAGCCCGCTTCCTTCATCAGCTGCTTGGCCTTGGCCAGATCATACTGGGGCTTGAGCGCCTCGTTGTGACCGGCATAGCCTTTCGGGCTCAGCTGGCCGGCAGGGGTACCGAAGCCTTTGTTGATCTTCTCGACGATACCCACCTGGTTGATGGCGTAGTTGATCGCCTGACGCACGCGCTTGTCTTTCAGCGCCGGGTTGGTGTTCTGGTTCAGCTCGATGATGATGGCGCGGGTACCGGACAGGGTCACCAGCTGGGTGTCCTTGCCGTTCTTCACGCGCTCCAGATCGTTCGGCGCAACCGGGTAGATCACGTCCACATCGCCACCCAGCAGGGCCGCCACGCGGGTGGCGTCTTCCTTGATCGGCACCACGGTCAGGTTGTCGACGTTGCCCTTGGAGGCTTTGTCCCAGTAGTTGGCGTTGCGGGTGTACTCCAGCTTCACGCCCTGCTCGCGGAACTTGACGCTGAACGGGCCGGTACCGGAGACGTGGGTGGAAGCGTAGGAGTCGCCGTTCTTGACGATCTCGGCCTTGTCTTTGCCCGCCTCGGTCTTGCCTGTATAGAACTTGGAGTCCATCGGGAAGATATAGGTGACGGTCTGCAGCACCAGCGGGAACGGCTTGGCGGTGACGAGATCGACGGTGTACTCATCGACCTTCTTCACTTCGGCGATGGGGTCGAAGATGGCCTTGAAGTCGACGGAGGACTTCAGACGGTTGACGGTCCACACCACGTCATCGGCGGTGAAGTCGTTGCCGGAGTGGAACTTGACACCCTTGCGCAGGAAGAAGCGCACGGTCTTGTCGTCGATGCGCTCATACTTCTCGGCCAGACGCGGCTCGAATTTCAGGTCCTGGGTGTAACGCATCAGCGGATCGAACACCAGGTGGGACATCTCCAGGGTCTGACCGGAGAGCTGCTCCTGCGGGTCCAGCGAGGTGGCGTCGGAGGCGACGGCGACCTTGATGTCGACGGCGGAAACGTTAAAAGCGAAACCGGCGGCAAACAGCGCCAGGGCAATCTTGGATAATCCTTTCTTCATGTCTTTCTCCATGCTTTTGGCTTTTTATTGACACTTTTTTTGACAAGCAGAGCGGCGGGCCGCCCCTTTCCTAGCTTGCGATTTCCAGCCCCTCGCGGGACATTCCCTTGAACTCCGGCATGAGGGAGATCAGCTTGCGGCTGTACTCATGCTCAGCATTGGTAAAGAGTTTCTCGGTCTCCGCCACTTCCACCAGATGGCCGTGCTGCATCACCCCGATGCGATCGCACATCTGGCGGATCACCGGCAGATCGTGGCTGATGAACAGCATGGTGAGGCCAAGCTCCTGCTGCAGATCCTTGAGCAGGTTGAGGATCTGGGCCTGTACCGACACATCCAGCGCCGAGGTGGGCTCGTCGCAGATGAGGAAGCGTGGCCGGGTCGCCAGGGCGCGGGCAATGGAGATGCGCTGACGCTGGCCGCCGGAGAATTCATGGGGATACTTGACCCCGGCACCACGGCCAAGGCCGACGTGATCCAGCAGATCCCCAACGATCCCCTCGATCTGGCTCTCGCTGCCGGCCAGCTTATGAAAGCGGATCGGCTCGGCGATGATGTCGCGCACCTTCATGCGCGGGTTCATCGAGGAGTAGGGATTCTGGAACACCATCTGCATCTGGCGACGCAGCGGGCGACGCTCATGCTCACCCTTGAGCGCGGTCAGATCGATCCCCTCGAAAAAGATCTTGCCGGTATCGGGCGGATAGAGGCCGGTGATGGCACGGGCGATGGTGGACTTGCCGGAGCCAGACTCCCCCACCAGGCCGAAGGTTTCACCCTCGAAGATCTCGAAGCTGATGTTGTTGCAGGCCCGCACATACTGGCGGCGGCTCGGGAACAGGGAATCCTTAGTGACGAACTTCAGATCCACGTTTTCCACCCGCAGCAGCGCCCCTTCATAGGCGCGCTCGTCCTGACTCTGGCCAAGCCAGTGAGTCTTGAGATCGATGCTGGTGTCCGCCGCACCGGCGTCCTCGATATAGGAGACCAGCGGGAAGCGCACCAGCTTCACATCGGATCGGGGCACCGCCGAGATGAGGCTGCGGGTATAGGGGTGGTTGGGGCGACCCAGCACCTGTTCGGTGGTACCGAACTCCACCAGATCGCCGCGATACATCACCGCCACCTTGTCGGTGACGTTGGACACCACGCCCATGTCGTGAGTCACCAGCATGCAGCCCACCTGCCGCTCTTTGCAGAGGTTGCGGATGAGCTGAAGGATCTGATCCTGAATGGAGACGTCCAGCGCCGTGGTTGGCTCGTCGGCGATGATGAGCTCGGGGTCGCCGGAGAGGGCGATGGCAATGACCACCCGCTGGCGCATGCCGCCGGAGAACTGATGGGGATACTGCTTGATGCGCAGCTCTGGCTGCGGGATGCCCACCGCCGCCATCAGGGAAAGCGCCTTGGCAAACGCCGCCTCACGGGTGAGGTCGGTATTTGCCAGAATGGTTTCAACCAGCTGCCGTTCGACCGTGAACAGCGGATTGAGGGAGGTCATGGGGTCCTGGAAGATGAAGCCGATACGCGATCCTCGAATGGCCCGCATCTCGTTCTGGCTCTTGCCGGAGATGAGTTCGCCATTGAGATAGATGTCGCCACGGGCGATACGGCCAGGGGGGCTCAGCAGGTCGATGACGGCGTTGCCTATGGTGGACTTGCCGGCACCGGACTCGCCTACCACACCGACGATCTCGCCCTTTTCAACGGAAAAAGAGAGATCCTTCACTGCGGCCAGCACCCCGTAGCGGGAGGGATACTCGATCCGCAAGTTTTTCACTTCGAGCAAGGACATGTTTACCTCTGCGGGGGACATCCGTCCCAAATAATTCGTCCGTAAATCGGCCGCAGATGCCGGTCGTGCCGTGGGGTGATCTTGAGTGCTTGATGTGACTGCAAAACGCTCAATCCATGAGACAACGAAACCAGCGATCCGGGCGGGTTTTTTGCATTTTTTTGGAATAACCCGCGAGTAACTTAGACGGTTTGACGGCGAGTGTAAATGATCGGGTTATACAATTTCGCAATACTTTGCTCAGTCAGCAGCCAAGCCAGCAGTCATAAATCATGACTTTCATTACATATACAGACTATATGACCGATAGAATGCCTGAATGGTGCTTTTACTTTCAACAAGGACGTAACAGGCGGGAATATTCACTATTGACATAATAGTCTTAAGCTTCGAATGAGTAGTGAATATTTATGTGAAATGATTTTTTAACGGCAGCATATGCCGATGAATGAAAACTAAACAGAGATATATAGGGGGATGCCAGCATGGCGCTCCCCCTTTCTGTCACCCTCAACCCAGCCAGTATGCCAGTGATTGCATACAAAACAGGGCGAACAGGCCGGCGATGAGATCGTCCAGCATGATGCCAAGGCCGCCATGAATGCGGCGGTCAAACCAGGAGATGGGCCAGGGCTTGAGGATGTCGAACAACCGGAACAGCACGAAGCCGGCCAGCACCCACTCCCAGCCGGCCGGGGCCGCTATCATGGTGACCCCAAAACCGATCACCTCGTCCCAGACAATGGCGCCGTGATCCGGCATGCCGATGGCATCGGTGGCGCTCTGACAGATCCGGATGCCCGCCACGAAGCCCACTATCAACAGTGCGATGAACCAGGGCGTCGACAGACCGCTCACCAGCAGATAAAGGGGGATGGCGGCGAGCGTTCCCATGGTGCCCGGCGCCTTGGGCGAGAGGCCGGAGCCAAAGCCCACCGCCAGAAAGTGCAGCGGATGTTTCAGGTTCAGCCGCTTCAGCTCGGGCTTTATCGTGAACAGGCTCATGCGAAGTGGTCCCACCCTTTCAGCTCCAGTGCCACCGTTTGTTCACCCCGCAGGTAGTCGATGCCCGGCTCGCCAGCAACGATGCGGCCGATACGGGTAAACTTGACGCCGCAATTTGCCAGCGCAGTGTCCAGCGCGCCGCGATGCTCCTCCGGCACGGTGAAACAGAGCTCGTAGTCATCGCCACCGGCCAGTGCCAGCTGCCAGGCATCCTGTTCGCTCACCGCATCCTGCAGCACCGGCGAGAGCGGCAGCAGATCGAGATCAATCTGGGCCCGCACGCCGGAGGCCTCGAGGATATGGCCGAGATCCGAAGCCAACCCGTCGGAGAGATCCAGCGCACTGCCCGCCAGCCCGCGTAGGGCCTGTCCGGCCAGAATACGGGGATGGGGATGGTCGAGGCGCGGCAGCACGGCCGCCAGCTGGTTCTCGTTGAGGGTTCGCTTGGCCAGCAGATGGGAGAGCGCCAGGGCGGCATCCCCCAAGGTGCCGGTCACGTAGACCCCGTCCCCGGCCTTGGCACCGCTGCGCAGCAGGGCACGGCCAGCCGGTACCGACCCTTTCACCGACACCGTGATGGAGAGCGGGCCGCGGGTCATGTCGCCGCCTACCAACGCCACGTTGTAGTATTCGGCAAGCTCCAGGAACCCTTCGGCAAAACCGGCCACCCAGGCCTCGTTGATGGTGGGCAGGGTCAGCGCCAGCGACACCCAGCGCGGCTCGGCGCCCATGGCGGCCAGATCGGAGAGATTGACCGCCAGCGCCTTGTAGCCGAGGTCCACCGGATCCATGTCGGGAAAGAAGTGGACGCCGCTCACCAAGGTATCCGTGCTCACCGCCAGCTGGGTGTCGGGGGGCAGGGTCAGCAGGGCACAATCATCTCCAGGGCCCATCACCACGTCCTTGCGGGCGTGGGGGACCTTGAAGTACTTATCAATCAGTTCGAATTCACCCATACAGTAAAAAGCCAGCAATAAGCTGGCTCCTCTCTTAGATGCTGTTGACGGACAGCAGGATCAACGCTTGTTCAGCGACTTGATCACCTTGTCCAGTACACCGTTGACAAACTTGTGGCTGTCATCGGCAGCAAAGGATTTGGCCAACTCGATCGCTTCGTTGATGGCCACGCGCGGCGGCACATCATCACGACGGGTCAGCTCATAGGTCGCCAGACGCAGGATCGCCTTGTCCACCATGTCCACTTCTTCCAGCGGACGGGAGAGGAAAGGTGCGAAGACCTTGTCCAGCTCGTTGCAGTGGAGGGCAACCCCGAACAGCAGATCGCGGAAGTAGTTCAGGTCCACACCCTTGGTGTCCTGATCGATCTTGAACTGCTCTTCGATGTCGCCCACGTTGGCCTTGGTCATCTGCCACTGGTAGATGGCCTGGGTGGCACAATGGCGGGCCTTGCGGCGCTCGGACGGTTTCAATGCATTTCTCCTCGTTACACGTCCAGCTGTTTCAGGACGTTGATCATTTCGAGCGCGCTCAATGCTGCCTCTGCACCCTTGTTACCCGCCTTGGTACCGGCACGCTCGATGGCTTGTTCAATGTTTTCAGTGGTCAGTACGCCGAAGGCAACCGGAATTTCATATTCCATCATTACCTGGGCCATGCCCTTGCTGTTCTCGTTTGCTACCAGATCGAAGTGATAGGTGCCGCCACGGATGACGGTGCCCAACGCCACGATGGCGTCATATTGACCACTCTTGGCCAGCTTCTTGATGGCCAGGGGGATTTCGACTGCGCCCGGCACTCGCACCAGGGTCAGGTTGCTGTCCTGGACTTGACCTTGACGCTTCAGTACGTCTACCGCACCGTCCACCAGGCTTTCGTTGATGAAGCTGTTGAAACGGGCAACGACAATAGCAACGCGCGCCTCAGGAGCGGCGATATTTCCTTCGATAACCTTCATGGGAAATCCTGTCTCTGTGCAATCAAAAGGGGCCGGAGTCAAAAGTGCGCACATTCTAGCACAAAGGGGAATCGGACAAAAACATGCATCACAATTCTGGCAACGAGAGCGCAATTGACTTTTTGCTTAACTGATCCGACCTGTTAATAATACGTCACCCTACTACGGGTTAAAATAATAACACCAAGGAGTTCAGTATGTTGGATTTCAAAAGCAGCAGCGTCGCACTCGCCTGCCTGCTGCCGCTGGCCGCTCAGGCCGATGCTGGCAGCCCGCGCATCATCGGTGGCAGCGCCGTGACAGCCCCCAGCTGGATGGTAGCTATCGGCGAAGTCGTCAACGGCAATTGGAGCAATTTCTGCGGCGGCACTCTCATCGACAAGCAGTGGGTACTCACCGCAGCACACTGCGTAGCAAATGCCCAGTCCGGCCCCATGGAAGTGGCCATCGGGGTGAGTGATCTCAGCCGCCCTCACCTTCGCAGCAAGGTCGACCAGGTGCTGATGCACCCGGAGTATTACGTCAACCTGCTGACCAATCTGGGTTATCGCGACACCCCGAACGCCTCGGATGTAGCCCTGCTGCACCTTGCCACCCCCGTTACCCAGGCACCGATCGCCATCGCCGACCCCGTCATTAAGGATACCTGGCAGCAGAACACGACCATGCTGCATGCCCTGGGGTACGGTGGCATCGACCCCAGCGCGACCAAAGCCAGCCCGCAACTGCTGGCGGTGGATCTCGCCTATCGGGGAGACCGGGACTTCTGGTACGGTGACCCGACCACGACCCATATCTTCGCCGGCAAGCTGGCCGGTCAGGACACCTGCAAAGGCGACAGCGGTGGTCCGCTCACCTATGGTGGACAACTGGTCGGCGTGACCAGCTACGGGGCCTTCCCCTGCGCCACCGGCAGCGCCGGTGGCTATGTCTACGCCCCCGCCTTCAGTGACTGGATCGCCGAGCAGCAGCAAGGCGTCACCCTGACCACGGTCCGCGGCCTGATCCTGCCTTCAGGCACAAGTGGCTGGGCCGACTACCTGCTGGCCAACCGCAGCAACCAGGCGGTCACCCTGAGCGGCATCTACAGCGACGCCCCCGCCATGAGCAACGGCTGCGCTGGCCGTCTGGAAGCGGGTCAAACCTGCACCCTGCGCCTTCGCGCCGATGGCAACAATACCATCGGTACCCTGCGCGTGAAGGGCGTTGAACTCACCGCCACCAATGAACAGGGGGCGAGCCAGCGCCTTGAAGGGGCCTTGATCAGTCTCACCAGCGAGCCCACCAAGACTCCGGATACCACCACGACCACCACAACGACCACCACTTCAAGCAGTGGCGGTGGTGGCGCCACCGGATTCGCAGCCCTGTTGCTGCTGCCGCTGGCCTGGTTGCGCCGGCGCCGCTGAGGCAAAACAACAAGGGATGACCGAGGTCATCCCTTGCTTCATATTCATTTCATCACATCGGGTTTATTCGCCGACGTACTCCACCACTTCCAGGCCGAAACCGCCGAGGGCGTGGTACTTCTTCGGTGAACTCAACAGACGCATCTTGCCGACACCCAGCGCCTTGAGGATCTGGGAACCGACGCCGACCCGGCGCGAGGTGCCCTGCCACTTGGCCCCTTCTGGTGCCAACCCCTTGTCCGCCGCCTCGAACCCCTTGACCCGGGCCAGCAGCTCGGCGCCGTGGGCTTCCGCCCCCAGGATCACCAGCACCCCGCCTTCATCGGCGATGCGGGCCATGGATTTGGGCAGTGGCCAGCTGCGGGCGCTGTGGCGATCGGTCAACAGCAGATCGCTCAGCACGTCGTGCAGATGGACCCGCACCAGGGTTGGCTGCTCGGCCTGTACCTCACCCTTTTTCAGGGCGAAGTGTACCTGGTTGTCGATGGTGTCGCGGAAGGTGATGAGGTCGAACTCGCCAAACTCGGTGGGCAGCTTGCACTCGGCCACCTTCTCCACCGTGGTCTCGTGCTGGTTGCGGTATTCGATGAGGTCGGCGATGGTGCCGAGTTTGATGCCGTGCTGCTCGGCGAACAGCTCCAGATCAGGACGGCGCGCCATGGTGCCGTCTTCGTTGAGGATCTCGACGATGACGGACGCCGGCTCGTAACCGGCCAACCGGGCCAGATCGCAACCGGCCTCGGTGTGGCCGGCGCGGGTCAGCACGCCACCGTCCTGCGCCATCAGCGGGAAGATGTGGCCGGGCTGCACCAGATCGGCGGCCTTGGCATTCGGTGCGACAGCAGCCTGCACGGTCACCGCGCGGTCGGCGGCGGAAATGCCGGTGGTTACCCCTTCGGCCGCTTCAATGGTCACGGTGAAGGCGGTGGAGAACTGGGCGTTGTTGCGATCGACCATCAGCGGCAGCGCCAGCTGCTTGCAGCGATCCCGGGTCAGGGTCAGACAGATGAGCCCCCGGCCGTAGCGGGCCATGAAGTTGATATCTTCCGGGCGGACACAGGAGGCGGCCATGATGAGGTCCCCTTCGTTCTCCCTGTCTTCGTCATCCATCAGGATCACCATCTTGCCAGCCTTGATATCGGCAATGATTTCCTGGGTCGTGCTTAGCGCCATGGGCTACTCCATCAACATGCTGCGGGGATTGAGCCAGTCGGCTCGGCTTGATACTGCCTATTGTGCTCTAGATGGGGCACAGGGGGCCCCATTTCAATCGGCGCGGGATCACAGAAAAGCGTTTTTCCCGCCGAGGGGCCGTCACAGGAAACCGGACTGGGCCAGCTTTTCCAGGGTCAGGGTGGAGGCGTTGCTCTCCTCGCGCTTGCCCGTCATCAAGCGCTCCAGATAGCGGGCAATCTGATCCACCTCGAGATTGACCCTGTAGCCAGGTTTCCACTGGGCGATGGTGGTCTCCTGGGCAGTGTGGGGCACTATGGTCAGCCGGAACAGATCCCCCTGCACCGCGTTGACGGTGAGGCTGATGCCGTCCACCGCGATCGATCCCTTCTCGGCGATGTAGCGGGAGAGTTCGCCCGGCGCCTTGATCCAGTATTCGATGGCGCGGCCGCTGGACGATTTGCTCTTCACCTCGCCGATGCCGTCCACATGGCCGGAGACCAGGTGGCCACCGAGGCGGGAAGTGGGCATCAACGCCTTCTCGAGGTTGACCCGATCGCCCACCCTGGCGGTGGCGAAACCGGTGCGGGAGAGGGTTTCCAGCGACACGTCGGCGGTATAGCTCTTGTCGCCGAGCGCGATCACGGTGAGGCAGACGCCGTTGGTGGCGATGGAGTCGCCCAGCTTGACGTCGCCAAAGTCCAGGGTCGGTGCGTGCACGGTGAGGACCATGTCCTCACCCTGACGGTGCAGCTCGGCCAGGGTTCCCACCGCTTCGATAATTCCGGTAAACATGCAGATCACCTTGCTGATGATGGGGGCGGCACCGCCCCCTTTAACATTGATAAATCAGGCCAGTCTGGCCGTAATGCGGATATCCGGCCCCACCATGCGCACATCCTTGATGTTGAGCTTGGGCGCCTGGAACAGCCGGGTCAGTCCCGGCAGGTGGAACAGGCCGCGCCCTTCATCCCCCATCAGTTTGGGCGCCTGATAGAGTACCAGGTCATCCACCAACCCCTTGTCCAGCAGGGCGCCGCACAGCCGCGGTCCCGCCTCCACCAGCACAGAGTTGACGTTCTGCTTGGCCAGCAGCATGAACAGGCTGACCAGATCCAGCTTGCCGTCCAGCAGCGGTACCTCCAGCTGTTGCACCCAGGCGGGCCACTCACCGGATGCCTTGTGGCGAGCCAGCAGCACCGGGCCCTCGCTCTGGAACAGCGGCAGATCCGGGGTGAGCCGGTTTTGCGAATCGACGATGACCCGCAGCGGCTGGCGCAGGGTCTCTTTGGGGTAGCTGGCCTTGACCGAGGCTGGCAGCTCGTCCCAGCGCACGGTGAGGGAGGCGTTATCCGCCAGCACCGTCTCGGCGCTGGAGAGCACCGCATCGTGGCGAGCCCGCAGTCGCTGCACGTCGCGACGCGCCTCCGGGGAGGTGATCCACTGGCTCTCGCCGCTCGCCATGGCCGTGCGACCATCCAGGCTGGCGCCGAGCTTGACCGTCACCTGTGGAAACGCGGTGCGCATCCGCTTGAAAAAGCCCGGGTTGAGCGCCTCGGCCTCGGCGGCCAACAGGCCGAAATCGGTCTTGATGCCGGCCTCGGAGAGCATCCGCAGGCCGCGTCCACCCACCTGAGGGTTGGGATCCACCATGGCGGCGACCACACGGGTCACCCCGGCCTTGATCAGCGCCTCGGCGCAGGGCGGGGTGCGGGCCGTGATGGGAGCAGGGCTCCAGGGTCACGTAGGCGGTAGCGCCACGGGCGTTGTCACCGGCGGCATGCAGGGCGTAGACCTCGGCATGGGGCTCGCCGGCCCGCTGGTGCCAGCCCTCTCCCACCACCACGCCGGCTTTCACCAACACGGCGCCGACACAAGGGTTGGGGGCAGTGGTGTAACGGCCGCGGCGGGCCAGTTCGAGGGCCCGGCTCATCCATTGGTAATCGTCTTGACTAAACATCTGGGCTCCTCTGACAGCACATCCAGGCTTACGCAATATCGTAGGTTCGATTAGCGCAGCGTAATCGAGCGCGGCAACCTGGTTTGGAAGAAAAACTTACTTCTCCAGCTTGGCGATCTCTTCACCAAACTCGCGAATATCTTCAAAGCTGCGATAGACGGAGGCAAAGCGGATATAGGCCACCTTGTCCAGGCTCTTGAGCTCGTCCATCACCAGATTGCCCACCAGCTGGGAGGCGACTTCACGCTCGCCGGTGGCGCGCAGGCGGGACTTGATGTGGTTGACCGCCTTTTCGATGGCCTCCATGCTCACCGGGCGCTTCTCCAGCGCCCGCAGGATGCCGGCCCGCAGCTTGTCTTCGTTGAACGGCTCGCGTGAGCCATTGGACTTGATGACGCGGGGCATCACCAGCTCGGCCATTTCGAAGGTGGTAAAGCGCTCGTGGCAGAGCAGACATTCGCGACGGCGGCGCACCTGATGGCCTTCGGCCACCAGACGGGAATCGATCACCTTGGTATCTACCGCACTACAGAAAGGGCAATGCATCGGACCTCCGGCGTTGACGGAAAAGGGTGCCGGCCCCGGGGGCTGGCGCTAGGCCGGCCAGTGTAGCACGGCCATCCGGAACCGGTAAAAGCCCGTGGAAACAAGGGATGTGACAGATGCCATCAGCAACCACGGAGTGCATCAATGGCGACATCAGACAACCAGAGTACAGTATTGGCGTCGCTCTCGATTAACTCGACAATGGCTTCTCTCGGACCTGTCCGCCACGCTTCAGTGCCATAGAGTGCCGCCTGTGAGCGGTTCAATTCCTCAAGGTCATCGTAAGCCCGCATCAAAAAATAAACGTCCGGATCATGAAGGGAGGGTCCGTGATTCACCACATCCATCCCCCACTCACGATGTAGAGGCAAACTCTGCTCTGCCACCAACCGATGAAAAATCGCTCCACTCCCGGCTTTGAGCCGATAGTTCCGAATCTCTAGCACTCTCTTCACTGAGCTATCTCCTGCAATCCATCTCTTGAAAAATAGTGTTTCCGATGTTCACCCTGACTATCCAATCAACCGAGCTCAGTCGTCATAAGGCAGGGCATCGGGGTCGCAGCCCTGATAATCGGGTTCGGGATCCACGGCAAAGCGGCGCGCCTCGATATGGCTGTGGCCCAGCAGCAACGCCTTGCCTACCCGGTGCATGCCATCCATCACCCGGCCGGCGCTGTCCAGCAGGATGGGATAGGCGAGATCGGCCGCCATCATCAACTGGCAGTGCTCCACCACGCTGCGCACCGTGGGGCGGGCGGCGTCATGGTCGTACCAGTGCTCCTGATCGAGCTCGGCAATCTCGCCAAGCGCCACCGCCTGCACCGGCAGATCGCGGCTCAGTCGCACCAGCCGGCGCACGTCCCACGCCAGCGCCCCCTGTTCGCTGGCGCGAAAGTGGTACTGGGCGCGGATCGCCTGCCCGAGCTCAGCCTCCAGTGCCGGTTCTTGCTGTTCACTGGCCATGATCAGATTGCCTTGCCCGCTATTCTCTTCGCCATTCATAGTCATCAGGCCCCCCTGTGTTGCCAAACGCCACAAAAAAACAATGCCACCCGTGGGTGGCATTGGTCTCAAACCGGGTGAGGGCCGTTATCAGGCATACACCGGGAAACGACGGCAGATGTCCAGCACCTGTTCACGTACGGTGGCCAGCACGGCATCGTTGTCGTGGTTGTCCAGCACGTCGCAGATCCAGTTGGTCAGCTGGATGGACTCGGCTTCTTTGAAACCACGGCGGGTGATGGCCGGGGTACCGATCCGCACGCCGGAGGTGACGAACGGGGAGCGCGGGTCGTTGGGCACGGAGTTCTTGTTGACGGTGATGTTGGCTTTGCCAAGGGCCGCATCGGCCTCTTTGCCGGTCAGCTCACGGCCGATCAGGTCAACCAGCATAAGGTGGTTGTCGGTACCGCCGGAGACGATCTTGTAACCGCGCTCGATGAAGGTCGCTGCCATCGCCTTGGCGTTCTTGACGACCTGAGCCTGGTAGGTCTTGAACTCGGGTTCCAGTGCCTCTTTGAAGGCCACCGCTTTACCGGCGATGACGTGCATCAGCGGGCCACCCTGACCACCCGGGAAGACGGCGGAGTTGAGCTTCTTGTAGAGCTCCTCGTCGTCGGCGGCGGAGAGGATCAGACCACCGCGCGGACCGGCCAGGGTCTTGTGGGTGGTGGAGGTGACCACGTGAGCGTGGGGCACCGGGTTCGGGTAGACGCCAGCGGCGATGAGACCTGCCACGTGTGCCATGTCGACAAACAGCCAGGCACCGACCTTGTCGGCGATTTCACGCATGCGGGCCCAGTCAACGATGCCGGAGTAGGCGGAGAAGCCACCGATCATCATCTTCGGCTTGTGCTCGACAGCCTGACGTTCCATGTCGTCATAGTCGATCTTGCCGGACTCGTCGATGCCGTAGGGGA
Source organism: Aeromonas oralensis (assembly GCF_049665575.1). Lineage (NCBI taxonomy): Bacteria > Pseudomonadati > Pseudomonadota > Gammaproteobacteria > Aeromonadales > Aeromonadaceae > Aeromonas > Aeromonas oralensis. Next base: position 3,572,763 of record NZ_CP187186.1, read on the forward strand.
TGATGTTGTACAGCTTGCCGGAGAAGTTGACCGGGGAGCCGTGGGTCAGGTGACCGCCGTGGGCCAGGTTCATGCCCAGCACGGTGTCGCCCGGCTGCAGCAGGGCCATGTAGACGGCGCTGTTGGCCTGGGAGCCGGAGTGCGGCTGCACGTTGGCGTAGGTGGCACCGAACAGCTCTTTGGCGCGCTCGATAGCCAGGGTTTCAACCACATCCACATACTCGCAACCACCGTAGTAACGCTTGGCGGGGTAACCCTCGGCGTACTTGTTGGTCAGCTGGGAGCCCTGGGCTTCCATGACACGGGGGCTGGTGTAGTTCTCGGACGCAATCAGCTCGATATGCTCTTCCTGACGACGGGTCTCGTCTGTGATGGCCTGCCACAGCTCTGGATCATAGCCGGCAATGGTCATGTCACGTTTCAACATCCGTTTCTCTCCTGAAAATCGTTTGCGCGATAGGTGAAGTGGGCAGGCGCATTGTAACGTGAGCTGGATCAAAGAGACAGTCCAACCACCCAAAAATTTGTTTAAAAAATGTAAAATGTGTCGCGAAATTCACAATGACCATGGCATCCAATCGGCTGGGCCGCCATCACCCGACACCCACGCCAGCCGTGCCATCGCCAGCCAGCGCCCAAGAAACATGACCGGGCCCGGACTGGTCGAACAGCCAAAACCAGAGCCAGATCATGGATATAGCATTTACTAACAGATAACATCTTTAACTGGCACAGCGGTTGTCCGGCATGCGCTGCAACGACGCGACCGGCAACGGAAGGGCCCTCTCATCGCATCCGGTCAACTGCTGCTCACGTCACCCCTTGCCTCTTTGCACTGCAGACCTCACGGGAGTAAGCCATGCTGGATAACCTGATGCTGTTTCTGATTATTTCGGTATTCGCGCTGTTCTATTGGATCTACTATACCGGCACTCGCAAGAGTCCCTTTGTCACGCAGTGGGATCAACTGCCCACCCGCGAGCAGTATCTGGCAGCCCACCCGGAAGCCATCGATGGCGACATCATCTTCTGCATTCATTGCGGCCACCATCAGCAACTGGATGTGGGCCTGGTGCACCAGACCGATTTCCGGCGCCAGCATATCTGCACCCACTGCAAGAAGACGCTCTATCGCGAGGAGCTCTGACCCATCAGCCAAGGATCCGCAAGATGACATCATTGACCGCCAGCTGCCTGTGCGGCGCCGTCGCCCTGAGCCTGCCCGACAGCTTCGACTATCTGGGCAACTGCCACTGTTCCGAGTGCCGCAAATTTTCCGGCGCCGATTACGCCCCGGTGGGCGGCCTGGATGGCGCGCTCGTCACCATCACCCAAGGAGAGGAGGCCATCAGCCGCTTCCAGAAATCCCCCGAAACCACCCTCGCCTTCTGCCGCCACTGCGGCTCCAGCCTGTTCAGCGAGAAGCGCAGCAGCGGCAAGTTGAACCTGCGCCTCGGCATTCTCGACACGGCGCCGAGCCAGCGACCCGGCTTTCACATTTTCGTCGGCTCCAAGGCCCCCTGGCACGAGATCACCGATGAGCTGCCGCAGTTCGAGACTCGCCCCACTGCCTGACACCGTCGCCGACATGCCCTGAAAAGGTCGCCTCTGGCGGCGTTTTTCCCGACTTGTTCGGCGGATTGTCACCTATGGGTTAACTTTTCCGCCAAAGCCGTTAGAATCGGGCTCAGTCTGCTTCCCGCTTGCCATCCACGGAGGAAAAATGCAGGAATTTCTGGCCACTAGCGAACGTCGGGCCGAACTTTACTGGTGGTTTGCCACCCTGTTTACCGCCCAGCTCAGCGACGAACAGATCGCCGAATACGACAGCTATGATGTGCGAAGCTTCCTGAAGAGCCTCTCCACGCTCGATCCCATGCGCCCGGCCGTGGCCGAGCTCAATGACGCCATCGCCCGCCTGCTGGTGCGTCCCGAGCGGGCCAACGCGCTGGCCAGCGACTTCCATGAGCTGTTCCTGGCCAACGACGCCGTCTCTCCCCATGAATCCGCCCACCAGGACGCCGCTGCGCTCGAGCGCATGCAGGCACGGCTGAGCCGGCTCAATATCGATGTCAGCGCCAAATACCAACAACCGGTCGATCATCTGGGGGTCGAACTGGATCTGATGGGCAATCTCATCATTCGCGCCGCCGAAGCCGCCAGCGCCGATCTGCGCGAACAGTGGCTCGGCGAGCAAGAGGCCTTGCTGCACGGCCATCTGCTGGCCTGGTTCCCGCATTTCGAGCGCGCCTGCCGCGCCACCGATCCGTTTGGCTTCTACGGTGCCAGCGCCCGCCTGCTGGGGGTCTTCCTCACCATGGATGCCAACTACCTCAGCCTGGTCAAACCGGCGCCATCCGCCGACTGAGTTCGACATGAAGACGGCCCTGCTGCTTATCGCCTGCTGGCTGCTGGCCCTGATCCCGCTGGATCAGGGCCTTACCCCCCTCGTGACCCTGCTGTTCAACCCGGACCGCGTCCTCTACGGTACTGCCCAGCTCACCGGTTTCGCCGGCATCCTGCTGACCCTCTACCTCGCCAATCTCGGGGTGGAGGTGGTACTGCGCCGCCGCTTCCAGATAGCGGGCATGCTGGCCCTGCTGGCCGCCTGGGTCGGCTTCATCAACAGCAGCGGCAGCGAGGCCCACTGGCTGCTGCTGCTCGCCCTGGCGCTGCCGTTTCACGGGCTCGGCCTGCTGGTGCTGGTGCGCGGCATCCAGGCCTTCGGCCGCCAGAAAGGCTGATAAACCGCCAAAACTATTACAAATCATGACAGCCCGATCCGCCCATCCGCCCTTGTCACAAGGGCAGACCCTCAATTCCTGGTAACATTCGCTTACATTCAGCTCCCGTTCAGTTTCGCCGCAACCGTTATAGTGCCGCTCCTTTTCCAACCAATGCAGGAGCATCAGCATGCCTCCACAGGATGCACGCATCACGGGTCTCGACCTGTTGCGAGGGCTCGTCATCTTCATGGCCGTCTTCGAGCACTACACCGGCTACCTCAACTACTGGTACATCGACTTCTTCAACCGGGAACACGCCCTGTGGGACAGCTTCTATCTGTCGCACAAGGCGATGGCCGGCCAGCTGCTGCCCATGGATCACACCACGGCCCAGGTCTCGGCCTGGCTCATTCCCTGGGTCAGCCAGATCTACCTGGCACTGGCCGCCTTCAACCTCAGCCGCCGCGATCAGGCCAGCTTCAGACCGCAACTGGGCGGCAAGCTGGTACTGTTCGCCAGCATCATTCTGGTGCTCTATGTGGAAGGGCTGGTGATCGCCCCCAACTTCGGCGAGGCCATCTCGTTCTACCCGGTGATGCTGTGGATGTGCCTGCTGGCGCTCTTCTCTCTGGTCTACGCCTGGTTCGGCGTTCGCGGCATGCTGCTGCTGACCCTGCTCAGTCTGCTGCTGGATCAGCTTGGCGTGCAGGATCTGCTCGGTCACATCGACGGCTGGATGAAGCTGCACGTGCACCCCGACTACGAGCTGGATGCCCGCCTCGACCTCTTCATGGCCAGCGGCTGCTTCGGCTTCCTCTACGGCTGGTGCTGGCATCAGCGGCCCCAATGGCGGGACCGCCTCAACAGCCTGGTGCTGATGCTCTCGCTGGTAGCGCTGGCCGTCTATCTCATGTTCGGCGAAACCAGCACGGTCGAGCTCAGCGACATCTACGCCAACGAACACGAACTGGCGATGGACATGGTCGGTCGCGCCGGCATCTGGGGCATGGAGTTTCTGGTGATCGGGGCCGTGCTCTGGCTGCATCAGCGCAACATCCGGCTGTGCTGGCGCCCGCTCAACTGGATCGGCATGTACTCGCTGACCGTCTTCATCTTCCACAAGAGTATCTTCGTGCACCTGTGGGGCCCGCTCTTGCTGTGGTGGACTGCCCGTCAAGGCACCATCTTGCCCAACAACTTCGGCCTCATCATGACGCTCAGCGCCACCAGCGTGCTGCTCATCTACGCCTTCCAGCGCTCCGGCATCATCTGCCACCTGATGGGCATGCATCAGGACCGTGACTGGGCGCGGCTCTATGGCAAATAAGTGCTGGCTGCCGCTGCTGTTCCTGACCCTGCCCCTGTCGGCCAAAGAGCCGGACAACCAGTGGCAGCTGGGCGGTCAGTGGCAGCTCGGCAGCAATCAGGCTGGAGTCCGCGCCGATGCCAGCATGCAGTTCTGGCTCGCCTATGAGCGGGAAACCCAGGTCGGCCTGCTCTTCGCCGATGGCCAGAGCGCCGGGCTGGCCTTGCCGCTCTATAAAAAGAGCTTCTTCGCCGTCGGCGTCGCGCCCATGCAGGTGGTCGATCGCAGCCGCTTCAGCGCCTTCTGGCGCCTCGGCTGGCAACTGGACGACGATCACCAGCTCACCTTGGGCCAGCTCTATGACGTCAGCGGCCGTTATGGCCAGCTCTGGTATATGGAGCACAGCCTGCCGCTGCCGGCCGAGATCTCCCTCAACCTCTGGCTGACTCGGGGCAGTCAGGCCCACATGGCTGCCTATGGGGCAGATGAGGGCCTGCGGGACTGGGGAGTCACACTGGAACGCAGCTGGCGCTGGCAGCAGTGGCGCCTTGGCACCGAGTTCGGCGCCAAGCAGTGGCTCATCAAGGAGCACGACTGGCAACCGATGATCAACCTGACCCTGAGCTATCACTTCAGCTGGTAACACCGTAAAAGGGGGCGAATGACGCCCCCTCTCTTCCCTCCAGAATGCTTCATGCCATACTCACAGCAGCTTAAATGACAAAGATGTCAATTCAGGGAGCGCGCGATGGGCGAAGAGACTTTCAATGCCATGCCGGATCCACCGCTGGCGGGGCAATTGGACATGAACGAGCTGCAGCAGCTGTTCGAACTGGCCCCGTTTGGCATAGGCGTGTTTGACCGCCACTTTCGCTGCCGCAGCGTCAACCAGACCCTGGCCGATCTCAACGGCCTCTCCCGAGAAGAACACTACGGCAGATGCCTGCGGGAAATCGTCCCCACGCTGGCTCCGGTGCTGGAGCCTCTGTTCCAGCAGGTCATCAGCAGCGGCGTCCCCCGGGTCGAGCTGAACCTGAGCGGCCATACCGCAGCCCACCAGGGTCGGCAGCGCTACTGGCAGGCCATTTACAGCCCCATGCTGGACGAACAGGGGGTGCCCGACCGCATCCTCACCATAGTGCGGGACGTCACCGAACAGGTCGAAGCACAGCAACGGCTGCAACTGGCCATGAGTGCCGGCCAGATCGGAGTGTGGGAGTGGCATGTGACGGAGGACAGGCTGCAGTTTGACGGCCAGGTCGAGCGCCTGCTCGGCACCTCGGCCAGCCAGTTTCAGGGGGGATGGAGCAGTTCATCAAGCGCTTCGATCCGCTCTCTGGCGAGCAGTTCAGGGCGGCGGTCAACGGCACGGTCCCCATTCACCTCACCCTCGGCTATCTCGGGCCGGATCAGTTGCGGGGCTGGGTCGACATTCACGCCGATCACGTGGCGGCCACCGACCATCAGGGGCGACGCATCACCGGGGTGATCCACGATGCCACCAGTCGCTGCAACCAGGAAGACAAGCTGCGCCAGGCCAACGTGGTGTTCGAGACCGCCGCCGAAGGCATCATCATCATGGATGGCCAGCGCCAGATCATCTCGGTCAACCCGGCTTTTTCCAGCATGACTCAATATGAAGAGGCGGAGATCATCGGCAAATCGCCGGAGGCCATCATGCACCCGCGTCGCCACACCGATATCGATTATCCCTGGCATACCCTGCTGCCCGGCAGTCACGCCTGGCATGGCGAGATGATGTGTCTGCGCAAGGATGGCGGCTACTTCACCTCCTGGCAGCATGTCAGCGCCGTGCACGACAGTCGCCACAACACCACCAACTACGTCATCGCCTTCTCCGACATCAGCGCCATTCGCAAGGCCGAAGCACAGCTCAACCACCTCGCCTATCACGATCCCCTGACCGAGCTCGGCAACCGCAACCTGCTGCAGGAGCGGCTGGAGCTGGAGCTCAAGACGGCGCAGCTCAACCATCAGCGACTGGCCCTGCTGTTCATCGATCTGGATGGCTTCAAGCTGATCAACGACACCCTGGGCCATAGCGCCGGCGATGAACTGCTCAAGCTGCTGGCCGAGCGGATCCGCCGCGTCCTGCGCCACAACGACGTGGCCGCCCGGCTCGGTGGCGATGAATTCCTGGTGCTGATCCCCTACTTCGAGCGGCCAGAGGAGCTATCCAGGCTCGCCGAGCAACTGCTGGCCAGCCTGCGCGAGGCGGTCGAACTCGGCCACGAGCGGGTTGCCGTCTCCGCCAGCATCGGCATCGCCCTCTATCCGGAACATGCCACCAGCCCGGAAACCCTGGTCAGCGCCGCCGACAGCGCCATGTACGAGGCCAAGAGCCGGGGCCGCAACGGCTATCTGTTCTATACCCCGGACATGACTGAGCAGACCCGGGAGCGAATGAGCATGGAGCAGGGGCTGTTCAAGGCCATCGAGCAGCATCAGCTCTGCGTCCTTTATCAACCCATGACGGAGCTCGCCAGCAACCGCATGAGCGGGCTGGAGGCTCTGCTGCGCTGGCAACACCCCAGCGAGGGGATGATAGGGCCCACCCGCTTCATCCCGGTGGCCGAGGAGTGCGGGCTTATCGAGCAGATCGGCGAGTGGGTCATGCGCACCGCCTGCCAGCAGGGACAGGCGTGGCTGGCCGCCGGGCTGGCGGTCCCCAGGCTGTCGATCAATGTGTCGGTGCGGGAGATGCGCTCGGCAGGTTACGTGGAACGGGTCGCCGCCATCCTGGCCGAGACAGGCTTCCCGCCAGAGAAGCTGGAGATAGAGGTCACCGAGAGCATCATCCAGCGGGTCGATCAGAGCCTGCAGCTGTTCAGACGCCTGAAGGCGCTGGGGGTACAGATCGCCATCGACGACTTCGGCACCGGCTTCTCCTCCCTGAGCCTGCTCAAGAGCCTGCCCATCGATCGCATCAAGATTGACCGCACCTTCGTGCAGGCACTGCCCGATGACAAGCACAGCCGGGAGCTGTGCCGCACCATCATCAATCTGGCAGACAGCCTGGGCATGGTGGTCACCGCCGAAGGGATTGAGACTCAGGCTCAGCGCCAGTTTTTGCAATCCCTGCACTGCCAGGAGGGGCAGGGCTATCTGTTCAGCCATCCGCTGGCCGAGCCCCATCTGGCCGAGCAACGGGGCTCGCGCAAGGGTGCCTGGTGCTAGCGGCGCAGGTGACGCTCATCAGTTGAACGTCAGCCTGGCATCCCACCCTTCGTCCTGCCGCCGGCGTGACTCTTCCAGCAACGCGTCCTGCGGATAGGAGGATTTTTTCTCTTCGAGGGTGACGGACACCGACGGCTTGCGAGCCAGCCAGGCCTCGCTCAACTGGCCGCTGATGTGGTCCCGCAGTGATGGGGAATCGGGCTGTGCCGGTGTCAGCGCAAGACCGTTGGCATGGGGGGCCGCCAATGCGGCCTCATCGGTGGCCTGCGGGGCCTCGAACTGCCAGAGGGAGGAGCACAGTAGCAGGGTCAACATGGGACTATCTCCGTCGATAAAACGACGTTTTACCCAATCAGCGATGAATTGTCATCGACTCGACTGTAAGCGGATGTTGCCATCTATCCAAAAGTCTAATTGCTCTCCCTCGCCAAAGGTATAAGTTGTTACCTAATCATTACAAGAATGTATTCAAAGGAGTGACACATGAGCGAGAGCAAGGTCTACCCGGTCAAAGCCCACATCAGCAACGGCGCCCTGCTGGACAAGGCAGGCTATGAAGCCATGTACCGGGCCTCGGTGCAGGATCCGGATGCCTTCTGGGGCGAGCAGGGCAAGATCCTCGACTGGATGAAGCCCTACACCAGGGTCAAGAACACCTCCTACGATCCGGGCCACGTCTCCATCAAATGGTATGAAGACGGCCTGCTCAACGTCTCTGCCAACTGTCTGGACCGCCATCTGAGCGAGCGCGGTGACAAGGTCGCCATCATCTGGGAAGGGGACAACCCGGCCGAAGATCGCAAGCTCACCTACCGCGAGCTGCACACCGAGGTGTGCAAGTTTGCCAACGTCTTGAAGGCGCAGGGAGTGCATCGCGGCGACGTGGTCTGCCTCTACATGCCTATGGTGCCGGAAGCCGCCATCGCCATGCTGGCCTGTACCCGCATCGGCGCTGTGCACAGCATCGTGTTCGGCGGTTTCTCGCCGGAAGCCCTGGCCGGTCGCATCATCGACTCCGGCTCCTCCATCGTCATCACCGCCGATGAAGGGCTGCGCGGCGGCCGCCCGGTGCCACTCAAGAAGAATGTGGATGAAGCGCTCACCAACCCGGAGACCAAGGTCAACAAGGTGATCGTACTCAAGCGCACCGGCGGCAACATCGCCTGGCACAACCACAGGGACATCTGGTGGCACGACGCCGTCACCACCGTCAGCGCCGACTGTCCGCCGGAGGCGATGGGGGCCGAAGACCCGCTCTTCATCCTCTACACCTCCGGCTCCACCGGCAAACCCAAGGGGGTGTTGCACACCACCGGCGGCTATCTGGTCTATGCCACGCTCACCTTCAAGTACATCTTCGACTACCACGAAGAGGACATCTATTGGTGTACCGCCGACGTGGGTTGGGTCACCGGCCACTCCTATCTGGTCTACGGACCGCTTGCCAACGGCGCCACCACCATCATGTTTGAAGGGGTGCCCAACTACCCGGCCACCAATCGCATGAGCCAGGTGGTGGACAAGCACCAGGTCAGCATCCTCTACACCGCCCCCACCGCCATCCGGGCGCTGATGGCCAAGGGCAACGAGGCGGTAACCGGCACCTCCCGTTCGAGCCTGCGCATCATGGGCTCGGTGGGCGAGCCCATCAACCCGGAAGCCTGGGAGTGGTACTACCGCACCATCGGCGAGGAGCGCTGTCCCATCGTCGATACCTGGTGGCAGACCGAGACTGGCGGCATCCTCATCAGCCCGCTGCCCGGCGTCACCGATCTCAAGCCAGGCTCGGCTACCCGTCCCTTCTTCGGCGTGCAGCCAGCGCTGGTGGACAACATGGGCGAGCCGCTGGAGGGGGCCACCGAGGGCAACCTGGTGATCACTGACTCCTGGCCGGGCCAGATGCGCACCGTGTTCGGCGATCACGAGCGCTTCGAGCAGACCTACTTCTCCACCTTCCCCGGCCGCTACTTCACCGGCGACGGTGCCCGTCGCGACGAGGATGGCTACTACTGGATCACTGGGCGGGTGGATGATGTACTAAACGTCTCGGGCCACCGCATGGGTACCGCCGAAATTGAATCCGCGCTGGTCTCCCATCCCAAGATCGCCGAAGCGGCGGTGGTGGGCGTGCCGCACGAGATCAAGGGTCAGGGTATCTATGCCTATGTCACCCTGATTGCTGGCGAGGAGCCGAGCCGCGAGCTGCATAAAGAGGTGAAGGAGTGGGTCCGCAAGGAGATCGGCGCCATCGCCACCCCGGACGTGATCCACTGGGCCGAGGGGCTGCCCAAGACCCGCTCCGGCAAGATCATGCGGCGAATTCTGCGCAAGATCGCCACCGGCGAGACCGACAGCCTGGGGGATATCTCCACCCTGGCGGATCCGGGCGTGGTGGACAAGCTGATCCGCGAGAAGTCGGAAGCAGCCTGATCCTGACTGCGTTCCTGCCTACAAAGCCGGCCTCGAGCCGGCTTTGTCGTCTTTGCTACTGAGCGTTTCAACAACGCACCGATTAGCGCAAAAAATAGACAGATGTAGAGATTAGACCAGTAAAATGCTGCTAATTTTCACGAAATCAATATAATTGCGAAATCTGTGTGCCAGTGCACACCGATTTGCGCAGAAAATGACTAGATTTCTGATAGTCCACAAGATGGCTGACAGATAGCAGCATTATCATCGAGGATGTACTCAATATGTCGCAAAAACACCGAATTCTCCTGCTCAACGGGCCGAACCTGAACCTGCTGGGCAAACGGGAACCGGGCATCTACGGCAGCAAGACGCTCGATGAGATCGTCGCCGATCTGACGCACAACGCCGGCGAACTCGGGGTCACACTGGAACACCTGCAATCCAATGCCGAACATGAGTTGGTCGGCCGCATTCACCAGGCCATGGGTCAGGTGGATTTCATCATCATCAACCCGGCCGCCTTCACTCACACCAGCGTCGCCATCCGCGATGCGCTGCTGGGTGTGGCCATCCCCTTTATCGAGGTTCACCTGTCCAACGTCCATGCCAGGGAACCCTTCCGTCATCACTCCTATCTGTCTGATGTCGCCAAAGGGGTCATTTGTGGGCTGGGGGCCGATGGCTACCAATTCGCTTTAACCGCGGCCGTGCACCAGTTGCGCGCGGCTTGATAATCACTGATCAGATAAAGAAGAAAGAGAATGCTAATGGATATCCGCAAAATCAAGAAGCTGATTGAACTGGTTGAAGAGTCCGGCATCGCCGAACTGGAGATCTCCGAAGGTGAAGAGTCCGTTCGCATCAGCCGCAACTTCTCCGGTCAGGTGACCGCTGCTCCGCAGATGATCATGCAACAAGCTGCCGCCCCGGTTGCCGCTCCTGCCGCCGCACCGGTTGCTGCTGCCCCGGCTGCCGACGCCATCCCGAGCGGTCACCTGATGCGCTCCCCGATGGTTGGCTCCTTCTACCGCTCCTCCAGCCCGGAAGCCAAGCCGTTCGTGGAAGTCGGTCAGCACGTCAATGTCGGCGATACCCTGTGCATCGTCGAAGCCATGAAAATGATGAACCAAATCGAGTCTGACAAGGCCGGTGTGATCAAAGCGATCCTGGTTGAAAATGGTCAGGCCGTCGAATTCGACGAGCCGCTGTTCATCATCGAATAAGGGAAGTCGCCACCCATGTTGGACAAAGTAGTCATCGCCAACCGCGGTGAAATTGCCCTGCGGATCCTGCGCGCCTGTAAAGAGCTCGGGATCAAGACAGTGGCCGTTCACTCCACCGCCGACCGGGAGCTCAAGCATGTGCTGCTGGCCGACGAAACCATCTGTATCGGCAATCCGGCCAGTACCGACTCCTACCTCAATGTGCCGGCCATCATCGCCGCCGCCGAGGTGACCGGTGCCGTCGCCATCCACCCGGGTTACGGTTTCCTCTCCGAGAACGCCGACTTCGCCGAAGTGGTCGAGAAATCCGGTTTCATCTTCATCGGCCCGCGCGCCGAGACCATTCGCCTGATGGGTGACAAGGTCTCCGCCATCGAGGCGATGAAGAAAGCGGGCGTGCCCTGCGTACCGGGCTCTGACGGTCCGGTCGACAGCGATGCCAAGCACAACGCCGCCATCGCCAAGCGCATTGGCTACCCGGTGATCATCAAGGCCGCCGGCGGCGGTGGTGGTCGCGGCATGCGCGTGGTGCGCAGTGAAGCCGAGCTGTCTGCCGCCATCGCGCTGACCAAATCCGAAGCAGGCCAGTTCTTCAAGAACGACATGGTCTACATGGAGAAGTACCTGGAGAACCCGCGCCACATCGAGATTCAGGTGTTGGCAGACGGCCAGGGCAACGCCCTCTATCTGGGTGAGCGCGACTGCTCCATGCAGCGTCGTCACCAGAAGGTGGTCGAAGAGGCGCCGGCACCCGGCATCACCGAAGAGATGCGCAAGTTCATCGGTGAGCGCTGCGTACGCGCCTGTATCGAGATCGGCTACCGCGGTGCGGGCACCTTCGAGTTCCTGTACGAAAACGGCGAGTTCTATTTCATCGAGATGAACACCCGTATCCAGGTTGAGCACCCGGTCACCGAGCTGGTTACCAGCGTGGATCTGATCAAGGAGCAGCTGCGCATCGCCGCCGGTCAGCCCCTGTCGATCACCCAGCAGGACATCCGCATCCGTGGCCATGCCATCGAATGCCGGATCAACGCCGAAGACCCGGCCACCTTCATGCCGTCTCCAGGCCTGATCCAGCGCTTCCACGCGCCGGGTGGTCTGGGCGTACGTTGGGATTCCCACATCTATGCCGGCTACAAGGTACCGCCCTACTACGACTCCATGATCGGCAAGCTGATCTGTTACGGTGAAAACCGCGACGTCGCCATCGCCCGCATGCGTCAGGCGCTGGACGAGCTGGTGGTGGAAGGGATCAAGACCAACGTCTCCCTGCAAAAAGAGATCATGAAGGACGAAAACTTCCAGCACGGTGGGACCAACATCCACTACCTGCACAAGAAGCTCGGTCTGTAAGGATCCTTGACGAAGAGCGCCATGTCGGTGGACGTCGGCTCCGCAAGGAGCCTCTGCTAAAAAAGGGCCATGGCGACATGGCCCTTTTTTGTTATCCTTGCGCCCCTCAAAATTGTCGGAGGCCAAGGTGAATCGTTTCGCGCTCGCTCGCCGGGAAGCAGCCCTCTGCCTGCTGCTGACCCTGCTCTACTTCCTTGCCTGGTATGGCACGGCCTATTTCATCCCCGCAGAGATCGAATACTGGGACATGCCGCTCTGGTTCCTGCTCAGCTGCATCCTGATGCCGCTGCTGTTCATCGTGCTGTGCGGCCTGATGGTGGATCGTCTGTTCGTGGACATCCCCCTCGACTCCCCTCCCCTCGATGCCAAGGAGCCTTACCATGAATCTTGAGCTGATGCTGCCGTTGTGCATCTATCTGGTGCTGGTGCTGGGAGTCGGCTTCTGGGCCAGCCGCCACAGGGTGGGCGGCGACTTCGTCCAGGAGTACTTCATCGGCAACCGCAGCATGGGCGGGCTGGTGCTGGCCATGACCCTGGTGGCCACCTACACCTCTGCCTCCTCCTTCATCGGCGGGCCGGGAGCGGCCTACAAGATTGGCCTTGGCTGGGTACTGCTGGCGATGATCCAGCTGCCCACCGTCTGGCTCACCCTGGGGGTGCTTGGCAAGAAGTTCGCCATCATCGCCCGCCGGGTCAATGCGGTGACCATCAACGACATGCTGTGGGCCCGCTACCAGAGCAAGGCGGTGGTGGTGCTGGGCTCGGTTACCATCATCCTCGCCTTTATCGCCACCATGGTGGTGCAGTTCATCGGTGGCGCCCGTCTGCTGGAGACCGCCACCGGCCTCAGCTATCAGCAGGGGCTCCTGCTGTTTGCCAGCTGCGTGCTGCTCTACACGGTGATCGGCGGCTTTCGCGCCGTGGTGATGACCGATGCGCTGCAGGGGATCATCATGCTGATCGGCACCGGCGCGCTGCTGGCGGGCATTCTGGTGGCCGGTGACGGCCTGCCCAACCTCATCCACCAGCTCAAGGTGATCGATCCCAAGCTGGTGAGCCCGCAGGGGGCCGGCGACATGCTGACCCAGCCCTTCATGCTGAGCTTCTGGGTGCTGGTCTGCATCGGGGTGGTGGGGCTGCCCCACTCGGCGCTGCGCTGCTTCGGCTATCGCGACAGCAAGGCGCTCCATCGCGGCATCCTCATCGGTACCATAGTCAGCGCCTTGCTGATGTTCGGCATGCACCTGGCCGGCGCCCTGGGCCGCGCCATCCTGCCCGGCATGGACAGCCCGGACAAGATCATGCCCTCCCTGATGATGGAAGTGCTGCCTCCCTGGCTGGCCGGGGTTTTCCTGGCGGCGCCCATGGCGGCCATCATGTCTACCATCGACTCCCAGCTGATCCAGGCCTCCGCCACCCTGGTAAAAGATCTCTACCTCAACTACTTGAGTCCGGAGAAGGCCGGCCAGGAGAAGCTGGAGGTGCGGGTGCCGCGCCTCTCCCTGCTCTGCACCCTGATCCTGGGTACCCTGGTGCTGCTGGCGGCGCTGCAGCCCCCCGAGATGATCATCTGGCTCAACCTGCTCGCCTTCGGCGGCCTGCAGGCGGTGTTCCTCTGGCCACTGGTGCTCGGCCTCTACTGGTCGCGGGCCAACGGCCCGGGGGCCCTGGCCAGCATGGTGTGCGGCATCCTCTGCTACGCCATCCTGAGCCAGTGGGAGATCAAGCCGGCCGGCCTGCACGCCATCGTGCCGAGCCTGGGGCTGGGGCTGATTGCCTTCGTGCTGGTCAGCCTGCTCACCCCGGCCCCGAGCCAGCATGTGCGGCGCTTGTTTGAGCCGCAATCATAAATGGATTAATAAAGGGTTCCGAAACTATCCCAAAATGGGTGTTTTACGGGTAAACTGTGCGCCATGTCACAAAATACCGCACCCTTATGCCCGTACAGAACGCCAGACAGATCCTGACCCAAGCCCTGCAGCGACTCGGTTACGCCCTGTTGCTGCCGGTCTCCATCCTGCCGCTGGCCGCGCTGCTCTATCGGCTCGGCCAGCCGGACGTGCTGGATCTGGCGGTGCTCTCCCTCACCGGGCCGCGCCCTGTTCAGCCAGATGCCGCTCATCTATGCGGTGGCCATCGCTTTCGGGCTGAGTCGCCAGGGTGAAGGCACTCAGGCGCTGGCCGGCGCGGTCAACTTTCTGCTGCTGAGCTCGGCGCTCGGCACCCTGGCCCCCGGCCTGCACAGCGACATGATCTGCGGCCTGCTGGCGGGATTGACCACCGCCATCGTCTACCCCTGGCTCAAACGCCACCCCATGCCCCACTGGCTACGGCTGGTCAACGGCGACTTCACCAGCCTGCTCGCCTCGGCGTTCACCTGTCTGCTGCTGGCCTTCCCCCTTGCGCTGCTCTGGCCGCTGCTGGAACAGGGCATCACCCTGCTCGCCTCCGAGCTGCTCACCACCCCGTTCGGCGCCTTCTGCTACGGCGTGCTGAACCGGCTGCTGATCCCGCTCGGTCTGCATCAGGTGCTGGGCAGCCTCATCGGGCTGGGGGAAAGCAACCTGCAGGCACTGGCCAGCGCCCAGCCGCTGCACGAAGGCTATGTGGCCGGGCTCTATCCCATCATCATGTTTGGCCTGCCGGGCGCCTGCTTCGCCATCTGGCTGCACCGCCAGCGCATGCAGCGACTGCCGCAGGGGGGCTTGCTGCTCACCCTGGCGCTCACCTCGGCGCTGGTGGGCATCACCGAACCCATCGAGTTTCTGTTCGCCTTCACCGCCCCCTGGCTGTTTCTGGCCCATGCCCTGCTGACCGGCCTGTCGCTCGCCACCTGCAGCGCGCTCGGCATCAAGGTGGGCAGCTACTTCTCCGCCGGCCTGCTGGATCTGGTGCTGAGCTACCACGCCGGCGAGCACAGCTTCTGGCTCATTCCGGTCGGCATCCTGTTCTTCGTCGCCTACACCTTGCTGTTTTATCAGCTGCTGGAGCGCACGCCCCTCAGCCTGCCGAGCAAGCCCATCGCGCCGGAGCACCCGCGCCTTGCCAGCGTCGCCCCCTCCGATCCCCAGATGCTGGCGATCCAGTACCTCAAGATGCTGGGGGGCATGGACAACCTGCAGGCGATGAGCGTCTGCCTGACCCGCCTCAGCCTGCGGGTGCGCGACATCTCACTGGTGGATCAATCCCGCCTGCTGGGGCTGGGCTGCCTCTCCTGGATCCAACTCAACGACCATCAGCTGGTGCTGGTGCTGGGCCCCAACGCCAGCCTGATCGAAGGGCAGATCCGCATGCTGGCGGAGCGTCAGTCGGTGCCGCTCGGCCTCAAGCCCAATCAGGAGTCCGCCGGCCAGAGCGGCTGGTAGCCTCAGGCAAATGGCAACCGCTCGGCCACGAAATCCATCAGGCTGCGCAGGGCGGGCGCCAGGTGCTCCCTGCTCGGATAGATGAGGTAGAAGGGGTTAGGCGGCACGGCGAGCTCGGGCAACACTTTTTGCAAGCGACCACTCGCCAGATCCCCTTCGCAGACATGATGGGGCAGCAAGGCAATTCCCCCCTCGTTGATGGCCAGCTCCCGCAGCGCCAGCAGGCTGTTGCTCAGACAAGCCCCCTGCGGCCGCCAACCTCCCTCCTGCAACGGCCACACAGGCAGCGACGTGTGCACCAGGCAGGCGTATCGCCCCAGCTCGCTCAGCTGTTGCGGTGTGCCGTGGGCCGCCAGATAGGCGGGCGCCGCCACCAGATGGCGCGGCACCTGACCGATGCGCCGGCAGATCAGGCTGGAATCTTTCAGCGGTGCCGCCCGCAGCGCCAGATCATAACCCTCCCCCACCAGATCAAGCTGCTCATCGCAGAGGGTCAGCTCCAGCACCACCTCCGGATAGAGGGCCCGAAACTCGGCCAGGATCCGGCCGAGCAGCAGAGTACCGGTCGCCTCCGGCGCGGTGATCCGCACCCGGCCGCCGGGGCAGCGCGCAGCCGCGCCATCGCCAGATTGGCGCTGCGGGCCAGCGCCAGCAGCGCCCGGCACTGCTCCACATAGACCTCTCCCTGCGGGGTCAGGCTCAGCCGGCGGGTGGTGCGCTGCAACAGGCGCACCCCGAGCTGGGATTCGAGCCGCGAGATCTTCTGGCTGACCGAGGATTTGGGCATGCCGAGCAGCTCGGCCGCCCCGGTAAAACTGCCCTGCTCCACCACAGTGGCAAACAGCCCCATCAGCTCCAGTTCGACATTGTTCATATATTCAAACAGTCTTTACCAATTACCCATCTTAATCTGAATAATCAACCAGACTAGAGTGGCTGGCAATCCCCATCCAACCGATTTGAAAGGAACTGCCATGAAAGCCATCGCCCTGACCCACTATCTGCCGAGCGATCATCCCGACTGCTTCATCGAGGTCAATCTGGCCGACCCGACGCCGGGCCCGCGCGACCTGCTGGTGCGGGTCAACGCCACCTCCATCAACCCGGTCGACACCAAGGTGCGCGCCCCCAAGGCCAAGGTCGAGAGCAGCCCGCGAGTGCTGGGCTGGGACGCCGTGGGCGAAGTGATCGCCGTCGGCCGCGAGGTGACCCTGTTCAAGGTGGGCGACCGGGTCTGGTATGCCGGCGACATCAGCCGCCCCGGCAGCAACAGCGCCCTGCAACTGGTGGATGAGCGCATCGCCGCCCTCGCCCCCACCAGCCTGAGCGACCTGGAAGCAGCCGCCCTGCCGCTCACAGCCATCACCGCCTGGGAAACCCTGTTCGAGCGCATGCGCCTCACCCGCGAGAGCCGCGGACGGCTGCTGATCATCGGCGGCGCCGGTGGCGTGGGCTCCATCGCCATCCAGCTGGCCCGCCAGCTCACCGGCATGGAGGTGATCGCCACCGCCTCGCGCCCCGAGACCCGGGCCTGGTGCCTGCAGATGGGGGCCCACCAGGTGGTGAGCCATCACCAGTTGCAGGAGGAGCTCACCGCCCTCGGTATCACTCAGGTAGATGCCATCTTCTGCACCAATGCCACCGAGCAGCACTGGGATGCCATGGCCAGCCTCATCAGCCCGTTCGGCCATATCTGCACCATCGCCGAATCGAGCGTGCCCTGGGACCTCTCCCTGCTCAAGAGCAAGAGCGTCACCTTCAGCCAGGAGTTCATGTTTACCCGCTCCCTGTTCCAGACCCCGGACATGATCGAGCAGCACAACCTGCTGGGGCTGGTCGCCGCCCTGGTGGATCAGGGCGTGGTCAAGACCACACTCAGCAAGGTGGTGGCCGAGCTGACCCCGACCACCCTGGCTCAGGCCCATGCCGAGGTGGAAGCCGGCCGCATGGTGGGCAAGCTGGTGATCGACATGAGTCAGTTCGACAACTAATCCCTTATGGGTAAAAACTGCACCATCATGGGGTGAACTCACCAGTGACAAGCCCCATCACAGCACAGCTCACATCAGGCAACAGACAGTCACCACGCAGCATCACCATAAAAAGAGCCAAAAAAAGGGGCCATCCCGCCGGGATGGCCCTAAATACCTGAACGTTGGGGTAACAATCACACACATATCCTTATGCAGGACCTCTGTATCTTTGCAGCTAGTGTGCCAATCCCACCCCTCTCCCCGCTTGCTTGCCACATTGCACCCTGCCACCGGGGTCTGCAGCCCCCGGCCAACCTGCAGGCAAAAAAAAAGCCACCCGAAGGTGGCTGAAAAAGATGACGGAACTTTCCTAGAGCAAAGCATTCAGCGGGAACAGGTTGCTTCCCGTCACCCAATGAGGAATACATTAACCGTGCCAATTCGGCAAAGACCGCATCCTCCACCACACTGCATGGGCAAACCACGACAGCACACGCCCATGATGATAGAATCCCGCGGTTTCACATTTATGAAGAGTCGACGCCATGCCCTGGATACAAATTCGAATCAACGCCACTGCCAAGACCGCAGACAAGGTGAGCAACATGCTGCTGGGGCGTGGTGCCCAGGCGGTGACCTTTATGGATGCCAAGGATGTGCCCGTCTATGAACCCATGCCGGGCGAAACCCCGCTCTGGGGCGAGACTGAAGTAATGGGGCTGTTCGACGCCGAAACCGATCCGGCGCCCACCATCGCCTTCTTCCAGCAGATCTTCGGTGAGGACGTTGGCTACAAGGTGGAGCAGCTGGAAGACAAGGACTGGGTGCGCGAGTGGATGGATCACTTCCACCCCATGCAGTTCGGCGAGCGGCTCTGGATCTGCCCGAGCTGGCGCGACGTGCCGAACCCCGATGCGGTCAACGTCATGCTGGACCCAGGTCTGGCCTTCGGTACCGGTACCCACCCCACCACGGCGCTCTGCCTGCAGTGGCTGGACGGTCTGGATCTGGCCGGTAAAACCGTGGTCGACTTTGGTTGCGGCTCCGGCATCCTCGGCATTGCCGCCCTGAAACTGGGTGCCGCCCGGGTCATCGGCATCGACATCGATCCGCAGGCCATCCAGGCCAGCCGTGACAACGCCGAGCGCAATGGCGTCGCCGATCAGATAGAGCTCTATCTGCCGGCGGATCAGCCGCAAGATGTCGAAGCGGACGTGGTGGTCGCCAACATCCTGGCCGGCCCGCTGCGCGAACTGGCGCCGCTGATCGCCGGCCACGGCAAAGCGGGCAGCCTGATGGCCCTCTCCGGCGTGCTGGAAAGCCAGGCGCCGGAGCTGGAGACCATCTACGGCCAGTGGTTCGAGATGGATCCGACCGCCGTCAAGGAAGAGTGGTGCCGCCTCTCCGGCCGCAAACTCGGCTAATAAGCAACAAACCACAGCGGCTGCCAACCCATCGGCCGCAAACTCGGCTAATAAGCAACAAGCCACGGCAGTTGCCAACCTATCGGCTGCAAACTCGGCTAAGTCATTGACACAAAGCTGCCAACGGGGCTCCCACACGGGAGCCTCGCCTGTTTTCAACCTGCCCGCAGCAGCCACCTCTCTGGTACGGCCAACCAGCACCATCCATACCCGCACTGCAATCAGTGCTCATTTGACCACACAGCTCACCCCGTTTCCGGTAGGATAGGCCGCCAGCCCCCCTTGCGACACGGAGTGCTTATGCGGATTGCCATACTGGATGACTCTCAGGATCAGGTGCGTCATCTGCCCTGCTTTACGCGCCTGGCAGGCCACGACGTCACCATCCTCACCCAAAGCGAACCTGACCCCGAGCGCCTTGCCGCCAAGCTGGCAGGGGTGGAAGCGCTGGTACTGATCCGCGAGCGCACCCGCATCGACGAGGCGTTGCTGCGCAGGCTCCCCTCCCTTCGGCTCATCAGTCAGACCGGCAAGATCAGCCAACATATCGACCCCCTCCTGTGTCAGCGCCACGGGGTGGCCGTCGCTGAAGGCATCGGCAGCCCGGTGGCGCCCGCCGAGCTCTGCTGGGCGCTCATCATAGCCGCCTCCCGCCACCTCCCGGCCTATTGTCATGCCCTCGCCCAGGGACAGTGGCAGCAATCCGGTACACTGGGGCTGGGCCGTACCTTGCAGGGGCTGACGCTCGGCATCTGGGGCTACGGCAAGATTGGCAGGCTGGTGGCCGGTTACGGCCGGGCCTTTGGCATGTCGGTGCTGATCTGGGGCAGCGAGGGTTCCCGCCAGCAGGCCGAGCGGGATGGCCATGCCAGCGCCCCCGACAAGGAGGCCTTCTTTCGTGACGCCGACATCCTCTCTTTGCATCTGCGCCTGCACGAGGCAACCCGTGGCTGTGTGACCCGCACCGATCTCGCGCGGATGAAGGCCGACTCCCTGCTGGTCAACGTCAGTCGAGCTGAGCTTGTCGAACCGGGCGCCCTTTATGCTGAACTCGCCGCCAACCCCACCCGGCGTGCAGCGCTCGACGTGTTCGACGCAGAGCCGGCCACGGCGCAAAGCGAGCCTTTGCTGCGCCTGCCCAATGTGCTGGCCACGCCCCATCTCGGCTATGTGGAGCGCAACAGCTACCAGCTCTACTTTCAGGCCGCCTTTGACAACCTGATTGCCTTTGCCGAGGGCAGGCCGACCAATCTGGTGCTGCCCGTAGCGGGCCGCTGATCACGGTTATCCGGCGGCCGGACCGCTAACATGTGAACCCCATGCGCCACCAAGGCAAGCCACAGGAGCAGCCATGACCGAGTACGACAAGATGATCGCCAGCCAGCCCTACAACTGCATGGCACCGGAACTGGATCTGTTGCGCCGGGAGACGGCCCGTCTGTACCGCCGCCTCAATCGCAGCGACAAGGAGGATGAGCAGCTGGCGCTGCTGCAGCAGATCGTCGGCGAGCTGGCCCAGGGTGCCTTCATTTGCCCGCCCCTCTACTGCACCTATGGCCGCCACATCTACCTTGGCGAGCGCAGCTACATCAACATGGGGGCCACCCTGCTGGACAATGCCCCCATTCGCATCGGCGCCGAGGTGATGATTGGGCCAAACGTGCAGATCTACACCGCCGCCCATGCGCTGGATGCCGATGAGCGCATTCAGGGGGTTGAGACGGCGCTGCCGGTCACCATTGAAGACAGGGTCTGGATTGGCGGCGGTGCCATCCTGCTGCCCGGTGTCACCATAGGGCGGGAAGCTGTTGTGGGCGCTGGAGCCGTGGTCACCAAAGACGTGCCGGCCGGCGCCAGGGTGGTGGGCAACCCGGCCCGGCTTTTGCCAGTCAAAGACTAGGCAGAGGGCCCGAGGCTCGCTCAGGCGCTCTCCAGCAAGCGGTCGATGCAGTGCACCACCTGCATGCTGGCGTTTTCCATGGTCTTGAGCTGCTCGACCATCCCTTTGATATCCCCCTGCTCGCGCGCGTGCAGGGCAGCCTTGCCGCTCTCGTGGACCCGCTTGTGCGGCCCGTCCAGTTCACGAAAGCCCGGCTTGTGGGCAAAGAGCTCGGCACCCTGCCCCTCTAAATACCATTTACCCAACCTGCACTGAGCGTGGTCGCTCACCGGCTCGTGAAAATGCTGCTGATCGATGAGCCGATAGATGGTGTTTTTCCAGACGGCGTGATCCAGCTTGGTGGTATTGAGGAAGGAGGTGGTGGCCGCGCTGTGGATCACCTGCTGCATCCGGCCAGATTGTGCCAACACCTGGGTCACCACCACATCGATCTGGGAGGAGGAGGTCGCCACTTCGGCGGCACTGGCCTGGTTGTCATCGATGATGGACTTGATCTCCTGTGCCTGGGCCACTATCTGCTTGACCAGCACCTCGATCTGGCTGCTGGCCTCATGGGCCTTGCTCGCCAACTGACGCACCTCATCGGCGACCACGGCGAATCCTCGACCAGCTTCACCGGCCCTGGCCGCCTCGATGGCCGCATTGAGTGCCAGCAAGTTGGTCTGCTCCGAAATCCCCTGGATGGCGGTCACGAACTGGTTGATGGCGGACGTGCTGGTATCGAGCTGATGGACGGCCGTGAGACTGCGAACAGCCTCATCCGTGATGGCATGGGCACGATTGGAAAGACGGGTGATGGCGCCCCTTGTCTGGGCAAAGAGCTGATCCAGCTCGCAGAGTGCTCCCTTTTCCGCCATCAGGTGCTCGGCACTGCCGGCCAGTGCTTCCCGCACGCTCTGCAACATCTCTCCCCCCTGATTCTGACAGGAGATCACCTGATTGAAGAGATCGCCACGCTCCCGACTGGTGCGCTGCATGTGCTCGTACTCACCGATGGTGGCACGCAATTCGGCCAGCTCGCTCTGGTGCTGCTGCTCTTTGAGAAGCAACGCCTCCCTAAGCTGTTGATTCTCTTTTTCAAGCTTGCGGTTGAACCACATATGGCCTCCGGATGGCATAGGTGCGGGCAGTCGATGTCAAAGGGAAGCCTCTGGCTCTCTTGTCTCTGTCGATGCTGGCGGATCCCGGGCCGGATTTCACCTGTAAATGCAGGATCTTTGATCCTGATCCTGATTCCAATCGAGGCCACACGCATAACTGTGCAAAAGATCGCCGCAAAGAGGCCGGGTGAGGTAGATAAGAGGAAGAGGAAGAGGAAGAGGAAGAGGAAGAGGAAGAGGAAGAGGAAGAGGAAAAAGAACGCGAAAGTGCCAGCCCTACAAAAAATGAAGCCCAATGTCATCAAGACGTTGGGCTGTAAAAAGGTGCTACGGAATTGCGACTCTCATCGCAGAAAATTAGAAGGGGTCACCTTCTAAACTGGCACAGGGATATTAACGAGGCGCAAACGTTTTACATAGCGTAATAAACCAAGATTGAGAACGGCATCTCACTATTTAAAAAATTCCCTGCCAGCCACGGCCGCCCTCTTGGCAATCCTCCAAATATCAGTACAGCCCACCACCAGAAACAGAAAAGCCCTGACGAGTCAGGGCTTTGCCGGTAATAAGATAGACTAGAAGCGGCGCACGAACTCGCTCACCGGCAGCTCGCGCAGCTTGCGGGCCTCCAGCATGGGGGTACCGAGGTAGAGGAAGCCCACCAGCTGATCCTCCGGTGCCAGTCCCAACCCTTCATTGATCTGCTCGTCGAAAATGAACCAGCCGGAGCGCCAGATGCCGTTGAAGCCCTGAGCCTGGGCCGCCATCTGCATCGCCATCAGGGCGCAGCCGGCGGAGAGCTCCTGCTCCAGCCGCGGCACCTTGAGATGCTCCTGATACCGGGTTGCCACCGCGATCAGCAGCGGTGCGCGCAGCGGGGCTTCCTGACACTTCTTGATGCTCTCTTCATCCTCGCCGCGACTGCGAGCGGCCTGTGCCAGCAGGGTACCGAGCCGTTCGCGCCCCTCCCCTTCAAACAGGATGAACTGCCAGGGGGTCAGGGTGCCATGATCCGGCGCCCGCAACCCGGCCTTGAGGATATTGTCGAGTATCTCGCCGCTCGGGGCGGGCTCGGCCAGACGACCACAGGAGTGACGATTCAGTAACAGGTGGAGGGCATCCATGGGCAGTTCCTTGTCAGGGGCTATGATGGCGCTACCTTAGCACAGCACCGGATGAAGAAAACCCCTGAGCATCAGGGGTTTGTCGCAATACGTGGCAGCCCGCTGACTAGATGACCGCCGCCAGTTCAGCCCCCTGGCGGATGGCGCGCTTGGCGTCCAGCTCGGCGGCCACGTCGGCCCCGCCGATGATGTGTACCGGCTTGCCCGCCGCCTGCAGACCGGCCTGCAGCTCCTTGAGCGGCTCCTGGCCGGCGCAGATGATCACCTGATCCACCGGCAGACACTGCTGCTGTTCGCCCACCTGAATGTGAAGCCCTTCATCGTCGATGCGCAGATACTGCACGCCGGAGAGCATCTCCACCTTGCGGTTCTTGAGCACGGTGCGGTGGATCCAGCCGGTGGTCTTGCCCAGGCCGTCGCCCACCTTGCTCTCCTTGCGCTGCAGCAGCCAGACCTGGCGCTCGGGGGCGTCGATCACCGGGGCCATCAGGCCGCCGCGCTCGCCGAGCTGCTTGTCGATACCCCACTCCTTGAGCCAGTGATCGCGACTGCGATCCCCTTGCCCTCTACCAGGTATTCGGCCACGTCAAAGCCGATGCCGCCGGCGCCGATCACCGCCACCTTCTCGCCCACCGGCTTGTGATCCCGCAAGACATCGAGGTAGCTCATCACCTTGGCATGCTCGATACCTGGAATGTTGGGGGTGCGCGGGCGGATGCCGGTGGCGAGGATCACCTCGTCAAAACCGCCACCCAAGAGGCTCTCGGCACTCTGGCGCTGGCCCAGATAGAGCTCGACGCCGCACTTCTCCAGCCGCTTGGCAAAGTAGCGCAAGGTTTCGTGAAACTCCTCCTTGCCCGGGATCTGCTTGGCGAAGTTGAACTGGCCGCCGATTTCGCTGGCCTGATCGAACAGGCTCACCTGATGGCCGCGCTCGGCGGCGTAGCAGGCAAACGCCAGCCCGGCGGGACCTGCGCCCACCACCGCCAGCTTCTTGGGCTGGGGCACCCGGCCAAAGGTGAGTTCGGTCTCGAAGCAGGCGCGCGGGTTGACCAGGCAGGAGGCCCGCTTCTGTTTGAAGACATGGTCAAGACAGGCCTGGTTGCAGGCGATGCAGGTGTTGATCTCGTCCGCTCTGTCTTCAGCAGCCTTGATGACAAATTCCGGGTCCGCCAGGAAGGGGCGCGCCATGGAGACCATGTCCGCCTCGCCGCCCGCAAGAATGCGCTCGGCCACCTCGGGGGTGTTGATCCGGTTGGTGGTGATGAGCGGTACCTTGAGGTGCTTTTTCAGCTCGGCGGTCACCCAGCTAAAGGCGCCGCGCGGCACGCTGGTGGCGATGGTGGGAATGCGCGCCTCGTGCCAGCCGATGCCGGTGTTGATGAGGGTGACTCCCACCTGCTCCAGCGCCTTGCCAAGGGCGATCACTTCCTCAAGGGAGGAGCCCTGCTCCACCAGATCCAGCATGGAGAGGCGGAAGATGATGATGAAATCCGGCCCGACCCGCTCACGGATGGCGCGGACAATCTCCACCGGGAAGCGCATGCGGTTTTCACTGCTGCCACCCCAGCCATCGGTGCGCTTGTTGGTGCGCTCGCAGATGAACTGGTTGATGAGATAGCCTTCCGACCCCATCACCTCGACCCCGTCGTAGCCCGCGCTCCTGGCCAGTTGTGCGGTGGCGGCGAAGTCGCGGATGGTGCCGCGGATCTGCCGCTCGCTCATGGCGCGCGGCTTGAACGGAGAGATGGGGGCCTTGAGGGCGCTCGGTGCCAGGCTGAATGGATGATAGGCGTAGCGGCCGGCATGGAGGATCTGCAGTGCTATCTTGCCCCCCTCCTGATGTACCGCACTGGTCACCTTCTTGTGCTTGGCCACCTGCCAGGGAAAGCTCAGCTGGGAGCCGTGGGGCACCAGCCGGCCACGCAGGTTGGGGGCGATGCCGCCAGTCACGATGAGGCCGACCCCACCCCGGGCCCGCTCGCCATAGAAGGCGGCCAGCTTGTCAAAGCCCCCTTCTCCTCTTCGAGGCCGGTGTGCATGGATCCCATCAACACGCGGTTGCGCAGCTGGGTAAAGCCGAGATCGAGGGGGGGTCAGCAGGGTCGGGTAACGGCTCATCATGAACTCCTTTTCGGGGCCCGGCTGGATGGCACCACGCCCATTCCCCGCCGCCTGGACTCAAGCCCAAGACACGACGGCAGGATGGGTGGGCGGCTCACAGGGCCTCCAGTTAATTTTTTGTTATCAAACCGAGGCTAGAGTAAAGAATCGAAAATGCTTTTTCAAACAAATGTTTGGACAATTTTTCGGCGAACAGACGTGTTCCGAACAACCGGGCTCCGATCCTGTCCAAGCGGAAATGGCATTTCACCGGCCAACTGGTTAATAATGGCGCTTCCCTCCCCATTAACAGGGCGATAACGCGACTATGTCTATTTTCAAAGGTCTGGGTTGGCTGTTTCGCAGCCTGTGGCGCCTGCTCAATTTCACCCGGCTGATGCTGGTCAATCTGCTGTTTCTCGTCGTGGTCTTGATCATCGTCTTCAGCGTCAGCCAGAAAGAGGCGCCCAGCGCCCCCATCGAAGGGGCCCTCACCCTCAATCTCTCCGGCGTGCTGGTGGAACAGCGCTCGCAGACCGATCCCACGGTGCAGCTGCTGCGCCAGGTGGACAACAGCGACGAGCTGCCCAGCGAGATCGTCCTCTCCGATCTGCTGTGGGCCATCAAAAGCGCCAAGGATGACGATCGCATCAAGGCGCTGGTGATCAAGCCCCAGGGGCTGCAGGGCACCAGCTTCTCCAAACTGCAGGAGGTGGCGAGCGCCATCGATGCATTCAAGGAGAGCGGCAAGCCGGTCATCGCCATGGCCGACTTCTACACCCAGGGCCAATATCTGCTGGCCGCCCACGCCAATCACGTGCTGCTCAACCAGAGCGGCGCCGTGGTGATCGAGGGGCTCGGCGTCTACCAGACCTACTACAAGTCGGCGCTGGAGAAGCTCAACATCACCCCGCACGTGTTCAAGGTCGGCACCTACAAATCCTTCGTCGAACCCTACACCCGTGACGAGATGTCCCCCGAGAGCAAGGAGGCGAATCAGCGCTGGCTGGATCAGCTGTGGCAATCCTATGTGGCCGACGTGGCCGAGCAGCGGGAGATCGAACCGGACGCCGTGGCACCGGGCAAGGATCGCTTCCTCGAGCTGCTGCGCAAGGCCGGCGGCAACGCCGCCAACTACGCCCTCGACAACGGTCTGGTGGACCAGCTGGCGACCCGCGACGAGATGACCCAGGCGGTGATCAAGGAAGTGGGCGAGAGCGATGACCACGGCTGGAAGGGCGTGGGCCTCAAGGAGTACCTGGCCGCCATCCCGAGCCAGTATCCCCAGAGCGGCAAGGATGAGGTGGGCCTCATCGTCGCCAGCGGCGCCATCATGGATGGTGTCCAGCCAGCCGGCACCATCGGTGGCGACAGCCTCGCCGACCTGCTGGCCGATGCCCGCCGCGACGACAAAGTGAAAGCCCTGGTGCTGCGGGTCGACAGCCCGGGCGGCAGCGCCTTCGCCGCCGAGCAGATCCGCGCCGAGCTGCTGGCCCTCAAACAGGCTGGCAAGCCGGTAGTGATCTCCATGGGCAGCTACGCCGCCTCCGGTGGCTACTGGATCTCCGCCGATGCGGACAAGATCTTCGCCTCCCCCGCCACCCTCACCGGCTCCATCGGGGTGTTCGGCATGTTCGCCACCATCGACAAGGCGCTCTCCCAGTACGGGGTACACTCCGACGGCGTCGGCACCACCGACTATGTCGGCGTCGGCCTGACCCGAGCCCTGCCGGAACACGTCGGCCAGGCGATCCAGCTGAGCGTGGAAGACACCTACCAGCGTTTCGTCGGTCTGGTGAGCAAGGGCCGTGGCCTGAGCCCGGAAGAGACCGAGAAAGCAGCCGAAGGCCGGGTCTGGACCGGTCAGGATGCCAAGGCGCTGGGACTGGTGGACGAGTTTGGCGATCAGGAGGCGGCCATCAAGGCGGCGGCCGAGCTGGCCAACCTCAAGGAGTGGCAGGTCACCCCCATCGAGCAGGAGGAGTCGGCCAAAGACAAGTTCCTGCGCCAGCTGTTCGACAGCAGCGCCCAAGTGCTGGCTTCCCACCTGCAGAGCTGGTTGCCGGCCGGGCTCGGCAAGGCACTGGTGGAGGTAAACCGCAGCCTGGACCCGCTGACCCGCTTCAACGATCCGCAGGGCACCTACGCCCTCTGCCCGGTCTGTACGCTCTGATCGGCAGCAAACGAAAAAAAACCGCCTTGGGGCGGTTTTTTTTATGGCGTGCGGGCTGCGTTCAGCCCAGCAGGCCGGCGCCGTGCCAGTGGTGCAACTCAGCCAGCACCCGGGTCTCTCGCACCGTCCACTGCGGACAGGGGCCTGCCAGCTGGGTCTTGTTGGTCTGCAGCGCCTCGGCCAGTTCGAACCAGCCAGGGGTGAAACCGAGCCTTATCTCGTAGGGCTGGGGCTGCGGTTCACACCACGCCTCCCCCACCTGACAGAGGTAGTAGAAGGAGCGGATGCAGTAGGCGTCGTAGTCAGCCTCGCGGGCCGGCCGGTACTCCCGCGTCTCGCCAAGCAGGGCACCGACCGCCACCAGCTCGGCGCCGCACTCCTCGCGCAGCTCGCGCGCGAGGGCCGTGCGGTGGCACTCCCCGTGCTCGATGCCGCCACCGGGAAACATCAGATCGCCGTTGACCCGGGAGTGCACCAGCAGCAGCTGGTCGCCGCGCAGCACCACGGCCCTGACGGTGACCCGCTCCAGCTGGCGGCCATCTGTGTTGACCCGACCGTGGGTGAGCCGGATGTCGAAGGGGTGTGGCCAGTCGCTGGCCAGAGATTCAATGTGGTTCATCAGGGTTCAGGGACGATAGGTCCCGCTTTTCAGTTGCTCAACCAGGGTGGCAGCCTGGCTGTCCAGGCTCTCCTGCTCTTGCTTGCTCAGGGAGTGATAGAGGCTGAAACGGGTGGCCGACACCTCGGCGGCATTCTGGAACGACTCGCTCACCTTGCCCCACAGATAGGCCTGTCCGTACTGCTTCTGGCCCATGTAGAGGGTGCTGAGGGAGGTAAGGACCCGGCCGTTGACCTGATCCCCTTCCCGGTAGAGGGAGAGGGCGTGCTGCATCAGCGCGATGGCCTTTTGCGGCTCGCGCTTGGCATAGATGCCCCCAAGTGCCAGTTGCAGCTCGGGCTCCTCCAGCACGGGTTGCCCCTCCAGCGCAAGAAACTGCTGGCGAGCCAGCTCGTTGGTGTTGTTGGTCCAGTGCCAGAGCAGCAGGTAGGGATCTTTGGCATTGCGGGTAGCGGCGTCGAGCTGGGCCAGCTGTTCGCCGGCCGCCAGCATCCCCTCCACCCGCGGGCTCTTCTGCTCGCGGGCCCGCTTGTACTCGATGTTGGTGGAGCGTTCGGCACATTTGAGATAACGCTCCAGGCTGCGCATCAACTCGTACTGGCGCCGCTCGGTCCCCTCCGCCTGCAGGTAGTAGCGGGCCCGGATGATGTCGCTGCGCTCGTAACGACACCAGCCGTCGTCCACCAGATCCTGACAGAGGGCCGGGTAATTGGCACAGATGTTGTGGATCCTGTCATCGTCACAGGCGGTGAGCAGCAGGCCGAAACAGAGGCCAAACAACAGGGAACGAGCTGGAAAAGGGGTCATGGTTCATATCTTGTTGGTAACAATTGCAGCCTGCCATTGCCACCCTTGGCTAGCAAACGGATTACATATCCATTACAATGCGCGCGCCGTATAAGGCCGCGACTGCAGAATAATATAACGAAATATACACCCCTACACTGATCTGCATTCGACGAATTTCTATTTGCCCCAACAACGTGAAATAAAGGATCTGGTTAATGACCCACGAGCACTATCTGCAGGCGTGGCAGGAGAGCCAGGAGCTCGCCGAAGCCATGCAACCCTTGATCGGTCGCCTCTACCGCCAGCAGGGGATCGAGATCACCATCTTCGGCCGCCCGCTGCAAAACGCCTCCACCATCGATATCCTCAAGGCCCACCGGGTCGTTCGCCGCCACCAGGGAGCTCCCCTCCCGATCCAACAGAGCTTTCCCCTGCTGCAAGCCATCCTGGCCCTGAACCCGACCGCCGCCGAGATCGATCTGGGCAAGCTGGCCGTGGGTTACTGGCAGGATCACCAGGATGAAGCCGGCATCGACGACTACCTTCGTGCCAAGCTGGCGCCGGCCCTGGGTCGCGGCGTACCGGCCCCCACCGACGTGGTGCTGTACGGCTTTGGCCGCATCGGCCGCCTGCTGGCCCGGCTGCTGATCGAGCGTACCGGCGCCGCCAACTCCCTGCGACTGCGCGCCATCGTGGTGCGCGGCGGTCGTGACGGGGATCTGGAGAAGCGTGCCAGCCTGCTGCGCCGAGACTCGGTGCACGGCCCCTTCAACGGCTCCATCGAGGTGGATGTGGAACGCAGTGCCATCATCGCCAATGGCACCTTCATCCAGGTGATCTATGCAAACAGCCCGGCCGACATCGACTACACCGCCTACGGCATTCACGATGCGCTGATCGTCGACAACACCGGGGTCTGGCGCGACGAGGCGGGGCTGTCTGAACACCTCAAGGCGCGCGGCGCTGCCCGGGTACTGCTGACCGCTCCCGGCAAGGGGGAGATGAAGAACGTGGTGTTCGGGGTCAACCACGAGGTGATTGGGCCCGATGACAAGATCATCTCCGCCGCCTCCTGCACCACCAACGCCATCACCCCGGTGCTCAAGGTGATGCAGGACAAATACGGCATCCGCCACGGCCACGTGGAGACGGTCCACTCCTACACCAACGACCAGAACCTCATCGACAACTATCACAAGGGCGAGCGCCGCGGTCGCAGCGCAGCCCTCAACATGGTGATGACCAGCACCGGCGCCGCCAAGGCGGTGGCCAAGGCGCTGCCCGAGCTCAAGGGCAAGCTGACCGGCAACGCCATCCGGGTGCCCACCCCCAACGTGTCGCTGGCCATCATCAACCTATCGCTGGAACAGACCACCGATCGGGAGAGCCTCAACGCCTATCTGCAGCAGATGGCACTGAGCTCGGCCCTGCATCGCCAGATCGACTTCAGCGCCAGCACCGAGCTGGTCTCTTCCGACATGGTGGGCTCCCGTTTTGCGGGCATCGTCGACTCCCAGGCCACCATCGCCGAGGGGGATCACTGCGTGCTCTACGTATGGTATGACAACGAGTTCGGGTACAGTTGTCAGGTAGTGCGGGTGATGGAACAGATGGCTGGCGCAGTTCGCCAGGATCTGCCGGTCTGATCCCGATTCGTCATGGCTCAATGTGCAAGGAGAAGGCCGGATGTCGTTTCAACAAGGTGAGTTTTTGCAAGCAATCAGGCAGATGCCCGCAGAGGTGTACGAGCGCCTCAAGACGGCGGTCGAGCTCGGCAAGTGGCCGGACGGCAAGCCGCTCACCGACGAGCAGAAGGCCACTTCCCTGCAGGCCGTGATGGCCTGGCAGGCGATGCACCTCGACAACCCCGAGCACATGAACATCGGCCGTGACGGCGAGATCGTGATGAAGAGCAAGAGCGAGCTCAAGCGTCAGTATCGCGACGAAGAAGAGATAGTGCGGGTCGACCTCAACCACTGAGCCTGACCCACCCGCCACAACGAAAGAGGGGAGCCAATATGGCTCCCCTCTCTTTTCCTGACATATCCCCTCATCCCCGGCCCTTCTCCCGCCAGGGGAGCAGACTCGCAGCTGCGAACAGTAAGCGGGCCACCTGCTGGCGATCTTCATGGCAAACCTCGCCACCTCGATCTATCCCCTCTCCCACTGGGAGAGGGTTAGGGTTAGGGGGAAACCAGTCAGGGGGTCAGCTCCCCGCGCAGCGACTGCTGCATCAGCTCGCGGATGCGCGGCGCCGGCAGATCCTGGCTCAGCAGGAAGTGCAGCTTGGTGAGCGCCGCCTCGGCGGTCATGTCGAAGCCCGAGATGACCCCGGCCCGCGACAGCGCATTGCCGGTGGCATAGCCCCCCATGTTGACCTTGCCGTGCAGACACTGGCTCAGGTTGACGATGATGACGCCGCGGGCCGACGCCTCGGAGAGCAGCGCCAGCATGGCCGGATTCTGCGGCGCATTGCCCACCCCGAAGGAGAGCAGGATCAGCGCCCGCACCGGCTGCTGCAGGATGTTGGCGATCACCTCGGCCGAGATGCCCGGATAGAGGGTCACCACGCCGATGGGCTGGGGGGTGATGTCGTGCAGCACCAGCGGCCGCTCGGACGGCACGCCCAGCTCGCCCGCTTCCAGCGAGATGGCAATGCCGGCGTTGAGCAGCGGCGGGTAGTTGGGCGAATCGAAGGCGTGGAAGCCGTCGGCGTGCACCTTCTTGCTGCGGTTGCCGCGGTAGAGCTGGTTGTTGAAGAACAGCGTCACCTCGTGGATCGGGTAGTTGGCCGCGATGTAGAGGGCATTGAGCAGGTTCTGCTGACCGTCGGAGCGCAGCTCGGCGAGCGGGATCTGGGAGCCGGTGATGATGACCGGCTTGTGCAGATCTTCGAGCATGAAGGAGAGCGCCGAAGCGGTAAACGACATGGTGTCGGTGCCGTGCAGAATGACGAAACCGTCGTACTTGTCGTAGTTGCCTTTAATATCCTCGGCGATGCGCTGCCAATCCGCCGGCGTCATGTCGGAGGAGTCGATGAGGGGCGCATATTCGTGAATATGGTAATCCGGCATCTCGGGACGATGGAACTCGGGCATCCGCGCCAGACAGTCTTCCATAAAGCCCGCCATCGGCACATAACCGTGGTCGGACCGCTGCATCCCTATGGTGCCGCCTGTGTAGGCGATGTAGATGGACTTCTTCACACCCTCTCCTCTTTGATGGGCACAACACCCGCGAATCGTGGCTAAGCCGGGGCGAAACGGCGGCATCGACTGCCCGCCGCGTTCGCCATGGGCCGAAAGCCCGCCCATGATAGCGCGCCGGGCAGCCAGCTCACATCCCACCAGTGTCGTCCGGCGGGCCAAAAACCGCCGAATTATAGGGACTGGCGCCCCAAATGACAGCCGGAAAATGGTCTGCAGCCGGTATTAAACGGCGACTAACCCAATAGTGTTAAATGTCACGAGATACATCAAGAGTGAACATTTATCTGACAAATGTGGATATAAGTGGTGCTTTTTGCTACTATCCGCTCGATTTTTCATAAATCTCATCTGGAAGCCTGAACCGTTCAGGCCCGCACCGGCCCCATTTTTACGTGGGGCGGGGGCATGTTGCCCCTTCTTTGTTGGCACCTGAGCCACACTGTTTTTATCCCGGCTGAATCTGTGAGTCTGCATCAACGAAAGACACAGCCAATCAACATGGGAGTACTGAATGCTACAACTTGATTCCTACGCCACCCTGGTCGCAGCCACCCTGGTGTTGCTGCTCGGTCGTTTGCTGGTGACCCGAGTCGGGCTGCTGCGAACCTTCAACATCCCCAAGCCGGTTGCCGGCGGCCTGGTGGTCGCCCTGGTGCTGCTGCTGCTGCGCTCCACCCTGCAGATGGAGCTGCAGTTCGATACCAGCCTGCAAACCCCGCTGATGCTGGCGTTCTTCGCCTCCATCGGTCTCTCCGCCGATCTCGCCAGCCTCAAGCGCGGCGGCAAGGCGGTGCTCACCTTCCTGCTGGTGGTCACCGGTCTGCTGCTGGTGCAAAACAGCCTGGGCGTAGGTCTGGCGACCCTGCTCGGTCTGGATCCCCACATGGGGCTGCTGGCCGGCTCCATCACCCTCTCTGGCGGCCACGGCACCGGGGCGGCCTGGGGTGCCACCTTCACCGAGAAATACGGGGTGCAATCCGCCGCCGAACTGGCCATCGCCTGTGCCACCTTCGGTCTGGTGCTGGGCGGCCTCATCGGTGGCCCGGTCGCCCGCTATCTGGTGAAAAAGGTGAAGGTACCCGGCGAGGAGCACAACCGGGATGACGCGCCGCAAGGCTTCGAGATGCCGGACATGGAGCGGCCGCTCACCACCTTCAGCCTGATCGAGACCCTGGCGCTGATCGCCATCAGCCTGAAAGGGGGCGAGATGCTCTCCGCCTACCTCAAGGGCGGTGCCTTCGAGCTGCCGGTGTTCGTCTGCGTGCTGTTCGTCGGCGTGCTGCTGCGCAACGTGCTGACCCTGCTGAACTGGCATGAGGTGAGCGACCGCGAAGTCTCCCTGCTCGGCAACGTCAGCCTGTCGCTGTTCCTGGCGATGGCGCTGATGAGCCTGCGACTGTGGGATCTGGCCAACCTGGCGCTGCCCATCTTCGTTCTGCTGGCGGCCCAGACCGTGGCCATGGCGCTCTACGCCATCTTCGTCACCTTCCGGGTGATGGGCAGCAACTACGATGCAGCCGTGCTGGCGGCAGGCCACTGTGGCTTTGGTCTGGGGGCCACCCCCACCGCCATTGCCAACATGCAGGCCATCACCCAGCGCTTCGGCCCCTCCCACCTGGCGTTTCTGGTGGTGCCCATGGTCGGCGCCTTCTTCATCGACATCATCAACGCCATGGTGATCAAGCTGTTCCTGGCACTGCCCTTCCTGTAATTCCTTTCCCGTCAGACGTCTATGAACAGAGCCCACCCATTGGTGGGCTCTGCCATTTCTGCTCGCCAGCGGCGCAACGCCCCACCCTTCATAGCAGCCCGCTGCGAGACGCATAAACAAAAAGCCCCGCGCTCGGCAGAGGGCGGGGCTTTGTCATGACGGCCGTGCTCGCCGCGTGTCAGAACTTACAGGATAAAGGTCGAGACCTGCTGGTTCAGGTCGGTGGCCCGGCCCTTGAGGCTCTCGGCCTGATCCAGATCTCGCATGGCGGCGGCGGTGATCTCGTCACTCACGTCCTTGATGGCGGTGGTGTTCTGGGTGATCTCGCCGGTCACCTGGGTCTGCTCCTCGGCGGCGGTGGCGATCTGACCCGCCATGTCGGAGATGAGCGACACCGCCTGGGTGATCTCTTCGAGCGCAGCGGCAGCGGCATCGGCGTCTTTCACGCTGTTGTCCGCCAGCCCCTGGCTGGTCTGCATCAGGCTCACCGCACGGGCCGTGGTCTGCTGCAGGGTCTCGATGGTGGACTGGATCTCCTGGGTGGAGTCCTGGGTACGGCGCGACAGCACCCGCACCTCGTCCGCCACCACCGCGAAACCGCGACCCTGTTCACCGGCGCGGGCCGCTTCGATGGCGGCGTTCAGAGCCAGCAGGTTGGTCTGCTCGGCGATGCCCTGAATGGTGGAGAGGATGCCGGAGATGGCCTGGGCGTGGCGGCTCAGCTCGCCGATCACCTCGGTCGCCTGCCCCACTTCCTCGGCCAGACCGTTGATGGACTGACGGGTCTGGTTCACCAGCATCTTGCCCTGCTCACTGCTCTGGGCGGACTGCTGGGCCGCAGCGGCGGTGTTCTCGGCGTTGCCGGCGATCTCCATGGTCGCGCTCGCCATCTCGGTGACGGCGGTGGCGACCATGGTCACCTCCTGCTGCTGGCGCTGCAGCTCGTCCACGGCGGCCTGGTTGGTCACCAGACTGCGCTCGGCATCGGCATTCAACTCGTTGGCCAGCTTGCGGATATTGCCGATCAGCTGGTGCTGGCTGCCGACGAAGCGGTTGAAGCTGTTGGCCAGCTGACCCACTTCGTCGTTGGTGTCGATCTTGATGCGCTGGGTCAGATCGCCGTTACCGTCGGCGATGCGCGCCAGGGCCTGGGAGACCTTGCTGAGCGGGCCGAGCAACATGCTGACCAGCCAGGAGATGGCGAGGATGCTGCCCACCAGCACCAGCAGGGCCAGGCCGAGCTGGGTCATCAGCAGGGAAGAGAGCGGCGCCTCCAGGGTCTCCTTGTCCAGTACCAGCACCAGTTCCCAGTCGGTATCGGGGATGTCCACCGCCCACAGCAGCTTGTCGCGCCCTTCGTTGTCGAAGTAGGCCGGCACCAGGCTGTTGCTGGTCTTGCTCTGCTCGATCAGGGCATTGGTCAGATCGTTGTCGATCTCGGTGGCCGGCTTCATCGCCTTGGCGGCGTCCTTGTAGGCGATGACGGTGCCATCCTTGTGCATCATGATGGCAAAACCATCGGCCGGCAGCTTCATCTTGGTGACGTCTTCCACCAGCGAGGCGATGGAGAGGTCGCCGCCGACCACGCCGCCCTGAGCCGGCTGGGCCAGGGTCACCACCATGATGTTGTAGGCCACATCCAGATAGGGTTTGGTCACGATCAGGCCGCCCTTGCTCATCGCTTCCTGATACCAGCCACGGGAGCGGGGATCGTAACCGTCACGATTGATGGAGGGATCGGAGTCGTTCATCTTGCCGCCGCTCTCGCCAAAATAGGTGAGCTGGAAGCGGCCGGAGACTTGTGCCTGTTGCAGGGCGTTGAGGGGTTCGGCACCGGCCTTGTTGCCGAGCGCCTGAATGACGTCGCGACGGGCCGCGAGCCAGTCACTGACACTGGCGGCCTGCTGGCTGCCGAGGCGTTGTACCTGTTCCTGACTGCCTTGCAGCAACAGGGACTTCTGGCTGGTATAGCTCTGCCAGGAGAGCAGCAGGATCACCAGCGACAGGGCGATCACCACCGACAACAGTATCTTCTGCTTGAGTGATAGGTTTTTCATCATGCGTTCTTCTTATGAGGTCAGGAACAGGATTTCCCAAAAAGTGCACAGCACTGCGTAGTTATTAACGACCCGTCGGCATAAAACTGAACCGGAAAATGGGCCGGCGGGCGATATTTTCCACCGAGTTGGGGAAAACTGCACCAGAAATTGACTACGAGGCACGCACAAGGACAGCCGACCCTGTTTATTCCTTCCACAATTGGCTAGAATATCCCGTTTTTAAATCACATCGACCCCGAGAGTTTTCACGATGTTTGAAGTCAATCCTGTATTAAACAAGCTTAAGGAGCTGTCTGAGAGGACCGAGCTGCTTAGGGGGTACCTTTGACTATGACGCCAAGAAAGAGCGTCTAGAAGAGGTCAACGCCGAGCTGGAACAGCCGGACGTCTGGAATGAACCCGAGCGCGCACAGGCGCTGGGCAAGGAGCGCGTGGCGCTGGAAAACGTGGTCGGCACCATCGATACCCTGACCCAAGGCGCTGACGACGTGGCCATGCTGGTCGAGCTGGCCGTGGAAGGTGAAGACGAAGACACCTTCAACGAAGCCGTGGCCGAAGCCGACGTGCTGGAAACCAAGCTGGTGGATCTCGAGTTCCGCCGCATGTTCTCCGGTCAGCACGATTCCTCCGACTGCTACATCGACATCCAGTCCGGCTCCGGTGGTACCGAAGCGCAAGATTGGGCCAACATGGTCCTGCGCATGTACCTGCGCTGGGGCGATGCCCACGGCTACAAGCCCGAGCTCATCGAATGCTCCGAAGGCGACGTGGCCGGCATCAAGTCCGCCACCATCAAGTTCACCGGTGAGTATGCCTTCGGCTGGCTGCGTACCGAGACCGGCGTGCACCGCCTGGTGCGCAAATCCCCGTTCGATTCCGGTGGCCGTCGCCACACCTCGTTCTGCTCGGTGTTCGTCTACCCCGAGATCGACGATGACATCGACATCGAGATCAACCCGGCTGACCTGCGTATCGACGTCTACCGTGCCTCCGGCGCCGGTGGTCAGCACGTCAACCGGACCGAATCCGCGGTACGTATTACCCACATTCCTACTGGGGTCGTGGTACAGTGCCAGAACGATCGTTCCCAGCACAAAAACAAAGATCAGTGTATGAAGCAGCTGAAGGCCAAGCTCTACGAGCTGGAAATTCAGAAGCAGAATGCCGAGAAGCAAGCCCTCGAAGAGACCAAGTCCGATATCGGCTGGGGCAGCCAGATCCGTTCCTATGTGCTGGATGATGCGCGCATCAAGGATCTACGTACCGGCGTCGAAACCCGCAACACCCAGGCGGTACTCGACGGCGACTTGGACAAGTTTATCGAAGCTAGCCTGAAATCAGGCCTGTAAAAAAACAGAACAGCAGGAATCACCATGTCTGAACAAACCACTACTCCGGAAGTCGACCAAACTCTCGATCTGAACAACGAGATGCAGGAGCGTCGTTCCAAGCTGGCCGCCTTGCGCGCCCAGGGCAACCCCTTCCCCAACGACTTCCGTCGTGACAGCCTCTCCGGCGATCTGCACGCCGAGTTTGGTGACAAGAGCGCCGACGAGCTGGCCGCACTGGGTAAACGGGTGAAGATTGCCGGTCGCATCATGACCCGCCGGATCATGGGCAAGGCATCTTTCGCCACCCTGCAGGACATGGCTGGCAAGATCCAGGTCTACGTCACCCGTGACGACCTGCCGGAAGGCTTCTACAACGAGCAGTTCAAGAGGTGGGATCTGGGCGACATCGTGGGTGTCGAAGGTACCCTGTTCCGCACCAACACAGGCGAACTCTCCGTTCATGTCTCCGACATTCGCCTGCTGACCAAGGCCCTGCGCCCGCTGCCCGAGAAGCACAAAGGTCTGACCGACCAGGAAGCCCGCTGCCGTCAGCGTTACCTGGATCTGATCGCCAACGAAGAGTCCCGCAAGACCTTCGTGACCCGTACCAAGGTCGTGGCCGGTATCCGCAAGTTCCTGAACGACAAGCGCTTCATGGAAGTGGAAACCCCCATGATGCAGGTCATCCCGGGTGGCGCCTCTGCCCGTCCGTTCATCACCCACCACAATGCGCTGGACATCGACATGTACCTGCGTATCGCTCCGGAACTCTATCTGAAGCGTCTGGTGGTCGGTGGTTTCGAGCGTGTGTACGAGATCAACCGCAACTTCCGTAACGAAGGTATCTCCGTTCGCCATAACCCCGAGTTCACCATGCTCGAGTTCTATATGGCCTACGCCGACTACATCGATCTGATGGATCTCACCGAAGAGATGCTGCGCACCCTGGCGCAGGACATCCTGGGCGACACCAAGATCCGTTACGCCAAAGAGGGCGAAGAGGGTCTGACCATCGATTTCGGTCAGCCGTTCCAGCGCCTCTCCATGGTTGACTCCATCCTGAAGTACAACCCGGATGTGACCCGTGACGATCTGGCGACCCTGGAGAAGGCCACCGCCGTCGCCAAGCGCCTGCACATCGAGCTGATGAAGAGCTGGGAACTGGGCCACGTGATCACCGCGATCTTCGAAGAGACCGTGGAACACATGCTGCTGCAACCGACCTTCATCACCGAGTACCCGGCCGCCGTTTCTCCGCTGGCCCGTCGCAACGACCAGAACCCGGACGTCACCGACCGCTTCGAATTCTTCATCGGCGGCCGCGAGCTGGCCAACGGCTTCTCCGAGCTGAACGATGCAGAAGATCAGGCCGAGCGCTTCCAGGCTCAAGTTGACCAGAAAGCCGCAGGCGATGACGAAGCCATGTTCTACGACGCCGACTTCGTGACCGCACTGGAACACGGTCTGCCGCCGACTGCCGGTCAGGGCATCGGTATCGACCGTCTGGTGATGCTGTTCACCAACAGCCACACCATCCGCGACGTCATCCTGTTCCCGGCTCTGCGTCCACAAAAGTAAGAGCCGAAGAAACAGGGCCGCAGCAGTACAGCTGCCGTCCATGACAATCAAAACGCCCCGCAACCGCGGGGCGTTTTTTTATGGCGGACACAAACCGGTGGCGAACCTTCAATACACCGCCAGCTTGCCGTTTATCAGGCCACTGGCAACTGCCACGACCCCTGCCACAAGGTGACGGCCTCACCGGCCATCAGCACCCTATTCTCCTGCAGTTCTAGCCGCAGCTCACCACCCCTTGCCGAGATCTGACGGGCCCGCAGCTGCCGTTTGCCGAGCCGCTCGGCCCAGAAGGGCACCAGGGCACAGTGGTTGGAGCCGGTCACCGGATCTTCCTCAACCCCGACCCAGGGGGCGAAGTAGCGAGAGACAAAGTCATGGTCCGGATCGCGCGAGGGCGCCGTCACCATCAGGCCGCGACCGGGCAGCGCACGCAGAGCGTGAAAATCTGGGCTAAGCGCACGAACCTCCTCCTCGCTGGCCAGCGCCAGCAAGAACTTGGCGCCAGCCGCCAGGGTTTGCAGCGGCTGGCAACCGACCGCAGCCGCATAGGCCGGATCCAGAACGAGCGGCACCGGAGCAATGTGCGGGAAATCGAGCCAGATCCACTCCCCTTCACGCCGGGCCAGCAGCTCGCCGCTGCGGGTCTCGAAGTGGATGACCTCATCCCCGGCCACCGCTCCCGTCTGCCACAGCACGTGGGCCGCCGCCAGGGTACCGTGGCCGCAGAGATCCACTTCCAGCTCTGGGGTAAACCAGCGCAGCTGATAGCGGGCATGGCCAAGGGGCACCAGAAAGGCGGTCTCCGACAGGTTGAACTCGGCCGCCATGGCCAGCAGGGTGGCATCCGGCTGGCTCGGCCCCAGCACCACCACCGCCGGGTTGCCGCCAAAGGGCTTCCTGCTGAAGGCATTGACATGAAACAAGCTGATGGTCGACATTCACGCTTCCTGTGTGGGTAATACGGGTTCATTCATCGCCCTTTATACCATGAGAGTCCTGTCGACCTGAGTCACTTTGCGACCCTCTCCATCGCCTTTTTAATGCAGTAATAGAATAAAAAAGACATTTTTATTCTTTGTTGTTATCCATCACACCCCTTAACCTGACCAAAAATCAGACCATGGAAGACGTGTGTGATGCAATTGAAGGACTCCCTGACCAACCTGACTCCCCTCTCCGACGAGCAGCAGCGACAGCTGAGCCAGGCGCTATCGACCCTCAACACCCAGCAACTGGCCTGGGTGAGCGGTTATCTCTACGGTCTCTCCCAGGCGGGCAGCCAGCCGGCCTTGACCGGCGCAGCAACCACTGCCACCAGCGGCAATCTGACCATTCTCTACGGCTCCCAGACCGGCAACGCCAAGGGCGTGGCCAGCGCCATCAAGGCGCAGGCCGAGGCGCGCGGTCTGCCGGTGACCCTCACCTCCATGGCGGACTACAAACCCAAGCAGCTCAAGAAAGAGACCCACCTGCTGGTGGTAGTGAGCACTTACGGGGAGGGTGAACCGCCGGAGAGCGCAGTCGATCTGTTCGAGCAGCTCAAGAAGGGCAAGGTCGGCAAGCTGGAAGGGCTCAAGTTCGCCGTGCTGGGGCTGGGTGACAGCTCCTATGAATTCTTCTGCCAGACCGGCAAGGACTTTGACAGCCTGCTGACCAAGGCTGGCGCCGATCGGGTGCATGAGCTCGCCAGCCTGGACGTGGATTATCAGGATGCCGCCAAGGCGTGGGGTGAACAGGCGCTCAATGCCATCGCCGCCACCCTCTCCGCCGGTCCTGCCGGCAGCAGCGTGGCCAGCGCGGTACAACAGGCGGTCGGCCACAGCCAGTACAGCAAGGAGAACCCCTTCCCGGCCAGACTCTCGGTCAATCAGAAGATCACCGGTCGCGACTCGACCAAGGATATCCGCCACATCGAGATCAGCCTTGAAGAGTCCGGCATCCGCTACCAGCCGGGCGATGCCCTCGGCATCTGGTTTGACAACGACCCCGCACTGGTAAACGAGGTGCTGGCGCTGGCCGGTCTCTCCG
This sequence comes from Aeromonas oralensis, assembly GCF_049665575.1. Classification (NCBI taxonomy): domain Bacteria; kingdom Pseudomonadati; phylum Pseudomonadota; class Gammaproteobacteria; order Aeromonadales; family Aeromonadaceae; genus Aeromonas; species Aeromonas oralensis. The sequence goes on from NZ_CP187186.1 coordinate 3,613,474, forward strand.
GCGACGAGGCCACCGCCCGCGGCAGCCTGCGCGAAGTGCTCAGCCGCGAGCTGGAGCTGACCCGCTTGCACGGCGGCTTTATCACCGGTCTTGCCGAGAACTCGGCCAACGTGGCACTGAAAGATCTGGCCGGCGACAAGGCCCAGGTCAATGCTCTGGTGGCCTCTGCCCAGGTAGTGGATGTACTGAAACGCTTCCCGACCGCGCTCACAGCCGAACAGCTGCTGGGCCTGCTGCGCCCGCTCACCCCGCGCCTCTACTCCATCGCCTCCAGCCAGAGCGAGGTGGAAGAGGAGGTGCACCTGACCGTCGGCGTGGTGCGCTACCCGCAGGAAGATGGCACTGTGCGCAGCGGCGCCGCCTCCTCCTACCTGGCGGACCGGCTGGCCGAAGATGCCGAAGTGCGGGTATTCGTCGAGCACAACGACAACTTCCGCCTGCCGCCAACCCCCGACACCCCCGTCATCATGGTGGGCCCGGGTACCGGCATAGCACCGTTTCGCGCCTTCCTGCAGGAGCGCGAGGCCCAGGGGGCCGAGGGCAAGAACTGGCTGTTCTTCGGCAACCCGCACTTCACCCAGGACTTCCTCTATCAGGTGGAGTGGCAGCGCTATGTGAAGAGCGGGCTGCTCAGCAAGATCTCGCTGGCCTTCAGCCGGGATCAGGCCGAGAAGGTCTACGTACAGCACCGCCTGCGGGAAGCGGGCCAGGAGCTCTATCAGTGGCTGGAAGCAGGCGCTCACTTCTATGTGTGCGGCGATGCCAACCAGATGGCGAAAGATGTGCAGGAAGCCCTGCTGGATGTGATTGCGGAACATGGCCACAAGAGCCGTGAGGAAGCAGAAGAGTATTTGAGCGAATTGCGTCGTGCCAAACGTTATCAAAGGGATGTCTATTGATGAGCAAGCAACTGATTCCAGGGCCGGTGGAAGGACCGCTGGCCGACAACGAACGTCTGAAACGCGAGAGCGATCATCTGCGCGGCACCATAGCGCAAGATCTCACAGACCCGCTCACCGGTGGCTTCAACGGCGACAACTTCCAGCTGATCCGCTTTCACGGCATGTACCAGCAGGATGACCGCGACATCCGCCCGGAGCGCACCGCCCAGAAGCTGGAGCCACTGCACAACGTCATGCTGCGCGCCCGCCTGCCCGGCGGCATCATCACCCCGGCCCAGTGGCAGGTGATCGACAAGTTCGCCGAGGATCACAGCCTGTACGGCAGCATCCGCCTGACCACCCGCCAGACCTTCCAGTTTCACGGGGTATTGAAGCGCGACATCAAGCTGATGCACCAGACCCTCAACAGCACCGGCATCGACAGCATAGCCACCGCCGGCGACGTGAACCGCAACGTGCTCTGCACCAGCAACCCGGTGGAGTCCGAGCTGCATCAGGAGGCCTACGAGTGGGCCAAGAAGATCTCCGAGCACCTGCTGCCCAAGACCCGCGCCTACGTGGAGATCTGGCTGGACGGCGAGAAGCTGGGGGGTGACGAAGAGCCGATCCTGGGTTCCAACTACCTGCCGCGCAAGTTCAAAACCACTGTGGTGATCCCGCCTCACAACGACGTGGACATCCACGCCAACGATCTCAACTTCGTGGCCATTGCCGATCACGGCAAGCTGGTGGGCTTCAACGTGCTGGTGGGCGGGGGTCTGGCCATGACCCACGGCGACACCAGCACCTACCCGCGCAAGGCGAGTGATTTCGGCTTCGTGCCACTCTCCCACGTGCTGGAAGTGGCGGCCGCCGTGGTCAGCACCCAGCGCGACTGGGGCAACCGGGTCAACCGCAAGAACGCCAAGACCAAGTACACCCTCGAGCGCGTCGGCGTCGAAGCCTTCAAGGCCGAGGTGGAGAGCCGCGCCGGCATCCAGTTCGGACCGGTACGCCCTTATGAGTTCACCAGCCGTGGCGATCGCTTCGGTTGGGTAGAGGGGATCGACGGCAAGCACCACCTGACCCTGTTTATCGAGAACGGCCGCCTGCTGGACTTCCCGGGCAAGCCCCTCAAGACCGGCATGCTGGAGATCGCCAAGGTGCATCAGGGGGATTTTCGCCTCACCGCCAACCAGAACCTGATCATCGCAGGCGTGCCTGCCGGCGAGAAGGCCCGTATCGAAGGGCTGGCACGCCAGTACGGCCTGCTGGATGACGGCGTGAGCGAACAGCGCAAGCAGTCCATGGCCTGCGTGGCCCTGCCCACCTGCCCGCTGGCGATGGCCGAGGCAGAACGCATGCTGCCGGCCTTCGTCACCGACCTTGAAGGGCTGCTGGCCAAACACGGTCTGGCCGATGACGCCATCATCTTCCGGGTCACCGGCTGCCCCAACGGCTGCGGCCGCGCCATGCTGGCGGAAGTGGGTCTGGTGGGCAAGGCGCCGGGTCGCTACAACCTGCACCTAGGGGGCAACCTCGAGGGGACCCGCATCCCGCGCCTGCACCTGGAGAACATCACAGAGCCGCAGATCCTGGCCGAGCTGGATGCCCTGATCGGTCGCTGGGCCAAGGATCGCAACACTGGCGAGTGCTTCGGCGATTTTGTCATTCGCGCCGGCATCATAGCCCCGGTCATCGACTCTGCGAGGGACTTCTATGCAGCCTGATCAGACCGATACAGAGCGGCTGGCGCGTACCGCCGACGGCCGGCTCGACCTCGACGCCCTGCTGGCCTTGAGTCGCGAGGAGCAGGTCGAGGCACTGGCCCCTATCAATCGGGCTCTCGATGCCATCAGCGCCCCCGAGCGGGTGCGCTGGGCCCTGGCCAACCTGCCGGGGGAGCATGTGCTGTCATCGAGCTTCGGCATCCAGGCGGCACTGATGCTGCACCTGGTGAGCCGCGAGCGGGCCGATGTGCCGGTGGTGCTGACCGATACCGGTTATCTCTTCCCCGAGACCTACCGCTTCATCGACGAGCTGACCGAGCGGCTCGCCCTCAACCTCAAAATCTACCGGGCCGAGCTCACTCCGGCCTGGCAGGAGGCCCGCTTCGGCCTCCTGTGGGAGCAGGGAGTGGAGGGGATCACCCGCTACAACCAGCTCAACAAGGTGGAGCCGATGGACCGCGCCCTGAACGAGCTGGGCGCACGCACCTGGTTCTCGGGCCTGCGCCGGGAGCAATCAGGCAGCCGGGGCAAGTTGCCGGTGCTGGCCATCCAGCGCGGCCGCTTCAAGTTCCTGCCGGTGATCGACTGGAGCAACAAGGACGTCTTCTACTACTTCAAAGAGTTCGACCTCCCCTACCACCCGCTGTGGGAGCAGGGCTACCTGTCGGTGGGCGACGTGCACACCACTACCAAGTGGGAGCCCGGCATGAGCGAGGAGCAGACCCGCTTCTTCGGCCTCAAGCGCGAGTGCGGCCTGCACGAGGAGAACGGCGAGAACGACGGCTCCGGCATCTGAGCCAGAAGGCCCGCCCGCACGGCGCCCATAAAAAAGGCTCTGTCCCAGTTATGTGTTGAAAGGCTAATCTTGAAGTAGGTCATCACCTTGAGGGCCTCCACCATGGATACCCAAGCCTTTCAACACCTACTGTCCCTCTTCCCATTACTCACTTTGCGTCAGCGTCGTCTCGCGCAACATGAACTCACCACCCCTCACCCCATCACCTCGTTGGCCACTCAACTGCCCGCATGCCAATGCTGCCCTCACTGTCAGGCCGAGGCCACACAGTTGGCTCCCTGGGGCTGGTCTCGCGGGCTGCGCCGTTATCGCTGCAAGCAGTGTTTGCGCACCAGTTCCGTTCTCACCAACACGCCTCTCGCCCGACTTCGCAAGCCACAATGCTGGGAAGACTATGCTCAGGCCCTCATCGAAGGTCTGACCGTCCGGCAGGCGGCGCTCCGCTGTGGGGTCGGTAAAAACACCGCCTTTTTATGGCGCCACCGCTTCCTGAAGGCCATGGCTAGCCACCAGGCAGTACGGGAAGAGGGTATCGTCGAGGTCGATGAGACCTTCTTCTTAGCGTCGTTCAAAGGACAGCGCGGATTGCCCCGCCCGGCCCGCCATCGTGGAGGCAAAGGCTGTACCCGAGGCACAGGGCCGGATTACATCCCGGTGATGGTGGTGCAAGACAGAGCAGGTCACCTGGCTGACTTCCAGTTGAAGCAGCTGAATGCCAGGGCAGTTAAGGCGGTGCTTGAGCCGCTTATCGCCCCGGATGCCGTCCTGTGCAGCGATGGCGCTGGGGTGTATGCCAGTTTCAGCAAGTCGCAGGGCATGACCCACCAAGTGGTGCACAACCGTGCGGGAGAGCGAGTGGTAGGTGCATATCACATCCAACATGTGAACGGGTACCACAGGCGATTGAAGGAGTGGATGGAACGGTTCCATGGGGTCGCGACCCACTATCTGAGGAATTATCTGGGTTGGCGAAGGATGTTGGAGCGCTATGGGCGGGAAGTGAATATCTCATGTTGCTTGCATGAGGCGCTGGGGCGCCCCATGCAACACGTAATTGGGACATAGCCATAAAAAACGCCCGGTAACTGCCGGGCGTTTTTATTTGCGCAAAGAGCGAGCTACCGCCCCTCGTTACTTGGCGGCGGCGCGCGCCTGGGCCAGCCAGTCGTTCACCAGCGCCTCGTGGCCATTGAGCCAGGCGTCGGCGTGACGCTCCACGTCCGCCGGCTTGTTCTGCCCCTTGTTCATCAGGCCGTTCTGGACGTTGATGTCATTGAGCGGCAGCTTGACGATGGAGAACAGCCTGGCGGCTGCCGGGTTGGCCTCGGCGAAGTGCTTGTTGGCGACGATGTGCATGGTGTTGACCGGGAAGCCGTAGTTCTTGCCGTTCGGCAGCCGGGTCTTGGCCGCATCAGGGCCGTCGGCGGGCACCTCCAGCCACACCACATCCTTGCCCGGCACCAGCTCGCTGCTGAGCCAGTAGGGGGTCCAGGTGTAGTAGAGCACCGGCTTGCCGGCCTGGTAACGGGCACGGGTATCGGCGATCAGCGCAGCGTAGTTGCCCTGCTTGTGGGTGACGGTCGGGGTCAGACCAAAGCCGGCCAGATGACGGTTGATCGCCTCTTCGCAGCCCCAACCCGGGTTGCAGCCCGCCAGGTCGGCCTTGCCGTCGCCATCGCCGTCAAACAGCGCCGCCAGCTTGGGGTCCTTGAGCTGACCCAGGCTGGTGATGCCGTAGCGGGTCGCAGTCTGCTTGTCGATGAGATAGCCCTGGGCGGCACCGGCCACATAGGTACCCTCACGGAAGAACACCTTGTCACCCCCCGCCTGCTCATACTTGTTGTTTTGCAGCGGTATCCAGTTGAACGCGAGGAAGGTGCCATCCCCCTGCGCCACCGAGGCGTAGGCCACGTTGTAGTCCACCTCCTGGGCCGGCTGGACGTCATAGCCGAGGCGCGCCATCAGCTTGCTCACCAGCAGGGTCTGAAAGCTCTCCTCCGGCAGCGAGCTCTGCAGGGGCTGGACGCGCACACCCTCCCCCGGCAGCTCGGTGCTGGCCATGGCGAGCGGGCCGAGCAGTTGGGAGCTCAACAGCAGGGAACCCAGGGTCAGCGTCTTGGTGATGAGTCTCATGCATTTACTCCTTTGTAATCGATAGACTTGTCGCGGCCGCGCAGGCGCAGCAGCAGGGCGGCGGGACCGCGTTGATACCAGCGGCCGCTACGGCTGCGATCCGGCTGTCCCATCGCCTGGGTCAGGCGGTCGAGCACGATGGCCAACAGCACGATGCCGAGGCCGCCGATGGAGGCGAGCCCCATGTCGAGCCGGCCGATGCCGCGCAGCACCATCTGGCCGAGGCCCCCCACCGCGATCATGGAGGCGATCACCACCATGGAGAGTGCCAGCATCAGGGTCTGGTTGACCCCGGCCATGATGGTGGGCATGGCGAGCGGCAGTTGTACCTTGAACAGCAGCTGGGAGGGGCTGGCGCCGAACGAGTGGGCCGCCTCCACCAGATCGGCGGGCACCTGGCGAATGCCCAGCATGGTCAGCCGGATCATCGGCGGCAGCGCGAAGATGACGGTCACCACCACCCCGGGCACGTTGCCAATGCCAAACAGCATGACGATGGGGATGAGGTAGACGAAGGCCGGGGTAGTCTGCATCGCATCCAGCAGCGGCCGGGTCCAGCGCGACAGCCGCTCGCTCCTCGCCAGCAGGATGCCGACCGGTAGCCCGATCAGCACGCAGAAGAACAGCGAGGTCAGCACCAGCGACAGGGTTACCATGGCATCGGACCAGGCGCCGATCAGTCCCACCACCACCAGTGAGAACAGGGTTCCCAGCGCCATGCGACCGTTCACCAGTTGCCAGGCGATCAGGGTCAGCAGGCCGATCATCAGGGTGGAGGGCACCGTCTGCAGCAGATGGGTCATGCCACCCAGCGCCAGCTCCACCGGCGCACGGATCAGCTGAAACACGGGACGCAGGTTGTCCACCAGCCAGCCGATGCCGCCCTCGACCCAGCTATCCAGCGGCACCAGCGCCTGCTGGAAGGGATCCAGCCAGTCGACGGCGGCAGTGGTGTCAACCGCCTCGATCTGGTTCTGCCAGTCGGTAGCCTCAGTGTCGATACTGCCCCAGGGATCGGCAACCTCGGTAGCCGCCGCACTGGCCCCCCAGGGGTCGGCTGCCACCTCATCGGCACGCAGGGAAGGGCTCGCCAGCAGCACCAGGGCCAGCAGCCCGCTCAGTAAAAAATGGGGATTCATCCGCTTCATGCCGGGGTACTCCTGTCCAGGGTGTTCAGCAGGTTGGCCTTGGAGATGAGGCCCAGGTAAGTGCCATCCTCCTCGACCACGGGCACCTGACAGGGGGCGGCCGCCACCTGGCTGATCAGTTCGTTGAGGGCGGTGTCCGCCAGAATGGGCTGGATGTCAGCCAGCAGCGCCTGCTCCAGGCTGCCTTTGGCCCTGACCGCCTGACCGAGCGACTCCACCGAGACGACCCCGATGAAGCGACGCCGGCGATCCACCACGTAACCGAACTCCCGCTCCTGCTCCTTGAGCTGGCGCAGGGCGTTGCCTGGCCCGTCGGTGGTGTGTTTCTTGATGAGCGGCATCTGTTTGCGGCTGGCCACGTCGCGGGCACTGAACACGTTGGCCAGATCCACCCCGCGAAAGAAAGCGCGCACATAGTCGTTGGCGGGCTGGTTGAGGATCTCGTCCGGGGTGCCGACCTGCACCAGCTGGCCGTCCTGCATGATGGCGATGCGATCACCGATGCGCATCGCCTCGTCCAGATCGTGAGAGATGAAGACGATGGTGCGCTGCTGACTGGCCTGCAGCTTGAGCAGCTCATCCTGCATCTCGGTGCGGATCAGCGGATCCAGCGCGGAGAAAGCCTCGTCCATCAGCAAGATGTCGGGGTCATTGGCGAGTGCGCGGGCCAGGCCGACCCGCTGCTTCATGCCACCAGAGAGGGCATCGGGGAAGGCATCAGTCCACTGACCCAAGCCCACCTGATGGAGCGCCTGACGGGCGCTCTGCTGGCGCTCCGTCAGCGGTACTCCGGCCAGCTCCAGCCCGAAGGCGGTGTTTTCCAGCACGCTCAGGTGCGGCATCAGGGCGAAGGACTGGAATACCATGCTGATCTTCTTGCGTCGCACCTGACGCAGCTCGCTGTCGGAAATGGCGGCGATGTCCTCGCCATCGATCAACACCTGACCGCGGGTCGGCTCGATCAGCCGGTTGAAGAGACGCACCAGGGTAGATTTGCCCGAGCCGGAGAGGCCCATCACCACGAAGATCTCCCCTTCGTCGATGGCCAGATTGACATCCTGGACTCCCAGGGTCTGCCCGGTTTTTTGCAGGATGCTGGCGCGGTCATGCCCTTTCGCCAGCAATTTGAACGCTTTTTCCGGCTGATCGCCGAAGATTTTGTAGAGTGATTTAACCTCGAGTTTGACTGTCATATTGTCCTTTTTTCTTGGCCGACGACTTGCCTGGCAAACCGTCGAACGTGAGCCAATTACTTTTAACACTAAGTAATTTACAACCAAAACAAAAGAACCAAAAGAGTCCAAACAAAAAGACAAAATCATAATCTATTGATTTTTAAAGATTATTTAACACCATAAAAATTAATCCTAAGGTGATACAAGACCCTGTACCAAGCCATTAAATGCAAACAAATTCAATCATGATGCCGGATTTATTGAGGAATAAAGCCAGGAAAAGGTCAAAAAAACGCGCCAGACAAGGAAGGAATCGCGCGTATCTGCCAAGGGCAACAAAATAATTAGACAGCTAATTATTTTTGAAATCCGCTTTAGGGAGAAAAACAGAGAGGGCGCGGGTCAATCGATGCCCTGATTAACACCGCCATTCATCCCTCGCGCGGCAGCTACGGACAACAAAAAGGCCCCTTGTGCAGCACAAGGGGCCTTTTATCTGCCAGCGAGTTAACGTCGCCCGTCAGCGCCGCTGCCAGGTCTCGAAACAATAGGAGTGAGGGTTCTTCTCGTCGGGCTGATGTGACTCGCGCTCGATGCACGACCAGTCGCCCTCATCGAAGGCCGGGAAGCGGGTATCCCCCTCCACCGCCAGATCGATGCGGGTCAGATAGAGCCTGTCGGCCCGTGGCAGCAGCTGGCCGTAGAGATGACCGCCCCCGATCACCATCAGCTCGGCCACGTCGCTACCGGTCAGCAACGCCAGCGCCGCCTCCACCGAGTCGATGACCTCCACGCCGTCGGCCCGGTAGTCGGGGTTGCGGCTGATCACCAGATTGCGGCGGCCAGGCAGCGGCCGCCCGATGGATTCAAAAGTCTTGCGCCCCATCAGTACCGGCTTGCCCAGGGTCACCCGCTTGAAGTGGGCCAGATCCGCCGGCAAGTGCCAGGGCATCTGGTTGTCCAGCCCTATCACCCGATCGTGGGCCATGGCGGCAATCATGGAAATCATCATGGGGTCAACCTCTCGAACCGTCGGTCAGATAATGGGGCGGTTACGGTACACGACCAGGGAGGGGATCGCCAAACCGAAACTGAGGGCCCCCACGATAAACAGCGCCTTGAGGCCGTTTTCCACCGCGCTCTGGATAAGCTCCATCGTCACTCCGGAGATATTGAGCTCCACCACCGCGATCATCGCCTTGAACGCATAGCTACCCGGGATCATGGGGATGATGGAGGCAACGCTGAACACCGGGCGCGGCGCCAGCAGCCGGCGCGACCAGTAGACACAGACAAAGCCGACCGTGGTCGCCGCCGCCAGGGTGGCCCACTCGATGGGCATGCCCTGATGGATCAGCAGGGTGCGCAGGCTGTGAGCCAGCGCGCCGCCCATGGCGCAGTACTTCAACATCCGTGGCGGCACGTTGAACAGCATGGCAAACCCCACCGCCGGAATGGCCGACCAGAAGGCATCCTTGGCCAGCAGCCAGATGAAATCCATCATACCTTCCACCCCCAGATACCGGTCACCGACATGGCGAGAATAATCCCTATCGCTGCGCTGATGGTCAGCAGGGTCGCCGTGCCCCAGCGGGCCAGCCCCATGTTGAAGTAACCCTTCACCATGTCGGAGACCGCGTTGATGAGCGGAAAGCCCGGTACCAGCAGCAGTACGCTGGCCGCCATGGCGAGATAGGGCTGCGCCCCCCAGTTGAAGAAGGTGGCGCTGGAGGCGAGCAGGGTGGCGATGAAACCGGTGACGGCAAAGTTGATGAGGGGGCTGTGATGATGGCGGGCGATCAGCTGACGCACCCGCATGGCGACCGAGGCCGAGAAGCAGGTCACCAGGAAGATGGGCCAGTCGCCGCCAAACAGCAGGCTGAAGGCGCCGCAGGAGAGCCCCACCATGGGCACCACCAGCCAGGGATGATAGTGAAACGGCACTATGGCATCGAGCCGCTGACGCACTTCCCGCGCGCCGATGAGCTCCTTCTCCGCCATGATGCAGATACGCTGGATCTCGCACACCACCTGCATGTTGATGCCATGCTCGCGCACCCGCCGGGTGGTGGTGACGCAACTGCCCTGATAGAGGCTGGTGAGCACGATGGCGCTGGAGGAGATGGCCATCTCGACGCTCTCCAGCCCGAGCGCCGTGCCGAGCCGGACCGTGGTCTGCTCGATGATGCGACTCTCGGCGCCGAACTGGGCCAGCATCTGGCCCACCTTGACGATAATGCGGGTGATCTCCGTCTGCTGCTCCCGCGACAGCACCCGTCTTGGTGTGATACTTCTCATAATCCCTTCGAGTCGTAGCAAATTAAAAAAGTCTCGCCATATTAGCCTAACAATCGGCGCCATACATCTACACATATCACGCCAATAACCAAACTCAAATAAAATAAAAGGCGACACAAAAATACATCAAATGGATTACAAATCACGCCAAACTGTTCAACGTTCGTCAACCAGCCTCACCCGGCAACTGCGCAGAATAACGGAGATATATTTTGATAATTACTCGGGAATAATATTATTTTTTCTTGCGGTAATAATCGCTGAAATAGAGAACATTGTTCTCCTTATATTCCGGCAGTGGTTCAGCATAATCAGGATTATTGAGATGAACCATTTCACAGCGCATGGAATAAAAGGAGTCGTGCATCATGGCGGCAATCCGGATGCAGCTGTCCAGGTTGTTTTTGGCCAGCTGACGTTGGCAGTCGATGCGAAATTGCAGACCGCGCAGACGCATTTGCTGCTGCGGGCTGACCCGGTCGATCAGCCCCTCAATCTGCTGCTGCAGCAACTCGTCAAGCCGCTCGGGCTCCGCCACCGCCAACCGTTTCAAGGTATCAAAATCAGGCAACTCCATATGCCCTCCCGCGGCCAGCCGCTGCATGGTGATACTCAAACAACAACAATCGGTTCATATTTTCACCAATCGCATATGGAGTTATATAAGCCGAACCCCGCCGCGGTTCAATCCGCCGGGCCCGCTTTCCCCTCCTCTTGCGCCAAAAGATGACGGCGCAGCCGGACCTCAGGCGGGTTATTCGTTATGGATCAACCGATTATTCCTGAATATCGATGGCGGGTTCGTTTATACATTTTTGGCACGGCAATATGCCTATGTTATGTCTTATTGAAAGGAGGTTGCCAATATGGCTTGCCATTTGACGCTCGCCTTCACGCCACCATCCGGCTGGTTTAACATATCTTGCTGATTATGTTATTTTATTTGCCACTTATAGCGGCAACCAAGAGCAGACCATGAGCAAGGCAAAAATCGGTATCGTCACCGTCAGCGATCGCGCCAGTGCAGGCATCTACGAAGACCTGTCCGGCAAGGCCATCATCGACACGCTGAACGCATATTTGACCTCGGCGTGGGAGCCCGTCTATCAGGTGATCCCCGATGAACAGGAACAGATCGAAGCGACCCTGATCCGGCTGGCGGACCAGGAGCAGTGCAACCTCATCGTCACCACCGGCGGCACCGGGCCGGCCAAGCGGGACGTCACCCCGGAGGCCACCGAAGCGGTGTGCGATCGCATGATGCCGGGCTTTGGCGAGCTGATGCGGGCCGAATCCCTCAAGTTCGTGCCGACCGCCATCCTGTCGCGCCAGACCGCCGGTTTGCGCGGCAGCTCGCTCATCGTCAACCTGCCGGGCAAACCCAAGTCGATCCGTGAGTGCCTGGATGCGGTCTTCCCCGCCATCCCCTACTGCATCGACCTGATGGAAGGCCCCTATCTCGAGTGCGACGAGACCGTCATCAAGCCGTTTCGTCCGAAGAAATAAAGGCTGGGCGGGGATTTGCCCCGCCCTTTGCTTATTTGCGGCCGTATACCTTGACCCCGGCCTTGCTCCCTTCCGAATTGCCGTACACCTCGATCCGCTTGATGCAGAGCCGGCTGCCGAGGGATTTCCACCCCGACTCCTGATCCTCTTTCAGATCCTTGTCGAAATAGAGGGTCTTGCTGCGATCGTTGCCATAAAACACCTTGACCCGCTCCAGGGTCAATTCCCGCCCAGCCTTGACCATGATGGATTTGGTCGGCCGGCAGGCGAGCATGGGAATGATGGCGGGATGATCGCCGACCCCGAGCAGAATGGTCTTGCCCAGCCGAAATTCATCATCGGCCATGGCGGGGGCGGCCAGCGCCCACAACAAGCTGGATAACAGAACGCCCTGCAGGACACGCAGCCGCGCGGCGGCACAAGAAAAACCAGATAACAAAGACATGATGCCTCCCGAAAAAAACGGGGGGCATATTAATTCATCAAGGCTAAACCCAGCCTGTACCGGTGCCCTGCCAGGCAGGGCACCGACACTCAGGACCAGCGTTTGAAGATGAGGGAGGTGTTGATGCCGCCGAAGGCGAAGTTGTTGGACATCAGGTACTCCACCGCCAGCGTGCGGCCGCTGCCCACAACGTGATCGAGCGGGGCGCAGGCCGGGTCCGGTTCGGTCAGGTTGATGGTGGGAGCAAACCACCCCTCCTGCATCATCTCCAGCGCCAGCCAGGCCTCGATGGCGCCACAGGCTCCCAGGGTGTGGCCGAAGTAGCTCTTGAGCGACGAGATGGGGGTACGGTCGCCAAAGATGGCGGCGGTGGCGTGGCTCTCGGCGATGTCACCGCGCTCGGTGGCGGTGCCGTGGGCGCTGATGTAGCCGATGTCGGCGGCCGCGAGCCCGGCCTGGGCCAGCGCCATCTCCATGCAAAGCTGCATGGTCTCCTGCTGGGGCTGGGTCACGTGGGCGGCATCGCAGTTGGTGGCAAAGCCCACCAGCTCGGCGAGGATGGTGGCGCCGCGCGCCTGCGCATGTTCCAGCTCCTCCAGCACCAGGGTGCCGGCCCCCTCGCCTATCACCAGCCCGTCCCGCTGCCGGTCAAACGGGCGTGGCGCCAATTCGGGGTTGTCGTTCATCTGGCTGGTGGCAAACAGGGTATCGAACACCACGGCCTCCGACGGGCAGAGCTCCTCCGCCCCGCCAGCCACCATCAGGGTCTGATAGCCGTGCTTGATCGCCTCATAGGCGTAGCCGATGCCCTGGCTGCCGGAGGTACAGGCGCTGGAGGTGGGGATGACCCGCCCGCGCAGGCCGAAGAACAGCCCGGTGTTGACCGCCGCCGTGTGCGGCATCATCTGCACATAGGTGGTGGCCGTGATGCTGGCAGTGCTCTTGTCGTTGAGCATGACCCCGAAGGCGCGGATAGGATCCGTGCTGCCAGTGGAGGAGCCGTAGGCGATGCCGGTACGCCCGTCGGTGAGCACCGGGTTGTCCAGCAATCCCGCCTGCGCCAGCGCCAGCTCGGTGGCGACGGTGGCCAGTGCCGAGACCCGTCCCATGGCGCGGGTCTTCTTGCGCGGATAGTGGGCCGGCAGCGTGAAGTCCGGAATGGGGGCCGCCAGCCGGGTGTTGAGGCCGTCGTAGATGGCCCACTCCGGCATGTTCACCACGGCATTGCGCCCCGCCTGCAGGCGGGCCCGCACACTCGACCAATCCTGCCCGAAGGCGGTCACCCCGGCCATGCCGGTCACCACAACCCGCTTCATACCATGCCTCCGTTGATGGAGATGACCTGGCGCGTGACATAGCCGGCGATGTCGGACATCAGGTAGGAGACCAGACCGGCCACCTCGTCGGCCTGCCCCATCCGCTTGAGCGGGATCAGCTTCATCGCCTCCGCCTTCACCTCTTCATCCACCATGCCGGTGTCGATGAGGCCGGGGGCCACGCAGTTGACCGTGATCTTGCGCTTGGCGAGCTCCAGCGCCAGCGCCTTGGTGGCCCCCATGATGCCCGCCTTGGCGGCGCTGTAATTGACCTGGCCCCGGTTGCCCATCAGCCCGGACACCGAGGAGATGGTCACGATGCGCCCACCCCGGCGCAGGCCGATCATCGGCATGATGCAGGGCTTGAGCAGGTTGTAGAAGCCGTCCAGGTTGGTGTGCAGCACCCCGTCCCACTCCTCGTCGGTGAGGGCGGGGAAGGCACCGTCACGGATGATGCCGGCGTTGCAGACCACGCCGTAATAGGCACCGTGCTCGGCCATGTCGGCCTCCAGCCGCGCCCGGCAGACCTGCCGATCGGCGATGTCGAACTGAAGCAGGCGCCCCTGCCCACCGGCCGCCTGCAGGCTGGCCAGGGTGGCTTCGGCCCCGGCCCGATCGCTGTGGTAGTGCACCACGATGGAAAAACCGTCGGCCCGCCAGCTTGAGGGCGATGGCGCGGCCTATCCCCTTGCTGGCGCCCGTGACCAATACGCTAGAGATCATGAAGCTTCCTCAGGCTAACAAATCGGACAATTCGCCGGGGCTCGGCTGGTAGGTGGAGAGTCGCGCCTGGGCGCACTCCTCCCCCGCCAGCAGGATCCGGCAATCAAAACTGGCCATGCCGCCGTCTTGCAACAGGCAGTAAGCCTCTATGGTGAGCAGGCTGCCGGCTGCAAAGGCGGGGCGCAGGCAGCGATACTTGCGACTGCCAAGCAGCATGCCGATGCGCACCGGCTCGCCGCGCAGACGCCCCTGCATGCCGGCCCAGGCGGCGATGGTCTGCGCCATCAGCTCGATGCCTACCCAGCCGGGCAGGTTGCCCTCACTATCCAGCAGCAGGGCATGGCGGGCACCGATTCGGGTCTCGCAGCGCGCCTGCTGGGCATCCGCCGCGCAGAGCCGGTCCAGCAGCAGCATGGGGGCCTGGTGGGGCAGCAGGGTCTCGATGGCGGGCAGTGAACTTGGCTCATTCATGGTGAACGCTCCCAAGCAGCAGGCTGACGTTGTTGCCACCGAAGGCAAAGGAGTTGGAGAGCACCCGGGGCACCGCCAGCGGCACCTCGCCGCTCACCAGCCGGATGGGCGCCAGCGCCGGATCCGCCGTGGCCACCCGCTGGGTTGGCAGCGGCAGAGCGCGCTCCAGCAGCAGGCAGGCAAGCGCCGCCTCGATGGCCCCCGCCGCCCCCAGGGCATGACCGGTGAGCGGCTTGGTGGAGCTGCAGGGCACCTCGACACCAAACAGCCGATGCACCGCCTGGCTCTCCATGGCGTCATTGAGACGGGTGGCGGTGCCGTGCAGGTTGACGTAACCCACCTGTTCCGGCGTCAGGCCCGCCTGGGCCAGCGCCATCTGCATCGCCGCCTCGGCGCCGATACCGTCGGGATGGGGCGCCGAGATATGCCAGGCATCGGACGATTCCCCCACCCCCAGCAGCGCCAGCGGCGCAGGCGTGCGGCTCAGCAGAAACAGCGCAGCCCCCTCGCCGATGTTGATCCCCTGGCGCGCCTCATCAAACGGCTGGCAACGCGTACAGCTGAGGGACTCCAGACTGTCAAAACCGTTGAGAGTGAGCCCGCACAAACTGTCGGCGCCACCCACCAGCACGGCGTCCACCAGCCCGGCCGCCAGCAGCCGCTGGCCGCTGATGAAGGCGCGCGCGCTGGAGGAGCAGGCGGTGGAGATAGTCCAGGCCGGCCCGGTCAGGCCGAGATGGCGGGCCAGAAATTCCGACGGCGAGCCCAACTCCTGCTGGCGATAGTCAAAGGCGGGCGGCACAGCCTCCCCGCGCCGGGCGGCGGCAACCGCCAGCTCGGCCTCGCCGATCCCGGCGGTGCTGGTGCCAAGCACCAACCCCACTCGCGCAGGGCCAAACGTTTCCAGCGCCTCGTCGAAGGCGGGCCGCACCTGGGCCAGCGCCGCCAGCAGCAACTGGTTGTTGCGCGAAGCATAGGGAGCCAGCGCCACCGGTATGGCCGGCAACTCCCCCTCCACCCGCCCCACCGGGGTCAGCCGGCCATCCAACAGCGGCGCCCGGTGGCGATCCAGCGGGCTCACGCCCGACTGCTGCCAGGCCAGCAGCGCCTCGGCGCTGGCATCACGCCCCGTCCCTAATGCCGAGACGAGGCCATAGGCGGCGATATAACAGCTCATTGGTTCAGGGTCTCCAGTTGCAGACGGTAGTGGAATACATGCTGCTGCAGGCCGACCGGCTCGCGCACGCCGTCGGCGTCGCGGTAGCGGATTTCGGTCACCAAAGTGCCGTCGGGGGCGCGCAGCCGGCGCAGCGGCCCTTCGTCGCGCAGCGTCCAGCCCGGTGGCAGCTGTGGCTGCCAGCTGGCCAGCGGCCAGTAGCAGAGCATCACATCCGCCAGCACCTGGCTCACCGGCGGTATGCCGGTAGTGAGCAGCGGGCTGAGCTGGCGAGTTGAAATCCCCTGCTGGTCATAGCGCACCAGGAACAGCCGCACCCCGCTCGGGGTCAGCCCAACCAAAATCAGCTGGCGGCCGTCAGCCTCCAGCACCGTCATCAGCTGGTGAGTGCTCTCCCCCACACTGGCGGTCAGCAGCTGCTGGCGATAGAAGGGGGCTGCCAGCACGGGAGCCGGCAGCGTCATGACGGTCCCCTTGTCGAGATAGGCGGTGGGAGTCGGCTGGCTGCTGCAGCCAGCCAGCAGCAAGACGATGAATATGAACAAGGCTTTCATGATGAGGTTGGCTCCCGGCCATGCGGCCCCGGCAACTGCGGTCGCACCCGGTCCAGCACCAGGGGCGAGAGCAGGAAGGCGGTAAAGATACCGCCGCTCAGCACCAGACCAAAGCCCGCGATGGCGGGGGTGTGACTCAGCGCCAGCAGACCGAAAGCCAGCTGGGTGGTGAGGTTGGCCAGCAAGATGGCGAGCAGGGTGGAGCTCTGGTGCGCCACCTGGTTGCCGCTGTGAGCAAGGAAGAGGCCGTAGTCGATGCCGATGCCGAAAATGAGGCTGAGCGCCAGCACCCCGAACAGGGTGAGCGGCTGGCCACAGGCGGCAAGCAGCGCCAGCCCCATGGCCAGTGCAATCAGGTTGACCAGCAGCACCCGGGCCGCCCGCGCCGCCCCCATCCGCCGCCACAGCAGCAAGGCCACCAGCGCGATGGCTACCGACAGCAGCTCCGCCAGCTTGATGCGGTAGTGGGCGAACAGCTGGCTCCATTGGCTGCGCTGATCCTGCCAGTAGACTCCCTGCTCGGCCGCCGCCAGCGCCGTCAAAGCCCCTTCATCTGCCACCCCCACCAGCGGCACCCAGATGGCGACGCGGCCATCGGCCAAGGCGTGCCACAACAGGCGGCTCCCCTCGCTGACCGGGCTGGCCAGCCAGGCGACCGGGGTCAGCCAGTGCGGCTCGCGGGTAGGCACCTGCAGCGGCAGACCGGCTGCCTTGAGCCGGCTCACCACCTCGGGCAGCAGGGTACGGATGGCGGCGGCATCCTCATGCTGGCGCGCCAGCGAAGGCAACCAGCGGGCAAGCGAGACAAAATCCTGCAGCGCTCCGCGCTGTTTCAGCTCGGCCAGCCGGCCATCGAGCCGTTCCAGTCGTTGCAGTGCCTGTTCGCCGTCCGCCCCCGTCACCAGCAAGCCCTGCATGCCCCCCTGCTGGCCGGTGAGAGCCTGGATCCGCTGCTCCTGCCCCTGCAGCGCCACCGGCAAGGGTTGCAGCCGGCGGATATCATCATCCACCTGCAGCTGGCTGATGCCGAGTGCTGCCAGCAGCAGACAGCAGAGCGGCAAACCGATGCGCACCAGCGGACGCTGCTGCCAGGCCAAAAGCCAGCCCAGCAGCCAGCGCTGGCCCCGCAGCGGCCTTGTCGGCAGCGGGCCGGCCCAACGCGGAAACAGGCAAAGTACCGTGATGAAGGCGCTGAACAGCCCCGCCAACGCGCACACCGCCAGTTGCTGCAAGCCGGGGAAGGGGGCGAACCAGAGCAGGCCATAGCCGATCAGGGTGGTCAGCACCGCCAGCGACAGGCTCGGCAGCAATTTGAGCCGGGTCTGGTGTGGCGTCTCGTTGTCGCCATGCAGCCGCCGCTCGCACAGGAAGTGAATGGCGTAGTCGATGGCGATACCGATGAGGCTGCTGCTGATCACCAGAGTGAAGATGTGGATCTCGCCGAACAGGATGAGCACTGTGCCGAGCCCCCACATCAATCCCACACCGATGGGCAGCAGGGAGAGCAGCAGCGCCCGGGTCGAGCGGAACACGCCCCACATCAGCAGGATGACCCCGACCATGGAACCCAGCCCTATGGTGGAGATGTCCTGTTGGGCAAGATTGCTGGCATGCTGGCTGTAGAAGAGCGTGCCGCGGCGCAGCAGCTCGGCGCCGGGATAAGCCTCGGCGAGGCGCTGCTCGGCCCCGGCCAGTTCACTCAGCAGCGCCTGGTTGCGCTGGATGTCGAAGGCGGAGAGATCCAGCTCGGCGCGCACCATGTACCAGTCGCGGCCCGCCTTGTCCCGGCTCACCAGCCAGCCCTCCTTGAGCTGCATGGGGCCGCGGGCCTCGGCCAGCACCCCGGCCCGGGTCAGCAGCAGGGGATCGTTTTGCCATTCGGCGCGGGAGACGCCGCCGAAAGGGGAGTAGATCTGGCCGAGCACCCACTGGCTCCAGCCCTCGGCCCCCTCGGCCAGCCGCGCCCGGCTCGCCGGATCCAGCCGCTGCCAGGCCAGCTCGTGCAGATAGCGCTGCCAGGCGGAGGCCAGCTCGGGCTGGTAGCCCTTGATGTGGGAGAACGCGGTCAGCTTGCCGAGCTGCGCCACCCAGAACTGGGCGGCGGCCCGTCCGTCCTGGCCGGCGGGCAGGCTCAGCAACCAGACCAGCTGGCGGTCGAGCTGCTGCAGCAGCCCCTGCTGCAGGGCCGGGTCCAGATCGCTACGGGACTCGTGGGGCAGCAGATCCATCAGGCTGGTGTTGATACGACTATGGGGCAACTGCCAGGCGAGCACCGCCGCCAACAGCAGGCAGAGCCAGATCCAGAGAGTGCCGAGCCGGCGCCAGGTGGTTTCAGCTTGCAGCAAGAGGAGCTCTCCTCGTCCCGGCGGGGGCGCCGCACTGGCGCGTCATCGTGCTAGTGGGCAGCAAAGCGGGCCTGCTCCTCAGGGGTCAATGGCAGGGCGCGATCCCGCCAGTCCGTGAAACGGATACGGGTGCTGTCGCCCTGCTTGTCGGCGATGAGCAGCTGATCCAGCTGCCCCTGTCCGCTCAGGGTGAGGCTGGCAAACACCTTGTCGAGCGGTGCCAGGGTCGGCACCAGCACCAGCTGCCAGCCCGTCTCCGTGCTGTGAAAATCGATGCTGAAGTAGCGGCTCAGGGTCGCCTCGTCCGAGCCGAACAGCGCCAGCAGCATCTGGCTGAACTCCAGCAGCTGGGGGTTGTCGATGACGGTAGCGGGCTGACCCGCCATCTGCTGCACCATGCGCGTCGGCGTCAGGACAAGGGTCAGCGGAAAGGGTTTCTGCTGCTGCCACCAGAGCCCCTGATCGCGCACCAGCAGCAGCTCGCCGGAGGCTTTGAGCGGCTGGCTCAACCCCGCCACCTGCTTCTCCTGATCGAAACGGGCCTGCTTGGCCTGACTCAGGGCCAGCATCTGCTGCACCTCGGCCCGGCTCAGGGGCGCCGCCTGCAGCGGCCATGTCAGCAGCAGGATCAGACCGGCCAGCAGTGGCCTTGTCAGCCGGCTCATTGCTTCACCCCCAGCTTGTCCAGCAGCACCTGGGGCGAAGCCAGGCACATCTCGCCGCTCGCCTTGCTCACCGCCACCTGGATGCTGTAACCCTTGCTGGTGCGGGTACCGCTCGCGGCGTCGCTCAGCAGGTAGTCGATCTTCAGGCGATTCTGGTACTCGGTCAGGGTGGCGCGCACCCGCACCCGCTGACCAAAGCGCAGCGGTGCCAGGTACTTCATCCGGGTGTCGATGATGGGCCAGAGGTAGCCGGAGGCCTCCATCTGCGGGTAGTTGTAGTCGATGAGATCGAGCAGGGCGCAGCGGGCCAGCTCGATGTAGCGAAAGTAGTGGCCGTGCCAGGCAACCGCCATCATGTCCACGTCGTGGAACGGGATGGTCACTTCGATCTCGGTGCTGATCTGCCAGGGTTCATTCTGCATGGGTTGTCTCATTAATAGTGACCTTGTCTCAGTCCCGGTGCGGCCCATAAAGGGGATAGTGACGCTGGCGAATGCGGGCGATCAGCGCCCTCAGCTCGGGCTCGAGCCCCCGATCTTCCAGCAGCGGGGCAAACTCGGCTCGCACCTGCGCGACCATGGCGGCCAGCGCCGTGCCAAGCGGACGGGTGAAGGGGGTGGGCCGGGCGAGGCGCAACTCCACCCCCTGCACCGCCGCCAGCAGGCAGGCGGCCGCCACCTGTTCGGTCAGGGTCAGCACCCGCAGCACATCGCGCGCCGCTATGGTGCCCATGCTCACCTTGTCCTGGTTGTGGCACTCGGTGGAGCGGGAGAAGACGCTGGCGGGCATGGTCTGCTTGAGCGCCTCCGCAGTCCAGGCCGAGACACCGATCTGCACCGCCTTGAAGCCGTGGTTGATCATCTGCCGCTCCTCTGGCGCGCCGGAGAGGTTGCTCGGCAGGCCGCCGTTGAACTTGCTGTCCACCAGCTGGGCCAGCTGGCGATCCAGCAGGTCGGCCAGGTTGGCGACAGCAGCTTTCATGCTGTCCATCGCCATGGCGATGTGGCCACCGTAGAAGTGGCCGCCGTGCATCACATGCTCACCCTCCCCGTCGATCAGCGGGTTGTCGTTGGCGCTGTTGAGCTCGTTTTCGATGAGCTGACGCCACCAGGGCAAGCTGTCGGCCACCACCCCGATGACATGGGGGGCGCAGCGCAACGAGTATCTGTCCTGCAGCCGGTCGCTGTGGCGCGGCAGCTCGCCGGCCACCAGATCTTCCCTCAGCCAGGCCGCGATGCCTTGCATGCCGGGGTGTGGCTTGGCGGCAAACAGCCGCTCGTCGAAGTGGAAGGCGTTGCCCCCCATGGCGACGCTCACCAGGGCGGTGATCCGGGTCGCCAGCCGCATCAGGTAATCGGTGCGGGCATAAGCGAGGCAGGCCAGCGCCGTCATCACCGAGGTGCCGTTCATCAGCGCCAGCCCCTCTTTCGGCCGCAGGGTCAGGGGGGTGACCCCCAGCTCCCGATAGACCTCGGAGGCGGGGCGCAGCACACCATCGTGATGAAGCTCGCGCTCCCCCACCAGCACGGCGGCGACGTAGGAGAGCGGGGTGAGATCGCCGCTGGCGCCCACCGACCCCTCTTCGGGAATGCGCGGCACCAGATCCTGCTCCAGCAGCCAGCAGAGCCGCTCGAGCAAGGCCGGGCTGACCCCGGAGACCCCCTGCGCCAGCGAGCAGAGCCGGGTCGCCAGCACGGCGCGGGCGGCATCGAGCTCGAGATCCGCCCCCAGCCCGCAGCCATGGAAGCGGGTCAGGTGCAGCGGCAGCTCAGGCACCAGCTCGGTCGGCACCGGCCGGGTCACCGAGTCGCCGTAGCCGGTGGTCACCCCGTAGATGACCCCCTCTTCGGCCAGCAGCCGGTCGAGAAAGTCGGCGCCCCGCTGGATGCGGGCCATGAAGGCGGGATCCGGATTCAGTGCGGGGGTGGCGCGCCCTTCGGCCAGCGCCACCACATCCTCTATGGTCAGCGGCTCGGCGCCGAAGGTGACCCGTCTCATCTCACTCTTGTTCATCGGTCAGCTGCCAGAAATCAAAAAAGTTGAACCAGTCCAGCGGGGCCTGCAGGCAGTGATGCTGCAGGCGATCGGCATAGGCCTGCACCCGGGACGCAAGAATCTGTTGACGCCCCTGCCGTGGCAGGGGTTGGCCGTCGGCAAAGGGTTCGAAATGCACCCGAAAGCGGCCCTGCTCCTTGAGGCCGAACATCAGGTAGACCGGGCAGCCCAGCACGCTGCTGAGCACGAAGGGCCCGAGCGGAAAGGGCGCCGGCGCGCCGAGGAAATCGGCCCAGATAACCCGCTTCTCCCGGGTCACCGAGGTGCGATCGCCGACGATCACCACCCACTCCCCCCGCTCCAGCTTCTCCTTGAGCAGGATGGCGGTATCGGCCCCCAGCTCCTGCACCTGGATCAGGTTGAGGTGCGAATCCGGGTTGATCTGTTTGAGCAGGGCGTTGAAGCGGGCCGCATGGCGGGTGAACACCAGCGCATTGATGCGCAGCCCCTGCTTACGGCTGCCAAGGGCACGGCACAGCTCCAGATCGCCGAGGTGGGAGCCCAGCAGCAGCACGCCCTGACCGCTGTTGATGGCCGTCTGGTAGTGCTCCGCCCCCACCAGCTCCACCTCTTGCTCGGTGATGTCGCCGCGCCAGCCGGCCAGCTTGTCGAGCGCCGCCTCGCCAAAGCGCAGGAAATGGCGAAAGCTCGATCTCGGCTCGGCGGTCAGCGCAACGCCCTGCGCGCTGGCGAAACGCTCGAGGCGGGCCAGATAGGCCCGGGATGCCTCCCGTTGGGCGCGGCCGGTCAGCCAGAAGTAGCCGATGACCGGATAGAGCAGCAGGGAAAACCCGCGCCGCCCCAGCAGGCGATAGCTGGTCAGCATGATCTGCATGCCGAGCAGCGATCCCCGCTCCGGGGTGCGTGACCAGTGGGTGCGCCGCTCGCGCCACAGCTGCGCCGCCCGGGTGCCGAGGCGGCGGGGCCAGCGGCAGAGGCGCAGCAGCTGA
Source organism: Aeromonas oralensis (assembly GCF_049665575.1). Lineage (NCBI taxonomy): Bacteria > Pseudomonadati > Pseudomonadota > Gammaproteobacteria > Aeromonadales > Aeromonadaceae > Aeromonas > Aeromonas oralensis. Next base: position 3,635,842 of record NZ_CP187186.1, read on the forward strand.
TCCCACAGCAGGCGGCACACCAGCCGGGTGTGCATCCAGGAGATGTCGCGGTTGTCGCGCCAGAGCTGGAAGTGGGAGCTGCCATCAGCGGGATAGATGACCCGGGTCGGCACGAAGCGCACCGCCACCCCGGCCCAGTAGAGGCGCACCATCACCTCGGTGTCGAAATCCATCCGCCGGCCGAGCGCCACCCGTTCGAGCAGCGCGCAGGTGGCCGCCACTGGATAGACCCGAAAGCCGCACATGCTGTCCTTGATGGCGAACGACAACGTCTCGATCCAGACCCAGACATGGGTGATGTAGCGGCCGTAGAGGCGCCCCTTGGGCACGGAATCATCGTAGAGCGGGCGGCCGGAGACAAGCGCCGCCGGGTGCTTGTCCGCCTCGGCCAGCAGGGCCGGAATGTCCGCCAGATCGTGCTGGCCGTCGGCATCCACCTGCAGGGCGTGGCTGAAGCCGAGTGCATGGGCGCGGCGCAGCCCCGTCATCACGGCGCCACCCTTGCCCTGGTTGTGGGGGTGGCGCAGCAGGGTGACCCAGGGGTAACGCGCGGCCAGCGCATCCAGCTCGGCGGCGGCGACCGGCTCGCTGCCATCGTCGACCAGCAGGCAGGGCAGCCCGTATTCGGCCAGCCGTGCCAGCACGGCAGCCAGCGGGCCGGCATGGTTGTAACAGGGGATGAGAATGCAGGGCGTCATGGGATCAGCCGCACCCGTCCGCTGCTCGCCGGCTCATCGCCGAGCAGGTACTGAAAGAGGAGCTGGCCCTTGTCCGCCTGCCACTGCAGGTGCAGGCTGCACTCGGCCCCGGGGCGCAGGGGGCGCTGGAACTTGAGCTGATCCACCCCGTGAAACGGCTGCGCCAGCTTGAGCAGGCTGGCAGCATAGTGCATCACCCAGTGGATCTGGGTAACCCCGGGCAGCAGGGGCGCACCGGGAAAATGGCCTGCAAACCAGGGCAAATCGGGATCGAGCCGCAGTTGCAGGCGCACCCCGTCGGCCAGCGTCTCGCAGGCCAGCACGGTGGGCAAGGTGTTCGCTGGCAGAGAGTCAACCGAGAGGCTCATCGAACAGCTCCTTGAGTTGTGGCCAGGGGCGCTTGCCCTGGGCGTTGACGGGCATCTGTGCGACCCGGCGCACGCTGCGCGGCAGGGCGACCGGCTCGAGCCAGGGACGCAGCTGCTGGCGCAGGGCCAGCAAGAAACGCCCGGGCCCGAGCTCGGCCCAGCGGGCGGCGCCCAATTCGCTCAGCACCAGCACGGCGCCGAGGATCTGGCGCTGGCCCTGTTGCAGCGGCAGCACGGCGGCTGCCTCCACCTCCGCCAGTGCCTGCAGGCGCGCCTCCACCTCGTCGAGGGAGATGCGCTTCTCCTCCAGCTTGACCACCCGATCCTGGCGGCCCAGCAGCTCGAAACCGCCCTCGTGCAAGGCGATGCGATCGGCGCAGGCCAGCCACTCCGCCGTCGGCAGGAAGGGGGAGCGCAGCAGCAGGCTCTGATCCGGGCCGACCCGCACCTCGACCCCGGGCAGCGTCGTCCAGGGGGTATGTACCAGGTGGCGCTGGCGCCAGCCGATGCCGCCGGTCTCGCTGCTGCCGAAGATCTCTACCGGCAGCTGACCGAACAGCAGGTTGGCCCGCTGGGCATCGCCCGGTTGCAGGGGACCGCCGGAGGAGACGATCAACCGGCAGCCGGCGGCGGCAATGGCCGGATCGAGCCGGCTCAGAAACGCAGGGGAAGCGATCAGGCACCAGGGGGCCGTTTGCAGCGCCAGCTGCTCCGGGTAGTCGATGCTGCGACGATCAAAGGGGCGGCCGAGGCCAAGCGGCAACAGAATGCGAAACAGCAGGCCGTAGATGTGCTGGTGACTGACGCTGGCCAGCACCCGGGTGTCGGCCAGCCGTTCACCCCACAGTGCCATCTGCACCCGCAATTCCGCCTCCAGCTGGGGCCAGGCCTTGGGGATCGCCTTGGGCTCGCCGGTGGAGCCAGAGCTGAACAGGGTGAGATCGAGGCGCTCGGGCGGCAGAGTTGCGCCGTCTACCCCCGGTTCGTCATCCACCACCAGCAGCGGCAGCCTGAGCTGCGTCGCCATGAGCGCCGCCCCCGGCAGCTCGCCGTCGGTGAGCAGGCCGTCGAACTCGCTCTGCAGCGCCTGCAGACCGGCCAGTCGCTGATGGCCCGGAAGGATGGCCCTGTGCCCGCCGAGGGCGCAGGCGAGCAGCGCCTGAGTAAACAGCAGGCTGTCATCGAAGCAGAGTGCCCAGCGCATGCCGGGCCGATCTGGGCCAGCCAGACGGGCCATGGCCAGCGCCAGCTGCTGGCTGCCGCGACGCAGCTCGGCCAGGGTCACTTCGCCATCCGGGCCGAACGCCACCACGCGCTCGCCGTCCCGCTGCCAGATAGTTTGCAGCAGGGTCATGGGGCCAGCCTCTTGAGCAGGCGGCGGCGTACCAGATACTCAGCGCCCATCAGACCGCCCATCAGGGCGTAGCTGATGAGGCCGTTGTAGAGGCTCCAGAGCGCCAGATCCCCGTGCCAGATGGTGAAGGCCGCCAGCGCGCCGTTGATGACGAAGAAGCCGCACCATACCTGGGTCACCCGCCGGGTATAGCCGATGGCTGCCGGCGGCAAAGCGGGATCCTGCAGGCGGGCCAGCCGCTCCACCAGGCTCATGGGACGGGTCAGGCTCCAGCCGAACAAGCAGAGCAGCGCCAGGCTCACCGCCAGCGGATAGTAGAGCAGCCAGTGCCGGGCGCTGAACAGGGCCGACAGCAGGGTCAGTCCCAGCCCGATGCAGGCCAGCAGGCGGCCCAGCCAGAGCCACTCCGGCAAGGGGCCGAGCCGGACCCGCCCCTTGAGCAGGCCGGGCAAGAGTCGCAGCGAGAAGATGAGCAGCAAGCCGAGCAGCAGCGGGGTCTGACCGGCGTGGGTCAGCCCCCAGTAGACCGCCAGCGGGTAGAGCAGCAGGGCACCACCGGCCAGCCAGGAGAGCCAGCGCATCATGGCAGGGCGTGCACCGGCATCAGGCGTCTGCCAACAGACGTTCGACCGCATCCACCACGTCGTTGACACTGCGCACCGACTTGAACTCTTCCGGCTTGATCTTCTTGCCGGTCAGCTTCTGCAGGTGCACCACCAGATCGATGGCGTCGATGCTGTCGAGCTCGAGATCCTGATAGAGACGGGCCTCGGGGGTGATGGCCTCTTCGTCGACCTCGAACAGCTCGACGAGGGCGGCCTTGATCTGGGCAAAGATGTCGTCACGGGTCATGGCTCAGGCCTCCCCTTTCGACTGGGCCTGCACCAGGGCGACCAGCGCCGCGACGGAGGCAAAATGACGACGGGTGTTTTCATCCTCGGCGGAGAGCACGATGCCGTAGCGGCCCTTGATGGCAAGGCCCAGCTCCAGCGCATCGATGGAGTCCAGCCCCAGGCCGTCACCGAACAGCGGCGCCTGACTGTCGATGTCGTCAGGGGTGAGCCCCTCGAGGTTGAGGCTGTCGATGATGAGTTGTTTTATCTCTAGATGCAGGTCTTGCATAACTGTTCCACATGCTGTCATTGGGGCCCCGGTTGCAGGGCCTGGGTGAGAAACCGGGTCAACTGGCGGGCGGCCAGCGCACTGCTCTGGCCGGTGGCGACCACCTCGTCCGCCGCCACTTGCTGCAGGAATTCTATGGTGAAAATCGGCTTATTTTCCGGGATCTTGAACCATTTGTCCTGCTTGGTGAGAAATCGGGTGCTGCAGTGGATCCGCACCAGTTGCAACGGCACCTGGCTGCGCACCGCCAGCTGGGCCGCGCCGCGCTGCAGCTTGATGGGTTCGCCCGGGGTGGTGCGGGTTCCCTCCGGGAACACCAGCAGCAGGCCGCCGGCCCGGATCCGCCCCTGGCACAGGGCCAGCAGATCCTCGCCTGCCACGTTGGGCAGGTAGTCGGCGGCCCGCACCACGCCGCCGATGAAGGGGTTGCGCCAGAGGGACTGCTTGACGATGCAGTCGCACACCGGCATCTCGGCCGCCAGCATGACGTAATCGAGCAGGCTGGGGTGATTGGCCACCACCAGGGCACCGCGCAAGTGGGCGGGCATGCCGCTCACGCGGTAATCGAGCACTCCCCAGCCGCGCAACACGCCGAGAAACAGCCGAAAGCTGTGGCGAATGGTGAGCTGGGCCAGGGTACGACGCCGCTCGCCGCGCAGACAGAGCGCCAGCAGCGGAAACCAGCACAGGGAGAGCAGCAGGCCGCCCACCCCGAACAGGGTGAAGCCCAGAGCCGTGCCGATCAGCCGCCAGCCCCGGTTCAGCAACGCTGCCATCTCCATTCCTGACGGTCATCAGCGAGGATCAGGGTCGGCTCTCCTCGCAGCAGGGCACGCCAGCAGGCCAGACTCTGCGGCAGCGGGCGGGCAGCCGACTCGGCGGTGCGATGCGCCCCCGCGCAGCGCCACTCTTCGCCCGCCGTCAGCACCAGCCCCAACGCATGGGGTGGCGCCTCTTCCGCCAGCCAGGGGTGGTGAAACGCGGGCACCGGCCCCTCGAAGGCCACCAGCAACACCCGGCGGGCGCCGGCCTGCAGGGCGCAGACCGCTTCGGTCAGGCCCGCCATCAGGCTGTTCTCCCCCGCGGCCAGCGAGGTCATGGGGATGGCGGCCTTGCCCTGGATGGAGCAGAGCCCGGCGGCGGTGTTGTGCACCGACATGGAGAAATCGGTGGGCGACAACGCCTGCCCGTCCGCCAACGCCTGCAGCAGGGTCATGGAGCGGGCCAGCTCGCCGTGACGGCTGACGAAGACGGCACTGTCTATCTGGTGGCGGGCCAGCAGGCTCAGCCCCACCTGCACCGCCAGCCGGGCGCCCTGACTCAGGCGGCGCGCCATCATCATCGGCAGCAAGGGGGTGGCGGGAAACGGCGGGTCGACCGGCCAGCGGCCCTGCTGCGCCCACGCCTGCCAGGCAGCCTCATCTGCCAGACCGGGTGACAGGGCCTGACTATCCAGCAGCGAGAAAGAGAGCATGTTTCGGGCAACCTGTCCTTACATCGATGGGTGGACGCGAAGACGATAAAAGGCACTCACCCGGCGGGCAGTGCCTGCTCCACGACATTGAATGACGTCATCGGCTTAATACCGGCGGATAATACCATTATTCATCAAAAATAATAGCCAGCGCAGATTATCAACCGCCTTGGTGATTGAAAATAAACTATTTGTGTTGTCTCATTGCCACGCTCAAATTGATGAATATCCTTCCCAAGGAAAATATTATGAAACTCATTAATAAAATATCCCTGCTGCTGGCCTGTGCCCTGCTTGCCGCCTGCTCCACCAGCCAGCCAATTCGCAATATGGCAGCCAATCCGGTGCCCTTCAATCTCACCGAAGAACAGGTGGCCAATGCCATTATTACGGCCGGCATCAGCAAGAGCTGGGTAATGCGCCAGGAGCAGCCAGGACTAATTCGAGGCCAGGTCAATGTGCGCCAGCATCAGGCGGTGATCAATATTCCTTATAGCGCTCGCGATTATTCCATTAATTATGTGAGCAGCGTCAATCTGGACGACAAAGGCAAGGGCAGCATCCACCGCAGTTATAACCGCTGGGTACTGGGTCTGAACCAGGCCATTCAGGCAGAACTCGCCCGCCCCCAGAGCCGCTGATCCGGCAGGAGCCACCCCGTGAATCACTATCAGGCGGATCCCTACAATGCGCTGGAAGCCATCAGCGAGGCCCAGAAAATCGCCTTCGGGCCCATGCTGTTTCAGGCCAGCTGGTGCCTGCGTGAAACCGGGGTGCTGGCCTATCTAGAGACCCGCGGCTCGCGGGGGGCCGCGCTGGCCGACATCGCCCAGGCGTGTCAGCTCAGCGAATACGGCGCCGGCGTGCTGCTGGACATGGGGCTCGGCGGCGGACTCTGCTATCTGAGCGAGGAGCACTATGTGCTGGGCCGGGTCGGCAAATACCTGCTGCACGACGCCATGAGCCGGGTCAATCTCGACTTCACCCAGCACGTCTGCTATCAGCCTCTCGCCCACCTGCTCGATGCCATCCGTGACGGCACCCCGGCCGGTCTGCAGGAGTTCGGCCCCTGGCAGACCCTCTATCCGCACCTGAGCGAGCTGCCCGAACCGGCCCGCCGCAGCTGGTTCGCCTTCGATCACTTCTACTCCGACTGGGCCTTCCAGCAGGCCCAGGACAAGGTGTTCGGCTACGAGCCGCGCCACCTCTACGATCTGGGCGGCAACACCGGCAAGTGGGCCATCGCCTGCGCCAGGCGGGATCCGGCGCTGCAAGTCACCATCCTGGACTTGCCCGAGCAGCTGGCGCTGGCCCGCAGCAACATCGAGGAGGCGGGGCTGGCGGCACGGGTGCATGGCCACCCGGTGGATCTGCTGCAGGCGGGCCCCCTGCCCGGCGAGGCGGATATCTGGTGGATGAGCCAGTTTCTCGACTGCTTCAGCCACTCGCAGATCGTCGCCATCCTGAACCGGGTCCGGCTGGCCATGAAACCGGACGCCCGGGTCTGCATCCTGGAGCTGTTCTGGGACAGACAATCCTTTGAAGCCGCCAGTTTCAGTCTCAACGCCACCTCCCTCTACTTCACCTGTCTGGCCAACGGCAACAGCCGCTTCTACCACTCCAAACAGCTGTACCAGTGCCTGCGCGAGGCCCACTTTCACGTGGAGGCCGAGCACGAGATCCCGGGGCCGGGCCACACCCTGCTGGTTGCCCGCCCGTTGCACACGAGGCCATAATGCCGCCATCGGCATGGAGATGATGATGAAACGAGAAGGAGCACGGCATGAGGCGTGACTGCATGACCCTGATGGCCCTTGTCCTGACCCTGGGCAGCCTGCTCGGCGGCTGCGCCGACATCAAGGAGGCGGGCAGAACCGTGGGGCACACCACTCGCAACGTGACCCGCGAGATTGGCCACACCACCCGCGACGTGACCCGGGAGATCGGCCACGGCACCCGGGATACCGTCAAGAAGGTCGGGGATGAACTGAGCAAATGAAAACAGGGGCCGCGGCCCCTGTTTTCATGGTGCTCATGACCAGGCTCAGTTGCCCCACATGGCCATCATCTGAGACTCCATGGCCTCTTCCTGCTCATCCGGCAGCTCGGCGAAGAAGTCCAGCCCGGTCTGCTCCTCCACCGCATCCACCGTCACTATGTAGTCTGCCAGCTTGCTGGCCGACACGTTCTGCTGCGGCAAGATGAAGGCGATCGCCTCCTTGTTGGCCACATCCATCACCACCCGGTAATAGGCGTGGGGCACGGTCACGCCGTTGCCGATGGAGGCGTCGGAGTTGGTGAAGATGGGGCCGGTGATCACATAGACATCCTGATAGGCGATGGCCCACTGCCGGGTCTTCTCCTCCAGGATGCGCCAGGCCCCCTGGTTGAGCGCCGGCAGTTGCGGGGTCATGTTGGTCAGCAGGAAGCTCTGCTTCATGGTGGTGGCGGTGGAGCGCATGTCCGCCGCTGGCGCCTGATGGCCACGGTCATAACCGGAGCCCTTGTAGTCGGCCAGGGTGGCGCGGAACTGCACCGGCACCTCCTTGTCCTCGGCAAAGGCATCCTTGCGCGGCACCTGGCCCTGGGCGCTGGCGGCCGTCATCCGGTAAGAGACCCAGTCAGAAACCTTGGTGTCGTAGTTGTAACCGGCGGCATAGCCGTCCCGGCACAGCAGTTGACTGGATTGGCTGGGCACCCCGAGCTTGACGTGATCCTTGCATTGGAAGCCCGCCGCCAGGCTCGGGAAGGTGGTGAGAGTGAATCCGATAGCCAGAACTAATTTATTGATATTATTCATTATTATGCCACTCCTTGTATTAGGCGGAGTGATTTGACACCAGGTCGGATGAGTAAGGCAATCGAACAAATTGTGAGCGTGTCGGAAATGTGAAGAGGGCTGCAAATCGGTAAAATCGGCGTCGCCAGCTGGGGGATTGTCATCCTTTTGTCATTGTGTCAGTGCAGCAACTTTGACTGGCTTATCAGATAGATAGGCATGAAAAAGCGGAGCCGGTGGCTCCGCTGCAATCATCACTCCCGCTCAGCTCTTGACCTGAGGCCTGGGGGTATCGGGTTGGGAGGGCGGCAGAATAGGCAACACGATTTGCGGCTGCTCGCCGGTCAGGCTCTTGAGGTAGGCGGTCATGTCGTCCGCCTCCTGCTCGCTCAGGGTCTGGCCGAGCTGGATGTCCGCCATGACCTGCACCGCCTCCTTCAGATCCCACACCGAGCCGTCGTGGAAGTAGGGATAGGTCAGCTCGATGTTGCGCAGGGTCGGCACCTTGAACCAGCCGATGAACTGCTTCTCGCCGGTCACCCCACCGCGTCCCTGGGCCGGGTTGTCGGTCTTGAACGGCTTGACCAACCCCATCTTCTGGTAGGAGTTGCCGCCGATGGCCACCCCGTTGTGGCAGGCGGTGCAGCCCTTATCCTTGAACAGCTGATAGCCCTTCAGCTGCTGCGCGGTCAGCGCCTTGGCATCCCCCTTCAGCCAGCGATCGAACGGCGCATTGGGGGTGACCAGGGTCTCCTCGAAGGCGGCGATGGCATCGGTCACCTCGTCGATGCCGAAGTCCGCCTTGCCGTACACGGCGCTGAACCGGGCCCGGTACTCGGGCAGTGTGTGCAGGGTCTCCACCGCCAGCTTGTGGGTGAAGGCCATCTCCAGCGGGTTCTCGATGGGGCCCGCTGCCTGCGCCTGCAGATCCTTGGCGCGCCCATCCCAGAACTGCACGAAGTTGAGGCTGGAGTTGAGCACGGTGGGCGAGTTGATCGGCCCCTCCTTCCACTTGTGGCCGAGGGAACTGACCTGGTTGTCTACCCCGCCGGTCGCCAGGTTGTGGCAGGAGTTGCAGGAGATGGCGTTGGATTTCGAGAGCCGCGGCTCGAAGAACAGCATCTTGCCCAGCTCGACTTTTTCCGGTGCGCTCACCTTGGCCGCTTCCACCGGCTGGATCGGCTCGTTCGCCCACCCCATCCCTGGCAGGCCCAGCGCCAGCAACAGACAATATTTATTCATTTTTTCTCTCTCCCTTGTGGCTGTGCATAACAGCAGCCTCAGCCTGCCCGGGAAAGCCTGTGCATTATTTGTTCAAGATCAAATGAGACCAACAAAAACCACATTAAAAACAATGAATTAATATATTACAGACGGACTGGTGGCGGGGACTTGCGCGGCAAAGAAGAGCTGAATTCTGATGAATGAATTATGAGCAAATTCATCTGCGATAACAGCCAATTAATTAGATTGCTGTCATTGAATAAAGCGATTATTCAATATGCAGAGGTGACCGCCCATTATTTAGATTCATCTTGAATGCATCATAAATATCGTCGGCGATCACCCAGCCAATAATAAAAATACCGTCTGACCTTCTGTATCCCGCAATTCAGATGATGCCTTCCGTTATTTCCTCGTCAATGCAGGAAACGGATCGCCGTGCTTTTCAATCAAGATAAGGATGCATGATGAGAAAGTCCCTGTTGGCCGTCACCCTGTTGCTCTGCCCCACCGCCTTCGCCGCCACCCCCCATTGGGAATACAGCGGTGAGGCCGGCCCGGCGCAGTGGGCCAGACTGACCCCGGAATTTGGCCAGTGTGCAGGCAGCAACCAGTCGCCGGTCAACCTCGACGGTCTGGTCAAGGCCGAGCTGGCCCCGCTGCAGTTTCACTACCTGGCGGGGGGCCGCAGCGTCACCAACAACGGCCACACGGTGCAGGTCGACTATGCCCCGGGCAGCAGCCTTGAGCTCGACGGCATGCGCTTTGAGCTCAAGCAGTTCCACTTCCACGCCCCCAGCGAAAACCTCATCAAGGGCCACTCCTATCCGCTGGAGGGGCACCTGGTGCATGCCAACGCCAAGGGTGAGCTGGCGGTGGTGGCGGTAATGTTCGAGCCGGGCCAGGCCAATGCAGCCCTGAGCCAGGCCTGGCAGGTGCTGCCAGCCAAGGCGGGCGAGATCCACGCTCTCAATGAGCCGATCTCGGCCGAACAACTTCTGCCCATCAAACACGACTACTACCGCTTCAGCGGCTCGCTGACTACGCCGCCCTGCTCGGAAGGGGTGCGCTGGCTGGTGATGAAGCAGCCGGTGCAGGTGAGCCAGGCCCAGATCGACGCCTTCAAGGCGGTGATGCACCACCCCAACAACCGCCCCGTGCAGCCGCTGCACGGTCGGCTGGTGCTGCAATAACGCCCCCCGGCGACTCATAGAGCCGACATGAAAAAAAGAGGGCCCACGGGCCCTCTTTTCCATTCTCCACGAGCCGTTACAGGCTGGCGGCGATGCGCGCACCCAGCGCGGCGTTGTTCAGCACCAGCTGGGTAATGTTAGCAGCCAGCGAGTTGCCGCCGGTCAGTTCACGCACCAGAGCCAGCAGTTACAGGCAGGCTGCGATGCGAGCTCCCAGCGCGGCGTTGTTCAGCACCAGCTGAATGTTGGCCGCCAGCGAGTTGCCGCCGGTCAGTTCGCACACCCGAGCCAGCAGAAAGGGGGTGGACTCCTTGCCCTTCACCCCCTGCTCGTCCGCCTCTCGCAGTGCCTGGGCAATGGCGGCGTCGATGTCGGCCTTAGGCATGGCAAACTGGGTCGGGATCGGGTTGGCCACCACGGCGCCGCCCGCCAGCCCCAGCTCCCACTTCAGACGCAGTGCCTCGGCGATTGCCGCCGGGCTCTCGAGGCGGTAATCCACCTTGAAGCCGCTCTCGCGGGTGTAGAAGGCGGGCAGCTCCTCGGTCTGGTAGCCGATCACCGGCACCCCCTGGGTCTCCAGGTACTCCAGGGTCAGACCGATGTCGAGGATCGACTTGGCACCGGCGCAGACCACGGCCACCGGGGTCTGGGCAAATTCCTGTAGGTCGGCCGAGATGTCGAAGGTCTCCTGGGCACCGCGGTGCACGCCGCCGATGCCGCCGGTGGCGAACACCCGGATCCCGGCCATGGCGGCGATGATCATGGTGGAAGCCACCGTGGTCGCCCCCAACCCCTTGTTGGCCAGAACGAAGGGAATGTCGCGGCGGCTGCACTTGGTGGCGGCATGACCGGCCCGGCCCAGCGCCTCCAGCGCCCCCTCATCCAAACCCACCTTGAGGCGGCCATCGATGATGGCGATGGTGGCCGGCACGGCGCCGTTGTCGCGCACAACCTGCTCGACCTGGCGCGCCGTCTCCACGTTCTGGGGATAGGGCATGCCGTGGGAGATGATGGTGGACTCCAGGGCCACCACCGGCTTGCCGGCGGCCAGCGCGGCGGCAACTTCAGGTTGGATATCGAGGTAAGCGTTCAACATGGGTACTCCTCCAGCATGCGTTCAACGGCGGCCTTGGATAGGCCGGAAAAGACGGTATCGGAACAATTGACGGTGAGGGCGGCGCAACCGAGGGCGAACCGGGTTGTCTCCATGATGCCCTGCTCCTGCAACCAGGCGTGGGCCAGCCCTGCCATGAAGGCATCGCCGCCGCCGGTCACGTTGACGACCGGGCTGCCGAGCACGGGCAGATGGCCCTGGCACTCCCTGTCGCTATAGAAAATCCCCTGATCGCCGAGGCTCAGGAACAGCCGCTGCACCCCGGCGCGGTGGAACCAGGCCGCCACCATGGGCCAGGTGTCGGGCCCGGCGATGGTGAAGCCGCACAGCTGCTCCGCCTCGCTGCGGTTGGGTTTGAGGGTGTGGATGCGATGCAGCCAGGGGCGGATCTTCTCCACCTTGGCCACCGAGACGGTGTCAACGAAGATGATGTGCTCCCCCTGGCGCTCGAACAGCCAGTCGAGGGTGTGGGTGGCGAGGTTGGTGTCGAGCACCCAGAGCCGGGCCGCGCCGAGAAAACCGCTCAAGGGGGTGAGCCGGGCCGGGGTGAGCTGCTCGATGATCGCCATGTCGTTGACGGCGCAGCTCATCTCGCCGCTGCCATCGTGCAGGCTGAGGTAACAGGAGGTCGCCTGGCCATCCAGCATCAGCACCTGGCGCACGTCGACGCCAGCGCGCTGGGTCACGTCCAGCAGATGATGGCCGTATTGATCGTTGCCCACCGCGCTCAGCAGCCGGGTGTCGGTGCCGAGCCGCGCCAGGTTCTCGGCGATGTTGCGCCCCACCCCGCCAGCCGAGGTACGCACCTTGCCCGGGTTGGAGTCGCCGATGCGCAGGTTGTCGTGGCTGCAGCCGCAGATATCCATGTTGGCACCGCCGATCACCACGGCGTAGGGCCCTTCGCGCAGCACATAACCGCGCCCCTGCACATAGCCCTGGCGCATCAGGCTGGAGATATGGCTCGCCAGCGCCGAGCGGCTGATGCCGAGCCTGTCTGCCAGCTCCTGCTGGGCAATCATGGGGTCCTGGCGCAGCAGGGCGAGGATCTCTTGCTCACGTTCCGTCATAGACAAACATCCAGTTACAAACGTTTGTCTATTATTTACGAAAAACGTTTACTCACCATCGTCTCGTGCAAGAATTGTCGGCTTGCGCACAAAAAGCAGACGATAGGAAGCAAGCGAATCTCGGCCTCTACCTGTCACTTTTTCTGCGTTTGCCGGCGGGCACGGCTTATAATGCCGCCGCCACAGAGGAGAGCGAGATGAGAGAGTCAGATCACGAATGCCTGCCACCACAGGGGGATGAGTCAACGCCACACGGCGAGGCAGGCTATTGCTGCATCGGGCTGGTCAACCCCAAGTCACCGGAGAACGTGGGGGCCGTGATGCGTGCCGCCGGCTGCTACGGGGCGGACGAGGTCTACTACACCGGCAACCGCTTCGAGCTGGCGCGCCGCTTCGTCACCGATACCAAGCAGATGGTGGAGAAGATCCCCCTGCTCGGGGTCGACGATCTGATGGAGATGGTGCCGCTGGCTGCACGCCGGTGCTGGTGGATCTGATCGAGGGGGCCACTTCCCTGCCGGAGTATGTGCACCCGGAACGCGCCTTCTACATCTTCGGCCCGGAGGACGGTACTCTGGATCCCGCCCGCTTCAAGGCGGTGCAGGAGGTTATCTACGTCCCGACGCAAGGCTGCATGAATCTGGCCGCTTCGGTCAACGTGATCCTCTACGACCGGCTGGCCAAACAACTGCGTGCCAAGTAAGCAGGAGATGATCTACGTAGCCACACACAAGTGCAGCATGAGTCTGGCGACCCCGATCAACGTGATCCTCTATGACCGGCTGGCCAAGCAGCTGCGTGCCAAGTAAGCAGCAAATGCTCTACGTAGCCACACCCAAGGGCTGCATGAATCTGGTGGCCCCGGTCAACGTGATCCTCTATGACCGGCTGGCCAAGCAGCTGCGTGCCAAGTAAGCAGGAGATGATCTACGTAGCCACACCCAAGGGCTGCATGAATCTGGTGGCCCCGGTCAACGTGATCCTCTATGACCGGCTGGCCAAACGTTCAAGAACGGAGCAGGCAGAGCAAGAAGGTCTCTTGAGCGCCCATACCAGCAAGCCAGTGGATGTTACGGGACTCAGACTCTGATGGAGAAAGTACTGTTTGGCGGCAGCACATTTGGGATGGGACTGGCATTGGCGACTGCAGGTGTGGCCTGCGACTCGCCAGCTACGGGCTCACCTGTTCTGGCCTCTTCCGCCCGCAGACGCGCTATCTCGGCCATGATCTGCTCCAGCTGCTGACGCAGCATATTCATGTGATCTTGCCGCGCTTTTTCAGCCTGAGGATCTGCCTTCTCCTTATCTTCCTTCTGACTGGCCAGCTCTTTTAGATGCTCCCTGATCTTGGCAGCTTTGGCCTCCAGCTGGGCCACTCGCCCCTGAGGTTCATCAGACTTGGTGTAGGCATCGGGACGGCTGATGGCGCTGGATGGCAGGGACACTTGCATATGCTCTCTCTTCAAGGCGGTTGAACCCCTATTATCGACAGCTAATCGATATATTTAAGGCTCAATTGTCACCAAACTTCAGCCTCTGCTCCTGCTCTTCGATAAAATCACGATAGTAGTCATAGAGCCGGTAGCGCCGGTATATCTCGGCCAGGGTGCCGTGTCGCACCAGGTTGGCCATACCTTGATCCCAGAGCTGTTGCAGGCTGCGCCCCTTCTCGGTATCGGCAAAGATGGGATAAGTCGGGACCCAGCGCAGGAAGATCCGCTGCATGTTGGCGGGGATGGCGTCCGCCGAGTAAAGCACCCCGGCGGTCAGGTAGTAGCGATAGCGCTCCTTGGCCAGCAGCTGCAGCGCCATGTCGTGGCTGTCGATCTCGTGCCAACGCATGGAGACCGGTATGTACTTGTCAAAGGCCCAGCCCCGCAGCCATACCACCCCCTGCCCGCTCAGACTGTGCTCCCCTTGCCACTGAGGCCGCCACTTATTGAGCATCAGCACCGTCAGATCATCGGCCGAGGCGGGATGACGGGGTTGCAGCACACCGCTCACCTCGTCCCGATAGACCCCCATCGCCATGTCGCCCCCTTTCTGGGCGATCACCGCCAGGGCCCGCTTGTAGGGCACGATGCGCGGGATGACCTGGTAACCGTTGGGCTGATAGATGGCCCGCACTATGTCCAGATAGACGCCCCTGCCATCCGGCTGGCAGAAGCCCGGCCAGTCATCGCAATAGACATCGAGGGGATCGGCCCGACCCGGCCAGCAAATCAGCAACGTCAATGAAAGCAACAAACGAATCATGTCTTACCGTTTCTCCGCAGGCGATGCCATTTGCAGCCGCGCCCAAGCCATTTCCCATGATATGAAGATCTGACGGCAACGCACCTCTTTTTCCCGGTTTTGCGAGCGAGTCGAGGGTTATTGCCCGCTGAATCGGTATTATTGACAATAAGATTCATTAGTAACCCAACATAGGGGAGCCTTCATATGCCATCCATTAAAACCCTGCTCTGTCCGGTCGATTTTTCCCAGATGTCACAAGCCGTGCTCGACTATGCCGTCTTCATGGCCCAGAGCCACCAGGCCGAACTCAAACTGGTCCACGTGGTGGATCAACTGCACGGCTTCGACAGCTACAAGATTCTGCACATGACCGCCATCGAGATCACCCACGAGATGGAGCGTCAGGCCAAGAGCCAGATGAAGGAGCTGGTCGCCAGCCTGCCTATTCCGGCCACCTTCGAGGTGCGCTTCGGTCGCGCCGCCGACGAGATCGTCGTGCAGGCCAAGGAAGAGAAAGCCGACCTGGTGGTGATGGGCAGCCACGGCCGCTCCGGCATCAGCCATCTGCTGGTAGGCAGCGTGGCCGAGTCCGTGGTGCGCCACGCCCCCTGCCCCGTGCTGGTGGTGCGCAAGTAGCCGCCACGTCTCACTGTAAAAGGCCAGCATCTGCTGGCCTTTTTATTTGGGCTCGCGGCAGGCCTCAGCCGTGGGCGTAGATGACGCTGCCCCCCTTGATGATGTCGATGATGGCCCTGGACTGCTCCTTGGGCAGTGCAGGGCAGCCCCAGCTGCGGCCCAGTTTGTCATATTTGCGCAGATGGCGCGGGCTGGCATAGTCGGCGCCGTGCACCACGATGGCGCGCTTGCGGGCATTGCTGTTCTGGCCAGGGCTGAGGCCGTCGAGGCGCAGCGAATAGCCGTGCTTGCCCTGATAGGTCTCGGCGGTGCGATAGACCCCGAGCGAGCTCTTCATGGAGTTGAACTGGTTGGAAAACTGGTTGGCAGCCAACTCGCCCGAGTTGCGACCATGGCTGACCCAGGTGTGGTAGAGCAGCTTGTGGCGCTTCACGTCGATGACGAACAGCCGGCGCATGGTCGAGGGTTTGCTGTAGTCGATAATGGTGAGAATGGGTTTGCGCTTGTGGCGCACGCTCTGGTAACTGGTGATGGCCTTGCGAAATACCTGTTTGTCGAGCTTGCCGGCCAGCCCCAACTGGCGGTAGAGATCCTGATCCCAGCTGGCGTGGCTGTTGCTGCTAAAGCAGAGCGCCCCCAGCAGCAGCAGCGGCAACCCCAGCCAGAGCGCCCCCCAGCGCTTCATCCAATCTGTTTGCTTCATCCTTGAATCTGCTCCCTTTTTTGTGGCTAGCGCAGCGCTCAAAATATCGCCACACCTCGCTGGATAGTTATATGCAAGCCCCTGATAGCAGGCAAGAAAAAAGCAAAAAAATGCCGACCTGAGTCGGCATCTTCACACAGGAGCACAAAGGCGTCAGGCGCGACTCAGGTAGTCCGCCAATCCCACCCACTTGTAGCTGGTGAGCTCGGTCAGCCCCATGGGGCCGCGGGCGTGCAGCATCTGGGTCGAGACCGCCACCTCGGCACCCAGTCCGAACTGGCCGCCGTCGGTGAAGCGGGTGGAGGCGTTGACGTAGACCGCCGCCGAACCGGCCCCGTTGACGAAACGCTCGGCATTGGCCAGATCGTTGGTGAGGATGGCATCGGAGTGGCCGGCGTTGTGCTCGCGCATATGGGCCAGCGCCTCATTCACATCCGCCACCAGCTTGACCCCCAGGGTCAGCGAGAGCCACTCGGTATCGAAGTCTTCCGGGCCGGCGGCACGCAGGTTGTCGGCGCCCGCCAGCAGCGGCATGGCCTCGGGGGTCGCAACCAGAGCCACCTTGCGCTCGTTCATCAGGCCCACCAACTGCGGCAGCAAGGTCGCGGCGACCTTCTCATGCACCAGCAGGCTGTCGAGGGCATTGCAGGCGGAGGGGCGCTGCACCTTGGCGTTGTCGATGACCGCCAGGGAGCGCGCCAGATCGGCGCTCTCGTCCACGAAGATGTGGCTGATGCCGAAACCGCCGATGATCACCGGAATGGAGCTGTTCTCCTTGCACATCTTGTGCAGCCCGGCGCCGCCGCGGGGGATGATCATGTCCACATAGCGGTCGAGGCGCAGCAGCTCGCCCACCAGCGCCCTATCCGGGTTGTCGATATACTGCACCGCATCGCGCGGCAGGCCTGAGGCCGCCAGCGCACTCTGGATCACCCGCACCAGCTCCAGGTTGGAGTGGAAGGTTTCGCGGCCCGCCGCGCAGTATGCTGGCGTTGCCGGTCTTGAGGCAGAGGCTGGCGATATCGATGGTGACGTTGGGACGCGCCTCATAGATGACGCCGATGACGCCGATGGGCACCCGGCGGCGGGAGAGGCGCAGGCCGTTCTCCAGCACCCGGCTGTCGATTTCGGCCCCGACCGGATCGTCCAGGGAGATCACCTTGCGCACGTCCGCCACGATACCGGCCAGCCGGGCCGGGTTGAGCAGCAGCCGATCCAGCATGGCGTCTGACAAACCCGCCGCACGGCCGGCGGCGATGTCTTTCTCGTTCGCGGCCAGGATCTGGTGGCTGCGCGCCTCCAGCTCGTCGGCGATGGCGGCCAGCGCCCGATTCTTCTGCGCCGTGCTGACGGTGGCCAGCTGATAGGCGGCTTCACGGGCCGCCTGCCCCATTTTCTCCAGACTCATCTCTCTTCCCTTTGGTTCTTGCGGGGCCGCCCGATGGCAGCGTCCCCCTTTATCTTGATGTGCCGCTGCCCTTGCGTGGCAGCGGCTGGCGA
Source organism: Aeromonas oralensis (assembly GCF_049665575.1). Lineage (NCBI taxonomy): Bacteria > Pseudomonadati > Pseudomonadota > Gammaproteobacteria > Aeromonadales > Aeromonadaceae > Aeromonas > Aeromonas oralensis. The sequence continues at coordinate 3,653,312 of NZ_CP187186.1, forward strand.
CTCACAGCAGCACCATGTCGTCGCGGTGGATGGCCACGGCACCGTAACCGTAACCCAGCACCTGTTCGATGTTGTCCGAATGGACGCCGCGCAGCTTGTCCAGCTCCAGGTGATTGTAACGGCAGATGCCGCGCGCCAGCTCGGCCCCCTTGGGGTCAAGAATGCGCACCACGTCGCCACGCACGAAATCGCCCTTCACCGCCACTATGCCCTTGGGCAGCAGGCTGGAGCCCTTCTCCTGCATGGCGGCCACGGCCCCCTGATCCACCTGCACTTCGCCGTGAGGAGGGGGCCCTGCCAGGATCCAGCTCTTGCGCCCTTCCAGCGGCGACGCCAGCGCCGGGAACAGGGTGCCGATGCGCTCGCCCTTGGCGAGACGGGCCGACCACTTCCGGCATCTGGCCGGTGGCGATCACCACGTTGACGCCGGCGCGGCGCGCCACGTCGGCGGCCTGCAGCTTGGTGGCCATGCCGCCGGTACCGAGCCCGCTGACGCTGTCACCCGCCAGCTTGCGCAGGGTGTCGTCGATGGTTTGCACCTCTTCGATGAGCTGGGCATCCGGGTTGGTACGGGGATCGGCGGTAAACAGCCCCTTCTGGTCAGTGAGCAGGATCAGCAGATCCGCATCGGCCAGGATGGCGGCACGGGCGGAGAGATTGTCGTTGTCGCCCACCTTGATCTCGGCGGTCGCCACCGCGTCATTCTCGTTGATGACCGGGATGATGCGGTGATCGAGCAGGGTTCGCAGGGTGTCGCGGGCATTGAGGTAACGCTCCCTGTCCTCCAGATCGGCGCGGGTCAGCAACATCTGGCCAATGTGCAGCCCATAGAGGTTGAACAGATCCTGCCATACCCGGATCAGCTGGGTCTGGCCGACGGCCGCCAGCATCTGCTTGTTGGGCAGGGTTGGCGCCAATGGAGGGTGGCCTAGATGCTCACGGCCGGCGCAATGGCCCCCGAGGTGACCACCACGACCCTGTGGCCGTGACGGTGCAAGGCTGCACACTGTCTGACCAGCTCGACCATGTGGGCACGATTGAGCTGGGAAGATCCCCCGGTGAGCACGCTGGTGCCCAGTTTGACGACTATGGTTCTGTTTTCCATGGGAGCAAAAAGGCTGAAATATAAGGAATCCCTTTATACCCACGGCCCTGTTGCCCTGCAAGGCAATTAACACCAGGGCAGAGGCGGGTGCAGGCAAAGCGGAGCAAGCAGCAAAGAAACGCCCCGCCAGCCGATGGGTGGCTGGCGGGGCGGCGGGTCATCAGGCGGCGGTGACGGTCAGCTCGTTGGTGACCTGCTCGGCGGGAGCGAGCTGGCAACCAAGCTGGTGCAGCTTGTCACTGATGAGCTTGTAGAAGTGGTTGAGGGTACGTTCGACTTCAGCCTGATGCTTCTTGGGCAGCGGCTTGTTGAGCCACTCCCCTTCGGCGTTGTAGAAGCCGACCTGATAGTGATAGCTGAAGCTGTGATCCTGCTGCTCCAGCACCAGCCACCAGCCCCAGAATTCCCGTTTGTCCGGCGCCGGCTTGGCGCTGACACAGACGGAAAGGCAGTCGAAACGGTAACGCCCCTCTTCACACAGGTCCTCACGTAAATAGGGGCCAATCGCGGCAAACTGCCTCAGCAGTCGCTTGTAGGTCACTCTTTCTGACATGTTAACCTCCCTGTTGAACAAGCCACATCACCCTGGGATGACGTTATATTTTAGCGCTATATCATGTACATAGGTGCTTCTTGAGCCAGTCGACCATCTCTTTCAACGCCTCGTCGTATACCTCCAGCAAGGGTTGCTTGTCGAACACCACCGCCTTGCCGTTACGGCTGGCGGACGCCAATGCCCGGACATCCTGCTCGGGACAAATAAAATCTTTCTTGTGTCCAATACTCAATATCGGCACGGAAGTGCGAGTCCCCAGCAATCCTTGCGTCTTGAGTGAAAATACCTGGCACTTGGTACGCAGCGACTCCCACTGGGCTGCATCGGCCCCCAGCCGGTTGGCCAGCCCGTCGCGCATCATGCGCGGGCAGCGGGCAAACATCTCCTGATTGGTAAACACCTGGTTGACGCCGGCGCCGATGCAGACCACGGTCCTGAGCTTGAACGGCTCGATGAAGGCGAGCCGTGCCGCCACATTGCCCGCCAGGCGAAAGCCCACCATGGCGATGCGCTGGTGATCGACCCAGGCCACTTCGGACAGATGATTCAATACCGCCTGATGCAGCCGGCTAGTGTCCTGTACCAGCGGCCAGTGCTCGGCATAGCCGATGCCCGGCATGTCGAGCGACAGCATGCCGATGCCGTTGGGCTCCAGGCACTTGAGATAGAAATTGAGGAAGTCGACCTGCAGCGAATCGATGCCGCCGCTGACGATGACCAGAGGCACCGGCTTGTCGGTGGTCGGCAGATGCAGGTAGCCCTGAATGTGCTTGCCGCGAAACGGCACCTGCAGCTCCTTGAGCGGCACCTTGAACAGGCGTCCCGCCTCGCGGTAGGCCATGTTGCCGAGCAGCTGGGCCTGATCCGCCAGCTCGTCATTCTTCAGATGGGGATAGCTGGCGATGGAGTAGTAGCGCACCGCCTTGAGCAGGCTTTTCAGGGCCGCGGCTCGCTCGCCCTGTGCCACCAGCTCGCGCCCCCGGTTGAAGTAGCGGCCAGCCAGCTGGCTCCACTCATAGACCCAGTTGCCGGGCACATAACCCTTGATGGTATCCAGGAAGCGCTCGTGGGTACGCTCGCCCTCTCCCATGGCGATGCAGGCCAAGGTCTGCTCCACCTCGACCGGGTCCGCCCCCTGCCAGGCCCAGGTCGGCCGGCGCAGCAGACGATACCAGCGCGATGACATGGAACCGTCGATGAAGGTCTCATCGACATTGTCATCCTGCTCCGCGACCGGGCTGGAGTTGGAGACTTCCGAGGTCTCCAGCACCTTTTTCACCCGGGTAAAGAGCTTCTCGGTCAGGTTAAGGTCGTCGTTCAAGTCCAAAGCTATTACTCATACTGTCATGCAATGGCTCCATCTTAACCACTTTTCCCGCCCGGCAGCCAGTTGCACCACAAAAAAACAGGGCTCCACATAGGAGCCCTGTGAAGCTGATTCGCTGCTTACTCTTCGTCGCAGATCGGCGTGGCAAACTCCAGCGCCATATCCCACGGCTGTTCGATCCAGGTGTCCTGCGGGATGGCGACTTCGAAGTCATCCAGCAGTTGCTCGCCCATGGGCTTGGCGAAGATCGCAATGAACTTGGCCTTGGGGTAGAGCTCGCGGATCGCTTTGGCGGTGGTGCCTGTGTCCACCAGATCTTCCACCACCAGCCAGCCTTCGCCGTCACCCGCGGTGGTGGCGGCCTTCACCACCACCAGATCACGCTGGCTGTTGTGGTCATAGCTGGAGATGCACAGGGTTTCGACGTTGCGGATGCCAAGTTCACGGGCCATCAGAGCAGCCGGTACCAGGCCGCCACGGCTGACCGCGATGATCCCTTTCCATTGGCTGACGGGCAGTTGACGACGGGCCAGACGGCGCGCTTCACGTTGCAGGTTGTCCCACGATACGTAGAATTTTTTTGGCATGCTATCGATCTCAACGAGTTATAAAAACAATCACTTACGACTTAAAAACCCGTGCTGACGCACGTGATTTCGTTAATGCTGACGGCCCTTTTCCCAAATTCGGCTTGCACCACGACCGCCTCGGGAGAAGACCCTCGGCAGCGAAAACAGATGCAATGAAAGCAGGATGGGCAGAGCTGGCGGTCATGTCACAGAGGGGGCAGGACCGCAGACAGGCTGTTGGGCCGGCATGATACCATCGTTTGCGGATAAATTGACTGGCAAACGTATGCGAAATGCAGGAAAAAAATCGAAGCAAGTCCGGCTGACTCCCTCTTTTCCCTCTCCCGGACGGAGTTCGCCGAGCAGCAGATAAAAAAATAGCAGGGGGAGGATAGATTCCTCACTCGCCTGCTGTTTTCGATCTGCCTGTCAGCCCGGCCGGCAACCTGCCTTAACGGCGGCTGGCGTAGGGATTCGGATAGTTGAAACCCTGGGTATAAAGAGACTGGGCGAACCAATAGGTTGAATTGCTGCCTGACATGATAAACTCCTGATTGCTTAACAAGTTACGTACCTTAATGCGGGTTCAGATCCTTGAACGGACACTCGGTTCCATGGAGGCGCACTTGCTTTGCTTCGGTTCCCTGGAGGCATTCATCGTCATCCTGACGGGTGGCGAACCACGGTCGTTAATTTACCAGCCGGCGCCATAAACTCAATATTTTTGTGATTTGAGTCACAAATTTTCTTTTGTGCTGGTTCGTTTCATCCATACCGGAGCTGTACGCTGCCATTCCCCCGCTTGCCAGCACAAGCCGCCCGCAATTTGCGCTGATCGCTCACATTTTTGTGTGATTGACTGTATTATCGTTATCCTCTTGCTCGCCCCGCTGCCGGGGCCCTGTCATCTTCCGTGCTGGTAAGGAGTCCCGACGTGGCACAGCTTAGTTCTCTCTCTCCCAAACTGATTTGGCATTTCTTCGAACAGATCTGCTCCATCCCCCACCCTTCCAAGCACGAGGCCCAGCTGAGCGCCTGGATCGTCCAATGGGCCCAAGGGGAAGGTCTGGCGGTCAAGCAAGATGCCGTCGGCAACATCATCATCAAAAAACCGGCCACGCCGGGGATGGAAAACCGCAAAGCCGTGGTGCTGCAGGCGCACATCGACATGGTGCCGCAGGCCAACGCCGACACCCAGCACGACTTCACCAAGGATCCCATCGATGCCTACATCGACGGTGAATGGGTCACCGCCCGCGGCACCACCCTGGGTGCCGACAACGGCATGGGCATGGCTGGCTGCCTGGCCGTGCTGGCCGACAAGACCATCAAGCACGGTCCGCTGGAAGTGCTGCTGACCACCGACGAAGAGACCGGCATGACCGGCGCCTTCGGTCTGGAAGCGGGCTGGCTGGAGGGCGAGATCCTGCTCAACACCGACTCCGAAGAGGATGGCGAGGTCTACATGGGCTGCGCCGGCGGGGTGGATGCCAATATCCGCTTCCCGCTGGAGCTGGTCGCCGCCACCGAGGGCGAAGGTTTCGAGCTGCAGGTCAAGGGCCTGCGCGGTGGTCACTCCGGGGTCGACATTCATCGCGGCCGCGGCAACGCCAACAAGCTGCTGGTGCGTCTGCTCAAGGCCGCCGACCCGCTGGGCGTGCGTCTGGCCGAGATCCATGGCGGCACCCTGCGCAACGCCATCCCGCGCGAGGCCCGTGCCAAGCTGCTGGTGCCCGCCGCCAGCGTCAACGAATTCAAGGCCCTGGTTGACCGTTATACCGGCATCTACCAGAGCGAGCTCGCCGCCACCGAAGCCAATCTGACCGTGCTGCTCACCACTCAGGATAAACCGGTCCAGTTGATGAGCGAGTCCCTGCAGGCCCGCCTGCTGGACTCCCTGATGGCCTGCCCGAACGGCGTCATCCGCATGAGCGATGCCATCCCGGGCGTGACCGAGACCTCCACCAACCTGGGGGTCATCAAGACCCAGGATGGCGAAGTGTACGTACAGTGCCTGATCCGCTCCCTCATCGACTCCGGTCGCGAGAGCGTCGAACAGATGACCCGCTCCCTGTTCAATCTGGCTGGCGCCAGCTGCGAGTTTACCGGCGCCTACCCGGGCTGGGCACCGAACGTGGACTCCCCGGTGATGGCGCTGGTACGCAACAGCTACCAGACCCTGTTCGGCGAGATGCCGAACGTCATGGTGATCCACGCCGGCCTCGAGTGCGGTCTGTTCAAGAGCGCCTACCCGGAGTGGGACATGGTCTCCTTCGGCCCGACCATCCGTGGTGCCCACGCCCCGGGCGAGAAGGTGCACATTCCGGCAGTCGAGCGGTTCTGGCAGCTGCTGGTTCACGTGCTGGAACAGATCCCGGCCAAATAAGCCCGCAGGCCAAGGCCGACCGGCCACACCACATACCCCGCCAGGTGCGGGGTATTTTTTTGCCTGCTCCCACCCTTGGCATGTTTCCCCTCGAAACCGCCGGACGGCTCTGCCTCCCCCATCCGCCTCTCACACAGGCCAGCCAGACCACCAGGTGTCAATCTGAGAGCCTGCTGAAACCGTCTCCATAAGCAACCTTGGATTTGAAAACCCTTTCTATGATTTATGTAAATTTACAACACAAAAAGTTGATCCAGCTCACAGAAGGCCATAGGATCAAAGCGTGACCCAGGTCACAGATAACAAATCAACGACAGAGCAATGAGGTGAATATATGTTTGAGAATCTGGCAGTTCTGTTCCACCTGAAGGGTGTAACCAGCAAGAAAGGCGTCGTAGAGAAAGATACCTATGCGCCGGCAACCCGCAACTACTACTTCCGCTATGGCGCCTGATGCCGCCAGCGGGCAATTTCGTGAAAGCGTGATCGAACATTTAAGTAGTAAAATTACAAAATACAAAATACAGCAATCCACACAGCAGCCATCCCCTTGCGGGGGAGCTGTCCTGCCCTGGCCAGATGTTCCACGGCCAAACCTGAACTCCAACCATGAAGATGGGGCCCGCAGGCCCCATTTTTTATTCGCTGTTTCCCGTGCCATCTTGCTGCGATGCGGGCACCGGCATCATACCGCCTTTCCCAGGGGGATCGCCTCGGCCAGCGGCAACGGCGTGTGGCAGGCCACCTGATGATCGGCCCCGTCGCACGGCTGCAGGCTCGGCGCCTTGGTGCGGCACAGCTCGCCGGCGTAAGGGCAGCGCTGATGAAAGTGGCAGCCGCTCGGCGGCGAGATGGGAGACGGCACATCCCCCGTCAGCAGGATGCGCTGGCTGCGCCGACGCGGGTCCGGCACCGGAATGGCCGAGATGAGCGCCTGGGTATAGGGGTGGCGGGGCGCCAGGTAGAGCGACTGGGCCTCGGCCAGTTCAACGATCCGGCCCAGATACATCACCGCAATCCGATCCGAGATGTGCTTGACCACCGACAGGTCGTGGGCGATGAAGATGATGGCGAGGTTCATCTCCCGCTGCAGGGTGAGCAGCAGGTTGACGATTTGGGACTGCACCGACACATCCAGCGCCGACACCGCCTCGTCACAGACCAGCAGCTTGGGCTTGAGGGCGATGGCCCGGGCGATGCCGATGCGCTGGCGCTGGCCGCCCGAAAACTCATGGGGATAGCGATCCACCGCGCTGCTGGGCAGCCCCACCTTCTCCAGCAACTCCTGCACCCAGACCCGCCGCTGTTCGGCGTTGCCCTTGCCGTGGATGACGAAGGGCTCCTCCAGGATTTGCCCCACCGTGTGGCGGCTGTTAAGGGATTCCGCAGGATCCTGAAACACGATCTGCATCTCCTGGCGCAAAGATCGCATCTCTTTGGGCGGGAGGTGGGTGATGTCACGTCCCTCGAAGGTGATGGTGCCGGCGGTCGGCTCGAACAGCTTGAGCAGGGTGCGCCCCAGGGTCGACTTGCCGCAGCCGGACTCACCCACCAGCCCCAACGTCTCTCCCTGCTTGAGATCGAAGCTGATGCCGTCCACCGCGTAGACATGGTACTTCTTGCGCAGCAAGCCGCCGCCCAGCTGGAAGTGCTGCTTCACGTCGCGCACCGATAAAAGCGTCTTCATACGGCTAGCTCCCTCCAGTGGTGGCAGGCCACCCCGTGCCGCTCGGCGAGCTGCTCGGTGGCCGGAATGGCCCTCACACAGATCTCGTTAGCATGGGGACAACGGTTGGAGAAACGGCACCCTGCAGGCATCTCGTGCAGGGCCGGCACCTGCCCCTTGATGGTCTTGAGCAGGCTCTTGGGCTCATCCTCGAGCCGCGGGATCGAGCTCATCAGACCATGAGTATAGGGATGGCGCGGGTGGTCAAACAGCTCGAACACATCGGCCTGCTCCACCGCCCGGCCGGCATACATCACCACCACCTCGTCGCACAGCTCCGCCACCACCCCGAGATCGTGGGTGATGAAGATGATGGCCATGCCGGTCTGGGCCTGCAGCTCCTTCATCAGCTCCAGGATCTGGGCCTGAATGGTCACATCGAGCGCCGTGGTCGGCTCGTCGCAGATAAGCAGCGCCGGCTCGCAGGCGAGCGCCATGGCGATCATCACCCGCTGGCGCATGCCGCCGGAGAGGTTGTGGGGATAGACGGCAAAGCGCTGGGCGGGCTCGGGGATCCCCACCTTCTGCAGCATGGCGATGGCCGCCTCCCTGCGCTGGGCCTTGCTGTAGTCGGGGCGGTGGAGGCGAAACACCTCCATCAGCTGATCGCCGACCGTCTGCACCGGGTTGAGCGCCGTCATCGGCTCCTGAAAGATCATCGAGATACGGTTGCCGCGCACCTTGTACATCTGATCCGGCGCAAGCGACAGCAGCTCCTCCCCCTGAAAGCGGATGGAGCCTCCTACCACCTGGCCATGGGGTTTGGGCAACAGCCCCATGATGGCGAGCGAGGTGACGCTCTTGCCGCAGCCGGACTCGCCGACCACCCCCAGCGTCTGGCCTGGGGCCACCTGGAAGCTGACTCCGTCGAGCACCTTGATCTTGCCGTCATCGACGGCAAACTCCACCGCCAGATCGCGCACCTCCAGAATGGGGGCCTTGCTCTGGCCATCCTTCCCATGCTCCCGGACACCGGGGTGAGGAGCCTGTGTGTTGGACATGACTGCTGCTCCCTTCTGCGCCATATCAGTGACGTGCATAGGTCTTGTCGAGCAGGTTGATGGGCGCCAGCGCCTCCCCTGCCTCCTTGGCTTTCAGGGTCTCTTCCTTCACCTTGGGATCGAGCCAGAGCAGGCCGCCACTGCTGTGGGGATAGCCGTCCATGGGCCAGTAGAGCAGATCCGGCGTGTTCTTGGTGGCGGGCACCTCGGGCAGCATCACGTAACGCCAGCTGCTGGCCCGCACGTAGTTGAGCTGCACCCCGGGCACGAAGATGGCGAGATCATAGATACGCTGCTGGATCTGGCGGGAGAGCTCGGCCCGCTTGGTCATGTCGAACTCGACGTTGTAGGCATCGATCAGCCCATCGAGCTCCTTGTCAGCCACGTTGAACAGGTTGTTGGTCTGCGGCTTGTTGGCATTGGCCGAGTGGAACGACTCCCAGTACTGCGGGTAGAGGCCACCGCCGCCCCAACCAAGCCAGGCCGCCTCGTGTTTTTTCTCCAGCATCGCCTTGAAGCCGGTGGCGCCGTCCACCAGGTTAAGCTCCAGATCCAGGCCCGCCTTCTTGGCCTCTTCTTTGAGCACGGTCAAACGCTTGGAGTGCTCCTGACTGGTGTAGGTGAGCGCCAGGGTCAGCCGATCCCCCTTGTCGTTTTGCAGGATGCCGTCCGGCCCCGGCTTGGCGTAACCGCCCTTGGCAAAGTAGTCGCGCGCCTTGGCGATGTCATAGGCCCGCTCCGGCAGCTGCATGTCGGTGAACTCGCCAAAGCCCGAGCCGAAAGTGGTGGCTCTGTCATAGTCGCCGCGCAGCACGGTTTTAATCATCTTGTCGATGTTGAAGGCGTGCTGGATGCCGAGCCGCACGTTGAGGTCAGCCAGCTTGGGATTGGCGACATTGAGGTGAACCCCCTGTCCGCCCTGCTTGGTGTCGGTCATGGCCATCACCTTCTGCACGTATCCCTGCTTGTATTCGGGGGTAACCGCTTTTTCATGCCACCAATTGGGCAGGATCATCTCGAAGGTATCCAGCTCCCCTTTCAGGAAGTGACGAAAGGCGATGTTGTGATCGCGGATCACCTGCACCTTGATGGTGTCGAGGTTGAACCTGTGCTGGTTGTAGCGATCGTCCTTTGCCCACCACTCCTTCTGCTTGCTGAAGGTGATGGACTTGCCCTTCTTCACGTCGCTCATCACGTAGGGGCCGGTGTTGGGCACCACGGCCCAGTTGTACTGCTTCACCCAGTTGGGGGTCAGCTTGTAGTAGTGCTTGGGCTGGGGCCACAGCTCGGTGGTGTTGAGCAGGTCCAGCTTGGCCTTGCGGGTACCCGCCTTGACCAGGATGGTGTGGTCGTCAACCTTCTCCACTGCCACCACTTCGGTGGTGTAGTAGTTGTTGAACCAGGGCCCCTTGATGTCCTTGGAGCGCATCATCTCGTAGCCGAAGGTGTAGTCATCGGCGACCACCGGCTTGCCATCGGACCACTTGGCGCGCGGATCCAGCTTGAAGTAGACGGTCTGGTTGTCCGGCGCGATGGCCCAGTGGGTCGCGAGCGACGGAATGGGGTTGCCGGTATTGGGGTGGAAGCTGATAAGCCTCAGCTGGTTATCCATGATGAAGGAGCGGAACGCGCCGTTGGAGTCCGGCCCCACGGTGCGAAACGTCAGTGGAAAACTGTCCACGAACATGGTGATGCTGCCACCGGGCAGCGCCTTGGGCGAGGCGAACACGGGGTCGGTGTCGTTGGTCTCCCATTTGAGATCTGCAGGCAGGCTGGCCGCCCACACCCAGGATCCGTTCACCAGCACAAAGAGAGCACCAATCCATTTGATTTTATTTTTCATGTTTGACTTCCAGGTCATACCCCTGCACTGGGGGCTTGTCGATTCAAGGGTGAGCAACCCGGGGCCATAAGCCCGCCCCAGGTCACTGATAACGGGTAAATTTGCGCGGATCGAACGCCTCGCGGATCGCCTCGCCGATGAAGGAGACCATGATCAACACCAGGCTCACCGCTGCCACCACCGAACTCACGATCCAGATGGCATCCAGGTTGTTGATGCCCTGGGAGAGCAATTCCCCCCAGCTCGGGGTAGGCGGCGCCAGGCCGAAGCCCAGATAGTCCAGCGCCGTCAGGGTGGAGATGTTGCCCACCACGGCAAACGGCGCCAGGGTGACGATCATCATCAGGGTGTTGGGCAGAATGTGGTGGAAGATGATCCGCCCGGTGCCGGCCCCCTGAGCCCGCGCCGCCATCACGTAGTCCCGCGCCCGCTCCTTGTAGGTAAGGGTGCGCATGTACCAGGTGATGCCCATCCAGCCGAACAACACGTTGATGGCCACGAACAGGCCGAAGTTGGGCTTGGCCAGCGACACCAGGATCATGATGACGTAGAGAAACGGCACCTGGGACCAGATCTCGATAAAGCGCTGCAGCACCAGATCAAACCGCCCGCCGAGAAAGCCCATCATGCAGCCGATGGTGACCCCGATGGCATAGCTGGCCACCAGCGCGATGAAGGCGAAACCGATGGCGATGCGAAAACCGTAGACCAGCCGCGCCAGCACATCGCGGCCGCTGGTGTCGGTGCCGAGCAGATGGCGCTCGGCCAGGCTGGGCGCATAGGGTGGGTAGGCGTCCTGCTTGAAATCCTGCTCATAGGGGTTCCAGGGCACCGGCGGCAACACCACCCAATCCCCCTTGCCATCGGCGGCGAATTTGTCTTTTAGCTGGCGATAGTTGGTCTCGTACTCGTAATCGAGCCCGAACTGCTGACCCGGGATCACGTCGCCATAGGTAGGAAAATAGAGCTCCCCCTGATAGCTCACCATCAGTGCCCGGCTGTTGACCAAAAGCTCCGCCAGCAGGGAGAGCAGCACCAAGGTGGTGAAGATGATGAAGGAGTAGTAACCGCGCTTGATCGATTTGAAACGCTTGAGTTTTTTTAAGGTGACAGGGTTCATGTTCATGTTCATGCTCACTCTCCAAACCGTACTCGGGGATCGACCAGGGCAACGCAGATGTCGGAGACGATATTGCCCACCAGCATCAGCATGGAGGTGATGGCCAGAATGCCCATCACGGTGGGGTAATCCCGCTCGACGATGGCCTCGTAACCGAGCAGACCGATGCCGTCGATGTTGAAGATGGTTTCGATGAGAAAGGATCCGCCGAAGAAGACGGTGAGCACCGACCCCAAGTGACTGGCGATGGGGATCAGGCTGTTGCGCATGGCATGATCGGTCACCGCCTTGCGAAACGGCAGCCCCTTGGCCACGGCGGTGCGCACGTAATCTGCCGAGAGGTTCTCCATCAGGCTGTTCTTCATGGTCATGGTGAGGATGGCAAAATCCCCGATGGCGTAAGCGATGAGCGGCAGCAGGGCATGGGCGAACACGGTGCGGATCTGATCCCAGCTGCTCTCCATGCCGTCAAACTCGTCCCCCGGGAAGCCTCCCATGGGCAACCACTCCAGATGGAACGCAAAGACGGTGATAAGAAAGATCCCCACCACATAGGCGGGCAGCGCATAGGCCATGTAGATGAGCATGGAGCTGAACGAATCGAAGCGGCTATTGTGCCTGAGCGCCTTGGCCACCCCGAGCGGAATGGAAACGGCATAACTGAGCAGAAAGGTCGCCAGCCCGAAGAAGGCGGTCACCGGCAACCTGTCCTTGATGAGACCCCACACCGGCTCGTAATAGCGGGTCGATTCGCCAAGATCCAGTACCGCCAGCTTCTGCAGCCACTCCCAATAGGCGACCAGCATGGGCTTGTCGAGTCCGTAAAAGGCCTTGAGCTCCTCGATCTGTTCATCGGAGAGCGCCTGCGCGCCCTTGCTGCCGCTGGAGCGGCCCGATTCGTTCTGAGAAACCTGAGCTTGCAGCAGCATGCGTTCGACCGGGCCGCCCGGCACGAAGCGGGTGATGGTGAAGACGAGCAGGGTGATACCGAGAAACGTCGGGATGATCAAAAGCATCCGACGTAAGAAATACGACAGCATGGTGGAACCTCGTCCTTGTTGTTCTTTTATGGCCAGTCACATCCGGTGACGGGCCTGTCCTTCCTGGCATTACTCACTGGATAGCCGGTTATTGACAGACTATCCGCTCGGTCACTGTAAAAGCTCTGCAACAAAAATCAAGTAGAACGAAGGGCATGACATGCCCCTTTGGCAAACCATGGAATTTACTGTGAGTTTTTTATGAAAAAGCCAACTTCAAGATAAAAAACTGCGAGATGAACAATTTAAATAACGTTTAAAACTTAAATAAAACCCATAAAAACAGTCTCAACAAAGGATTTTTTGATTACAAAACAATGACATAATTGAAATTCAAAATAAAACTCCCTTCTCTATATGCAAAAGCTGAAATCCGCTTCGACTATGCAATCTGAACCTCAGCCGAACACGCTACCAAAACAGAAAATAATGCTGAAAAAGTCTTGGTTAACAATATAAAAACTATCGGGACATCGCCCTTATCGATAAGTTCAAAATTAATCAATAAAATGGGAAGCGTTCATTTTAACATCGATTTCACATCGTAAAATATCATCAAGTCAGAATAAATCGCTGCAAAACCAGAACTATTAAAACATAGTCAGCTTATTGCGCTCTCCTTCCCCATCCGCACCGCCTCAATTGACGTCAGCCGTCAAAGCTTGATAAGCCTTACGCATCGCTCCAACGAGGGCGGTATGGAAGCAAACAAAAAAACAACCAGGAAGGATATAGCGATGCTTAGGAAAAGCAGACTCTCTGCTGCCGTAGCGTTTGCCTTGGCGAGCGCGGCAGTAGTGGCCACCCCTGTCTTGGCCGAAGAAGGCCAAAACGTCGAAAAACTCCAGAAGATCAAGGTTACCGGCTCACGCATCTCCCGTGTCGACGTGGAAGGCGCCACTCCGGTCGTCGCCATCAGCAAGGCCAAAATCGAGCAATCCGGTCAACAGACCGTGGCTGACTACCTGAAACAGGCCTCCTACAACTCCTTCGGCGGCTTCTCCCCCTCCTCCGGCAGCTCAGCCCAATCCCAGGCCACTGTTGGCCTGCGTGGACTAGGTTCCGAGCGCACCCTGGTGCTGCTCAACGGCAAACGGGTCGCCGGTTCTCCTTCCATGGGGGGCAGCTCCATCAACCTCAACTCCATCCCCATGGCGGCGGTGGAGCGGGTGGAAGTGAACCTGGACGGTGGCTCTGCCCTGTATGGTTCCGATGCCATCGGTGGCGTCATCAACGTCATCCTGAAACAGGACTATGAAGGGCTGGCATTCCAAGGCCGTATCGGCTCTCCCACCGAAGAGGGTGGTGACGAGAAGAGCGGCTCCATCGTCAGCGGCATCACCGGGGAGAAAGGCGCCCTGATGATGGTCTACGAGCACGACGTCAAGGACGAGATCTACTACAAGGATCGCGACTACCTGGCCCGTGAAGGTGCCTCTGCACCCAGCCTGTATGGCCGCAACATCAAGGGCATCGACGCCGCCACCGGCAAGACCGTGACCCGTACCCTGGATGGCATCGACTGTGCCAATACCGGCCCCGGCTTCGTACCGGTCGGTACCGCCTGTCGCTTCGACTTTGCCCAGGTCGCCGCCAAGACCGCTTCCCGTACCCGGGACACCGTCTACGTCAACGGTCGCTATCACATCAATGACAACGTCGACTTCGTACCCCAGCTGATCGGCTCGCGGGTCACCAGCTTCGGCCGCTTTGCCCCGGCCGCCGGCCCCTTCTCCATCGACGGCACTACCCCGGGCGGCGCCGAACTGCTGGCCGACAACGGCTTCATCGGCGACAAGGCCACCGTCTACTACCGCTTCAGCAACGTCGGTCCCCGTGACAACCATGTCACCGACATGACCGGCAGCATGAACCTGGGCTTCGAAGGCACCCTGCCGACCGAAGCGGTGGGCGATGTGGAGTGGAATGCGGGCTACATGTATTCCAAGACCGACAACAAGAACCGCGGCACCGGCTATGTGCTGAACCCGGCGGTCCAGCAGGAGGTCGACAGCGGCAACTTCAAGAACGGCGAGTTCTCCAGTGCCGCCACCAACAGCCTCTCCTATGACACCAGCCGCACCTCCAAGATGGACTTCTTCCAGTGGTACGGTGGCCTGGGCTGGAGCATGGGTGAACTGCCGGCCGGCCCCATCGGCTGGTACCTGGGGGCCGAGTACAACGACTGGGTCTACTCCGACACCTATGACAGCCAGTCTGCGGCCGGCAACGTCATCGGTTCTTCCGGCAACTCGGGCGGTGGCGTGCGCGACGTCTTCGCTGCCTATATTGAGAGCCTGATCCCCATCACCGAGCAGATCGAGCTGAACCTGGCCGGTCGTTTCGACAAATACAGCGACTTTGGCAGCGCCTTCTCGCCCAAGGCGAGCCTGCGTTACCAGCCACTGGACAACCTGTTGTTCCGTACCTCCTGGTCGCAGTCCTTCCGCGCCCCAGGCCTGGAAGATCTGTATGCAGCCGATGCCGACTCCGCCGACTTCGCCAAGGACTATGTCTCCTGCCAGGCCAACGGTGTCGCCAACTGTCCGGAAGAGCAGTACTCCACGGTGCGTCAATCCAACAAGAACCTGAAGGAAGAGACGGCTGACACCTTCGGCATCGGCGCGGCCTACAGCCCGATCGACGATCTCAACCTCTCGCTGGACTACTACTACATCAAGATTGATGACGTGATCCAGCTGGCCACCACCCAGACCCAGTTCTATCAGGAGCTGAACACCGGCAGCAACCCGAACGTCATCCGCGATGCCAACGGCGATGTGGAACAGGTTTACGCCGGCATGGTCAACCTGGGTCAGCTCAAGACCAGTGGTCTGGACTTCAAGGCTGACTACAAGTACGACTTCAACGTCGTAACCGTGCGCTACGACTTCGGCAGCACCTACATTCTGAAATACGAAGAGGGTCTGTTCGCCGGTGGTCCCATGGTCGACAAGAAGGGCTGGAATGCCAAGCCTGAACTGCGCTTCAACTCCGGTGTCGGGGTCAATGTGCCGCAGTGGTGGAACATGGACGCCTACCTGAGTGCCAACTACATCGACTCCCAGAGCCAGGACTACGTGGATGGTCAGACAGAGGGCCATATCGCCTCCCAGACCACCTGGAACCTGAACGTCGGTGTGGACACCCCCTGGAACGGCAAGCTGCAAGCCGGTGTGAAGAACATGTTCAACGTAGGCCCCTCGCTCTCCAGCGACGGCTTCACCTACGACGAAGATCTCTACAGCATCGACGGGCGCATCGTCTACCTCGACTACACCCAGAAGTTCTAATCAACTCCCGTTGAGATATAAACCCAAGCCGGCCCGGTCGGGCCGGCTTTGCCCAACGTCCAAGGAAGTTACGGAGATAGGGTAATCCTATGAAAACAAGGACAATTACAATGAAGAAAGCGCTCCTCGGCAGCCTGGTTTCTGCTGCCTTGCTGACCAGCTTCAATCTGAGTGCCGCCTCTGCCAGCCAGGCAGTGGACGCTCAAGCCGCCACCGACAATGCATCCAAAGTTTCCCAGCAGAAGATCGACAACTACGCCGACTCTGCCGAATCCGCCCTCGCCCAGTACAAGGCCGCCTTGCGTCAGGTCGACAGCCTGCGTACCTACAACGAGCAGGTGGGCAAGATGGTCGACTCCCAGAGCAGCGAACTGGCCTCGATGCAGCGCCAGATCGCCCAGATCGATCAGACCAGCACCGAAGTGGTGCCGCTGATGCTCAAGATGATCGACTCCCTCGAGCAGTTCGTGGCGCTGGATCTGCCGTTCCAGAAGGTCGAGCGGGAGGATCGCGTGGCGGCCCTGACCGACCTGATGAACCGGGCTGACGTCACCATCTCCGAGAAGTACCGCAAGATCCTGGAGGCCTACCAGATCGAGGAGGGCTTCAGCCGCACCATCGAATCCTACAAGGCCAGCCTGGCCAAGGATGGCGGCGAGAAGACCTATGAGTTCCTGCGCGTCGGCCGCATCGCCCTGCTCTACCAGTCCCCGGACGGCAATGAGACCGGCATGTGGAACAAGAAGACCCGTCAGTGGGAAGAGTTGCCCCAGGAGTATCGCAGTGCAGTGGAACAGGGCCTTCGCATCGCCAAGAAGCAGGCGCCTCCCGCCCTCATCAAGCTGCCGGTTCAAACTGCGGAGAAAGCATCATGAAAGGAATCAAACTTGCCATCGCCTCGCTGATCGCGGGCGCTACCCTGATCACCCTGCCGGTGACCGCCGCAGAGAAACCGGTGGATCTGAACGCCCTGCTCAATCAGGTCAAGGCCGCCAGCACCACCGAATCCCAGCTCAACAAGGAGCGGGAAGCCCGCTTCCTGGCCGACAAGAACGAGCAGGCCGCCCTGCTGGCCAAGGCCAAGGCAGAACTGGCCGCCGAAACGGCCAAGGGTGAGCGGCTCAAGGCCACCTTCGATGCCAACGACAAGCAGCTGACCGAGCTGACCGAGACCCTGCGCCAGCGTGCCGGCAACATGGGCGAGATGTTCGGGGTGCTGCGCCAGTTCGCCGGCGAGTTCAAGGGGATCTTCAACGCCTCTGCCCGCCGGGTCGAGCATCCGGAGCAGACCGCCCTGCTGACCCGCCTGGCCGAGAGCAAGGAGCTGCCCTCCAGCGATGACCTGACCGCCTTCTGGACCACCACCCTCAGCCGCATGGTCGACGGTGGCAAGGTGAGCCAGATCCCGGCCACCGTGGTCTATGGCGAAGGCAACCAGGCCGAGAAGACCGTCACCCAGATCGGCGAGTTCAACACCGTCTCCGAAGGCAAGTACCTGACCTTCGTGCCGGAGACCGGCAAGTTCGAACAGCTGCCCCGCCAACCCGACAAGGGGGTGCTGGAGCCCATCGCCGACTTTGAACAGGGTGGCGGCGGCGTCAAGCCGATCTTCGTCGACCCGTCCCGCGGCGTGATCCTCTCCCTGCTGGTGCAGTCGCCGACCCTGAAGGAGCGGATCGACCAGGGTGGTGAAGTGGGTTATGTCATCATGGTGCTCGGCGTACTCGGCACCCTGCTAGCACTGTTCTGCGGCGCTCGCCTCTCCCTCATCGGCGGATCCATGCGCAAGCAGCTCAAATCCGATCAGATCATCAAGGGCAATCCCATCGGCGAGATGCTGGGGGCCTACCAGAGCCATCGTGGCGACAACATCGAGGATCTGGAGTCCAAGCTCGACGAGATCATCCTGCGCAACGTGCCCAAGTTCGAGAAGGGCATCAGCATCATCAAGCTGATCGCCTCGGTCGCACCGCTGCTGGGTCTGCTGGGTACCGTGGTCGGGATGATCGCCACCTTCCAGGCCATCACCCTGTTCGGTACCGGCGATCCCAAGCTGATGGCGGGCGGTATCTCCGAAGCCCTGGTCACCACCATGCAGGGTCTGGTGGTCGCCGTGCCCATGCTGTTCCTCTACACCATCGTGCAGACCCAGAGCCGTCGTCTGATCCAGGTGCTGGAAGAGCAGAGCGCCGGTTTCGTCGCCCGCTACCAGGAACGTCTGCACGCCTCCAAAGCCGCAGCGTAAGGAGTCATCCATGTGGTTCTGGTTGATTGAAGAAGTCGAGTCGGTCCGCCGGTTTCTGGGATTGGGGGGCGACGTACTGGTCGCCCTGTTCTTCCTGACCCTGATGATGTGGGCCCTGCTGCTGGAGCGCTGGTTCTACTTCATGGCGGTCTACCCCAAACAGGTGAAGCAAACCAAGGCTACTTGGCTGGCCCGCAGCGATCACCTCTCCTGGTCTGCCAAGCAGATCCGACGCGAGCTGGTCTCGCGGGTGGCCATGGCGGTGGACAAGGGGATGCCGGTCATCAAGGTGCTGATCGCTCTCTGCCCGCTGATGGGGCTGCTCGGGACCGTGGTCGGCATGGTGCAGGTGTTCGACACCCTGGCCATCACCGGCACCGGCTCACCGCGGGCGATGGCCTCGGGGATCTCCAAGGCGACGGTACCGACCATGGCGGGCATGATTGCCGCCCTTTCCGGCCTGTTTTTTGTCAACCAGCTCGATCACAAGGCCAAGCTGGCGGTCGAGAAGCTGGAAGACAACCTGAAACACGGTTGATGCAGGATGCACTCCCCCGCCGGGCCCGGCTCTGGCGGGGGCACAGAACAAGCAAGGAGTTTTTGCCATGAGAAAACGTCACAGCGACAGCAGTGCTGATGAGGCGGCCATCGATTTGACCCCCATGCTGGACATAGTGTTCATCATGCTGATCTTCTTCATCGTCACCACCTCGTTCGTCAAGGAGTCCGGCGTGGAGATCAACCGCCCGAGCGCCAGCACGGCCGAGACGGTGAAGAAGGGGAACATCATGGTCGCGGTCCGTGAAAACGGCCAGGTCTGGGTCGACAAGCGCATCGTCGAAGTGGGTGCCGTGCGCGCCAACATCGAGCGGCTGCGGGCCGAGAACCCGGAGAGCGCCGTGGTGATCCAGGCCGATACCGAATCCCGTTCAGGTCTGGTGGTCCAGGTCATGGATCAGATCCGCATGGCCGGTGTCCAGAACATCTCCATCGCGGCGAGCAAGAGCAGCTGATGCCGGAGCGAGCACCATGAGATACCTGATATCGTTGGCGGTCTCCTGTGTGGTGGTGTTCTTCCTGTTTCTGGGAATGAACAAGCTCATCACACCGGATCACCGGGAGTTGGTGGAGAAGGAGGACGTCAGCATGACCGACTTCATCCGCATCAAGCCTCAGGAGACCCTGCAAGAGAGACAACGCGAGCTGCCCAAGCCGCCGCCCCCGAACCGGCCCCCTCCCCCTCCCGAGATGGAAGTGGCCAGCACGGATCGGGCCGCAGATGGAGAGCTCGCCGATGGACATGCCCAAACTCGACATCCCGGTCAACATCGGTGGCGGCAACGCCCTCGGTGCCTACAGCACCGGTGGCGGTGGTGGCGGCATGGGCGGCAACAACGGCGCCATTCCGTTGGCGACCTTCGAGCCCATGATGCCCCGCAAGGCGGCGCTGGCCGGCCTCGCCTCCGGCAAGGTGCTGGTGGAGTTCACCGTCACCGAGCGCGGCACCGTCAGCAACGTGCGGATCGTCAAAGAGGATCCCCGCAGCTACGACCTCGGCAAGGCAGCACGCCAGACCATCGCCAAATGGACGTTCAAGCCGGCCATGGTGGATGGCAAGCCGCAGGCCACCCGCATGCAGCAAGAGATCGAGTTTGCGACCAACTAAGGAAGGTGGCGATGAAAAAGTTACATACCCTGATCCTCGCCCCGGTCGCCATGGCGGTGCTGCTCAGCACCGCCGGCTGGGCCGCCGAGCAGCCCGCCCTCTCTGACCGCGCCTACCGCGCGGTCAACAAGGCGCAGGCACTGATCACCGAGAAGAAATACGGCGAGGCCAATGCCAAGCTGCAGGAGGCGCTGTCCGGCGCCGGCGAGCGGGTCTACGACAAGGGGGTCATTCTGCAGACCCTGGGCTTCGTGGCAGCGCAACAGGAGAAGTACGGTCAGGCGACCAAGTACTTCGCCGATGCCATCGCCACCGGCGGACTGCCCCAGCCGGTGGCCCAGCAGGTGCGCTACAACCTGGCCCAGCTCTACATGGCGGAGGGGAACTTCAAGGCCTCCATCAGCACCATGAACCAGTGGTTCGCGAACCTCGGCAAGGACGAGAAGCCGACCCCGCACGCCTACATCACGCTGGCCAACGCCCATGTGCAGCTCAAGCAGTATCGGGAAGCCATTCCGGCGGTGGACAACGCGATCAAGCTCTCCGCGGGCAAGGCACCGGAGTCCTGGTATCTGCTGAAGATGGCGGCCCACTACGAGCTGAAACAGTACAAGCCGGCCACCGAGGTGCTGACCGCGCTGGTCGACCGCTATCCGGAGAAGAAGAAGTACTGGACCCAGCTGTCGGCCATGCATATGCAGGCGGGCAACGATGGCAAGGCGCTGGCGGCGCTGGAAGGGGCCTACAACCTCGGCATGCTGACCGAGGCGGCCGAGTTGCAGCGTTTGGCCAACTACCTGGCCTTCGCCGGCATCCCCCACCGTGCCGCCCGCGTGATGGAAAAGGCGATGAAGGAAGGGACCATCGAGAGCAACGCGGCCAACTACAAGACGCTGGCCAACTACTGGCACCAGGCCAAGGAGCTGGACCCGGCCATCGATACCCTGGCCAAGTCCTACAAGCTGGCCCCCAGCGCCGAGCTGCAGCTCAAGATGGCGCGCATGATGATCCAGAGCAAGCGCTACCAGGATCTGGTGGCATTCGCCGCCAAGCCCGCCGCCAATGCCAGCGGCGAGCAGCGGGCGGATCTGAAGTTCCTGACCGGGGTCGCCTATTTTGAGCAGCAAAAACCGAAGGAGGCGCTCAGCGCCTTCACTCAGGCAGCCCAAAACGGCAACGTCAGTGGTCGCGCTTCCCCTTGGATCAGCTTCTTGAAAGAGCAGCAGGGCGGCGCCGTCACCCAATAAGCAACCCAGGCGTGCCGGCCCGGGGCATTTGTTCGCGGCATGGCAAGCAATGACACCCGGCAGGACGGGCACCCTCCCCGCCCTGCCGGTCAACAACAAGGGGGTCACCCCGCAGATTGCCTTGGTGGCAATTGGCCGCTCCCCGGAGCGGTCTTTTTTATGCCTCTACCTTTGTCATCTCACCATAAAAAAATCCGGAGCCTGGGCTCCGGATTGGGTCATTGCCTTGCGAGAGGACAGGCTAGGCAGAGTGCCGGCCTGCCCCTCAAACGGTCATCAGTAGCTGCATATCAGTTCCAGCTGCCGTCGCCAGCTCTGAGCTCGCTGCTGGTACAGCAGCCTGGACAACTCAGTAGCTGCATACCAGCTTCCAGCTACCGTCGCCCGCCTTGGGCTCGCTGCTGGTCCACCAGTTGGCCTGCCACACCGCCTTGTTGTTGGTCATCCGGTCACCGCCGTTGGCGTGATCCCCCTGCGGCCAGGTCGGATAGGCCTTGTAGGCGGCCGGGTTGACGTTCTGGCTGCTGCAGGTGGCGCCGCCCGGGTTCTCGCCGCCACCACTGCTGCCCAATACGGCCTCCGGCAGGGTCGGGAACTCAGCCTTGAGACCGGCGGTCTGGGTGCCGCTGATGATGCGGATACCGCTCGGCACACCGGCGGCCGGCAGATAGTAGGTCATCGCCACTTCCACGTCGCTGCCCGGCGCCCACGCCTTCCAGGTCGGCAGCGTAAAGGCCGCCTTGTGGAAGTCCTTCTCGCCCGCGATGCCGTCGGAGTTCTGGTTGCCACCGCTCTCCACCACTTTCAGTCCCATCCCGCTTTGGTCGGTGATGGTGTCGGAGGTGGAAGTGGGCACCAGGAACTCGATGCGAGTACCGCCCGGAATGGTCTGGGTCGAGTTGTTGGTGAGCTTCAGGGTCGGGTTAATCGGGTAGTTGGAATCCCCCTCCTTGAAGCCGGAGAGGCTCACCGCGATGTCGAGCTGGGCGGTTGGCGCCGCCAGATCGTTCTGCTTGGTGTTGTACTTGGTCGCCTTGGCAAACTTCTCGTAGGCGAGCGTGGTCAGCATGCTGCCCATGCCGTACTCGTTCTTGGCCGGATCGAAGGCGTAGTCACCCGCCATCTCCCAGAACATGACCCCGCCCAGGCCCCGCTTGATGATGTAGTCAAGCTTGTGGCCCATGGACTCTTCATCTTCGGTGGAGAGGAACACCTTCTTCTCTTCGTTCCACAGCCAAGGCGCCTGCGCCTTGTCATCGTAGTAACGCACGTACTTGCCCTGCATCACGTGGGCCGGGTTGTTGGGATCCAGCCCCCAGGCCTGGCCGTAGCTCGGCATGGTGGTGATACCCAGGCTGGCGGCGTTCTCCAGGTTCTTGGCATGCCACATGGGCACGGCGCCACCGCCGATCTCCTTGCCGTTCTTGTCGAGATCGTGCCAGATGTTGTCGATGCCGACCGCCCCGTTGCCGCACGGAATGGTGCTGCCACCGGTGCCCGGCTGACAATCGCTCTGGCTCGGCAGGGCTGCCTTGCCGGCCAGGCCGTGGGTGCCACCGCTGACCCCTTGCCAGCCGCGGGTGTAGTAAGGCACGCCCACGTTGATCTTGCCGGCCGCCAGGGCGCCACGGAAGTAGTGGGCAGACCAGGCCGCGTTGAGGTAGCCGATGCCGCCAAACTGGCTCTGGGTATAGACGCCCCAGTGGGCAAGTTCGGCATCAGCCTTGTTGTCAAACAGGGCCGCGTTGTGACCGACGAAGTTGTTCCAGGCGCCGTGGAAGTCGTAGGTCATCAGGTTGACGTAGTCGAGGTACTGGGTGACCTGGAAGTTCTCCATGCCGCGCAGCAGGTAGGCCGAGGCCGGCGAGGCGATGGTCAGCATGTACTTGCGACCATCCTCGCTGCCGGCGCTGTCGAGCTTGTTGCGCAGGGTCTGCATCAGCACCTTGTAGTTGGCAAACAGCTTGCCGCGGCACTGGTTGGATAGCGGGAAGTCATTGGGGTTGCCCGCATCCTTCATGGAGGTGGGGTATTCGTAGTCGACGTCGACCCCGTCAAAGCCGTACTGACGGATGAAGCTCACCGCCGAGTTGGCAAAGGCGTTGATGCCGTCATTGTTGACCGAGCAGTCACCCTTGGTGGTAGCGGTATAGAAGCCGCGGGTATCGGCCCAGCCCCCCACCGAGATCAGGGTCTTCACGTCCGGATACTGCTTCTTGTACTTCGACAGCAGGTTGAAGTGGCCCTTGTAGGCAAACTCCGGATCCATCTCGGCACCCGGCACGCCGTCCCAGGTCATCTTGGTCGCCGAGTCGTCCACCTTGATGGTGTGGCTCTGCTCGTCCACCGCCGCGAAAGCGTAGTTGATGTGGGTGATCTTGTCCCAGGGGATGTCGCTCACCAGATAGGAGGGCAAGCCGTTCTTGCCGGTACGCCAGGAGGTGAAATAACCGATGACCCGACGGGCGTGATCATCCCCCATGCACTCGTAACCGTCCGGGCGGTAGATCTGGCGAATGTCGCAGGAGAGGTTGCCACCGGTGGGCGGCAGGGCTGCCTCTTCCACCTGTACGTCGACCTGGCTCGATTCGCCGCTCAGGTTCTCCTTGTCGGTCGCCACCAGCTTGAGGCCGGCCAGCCCCTTGCTCTGGGGCGTCCAGTTCACCTGCCAGGGGGCACTGGTGTCTTCACCCACCTTCTTGCCATCGACGAACAGCTCGACCCTGGCGACGTCGTTGTTGGCATCGGTGACGTTGCCGCTCACCGCCACGCTGCGACCCAGGGTCACCTTGGCGCCGCTGGCCGGGCTGCTGATGCTCACCTTGGGCGCCTCCGGCGCCACCACGGCGGCGACGTTGAAGCTCGAATCCGCCTCGCTCAGCACCTTGCCATCTTTATCCAATGCCCGTGCCTTGAGGGCATGGGCGCCGACACCGGCGGCACTCCAGCTGCCGTTCCAGGGCGAGGCGCTCGCCGTGGCGACCAGCTTGCCGTCGATGAGGTATTCCACCCGAACCAGCGCCGTCACCGGGCCGCTCAGGGTCACCACCAGCGCGACGCTGGCCCCCTCGTTGAAACTGGCGCCGGCAGCTGGCGAGCTGACGGCTACGCCGAGTGCCGGGGGCGGCACGTCCCCGCCATACAGCTTCCAGGCATCGGCCCAGACCACCCCCACTCCGGGAGCGTAGTGATAGGGCGAGGCCCCGCACCAGCCGGAGTAGGGAAATTCTTTGCACTCATAGAGATTGCCGACGTTGCTGACGATGTCGCCGGCCTTGTAGGCAGTACCGGCCTGATAGGCGGGATAGGCAGCCTGTGCCCAGGCGGGCATGGCAGCCAAAGCCACCAGCATGGCAAGCCTGCTGGGCCTTAGGGTCTGTTGCATATTGTTATCTTCCTTGTTTTGTCTTGGCATTGGTCACCAAGGCAAAGAACAAGCGCAACCTGTGTGATGGGCGCAGACAACTGGCAATGGACCTGCCACAAACGTCACCCTCACCCTGGGAAGCCCCGCTATCTGGATCGCGCGATCTGAAGACCGGAGGCATTGCGTCCCGGCATCTCGACCGGTTTGCCCTTTACCTGGGTTCCGTGAGGAACAAGCCGAGTATAGGAATCAACCAGCCGAGTCTCAATCTTCATTCTCGAGGAAAAATATGTGGATGCCAGCCAGATCACATTTTCACTGATGTGACAAAATAACTCTTTTGTCATTAATTTCATACTGTTAGCCAAGTCAAAAAAACCGGCATTGCCCTCATTTGTATCCCCGTAATGTGCGTTGGCTCACTGGTATGACATGCCAGAAATGTGACAATGCGCGCCCTTGGCCGATGTGCCAAGGCTATGGAAACACTGGCAAAAAATAAAAAAGGAACAGTTATGAAAGGAACACGTACCCTGCTGTCGCTGGCCGTGGGGCTTGCGCTCGCCTCCCCGTCCGTCTATGCCGCCGGCTTCAGCTGCCCGGCCGACAGCGCCCTCACCCCGATCCCGGTCATTCAGGGCAGCGGCGACAAGAGCCCGCTCATTCCCGCCGACAAGTTCGAAAGCCCCCAGAGTGTCATGGTCAAGGCAGTGGTCTCTGGCCTCGGCGAGAGCCTCAACAAGGGGTTCTACCTGCTGGATGTGCAGGGCGACGGCAACCCCCAGACCTCGGACGGCATCTTCGTCTTCCTGAACGACAAGAACTTCGCCAGCAAGTACCCGGACATCAAGCCGGGTGCCGAAGTCTGCCTGGAGGCCAAGGTCGAAGAGTATTACAACCACACCCAGCTCAAGCCGGTGTTTGACAGCGGCACCCCGCGCCTGCAGGTCGTCGCCCAGGGCTCGGTCCCGGCCGCCATCCCGCTGCGGGTGCTGGAAAACGAAACCCTGGCCCGGGCGCTGGAGCGCCACGAAGGGATGCGGGTACGGCTCGACGCCGACAGCGCGCTCAAAATCAGCCGCAACTTCAGCTATGACTACGCCGCCCGGCGCAACAACCTGGTGCTCTCCCACCAGGCGCCGCTGATGAAACCGACCCAGCTGCACGACGCCGACAGCAAGGCCGCCAAGGCACTGGCCAAGGCCAACGCCGGCAACCGGGTGTTCCTCGAATCGGACTTCAAGGCCGCCGACGGCAAACTACCCTGGCTGCCGGCCTGGGAGCCGGAGCAGGGTTACCTGCGCATCGGCGACGCCCCGGTCAATCTGGACGCCATGGTGGGCTACAGCTACAACGAGTACCGGCTGATCGTGCCGCAGGATCAGGTGATCACCGCCGGCGATCTGCTGCGCACCAGCGACAACGACCGCCAGAGCGCCCCGGCCCGTGCCGACGGCACCGATCTGCGCGTCGGCAGCTTCAACGTGCTCAACTACTTCACCAGCCACTCCAGCGTGGGCGGTGCCCTCAACGTGCTGTGCAAGGATCAGGCGGATGCAGACAGCGCCAAGGGCTGCAACCGGGGCGCCAAGAATCTGGAAGATTTCCAGAAGCAGCGCACCAAGATCGTCAACGCCATCACCGAGATGGATGCCGACCTGCTCGGCCTGATGGAGATGGAGAACAACGGCTTTGACAGCCACTCCGCCATCAGCGACCTGGTACAGGCCCTCAACGCCCAGCAGAAAGAGGCGGGCAAGCAGTACGCCTTCGTCACCCTGCCCAAGGCGCTGCTGCAGGGCGAGCACTACTTCGGTGGCGACGCCATCATGGTGGCCATGATCTACCGGCCGGCCAAGCTGGCACCGCAAGGGGACGCCAACGTCATCACCCTGCCGGTGCAGAAATACCTGGATGCCAAAGGGGTCGAGAAACAGGCCTCCCAGCGTGACTCCCTGGTGCAGACCTTCACCGTCGAGGGCAGCAAGGATCCGCTGACCCTGGTGGTCAACCATCTGAAGTCCAAGGGTTCAGGCTGCCTGGAAAACCTGGACGGCAAGGAGCCGGCCGATCTGCAGGGCAAGTGCACCGAGTTCCGGGTCAGCGCCGCCAAGGTGCTGGGCGAGGCGGTGAGCAAGCTGCCCGGCCAGGTGCTGCTGGTGGGCGACTTCAACTCCTACGCCCGGGAAGATGCGATCCGGGTGCTGACCGACTATGTGCCGACCGACGGCCAGCGCAAGATAGTCTCCGCCTCCCAGACCTTCCTCGGTGACCAGGTCTTTGAGCAGACCGGCAGCGAAGTGGCCAAGAGCTACGGCCTGGTGGACATGAACGTCAAGTTCAACAAGGAGAAGGCCATCTCCTACAGCTACGAGGCCGAGCTCGGCACCCTGGACTATGCCCTCGCCAACCCGGCGCTGGCCGGCAAGGTGATCGCCGTGGCCGACTGGCACATCAACTCGTTCGAGAGCAACCTGTTCGAATACGGCCGGGACTTCTCCGGCGACATGATCAAGTCGGACAACCCGTTCAGCGCCTCCGACCACGATCCCATCATCGTCGACCTCAAGCTGCAAGAGGAGAGCAACGGCGGTGGCGGAGCCATGGGCGCCCTGCTGCTGGCGCTGCTGCCGCTGGCCTGGCGTCGTCGCCACGGCTGATGAGCCATCGCCATCAAACCAAAAGCCCGCAGCGATGCGGGCTTTTTTATGGGCCGGCCGGCACGCCCGGTGAACGGAGCGCAAAACAAAAAGGCCACCGCAGTGCGGTGGCCTTTTCTACTTTCGTTACGAAAGATGGTGGAGCTACGCGGGATCGAACCGCGGACCTCTTGCATGCCATGCAAGCGCTCTCCCAGCTGAGCTATAACCCCGATGTGTGTGAGTGACGCTGAGTCACTCTGAATTTGGTGGAGCTACGCGGGATCGAACCGCGGACCTCTTGCATGCCATGCAAGCGCTCTCCCAGCTGAGCTATAACCCCAAATTCGGCACTGAATGAATGGTTCTGGCGGCCATTCATCCTAAATAATGGTGGAGCTACGCGGGATCGAACCGCGGACCTCTTGCATGCCATGCAAGCGCTCTCCCAGCTGAGCTATAACCCCACAAAGGTCGGCCTGGGTGATACACACCGCACAGCCCTGGGTACTTCATTTCAATCAGGAACCTGGTGGAGCTACGCGGGATCGAACCGCGGACCTCTTGCATGCCATGCAAGCGCTCTCCCAGCTGAGCTATAACCCCTTTGATTCCAGATTGTTCGAGGAGAATTTGGTGGAGCTACGCGGGATCGAACCGCGGACCTCTTGCATGCCATGCAAGCGCTCTCCCAGCTGAGCTATAACCCCTTTGATTCCAGATTGTTCGAGGAGAATTTGGTGGAGCTACGCGGGATCGAACCGCGGACCTCTTGCATGCCATGCAAGCGCTCTCCCAGCTGAGCTATAACCCCAACTCACCTCGGCGCTACCAAAGTTATCTCCGGCAACGGAGGCGCATGATAGGCACCGACCGCTTTGCTGTCAACCCAAAAATAACGCCGATTCGCGCGTTTAGTCAAAATTCAAGCAGTTAGCCGATTTAACCGGCAATGACATAGCTATCTCGCTGTTTTATGTCACAAAACCGGCCTTTGACCAAAAACAAAGGGCCCCCGTACGGGAGCCCTTTCGCAAGCACTGACTGGCGCTTATTCAGCGGCCATGCGCGCTTCGATATACGCCAAAGCGCGGTCGATGCGGGCCAGTACCCGCTCCTTGCCCACCAGCGCCATCACGGCGTCGATGGCAGGAGAGAGATTACCCCAGACCGGTGACGGCAATGTGCGACGGCAAGCTTACTCGGCGGCCATGCGTGCTTCGATGTACGCCAGGGCGCGGTCGATACGGGCCAGTACCCGCTCCTTGCCCACCAGCGCCATCACGGCGTCGATGGCAGGAGACTGACCCAGACCGGTGACGGCCACACGCAACGGCATACCAACCTTGCCCATGCCCTGACCCAGCTCGGCGGCGGTCGCTTCAATCAGCTCGTGCAACGCTTCGGTGGTCCAGCTATCCAGGGCAGCCAGCTTGGCCTTGGCCAGGGTCAGCGGCTCGGCAGCAACGCCGCGCAGGTGCTTCTTGGCAGCCGCTTCGTCGATGGCCTCAAAATCTTCGAACAGGTAGCGGCTCTGGGCAGCCATCTCGACCAGGGTGTTGCAGCGCTCGGCCAGCAGGGTGACCACGTCGGCCAGGGCCGGGCCATTGCTGGTGTCGATCTTCTGGTTTTCCATGTGCCATGCCAGATGCTTGGCAACATAAGCCGGGTCCAGGCTGCGCATGTAGTGGTTGTTCAGCCACAGCAGCTTGTCGGTGTTGAAGGCAGAGGCGGACTTGGAGATGGCATCCAGGCTGAACAGCTTGATCATCTCTTCCAGGCTGAAGATCTCCTGATCGCCATGGGACCAGCCCAGACGCACCAGATAGTTCAGCAGCGCTTCCGGCAGGTAGCCGTCGTCGCGGTACTGCATCACGGACACGGCACCGTGGCGCTTGGAGAGCTTGGCACCGTCGTCACCCAGGATCATGGAGACGTGGGCAAACTCCGGCACCGGCGCGTTCAGCGCCTTGTAGATGTTGATCTGGCGCGGGGTGTTGTTGATGTGGTCTTCGCCACGCACCACATGGGTGATCTCCATGTCCCAGTCATCAACTACCACACAGAAGTTGTAGGTCGGCGCGCCGTCGGTACGGCGGATGATCAGATCGTCCAGCTCGGTGTTGGCGAACTCGATACGGCCACGGACGTGGTCATCGAACACCACGGAACCTTCGGTCGGGTTGCGGAAGCGGATGACGTGCGGCGCATCGGCCGGGTGATCGTGGGCGTGGTCGCGGCACTTGCCGTCGTAGCGGGGCTTCTCGCCGTTGGCCATCTGGCCTTCGCGCAGCGCTTCCAGCCGCTCCTTGGAGCAGTAGCACTTGTAGGCACGGCCGTCAGCCAGCATCTCGTCGATCAGGCCGTTGTAGCGATCGAAGCGCTTGGTCTGGTAGTAGGGACCCTCATCCCAGTTCAGCTCCAGCCATTCCATGCCCTCAATGATGGCGTCGATCGCCTCCTGAGTGGAACGTTCCAGGTCGGTATCCTCGATACGCAGCACGAACTCACCGCCCTGGTTCTTTGCAAACAACCAAGAATAGAGTGCGGTACGGGCACCGCCGACATGCAAAAAGCCGGTCGGGCTGGGAGCAAAACGGGTTTTGACTTTCATCTTTAAGCCTTGTGTAGAGGGCCTTGGGCCAATTCGTTAAAAAAACCGTCGCATTTTAGCACCGACAATGACGGATGGGAAAACCATGCAGTCGCAGCGGGCAAAAGTAGGGGGTTGCACAGGCGTCCCAGCCGCTTGCCGCCTGATATTTGAAGGGGATCGCAAAACAAAATCCCGGTTTCCGTTTTGCTATGACAAGTGTTGGAGAGCTGCCTCCTCCGGCCGATATCCAAATAACGCTCACCAACAAGGAAGAGACGATGCAGTTCCGTTCTATCCAGAATCGCATTCTGGTGATGGCCGGGATCGCCATGACCGCCGCCCTGGTCATCCTGATCCTGCTCAACCAGTACTCGGGTCAACAGACCCAGAAGCTGACCATCAGCTCCAGCCGCGCCGCCCTGCAGCAGGAGGCATGGCAGAAGGTCAGCGCCAACGCCCGTGCCGAGGCCGCCACCATCACCCAGTTGCTGCAAAAGGGGCTCTCCTATACCCAGCAGATGGCCAGCGCCCTCGCCCTGCAGCAGGAGGGCAAGCTGCCGCTGGATCGCCAGCAGGCCACCGATCTGCTAAAGGCCCAGCTCGCCCTCGAACCCCAGCTCTACGGCGCCTTCGCCGGCTTCGAACCCAACGGTTTCGACGGCCAGGATGCCAGCTTCGCCGGCCAGACGGCGCTGGGCAGTGACAGCAAGGGGCGCTTCGTGCCCTATTTCTATCGCGACAAGGAGAGCATCGGCACCGACCTGCTGCTCTCCATCGAGAAGAGCGATCCGGACGAGTTCGGCAATCCGGCCAACGACTACTACGCCTGCCCGAAACGGGAGGGACGCTCCTGCCTCATCGACCCCTTCAAGGTGGACATCAACGGCCAGCAGGTGCTGGTGAGCACCATCACCACCCCCATCATGGTGGGCGGCCAGTTCAAGGGGATCGCCGCGCTCGATCTGGCGGTGGACTCCATCAGCCGTCAGGCCCAGTCCCTCAACAGCAACATCTATGACGGCAAAGGCGAGACCCTGATCGTCAGCGCCGCCGGCGTCATCACCGGCACCAGCGGTGATGCCAGCCTGCTCGGCAGCCGCGCCGACAAGCTGCTCGGCAACGGCTGGCAGCAGTACCTCAAACCCGAGGTACAGCGCCAGGAGCTCGACGATGCGTTTCGTATCTCGGTGCCCATCGCAGTGCCGGGCATGAGCCGCAACTGGGCCATCATCGTCACCCTGCCCTACAAGGTAGTGCTGGCCGGGGCCGACCAGCTGGAAGCCCAGCTGAGCGACATGAACCGGGCAGCCATGACCCAGCAACTGGTGGGCGCCGTCGTCGTGCTGGTGCTGGCGCTGGCCACCATGCTGGTCATTGCCCGCAGCATCACCGGCCCCATCCGCCAGATGGTCAGCCTGGTAGATGACATCGCCGATGGCGAGGGAGATCTCACCAAGCGGCTCAATACCCAGTCCCGCGATGAATTGGGGGATCTGGCCAAGGGCATCAACCGCTTTATCGACAAACTGCAGGTGCTGCTGGGGGATGTGCTCAAGACCGCCAGAGAGGTCAAC
Organism: Aeromonas oralensis; assembly: GCF_049665575.1. Taxonomy (NCBI): domain Bacteria; kingdom Pseudomonadati; phylum Pseudomonadota; class Gammaproteobacteria; order Aeromonadales; family Aeromonadaceae; genus Aeromonas; species Aeromonas oralensis. The sequence continues at coordinate 3,684,612 of NZ_CP187186.1, forward strand.
CGTCACGCTGGCGACACCGATCGCATCGCCGGCCAGACCGACACCAACCTGCAGCACCACCAGGCGGAGATGGAGCAGATGCTGACTGCGGTACAGGAGATGTCCTACGTCAGCCAGGAGGTGGCCACCCACGCCAACAACACCGCCGACTCGGCCAAGCAGGCCCAGGGGGCGGCGGATCAGGGCAAGGTACGCTTCCAGCAGGTGATCCAGTCGATGCACAAGGTGGCGGCCGAAGCCGGCAAGGGGGCCGAGGTGGTCGAGGGGCTGGCCCACGACAGCGAGCAGATCACCAGCATCCTCACCGTCATTCAGGGGATCGCCGATCAGACCAACCTGCTGGCGCTCAACGCCGCCATCGAGGCGGCCCGGGCCGGCGAGCAGGGCCGCGGCTTTGCGGTGGTGGCCGACGAGGTACGCAAGCTGGCGGGCAACACCCAGCAGGCGGTGCAGAATACCCAGGAGCTGATCGAGAAGATCCGCCACAGCTCGGCCAACGCGGTCAACGCCATCAACCAGAGCCAGCAACTGACCCATCAGGCGGTGGGCGAGGCGGATCTGGCGGAAGAGGCGCTCGGCAGCATCTATCAGGCCATCTCCACCATCAACGACATGACCTACCAGATCGCCTCCGCCGCCGAAGAGCAGAGCTCGGTTTCCGAGACCGTCTCCGGCAACCTGTCAAAAACCAACGCACTGGCCAACGACATCGCACTGGATGCGACCGAAACGGCCAAAGCCAGCCAGGCGTTGCGCCAGGCGGCCGAGCGTTTACAGCAATTACTGGGACAATTTCGTCTCAGCTGATAATTTTCCACCTCAGGACTCTCCCCCTCGGGGGCGAGTCCGTTTACCATAGGCACGAATTTGCCTGATGGCAGGCAATGTAGTGAGAGGTAAATGCCGTGCCCACCCCGGACCGTCGCCCCCGTGGCCACAACAGACGAGCCCAGCAGCGTCGCCAAGACGAATCACAAGGATCCCTACTCCATCGTATCAATGCCGCCACCCTGCCCCTGCGTCAACGCATCGGCCAGGGCATGAGCGGACTTGGCCAACGCGGCCAGGAAGCCAAAACTGGCAAGTTCAAGCTGGCGAGCCCGCTGCCGCGCAAGCACACCATAGGGCTGCTGATCCTGATCCCGCTCTGGTTGCTGGTGCTGGCCTGGGAGCCGGCCGCCCCCGCGCCCAAAGCCGCGCCGTCCGGTTCGCTGGCGGTCCCCATCGCCGTACCGGCGCAGGCCCTCACCGTCGGCAATGGCGCCGCAGACAGTGCACCGGCTGCTGCCAAACCGGCCGAAGAGAAGGTGGATGGCACCTGGCTGCAGCACGACGTGCAAGCCGGCGAGACCCTCTACTCCATCTTCCGCAAGTTCGAGCTGCCGGGCGCCGAGCTCAGCCGCCTGATCGCCATCGAAGGGCCTGATCGGCCGCTGACCCGCCTGCAATCGGGTCGGGCCGTGTTCATCCTGATCGATGACACCCGCCGCATCCAGCGGGTCGAGATCCGCTCCTACGGTCAGGCCATCTACCGCTACGACCGACAGGGTGAAGGATTCGCCCTCAAGGAATGAAACAACGGGAGGCCTGGTGCCTCCCGTTTTTTTGACCTGAGTCCATGAAATAAGCCGCTGAGTTCACAATATTTTTAGCTTGCTCAAAAAATGAAAAGTGCCAAATTGACAAGGGATCGCGCTCACGTACAATCGTTTGTGCTTTAGACAGGGATTGTTCTACATGCTACTGGGACAAATTGACGTGGTCAGTCATGCTTCAACCCCTGATTTCTAGGCAAATGCTGCCCAACAAGGCTTAGTTTCATTTTGTTATAGATAGGACTTACCACATGTCTGACATTCGCACCGGCCAAGTAAAATGGTTCAATGAGACCAAGGGTTTTGGCTTCATCGAGCAATCTCAGGGACCGGACGTTTTCGTTCACTTCTCCTCCATCCAGAGCGCCGGTTTCAAGACCCTGGCTGAAGGTCAAAAAGTCCAGTTCACTGTGACCCAGGGCAAAAAAGGCCCTCAGGCTGAGAACGTTACCCTGCTCTAAGCCACGCCAGTGAGCCTGTAGGAGGAGCCATCGGCCCTCCTATTTTTTTGCCCGCTGTTTCCCCTTCCCCGCCACGCTCACAAGCTTGCCCGCAGCAACAGCAACCCTCCCCACGACAATCATAAGCTTGCCTATAACCACAGCCCTCCCCAGCACCTGTGTACCACGCGGGTGAAGAAGACATGGGCCTGATCTGGCTGAACGCCGGATACGACAAATCATCGCGGCGCGATGTGATGGGCAATTCAAAGGGATGATGAGAACTTCGAAGAGAGATTGGAGCGGGAAACGAGACTCGAACTCGCGACCCCGACCTTGGCAAGGTCGTGCTCTACCAACTGAGCTATTCCCGCAACAGGGTGTCATTTGCAAGTGATTGGAGCGGGAAACGAGACTCGAACTCGCGACCCCGACCTTGGCAAGGTCGTGCTCTACCAACTGAGCTATTCCCGCAACGGAATGTCACTTACAAATTTTTGGAGCGGGAAACGAGACTCGAACTCGCGACCCCGACCTTGGCAAGGTCGTGCTCTACCAACTGAGCTATTCCCGCAACAGGATGTCATCTGCAAGTGATTGGAGCGGGAAACGAGACTCGAACTCGCGACCCCGACCTTGGCAAGGTCGTGCTCTACCAACTGAGCTATTCCCGCATCGGAATATCACTTACAAATTTTTGGAGCGGGAAACGAGACTCGAACTCGCGACCCCGACCTTGGCAAGGTCGTGCTCTACCAACTGAGCTATTCCCGCAACATTAGGTTGTCTTGAGGCTGTGCTGATGATTGGAGCGGGAAACGAGACTCGAACTCGCGACCCCGACCTTGGCAAGGTCGTGCTCTACCAACTGAGCTATTCCCGCATCGGAATGTCATCAGCAAACTTTTTGGAGCGGGAAACGAGACTCGAACTCGCGACCCCGACCTTGGCAAGGTCGTGCTCTACCAACTGAGCTATTCCCGCAACTACCTTAAAACGGCCGCACAGCATTTGGTTGCTTGCGCTACTGTACGGGAGCCGAATTATAAGAGCAGACATTCCAATTGCAAGGGCTTTTTTGTCTGGTTGCGCGCGTTCGCTCAAAAGCTGGTCGAACTGTCGATTTTAGCAACCGGGAGAGCACAAGCCCTTGCCGCAGACTCAGATCTTGAAGACGTGGCTGCGGTAAAACTGCAGTTCGGCAATGGATTCGCGGATGTCGTCCAGCGCCTGATGGGTACCGCTCTTCTTGAACTGGTCCAGCAGTTCCGGCTGCCAGCGGCGTACCAACTCCTTGATGGTGCTGACGTCTACGTTGCGATAGTGGAAGAAGGCTTCCAGCTCGCTCATGTGCTTGACCATGAAGCGACGATCCTGGCCAATGCTGTTGCCGCACAGCGGGCTGGTACGCTCTGGCACCCACTGGCGAATGAACTCGAGGGTCTCGGCGACGGCTTTCGCCTCATCATGCTGGCTCGCCTTGACCCGGGCCACCAGACCGCTGTTGGTATGGGTGTTGACGTTCCAGTCGTCCATCTTGGCCAGCTCTTCATCGCTCTGGTGAATGGCGATGACCGGCCCTTCGGCCAGCACGTTCAGGTCCTTGTCGGTGACGATGGTGGCGATCTCCAGTACCACATTCTGTTCGGGGTCCAGACCCGTCATCTCCATGTCGATCCATACCAGGTTCTGCGCGCTGACTGTCATGATTGCTCTCTCTATTGGGAGGAATGGCGGAATTTTGCCAATTTGCATGTATCATACTGGCTTTGGATCTGTTCATAAACTGGCGAATCGAGTGGCAAAGAAAGCAAAACTCAATCTGGGTCAACAAAGGCGCGTCCAGGCCAACCGCGAGCGGCGGCTGCAAAAAGAGCACACCACGGTCGTGGATGACACCCTGTTTGGCCCGGCCATCGAAGGGGTGGTGATCAGCCGTTTTGGTCAGCACGCAGACGTTGAGGCGAGCGATGGTGCCATCCACCGCAGCAACCTGCGGCGCAGCAGCATCAGCAGCCTGGTGTGCGGTGACAAGGTGGTGTGGCGTCCCGGCCTCAATGCCGCGACTGCCGGCGTCATCGAAGCGGTGCATCCGCGTCACTCGGTGCTGACCCGGCCGGACTTCTACGACGGGGTCAAACCCATCGCCGCCAACATCGACCAGATCATCATCGTCTCGGCGGTGATGCCCGAGTTCTCCACCAACATCGTCGACCGCTATCTGGTGGCCGCCGAGGATGTGGAGATCCGCCCCCTGATCGTGCTGAACAAGGTCGACATGCTCGATGACGCGGCCCGCGCCCGCATCGAGCGCCAGCTCGAAACCTACCGCAAGCTCGGTTACGAGGTATTGCTGGTAAGCTGCGAGAGCGGCGAAGGTCTCGATGAGCTGAAAGCCGCACTGACCGACAAAATCAGCATCTTCGTCGGCCAGTCCGGGGTGGGCAAGTCGTCCCTCACCAATGCCCTGATGCCGGGGCTGGATGTGCTCACCGGCGAGATCTCCGAGAACTCGGGGCTCGGCCAGCACACCACTACCACGGCGCGACTCTATCACTTCCCGAGCGGCGGCGATCTGATCGACTCCCCCGGGATCCGCGAGTTCGCCCTCTGGCATCTGGAAGCCGACCGCATCACCTGGTGCTTCGTCGAGTTTCGCGACTACCTGGGTGGCTGCAAGTTCCGCGACTGCACCCACAAGGACGATCCCGGCTGCGCCCTGCGGGCCGCCGTCGACAGTGGCTCTATCAGCGCCGATCGCTTCCACAACTATCACCGCATCCTGGAAACCATGCAGGAAGCCCGTCACGGTCGCCAACAGGCGCGGCTGTGACCCTATTCAACCTACCTTGATGATGAACATGAGCATTACTGACAACCTGAAAATTGCCGGTCAATACTGTCTGCCCAAACACGCCCTCTCCCGCCTGGTCGGCAAACTTGCGGCTGCCGAAGCAGGCAACCTCACCACCAGGGTGATCGAGGCCTTTATCAAGCAGTACCAGGTCGACATGAGCGAGGCGCTGCACGAGAGTCCGGCCCACTACAAGAGCTTCAACGAATTCTTCACCCGCGAGCTCAAACCCGGCATCCGCCCCGTGGTGGAAGACGCCATGACCCTGGCGCTGCCGGTGGATGGCACCGTCAGCCAGCTCGGCCCCATCCAGCAGGGTCGCATCATCCAGGCCAAGGGCCACGACTACAGCGCCCGCGAGCTGCTGGGCGGTTATGAGGATCTGGTGGCGCCGTTCAAGGATGGCGAGTTCGCCACCATCTACCTGGCACCCAAGGATTATCACCGCATCCACATGCCGCTGGACGGCGTGCTGGAGAGCATGGTGTTCGTGCCGGGGGATCTCTTCTCCGTCAACCCGCTCACCGCCGAGAACGTGCCCAACCTGTTTGCCCGCAACGAGCGGGTGGTTGCCACCTTCCGCACCCCGCACGGCCCCATGGCGCTGGTGCTGGTCGGTGCCACTATCGTGGCCAGCATCGAGACCATCTGGGCCGGCAACATAGCGCCGACCAAAGAGAAGCGCGTCGTGCGCTGGGACTACACCGGCGACGAGGCCATTACCCTGCAAAAAGGTGCCGAGATGGGCCTGTTCAAGCTGGGCAGTACCGTGGTCTGTCTGTTTGGCCCGGGCATGCTGGCCGGTTTCGAGCCCCATCTGACCAACGGGGTCACCACCCGCATGGGTCAGCCCTTTGCCAAGCTGGCGGCGCTGGCATGAGCGAGCAACCCGCCTCCTCGCAGAAGAACAACCCGCTGCACGGGCTGACCCTGGAAGCCATCGTCACCGCACTGGTCGAATACTATGGCTGGGAAGAGCTGGGGCAGCAGATCAATATCCGCTGCTTCACCGATAATCCCAGCATCAAGTCCAGCCTGAAGTTTTTGCGCAAGACCCCCTGGGCCAGAGAGAAGGTCGAGAGCCTCTATCTGTACGTTCAGCGCAAGCAGGCCAAATCAAAGGAATAACGCCATGGCGTTCAAGATTACCTACACCTACGGCAAAAAAACCAAAGAGATTGGCTACGCCAACGACAAGTTCAACAGCATCTACGATGCCATTGCCGCTGCCGAGGGGATCAACCTGGCCAGCTTCCATGCCATGGAAGAGCAGCTGGCCCAGGTATGCCGGCGCGACAAGAAGAGCGTGAAGGATTACCGGGAGAACTACTTCAAGGAGCTGGGCTTCTCCAACATCGTCATCGAACGGGACGCCAAGGAGTAAGCATGCGCACCTTGACCCTGATGGCCGCCTCCCTGCTGCTGGCGGCCTGCAGTACCCCGGAACAACATCTGGTTGGCAGTGATCGCGACAGCCACGGCTGCATCGGCAGTGCTGGCTATCAGTGGTCGGCGCTGACCAAGCAGTGCGTGCGGCTGTTCGAGCAGGGCATCCGGCTCAATCCGACCGATGCCGGCCAGACCAGCAGCGCCTTCGTGCTGTTCAACGCCGATCAGAGCCAGGCCGAGCTCACCCTGCCGAGCGGCGAGCAGCACCTGCTCACCCGCCAAGGGGCGGAAGGCAACTGGTCGTGGCAAGGCAGCGGCTACACCCTCTTCCCCTGGAAGGGCTATGTGCTCAAAGTTGGCGAGCAGACGCTGTTTCACGGCGACGTCGCCCGCTAAGCCACCCGTATCTATTCAACCCCCGGCCCTGCTGGGGGTTGTTTTTTACGGCTATCGACAACGGCTACATGCACCTTGTCGCCAGGCCGGAAACAAAAAACCCCGTTGCAGGCAACGGGGTTTTTGCTGGCACTCGGCGCGACTTAATTGCCGAGGGTGGAGAACAGGCTCTGTTCCAGGCTGCCACGGGAGACGCACACCGGGGTGATGGAGGGTGCCAGCACCCGTTCGCCGGAGGACTCGACGAAGTAGAGCTGGGTGTTGCCCTTGACGTTGACGGTCGCCACGCTGTTGTTGCCGCTCTGGGTGATGATCAGGTTGATCTGCAGGTTTGGGTTGCCCAGTGAGACCTTGGAACCCATGGTACCGCAATCCAGCCACTCCAGACCGTCGGCCGAATTCTCGACGTTGGCGGTCATCAGGCCGGAGCCGCGCTGGCTGTTCTCGATGTTAAGACCGTGATCGCCAAACCACTTCTCGGCACGGGCCCACACCAGATCCACCGGGATCTGCATCTCCTGGGTGTTGTTGGTCGCCTTGGCTACCGGCGGGGTATAGCGGTACTGTTCGCCGCCATTGTTGTCGCTGGCACAACCGGCCATCAACAGGGCCAGTGCTACTCCCACAATCTTTTTCATGCTGCTTCTCTCATCCATATAATCCGGCCATCGGCCGACCGGCGGCTATTATGGCGTCAGCGACACAGACTGTCAGCAGGGATCAGCAGAAATGAGTCAGCCTTAACCCAAGCTTTACAAAACCAGCCTGCTATCATAGATTTGCTCGAAATTTCCCCCGTGAGTGTCTGTGTGAACTCCTTGCTCACCCTGCCCCTGCTGCAGCAGATCATCGACCAGCTACCCATGAATATCTTCTGCCGGGATACGGATGGGCGCTACCTGTTTGCCAACCGTGCCTTCACGGAACAGGCGGGCCTGTCGCAACCGGCGGATCTCATCGGCAAGACCGATGCCGACATGCCCTGGGGCGACATCTTTCGGGAAGAGGATCTGCGCCTGCTGGCGGAGGGTAAACCACTGCTCTATCAGCAGTTGCACTGCAACAGCGGCGATGCCACCAGCTGGATGGAGATCCACAAGATCCCGCTCTACGACGGGCAAGGCAAACCGGTGGCCCTGTTCGGCATGGTCAATGAAATTGACCAGCGCAAGGAGCTGGAACAGACCTTCCGCCAGCAGCAGCTGCTGCAACGCCGCCTGCTGGACGCCATCCCGGATCCGATCCGGCTGGAAGACCACCAGGGGCTGCTGATCGACTGCAATCAGGCCTTTCTCGACTTCATGGGCATGGTGGCGAGCGAGGCGCTCGGCCAGCGGGTCGCCCACCGCCTCTCCACCGAGCTGCCGATGGGGCGCGGTGAATACTGCCTGGTGGACGCCAACGGCCAGGGCCGCCATCTGGAAGTGACCCGGGTCGATGTGCCGGATGACGAGGGCAACTCCCTCGGCATCCTCACCCTGAGCCGCGACATCACCGGACTGCGCACCACCCAGGCCCAGCTGCAGCAGGAGCAGCACTACGACAGCCTGACCGGCCTGCTCAAACTCTCCCACTTTCTGCAGACCAGCCGCCATCTCGGCGCCCGCAAGGCGAGCCTGGTGCTGGTCGATTTGCAGCACTTTCGCGAGATCAACGACCGCTTCGGCATCCGGGTCGCCGACCGGCTACTCAATCAGGTGGCCCGCCGCCTGCAACAGCTGGCCCCGCCCCAGTCGCTGGTGTGCCGGGTCGCCGCCGACGACTTTGCCATGCTGCTGCCCGAGCTGAGCGAGCCGCTGACCAGCTGGAGCCGCCGTCTACAGGAAGCGCTGATGGTGCCCTACCAGGTGGAAGAGCACAGGATCCAGATCCCGGTGTTCCTCGGCATCGCCCACGGCAAGGCCAATGACGCCGAACGGCTGCTGAGCCACGCCGAAGCCGCGCTGGCCCAGGGCAAGCGCCAGCAGCAGCACTGCACCCTGTTCGATCCCGAACTCGATGCCAAGCTCAAGCGCCGCCAGCTGATCGCCGCCCAATTGCCGCTGGCCATCAAGTCCGGCCAGCTGACTGCCGTCTACCAGCCCATCATCAGCACCCGCACCAGCCAGCTGCACGGGGCCGAGCTGCTCTGCCGCTGGCCCCACCCCGAGCTCGGCATGATCTCGCCGGACGAGTTCATCCTGCTGGCGGAGGAGCTGGGGCTTATCGGCCTGCTCGGCAGCCACATGCTGGAGCAGGGCTGTGCCCAGCTGGCCCGCTGGCAGGTAGCGGCACCAGACCTGGTGCTCTCCATCAACCTGTCGCCGCTGCAATTTCGCGACCCCGAGCTCTGTCCGCAGATCTTCGCCTGCATCGAGCGCCACGGCCTCGCCCCCTGGCAGCTGGAGCTGGAGATCACCGAAGGGGTGCTGATGGAGAATGCCGACGAGATTGAGAGCAACCTGGCCAACCTGATCGAGGCGGGCTTTCAGCTTGCCATCGACGACTTCGGCACCGGTTACTGCTCGCTCGCCTATCTGCCCAGACTGCAGGTGGCCACCCTCAAGCTGGACCGCAGCTTCACCCAGGGGCTTGCCACCAACCAGGCAACCACCGCCATCGTGCGCTCCGTCATCGGGCTGGGCCACGAGCTCGGCATCAAGATCACCGCCGAAGGGGTGGAGACGCAGGAGCAGCAAGCTTGGCTGGTGCAGGCAGGCTGCGATCGGCTGCAGGGCTACCTGTTCAGCCGTCCCCTGCCCCCCGCCGAGTTTGCCCGCAGTTACCAGCTGCCGGAGCAGTAAGCCAGCAACAACAAGGCCACCCGAGGGTGGCCTTGTTGTTTTTGCAACGCGTGCATGAGCTGGCGCCCTTACTCCTGGAAGTAGGTACCCCAGCCGTCGTAGTCCACGCCGTATTTTTCGAGGAATGAACGGCCAGCATGGTGGCGATGACGCCCCCTGAGCAGGATCACTCCTGGAAGTAGGTGCCCCAACCGTCGTAATCCACGCCGTATTTTTCGAGAATGGGCAGCATCTTGGCGATGTCCGCGACTATGGTCTCGATGTCCAGCTTGCACTCGGTGGTGGCGTCAAAGCAGAAGATGGTGGCGCCGTCATCCAGCTCCATCTCTTCGGCATCGGTCACTTCGAAACCGGCCTTGAACAGGTCGACCGCCGCCTTCTCCAGCAGCTCGAAATCCTGGCAGGCAAAGTGGTGCTCAATCTCGTATTCCAGATCCGGGTTGCTGCCATCGGCCAGCAACTCGTTGACGATGGCGGTGGTCTCTTCGCGCCACTCTTGCATATCAAGACTCATATTAACCCCAGATGCGACTGTGTTGGTATCAAATGCCCGCGCGGGCGGGCGCCGTAGCGGCTGTGTCCCTGCCCCGCAGACATGGTTGCGGCAAAGCATACCCGCACAGCCACCTTGGCTCAATGCGGCAAGCCAAGATAAGCAGCTGGCAACGGCCACCCCAAATGGGGTGCCATCACAAAAGGTTAATAAAGCGTAATCTTTTGCCGAGAATGAGTTGCTCCATACGGAGCTTCAATGGGGCGCATGAAAACCGCACAACCCCCGCAACAAGCCGTTTGAAATTAGCAGGATCCACCAGCGGAGCCCCGGTGACAAAGGCCATGGACGAGGTGTATCAAGGGACGCGGGCGGAGCACTGCCCGTACGGAAAGAGGAGCCAGCCAGGCTCCCTTTTTATCATGTGAAGGAGCACATAGATAATGCCTAAAAAAACAATAATGAGCCTGCTTGTCGGCTCAACCCTTATGATTGGAAACCAGGCCATGGCCGCCCCGGTCCACGGTCCGTTCGATGCCCCGCTGGCCGACGAGGTGAAGGTGCTGGAGATGCTCAAGAAGAGCGGCCGCATCCCCACCCTGGCCTCCCCCGAGCAGGAGCAGGCGGCCCTCGCCAGCTACTACCGCGAGAAATCGCGGGCCTATCAGGGCAACAGCGGCACCCTGGCGGTGAAAGAGGGCAAGGTGCGCGAGACCATCCTCAAGAAGATCCGCCTCAACGGCACTGCCCGTCCCGGTGATCGGGTACCCACCCTGCTGCTCAAGGCCATCGAGCGGGAGCACTACCAGGGCCAGATGCGCAAGGACAAGATCCTCGCCATCCTGGTGGACTTCCCCGACTACCCGAAGAACAGCGTGCGCCCCGAGCTCACCAAGATGTACTACCCGGATTACACCCCGGCGCACTACAACGATCTGCTGTTCTCGTCCAAGGGCTATGCCGGCCCGAACGGCGAGCGGTTCATCTCCATGCGCCAGTTCTACGAGCAGCAGTCCGGCCAGAGCTACAGCGTGCGCGGTCAGGTGGCGGGCTGGTATACCGCCGACAAGAACGCCGCCTACTACGGCGCCAACGCCACCCCGAATACCATCCGGGAGCTGGTGAAGGAGGCGCTGATCCAGGTGGCGAACGACCCCTCCATCGATCTGGCGCAGTTTGACCAGGAGGATCGCTACGATCTCAACGGCAACGGCAACCGCAACGAGCCGGACGGACTCATCGACCACCTGATGATCTTCCACTCCAGCGTCGGCGAGGAGGCTGGTGGTGGCGATCTCGGCGAAGACGCCATCTGGGCCCATCGCTGGAACCTGGGCGCCCCCTACCCCATCCCCGGCACCAGCAGCCCGAGCCAGAACTTCGGCGGCCAGTTTGCCGCCTACGACTACACCATCCAGCCCATCGATGCGGCCGCCGGGGTCTGTGCCCACGAATATGGCCACGATCTGGGGCTGCCGGACGAGTACGACACCAAGTACACCGGCAAGGGTGAACCGGTGGCGACCTGGTCCATCATGTCGTCCGGCTCCTGGGCCGGGGTCATCGGCGGCACCGAGCCGACCGGGTTCTCTGCCTGGGCCAAGGAGTTCCTGCAGGCCTCCCTCGGCGGCAACTGGCTGCATGGCAGCAACGTGCAGCTCGCCGATCTCAGCCCTCGCGGCAACGTCTACATGCTGGATCAGGCCAACGACAAGGGGCGCAACGATGACGTGGTGCGCATCAACCTGCCGGCCAAGCAGATCCCGCTCAACCCGCCCTACGCCGGCCAGTACGAATACCACGGAGGCAAGGGCAACAACCTCGACAACCGCATGAGCATCAAGCTGGATCTGAGCGGCAAACAGAGCGCCAGCCTCGGCTTCAAGGCCTGGTATCAGATTGAAGAGGGATACGACTACGCCCGGGTGCTGGTCAACGGCCAGCCCATCGCGGGCAACCTGACCACCAGCGACGATCCCAACGGGGTCGGCTTCGGGATCGGCATCACCGGCAACTCCAACGGCTGGACCGATGCCGAGTTCGACCTCACCCCCTGGGCCGGTCAGCAGGTCACCCTCACTCTGCAATATCAGAGCGATGGCGGCGTGGCCGAGAACGGGTTGTTCGTGGACGAGCTGCAGATCCTCGCCGATGGCGACACCCTGCTGAGCGATGGGGCTGAGGGTAGTTCCCCCTTCACTCTGGCCGGCTTTGTGAAGAGCAACGGCAACGAGGCCAAGGATCACTACTACCTGGCCGAGTGGCGCAACCACGCCGGGGTGGACAAGGGGCTGGCCCACATCAACGTGGCCGACCAGCTGATGCGCTACGAGCCGGGCATGCTGCTCTGGTACGTGGACAACAGCCAGGCCAACAACTGGGTGGGTGTCCACCCGGGTGAGGGCTTCCTCGGGGTGGTGGATGCGGATCAGCGCACCCTCAAGTGGAGCGACGGCGCCGTGGCCGGCACCCGCTACCAGATCCACGACGCCACCTTCAGCCTGGGCTTCCAGCAGCCGCTCAACCTGAAACACCCAAGCGGCTCACTGCTGCGCGACTTCTGGATCACCCCGAACCGGGTGTTCAAGGATTCCCGCAGCTACCAGAGCAAGGAGATCCCGGATGCCGGTCGCCTGCTGCCCGAATACGGGCTCAAGATCAGTGTCACCGGCCAGGCCCGTGACATGAGCACCGGGCGGATCATCGTCAGCCGCCACTGAGGAGCACAACAGTTATGACCAGGGGGCCCCTCAGGCCCCCTTTTCTTATCTGCTGACCTGCCGCCCAGGATGAAAACGGGCCAAACCGCCCAACAAACGCCCTAATCGCTCACTTGTCGAGCGAACAGTTCAACTGTCTGCACCCTGAGGTTGACACATCCGTTCAGAAAGGGTTTAATGCGCGCCGTTGCCCAGATAGCTCAGTCGGTAGAGCAGGGGATTGAAAATCCTCATGACAGTTTACATACCACAGCTCTGGACAGCACACTCCACAAGGCTTCGCTTTCAATGCGAGGCCTTTTTGTTATGCGTCTCTGGTCAATCTCTGGCACGTTTAGGCTCTACAAGCTTAGGATTAAAAAATTTCGCCTTTCTGCTCCCTGATGCTAGTCAGCGCTTCATGGCTCAAACGCATTATCCGGTGATTAGACCTTCAATACCCTGCCAGATTAACACTTACCGTTTCCTGCTCCGAAACAGACTATTTATTTAGCTAGGATTGCAGTGTTCTGTGTGGGCTCCTCGTCATAGAGCAAAGGAGCTTGCAGTCTCATGAATCGCCCCTAGTTTCCGCTCAAAATCTGTTACAGGTTCCTGAGCTCTATGCCTACATACCTACCCAACTGATGGAGTGCTTACAAGATAAAACCAATGAGAACCATCATCTAATTCTGTTTTTTGACCTAGAACAGCGCAGTAAGCCCTCTCCCCACATGATGACGTGCATCCAGCTCGGAACAGCCTCGATGAGAAACATCTGCTGAGGAATTTGGTAGGATATTGATTTCGGTTTAATCATTGCTTCGACCTCAAGAACATGCAGGTAGAAACTGGGGCACAAACTATGCGCCAAGCCAAAAAAAGTCCCTTTCGAAACTCATTTTTGGGATGAAAGCGATTGGTAGTTCGGCACAATTTTGAAAAACCATAAAAGATTACCATGTCACAGCAAGGCTCTAGATGACGCGAAAAGAACCTCATATGAAGCCCAATTAATGAGCGTCCGATCTAGATTTGTCTCTAACCACAACCAATATGTTGCATATGCCACATTCAAGGTGTATATATGGCATATGCCAGTAAGGAACCCTAATGGCTAGACCTAAGATTCCACGTAACATCTGTGGCCGCCCAGCGGATAGTTGCTTCAAGCCAAATGCTCGACCCATGAGCCAGTTGGAGCAAGTTCGCTTGAAAGATGATGAGTTTGAAGCCTTGCGATTGGTCGATTTACTCGGCATGCAACAGCAAGAAGCGGCGGTGGAGATGGGGGTTTCCCGGCAGACACTGGCCAATGTTCTGAAAGCAGCCCGTTTCAAGGTCGTGGACTGCTTAACCCAGGGCAAGGCCCTTATGATGCACCTTGAGGATGAAGGAGTTACAAAACATGATCACAGCCATTCCAATGATTGATGATCGGGTCGCCAACCATTTTACCAAGGCTAATTGCTTAGTCTTTCTAGATGAACGTGGCGTTGAGATTAACCGGGTCGACAATCCTGCACTGGCGGCTAATTGTGCCGGTAAACAGAAAATGGTCGATCTATTAGCAGAGCAACAGGTTGAGCGGATTGTAGTTCGCAATATCGGCGAGCAGATGTTGGGAAAATTGCTGGCCCGGCAGTTTGTCGTGTATCAGACTGACTGTGGTCGCCGCCCAACTCATGAGCTGGTTGATCCAGTTACCAGTGGACTGAAGCAGTTGCATCAGGCTAGTCAAGGCCGTCAATCGCTGAATCATGAAGTGAAGAAAAAGTCTGGTGGTTGTAAGCATTCCGAAGGGGAGTACTCAGTGGCTTGCTGTCACGAAACTAAGCCTCTTCAGCAAGAGATGGTTCATGGTCAAGGGAACCAGATACACAGACATGGCTGTGGTCATCGCGGCCAGGGTCGTGGCAAATGCTGTCAGTCCTAAGTCAATGTGTGTTGCCAATATTGTTCACTTGGCTGAACTTGTTGGGTGTTGCACTTCTGTTCTGGCTCCGCCAGGTGCGCAAGCGAGAATTGACAATATCACCTGAAACTGGTCAAGAGCGGCTTTGTGGTTGTCATACACGATGTGATGAGCATTTATATCAGATATCCGAACCAGTTAAACAGCAACGCTAATTTTGTAATATTACCTTAGTAAAAATAAACATAGGTAAAGGTTCTGACTGAGCATGGACTGAATGCTCAGTCAGATATTTATTATTATTTCATCAAGATGAAGAAGTTGAGACAAATCAGTTGAATTAGACATCTCTAATGTAGTAGCTTGAATAAAATCAACACTCATGGTGGATATCAAAATGACTTTAAATGTTCCTCAGTCTAATCTTGAGCCTGACTTGCCTAGAATTGCTTATTTTCCAGTGTCATTTTTTTCGATGATTATGGGATTGTCCGGATTTACTCTGGCTTGGAAAGGTGCCTCTGCCATTTTCTTTCATGGCATGGCCATTTGGTCAATATTTGCTTACGCGACATCAATAGCGATGGTCATATTGTCAATCCTTTATGCGGTAAAAATAGGGCGTTATACTCATTCAGTGCTAGAAGAAATTCGCCACCCGGTTCGAATAAACTTCTTTCCTTCTTTTTCTATCAGCCTCTTGCTACTTTCTGTTGTTTGGCAGCATGAAACAATAACTTCCACTTATTTATGGATTGCTGGAACCACCTTGCAAATTGCTCTTACCATGTATGTGATGAGCAGTTGGATTCACCACACTCACTACACTCTATCACATGCGAACCCAAGTTGGTTTATTCCTGTGGTTGGCAATATTATTGTCCCTATTACAGGTAGCCAATTAGGTTACACCGAGTTGAGCTGGTTTTGTTTCAGTATCGGGATCGTATTTTGGATCGTACTGTTGACGATCATCATGTACCGGCTGTTCTTTCATGAGCCATTACCCGCTCGAATGACCCCTATGCTATTTATTCTTCTAGCTCCCCCCTCTGTTGGATTTGTCTCCTATACCAGCCTAGTTGGCCAGCTTGATGTTTTTGCAAGAGTTATCTATTACATCGCACTATTTCTAGGCTTATTACTTGCAATGAATATATTTAGATTTTTCAAAGTGCCATTTTTTATCTCTTCCTGGGCCTATTCCTTTCCTTTAGCCGCTTTAACTATTGCCTCAATGAAAATGGCACATCTGACATCATCTGTATTTTTCCAAGCGTTATCGGGCGTACTATTGTGTTTATTGACTGTTTTATTGTTCTGGTTGGTAATTCGCACCATAAAAGCTGTGCTTGCTGCTGAATTGTGCCGACCTGAATAAGAGTCGTTAATTGATTGTACCGTAGGGATTTTTATGATGAAGATTGTAATTGTCGGTGGTGTCGCCGGTGGGGCCTCCGCAGCTGCACGAGCAAGAAGAGTAGCAGAAGATGCTGAAATCATAGTTCTAGAGCGTGGAGAGTTTGTATCCTTTGCAAACTGTGGTTTGCCGTATCATATCAGTGGTGAAATCGAATCACGGGATGCCTTGATACTTCAAACTCCTGATAGTTTCAAAAACCGATTCAATGTTGATGTTCGTGTATTTAATGACGTTATAGACATTGATGTAAAAAATAAAGTTATAACGATTCAGCAGACGTTGACGGGGGAAACCTATCAGGAGTCATATGATAAGCTATTATTAAGCCCAGGCGCATCACCGATTAAACCGCCAATACCGGGCATTAATAGTCATCATGTCTACAGTCTGCGTAGCATACCGGATATGGATAAGATCCTAGTTGTACTGGCAGCGGAGAAGCCTAAGCATGTAACTGTTGTCGGGGGTGGTTTTATTGGGTTGGAGATGGTTGAAGCACTGCACCATAGAGGGATTGACGTCACCCTTTTGGAACTCTCCGATCAGGTTATGGCCCCGGTTGATCGTGAAATGGCCAATATGTTGCACCGCCATATGTGCGAAAAAGGCATCGATTTGCGTCTTAAAACCGGTTTGGCGGCCATTTCAGTGGCTGACTTTTATCCGGCCGAACCTGAGGCGACTGCTGTATATGACACCCCCGTCACACATACCCATAACTTGGATTTGATGTTGAGTTCCGGCGATATGTTGCAGACAGGCATGGTCATTCTTGCTATTGGTGTAAAACCTGAAACGACGCTGGCCGTAAAAGCTGGTTTGGAATTAGGTGCTCTGGGCGGAATCAAGGTTAATAGCGCCATGCAAACGTCTGAACCAGATATTTATGCGGTAGGCGATGTGGTAGAGACGGAAAATTTCGTCACCGGCGACGCGGCGCTGGTGCCATTGGCAGGGCCCGCTAATCGGCAAGGTCGGATTGCTGCTGACAATATGCTTGGTCGCCATGAGCATTATCGCCGGACACAAGGCACAGCGATCTGCAAATTGTTTGACATGGCAATTGGCAGTACAGGCTTGAATGAAAAAACACTCAAGCGATTGAATATGAACTATGAAAAGATTTACGTGCATACCGCCAGTCACGCCAGTTACTACCCCGGTGCTCACCCGGTGACCTTGAAATTACTGTTTGATCCAACGGATGGCCAGATCCTGGGTGCCCAGGCGGCTGGTTTGGATGGTATCGACAAACGGATTGATGTTTTAGCCGTTGCGCAACGAGCCCGGATGACCGTTCAGCAGTTGGCTGATCTGGAATTGACATATGCGCCACCGTTTGGTTCGGCGCGTGATGTGGTGAACCAAGCCGGTATGGTTGCCAGTAATGTGATGAATGGTGATGAGGCAATTTGTCACACCGAAGAACTATTGCTGGGCGCTTCCGATCAAGTCGTGCTGGATGTGCGAAATCCGCCAGAGCTGGAGGCATCAGGCGTCTTTCCGAACGCATTGAATATTCCACTCGATGCGTTACGGGATCGTTTATATACGCTACCTGTCGATAAAGAAATTTTGGTGGCTTGCCAGGTCGGTTTGCGCGGACATGTTGCCTATCGCATGTTGGTACAAAACGGATTTCAAGCCCGCAATCTGACCGGGGGCTACAAGACCTATCAGATGGTTACAGATTCGTTTTGATCTGTAATAACAACTTGTCGAGGTACTTTATGGCTAAGAACTACACAGAGATTAATCAGGAACAACGTCAATTCGGATCGGCCTACCGCAAGGCTAGTCCAGACACCATGAATGCATTTCTCGCTTTGCATAAAGCAGCGATGTACGACGGTGAACTCAGCATTAAACATAAAGAGTTGATGGCAACGGCAATTGCGATTGCTGCACGCTGTGATGGTTGCATTGCAGCCCATGTGGCAGCAGCGCTGAAAGCTGGCGCGAGTAAACAGGAACTGGTTGAAACTATTGATGTGGCCATCCTGATGGGCGGTGGTCCGGCGGTGATCTATGGCACACAGGCGCTGGCAGCCGTAGACGAGTTAGCCGGTTAATTTATAATCCGATGCGGCAGTCTGGTTATCGGCCTGCCGCTAAGAAGGAATGGATGACACCTTATCTCATTGCCAAACCAAGTCATGCTCAGTGTATGGTTTGTGGTTCCCGTGACAATAATCCGGACTCCTTGGAACTAGCGTTCTCGCAACACCAAGATGGCTCCGTGCGAGCTCCGTTTGTGGTGAGCCAGAAACATCAGGGCTATACCGGACTGTTGCACGGTGGCATGACCAGCACCTTGCTCGATGCTGCGATGACGCACTGTTTATTGATGCAGGGAATCAAGGCACTGACCGCGGAGTTGACGGTTCGATTCGTGGCACCGATCCGCATGGGTCAGACTATTACGATCTGTGCCCAGCTACTTGGGCAGCGGCGGGGCATCTATCAGCTCGAAGCATGGCTGCTCTCAGGGTTGCATATTGCCGGACAGTGCATCGACGGAGAGCAGCGGCTGGCTCGCGCTTCGGCCAAGTTTATCGCACCACCCGATGGGGGTATGGCCCACGGTTGCTGAAATTCAGATCATGGTGCTTTGTGACAATCATGGTCAAGGTGAGTTACAGACTGAACATGGCTTTGCACTCTAGTTGCATTCACCCGAGCTGAACTTGCTTTTTGATACCGGCTCGGGTCAAACACTGCTTACCAATGCCGAGGGGCTAGACACCCAGTTAAACGACTGTCAGATGGCGGTGATCAGTCATGGTCTTTATGATCATTCCGGTGGCTTGAATACATTCTATTATGCATATCTGCCGAGTAACTAGAATTGACATAATGGGGTGCACTCGAATCTTTCATCTGTTGCATATGAGTTAACCCAGTTTGACCCATATCTTGAATTTATTGAAGCGGTGTCAGCTTGATTTACTGTGGACAGGTAACTGCACCAAGGATGGAGTGAACGAATACTTGTAGTAAAAGTTACCAGATGTGGATGTACAATTACTCTATGTGGATGCCCATTACAATACTAATGGTTTTGCCAGTCACAATCCAAGGAGAGCTGTGATTATGATTACTTATCTGCAAGGGATCACCCAGCAGCGTTCATCCTGGGTCTTATTGCTGGTTTCGGCTCTATTTTTAGAACTCAGTGCAATGGTGTTCCAACATGCGTTAGGATTATCCCCCTGTAAGATGTGTATTTATGAACGCATTGCTATCATGGGACTGATAGCCGCAGCACTTGTTGCCTTGAT
This sequence comes from Aeromonas oralensis, assembly GCF_049665575.1. Classification (NCBI taxonomy): domain Bacteria; kingdom Pseudomonadati; phylum Pseudomonadota; class Gammaproteobacteria; order Aeromonadales; family Aeromonadaceae; genus Aeromonas; species Aeromonas oralensis. The sequence continues at coordinate 3,703,880 of NZ_CP187186.1, forward strand.
CAATCCCAAATATTGGGTATTTCGTTGGTTCGGAATCCTGATCTGGGGTTACAGTGCCTTCCGTGGGCTACAGCTTGCGTTGCTGCATGTAAACTACCTATTCAATTCGTCACCTTTCAGTACCTGTAGTGTACTTCCTGATTTTCCGGGTAGATTACCCCTCGATACTTGGGCCCCCTGGTTTTTTGCGGCGTATGTAGATTGCGCTGAACATCAATGGTCATTTCTCAACCGAGAGATTCCCGAGTGGTTGGTACTGATCTTTGGGATCTATTTGGTAACTTGGCTACTAATCCTGATCGCTAATTCGTCGCAGAAAGGGCGCTTTGGCACCTGTGTTGAATGAATATCCAGTACGTGAGCTGCACTAGATATTTCATAAAGGATAAATATATGTGGATACGAACTTGGATACTGACCGGCATTTTGTTTAGTTGTCTGAGTGTATCAGCAAAAGAGTGGTTGATTGATGTACGGACCGCTGAGGAATACTTGGCTGAACATGTGTCTGGTGCAATGAATATAGAATATCATAGAATAGTGCACGAAGTGGCCAATTTGGGGATCAGAAAATATGATTCAATTCAGCTCTATTGTCGTTCAGGTCGACGAGCTGAGATTGCGCGGAAGGCTTTGATAAAACAAGGTTTTCACCGAGTAACTAACCTTGGCTCTGTAGTTGATGCACAAGACGCGTATCAGCGTAATTAATAACTTTGGTGTTTAAACTACGTATCATTATTTGATGTAAATCATTTTTCATTTAATCGATAGCCTGTTGTAGTACATCAATAGTTTATTGAAGTTTAACGTTACTATAAGTCCTGTTGTATAGTTATTGAATGTGGTATACGCTGTGTAGACGTAAACATGATATGGAGGTTCAACAATGAGTAAGCAAGTTATAGATATTGGTATTTCTGAGTCAGCAAGGCTGAACATTACTGAAGGATTGTCTCGGCTTTTGGCGGATAGTTATACTTTATATATAAAAACACACTACTATCATTGGAATGTTACTGGGCCAATGTTCAATGGTTTGCACTTGATGTTTGAAAATCAATACAACGAATTAGCTCTGGCGGTAGATCAAATTGCTGAACGAATTCGTTCATTAGGTTGTTTTGCACCTGGTACATATCATGAATTTTCACGCTTGACAGTCATTCCGGAAGATCATGCTGTTCCTACTGCTACAGCAATGATTGAAAATCTTGTCATAGGACAGGAAGCTATAGTTAAAACTGCACGTTCTTTATTCCCTCTTGTCGATGCCGCCAATGATGAAGCTACAGCTGATTTATTAACACAGCGTATCCAATTACACGAGAAAACCGCCTGGATGCTTCGTAGCTTACTTGAATAATTATTCAATGTGTATCCAGATAAAACTAACCTGACACCGACGTAAAGCCGGTGTCAGGTTATAATTAGATCTGTACACATTGAATCCCCTAGCTCCCTAGACACCTTGCAGTCTAAAAATGAGGCGACTCTTGAACGTGTTTCTTATGAAAGTTTATCTATATCATTCAGGAAGCTCTTTAATAATGAAAGTCGATTACATAACATTTGATAGTCCTCTCTACCAACATCAAGCATAGAATATGAATCATACTTTTGAAAATAAGCTGGGTATCTGAGATTATTATGAAGGTGGTTATATTTTGTATTAACCAATACATATTCCGTCAACTGCTTCGATACTTGTTGTTGAGTTATAGGATCTGAACTTACAACTTTAATAAGAAAATCAATTGCAGAATCTAAGGAATGATTTCTGTTCTCATCTCTAAAATATTTGATGTCTGCATTTACCAAACTAAATATCTTAGCCCTTATATATTTTTCCATAGACTGGATAATGAAATAGCATGCCTGTCTATAGCAATCAACCTGCGATAGTTTCTCTGCTGCAATCTCATCCGAACTGGCTAGAGCTAAATACTCTTTTGAAACGTTGACTCGCTGCCTAAAAGTACCGACCTTCATACTTAAACACTCGAAGATAAAACGTATCAACCAATATAACTCTCACATCCAAATGAAGAAATAAAAATTCATAAAAAAATCTAGGTCGCTCACAAAGATAATTCATCCTGCATCCACTGTTGACTATAGTGATTGTAACCCCTAGCGTTGAGCTCTAGGGGTTACTTATTCAAGATATCTGTAGAGAAACTTTAGCTAGTCGTTTCTTCGACTTCACACATTGGAACAATTTCCGACAGGTTCTCAATTCTTCAGGATACCGCTGCGGGTAGCTCCTGATGGCAGGGATTAGCTCCGGGATTATGCGCACAATCAGTCGCCCCAACTTAACCTTCTCCTTGCGAGTTGCCAGCCGCCGTTTGAGTTTGTATGCGTAGAATCGCTCTCCAATAAAGACATCATCCAACTCAGTACCAAATATAGATCTCAAAGCACGATAAATCCTCTCCTCAAATGAATTCAAATTAAACATCTCTCGATGAGTACAACTTACAATCTCATTGATCTGGTAGGAATCCATTGGATTGATGAACAGGCTTGTTATTTTGAACATGATTGTCTCCTTTTAAAATATGAGTAGTGGTTTCCCGTGCCTGTTCAACAATATCTTCATCTACCTATCAACGTAGCTCTCATGTTGTCATCGTTAATTATAACTTACGGTTCAATTTCAAGAAAGTAAATAGAATTTCTTAAATGTTAACCTTCACTTATTTATTCTCGCGCGCGCGAGAATAACCTCATGTGAAATATACAGGATTAATATTTAAAGACATGCCAACTACCGAATTATCTATCAATTTAAATATATATAAATCCTTTGATATCCAATAGCCATTGCGGTTATTTAAATTCAAAGGAGAACATCCATGTCAGAACTTTCATTGTTCGATGCCATTGGTGAAGGCAAAAACGCGACTCAGGATTATCTGGATACCCTGTCGCGGGCACTGCTGCGCCATCATCAACTGGTCAAAGCTATCCGCATCCACGGTCGTTATGTACCGGAATCCTTGCCAATGCCCGGTCTGCCGGTACTGGTTGCTATCTTCAGTCACACCAATACCTACACCTTGCACCAACTGCCCTCTACTCAGATAGGGCAGTTGGTGCTGTCGATTGCTCGCTTCTCCGGTCAGGCCACCCATGACCTGGACAACGGCATCTTTGAAGAGGTCTGGGACATGGGGGACAGCAGCTTCACCACGGACAGTGCCGAGCAAGCCGTCTACTGGTTGCCGTTACCGGAGCGCTGGATTGCTCTGGAGGGCACACAAGTGGCGCTGCACGATAAAGACCATCCGGTGTTCAAGTTGCTCAGCGTCACCGCCCGGAACGCGGGTCCGGTCCTGGATATCTGCGATGGCGTGGTCAGTCTGGCGCTGGCGTCAGATTGGGGTGGGGAGTGGGCCGCATGACCGAGATCAACCGCTCCTCGCTACTCGCCAAGCTCAAGCACATCAAGGGCATGAAGCTGATGGTTGAGCAGGCTGTCTTGCTCTACCTGTTGATGGCCGATGAGCAGACGCCTGTGTGGGTCAAGACCATCGTGGTCAGCGCACTCGCCTATTTGCTCTGTCCGGTCGATGCCGTACCGGACTTTATCCCCGGCGTGGGGCTCACCGATGACCTGGGGGTCATCAGCGGTGCCATTGCCTCGTTAGGCAGTCATATCCATCAAGGTCATCGCAGCAAAGCGGCTGACTTCTTCAAGTAATCCCTTCAGAAGGAATTTCATCATGGCTAAAGCCACACAACCGGCAGCGTCGGCTGCTCCGGTCTGGACTGTTATTAAATCTGCTAAGGCACCGAAGATAAGCGCTCGGGCCAGTGGTTTGCTGCACTACGAGGTGGGCAAAAACGATGACGGTCGCTATGCCCTTCGCATTACTGCCAACGACACGGGCGGCCTGTTCAGTAAGCACTGGTTATCGCTCGATGACATCCTGGCACTGCTGGATATCCTCAAGGATGCGCCATTCAAATCGGTGGCGCTCAGGGCGCTGTTTGTTCGAGGCAGTGCCAATAACCACGGTTTCCTCGCCGCCATCCTGCGGGCTGAAAAGTTACTGGTCGCCGCAGAGCCCAACTCGCCGTTCCACCGGGTCGGTCTCTCTCTCAGCGACTGGTCAGCAGAGTTGGATGAACCGGCCAATATGGATAAACAGGCTCGCAAGGGAAAAGCCAAGGGACAGAAGAGCCAAGATGACACGACCGATGAGAAAACCATCGAGGAAAACAATGAGCCCCTATTTCTTGAAACAGCCAACGACCAGGCCGGTTTGTCAGACAAGATGGAGGAGGCCGGAGCCGAAACGGGAGCCGAGACCGGCGACGAGGAAGCCGGGCAGGAGACCCATCAATGAGCAACCGTGACATAACACTGAACTGGCAGGGCCTCCCCCTGCCGGTTTCACCCCGGCTCGCCGTATGTCTAACCGACCTGCTGAACACGCACCATCCCACATGGTCACAAGCCCGTGCTGTCACGATGAACTTTCGTGATCCGGGTTATGGCCCGGAAACTGGCGGCTTTCATCCGGTGGAAATCCGCCTGCAACGGCAAGGAAATCTATGGTCCTTGGTCTATATCACGGACTTTTCCTATGTCGGCATGGGCGATTATGCCGAATTGGCCAAGGAGGTCGATTTTGACTTCTCAAGCCAGGAAGGGCTGGTTGCCTATGCGCATGTGGTGCCGTTGTCTGAGTTGGGTGAGTTCTATGAATTATGGGAGGGCAATTTCCTCACCTACCTGTCGCTGGGTGTCTACGCGATCAGGGTAGCCACTGAATGATCCCTCCCTGTTAATGCGCAAATTTCACGGGTTCACGGGGTTGGCGTCGAATTACGCAGTATCTCCAAGGGAAAAACGCGCCCCATTTCCCCCCGTTGGTGCGGGGCGGGCACGGGGCACAGCGGGAGTTCACGGGGCAACCCGACCTATTCATTAACTCACCCATTATTTCCGCGAATTTCGCGGGTTCACGGGGTTGAGATGGAAAAGCCCAATCACTCAAAGGGAAATACCAGCCCCGTTTCCCCCCGCTCACACGGGGCGGGCACGGGGCCCGCCGTGAATGTGCGGGGCAACCCGACCTCTTTATTCACTCCCCCCATTATTCCCGCAAATTTCGCGGGTTCACGGGGTTGAGATGGAAAAGCCCAATCACTCAAAGGGAAAAACCAACCCCGTTTCCCTCCGTTTGTGCGGGGCGGACACGGGGCTCGGTAGCATTTTTACGGGATCGGACCGGGTAGCGACCGGGGCGGCCATCTGTTCACTCACCTTTCCCGCGTTGTCATCGTGCCGGGCCAACCAGGCCAAGGCGCGATGAGCAACGACCACTTCAATCGCCAAGCCAGAGACGGGGATTAGACCTCCTTTCCACTGTGAAGGGAGCCCAATGCCCTGTTGCACCAGCTCACATGTTGAGGAGCGAACCATGAACGAAACACCTACCCGATTTAAATTCACCAATCGACGGATTGCCGATCTGCCCCCTAACCCCGATGACGCTCGCAGTACCGAAGCGGAGTATTCAGATACCGATGTGACCGGTCTGCGCTGTCTGGTGGGAAAAGGGGAGGGGCGTCGCAAGTTCCTGCTGCGCTATCAAATACATGGGCGCAAACGGGCGATTGCGCTGGGGCACTATCCCACATTGGATGTCAGCGCGGCTCGCAAGCTGGCGCTCGACTACAAACGCAAGATCGCCGAAGGCGTTGACCCGCAACAAGCCAAGGAGGACAAGCGCAACCAGAAGACCCTGAGCAATTTGTTTCAGGAGGACTATCTCCCCTATCTGCAATCGCGAAATCGCAGTTGGAAGACGGATGAACATCGCTTCCGTAATCACCTACGGCCAATCTTCGGCAATCTGATCCCGGAAGAGATCACCGTTACCCGCATCCAGAACATGCAACAGATGTTGCTCAAGCGCCTCACTCCGGCCACCTGCAATCGCGTCTTGGCATTGCTCAAGGCCATCATGACCTGGGCGGCCCGTGCCGGACTGATTAAAGAGAATCCCGCCGCCTTGGTGTCATTGCTGCGAGAGAACAATCGGCGCGAACGCTACTTCACTCCAGATGAAATCCGTCGCCTGTTCCGGGCCGCTGATCAGCATGAGAGTTTCTATACCGGTCAGTACGTCAAGATGTTGCTGCTCACCGGCTTGCGTCGGGCCGAGCTGGCAAGGGCCAAATGGCAGCACTACAACAAGGAGGACAAAACCCTATACATTCCCCACACCAAGAACGGCCATAGCCGTGTGTTGCACCTGAACCATATGGCGGTGGAGCTGTTGAACTACTTACCGGTGACACAGGGAAATCCCTATCTGTTCCCCGGCAAGCGACAAGGGCAGCCATTGCAGAATCCCACCAAGGGTTTTCAGCGGATGCTGGCGCGGGCCGGTATAGATAAGGAGGGCGTGTGCCTGCACACCTGCCGTCATTCGGTCGCCGCGCTGATTGTCTCCAACGGCGGCACATTGTTTGACGTGCAATCCCAGTTAGGGCACCGGAGCAGTCAGACATCACTGCGTTATGCTCACCTGCATAACACTCGGATGCAGCAGACCAGCCAGAAAATAGCCAACTGCATCCATGATGCCCTGACCAGTTCTGTGCCATCCAAACCGCTGCCGCTTCCCGAAGAGGGCGAGTGGGTTCAGGCCAGCTAGGTATGTCGGTATCTCACGGCTGGGTGAGATACCGAAGCCCTTTACTGATTCATCCTCGAAATTATTGTTTCAAGTTATCAAGAGGATATCTTCTCAGAAACCGCCACTCCCGCTGTTGCAGTTGCAGCTCCAGCGACAGCTCCTCCAGCAGCAATAACAGCAGTTCCACCAGCCATCCCTGCACCACCTGCAGCAAGTGCACCGCCGCCAACGGCAGCCAGAGATGCGTTCGTTAATGCGGCACCTGAGAGAGTGCTAATTGCTGTCCCCGTTGAGGCTGCTCCAAGTAACCCCGCCCCTCCAGCTGCAGCAGCAATGGCAGGAGCAGCAACAAACGCAGCACCACCTGTCACAACGGCGGCACTGACCACAGCCAACGTCTTACCTGGATTTTCAGAAACATATTCGACACAGTCGCCAGCCAGCTCAAGCGCACCACCTGCGACATCACCAGCCATGTCAACTACACCTCCCGCAATGGTACCTGCGGTATCAGCAACACTACCGACAGCATCCACTGCGCTACTAGCAACATCGCCAACCATTTCAGCAGTGCCACTAGCTATGTCACCGGCGACATCTATAGCACCACTAGCGACATCACTGACGATTTCAATAGTTCCGCCAACAACATCACCAACCATATCGACGGCACCACTAACAACATCACCAACGAAATCAAAGAAACCCATACTGTTCTCCCCGCTACGCAACGTAACTAACCTATTGAAAGATAATGCTCTATTTATTCCATGGAAAACATAATCTGTGAAACGCATTTTCTTTCTTGCGATCACATAAATCGTATTCACTAACCTGCAGGAGAGCGGTTCATATCGCGCAACAAGACTCGCGACGTCTCTCCCCTATCCCCCTAGATAGCAAAATCTCTGCTGAGTCGCCGGAGAGGCCGGTTTGGTCCGCCCTCCTCACCAACAGCCACAACCTGCCCTGACCGGTCTTCCTGGCCCGCTCAACCGCTTCTCACCGGTTGATAACAAAACCCCTCACCTGATGACAAAAGCCCATCGCCGATGATGGGTTTTGCGAAAAACTGCCTGCCATCCAATTCGTCACGCCGTGTCGCGGCCTGTTTGGATAATCCGCGACAAGGTTATTCCCTTTCTGTGATGGTATGCACGAACACGACAAGATTGCTCAACGCCTCGGTATGCTCCTCACCCGCCTGTACAGTGGTGAGAAGCTGCACTTGGGTGATCTGGCCACCGAGTACAACGTCACCGTGCGCACCCTGCAGCGGGATTTCAATCAACGCCTCAGTTATTTACCGATAGAACACCGCAACCAGCAATACTGGCTGGATCCTGGGTTCCTCAATCACAAGAGCGATGGAAAGCTGCGAAAGCTGGCCGAACAGTTGGGTATCACCGACCTGTTCCCCCACGCCAGTGAACATCGTCTGGGTCAGCTGCTGGACAGAGGCACCCCAAGCCTCTTCGCTATCAAGGGGTTCGATGCTCAGTCCACCGACTCACTGAGTCATCAGTTACCGGTATTAGAGCAGGCACTGACCCAGCATCTGCAATGCTGGCTCATCACCAAAGACCAGCGCAAGCAGCTGTTTAGCCCCTATCAGCTCGTCAATTACAAGGGCACTTGGCACTTGGTCGGCGTCAGCGAGGGGCGGTTGCAAGCCTATCCGCTGAGCTCCATCGCGCTGGTTGAGCTATCACAACAGACCTTCACCCGTGACACGCTCATTGCGCGACAGATCGATACCGATCCGACGCTCTGGCGCTCCGGCATGATTGAGGTGCTACTCAAAGCCAGTGCCTCCATCGCCATCAACTTTCAGCATCGTCCGTTGTTGCCCGAGCAGGAGATTGTCAAAACCTTCGATGACGGTGCGCTGTTATTGAGCAGTCGCGTGCTCGATACCAATCAGATTCTGCCTGTCATCAAATCCTGGATGCCGGGGCTCACCGTGATCTCGCCCGGTTTTATCCATGAGCAGATCGTCCGTGATTTACGCCATCTATTGACCCTGATGAGTCAGGCTCCGCCCTGACCCATTTGTGACAAAGATCCCAGTTTATACATCTGGCGACAGCGCCTGACATGCCGCGACACCACCTGTCGCCGCTGTTTCACATTGTCGTCAACCATCCCGCAGTCGATATCCAAGGAGTCATGCATGAACACCATCAGCCTGCAAAAAGTGTCCGACAACACTCTTTGCTCCACCAGTCCCTATGAGCCACTCTTCGAGCATGTCGCCGCCCATTTGCAAGCTCAGGGCGGCACGTTAAAAGCCGTCGAGCGCACACAAGGCAGGATCGAAGCCGCATGGAAATATGGCTTTAACCCTTTCGGGTTGCGCATCACCGTGAATTTCGCCTCTCAAGGCGATGAGACCATCCAGCTCACGCTCAATGGCTCGTTTGTCGATGCCATCGATACCTTCGGCGCCGCCAAGAAGAAAGCCAGGGCAATCACGGATGAGATCCTGAAGCCTATCGATATCGCAGCATGGCCGATTAAAGAGGGGGCAACCCCCTCCCAGCCCCCCTCTACCGCGACCACTCCCCCGCAGGCACCGCTAAACGGCGCAAACGCCGTTGCGCACCGTGGCAAGCGCAAGGGGCTCACCGCTGTGTTCGCATTCTTGGGCGGCGGCATTGGTCTGCATAAGTTCTACACCGGGAACTGGGGCTGGGGGCTTATCTACCTCGCACTCTGCACCACCGGCCTCCCCCTGGTCTTGTCCGTGATCGAGTTCATCCGTGTTTTGTGCCTGACACAGGAGGAGTTTGACCGTCGCTATAACTACCGCCCCATATCCGCGTTTTCATGGGTGTGGTAAGGAGCGCCTTGTATGAACATAAAAACTGCAGTCGGTTTACTGATGCTCTGCTCGACAGGGGCTCAGGCTGGCTTGCTCAGCCTGCTGGATGTGGCAACCCTCAAGGAAAGCGAGCTGGAGATGTGCCCGAACATCTCCGTCGAGAAGATGGTCAACAGCTTTTTCGAAGACCCCGAGTGGACCGGCGGGAAAGCGGCGGATGGTCGGAAATTGGTGAATGTCAGCGGCACCATCACCTATGCCAGTCAGCCCGCACGGGCCATGGTGCAGGTCTGGGTGCAAGATGATGGTTTTTCTGTGGAGGCGCTGGAGATTAACGGGCGACCACAGCCAGAGGGGATGCTGGATCTGCTGCTAGAGAAAATGTGCCAGAGCGCCAGAGGTACTGACCATATCGGGGATCCACAGCAGCAAGCCGTGGCGCTGCCGTTCACGGGAACCCGGTACTTCAACTTCGGAGGTGAAAATGGGATTCAACAATCCATCACTATCGCCCCCAATGGACGCGTCACATTGAGATCCCATGGTGCGACCGCTGTCTCCGTCGATTATCAGGGCATGTATGAAAACCCACTGCTGACCCCGGCGGGTAACTACCGCGTCCATGCCGACAAGATATATCTCACCGACGAAGGCGGAGACTTCCCTGACCCATCAGAGTGCGAGGTCATCGTATGCGAGACAGAACTGTCTGCACCTTGATGCACTGAAGCTAAAAACAACGACAAGCACGGTGAATAGAAACGCATAAATTAGAGGCTAATCAACATTTTATAGCCGTACACCGAGATAAAATTATCACGATGATAACGGGCCATGCTCTGGACGTTATCGCATACCAATAATAAACGGGAAACTAACAATGAAGAAAACCCCCTTGGCCATGGTGTTGATGGCTACTTTGTCAGGCTGTGGCGGTGGTGGTAGCGACGGTGGAAACACGGATAGTCCAACCCCACCGAGTGCCTCCTTGGCGATGTCAGGAAAGGCGATTGATGGATACATTCAAGGCGCGACCGTCTATCTCGATCTCAATTTCAACCGTCAGTGGGATGATGGTGAACCCAAGACAACCACCAATGATGCCGGTGATTATCGGTTAGAGCTGCCGGTAGACCTGCAAACCTGCGCTCAATACGCCCCCTTGGTGGTCGATGTGCCGGTGGATGCCGTGGACCTGGATCTTGGCCCGGTGACAGAAGCCTATCAGATGGTCCTTCCTCCCACCTTTGCCCCCATCACCAAAGATGATGCCTACCATGTGACACCGTTGACCACGGTGCTCTGGAGCAGTGTGGAAAGTGAGCTGGCAGCCCAATCGCAGACAACTTGCCAGACCGTCATGGCGAACCGGCAAAAGCAGGAACAGTTGATCGCCTCGATGAAACAGGCCGTCAGCCGTGTTGTCAGTCACTACAACATCTCTGAGCAGAAGCTGTATGCGGACTTCATCGCCAGCGGTGATAGCGAGACAGCCACGCTGGCCCAGGAGATCGTGCGCGGCTTGCAGCAGTCCTTCACCGAGACAGAGGCCTTGAAACGGGAAAACCCGGACGCCACCTTTGTCTATGTCGATTACCACAAGGGGGATAGTCGCGATAAGGACAATGCCTATCCGGACGCTTGGTATCGTGAAACCCTGTTGCACTGGGGAACTCAGAACCGCACCGAGCTGGTGAAGGTGAGCGGTGACTTCGCACAAATCATCAAGACCATCATCTATGGTGAAGAGCGCCAAGTAACAGGTAATAACTACACCTACACAACCGGCTACGATTTTGAATCGCGTAATGGGGACAACACCCCCTATAGCTGCGACATCAAGGAGACCCTCACGACGCGCACACACGATAAGACGTACACACTGGTGAATCTGGCTAAAACATTGGCAGAGAGCTTCAACGACTGTGCACCTGACGATATGGCAGCAGCGATCACCCACCGCTACGCCTTTATCAACTACAGCAACAACGATCTCAGCTACGTCACCCAGTTCATCTATAACCGGCAGGCGGGCGCATTCAGCTTCCTGAACGACTGGGTCGGTTTGGAAGGGCAGCTACCCACCCTGAACATGGGTGAGCTCTCTGCTGCTCTTGAAGCCCTCCCCTATCAGTATGACGAACCATCCCAAGATCCTGATGCGGCTAGCTGGGTCAAGAGCATGACGGCCAGTGAAAATGGCAATACCATCAAAACGAGCTACAACAGCAGCGGCCTCTATCAGAAGCAGACAACCTATGCGGACGGTACTCATAGCCTGGAATGTGGCACGGACGGCGTAAACTGGGGAACCTGTCAGTAATCCGGCACCATAGAGCAGAAAACACAGAGGTCAGGGCCGGTCGGCACTGGCCTCTTTTTTTGGGACCGTTCGACTACTCCTTCTGATCTTGAGAGCGGCTGGGATCACACCAGTGCGCAGCATCGATAGCTTCCCCCACGGCGAGACACCCGTATCGCGGTTTAGCGACCCAATGAGCCGCTTTGGCCTCACCGCCCTCTGAACCTCCACAACAAGATCATCCTGGCCTTCTCGGCCTTCTGAAACACACCTCCCCCTTCTGCCTGCCGCATCGGTCAACCACCCCATGACTGACAGTATTCGCAGCCCTGAGTAACCGTGTAGAGACCACGGTAATTTGCCACCGGATCCCACAAAGCAAGGGGGCCAGTTCGCACTGGCCCCCCTTCATCTTTTAGAATTTTTCGACATCTACCGGTATCTCTGACATGTCAGGTGAGGACTCAACCATCACGCACCCCGTCTCGCTCGTCGCGCGGCGGGTGAAACTCGGAGCGGAGGATGGAGACTCTCGGGATGCCCCCTCGTAACCCTCTATCTCTTCGATACCACCGGTAAAGCCCATCACCTTGTCGTGATCCAGCGCATAGTAATTACCAGCTCTATACTTGGTATCCCGGCTGGTGTTGCGCAACCGGATGTATTTTTTGTTATCTGGACCAGGCCGCAGATAACCATGTTTCTCAAGCCATGCAATCACCTGCTTGCCATATTGCGGGACCAACTCATCGAACCATGACACGCGCACCAAGAATTCATTACCTCGAATGAATCCCATGTGCTTATTCTCTTTCACCGAGTCAATGTCAGGAAACATCTGGCGGTTTCGGATCAGGGTATTGAGGAGTCCATGCGCGGCCAGAGATACATCATCAGGCTTCTCCCTTAATGAGGATGCCCATCGATTAGCCCCTTCGACTACTGCATCCAAAACCTCACTCTCAGTGAAGGGCAACACACCCAGCTCGATACCATACAAGCCGGTAGCCAGCGTCATGGCAAAGAAATCCAGACCTCGACGAATAAGCGGTGACTCGGTAGCACCATTGACCAAAGACTCCAAACGCCCGGCGCACTCATTAACCCGATCACGAGCCAACTGCTGCAACGCCTCATAGGAAGTGGCCTCCGGCAAGTTCAACAGCCCTTGCGCCAGAGCCGGGAGCGCTGTGCCGTAGTATTGACCACAGGCCGCCTTGAGTTGGTCAATCCGGGCTTTGGCTTGGGCCAGTGTTTCGCCCGGCAGCCTGGCATCATCCTGCAGGATCTCGATATTAAGCATCCGGACACGAGCGCCTGAGTTTACAGAGTCACGCAATTTGCGCAAAAAATCATCAGAGCTCATCTCGCCCGTCGAGAAAATGCAGAGCGCCGCTGTGTTTTTGGCTTCAATCAGAAGGCTATCTTTGTCACAACGCCCTTTGCTTTGCCCGTTTGTCATCGCATACATGAGCGAGCTGAAATTCCTCCCGGTGAATGAACCCAACTCGTCAAGTACCAACCCCATCCCATGGTGCATTTCAATGAGTGATATCAATGCATTGGAAGTATTGTGCCATTTTCTAATAGCAGACGTGCCATCCTCACTAGGGTCGGTAGCCCGTCCTACTGTACTCTGAGCCAGCATCGCTAGAGTCGTCTTCCCCACGGAGCTCAGGCCATGAACATGAACAATCGTTGAGGACTTTTGTAGCAGGTTTATCAACACATTGGTCAGCATCACCAATATCGAAAACACCATGATCGGGAACTGCCGTACTGGCTCCGCGAGATTCAGTTTCCAGGCTTTTAATAAACCTCTAGAACTCAGTTGCCCAAGCTGCTTGCGAAGTCGATATCGGCTTCGCTTTGCTGAGTGCCCATCTTCGCGGCTCAGGGTAGCTTCATGAGTCACATAGACCTGTTTTTCAGGCACAAAACCTGCCTGTTCAACCAAGTAAATGGACTTCATCAGCTCCATCTTCGCGCAGCCTAGTATAAAGCGCATCAGTCGGCTCTCTGTTCCTTGGTTGTAAAATAGTCGGTAAGAGCTCAGCGTTGTCTTGACTTTTTTCAGGTCGTTATGAATGTCCTTCAGAGATAACTGGAAGGTAACTACACTGCCATCAGGAGCAAGGCAAGCCAGCTCCACGGCTTCAAGCCGACCGTCTTTGTCCAGGTATGTGGCTATTGGCAATGTGACCCCCTCAAAGACCTCGGAGTGGGATTTACCAGCCATGAACATGACCTTGCCCTCAGGAGTGATCTTGAAATTTTCAGGGATAAATGGTGAGCCCAGCCACTCTGTCAGCTCCTTGATGCAGTGAGGCGACAAGGAGCCATCCCGCAAAACTAGACACTCATCTGGCTCTTTACCCTTATTGAGGGCTTGCCCCTCGTCAGAAGCATAAAAGGCGGCGTGCATATGCCTAACACGGAATGCCTCCAGCTCTTGAGCTACCTGCGCTCTTGTACAGTAATCATCATGAGGTTGCTCATCATGCGTTACCGATACCAGTAATGGCTGCGATCCAGGGGCGACCGTAGGGATCGATTCTGGCGCGGATGCCTCCTGATCCGAGTCCGGTACCGAGTCTGTCGGCGGTACACCCTGACTTGCCATCCTATCAATAGATGCTTGAGTCCCTGGACGACGGGCAAAACGCCTCTGGGGGTTATCACTACTAGATCTGGGTCTAAGCATAATTCTTTATGGGGGAGTCTCTTCCCCCATTCTCCAAAAAATTGTTAACAGGTGATGCGTGGGAGGTCCCACAAGGTGTGTAATTCGTTGACGGCCTTAACCAGCGTGGTATCGTGGAGGCGTGCATAACGCTCAGTCATTTTTGGCGAACTATGGCCTAGGACTTTTTGCAGCACATCCAGCGAGCAACCTTGGTTTAACAGCGATGTAGCGACGGTATGGCGGGCGTCATGCATGCGCACTCCTGATAGTCCGCAATCATTGCAGACTCGGTACCAATACCGCCGAGGTTCGGAAATCTGAGAAACACCATCCTGGCCTCTAAACAGCAGGCCGGTTGTGCCATGGCGCTGGAATTGGAGTTGAATCAACTCCAGCGCGAAATGATTTAGTGGTATGAGCCTTTCTCGACCAGACTTACTGGTGGGCAAATACGCAATCTGTTGATTGATATTACAATCTTGAAGTTGTAGCGCTCGGGCCTCACCCAGCCTGCACCCTGTTGCAAACAGGAACAGCAGAAGCCTAGCTTTTTCATCGCCGATGTCTTTCATCAAACGATGTACTACCTTATTCACCACCTCATCAGGCAACCCCTTGGGCGGCAAAACAGCTTCATGCTTTGCCGGAATGCCTGCTGCTGGCGATGATTTGATGATACCGCGCTCAAGAGCAAAGGACATGATGGCCTTTACCTGTGCCAAGTAGCGGTTCCGCGTGGCTACAGAGCGCGTTTTATTTGATGCTGTAAGAAAATCCTCGATGTCGAAACGGGTTACTCTATTTAATGGCTTGTGCCCTAGAGCTGCCACGATCGGCTTTACCCGAGACTCGATGGTTTTATGTGATCTATGAGTTGCTCGCACTGCGGGCAAGTATTTATCATGTATAAACTGTTCTACTGACAAGCTCGAAAGATAGGTTTGATTGAATCCCACTGGATCAAGTACAAACTCCGCTTTTAGCTTTCTTGCCTGCTCACGAATCTCTTTAACGCTGACTTCGTCCGTGCTCGCAATTTTTAACCGATAACGGACTTTATTTTTGGTGAAACTAAGACAACCAACCTTGCGACCAGTGGCATAAGTAATCCACGTAAGGGAACGCTCGTATTTATCTTTACTTTCACGCTGCTTTGAACTGCACTCCTCCAACTTGGTACTTTCTACAGTTGGAGCTACAGCCTGTTCGGGCATCGCACCTCCTATCATCTAGAGCCCCCACCGTGGTGACTCATGACAAGAATGTTGGACGAAGCAAAACCGAAAGGGAAGACCAGCTCCAGAGCGTAACCATCCGATAATGCCTTATAAAAACAAACTCCCCTGAACATGGTATGTTTTGTGCTTTACAAATTTTTCCCATAGCAGGTGAATCGAAATCAGTTTTTGCCCCCCTCTAAAGAATCAGAAAAAAGAAACTCAATGGAGTCTGATTTTGTGGCAGAAAAATATTTTTATTTTTTTTCCGTCCCCCCGACGTCCTGCTCGCTTTATGAGCTAAAACACCACATTGAGCACAAGTATTTACTTCCCCTACAGCTCTTGCTGTAGGGGGTTATCACTCTTCTTCAAACGCAGATACGGAAGTTGAGCGACCGGAGGTCCTTCGGTATCGACGCACCAAACCCCGTCTGGTCAATTTCTGGTAACTTTTCAGCGCACAAAAAACATGCAGGTTAGTTCATCAGTTTTTTGACAAAAAATGGGCTCACTTGTTGGGGGCTCGGGATGTGTGAGAGAGCGAAAAGGCAATTCCATAAAGGGAAAAAACCTCGATAGCAGAACCTACCGCCAACCGTATCCCGGTGTTGAGTCAGGGGCTTCTTGCACACTATCTCGCCACTTAGTTCACCCTATGCAAAAACATGCCAGAAACTGGGGCTGCAAGGTTGACACCCCAGCCCAGAAAGGGTTTAATGCGCGCCGTTGCCCAGATAGCTCAGTCGGTAGAGCAGGGGATTGAAAATCCCCGTGTCGGCGGTTCGATTCCGTCTCTGGGCACCACAATTCCTCCTTAGTTCAGTCGGTAGAACGGCGGACTGTTAATCCGTATGTCACTGGTTCAAGTCCAGTAGGAGGAGCCAAATTTGAAAAGCCCGCTCATCGAGCGGGCTTTTTTCATTTCGGTCAGCTGCCGTTGCAAGTTGCCAGCAGCAGGGTCGCCCCGCAGGTGGCACTGAACAGCAGCAAGCCGGTCTGCAGCACACCCTCCGGGTTTACCCGTTTCTCTTTTTTGCGAAATCGTATCCACTTAGGCTTCATCAAGCCCACCTCGTCCTGTTACGACCCCTGCCCCGTCGGCAGGCGAGCCATCTTTGTGCAGCCGCCCGCCGCCGTCAACTTCCTTGCCGACAATAAATTCATCACGCTGCCAGCGCCCGTTTTCCCTTCGTGACAATGTTAACAATTTGGAAAACCGGCGTGACCCGTTCCCACGCCGGGGCTATGATGAGGCCGACGATTTTCCTACCCTCAGGGAGACCCCAGATGAGCAGCCCGTTGCGTTACGTGCTGGACGGCATCCATTGCGAGCCCCGCTTCTTCACCGTGCCCCTCGACCACCAGCGACCGGATGACGAGGAGACCCTCACCCTGTTCGGCCGCACCCTCTGTCGCCAGGACCGGCTGCACGACGATCTGCCCTGGCTACTGTTCTTACAAGGCGGGCCCGGCTTTGGTGCCCCGCGTCCGACCGCCGACAGTGGCTGGATCAAGCGTGCCCTGCAGGAGTTTCGGGTGCTGCTGCTCGATCAGCGCGGCACCGGCCACTCCAGCCCCATCAGCGCCGATGCGCTGGCCCAGCTCACCGCCCCACAGCAGGCGGAGTACCTCGGCCTGTTTCGCGCCGACAGCATAGTGCGCGATGCCGAATACATTCGCGAGGTGCTGAGCCCGGGTCGCCCCTGGAGCCTGCTCGGCCAGAGCTTCGGCGGCTTTTGCAGCCTCACTTACCTCTCCCTGTTCCCGGACAGTCTGCACGAGGTCTACCTCACCGGCGGGGTGGCCCCCATCGGTCGCAGTGCCGACGAGGTCTACCGCGCCACCTACCAGCGGGTGGCCGACAAGAACCGCGCCTTCTTCGCCCGCTTCCCCCACGCCCAGGCCATCGCCAACCGGCTGGCTAACCACCTGCACAGCCATGAGGTGCGCCTGCCCAACGGCCAGCGCCTGACGGTGGAGCAGTTGCAGCAGCAGGGGCTGGATCTGGGTGCCAGCGGCGCCTTCGAGGAGCTCTACTACCTGCTGGAGGACGCCTTCATCGGCGAGCGGCTCAACCCAGCCTTCCTCTACCAAGTGCAGGCCATGCAGCCGTTCAACACCAACCCGGTGTTCGCCATCCTGCACGAGTCCATCTATTGCGAAGGGCGCGCCAGCAACTGGGCGGCCGAGCGGGTGAGAAGCGAATACCCGGCCCTGGCCTGGGCGCCGGGCAAGGATTTTGCCTTCACCGGCGAGATGATCTTCCCCTGGATGTTCGAGCAGTTTCGCGAGCTCATCCCGCTGAAAGAAGCCGCTCACCTGCTGGCCCAGAAAATGGACTGGGGTCCCCTCTACGACCCGGCGCAGCTGGCCCGCAACACCGTACCGGTGGCCTGCGCCGTCTATGCCGAGGACATGTATGTGGAGTTCGACTACTGCCGCGACACCCTCAAGGGGCTTGGCAACAGCCGCGCCTGGATCACCAACGAATACGAACACAACGGCCTGCGGGTTGATGGTGAGCAGATCCTGGACCGGCTCATCCGCATGAATCGGGATCACTGATCCCGCCGGGCTCGCGCCCGCAGCAAGACGACAATATCGAGGGCGACCCATGAGTCGCCCCGCCCCTCTGGAAGCAGCACAAAATAATAAGGACACCCATTGGATCATCCGGAAATCTCGGCGGGCTGGCTGAGCCGCCTCTTCTATCACTGGACCGGCCCGCTGCAGCGCAAGGGGCTGAGCGAGCCCCAGGTCAACCTCGACGATCTCTATCCCCTGCTGCCGGAAGACAGGCGCGATGGCCGCGCCGACGCCTTCCTCACTCTCACCGCCGCCCAGCCGGTGCGCCCCTGGCCCATCACCGCCTTCATCTGGCGCCATTACCGCGGGCGCATTGGCCTGCTCACCCTGCTGCAAATGCTCGGCATGCTGGCCACCCTGGCCAGCCCCTGGCTGCTCAACCACAGCATGACCCAGCTCGGTGCCGGCGCCCCCACCGAGCAGAAATTGCTGCTGGCGTTCGCCCTGTTTGCCTCGGTGCTCGCCTCCGGCATGCTGGCGGAGCACTCGCTGCAGCTGGCACTCAAAATGCACGTGCCCATCCGCCGTCTGCTGGCCGAGTCCCTGCTCGCCAAGGTGATGAAGCTGGGTGGCAAGAGTTTCGACGACCGGGCCGGTGGCCGGGTGCAGAACCTCATCAACCGGGACGTGTGGGACATCACTTGGATCCTGGCTGACCCCGCCATGCCGCTCACCATGCTGCTGCAACTGCTCGGCACCATCGCCCTGCTGGTGTGGCAGGTGGGCAGCGCCGGTCTGGTCGGCTTTGCCGTGCTCACCCTGCTGCTGCTCATCTCCACCCGGGTGGTGCGCCGCATGAACCAGCAGGAGCAACAGCTCAAGCGTCAACAGGACGAGCGCAACGGCATCCTGGCCGAATACATCAAGAAGCTGCGGCTGGTGCGCCAGAACGGGCTCGGCGCCTTCTTCACCCAAGCCGCCGGCCACAAGCGCCAGCAGGAGCTGGGGGTGCTGGGGCGAGTGCTCAGGCTCGATGCCATCAACGAGAGCCTGATGCTGAGCACCCCGCTGCTGGTGACCCTGGCCACCTTCACCACCTATCTGGTCTCGGGCAGAGAGCTCACCCTGCCCCAGGTGTTCACCACCATCGCCCTGTTCACCGTGCTGCGCATCCCCATGATGCGGCTGCCCTACCTCATCCGCACCCTGATCAACTTCAACACCGGCTTCAACCGGCTGTGCGAGTTCCTCAACAGCCCCGAGCAGCATCGGGATCTCACCGACCCCAGCTTGCCGGTGGGCGGCCTGCAGCTCGACAACGTCACCGCCCTGCACCAGCAAAAACCGGTGCTAGAAGGGATCCGTCTGCACATCGAGCCGGGGGAACTGGTGGGGATCACCGGTGCCACCGGGGCGGGCAAGAGCTGCCTGCTGCACCTCATCGCCGGTTTCGACAACGGCTTCGAGGGCAGCATCCGTCGCCACGGCCGGGTCGCTCATCTGGGCCACAAGCCCTGGCTGATGAACGACACCATCCGCAACAACATCCTGTTCGGTCAGCCCTGGCATGGCGAACGCTATCGCTGGGTATTGGGAGCCTGTGCGCTGGGTGCCGACCTCACCCTGCTCAGCCATGGCGACCAGACCCTGGTGGGCGAGCTGGGTACCCGCCTCTCCGGCGGCCAGCAACAGCGGGTCGCGCTGGCCCGCGCCCTCTACGCCCAGGCCGACATCCTGCTGCTGGACAACCCGCTCTCGGCACTCGACCCCATCGTCTCGGCCCAGGTGCTGGAGCAGGGGCTCGCCTTCAAGCCGGGGCCGACCCGGCTGCTGGTGAGCCACGACCCGGACGTGCTGGCCCACTGCGATCGGGTGATCCGCATCGAGCAGGGCCGACTGGTGGAGCTCGATGCCCACCAGCTGGCGGATCTCATCCAGCATCCCCGCCCCACCCCGCCGGTGCCGCCTCAGGAGGCGGAGCAGTTCAGCGAGGAGAAAGTGGTGGAAGGCAAGGTGGACTGGGGGCTGTTCGGCTTCATGTGGCAGCGCCTGGCCGCCCCCGGCGCCATCCTGCTCGCCCTGCTGCTCACTCTGGGCCAGGAGGGGCTGCGCATCGCCTCGGATCTCTGGCTCGGCGGCAAGGCCGGGGTGACCGGGGTGAGCGAGCTACTCGGCATCTATGTGCTGCTGGGGGCGGGCTCTCTCACCTGCATCATGGTGGTGCGGGTCATCAACTACAAACTCGGCCTCAAGCTGGCCTGGACCCTGTTTGACGGCATGCTGGGGCGCATCAGCCGCGCCCCCATGGCCTTCTTCGACAAGGTGCCGCAGGGACGCATCCTCAACCGCTTCGATCGGGATCTGGGGGAAGCCCAGGAGATCCTGCTGTCGATGCTGATGGGGCTGTTCGGCATGCTGGTGTCGGTGGCGCTGCAGGTGGTGGTGATCGGCGTCAACATGCCGCTGTTGCTGCTCATCGCCCCTCTGGTGGGCTGGGCCCTCTACGTGCTGCAGCGCCGCTACCGGGCGGTACAGCTCAAGCTGCGGCGACAGGCGTCGGTGCTGCGCTCGCCGCTCTACATCAGCATCAGCGAGACCATCCGCGGCGCCCCCGCCCTGCGCTTGGCCGGGGCCGAGCGCTTCGCGCTGGATCAGGTGCTGCTGCACTATGACAACAACCTGCGCAGCTGGTACACCACCACCTCCATCAACCGCTGGCTCGGCATGCACCAGACCCTGCTCTCCGCCGCCCTGGTGGGCGCCGTGGCGCTGATGGTGGCCTTTGGCAACAGCTCGCTGCTGGGGGCCGTGGCCATCACCTACGCCTTTACCGCTTCGGCCATGCTCAACTCCCTCATCCGCACCTTCGCCGAGGTGGAGCAGGTGATGAACGCGGTGGAGCGGGTGCGCGAATACAGCGAAATAGAGAGCGAGCGCCAGGAGGGGGAGGCCCTCGCCACCCCTCACCCTGCGGTGCGCTTCGACAACCTGGGGCTGCGTTATCCGCAGGCCAGCCAGTGGGCGCTGCACAAGGTCAACTTCGAGCTGGCCCCCGGCGAGAAGGTTGGCGTGTGCGGCCGCACCGGCGCTGGCAAGAGCTCGCTGCTGGGAGTGCTGCAGGCCATGTATCCCGCCTCTCAGGGGGAGATCTACTACGGCGAGCAGCCGCTGTCCCGGCTGGCACCGGAGGCGGTGCGCGATCTCTACGACACCGTCTCCCAAATCCCGCTCACCTTCTTCGGTACCCTGCGTGCCAATCTGGCTCCCCTGACCAAGCACGACGACGCGGCACTGGAGCTGGCGCTAGCCCGGGTGGGGCTGGCCGAGCGCTGCGCCGGCCGGCTGGACGAGGAGCTCGACAAGCTGCAGTTATCCGCCGGTGAGACCCAGCTGCTGGTGATCGCCCGCATCCTGCTGTCGCGCCGCCCGCTCATCGTGCTGGACGAAGCCACCTCGGATCTCGATCACATCGGCATGCGCAAGATGGCGGAGCTGCTCTATCGCTACCGGCCCGAGGCCAGCTATCTGGTGATCGCCCACCATCTGGAGCCGCTGCTGTCGGTGGACCGGGTGGTGGTGATGGAGGCCGGCACCGTGGTGGAGCAGGGCTCGCCGGTGAGCCTGCTGGCCAACTCCCACTCCCGCTTCCACCAGCTGTTCGTGGGTCAGGTGAACCGTCAGGTGCCCCAGACGGTGTGAGGGCCGAAAATGACAAGGGCTGCCCGCGGGCAGCCCTTGTTGCTTGAGGAGAGCCTCAACGCTCCATGATCTGGGTGACGTCATCCTTCTTGATCATCACCTCCCGCCCTTCGGTATCGTAATAGCGGTACATGCCGGTGCTCTCGTCCAGCTTGGGTTTGCTGTCGGTGGTGATCATCTTGCCATCCTTGGTGCTCATGATGTACTGAGAGCTGCACGCCACCAGTGCCAAGGCACACACCAGGATCATCATCAGTTGCTTCATCGCCTGTTTTGCCTCCCGCTTCACCCTCACCACGAGGGTGGTGTCTGAAGCCTAGTTCAACCAGATGAGCCCCGTTAACTCTGGTTACCGTAACAAGATCCACTCAAAGAATCAGTCAGTTAGCCACTGAGGATGGACTCTTCCCGACCAGTCGGGAAAAGAAAGGCCGGACATGGGTCCGGCCTGTTCTGTCATCGTCGTCGGTTACTTGGCGGGCTTGCGCTCGCCGGTTACGATGGGGTTCTTGGGATCGGCGCTCCACTCGTACCAGCCGCCGTCGTAGACGCTGATCCGCTTCCAGTCCATCAGCCAGGCGTAGAAGAACGCCTCGGAGGCACGCCAGCCGGTCCCGCAGTAGAAGGCGGCCTGCTGGGTCGGCTCTATGTTCCACTCGTCCCACATGGCGAGGATCTCGCGAGCCGGCTTCATGGTGCCATCCGGGTTGTGGAAGTCGCTCATGCTGTTGGCATCGACACCACCACGACCCCACTTGGCACCGGGAATGTCACCCTTCGGTTTGATGTAGCTGTAGCCGGAGGTGTTGCCGACGAACTCGTCCCAGGTGCGCACGCTGACCAGGGCGCCGTCGGGCTGTTTGAGCAGCTCCTTGGCCTGGCTCAGGGTGGTGTAGTACTCGGGATGGGCCGGAATGGCGACGCCGAACTCCTTGGCCGGGGTGAACTTGTTGGCCAGTCCGGTCTCGGTGCGCAGATGCTGCACGAACCAGGCATCCAGGCCGCCGTCCAGCACCCGTACGTCCTGCACGCCGGCATACATCATCAGGTGGGCCGCACGGGCCGCCGCCATGGTGTTGCGGCCGTAGAGGATGACGGTGGTGTCGTGGCGGATGCCGTTTTCCAGCAGCAGCGCCTTGAGCGCCTCGTCAGAGACCTTGTTCCACAGCGGCTCCTCTTCCAGCCGGTTGGTGTCGATGTAGCCGGCACCCGGGATGTGGCTCAGCAGATAGGCCTTGGGTGAACCCCACGCCACCTCGAACAGCTTCCAGTCGCCCTTGGGTGCAGCCACCACCGGCTTGCCCTCCTGCAGGTCGGCCAGCCAGCGCGGATAGACCAGCTGCTGCCAGCGGGCCAGATGCTCGCGCGGCGCAGTTTTCCAGCCCTGCAGCTCGAACAGCTGCTTGATGCCCTGCTGGCGCAGCAGGCGGGCCACTTCGGCCACCTCGCGCGGGGCACCGTAGAGCGCCACCGGCCGCTCGGCCTTCAGCCCCTTGGTCGCCAGTGCCACCGGCCACTCCTCATCGCTGTACTTCCACTCGGCGGAGAGGTTCTCGGCGCCGACCACGTGGCCGCCTTGCTGCTCGCCCTCCATCGGCCAACCCTGATAGAAGTAGCTGGCGCGGGTATCCAGAATGACCGCCTGCTTGGCGTTGGCATCCGTCAGCGAAAGCGGTGGCAGTTCGGCAGCCAGGGTCGGCAGGGCATGCCAGAGCAGCAAGGTTGCCAGGGTGGCCCGTAACAAGCTCATTATTCGTTTCATGGTGATCTCTCGATTCAGAGTGACAAGGTTAAAAAATGGAGCGGCCCAGACGCTCGGCCAGCAGTTCCAGCGCCGCCGTGCCCGCCAGCGAGTTGCCCGCCTTGTTGAGCTCGGGCGACCAGACACAGACGCACAATTCCCCCGGGATCAGGGCGATGATGCCCCCACCGACCCCGGATTTGCCCGGCATGCCGACCCGATAGGCAAAATCCCCCGCCTCGTCATAGAGGCCGCAGGTGGCGAGCAGGGCGTTGACCTGTTTGGTGGTGCGGGCCGGCAGCAAGGGGGTCGTCGCGCCCAGCGGCACCCCGCGATTGGCCAGATAGATGAATGCCCGCGCCAGATCGACGCAACTCATGCGGATCGCACAGGCATTGAAGTAGCTCTGCAGCACCTTGTCCACTTCGTTCTCGAAATTGCCATAAGCCTTCATCAGATAGGCGATGGCCGCGTTGCGGGCAGAGTGCTGATATTCGGAGCGGGCCACCACTTGATCCGCCATGATGGCCTGGTTGCCCGAGAGGCGGCGCACCAGCTCCAGGGTACGCTGGCGCGGCGCGGTGAGCCGGGTCTCCAGCAGATCGCTCACCACCAGGGCTCCGGCATTGATGAAGGGGTTGCGGGGAATGCCCTGCTCGAATTCCAGCTGCACCAGGGAGTTGAAGGGCTGGCCGGAGGGCTCCTTGCCGACCCGGGCCCAGATCTCCTCCTCCTGATAGAGGGTGAGCGCCAGCGTCAGGCTGAGGGCCTTGGAGATACTTTGGATCGAGAAGGGCTCGCAGGCATCACCGGCGGTGAACAGCTCCCCTTCCACGGTACAGACGGCGATCCCGAGCCGATCGGGCCGGCACCTGGGCCAGCGCCGGAATGTAGTCGGCCACCTTGCCCTGTCCGAGCAGCGGGCGCACCTCATCCAGGATGCTGGCCAGTAATTCGGATGACAACACCATAAGCGATTCCATAACTAACGTGGCGATCCCATCACCACCGACAAAAATCCCGCCAGCGGCGGGACTTGTCTATCTGCTGTCGCAGGCTGTCGACACCGGGGCGCCTGCCACAGCCAGCCTGTCATCAGGCCGGTTCACCGTACCAGAGGTCGAACAGCTCGGTGACCACCACGGCTTCCATCCCCTTGCCTTCCAGCCAGGCTTTGACGGCGGCGCGGTCTTCTTCGCTGCATTTGCCCAGCTGCTGGGTGCAGATCATCCCTTCCCAGGCCAGGTGGCCGGAGCCGGCGAAGGCCAGCTTGCGGGGTTCGATCACTTCATCGATCATCGCGTCGACTACCGCATCGATGGTCTCTTCGGCGGTACCGACCGGGAAGTTGAAACTGATGTCGAAGCCCATTTCCTGGAATTCATCGACGCGCAGTTTCTTGCGCAGGCGGCGGCTACGATTGGCCATGATAGCTCCTTCAGTTAGTTGACACGTTTGAAAATCAGATCCCAAACCCCGTGGCCGAGACGGTGGCCACGTTGTTCGAATTTGGTCAGCGGGCGCCAGTCTGGACGCGGCACCCAGTTGCCGGTGGCAGAGGTGTTCTCATACCCCTCGGCGGCACTCATCACTTCCAGCATGTGCTCGGCGTAGTTTTCCCAGTCGGTGGCCATGTGGAACACGCCACCGATGGCCAGCTTCTGGCGAATGTCCTGGGCAAAGGCCGGCTGCACGATGCGGCGCTTGTGGTGACGGCTCTTGTGCCAGGGATCCGGGAAGAACAGCTGCAGGCAGGCGAGCGAGCCGTTCGGGATCATGTGCTCCAGCACCTCCACCGCGTCGTGGCAGATGACACGCAGGTTGGTGACTCCCGCCTCCTGGGCGGTACCAAGGCAGGCACCGACACCAGGCGAGTGCACTTCGATGCCGATGAAGTTCTTCTCGGGGGCATTCTTGGCCATCTCCACCAGGGAGGCGCCCATGCCGAAGCCGATTTCCAGCACCACCGGGGCCTCGCGGCCAAACAGGGCAACCAGATCGAGCGGCTCCGGTGCGAAATCGATACCCATGACCGGCCAGAGCTCTTCCAGAGCCTTCTCCTGCCCTTTGGTCAGGCGGCCTTCGCGACGGACAAAGCTGCGGATCTTGCGCATGAACTTGCCGTCTTCGTTAAATACATCTTGGGTCACTGGCATAATCAAATTGCTCGTTATTGCATCGGTCTGGGTCACAGACGACATAAATGGATTGCTCGTTATCTCGTCGTGCTGATCACAGACGACCGAGATGAATTGCTCGTTGTTTCATCGTTCCACCTCACCGACGAACGCGACATTGTTCGTCATTTCATCGCTCGGCGAAACAGGGTAGCGAATTATCCCAAGATAGGCTCAGGGCGCAAGTGTTTCGCGCAACAAATCCCCCGGCACTGACCAATTCCGCCACTGCGATTGACAAATGCCACCCCCTTCACAGAATCTGCCAGGCGCCGGGTGCATCCTGACCTGCGCAAATAAAACCATACACAACAAAGGATTGCAGTATGAAACACACAGCATTGGCGTTTGCCATCACAGCCCTGCTGGCCGGGTGCAACACCTCCAGCAACGATTCTCAGGCCCCCTCCGCCGCCGAGCAGGCCTATGAATACCTGGTGCAGCTGAGTTCCACCGCCGAGGGGATCGGCGCCAGACCCACCGGCAGCGAGGCCGAGACCCGCGCCGCCGCCTGGATCCAGGACCACCTGGCTGGCTGGGGTTATGAGGTGCAGAACCAGCCCTTCACCTACACCAAGAGCGGGGCCAGCAAGACCTCCCAGAACCTGGTCGCCGAGCTCAAGGGCAAGAGCGACAAGGTGATCCTGATCGGTGCCCACTATGACAGCACCGGCGACAAGAAGGGCTCCGAGGGGGCCACCGACAACGGTGCCGGCGTCGCCGCCCTGCTGGCGGTGGCCGAAGCGCTCAAGGGACAGACCCTGCCCTACACGGTGCGCTTCGCCTTCTTCGGCGCCGAAGAGAACGGCCTCAACGGCTCCAAAGCCTATGCAGCCAGCCTCGACAGTGCCGCCGTCGCCAAGCTGCTGGCCATGGTGAACTACGACACCATCGCCGGAGGCGACATCGTCTACGTCCACTCGGCCCACTCCGACGTGGCCGAGTACAACTGCGCCGATCCGAGCCGCTACAGCTTCGATCCCAAGGTGAGGGATCGCCTGCTGGCCATCTCCAAGCAGACCGCCACCCCGTTTGCCATTCACCCCAGCTACAGCGGCTACCCGGAAGGGGAGACCGGCAGCTGGTCCGATCATGCGCCGTTCGCCTGCCTCGGAGTGCCCATCGCCTACGTGGAGGCCACCAACTTCACCATCAACGGGGCGGATGGCTACGACGGCTACTCCCAGACCACCAATCCGGCGTTGTGGGACTGCTACGACGATGCCACCAAGAGTGCCTGCGATCGGGACAGCGAAACCCAGTGGGGCAAGATCTGGCATACCCAGTATGACCGCCTCGACAAGATGGCCGAACTGTTCCCGGGCCGGGTACAGCAGCAGCTCGGAGCCAACACCGAGCTGATGATCCGCTTCCTCAAGGAGCCGGGACTGTAACGGGTCACGCCGGGGCTTTTGCGCCTCATGGCCGTCCCCGACCGATAAAATTCGGGCAGGTGCCAAACCTGCCCTTTTTTATCGATTTTTGTTACAGCCATTGCCTCATTTTTTAAATCTGATACAAACGGATAACTTGGCGGTCGAATGGAGCGACCGCTCACCATGCCAGAGAGAATCCTATGCAGCCGTTTTTTGCCCAGCGCTTCAAGAAGGTAGAGCCTTCCTTCATCCGCGAGATCCTCAAGGTCGCCGCCAATCCGGAGATCATCTCTTTCGCCGGCGGCCTGCCCAATCCGCACCTGTTCCCGGTCAAGGCCATCGACCAGGCCTGCCAGGACGTGCTGCGCGAACAGGGCGCCGCAGCCCTGCAGTATGCCGCCACCGAGGGCTTCGCCCCGCTGCGCCAGTACATCGCCGACCGCTATCTGGCCCGCCACGGCATGCAGGTCAATCCGGACAACATCCTCATCACCAGCGGCTCCCAGCAGGCGCTGGATCTGCTGGGCAAGGTGCTGATCGACGAGGGGCAGGATCTCATCATCGAGGAGCCGGGCTATCTCGGTGCCATCCAGGCCTTCTCTGTCTATCAGCCGGCCTTCAAGCCCATCACCCTGGGTGAAGAGGGGCTGGATCTGGCGGCGCTGGATGCGCTGCTGGCGAGCGGCTCCAACGCCAAGCTGCTGTACGGCGTGCCCAACTTCCAAAACCCGAGCGGCGTCTCCTACAGCCGTGCCAACCGCGAGGCACTGGCGCAGCGGCTGGTGCGCCACGAGCTGTTGATGGTGGAAGACGACCCCTATGGCGAGCTGCGCTTCGAGGGCGAACACCTGCCCCCCATTGCCAAGCTGGCGCCAAACAATACCGTGCTGCTCGGCTCCTTCTCCAAGACCGTCGTCCCGGCCTTCCGCCTCGGCTGGATGCTGGTGCCGGACTGGCTGCGCAAGAAGGTCACCATCGCCAAACAGGCCACCGACCTGCACAGCAACGCCTTCAGCCAGCAGGTGCTGCACCGCTTCCTGATCGACAACTCGCTGGATGCCCATCTGGAGAAGATCAAGGAGGTCTATGGCCGCCAGCGTGCCGCCATGGAGGCCGCCCTGGCCCGTCACTGCCCGCCCGGAGTCAGCTATACCCGACCCGAGGGTGGCATGTTCCTCTGGCTGACCCTGCCCGCCAGTGTCAGCGCCATGGCGCTGTTTGACGAGGCGATCAAGGAGAAGGTGGCCTTCGTACCGGGCGCCCCCTTCTATGTGCGCCCCGAGATCCAGAACACCCTGCGCCTGAGCTTCTCCTGCGTGGATGAAGCCACCATCGAGGAAGGGGTCAAGCGCCTGTGCCGCGCCCTCGCCCGCATGCTCTGACCAGCTTCGGGGCGAAAAAAAAACCAGCGACCTCGGTCGCTGGTTTTTTATGCGGGCAATTTGGCTCAACCCTGCGCCAGCAGGCCGGCAAACTCCTTCATCGGCATCGGCCTGCCATACAGATAGCCCTGCAGGAAGTTCACCTGACGTGCCCGCAGATAGGCGGCCTGCACCTCGTTCTCCACCCCTTCGGCAACCAGCAGCAGACCGAGCCTAGTCGCCAGATCGATGACGTTCTCGACGATGTGGCTGGAGAGGGCATCGGAGCCGATCATGCCGACGAAGCTCTGGTCGATCTTGAGAAAGTCGACCTGGAACTGCTGCAGATAGGTGAGGCTGGAGTGGCCGGTGCCGAAGTCGTCGATGGCGATGAAAACCCCCAGCTGATGCAGCTCGGCAAACAAGCGGTCGGTCGTCTCGTCGGCCACGATCAGCTCCCGCTCGGTCAGCTCCAGCACCAGCTTGATGGGGTTCTCCCGAAACGCATTGATGAAGTCGCGGCAATCCTCCAGCAGGCTCATGTCCTTGCAGTGGCTGGCGCTGATGTTGAAGCCGAAGTGGAACCCTCTTGGCAGGCTGTGCACTCGGCCTGCGAACTGTTCGCGCACTTGCTCCATCAGCAGCCTGGTCATGGGCACGATGAGACCGCTGTCTTCAGCCAGCGGAATGAAGCGATCCGGCGAGATGAGGCCCTGGCGCGGATGCTGCCAGCGCATCAGCACCTCGCAGCCGCTCCAGTGGGCGTCGTCACCGGTCACCACGGGTTGCAGATAGGGGATGAACTCCCGCTGATCCAGCGCCCGCCGCAGCTCCTGAGAGGGCGAAGTCGAGCGGCCGGCCAGCCAGTAGACCAGGCAGCCCGCCAGCAGACCCAGCAATGGGTAGATGATGAGACTGGCCCGAGAGTAGTTCCAGATATGGCTGCCGTACTCGTCGTGGGAGAGATCCGTAACCACCCGAAACGGGTACTTGCCGGAGGTCTGCTCCAGCGACCCCAGCGCCACGGGCGGCACCTCGTCGTGGATCTGACCGTCGGCCAGCATACTCTGCGCCCCGATCACCAGGGTCAGCGGCGAGTTGCGGCTGAGCATGTCGAGGATGTTGTGCAGGTAGTAGCCATCGATGCCGACCAGTACGCTGTACTCCCCTACCGGTTGGCGGTAGACCACCAGAGGCCGACCCGGCGTCACCGGATTGCCCCGCATCAGATCCAGCTGACCATTGGCATAATCGGCCAGCGTGAAGGGGCCCTGATAGGGACCGTAGAGCGAGGAGCAGTAGACCACTTCCCCTTTGGCCAGGTTGACGGTGCGAACGTCCGGCACGGTCGCCACCTGATCCCGTAGCCCCTGCACCACCTCCTCGCAGGGGCGCCCCACGCTGCCCTGCACCATGGCCGCCGCTTGATGGGCGTGATCCAGGGTGCGCTCCAGCATCTCCCTGGCATGGAGCAGACGCTCTTCGGCATCCTGCTTCATGCCGGCAAAGGTCTGCCAAGAGACGATCAGTACCCCGAGCAGCAGGGGAAGCAGGCCGGCCAGCAACGCCGCCCCCAGCCTGGTATAAAACTGGCGCAACCTCAAACGACGAAACGGCATACCCACCCTCGCGGCAACGGTGAAAAAGCGGACGAGTCTACTCCTATCCCCTTCTCTGACAACCCTTTCTGACAATTCTGACGGCAGAGCGGAGCGCTCTGACGAACACTATATCGCGTCTGCAGCGGGGCGACAGCGGCAGTCGCTGCCATTCCTTCGCATGCGCGCAGTGCTCGCTGCACGCCCCCTGGCGCGATGCGCCAGATGCCTGCTGTGACGATTATAATCTTTGCAAAAACAGCTGCTTGTTCATCTGGTGCCGGCCCACTAGAGTAGAGCCAACAGCGTCAGGGAGTCTGCATATGAAAATATTGATCACGGGAGGGACAGGCTTCATCGGTCGTCGTCTGGTGGCCCATCTCAAGGTGGCCCACGAGGTGCTGGTGCTGACCCGTCAGGGCAGCCGCGCCTATGATCTGCTTGGCCACAACGTCAAGCTGCTCGACAGCCTGGATCGGCTCGACAACCTCAACGACGTGGATGCGGTCATCAACCTGGCGGGGGAGCCCATCGCCAACGGGCCGCTGGAGCGAGCGGCGCAAGCAGTTGCTGTGTGACAGCCGCTGGTTGCTGACCGAACAGCTGGTCGACCTGGTCAAGCTCTCCGATACACCGCCCAGGGTGCTGATCAACGCCTCCGCCATCGGCTGGTATGGCCGTCAGGGCGATGAGCCGCTGGACGAGCAGTGCCAGACTCCTCACGACGAATTCACCCATCAGCTCTGCCAGCAGTGGGAAACCCTGGCCCGCGAGGCCCGCAGCAAGCATACCCGGGTCTGTATCGTGCGCATCGGGCTGGTGCTCGGCACCGATGGCGGCGCCCTGCCCAGGATGCTGCCTCCCTATCGTGTCGGCCTCGGTGGCCCCATGGGCACGGGGCACCAGATCATGAGCTGGATCCACATTCAGGATCTGGTGCGCGCCATCTTGTTCCTGCTGGAACACGACGAGTGTGACGGCCTGTTCAACGGCACGGCGCCGCAGCCGGTCAGCAACCGCGAGTTCAGCCAGACCCTGGCAGGCACCCTGCACCGGCCGCACCTCTTCTTCGTGCCAGCCCCCCTGCTGCAGTTGCTGATGGGCGAAGCGGCCGATCTGCTGCTCACCGGCCAGAAGGTGCTGCCGACCCGTCTGCAGCAGGCCGGTTTCCACTTCACCTACCCGGCGCTGCCCCAGGCCCTTGCCAATCTGCTGAGCACTGCCCGCTGACTCGGCTCATCAGCCAACAGGATAACAATCAGCCCGGCCATTGGCCGGGCTGATTGTTATGGCGCCTTGCGGTATCCGCACAGGATGCGGTGATCAGAGCAGGCCCTGTCCCAACCCACGCAGCCGATCGCTCAGGGTGCCCGCCAGCAGCTGGCGCTGCATGCCCTGCCCCGCCAGCGTCACCAGCACGGCGCCCAGCAGCGACAGGCCGGCCCAGATGGCCCAGTGGAACTGCCACTGCCCCTCGAACCACCACCACTGCAGGCCGAGGGAGCAGAGTTCGACCACCATGGCGGCGCACACCCCCGCCAGCAGGCCGCTGGCAACCAGTTCCCAGCGCAACATCTTCCGAAGCAGCTCGCTGCCAGCCCCCAGAGTGCGCATCAGCAGCAGCTCCCGGCGCCGATGGGCCATGCTGGCCTGGGTCTGGGTCAGCAACACCAGCAGCGCCGCCACCGTCACCAGCCCCAGCATCAGCCCCAGCGCCCGGCTCACCTGATCCGACACTGCCGTTAACCGCACGATCAAATCGTCCACATCGATCAGGCTCACCGTGGGGTGCCGGCGGATCAGCTCCACTTCAGCCACCCGCCCCTGCTCCGGCAAACGATAGCTGCCGAGCCAGGTCTGGGAGAAGGGCGCCAGCACGTCCGGCGAGAAGATCATGTAGAAGTTGGGCCGCATGTTGTCCCACTTGATGGTCCGCAGGCTGGTCACCTGCGCCTTGAAGCTGCGCCCCTCGATGGTGAAGCCCAGGGTGTCGCCGAGGGCGATGTCGAGCCGTTTGGCCAGGTCCTTGTCTACCGATACCTGGCCGGGGCCATCCAGCCAGCGCCCTGTGGTCAGGGTATTGTCTGGCGGCAGGGTAGCGGTGGTGGTGAAGTTGAGCTCGCGATTGACCCCTTCGCGGCCATTTTCATCCGTGTCGAGCACCGCCTCACTGGCGATGCTGACCAGCCGGCCGCGCACCATGGGGTAGAAGTCCGAGGTCACGGCTCCCGCCTGGCGCAGATCGGCCAGGATCCCCTCCCGCTCTCCGTCTGCCACGTTGACCAGGAAGCGGTTGGGGGCATCCGCCGGCAGCCGGGCCGAGAACTCGCCGAGCAGGTCGACCCGCGCCGCCCACAGCAAACCGAACAGCATGAGTGCCAGCGCAAAGCCCGCCAGCTGGAACAAACCGCTGCCCCGCTCGCGGGAGAGATGGCTGATGGCCAACCGCAGCGCGTGAGGCCCCTGCACCCGGCGCCCCAGCCGCAGTAGCAAGGAGGCGATCAGCGCCAGCAGCCCCATCAGCAGGCCCATGCCGCCGATCAGCCCTAGCGCCAGGGTCGCATCGGCGGTGAAGCCCCACACCAGCCCAAACAAGCCGAGCAACGCCACCGGCAACGCCAGCCAGGGCGGGATCCCCGCCTCCAGCTCGCGCCTCAGCACCCGCAGCGGCGGCACCTTGAGCAGGCGCAGGAAGGGCACGAAGGCCAGCAGCAAGGTGATAAAGAAGGCCACCGCCAACCCCAGCGCAAAGGGTCGCCACGACGGCGGCGGTAGATCAGCGGGCAGCAGGTTGCCCAGCAGGTGCAGGGTCAGCCACTGCATGGCGCTGCCCGCCACCAGACCGAGCAGGGCGCCAACCAGCGTCAGCGAAAGCAGCAGGGTACCCATCAACTGCCAGAGCGAGCGACGGGAGGCCCCCAGGGTCTTGAGCAGCGCCACCATGTTGGTCTGGCGCTCGGCAAAGTGACGCACCGCAATACTCATGGCCAGCGCCCCCAGCAGCACTCCCGCCAGAGAAGCGAGCCGGAAGAAACGCTCGGCATTGGCCAGCGAGCGGCCCATCTGGGAGCCCTGGTCGTCCGGCTTGATCAGCTTCTGCCCCGCCTTGAGTCTGGGTTTGAGCCAGCGTTCGTAGTCGGCCACCTGCTCGCGGGTGCCCTTGAACAGGTAGCGCCACTGCTGACGGCTGCCCGGCAGCAGGGCACCTGTCGCCTCCACATCGGCGCTGTGGATCAGAGCCCGCGGCGCCAGCAGGAAGGGGCTGAAGCCCTGATCCGGCTCCTGACCCAGTACCCCCGCCACCTTGAGCACCGTATTGCCCACTTCCAGCGCATCCCCCGGCTTGGCCGCCAGCAGCTGCATCACCCGGGCGGAGAGCCAGATCTCGCCGGGCGCCGGCGCCCTCTGGGGGCTCAGCTCAAGCTTGCCGTAGAAGGGGAAATCCTCAGGCACGGCGCGGATGGAAGCCAGTTGCAGGGCATCGCCATGAAACAGCATGCTGTTGAAGCTGACCGTTGTCTGCACCGCCAGGCCCGTTTTTGCCGCCTGTTCGAGCCAGGTGGCAGGCGCCGGCGTGGCCGAGCGCAGCACCCGGTCGGCACCGATAAAGTCGCGGCCCGAGGCTTTGAGCCCGGCATCCAGCCGATCCGCCACCAGGGCCACGCTCAGCACGCAGGCCACGCTCAGCGCCAGCGCCAGCACGAACCAACGCAGCTCGCCGTTGAATCCTTCCCGGCGCAATAACTTGAATCCCAATCGCCACTGACTCATGACGTGCTCCTCACCTGCGCCAGTCCGGGCAGCCCCTTGTCATTGACGCCTTCCCCACACCATAACTTGAATCCCAATCGCCACTGACTCATGACAGCTCCCTGACTCTTGCTGCAGAGGCCGCTTCGGATGCTGACGCATCCGCCGCCAGCCGTCCCGCCGCCATCACCAGCTGCCGCTGGCAACGCTGAGCCAGCTCGTGATCATGGGTCACCACCACGAGCGTGGTGCCATGCTCGCGGTTGAGCTCGAACAGCAGCTCGATCACCCGCTCCCCGGTCTTGCTGTCGAGGTTGCCGGTGGGCTCATCGGCCAGCAGCAGGCTGGGCCGGGTCATGAAGGCCCGGGCGATGGCGACCCGCTGCTGTTCACCGCCGGAGAGGCGCGGCGGCAGATGGTGCAGCCGCTCACCAAGACCGACCGCCGCCAGCAGTTCACGAGCCCGCGGCTCGCAGCGGGTCTCGCCACGCAGCTCGGCAGGCAGCATGACGTTCTCCAGCGCACTCAGGGTGGGCAGCAGCAGGAAGGACTGGAACACAAAGCCGACCTGCTCAGCCCGCAGCCGGGCACGCCCCTCCTCGTCCAGCTGCAGCAGCGACTGGCCGAGGATCTCGATATCCCCCTGGCTCGGCAGATCCAGCCCGGCCAGCAGCCCCAGCAGAGTGGACTTGCCGGAGCCAGAGGCGCCGACCAGCGCCACCGTTTCTCCGCTATTGACTTGCAGGTCGATCCCTTCAAGGATGGTGAGGCTTTCCTGGCCCAGGCGCACTGTCTTACCCAGGCCCTTGACGTTGATAATGGGAGTTGAATTCATGACGCGTTTCCTGTTTGCCTTGTGCTGCCTGGTGTCATCGGTGCAGGCCCAGACCCTGCTGGTACTGGGCGACAGCCTGAGTGCGGGTTATCAGATGCCGGCGGAGCAGAGCTGGCCTGCGCTGCTCAATCAGAAATGGCAGCAGCAGGGGGGTAAACATCAGCTTATCAATGCCAGCATCAGTGGTGAAACTACGCAAGGGGCGCTGGCCAGATTGCCAGCCTTGCTCAAGGAACATCAACCGGACTGGGTGCTGATCGAGCTGGGTGGCAACGATGGGCTGCGCGGGTTCGCGCCGGCCATCACCCGGGACAATCTCACCAGGATGGTGGCGCTGACCAAGGCGCAACAGGTAAAAACCGTGCTGACCCAGATCCAGCTGCCGCGCAACTACGGCGCGCGTTACCTGCGCCAGTTCGAGCAGATCTTCCCGGAGCTGGCCAGCGCCAATCAGCTGCCGCTGATGCCCTTCTTCATGGATGATATTGCGCTGCGCCCTGAACTCATGATGAACGATGGCATCCACCCCACCGCCGCTGCCCAGCCGCAGATCCGCGACCGGGTAGCCAGCTTCATCGAGCCGTTGCTGACCCAATGATCCCGGTGTCATGGCCTTGGCCATCTTCCGGGTTACAACCCCAATAAAAATCCCGCCAAGGCGGGATGTTTATTGCTCCTGTCTCAGCGTTCCAGGATCTGGCGCAGCCGCTCCTGAGCCACCCCGACCAGCAGGTCTGGCTGGAACTTGGAGATGAAGCGATCACAGCCAACCTTCTTGACCATGGCCTCGTTGAAGTTGCCGCTCAGCGAGGTGTTGAGGGTGATGAAGAGCTCGGACATGCGGGCATCACTGCGAATTTCGTGGGTCAACCGGTAGCCATCCATCTCCGGCATCTCGGCATCGGTGATCATCAGCAGTATCTCGTCGGTCACCTTCTTGCCCGCATCGCACCACCCCTTGAGCAGGTTGAGCGCCTGCAGGCCATCCTGGCATTCGATCACCTCCAGCCCCAGCTGGCCCAGGGTCTCGCGCACCAGGTTGCGGGCCGTGCTGGAGTCGTCGACGATGAGTACCTTGCGGCCATGCATTTCCGGCAGGATATCCCGATCCAACACCTCTTCCGAGATGCGGATGTCGTAGGTGATGATCTCGGCCAGCACCTTCTCCACGTCGATGATCTCGACAATCTGGTCAACGCCATCCTCGGGAATGCGGGTGATGGCGGTCAGGTAGTTCGCCCGCCCGGCCGAACGCGGCGGCGGCAATATGTCCTTCCAGGTCATGTTGACGATGTTGGCCACCTGCCCCACCAGAAAGCCCTGAATGGTGCGGTTGTATTCGGTAATGATGAGGTTGGACTCGGCATCGATGGGCATCGGGCGCATGCCGATGGCGCTGCGCAGGTTGATCACCGGAATCGAGGTGCCACGGATGTTGGCCACCCCGCTGATGTTGTGGTGCGCTCCCGGCATCTTGTTGAGATGGGGCAGCTTGACCACTTCCCGCACCTTGAACACGTTGATAGCAAACAACTGTTGGGATCCCAAACGGAACATCAACAGCTCCAGGCGGTTCTCCCCTACCAGCTGGGTACGTTGGTCCACTGAATCCAATATGCTCGCCATATAAAGCCCTTACGTCCGTTGCCCGAGTCTCGCCATAGTATAGAAGGGTCAGAATCCCAACACGACCCGTATTCTTATCCTATGTCGGCCAGATGATGCAGGAACTTGATAAAAAAAAGCGAGACCCGGCTCGCGGCCGGGCTCTCTTCAAGCTTGTCAGTAACCATTCGTTCCCAATCCTGTGGCAACGATGATACGGCCCTGATTATCCGATACAAATCAGCGCCCTCCTCAATTGTATGACATAAAAAAAGCGGCAGATGAATCTGCCGCTTTTTGCCTGGGGTCGACCGGATTACTTGTCGATATCCAGCATGTTGTTGTTCAGCATGTAGTCGATCACCTGGGACGAGGTGGCCGACGTGCTGCCGGTGAGGCTGTCGAACGTGTGGTTCATCAGCACTATCTCCTGGGTCACGGGGGCGGCGCTGCTCTCCTTGACCTGCAGGTGAACCCCTTCGCTGTCCTGGAAGACAGAGAGCAGGCTCTTCAGATCGTTCTGGTTGCGAGAACCGTCGTGATCCAGCAGGTCGCTCAGATCCAGCTTGTCACCTTCCGCCTTGGAGAAGTCGACCACGTAATCCTTGGCCACGCTGCCCGCAGCGGTGTCGCCCTGCAGCCAGGTGAAGGTATCGGCGCCGCCATCCCCCTTGAGGATGTCATTGCCAAGCCCGCCGACCAGGATGTCATTGCCCAGCCCACCGCTCAGGGTATCGTCACCACTACCGCCGTACAGGGTGTCGTTGCCGCTGCCGCCGTACAGGGTATCGTTGCCGCTCTCGCCGTACAGGGTGTCGTTGCCGGCACCACCGAACAGGATGTCGTTGCCGGCCCCACCGAACAGGAAGTCATCGCCACCCTGACCGAACAGGATGTCGTTGCCATCGCCGCCAATCAGCTCGTCAGCCTTGTCGTTGCTGGAGGACTGGTCGAACTCGCTGGCGTGGTCCGTGATGTAGTCATGGACCTGGGCATCGGTCACCGAACCCACACTCAGCTTGCCGGCCACATACTGCTTGATGGCCGCGTAGCCTTCACCGTTGATGCCAGCGAAGTGGATGGCATCCCCGAACAGGATGTCGTCACCGGCGCCGCCGTCGATCCGGTCGCGGCCCGGCAGGTTGTTCACCGAGGTACCCAGGATGGCGTTGGCCAGGTCGCTGGCGTTGACACCGGTCATGATGACGCCGTCAGAGTCGTAGGACTTGAGATCGTTGTAGGAGATGTTGGCCCCCAGTCCGATCGCTTCCACCGTGACCCCCATGCCCGTCAGCAAGGCAAAGCCGGCAACCGAGTTGGCGATAGTGATACTACTGGTGGAATTACCTGTGCCCGCCAAAGTTGCATAGACATAGCGCCCGGTGCCATCTGGTCTCATATAGCCAATCTGGTTGCCGCTGTAGTCATAAACTACACCGTTACCGTTAACCACCGTCCGACCATTCACTGAGTATGTTTGGCCATAGGTGTAACTAGTACCGATGACATTGCTCAGGTAAACATCGTTCACTGTGCCAGCACGATCTCGGATCATGGGGTCATAACCCTCGTTATCCAGATAGAAGGTCGGCTGACCATCAGTAATGAAGTAGGTCAGGTTCTTGGCATTGGTGTTGTTCTGTACGGTCGAACTGTTGAACCAGTTGGCCGTGGTCTTGAACACATCCTCGTAGTTGGTGCCGCCACCGTTGCTGGAGCTGCCATCCATGCTGTCGAGAATGGCTTGCAGCTGGCTCAGGGCGTTGCTGTCCTTCAGGTTCACGCTGACCGACTTGTTGGCCATGGTGTCGAAGTCTACCAGGAAGATGTTGACCGTCCCGGCCCCATCGGTCCCGGCGCTCGCCTTGAGGCTGGAGAACACCTGTGCCAGCTGGCTCTTGATGGTGTTCATGGCGCTGGTACCGATACTGCCCGAGCTGTCGACCATGAAGGCGATGTTGTAGTTCTGGCCCGGCAATACCACGCTGCCATCCAGATCCCCGACCACGATATTGTGCTCGCTGCCATAGGTACGGTTCTGATCGCCAGGTTCCCCTTCGGTGGAAAGGAAGTAGCTCATGCGGATCGAATCCTGATCCGATGCACTGCTGGTCTGATCGGTCGCCACTTCCTTGGCAATGGCTTCTACCTTCAGGTCGAACTGGCCGGCACTGCTGCCCGGTACCCGCAGGGTCAGACCGGTCAGTTTGACGTCCAGCGCGCTCTGGTTCCACAGACCGGTCAGCGTCAGCTTGCCATCGGCTCCCACGGTGCCGAGCACGGTGGAACCCTGATACAGAGTCGACCCCGTCGGCATGCCGGTCAGCACCAGGCTGTCGAACTGCTCGCTGCCATCCCGGTCGGTCAGGGAAGCGCTGATCTCGAGCGGGTAATCCACCACGCTCGGCTGTACCGCCGTCAGGGTACCGTCGGTCTGGTTGAACTGGTAGACGCCGTCATCAAACTGCACCAGCTCGATGTCGTAGAGCGACTTGCTGATGGTGACGCCGTTCTCCTTCACCAGGAAGTTGAAACCGCCGTCGCTTCTGCGCTCGATGACATAGTTGGCACGCGAGCCCATCAGTACGGCCAGGTCGGTACCGGCGCCACCATACAGGGTATCGCCACCCAGTCCGGCCACCAGGATGTCGTTGCCGGTGCCGCCATCGAGGGTATCGCCGGAGACCGAGTTGCCGCCGACCAGAACATCATTGCCGGCACCGCCGACAAAGTAATCACCGCCCCCTTCACGCTGACGATGTAGTCGTTGCCGCTGGTCCCCACCACGCTGTCCTGGGTCGTGGTGCTGTCGGTAAAGCTGCTGGTGATGCCAAAGTTGCCCTTGTTGAAGTTGCCGCTCTGGAACGCCCCGGTGGAGATGCCGGACGATGGGTACTGGGTATAAAGCGGAATGCCGTTACCCGTCAGGCTGATGTCGACCACCGGCTTGTCCGCAACCGCCGTGATATCGATCACCAGCTTGCCGCTGTTGCTCAGGTTGGCGCCGTCGCTGATCTGGTAACCAAAGCTGGCGTAATCGCCCTGCAGGTTGCCGGTCACGACGCCATTGCCGTTGCTGGCATTGGTGCTCGATTCGTTGAGGCCTGGCACGAAGCGCAGGTGGCCGCTGTCGATATCGGCGTAGGAGACAAGATCCCCCACCTTCACCGCGATCCACTGGCCGGCTGCGTTCAGGTACTCCAGCTTGCCGTTCAGCGGCAGGCTGTTGATCTGTACGCTCAGGTCAGAGGCGGCCTGATCATCGCTGGCACCAAACTGGGCCCACTTCAGCACCAGCGGCGTGTCTTCCTTGCCGGCACTGTAGCCACCCGTAGTCACAGGCGCACGATCGTTGTCGATGATGGTACCGATGCCGTTCTGACCACCCACGGTCACCGTCAGGGTCTCATTCGCTTCGACCAGACGATCGTCCACCGTCGGGATGGTCACGGTAAAGCCCGACACCCCGGCCGGCACTGTGATCTTGCCGGTGGTGCTGTTGTAGGTCACACCGTTGCTGAACTGGGCAGTACCCCAGTCAAGGCTGGAAGCCGGGTTGGTACCGCTGCCCTTGATGCCGAAGTCATACTGGGTCGCTTCCTGGGTCGCATCAGAGAGCGTCACCGTGTGCAGCAGGTTGCCGCCTTCGGCCGCACTCTCGCTGGAGACCGACTGTACGATAGGCGTAAACAGCGGCTTGGTTGCGAAAGAGCCCAGGCTGTAGTCGCCGTCGCCATCCACCACCTTGATCTGGAAGTCGATGTCGCCATCCCCCAGCGGCTTGGACATGTTCTGATACTGGAAGAACTCCCACTTGCCGGTGGCTGGAGTAAATTCCAGACGGAACACCAGGGTGCCATCGCTGGCCTTGCCGACCAGAGTATTGGCCGATTCCATCGTAGTTGTGATCAGCTTGCCAGTCGCCGTGGTCAGCCCGGTCTCGGTAGAACCGACCAACTGCATGTAGCCCTTGCCGTCGGCGCCCCACTGCGGGGTGACCGTGCCGGAACCGTAGGCGATGGCCGGTGCCGTGGTGGCACCGAGGAACTCGATGCTCTTCACGGTGAAGTCGCTGTTGTCGGCATAGAGGCCGTTACCATTGTTGGTGGCCTTGATGACCATGGTATCGAAGCCACCCTGCTGCACCTGGAAGTTGCCGGCATAGTCGCCACCCGCCGCGTTGGAGCTGAAGGTCTGGGTACCGATCAGCACGCCACCACGGTAGAACTCGACCACGCCACTCTCCAGCTCGCCACCGAACATCTGGCTGAACTTGATGTTGGCGCCATAGGCCACCTTGCCCGCATCCAGCTTGACGATCAGCTGCTCGGAAGCAGAAGTACCGTTTGCAAAGTGGCGGAAGTCCACCTCGTTGGCGAGGTTGTGGTTCGGTGAGCCGACACTGGAAACCCCCAGACCGGCGCTGGAACCATTGACATTGGCGGTGATCAGGGTCGAGTTGGTCGACGAGGTAAAGCCCAGCGCCGTGATGCTGAAGCCGCTCACGTTCAGGGTCGTCTGGTTGCTGCCACTGTACTTGGTCAGATCAAACAGACCGGTCAGGGTATCCGGGATGTTGGTCTTGATGACGGAGACGGCCGCCATGTCACCGGCCACCGGCGAGTCATCCTCGACCGAGATAGGCAGACTGCCGGTGGTGGTGGTCTTGCCATCCGATACGGTCACACCGATCTGGAAGTTGAGTACGTCTTCACTGCCCTTGACCGGATGATCAAGCGGAGCCTTGAGCGTCACGTCATAACTCCAGTCGCCCTTGCCGTTGCCAGCGGGAGCAGTCAGTTTCACATCCATGACCGCCTTGTAGTCGGCGCCGCCCGGTGTACCGGTATAACCGGTCAATACCTTGGTGGCGGCATTCCAGCTCCACTGCACCGCGGCACCGCCAGCCGTCAGGCCAGCAGGCCCGTTCAGGCTGATGGTAAGCGTATCCTGGCTGTCGACATCGCCGACCGTGATCTTGCCGCTGGCGGCCACGCTGTCGGTGGTATCGCTGCTGCCTGCCGTATCGGCAATGCCGCCGGCAAGCCCCTCTTCGGAGACCACGGCCCCCTTGTCGATACTCAGGGTCGGTGCATCGTTGGTGCCGGTGATGGTGACCGAGACGGTATGGCTGGTGCCATCCACACTCTTGACGGTGAAGGTTTCAATACGGGTCTCGCCCAGGCCCAGATACTGCACCTTGCTGTTGTCGACGTTGTAGCTCCAGGTACCGGTCTCGGTGATGGAGAGGCTGCCCAGTGCACCCACGCTCGGGGTGCCGTTGCCGGCCACAAACTTGGCCTGACCCTGGTCCGCATCGCTGATGGTCAGCACGCCGCTGTCGCTCAGCTTGCCACCCACCACGTTCAGATCTTCGGTCACTGCCCCCAGGTCATCCCCCGCCACCACAGCGCCATCGTTCACGCCGGTGATGGTGATGGTGACGGTGTGGGTGGTGCCATCGACCGAGGCCACGGTGAAGCTCTCGACCCGGGTCTCGCCCAGGCCCAGGTACTGCACCTTGCTGTTGTCGACGTTGTAGCTCCAGGTACCGGTCTCGGTGATGGAGAGGCTGCCCAGTGCACCCACGCTCGGGGTGCCGTTGCCGGCCACAAACTTGGCCTGACCCTGGTCCGCATCGCTGATGGTCAGCACGCCGCTGTCGCTCAGCTTGCCACCCACCACGTTCAGATCTTCGGTCACTGCCCCCAGGTCATCCCCCGCCACCACAGCGCCATCGTTCACGCCAGTGATGGTGATGGTGACGGTGTGGGTGGTGCCATCGACCGAGGCCACGGTGAAGCTCTCGACCCGGGTCTCGCCCAGGCCCAGGTACTGCACCTTGCTGTTGTCGACGTTGTAGCTCCAGGTACCGGTCTCGGTGATGGAGAGGCTGCCCAGTGCACCCACGCTCGGAGTGCCGTTGCCGGCCACAAACTTGGCCTGACCCTGGTCCGCATCGCTGATGGTCAGCACGCCGCTGTCGCTCAGCTTGCCACCCACCACGTTCAGATCTTCGGTCACTGCCCCCAGGTCATCCCCCGCCACCACGGCGCCATCGTTCACGCCAGTGATGGTGATGGTGACGGTGTGGGTGGTGCCATCGACCGAGGCCACGGTGAAGCTCTCGACCCGGGTCTCGCCCAGGCCCAGGTACTGCACCTTGCTGTTGTCGACGTTGTAGCTCCAGGTACCGGTCTCGGTGATGGAGAGGCTGCCCAGTGCACCCACGCTCGGGGTGCCGTTGCCGGCCACAAACTTGGCCTGACCCTGGTCCGCATCGCTGATGGTCAGCACGCCGCTGTCGCTCAGCTTGCCACCCACCACGTTCAGATCTTCGGTCACTGCCCCCAGGTCATCCCCCGCCACCACGGCGCCATCGTTCACGCCAGTGATGGTGATGGTGACGGTGTGGGTGGTGCCATCGACACTCTTGACGGTGAAGCTCTCGACCCGGGTCTCGCCCAGGCCCAGGTACTGCACCTTGCTGTTGTCGACGTTGTAGCTCCAGGTACCGGTCTCGGTGATGGAGAGGCTGCCCAGTGCACCCACGCTCGGGGTGCCGTTGCCGGCCACAAACTTGGCCTGACCCTGATCCGCATCGCTGATGGTCAGCACGCCGCTGTCGCTCAGCTTGCCACCCACCACGTTCAGATCTTCGGTCACTGCCCCCAGGTCATCCCCCGCCACCACGGCGCCATCGTTCACGCCAGTGATGGTGATGGTGACGGTGTGAGTGGTGCCATCGACACTCTTGACGGTGAAGCTCTCGACCCGGGTCTCGCCCAGGCCCAGATACTGCACCTTGCTGTTGTCGACGTTGTAGCTCCAGGTACCGGTCTCGGTGATGGAGAGGCTGCCCAGTGCACCCACGCTCGGGGTGCCGTTGCCGGCCACAAACTTGGCCTGACCCTGGTCCGCA
The DNA here is from genome assembly GCF_049665575.1 of Aeromonas oralensis. Taxonomy (NCBI): domain Bacteria; kingdom Pseudomonadati; phylum Pseudomonadota; class Gammaproteobacteria; order Aeromonadales; family Aeromonadaceae; genus Aeromonas; species Aeromonas oralensis. Next base: position 3,747,164 of record NZ_CP187186.1, read on the forward strand.
TCGCTGATGGTCAGCACGCCGCTGTCGCTCAGCTTGCCACCCACCACGTTCAGATCTTCGGTCACTGCCCCCAGGTCATCCCCCGCCACCACGGCGCCATCATTCACGCCAGTGATGGTGATGGTGACGGTGTGGGTAGTCCCATCGACCGAGGCCACGGTGAAGGTCTCGACCTTGGTCTCGCCCAGGCCCAGGTACTGCACCTTGCTGTTGTCGACGTTGTAGCTCCAGGTACCGGTCTCGGTGATGGAGAGGCTGCCCAGTGCACCCACGCTCGGGGTGCCGTTGCCGGCCACAAACTTGGCCTGACCCTGATCCGCATCGCTGATGGTCAGCACGCCGCTGTCGCTCAGCTTGCCACCCACCACGTTCAGATCTTCGGTCACTGCCCCCAGGTCATCCCCCGCCACCACGGCGCCATCGTTCACGCCAGTGATGGTGATGGTGACGGTGTGAGTGGTGCCATCGACACTCTTGACGGTGAAGCTCTCGACCCGGGTCTCGCCCAGGCCCAGGTACTGCACCTTGCTGTTGTCGACGTTGTAGGTCCAGGCGCCGCCTTCGGTGATGGAGAGGCTGCCCAGTGCACCCACGCTCGGGGTGCCGTTGCCGGCCACAAACTTGGCCTGACCCTGGTCCGCATCGCTGATGGTCAGCACGCCGCTGTCGCTCAGCTTGCCACCCACCACGTTCAGATCTTCGGTCACTGCCCCCAGGTCATCCCCCGCCACCACGGCGCCATCATTCACGCCAGTGATGGTGATGGTGACGGTGTGGGTGGTGCCATCGACCGAGGCCACGGTGAAGGTCTCGACCTTGGTCTCGCCCAGGCCCAGGTACTGCACCTTGCTGTTGTCGACGTTGTAGCTCCAGGCACCGCCTTCGGTGATGGTCAGGCTGCCCAGTGCGTCCGCACTCGGGGCACCGTTGCCGGCCACAAACTTGGCCTCGTCGGCGCCATCCACGTCGGTGACGCTCAGGGTGCCGGTCTCGGTCAGCAGCGGCGTGCTTTCATCTTCGGTGACACCACCGGTGTCGCTACCGGTGATCACCGCGGCATCGTTCACGCCAGTGATGGTGATGGTGACGGTGTGCTCGGTGCCGTCCACGGACTTGACCACAAAGGTCTCGACCTTGGTCTCGCCCTCGCCCAGGTACTGCACCTTGCTGTTGTCGACGTTGTAGGTCCAGGCGCCGCCTTCGGTGATGGTCAGGCTGCCCAGCGCGTCTGCACTCGGAGCACCGTTGCCGGCCACAAACTTGGCCTCGTCGGCGCCGTCCACGTCGGTGACGCTCAGGGTGCCGGTCTCGGTCAGCAGCGGCGTGCTTTCATCTTCGGTCACACCACCGGTGTCGCTACCGGTGATCACCGCGGCATCGTTGACGCCGGTGATGGTGATGGTGACGGTGTGGGTAGTCCCATCGACCGAGGCCACGGTGAAGGTCTCGACCTTGGTCTCGCCCTCGCCCAGGTACTGCACCTTGCTGTTGTCGACGTTGTAGGTCCAGGCGCCGCCTTCGGTGATGGTCAGGCTGCCCAGTGCGTCCGCACTCGGGGCACCGTTGCCGGCCACAAACTTGGCCTCGTCGGCGCCGTCCACGTCGGTCACGCTCAGGGTGCCGGTCTCGGTCAGCAGCGGCGTGCTTTCATCTTCGGTGACACCACCGGTGTCGCTACCGGTGATCACCGCGGCATCGTTCACGCCAGTGATGGTGATGGTGACGGTGTGCTCGGTGCCGTCCACGGACTTGACCACAAAGGTCTCGACCTTGGTCTCACCCTCGCCCAGGTACTGCACCTTGCTGTTGTCGACGTTGTAGGTCCAGGCGCCGCCTTCGGTGATGGTCAGGCTGCCCAGTGCGTCTGCACTCGGGGCACCGTTGCCGGCCACAAACTTGGCCTCGTCGGCACCGTCCACGTCGGTGACGGTCAGGGTGCCGGTCTCGGTCAGCGTCGGGTTGGCCTCGTCTTCGGTGACACCACCGGTGTCGCTACCGGTGATCACCGCGGCATCGTTGACGCCGGTGATGGTGATGGTGACGGTGTGCTCGGTGCCGTCCACGGACTTGACCACAAAGGTCTCGACCTTGGTCTCGCCCTCGCCCAGGTACTGCACCTTGCTGTTGTCGACGTTGTAGGTCCAGGCGCCGCCTTCGGTGATGGTCAGGCTGCCCAGTGCGTCTGCACTCGGGGCACCGTTGCCGGCCACAAACTTGGCCTCGTCGGCGCCGTCCACGTCGGTGACGCTCAGGGTGCCGGTCTCGGTCAGCAGCGGGTTGGCCTCGTCTTCGGTCACACCACCGGTGTCGCTACCGGTGATCACCGCGGCATCGTTCACGCCAGTGATGGTGATGGTGACGGTGTGCTCGGTGCCGTCCACGGACTTGACCACAAAGGTCTCGACCTTGGTCTCGCCCTCGCCCAGGTACTGCACCTTGCTGTTGTCGACGTTGTAGGTCCAGGCGCCGCCTTCGGTGATGGTCAGGCTGCCCAGTGCGTCTGCACTCGGGGCACCGTTGCCGGCCACAAACTTGGCCTCGTCGGCACCGTCCACGTCGGTGACGCTCAGGGTGCCGGTCTCGGTCAGCCTCGGGTTGGCCTCGTCTTCGGTGACACCACCGGTGTCGCTACCGGTGATCACCGCGGCATCGTTGACGCCGGTGATGGTGATGGTGACGGTGTGGGTAGTCCCATCGACCGAGGCCACGGTGAAGGTCTCGACCTTGGTCTCGCCCTCGCCCAGGTACTGCACCTTGCTGTTGTCGACGTTGTAGGTCCAGGCGCCGCCTTCGGTGATGGTCAGGCTGCCCAGTGCGTCCGCACTCGGGGCACCGTTGCCGGCCACAAACTTGGCCTCGTCGGCGCCATCCACGTCGGTGACGCTCAGGGTGCCGGTCTCGGTCAGCAGCGGCGTGCTTTCATCTTCGGTGACACCACCGGTGTCGCTACCGGTGATCACCGCGGCATCGTTCACGCCAGTGATGGTGATGGTGACGGTGTGCTCGGTGCCGTCCACGGACTTGACCACAAAGGTCTCGACCTTGGTCTCGCCCTCGCCCAGATACTGCACCTTGCTGTTGTCGACGTTGTAGGTCCAGGCGCCGCCTTCGGTGATGGTCAGGCTGCCCAGTGCGTCCGCACTCGGGGCACCGTTGCCGGCCACAAACTTGGCCTCATCGGCACCGTCCACGTCGGTGACGGTCAGGGTACCGGTCTCGGTCAGCGTCGGGTTGGTCTCGTCTTCGGTCACCGCACCGCTGTCAGTACCGCCGATCACGGCAGAGTCGTTCACGCCAGTGATGGTGATGGTGACGGTGTGGGTGGTGCCATCGACCGAGGCCACGGTGAAGGTCTCGACCTTGGTCTCACCCTCGCCCAGGTACTGCACCTTGCTGTTGTCGACGTTGTAGGTCCAGGCACCGCCTTCGGTAATGGTCAGGCTGCCCAGTGCGCCCGCACTCGGGGTGCCGTTGCCGGCCACAAACTTGGCCTCGTCGGCGCCGTCCACGTCGGTCACGCTCAGGGTGCCGGTCTCGGTCAGCAGCGGCGTGCTTTCATCTTCGGTCACACCACCGGTGTCGCTACCGGTGATCACCGCGGCATCGTTGACGCCGGTGATGGTGATGGTGACGGTGTGCTCGGTGCCGTCCACGGACTTGACCACAAAGGTCTCGACCTTGGTCTCGCCTTCGCCCAGGTACTGCACCTTGCTGTTGTCGACGTTGTAGGTCCAGGCGCCGCCTTCGGTGATGGTCAGGCTGCCCAGTGCGTCCGCACTCGGAGTGCCGTTGCCGGCCACGAACTTGGCCTCGTCGGCGCCATCCACGTCGGTCACGCTCAGGGTGCCGGTCTCGGTCAGCAGCGGCGTGCTTTCATCTTCGGTCACACCACCGGTGTCGCTACCGGTGATCACCGCGGCATCGTTGACGCCGGTGATGGTGATGGTGACGGTGTGCTCGGTGCCGTCCACGGACTTGACCACAAAGGTCTCGACCTTGGTCTCGCCCTCGCCCAGGTACTGCACCTTGCTGTTGTCGACGTTGTAGGTCCAGGCGCCGCCTTCGGTGATGGTCAGGCTGCCCAGTGCGTCCGCACTCGGGGCACCGTTGCCGGCCACAAACTTGGCCTCGTCGGCGCCGTCCACGTCGGTCACGCTCAGGGTGCCGGTCTCGGTCAGCAGCGGCGTGCTTTCATCTTCGGTCACACCACCGGTGTCGCTACCAGTAATGACCGCGGCATCGTTCACGCCGGTGATGGTGATGGTGACGGTGTGGGTGGTGCCATCGACCGAGGCCACGGTGAAGGTCTCGACCTTGGTCTCGCCCTCGCCCAGGTACTGCACCTTGCTGTTGTCGACGTTGTAGGTCCAGGCACCGCCTTCGGTGATGGTCAGGCTGCCCAGTGCGTCCGCACTCGGAGCACCGTTGCCGGCCACGAACTTGGCCTCGTCGGCGCCGTCCACGTCGGTGACGGTCAGGGTGCCGGTCTCGGTCAGCAGCGGCGTGCTTTCATCTTCGGTCACACCACCGGTGTCGCTACCGGTGATCACCGCGGCATCGTTGACGCCAGTGATGGTGATGGTGACGGTGTGCTCGGTGCCGTCCACGGACTTGACCACAAAGGTCTCGACCTTGGTCTCGCCCTCGCCCAGGTACTGCACCTTGCTGTTGTCGACGTTGTAGGTCCAGGCACCGCCTTCGGTGATGGTCAGGCTGCCCAGTGCGTCCGCACTCGGGGCACCGTTGCCGGCCACAAACTTGGCCTCGTCGGCGCCGTCCACGTCGGTCACGCTCAGGGTGCCGGTCTCGGTCAGCAGCGGCGTGCTTTCATCTTCGGTCACACCACCGGTGTCGCTACCAGTAATGACCGCGGCATCGTTCACGCCGGTGATGGTGATGGTGACGGTGTGGGTGGTGCCATCGACCGAGGCCACGGTGAAGGTCTCGACCTTGGTCTCGCCCTCGCCCAGGTACTGCACCTTGCTGTTGTCGACGTTGTAGCTCCAGGCACCGCCTTCGGTGATGGTCAGGCTGCCCAGTGCGTCCGCACTCGGAGCACCGTTGCCGGCCACGAACTTGGCCTCGTCGGCGCCGTCCACGTCGGTGACGGTCAGGGTGCCGGTCTCGGTCAGGGTCGGGTTGGTTTCGTCTTCGGTGACTGCACCGCTGTCAGTACCACCGATCACGGCAGAGTCGTTCACGCCAGTGATGGTGATGGTGACGGTGTGGGTGGTGCCATCGACCGAGGCCACGGTGAAGGTCTCGACCTTGGTCTCGCCCTCGCCCAGATACTGCACCTTGCTGTTGTCGACGTTGTAGGTCCAGGCGCCGCCTTCGGTGATGGTCAGGCTGCCCAGTGCGCCCGCACTCGGGGCACCGTTGCCGGCCACAAACTTGGCCTCATCGGCCCCGTCCACGTCGGTGACGGTCAGGGTACCGGTCTCGGTCAGCGTCGGGTTGGTCTCGTCTTCGGTCACCGCACCGCTGTCAGTACCGCCGATCACGGCAGAGTCGTTCACGCCAGTGATGGTGATGGTGACGGTGTGGGTGGTGCCATCGACCGAGGCCACGGTGAAGGTCTCGACCTTGGTCTCACCCTCGCCCAGGTACTGCACCTTGCTGTTGTCGACGTTGTAGGTCCAGGCGCCGCCTTCGGTGATGGTCAGGCTGCCCAGTGCGTCCGCACTCGGGGCACCGTTGCCGGCCACAAACTTGGCCTCGTCGGCGCCGTCCACGTCGGTCACGCTCAGGGTGCCGGTCTCGGTCAGCAGCGGCGTGCTTTCATCTTCGGTCACACCACCGGTGTCGCTACCGGTGATCACCGCGGCATCGTTGACGCCGGTGATGGTGATGGTGACGGTGTGCTCGGTGCCGTCCACGGACTTGACCACAAAGGTCTCGACCTTGGTCTCACCCTCGCCCAGGTACTGCACCTTGCTGTTGTCGACGTTGTAGGTCCAGGCGCCGCCTTCGGTGATGGTCAGGCTGCCCAGTGCGTCCGCACTCGGGGCACCGTTGCCGGCCACAAACTTGGCCTCATCGGCGCCGTCCACGTCGGTGACGGTCAGGGTGCCGGTCTCGGTCAGCAGCGGCGTGCTTTCATCTTCGGTCACGCCGCCGGTGTCGCTACCGGTAATGACCGCGGCATCGTTGACGCCGGTGATGGTGATGGTGACGGTGTGGGTGGTGCCATCGACCGAGGCCACGGTGAAGGTCTCGACCTTGGTCTCACCTTCGCCCAGGTACTGCACCTTGCTGTTGTCGACGTTGTAAGTCCAGGCACCGCCTTCGGTGATGGTCAGGCTGCCCAGTGCGTCCGCACTCGGGGCACCGTTGCCGGCCACAAACTTGGCCTCGTCGGCGCCGTCCACGTCGGTCACGCTCAGGGTGCCGGTCTCGGTCAGCAGCGGCGTGCTTTCATCTTCGGTCACACCACCGGTGTCGCTACCGGTGATCACCGCGGCATCGTTGACGCCGGTGATGGTGATGGTGACGGTGTGCTCGGTGCCGTCCACGGACTTGACCACAAAGGTCTCGACCTTGGTCTCGCCCTCGCCCAGGTACTGCACCTTGCTGTTGTCGACGTTGTAGGTCCAGGCGCCGCCTTCGGTGATGGTCAGGCTGCCCAGTGCGTCTGCACTCGGGGCACCGTTGCCGGCCACAAACTTGGCCTCGTCGGCGCCATCCACGTCGGTGACGGTCAGGGTGCCGATCTCGGTCAGCGTCGGGTTGGCCTCGTCTTCGGTGACCGCGCCAGTATCGTTACCGGTAATGACCGCGGCATCGTTCACGCCAGTGATGGTGATGGTGACGGTGTGGGTAGTCCCATCGACCGAGGCCACGGTGAAGGTCTCGACCTTGGTCTCGCCTTCGCCCAGGTACTGCACCTTGCTGTTGTCGACGTTGTAGGTCCAGGCGCCGCCTTCGGTGATGGTCAGGCTGCCCAGTGCGTCCGCACTCGGAGTGCCGTTGCCGGCCACGAACTTGGCCTCGTCGGCGCCATCCACGTCGGTCACGCTCAGGGTGCCGGTCTCGGTCAGCAGCGGCGTGCTTTCATCTTCGGTCACACCACCGGTGTCGCTACCGGTGATCACCGCGGCATCGTTGACGCCGGTGATGGTGATGGTGACGGTGTGCTCGGTGCCGTCCACGGACTTGACCACAAAGGTCTCGACCTTGGTCTCGCCCTCGCCCAGGTACTGCACCTTGCTGTTGTCGACGTTGTAGGTCCAGGCGCCGCCTTCGGTGATGGTCAGGCTGCCCAGTGCGTCTGCACTCGGGGCACCGTTGCCGGCCACAAACTTGGCCTCGTCGGCGCCATCCACGTCGGTGACGGTCAGGGTGCCGATCTCGGTCAGCGTCGGGTTGGCCTCGTCTTCGGTGACCGCGCCAGTATCGTTACCGGTAATGACCGCGGCATCGTTCACGCCAGTGATGGTGATGGTGACGGTGTGGGTAGTCCCATCGACCGAGGCCACGGTGAAGGTCTCGACCTTGGTCTCGCCTTCGCCCAGGTACTGCACCTTGCTGTTGTCGACGTTGTAGGTCCAGGCGCCGCCTTCGGTGATGGTCAGGCTGCCCAGTGCGTCCGCACTCGGAGTGCCGTTGCCGGCCACGAACTTGGCCTCGTCGGCGCCATCCACGTCGGTCACGCTCAGGGTGCCGGTCTCGGTCAGCAGCGGCGTGCTTTCATCTTCGGTCACACCACCGGTGTCGCTACCGGTGATCACCGCGGCATCGTTGACGCCGGTGATGGTGATGGTGACGGTGTGCTCGGTGCCGTCCACGGACTTGACCACAAAGGTCTCGACCTTGGTCTCGCCCTCGCCCAGGTACTGCACCTTGCTGTTGTCGACGTTGTAGGTCCAGGCGCCGCCTTCGGTGATGGTCAGGCTGCCCAGTGCGTCCGCACTCGGGGCACCGTTGCCGGCCACAAACTTGGCCTCGTCGGCGCCGTCCACGTCGGTCACGCTCAGGGTGCCGGTCTCGGTCAGCAGCGGCGTGCTTTCATCTTCGGTCACACCACCGGTGTCGCTACCAGTAATGACCGCGGCATCGTTCACGCCGGTGATGGTGATGGTGACGGTGTGGGTGGTGCCATCGACCGAGGCCACGGTGAAGGTCTCGACCTTGGTCTCGCCCTCGCCCAGGTACTGCACCTTGCTGTTGTCGACGTTGTAGGTCCAGGCACCGCCTTCGGTGATGGTCAGGCTGCCCAGTGCGTCCGCACTCGGAGCACCGTTGCCGGCCACGAACTTGGCCTCGTCGGCGCCGTCCACGTCGGTGACGGTCAGGGTGCCGGTCTCGGTCAGCAGCGGCGTGCTTTCATCTTCGGTCACACCACCGGTGTCGCTACCGGTGATCACCGCGGCATCGTTGACGCCAGTGATGGTGATGGTGACGGTGTGCTCGGTGCCGTCCACGGACTTGACCACAAAGGTCTCGACCTTGGTCTCGCCCTCGCCCAGGTACTGCACCTTGCTGTTGTCGACGTTGTAGGTCCAGGCACCGCCTTCGGTGATGGTCAGGCTGCCCAGTGCGTCCGCACTCGGGGCACCGTTGCCGGCCACAAACTTGGCCTCGTCGGCGCCGTCCACGTCGGTCACGCTCAGGGTGCCGGTCTCGGTCAGCAGCGGCGTGCTTTCATCTTCGGTCACACCACCGGTGTCGCTACCAGTAATGACCGCGGCATCGTTCACGCCGGTGATGGTGATGGTGACGGTGTGGGTGGTGCCATCGACCGAGGCCACGGTGAAGGTCTCGACCTTGGTCTCGCCCTCGCCCAGGTACTGCACCTTGCTGTTGTCGACGTTGTAGCTCCAGGCACCGCCTTCGGTGATGGTCAGGCTGCCCAGTGCGTCCGCACTCGGAGCACCGTTGCCGGCCACGAACTTGGCCTCGTCGGCGCCGTCCACGTCGGTGACGGTCAGGGTGCCGGTCTCGGTCAGCAGCGGCGTGCTTTCATCTTCGGTCACACCACCGGTGTCGCTACCGGTGATCACCGCGGCATCGTTGACGCCAGTGATGGTGATGGTGACGGTGTGCTCGGTGCCGTCCACGGACTTGACCACAAAGGTCTCGACCTTGGTCTCGCCCTCGCCCAGGTACTGCACCTTGCTGTTGTCGACGTTGTAGGTCCAGGCACCGCCTTCGGTGATGGTCAGGCTGCCCAGTGCGTCCGCACTCGGGGCACCGTTGCCGGCCACAAACTTGGCCTCATCGGCGCCGTCCACGTCGGTCACGCTCAGGGTGCCGGTCTCGGTCAGCAGCGGCGTGCTTTCATCTTCGGTCACACCACCGGTGTCGCTACCGGTGATCACCGCGGCATCGTTGACGCCGGTGATGGTGATGGTGACGGTGTGGGTGGTGCCATCGACCGAGGCCACGGTGAAGGTCTCGACCTTGGTCTCGCCCTCGCCCAGGTACTGCACCTTGCTGTTGTCGACGTTGTAGGTCCAGGCACCGCCTTCGGTGATGGTCAGGCTGCCCAGTGCGTCCGCACTCGGGGCACCGTTGCCGGCCACAAACTTGGCCTCATCGGCGCCGTCCACGTCGGTCACGCTCAGGGTGCCGGTCTCGGTCAGCAGCGGCGTGCTTTCATCTTCGGTCACACCACCGGTGTCGCTACCGGTGATCACCGCGGCATCGTTGACGCCGGTGATGGTGATGGTGACGGTGTGGGTGGTGCCATCGACCGAGGCCACGGTGAAGGTCTCGACCTTGGTCTCGCCCTCGCCCAGGTACTGCACCTTGCTGTTGTCGACGTTGTAGGTCCAGGCGCCGCCTTCGGTGATGGTCAGGCTGCCCAGTGCGTCTGCACTCGGGGCACCGTTGCCGGCCACAAACTTGGCCTCGTCGGCACCGTCCACGTCGGTGACGGTCAGGGTGCCGGTCTCGATCAGCTGCGGAGTGCTTTCATCTTCGGTCACACCACCGGTGTCGGTGCCGGTAATAACGGCCGCGTCGTTGACCGGCGTAACAGTCCCGGTTACGCCGCCGGTTGCGCTGTTTAGGCCATCGGTGATGGTGTATTCAAACGCGATGTTGCCATTGAAATCCGGAGCCGGCGTGAAGATCAGCTGGCCATTGCTCAGGGTGACGGAACCATTGCTGATCGCTACCGTGCCGCCTTCGGCAATGGTCTGGCCGTTGATGGCGGTAATGGTGAGGCGATCACCATCCACATCTGTGTCGTTGCCAAGCACATTGATGGTGACGGTGCCGTCCTCCGCCACGGTGAACTGGTCGTCCCCCGGCAGGGGCGCGGCATTCACCACGCTGTTGTCGGTCCCCTTGGGCGAAGTGTTGCCCACCGGGTCGGTCAGGGTGGCATCTACCGTGATGGGGCCGTTGACTGGCAGATCCGTAGTGGGGATGGTCAGGGTGACCTGGGTACGGCCGATATCGTCAGTCGTCAGAATTCTGCTGGAGTCAGGCACGCCATCACCGTTCCAGTCCACATCGAGACGATCGCCGGCCTTGGCATCGCCCGGCAGCCGGATGATGACATCCACCCCGTTTTCGCGCTCATTGGCGGAGATGACATTGTCCGCGCCGTCCTGGATTTCCACTTGCGGCGCCGAGGGCGCGGTACTGTCCACGCTGCCGTCATCGGTCGCGGTGCCGGTGTTGCCGGCAGGATCGGTGACGCTGGCCGTCACTGTGTAGGAGCCATCAACCAGCGGAGTGGTGACATCCACGCTGAAGGTGCCATCCGGATTGACGGTGGTGATCAGGGTTTGCTGGTTGCCATTGGCATCGGTCACCAGCAGGGTCACGGTACTGCCTGCGGCGGCATCCGTGGTTCCGGTGATGGTCGGCGTCGTGTCGTTGGTATTGTCAGGTGCGGAGACGGTGATCACCGGCGGGACGAGATCAATCAGGCGGTTCTCTTCACCCGGCAGTGCATCAGCAGTCACGCCAGCATCGGTCTGGTTGGCTGTATCAAAACCGCCGCTGCTATGGTGGCATCACCGGTACGATCGATGGTAACGAAACCACCGTTGCCACTGGCGCCAGCCACGCCACCAATGCCACCACCACCGGCGGCAGGCGCCCCACCTGCGGCAGATGCTTCAAATGCCTTGGTCGGGTCAGCGCCACCCAGGATGGCCTGCTGCAGGGCCGCGATGTCATTGGGATTGCCAGACGGCACATTCTGGGCAAGCTGCGGCTCTTGAGACGTTTCATCCTCAACCTGCTGCTCGTTGGTCGGGCTCAGGGTGAAAGTCTGGTTGCCGCCTTTGAAGCTGGCGCCTTCAGGAGTGATCAACACCGCATCCTTGGGCAGGATATCGCCTTCGGCGAGCTGCTTCTGGCTGCCATCAGCGGCCACCAGGTAAACCTTGCCTTTCAACTGGGTAACGACGACGTCCTGATCCAATGCGATATTGTGGCTGCTCATGTTCTCTCCTGAATCTCTATTGGCATGCAATATTCCACCGTCTAATGTGCCCGTGAATGGCGCCGGAAACCAGTTAGAAAATTCGAATGGATAGACTGATTTGACGCTGTAACGGTCGGTTAAACAGAAGGATCAATAACGGCGGGAATGGAAAATAAAACCAAGATGATCAATGTTTTGCATTTTGATGACGGGGGCACTGCAAGTGCCCCCGTCAAGGGCTTCATATCAGGCGCCAGCCCACAGCAGGATGGCCAGCAACTGGGGTGAGATGATGCGAAGGAACATCACCAACGGATAGACGGTCGCGTAAGACAGGGCACTGGCACCACTGGTGGGGTGCATGCCGTTGGCAAATGCCAGGGCGGGAGGATCCGTCATGGAACCGGCCAGCAAGCCGCACAGGGTGAGGTAGTTCATCTTGCCATACAGACGGGCCAGCACACCGACCACCAGCAGCGGGATCAGGGTGATCGCCACCCCATACATCATCCAGGCCGGACCATCGCCGTTGATCAGGGTATCGATGAAGCCGGCACCGGACTTGAAGCCCACCACCGCCAGAAACAGCACTATGCCGATCTCCCGCAGCGCCAGGTTGGCGCTGGGGGGCATGAACCAGTAGAGCTTGCCGATGCTGCCGATGCGCGACAGGATCAGCGCCACCACCAGCGGGCCGCCCGCCAAACCCAACTTGAGCGCCGCCGGGAACCCGGGCAGGTAGAAGGGGATGGAGCCGAGCAGCACGCCAAGGCCGATGCCGATGAACACCGGCAGCATCTGCACCTGCTGCAGTTTCTGCTGCACGTTGCCCACCACATTGGTGACCGCCTCGATGGCATCGAGCCGCCCCACCAGGTTGAGGATGTCACCGAACTGCAAGCTGGTCTGGCTGGTCGGCACCAGCTCGATACCGGCCCGGTTTAGGCGCGAGATCACCACGTCATATTTCTGCTTGATGTCGAGATCGCGGATCTTCTTGCCGAGCACCTGCTCGTTGGTCACCACTACCCGCTCCACCCGCAGATCGGTGCCGCGAGTGGAGAGCGAGGTCTCAACCTCCTCACCCAGCACCAGCAGCACCTTGCGCAGGGCGTGCCGCTCACCCACCAGGTGCAGCAGGTCGCCCAGTTCGATACGCGAATCCGGCCGCGGCACCATCAGCTCATCGCCGCGCTTGAGGCGCGAGCAGATGACGTCTGCCTCATCGAGACTCGGGATCTCGCTCAGCATCAGACCGTGGATGTTGGGGTTGCGCACTGCGATGTTGATGGTCTGCAGACTCTCCTTGGTCTTGCCGGCCTGTTGTTCAAACTGGGCGGCTTCTTCGTCGATCTTGATGCGAAAGAACATACGGATCAGCCACATGGTCAACAAGATGCCACAGATGCCGAACGGATAGGCGACCGCATAGCCCATCCCCATCAGGCCGGTGGAACCGGGCGCGGCGCCCAGCTCCGCCAGGATCTGCTGGCCGGCACCGAGAGACGGGGTGTTGGTCACGGCGCCGGAGAAGACCCCCAGGATCACCGGCAGCGGCACGTCGAACAGCTGATGCAGGGCGGCCGCCACGGCGCAACCAAGCAGAACCAGCAGGGCGGCGAAGCCGTTGAGCTTGAGGCCGGAGCTGCGCAGGGAGGAGAAGAAGCCGGGGCCGACCTGAATGCCGATGGTGTAGACAAACAGGATCAGGCCGAACTCCTGAATGAAGTGCAGGGTTTGCTCATCCAGCGCCAGCCCCGAGAGGCCGGCGAAGTGGCCCACTATGATGCCGCCGAACAGCACCCCTCCGATCCCGAGACCAACGCCATAGACCCGCCAGTTCCCCAGCCAGAGCCCCAGCACTGCCACCAGCGACAACATGCTGATGGAAAGCGCGATATCACTCATTTCGTGCATCCTTTGCGAATTGAACTGTCCCTAGCTTGTCAGCAAACGCCGCGGCCAACTGTGTGATACCGCACGAATTTATCCTTTTGAACAGCAAAAAATACCAATTAAGGGCTAGTTATGCGACGTAACCATAAATGGCCATAAAGTGACAAATGCTGCCCCCCAGCACGAACAGATGCCAGATAGCGTGGTTGTAGGGGATACGTTTGGCCACATAGAAGATCACCCCCAGGCTGTAGATGAGACCACCCAGCCCGAGCAGCAGCAAGCCTTCCCCCTCCAGATGGATATAAAGCTGATAGACCACCAGCAACGACAGCCAGCCCAGCATCAGATAGGTAAACAGCGACAGCTTCTTGAAGCGGTTGATGAAGAGTAGCTTGAACACCACCCCCGCCAACGCCAACCCCCAGATCACCACCATCAACCCCTGTGCCAATGGCGTGTCGAGCGCCACCAGCAGGAAAGGGGTATAAGTACCGGCGATCAGCAGATAGATGGCGCAGTGGTCGAATACCTTGCACCAACGTCTGGCCGGCCCTTCCACCATGCTGTGGTAGAGGGTCGAGGCCAGATAGAGCAGCACCAGGCTGCCACCATAGAGGCTGTAACTGACCAGCGCCTGAGGGCCCTGCGCCCAGCCCTTGTTCAACAACAACACCAACCCCAGGATCCCCAGCACCAGCCCCAGGCCGTGGCTGAGGCGGTTGGCCAGCTCCTCGCGGGGCGAATAATCCGTCACACTGCTCATTGCATACTCCTGCCCAAACTGCGCTCACTCTAGCTGCCGTCATTTCAGAGTACAAGTGTTAGCTTAAAGTGATTTTCATGCCGTTTGCCATGTGTTGAGGAGGTACGCATGGCTGTCACCCGCTGGCCTTTGGTGTATGCTCTGCGGCCGATGCCCACGTAGCTGTTGCCACCGCGCTTGCTCACCCCCCAGTGACTCCCTGGCAACCCGGTCTGGAGAACCTGATGAAGTTGACTGAACTGTTTGCACTACCGGATCCGGCCTTCGGCCAGGCCATGACGGATCTGCTGGAGACCTTCCACCACTCGGATGACAGTCAGGCTCCCTACCAGCGCGACCAGTTCACCCACCAGCTCGATCAATCCCGCATGCCGGCCACCGGCATCACCATCGATGACTATCTGGCCCGCCTGGCCACCCTGGTGCCTGGCGCATCTCACCTTACCTCGCCACGCTACATGGGCCATATGACGGCCCCGTTACCGGCCTTCACTGCCGAGTTGTCCCGCCTGGTGGTGATGCTCAACCAGAACCCGATGAAGATGGAGTCCTCCCGTCTGCTCAGCTTTCTGGAACGGGAGGTGCTGGCCAAACTGCACCGCCTCATCTATCGCGCCGACGATCTCTTCTATGACACCCAGATGCATGCCAAGGATGCCGCCCTCGGCGTCATGACCAGCGGCGGCACCATCGCCAACGTCACCGCCCTTTGGCTGGCCCGCAACCGCGCCTGCGGCGACAACCTGTTCGCGCTCTATGAGCAGGGCTATCGCGGCGCCGTCATCCTGGGCTCGCGGCTGATGCACTACTCCTTCGACAAGGGGATGGATCTGCTGGGGCTGGGGGCGCGCAGCGTCTGGCGCCTTCCCACCGACGATCAGAACCGGCTCGACATGGCGGCGCTGGAGCAGGCCCTTGCCCAATGCAAGGAGCAGAAGCTCAAGGTGCTGGCACTGGTCGGCGTGGCCGGCAGCACCGATTTCGGCTCCATCGACCCGTTGCCTGAGCTGGCGGACATTGCCGAGCGCGAGCAGATCCACTTCCACGTGGATGCTGCCTGGGGTGGCCCGACCCTGTTCTCGCCCCGTTATCAGGCGCTGCTGGCAGGGATCGAACGAGCCGATACCGTCACCCTGGATGGCCACAAGCAACTGCTGGTGCCGCTCGGTACCGGCATGCTGCTCTGCCGCCAGCCGGACCTGATGATGGCGGTCAAGCGGGAGGCCCCCTACGCCATCCGCGCCAGCTCCTTTGATCAGGGCCGCTTTACCCTGGAGGGCACCCGCCCGGCCAACGCCCTCTATCTGGATGCCGCCTTCCAGCTGTTCGGCCAACAGGGTTATGCCGAACTCATCGAGGCCAACTACGACCGGGCCCGCCTGATGGCCAGCCTTATCGACCAGGATCCCGCCTTCGAACTGATGTCAGCCCCGGTGATGAACCTGCTCTCCTATCGCTGCATCCCCCCTCATCTGCAGGGCAAGGTGCTGGACGAGGCTGCCAACGAACAGGTCAATACCTTCAATATCGCCCTGCAGAAGGCTCAGCGCGCCGAGGGGCACAGTTTTGTCTCCCGCACTCAGCGCGCCGTGGGTCGCTACGGCACCCAGCCGCTCACCCTGCTGCGGGCCGTGCTGCTCAATCCGCTCATTGAAGAGCACCACATCCGCGATCTGCTGGCGGATCAGCAGCGGCTGGGCGCCGAGATCGCAAGGCAGCTATTTGGCTGAGGAACTGGCTGGCGAATGAGCGGTCTTATTCATTTGCCGTTGCCCATCGGGCAGGTACACTGAATGAAATTTTGCGGTCCACTTTTGAGGGCGACGAGCCAGACATGAAGCAATTTATTGAATTTATTCCTCTTATCGTTTTCTTTGCAGTCTACAAGTTCTACGACATCTACATGGCGACCGGTGCCCTGGTGGTGGTAACCGGTCTGCAGCTCGCCTACAGCTGGATCCGCTATCGCAAGGTCGAGAAGATGCAGCTGTTCACCTTCCTGCTGGTCGGCTTCTTCGGCGGCCTCACCGTCTTCTTCCACGACGACACCTTCATCAAGTGGAAAGTCACCGTCATCAACGTCCTGTTTGCGCTGGGCCTGCTCATCAGCCGCTACGGCTTTGGCAAAAACCTGATCAAGCAGATGCTGGGCAAGGAGCTGCAAGCCCCGGATCCCGTCTGGGATCGGGTCAATCTCGGCTGGGTCGGCTTCTTTACCGTCTGCGGCCTGCTCAACCTCTATGTGGCCTTCACCCTGCCGCAGGAGATGTGGGTCAACTTCAAGGTGTTTGGCCTGCTCGGCATGACCCTGGTATTCACCCTGTTGAGCGGTGTCTATCTCTATCGCCACCTGCCCGCCGAGCAGGAAAATGAAATGAAGAAATAACTGCCATCAAGAAAAGGATCGTCTCATGTGGTATCTCATCTATTCCGAAGATGTTCAGGGCAGCCTGCCGCTGCGCAAGCAGGCTCGTCCGGCCCATCTGGCCAGGCTACAGGCGCTGCAGGATGAAGGGCGACTGCTCACCGCCGGCCCCAACCCGGCCATTGATGCCGAGGATCCGGCCGATGCCGGCTTCACTGGCAGCACAGTCATCGCCGAGTTCGCCTCACAGGCGGATGCCAAGGCCTGGGCCGATGCCGATCCCTATGTGGCGGCCGGTGTCTATGCCAAGGTGACCATCAAGCCGTTCAAGAAAGTCTTCTGACCCAACGCGAATAGCGAAATGAAAAAGGCCGGACTGGCAATTCATACCAGTCCGGCCTTTTTGCATCCCGATATCCCGTTTTATGCCTTGGCCACGAACCAGGGGTTGAGGATGTCCGGCTTGTTGTAGCACAGCGGCGAGCCATCGAGCTGGCTGACTCTGCCGCCCGCCCCCTCCAGCACCGCCTGCGCCGCACCAGTATCCCACTCGCAGGTGGGTGCGAGGCGCGGGTAAAGCTCGGCGCCCCCTTCGGCGATGACGCAGAACTTGAGCGAACTGCCCATGGAGACCAGCTCAATCTCGCCCCGCGCCATGTCACCAAAGTCCGCCAGGTAATCCAGGGTTGCCTGGGAGAGGTGATTGCGACTGCCTACCACCCGCCAGGGCGTGCCTTCCTGATGAGGTCGGCTCTGGATGGCCTCACGCTTGCCATCAGCCACCCGCCAGGCCCCCAGCTCCTTACCGCCATACCAGAGCTGGTCCAATACCGGGGCATAGACCAGTCCCCAACGCGGTGCTCCCTCTTCAATCAGGGCGATATTGACGGTGAACTCGCCGTTGCGGGAAACGAACTCCTTGGTGCCGTCCAGCGGGTCCACCAGCCAGTAGCGGGACCAGCCGAGCCGTGCGCTCATCAACTCAGGATCTGACTCCTCCGACAGCACGGGGATCTCGGGCGTCAGCCGGGCCAGCGCCTGCACAATCACCTCATGCGCCCCCTTGTCGGCGGCGGTCAAGGGGCTTTCGTCCTGCTTGTACTCCACTGCAAAGGGCTGACTGTAGATGGCCATGATGGCGTCACCGGCGGCGCGGGCGATGGGCTCCAGCTCGGAAATCGCGGGAAAAAACATAAGAAAAGACATCCTGGTCAAATGGTTAGCACAGTGTACCTAGTTTGGATAAAGGAAGCTTATAGCCGTTTGCTCTGACTTATACAGTGTCAGATATGACAGACAAAAAGTGGCGCGACTCGGCTAATTCTCAATAGGCATACCAAACCACACAAGGACGTGCCGCCATGAACTACAAGACCCTGACCGCCACCCTGCTGCTGAGCTGCCTGCCCCTGTTCAGCCAGCCTCTGCTGGCCGCCGACAAGCCTGCTGCCAAGCCGGCAACCACGGTCACCGCCGCCAAGGAGAGCGGCAAGGTGAACCTCAACACCGCTAGTATCAATGAGTTGACTGCGCTCAAGGGCATTGGCGAGAAGAAGGCACAGGCCATCGTCGATTACCGCGAGAAGCAGGGCAAGTTCACTACCGTGGATCAGCTGGCCGATGTGAGCGGTATCGGACCCGCCACGCTGGAAGCAAATCGGGACATGATTATCGTCAAGTAACCGATCCATACCCCTTCCATCATAAGGGCAGCCTGTGGCTGCCCTATTTTTCTTCGGGTATCATGGGCCCACTTTGTATCTCTGGACTCTCTCCATGAAAAAGACACCACTCGTTGTACGCAAAGCCGTTCTTCCCGTCGCCGGTCTGGGCACCCGCATGCTGCCAGCCACCAAGGCCATCCCCAAGGAGATGCTGCCCGTCGTCGACAAACCGCTGATCCAGTATGTGGTGCGCGAAGCCATCGCCGCCGGCATCAAGGAGATCATCCTGGTCACCCACTCGAGCAAGAACTCCATCGAAAACCACTTCGACAAGAGCTTCGAGCTGGAAGCGACCCTCGAGAAGCGGGTCAAGCGGCAACTGCTGGAAGAGGTGCAACACATCTGCCCGAAAGACGTCACCATCATGCACGTCCGCCAGGGGGAAGCCAAAGGTCTGGGACACGCGGTGCTCTGCGCCCGTCCGCTGATCGGCGACAACCCGTTTGCGGTGCTGCTGCCGGACGTGCTGATCGACGAGGTGGCCAGCGACCTCAAGCAGGACAACCTGGCCGAGATGGTGCACATGTTCGAAGAGGATCACATCAGCCAGATCATGGTGGAAGCCGTCCCCGAGAGTGAAGTGGACAAATACGGCATCGCCGACATCAAGGGAGAGGCGCTGAGCGAGGGCATGTCTCTGCCGATGCAGGCCATCGTAGAGAAACCCCCCGTGATGAGGCCCCCTCCAATCTGGCCGTGGTCGGCCGTTACGTGCTCTCTTCCAACATCTGGCCGTTGCTGGAGAAGACCCCCGCCGGTGCCGGTGACGAGATCCAGCTGACCGATGCCATCGCCATGCTGATGGAACAGGAGCAGGTGAATGCCTACTTCATGAAAGGGCGCAGCCACGACTGCGGCAGCAAGTTCGGTTACATGAAAGCCAACGTGGAATATGCAGTGCGCCATCCGGAACTGAACGGCGAATTTATCACTTGGTTGAAACAGTTTGCCAAGCAGCTGTAATAGCTGAATATTTAACCTATTAATGGAATAAAACACTGGGCATCATTCGATGCCCTTTTTCATTTTATAAACATATATTCAACCATTGATAGATAAAATATCGCTAAATCATAATATTGTAATTTAATCACGCTTGTTCTATAAGGATTATGGCTTGTTCCTAGCCCTTGCATAAAATTTCTAAAAAAATATAAGACACAGGTGGAAGTTCCAATGAATAATCCGTCCAAAGGGACCTTTTTAGGTCACCCTAAAGGGCTTTTTTTGCTCTTTAGTACCGAACTGTGGGAGAGATTCTCCTATTACGGCATGCGTGCCGTGCTCGTGCTCTATCTGACTGACATGACTGCCAACGGCGGGATGGGCTGGACTCAGGCCGATGCCCTCAAGCTGTACGGCATCTATACCGGTCTGGTCTACATCACCCCGATCATCGGCGGCTGGCTGGCAGATACCTTCCTCGGCCAACGCCGCGCCATTCTGTTTGGTGCCGTACTGATGGCCGCCGGCCAATTTACCCTGGCGCTGCCGCACGCCATGTTCCCGGACATGGTCAACACCGTCTTCTACTCGGGTCTCGGCTTGCTGATCGTGGGTAACGGTCTGTTCAAACCGAACATCTCCACCATGGTGGGTGACCTGTATCAGGAAGGTGACCACCGTCGTGACGGCGCCTTCACCATCTTCTACATGGGTATCAATCTGGGCTCCCTGCTGGCCGGTGTGATCTGTGGCGCCGCCGCAACCGCCTATGGCTGGCAAGCCGCCTTCGTCAGCGCCGGTATCGGCATGCTGCTCTCCCTGGTGGTGCAGGCTACCATGGCTCAGCGTTTCTTGGGTGACATCGGCCGCGTGCCGGCCGCCCAGCGCGCCGCTGAGCAGCGCTCCAAGGAGCAGAAGGCTCCGCTGACCAAGCAGGAAGTGGATCGCATCAAGGTCATCCTGGTGCTGGGTCTGTTCACCATCATCTTCTGGGCCGGCTTCGAGCAGGCCGGTGGTCTGATGAACCTGTACGCGCAGGAGTATACCGACCGCATGATCGGCAGCTTCGAAGTGCCGACCGCCTGGTTCCAGTCCCTGAACCCCTTCTTCATTATCACGCTGGCCCCCATCGTTGCCGCCATCTGGATCAAGCTCGGCAAGAAAGAGCCGAACTCCCCGGTGAAGTTCGCCATGGGCCTGCTGTTCCTGGCCGTGGGCTTCCTGTTCATGATCGGTGCCGTGCTGGAGCAAGGTGGTGATCAGGCCGTCAAGACCTCCATGTTCTGGCTGGTCGGAGCCTACCTGTTCCACACCCTGGGCGAGCTCTGCCTCTCCCCGATTGGCCTCTCCATGGTGACCAAGCTGGCTCCGCTGCGCCTGGCCTCCCTGATGATGGGTGCCTGGTTCGGCTTCGTGGCCCTGGCCAACTATGCCGCCGGTTTCATCGGCTCCTTCGTCGGCGAATCCGGTGCCATGGCCATCTTCGGTGGCATCGCATTGGCCGCCGTGATCAGCGCGCTGATCCTGCTGACCATGGCCAATCGCCTGGTCTACTGGATGCACGGTGCAGAAGGTCCGGCCAAAGAGCCGCAGGAACACGACAAGAAGCTGCAATCTGCCGCCGTCTAAGCGGTCAAGATTGTCAGCAACAAAGAGGGTGCCCATGGGCGCCCTCTTTGTATGTGGCCGTCTGACACGGCCTCAATGATGTCGAACCTGCACATGCAGGGCACTGCCGCTGTCACTGCGAAACTGCAGGTCAAAGGGTTCATGCCAGCTGCGCCTGTGCAAGGCGTAGTGGCTGGTACGCAGCAGACCGAGCGGCAAGCCGCCGGAGCGCACCAGCCAGTGGGGTGAAGTCAGCCCGGCATTGGCAAAGACCAGCCCGTCCTCCTGGTCAAACAACAAGGCGGCCATGGCGAAGGAGTGGCGCAGGCCGGATTCGACCAGCTGCAGATTGAGGTAATCGAGCAACCGGTGGGGCTGGGTCAGCAGCAGACTCTCGCCACGCTGAAACTGGCGATACGGGGCGTTCATCAGGGAGCGCACCAGGGCGCCGCAGAAGGCGGCATCCACCCCGAGGATCGGCAGCTCCATCACTAGCACCAGCAGCTTGTCATCCACCTTGAAGGTATCGGGAATGAACAGATTGCCCATCCCTTCAAAGGTGACCTGCCAGGGCCCCCACTCCTGCAAGCCCGGCGGCTTCAACCAGGCCAGCAGCCGGGTCGCCGCCTGGTCGTGTTCGCGAAAGAAGTCGATGTGCTCCATCAACTCCAGCTGTTGTCCATAACCGTGGTTGGCGCTCAGGCACTGCTCTATGCTGCGACGCACCTGACCGAAGTCCGAGATGGGCTTGAGCAGGAAATCGCGGGCACCGGCGCGCAGCGCTCGCTCGACCGCCTCCATCTTGCTCTGGGCCGAAATGACGATGACAGGAATATGAGGGTAGCGGGCCGTGAGACAGGCGATCACCTCATGCCCATCCATGTTGGGCATGTTCAAATCACATAACACCACATCGGGGTGATAGAGAGCGGCGGCAGAGAGACCTTCAATGCCGTCTTCGGCCTGGAACACGCAGGCACCATCGTGAGCGAGATAATTGACCAGCGAGTGGCGAAAAACGGCTTCGTCCTCCACCACCAGGATCCGTAGTCCGGCTTTTGACATCTTGATAAAGCTCTTATTAGTCAACCAGTTATTTAGCCTCAAGCCTAGACCATAACCGACTGCATTGACCAA
This sequence comes from Aeromonas oralensis, assembly GCF_049665575.1. Lineage (NCBI taxonomy): Bacteria > Pseudomonadati > Pseudomonadota > Gammaproteobacteria > Aeromonadales > Aeromonadaceae > Aeromonas > Aeromonas oralensis. The sequence continues at coordinate 3,768,991 of NZ_CP187186.1, forward strand.
TCAGATGATTGAATAATCGCCGAAAAATCCATGCCCGCTAGCTATTCTGGCGGCCAACTGCTTGAAATAAAGCAGCTAATGATGCTCATCGAAACTCAGCTTTTTCTCCTCTTTGCAGCTTGGCTGACAAAAAACAGCGTCATACGAAAACAAGCAACCCCGATTGCGGGCGAGCCGACCACCCGCCGGCGGTGCCGGGCATTGCCATCAATTGTATGAGGCTCCGCCATGGGGGATAATACCGCCACGTCCGTCAATGAAGCATGCCATGACCCCTGCCGAATACAGCGCCCTCGCCCATCCCAGATTGTCCCACCCGGCCCGCAGCCTCTATACCCTGCAGCTGCGCCGACTGGTGCTGGAAAATCAGCTGGCCAGGCTCAACTACCCCGAACTCGGCCGGGCGCTGGCGGTGGTCGACCCGGGCGATCCCAGCGGCTTTTCCTTTCAGGTCAATGCCCGCCAGCTGACCGAGCTGTTCGATGAGCTGATGGAGGCGGGGTTGCTGCAAGTCGAGGCGCAAAACGACAGTGAGCACTACCATCAGTGCCCGTTCCAGCTGCCGCTGCTGACCCAGCGGGTGCGCAGCCCGCTGCCGGAGCGCCCATTCCAGATGCACCTGCAATGGCGCCCGGATGCAGAGCTGCCAGCCCTCGCCCGCCTGTGCGGGGTGATCGATGCCAGCTACAACGAAGAGGATCTCGGCGAGTTCATCGCCTACTGGCTGGGGCGGCCCGAGGTGTTCGACTCCCAACACCAGTGGATGCTCAAGTTCATTCGCGCCCTCAAGACCCGCCGCTATACCCGCCGCAAGCCGATGGAGGTGCAGGGCTACCAGCAGGTGAACGTAACTTCCTCGATTGATACTGAATCAAATAAACGTGCGTTAGAGATCTTGAAAGACGCACGACGCCAACACGAAGCAAAAAAGAATCAAAAAGATGAGAACTAAACTCATCTTCCAGTAAATTTTCGCGAACATAGTAAGATATTGAGCTACGTGATCAGCATCCAAAAGGAGTGCCCAATGACTAAACCATATGAACCACACCTCCAGGATCTGAAAGAGATCGAAAATAAACTCCAAAAACAAACTCAAAACAAACAGGCTCAGAGGGCACATGACCCCGAACTGAGTAGCCATGTTAGTGGGCTGTTAGAACGTATCCGCCGCCTACAGGCCCAGACAGGTGGCAGCCAGTATGACTACGAGACCCTGCGTAAAGAGTACGACGCCAAGGCCAACGCCGAGGTACGCGAGCTGCAGAAGGCGGCCCGTCAGGAGCGGATCCAGAAACTGATCACCCAGGCCGACCTCAATCCGAATTGGGTATTTGAGAAAATGGATACCACAGACCCAATCCTGCAATATCCGATAGAAACAGCGCGTCAATTCATCTGCGGTTTTGAACAATGGGGAGGGAGTTGCATGCTAATCCATGGAGACTATGGAACCGGCAAGTCCACTCTAGCTGGTGCAGTCGCTCACGAACTAATCTCCCTTCACCAGAAATCGGTGATCTTCCAGCAGTGGGCCTCCATCGTCGATCGCCTCTTCTTCAACGTCATCCCCGACCAAGAAGAACGCAACCAGTATCGCCGCGCACTGGAAGAGGTGGATCTGCTGATCATCGATGAAGTAGCAGCCAACCGCGCCAAAATGGCGGAGAGCCAGTCCAGCTTCCTCGGCCACCTGCTGCGCCGCCGTCGCAACCTGTCAAAGAGCGTCATCTTAATTACTAACCATACGCCAGAGACCCTGCATCAGGCGATCGGGGACTTTTGCTTTGAAGCCCTTAAGGCATTCAGCCCTGCTGTTGCTATCCATATGAATGGCCCCAGCCGTCGCCCCAGCATCGGCAACTACAACGGCTGATGCCTCTCAAAGAGTGCGAGTCGCTGGCGGCTCGCACCTTCTCCTCCTTGCCGCCTCACAAATAGAAACAACTCTCATTTACAGCAAGCACACAAGCCACTAGGCTAGCCCCTTTTGCCAAGGGAGCTCAGCTATGCCAACCACACTGATTTTCGGAGCCAGCCGCGGGCTGGGCCGCGCCTTTACTCATCACGCCCTGAACCAGGGGCACCGGGTCGTTGCGCTGGTACGCAACCCCGAGATGGCCACAGAACTAGGTGCGCTGGGGGTCGAAGTGATCGAAGGGGATGCGCTGGATCCGGCTGCGGTGCAACAGGCATGTGCCCGTGCGGGGCAAGATGCACAGGTCGTCTCTACCCTTGGCAGCTTCCGTCAGGCCGCGCCGGTGGACTATCAGGGCAACCGCCATGTGATCGATGCCATGGAGCAGGCAGGCCTGAAACGGCTGCTGCTGGTCACCTCCCTCGGCTGCGGCGACAGCTGGCAATATTTGCCGCAGCGGGCCCGCGCTGCATTCGGTCACGAGGTGCGCCTCAAGAGTCTGGCGGAGAGCTGGCTGCAGACCAGCGCGCTCGAGTGGACCATACTGCGTCCGGCAGGTTTGCAGGATGGCGAGGCCACCGGTCAGGCCGTGCTGAGCCAGGGCGAGGAGGTGCACGGCCTGGTGCGTCGTGCCGACGTCGCCGCCTGCGGACTGCGTCTGCTGAGTGACAAGGCGGCACACAGCCAGATCTACGCCATCGGCGATCCCGACCTCCAGCGCGGCTAAAGCAGTGCCAGCTTCACTGAGTCCAGCGCATACAAAAACGGTCAGCCCTTGGGCTGACCGTTTTTCGCTTTAGTCCGCACACCGTCTCGCGCGCGCTTGTGCCATCCCGCTTAACCGGCGGTGGTTTCACTCTGCAAGGCAAGCTGGCTGGCAACCGGCAACGAGTGCTGCCGCCAGCGCAACAGCAGGCAGGCCAGCGCACCGTAGAGCAGTGCCAGCCCCCACAGCTGCCACCAGTAGTGGGAGACCTGAGCAAACTCAGCCCCCATCTGGTTGAGCCGCAGAAAACCTTCGATGGCCGGGGTGCTCGGCACCCACTGCGCCAGCCAGTTGAGCGGAGTCGGGATCAGCTCAAGCGGCCAGATGAAGCCGGCCAGAAAGACCAGCGGCAGCGAGGAGACAAGCACTACCTGAGTCGGCAAATCCCGGCGGGTAAACAGTGCCCCCAGCACAACTCCCAGCCAGGTGGTTGCCAGCAGGAACGGCAGGGTGAACAGCCAGAGTGCGGCCGGCTCGGCGGTGCGCACTATGTTGTAGTGATCAAAACAGAAGCCGAAGAAGTAGCTCACCGGCAGCACGAACAGCCCCCCACCACCAGGGTGCGGGCCAGCAGCAGTGGCAGGATGGGAGCATGCTGCCAGTAACCCTCCTCGCCGCGCTGGCTGCGCTGGTTCTGGGTCGCCCCCAGGATGCCGGTGCCCATCAGCAGCACCTGGTGCAGGATCAGCACGAATACCGCCGGCACCACGTAGTTCACATAGCCCATGGTGGGGTTGAACACCGGCAGCACGTTGAGCGCCACCGCATTCCAGCCCATGGCGGCCTGCGGCAAGGCCTCACCGTGGCTCAGCAATCTGGCGACCTTCACCTGAGCGGCCAGGGTGCCGCCCGCCTGGGCCAGCCCCTCGGCAATGGTGCCGTAAACCAGGAAGTAGGAGGCATCGCCGGCATAGCCGAGAGTGACGCTCTTGCCCTGCATCAGATCCCGATAGAAGTGGCGGGGGATGTGCAAAATGCCGCTGCCCTGCCCCGCCAGCAGCAATGCACGAGCCTCATCCAGACTGCCCGCCCGCGCCACCAGTTTTACCTGCGGCGTGGCATCGGCCATGAACTCCAGCTGGCGCGACAGCTGACTGCCATCCTCGTTGACCACCACCACCGCCTCTTCCCGCGGCAGCTGGTGCAGATAGGGCTGCGGATAGAGGAAGGAGTAAAAGAAGACGCCGCCGAACAGGGTGAGCATGATGGCCCTGTCCGCCAGCAGGGTGCGCAGCTCGAGGCGCAGCAGATCCCAGAAACCTAGCATGTCATTGGCTCCTTCCACCGCCAGGAGGCAGCAATTTGTGGCGCCAGCGAGAGGCACAGGTCGATCGGCCGCCACTCAAGGCGTGGCAAACCCCAGCATTCCATCATGACCTGGGCTCCTCATTAACGGGGGTCGCGCTCGCCTGGGCCTGATAGCGGCGAACCACCAACAGCAGGGGCAGCAGAAACAGCAGCAGGGCGCCAAACTGGGGCAGCGCCGCCGCCAGCGGTTGACCGTAGTTGGTCTGACCTATCTGCAGCTCGACATAGTGGGAGATGGGCAGCAGGCTGCGCCAGAACTGGGCGAAATCCCCCATGGCACTGACCGGAAAGGTGACCCCCATGAAGGCAAAGCCCGGCGCGGTGTAGGCACCGGCCAGCGACAGGGCGCGGGCCGGATCCCGGATGATGCCGTAGAAGAAGGCCCCCATGCTGACGCAGGCGGCCGACGCCAGCCCCAGTCCTGCCGTCAACACCAGCCAGCTGCCCTGCATCGGGTAACCAAACCCCTTGAACAGCAGCAGGCTCCAGCCCAGCCCCCAGCCCCAGCCAATCAGCACGTGGGGCAGCAGGGTGCGCCAGAGACCGAACCAGACCCCTTTGGTAGTCCAGTCCAGCCCCAGCCGATCGGTGCGGGCCAGCGCATTGATGCCGTAGAGCACCACCAGGATCTGCCACACCGCCGGCAACAGGGCACTCAGCAAAAACTGGGCATAGCTGGAGTTGATGTTGTAGAGCGCCGTCACCTGGCTGGCGATGGGCACCGCCTGCCCCAGCGCACCGGGCAGCGCCTTGCCGCCCGCCATGGCCGAGAGCACGCCCACCTGACCGTTGAGCGTCCCGACCACTTGGGCCAGCGCCGAGTTGACCAGCTTGGCGATCAGGATGAACTGGCCGTTGTTGAATACGGTGACCTGCGGCTGGGTGCCTTGCCGGGCATCGCGCTCAAGGTGGTTTGGCAGCACGACCAGGGCGTAGATGTCGCCCCCTCGCAGTGCGCGGGCCCCTGCCTCGATGGAATCAAACTGCTGGGCGACCTTGAGTCCGGCGGAGGCATCCAGCGAGAAGGCCAGCTCACGTGACAGCAGGCTCTGATCCAGATCCACCAGACCTATCTTGAGATCCCGCGCCAGCCCTGCCGAAAAGACCCAGCAGAGGATCCCTATCAGCAACAGGGGTAGCCAGCTTGCCAGCGCCCGGCCGAACGGATCCTGCCACAGCAACCGCCATTCACGTCCCATCAGAGTTCGACCAGCACGCTCATGCCGACCCGCAGCCCCTCAACCGGTTGCAGCGGGCGCGCCTCTACCTGGAAGCTCTTCATGTCAAAGCCCTGGCGGGTATCGGTGGCACGCCAGGTGGCGAAATCCCCCATCACGGCCACATGGGTCACCTTGAAGCGCACCGTCTGCTCGCCCAGGCCGGGAATACGGGCATCGAACTCGGTACCCAGCGCAAAGCGGGGCAACAGATCTTCACGCACGTGGAACTGGGCCCAAGCATCGCTCATGTCGAGCAGGGTCACCACCGGGAAGCCCTGCGGCGCCAGCTCTCCGCTGCGCAGCAGCACCTGGGAGACTTCCCCGGTGTGCGGGCTGGCGATGCGGGTATCGGCCAGGTAGGCCTCCACTTCGGCCACACCACCGGCTGCCATCTTGGCCTGCTCGCGCGCCGCAATCTTGGTCTCTTCCCGCGCCCCTTCCAGGGTCATCTGGTATTGCTGCCAGGCCATGCCTTCGCTGTACTTGGCCGCCTGCCAGGCGGTCCAGGCCTCATCGCGCTTTTGCAGCGGCATCACGCCATCCCGATGCAGGCTGGCGATGCGCTCGTAAGTCTTGCCACGCAGCAGCGCGGCTGCCTTGGCCTTTTGCCACTGATCCTTGGCGGCGGCAATCTGCTGCGCGCGCGCCCTTTCTCGGCCTCTTCGGCCATGGCGCCAGCCGCCGCCTGGCCGGCCTTGGCCTGGCTCAGCTTGGCTTCGATTTCCGGACTGGCCAGGGTAAACACCAGCTGATCTTTGGCAAGCTGTTCACCCTTTTTAACCAGTACCTCGTCGATGCGCCCCGCCACCTTGGAGGAGACGGAGTACTGCTGCGCCTCGATCTGCCCCTGCAGGCGCACTGGCTCCGGCTGATAGGCCAGCCAGAAACGCCAGCCCAGCCAGATGACCAGCAGCACCAGCGCCAGTGGCAGCAACAGCGGCTTGGCCTGGCTCATCTTCTTCTTGATGGGGGGATGACTCATGCATTCACCTCGGCAAACGGGCGACCCTTGGCGGTCGAAACAGACATGAAAAAAGGAGCAGAGTGGCGCGCGATCATGAATTCACCTCGATCACTTGCCCATGCTGATATTGATTGAAACTGTTCATCTGACCGGAGAGCGCCAAGAGGCGGGCCAGCGAGATCACGTATTGATAAGCGGCAGCGGCGCGCTGGGTCTTGACCCCGGCCAACTGGTTGCGGGCATCCACCACGTCGAGGGAGGTAGAGAGTCCCTGCCCGAACGCCTTGTCCCGCAGCAGCACGTTCTCCTCGGCCAGCGCCTGGGTGGAAGAGAGCGACTGGAACTCCTCCAGCCCCTGCGCCGCCTCGCGCCAGGTCTTCTCGACCAGCAGCTCCAGATCCTGGCGGGTCTTGGCCTGCAGCAGATTGACCTGCAGCTCGGCGCTCTTGGCCGCCTGTACCGTCTCGGAGCGGCCGTCACGGCTCACCAGCGGCATGCTGACGCCCACCCCGACCAGCCAGTCCGGCGTGGTCTTGGAGGCCAGCGAATCATCCTCATAGAGGTTGTAGTTGCCGAACAGGAACAGCTCGGGGGCGTACTTGCCCTTCTCCAGCTTGATCATCCCCTGCGCCTGCTCCTTCTTGGCCGTCAGCAGCTTGAGACCGGGATGCACCGCCAGCGTCTCCTGCACCAGGGCGTCGAGCTCGGGCATCTGCTGGTTGATGAAGAGCTGGGTGTTGGGCTCGGCCTGCTTGAGCTTGAGCATGTGGCCAAGGGCCAGCTGGGCGATCTCCAGGCTACGCCTTGCCTTCTGGGTATCGATGCGCGCTCGGTCATAGGCCGACTGGGCGGAGAGACGTTCGACCCGGGCAATCTGGCCCTGGGCCTCCAGCTTCTTGGCATGCTCCAGATGGCGGGACAGCCCCTGCTCGATCTCCTGCTTGGTCTGCACCACCTGGGCCGCCAGCACCACGCCGAAGTAGGTCTGGGAGAGGCTTTCGAAGGTGGACTGCTGCTTGAGCACCAGCAACTGCTGCGCCTCGCTCACCTGGGCCTGGCGAATGTCCTGCGCCGCATCGATGCGGCCACCGGTAAACAGCGGCCACAGCATCTTGACCGAACTGGTCACCACGTTCTGCTTGGTGAGGGGGGTGACGAAGTCGTTGGGCGTCAGCTTGAGCGCCTGCATGATGGGCGCCAGCACCTTGCCGAATTCCGGATGGTTGGCGATGGGGTTGAGATCCATCATGTCGAGCTCCATCGGCTGATCGAGGTGGGTATAGCTGGCCCCCACATCCACCTTGGGCAGATACATGGCCTTGGCCGCCTCGCGCAGTTGCTGCGCCCGCTCCACCCCTGCCTGCTCGGCCGCCAGCCCGTCATCCTGGCGGATGACCCGACTCCAGGCTTCGCTGAAACTGACCGTCTGGGCCTGGGCCGAACCCAGCACGGCGCCAAGCAGACACGGGTAGAGAGATTTGATGAACCTTGCCGTCATACATCCCCAATCTGTTTGTAATGAAATTGTTTGGAGCCTTTGCTCGATACAAGCTCGCTATCATAACGCAAACCGGTCCGGGATGGGGACAGGCAAATCGCCTCTCCACTCACCCATTTGGCCCCGCCAGTCCGGCTCGACAATATGTCTGATTTTCAAGCACTCCTGAATTTGCAAGCCTTGGCGCGACGTTTTTTTCAGAAAAAAATGGCTGACGCTCAAATACTAACCTTTTCTCCTGACTAAAAAATGCGTAATATACGCCGCCCTAAGCCGATGGTAACCGTGGAATGCAGATAGGTCCCCACACGCTTGAAACTCCCCTGATTGTGGCTCCCATGGCCGGTGTAACAGACCGACCATTTCGTGAACTTTGTTTGCGATTGGGCGCCGGCATGGCCGTTTCCGAGATGCTGCTGGCCAACCCGGATGTCTGGGATACCCAGAAAACCAGGATGAGAATGGATCACTCTGCAGAAGGTGGCTTGCGATCGGTCCAGATTGCCGGAGCCGACCCCGAGATGATGGCGTTTGCTGCCCGCTACAACGTGGAGCAGGGCGCTCAGATCGTCGACATCAACATGGGATGTCCGGCAAAAAAAGTGAATAAGAAGCTGGCAGGTTCCGCTCTGCTGCGCCAACCCGATCTGGTCAGAACCATCTGCCGGGCCGTGGTGGACGCAGTGGAGGTACCTGTCACCTTGAAGATCCGCACAGGATGGGATCCGGATAACCGCAATGGCGAGGAGATCGCCCGAATCGCCGAAGATTGCGGTATCGCGGCCCTTGCCGTGCATGGTCGTACCCGTACCGACCTCTATCGGGGCGAGGCGGAGTACGACACTATCAGGGCGATTAAGCAGGCCGTATCGATTCCTGTTGTCGCCAATGGCGACATAGACAGCCCGGAGAAGGCCCGGTATGTCCTCGACTATACCGGCGTTGATGCCGTGATGATCGGCCGTGCTGCGCAAGGACGACCCTGGATTTTCCGGGAAATCCGTCATTTTCTTGAGACGGGCACCAAGCTGCCGCCTCCCGAAAGGGAAGAGGTTCGCACCCTGATGAACGAGCATGTAACCAACCTGCACCGGTTTTATGGTGCATATCTGGGAGCGCGCATTGCCCGTAAACACGTGGGCTGGTATCTGGATGAAGAAGAGACGGGCCGAGAATTCCGTAAGCACTTCAATGCCCTGGATTGTGCAGATGCACAACTCGAGGCACTCGAAGCGTATTTCGATGGATTAGGTTAACGCATAACTAAAGAGCCGACCGAATATGTTCGAACAAACCCTGACTTCTGATGCATTGGTAACAACTACTCACAATCACGCTGCCGAGCCGACCCAGCGCCCCCTGCGTGACTCTGTGCAACAGGCCCTGCGTAACTACCTGGCCCAGTTGAACGGTCAGGAAGTGATTGATCTGTACGATATGGTTCTCTCCGAAGTCGAAGCTCCCATGCTGGACGTGATCATGCAGTACACCCGTGGTAACCAGACTCGCGCCGCCGTGATGATGGGCATCAACCGCGGTACTCTGCGCAAGAAACTCAAGCGCTACGGCATGAACTGATTTCAGTCAGCCTGCTGCAGTGCAGACGAAGGCGTATCCCAGCGATGGGATACGCCTTTTTCTATGCCCGGCATTTACCCTCTCACTCCACCGCCAGCTTGATGCCAAGCCCCACGAACAGCCCCCCATCAGGCGGTTGAGCCAGCGGCCCAACCAGCCAGGCAAGGCCATCCTGCGGCTCGCATAGGCGGTCGAGAAGGCCAGCAGATGGCACCAGATCATGCCGTTGAAATTGAAGATACAGCCCAGCACGATGAAGGCTAGCGCCTTCTGCGGTGCATCGGGAGCGATGAACTGGGGAACAAAGGCGAGGAAGAACAGGGCTACCTTGGGATTGAGCACATTGGTCAGCAACCCTTGCCGGAAGATCCGGCCGTAGGAGAGCGCAGGCAGCCGCACGGCAGGCTCGCGCACAGCCGGTGAGCCAGCCCCTTGCCACAGAAGCGAGCCTCCCAGATAGACCAGGTAGAGCGCCCCCATCAACTTGATGACGGCGAACAGCTCGGCCGAGGCACTCAGCAGAGCCGACAGTCCCAGCGCCGCCGCCAGCACATGCACCATGGTGCCCGTCCCTATTCCCAGCGCAGCCACAGAACCGGCCCGCCAGCCTTGTGAACCGCTGCGCAGCATGATGAGCAGGGAGTCAGGTCCCGGCATCATGTTCAATAGCAGACCGGATACGACAAACAACGCCAGATCGTGGATCCCCAACATACACAGCTCCTTATGCGTGAAAGAGACAGTCTATGGATCCAGCTTGCCTTGTCATCCCCCGCTGCAGCAATAGTGATCATCGACGAATGGAATAGCTGGACAGCTCAAGCGCTCAGATCCAGTGGCTGGAGGGAATGGTGAGATTTGAAAATGAGAAGATAAACATCGAGATATCGAGTGTTCGGCAGCCCGGCTGGAGCAATCACAAAGAAGGGGAAACGGTCTAACGGTAATAACTGGAACCAGAGCCAAGGCTGCAACACGCTGAATTTCAGACAATAAAAAACCCCGCTCAGATGAGCGGGGTTTCTCGTGTTGGGTGCCTGGCAGTGTCCTACTCTCGCATGGCGAATGCCACACTACCATCGGCGCTACCGCGTTTCACTTCTGAGTTCGGCATGGGATCAGGTGGTTCCACGGCGCTATGGCCGCCAGGCAAAATCTTCAATCTTGGAAAGCTGACGTGAATAACGACTTGGTCATTATCACTGAATTAGTAGTTCGCTTGGTATTTGCTACAAGGCCCAGAACACTTCTTGGGTGTTGTATGGTTAAGCCTCACGGGTAATTAGTATGGGTTAGCTCAACACGTCGCCGCGCTTACACACCCCACCTATCAACGTTGTGGTCTCCAACGGCCCTTTAGGACCCTCAAGGGGTCAGGGATGACTCATCTCAGGGCTCGCTTCCCGCTTAGATGCTTTCAGCGGTTATCGATTCCGAACTTAGCTACCGGGCAGTGCCACTGGCGTGACAACCCGAACACCAGAGGTTCGTTCACTCCGGTCCTCTCGTACTAGGAGCAACTCCCTTCAATCATCCAACGCCCACGGCAGATAGGGACCGAACTGTCTCACGACGTTCTGAACCCAGCTCGCGTACCACTTTAAATGGCGAACAGCCATACCCTTGGGACCGACTTCAGCCCCAGGATGTGATGAGCCGACATCGAGGTGCCAAACACCGCCGTCGATATGAACTCTTGGGCGGTATCAGCCTGTTATCCCCGGAGTACCTTTTATCCGTTGAGCGATGGCCCTTCCATTCAGAACCACCGGATCACTATGACCTACTTTCGTACCTGCTCGACCTGTCCGTCTCGCAGTTAAGCTGGCTTATGCCATTGCACTAACCTCCTGATGTCCGACCAGGATTAGCCAACCTTCGTGCTCCTCCGTTACTCTTTGGGAGGAGACCGCCCCAGTCAAACTACCCACCAGGCACTGTCCGCGACCCGGATTCACGGGCCTGCGTTAGAACATCAAACATACAAGGGTGGTATTTCAAGGACGGCTCCAGCGCAACTGGCGTCACGCCTTCAAAGCCTCCCACCTATCCTACACATGTAGGTTCAATGTTCAGTGCCAAGCTGTAGTAAAGGTTCACGGGGTCTTTCCGTCTAGCCGCGGGTACACCGCATCTTCACGGCGAATTCGATTTCACTGAGTCTCGGGTGGAGACAGCATGGCCATGGTTACACCATTCGTGCAGGTCGGAACTTACCCGACAAGGAATTTCGCTACCTTAGGACCGTTATAGTTACGGCCGCCGTTTACCGGGGCTTCGATCAAGAGCTTCGCTTGCGCTAACCCCATCAATTAACCTTCCGGCACCGGGCAGGTGTCACACCCTATACGTCCACTTTCGTGTTTGCAGAGTGCTGTGTTTTTGATAAACAGTCCCAGCCATCTGGTCACTGCGACTCCCGACAGCTCCATCCGCAAGGGACTTCACCATCAAGAGCGAACCTTCTCCCGAAGTTACGGTTCTATTTTGCCTAGTTCCTTCACCCGAGTTCTCTCAAGCGCCTTGGTATTCTCTACCCGACCACCTGTGTCGGTTTGGGGTACGATGACTTGTAATCTGAAGCTTAGAGGCTTTTCCTGGAAGCAGGGCATCAATGGCTTCCGCACCGTAGTGCGTTCGTCTCGTGTCTCAGTGTTGTGTCTCCGGATTTGCCTAGAAACACCACCTACGCACTTTCACCAGGACAACCGTCGCCTGGCCCACCTAGCCTTCTCCGTCCCCCCATCGCAATTACAAGTCGTGCAGGAATATTAACCTGCTTCCCATCGATTACGCCTTTCGGCCTCACCTTAGGGGTCGACTCACCCTGCCCCGATTAACGTTGGACAGGAACCCTTGGTCTTCCGGCGAGGAGGCTTTTCACCCCCTTTATCGTTACTTACGTCAGCATTCGCACTTCTGATATCTCCAGCATACCTCTCGATACACCTTCGCAGACTTACAGAACGCTCCCCTACCACTCACACTTAGTGTGAATCCGCGGCTTCGGTGCCTGGTTTGAGCCCCGTTACATCTTCCGCGCAGGCCGACTCGACTAGTGAGCTATTACGCTTTCTTTAAATGATGGCTGCTTCTAAGCCAACATCCTAGCTGTCTGAGCCTTCCCACATCGTTTCCCACTTAACCAGAACTTTGGGACCTTAGCCGGCGGTCTGGGTTGTTTCCCTCTTCACGACGGACGTTAGCACCCGCCGTGTGTCTCCCGGATATTACTTACTGGTATTCGGAGTTTGCATGGGGTTGGTAAGTCGGGATGACCCCCTAGCCCAAACAGTGCTCTACCCCCAGTAGTATTCGTCCGAGGCGCTACCTAAATAGCTTTCGGGGAGAACCAGCTATCTCCGAGTTTGATTGGCCTTTCACCCCCAGCCACAGGTCATCCCCTAACTTTGCAACGTTAGTGGGTTCGGTCCTCCAGTTGATGTTACTCAACCTTCAACCTGCCCATGGCTAGATCACCCGGTTTCGGGTCTACACCTTGCAACTAGACGCCCAGTTAAGACTCGGTTTCCCTACGGCTCCCCTATACGGTTAACCTCGCTACAAAATGTAAGTCGCTGACCCATTATACAAAAGGTACGCAGTCACCCCGAAGGGCTCCCACTGCTTGTACGTACACGGTTTCAGGTTCTATTTCACTCCCCTCACAGGGGTTCTTTTCGCCTTTCCCTCACGGTACTGGTTCACTATCGGTCAGTCAGGAGTATTTAGCCTTGGAGGATGGTCCCCCCATATTCAGACAGGATGTCACGTGTCCCGCCCTACTCGATTTCACATCAAGGTTGTTTTCGTGTACGGGGCTATCACCCTGTATCGCCGGCCTTTCCAGGACCGTTCCACTAACTTCCAAGATGCTTAAGGGCTAATCCCCGTTCGCTCGCCGCTACTGAGGGAATCTCGGTTGATTTCTTTTCCTCGGGGTACTTAGATGTTTCAGTTCTCCCGGTTCGCCTCGCTACGCTATGTATTCACGCAGCGATACCTAGCTTATGCTAAGTGGGTTTCCCCATTCGGAAATCCGTGAGTCGTAATGTCTCTTACCGACTGCTCACGGCTTATCGCAGGTTAGTACGTCCTTCATCGCCTCTGACTGCCAAGGCATCCACCATGTACGCTTAGTCACTTAACCATACAACCCCAAGAAGTGTCGTCGAAACGACGCGACTTGTTGCTGTACAACAAGGACCAAATAAAATTTGGTTTTCGCCAAGAAGTTTCCAAAGCACTTGTAACAAAT